>NZ_MJLT01000001.1 GCF_001766675.1 Arthrobacter sp. SW1
GCCGTCCTGAAACGCGCCGGCGCGGCGAAAATCACCGCCGTGGACATGCACGACAAACCGCTCGAAATCGCGCGCGCGGTCGGTGCGGACGAGGTCCTCAAGGGAGACGACGCCGAGGCGATCGCCGCCGTCGAGGCCGACGTCGTCATCGAATCCTCCGGCAGCCACTTCGGCCTGGCCTCGGCCATCAAAGGCGCGGTGCGCGGCGGCAAAGTGGTCATGGTCGGGCTGCTGCCCAGCGGACCCCAACCGGTGCTCATCTCTCTGGCCATCACCCGCGAACTGGAACTCCTGGGCTCCTTCCGCTTCAACGACGAAATCGACGACGTCATCGCGGCACTGGCCGACGGCTCACTGCGCGTCGATCCGGTCGTGACCCACGAATTCCCCCTGAACCGCGGCCTGGAAGCCTTCGAGGTAGCAAAGAACTCCGCACAATCCGGCAAAGTACTCCTGAACTTCACGCCATCACCAAGCGCAGAATTCCAGCGATGGACTCCCCATCAGAACGACCGGACGGGGGTGCGCCGCTTTCCGGCAGCACGCCCAAAGGCAACCGTATGGCCGAGCATGGAGAGAGCAGGCTGAGCACGCCACCTGCCAATACCCGGAGGTAGCCGATCCCCACGACTTACTTCTATTGCGTGCCGAGCTGCGCGTCGATGAGCTGCCGGAAAACGTCCACGCCCTGGGCACCTTGAACGACCTTCTCCCCGACAATGAAGGTCGGAGTGGACGTCACTCCCAATGCCTGCGATTCGGCGCCCTCCGCTCGGACGTCATCGAGCAGTCCGGGATCGTCCAGGTCCTTGGTGAACGCTTCGAGGTCCATGCCTTTGATCTTCTGCGCCAGGCGGACGAGGGTCTCCCGGCTGAAGTCCTTGGCTTTGTCGTAACCGTAGCGGTACACGGCGTCGTAGTACTCCCAGAAGCGGCCCTGGCGGGCTGCAGCGCGTGCCGCGACGGCGGTGGTGACTGACTTTTCACCGAGGATCGGGGCATCCCGCCATTCGATACGCACCTTGCCTGTGTCCACATAGTCCCGTTTCAGTTCAGACAGGGTTTCTACTGCAAAAACACCGCAGTACTTGCAGGTGAAGTCCGCAAATTCGATGATGACCAGCGGAGCATCGGCCTTCCCGACGGCGCGTGGATCGTCCGCCTTGCGGCGCGCCAGCTCGCTCAATGGCCGCGCGGCGTGGTCAGTTTCCTGCTCAGCAGCACCGCCCGGGTTTGCGCCCGGCCCGGCCTCTTTCGACGTTGCCCCGATCAAGGCGCCAATACCCAGCGCGCCCAGAACAAATACGGCAACGACAATGGCAATCCAAGGCCGCGACGAGGCCTTTTTCTTCACTCCGAAACTCGTTTGATCGATCGAACCCACAACAAGGCGGGAATCAGAAGCAAGGCAAGGACACCGCCCGCGAGCGCGAGCACGGCATAGCTGCTCCCTGCCACCACGGCGCCTGACAGTCCGCCCGCGGCTGCCCCGGCGAGGGCAACCAGCACGTCCAAGGCGCCTTGGACGCGCGCACGGTTGGCGGGAACCGTGTTGTCGACAACGAGGGCCGTTCCGGCAATCAGCCCGAAGTTCCAGCCCAATCCGAGAAGGGCCAGGGCCAGGATCAGCAGCGGCAGCGAGTCGCCGGGCGCGACGGCGGCTGTGACCCCGGCCAGCAGGAGCGTCACTCCGGAGGCGATGGCCATCGGAGTCCGCCCGATCCGGTCCACCAGTATGCCCGTCAGCAAGGACGGAAGGTACATGGCGCCGATGTGGATGCCGATCACCAGCCCCACTTCAGCCAGTCCGTGATGATGGGCGCGCATGTGCACGGGTGTCATGGTCATGATGGCGATCATCGCCATTTGGGTCAGTACCATCACCGTTCCGCCGAGGTAGGCGCCGGCACCAGGCTTCGGGGCCTTCGAAAAGGCGGCTTCCGAAGTTCCCGCGCGGACTCTTTCCAGTTGCTTTGCGAGGAGGAAAGGATCCGGGCGGAGCATCGCCAGGAGCACGGTCCCGGCGGCAAGATAGGCCGCCGCGGCAAGCAGGAACGGACCCGCCAGTGCCGGGATGCCGAGTCCTTCGGCCACGGCCCCGAGCGGCTGGACGAGGTTCGGGCCGGCCACTGCACCGAGGGTGGTGGAGACCATCGAAATGCTGATGGCCGTTCCCCGGCGTTCCGGTGCGGCGAGGTCGGTTCCGGCGTACCGGGCCTGCAGGTTGCTCGCGGTCCCGGCGCCGTACACGAGCAGCGACACCAGCAGGAGCGCGATGTTGCCGCCCACCGCGGCGAGGACAACGCCGGCCGCGCCCAGGCCACCGGCGGCGAACCCCAGCCCCAGGCCGATCCTACGCCCTGCCCTCTGGGTGGCCCGCCCGATAAGGTACGCCGCTAGCGCGGATCCGAGCGTGAACAGCGCGGTAGGAAGCCCGGACAAGCCTTCACCGCCAAACATCTGCTGCGCGAGCAACGCACCCACGGTCACGCCGGCGGCGAGGCCGGCACCGCCCAGCACCTGGCTCAGGACCACGACGCCGAGGATCCGGCGCTGCAGGCGGGCGCGGCCGGCGTCGTCGGTCATAGTCTCCCCGCCGAGCATTCCACTACTTCGCACCCAACTGCTCCTTCTCGTCCAGGCGCGCCACGTTCCGGGCGGCCCTCAGCCCTGCGGAGATGGCCCCTTCCAGGTGGCCGGCGAACTCATCCGCTGTTTCCGTGGACGCCCAGTGGAGCCGTCCACCGACGGCCTCGCGGAACACCGGATGGCCGTAGTTATAGGTGCCGGCGCCGGGCGACGGAGCGGCCGGCGTCGTATATTCCTCCCGGCTCCAGTCAGTGACATGGATGGACTGCGGAGTCGCGGCTTCCTCCCCGAAGAGGTGGACGAGCTGGTCCCGGAAGGCCTCGGCGATCCGGTCCATCGGCTCCCCTTGGAACCGGGCCGCCGGGGCGAACGCGAAAAGTGCGGCCGGGCTGCCACTGGGTCCGCTGTGGTCATGGAACTCGCGGAAGGGGCCGCGGTAGCTTATGGCGGAGCCGGAAAGCCCTGCCTCCAGCCAGAACGCACTACTGTATGTGGCGACCGCCTTCACGATGTTCCCCATCCAGACGGCTGTCCCGACGGCGGTCTCCCGCACCGGGTGCGGAAGCTCCGGGGTGAAGGAGATCGCGGCCTCTGCCAGCGACGGCGGGACCGCCATGACGACGTGTCCCGCACTGAAGGAAGCGTCCGCTGTTTCGACCGTGGCGCCGTGCTGTCCGTACCGGATGGCGAGCACCGGCTGGCTGAGCCGCAGGGTCCCGGGGGCAAGCCGCGCAGTGAGGGCCGAGGCGAGGCTCTGGGCACCCTCGGAGAAACGCCAGGCAGGCCCGTCGACGGGGTTGCCGTCCAGTCGCTGGGGATTGGGATCCTGGGCATCAAACAGGGCATCGCCAGCGGTGGACTGCCGGAAAGCGCCAAGCCCCAGGCCCGGCAGCAGCGACTGGATCAAGGCTTCGTTGTCCCAGAACCACGTGGCGCCCAGATCGACCGCGTGCGGACCTTCGGCAACACTGTGCGCCCGGCCGCCAACCCGCCCGCGGGCTTCGAGGCAGAGCACGCTCCGGCCCGCTTGCTGCAGCGCGTCCGCCGTCGTCAGGCCTGCGATTCCGGCCCCGACGACGACGGCGTCCCAGCCGTGTTCGCTTGCCTTGCCTGCAGTCATCGTGCGGCCGAGGGGTCGAGGACGATGCGGAACCGCGCCTTTCCACCGGCCAGACGCGCCACGGCGTCGTTTGCCGCTTCCAGCGGCATCTTCTCGATGACGGGACGGATGCCATGTGCGTGGGCGAAGGCCATGGTTTCCTCGGTGTCCAGGGCACTGCCGGTGAGGTGGCCGCTGATTTTGTGGCCGTTCATCACCATTTGCGCCACCGGAATGTCCAGGCGTCCGCCGTCGACGCCGATGAGAACCATGTGCCCGCGGATCCGTAGACCTTTCATCAGTTCTGTTCCCGCTTCGCTGCTGGCAGCGGTGTTCACGATGAGGTCGGCGCCGCCGAGCGCAGCCAGCGCGGCGCCGGGCGGTGTTGCGCTGCTGTCGATATACAGGCCGGCACCCAGTTCCAGGGCTGCCGCTTCCCGTTCGCTCCCCCGGGCAATGGCAATCGTCTGGTAGCCCATGGCATGTGCGAACTGGACCGCGAGGTGTCCCAGCCCGCCCACTCCGAAAACGGCGACCGTGGCGCCCACCGGCACACCGGCGTGCCGGATGGCGTTGAAGGTGGTCACTCCGGCGCAACCCATGGGGGCGGCGTCGAACATGTCCATCCCGTCGGGGATACGCGCGAGGGCATCCGCCGGGACCTGGACACTCTGTGTCCAGCCGCCCGGGTACGAGAGGCCGGGAATCTTGCGTTCGGGGCAGTGCACGGGATCGCCGGAGCGGCAGAATGCGCAATGCCCGCAGCTGCCGCCGAACCAGCCGACGGCGGCGCGGTCCCCGGGGCGCCAGCCGGCGACGCCTTCGGCGACGGCGGTGATGACGCCCGCGATTTCATGCCCGGGTGTGACGGGTTCCGCCTCGGAGGCTTTGGGCGCCTTTGCGGCACCAAGATCGGCGTAGCACACCCCACTGGCCTCCACGGCGATGCGTACCCACCCGTCCTTGAGCGGCCCGTGCTGCGCCGGCAGCGGGACGAGCGGCGTATTTGGGGCACAGCTGCCCATCATGATGGGGGCGTTCGGCACTGTCGGCTCCGGTTCCTTAGCTGATGCAATACAAGCTGATTATGGATGCGTTCTGGTCAAAGGCAGCTTACGCTTTATGGGGGTGCAGCCATGGGTAAGTTTTGTGAATGGAGCCATAAAGGATGGTTATGAGCGAGCGTTTGAGCCTCGAGGGACTGCGGTACGCCCAGGCGGTAGCGGAGACACAATCCTTCAGCGCCGCCGCCCGAGCCTACGGTGTCACGCAACCGGCATTGTCCAACGGTATTGCCAAGCTTGAGGAACGGCTCGGAGAGCGCCTCTTCGAGCGCTCCCCGCGGGGCGTCACCCAAACGGCATTCGGCTCCCGGCTCCTGCCGTTGATCGAACGTGCCCTGTCCGGAGTGGACGCAGTTTCCGCCGAAGCGCAGCGGCTCACCGCGCCCGCCGATGACCGCAGCATCCACATTGGTGTGTCACCGCTGATCAGTCCCGAGCTCGTGGCCCGGGCCTTTGAGGCCGTCCGGGAGCTCTCGCCGCCCAGGGACCTGGTCCTGCGCGAGGCCAACATGGGTGAACTCCGGCAGGGCCTGCTGGACTCCGAACTCGATATCGTGCTGATTCCCTCAGTGGAGCCCCTCCCCCGCTTCGAGCACCGCATCATCGATTCCGAACCCGTGGTGGTGCTGGACTCCGCGGCCGAGGAAGAATCCCCCATGGAGCTCGGCGACGTGGCCGGAAAGCAGTTCATCCTGGTGCCCGATACCTGCGGGCTCACCACCTTCACCTCGCAGCTGTTCGAGACCCAGGGAGTGCCGTGGAGCCCGTACCCGGGCCAGGCATCAAGCTACCGGGTCCTGGAGCACTGGGCTGATCTGGGCCTCGGGCTGGCGATCATTCCGCAGTCGAAGCTCACCTCCGCGGATGTCCAGTACCGCAGGCTGGTCGAAGACGGCCAGGACGTCGAGATCTTCTACGAAGCGGTATGGCACCCGCAGGCGTTCCTCGCCCCGGAACTGGCCGCCCTCGCCGAAAGCATCGCCAACAACTAAAAGCCGGCCGACCGGCGTCGGGGTATTGGCATCGGGGGTAACAGCGGTGCCGCCCCCGGCAGCAAACCGGAGGCGGCACTCGAACCCTGCGGCTCAGGCGTGGGCCGCGACAGCCTGGTGGCCGTTGTGGGCAGCGGCTCCCTGTTCGAAGAACTTCATGGCCATGAAACCGTGCGCCAGGCCACCGCCGGCGCGCAAAGCCGAGGTGATCATGACCGTCTCGGCCAGCTCTTCCTCCGTGGCGCCCTCTGCCTGCGCCGCCTTGACGTGGCTCTCGATGCAGTACGGGCACTGGGTGGTGAGGGCGACGGCGACGGCGATGAGTTCCGAATACTTACGTGAAATCACCTTGCTTTCGCCCTTCAGCGCGGCCTCGTCGAACGCAGCGAAGGCCTTGACGGCGTCCGGAGCGCCCTCGCGAAGCTTGCGCATGTAGGCGTAGTCGCCGTGGTCGTGGTAGCTCATGATGTTCCTCCTTGAAATGGGCTTAGAGAGCGGGCGTTTCGTAGATGCGGACCTCGGGGTCCGCCTTCAGCAGCGGAGAGAGGCCGGTAACGACGTCTTTCGTGAAGAGCTCCGAAGAAAGGTAGCTTTCCGCGTCCTGGACGGTGGCGAAACCGTGGAGTACCTGGACGTCTTCATCGCGGACGAGCAGTTCCTTGCTTGTGGCGCCGGCGACCGTGTCGAGGAACGGCTGCTTGTACTTCTGGTAGACGCCGGCTGCCGCCGGACGGTCGTCGCCGTCGATCTTCAGGGTGATTTCGAGATAAGCCATTCCTATAACTCCTCTTCGGGGAAATTCCGACGATGTGGACCCTCGTTCAGGGTTCATCTTGAAACTAATGGGACTTGGAAAAGGCGGGTAGGAGCGCCAACTGAATACACCCATAGGCCGCCGTTATGGTCCGGCTAGGCAACACGGCGCATCCATCCGTGGCTGTCCGGACGGGTACCGTACTGGATACCCAGGAGGTGCTCCCGCAGTTCGAGGGCGAGTTTTCCAGGCCGGCCGGACCCCACGGTGATGTCCGTTCCAGCGCTCTTGATGCTGATGATGGGGGTAATGACGGCGGCCGTGCCGGTGGCGAAGATTTCGGTGATGGTGCCGTCCTCGCAGCGCTGCTGTACCTCGCTCAGCCCGATCCGGCGTTCGACCGGCCTGAGGCCGTGCTCCGCGGCGAGGGCGAGGATGCTGTCCCTGGTAACGCCTTCCAGGATTGTTCCGAGGCCCGGGGTGAGCAGTTCGCCGTCTGAGGTCACCAGGCAAATGTTCATGGTGCCGGATTCCTCGATCCATTCATGTTCGGCGGCGTCGAGGTACAACACCTGCTCGCAGCCGTTGGCGCGCGCCTCTTCCTGTGCTGCCAGGCCCGTTGCATAGTTGCCGCCGCATTTCGCGGCTCCTGTTCCGCCCTCGGCCGCCCGGCTGAGGGAACGGCTGACCCACAGGCTGATACCCGTGGGGCCGTCAGGGAAATATGCCCCCGCAGGCGAGGCGATGATGCAGAAGGTTGCCTGGGCGGCGGCACGCACACCGAGGAAGGCTTCGGAAGCGAACATGAAGGGCCGGATGTACAGGCTGCCCTCGCCGCCGTGCGCGGGAACCCAGTCCTTGTCCGCCCTGACCAGTTCCTCAACGCCGGCCAGGAACAGCTTCTCGTCCAAAACGGGCAAGGCGAGCCGTTTGGCCGAACGGGCGAAGCGCGCGGCGTTGGCTTCCGGCCTGAACAGCCACACGCTTCCGTCACTGTGGCGGTAGGCCTTCAACCCCTCGAAGATCTCCTGCGCGTAGTGGAACACTGCGGTGGCCGGGTGCATCTGCAGTGGAGCAAGCCCACGCAGCTGTGCACTGTGCCAACCCGTTCCTTCAGTCCATTCAGCCGTCACCATGTGGTCCGTGAAGTACCTGCCGAAGCCGGGATTCTCCAAGGCCTTTTCCCGGTCCGGGGCCGGCAGGATTTCGTTTGACGGGGTGATCTGGAATGCGGTGCTCATCGGGGTTCCTTTCAAAGTCTGAGCCGGGGGTTTGGAAACAACGGATGGCCCCGCGGGACCGGAAGGTCTCCGAGGGGCCACCGAAGCGGGGAAATTGCTGTTACAGGGAGGCGCGCTGGTGGTGGGTTGCGGTTTCTTGGGCTGTGGATTCTTGTGCCACGGCCTGCCGCGCCTGGCGCCTGGTGTAGAACTTGTACGCCACGAAGACGACGGCGACCCAGCCGGCAGCGACGTAGAGTCCGGTGCGCATGTCCGGCAGGATGGCGATGCAGACGATCACGGCCGCAACGAAGACCAGCGAAATGTAGTTGCTGTAGGGATAGAACGGAGCCTTGTACTTGATGGCCCCCGCGTCCCCCTGGCGGATGCGGATACGGCGGAATTTCAAGTGGCTGATCACGATCGAGGACCATGCGCAGATCAGGCCGAACACCGTGACGGACGAGAAGATCTCGAACACATGCTCCGGCATGATCATGTTCAGCACAACGCTGCCGATCATGATTCCGAAGACGGTCTGGACGGACCGGGCCGGAACGAACTTGTTGTTGACCGTGCCGAGGTACTTGGGTGCGTTTCCCTGGAGGGAGAGGTTGTAGAGGGTGCGGCTGTTGGTGAAGACGGAGGCGTTGACGGCGGAGAGCACGGCCACGATCACCACCAGGTTGAGGATGGACGCTGCTGCGGGGATGCCCATCTTGGAAAGGACATCAACGAACGGGCTGCCCTTGCCCGTCAGGGAACTCCACGGGTAGATCGTGACGAGGACGGCAACGGCACCAACGTAGAAGATCATCAGGCGCCAGAACGTTGCATTGACTGCCTTGGGCATGCTCTTGTCGACGTCCTTGGCTTCACCGGCTGCAAGGCCCAGGTTTTCGATCCCGCCAAAGGAGAAGGCAACCATCACGATGGCAAGGATCGCTCCGCTGATTCCGGTGGGGAAGAAACCCCCGTGCTCCGTGAGGTTTGCGAAGCCCACGGGCTGGCCGCCGTTGCCCACTCCGAAGAAAATCATGGCGAGGCCGAAAACAATCAGGGCAACAATGGCCAGGACTTTGACCATGGCGAACCAGTATTCCGACTCGCCATAGAACTTCACGCCGATGATGTTGACCGTGAACATCACGAGCACAGCGATCGCCGCGGGGACCCAGATCGGCAGTCCCGGGAACCAGTACTGGGCGTAGCGGCCCAGGGCATTCAGCTCGGCCGCGCTTGTGGCCAGCAGGAAGATCAGCGCGTTCCAGCCGTTCAGGAAGCCGGCGAAGCGGTGGATGTACCGGTTGGCGTAGGAAATGTAGGCCCCTGAAACGGGCTCCTCCACTGACATTTCGCCGAGGGCGCGCATGACGAAGTAGATGGCGATCGAGCCCACCAGGTACGTGAGGATGATTGCCGGGCCGGCGGTCTGGATGGCCCAGGATGAGCCGTAGAAGAGCCCTGTGCCGATCGCTCCGCCCATGGCGATCATCTGGATGTGCCGGCTTTTCAGGTCCCGCCTGAGGTTTTCTTTCTCGGGGGTTTTGGCCCCGTTGGAGCCTTGTGCGGGGTGTTTTTGGGCAGCCTTGAGTGCAGGAATGTTGCTCATACCGCAGTCTTCTTCCTTGTATGGGAGGGCCTTCGCCGTTGAAGGGCAGGGGAAACAACGGCCCGGTGGATGGGCCATTCAGTGGGGAGATGCGTGACGGAAACCCAGCGTCGGTCAGAGTGCCGAAGAAGGCTGGGGGCCAGGGAGGGGCCGGCCGGAAAGGACCCGGTGTGGCGGTGTTCCCGCAGGGGCGGGGGCAATCCGGCCGGCCAGGGTGCTGCTGGGGAATGTGCAGTGTTCGGGTTACGGGATCAGAGCGTTTCGAAAATCGCTTCGACTTCGACTGCGGCGCCCAACGGGAGTGCGGCCACGCCGACGGCGGAGCGGGAGTGGCGTCCGGCGTCGCCGAGCGCTTCGAGGAAGAATTCGGAGGCGCCGTTCGCAACGAGGTGCTGTTCGGTGAACTCCGGATCGCTGGCGACGAAGACCGTGATCTTCACCAGGCGTGCCACGCGGTCCAGGCTGCCCAGCGCGTCCCGCGCCTGGGCCAGGACGTTGGCGGCGCACCACCGGGCGGCTTCCTGTCCGGCGGGAACGTCGACGCCGGCTCCGAGCCGTCCGCTTGCCACCAGCGCACCGTCCCGCAGGGGAAGCTGGCCGGAGGTGAACAGGAGGTTCCCGCTGTGGACGTAGGGCAGGTAGGCCGCAACGGATCGCGCCGGTTCCGGCAGTTCGATGCCGTTGTCAGCCAGCCGGGCCTCAAGGGAAATAGTCATGGATCGCCTTCTTTCAGGTGTTGTTGACCGCGGCGGTCAGCCGGCGGATCGCTTCATCGACGGTGCTCCGGGAACAGCCAAGGTTCACCCGCATGTAGCCGTGGCCTTCGATCCCGAACTTCTGGCCCTTGTCCAACCAGAGCCGCGCCTTGGTGAGCATGAACTTATCCAGCTCGGCTGCCTCCATGCCCAGGCCGCGGCAGTCCATCCAGGCCAGGTACAGGGAGTCGGCGGGAAGGACTTTGAGCTGCGGCAGTGCCTCGTTGACGCTCTGCGCAAAGTGGGAGTGGTTTCCGCGCAGGTAGCCGAGCATCTCTTCAAGCCAGGGTTCGCCGTGGGTGTAGGCGGCCTCGGCGGCGACCATGCCCAGAACATTCACCAAGGGGAACATGTTGCGTTCGTACTGCCGGGCAAGTTCCTCGCGGAGGCGCCGGTCGGGGACGAAGACATTCGCGCTTTGCAGGCCCGGAAGGTTGAAAGTCTTGCTCGGGGCGGTGCAGGTAACGCTGTTCCTGGCGAACTCCTCCCCCAGGGAAGCGAACGGAATGTGGCGCTTTGCGGGGTTGATGATGAGGTCCTGGTGGATCTCATCGGAAATCACCAGGACACCGTGGCGGGCACAGATCTCCCCCATGGTCCGGAGCTCCTCCTCGGACCACACGTTGCCGGTGGGGTTGTGGGGGTGGCTCAGGATGAAGATTTTGGTGTCGGGGCGGATTGCGGCTTCGAAGGTTGCCGCGTTGAAGCGGTACCCATCCTCGGTCCGCTCCAGCGGCGCCAAGGCAAGGTGGCGGCCGTTCATACGGACGTCGTCATGGAAGTGCGCGTAAACGGGTGGCTGGATCAGCACCGAGTCGCCTGGCGAGGAAAAGGCTTGCACCGCCGTCTTGAGCGTGGTGATGATGCCCGCGGTCTGCATGACCCATTCGGCCGGCACCTCCCATCCGAAGCGCTTGGCCTGCCAAGCTGTCACGGCATCGACATAGCTGGAGGTGGCACCGCCCGGGTACCCGAAGATGCCGTGGTCAACCGCCTCATGCAGCGCGTCGATCACCGCTTGGGGTGCCTTGAAGTCAGTGTCCGCCACCCACATGGGCAGGGGGTCCGCTGCGGCCTCGTCCGGTGCGAGGAGACGGTCCTTGTACGACCACTTCATGCAATTGGTGTTCCGGCGGTCCACCACTTCGTCGAAGAGGGAGGCGCCGGTTACGGAGTCCGGTCCGGCCGGGAGGATTGCTGAGACGCTTGTCATACCGTTCCTTGCTTGTGCTGCTTTTGGGGTTGCTGTAAATGCTAGGAAAGAAGGCGCGCAAGGTGTTCCTGAATTCTTGCTCATCTGATGCGCCAGAGCGCTAGAATCTCCTGCATGGACAGCATTGACCGGGAAATACTTGCGATCATGCAACCGGAGGGGCGAATTACTCTCACAGACTTGGCGAACCGGATCCGGCTGAGCCTCTCCCGCTGCCAGCGCCGTGTGCGCGACTTGGAGGCCAATGGCACCATCCAGGGCTACCGCACGCTGGTGGACCCGGTGGCTGCCGGGTTCGGTTTTGAGGTCTTCTGTTTCGCCACGTTGAAAAGCCCGGACACCGTCACCGAGTTCGACGCCGCCCTCGCCACCGTTCCCGAAGTCATCGAGGCACAGCGGCTGTTCGGCGAACCCGACTACCTGATCCGCGTCGTCGCGGCTGACCGCGAGGCCTACCAAAAGCTCTACGACGGCGTACTCGCCAAGCTGCCGGGCGTGCAGAGCCTGAACTCCACCATCGTGATGAAACAGGTAGTGGCACCGCGTCCGCTGCCCCTGCTGCGCAAGTCCAGTCAAAATACGGTGCGGAGTTCCGGCGCACGGACGGCGCCTTCCTGACTTCTCCAGGGAGGCCGTTGGCGACGCGCCCTGATCTGCCGGGTACCACCGTCGCGGACCGGCCATGGGAGGTCGGTGTCCGCTCGCGGCATTATTTCGATAGGTAGGGGACGCTGGCCCGCCGGAGCGCCTGGACCGTGACTTCGATCGCCGGGCGGTCCCGCGAGGCCTTGCGCGCTGCAAGGATGACTTCGCGGCTTTGAATTCCGCGTGCCGCAGGAAATTTCCGGACATGCGAGGCGGCATTCTCAAGAGCGAGGCCCGGCAAAACCGCAACAGCAATTCCTGCTTCCACGAAGCGCAACTGGGCGGCGAGATCTTCGGAGGAGCAAACAATCCTGGGTTCGAAGCCCGACTTGCGGCATTCGTTGATGACCCAGGTGCGCGGGGCGGATTCTTCGGCTTCAACCGCCCAGCCGGCATCGGATAACTGGGCGATGAGGTTGTTTCCTGGTGTCAGGTTCGCGGCCTTGGCCTGGTCCATGGCCAGCCACAGGGGATCTTCAAACAGAGTTTCGAAGTGAATGCCGGGAACGGAAGGAACGGGCAGCCCGGGATAGGACTCGACTATTGCCAGGTCGTATTCCGCGGATTGAAGTGCCGGGAGGGTTTCCTCTGGTTCGCCTTGGTGGAACTCGACTGTGACTTTCGGGTGCAGGTCCTGCAGTTCCCGGATCATCTTCGGGAGGAAGGTCATGGCGGCCGACTGGAATGCCGCAATGCGGACTGTTCCCGTTGGTTCCTGGAGGGACGTTGAAAGATCCGCCTCCGCCCGTTCGAGCATGTCAAGGATCTTTTCGGCGTGCGTGACGAGGATGAGACCCTGCGGCGTGAGCTGGAGGCGGCGCCCCACGGGCTCCACCAGGCGGACGCCCACCTCCTTCTCAAGAAGGCGCACCTGCTGGGATACCGATGACGTGCTGTAAGCAAGAGCCGCGGCTACGGCCGACAGGGTCTTGCGGTGATGAAGTTCCCGCAAGACCCTTAGCCGGCCGATGTTCAGCACATCCAGTCCCTACTGTGTTCGGCGTATCTACGCAATGCAGCTTGTATCAGGAAAACTCTAGGACAAGTTCGACTTCCACCGGCGCATCCAAGGGCAGCTCGGCGACGCCGACGGCGGAGCGGGCGTGCTGCCCCCTCTCGCCGAAGACTTGAAGCAGCAGCTCGCTTGCCCCGTTGACGACGGCGGGTTGACCGCTGAAGCCGGGAGCGGACGCCACGAATCCGACCACTTTGAGGATCCTCGCGCTATCGAGGTCGCCTTGGGTGCCCGCAGCTGCGAGGGCGTTGAGGACGCACGTCGCTGCCAAACCGGCTGCCTGGTCCGCGGTGATGCCATCTCCGACTTTTCCCGTAGCCGCGAGAACGCCGTTTTCAGCGGGGAGCTGCCCCGAGGTATACACGATGCTCCCGGCCCGCACAGCGGGCACGTAGCTCGCAACCGGAGCCGCGCCTGCTGGCAGCTCGAAGCCAAGTTCTGCCAGGCGTTCACGGGTGGAGGCGTGTTCGGTGGAGGCCTGTTGGGTGGTGGTAGTCATTTTCTTCTCTCAGTTGCAGAAATCGATGGTGGCGCGGGTCAGGGCAGTGGTGACGCGTACAAGGGATTGCAGATCGATCCACTCAGTGGCCGCATGGGCACCGCCGCCATCGATTCCGAACAGCAAGCCAGGTATTCCGGCGGCCTGCATCAATGCAGCGTCCGTCCAGAACGGCTCCCCACGAAGCACCAGGTCCTTGCCGATGGTCTCCTTGGCCGCAGCGAGCAGCGTCTGCACGATGGCCTCATCGGCGCCGACTTCGAAGGGCTGCCTTTCCAGGCCGCGTTTGATGGTGTAGCGGAAGTCAGGGTCGCTTGCAGCAATACAGTCCAGGATGGAGCGCAGCTCAGCCTCCACCGTGTCGGCGTTCTCGCCCGGGATGGTCCGGCGCTCTATGGAGATTTCACAGAGCGCGGGGTAGCTGGAGATTTCCTCGCCTCCACGGATCATCGATGCGTGAATGTTCCCGGTGCCCAAGGACTCGTGGCGTGGTCCGCTGGCGAGCCTCTTGCCGAGGTCATCCAGGCCGGCGAGGAAGCGGCCGGCTTTGGCAATGGCATCGACGCCGAGGTCGGGGCGTGAACCGTGCGCTGCGGTGCCATGGATGGCGACTTCAAACCACGCGAATCCGCGATGGGCAGTCACGACGTCTTCGTGAGTGGGTTCGGAAACGATGGCAGCATCCGCGCTGAAGTGCCGGAGAACTTCTTCGGTGCCGGCGCTTGCGTATTCCTCGTCGGCCACGAGGGCGACGATGATGTCCCCGCGGTGGGGTCGCGTTGCCGCCGAGGCGGCGGCGACAAGGATCGCGGCGATGCCTGCTTTCATGTCGAACGTGCCGCGCCCAAACATCTTCCCGTCTTCGACCCGCGGTTCGAGCGGGTCACCGTCGTATCCGGACAAGGTGACAGTGTCGAGATGCCCATTGAACATCAGGCTGCGACCACTTCCGCTTCCCTTCGCGACCCCGACGATGGATGGGCGCCCAGGGACATCTTCCAGCCGGCTGACCACGAAACCGTGGTCCTCAAGCCACGAGGCAGTAAAGTCTGCGATCGCCGACTCTCCCGGTGCCCCGGCCACGAGGCCCGGATTCACTGAGTTGATGCGAACGAGCTCCTTAAGGAGTTCCGCCGGATCAGCGAGCAATGGAAGTGCCGTGGAAGGTTGTGTTTGCTGTGTCATGTCGGAAATCCGTTCATCGGAGGGGGTTGGCGGCGAGGCCTTCGGTGCTGACCAGGACGACAACGGAGTCCGGTCCGATTCCAAGCTGGCGGCGGCGCCCCTCGTCGGCCAGGGCATTCCGCACCCCTGCCAGCGTCGCCGCTCCGCAAGGACCGGCGTCCTGGCCCAGGGCGGAAAGGTCCAGGACCGCCTGCCGGCATTCTTCTTCCGTGACGCTGACCGCCGCATCCAGGCCGGACCTCAGCGAAGGCCAGCCGAGCTCGGAGGGCGTTCCGCAGTTCAGTCCGGACATGATGCTGGGAAAGCTCGTGTCCACAGTCACCGGCTCGCCGGCAAGCAGGGACTGCACGATGCATGCCGCGGTCTGCGGTTCCACGCTGAGCAGGGACGGGCTCCCCAGGGCGGCCGGGCTCCGGTAGTGGTCCACCAGCGCGAGGGCAAGGGAACCCACTCCGACGGGGCATGCCACGAGGGACGGGCGCTCCGAGCCAAGGGCGGCCAAGGCGTCATCCACTTCGGCAAACAAGGTGGTGTAACCGTCCACAATCCAGCGCGGGATGTCGGTGTACCCAGGCCATGAGGTGTCCTGCACAAGCAGGTCCGTTTCGCTGTCAGCAACGGACACCGAGGCCGCTTCGACAACCTCGTCATAGGTGGCGTCGAGCGGGACAAGCTCGGCGCCTTCACCCTTGATCCCGTCGATTGCCGCGGCGCTCAGGCCGTTGGGGATATAAATCCTTGAACGAATGCCAAGGAGCCGCGCCATGCGGGACACAGCGCGGCCGTGGTTTCCGTCGGTCGCAGTCACCAGGACGGGCCGCGCACTGGCTTCCAAGGTCGCCAGGAAGTCCTGGAGCTGGTCCACAGTCACGGAAGCGATGTCGAGTCCGAAGCGTTCGCACAGGACTCGGCACGTAGCCCAGGACGCACCGAGAATCTTGAACGCAGGCAGGCCGAGACGGTCGGATTCGTTCTTCAGGAAGACCTTTCCTACACCAAGCTCAGCTGCGATTGAGGGCAAGGAGGTCAGAGGCGTCGGCGCATACCCCTCCAGCGTTTGGTGGAAGGACAGGGCGGACGCCGGAGCAGGCGTTTGCCACTGCCGGGCTGCGGGGTTTGCGTACCAAAAGGCGGTGTTTGTGGAAGGCATGAATCCATGATCCGGCAGAGGAAGATAAAGAAAAAGCGAATCTTTTTGGAAATGACCATCCATTTTTACTTCAACCTCAACGGGCTCCGGCACCGCTATTTCCAGTTCTCCTTCACAACATGGGCCACGAATCTGCGCTTTTTCTTTCCGGATCAGCCCGGCAGGATGGGTCGCACAGTGACCGGCACCACAAATCAGCGCCGCCCGCGGCTGCACCGGTTGCCATCCCCTCCCGAAAGCAGGTTCCCCCATGCCCTCACCACTCAATTCAGGGGCCACCATGGCCCCGGTCTCCCAACCCCGTCCCGACGTCGGGACGGCGGTCTTCCGCGACGAGGAACAGGGTTATCACAAGGGGCTCAGCGCCCGGCAGATCCAAATGATCGGCATCGGCGGGGCAATCGGCACAGGTTTGTTCATGGGTGCGGGCGGCCGCCTCGCCGCGGCGGGCCCCGGCCTCCTCATCGTCTATGCCGTATGTGGCTTCTTCGCATTCCTGATCCTCCGGGCACTCGGGGAACTCGTCCTGCACCGGCCGTCGTCCGGATCCTTCGTTTCATACGCCCGCGAGTTCTTCGGCGAAAAAGCTGCCTTCGCTGTCGGCTGGCTCTACTGGCTGAACTGGTCCATGATCGCCATCGTCGACATCACCGCCGTAGCCCTCTACATCAGCTTCTTCAAGAAATACGTCCCGGCAATCGCCGATATCCCCCAATGGGTCTTTGCCTTGGGCGCCTTGGTCCTGGTGCTCGGCCTGAATTTGCTGTCGGTCAAAGTTTTCGGCGAACTTGAGTTCTGGTTCTCCCTCATCAAGGTCCTGGCCCTCGTTACCTTCCTCGTCATCGGCATCTGTTTCGTGGCCTTCGGAACCCCGGTTGCCGGCCAGCCTGCCGGTTTCACCATGATCCCGGAAAACGGAGGAATGTTCCCGAACGGAGTGCTGCCCGCATTGATCGTCATTCAAGGTGTCATCTTTGCCTACGGCGCCATCGAGCTCGTTGGCACGGCAGCAGGCGAAACCGAGAATCCGCACAAGGTCATGCCCAAGGCAATCAACGCCGTCGTCTTCCGGATCGGCATCTTCTACGTGGGGTCCGTCCTTCTTCTGTCCTGCCTGCTCCCCTACACCGCCTATAAGGCCGGAGAAAGCCCGTTTGTCACCTTCTTCGGCGCCATAGGGATCGCCGGCGGAGACACTGTCATGAATCTGATTGTGCTCACCGCGGCCCTGTCTTCGCTCAATGCCGGCCTGTATTCGACGGGGCGGATCATGCGCTCCCTGTCAGCGGCCGGGTCCGCCCCCAAATTCGCAGGCCGCATGAGCAAGAATGGTGTGCCGTACGGCGGAATCATGATGACCGGAACCGTAGCGCTCCTTGGCGTTGGCCTCAACGCCATCGTGCCGGAAGCGGCCTTCGAGATCGTCCTGAACGTTTCATCGCTGTGCCTGATCGTGGCGTGGGCAACCATCGTCCTTTGCCAGCTTCGTCTCTGGTCCTGGGCCCGCAAAGGCAAGGTCAGCCGTCCGTCCTTCCGCATGTTCGGGGCGCCGTGGACCGGGATCATCACCTTGGTGTTCCTCCTGGCGGTCCTCGTGCTGATGGGTATGGATTACCCGGTTGGCACCTACACCATCGGCTCCATCGCACTGATCGTCCCACTGCTCATCGCTGGTTGGTTCCTGGCTCGCAACAACATCCGCGCGGCGGCAGTTTCAAGGCAGCCTGAGGACGCGCAGCGCTCCTGAGGCGGGTCCTGGACCCCTGACACCTGCGGCGGTGACCGCCGGCCCTTCGCATCATGCGAGAGTCGGCGGTCACCGCCGTCGGCGTTTCAGCCTACGGAAGTGCCCCGGTCTTCTTCAGCAAGCTGCCCGGCAAGCTCTTTCATGATGGCCTGCTTTACGGCAGCGATGGCAGGCGCCTGGCTACTCCCGCGTCGGGTCGCAATTGCTATGCGCCGCGCCGGTTCACCAGGGAGGGCGTGAACCTTGACCCCGTGTCCCCCGGCGGCGGCAAGTGCGAGACCTGGAACAAGCGCGGCGCCGAGGCCTGCCCCGACCAGGCGCACATGAAGCAAGACATCCGAAGACTCATATGCCGCCCGCGGTTCGAAACCTGCATTCCTGCACATCCCGGTGCTCCATCGCCTGGCGAGAGTCCCCGGGGGCTCCATGATCCAGTTCGCGTCCGATAAATCGGCAAGGTTCCCACGACCCTCATCCGCGGGCGTGATCAACCACAGACGGTCCATGCCGGCGGCGACGATGTCTGCACCTTCCAGGGCGACTTGGGGGTGCCCTGGAAAATCCTCCTGAAGGACAACATCAAAATCCCTGGCCAAGAGGGCCGGTAAAGCATCCTCCACCGGAATGTGGGCAACCTTCACAGTGAGGTCCGGATGCTGCGAGCGGAGAGCCAGGACCGCCCGGGGCAGGACTGTATGCGCTGCCGTTTGAAAGCACGCCACACGGACAGTCCCCCGAACGGTCCGGCTGGCCAACGCGATGTCGGCTTCGGCCGCTTCCAGATGCCGGATGATGCCTTCGGCGTGCCCAACGAGGATCATGGCCTCGTCCGTGAGCCGGACCTTCCGGCCTGATGGCTCCAACAGCGGAACTCCGGCCTCCTGCTCCAGCAGCTTCAGTTGATGGGAAACCGACGAAGGGTTGTACCCCAGCGCTTCTGCCGCCGCCGCAAGGGTCCCACGCACCTTCACTTCCCGGAGCAGCCGCATCCGGTTGACGTTGTACATTCGCGCCCCTCAATACATGCAAAATATTCAGCATTACTGCTTTGGATCATCTTATCGACGCCATCAATGATGCGCTCGTACTGTCGTATGGACCGCTTGGTTTACCTAATTCAAGGAGCACTCCCATGACGACTGAGACCATCACCACCGAGGAATCCACGCTCACCATCAATGGCGAGCGGCTCTGGCAATCCTTGATGGAACTGGCGAAGATCGGCGCCTACGATGACGCAGCAACCGGCCTGGTCGGCATCAACCGGCAGTCCCTCACGGACGAAGACCGCGAGGGGCGCCGGCTGGTGATGAGCTGGATGGAAGAAGCCGGCCTTGACGTTACCGTCGACCAGATGGGCAATATCTTCGGCCGCCGCGAGGGTACCGAGCCGTCAGCAGCCCCCGTCATGGCCGGCTCACATATCGACACCGTGGCAACGGCTGGCGCGTTCGACGGTTGCCTTGGCGTCCTAGGTGCGCTGGAGCTCGTCCGCTCGCTTAATGACGCAGGACTTCAGACCCGGCGTCCGCTCGTCATCGCCGCTTGGACAGAAGAAGAAGGCGTGCGCTTCGGGACGGACATGCTCGGTTCCGCTGTCGCCGCCGGGCGCCTGAGCCTCGACTACGCCTACGACTTGGTGGACGAAGCAGGGCTGCGCTTCGGCGATGAACTCGAGCGGATTGGCTTCATGGGTGAGCGTCCCGTGCGCCTGGACGCACCTCATGCCTACGTGGAAGCCCACATCGAGCAGGGTCCCGTGCTACAGCAGAAGGGCCTCGCCGTCGGCGTGGTGACCGGCGTTCAGGCCATCTCGTGGCAGAAGGTGACCCTGCACGGCCGTGCCGCGCATGCAGGCACGACTCCCACCGAGTTGAGGGTCGACGCCGGCCTCGCCGCCGCCCAGGTCATCGTCCAGGTCCGCGCCATGGTCGACTCCGGCCTCTACGGCCAGTTGCGCGCCACCGTTGGACATGTCCGCACTTCCCCGGGACTTCCCAGCGTCGTTCCCGACCTCGCTGAAATCACCGTCGACCTTCGCAACCCGGACGACGCCCTGATGGCAAAAGCCGAAGCAGACCTCGAAGCCTTCCTGCTGGAACTGCCGCACAAGCAGCCGGGCCTGCGGGTGGAAACAAAGCGCATGGCGAAGACCACTGCTGTTCCGTTCAGCGAAGAGATCCAGTCCGCAATCGCAACAGCCGCACAGGATCTGGGCCATGAGACCATGCGACTGATGTCCGGCGCCGGCCATGACGCACAGGAAATGGCAGCCATCGCACCCACTGCGATGATTTTTGTCCGCGGCCAGTACGACGGCATCAGCCACAACCCGCGGGAGTATTCCACTCCGGAAGACTGCGCTGCGGGAATCAACGTCCTGGCAAAGGCGATCCTGCAGCTCTGCGTCTAAGTCGGCCCCAGCACTCGACACGAGAGGCGCGGGGTGCGGACGAATGATCCGTACCCCGCCCCCCCTTTTTTCGACTATCTTCCGGAACCGCCAGCCGGACCGCTAAACGTCGTCCGTCTTCACCACGTACACATCGCAAGGCGCATTGTGGGCCACGCCGGTGGCGATGCTCCCCAGGACGCGCCCCAAACCGCGCATGCCTTTGCTGCCCACCACAATCAGCCGCGCATTGTGCGTCTCCGCCTGCTTGACCAGGGCCTGGGGCGGGCTCCCATGGATCGCGAAAGGAATGACCTCCAACGGAGCCTGGCCAAGCTCCGCAGCCACCTTCTCCGCCACATCCTTGGCCTTGCTCGCCTCGGACACCACCATGCGGTCGCTGCCGCTTCCCACGGTTTCCCCGCGTTCGCTGCCAAACGCCGTCACCACATGCAGGCTGGCCCCCAAGGCCTGCGCCAACCTGGCCGCGGTGTGCGCGGCTTTGCGTGCTGTCGGGCTGTCATCCACGCCGACGACGACCACTCCGGTCATGTTCGTTCCTTTCGTTTCTGTTGCACTCGCTATGCGGCGCTGCCGCCCGCGGACACGCGGTAGTGGAAGCCCACCCGCGCTTCGGCGGCCCATGCCTCATGGAACCCGGCCTTCTCGTAGAGCTTCCGGCCGACCCCTGGAACCTGCAGCCACAGAACTGCGCCGTCAAAGGTGACGGCGTCAACCGTGCCGCAGGCGAGCGTCCTGCCCTGCTGGCGGATCTCGATGATGGCCCCGGTGAGGGTGGTCCAGTCGGTGATGCGTCTGAGGTCCATTGAGGAACCGTCCTTTCGCAAGAATGTCAGCGGACGTAGTCGGCGCCGGTGATGTCCAAGGTGGAACCCGTCGAATGCCGCGAACGTCCGGAAGCGAGGAAAGCGATGGCTTCCGCCACGTCCTCCGGAGGGGTCACTTCACCGAGCGGCAGGCCGGCGAGCAGGGACTCGTCGATGCCTCCGGCCGCGGCAATATCAGTTGCCACCCACCCGGGGGCGACGGCGTACGCAAGGATTCCGTCGCGGCCGTAGCCGCGCGCGATGCCCTTGGTGAGAGCGAGCAGTCCGCCTTTCGCGGCGCCGTAGGCGAGGTGGCCGGCGTCGTCCCCGCGGTGCGCGGAACGGCTGGCGACGTTCACGACGACGCCCCCTCCGCGGGCGCGGAAGTGCAGGATCGCTTCGCGGCAAAGATCCGCAGGGGCCTGGAGGTTCAACTGCAGGTTCGCGTCCCAGCCTTCCGCCCAGGCGGCAGTATCCGTCACCTCTGAGGCGATCCACGCACCGGCGTTGTTCACGAGCACCTCCACCGAGCCACGCCAGGCGACGGCCTCGGCCCACAGCCGTGCGGGCGCAGCCGGATCCGCCAGATCGGCCTGCACCGTCAGCACCCGATCCCCCAGCTCTGCCGCAAGCGACTCCGCCGCGGCAGCGTCCCTGCCGTAGTGGGCCACTACGTAAGCACCTTCCCGGTGCAGCACGCGCGCCGTCGCACGCCCGATGCCGCGGGAGGCGCCGGTCACCAGGACGGTGCGCCCGTCCAGCATGCCGGCGCTCATCCGGCTGCCTGTGCCCCGGTGATTTCCACGACGGCGCCGCAGAGGTACGGGGCTTCATCCGAAGCCAGGAAGGCCACGAGCGCGGCGATTTCCGCTGTCTCCCCGATCCGCCCGTACGGAACCAGGGCATCCAGGTCCGCGACCGTGCGACCCGTGCGCTCCAGGTTCGATTCGAGCATGGGCGTGCGCACCTCACCGGGCGCAACGGCGTTGACCCGGACACCCTGCGGTGCATGGTCCCGGGCCAGGTTCTTGGTCAGGGCGACGACGGCGGCCTTGGTGACGTTGTACGCCAGATGACCAGGCACGGGGTACAAGCCCCATTGGGATGCGGTGTTCACAATGGCTCCCCCGCCGGCGTCGATCATGTGCGGTACGGCGGCGCGGCACAAATGGAAAATGGCATCCACGTTGACCGCGAAGCTGAGGTCCCAGTCATCCTCGCGGAGGGCCAGCAGGTCGCCGCGCCTGTTGACGCCGGCGTTGTTGACCAAGACGTCCAGCCGCCCGCGGCGCGCCACGACATCGTTGACTGCGGCGGCGCAGGCCGCAGGATCCAAAAGGTCGAAGGCGAGTGCCTCCGCCGAATGCCCTGCGGCGGCCAGCCGGTCCGTGACCTCAGTGGCAGCATCTTCGCGCACGTCGCAGACCACGACGTGTGCCCCTTCGGCGGCCAAGCGCTCGGCTATGGCGGAGCCGATGCCGCCGCCGGCTCCCGTCACGAAGGCCGTCCGGCCGGCGAACCGCTGCACACCGTCCGGGACTTCAGGCAGCCTGATCATGCAGCACCACCTTCATGGCCGGCATCCAGCGAGAACACCGTGCGGTGCCAGCCTTTGGCCTGTTCGCCGGTGAGGTCGAACATGACGTGCTTGACCACCGTGTACTCGTCCAGGGAGTAGGTGGACATGTCCTTCCCGAAACCGGACTGCTTCATGCCGCCGTGGGGCATTTCGCTGATGATCGGGATGTGGTCGTTGACCCACACGGCACCTGCGCGGATTTCGCGGGTGGCACGGTTGGCCCGGTACACGTCCCGGGTCCAGGCCGAGGCGGCCAGGCCATACGGGGTGTCGTTGGCGAGGGCGATTGCTTCGTCGTCGGTGTCGAAGGGGGTCACCGCCAGGACCGGGCCGAAGACTTCGTCGCGGAAGATCTCGCTGTCCGGCGTCGCATCCGCCACCAGGGTGGGCAGGTAGTAGGAGCCGTTGGCCAGCTCGCCACCGGGAATTCCGCCGCCGATCACCCGGGCGTAGCCGCGGGCGCGCTCCACCATCTCGGCCACCTTGTCCCGGTGCACCTGAGAAACCAGCGGACCCATGTCCGTGGCCGGGTCCAGGGTGGGGCCGAGCTTCACGTGCGCGTACAGCTCCGCAACGCCGGCAATGAAGTCCTCGTACAGGGAACGGTGGACGATCGCACGGGTGGCAGCGGTGCAGTCCTGGCCACCGTTGATCAGGCTTCCGGCCACGGCGCCGTGGATCGCGGCCTCGAGGTCGGCGTCGTCGAACACCACGAACGGCGCCTTGCCGCCGAGCTCCAGGTGGACCCGCTTGGCGGTAGTGGCAGCAGCTTCGAGGACGGTCCGTCCGACGCCGGTGGAACCGGTGAAGGAGAGCATGTCCACATCGGGGTGGCGGAGCAGTTCCGCGCCGACAGTGGAGCCACGGCCGGTGAGGACGTTGATGACCCCGGCAGGCACGCCCGCCTCGGTGGCGACCTCGGCGAAGAGCAGGGTGGTGAGCGGGGTGATCTCGGCAGGTTTGAGGACGATCGTGTTGCCGGCGGCGATGGCGGGCAGGATCTTCCACGCCGCCATCTGCAGCGGGTAGTTCCACGGTGAAATGGAGCCGATCACGCCGATCGCCTCGCGGCGGATGGAAGAGGTGTGGTCCGCCGAGTACTCGCCGGTGGCCTTGCCTTCCAGGTTGCGGGCCGCGCCGGCAAAGAACGCGATGTTGTCGATGGTTCCCGGAACATCGAACTCGCGGGTGAGCCGGATCGGTTTGCCGGCCTGCCGGCTTTCGAGCTGCGCGAATTCCTCGGCGCGTTCCTCCATGAGCGCCGCGAACTTCACCAGCACCGCCGAGCGCTCGGCAGGGGTTGCCCGCGACCACGCCGGGAAGGCGTCCCGGGCGGCCTGCACGGCAAGCTTCACGTCGTCGCTGCCCGCAAGGCTGATGGTTTCCACGACTGTCCCGTTGGAGGGATCGATAACGTCCACGGTCTGCCCGGACGTGCCGTCGACGAGCTTGCCGTTGATGAATTGGCTCACAACTCCTGCTTTCTTTCGTTTCTTGTGCGCGAGTTGGCAGTTGGCGGCAATGTTTCGCGGCAACACTGCCTCCAACTGCCAACTCGCGGGAGAGAGTCTCAGGCGCCGGGCGCCCAGATGTCGCCCACGGTGTATCCGGCGGGGAACGGATCGTCCGGGTCCAGCGCCCATTGGCTGCGTCCGGTGATCCAGCCGCGTCCGGTGATGGTGGGCAGGACGGCTTCCCGGCCGCCCGCCGTCGTCGTCCCGCTCAGCCGCCCGATGAATTCACTGCCGATGATGCTGTGGTGCGAAAAGTCCTCCGCGATGGCCAGCTGGCCGCGGGCGTGCAGTGCCGCCATCCTGGCGCTTGTCCCGGTGCCGCAGGGCGAACGGTCCAGGGCGCCGGTCCAGGTTTCCGGGTCCTCACGCAGGAGCTTTCCGTTGGAGAGCACCACCGTGTTGCGGTCCTGCTTGCCGGGGGCCCGGTCGCCGCTGTGCAGCATGACCAGGTTGACCCCGGAAATCAGGGGATTGTCAGGATGGGCAACCTGGATCTGTTCCAGGGCGGCCAGCTTGATGAGGGCGCCGGCCCTCGCCAGTTCCTTCCCTTTGTCCGGGTCCAGCTCAAGGCCGAGGTCCGCCACGCGCGCCTGGGCGAAGAACTGCCCGCCGAACACGATGTCCACCGGAACGGTGCCGAACTCAGGCACCTCCAGCGGGAAGTCGAGTTCGACGACGAACGCCGGCACGTTCGCGACTGTCACCGAGGTGACCTTGCCGTCGTCGCGCACATGCGCCACCGCCTGGACGGTACCGACGGCGGTGTCGATCGTGACCGTCGTTTCCGGTCCGCGGACCGGAACGATGCCGGTTTCCACCGCGGCGGTCACGGCGCAGATGGTGTTGGACCCTGACATCGGGGTGAATCCGCCCTGTTCGAGCACCACGATGCCGAAGTCCGAGCCCTCGTTGACCGGCGGCAGCAGGATGACCGAGCACAGGCCCGGGTAGCCGCGCGGTTCGTGGAGCATCAGGGTGCGCAGCCAGTCCAGGTTTTCGCGGCAGTACTGCAGGCGTTCGGCCATGGTGGCGCCTTGGACGAGCCCGGCGGCGGAGGTAAGGATCCGGCCGGGCTCGCCCTCGGCGTGTACCTCGATGGCGTCGAGGAGGAGTTTTTCGGTCATTGTCAGACGGTAACCGGAAGGACGCCCGCTGCGGAGAGGATCTGCGCGAAACGTTCACGTTCCTCGGCGGGAAGGGGCTGGACCGGCAGCCGGGCAGGGCCGACGGGTTGCCCGATCAGTTCCAGTCCGGCCTTGATGCCGGCCACGTAGCTGACGGACTCGAGGAAGTCGCTGATGGCCCACAGGTGCTTCCACAGTTCGCGAGCGCGGTCCAGGTCTTTCTTCTCGGCCAGGGCTTCCCAGAATTCGACGGCGAGCTCGGGCACCACGCCCGCGGTACCCCACACGGATGCCTCTGCACCGCTCGCGATGCCGAAGAAGGTCAGGGTGTCCCAGCCGTTGAAGGCCTTGATCTTGTCGCTCGGGTTCGCCAGCATCTGGGCCAGGCCCACGGCGTCGTCGGAGGTGTTCTTGATGTAGTTGATGCCGTCGATTTCGCCGAGTTCGAAGAGTTCGTCGGCGGACAGCTGGATGCCGGTGCAGCCGGGAACGTTGTAGTAGACGATCGGCAGGCTGATGGACCCGGCGACGTCGGACAGGAACGCTTTGAGGGACTCGAAGCTGAGCGGGTCGTAGAACGGCGGAACCAGCATGATGGCGTCCGCCCCGACCTTTTCCGCGTGCTGGGCCAGTTCGATGGCACCCTGTGTGGACAGTGCGCCGATGCCGGCGATCACCGGGATGCGGCCGGCTGCGGCGTCAACGTAAACCTCGATGACGCGGCGGTATTCTTCCGGGCTGAGCGTCATGAACTCGCCCGTGGTTCCCGTGGGCACCAGGCCGTGGATGCCGGCGGCGACGAGGCGTTCCACCTGGCTGCGCAATGTGGCTTCGTCGACGGCGGAGGCGTCGGCCGTGAACGGGGTGGTGACGGCGGCGAGGATGCCGCGGAGCTCTACCGTGGTGCGTGACATGTGTTGTCCTTTCGGAGGTTTGGCCCGCGCGGTTACCGCGCAGGAAGCGTGATGTGGGTCAGGGCGCGGGGACCGGTTCGAGGCGTTGTACGCCCCGGAAACGGTCGGCCCTGAACGGCTGGAGGGTGGGGGCCATGCGGCCGCGCACCATCAAGTCCGTCAGTGCGGCCGCGGTGCCCGGGGCAAGGGTGACGCCCATCATTCCGTGGCCTGTGGAGACAAAGGTGTTCTGGAGATGGCCGAGGTGACCGATGACCGGGAGCCCGTCCGGCGTCATGGGCCGCATGCCTGCCATCGGCGCCGGCTTGGTAGCGGGCGGCTCCCAGCCACGGAAGTACTTCGCGGGTGCCCGCAGGATCGCGTCGACCCGCACTTGATTGATGTTCTCGTCGAGGCCGCCGAACTCCATGGTGCCGGCGAGCCGCAGGCGTTCGTTGAAGGGGGTCACAGCGACCTTCGCGTCCCAGAGGTTGACCGCGCTGCGCAGTCCCAGCGGGGCGACTTCCACGCTGTACCCCTTGCCCGGGCGCACCGGCAGCGCCACCCCGAACTGCTTCGACAGGTTCCCGCTCCAGGCGCCTGCGGCGAGGACGAAGTTGTCCGCGGCGTACCGGTTTCCACCGCTGTGTACTGCGGTGACCCGGTCCCCGTTGCGCTCTACCGCATCGATTGGCGAGTTCTCCACGATCTTCACGCCCATGGCCTGGAGCTTGCGGTGCAGGGCCGTGGCCATTGCGCCCGGATCGACGTGCCGTTCCTGGGGGAAGTAGATTCCGCCGAGGACTCCGTCGGTCAGCAGCGGCTCCTGTTCGTGCACGGCGTCCCGGTCCAGGACCTTCGGCTGGCGTCCGTACTGTGAGGCCAGGTCCAGGTTGTCGATGTGGTGGTCGAAGTTGTCCTGTTCCATGAACGCCATGAGCAGCCCGTCGGTGTGCATCTCGAAGTCCATGCCGTCGGCCCGGTACTCATCGAAGATGCGGAGCGTGTCATCGGCGAGGCGCAGATGGCCTTCGAAGCCCGCCCGCTGGTCGCGGGCGTTGGACTTGCGCCACATGCCGAACATGAACTGCAGGAAGGCCGGGTCCAGGGACGGCCGGATGTACAGCGGGCTGTCCGGCCGGAGCATCCACTTCATGGATTTGAGGACGACGCCGGGTCCCGGCACGGGTGCCGACTCAGCCGGGCATATCCACCCGGCGTTGACCTTGGAAGCACCCAGCCCGGTGGCCCGGGCATCGATGACGGTGACGCCGACGCCCTCGCGGGCGAGATGGTAGGCCTGCGTCAGGCCGATGACGCCCCCGCCGATCACAACGGTGTGCACTGTGTTTCCTTTCTCAGGGTTTGCCTGCGGACGGTCCTGGAGGTCCTAGAACCGGACCGCGTCAACGAACTTCTGCAGTTCAGCGTTGCTGCAGTTCTCAAAGGCTTCGTCCGGGGTGGTGTTGACCGCGATCTCGCCGTTGAGGAAGAACACCAGCCGGTCCGCTGCCTTGGACGCGAAGGCCATGTCATGGGTGACAAGGGCCACGGCGATGTTGTCTTCTTCCTTCAGCCGGCGCAGGACGTCCAGCACTTCGGCCGCGACGGGCGGGTCGAGGGCCGAGGTGATCTCGTCGCAAAGCAGCAGCTTCGGCTTCATCATCAGTGCCCTGGCGATCGCCACCCGCTGGCGTTCACCGCCGGACAGCTGGGTGGAGCGGCTGAGGATGTGATGCTTCATGCCGACCTCGTCCAGTGCCGCTTCCGCCCGGTCCCGGGCCTCGGACGCAGCCATGCCCCGGGTCTTGCGCGGCGCGAGCGTAAGGTTGTCCAGCACGTTCATGTGCGGCCACAGCGTGTAGGTCTGGAAGATCATCCCGACGTCACCGCTGAGGGTGTCCCATTCCTTGGTCCGCGCGCCGTCGGCGAACACAGTCTGGCCTTCGATCCGGATCTCGCCGGCGTCAGGCTCGGTCAGGCCTGCCAGCGCGCGCAGGAGGGTGGACTTGCCGGAACCGGACTTGCCGATGATGACCGTGATGTCGCCCCGGTGCATGTCGAAGTCGACATTCTTCAGGATCGGCCGGTCGTGGAAGCTCTTCTGGAGCCCACGGGCCGAGACGAGCACCTGGCTGGTGCCGGTCAATGCCGGGGAAGGAAGCGGATCGGACACCGTGGTCCCTTTCTGCAGTTCGACTGTTTCCATGCTGCGCCTGCTCATGCCGTTGCCACCTTCGTTCCGGGCATCATACGGGCGAGGAGGCCCGGGCCGGGCTTGAAGCCGGGGCCTGCCATGTTCTGCATGCGCCGTTCGATGGCGCTGGTGATCAGCGACACCGGGAAAGCGATGGCGAAGTAGATCAGGGCGGCGAGGGTAAAGATTTCCAAGGCACGGTAGTTCTGGGCCGAGATGGTGTTCGAGATGAACATCAGGTCCGAGACCGCGATGGTGGACACCAGTGCGGTGTCCTTGAACAGTGAGATGTTCAAGGACAGAATCACCGGCAGCTGCTGCCGCATGGCCTGCGGAACGATGATGTAGCGCAGCTGCTGGAAGCGGTTGAGCTGCAGCATCCGCCCCGCTTCGACCTGCTCGACAGGAACGGACTGGAAACCGCTGCGGTAGGTCTCGGCCATGAAGGCCGTCAGGTTGGCGGTCAGGGCGATCAGCGCCGAGACGTAACCAGGCAGGGTCACACCTGTCAGTGCCGGGAGGGCGTAGAAGATCCAGAACAGCTGGACGAGCAACGGGGTGCAGCGGAACAGCTCGATGTAGCCCTGGGCGGTCCAGCGGATGACTTCGATCTTGGACATGCGGCCCACCGCTACGGGGATGGCCAGGACCATGCTGAGCACGATGGTGATCACCGTGATCTGAAGGGTGAGGCCCAGGCCTTCGAGCATGCTGGGCAGGGCTCTTGCGACCACATCCCAGTCAAAGGTGTATCCATTCATTGACGTACTCCTCGTGGAGGCTACTTCTTGCGAAGGTCACCCAGGTTGTCGGCTTCGACGTAGTTGACCTTGGCGTACGCCTGGGCCAACTGGCCACTCTTCTGGGCCCGCTCGATGGCGATGTTCACGATCTGGAGCGAGCGCGGGTCGATGGTGGCGGGAACGCCGTACGCCGCGGATGCCGAATAGATCTCAGGGTCCGGGACCACGATCTTCAACGCCTTGTTGGCCAAGGCCTGGGATTCCGCGGTGGGAAGGTCGGTGAATTCGGCAATGGCACGGTTGGCCTGGACCGAGGAAATGGCGTTCGAGTAGCTGTCCACGGACATCAGCTTGCTGGTGTGGCCCTGCAGTGCCTTTTCCGGCGCGGAACCTTGGGCCGTAGCGATCTGGCCGCCATGCTTGATGATCTCTTCCGCGGTGGTGAACGGGGAATCGGCCTTCACCACGAACACGCCCTGGTACTGGTAGACGGGGTCCGTGAATCCGATGGCAAGGGAACGTTCCACCGTGTAGTCGAGGTTCGCGGCGAAGTCGTAGCGCCCGGCCTGCAGGCCCGCCACGATGTTCTTCCACTCTGCGGCCACCGGAACGAGCTTGACCCCGAGCTGCTTGGCGAGGTCCTGCAGCGGAATCAGGTTGGGGCCGCCGAGGCTGCCGTCCGGCTGCTGGGTGGTCATGGGCGGCGCGATGGCCACACCAACCCGCAGCTCACCGCGCTTCTTGATTTCATCAATGAATGTTCCCTGGGCAGCGGACGCCGCAGAGGCGGAGCTCCCCCGGAAACCTGAGCCGATGTAGCCGCCGGCGATGGAAACCAGGATGACGGCCAGGATCGCCAAGACGATCTTGCTTGTTTTGGTCATGATGCGCTCTCTTCTGGGGTAAAGGAGGTCAAAGGCCTGGGCAGAAGCCGGACGACGCTGTCGGAAGCTCCGCTCCGTCAGACTGTTTTACTGTCTGACAATCTGGCAATAACAAAACTCTAGACTGTGATGCCCGACACGTCCAGTCCCCCGGGCAAGGAATTTCGCGCAACGAAAAAGGAGCCCCGCCAGTTTTTCCTGGCGAAGGCTCCTCCACAGGCCTACCCGGCCTACCCCAGCGCGAAAATGCGCCCCGTCTGGATTCCGGCCGCAGACTTTACATAGACCCGGCCGAGCGCATCCGACGGAACCTGCTCGAAGCCCGGGAAGAAAGGATGGTAGCCGGGGGCGTCCTCAAGGACACCCGGGCTCACAGCGTTGATCCGAAGACCCCGCGGCAGTTCGGCCGCAGCTGCCATGACAAACGCCTCGAGCGCCCCGTTCGCCAAGGACGCCGCAGCGCCGGTGGGGATTGGTTCGCGCGCCAGGACGCCCGTGGTAAAGGTGAAGGACCCGCCGTCGGACACGTGGTCCAAGCCGAGCCGCAACAGGTTTACCTGCCCCAGGACCTTATCTTCGAAGCCGGCGCGATAGTCGCCGGCTTTGAGTTCGGACAGCGGCTTGAAGGGGACGGAGCCGGTACAGGAAACCACCGCGTCCACCTTGCCCGAGCGGCGATACATTTCCGCGATCGAGGCCTCGTCCCGGAGGTCCACGGGCAGCTCTCCGCTGCGCGAGGCCTCAATGACTTCGTGTCCTTGCGCGGCGAAGGCAGCCGCGGCAGCTTTGCCGACGTGCCCGCCGGCTCCAATCACGAGGACCCTCATGCGTTTTCTCCGTTCTTGTCCAGGAGTTCGATCAGCTCCCTGGCGCTGTCAATGGTGTGGGCGGACATCGCCGTCCGGATGACGCCCAGGTCCTTGGTCCGCAGGGCCTCCACCAGCCGCTCGTGAACGTTGTGGGCACGGACCGGATCGTCACGGGTTGCCTGGTCCTGGGCCAGGAGGATGGTCAGATGGGCCTCCGTCACAGGCCAGAGCCGGAGCAGCATGGCGTTATCGGCGGCTGCCCAAATGGCACGATGGAAGGCCACGTGGGCCTCGTGCTTGACCACGGGATCCGGATGGAATTCCAGGTCCTCGTAGCGCAGCCAGGCTTCTTCCACCTTTGCCAGCCGGGCACCTGAGGCGTCCTCGCAAATACACTCGGCAGCGAGTATGTCCAAGGCGAGCCGGGTCCGGGCCAGGTCCATGATGGCTTCCGCGGAGAGGCTCGCAACCCGGAGACCGCGGTATGGTTCCTGCACGAGGAGCCCCTCCTGGGAAAGTTGGCTGAGGGCTTCCCGGACCGTGGGACGGCTGACGTTGAGCCATTCGGCGAGCTGGGCCTCGGTCAACTTGTCCCCGGGTTTGATGTTCCCGAGGACCACGGCACGTCTGATCTCGTTGAGGACTCCGTCCCGCCGGGAGACAGAGGCCACCGGAGAGAAGGCCCGTCCACTGGGCTGGGCGGAAGATACAGATGTCATGGAAACCTCGTAGCGCGCTCGGATGCTGATTGTCTGACAAACAATACCTTCCCGCGGCGATCCCGGGAAGCGCCGCAGGAATGCGGAAGGGTCCTACCAGGCGAGGGCCGAACTGGGCGGCACCACTAACCAATCCATCAACTGCCCAGAGGTCATGCAGCACCGCGCCTGCCCCACCATGAATAGGCAAGACCACAGAACCAACAAGCACTAGCGAAAGCGAGGCACCCGCCAACGAAAAAGGCCCCCGAAGGGGCCTTGGCCTCCGAACGGGGAAAACACGTGCCCGAGGTGGGACTCGAACCGGATTCCCGGCCTCCTGACTTCCGCCTCCCGGAAATCATCGGCAATCCGGACCAGCCCGGTCGACCCACGACTCAGCCCGATGGGCAACGCGCGGACAGTTTGCCTGTTATCTCACTTCTTGCCGCCGGACGGCAGCAGACAAGATATCGTCGACAACGGGCTTGCAGTCATCTTCGACTCAAACAATTCTCAACCATCTCGCCAAGCGATTCAGTACCCTGTTCACCTGGTCAATGACGCCATCGTTCGTCATTATCAAACGTGTCGGCAGCGCCTCGATGATCGCTTCAGCATCCTCCAGCCTATTCGGCAAGTAGATCGTCCGCCCAAGCCCGAAGTACCGCTCGGGCACTAGGATTAGAGCAGCCGAGAGGTGGTCCTCAGTGTTGTCGGGGAGTTCCTGAAGCTCGAAGCCCTTGAATACGGTTAGATCGATGGTTTTGCCGTCTTCCTGGAGAGCACTCCCCCGCAGCCGGTAGCTGTGGTGTTCGTCCTGGCGCTGCCGGGTGACGAAATAGGCAGTGAAGCCGAGCAGGAGGACGGCGGCGAAGCCGTACTGCTGAAGGAGAATCAGTAGCGTGGCGAACCATAGCAGGACGAGCACCTGCACCGCGGTGGCCCGCCAGCGGCGCCGAGGTGCCGGTAGCGTGACATCCCATCTCAATGCCTTTGGGGCGCCGCGCCTCTTGCTCGGCGTTGGCATCTCTCCTGTGTTAATGACTGTTGGCTTCTTGGTCATCACCGTCCTTTCGTTTAGCGGGTCATGTTGTCGTGCTAGTCGTCTGTAGTGCCGCCCGGCGTTTGGCGACCTTGCTGGTCTGTTGTGGAGCCGCCGGCTTCCTGCTCGTGCCAGCGGCTCCAAGCGACATCGTCGCCCCGTTCGCGGTTGGCCTTCTCCACCGCTTCCCGTGCTACTCGCTGTGACGGCGACTCAGAGCGGGGCGGCTGCGGCGCGGCCGCAGACCTGGCTGGCTGGCCCGATGGCGTCTCGCCACTTGGCCACCATGGCTGGAATCCTTCGCCGCCGGCAGCGTCCCAGATCGGCTGATCCGGGACCTGCACCCCGGCAGTCTTGCGCTGCAGCGCAGCGCGTTGACTTGGTTTGATGTCCTTTTGGATCTGTGGGTCATCCAAAATGCGTTGCGCACGGCTTGCGTCTAGCAAACCGGCGTCGATCGAATCAGGTGTCTGGGACGCAATCTCGGCATCAGTCAGACCAGCAAGATGGCCGGCGCCGCTCAGGGCTGCTGCGTTGCCGGTTGAGGCCCAATCCATCATGCGGTTGTCGCGCTTCTTGACATCGCCGTGCTTGGTGAGAATGTAGTTGCGAAGGGCTTGAGCGGCACCGGAGTTGGGATTCGCGGCCAGCGCCACGCGTGCGGCCTCGATGCCGCCGGCACCTTGGTTGAGTAGTGTCGCATACGCGGCGCGGGCCTGGACGCTGTCGCCTATACGGAGCGCCTGCACAAAGGCGCCGGAGACATGCGCGGTTGCCTCCGGGCTGGCAACGGCGCTGCGTTCCAGTGCTTTGGTAGCCATGTCGATGTCTTCTTGCTCGGCCTTATCACTGAGGTTCACGCCAGCGGCCTCCATACGCATACCGAACTTTCCGGAGGCGGAGTTGACCATGGAGTTTGCACTCGACGCCCAGTTGCGTGGGTTCCATCGACCGCCACGGCCCTGGTAGACACCAGCCCGGATCAGGGCCCTGCGCTTGGCTGCTTCGCCCTCGCGGAACTTCTTGTACTGGCCAAGCTTCGAGTTGTCGTACCGCTTCTCGGTAGCTTTGCCGGCAGCAGACTGCGCCGCACCCCCAAGTTTGTTGATGTTGTTGCCTATCGCACCGACGGCGTTGAGAGAACCGCGCAGCAGCGTGATGGTGGCGAGCAGCGGCGCGACCAAGGCGATGTAGGCGAAGATGCGCATGATCGTGTCATCGCCTGATGCTTGCCGCAGGATGGTGTGAGCCAGCAAGCCGGATCCGTAAACCAGGCCGATCACCGGAAACAGCAGTAGTAGGGCGGTTAGCGTTTTACGCCATTTCTCGAACCACGACTGGGTGTTGGGCAGCAGGAAGGCGACGAACGCAAGCGGCGAGATCACGATCAGCAGCACGATGATGACCTGGCGCAGCGCCAGCAGAATGAAGATCACTGCGAGGATGACGACGGCGCCGGTGATCGCCACCATCAGGGCGCCTATGTTGATCCAGACCAAAGTGCCGGCCGCAATGACCGTCAGGACGATGCCCGCAAGATTGGAGTCGTTCTGGCTAGTGATTGCCGTACCGCTCGCCCCGTTGATCCGAGCAGCCACACCCTCCATGAACTCCTTCAGGGACACTCCGATGATGTTCGAGAGATCCACCGCGACTTGGCAGATGAAGAACGAGATGTTGACCAGGATGGCCGCGGCGACGATACGCGGCAGCATCTTCTTGATGCCGTAGTTGGAGATCCCTACTCCGGTGAGCTGGGAGAAGATGATCAGAATGAAGCCAATGACCAAGCCGACGTTGGCGAAGTCGCGCATAACCCGCCAGGCATCGTAGGTGCCGGTGCCGATCTTCTTGCCGCTGCCATCCGTTGCTGCCGGGCTCGTATTGACCAGGCTCGAGCGAAACTCAAGGAAGTTGCTCGCCAGAAAGCCGTAAGCGCTGTCGGCCAGGCTGGCGCCGATTGTCAACGCCGGGCAGAGGATCCAGCCCAATTGCGGAATGGTGCAGTTCGAGCTGTCTGACGGCGAACAAGCGGCGCTCGTGTCGTCCTCGCAACCAGGTATAGACTCTTGATCCGCCGGCTCGCCTCCGTTCTTTTGGATAAACCCTCGATAGGCATTGGCATACGCAGAACCCTGTTTAGTGGCGTCCGCTAACTGCCCGCAGCTTCGTTCGTTGTTCGGGTTTGTCCATAGCCACCGGCTAACGTCGGAGCCTTTGTCGCCGATATAGAACTCGCTTGAGGCTGTCACCATTGGGGATTTTCCAGGCTCTGTAGCAGGCGTGGTTGTGAATTTCGCGATCTCGTACACGTTGGCCCCCGTTGGCCGCGTCGTAAGCGGTTGGGCACCATAGGCGCAGCCCTTGAGCAGCGTCTGCTTGTACAGCACAAACTGCATAGCGTCGCTCAGCTGCGGCTCCTGGCCGCCGTAAACCTTGTCCCGGATGTAGTTGCGGAAGGAAACCGCCCGGGCTCCCATGTCCTTCTGCCACGCCAGGTTGCCATTACCCTGACGGCAGTCGGTGTCATTCTGACGCTTCACCATGCCGCTGTCGCAGGCCAGTTCAAACCCGCTGATCCCCCAGAACTGCAAGGCCTTCTGGGTTAGCTCGTTGCCGCCCTCCCAACAGTCAATCCGCCCATCGTCGCCGATACCGCCCAAGGTGTCGCGCATAAGGAACCCAGCCGGCGCATCACCGGTATCACCGGGATAGATTGCCACCACCGGAGGATCCGGGAACCACTTCCCGGCTGCCAAGTCTGTTTGGCTGATCGTGATCGCCGTCGACTTGGTGGAGATACATTGGCTAACGGCTTGACGGTACCAGTTCGACTGCACCTGCCATTCGAGAGACTTTCCGCTAGCGGAGGTCACCGCCAGCGCGGTGTCAGCTCCGCCAAGCGGCCCCAACACGATACCTGCCAGGACAGCAACGATCAGGATGCCGAAGCGTAAAGGGCGAAGGTAGGCCCCGTCACTAAACAAAGAAAGGCAAGGCCGCGTCGGCCTTGCCTTTACCAGTACTGGTAAGCGATATCGATGGTGCGTTCGAAAAAGCTTGCGCATATCCTACGCCTATTTATAGCACAAGCGGCTCCGTTGATAAATAGGAACGAGATGTCTATTGACCTCGCACGATGTCCTCAATGAGCTCACGGCCATCAAGCACATGTGTGTTGACAGTCCATGCGCCAGTATTGCCGTCGAGGGCAGCCGTCTTGGGTGACTTAATACCAATCGAGTTCATCTTGGCGTTGTTGTGTTCCATGAGATGAATTTTCAGGCGACGTTCCGTATCCCAAGAACTCATGACCTCCACACGGATTACACTCAGCGATTCAAAATACGGCTCACGATCAGTCATTGGGTCTTGGCTCTTGTAGGTCAGAATCCAGTTCCTTAGGTTGGACGCGTTATCCTTCCTAATGAAGTTGAAGTGGCTGACCAGCCGCGGCTGACTCTGCCAGTCAGGGACGAACAGGGCTTTCGCCGCTACCTGCGCATTCTCGTCGGCAATCTCATCAACCATGGCGTCGTCCCCGGCGAGCCAGGCGTCGTTCAGCTGATCCGACCTCCCAGCCATCCCCCACCGTGTGTACCCGCCCTCAATGAGGCGTTTCGCGAACTCCTCAGGCGTGAGCCCTGCGGGAATCTGCAGCGATTCAACAGTGAAAGGTTCTTGTTCCAGCTGGGCACCTGCTTCCTGAGGGCCCGGAGTGACAGGTGCTTCCGTCGTTGGGTCCAGGCTCGGTTCCGGGGAAGCACTCCCCTGCTGTTCGCCGCCGGCCTTTACGCCAATGGCGACACCGGCCGCTAGCAAACCAGCCGCAACCGCAGCGCTGGCACCGACAACGAGGCCGCGACGCCTCTTAGGAGCCGGCGCAGGAGTGAGCGGACGCTCGACGAAGTTGGCGTTATCAGGAGACGCTATTTGGATAACGTCGTGGGCATGGTCGGGCACCTGGTTATTCACGAGACCCTCCGCGTGCGCTTGCGGCAGCGAGGTGTTGTCGAAGGCTTCGTCGACTCGCTCGACGTGATCCGGCAAGTCGGCCGGGCTGATGTTGGTCCTGTGGAGCTCTGGATGTTCGATGCTCATGGGAATGGGTTCCTTGCGCGCTTACATGGGCGCATGAGAGTTGGTGATCGCCACGATCCGCGGGAGGCTCAGGCCTGCGACCGACGACATCGGGCAATAGCTTATATATGCCACAATCGGCATATTTTGTAAAGATTCTCACGCTTTCTCCCCCACCCCTTTAGGCGGCGCACCATGGATGCTACTCATAAGTCTGTAGACCTTCAAGTAGCATTTCGGAAAAGTCGTCTTTGTTATGGAAGGCGATCTGCAGCGAACACTCGGCAAGAACATCCGCCGGATTCGCGATGCCCGAGGCATGAGCCAAGAGGCCTTCGCCGATTACATCGGAGTTCACCGCACCTACATGGGTGGGGTCGAACGTGGCGAGCGGAATCTGACTCTGAAATCAGTCGAACGCTTCGCCGAAATCCTGCGAGTCGACCCGTTAGACCTGCTTCGCAAACCACCAGTCCGATAGGCCGGCGAGCAGCGCCCACCCCATTAGAGCGGGCGCCACACGCGGGCTACTCGCGCAGTTCCTTCTCGCGCCGGAAAGTCGCGAGTATTCCCTCGGCCTCGGCCAGCTCAGCTTCCCAATGGCTGAGCACGTGAGCTCGCACAACCTCCGAGGCTCCCGAGACCTGAATCGCAGCTTCTTTCAGCTTTTCCCTCGCCTTTTCAACACGCTCTTCGCCATCACGGATCAACTGATCTAGATTGAACATGGCTTCCCTATACATAGTTGATATTGAGGCTGTCGAGCGCGCGCTGCAGCTCAGGGAATTGCTTCGCCTTGCTTTGCAACTTCTGGAGAATGGCATTGTTGCTGTCCAATGCGTGCTTCGCCGACTTCTCCTGAAGATACGCCAGATCCTTGCGGTAATCCTGGGGAATTGCCATAGTCACTCCTGCCTCGTTTGGTGATGGAAGGCCGGGAGGGTAGGGCGTTGCCCTATTGAGGGGACCGGCAACCGCTCCCCCAGTAAATCTGCACCTCAATGCTCGATTCACCCTCGCCGATAGCAGGATGCTACTCATAAGTCTGTAGACCTACAAGTAGCATTTCGGCAGAGTCGACTTTGTTATGGAAGGCGATCTGCAGCGGACACTTGGAGATAATCTCCGGCGCATCCGAAAGCAGATGGGCATGAGCCAGGAAGAGTTTGCCGACTACCTGAACGTTCACCGGACCTATGCCGGCGGCGTTGAGCGGGGCGAGCGAAATTTGACCCTCAGATCCGTGGAGGCACTCGCAAAGGTTCTGCAGGTCGAAGCGATCAGTCTGCTTCAGGAGCAGTGATCTTCTGACAGGCGCGGGCGATCATCAGGGGCAAAAATGGTTAGCGTGCCTACTGCTGGTGGCCCGCCGATGGGTAGGAAGGCGGAACTGCCATCGCATCAGTTGGCGTTCTTCCTTCATAGGTTGCTCGAGCGCCAGCTTGTCGAGCGACATAGTCAAACCCGCTGGCATCCAAAGTCATTATGCCAAGGATCTTTGAGGGGTATCCTCGAACATACTCGTGGAAGTGCGCCTGCTGACCACCAAGCTCTCTGATATATCGGATGAGCAATTGGGCCGAGTCCGGCGCCCCCGGATGGATCAGCGGAGCGAGACGCGTGTGGAGGGCCTGCACTTCGCGAAAGGCTTCCGCGCTCAGCTCGAGTAAGTCGATGTCCTCACCGATCTCACGTACTTGGCGCCGAACGGCGGCGTTGCTGCGGCTAGCTTCGAACACGTCCTTCTCAAGGTAGGCATGCGCTTCCGACTCTTTTGCATCGGACCCGTCGATGAGCCTTGCCGTCGCTTTCAGCGACATCAGACCTCGCACCCCGTGTTGGAAGGCGTTCCGTAAGGAATAGACCAGTCGATACGCGAAGCTGCGATCGTATAGTTCGGAAAACTCGCTCTCACCACGACTGCGAGTTGGTCGTTACCTGTACGGTTCACCTGGGCCGAGACGTGCTCATCGTAAAGCTTCAAGGCAGTACTGAAGTTGAGGATCCGATATTCAATTAGCTGGGGCAACCAATCATCAAGCGATGGACGCTCAAGCACTTGCCTGAGCAATTCATCACGCACGTTTCGTAGGTCTCCCCAAGCGAAGCACACGAATCCGTCTAATCCTCGGGTAAAGGAGTACACCTCGCGGTGAGCTGCAGTCACCGCTTCCCATTCCTCAACAGTCAGCTCACGGACTTCATTCCAGAGCCACTCTCCGGCTTTTTTCTGCTCATGTCGGAAGAGTGCACGTACAGTATCTCCCTGAATCTCGTCTTGCCCGTCGCCGTTCATGCATCCAGCGTGCCAGACGGCACGCGAAATGACCGAACCAGCACGGATCTCCGGACAATTCCTGGATTCCGCGGCCAAACTTGGAGTCCCGAAGCAAGCCTTCCTCATTCCTTGAACTGATATCGGAATATCAGCGCAAGGAACAGCGATGCCTTGGCGTCAGCTTTGAACGCCAAGGCATCTCGGTACAAGTTCGATCACGAAAGTTAGTTTGCCGCCTCGTACGCGTCGACGATGGATTGAGCGATCCGACCACGCGAGTTGACGCTGTAGCCATTGGCTGCCGCCCAGGCACGAATCTCCACAAGACGCTCCCTATCCGAGGACTTCTTTGCAGGAGCTTGCCGCACGGGAGCGACCGCAATCTTCCGGCCAGCTTTGGCATACTTGCCAAGTAGCTCGTGAAACTCGGTGGCATTCTCGGCGGATAGATCGATCTCATAGTTTGATCCGTTGTAGGTGAAGTGTAGCGTCTCCCCTTCACCCTCTGGGATTGTCTCGCCGGTGAGGTCGTCAACAAGCCTGTAAATTACTTCCTTAGCCAAATCATCTCCATTGTCTAGAGTTAGTCAGATATCGTGCCCCCACCGAGACTCGACTCTACCCCTACTAGCTGGATGAAGCACTCAACCTCCGCCGGAGACGTGCTTGGAACTACCGAATTGACAAGGTCTTCGAATTAGTCCAAGGCAATGACAAGGCCAGAAAATGTGTGCACGGAATTCTCATGTGTCCGCCCAATAGACGGGTGCAGATGCACGTACGGAGGATCAGTGGGCTGCCCCATACGCCTCGATAATGGGCAGGCAATACGCCCAAGGGAATTGGCCTTGTGGCCGTTCTGCACAGCCCAGGCGAATGCTGGCCTACGTTCCTTGCTTGATCCGCCCCTTAGTCAGCATTGCCCGCTGGCGGCTTGGAACCTTTCGGCCGACACTGGCGTACCTGCCCAACAAGTCGTGGAACTCCGCTGCATTAGCGGACGAGAGATCGATTTCGTACGCCGATCCACCATGCGTGAGCTGAAGCGATTCACCTGCGCCATCTGGAATCGACTCACCGGTGAGGTCGTCGACCAGGCGGCAGGCTACTTCTCTTGCCGTTGGAGCTCCATTCCTCTTTGCCGTTGCGCCCAGACACCGTGGTCTCGCTCTAGCTCCGTGCCTGCTGCCGGTGTGTGGCCCCACCATTGAAGGGATACGTCTATGGCCCGTTCTCTGAAGGTACGCATTACGGTCATGATGCGAGGTTCGGCTGTCCAGCTCATGACCCGCCAGACAGGCCAGACCGGCATGTTCCAGAGCACACGGAGGGTTGCCATGGACTCACCGAATTCTGCCGTGAGGTCGAGCGGTGATTCTGGAAGGATAATCCGGCTTGTGTAGCGTGTCTTGGTTCCGGTTTCTCCGTGGACGTGGAAATCGACGGGAACCTGATCGCCGTTCATGAAAACGCCGGGCTTCTGGAATGACTCGTATCCAAGGTTGAAGTCAAGGAACGGCTGAAACTTGTCTCCGCTTTGGAAGAGTGAGACCACGGCCCATGGCCGGGACGTCTCGTCGCGGTCGCGGATGAGGGTGGTGAGGTCTTTGATCCCGCGCTCCGCTCGACGCCAGGCCGTTGAGATGTCTGCGTAATAGGTCTCGTGGTACCGAACCCTGCGTTGGTCCACAGAGTCCAGACCAATCTCCCAGCCTGAGAGGTAGAAAAACGCTCCCACCGGGGTTAGCGGGTCCTGTCCGTGTCTTTCGTAGAGCCGTTCCAGTTCTTCGAAGGCTCTCTCCGGAACACCATTGCCGAGGATTTCCGTGAGGTAGAAAAGACCAGTCAAGCGGGTCGAATCCGGGTAACCACTTCCTCGCCGAAAGTTCCTGAGTTCCCGAATGAGTTCGTCCCTTATCGGATCCTTCATGTCCACCATGTCGCCAATTTTGTGCCAATGACGGCACCACGGGCTAGAGGCGAAGCTGGGTGTACGGATTCCTCAAACAGCGAGGGACACTTTTCTTCAAGGAGGACATAAATGACCAGCCTCACTCCTCGCCCTGCGTCTCAGGGTGTTTCCCGGATCCCAGAGGGTTTCAGCCGCTCTGAAGGCAAGGGTCTGCAGCGCGCACAGAACGCCGAAATCGCTCGCGGCCTGGTGAGCGGCGCACGCGTTGCCGCGGCCGGCTACGTGGCCGCCACCGGCATGCATCTAACCGCCATGCTTTCCCGCGAGGCCGAGTTCCAGTCCAACGGTGACCCGCAGGCCAAGGCTCGCCTGGATTTCATCGCGGACAGCTTCGCTGAGGGGGCGGCCTTCGAAGTGCGCCGCTTGCTCCGCTGAGGTCGCGACGATGAAGCCTTTTCGTTTTCCGCGCCTCGTGAACACAAGTCCTCCAGCACCGACGATGCTTGAACATGATGAGCTCGCTCGGCACTTCATCGAACAAATTGCGGGGCTGGTGAACGGCCTCGAACAGCTTGCCAGCGCCACTGAGACAACGCACCCGGCAACTTCGCGCCACCTCCGGATGCTCTCGCAGCAGTACGCCGCCATAGCACTTACCGCCGTGGAGACCTGGCCCCAGGTGGTGAGCAATGAACGCGGATAGCATCTTCTGGTTCGTCGTCCTGGTGGTTACCCTCATTGCGCTGGGCTATGCGCTCGCTCGCCTGGTCGAGACCTACCAGGACGAAGCCACCGCCGCACGAGATGCCCAGGCCGCGACCGACCGTCTCCACGCGAAACACCGTGAGGCGCTGCGGCAGATGCGCCAGCACTCCGAGTAGTCGGATCGACTAATCCGACATCTTATGTGGGAGCCCTTCTCCCGCATTCCGGTCATTCACGCCTGCCTCTAGAACGAGGTTACTTGTCGTGCCCGGAACACCGTGAGGTGAAGGAGAGGTTGCCGCACGAGTTGAGCCAATAGGCCGAGCATCTTCAAAGCTCGCGATCGAAGAACCCGGCCACCCATCCAAGTTTCGCCACGGGCCGGACGGCAACCCTGTTGTGAAAAAAAACAGCATCGTTCAGCGACGGCCCTCCAGCCCCCATCAGGAGTGGCGTTCTGCCCCAGGACAACATCAAGGTCCTGTCCGTCGAATCGCGGAGAAAGCCGGGGTCTTCGGCCATTGACGGTTATGCCTTGATGCTTCATAACCCTCCTCAGTAACCCGCAGTCCAAGAGCCGATCTTGTGCTGCCTAAAAAGAAAGGACGCAGCTATGAACGACCCCATCACCAATCTTCACAACCCAGCGGAAGACCCTTTTGACGTTATTCTGGCGGACCCACCCTGGGACGCGGAACAGAAGGGGCGACTTGGCGCCGCACGTCACTACGACCTGATGACCTTGGAAAAGATCAAGGGCATGGGCCCAGCCATCCAGGCTCTAACGAAGCCGGATGCCCATTGCTGGCTATGGGTAACCAACGCGACCCTTCGAGCCGGCTACGACGTCTTGGAAGCCTGGGGATTTACTGCGCGAAGCCCGTTGACGTGGGTGAAGCCGGTCTTCGGGCTGGGCAACTACCTGAGAAACGCCTCAGAGCATGTCCTACTCGGCACACGAGGAAAGGCCCCCGTGCGATACAAGTCACAGCCCACCTGGATGTTCCTGCCCCGCATGGAGCACTCCCGTAAGCCGGATGAGCTCTACAGCGTGATCGACCGTGTCAGTGGCCCCGACACAAGAAAGCTCGAGCTCTTCGCCCGACGCCGCCCACCTGCCCCGAACTGGTCGGTATGGGGGAACGAAGTCGACTCCGACGTTTCCCTCGCAGCGTATGGTTACGCAGTTCCGTCGGATCTTGACGAGCGGCTCCTGCCACAGACCGCCCCGGAGGGTCGTGATGCGTGATGTCGGACTCGAGGACGCCGCTGCCTACGAGCCTATGGGGATTCGCTATGTCCCTCATCGCTTGCGCCGTCGCGCTTTCGGTTTTGGTCGACGTAATCGCGAGTACCTGGAGGTGGCTGTTGCTCATCGTCGGAGCGGTCGGCCTCGTCGCCCTCGCCATCATGGCCGCCCGTTGGTGGTGGCACCGGAATCGCTGGTAATCCGCCGGGATGGAGCTCATCGATGACCCGGCGGGGTCGTCCCCGGGAACTGCCGAGCAGGACGTCAGCGTCGTCCAGGGTCCGTCTTGTGCCCATACGGCGCAAGCAGCTTGACGCCGCACTAGTCGCAAAAGCCCTCATCGCCGCACAGCTCCTGAAAGAGTCCACAGACAGCCCGGCAGAGACTCAACAAACCAAAACCCGAAAGGAGGACGAATGAAGAAAATCCCCAGCATTGTCTGGCGTGAAGTGCACTGGCCGTCACCCTTTACGGTCGAGCAAGCAATAGGCCTACTCACCCGACTGGCAACGGATCCGGAAAGCGGAACCGTCACCTTCGAAGCTCGCGGGCACGCTGGACGCGTGCGTTCCCTGGTTGGAATAAATAGCCGTCACACCCGTACCGTCTCACGCCTGATTCGTAGCCAAGTAGACGGCACAAGGTTGGTCACACCGCCGGCCGAGAGGCGTCCCACGGGGTGGGCCCAGTCCTTGACTATGGCACACCCTCGCCTGTCTCTCTCGACCGAACGAATCGAAGGAACCATCCGCTCCGTGTTCGCAGCTCTTGCCAGCGCCGGCGAAAACGATGAGGTCGTTCTTCAGGTTCTCCTCGGTGAGCGTCTTGGACCTTCATTGCTCCCCCGCACCGTGGCCGATCCCCGGGATGGTTGGCTGAGCCACTTGCTCGGCCAACCGGAGCCTGCGAGCGCTGAGCTCCGAGCAAGTCTCCGTGCCCGTGCTGCCCAGCACGGATTCCGGTGCGTTGTCCGGGTTGGAGCCAGTGCTCCTACACCCACCCAGACGCAAGCTCTTGCCCGGGCGCTCTTTGGTGGTCTTCGCGTTGCCGAAGCCGCGGGTACTCGTCTCCATGCCCACGTTGAGCGCACCGTCAGGTTGGACGCTGCCTCACGGCCGTGCCAGTACCCTTTGAAGCTATCGGTCAGCGAGCTTGCAGGACTAATGGGCTGGCCGGCGGGCACGGCTCCTCTGCGTGGTGTGCCTGCAGCGCACCCGCGGAAGATCGTTCCGCCGAAGCACGCCAAGGTCACAGACCGTGTCATCGCCGTATCTGATGCACCGGGTGTGGACATGACGCTCGGCATCTCGGCGGACGGCGCTCCATTCCACACGGTCTTAACCGCCCCGACGGGCGCCGGCAAGTCAGAAACTCTCCTGCGGCTGATTACAGCAGACATCCGGGCGGGGCGCGGCGTGCTGGTCATTGATCCGAAGAACGACCTCGTCCGGGCTGTATTGGCCCGTATCCCTGAGAGCCGACGCGATGATGTCGTGGTCATTGACCCGACCGACCCGCAGCCGGTCGGGGTGAATCCGCTCATCGACGAGGCACAGAATCCGGAACTCCTCGCGGAATCCTTGCTCGCGGCCATGAAGAGCATCTGGGAGGCCTCATGGGGTGTCCGCTCCGAAGAAGTCCTCAGCGCCGCGCTCCTCGCTCTCACCCGAACCAAAGGCGCCAATCTGCTTTGGTTACCAACCTTGCTATCGGATCGGCCCTTCCGGCAGAGAACCCTCCAGAACATCGATGACCCGTTCGGTGTCGAAGCCTTCTTTGCCCGCTACGACCAGATGACGCCCCAAGCCCAAGCGCAAATCATCGGACCAGCGCTCACGAAACTACGCCAGTTCCTTATCCGGCCCGGCCTCCGTGCCGTACTCGGACAATCCGCACCCAAGTTCACCTTTTCCGAGTTGTTCACCAAGCAACGCATCGTGCTCGTCAGTCTCTCCAAGGGCACCGTCGGCGCCGAGTCAGCCCGACTGCTTGGCTCTGTTATTACCGGGATGCTGATGCCGCTCATCCTGCAACGCAGCTCCTTGCCTCCAGAAAAGCGCTCGCTAGTTGGCATCTACATCGATGAAGTCCAGGATTATCTGGCACTACCCGGGGACCTCGCAGCCGCCTACGCGCAGGCAAGAGGCATGAATGTTGCCTTCACCGCCGCCCACCAGTTCCGCGCCCAAATCCCTGCCCCTATGCTCGCTGCCTTCGATGCCAACGCTCGAAACAAGATTGCCTGGGGCATGAACGCCTCTGACGCCTCAGACATCGCCAAGATGGCCCCTGGCCTTGTTATCGAAGACCTCATGCTCCTCCCCCGGTTCCACGCCTACATGACAAGCGTGGCCAACGGAGAATCCACAGGCTGGATCAGCGCCCGCATGCTTGCTGCCGACCCTGAGTGCAGTAACCCGGCCGAAATCAAGGCAGCCTCGGCTCAACGCTATGGCGTCCCAGCCACGGCGACCGACGCACAGGTACGCCGGATGTTGCAGTTCCGTACGCCGCGTGCTGACGCGCTCGATACGCCAGGACCGATCGGCAGGAGGCCGCGATGAGGCGACAGACATGTGTGGAAGCGAGACCAGTCGGTCGACGAATCGCAGCAGTGAACTGCCTGGCCGCACCCCGGCCGTCCGGCACCATCTTGCCAAAGCAGCCAGTGACTCATCCACCGTACCGGTGGATGAGCGGCAGAACAGTTGAGGGCGCGTAATGGTCGGCAAGCAGAAACTCACCGTACTGGCCGAAGCCTTGTCCGATCGCGATCTCGCCCTGCTCCGATTCCTTGGTTTCTCCCGCTTTGCCACCACCCGGCAGCTCGCGCGTTTCGCGCGACACAGGCACATCAGCTGGCAATCCGCACTCCGGCAAACCAGCCGGGCCATGAACGCGCTCACTGGCCTGAAGCTTACGACCAAGTTTCAGCGGCGCGTGGGCGGGAAGCGCGCCGGCAGCACCGGCATCGTTTGGGTGCTGACGCCCATGGGCCGTCGGCTGATCGACGCCGCCGGCGCCGAAGCGCCAGCCCGGCGCCATCGGCCTGAGACTGAACCTTCCACTACCTTCCTGAAGCACACTCTGGCGATCACCGAAACTCACTTGACGCTCAAGGAACTCGACAGCGCCGGCCAGATCGAACTACTTGGCTTCGAGCGTGAGCCCGCCTGCTGGCGCCGCTACCTCGCCTCAACCGGTGCAACCAGCGTGCTCAAGCCTGATGCCTTCATCATCATCGGATTGAGCAACTTTGAAGACCGGTACTTTCTGGAGATCGACTGCGACAGCGAAGCGCTGGCCGTTATTGTGCGCAAGGCAATCCAGTACCAGACCTACCAGCGCAGCAATACTGAACAGAAGACACACGGCGTCTTCCCAGCGGTCCTTTGGATTACCCCGACCGAGCGTCGTGCCACCAAGATCAACCAGCGTCTGGCACACGAAGAAGACATCATTCCCGGATTGTTTTCTGCCATCAGTTTCGAGCACTTTGCCGATTCCGTCTTGGCGGGACCGATCCCACCTTGACAGCCGCCAATTCCCCGAGAGCGCCCCGTTCGACAAGGCACCAACACCCAGAAAGGAGGGACCATGAACAAGAACCCCGAACAAAGCAATCCCCGTAAGAACCCGGAGCACAGTGCACGAATCCGGCAGCCGGCGAACTTTGCCGACGACCTATGGCTCGCGGAAAGGGCCCGGACGGACATTTCCCGGGAAGTAGCCCAGCAGATCGCAAGCCTTATCGCTCCGTCGCGGCGCAGTGCACTCGCCCGCTTCGCCCACGGAGAACCTCTGAAGAATGCCGACCTTCGAGCCGAGTACCTCGAAATCCTGGATGCACCTGACCTCCCGGCCGAAGTACACGACTGGATCCACTGGCTCGGAAGCCATCTTATTCATGCGGAGAACCCGCAACCGCAGCGTAAGGACCGGACTTTGCCCGTTCCCCGTCTAGACCAAATCTTGTGGCGGACATGGCTCTTCCACGATCAGGATGAAACACGCCAGGGAGCGCAAGGATATGTACGCGGCACCGCCAGCCCCGAGGAAATCGCAGCCGTCGAACAACAGATCCGCGACCTGGTCACAAGCTACGGAGACCCCTTCCTGGCGTTCTTATCGATGAACGACGTTGACGCCCTGGCACCCAACCTCGAGGAAACATTCAATGACTTCTTCGAAGGCACATATGAGTCACGCGAGGACCTGCTTTACGCCATGACCGAGCTTCAAGAAGTCGAGGAAGCCATCCGCGGGTTCCAAGACCGCATCGGCGGCGAAGCCGTCTACATCGACTATGACGAAATCTGGGAACGCCTGCAGGACGCCTACACCATAGTCCCAATGCGCGGCAGCTTCTACGTCTTCACCAAGTAACGAAAGGAGGCAATTATGGAACAGCACCCACACTATGAACCCAATGACCCAGAGGAATCCCTGCGTTCCTTCATCCGGAATGGACTTATCGAACACGCACCGTCGACCGATCACGAATTCGACGAGTCCTTGACCCTCCTGAACGCCCTCCTGCAATCCGACTGCGCTCGTGCCCACGAGGCCTGCACGCCGCTCGCACCGGACACCGCCCGCGGCATCGCAGCCGTCCTGGCCTGCGCTCTCCCGCCCCACTCCGCGCTCATCGATTTCGCCGACGGCGCCGAACCCGACTATCCAAAGCTCTGGGACGAAGTCGGGCAACTCCGGCGCCGCAGCCTCCGCCCAAAAGCCAGCGAGTATCTCACCTGGCTCACCGGCCACCTCATCGCCTCCCAGCTCCCGGAACTAGCCCCGTCGCGGCCACCACGGCCCGACACAGGCGGAACACACTTCATCGCGGCCGACAACGCGCTCGGCCTGATCCTCGCCCTACACAGCCCCACCTGCCGTGACAGCAGGCCGACACGAGACAAACTCTTCGAAGCCGGCGTGAATCTCGCTTTGAACTACGGCACGCCCGCGGTCGCATTCCTGCGTATTCCGACCGTGGATGCAGCCCAACCGGACCTCGAAGAGGCCTTCAACAAGGCCCACTACGGCAGCTTCGATTCTCTCGAAGACATCTTCGACACCTTCTTCCAAGTCATTACCGTCGACACCGACCAACAGCACCGGCACCCCTACTGCGCCGTGAACGACGAGGAACGCCAAAGCATGCACCGCAAACTCGGCACAAGATTCCAGATCGTCGAGGCCGGCGGACACTTCCATCTGTTCCTGAGGGACGTCTAGCCTTGCTGGAAAACGACCCCCGGCGACCACGCCCGGCACCACAGAATCCTCTTGACTCTTCGGTCGGAAGAAGCGTCAATCAGGAGGACATGACATACAGCGCACCCTTCACGAAATCACAGCAACCGGCCGCCGCCGGCATGGGATTCCTCGGAGGACTCGAGCAAGGCTTCACCCCGAAGCGCGCCATCTCATACATCCGCGTCTCCACCAAAGAACAAGCCAAACGCGGCGGCCGTGAAGAAGGCTTCTCCATCCCAGCCCAACGCGAAGCCAACAAACGCAAAGCCCAATCAATGGGCGCCATGATCATCAAAGAATTCGTCGACGCTGGCGAGACCGGCACGAACATGAAACGCGAAGGTCTCCAGGCCATGCTGAAGTACCTGGCCGAAGATCCCAACGTCGACTTCGTCATCGTCCATAAGCTCGACCGTCTCGCCCGCGACCGGGAACTCGACGCCCAGATCTCTCGCGTGATCCGCTCGCACAACACCCAGCTCATCTCCACCGTGGAGGCCATCGATGACACGCCCTCCGGCATGCTTATGCACGGCATCCTGGCATCCATCTCAGAGTTCTACTCCCGGAACCTGGCCAGCGAAGTAATGAAGGGGCTCGTCCAGAAAGCGGAAACCGGAGGCACCCCCGGACGCGCGCCACTTGGCTACCTCAACAAGCGCTACGTCGACAACATGGGACGCGAATACCGCACCGTCGAGACCGACCCCCAACGCGCGCCGCTCATGAAACACGCTTTCGAGCTTTACGCCACCGGAGAATGGTCACTCCGCAACCTCGCAGGCCACCTCGAAGCCCAAGGCCTCACCACCCGCGCTACCCCAGGACGTCCCGCGAAACCGGTCAGCGACAAAGTCCTCCTCCGCCTCTTCCGGAACCCGTACTACCGCGGCGTCATCCTCTACCAAAACATCGAGTACGCCGGTACCCACGAATTACTCATCGACCCCAGTACCTGGTTCAGAGTCCAAGCCGTTCTTGACGGCCATCGCAACGGCGAACGGACCCGTGTCCATGCCCATTACCTCAAAAGCACCGTCCGCTGCGGACGCTGCGGCTCCCGCATGATCGTCCACAACGCCAAAGGCAGTAACGGTGACATCTACCCTTACTTCATCTGCATCGCCAAACGCCAGAAAACCACCGACTGCAGCATCCGAGCCGTCCTCATCGACGCCGTCGAAGACAAAGTCGCCGATCTCTACCAATCGATCACCCTCAGCACTGCCGACCGTGAACGCATCGAAACCGCAATCCTGGACCAAATCGCCGCGAGCAGCCGCGACAGCATCGAGCACCGGAAGAACCTCAAGCAACACAAGGACCAACTCGAGCGAGAACGCCAGCGCCTCATCCAAGCCCACTATGCAGACGCAATTCCCCTCGAACTCCTCAAGACGGAGCAAGACCGCATCGCCAAAACCCTCGCTAGCATCGAGACGGAACTAGCCAGCCTCACCGACCAAGCCACCACAGCGAAAGCCAACCTGGCCAAGATCCTCGATCTCCTCGAAAACTGCCACCAAACCTACGTGGCCCTCCCCGACCACCTCCGCAGGCTCCTGAACCTCGCCATCTTCGAGGAAATCCTCATCGACACCGATGACGAGCACAACGTCCGCCCGACCGGCAGACTGGCGAAGCCGCTCGATACGCTCACCGACCGGTTCCACGTCATTGCCCAGCAAACACGTCAACAAAAAAGCACGAGCCCCGTCCCGAAGGACGAAGCTCGTGCTAATTCATGCTCTACGTACCGAAGCGAGGCCATGCACAATGCCATTATTTCGCATACGGTACCAATGGTGGAGGTAAGGGGATTCGAACCCCTGACCTTCTGCATGCCATGCAGACGCGCTACCAACTGCGCCATACCCCCGTATTTTCGCCGCTCCACAGGCAAAGAAACAATCTCTTCCGCCCTGCCTTGCGGCGAAGCAACTCCAATATCTTAGAACAGGCACTCCGAAAATTCCAAATCGGGCATATGTGCCTGTTGTGCCATGTCAGGCCGGACTTTCGCCTCAGGCGCCTTCCTGGATGGCAGGCTTGGCGCCGTCTTCGCCGTCCAGCTGAAGGTCCACCACGGGGCAGTCCTTCCAGAGCCGCTCCAGGGCGTAGAAGACCCTGTCCTCGCTGTGCTGGATGTGCACCACGATGTCCGCGTAGTCCAGCAGGACCCAGCGGCCTTCGGAGCGGCCTTCACGGCGCACGGGACGAAGGTCCTGCTTCAGCAGTTCCTCTTCGATGCTGTCCACGATGGCGTTGACCTGGCGTTCGGTGGGTGCCGAAGCAATCAGGAAGACGTCAGTGAGGGCAAGCCGTTCGCTGACGTCCAGGGCGACGATGTCCTCCGCAAGCTTGTCGGCTGCGGCGCGCGCTGCGTGGCGGGCCAGGACGATGGATGATTCATGTGCAGTCACGGGACTCCTTGTGTGGTGATCTTGGGGTGCAGGCTGAACGCCTGCCAATGGTTACGCTCAGCGGCCGGTGCCGCCGGCAATGAAAACGATGCCGGCAATGACGGCTGCGGCCGCAATGACGGCAAGGCACAACAGCAACAACTGCTGGCGGCGGGCACGGGCCAGCCCGGCGGTAGCGGCATCGAGCGGTTCCAACCCGTAGGCGGCGCGCGCGGCAATGGGCTGCGCGGCCGGCGGAACTGCTTCGGAGTCGACGACGGCGCCAGCCGCCGTCCGCTTGCGGCCCGCCTTGGCAGCGGCCTCCGCACGGGCCAGGACAGCCGCACGGCCGCGCTTGCTGCGCTGCTTCGCGGCATCCGGCTCTTTGCCGAGCTTCGGTCCCGGTGAGGTCACCAGCGGCACGAAGGACGTTGCCGGCGGCTTCATCATGGGCCGGTCGACGCCTGGCACCTTGACGAATTCAAGCGGCGTCACCATGGCCAGGTTATTGGCCGTGGCGGGTCCGGTCTTGACGGAGCCTGCCTGGGTGGCAGCTGCCGGGGCCGGCCGTCCGGCCTTCTCAGCGAGTTTCTGCTTTGCCTCGGCACGCTTGTTCAGGATCGCTTCGCGTTCTGCCTGGGCGATCTGGCGCGCGAGGTCCTGAGGATCTTCGGCAGCCTCATCCGTTTCACGGTCCGCCGCAGCCTTCGCCGGCGCGGAAGCCGGACGGGCATCCGCGTCCAGGGTTGCGATGTGCTCCAGTTTGTTCGCCTGGTTACGGGCCTGCGCGGTCAGCAGTTCCCGCGCGGCGAGAGCCTGCTCAACAGACATCTCCGCCGGCTGCGGGGACGCCCCTCCCCCGGACGCCGGCGGTCCGGCAGTAACCCGGATGGCGCCGTCAGGAGCCGTCCGGTAGGGAGCCCCCGGGCTCTGCGTACCCGATCCGGCACCTCCGCCCGGGGAAGCCCCGGGCACGCTGGAGATAGGAGCGGCAGGCGGCGCCGGTGCAACCGGAGGAACAAGCGGAATATTGGACGTACCCGGTGCCAGCTCTTCCTGAAGCTGCTGGAGCCTGAGCTGCCGGCGGGTGGGAGGCCCGCCCTTGGCCAACTGGCCCTCTTTGTCCGCGAGTTCCTTGATGGCCCTGAGCGCGGCGCGGTCCCTGGCCCGGATCTGGGAGGAACGTTCGGTGGCCGGCTTGGCATCCACCGGGGTGTCGGCCACCCGCCGGACCCGCCTGGTTTCAGGGCCGGCGGTCTTCGCCGTTTCGCCGGGGGCAGCCTGCACGGAGGCGGCATCCGCAGCGGAAGCGGCTTCTGCGGCCGCCTGGTCCTGCGAAGTCTGTTCCAGGTGCTGTTCCCGGGCTCGCCGAAGCTCACGCCGGCTGCGGATGGGGGGCTGTTCCTGGCTCATTCAAAAACTCACTCAGTAAGTGCTGGGTCTTCGGATCCGGTCAAGGACGGCTCGGACTGCGGCGACGGCTGCGCCGCGTACAGTCCGTACTTGGCGATGTACTGCACCACGCCGTCGGGAACGAGGTACCACACGGGATTGCCTTCGGCCACGCGTGCACGGCAGTCGGTCGAGGAGATCGCCATGGCCGGCACCTCAAGAAGGCTGACGTCCTCGCGCCCCATGTCGTCCAGCTCGTGGCCGGGCCGTGTGACGCCCACGAAGTGCGCGAGCTTCCACAGTTCGTCCACGTCTTTCCAGGACAGGATCTGTGCCAGGGCGTCCGCGCCCGTGATGAAGAAGAGGTCGGCATCCGGGCGCTGCGCACGCAGGTCGCGGAGGGTGTCGATGGTGAACGTGGGACCGGGGCGGTCCACGTCCACGCGGCTGACCGTGAAGTTCGGGTTGGACGCGGTGGCGATCACCGTCATGAGGTAGCGGTGCTCAGGCTCGCTGACCTTCTTGCTGGATTTCTGCCAGGGCTGGCCGGTGGGCACGAAGACCACTTCGTCCAGCTTGAACTTGGCGGCCACCTCGCTCGCGGCAACCAAGTGTCCGTGATGGATAGGATCGAACGTCCCACCCATCACGCCAAGGCGTATCCTGCGCCCCGTATCCTCGAAGGGTTTTGCGGCGGAAATCTTAGTGGCCAAACCCTGAGTGCTTGGCGGGGTGCTGGCGGTGCGGATCCGAGTGCTCTTCGACCGGTTCGTGGCGGTTGCCCAGGTTGGTGTAGGAGAGGGTCACGAACAGCAGCACGCACATGATGGCGAACATAACCACGCCGAAAACCCACGGTTCAGCCCACAGCGGAGCCAGTTCCTCGTGGCCACCTTCGCCGCCCTGCGCGGCAATGGAAACGGCGATCTGTTGAAACTGCATGTTCTCCCCTATGGTTCAAAAGGATTTCGACGGCGGATCCTCCCGCCGTTCCGGACTTCTGTTCTATGTTACAGCGTTGGTGTTGGAGCGTTGGCCTGCGCGTGCCGCCCCGCCCCGGCTTGCCTCAGGCGCGGACCTGGCCCTCGCCCTGGACAATCCACTTGGTGGTGGTCAGTTCCGTCAGGCCCATGGGACCGCGGGCGTGCAGCTTCTGGGTGGAGATGCCCACCTCCGCGCCCAAGCCGAGCTCGCCGCCGTCGGTGAAACGAGTGGACGCGTTGACGATCACGGCTGCGGAGTCGATCTCGGCAATGAACTTTTCGGCGTTGGCGAGGTTGTTGGTCAGGATGGCCTCGGTGTGGCCGGTGGTCCACTTACGGATGTGGCCCACAGCGGCGTCCACGCTGTCCACCATGGCAACCGCGAGGTCCAGGTCCATGTACTCGGTGGCCCAGTCATCGTCGTCGGCAGGCACGGTGTCAACCTTGCCCTCAAGGGCTTGCGCCACGCGGTCGTCGACGTGCAGCGTCACGCCGGCGGAGCGCAAAGCGGAGGCAACGGCGGGAAGCACCGTGGAACCCGAGTGCACCAGCAGGGTTTCCACCGTGTTGCAGACGCTGGGGCGCTGGGTCTTGGCGTTGAGCAGGATCTCCACGGCCATGTCTTCCCCGGCGGATTCGTCGATGAAGATGTGCACATTGCCTTCGCCGGTTTCGATGACCGGCACGGAGGAGTTGTTGACGACCGTCTGGATGAGGTCACGGCCACCGCGCGGAATGAGGACGTCCACCCGGCCGCGGGCACGCATGAGGACGTTGGCGCCTTCGCGGCCGAACTGGTCCACGGTCTGCACGGCGTCGGCAGGCAGGCCCACCGATTCGAGGGCTTCGCGCAGGATCACCACGAGCGCTGCGTTGGTGTGCGCGGCTGCCGAGCCGCCGCGGAGGATCACTGCGTTGCCGCTCTTCAGGGCGAGGCCGGCAATGTCCACGGTGACGTTGGGGCGGGCTTCGTAGATCGCCGCGACCACGCCCATGGGGACGTTGACCTGGCGCAGGCGCAGCCCATTGGGCAGCGTCTGGCCACGGACCACATTGCCCACGGGATCGGGAAGCCCGGCCAGGTTCTCCAGGGCAGCCACGAGGCCTTCGATGCGCGCAGGGGTCAGGGTGAGGCGGTCCAGCAGCGCCTTGGACGTTCCGTTGGCGCGGCCCGCTTCGACGTCCTTGGCGTTGGCGGCAAGGATGGCGTCCTGGCGGTCCACCAGCGAGCCGGCGATGGCGTGCAGGGCACGGTCCTTCCAGGCGCGGTTGGCCTGGGCCATGCGGCGGGCAGCCTTGCGCGAGCGGTCGGCGATGGCGTGGACCGCAGCCTCAAGCGACTCCGGGGTTTCCGCCGGCGGAACGGCACCGGAGAGGGCTCCGGTGGTTACGGCGTCGGAAACGGCATGGGGAGTCAGTGCTTCAGTCATGCTCCAAGTTTAGTGGAGGCAGTGGAGGGGACGAGAACGAGGTCGTCAACATGAACAACCACGCGGTCATATCCGCTGCCCAGCTCCCTGGCGAGTTCCTTGGTGGACCGGCCAAGCATCTTCGGCAGCTCTTCCGCTGAGTAGTTGACCAGGCCGCGGGCGATCACCGTACCGTCCCCGGCAACCATCTCCACGGGGTCGCCGGCTTCGAAGTCGCCGGCCACGGAAGAGACTCCGGCGGGCAGCAGCGAAGTGTGGCGGTCGCGGACGGCCCGCACTGCGCCGTCGTCGAGCACCAGGCGCCCGCGCACGGACGCGAGGTGCGCCAGCCACAACAGGCGCACCGGCTTCCGGCCGCCGTTCACGGCGAACCAGGTACCGACGTCCTCCCCTGCCAGCGCCGCGGCGGCGTTCGCCGTCGAGGTGACCAGGGCGTGGATCCCGGAGCCCGCGGCGATGCTGGCCGCTTCGACCTTCGTCATCATGCCGCCGGTTCCGACGCCGGCCTTGCCCGCCTTGCCGATGGTCACGCCTTCGAGGTCGGCCGGGCCGGTGACCAGCGGGATGCGCTTGGCGCCCTTGGCGGGCGGGCCGTCATAGAGGGCGTCGACGTCGGACAACAGGACGAGCGCGTCCGCGCGCACCAGGTGCGCCACCAAGGCGGCCAGGCGGTCGTTGTCGCCGAAACGGATTTCGTGGGTGGCCACGGTGTCGTTTTCGTTCACGACCGGCACCACGCCCAGGTTCAGCAGCCGGTCCAGGGCACGGTAGGCGTTGCTGTGCTGGGTGCGGCGCATGAGGTCGTCGGCGGTCAGCAGGACCTGGCTCACCGTGACGCCGTGCGCCGAAAATGCCTGCGTGTAGCGCGCCATCAGCAAGCCCTGGCCCACGCTGGCCGCGGCCTGCTGGGTGGCGAGGTCCTTGGGTCGCTTGGCCAGCCCCAGCGGTGCGAGCCCGGCAGCGATCGCGCCGGATGACACCAGGATGATCTCGCTGCCCGCGTTGCGTTTGCGCGCGAGGGCGTCAACCAGCGCCGTCAGCGAACGCTCGGAGATGCCGCCCTTGATGCTCGTAAGCGAGGAGGAACCAACCTTGACCACGATCCGCCTGGCCGTGGCCAGCGCCTCGCGGCCGGCAACAGCCGAGCCCGTCGCGGACTCCTGGACGCTAGCTGTCATCGCCGTCTTCCAGGCTGTTTTCGGTCACGGGACGGGCAGCACGACGGCGGCTGACGGACTCCGTCCAGATGCCCGCCTTGCGCTCGGCCTCGAGCTCGGCACGCGCGGCGGCCTTGGCCTCGCGGCGTTCGATCTGCTCTTCGCGTTTCTGCGAACGGGTGGGCCGTTCGCCGATGTCCGCAATGCGGATGTCGGTTCCACGCGGGGTGGCCAGGAGTTCGGCGCCGGCCATGATGGTGGGCTCCCAGTCGAAGACAACCCCGTCCTCGCCGCCGATCACCACGGTGTCGCCGGGCTTGGCGCCCATCTTGTACAGCTCTGTTTCGATGCCGAGCTTGGCGAGGCGGTCCGCAAGGTAGCCGATGGCTTCTTCGTTGTTGAAGTCGGTCTGCTTGACCCAGCGCTCAGGCTTCTCGCCCTGCACGCGGAAAAGCGGCTCCAGGTTCTTTTCCTCCCGGCGGATGGTGAAGCCGGTTTCGTTCACGGCACGCGGGCGCAGCACGGGCGCAGCGACCTTCGGCGGAGCGGCCTTCACGGCGTCGCGGGCCGCCTGGACGATCTCGGCCATGGCGAAGCTCAGGGCGCGCAGTCCTTCATGGCTGGTGGCGGACACTTCGAACACGCGGTATCCGCGGGCCTCGAGGTCCGGGCGCACGAACTCGGCCATGTCGCGGCCATCCGGCAGGTCCACCTTGTTCAGGACCACGAGCTTGGGACGTTCATTCAGCGGGACGACTTCACCGTCGGTGCCGGCGTAGCTCATGTCCACGGCGTATTTTTCGAGTTCGTTCTCGATGATGGCGAGGTCCGAGAGCGGGTCGCGGTCGGATTCCAGCGTGCCGCAGTCCAGGACGTGGACAAGGGCGGCGCAACGTTCGACGTGGCGCAGGAAGTTGTGGCCCAGTCCCCTGCCCTCGCTGGCGCCCTCAATGAGGCCCGGAACGTCGGCGATGGTAAAGCGGACGTCCCCTGCCTGGACCACGCCGAGGTTGGGAACGAGGGTGGTGAAGGGGTAGTCGGCGATCTTGGGCCGGGCAGCGGACATGGCGGCAATAAGGCTGGACTTGCCAGCGGACGGGAAGCCGACCAGTGCGATGTCCGCGATCGACTTCAGTTCCAGGACGATGTCGCGCGATTCGCCTTCGATACCGAGCAGGGCGAAGCCGGGCGCCTTGCGCTTCTGGGAGGACAAGGCGGCGTTGCCGAGGCCGCCGATACCGCCCGCCGCGGCGAGGTATTCGGCGCCGACGCCCACGAGGTCAGCCAGCACGGTGCCGTCCTTGGCCTTGACCACGGTACCGTCCGGAACCGGGAGCACCAGGGTTTCGCCGTTCTTGCCGCCGCGCCAATCGCCCATGCCGGGGCCGCCGTTGGTGGCGTGGCGGTGCGGTGCGTGGTGGTAGTCGAGCAGCGTGGTGGTCTGGCCGTCCACGCGCAGGATGACGTCGCCGCCGTTGCCGCCGTTGCCGCCGTCGGGACCGCCGAGCGGCTTGAACTTCTCCCGCTTGACCGATACACAGCCGTGGCCGCCTGTTCCGCCGGATACGTGAAGTACTACCCGGTCTACGAAGGTGGCCACGTTTTTCTCCTCTGTGTATGCAAAAACTCTAAAAGATTCTAATGCTGTTAAAAGACAAGTGGAGCGGGCCCGCTGGCCCGCTCCACCCGTTCAGAATGTGTTGTTACTCTGCAGCTGCAGCAGCAACGATGTTCACGACACGGCGGCCGCGACGGGTGCCGAATTCGACAGCACCGGCCTGCAGAGCGAACAGGGTGTCGTCGCCACCGCGACCGACGCCGGCGCCCGGGTGGAAGTGGGTGCCACGCTGGCGGACGATGATCTCGCCGGCGGAAACAACCTGGCCGCCGAAGCGCTTCACGCCGAGGCGCTGTGCGTTGGAGTCACGACCGTTGCGAGTGGAGCTCGCGCCCTTTTTATGTGCCATTTGAAATGCCTGCCTTTAAGGTTCTTGGGAAATCTGGTGAAACCCGGAAAGCAACCAGTGGTTACTTGATGCCGGTGATCTTGATCTTGGTCAGTTCCTGACGGTGACCCTGGCGCTTCTTGTAGCCGGTCTTGTTCTTGAACTTCTGGATGACGATCTTCGGACCACGGAGGTCTTCGAGGATCTCAGCCGTAACCTTGACCTTGGCCAGGTCCGCAGCTGCGGAGGTGACCTTGTCGCCGTCTACCAGGAGCAGTGCGGGCAGCTCGAGGGTGCTTCCGACTTCACCGGGGACGCGGTTGAGGGTTACGTAGTCTCCAACGGAAACCTTTTCTTGGCGGCCGCCTGCGCGGACAATCGCGTACACCACTTGGGCACTCACTTCTCTCGACGTTTCTTACTAAATTTGCGTGCGGAACCCCGGAGCCGTTGTGGTCCTGATTCGCGCTGTGCCTCAACGCCGTGAACTCCGGAAAGAAGCCCATGAGTCATCCCTGAACAGATCCAGGGGGCATAACCCAAGTGTTGGCGTAAGCACCGAAGATCTAGATTACGCTAAATTCGCCTTCGGCTGCAAATGAGGCCGGGTCCGGGGCGCGCCGCGTGATGACTGCCACAGCGGCCATGCCGCATCCGGTACCGTGCCCGTCCAGCTTACCGTTTCCGGACGGTTGCACGGTGCAGGCGGCGGTCGACACGCTGCACTGCACGCTTAAGCGTGCAAACGCGGCGCGTCGAAGAACGCGGTCTCGTAGCGGCAGGACTGGACGAAGGCCTCGTGCATCGCGGCCCGTTCAGCCGCGGATGCCGCGCGGGCAGCGCGGTCGACGACGTCGATCGCCTTCCGGGTAGCGTCGGCAAACGCCTCATCCGCGTAAGTCCGCAGCCAGTCGGCGTACGGATGCGCGGCAGGCTCCCCCGCCGCCACGAACTCATGGTGCAGCCGCTGCCCTACCTCGGCGTACAGCCAGTAGCACGGCAGGATCGCAGCAACCAGGACGCCGTAGCTTCCTGAGGCGGAAGCCGCCAGCAGGTGGTCAACATAGGCCTTGGTCACCGGCCCCGTTTCAACGGCCATTCGCCCGCCCAGCCAGGTGCGGTGCAGTTCCGATTCGACCTCAAGGCACTGCTGGGAGCCGCGCGCCCAGAACAGTTGCTCATCTTCGCTGGGTGCCAATGCCCCGGCCCGGGCGAGGACCCGTGAGTAGCCGTTCAGGTAGAGGGCATCCTGGGCAAGGTAGTAGCCGAAGTGTTCACGCGACAGCGCTCCGGACTGCAGCCCGGCAATGAAGTCGAGTGCGTGGATTTCGGCCAGTTCCGCTTCTGCGGCTTCCCAAAGCTGCGCGGCGAAGCCTCCGGGGTTGAGCTGCTGCTGCCGGTGGAGGTGATGCACGGGGCCGTTGCCTTGGCCGACGTCCAACGCTGCGGACTGTGCGAGGGCGCCCTGCAGCCAGGGCTTCACTTCACTCAGGGCTGCTTCCCAACTCCCCAGTCGGGCCATGGCGGTGGCCATCGCGGACGAAAGGGAGCAGCCGGTTCCATGGCTGTTGACGGTGTCGATGCGCGGTCCGGAGATCTCCACGACGTCCTGGCTGAGCAGGCCGGCGGTGTTCACGAGCGCGTCGGGGCAGTCGCCGCCGGCCAGGTGTCCTCCCTTGACGAGCACGGTGCGTCCGGTGGACGCCGCGAGCCGCTTGCCCTGGTCCAGTGCGCCGGCCCAGTCGGAGGCTTCCTCTTCACCCAGGAGCATGGCCAGTTCGGGCAGGTTGGGGGTGACAAGGTCAGCCAGCGGGAGCAGGCCGCGCAGGGCTTCTTCGGCGGAGGCTTCCAGCAGCCGGTCACCGCTCGTGGCGATCATCACCGGATCAAGGACGACGACGGCGGGACGCACCTTGTCCAGCCAGCTGCGGACTTCTTCGATCACCGCGGCATCGCCCAGCATGCCGATTTTGACGGCGTCGACCGTAATGTCATCGCTGATGGCATCGAGCTGTTCACGGAGGAACTCCACCGGCGGCACGTGCACCGAACGCACGCCCTTGGTGTTCTGCGCCGTCAGGGCGGTGATCGCAGCCATGCCGTAGCCGCCGTTCGCGGCGATGCTCTTCAGGTCCGCCTGGACACCGGCCCCGCCGGAGGGATCGGATCCCGCGATGCTCAGGACCCGGGGCGGCCGTCCTGCTGCAGGGTCAAGGGGGTACACAGGAGTAAGCGGTGCAAATGCCATGGATCGGACATCCCTTCGCCGGTACTAACCGGGCAGGTTCAACGGGTCTGGTCTCAGCCGGCATCGGTGCTCGGCACCCCGTGTCAGGGACCAAGTTTAGACGGCCCGGGCGCACCAGCGGGAATGAGACCACACGGCAAAAGCCCCGGCCCTCCCGTCGAAACGGAAGAGCCGGGGCTTTTGCGTTGCTGCAGTCGCCCTACAGCTCGGACTTGGGGACGCCCACGCCGAGGATGATCGGCTCGTCGGCCGGGGCCTTCTTCTCCGGCTGCTTCGCCGCGGCGTCGCTTGCCGGGGCCTTGGCCTCGTGGGCAGTCCCGCCGCCCACCTCGGACGTTCCGTGCTGTTCCACGGTGGTGGCATTGGCTGCACCCTGGGCGCGGCTTGCACTCCTGCTGCGGCGGCTGCGCCGGCGGCCCTGGCGTTCCTCGGGCTCGGCCGCGGGCGCTTCGGAGGAAACGTCAGCGGACTCCGCAGCGGGGCGTCCAAGTCCCGCGAAGGCCTGCGCCAGCAGGTCGAGGCTCATCGCAGGTTCGCTCCGCACAGGTTCCTCGCTGTGGACAGCGAGCGGCAGCGCGACTTCTTCGCCGCCGAACCGCAGGACCGGCTGGGACGGGGCACCGGCGGCAGCGGGCGCAGGAGCCAAGGAGGCACCGGCGTCGGGCGTGTCCGTCTTTTCGGGCTGCGCCCCGGCAGCTGCCGCTGCACCGGATGCCGCCTCTGCGGCGTGCAGTTCGTCGTCGTGCAGGTGCGCGGCATGCGCGGCGGCGGCGATGTTCGCGAGGGCGGCGCGGGTGGCATCCGCCTTCGCCTGGCGCTGCGCTTCGGTCTCCTCCGGTGCCGGAGCTGCGGGCGGTACCTCGACGGTGGCCTGTGCCCCGCCCTTGCCGCGGCGCCGCTTGCGCTCGGTGCGTGCCGGCTGCTGCGCTTCGCCGTGCGGGCGGTGGTGTTCCGCTGCCACCACGTTGGCGCGGCGGTGCTCCACCGGTTCGTCATGGGTGACGACGCCGCGGCCGGCGCAGGCTTCACACTGCTCGCCGAAGACTTCGAGCAGGCCGGTGCCCATGCGCTTTCGGGTCATCTGGACCAGGCCGAGAGAGGTCACTTCAGCCACCTGGTGCTTGGTGCGGTCACGGCCCAGGCATTCCACCAGGCGGCGGAGCACGAGGTCGCGGTTGGATTCGAGCACCATGTCGATGAAGTCGATCACGATGATGCCGCCGATGTCGCGCAGGCGCAGCTGGCGGACCACTTCCTCGGCAGCCTCCAGGTTGTTCTTGGTGACCGTCTCTTCGAGGTTGCCGCCGCTGCCGGTGAACTTGCCGGTGTTGACGTCGACGACGGTCATGGCCTCGGTGCGGTCGATCACCAGGGAGCCGCCGGAGGGCAGGAAGACCTTGCGTTCCAGGGCCTTGTGGATCTGCTCGTCCACGCGCCAGGCGGCGAAGATGTCCTGCTCCGACGTCCATTTTTCGAGGCGGCCCACGAGGTCCGGCGCCACGTAGGTGACGTAGGCCTCGATGGTGTCCCATGCTTCTTCGCCGGAGACGATCAGCTTGGAGAAGTCTTCGTTGAAGACGTCACGGACCACCTTGATGGTGAGGTCCGGTTCGCCGTACAAGAGCTCGGGTGCCAGCACCTTGCTGGAGTTGGCCTGGCCCTCGATGCCTTCCCACTGGGCGCGGAGGCGGTTGATGTCGTGCGTCAGCTCTTCCTCGGATGCGCCTTCGGCCGCGGTGCGGACGATCACGCCGGCGTTCTCCGGGAGGCGGTCCTTGAGGATCCGCTTGAGCCGGTTGCGTTCGACGTCCGGCAGCTTGCGGGAAATGCCCGTCATGGAACCACCGGGCACGTACACCAGGTAGCGGCCGGGGAGGGAGATCTGGCTGGTCAGGCGGGCGCCCTTGTGTCCCACCGGGTCCTTGGTGACCTGCACCAGGACGGAGTCGCCGGACTTGAGGGCGTTCTCAATCCGGCGCGGCTTGCCTTCGAGCGTAACGGCGTCCCAGTTGACTTCGCCGGCGTACAGCACGGCGTTGCGGCCGCGTCCGATGTCCACGAACGCAGCTTCCATGGACGGCAGCACGTTCTGGACCTTGCCCAGGTAGACGTTGCCGATCAGGGAATCCTGCTGGGTCTTGGAGACGAAGTGCTCGGCCAGGACGCCGTCCTCGAGCACGCCGATCTGGATCCTGTCGTCGCGCTGGCGCACGATCATCTGCCGGTCCACGGACTCGCGGCGGGCCAGGAACTCGGCTTCGGTGATGACCTGGCGGCGGCGGCCGGTTTCGCGCGATTCGCGGCGGCGCTGCTTCTTGGCCTCGAGGCGGGTGGATCCCTTGACGCTCGTGACGCGGTCCGGGCCGGTGCTATCGGCGTGGGTGCGCGGCGCGCGGACGCGGGTGACAGTGTTGGGCGGGTCGTCTTCTCCCCCGCCGCTCAGTTCAAGGTCCTGGTCGCCACGGCGGCGGCGACGGCGGCGGCGCGAGGTGACGCCCTCTTCCAGGGCTTCACCGTCTCCGGAATCTTCCTCGGCGGAGGCGGCATCGTCGTCGCCCGCTTCTTCGCGTTCGTTGCCACGGCGGCCACGGCGGCCACGGCTGCGGCGACGGCGACGGCTGCCGCCCTCTTCGAGTTCGTTGTCGTCGTCGCTTTCGTCCTCTTCCTCAGCCACGACAGCAGCGGGGCGGACCACGGTGCTCAGGTCGGGGGCCTGGAAGATCATGGAGGTGACGGAAGCCGGCTCCAGGAACAGGGACGCGACCGGGCTGACCGGGGCGGCCTGCTCTTCCTCGGCAGCTTCTTCCGCCGGGGTTTCCTCGGCGGCTTCCTCCACGGCGGCTTCTTCAGCCGTCGGAGTTTCTTCAACCGCTTCAGCTACGGGCGCTTCCTCCACCGGCGCTTCGGCGGCCTTTGCCTTGGTGGCACGACGACGGCGGACCGGCTTTTCGGGGGCCGCTTCTGCCTCTGCGGCGGCCGGCTCAGCCGGGGTTTCGACCGCGGCCGGCTCCCCGGCGGCATCGCCCGCGAAGGCGGGCAGCGGCTCGGCTGCTTCGACCTTCTTCCGGGCCCGGCTACGGCGGGCCGGGGCCTTGGGGGCTTCTTCCGCAACCGGAACCTCCGCGACGGCGGCATCCTGGCCGGCGTCGGCCTTCACCGCGTCGGGAGTCACGGCGTCGATGGCCGTTTCGGTTTCTGCGGTTTTCGGAGCCGCCTTGCGGCGGGTCCGGGTGGTTTTCTTCGGGGCCTCCGTGGCCGCCGGTGCCGCGTCCTCCGCGGCGGATACTGCTTGCTCGTTATCCATAAGTGGCAACACTCCTGCCCTTGTGCAACCGCCACATCCGGCGCCCAGTGGGGCACATATTGTCAAGACCCGCAGGCGTTGACAGAAGTCGTCAGGTGTCTTTCCGGTTCGCACCAACGTGGGGGTGCGGCAATCACGGAAAGCCGGCTCTGCTGCGAACCCGTTGTTCTAATGCCACAACCAGGTGCCGTCCCATGCCATGGCGGGCGTGCCGGGGATATCAGTTCCGGGCATGCCCTGCTCAGGGCTGGCGGTCTTGGGAGCAAGATGCCGGACCGGATTCCGCATGTGGAAACGGGCTCCGGCCACGTTCATTCTCTCACACGCGGGCCCGGATGCGCGGAAGCGGCTGTTCCCGCCTGGACGCGGCACCAAGGCGGCGGCGCTACAATCCTCCCAACGACCGGTATCGGGGCCTAATGCTCCGGCAAGCCCGCGCGGCAACCAGAAAGGGACCATCACCCATGCCAAGCCCTGCCAGCGACAACCTGGCCCCCGCAAGCGCCTCCTCCGGCGGGACCGCCCGCCCGGAGGCACAGCTGCCACGGATGGCGCGCGATATCCCCTTCGCCTGGCTCCTCCTGCTCACCGGCGCCGTCGCGTGGCTGGCGTCCGGCGCCTTGGTGCTGGAGAAGCTCCAGGTCCTCGCGGATCCCAACCACGCCACCGTATGCGACATCAATCCCTGGGTTTCCTGCGGCGACGTCATGAAGACGCCCCAGAGTTCGGTGTTCGGCTTCCCGAACATGTTCATCGGCATCGTGGCGTTCGCGGTGATCATCACCACCGCCATGGCATTGTTCGCCGGCGCAAAGCTGGCGCGCTGGTACTGGATCGGACTGCAGACCGGCGTCACCTTGGGCTTCGTCTTCATTGTCTGGCTGTGGTCGCAGGCGCTCTACGTCATCCACATCCTGTGCCCGTTCTGCATGGTGGTGTGGGCGTGCATGATTCCGCTGTTCGTCTTCGTGACCATCCGCAACGTGGTGCACGGCGTCATCCCGGCACCCGCCGGCGTGGTGAAGGTCCTCGGCGACTACGGATGGATCATCGTCGCCCTGCTCTATGTGGCCGTGATCGCCAGCATCTTCTTCGCGTTCATCAACGTGTTCATCGGCACCTCGGGCTACTAAACCGGGAAAAACAAGCGCGAGCGTACAGTTGGGGCCCCGAAATCGGCGATTTCGGGGCCCCACCTGTACGCTCGCGCTGTAGTAGGCGGTCGCTTCCCGGACTGTCCTAGTCCTGGAACCAGATCTTGATCTCGCGCTCGGCGGACTCCACGGAGTCGGAACCGTGCACCAGGTTCTGCTGGACCGCCAGGCCCCAGTCGCGGCCGAAGTCGCCGCGGATGGTGCCTGGAGCCGCCGTCGTCGGATCAGTGGTGCCGGCCAGCGAACGGAAGCCCTCGATCACGCGGTGGCCTTCGAAGATGGCGGCAACCACGGGGCCGGAGAGCATGAACTCCACCAGCGGCTCGTAGAAGGGCTTGCCGACGTGCTCTTCGTAGTGCTGTTCCAGCAGTTCGCGGCTGGCGTTGACCTTCTTCAGTTCGGCCAGGGTGTAGCCCTTGGCTTCGATGCGGGCCAGGATGCTGCCGCTGAGGTTGCGGGCGACGCCGTCGGGCTTGATCAGGACGAGGGTGCGCTCGATGCTCACAGTTGCTCCAATGCGGTGGTGGTGGATTTCCCTGCCAGTTTACGGGGTTTCCGGCGTCGCGCCGTCACCGTGTTCAGCGTCCCAGGCGGCCTGCTCGCGGTCCCGCTCGGCGTTCTCCCGGTCGATCCGGATGCCCGCCCGGATGCCGTACCACCAGCACGCCGCGAAGAGCACGCCAACAATGAACATCATCGGTTCGGCGAGCCCGGTGAGGATCAGCACAAGCTGCAGCGCCCAGCCAAGGCCCACGCCCCACGGCTTGCTAAGCACGGCACACGCCAGCACCAGCACCACGCTCAGCGCGATGCCGAAGCCCAGGATGAGGGCCGGATCCACTTCGCCGCGCTTCAGCCCGAAGACCGCCAGGGTGGCAAAGAACGCCACGAAGGCCTCGAGGAGGAGCACCGTGGAGGCGAACATGACCTTCGTGGAACGCCGTTTCTTGGGCATTCCGGGCCGCCATTCGCGTTGCGCCTTGGTCATCCGTGCCATCAGGCGTCCGCCTTTCCAAGGAGGATCCGGGCCTCCGCCACCACGGTGATGGAGCCGGTCACCAGCACGCCGCCGGCCAGGTCGTCGTTGGCCTCGGCGCGCTCCACGGCCCATTCGAGGGCGTCGTCAAGCTTCTCCGCGATGTGCACGTTCGCCTCGCCGAAGCCCAGGTCCACCGCGAGTTCGGCCAATTCCCCGGCCGGGATGGCGCGCGGCGAGTTGGACTGGGTGAAGCAGAATTCCTCGGCGAGGTCGCCCAGGGATTCCTTGAGCTGGCGGAGGATCTCCTCGGCGTCCTTTTCCTGCAGCACGCCCAGAACCACCACGAGCTTGCTGAAGTTGAACGCTTCGTGGATCGCCTCGGCGGAAACCCGGATGCCGTCAGGATTGTGTCCGGCGTCGACGATGATGGTCGGCGCGGTGCGCACTACCTCCAGGCGGCCCGGCGAGGTGACGGCACCGAAGGCCTCACGCAGCACCTCGGCGTCAAGTTCCTTCTCTCCCCCGCCGAAGAACGCCTCCAGCGCGGCGACCGCGACGGCGGCGTTCTCGGCCTGGTGCGCGCCGTGCAGCGGCAGCAGGATGTCCTCGTAGCGGCCGGCGAGGCCCTGGATGGTCAGCACCTGCCCGCCGACGGCAACGGCACGGGACTCGACGCCGAACTCCACGCCTTCGAAGCGGAACGGCACCTCAAGCTCGCGCGCCTTGTCCAGCAGCACCTGCGCGGCGTCCACCGGCTGCGCGGCGCTCACCAGGAAGCCGCCCGGCTTGATGATGCCGGACTTCTCATAGGCGATATCCGCCGTCGTATCCCCCAGCAGATCGGTATGGTCCAGGGAGATCGGAGTCACCACGGACACCTGTCCATCGCCCACGTTGGTGGCGTCGGTGATGCCGCCCAGGCCCACTTCGAACACCGCCACGTCCACGGGCTGGTCCGCGAAGACCGCGAAGCCGAGGATGGTGAGGCATTCGAAGTACGTCAGGCGCGGCTGGCCTTCGGCGACGAGTTCCTTGTCCACGATCTCCAGGTACGGCCGGATCTCGTCCCAGATCCGTACGAACGTGGCGTCATCCACGGGTTCGCCGTTGATGCTGATGCGCTCAGTCACCTTGCTCAGGTGCGGGCTCGTGTAGCGGCCCGTGCTGAGGCCGTGGGCGATCAGCCCGCGTTCGATCATGCGCGCCGTGGAGGTCTTGCCGTTGGTGCCGGTGATGTGGATGATCGGGTACGCCTTGTTCGGCTCACCGAGCACGTCCATTGCCCGGAACAAGGGAGCCAGCCGCGGCTCCATCTTGTTTTCCGGGGCGCGGCCCAGCAGCTCGGCGTAGACGCTCTCTACGGAGAATTCGTCGCTCATGCATCCACCTTCGCTACGGTCACTGCCGGCTCCTCGGAGTCGTCGGCAAGGAGGGTTTCCAGTTCCAGGGACAGGGTTTCGCCCTTCACCAGATCAGCGTTGGCCTTCAGTGCGTCCACGATGTCCTGGCCGGCCGTCACGGTAGTCCGGATGCGGTCGCTGACGTTCAGTCCGGCGTCCTTGCGGGCCTGCTGGATGGCGCGGACCATATCGCGGGCCAGGCCTTCGGCTTCGAGCTCCGGGGTGACTTCGGTGTTCAGCACCACGAAGCCGCCGCCGGGCAGCATCGCGACGGAAACCGAACCGCCGTCGGCTGTTTCCGCCACCACGGTCTCCAAGGTGTATTCCTGCGGCTCGAGCTCAAGGCCGCCCGCCGTCACCACACCGGCGTCGCTGACGGACCAGTCGCCGGACTTGGAGCCCTTGATGGCCTGCTGGACGTTCTTGCCCAGGCGCGGGCCGGCGGCCCGGGCGTTGACCACCAGCTTCTGCTCGATGCCGAACTCCTCCGGGGACGCCTCGGCGGCGTCGAGCACCCGGACGGAACGCAGGTTGAGTTCATCGGCGACGACGGCGGCGAAACCTTCCAGCGCAGCCGCGCCGGGTGCCACGACGGTCAGTTCCTGCAGCGGCAGGCGGACACGCAGCTTGGCGGCCTTGCGCAGCGAGGAGCCGGTGGAGCAGACCTGCTGCACGCGGTCCATGGCGGCCACGAGCTCCGGGTTCGCCGGGAACAGGGCGGCGTCGGGCCAGTCGGCAAGGTGCACGGAGCGCCCGCCGGTGAGGCCGCGCCAGATTTCCTCGGTGACGAGCGGCAGCAGTGAAGCGGACACGCGGCACACGGCTTCGAGCGCGGTGTACAGGGCGTCGAAGGCGTCCGTGTTCTCGTCGAAGAAGCGCTGGCGGCTCCGGCGGACATACCAGTTGGTGAGCATGTCCAGGTAGCTGCGCAGTTCGTCGCAGGCGCCGGAGATGTCGTAGCTGTCCAGGCTTGCCGTCACGGAACGCACCAGGTCCCCGGTGTTGGCCAGCAGGTACTGGTCCAGCTCCTCGGCGTAGCCGTCGTAGCGGAGCTTGGCGTCGTAGCCGGCACCGTTGTTGGCGGCGTTGGTGTACAGGGTGAAGAAGCTGTACACGTTCCACAGCGGCAGGATCACCTGGCGGACGCCGTCGCGGATGCCCTGTTCGGTGACGATCAGGTTGCCGCCGCGCAGGATGGGGCTGGACATCAGGAACCAGCGCATGGCGTCGGAGCCGTCGCGGTCCAGGACCTCCGAGACGTCCGGGTAGTTGCGCAGGGACTTGGACATCTTCTGTCCGTCCGAGCCGAGCACGATGCCGTGGCTGATCACGTTGCGGAACGCCGGGCGGTCGAAGAGCGCGGTGGACAGGATGTGCAGCATGTAGAACCAGCCGCGGGTCTGTCCGATGTACTCCACGATGAAGTCGGCCGGGTTGTGGGTGTCGAACCAGTCGCCGTTCTCGAACGGGTAGTGCACCTGGCCGTAGGGCATGGAACCGGAGTCGAACCAGACATCCAGCACGTCCTCCACGCGGCGCATGGTGGATTTGCCGGTGGGGTCGTCCGGGTTGGGGCGCGTGAGATCGTCGATAAACGGCCGGTGCAGGTCCACCTGGCCCTCGTTGTTGAGCGGCAGGCGGCCGAAGTCGGCTTCCAGCTCGACGAGCGAGCCGTAGACGTCGGTGCGCGGGTATTCGGGATCGTCGGACTGCCACACCGGGATGGGGGAACCCCAGTAGCGGTTGCGGCTGATCGACCAGTCGCGGGCGTTCTCCAGCCACTTGCCGAACTGGCCGTCCTTGACGTTGCCCGGGATCCAGTTGATCTCCTGGTTCAGTTCGGACATGCGGTCCTTGAACTTGGTGACTTCCACGTACCAGGAGGACACCGCGCGGTAGATCAGCGGGTTGCGGCAGCGCCAGCAGTGCGGGTAGCTGTGCTCGTAGCTGGCCTGGCGCACCAGGCGGCCCTGGGCGCGCAGCACCTGGGTGATGGGCTTGTTGGCGTCGAAAACCTGCAGGCCAACGATCTCTGCCAGGTCGCCGTGCGAGAACAGCGGCAGGAACTTGGCGCCTTCGTCCACGGACAGCACCACGGGGATGCCGGCGTCTTCACAGACCTTCTGGTCGTCTTCACCATAGGCGGGGGCCTGGTGGACGATGCCCGTGCCGTCGCTCGTGGTGACGTAGTCGGCAACGAGGATCCGCCATGCGTTCTGCGTGCCGTACTTCTCGGTATCGGCGAAATCGTGCCACAGCGGCTCATACTCAAGCCCGGCGAGCTCGGCGCCCACATAGCTGCCTTCAACAGCGGCGGTGGCGGCAGCGGCGTCGTCGTACCCCAGGTCCTTCGCGTAGGAGCCGAGCAGGTCGGCGGCGAGCAGGAAGCGGCCGGTAACGGGCGCCTCCGCGGAAGCGGCCTTGACCCCGTTCGGACCCGCCGGAACCACCGCGTAGGAGATCTCCGGCCCGACGGCGAGCGCCAGGTTGGTGGGCAGCGTCCAGGGCGTGGTGGTCCAGGCGAGCGCCTGGACACCTGCGAGCGCTTTGGACAGTTCAGACTCTCCCGCCTTGAGGGGGAAGGTGACCGTGACGGTCTGGTCCTGGCGGTTCTTGTAGACGTCGTCGTCCATGCGCAGCTCGTGGTTGGACAGCGGGGTCTCGTCCTTCCAGCAGTACGGAAGCACGCGGTAGCCGTTGTAGGTGAGGCCCTTCTCGTGCAGCTGCTTGAAGGCCCAGAGCACGGACTCCATGTATTCGACGTTGAGCGTCTTGTAGTCGTTCTCGAAGTCCACCCAGCGGGCCTGGCGGGTGACGTAGGCCTTCCATTCGTTGGCGTACTTCATCACGGAGGCGCGGCAGGCGGCGTTGAACTTGTCGATGCCCATGGCTTCGATCTGGGTCTTGTCCGTCATGCCCAGCTGCTTCATGGCTTCGAGTTCGGCGGGCAGGCCGTGGGTGTCCCAGCCGAAGCGGCGTTCCACGCGCTTGCCGCGCTGGGTCTGGTAGCGGCCCACCAGGTCCTTGGCGTAGCCGGTGAGGAGGTGGCCGTAGTGCGGCAGGCCGTTGGCGAAGGGCGGACCGTCGTAGAAGACGAATTCGTTGCTGCCGTCCTGGCCGGCGTCCCGCTGGTCGATGCTGGCCTGGAACGTCCCGTCCTCATCCCAGTACTTGAGGATGCGCTCTTCGATTTCCGGGAACTTCACGGAAGCGGAAACACCGGGGGTGCCGGCAGCGGCCGTTGAGGCCTTGGGATAAAAGGTCATCTCGAATCCTGGTCTGAGCTGGTGGGACTGTTTGTCTGTCAGGATGCGAGGACGGCGCCCGTGCCGCTTGCGCTGCACCGGTACCGCGGTACCACCTCACTTACCGGCGCCCGGCCCTCCTGGGAGGATCCGGCTCCGGCCGCTCATTGGCTGCTGTGACGGGCTTACCCGTCCGGTTCTACTGACTCCCGAGTACTGGAGCGTTCTTCCGGAAGCTCACCGGTGATGGCCGGGTCGATGCTTGTCCCACAAGTCTAGCGGCAGCCGGAGGCCGCCCTCCACCCGGAGCTTCCGCCCACGGTATGAGGTGCCCCATACCCTCGGTGCCTAGACTCGGGACCATGACCCTCACTGCCGTCCGCCCGCCGCGTTCCCGCCGCCTGGTGCCCTTGTTCCTTTCCCTGCTGCTGGCGGTGCCGGTGGCGGCGATGTCGCTGCTGCGGGCGCTCCCGGCGGAATGGCCGACGACGGCGGTCCAGTTGCTCGCGTTCATGCCGTGGGTGGCCCTTCCGGCAGCCGTGGCGGCGGGGCTTGCGCTGTTCAGCGGGCGCCGGTGGTTGGCTTTCGGCGCTTCGGCGCTGTTGCTGGCCCAGCTGTTCTGGTTGTTCCCTTTGGATTACGCCAGGCCTGCGGAATCCGCGGCGGACTCGATCGAGCTGACGGTCATGAGCCTCAACTCCGAGTACGGGCAGGCCGACGCCGCGGACGTGGTCCGCCTGGTACGTGCGGAAGGCGTGCAACTGCTTGCAGTCCAGGAGCATTCGGCGCGGTTCGAAGCCGAACTGGAAAGGGCCGGCGTCGGGACTTTGCTTCCGCACCGCCTCAGCAGCCCCACGGACGACGCCGCAGGCAGCGCCGTCTATTCGGCTTTCCCGCTGGAGATGGTGGGGCTGGTACCGGACACTCCGTTCCAGATTCCCACCGTGCGGGTGAGCGCCGCATCCGGGGACTTATCGGCCGTCTTCGAGGTGACGAATGTGCACACGCTGCCGCCTGTGGATTCCCGCATCGCCCAGTGGCGGCATGACCTGGACGCCGTAGGGCGGGTCGGCGCGAGGCCGGGAGCGCGCGTGCTGATGGGCGACTTCAACGCCGGCTACGACCACCTGGAGTTCCGCAGGCTCCTGGCCGCGCCCTTGGACCGCGGAACGGACGCCCTGGTGGATGCCGGGATCGCGAACAACAGCAGGCTCGTTCCCACCTGGCCGATGGACGGCATGAACGTTCCCGGAACGGTGCTGGACCACATCGTCACGAGCGCCGACGTGCGCGCCACGGAGTACGCGGTACACCGGGTTCCGGGCAGCGACCATGCCGCGCTGACGGCAAGACTGGCCGTGCCCGCCGGACCACGGGGTCCCGGCGGGCACTAGCTGCGGTCAGCCTTTGCGGATCAGCTTGTGGTTCGCGGCCTGCGCCACGGGCCGGACGGTGATGTGGTCCAGGTTGATATGGTGCGGCACGGACACCGCATAACGGACCACCTCGGCCACGTCTTCGGCGAGCAACGGCTTCTCGACGCCGGCGTACACCTTCGCGGCGGCCTCGGCGCTGCCCAGGCGGTTAAGGGCGAATTCCTCGGTGTGCACCAGGCCCGGCGCCACCTCGATGACCCGGACGTTATGCTCGGCTTCCTCCAGGCGGAGGGCGCCGGTCAGTGCGTGCTGGGCGTACTTGGCCGCGTTGTACCCGCCGCCGCCTTCGTAGACCGCCAGCCCCGCGGTGGAGGTCAGGTTGAGAATGGTGCCTTCGCCGTTGCTGCGGAGCATGGGCAGGAAAGCACGGATCATCTTCATGGTGCCCAGGACATTCACCTGGTACATCCAGTCCCAGTCTTCGGTCTGTGCGTTGGCCAGGGTGTCTGCGCCGCGGGCGCCTCCGGCGATGTTGATGAGCGTGTCGATGCCGCCGTGGCGTTCTACGAGGCGGAGCAGGATGTCGATGTCTTCGTCTTTGCTGATGTCCGCCGGCACCGCGATCGCACCGCTCTCGTCGGCCAGGGCGGAGAGGCGGTCGGCCCTGCGCGCGACCGCATAGACCTTCCAGCCGTCCGCGGTCAAAGCCCGCACGGTCGCCTCGCCGATGCCCGTGCTGGCTCCGGTGACAACGGCGGTCTTCTTTGCCGGCTGGATGTTCGCTTTGCCCTGGATTCCCTCAGTCATGGAAGCAACTTTATCCGTGCCTCCATGAACTCCTGCAGCACGCGGGCGTGGTTGACCTCCGGGTCCTTGGCTGCGTAGAGCAGGGTGACCCGCGGATGCGTGGTGGCCAGCTCCAGGAGCGTCTCCACGGCCGGGTTTTGTTCCAGCTCGGCCAGGTACGCTTCCCGGAAGTCGGCGAAGCGTTCCCGCATGTGGGCAAACTCCGTCCGCAGGGGCGGCGAGGGGGCGATCTCCTTGAGCCAGAGGTCCAAAGCGGCCCGCTCCTTGCTGACCCCGCGCGGCCACAAGCGGTCCACCAAAACCCGGCAGCCGTCGTCGTCGGATGGTTCCTCGTAGATGCGCTTGGTCACCATTTGCGCCTGCTGATCCGCCATAGCGGGATGCTACTGCCGGATGTCGCGTAAGACCATGAAACAATTGACCCCATGGCTGAATCGACGCAGGGTACAGACACGCCCGCCCCCACTCCCATCAATGTTCCGGACAAGCCGGCCCTCGAGGGCCTGGAGACCGCGCTCACGCAGCGCTGGCTCCAGGACGGAACCTACAAGTTCAACCCGGATACCACCCGCGATGCGGTCTATTCGATCGACACTCCCCCGCCCACCGCATCGGGCTCGCTCCACGTGGGCCACATGTTCTCCTTCACCCACACGGACGTCGTGGCCCGCTACCAGCGCATGCGCGGCAAGAACGTCTTCTACCCCATGGGCTGGGACGACAACGGCCTCCCCACCGAGCGCCGCGTCCAGAACTACTACGGCGTCCGCTGCGATCCGGCCATCCCGTACAACGCCGACTACCGCCCTCCGGCCACGCCGGCGAAGAACCAGCGCGACTTCGACGTCATCTCCCGCCGCAACTTCATCGAGCTCTGCGAAGAGCTGGCGGTCGAGGATGAGAAGGTCTTCGAAAACCTGTTCCAGACCCTCGGCCTGTCCGTCGACTGGGACCTGACTTACCGGACCATCGACGACACCTCCCGCGCGGTGTCCCAGCGCGCCTTCCTGAAGAACCTGGCCACCGGCGACGCCTACATGGCCGAAGCCCCGACGCTGTGGGACGTGACGTTCCGCACCGCCGTTGCGCAGGCCGAGCTGGAGGACCGGGAAATGCCCGGCGCCTACTACCGCTACCCGTTCTTCACCGCCGAGGGCGAGAAGGTCTTCATCGAGACCACCCGCCCCGAGCTGCTGGCCGCCTGCGCCGCCCTGGTGGCAAACCCCGACGACGAGCGGTACCAGCCGCTGTTCGGCAAGACGGTCACGTCCCCGCTGTTCGGCGTCGAGGTCGAGGTGAAGGCGCACCCGCTTGCCAAGGCGGACAAGGGCTCCGGCATCGCCATGGTCTGCACCTTCGGCGACCTCACCGACGTCACCTGGTGGCGCGAACTGCAGCTGCCCACCCGTGCGATCGTCGGCCGCGACGGCCGCATCGTGGCCGACACCCCGGAGTGGATCACCACCGACGCCGGCCGTGAAGCCTACGCCGCGATTGCCGGCAAGACCGTGTTCAGCGCCAAGGAAGCCGTGGTGGAACTGCTCGGCGAAGCGGGCCTGCTGGACGGCGAGCCGAAGAAGATCATGCACCCGGTGAACTTCTTCGAAAAGGGCGACAAGCCCCTCGAAGTGGTCACCTCGCGCCAGTGGTACATCCGCAACGGCGGCCGCGACGAGGACCGCCGCGAACGCCTGATCGGCCGCGGCCGGGACATCGACTTCCACCCGGCCTTCATGCGCTCCCGCTATGAAAACTGGATCGAAGGCCTGAACGGCGACTGGCTGGTCTCCCGCCAGCGCTTCTTCGGTGTGCCGATCCCCGTCTGGTACCCGCTGGACGCCGAAGGCAACCCGGACTACGACAATCCGATCCTGCCCTCGGACGAGATGCTTCCCGTCGACCCGGCCGCCGATGCCGCTCCGGGTTACGAGGAGTCCCAGCGCGAGCAGCCGGGCGGTTTCACCGGCGACGCCGACGTCCTGGACACCTGGGCCACGTCCTCCCTGACCCCGCAGATCGTGGGCGGCTGGAGCCGTGACGAGGAACTCTTCAGCAAGGTGTTCCCGTTCGACCTGCGCCCGCAGGGCCACGACATCATCCGCACCTGGCTGTTCTCCTCGGCCGTCCGCGCGGACGCCCTGCAGGACACCGCGCCGTGGAAGCACGCGGCGATCTCCGGCTGGATCCTTGACCCGGACCGCAAGAAGATGTCCAAGTCCAAGGGCAACGTGGTGGTCCCCACCGACGTCCTCAACGAGTTCGGTTCCGACGCCGTCCGCTACTGGGCAGCCTCGGCCAAGCTCGGTGCAGACACCGCCTACGAGATCGCGCAGATGAAGATCGGCCGCCGCCTGGCCATCAAGCTGCTCAACGCCTCGAAGTTCGTCCTGAACCTTGGCGCCACGGAGAACTCGGTGCTGTCCGATGACCTGTCCGTGCTCAGCAACCCGCTGGACCGCGCGCTGCTCGCCCAGCTGGCCGACGTCGTCACACAGGCCACCAAGGCCTTCGACAGCTACGACCACGCCCGGGCCCTGCAGATCGCGGAGACCTTCTTCTGGCAGTTCACCGACGACTACGTTGAACTGATCAAGGACCGCGCCTACGGTGCCGCCGGCGACGCCGAACAGGCTTCCGTACTCGCAGCCCTGGCCACCACGCTGGACTCCCTGCTGCGCCTGTTCGCCCCGTTCCTGCCCTTCGCCACCGAAGAGGTCTGGAGCTGGTGGCGTGCCGGTTCGGTACACCGTGCCTCCTGGCCGTCACCGCTGGAGATCGCCGACGGCGACACCACCATGCTCGGCACGGTTGGCCTGGCACTCAGCGGCATCCGCAAGGCGAAGTCCGAGGCCAAGGTCAAGCAGCGCACCGAGGTGCTTTCCGCCTCGATCTCGGCCAACGAATCGTTCGTCGCGCAGCTCAAAGCCGGCCTGGGTGACCTGAAGGCGGCCGCGAACGCGCGGGAAATCTCGCTGGTGGCAGCTGACGGCGAACTCGCCGTGAGCGACGTGGTCCTGGCACCTGCCGAGGAACCGCAGGCCTAGGAAATCGTGAGGCCCGGGAGCTACCTGCGGGGAGCTTCCGGGCCTTGCTTTTTCGGGCCTTGCCTGTTTCCGGGCAAAGGGGAAGCCCCATCAGCGTTTTGCCGTTGGTGGGGCTTCGACTTTTCGGCTGTCTGGTGACGACTTGACAGTCTGGCGGAATCCTCGGAATTTCAGGTCTTCCTAGCCCGTCACAGCTAGCTTGCTTCTGGCTTTGCCGAAGGCTGCGTCAGATGCATATCACTGAATCTTTGGTTTCCGCGTCCCGCTTCTTTCGAAGTGGGTAAGTACTATTGTTGACCCGCCCCCTGGGCAACGCAAGGCTTCCCGGCGAACTACTGTGATGTAATTCACAAGGGAGGTTGCGGATCCCGGAGCGCTGCGCTGCGGGGAGCCCTGTGGCACAGTAATTCCATGCCGGAACTTCCAGAAGTCAGCGGCCTGCAGGCCTTCCTCGGCACGCACCTGCGCGGTGCCACCCTGGAGCGTATCCAGATCACCTCTTTCGCGGTACTGAAGACAGCGGATCCGCCGTATACGGAGCTTCAAGGCCATCATGTTGAGGACGTACGGCGCCACGGAAAGTTCCTCGACCTGGACTTTGGCGGGCTCCACTTCATCTTCCACCTGGCGAAGGCCGGCTGGCTGCGGTACACGGACAAGCCCTCGGCAGCTCCCCTCCGCCCCGGATCCGGACCGATCGCTGCCCGCCTTGCCTTCGATTTGCCGTCAGCCGGCGACGGGCCTGCGGCTGCCGGCTTCGACCTCACTGAAGCCGGAAGCAAGAAGAGCCTGGCCATCTATGTGGTCCGGGATCCCCGGGAGGTCCCGGGCATTGCCTCCCTTGGCCCGGATCCCTTGTCCGCCGGTTTCACCCGGGACGTCTTCGACCACATCCTCGCGGCATCGCAGCAGATCAAGGGCCTGCTCCGCAGCCAGCAGGTGGTGGCTGGCATCGGCAACGCCTACAGCGACGAGATCCTGCACGCGGCGAAGATCTCGCCGTTCGCGATCGCGAAAACGCTCGACGACAGCAGCCGGGACCGGCTCTACGCCGCCATCGGCGAGGTGCTCAGCGAGGCCGTTGCGGCCGCAGCAGGCAAGCCTCCGGAGCAGCTCAAGGACAGCAAGCGGAACACGATGCGCGTCCACGGCCGCGCCGGCCAACCGTGCCCCGTCTGTGGCGATACGATCCGGGAGGTCTCCTTTGCCGACACGGCGCTCCAGTACTGCCCGGGATGCCAAACCCAGGGAAAAATCCTTGCAGACCGCCGGACATCGCGTTTCCTGAAGTAGCCCGCCCGCAGCCGGGTTGCCAGAGCAAAGGCGGCCGGAACAAGCCGTTTGAACAAAAACCGACGGCGGCCCGCACAGTGCGGGCCGCCGTCGGGCATTATGGAGACTTGCTGCTAGCCGAAAGCCGGGTCTTCGGTGCGGCTGCGCTTCAGCTCGAAGAAGTACGGGAATCCGGCGAGCGTCACGGAGGCGTCCCAGATGCGGCCGGCTTCCTCGCCGCGGGGAATACGGGTGAGGACGGGGCCGAAAAAGGCGGTGCCGTTCACGGAAACAACCGGGGTTCCGACGTCCTGTCCGACCAGTGAAATGCCCGCCTCATGGCTGGCCCGCAACTGTGAGTCGTACTCATCGCTGTCCGCGAAACGGGCAAGCTCCGCGGGAAGCCCCGTGGAGGCCAGCGCCTTCGCGATGACATCGGCACGGTCCTTGTTGCCTTCATGGTGGAACTGCTCCCCCATGGCGTCATACAGCGGCTTGATGAACTCACGGCCGTGCAGTTCCTGCGCTGCGATGATGACGCGGACGGGGCCCCAGGAATCGTCCATCATGGTGCGGTAGTCAGCCGGCAGATCGCGGCCGTCGTTGAGCACCGAGAGGCTCATGACGTTCCACGTGGTCTCGATGTCGCGGACGGCTTCCACTTCGCCGATCCAGCGGGACGTCACCCAGGCGTAGGGACAGATCGGATCGAACCAGAAATCAACCTTGTTGAGGGTCTGTTCAGGCACAGGGAAACTCCTTGAGAGGAAACGGAAGAAGCGGGCAGGACTCCGGCGTACCCGACGGCCGGGGCCCTGTTGGTGCGAACCGTGCGCTACGCGGACTTATTCCGCCGCTTGGCCACCACTTCGTGGGCGATCATGGTGGGCTGGGCCTTCTTGGCGACGGCGTCGGCGGTGATGACAACGCTGGCAATATCGTCCCGGCTGGGGAGGTCGAACATGACCGGCAGGAGGACTTCCTCCATGATCGCCCGCAGGCCACGAGCTCCGGTGCCGCGCTCCAAGGCCTGGTCCGCGATCGCGTCCAGGGCGTCGTCGTCGAACAGCAACTCGACGCCGTCCAGCTGGAACATCTTCTGGTACTGCTTGATCAGTGCATTCTTGGGCTTGGACAGGATCTGGATGAGCGCCGGCCGGTCCAGGTTGGAAACGGTGGTGATCACGGGAAGGCGGCCGATGAATTCCGGGATCAGCCCGAACTTCAGGAGGTCCTCCGGCATGACTTCGCCGTAGCTGTCGACGTTGTCCTTGACCTCGTTCAGCGGGGCGCCGAAGCCGATGCCCTTGCGTCCCGATCGGGAGCCGATGATGTCTTCCAGGCCGGCGAAAGCGCCTGCCACGATGAAGAGCACATTGGTGGTATCGATCTGGATGAATTCCTGGTGCGGATGCTTACGGCCGCCCTGCGGAGGCACGGAGGCGACAGTTCCTTCGAGGATCTTCAGCAGGGCCTGCTGTACGCCTTCACCGGAGACGTCGCGGGTGATCGACGGGTTTTCGCTCTTGCGGGAGATCTTGTCGATCTCATCGATGTAGATGATGCCCTGTTCGGCCTTCTTGACGTCATAGTCGGCGGCCTGGATGAGCTTGAGGAGGATGTTTTCGACGTCCTCGCCTACGTAGCCGGCTTCCGTCAGGGCGGTGGCGTCCGCGACGGCGAAGGGGACGTTCAGCCGGCGGGCGAGGGTCTGCGCCAGGTAGGTCTTGCCGCAGCCTGTGGGGCCGATGAGCAGGATGTTGGACTTGGCGATCTCTACGTCGTCGTGGTGGCTTCCCTCGCCGAGGCCGCCCTTGGGGGCATGCCCGGCCTGGATACGCTTGTAATGGTTGTAGACCGCGACGGCGAGGGACCGCTTGGCGGGCTCCTGGCCGATGACGTACTCCTGCAGGAAGTCGAAAATCTCCCGCGGCTTGGGCAGCTCGAAGCTGCCCAGATCCGACACTTCGGCGAGTTCCTCTTCGATGATCTCGTTGCAGAGTTCGATGCACTCGTCGCAAATGTAGACGCCGGGCCCGGCGATCAGCTTCCGCACCTGCTTCTGGCTCTTTCCACAGAAAGAACACTTCAGCAGATCCGTGCTCTCGCCAATCCGGGCCATGTGGGAATCCCTTCGTTTCTTGCGGGCGGCGCCTTGGCTGCCTGGTTCCTCAGCAAAGGAACCCGGCCGGCGCCACCATGACAACTTCCACTGTAGGACACAATGGGCTGCTTGGGTTGAAACAGGACGCCGGTGCGGTCCGAATTCCTGGACCGCACCGGCATTCCGGCGTTCATGACTAGCGGGCGATGGCCTGCGGCTTGATCTTCCGGGAGTCGAGGACCTGGTCGATCAGCCCGTAGTCCTGGGCTTCGGCCGCGGTAAGGATCTTGTCGCGTTCGATGTCATTGTTGACCTGCTCGGAGGTGCGTCCCGAGTGGCGGGCCAGCGTATCCTCCAACCAGGTGCGCATGCGCATGACTTCCGCCGCCTGGATTTCAAGGTCCGAAGCCTGGCCTCCCTGGCCGCCGGACAGGGCCGGCTGGTGGATCAACACGCGGGCGTTCGGGAGCGCAAGGCGCTTGCCCGGGGTGCCGGCCGCGAGGAGGACGGCTGCCGCGCTGGCCGCCTGGCCAAGGCAGACGGTCTGGATCTCGGGCCGGATGTACTGCATGGTGTCGTAGATGGCCGTCATGGCCGTGAACGAACCGCCCGGGGAGTTGATATAGAGGGTGATGTCGCGGTCCGGATCCGTGGACTCAAGGACCAACAGCTGGGCCATGATGTCGTCCGCCGAGGCATCGTCCACCTGCACGCCGAGGAAGATGATGCGGTCCTCGAAAAGCTTGGTGTACGGGTCCTGGCGCTTGAAGCCGTAAGGGGTGCGCTCCTCGAACTGCGGGAGGACGTAGCGGCTGGACGGGAGATTACCGGCGGACCATCCGAAGTTGTAGTTCATTTCATTGCTCCTGGTGTTCTATGGGTGGTGCTGCCGGCTACTTCTCGGAGTTGGAGGCGTTCTGGGTGCCGCCACCACCGGCCACGGAGCCTGCGTGGGCGGAGATCTTGTCGAAGAAGCCGTACTCGAGCGCCTCGGTGGCCGTGAACCACTTGTCGCGGTCGTTGTCCTTGAGGATGGTTTCCACGGTCTGGCCGGTCTGCTCGGCGGTCAGTTCCGCCATGACCTTCTTCATGTGTAGGATCAGCTCGGCCTGGATCTTGATGTCCGAGGCGGTGCCGCCGATGCCGCCGGAGGGCTGGTGCATCAGGATACGGGCGTTCGGGGTGGCGTAACGCTTGCCCTTGGTGCCCGAGGAAAGCAGGAACTGTCCCATGGACGCAGCCAGGCCCGTAGCCACGGTGACGACATCGTTCGGGATGAACTGCATGGTGTCGTAGATGGCCATGCCGGCGGTCACCGAACCGCCCGGGGAGTTGATGTAGAGGTAGATGTCCTTTTCCGGGTCCTCCGCGGAGAGCAGGAGGAGCTGGGAGCAGATCGCGTTGGCGTTCTCGTCACGGACCTCGGAGCCGAGCCAGATGATGCGCTCTTTCAGCAGGCGGTTGTAGATGTAGTTGTCCTGAGCGGCCGGATCGACAGTTGCCATCCGGGGAGCCTCAACATGCTGTGACATAAGTACTTACCTCTCGCTGGTGACAGGGCCGTTGCTGAAGTTGCCATCCCTGATCTTCACTACTTGGACACTAACCGGTTTCGAGGGCGTTTTGTTCTCCGGAATCGCGCTGTTCGCTGACGGCGCACCAGCGTGCGGGAGGCCCCGACGCGACTTCCGGCCGGACTTAAAAAACGCACCCCCGGACCCATGGATCCGGGGGTGCGCTTGAACGCGGAATTAGAACTTCACGGCTGCGGGATCGTCACTGGCGACGGTCTCGGCGGCTTCCTCAGCTTCTTCGGCCGGAGCCTCGGCAACTTCACCGGCCGGGCGCACGAAGTCGCTCAGGTCGACCTTGTTGCCTTCGGTGTCGACGACCTCGGCCTGGCCGAGGACGACGGCCAGCGCCTTGCGGCGGCGGACTTCCGAAACCATCATCGGAACCTGGCCGCTCTGGTCGATGATCTGGGCGAACTGGTTCGGGTCCATGCCGTACTGGCTGGCGGTGCTGACGATGTAGTCGATCAGTTCGCTCTGGTTGACGCCGACTTCTTCCTTGTCGGCGATGGCGTCGAGGATGATCTCGTTCTGGAAGGCACGTGCGGTGTTGGCCTTGACCTCTTCGCGGTGCTCTTCGGTGTCGTGCTCGCCTTCACCGTGGGAGTTCTCCGGGCTGAAGTGCTGCTCCAGCTGCTCTTCGATGACGGAATCCGGAACCGGAACCTCGATCATTTCGACGAGCTTGTCCAGGACCTTGTCGCGGGCTTCGACGCCCTGGCCGACGACCTTGGACTCAGCGGCCTGCTTGGCGAGGTCTTCGCGCAGTTCGGCAAGGGTGTCGAACTCGGAGGCAAGCTGGGCGAAGTCGTCGTTGGCCTCGGGGAGCTCGCGCTCCTTGACAGCCTTCACAACGACCTTCACCTGGGCTGCTTCGCCGGCGTGCTCGCCGCCGACCAGCGTGGTGTCGAAGATTGCTTCTTCGTCGGCGGACAGGCCGGAAACAGCCTCGTCCAGGCCTTCGAGCATGGTGCCGGCGCCCACCTGGTAGGACAGGCCGGAAGCGGAGTCGACCTCTGCGCCGTCGATCAGAGCGGTGATGTCGATGGTCAGGAAGTCATCATTCTTGGCCGGACGGTCAACGGACTTGAGCGTGCCGAAACGGCCGCGCAGCTCGTCCAGGGCCTTGTCGACGTCGGCGTCGGAAGATTCTGCAGCAGCAACCTCGACCTTGATGCCGGCGTAGTCGGGGAGCTCGACCTCGGGGCGGACGTCGACCTCGACCTGGAACTTCAGTTCACCGTCGGTGGCGGAGGGGTCCGGAACCTCGGTGATCTCGACCTCGGGACGGCTCAGCGGGCGCACGCCGGTTTCCTGGACAGCTGCCTGGTACCAGCCGTTGAGGCCGTCGTTGATGGCGGTCTCGAGGACGTAGCCGCGGCCGACGCGCTGGTCGATCAGCTTGGAGGGAACCTTGCCCTTGCGGAATCCGGGAACCTGGATCTGCGAAGCAACGGTCTTGTAAGCGGCATCGATGCTCGGCTTCAGTTCTTCAAAGGGAACCTCAACATTGAGCTTGACCCGCGTTGCGGTGAGGTTCTCGACAGCGCTCTTCACAGTCTAAGTACTCCTGGTTTTGTGGGATGGGTTTCTGCCGCGTTCCCGGATCGGAACAGGCTCACAGAGTCGGGGTGACAGGATTTGAACCTGCGACTTCCTGCTCCCAAAGCAGGCGCTCTAGCCAAGCTGAGCTACACCCCGTGAGTGCACAGGACAGTCTACGGCCAAGAATCGCCAGTTTGCACATTTGACACTTGGCACCTGAATTGGGTTTAGTTATATCCGGCTTGAACAGCCGCCGGGAAATGCACGGATACACTAATCCTGCACCACTCCGGGGATGTAGCTCAATGGTAGAGCCTCAGTCTTCCAAACTGATTACGCGGGTTCGATTCCCGTCATCCCCTCCAGGCAAACGCCGAAGGGCCCCTTTTCGAAGGGGCCCTTCGGCTTTAAGCGAGCCCAGCGTTAAGCGGGCCAGGCCGCCTGCCGCGCGCAGCACAGCGCGACCCGGAGGCAGCTAGTTCTGGCAGCCGGGGCACCAGTAGAGCTTGCGGGCACCGATCTCGGTGAGCGCCACCGCCGTGCCACAGCGGCGGCAGTCCTGCCCGGCGCGCTGGTACACATAGTGGGCTTCGCCGTCGAGGGGCCCCGCCTCTCCCCCGCTCCACAACGCCGGCGGCGTGGTGATGATCCGGCCGTCCCGCACGCCGTCGGACATCGCCGCAACAGTGTCGTCCCACAACAGTCCGGCAGCCTCCGGGCTGATCGTGTTGCCGGGCGTCCACGGGTCGATTCCCTGGCGGAACAGGACTTCGGCACGGTAGATGTTGCCAACGCCGGCCAGGACGGACTGGTCCATAAGCAGGAGTCCGACGGCGGTCTTCCGGCGCAGGAGCCGTGCGATGAATTCGCCGCGGTCCGCCGGGAGGTGGTGCAGGGGATCCGGGCCCAGTTTGGCGCGCGCGGCATCGGCCTCCGCCGCGGTAATGGCGGCACAGGTGCTCGCGCCGCGCAGGTCCGCCCAGCCATGGTCCGAGACCAGGCGCACGCGGACGGCGCCGACCGGATCCGGCGGGCCTGCGTAAGTTGCGGCGTCGCCGCTGGCCGCGGATTCCCGCTCGCCGATCCGGCGCGGCGCACCGATGCTGGAGGCACCCCGGAAGGTTTCGTCGCCGCCGAAGTCCCAGGCGCCGTACAGGCCGAGGTGGACGTGAAGGTACAGCTCGTTGCCGAAGCGCAGGAAGAGCTGCTTCCCGTGGGCCGTGGCCTCAACCATGATCTGGCCGTCCAGCAGGGCGGCACCCGCGGCGAAGCGGCCCTGCGGGCTGGAAACCCGCAGGGCGCTGCCGCCGAAAACGTCCTGGAACTGGCGCGCCAGCCGGTGGACGGAATGCCCTTCAGGCACTATTCGACGATTTCGCCGGTGGTTTCGTACGTGGCGATCTTGCCGATGCGGCGCACGTGGCGTTCGTCGTTGCTGAACGGCTCCTCGAGGAAGAACTCGATCAGCTTGGTGGCTTCCTCCACGCTGTGCTGGCGGCCGCCGACGGCAATGACGTTGGCGTCGTTGTGTTCGCGGGCAAGCTTGGCGGTGGATTCGTTCCACGCGAGGGCGGCGCGGACACCCTTGACTTTGTTCGCGGCAATCTGCTCACCGTTGCCGGAACCGCCCAGCACGATGCCCAGGGCATGGATGCCGGCTTCCTGGTCCGCCACGACGGCGCGGGCTGCGTTGATGCAGAAGGACGGGTAGTCGTCCAGGGCGTCGTACACCTTGGGGCCGTGGTCGACAACCTCGTAGCCCTTGGCCGTCAGGTGGCTGACGAGGTGGGCGCTGAGCTCCATGCCGGCGTGATCCGTGGCAATGTGGACGCGGGGTGTGGTCACTGGAAGTCCGTTCGGTCTGTGGCGCGGTTCGGCTTCGGCCGGGCCGCGGCGGTGAGGGGATGCGGTACTAGGGTACTAGGCGGTCCGGCGCCGGCGCGTTTTGAGTCGTGCGTGCTCGCGGGACCGCGTCACTCGCCGTGGGCGCGGTCGGCCACCCGGTTGAGCAGACCGGCGAGCCGGTCGGCCGTGGCGGGAGTGCCGGCGCTCAGTGCGACGCGGCGTCCGTTGATCCGGCGGACGACGACGGCGGGCCCGCTGCTGACGAGCATGGCCGTCGCGCCGCCGTGGTGGCGGAAGCCCCAACCGCCGAAGTCTGCCGCCTTGACCTGCGCGGGGGTTGCCGCGGCGATGTCGCCTGCCGGAACCCTCAGGACGCGGAGGACGCCGCCAAGGAACACCTCGAGGCCACCACGGTCTGCCTTGACGCGCACGAAGAGGAAGCAGGCACCCAGGACGGCAGCACTGAAGAGCAGGGCACCAAGCCATGGGACGGCCACGGAAATCAGCATGGCGGGGAAGACGGCGGCCACGCAGATCATGACGAAGACCGAGCTGCGGGCGTGGACCCAGAGCTTGAGGGTGTCATCGGCGAGGCCGGGATCCTCACGGCGGAGGCGCTCGGCCTCAAGGGCCGCATCGTCCTCCGGGGTCCAGCGGGGATCCGGTTTAAAGGCGAACATCATGACCACGCCCAGGGACAGCGCGGCACCCGCACCGAGCGCCAGGACTGTGGCGTCCACATGCGAGGCCCGGGCATCCTCCAGGCCTGCCTGCCCCACGAGCCCTGCCGCCAGAACGGCAGTAACGAACAGGCTGACCATAAGCCCCAGCCCCATCATGACCCGGCGCATGACAATGGGCCGCGAGATCGGGACGGCCTGGATGAAGACCAGCCAACCGGCCAGGACCATGAGTGCAGCCCCTCCACCGACGTAGGCGCCGAACGGCGCGAAGTTGCTGCCGCCGTCGGCGTTCCAGGTGATGGCGAGCGGGTCCGGGAGCTCCGGGCGAAGCATCAAGGCGCAGGAGGCGAAAGCCACCGCCAAGAGGATCGGGAACGCCACCGCGAAACGCAGCGCCCGGAAATCAAGGGAATTTCGCAGCTTGCCCATAGCCTTAACGCTACTCCCGGGCAGCGACACTGTGTGCCGTTCCTTGCCAAGTGGAGGAGATATGAAACAATAGCTTCAAAATGCACATCACTTCTTGGAGGCACACCTTGCCAGGCTTGAACCTCACACGCGCCGAAGCCGCAGAACGCGCGGAACTGCTCGCCGTCGAGTCCTATGACGTCGCACTCGACCTGACGAAGGGCGGAGAGGTCTTCGGCTCGACCACGGTCGTAAAGTTCTCCGCCACGGCAGGATCATCCACCTTCATCGATGCCATTACCCACAAGGTCTACAGCGTCACCCTGAACGGCGTGGAGCTGGACCCGTCGGAGGTCGCCGACGGCGTGCGCATCCAGTTGCCGGGCCTGGCCGCGGAGAACGAGCTCATCATCGTGGCGGATGCGCCTTACATGAACACCGGCGAAGGCCTGCACCGATTCGTGGATCCGGTGGACGGCGAAGTCTACCTCTACACCCAGTTCGAGGTCCCGGATTCCCGGCGCATGTTTGCCGTGTTCGAGCAGCCGGACCTGAAGGCGACGTTCCGTTTCACCGTCACCGCACCGTCGCACTGGGATGTCATCTCCAACTCCCCCACTCCGGAGCCGGTGGAAACCGCTCCCGGCGAAAACGGCGAGGCCCGCTCCGTGTGGACGTTCGCGCCCACCCCGCGGCTGTCTTCTTATGTGACTGCCCTGATCGCCGGGCCGTACCAGTCGGTGCGCAGCGAGGTCACCAGCTCCGACGGCCGCGTGATCCCGCTGGGCGTCTTCGCCCGCAAATCCCTCATGCAGTACCTCGACGCCGACAACATCTTCGAGCTCACCCGCCAGGGCTTTGAGTTCTTCGAGGCCCAGTTCGGCTTCCCGTACCCGTTCGAAAAGTACGACCAGCTCTTCGTCCCCGAGTTCAACGCCGGCGCGATGGAGAACGCCGGCGCCGTCACCATCCTGGAGGGCTACGTCTTCCGTGGAAAGGTGGCCGAGGCGCAGGTCGAGCGCCGCGCCATCACCGTACTGCACGAGTTGGCCCACATGTGGTTCGGCGACCTCGTCACCATGCGCTGGTGGAACGACCTCTGGCTCAACGAGTCCTTCGCCGAGTACATGTCCCACCTGGCCGCCGTCGAGAACACGGCCTTCGACCACGCCTGGACCACCTTCGCATCCATGGAGAAGTCCTGGGCATACCGCCAGGACCAGCTGCCCACCACGCACCCGATCTTCGCCGACATCAACGACCTGCAGGACGTGGAGGTGAACTTCGACGGCATCACTTACGCCAAGGGCGCGTCCGTGCTGCGCCAGCTGGTGGCCTGGGTGGGCCCGGAACAGTTCATGGCGGGCGTACGCGAATACTTCAAGAAGCACGCGTGGAAGAACACCGAGCTGTCCGACCTCATGGTCGAACTGGAGGCCGCCAGCGGCCGCGAACTGGACCAGTGGGGCAAGCTCTGGCTCGAGACCGCCGGAGTCAACACCCTCTCCCCCGAGATCGAAGTGGACGACGACGGCGTGATCACCTCGTTCTCGATCCGCCAGACCGCGATCGACGAGCAGCCCGTACTGCGCCCGCACCGCCTCGCGGTCGGCTTCTACGAGCTGTCCGGCGCCGGCAAGCTGGAACGGGTGCACCGCGAGGAACTCGACGTCGACGGCCCCGCCACCGAGGTCCCGGCGCTCCTTGGCAAGGAGCGGCCTGCCCTGATCCTGCTCAACGACGACGACCTTGCCTACGCCAAGGTCCGCCTCGACCCCGTGTCCCTGGCCACCGCGAAGGCACACCTGAAGGACTTCGCTTCCAGCCTGCCGCGCACCCTGGTATGGGGCTCGGCCTGGGATGCGGCCCGCGACGGGCAGACCCCGGCCCGCGGCTACGTGGACCTGATCCTGGCGAACATCGCCTCCGAGACCGACTCTTCGGTGCTCCTGGTCCAACTGCGCCAGCTGGCCACGACGCTGAACTTCTACGTGGCCGCCGAACACAAGGAGGCCACCGCCCAGGCGGCCGCGGACAAGCTCTGGGACCTGGCGTCCTCGGTTGCGGCCGGTTCCGACGCGCAGCTGCAGTTCGTGAAGTCCTTCGCCCTGCTGGCACGCAGCGCAGGACAGCTGGACACGGTCCAAGGCCTGCTCGACGGCACCCGTTCCCTGGATGGACTCACCGTGGACCAGGACCTGCGCTGGGAACTGCTCACCTCCCTGGTGGTCGGCGGCCGCGCGGACCAGGCCCGCATCGACGCCGAGCTGGAGCGCGACCACACCTCGAACGGCCAGAACGCCGCGGCCTTGGCCAAGGCCGCCCTCCCGACGCCCGAAGCGAAGGCCGCGGCCTGGGAGAAGATCGTGGTCACCGGCGAGCTGTCCAACGCGCTGCAGGGTTCCGCCGTCGCCGGTTTCACCCGGGTGCTGGACACCGCATTGCTGGAGCCGTACGCGGAAAAGTACTTTGAGGCCGTGCCGGAGATCTTCGCCAAGCGCACGCACGCCCTGGCACAGCAGATCATCGTGGGCCTGTACCCGGCCCAGCTGACGACGCAGGAGACCGTGGACCGCACGGACGCATTCCTGGCTTCCCTTCCTGAGGAAAGTGCGGCGCTGCGGCGCATGATTCTGGAAAACCGCGACGGCGTCGCCCGGGCCCTGCGCGCACGCGCAGCTGACGTCTAGCGGCGCACGCGCAGCTGATGTCTAGCGGCGCACGCGCAGCAAGCGTCTGAACCCTTGTGCCTCCCGTCCCGGTCTGCCGGAGCGGGAGGCACAGCCGTTTAGACTGTGCCCATGAGCCTGGACGAACACCGTTATGCCCTAACCGTCCGTTGGACCGGGAACCTCGGCGAAGGAACGTCGAGCTACCGGAGCTACTCGCGGGACCACGACGTCGAGATTCCCGGACTGCCGGTTCTCCAGGGGTCCTCGGATCCGACCTTCCGCGGCGACCCTTCACGCTACAACCCGGAGCAGCTGCTGCTCGCGGCGTTGTCACAGTGCCACATGCTGTCGTTCCTGCACGTGGCCGTCATGAACGGCGTGGTGGTGACCCGCTATGTTGACGAAGCCGAGGGGCTGATGAAGACCAACCGGGATGGCAGCGGCCAGTTCGAAAATGTCACGCTCAGGCCGCACGTCACCGTGGCAGACCCCGCGCATATCCCGCTCATGGCCGAGCTCCACCACAAGGCCAACCAGCTCTGCTTCATTGCCCGCAGCGTGAATTTCCCGGTGCTGCACGAACCGGTTACGCAGGCAGCAGGCTAGCCAGCAACCCCTTCTCGGTTTCCGGACGGAGCCCGGCCTTCCTGGGCCTATGGAGGCCCTTGGCGCGTTCGTCGTCCAGGGTGTCCCGCAAGGTGTCCTGCCAAGGCCGCAGGCTCATTCCACCGGCACGGGCGGCGGCGTTTGAGCGCGCCATGAAGCCTTCGTGTTCCGGAGGCAGCCACAACGGGAGCGAATCGTCGCCCGACCACGGCTGCACGCCGCGCTCCTCCAACCAACTGGTCGACGCAAGCACCGGGTCCGCTCCGGTACCGGCAAGTCCGCGGCACCCGCGGAGGTACTCCTCGAACGGCACTACCTCGCCGACGGCGTTGAAGGCTCCGGCGAGCTTCTTGGCAGCGGCGGCGAGGATCCACGCAGCCAGGTCCCGGACATCGATGACCTGGACGGGATCGGCCGGGATGTCCGGCACAAGCACGGGCCCATCTCCGCCGGCGAAGCGCGCCGGCCAGTATCCGTAGCGGTCGCTGCTGTCCCCGGGTCCGCTGATGAGCCCGGCACGCACGATGTGGGCTTTGCCGCCGAACGTGCCTTCCACGAGTTCCTCGATGGCGGACTTGGATTCTCCGTACGTTTCCGGCCCCGCGGCGGCGTCTTCCGGCAGGGGCGGCAGCAGCTCCGCGTCTTCGGCAGCACCGGGCTGGTCGTGCCGCGCGTAGACGGAACAGCTCGACACGAAGGTACAGTGGCCGGCGCGCTCCGCCAGGGCGGTGAGTGCGCCCTTGGCGTGCGCCGGATCCCGGGTGACGTCGACGACCGCGTCCCACCCGCCGTCGAGCGCTGAGTACGCCGCAACGCCGGCGGAACGGTCCGCCCGGACCCAGCGGACGCCGGACGGCGGCTCGGCCGAACTGCCGCGCGCGAGGCAGGTGACGTCGTGACCGGCGTCGACGGCCTGTCGGGCGATTTCGGCTGAGAGGAACGCGGTACCACCAAGAATCAGGATGCGCATGCGGCCACGCTACGGCGATAGGGTGGGTGGCGGACAGAGTGTTCAGCGCCCGGCGAACAGCCGGCGCCCATCAGAACTTTTGAGGAGCAGCCCTGCCAATGAATGCCACCACCCCCACCATCCAGGACGCAGCCGAAGAAGCCGCGAAAATCGACCTTGGAGCCATCCTCCTGACGGTCGGCATCGGGGTGGTGATCTGGATCGTGCTGCGCTTCGTCATCCTGCGCATCACCCGGCGCGTGGCTGAAGGAAGCGGCTTCTTCAGGAACGCTCCGTTCAAATGGGTCCAGCCGGCCTTCCGTGCCTTGGACCATGAACGCCGGGCGCAACGGGCGCACACCATCGGTTCACTGCTGACGAGCGTGGTGAGCGTCGTGGTGGCGGTAATCGTGATCATCTATGTCCTCAAGTTCCTTAACGTGGACATCGCGCCGCTGTTGACGAGCGTCGGCATCCTTGGTGTGGTGATCGGTTTCGGCGCCCAGCAGCTCATCCGTGACTTCCTGGCGGGCATCTTCATCACCATCGAGGACCAGTACGGAATCGGCGATGTGATCGTCACCGCCGAAGTGGTTGGTACGGTGGAATCCGTGGGGCTGAGGATCACCCGGCTCCGCGCCGAAGACGGCGCCATCTGGTACCTGCGCAACGGCGAGATCCTGCGCGTGGGCAACCGCTCCCAGGGCGATTACGTCCCGGCTGAAGACAAAGAGAACGGCAGCGGCGGTTCCGCTGAGGAGAAGTCCAGTGAGTGACACGGCAAACGGCCAGCAGTCCCCCGAAACCCCCGCAGGGGCGGCACCGCAGGCAGGCGGGCGGCCGCAGCTGATGCGCAACGACCCCTTCAGCCAGCCCGCCTACACCGACAGCTTCTATGAAGCTGTGGGCGGTCACGACACCTTCGTGAAGCTGATCGACGTCTTTTACGACGGCGTGGCCGGTGATCCGCTGTTGCGTCCCATGTACCCGGAGGAAGACCTCGGCCCGGCGAAGCGCCGTTTCCTGATGTTCCTGGAACAGTACTGGGGCGGCCCGACGACGTACAGCCAGGAACGCGGGCACCCGCGCCTGCGGATGCGGCATATGCCGTTCCGGGTCACCCCGGAGGCCAAGGACCGGTGGCTGTTCCACATGCGTACCGCCGTGGATGCGCTGGAGCTCTCGCCGCTGCATGAGGGCACGTTGTGGGATTACATGGAGCGGGCCGCGCTCACCATGGTGAACAGCCCCTCGCCGGCGCAGCCGTAACGTGGCTTGCTGACGGGTCCCGCTAACGGGCGATGCTCAGCCCCAGGCCCGCTCCGGCACGGACCAGGATGTGGCCGCGGCTGCCGCTGAGGCGGTACCAGTTTCCGTTCCTGAACAGTCGGTGCCCGCCGTCTCCCAGGAAGCCCAAGGCGAACGCCCCGAAGGCGGCACCGGCGGGAACGCCCTGCAGGCCGGGCATCTCCCGGCCCCAGACCGAGGCCCTGGCAGCGGCAACCATATGCGCACCGGCCTGTTCCGGAACAACCCGGGCCACCTCGGCAATGCCGGCCTCTGCGACCGAGGCCAGCTCGGCGTCGGACACTTCACCCAAGGGTGCCCAACCGCTGCGGGGCGCCCCGATACCAGCCCAGGACTCCGTGACGGTGGTTGGCGGGAGCGGAAGTTCGACGTCGTCCGTTCCGGAGCGCGCGAGGCGGTCCAACACGGAGGACAGGCTGACCGTCACGTCCGCCGCGGCTTCTTCAGCGAGTGCGCTCGTGCGCAGTCCGAGGATGGTCGGGGTGTCGTCGCCCAGGGCACGGGGCCGCAGGACGCACACGTACGCCGCCAAAACGGTGCCGGCCGCCTGAAGCCGCACGGCGCCGTCGTCGATGCTCTTGGCACGCGTGACATAGGTGCGCAGGTCCGCGAGGTCGCGGGGATCGGCGAAACGAAGGGAACCGGTCAGTACATCAGCCACAGCAACGACTCTACCGGCATGTCCGCCGCCGGGTAGAGTCGGATCATGACTGATGCGCACGCCGGCCTGGTGGATCAGGCCGTTCCCGAGGACCCCACGGCCACCCTCATCGAGTTGCTTTCGCTGGCCGACTTTGACGGCGCCCGCACGGATGAGGACATCTTCCTGGGGCCGTCGCAGAAGCAACCGCGGCATCGGGTGTTCGGCGGGCAGGTGCTGGCGCAGTCGCTGATCGCCGGAATGCGCACGGTGGATGGAGACAGGCCGGTGCATTCAATGCACGGGTACTTCCTGCGGCCCGGCGATGCCAACCAGCCGATCACCTTCGGCGTGCAGCGCCTGCGGGACGGCCGCTCCTTCTCCGCGCGCCGGGTCCACGCCTACCAGAACGGCCAGCCGATCCTCTCGATGATCGCCTCGTTCCAGACCGAGGCCGAGGGTGTGGACCACCAGTCCGCCATGCCGGAAGGCATCCCGGACCCGGAGAGCCTGCCGAGCACCGCAGACCTGCTCCGCAAGTACGACCACCCGATGGCCCGCCACATGTCCTTCGAGCGGCCCTTTGACGTACGGCATGTGGATTCGGCCCTGTACACCGAAGCACCCAAGGAGCATGTGGCGCGGAACGCGGTCTGGATGAAGACACTCGGACCCATGCCCGACGATGCCGACTTCCACCGGGCCGCCCTCGCTTTCGCCAGCGACTACACCATCCTGGAGCCGATCCTGCGCCGCAACGGGTTGAGCTGGATGACTCCCGGAATGAGCGTGGCGAGCCTGGACCACGCGATGTGGTGGCACCGCCCGGCCCGGGTGGATGAATGGCTGCTTTACGTCCAGGAATCCCCCAGCGCCCAGGGCGCGCGCGGCCTCTCCACCGGAAAGATCTTCAGCCGCGACGGCGTGCATGTTGCCACGGTGGCGCAGGAAGGGATGCTGCGGCTGCCCGAATAGGAGCACTGGCCTGCATTCCGGCGGAAGCCGTGCAGCCGAACGGACGTGGCGGAGGCAAAACAGAAGGCCGGCCCCCTTGCGGGACCGGCCTTCCGTTGGTGCGGCGCTGTTAGTCGCGGGTCAGCTTGCGGTGCGTGACCCGGTGCGGCTTGGCGGCGTCGGGGCCAAGCCGTTCGATCTTGTTCTCTTCATAGGACTCGAAGTTGCCCTCGAACCAGTACCACTTGGAGGGGTTCTCCTCGTCGCCTTCGTAGGCGAGGATGTGGGTGGCCACGCGGTCCAGGAACCAACGGTCGTGGGAAACCACCACGGCGCAGCCCGGGAAGTCGAGCAGGGCGTTTTCGAGGCTGCTCAGGGTTTCGACGTCGAGGTCGTTGGTGGGCTCGTCAAGGAGCAGCAGATTGCCGCCCTGCTTCAGGGTCAGCGCCAGGTTCAGGCGGTTGCGCTCACCACCAGAGAGCACCCCGGCTTTCTTCTGCTGGTCCGGGCCCTTGAAGCCGAACGCCGACACGTAGGCGCGCGAAGGCATTTCGACCTGGCCGACCTGAATGTGGTCCAGGCCGTCGGAGACAACCTCCCACAGGGTCTTGTTGGGGTCGATGCCGCCGCGGGACTGGTCAACGTAGGAGATCTTGACGGACTCGCCGACCTTCAGCTCGCCGCCGTCCAGGGGCTCAAGGCCGACGATGGTCTTGAACAGGGTGGACTTGCCCACACCGTTGGGACCGATCACGCCGACGATGCCGTTGCGCGGCAGCGAGAAGGAGAGGTCTTCGATGAGCACGCGGTCGTCGAAGCCCTTCTTGAGGCCGGTGGCTTCGATGACCATGTTGCCCAGGCGCGGTCCCGGCGGGATCTGGATCTCTTCGAAATCAAGCTTCCTGGTGCGCTCCGCCTCTGCAGCCATTTCTTCGTAGCGTGCCAGACGGGCCTTGGACTTGGTCTGGCGGCCCTTGGCGTTGGAGCGGACCCACTCGAGTTCCTCGCTGAGGCGCTTGGCGAGCTTGGCGTCCTTCTTGCCCTGGACCTCAAGGCGGGCGCGCTTCTTCTCGAGGTAGGTGGAGTAGTTGCCTTCGTACGGGTACAGGCGGCCGCGGTCCACTTCACAGATCCATTCCGCGACGTGGTCGAGGAAGTACCGGTCGTGGGTGATGGCGAGGACGGCGCCGGGGTAGCTGGAGAGGTGCTGTTCGAGCCAGAGAACGCTTTCGGCGTCGAGGTGGTTGGTGGGTTCGTCGAGCAGCAGCAGGTCCGGCTTCTGCAGCAGGAGCTTGCAGAGTGCGACGCGGCGGCGCTCACCACCGGACAGGACGGTGACATCGGCATCGCCGGGCGGGCAGCGCAGTGCATCCATGGCCTGTTCCAGCTGGGAGTCGATGTCCCAGGCGTCGGCGGCGTCGATGGCTTCCTGCAGCTTGCCCATTTCCTCGAGCAGGGTGTCGTAGTCCGCGTCGGGGTTGGCCATTTCTTCGGAGATCTCGTTGAAGCGCTGGATCTTGCCGTAGATTTCGCCGACGCCCTCCTGGACGTTGCCCAGGACGGTCTTTTCCTCGTTCAGGGGCGGCTCCTGCAGGAGGATGCCCACGGAGTAGCCGGGGCTAAGGCGTGCTTCGCCGTTGGACGGGGTGTCGAGCCCCGCCATGATCTTCAGGATTGTGGACTTACCGGCACCGTTCGGGCCGACGACGCCGATCTTGGCGCCGGGGTAGAACGACATGCTGACATCGTCCAGGATAAGTTTGTCGCCAACGGCCTTGCGGGCCTTGGTCATCGTGTAAATGAATTCCGCCATGCCGTTAAATCTAATGGGTGGCAGGGCAGAACTCACATTCGGAGCAGCGGGCTGCGGTGCTAGCGCACATCTCCTACGAAGCATTTCCCGTCGGCCAGCAACGGCAGCACTGTCACCGAGGCGCGACCGTTACGGATCTCACCCACGATGCACTCTTTTCCCGAGCTGACCGCGGCTTCGACGGCGTCGACCTCCAGGCCGGTGGGGGTCTTGCTGGCGGAAACTTCGACGGCGTCCTCCGGGATCCCGGCTGCCACCAGGCCGTTCCGCAGGGCTTCCTGCTGCGGCCTGTTGCCCGCCGCCTTAAGCGCCGCTTCCATGGCTCCTTTGAGCCGGGTGGTTTCCGGTGCCTCAGCTGATGCGGACGGAGTACCGGACGCCGTCGATCCAGCGGACGACGCCGTAGGTCCGTCAGCCGTGACGTGGCCCCCGGGAAGCGGTTCAGGTGCAGAGCAGGCCGAGACAGCAACGAACAGGACAGTTGCAGCTGCCGTCATCATGGCAGCGCGCCACCGCCGGAAGGGGGCCGTGCGCTTGCTCTCATGGTTCACCCGGCCAATTCTGCCATGCGGGCTCCGCAGACTTTCGAGCTGCGGGCCCGCCGGCCCGGAAAACCATCAGCAACCCGCCACCTCATGCAGAGGCGTCCAGGAGCTCCCCGGTCTCCGAGTCCACCAGGGCGGGCTCGCCGTCCTCCCCGGTGAGCACTTCGAGCGCAGTGCCGCTTCCGCCGGCTTCATCGTCCACGGGCGGCTCCTCCACCTCGCCACCGCCGGATTCACCTGTGCCGTGCTCCGCCGCGGCCTGCTGGCCTGAATTGCTTGCCATCCGGGTGAAGTTCGCCGACCCCCACATGAGGTCATGGCCCACGGATTCCGCGTCGATTTCCGCTACATGGTAGATGCGGCCGTCCCGTTCCCACTGGCGGAGCCTCAGCTTGCCCAGGACGATGACCCGCTGGCCCTTCTTGATGCTGCAGCCCACGTGCCCGGCGAGGTGCCTGAAGCTTTGGACAGTGAACCAGTTTGTATTGCCATCGGTCCACGTGTTGCTGACGCGGTCGAAGCGGCGTTCCGTGGAACCCATCCTGAAGGACGCCGTGGCAATGCCCCCGGGCGTGGTGGAAGTCTTGACCTCCGAGGCAACGAAGCCGCGGACTGTGATGATGTCGTTCATGGTGCGTCCTAACGTAGTTGTGGCTTGCCTTTGCGGCATTCCCAGCATCACGTCCGGCACCAGCCTGGAACAGCTCCGAATCCTCCTATGTGGACATCCCCGCGCGAACCGCGTCTGTGGAGGAGAAGTCCCCGCGGAAAGCACGACACCCCCGGTCCGAGGACCGGGGGTGTCGTCGATGTCCCGAGACATCACAAAAGCGCCCCGGGAGGGAATCGAACCCCCGACCAAGAGATTAGAAGGCTCCTGCTCTATCCTCTGAGCTACCGAGGCACGCTCCGCGGGGGTGTATTCCCCGCGGCGACATCACGAGTTTACCCTGCTCAGGAGAACGTCAGCGGCTCCGCCGTTTCGAGCATCGACTTCAGGCTGGATACCACGCCAGGCCAACCATCGGTGATGCCGGCCAGCACCGCACTGCCCGGTTCGAACCCGGAGTGGGTGACGGTGAGCTTGACCATTCCGTCCATGGCTTCGATGTCGAAGGCCACCTGGGACCGCGGTTCGGCAGCCATCGCGGCCACCTCCTCGTCCGCCGCGCCGACAGCGCGCCCGAACTCCGGTGTGACGGTGTGCCAGGTGAAGCCCAGCTTGCGCGGAGCTTCGGACACCAGCACCTGCTGTTCCGGATCCGCAATGGTCACTCCGGCCACCTCCCAGGTGATGCTCGATCCCTGCGTCCAGTCCGAGCGGAGCGCCACGCCCCAGTAACGTTCGGTGGACTCCGGTTCCGTCAGGGCCTGCCACAACTGTTCCGGTGACGTTCTGATATAGCTGACGTAAACAAACTGCGGTCCCGTGATGGTGGTTCCTGCTTCCATACCCTGCACTCCCTGTCTCCGGCTACGTTCAGTTAAAGAGCTCCATCGGAGCATCTGCGTCACGCACTATCCTGTCAAGCCCCGCAGCTGCGCCGTTAGACTCGCTGCCATGGAGCAGGAAGCAGGCGCCCTCGTCGTGCGCCCCGCGCAATGGCCCGAGGTGGAAGAGCTTTTCGGCGAACGGGGCGAACCCGCCCGGTGCTGGTGCCGCTGGTTCAAAGTCACGGGAAAGGCCTGGGACGAGACGCCCCGCGAAGAGTTGCGGGAGCAGCTGAAGAAATCGTTCGACGCCGGCCCGGAGCCGGGCGTGATCGCCCTCCGCGACGGGACCCCGGTGGGCTGGTGCGCGGTCGAGCCCCGGCAATGCTATCCGCGCATCGAGCGTTCTCAGGTGCTCCGTTCCGCGGGCAAAGCGGTCGCAGACGGCGACGGCGTCTGGTCGGTAAGTTGCTTCGTTGTCGCCCCGGGGCAACGGCGGAGCGGTATCGCAGGGCAACTGCTGGCCGCCGCCGTCGAACATGCCTTCGCGCACGGTGCCAGGATCGTCGAAGGCTACCCGGTAGACCCCGCGTTGCGGCCCAAAGCCGGATCGTCAGACCTGTACCACGGCACCGTTTCCATCTTTACCCGAGCGGGCTTCGAGCCGATGCCCAGCGCCGTCCCGGGGCGGGCAGTGATGCGCCTGCAGCGCCCGCTATCCAAGGCCGGCAGCTAGGGCAGCGTCAGGATCAGCGGACCGTCGGCGGTAATCGCAACGGTGTGCTCGCTGTGTGCGGCCCGGCGGCCGTTGGCGGAGCGCAGGGTCCATTCGTCGTCGTCGTGATAGTAATCCCCGTTGCCCCCGTGGATGAGCATCGGCTCAATGGCGATCACCAGGCCTTCCACCAGCTTGACCCCCCCGTCCAGGCCTGCCCATGTTGGGCACGTGGGGTTCGGCGTGCATGGTGCGGCCGATGCCGTGGCCGCCGTGGTCGGCCAGGATCCCGTAGCCGGCGCGGCTGGCTTGTCCCCCGATCGCGTAGGCGAGGTCGCCCATTTTGTTGCCGATGCGCGCTGCCTCGATGCCCCTCGCGAGGGCCGCGTCCGTGGCTTCAATCAGTGCGGTGTCCGCGGGATCCGCGGTGCCGACGACGAAACTCACCGCCGCGTCGCCGCACCAGCCCTCCACAAAGGCACCGCAGTCCACGCTGAGCAGGTCGCCGTCCCGGAGCACGTATTCGTTCGGGATACCGTGGACCACGGCGTCGTTGACGCTGGTGCAGATCACGCCGGGAAAGGGCGACGACGCCCAGCGCGGGTGGTAGCCGAGGAAGGCGGGAACGGCTCCGGCTTTGCGGATTTGCTCGGCCGCGACGCCGTCGAGCTCTTTCAAGCTGATCCCCACGGCGGCATGTTCCCTGACTGCCGAGAGCGCCGAAGCGACTACCCGGCCGGCCTCGCGCATCAGAGCGATTTCCTCCGCACTCTTCACCATCGACATCTTCCGGCCTCCGTCTTTCCAAGGTGCATTTCCCTGCAACCCTACGTCGCCCTGCCGGGCTTGTCCCGGCCTACAGTGGACCCATGCACAAGCAGGCGCTCATCGACAGCATCCGCTCGTCCCTGCGGGCCGCCGCCGATCCGGAACGTGCCCGCTCGGCGCAGGCCTACATGAAATCGGACATGCCGTCCTTGGGCGTGCCGGTTCCCACGGTACGGAAGATCGCCAAGGAGGCCGCCAAGGCAAGCCCTTTCGCCTCTGCCGAGGAACTGCGGGACACCGTGCTGCGCTTGTGGCGCGACGCCGGGGCCCGGGAGGAACGCTATGCGGCCATCGACCTCACGGCGGAACGACCGGTGGCGCATGATCTCCGGATGGTCCCCGTGTACGAAGAGTTCATCCGCACCGGCGCCTGGTGGGACCTGGTGGACGGGGTCGCACCGCGGATCCGGGAACTGCTGCTGGCGCATCCGGACCGGATGGCGGAACTGCTGTTGGGCTGGGCGTCCGAAGGCGACATGTGGGTCAGGCGCGCGGCCATCACCTCCCAGCTGGGGGCCAAAGCCCGCACCAATACCTCGCTGCTTACGGCGGTGATCCTGCCCAACCTTGATGACGACGGGTTCTTCATCCGGAAAGCGATCGGCTGGGCGCTGCGGGAGTACGGCAAGCACAATCCGGGCTGGGTGGCAGCCTTCGCCGAGGAATACAGGGAGCGGCTCAGCCCGCTCTCCTACCGGGAAGCGGTGCGCCGCCTGCCGGCGGCAACATAGCCGCTCCGGACGGGCCGCCGCTAGATGACAGTGTTCGTAACGGGCTGGTCCCGGCGGCTGAACAACTGCTTGGTGCGCGGATCCAGGAAGATCAGGTACAACGCGAACAGCAGCGCGATGATCGCCGCAGCGTTCCGCGCCAGGGCCAAGGCCAGGCCGACGTCTCCGCTCTGCAGGTACGGGAACACTTCCAACTGGTCGGAGATCGCGTAGACCATGAAGAAGGACACCACGAAGTAGAGGGTCTTGACCTGCCAGTCGTTCCGGATGCCGGTCACCGCAAACAGCGGGATCAGCCACACCACGTACCAGGACTGGATCATCGGAGCCAGCAGCACGATCGCCGCGAACGCAAGGGTCAGGCGACGCATGACGCGGTCATGGCTGCCCCGGAATACCTGCCAGGCGACAATTCCCACGGCAAGTACCTTGCCGGCGTCGTACACCCACTTCGCAACGCCCCACCCGTCAAGGCCGAACACGTTCACGATCGAGGCGACAATCAGGCCGAGCAGCCCCACCGGGGCGTACCAGATCCACACGCTGCCAGGGGCGGACAGACCCTTGATCCAGCCGAAACCGAAGCCGTTGACCGCGCCCAGCGCGTAGAGGATCCCGAGCGCGAGGCCCGCCGTCAGGCCCCAGAACAGGAACTTGCGCGGCCAGCTGGCACCCTTGCCCGCCCAGAGCAGGCCGATGAACGGCAGGAAGACCACCGTGATCGGCTTGACCGAAATTGACAGGGTCACCAGCACGATGCCCAGGATCACGCGGCGGGTTGCGCAATAGTACAGACCCGCCAGGGCGAGTCCGATCATCAGTGCGTCGTTGTGCACGCTGGCGATGAAGTTGGTGAGGAAGAGCGGATTTGCGGCGGTGAGCCAGAGGGCGCGGTGCGGGTTCACTCCGTGCAGTTCGGCCAGCTTGGGGACGTAGATGACGCAGAGGACAATCCCGACGGCGGCCGCCACCCTGAAGAGCATGACGCTCGCCTCGGGCTGGACGTTCGTCACCCACACCACGAATTGTTCGATCCACAGGAAGAACTGCCCGTACGGGACCGGGGCTTCGGTCCACATCTTGTCGGCGCCGAGCTGGAAATAGTTCGGGAGCGCGGAAATGCCGTTCTCGTAGGGGTTGATGCCTTCGACCATCAGGCGGCCCTGGCCGATGTACGCGTACACGTCGCGGCTGAACAGCGGAACGGTGAACATCATGGGCAGGCCCCAGGCGAGGATCGCCTGCAGCGTCGCCTTGCGGGCTTCCTGGCCCCAGACCCGTACCCGCTGGCCCAGCCGCAGCCACGCACGCACCAGGAGCATGCCGCCCACCGAGAGCAGCACGATCGAAAGGGCAACCCCGACAGCCTCGGTGCGCATCCAGATGAACAACGGCAAGCGGCGGAGTTCGGACACCGGGGCCAGCCAGCCCACGCCCAGGGAACCGAAAACGAGGAACATCGAACCGACGAAGCCTGCGATCAGCGGCGAGCGTGCGTTGTCCACTTCCGGCAGGTTTCCTGCATCGGACGGCGTCCGGTCGTCCTTGCTGGCAGCAGGTACAGGCGCCGTCATTGTCAGAAATGTCCAATCGTTTGCCGGGCAGGTTCAGGACGCGCCCGTTGGCCGTTCGCGTAGGGGTGGAAGCAGGGCGGAAACCAGCCTCTGCCGTGCTCGAAATCGTATCACCGGCGCCGTACGGGGCGCCTGAACTGTAGGCTGGGCGGGTGCCTATTACTAATGAACGCATCGTGTGGATCGACTGCGAAATGACCGGCCTGGATCTCGAAAAGGACGCCCTGATCGAGGTGGCCGCGCTGGTGACCGACTCAGAGCTGAACATCCTGGGCGAGGGCGTGGATGTGGTCATCAAGCCCGACGACGCAGCCTTGGAACAGATGAACGACTTCGTGCGCGACATGCATACGCGCTCCAAGCTCCTCGACGAGCTGCCGCACGGGAAGACCATGGCAGAGGCCGAGGCGCTCATCCTGGAATACATCGAAGCCTGGGTCCCGGACCCGAAGAAGGCCCCGCTCGGCGGCAACTCGGTGGGCACCGACCGCACCTTCCTCGCGCGCGACATGCCAAACGTCATCGAGCACCTCCACTACCGGGTGATCGACGTCAGCACCATCAAGGAACTGTCCCGCCGCTGGTTCCCGCGCGCCTATTTCCAGGCGCCCGCCAAGCACGGCGGCCACCGCGCCCTGGGGGACATCAAGGACTCCATCGATGAACTGCGCTACTACCGGGAAGCAGTCTTCGTGCCCGCCCCGGGCCCGGACACCGCCACCGCGCAGAAAATCTCACGTCGGATTTCGGGCACCGCCGAAGAGGCCACCCCGGTGTGATCTGCGTTACCTTTGGGGGAATTTTCCCCGAAACGGCAAAAAGTGGCATCGCGGCCGCCAAACACGATGTATAGTTTTTGTCGTTGCCTTCGCAGGCGGCGGGTCATTCCGCTGCTCATAAGGCACATGGTGGGCGTAGCTCAGTTGGCAGAGCGCCTGGTTGTGGTCCAGGAGGTCGCGGGTTCAACCCCCGTCGCTCACCCGCAGAAGGCTGGTAGTTGGTACCGGTCAGCCAAAGGCCGCACTGGTTTCCAGTGCGGCCTTTGTTTTATTTCCGCTACCACCACGCAGCAAGGAAGAACCAGCCGACATGACCGTCCTGCCCATCACCATCTGGGGCGAGCCCGTCCTCCACCGCCGGGCCAGCGAAGTCGAGGTTTTCGACGACGAACTGCGGACCCTGATCGCGGACATGTTCGAAACCAACGAGGCCGCGAACGGCGTTGGGCTGGCCGCACCGCAGGTAGGCGTCGGCAAACGGCTCTTCATCTTCAAATACGCCAATGACGACGACGCTCCCGACGAAGGCGTCGTGGTGAATCCGGTCCTGACCCTGTCCAAGATTTCCGGCGCCCTGCCCGACCCGGACGAACACGTTGAAGGCTGCCTCTCCTTCCCCGGCGAGCACTACCCCCTGCAGCGTGCCGAGTGGGCACGGGTCCAGGGCTTCGACGGTGACGGTAACCCGGTGGACTTCGTGGCAACCGGATGGTTCGCCCGCGTCATGCAGCACGAGTTCGACCACCTGGACGGCAAGCTCTACGTGAACAAGCTGGTGGACCGCTACTCCAAGAAGGCAATGAAGCAGGCAAAGAAGCATGGTTGGGGCGTCCCTGGCCTGACGTGGATGCCCGGCGTCGATCCCGATCCTTTCGGGCACTGAGGGGCGGCCCAAGCGATGGCCCCCGTGGACCGCACCGCCCTGCTTGAGCTCCTGGACATCCAGGGCGATGACGCACGCGAATGCGCTGCGCTGCTCTCCACGCCGGCGAATGACCACGTGCTCGCGGCAATGGCGGCACTCCGCACCCGCCTCGGCACGTTCACTGCGCAGCCCGCATCCGTGGAAGGTTGCACCGAAACCGACTGGATCGAAGCGTTGCTGCGCTTCGCACCGGCCGCTGCGGAGTACCAGCGCTCGCTCGGCATCCCCGCGGAGCTGACAGCCGCGGCCCTCGCCGACATGGGACTGCAGCTCCGGATCAACCGCCGCGTCCACGGCCGCTTCGGCCTCGATACCTGGGGCTGGCTTACCCTCCATATGGCCGGCAACATGTTCCGGCTGGGTCGCCTGCAGTACCACCTGGTCCGCAGCGAAGGCGGCGAACCACCGGCTCCCGACGGCGAATGGATCACCGGCCTGCATATCCCCGAGGACGGCGGGCTCTCCCCCGCCGCGGTCGATGAAAGCCTCGCATTCGCCCGCGCATTCTTAGGCCGCCACTTCCCGGACAAGCCCGTGCGGTTCGCCACCTGCGATTCCTGGATGCTGGACCCTTATCTTTCCGAACGTCTTCCGGACAGCAACATCGCCGCCTTCGCCCGCCGCTTCACCGTGCACCGGTGTTCCGACGCGGCCAGCGACGCCGTCTACTTCACCTTCCGCACCCGCGACATGGCCAACCTTGCACAGCTGCCGCGGGAGACCTCCCTGCAGCGGGTGGTCCTTGAACGGATCGACGACGGCGGCACCTGGCAGCTGGGGCACGGTTACCTGGAGCTTCCCGCGGCGCAGTAGCGGGAAGCTCCCCGCCTGAGCGGTCCCGCTTGCTGCGCCGTTCCGGGCCGCCGCCTACGGCCGGATGGTCTGCTGCCCCGGGCAGCTGGCGAGCACCCGTTTCATGGCCTCCTTCTCCGCAGACGTGACCCACAGCCGGTAGGCGGCCTTCACGGAGATCTGGCGTGCAACGTAGTGGCAGCGGAACTTCTTGTTTGCCGGCAGCCAGGTGGCGGCGTCTCCGGCGCCCTTCTTGACATTGGCCGGACCGTCCACGGCGATGAGGTTCAGGGGATCGTTGGCGAAGGTGCTGCGCTGCGTTGCCGTGAGCTGCTTGGCACCCTTCTGCCAGGCATCACCCAGTGCCACGACGTGGTCGATCTGGACGGCCTTGCTGCTTTCCGGGCCCCGCTCGAATTCCACAGGCTTGCCGACGTAGGGCTCCGCGAGGGAACCCCCGGCGACTTTGCATTTGGAGCCCTTGCTGAAACGAAGTTGTGTGAGGTCACGGCGGAGGATGTCGTTGCGGGTGTCGCAACCGTTCCGGTCCGCGTCCAGCCAGGCCTGGCCGAAGCTGGAACGATCGTAGTCGTCTTTGCCTGCCCGGCCTTTGACGGCGAGGGTTTCCAAGGCTTCAGCCGCGGTGCCGGCGGGAACGGGGGCCACGGACCGGACCGGCTTCATCCAGCGGTAATCAGCGACCGGTGCCGAATCCGGACCTGAAACTGCGGTTTCCGCGACGGCGAACTGCCCGTTGGTGAAGAACCACGCTACGCCGCCGATCACTGCGGCCAGCGCCAAAGCCAGCACGGCCCAGGCTTGGCGGGAACGGCGTCGGGCACGCCGGTAGGCGGTCCAGGTGGTGCTCAAGGGAAAGTCCTTTCGATACGGATTCAGTCCCTCGAGCCTAGGTCAGGCGACCGACATTATTTGCGGTATCCACAGTGTGGAGGAGCACACGGCAAGCGCCGGGCGGGCCGGCCGCCGGTTAAAAGGCAAGGGCCGCCGTCGGGGGCTATTGCTCCCGGGCGACCCGTTTCAGATCTTCGTCGGCGACTGCCAGCAGCGATTCCAGCTGGGAAACCCGCTCTGCGGAAACGTCGCCGCTCGCATGGGCGGCCCGGGCTTCGTCCAGCAGGCGCTTGGCTTCCTTCTGGTTTGCCCTGGCGACGTCCAGCGCGTGTTCAAGGGTGGTGTCGTGGACCAGGATCTCTTCGCGTTCCATGCGTCCATTGTGCTCAGCTTTCCCGGCCGATTCCAGAGAACCGGCCGGGAAAGCAAGCTTCCTGAAACAGGATCAGACAGTAGCGCCTGCGAGGGCGGCGTCCGCGGGGGCGCCCTGCGCCGGGAAGAACGGCGGGTTGACGCCGGCCATTTCCTCCATCACACGGACAACCTGGCAGCTGTAGCCGAATTCGTTGTCGTACCAGACGTAGACCACGAGGTTCTTGTCGTTGGCGATGGTGGCCAGGCCGTCAACGATGCCCGCACGGCGGGAACCCACGAAGTCGGTGGAGACAACTTCAGGCGAATCGATGTAGTCGATCTGCTTCCGCAGCCCGGAGTGCAGCGACATTTCGCGCAGGTAGGTGTTCACCTCGTCCTTGGTGGTGCCCTTCTCCAGGTTGAGGTTCAGGATGGCCATGGAGACGTCCGGGGTGGGAACGCGGATGGCGTTGCCCGTGAGCTTGCCCTGCAGTTCGGGAAGGGCCTTGGCCACGGCCTTCGCTGCGCCGGTTTCGGTGATGACCATGTTGAGCGCGGCCGAACGTCCACGGCGGTCGCCCTTGTGGAAGTTGTCGATCAGGTTCTGGTCGTTGGTGAAGGAGTGCACGGTTTCCACGTGCCCGTGGATGACGCCGAACTTGTCGTTGAGGGCCTTGAGCACGGGAGTGATGGCGTTGGTGGTGCAGGAGGCGGCGGTGACGATGGTGTCGCTGTCCTGGATGTCCGTGTGGTTGATGCCATGGACGATGTTCTTGAGATCGCCCTTGCCCGGTGCCGTGAGGAGCACGCGGGCAACGCCCTTGCTCTGCAGGTGCTGGGACAGGCCCTCGGCGTCACGCCAGCGGCCGGTGTTGTCCACCACCAGGGCGTCCTTGATGCCGTAAGCGGTGTAGTCGATGGTGGCGGGGTTGTCCGAGTAGATCACCTGGATCTGCACGCCGTTGGCCGTGATGGTGTTGGCTTCCTCGTCCACGCGGATGGTGCCCTCGAAGGAACCATGCACGGAGTCGCGGCGCAGCAGGCTGGCGCGCTTGGCAAGGTCGTTTTCGGCACCCTTGCGGACGACGATGGCGCGCAGGCGCAGGCCGTGCCCGCCGCCGGCCTTTTCGATGAGGAGGCGGGCCAGCAGGCGGCCGATGCGGCCGAAACCGTAGAGGACGACGTCGGTGCTGGTGCGGTCATCTGCGCCGCGGCGGCCCACGATGGCCGCCAGTTCTTCGCGCAGGAAGCTGTCCAGGGAGGTTCCGGGAGCCTGGGCCTTGAACTTCTCGTTGAGGAGGGCGATGTCGATGGCAGCGGCGCCAAGCTCAAGGCCGGCGAGGGCGTTCAGCAGCGGCGCGGTCTCTTCCAGCGGCAGCTCTGCGTTGCTCATCCGGCGGGCGAAGCGGTGCGCCTTCAGGATGTTCATGGAGGACTTGTTGATGAGGCTGCGGCCGTGGATGCTGGTCACCACGTTGTTTTCACGGTACAAACGGCCGATGACCGGGATCATGGCTTCGGCGAGCGCCTCGCGGCCCATCCACGAATCAAGACAAGAATCAGACGACTGGGTCACAGAACTACCTTCCTAGGGTCAACCGCGCACGTCTTCGTGCGCAGATGGCGGCCGCCCGGAGTAATCCTGCGGCACAGGCATCGCAGGGGCTTCGGTCCGCCCCGGATGCCACGATTGATCGCAAAGAAAAACCGCCGGCTGCGAACGCAGTACCGGCGGGGAACTTCAGCGTTCACCATCCATTCTAGGGTCTGGCAGGCACGCGAGGCGCGCCCGGAACCGTGAATTCACTCACATGACTGAAGCGGTTTCCGCGGTCATGTTCGGGGAAACGGCCCCTTGCGTGGGACGGGGCAGCCGATACGCCGGGTTCTGTCATTCCGGGCCGTTGCCGGCCGGGAAGAGGCGACCATCCATCTACGGACGCCGTTGCCGGCGCCCTCCAGCGGCCTACCCGGACACTCGGGCGGGCAGCCCTCGAACGTGTCCTGTCTGGCCTTGCTCCGGGTGGGGTTTACCTAGCCTTCCCGGTCACCCGGGAAGCTGGTGGTCTCTTACACCACCGTTTCACCCTTACCTGTGTTCCGCGTAAACGCGGAGCACGGCGGTCTGTTTTCTGTGGCACTGGCCTGCGGGTTACCCCGAGTGGGCGTTACCCACCACCCTGCCCTGTGGAGCCCGGACGTTCCTCGAGCCACTTGCGTGGCGCGCGGTCGCCTGGCTGCCCCGTCCGCATTCCATTCTAGCCGTGCCGGAGGCCGGGTCCTGCCGCCCCGCCAGGCACCGGTACTATCGACGGGTGCTGATTCTCCTCCCGCCCTCCGAAGGCAAGACTCCCGCGGCCAAGGGTCCCGCCGTCGACTGGGAGGCACTGAGCTTCCCGGACCTCAACAGCTACCGCGCCAAAGTGCTGGACGCCCTGGGACTGGTCAGCGCGCATGAGGACGCACTCGCCTTGCTGGGTGTCGGAGCCTCCTTGAAAGACGACGTCGAACGCAATACCCGCCTGCACGCCGAACCTGCGGCCCCGGCCTATGAACTGTACTCGGGCGTGCTGTACGACGCCCTTGGCTATAAGAGCCTTACTCCCGCCCAGCGCCGGAAGGCCACCGAGTCGGTCCTCGTGATCTCCGCCCTGTGGGGCGCGCTCAGCTTCGGTGACCGGGTGCCCGCCTACCGCCTGTCCATGGGAACTGCATTGCCCGACGTCGGACGGCTGGCTTCCTTCTGGAAGCCGCAGCTGACGGCGGCACTCGCCGCGCGGAGCGAGGGCGAACTGTTGGTGGACTGCCGCTCAAGCACCTATGCAGCGGCGTGGACTCCCCCACCGGCGCAGACCGTGACGGTGAACGTCTTCACGGAGGCGAACGGCAAGCGCACGGTGGTCAGCCATTTCGCCAAGCACACACGGGGCGAGCTGGCCAGGCACCTGCTCAGCCGGCGCGGCAAGGCTCCGGCCACCCCTGAGCAGTTGCTCAAGGCGGCACAGGAACGCTGGGCGGCCGAACTCGTCGAAGGAACGGCCCGGAAAGCCCACGCGCTGAACGTCATCCTGCCCGGTTAGCCGGCGCTCAAAGCCAGGAGCTCCGGCTAAATCAGGAACTCAGTTCCATTCCGGAGAGCGGACCAGGATGCAGCCCGAGTCCGGGCAGAAGACGATATCGTCCTCGGCAGCGGCCTTGACCTCGGCGAGGTCGGCGGGGCTCAGGGTCATTCCCGAGCCTTCGGACTTGCCGTGGAACAGCCTCGCGGCACCGATTCCGCGCTTGGCCCGGGTCTTTTCGTAGATGTCCAGGGCCACGGGATCCACGCCTGCGACAAAGGCTTCGCGTTCCGCCCGGACCTGTTCCTCTTCCGCGGCTATCTCCGCGATGGCGGCGTCCAGTTCGGCGCGGATGCCGGCGAAGGAACCCTGGATGTCGTCGACGATCTGCTGCTGTGCCGCCTGCTTTTCGCGCAGTCCGTCCAGCCGTTCAAGGATTTCGAGTTCCACGTCTTCCAGGTCGGAGCGGCGGCGGTTCAAGGACGCGATATCGCTTTGCAGGGCCACCAGGTCCTTGGACAGGCCGGTCCCGCTGTTGAGCCTCGCCTCGTCCCGCTCGATGCGGCCCGCCACTTGTTCCACGTCCGCCTCGGCCCGTCGCAGCTCGGCCTCGGCGTCGTGGACGGCGAGCTTGGCGGTACCGAGCGCGCTGTTGGCCACGGCCAGGGCGTCCTCAAGGTCGGTGATCCGCGGGTCTTTCTCGAGCACGCCGCGCCGCTTCGCCAGGGACGTCAGCTTCGCGTCCAGCGCCTGCACATCGAGCAACTTCATCTGTTCCGCCGGCGCTGCCTTGGCCACGTCCACCTCCGCTTGATCGTGCCGCAATCCCGTCCGGATCCGGCCGGGCCCCGGCACTCGCCCTGGACCCGTCTTTGAACCGACTCTAGCGCCTCATCCGTAGCGCGGACGTTACTCCCCGCCGGGGGTGAGGATGAAGTCCCACGGATCGCTGTTGGTTCCGGCCACCCGGATCTCGACCTCATGCCCCTGGTCTGCGAGGACATTGCCCAACGCTTCGGCCGCGGCGGGCAGCCACAGCCATTCGCTCGCGAAGTGCGAGACGTCGATCAGGTACGGCCGCCCGTTGATGGCCGCCTCGCGCGCTTCCGACGCCGGATGGTGCCGGAGATCGGCCGTCACGTAGACATCGGCCTGGCTCGCGCGGACGGCGTCGAACAGGCTGTCTCCCGCCCCGCCGCAGACGGCGACCCTGCGGATGAGGGCGTCGCGGTCACCGGCCACCCGTACGCCGCCTGCGACGGCGGGCAGGGTTTCGAAGACGCGGGCCGCGAAATCGCCAAGCGTCATGAGGCCGGGGAGCTCGCCGACGCGGCCGATGCCTTCCTCGGGAAGGCCTTGTGCCGCAGGAGTCAACGGGACTACGTTGTCCAGGCCGAAGGCATCGGCCAGGACATCGGATACGCCGCCGACGGCGGAGTCCCCGTTGGTGTGCACGGTCAGGAGCGCCGTGCCCGATTCGATCAGGCGATGGACGGCCAGGCCTTTCGCCGTGGTCGCCGCCACGGAATTGACGCCGCGAAGCAGCAGCGGGTGGTGGGTCACCAGCAGTTGGGCACCCCAGGCAATGGCTTCCTCAATGGTTTCCAACGTGGGGTCCACCGCCAGCATCACCTTGCTGACGGGCGCCTCCGGGCGTCCCGCCACCAGGCCCACCTCGTCCCAGTTCTCGGCCAGTGACTCCGGCCAGAGTTCCTCGACCGCGAGCAGCACCTCTGCGAGCGTCGGGGATCCCGGTCCGCCTGCCTCCGGCTCGTCGTCGGACTCCCGGTCTTCCACAATGTCCTCGTCCGGCACAATGTCTCCGTCCGGCACAATGTTTCCGTCCGACCCGGCGCCTTCGGCGGCGTCTGCCACGGCGGTGTTCACAGCTTCCATGGGAGATATTCTTGCGCATCCGGCGCCGTCATACTTCCGTAAGGCCCCGCCGGGAATCTTCCAGCCGCTCCGGCCATTGAACAGGGCATGAAAACTTTCGTACTTGGCGGCGGCTGCTTCTGGTGCCTGGATGCCGTCTACCAGAAGACCCAGGGCGTCTCCTCGGTGGTGTCCGGCTATGCCGGCGGCCACGTCCGCAATCCCGGTTACTACGAGGTGTGCTCCGGAACCACGGGCCACGCGGAGGTCGTGGCCGTGACCTTCGATGAAACGGTGATCCCGGAAGACGTCATCCTGGACATGTTCTTCGCCCTCCACGATCCGACCACCCTCAACCGCCAGGGCTACGACGTGGGCACGCAGTACCGCTCCGTCATGTTCTATTCCACCCAGGAAGAAAAGGACCTGTTCGAAAAAGCGATCGCGCGGAACCAGCCCCTGTGGTCCAACAAGATCGTCACGGAAATCAGCCGGCTTCCGGAATTCCATGAGGCCGAGGAAATCCACCAGAACTATTACGCCAAATTCCCGGAGCAGGGCTACTGCCAGGTGATCATCAATCCGAAGCTCGCGAAGGCCCGGAAATATTACTCTGCGTGGCTCCGCGCGTAGCAGGGCCCCGTAACGCTGGTTAGGCTGACCACAGCATTTCCCTCTTCAGAGAACAGGCATGAATACATGGCACGGATCTACGACGACGTCACCCAGCTGATCGGCGGCACCCCCCTGGTCCGCCTCAACCGGCTTACCAAGGACCTTGAGGCCACGGTGGCAGTCAAGCTCGAGTTCTACAACCCCGCCAACAGCGTCAAGGACCGCATCGGCGTTGCCATCATCGATGCAGCCGAGAAGTCCGGTGCACTGAAGCCGGGCGGCACCATCGTTGAAGGCACCTCGGGCAACACCGGCATCGCGCTGGCCCTGGTGGGTGCGGCCCGCGGCTACAAGGTCATCCTGACCATGCCTGAGACCATGTCCACCGAACGCCGCGTCATGCTGCGTGCCTACGGTGCCGAAATCGTGCTGACCCCGGGTTCCGAGGGCATGCGCGGCGCCGTCGAAAAAGCCCAGGAAATCGTCGCCAACACCGAGAACTCCATCTGGGCGCAGCAGTTCGCCAACCCGGCCAACCCGGAGATCCACCGCAACACCACGGCCGAGGAAATCTGGGCCGACACCGACGGCAAAGTGGACATCTTCGTGGGCGGCATCGGCACCGGCGGAACGGTCACCGGCGTCGGACAGGTCCTCAAGGAACGCAAACCCGAGGTCCAGATCGTGGCCATTGAGCCCAAGGACTCCCCCATCCTGAACGGCGGCGCACCCGGCCCGCACAAGATCCAGGGCATTGGCGCCAACTTCATCCCCGAGGTCCTGGACACCAACGTCTACGACGAGGTGCTGGACGCAACCCTGGAAGACTCCGTAGCCACCGCGCGCGCACTGGGCACCCAGGAAGGCATCCTCGGCGGCATTTCCGCCGGCGCCGCCGTCTGGGGCGCACTTGAGCTGGCCAAGCGCCCGGAGAACAAGGGCAAGCTGATCGTGGCGGTTGTTCCGGACTTCGGCGAGCGTTACATCTCCACCGTCCTCTTTGACGATATCCGCGGCTGATCCAGCACCGCGTTCCTTCCTTCCTGTAGAAAGGTCTTTGTGAGCTTCTTCGCAAGACTCAAGGAAGACCTCGAGGCCGCCCGGTCACATGACCCGGCGGCCCGAGGCTCTTTCGAGAACTTTTTTGCATATTCGGGCCTGCACGCCATCTGGGCGCACCGGCTGACGCACAAGCTTTGGCAGGAGCCGGGGCTGCGCTTCCCCGCCCGGTTGATTTCGCAGCTGGCCCGTTTCCTGACGGGCATCGAGATCCACCCGGGTGCGACCATCGGCCGGCGATTCTTCATCGACCATGGCATGGGCGTGGTGATCGGCGAAACCGCGGAGATCGGCGACGACGTCATGATCTACCACGGCGTGACGCTGGGCGGCCGCTCCCTTGCCAAGGTCAAGCGCCACCCCACTATCGGCGACCGCGTGACCATTGGCGCCGGCGCCAAAGTGCTGGGTCCCATCACGATCGGCGCCGACAGCGCCGTGGGCGCAAACGCCGTCGTGGTCAAGGACGCGCCGCCCGAGTCGATCATCACCGGCATCCCCGCCACCTGGCGGCACCGCGATGCGAAGTCCGAAACCAAGCCGGCCGTCGACCCCGCCGAGTACTACATCGAATACCGGATCTGATCGGCTGCCCGCAGCGCCTGGAACGGTTAAACAAGCAAGGCCCTGGCCCCCTCAACAAGAGGGGCCAGGGCCTTTCGCTTTGAGGTTCTAGTGGGTGTCCACTGCTTCGACCTCGGACTTGTCTTCGCCCCACAGCGTGTGGAACGTGCCTTCGGCATCCACACGGCCGTAAGTGTGGGCACCGAAGAGGTCGCGCTGGCCCTGGATCAGGGCAGCGGCAACGCGCTTGCGGCGCAGGCCGTCATAGTACGCGAGCGAGGACGAGAACACCGGAACCGGGATGCCCAGCTGAACGGCGGTGGCCACCACGCGGCGCCAGGCCGGGAGGGCCTCGGCGATTGCCTTGGTGAAGGCCGGGGCGAACAGCAGGTTGGCCGGCTTCTCCTCGGCGGCGTAGGCCTTGGTGATGTCCTTGAGCAGTTCTGCGCGGATGATGCAGCCTGCGCGCCACAGGGAGGCGATCTCGTCCAGCTTGAGGTCCCAGCCGTATTCCTTGGCGGCGGAGGTCAACATGTCCAGGCCCTGGGCGTAGGAAACCAGCTTGGATGCGTAGAGCGCCTGGCGGACGTCCTCGACGAAGGTCTCCGGGATCTCGACGGCGGCTTCCTCGCCGGCCAGCAGTTCCTGGCCGAGCTTGCGCTGCTCGCTCTGGGAGGAGAGGGCGCGGGCGAAGACGGATTCGGCGATGCCGGAGACCGGCGAGCCCAGTTCGAGGGCGGAGATGACCGTCCAGCGGCCGGTGCCCTTCTGGCCGGCGGCGTCAACCACGACGTCGACAAACGGCTTGCCGGTCTTGGCATCCACATGGCCGAGGACCTCGGCGGAGATTTCGATCAGGAAGGAGGACAGCTCGCCCTTGTTCCACTCGGCGAAGATCTTGGACTGCTCAGCCGGCTCGATGCCCGCACCGGAACGGAGGAGGTCGAAGGCTTCGCCGATGACCTGCATGTCGGCGTATTCGATGCCGTTGTGGACCATCTTGACGAAGTGTCCCGCACCGTCGGTGCCGACCCAGGCGCAGCAAGGTTCGCCGTCGACCTTGGCGGAGATCTTTTCGAGCAGCGGGCCGAGGGCCTTGTAGGACTCCTTGGAACCACCGGGCATGATGGACGGGCCGTTCAGGGCGCCTTCCTCACCGCCGGAGACGCCGACGCCCACGAAGTGCAGTCCCTTTTCGGACAGGGCGGCTTCGCGGCGGCGGGTGTCCTCGTAGTGGGAGTTGCCGGCGTCGATGACGATGTCGCCTTCTTCGAGCAACGGCACAAGCTGGTCGATGACGGCGTCAACCGGCTTGCCGGCCTTCACCATGATCAGCACACGGCGCGGCTTCTCGAGGGAGTCAACGAGTTCCTGCAGGGTCTCGGTGCGGATGAAGTCGCCTTCGGAGCCGTGCTTTGCAAGAAGGGCGTCGGTCTTCTCGACGGAGCGGTTGTGGAGGGCAACGGTGAAGCCGTTGCGGGCCAGGTTGCGGGCCAGATTGGCGCCCATCACCGCAAGGCCGGTGACACCGATGTGTGCTGACATCAAAACTCCAATTCTTCTTGTGCAGTGAGTCCTGCCCGGGGTCGCAGGAAACGTTTTCTAGCGCAGTCGCTGCAATAAACCATACGTATTCCACGGCGTCCACGAAAGTTTCCGCAGAGCATTCGGAAACGTCCGCGTCACAAAAGAGTCTAGGGTGCGGGTGCTCCCGGCGCCTCCTGGCCGGGTAACAAAGGCGGCCACGGTATCGCCACTATGCTTACGACTATGTCAACCAGCCTCCACCACCGTGCCGTCGAGCATCTGGGCTCCCGGATCGTCGGCGGAGCCCTTCCCACCGGACACGTCATGCTGGCGGAACAGCTCGAGTCCGAACTCCGGGTATCCCGTTCCGTGGTCCGCGAAGCCGTCCGCGTCCTTCAATCATTGGGACTGGTGGAGACCATCAAGCGGGTCGGCATCAGGGTGCTTCCGGCACACCGCTGGAACCCTTACGATCCCCTCGTCATCAGGTGGCGGCTCGCCGGCGAAGGCCGCGGCGCCCAGCTGCGATCGCTCGCCGAACTGCGCTCCGCCGTCGAACCCGCAGCCGCCGAGCTGGCCGCGCTCAACGCGCCGCAGGAACTCAGGGAAGAACTCGTACGGATCTCCCTGGCGATGCGCGATGCCGGGCGCGCCGGCGAAATGCCGCTCTTCCTGGAGCTGGACATCCGCTTCCACGCGCTGCTGCTCTCGGGGTCGGGCAACGAAATGTTCGCGAACCTGATCGGCCAGGTGGCCGAGACGCTCACCGGCCGCACCGTCCACGGACTCATGCCGGACCACCCCAAGGAAGCGGCGTTGCAGTGGCACATCGATGTTGCCCGGGCGATCGCGGACGGCGACGGCGAAAAGGCCCGCGAAGCGTCCTCGAACATCATGCGCGAGGCGATCGCGGACCTCTCGCCGAGCTGGGAAGACCAGCCGCGGGTTTTTGTCCCGGTGGAGCGGAAGCAGTCCTAGCGGAGCATTAGGCCTGCCCCGCCGGTGTGAAGTTCAGGAGTACTTTGCCGGATTGGGCGGAGTTCTTTGCGACGTCGAAGGCTTCGAGGGCGTGGTCCAGGGGGTATTCGTGGGTCACGACCGCATCGGCCTGTAGTGAGCCGTCGGCCAGCGCCGCGATGACGTCGTCGATTTCGTCGTTGAAGCGGAAGGAGCCCAGCAGTTCCAGTTCCCGGGTGATGGCCAGGGAGATGAGCACCGGTTGGGGTCCGCTGGGCAGCAGCCCGACCATGACGACCTTGCCGCCGCGCACCGCGCCCTTGATGGCCGAGGCCAGGCCGAAGTGGCTGCCGGAGGATTCGATGACGACGTCGGCTTCGACGGCGGCGATCGCCTCGGCGTCGTCTCCCTTGAGGACCTCGTCCGCACCGACCGCGCGGGCGATCTGCAGTGGTTTGTCGTGCATGTCCACGGCGGTGATTTTCGCCGCGCCGGCGCGTTTGAGGACGGCGACGACGAGGGCACCGATCGGGCCGCTGCCGATGACCATCGCCGTCTTGCCGGCAACCTCCCCGGCCCGGGCCACGGCGTGCCAGGCCACGCTGGCCGGTTCCACCAGCGCCGCAGTACGCAGCGGCAGCCCGGCCGGCAGTTCCCGCAGCATACGCGCCGGAAGGGTGGCGTAGCGGCTGAAGGCACCGTCGGTGTGCGGGTGGCGGGCGGCGCTGCCCAGATACGTGCACCCCGGGGACAGGTTGGGCCGGTCTTCCGGATACCTCGCCGCGCCGGGCCCGGGGGTCGCGGGATGCACGGCCACCGGGATCCCGGCCGCCGGTCCGCTGCCGTCCGCGGCCGCCCGCACCACGGTGCCGACGATTTCGTGGCCGAGGACCATCGGATCCTTCAGGATCGATTCACCCGCAGCCCCATGCATCCAGTAATGCAGGTCCGAACCGCAGATCCCGCCGTAGGCGATCTCGACAACGGCCTCATCCGCCGCCGGTGCCTTCAACGGCACCTCCTCGATCCGGAGGTCACCGGCAGCGTGCGCGACAACAGCCGGACCGGAAACAGGCAACCCATCCAGGGCCGATTCACTGCCGGAGAGTTCAGTCTGCGAGAGTTCAGCCTGTGTCTGTTCGACGGATGTCATCAGACCACCACCGTCATTCCGCCGTCAACGAAGATCGTCTGGCCGTTGACGAAATTGGAGGCATCCGAGGCCAGCCACACCACCGGGCCCGCAAGGTCCTCCACCGTGCCCCAGCGGTGCGCCGGGGTCCGGCCCAGGATCCAGGAATTGAACCCCGGATCGTCCACCAGCTTCTGGGTCATCTCCGTGTGGATGTAACCCGGGGCGATGCCGTTGATCTGCAACCCGGACCCGGCCCACTCCGCCGTCATCGCACGCGTCAGGTTCCGCAGCCCGCCCTTGGCCGCAACATACGGGGCGATCGTAGGCCTAGCCAGCTCCGTCTGCACCGAGCAGATGTTGATGATCTTGCCCCGTCCGCGGGGAACCATGTGCCGGGCGGCTTCCCGGCCCACCAGGAAAGCGCTGGTCAGGTCCGTGGTCAGGACGCGTTCCCAGTCCTTGACGTCCAGTTCCAGCATCGGCACCCGGTGCTGGATACCGGCGTTGTTCACCAGGATCTCCAAGGGCCCGACGTTCTCCTCCACCCAGGCCACACCGCGCGCCGCCTCGACATCGCTGGTGACATCGAACGCGCAGCTATGGACCCGGCCCGGGGCGAAATCCGCCGCCAGTACGGCCTCGGCCGCCTTCAACCGCTCAGCGTTAATGCCGTTAAGCACCACCGTCGCACCGACCTCCGCCAGCCCGCGCGCCAGCGCATTACCAATGCCCCGGCTGGAACCCGTCACCAAAGCCACCCGCCCGGTGAGATCGAAAAGTCCACTCATCACTGTCCTTCTTTTGCCTTGTTGCCCATGTGGGAGTTGGTGCCTGCGGGGGAATCACTGAGGTTCGAGATCACCTGCCGCACGACGGCAAGGTCCTGCTCGCCGAGGCCCTGCTCGATCAGTTCGCGGTAGAGCCCGACGCCGGCCGTCGCCATCGGGACGGCTGCACCTGCCGATTTGGCGCTGGCGAGCACGAAGTTGAGGTCCTTGTGCATGAACTTGGCCGGGCCCGTCGGGGCGTAATCCTTGGCAGCCAGCCGCGGCCCGACGATATCCAGGACCCGGCTTCCCGCCAGCCCGCCGGCGAGCACTTCAAACAGCGCTGCCGTATCCATGCCGGAACGTTCGGCGAGCTCAGCTGCTTCGGCGAGGGCCGCCGTCGTGGTTCCGACAATCAGCTGGTTGCAGGCCTTGGCGAGCGAACCGGAACCCAGTCCGCCCATACGCCGGACCGTGGTGCCCATGGCGGAGAAGAGCGGGAGGAGGCGTTCGAAGTCTGCTTCCTCGGCGCCGGCCATGATCGCCAGGGTACCGTCGCGGGCACCCGTGGTACCCCCGCTGACCGGCGCGTCCACCAGCACGGCATTGCCGCCACTCGCTTCGCGCACCTGCCGGCCAAAGTCCCGCACCGCCGTCGGAGACACACTGCTCATCACGACGACGGCGGTCCCGGGCGCCGGGGGCGACGCCCGCCAGGCCTCGAGCAAGGGAGCCGCAGCGGCCTCGATGTGCGGCAGGTCCGGAAGCATGAAGACGAGGACGGGAAGGTCGTGCAAATCGAGCACTGAGCCCGCGCGGAGCCCGCCGAGGGCCTCGAAGTCGTCGACGGCGGCCGTCGAGCGGTTCCAGGCCGTCACCTCCCAGCCGGCGGACAGGAGATTCGCAGCCATGGGAAAACCCATGAGCCCCAGGCCGATGAAGCCCGCTTTACCCGCAGCCATATAGCGTTTACCTCACTTCTTTGTGCGTCTTCCTCCACGAAATCTGTTCAGTATCCTAGCCTCAATTCAGTATGATGAACAGCATGACGACTGATGAACTCACCATCGCGATCGCCGTCCCGCTCGAAGCTGAGTATGTGGAACAGATCCGCGCCATCGATCCGGCCATCACCGTGCTCTACGAACCGGAGCTCCTGCCACCGGAACGCTTCCCGGCAGACCACTCCGGAGACCCCGCCTTCAAACGGACCCCGGAACAGGAAGAGCGCTACTGGGACATGCTCAACAAGGCCCAGGTCCTCTACGGCTTCCCCAACGAGAACCCGGCAGGCCTTGCCCGCATCGCGAAGAGCAACCCGCGGCTGCAGTGGATCCACGCCATGGCCGCCGGCGCCGGCGGAGCCGTCAAGGCCTCCGGACTGGACAGCGCCACCCTGGAAAAGTTCAAAGTGACCACCTCCGCCGGCGTCCACGCCCTGCCGCTGGCGGAGTTTGCCGCGCTCGGCATCCTCAACGGTTTCAAACGCAGCGCCGAGCTCGCCCAGGACCAGGCCGCAAAGGTCTGGCCCGAGCTGCGGACGCCCACGAAGCTCGTCAACGGTTCCTCCCTCGTCATCACCGGCCTCGGCGAGATCGGCCTTGAGACGGCACGCATCGCGCGTGCGCTCGGCATGCGGGTCAGCGGCACCAAGCGCACCGTTGAAGCGATCGACGGCATCGAGGAAGTCGCCACCAATGACGGCCTCGCCGGGCTGCTCGGCACGGCGGACGCCGTCGTCAATACGCTGCCGGGCACGCCGTACACCGAAAAGCTCTTCAACCGCGAGGTGTTCGCGGCCATGAAGCCGGGAACGGTGTTCGTCAACGTCGGCCGCGGAACCGTAGTGGATGAGGATGCCCTCCTGGAGGCCCTGGACAACGGCCAGGTCTCCTACGCGTGCCTGGACGTCTTCGCCGTGGAACCCCTCCCCCAGGACAGCCCGCTCTGGAACCACCCGAAGGTGATGGTCTCCCCGCACACCTCGGCCCTGAGTGCCGCCGAGAACCGGCTCATCGCCGAACGCTTCTGCAGCAACCTGCGGATCTTCCTCGATGGCGGCGAGATGCCGCACCTCGTGGACACGGTGCACTTCTACTAAACCGGTCTGGCGTACTAACCGGCTTGACGCAAAGCGGCCCCGGCGGATGATTCCACCGGGGCCGCTTTGCTGCCGGCTCCCACACAACTTCCCACACAGCGAAGCGGCGGCTCCCACGCAGGGAGCCGCCGCTTCGGCGTCGTGGATCCGCTTTAGCGGGCATCCTCCAGGGCGAGCAGGTCGCGGCCCGCCGTCTCGGGAGTGAAGAAGGTGGCGATGAAGGAAATCAGCGCCAGCACCAGCGAATAGACGGCGAGGACCAGCCAGGAGAAACCCGTCGCGGCCAGCAGGGAGGCGCCGATCAGGGGAACGAGCCCGCCGGCGATCACCGCGGAGATCTCACGGCTCAAGGCAACACCGGTGAAGCGGTACCGTGCGCCGAAGAGTTCAGGCAGCAGCGGGCACTGCGGGCCGAGCATGGACTGCACGCCGAGGGCGATGCCCACCACCATGACCACCCACACCAGGGTCGGGTTGCCAAGGGTCACCAGGTAGAAGGCCGGAAGCGCGATCACTGCCTGGAACAGAGCGCCGTAGCGGTAGACGGGCACACGGCCGTAGCGGTCGGAGAGGGCGCCGAAGGTGACCACCATGACGGCGGCGAAACCGGAAGCGATCAGCAGGCCGACCGGCCCGATGAACTTGTCACCGGGGAAGATGCCCTCTTTGGCGGACAGAAAGGCGATCAGCAGGGCGGAGTAGATCGAGGAGTTGCCGTTTTCGCCCATGCGTAGGCCAATGCCCACCAGCACGTTCTTCTTCGAGTGCTTCCACAGTTCCCCGACGGGGTTCTTCACCACATTCTTGTGCGCTTCGAGCTCCTGGAAGACGGGAGTCTCCTTGAGCTTCAAGCGGATGAAGACAGCCACCAGGATCAGGACGAAGCTGGCGAGGAACGGCACACGCCACAACCAGCCTTCCAGTACGGATTTGTCCGCCAGGGCGATCAGGGCGAAAGTTCCGGCGCCAAGCAAGGTCCCCAGCTGGATGCCGACGAACGGCAGGGCTGCGAAGAAACCGCGACGGCGGCGCGGGGCCACCTCGGAGATCAGCGTGGTTGCGCCGGCCTGCTCCGCTCCGGCACCGAGGCCCTGGACGATACGGAGGGTGACCAGGAGGATCGCGCCCAGCATGCCGGCCTGTTCGAAGGTCGGCAGGAGGCCGATGGCGAAGCTGGCCAGGCCCATCATGCCGATGGTCAGCAGGAGAACCATCTTCCGGCCAAAGCGGTCACCGATGTAGCCGAAGATGATGCCGCCGAACGGCCGGGCCGCGAAGCCGACGCCGTAGGTGGCGAAGGATGCGATCAGGGCGCCCGTATCACCCAATGGCTTGAAGAACAGGGGCCCGAAAATCAGGGCCGAGGCCAGTCCGTAGATGTAGAAGTCGTAGTACTCCAGGGCGGAGCCAACGGAACTGGCAAGCGTGGCTTTCCGAAGCTGGCCGGGATCGACGACTGCGTCTTCCGGACCCGCAAGTACTGCCTTAGTACGAGTTGTCACAAGCACTCCCTCAGGAACATCCAGGCCCCCGTTGGCCTGGGCATAGCATCAGCCACCATGGCGTGAATCACTATACCGAACAGCGTACAGCATGCTGAACGATGTTCAAGAGTGTAATCAGATTTATTTAGCGGCTAGCCCATGGGGTTGCCCAGCGAATGGGCCAGCTCCTTGAGCTCTTTGACCATTTGGGCGCCTTGCTCGTCCGAATAGGTGGCCTTGAGGGAAGTCACGGACAGGCCCAGGCTCGGTCCGTGCGCGCCATGCGTCGGCACGGGAACCGCGAGGCAGACCACTCCGATAGTCGATTCCTCGTCCTCGAACGCGAAGCCCTGGCGGCGGATCTCGGCGATTTGGGCCTTGAGTTCCGCCGCGGAGCGCAGGGACTTGGGGGTCATCACGGGAAGCTCACGGGCGTCCGGGAACATCTCTTCGATGTCATGGTCATGCAGCTGGGCGAGAAGGGCCTTGCCTACGGCGCACAGTGAAAGCGGCATCTTGTCGCCGATATTGGAGGTGAGCCGGACTGCAGGGTGCCCCTCATACCGGGCGAGGTAAATCACGTGGTCGCCATCGCGCATGGCGACGCGGACGGTTTCCTTCGACAGGGTGGGCGCCTGCTCGCAGTACTTGTAGAACTCCTGGACCTCGTCAAGCCGGCTCAGGTACGCGGCGCCCAGCTCGACGAGCTTGCGTCCGAGCGAAAAATCGGCGCCCTCGCGGGTAATCAGGCGCGCCTCTTCGAGCGCCAACAACAGATTGGAAGTGGACGACTTCGGGATGCCGAGCTCGCGCGAAAGATCGCTGAGCGTCAGCCGGCCCGACGGCGCCGCAGCCAAAGCGTCCAGCACAGCCGCCGCCCTGGTCACCGCCGGTGCCGGCGAAGAGCCGCCCGGGCTGTCGGCGGAACGTGACGTGCGGGAATCGGCCATGACTCTCCTCGGCGGGTAACTGGGCCGGACTGAACCAGCCCCAGCGGCCCGTTCAGTCCAGTGAACACTTCCCATCATAGTGTCAGGCCGTCGGCTCGAGCCCGCAGCTTTGGTATACAAAAAATCTTCCCAAGCCGGGGAATTCACTGTATATTCATCTTGAGCTCTCCACCGCGGCATCCCCCAATAGTCGCGGTGGAGAGCTCTTCCACTATCCGGGCCGTCGCCTCGTGCCACGGTTTCCCGGGTATGAAAAAACCCGCCCTTCCTGCCGGATCGGCGGAAGAACGGGCTTTCCTGGTGGGTCCTACCGGGATCGAACCGATGACATCCACGGTGTAAACGTGGCGCTCTACCAGCTGAGCTAAAGACCCAAAAACGTGTTCCGGGCAGGCTTGCCGCCCGAACCAACGAACATAGACTCTACCCGATCAGGCCCTGTGAAAGCGAATCGCCGGGCCATTCTTCACCTCAGGTCCGGCAGTTCCGCGGCCAGCCACGCCAACGCGGCGCTGACACCGGTGTCGACCTTGAGGCCGGCGAGATGATCGCCACGGGTCTCTCCCCTGTTGAGGATCACTACCGGCTTGCCTGCCTTTGCAGCGTGGCGCACGAAACGCAGGCCGCTCATCACAGTCAGCGAGGAACCTGCGACAAGAAGGGCGCCGGCGTCGTCGACCATGGCATATGCCCGCACCACCCTTTCCTTCGGGACGTTCTCCCCGAAGTACACGAAGTCCGGCTTGAGCATGCCGCCACACACAGGGCACACAGCCACGACGAAGCTGCGGATCAGTTCCGGATCCTCGACCACCGCGTCGGCGTCCGGCGCCGTTTCGACCAGACCCGTGGATTCGGCCTCCTCGAGGAAACCGGGGTTGAGCTCCTCAAGGATCGCCGCCAGCAAGGTACGGCTGAAACCGTGGCCGCCATCCAGGCAGACCACCCGGTCGTAGCGGCCGTGGAGATCCACCACGTCCCGGCTTCCCGCGTCCTCGTGGAGGCGGTCCACGTTCTGCGTGATCAGGCCGGACAACAGGCCGCGCTCTTCCATCCTGGCGACCGCGAAGTGTCCGGCGTTCGGATCAGCATGCCGCAGGCGCGACCAGCCGATGTGGTTCCGGGCCCAATAACGCCGGCGGTTATCCGCACTCCCGGTGAATTCCTGGTACGTCATCGGCTTCCGCGGAGCTGCTCCCGGTCCACGGTAGTCAGGAATACCGGAATCCGTGCTGAGTCCCGCACCCGTGAGCACGGCCAGGCGATGACCGGCCAGCATCGTCAGGGCCTTGGTCATGGCCGGCAGGTCTTCGGCCGGCAAGGGCGCAACTCCGGCCGGGGCCAGGCTGGCCAGTCCGGTGGTGCCCATTCCGGGACGGCGTGCGTCCATGCGCCGCGCTTGTCCGGGCCTCAGGCCTCGCCGAGTGCGGCGAGGGCCTCCCGGTACTCCGCGAGGTTCCGCGCCTGCCCCCGCGGGTTCACGACGACATAGCGGATGATCCCCGCGGCGTCGATGATGAAGGTGCCGCGCAAGGCCATGCCCGTTCCGGCGTCGAACACGCCGTACTGCCGGGCAACCTCGCCGTGCGGCCAGAAGTCGGCAAGGAGGTCGAAGCTGTAGCCTTCCTTGTCCGCGTAGGCACGCTGCGCGAACTTGCTGTCCACCGAAATGCCCAGGACCGTGGCGTTGCCGCCCTCGAACAGGGCCAGGTTGTCGCGGATCTCGCACAGCTCGCCGGTGCAGATCCCGGAGAATGCGAACGGGAAGAAGACGACGACGACGTTGCGTCCCCTGAGCGCCGAAAGGCGGACGGGTTCACCGTACTGATTGACCAGCTCGAAATCGGGTGCTTCCTCACCTACCGCCGGAACGCTGCTGACAAGTTCCGCGTGCGCGGCGTGGGAGACCGTCATTTGTTCTTCTTTCGTGCGACAAGGCGGGTGGCGCTCCAGACCTTGGACACGCCGGCGGAGGTGGTGCAGTGAAGGCCCGCAGTCGCGGCGGCGTCCTGGATGTCGGAAGGGGAAACGTGGTCCGGGTGGCCGGACTTCGGGGTCAGGACCCACACGACGCCGCCTTCGCCCAGGGTGGTCTGCGAGTCAACCAGGGCGTCCACGAGGTCGCCGTCGCCGTCACGCCACCAGAAAATGACGGCGTCCACCACTTCATGGTCATCCTCATCGAGGAGTTCGGAGCCGGTCAGCTCCTCAATATCGTCACGCAAGTCGAAGTCGACGTCGTCGTCATAACCGAACTCTTGAATCAGATCCCCATCCTTGAAACCCAATCTTTCCGCCACATTTACCGATGTGGCGGCGTCGGCCTCGCTCACGTTTTCCTCCTCTGAAGTGATTTCGATTACTACCAGCCAACACCCTTTGGATGCCCGCTTCAAGCCATTATCGCCCGATGAACCCGATTCGCCGTCACCGCCACCACGGCAAAAGCGGGGTGAAAGCTCGGTCACATCACGCTAAAAGGCCATACGCGGCTACGCATCCCAGCAGTGACAAAGCTACAGTGGCCAGTGAGCACATCGGCTGCAGGGCAACCGCCCCGTGATTGCGCAGCCGTGGCTTTGAGAACCTGCCCGGCATACCTGACCGGGCTGTTGTAACCGAGATGTCGCACACGACGCGTTCATTCCGGGCAGTTACCCTGCCGGACTTGAGGCGCCGCTGCTTGCGCCAAAAGAGAGGTTGGACGTGGCTGCAGGAGAAGAGACCTCACACATCCTCAGCGGGTTGACTGCCCAGCTGCCTGATCGTGATCCGGAAGAGACCGCGGAATGGATTGAGTCCCTGGACACCTTGATCAAGGAGCAGGGCACCGAACGTGCGCAGTACATCATGCGCAGCCTGTTGCAGCGCGCCGGCGCACAGTCCGTCGGCGTCCCCATGGTCACCACGACGGACTACGTGAACACGATCCCGGCGGACCAGGAAGCCCAGTTCCCGGGCAACGAAGAATTCGAACGCCGCTACCGGGCGTACATGCGCTGGAACGCAGCAGTGATGGTGCACCGCGCACAGCGCTCCGACATCGGCGTGGGCGGACACATTTCCACCTATGCGGGTGCCGCAACCCTGTACGAAGTCGGCTTCAACCACTTCTTCCGCGGCAAGGACCACCCGTCCGGCGGCGACCAGGTGTTCTTCCAGGGCCACGCTTCCCCGGGCATGTACGCCCGCGCCTTCATGGAAGGCCGCCTGAGCGAAGAAGACCTCGACGGCTTCCGCCAGGAGAAGTCCAAGGAAGGCCACGCGCTGTCTTCCTACCCGCACCCGCGCCTGATGCCGGCCTTCTGGGAATTCCCCACGGTCTCCATGGGCATCGGCCCCATGAACGCCATCTACCAGGCCCAGGCCAACCGCTACCTCACCGGCCGCGGCATCAAGGACACCTCGGACCAGCAGGTCTGGGCGTTCCTCGGCGACGGCGAAATGGACGAGCCCGAATCGCGCGGCCTGCTCCAGCTCGCAGCGAACGAGAACCTGGACAACCTGAACTTCGTCATCAACTGCAACCTGCAGCGCCTGGACGGTCCCGTCCGCGGCAACGGCAAGATCATGCAGGAGCTTGAGGCATTCTTCCGCGGCGCCGGCTGGAATGTCATCAAGGTCGTTTGGGGACGCGAGTGGGACGAGCTGCTGGCCAAGGACTCCGACGGCTCGCTCGTGAACATCATGAACGAGACCCTCGACGGTGACTACCAGACCTACAAGGCCGAGTCCGGCGGATTCGTGCGCGAGCACTTCTTCGGCAAGACTCCGGCCACGAAGGACATGGTGGCCGACTACTCCGACGAGCAGATCTGGCAGCTCAAGCGCGGCGGCCACGACTACCGCAAGGTCTACGCCGCATACAAGGCCGCCACCGAGTTCAAGGGCAAGCCGACCGTCATCCTGGCCAAGACCGTCAAGGGCTACGGCCTGGGTCCGCACTTCGAGGGCCGCAACGCGACCCACCAGATGAAGAAGCTGACGCTCGAAGACCTGAAGGCCTTCCGCGACTACCTGCGCATCCCTATCACGGACGAGCAGCTTGAAGCAGATCCGTACCGCCCGCCGTACTACCACCCGGGCATGGATGCTCCGGAGATCAAGTACCTCATGGAACGCCGCGCCGAGCTGGGCGGCTTCCTTCCGGAGCGCCGCACGAAGCACAGCGAAGTGACCCTGCCGGACGCCAAGTCCTACGAAGTCGCCAAGCGCGGTTCCGGCAAGCAGCAGGCCGCCACCACCATGGCGTTCGTCCGCCTGCTCAAGGACCTCATGCGGGACAAGAACTTCGGCGCCCGCTTCGTCCCGGTGGTCCCGGACGAGTCCCGCACCTTCGGCATGGATGCGTTCTTCCCGACGGCGAAGATCTACAACCCCAAGGGCCAGAACTACCTGTCTGTGGACCGCGACCTCGTACTGGCGTACAAGGAGTCCCCGGCCGGCCAGCTGATCCACCCCGGCATCAACGAAGCCGGTGCCGTTGCTGCGTTCACCGCTGCGGGTACTTCCTATGCCACCCACGGCGAACCCCTGGTTCCGATCTACGTGTTCTACTCGATGTTCGGCTTCCAGCGCACCGGCGACTCCTTCTGGGCCGCCGCCGACCAGATGACCCGTGGTTTCATCATCGGCGCCACCGCAGGCCGCACCACCCTCACCGGTGAAGGCCTGCAGCACGCCGACGGCCACTCGCCGATCCTGGCCGGCACCAACCCGGCCGTAGTCACCTACGATCCGGCGTACGGCTACGAAATCGGCCACATCATCCGTGACGGCCTGGAGCGCATGTACGGCCCGGACTCGGCCGACCGCAACCTCATGTACTACCTGACCGTGTACAACGAGCCGATCGTCCAGCCTGCCGAGCCCGAGAACCTCGACGTCAACGGCCTGCTCAAGGGCATCTACCGCCTCGCTCCTGCTGCCAACGGCAACGGCGACCGTCCGAAGGCACAGATCCTCGCCTCCGGTGTTTCGGTGCCGTGGGCACTGGAAGCCCAGCGCATCCTGGACGAGGAATGGAACGTGGCAGCCGACGTCTGGTCCGTCACGTCCTGGAACGAACTCCGCCGCGACGGCCTGGCTGCCGAGGAGCACGCCTTCCTCAACCCGGGCGAAGCCGCCAAGGTTCCGTTCGTCGCGCAGCAGCTCGCGGGTGCGGAAGGCCCCGTGGTTGCCGTGTCCGACTACATGAAGGCTGTTCCGGACCAGATCCGCCAGTTCATCCCGAACGACTTCGCGGCACTGGGCACCGACGGCTTCGGTTTCTCCGACACCCGCGCTGCGGCACGTCGCTTCTTCAAGAACGACACCCACTCGATCGTCACCAAGACGCTCCAGTTGCTCGCGCAGCAGGGCAAGGTCGATGCTTCGGCTCCCGGCCTGGCCATCGAGAAGTACCGTCTGCTCGACGTCAATGCAGGAACCACCGGCGGCGCCGGCGGCGACAGCTAAGCCACTAAGTCACGCAGCACCCAGGCGGCGGCCCCCGGAAGGAGGGGGCCGCCGTCGGGCGTTTAAGCGCCGTTTGGCGCGGACGGCACCCACGCGGCCCCCTGTAGCGGGCGGCACAGGCTTGTAGCCTTCGCACAAATGGAGCTTGTGCGGCGTGCATCGTATGCTCAAAGAATGGCAGAGCCCGTCCACACCACCACGAAGCGCAAAGGATCATCGCGCGCGGTGTCCCCCGAGAAAGCCGAAACCCTCAAGCGCTTGCGGGCAAATGTCGGCCAGCTGTCCACCACCACCATGCGGCAACTGGAAAAATCCCTCCCCTGGTACACCCGTTTGAGCGCCGATGAACGCTCTGCCCTGGGCCTGGTGGCGCAGAACGGCATCGCCGCATTCGTTACTTGGTACGAGCGGCCCAGTTCCCCGTCCTGGATCCTCACCGATGTCTTCGGAAACGCCCCCACCGAGCTCACCCGCTCCATCAGCCTGCAGAAGGCCCTGCAGTTGATCCGTATCGTGGTGGAGGTCGTGGAAAACCAGGTGCCCGTCATCGCACCCGAACCGGACCAGCCCTCCCTCCGCGAGGCAGTGCTCCGTTACTCGCGCGAGGTCGCCTTCGCCGCGGCGGACGTCTACGCCCGCGCCGCCGAATCCCGCGGGTCCTGGGACACGCGGCTCGAGGCCCTGATTGTCGACGCCATCCTGCGCGGCGAAAACACGGACGCCCTTCGCTCCCGCATCGCCGCGCTCGGCTGGAAGGCCCAGGAGCGCTTCACCGTGATGGTGGGCAACTCCCCCTCCGAACCGAGCGCCAGCTATGTCAGCGAACTGCGCCGCACGGCCGGCCGCTTTGCCGAGGACGCACTGGTGGGCATCCAAGGCGACCGGCTGATCCTGATCCTCGGCGGCGTGCAGGACCGGGACTCCGCCTGCGCCAAGCTCAGCGAGCTTTTCGCCCCCGGCCCCGTGGTCTACGGGCCGGAAGCCGGTTCCCTGCTCGAGGCGAGCAGCTCGGCCCAGGCGGCTTTCGCGGGCCTCACGGCGGCGAAGGCCTGGCCCTCGGCGCCGCGCCCGGTGTCAGCTGACGATCTCCTTCCGGAGCGGGTGGTATCGGGCGACGACGCCGCGCGCCGCTCCCTCGTCAAGAGCATCTACCGGCCCCTGATCGCCGCGTCCAACGGACTGGTCGAAACGCTGGGAACCTACCTCGAGCTGGGCCATTCCCTTGAAGCGACGGCGCGGGAACTGTTCGTCCATGCCAACACGGTGCGGTACCGGCTCAAGCGCGTCTGCGATGTGACCGGCTGGGATCCGCTCCTCCCCCGGGAGGCATTCGTGCTCCAGACCGCGCTGGTGGTGGGCCGTCTGTCGGCCCCGCCGAAGGCGTCGCAGGAGCGTCATGGTTCCCGGAACGGCAACTGAACCGTTGTAGACTTCCTACAAACCGTCCCAGTGAGCTTGGTGTACGAAAACACCGTTGGATCACGCGGCAATTTGGAAAGCTGGTTACGTGCTTGCAATCGTCTGCCCTGGACAGGGCTCGCAAACCCCTGGATTCCTGGCCCCGTGGCTGGAGCTGCCCGCCGTCGAGGGCCATCTTGCCGCGCTGAGCGAGATTGCCGGAATCGACCTCAAGGCCCACGGCACCACCTCCGACGAGGAGACCATCAAGGACACTGCCGTGGCGCAGCCCCTGATCGTCGCCGCCGGCCTGGTCGCCGCGAAGTCCCTGTTCGACGTCGAACTCAGCACCTTGCCGGTGGTCCTGGCCGGCCACTCGGTCGGTGAAATCACGGCCTCCGCCCTGGCAGGTGTCCTCAGCGAAGAGGACGCCATGACCTTCGTGCGCGAACGTGCCAACAACATGGCTGCCGCTGCCGCCGTCACCCCCACCGGCATGAGCGCCGTCGTGGGCGGCGATCCTGCTGAAGTGCTGGCCGCCATTGAGGCCTCCGGTGCCGCACCCGCCAACGTGAACGGCGCAGGCCAGACCGTGGCAGCCGGCACCTTCGAACAGCTCCAGGCCCTCGCCGACAACCCGCCGGCCAAGGCGCGGGTCATCCCGCTCAAGGTGGCCGGCGCGTTCCACACGGCGCACATGGCGCCCGCGGTCAGCGCGCTTGAGGCGCTGCGCCCCTCCCTGAAGCCGCAGGCTCCGTCCGTTCCGTTGCTGTCCAACTACGACGGCGGCGAAGTCACCGACGGCGATGCCGCCGTCGCGAGCCTGATCGCCCAGGTATCCCGCCCGGTCCGCTGGGACCTCTGCATGGAGAACCTGGTGCAGCGCGGCGTCACCGGCCTGATCGAACTGGCACCTGCCGGTACCCTGGCAGGCCTCGCCAAGCGCGGCATGCCCGGCGTGAAGACCGTTGCCGTCAAGACCCCGGAGGACCTCTCCGCAGCACTGGCACTCTTCGCCGAGCTCGAGGCCAACGCATGAGCACCCCGGCACTGAAGCAGGCCCCGGTCAACGAGTTCTCCCGGATCCTCGGCATCGGCGCATACCGCCCCGAGGTCATCGTCACCAATGACGATGTCTGCCAGTGGATCGATTCTTCCGACGAGTGGATCCGCCAGCGCACGGGCATCGTCACCCGGCACCGGGCACCAGCCGACGTCAGCGTCATCGACATGGCCGAAGGCGCTGCCCGCCAGGCCCTCGAACAGGCCGGCATCGACGCTTCGCAGCTGGGCGCCGTCATTGTTTCCACCGTCACCCACCCGTATGCCACGCCGTCGGCTGCCGCGGCGCTCACGGACCGGCTCGGCGCGACGCCGGCCGCGGCCTTCGACATCTCCGCCGCCTGCGCCGGTTACTGCTATGGCGTGGCCCAGGGCGATGCGCTGGTCCGTTCCGGTGCGGCTCAGTACGTGCTGGTGGTCGGTGCCGAGAAGCTCTCCGATGTCATCGACAACCACGAGCGCACCATTTCCTTCCTGCTGGGCGACGGTGCCGGCGCCGTCGTCGTCGGGCCTTCCGAGACCCCGGGCATCGGCCAGTCCGTGTGGGGTTCCGACGGCAGCAAGTGGAACGCGATCGGCATGACACACTCCCTGGACGAGGTCCGCAAGCTGGGCGAGTCCGCCCGGCACTCCGATGAGACGGACGACCTCGCGCTGATCTCGGCCACACAGGACATCTGGCCCACCCTGCGCCAGGACGGCCAGACCGTCTTCCGCTGGGCCGTCTGGGAGATGGCCAAGGTTGCGCAGCAGGCGTTGGACGCAGCCGGCATTGAAGCCTCGGACCTCGCGGCATTCGTCCCGCACCAGGCGAACATGCGGATCATCGACGAGATGGTCAAGAAGCTCAAGCTCCCCGAGAGCGTGGTTGTCGCCCGCGACATCGCCGACTCGGGCAACACCTCCGCAGCGTCGATTCCGCTGGCGACCCACCGCCTCCTGCAGGAAAACCCGCAGCTCAGCGGTGGGCTCTCCCTGCAGATCGGGTTCGGTGCCGGCCTCGTCTTCGGCGCCCAGGTGGTGGTCCTGCCGTAACCTATTCTGCGGCAGGCATGCTACGCACATGACCTTGACAACCAAGCCGTATCCGCGGTTTGCCCCGTTTCCGGCATAGCCGGCACAACAAGAAAAGGAGCCAACAATGGCTAGCAACGAAGAAATCCTGGCCGGCCTGGCTGAAATCGTCAACGAAGAGACCGGCCTGGCTGCTGACGCCGTCGAGCTGGACAAGTCCTTCACCGAGGACCTGGACATCGACTCCATCTCCATGATGACCATCGTCGTCAACGCCGAAGAGAAGTTCGGCGTCCGCATCCCCGACGAAGAGGTCAAGAACCTGAAGACCGTCGGCGACGCCGTCAACTTCATCGCAAACGCCCAGGCCTAGTCCTGGCTCCAGCTGTGCCGGGCCTGGGTGTCTGCAATCCCGGCCCGGCACAGCCGCATTACCGCCTAAGTTTTCCCGCCTGCCCTGCGAGGAACCGCAGTCCCGCAGGCTGATATCCGACAGAGAGTGATCGCATGGCACGCAAAGTAGTCATTACCGGTCTGGGGGCCACCACTCCCATCGGTGGCGACGTTCCCACGATGTGGAAGAACGCGCTTAAAGGGGTCTCCGGGGCCCGCACGCTCGAGGACGAGTGGGTGGCCAAGTACGACCTCCCCGTCCACTTTGCTGCCCGGTGCTCCACACCGGCTTCCGATGTGCTCACCCGCGTCGAGGCCAAGCGCATGGACCCCTCCACCCAGTTCGGCGTCATCGCCGCCCGTGAGGCCTGGGCCGATGCCGGCATCACCGATATCGACCACGACCGCCTCGCCGTTGCCTTCGCCACCGGCATCGGCGGCGTGTGGACCCTGCTCGACGCCTGGGACACCCTGAAGGAAAAGGGCCCCCGCCGCGTCCTGCCCATGACCGTCCCGATGCTCATGCCGAACGGCGTTGCAGCAGCCGTCAGCCTGGACCTCGGCGCCCGCGCCGGCGCCCACACCCCGGTGTCCGCGTGCGCGTCCGGCACAGAGGCAATGCACCTCGGCCTGGACCTCATCCGTTCCGGCAAGGCGGACGTCGTCATGTGTGGTGGTGCTGAGGCAGCAATCCACCCGATGCCCCTCGCTGCGTTCTCCTCGATGCAGGCGCTGTCCCGCCGCAATGACGATCCCGAGCACGCCTCGCGCCCCTACGACCTGGACCGTGACGGCTTCGTCATGGGCGAAGGTGCAGGCGCACTGGTGCTTGAGGCCGAGGAACACGCCCTCGCCCGTGGCGCGCGCATCTACGGCGAACTGGCCGGCACCTCGGTCACGGCCGACGCCTACCACATCACGGCTCCGGATCCCGAGGGCCTCGGCGCCACCCGCGCGCTGAAGGCCGCCATGTTCGACGGCCGCATCCAGGCCGCAGACGTGGTGCACGTGAACGCCCATGCCACGTCCACCCCGGTGGGCGACAAGCCCGAATACACGGCGCTCCGTGCCGCCCTCGGTGCGCAGGTGGACAATGTGGCCGTGTCCGCAACGAAGTCCCAGATGGGCCACCTCCTGGGTGCCTCCGGCGCGGTCGAAGCAGTGCTGACGGTCCTTGCCGTGTACGAACGCCAGGCGCCGCTGACCATCAACCTCGAGAACCAGGATCCGGAGATCCCGCTCGACGTCGTCACCTCCGCGCGCAGCCTGCCCGCCGGTGACATCGTGGCGCTCAGCAACTCCTTCGGCTTCGGCGGCCACAACGCCGTCATCGCCATCCGCAGCGTCTGACCGTCCCGGACTCCGGCATAGCGCCGGGTCTCCGGACAACGGAAGAGGGCCCCACCAATGGTGGGGCCCTCTTCCGTTGCTATGGAGTGTGTTTCCGTGCCTGCCGGTCAGCCGACCTGGTGGAGCCAGCGCACGGGTGCGCCTTCGGCTGCGTGGCGGAACGGTTCAAGTTCCTCGTCCCACGCTTCGCCGAGGGCGAGCGACAGCTCGTGGTACACCGCCGCGGGATCTCCCGCACCGGATTCGTAGGCGTAACGGATGCGGTCCTCACTGACCATGATGTTGCCGTGGACATCGGTTACGGCGTGGAAGATCCCGAGTTCAGGGGTATGGGACCAGCGGCCGCCGTCGACTCCCTGGCTGGGTTCTTCAGTGACCTCGTAGCGAAGGTGGGCCCAGCCGCGAAGGGTGGACGCCAGCTGGGCACCGGTACCGGGAGCTCCGACCCACGACAATTCGGCCCGGAACATTCCGGGCGCGGCAGGCTGAGGGGTCCAATCGAGGTCGGTGCGCTTATCCACGACCGAGCCGACGGCCCACTCAACGTGCGGGCACAGTGCCGTCGGGGCCGAGTGCACAAACAAGACACCACGGGTCATTGCAACAAACATTCCATCCTCCATAGCTGTAGGTACGTCTTCCCCAACGACCTCTGCTGGATGGTTTGCCGTGCCGGCGACCGGGTATTTGCTGACTCCCGCCGGACTGTATCTGGCTATGAAACTGTAAGTGGCAATCGGAACGACCGCCGCCCGGGTCTCCAAGCTTCAAGCAGTGCTTGAAAGTTCCGGGACATTGCTTTCATTTTGCCGTACGGGCCGCGTTTGCGCCAGCGCGGCTTTCAGCGGTTCTTCCCGGACATTGCGGGGAGACCTACCGTTCAGGCCCGTGGATGGGCCTGGCGATAGCTTGCTCGGAGCCTGTCCACCGATACGTGGGTGTAGATCTGCGTGGTGGCCAGGCTGCTGTGGCCCAGGATTTCCTGGACCGCGCGTAGGTCGGCGCCGCCGTCGAGCAGGTGGGTTGCAGCGGAATGGCGCAGGGCGTGCGGCCCGGTGGCCGAGGTGTCCCCCAGCCCCTCCATCAACGCCTTCACCACGCTCCGGACCTGCCGCTGGTCAATTCGCTTTCCGCGGGCCCCCAGGAAGAGTGCCGGTCCGCTGTCGGCCGTAGCAAGACGCGGCCGCCCGCGCCGGAGCCAGTCGTCGACGGCGAGCGCCGCCGGAAGCCCGTACGGCACCGTCCTTTCCTTGTTGCCTTTGCCGAGGACACGCAGGGTGCGCCGGTCGGCGTCGAGATCGTCAATATCAAGTCCGGCGAGTTCGCCGACACGGATCCCGGTGGCATAAAGCAGTTCCACGAGGGCACGGTCCCGCAGCGGGAGCGGTGCGCCTTCCTCGGCTGCCTCTGCCAGTCCGTTGAAGATCCGGTCCAGCTGGTGACGCTGGAGCACACCAGGAAGCGATTGTTCACGCTTGGGGGCCTGCAGCCGGACCGCGGGGTCGGCGGCTATCAGCTCCTCGCGCAAAGCCCAGGACGTGAAGCTGCGCACCGCAGCGGCGTGGCGTGCCAGGGTGGCGCGGGAGCGTCCCGATTCGCTCTGTGTGCCGAGCCAGCGCCGGAACGTCCCCAGTTCAAGCTGCGCGGGTGTTTCCACGCCATGACCGGCTGCGAAGGCGAAAAGGCTTTGCAGGTCTCCGAGGTAGGCACGGACAGTGTGGGCGGAGCGGGCCCGTTCGCCGTCGAGGTATCGGCGAAAGCCGTCCAGGGCCTCGGCAAGCGCCCGCGGCAGTTGCTCATTCTTTCCACTTTCCACCCTCCAACTCTGCCAGCATTCAGCTGTGCCGGGCGGCAGCGCCACGTGGTGCGCTAGCCTTCCTTCCGGGTCCGTTTCCACCCGCCACGCTCGGAGACGGCCAGGCCCAGCAAACCCAGCCGTCCGAGCCCGGCGCGGACGGCGTCAGGCGCGAGCCCGGCCACCGCACAGAGTTTCTCGACGGAGGTCGTCGACCGCAACGGGAGGGCGTCCAGCAGGACAAGGTCTTCGAGCGTCAACCCGTCATGCTCCGCAGGCAGCGCCTGCCGCTCCCCTATCAGCTCTTCGCCACTGCCTCCGGCAAGTTCAGCGATCTCTCCGACGTCGGTGACACATACGGCTCCCCCTTCACGCAGGAGCCGATGGCACCCGGCAGAGTTGGCGCTATGGATCGATCCGGGCACCGCAGCCACGATCCGGCCGATGGACTCCGCGTGGTGCGCCGTGTTCAACGCCCCCGAGCGCCAGCGGGCCTCCACCACCACGGTGACGGCCGACAGCGCGGCGATCAGGCGGTTCCTTTGGAGGAAGCGATAACGGGTGGGTGCCGAGCCCGGCGGGACTTCGGCTATGACCGCGCCTTGGTTGGCGACAGCCCGCAGGAGTTCTTCGTTGCCGGAAGGGTAGTAACGGTCCACTCCCCCCGCCATGACGGCGATGGTCGGCAGTTCACTGCTGCCCCCGGCCAGGGCGCCGCGGTGCGCGTGGGCATCGATTCCATAGGCGCCGCCGGATACCACCGTGTAGCCACGCTGGCCGAGTCCGTAGGCGAATTCCCCGGCGATCGCTCCACCGTAGCCTGTGCTGTCCCGGGAGCCCACCAAGGCTACGGTACGCCGCGCATGCGGAAACGCGATTTCGTGCCCGCGCCACCAGAGGCACAATGGCTCGTGGAGACCGAGATCGGAGAGCTGTTCCGGCCACAAGGGGTCTCCGGGAATGGTGAGCCGTCCGCCGAGGCGCTGCATGGTGGCCAGGTCCCGTTCCGGCGCAAGGTCGGGCACCCGGGGAATCCATCGCTTTAGTGACGCGGCCAGGCCCGGCCAGGTCCCCACACCGGCCTCCTGCAAGAACACAGTCATTTCCTGCTCGAGCCCCGGTCCGGCTTTGAGTTCCCCTGTTCCGATCCTGAGGGCATCCACCGCGCCGACAGCCTGGACCAGGGCAAGCCCCGCGGCATCCTGGGGTTCCATCAGCCGGGACAGCGCCGCCCGTGCGAGGCGTTCCGGCGCTGCGACCGGCCCTGGACCGGTGGTTGCGGCGGCAGGTGGGTTCTGTGTCATGGAGAGTCCTTTCATGCGGCTGCCACCGCCTGTCGCAGGCCCAGAGCCTGGCCGATGTCATCGATGTCCGGGCGGTCCCGGTGGCCAAGGTCGGCGAGGGTCCATGCCAGCCTCAGTACGCGGTCGTAGCCTCTGGCGGTGAGCATCCCGCGTTCGAGCGAGCTGTCCAGGATCCGTGTGGTCGCAGGAGGAAGCTTGAGCGCACCGCGTAGCAGCCGGCCCGGGACTTGGGAATTGGTCTCCAGTCCGAAGCCCTCCAGGCGTTCCTTCTGGCGGAGCCGGGCCGCCGCAACGCGCCGGGCCACCGTTTCGGTGTCTTCTTCCCCGCCGCCGGCCTGGCCGAAATCAGCCAAGGAGACCCGTTCCACCTGGAGTTGGATGTCCACCCGGTCCAGGAGCGGACCGGACATCCTGCCGAAGTAGCGCCGCCGCATGACGGCCGTGCACGTGCAGTCCACACCCTTGCCGCTGGCTTTGCCGCACGGGCAGGGATTGGCCGCGAGGACGAGTTGGAACCGTGCAGGGTAGGCGGCGGTGCCGGCAGAACGGTGGATGACCAGTTCCCCGCTTTCCAGAGGTTGCCGCAGCGCGTCCAGGACGCGGCGTTCGTACTCCGGGGCTTCGTCCAGGAAAAGCACGCCCCGGTGGGCCCGTGACGCGGCTCCAGGACGCGGCAGCCCGGAACCGCCGCCGATGATCGCCGCGGCCGTGGCGCTGTGATGCGGGTTCTCGAACGGCGGCCTGCGCAGCAGGGAGACCTTTTCGATGTGCACCGCGGACAAGGAGTGGATGGCCGTGACTTCCATCGACTCCTTGTCGCCGAGGTCCGGCAGGAGCCCAGGCAGCCTCTCGGGCAGCATCGTTTTCCCCGCCCCGGGAGGCCCGCACAGCAGGACATGGTGCGCACCGGCTGCGGCGACCTCCAGCGCGCGGCGGGCATCGCCCTGCCCGGACACATCGCATAGGTCCGGCACGGCAGGCGCCGGCGCCCCGGCGTCGTCCGGGTCTTCTTCGTCCGCCGGTTCAAAGTCCAGTGCGAGGTCCTGCGGGTCGGCACCGAAATCAAAGGCAAGCCGGGCAAGGGTCTTATATCCACGCACCCTCGCCCCCGGAACGAGCATGGCCTCGGCAGCGTTCGCCTGCGCCACCACGACGTCCCGGTGCCCCGCCTGCACCGCCGCCATCACGGCAGGCAGGATCCCGCGCACGGGGCGCAGCCGCCCGTCCAGGCCCAGCTCCGCGATGAAGACAGTGTCCCCCGTGGAGCGGATGTCGCCTGCCGCGCCGAGGACAGCCATGCAAATGGCCAGGTCGAAGCCGGAGCCCCGCTTGGGCAGGGACGCCGGGATGAGGTTGGCCGTGATCTTGCGCCGGCTCAGCGGGATTCCCGAGTTCTGCGCGGCCGAGCGGATCCGTTCCCGGGCCTCATTCAGGGCGGCGTCCGGCAGGCCCAGGATCAGGAAGTTCGGGAGTGTTTGGCCGATGTCCGCTTCCACCTCGACGATGTAGCCGTTCAGGCCCACCAATGCCACGCAGTAGCTCCGTGCCACACCCATCTCAGCCCACGCCCTTCAGGTGCTCCACGCTGGGAGCCCCGATGCCGTCGTGGATGACCGCGACGACATCCACGCGCCTGCTGGCTGCCCGCAATTCGTGGGCAGTGCACCACGACGACGCCAAACGGTGCAGCCGGGCCAGCTTGGCCGCGCCCACCGCTTCGAAGGGATGCCCGTAATCCAGGCTCCTGCGGGTCTTCACCTCGGCAATCACCAGGGTGTCGCCGTCGAGCGCCACAATGTCGATTTCACCCGTGGGGCACCGCCAGTTGCGGTCGATGACCTGCATGCCCAGGGCTTCCAGGAACCCGGCGGCGAGCGTTTCGCCGTGCCGGCCGAGTACGTCCTTCTCTTTCATGTCCACCTCCACTTCCAGCCTGCGGACGCAGGCACGGAAGGGACAGCAGAAAGAACGGCTATGTGGGTAAGTCAGCCAAAAGGCGGCTGTGGAGGAAAAGAGGCCCTACGGGCACGCCGCTAGTTGCCGAGGTCGCCCAGTTCACCGTCCTTCGGCACGGAAAGTTCATTGCGCGGAAGTTCCTCGACGTTGACGTCCTTGAAAGTGATGACGCGGACGTTCTTCACGAAACGGGCGGAACGGTAGACATCCCAGACCCACGCATCCTGGAGGGTGAGGTCGAAATAAACTTCGCCATCGGCACTGCGGGCCTGCAGGTCCACATGGTTGGCCAGGTAGAAACGCCGCTCGGTCTCGACAACGTAGCTGAACAGCCCGACGACGTCGCGGTACTCGCGGTAGAGCTGCAGCTCCATGTCGGTTTCATAGTTCTCAAGGTCTTCGGCACTCATAGTTCAATCTTGCACCATCGCGGGAGCACCGACAGCCAGCCAGGGCCCGGTCAACGCCGGAACAAGGCATCGAAGTGGGAAGGGACGGCTAAATCAGGTTCCAGCTGCTGCGGTGGTGGCTGCTCGGGCCGGCTGCGCGCAGGGCCTCCCGGTGGGCGGCCGTGCCGTAGCCCTTGTTCTCGTTCCAGCCGAACGCCGGGAATTCACTGTGCAGTTCGAGCATCATCCGGTCCCGCGCCACCTTCGCGAGCACGCTCGCCGCCGCAACGCTCAGGCAGGACATGTCCGCCTTGACGCGCGTATGGACCGGCGCGTCACAGGCGGGGAGCTCCGGTTCGCCGGTAACGGGCGCTTCCCCGGCAGCCAACAGGCCCGCATCATCGAAGAGGGACACCTGTGCGGGCAGCGTCAGCCAGTCATGGCTGCCGTCCAGCAGGACGATGTCGGGGCGCGTTCCGCCGGCCAGGATGTCGCCCCAGGCACGGTTCCCGGCGAGGCGGAGCGCTGCGATGATGCCAAGCGCGTCGATTTCGGCGGCGCTGGCATGGCCGACGGCGGAGGCAACTGCCCAGCCGCGCACCAGCGGTTCAAGGCGCTCCCGGTCCTCGGGCTTGAGGAGCTTGGAGTCCCTGACGCCGTCGAGCAGCGACTGCTCCTGGAGGTCGACGACGGCGATGCCCACCGAGACCGGACCCGCGAAGGCACCGCGGCCCACTTCGTCCACGCCTGCCAGGTACCGCACGCCGGGGCCGAGGAAAGTCCTCTCGACGTCGAGGGTCGGGGCGGAGGGTGCAGATGAGGCGGGCTTTTTGAGCGGCTTTTTGGCTGTGCCCTTGGCTGCCTTCCTGGTGGCAGCCTTCGCGCCGGCGCCGGCCGGCGCGCTCATTGTCCTGCGGGCGCGGTGCTGGAGGTGCTGTCTTCGGGCGAGGGCGCCGGAACGTTCCGGAAGACATCGGAGTGGTTGTTGAGGATCTGCCAACGGCCGACGGGCCAGGCGATGACGGTCGCGTTTCCTTCGACGTCGGCAATGTTGATGAAGCCGCCGTTGACTTCGCGGTGTTCACGGGAGTCCGCCGAGTTGTTGCGGTTGTCGCCCATAACCCAGATTTTGCCAGCCGGAACCACCACATCAAAGGGCCGTGCGACGGGCTGCTCCGCGGGGTTGATGTAGTCCTCGTCCAGGACGGTGCCATTGATGCTGACCCGCGCCTGGGAGTCGCAGCAGACCACATGGTCGCCGGGCAGGCCGATGACGCGCTTGACCAGGTGCTGTTCGGTTTCGTCAGGCAGCAGACCCACGAAGGCAAGCGTGTTCTGCAGCCATTTGAAAGGGCCGGGCTCTTCCTTTTGCGTGGGCGGAAGCCAGCCCTGGGTGTCCTTGAAGACCACGATGTCCCCGCGCTGCAATGCGAAGGGTTCGGGGACGAGGAGGTTCACGAAGATGCGGTCGTCTTTCTCCAAGGTGGCCACCATGGATTCGGACGGGATGAAGAATGCCTTGAACAGGAACGTCTTGATGAGGAAGGACAGGACGACGGCGATGCCCACCACCGTGCCGATCTCCTTGAGCCAGAGCAGGAACTGATTGCCCTTGGTGCCGTCTTCTTCCGGCGTCGTGGCTTCCTGTTCGGGATTCTCCGGCATCTACAGTCCGTTCTTCGAGGTCGTTGCGGCCGCAGCGGGCCTTGGCAGTTCTGCAAATCTATCAAGCGGCCAGATGATCCTGACGGGACGTCCGATCACGCGTTCCACAGGGACCAGGCCGCCGCCGGGCGCGCCCAGCAGGCTACGGGAATCCGCGGAGCGTGAACGGTGGTCGCCCATGAGCCACAGGCGTCCTTCCGGGACCACGACGTCGAAGCGTTGTTCGCTGGGTGCGTCGCCGGGATAGACGTAGGATTCCTCAATTGCCTGACCGTTGACTGTGAGCCTGCCGTCGGCGCCGCAGCAGCGGACGTGGTCCCCTGGGACGCCGATGACCCGCTTCACATAGCTGGTATCGCTCCCGGTGAGGCCCAGCCAATGGCCCGCGGCAGCTGCGGCGTCGGCGACGGGGCCTTTTCCGCTGTTCAACGGAGCAAAAGTGCCCCGGCCGTCGAAGACCACGAGGTCTCCCCGGCGGATCGGCTCGGCGCCGAAATCGGTGCGGGAGACGAGGATGCGGTCCCCGACGCCCAGGAGCGGCTCCATTGACTCCGAGGGGATGAAGTAGACATCGATCCACAGGGAACGGATAAGGCCGCTGATGGCAACGGCCATGGCGACCGCGAGCAAAACAAAACGCCAGCCCTGTTTCCGGGGCTGGCGTTTTGTGTGGTCCATGAATCGTATCCCTGCGTTGCGGATTTCTCCGGCGCAGCCGGGACGGATCGTGGACCCGCTGCGTAAAGTCGGAAGACTTACTTGGCGGCGGTGAAGTCGCGCTTTTCCTTGATCTTCGCAGCCTTACCGCGCAGTTCGCGCATGTAGTAGAGCTTGGCGCGGCGGACGTCACCCTTGGTGACGACCTCGATCTTTTCGATGATCGGGGAGTGCACCGGGAAGGTACGCTCAACGCCGACACCGAAGGAAACCTTGCGGACCGTGAAGGTTTCGCGCACGCCGTCACCCTGGCGGCCCAGGACGAAGCCCTGGAAGACCTGGACGCGGGAGTTCTTGCCTTCGATGATGTTCACGTGAACCTTGAGGGTGTCACCGGCGCGGAACTCGGGAACATCGTTGCGCAGCGAAGCTGCATCTACGCTATCGAGGATATGCATTGATCCACTCCTGGTGGACGCCACAGGTCATCCACTTTGGGTCACGGCGGCCAAGCCCGGAGCTGCCCGGAAATTGCCGCCGAAGTTCAAAAGAGCGGCTCCACCACTGATCGGCGGTGCCGCGTGTCCGGCTGTTGGTTGCGCTCCCCCTGTGGCAGGTGCGGACCCAGCAGACACAAGGACTAATTTTGCCACAACACCGCGCACCCGGCCAATTCCGCCGGCTGAAGCGAGGTGTCAGTTCCCCTCGCGGCGGCGCAGGCGGCCGTCGACGACGTCGTACCCGAGTTCCGCGAAGGCGGTGCGGTCCGCGCGGTCCAGGCTGCCGGCGTCGAACGCGTCCAGGAGGTCCGGGCGGCGCTCGGCGGTGCGGCGGAATTGCTCGTGGCGCCGCCAGCGGGCGATCTTCCCGTGGTTCCCGCTAAGCAGGACCTCGGGCACCTCGCGTTCCCGCCAGGAGGACGGCTTGGTGTACACCGGATACTCGAGGAGCCCGTCGGAGTGCGACTCTTCGACGAGGGATTCGGGGTTCCCGACGACGCCAGGCAGCAGCCGCCCGATGGCCTCCACCATGGCGAGCACAGCCACTTCGCCGCCGTTGAGGACGTAGTCACCCAGACTCATCGGCCGCACAGTGAAGTGCTCGGAGGCCCACTCAATGACGCGTTCATCGATGCCTTCGTAGCGTCCGCAGGCGAAGACGAGCTGTTCTTCCTCGGCGAGCTCGTAGGCGGTGGCCTGCGTGAACCGCTCCCCTGCGGGCGACGGAACCACCAGCACAGGGCGCCGCTCCCCTGCGGCTCCGGCCGCCACGGATTCCAGCGCCTGGGCCCAGGGCTCGGGCTTCATGACCATGCCGGCGCCACCGCCGTATGGAGTGTCGTCCACCGTGCGGTGCTTGTCCGTGGTGAAGTTCCGGAGATCGTGGACGTTGAGTTCCAGGATGCCGTCCTGGCGCGCCTTGCCGATGAGCGAGAGCTCCAGCGGGGCAAGATAGTCCGGGAAGATGCTGACGACGTCGATCCTCACGCGCCGGCTCCGTTACCTTCAGGCCCGTCCGCTTCGCCTTCGTCCGCGCTGTTGAGCTCGAAGAGGCCCGGCGGCGGGGTGAGCAGGACGTATCCGTCCTCCGGGTTGACCTCGGGGACGATCTCTTCGACGAACGGCACCAGGATTTCCTTGCCGTCCGCGCCTTCGATGACGAGCAGGTCCTGGGCGGGCATGGTGTTCAGGGCGGTGACCTTGCCGACCACCTGGCCGCCCACACGCGCCTCAAGGCCCACCAGTTCGTGCTCGTACCAGCCCTCTTCGCCGTCGTCGTCGAGCTCTTCGGTTTCGACGAACAGCTTGGCGCCGCGGATTTCCTCGGCCCGGTTGCGGTCGGCCACCTGTTCGAAGCCGAGCAGCAGGATGTCCTTGTTCCAGCGGGCGCTGCTGACGGTCAGCGGGCCGAACTTGGCGGGCTCCACATGGAATTCGGCTCCGGGTACGAAGCGGGCCTCCGGCGCGTCGGTGAGCACCTGGACTGTCACCTCGCCACGGATTCCGTGGGGTTTGCCGATCCTGGCCACCTGAAGCTGCATGGTTTCCTCTGTTTTCCTACGCTGTGCCGGCGCCGCCGTGACGGCGGACTGCCCGGAAATCCGATATGGGGGCGAAAAAAGAATCCGGCCCCTCCACCATTATCTGGTGGCGGGACCGGATCCAAAGTCCAGCTATTGCTGAGCGCGTTACCGGCGGCGGTCGGTGTCGACGACGTCGACGCGGACCTGCTCGCCACCTGCCAGGGCTGCAATGACCGTGCGCAGTGCGCGTGCGGTGCGTCCCTGGCGGCCGATCACCCGTCCGAGGTCGTCCTGGTGGACACGGACCTCGAGGGATTCTCCGCGGCGGTTGTTCCGGGCACTGACTTTGACATCCTCAGGGCTGTCGACGATGCCGCGGACCAGGTGTTCGAGCGCTTCTGCCAGCAATTTACTCGGCCTCGGTGGCTTCTGCCTCGGGAGCCTCGGCTTCCTCAGCGGCCTCTTCCTTCTTGGCCTTCTTGGTGATGGCTTCGGGGATGATCACGGAACCCTTTTCCGGAGCAACGAAGGCTTCCTTCGGAGCCTTGGTCTTCAGGGTGCCTTCCTGGCCCGGGAGGCCCTTGAACTTCTGCCAGTCACCGGTGATCTTGAGGATCGCGGCAACCTGCTCGGTCGGCTGGGCGCCGACGGACAGCCAGTACTGGGCACGCTCGGAAACAACCTCGATGTACGAGGGCTCCTCGGTGGGGTGGTACTTGCCGATCTCTTCGATGGCACGGCCATCGCGCTTGGCGCGGGAGTCCATGACGACGATGCGGTAGTACGGTGCGCGCATCTTACCGAAGCGCTTGAGACGAATCTTAACGGCCACTTTTGTGGTCACTCCTGTTTCTGAAACGGGGGTGAACCCGACGTTCTGCACCCGTGGGGCGGGCCATACTTGAGGGTTCCAAGGACAGGATGCACGCACGGAGAGAGGGGCCGCACGGATCGAGTACCTGTCCATTGTGCCAGATGGCGGACGGGATTTCGAACCGGACGGTCCGGGGTGTCGCGTGGCAGGTTTTGTCAGGCGGACCAGACGTACAAACCGGCCCGCTCGGCCTTTTCGACGTCGGCAGCCAGGGCTGCGAGCTGCTGGACATAGCCACGGGCTTCGTCCGCGCCGAAAGGCATGTCATCCTGCGCGGCCCACCGCTCCGCGACATCGTCCAGCACGTTGCCGTCGCCTTCGCTTTCGTAGCTGAGCAGTTCCGAAAGCGCCCGGACCATGGCGGCCGGAACCCCGAGCAGCGCGTCGGTGGTGACGTCCACCATGGCCAGTTCATAGTCTGCGCCGGCAGCGTGGACGGCCGTTCCGGCCAGGTCACCCAGCTGCTCGACTTCGAAGTCGCTGATGCCGGGGATGCGCACGGCGAAACCGGCCACATCGGCACCGCTTTCCAAGGCGGCTGCCCGCTTGAGCGCTTCATCGTGGGTGGCAACAAAAATTTCGGCAAAACCCATGGAAACCACTCTCATTCATCCGTTCCAACGCAGGCGGGCGGAGTCCGGTCCATCCCGGAAGTGCTGCCGCCCCGAATCAGCTTAACGGACGGCGTCAGCTTAACGGACGGCCACCCGGAGGCGGTTGCGCCACGGGTCTTCGAAGCGCAGCTCCAGGCCCGTGTGGTGCGATTCGATTCCGGCGACCTTGAGCCGGTCAGCCAGCGCACCGACGTCCTCCCCGGAAGGCACTTCGATGACCACTTCACCGAGCCCAAGGGTGTCCTTGCGCGGGCCGGCGCCGCGGCTGTTCCACACGTTCATTGCCATGTGGTGGTGGTAGCCGCCGGCGGAAACGAACAAAGCCTGCCCATGCCAGCCGGCCGTGCGCTCGAAGCCGAGGGTGTCCACGTAGAAGTCCTGCGCGGTCTGCACGTCGCCGACCTGCAGGTGGACGTGCCCGACGCCGGCCGCGGCCTGCCGCTGCCCGGTGACCGCTTCTTCACTCAGGTTCTCTTCGAGGTAGCGCTGCGGCGCCAGGGGAAGGCTGTCCATGACGACGGTGCTGCCGTTCCACGACCAGCCCTCGCGGGGCTTGTCGTAGTAGAGCTCGATGCCGTTGCCTTCGGGGTCGGTGAAGTAGAACGCCTCGCTGACGAGGTGGTCGGCACTGCCGGCGAAGGCGCGCGGCTCGTACTGGGCGGCGGAGGCAATGGTGGCGGCGAGCGCCGCCCGGTCCTCGAACAGCAAGGCGGTATGGAAGAGCCCGGCTTCGCCACGGCCCGGGACCTGCAGGCCGGCGGCCGGGGCGAGGTGCACGAGCGGCTTGCCGAGGCGGCCGTAATACAGGCCGCCGTCCTGCTCCGCCACGACATCGAGGCCGAGGGCCTTTCCGTAGTAGTCGCCCATCACCTTCATGTCACCGACTTTGAGCATCACGGTGCCCATGGTGAGTTCGGCAGGAAGCAGGTCCTGGCTGGAGGGTGCGGTCATTGAAACTCCTGGAAGTGTTCGGCGCCGCCTCTCGGCGCTTCTACCCTTCTTAAATTACTTGAAGCTTCAATTTATTCCAAGGGTCATCTGATGATGGCGCCGCCCAGCACGATGTGGCGCAGCGCCGCAGCCGTTTCAGGACGCTGCCGCGGATCCTCCGCACACACTACGACGTCGGCGGGCGCGCCTTCGCTGATGCCTTCGGCTCCCAGCCACTCACGGGCAGACCAGCAAGCGGCGTCGAGGGCCGCCGGCGCAGGCAATCCCGCCTGGCACAGTTCGAGGATTTCGTCCGCGATGCGCCCGTGCTTGATGACGCTTCCGGCGTCGGTACCTGCGTAGATGCGCACCCCGGCCTCGAAGGCTTCGCCGATCCGTTCGTGGCGGCGTTCCCACAGCCGCAGCATGTGCGCTGCATAGCGGGGGAACTTGGCTTCGGCCTGGCGGGCGATGTCGGGGAACGTGGCAATGTTCACGAGGGTGGGAACAATGGGCACGCCCTGTTCCACGAGCCGCGGAATGTGCCTGGGCAGCAGTCCGGTGGCATGTTCGATGCAGTCGATGCCGGCGTCCAGCATGTCGTCGATCGTGTCCTCGGCGAAGCAGTGGGCCGTGACCCGGGCGCCCTCGTCATGCGCGGCGGCAACGGCGTCCTTCACCACAGCCGCCGGGAAAGACGGTCCCAGGTCGCCGGCACTCCGGTCGATCCAGTCCCCCACCAGCTTGACCCAGCCGTCGCCCGCGCGGGCCTGCTTCCGCACTTCCTCCACCAGCCGCTCCGGCTCGATCTCCTCCGCCAGGCCCCTGAGGTAGCGGCGGCTGCGGGCGATGTGCCTGCCGGAGCGGATGATGCGAGGCAGCTCCGGACTGGCCCCAAGCCAGCGGGTATCGGCCGGGACGCCGGCGTCCCGGACCAGGAGGGTGCCGGCGTCGCGGTCCGCTTCGGCCTGCGCCCGGGCGACGGCTTCCTCCACGGCGCCGCCAGGACCCAGCCCGATATGGCAGTGGGCGTCAACGAAGCCGGGGAGGACCCAGCCATCCAAAACGGCGCCGGGCTGACGCCCAGGCCGCGTGAAGGTGAGGCGGCCGTCCACCGCCCACAGTCCCTCGCGCTCCTCCGCGGGCCCGCACAGCACGGTGCCGCTGAATTCGATGATGCCGTTTCCTTCAATGGTCATGGTCACAGTTCCTTTGCCATGCAGATCCGTGGGCCAAGCAGATCCAAGCCGATGCCTTGTTCGTGGCGGCGCAGCGCCGCCAGTTCCGGGCCCGGTTCGGCCAGCGGCACGAAGCCGCAGCGCGCGTAGAACGGCGCGTTGAAGGGGACGTCCCGGTAGGTGGAAAGAGTCATTCGGCCGTAGCCGCGCTCCCGGGCCCACCCGAGGGCGGCCTCCACCAAAGCCCGGCCCAGGCCCTGCCGGACATGGGCCGGATGGACCGAAAGCTGTTCGAGGTGGACCTGCCCGTCGACCTCCTCCAGACGGGCGAATGCGTGCGGCGGGTTCCCGGCAACGAGGACGCACAGCGACGCGGTGCTGTGCGGCACGCCGGTGACGGCAGGCAGCGAGGGTACGGGGCCGCCGTCGGGCCCTGCGAGCGCGGCTGCCAGAAGCGTGTCCGAGGCGTCCTCGATGGCGGGCAGGCAGGCGAAGTCGGACGGTCCGGCGGCTCTGATCTGGTGCACGCCGAAACAGTAACATCCGCGCTTTCCGGCGGCCCGTCCGTCCGGCTGTGGTAGCTTCGTCTACGACCACACGGGGGCCCATGCATGGGCTGAGATCAGGCTGACGCAGCCTGCGACCGTCGAACCTGTCCGGGTAATGCCGGCGAAGGAAGTGAGTAACCCTTTGAGTACCTCAAATGCCCAGCGAAGCTCTGCCCAAAACGCCTCCGCGGAGGTAACGCAGTCGCTGAAATCCCATTCCCTGGCCTACGTGGAGGACCCCGAAAGCGGCATCCGCGTACCGGTCACGGAGATCGCCCTGGAGCCCTCGCCCAACGGCGAAGCCAACGCCTCGTTGCGGGTCTACCGCACCGCCGGGCCGGGAAGCGATCCGGTGGTCGGCCTGGAACCGTTCCGGGCGGCCTGGATCGAGGAACGCGGCGACACCGAAACGTACAGCGGCCGCGAGCGGAACCTGCTCGACGACGGCAAGTCGGCCGTGCGCCGCGGCGCCGCCTCCGCTGAGTGGAAGGGCGCGCAGCCGGTGCCCCGCCGCGCCGTCGAAGGCCGCACGGTGACCCAGATGCACTACGCCAAGCAGGGCATCGTCACCCCCGAGATGCGCTTCGTGGCGCTGCGCGAAAACTGCGACGTGGAACTTGTCCGCAGCGAAGTGGCCGCCGGCCGGGCCATCATCCCGAACAACATCAACCACCCGGAATCCGAACCGATGATCATCGGCAAGGCCTTCCTGGTGAAGATCAACGCCAACATCGGCAACTCCGCGGTGACCAGCTCGATCGCCGAGGAAGTGGACAAACTGCAGTGGGCCACCCAGTGGGGCGCTGACACCGTCATGGACCTCTCCACCGGTGACGACATCCACACCACCCGCGAGTGGATCATCCGCAACTCCCCCGTTCCGATCGGCACCGTGCCCATCTACCAGGCTTTGGAAAAGGTCAACGGCGAAGCCAACAAACTGACGTGGGAGATCTTCCGCGACACCGTGATCGAACAGTGCGAGCAGGGCGTGGACTACATGACCATCCACGCCGGCGTGCTCCTGCGCTACGTGCCGCTCACTGCCAAGCGCGTTACGGGCATCGTCTCGCGCGGCGGTTCCATCATGGCCGGCTGGTGCCTGGCCCATCACGAGGAAAACTTCCTCTACACGCACTTCGACGAGCTGTGCGAAATCTTCGCCAAGTACGATGTCGCGTTCTCCCTGGGTGACGGCCTGCGCCCCGGCTCGATCGCCGACGCGAACGACGCCGCCCAGTTCGCCGAACTGGACACCCTGGCCGAGCTGACCCAGCGGGCCTGGGAGTACGACGTGCAGGTGATGGTCGAAGGCCCCGGGCACGTGCCGTTCCACCTGGTGCGGGAGAACGTGGAGCGCCAGCAGGAACTCTGCAAGGGCGCACCGTTCTACACCCTGGGCCCGCTGGTCACGGACGTTGCCCCCGGCTACGACCACATCACCTCGGCCATCGGCGCCACGGAAATCGCCCGCTACGGCACGGCCATGCTCTGCTACGTCACGCCCAAGGAACACCTGGGCCTGCCGAACAAGGACGACGTGAAGACCGGCGTGATCACCTACAAGATCGCCGCCCACGCCGCGGACCTCGCCAAGGGCCATCCGGGAGCGAACGAACGCGACGACGCCCTGTCCAAGGCGCGCTTCGAATTCCGCTGGCGTGACCAGTTCGCGCTCTCGCTCGACCCGGTCACGGCGGAGTCCTTCCACGACGAGACCCTGCCCGCCGAGCCGGCCAAGACCGCGCACTTCTGCTCGATGTGCGGGCCGAAGTTCTGCTCCATGCGCATCAGCCAGGACATCCGCAACGAATACGGTTCCGCGAATTCACAGGCAGCGATCGCCGAAGCCTACGCGGGCATGCGGGAGAAGAGCGAGGAGTTCCTGGCGGCCGGCGGCAAGGTGTACCTGCCGGAACTGAAGCTGCCGGAGACGGCCGCCAACTGACGCGTCCCTGCCTGCGTGCCGCTGCCTGGGCGCAGCCGTCCGGTCAGCCGGGCAGCGGCAGGCGGGCGGTCAGCCGGGCAGCGGCAGGCGGGCGGTCAGCCGGGCAGCGGCAGGCGGGCGGTCAGCCGGGCAGCGGCAGGCGGGCGGTTTCGGCGATGAAGGAACGGATGATCCGGTCGCCTTCGGCCGAGTCCTGGGGCCGGTGCCCTCCCGCCGCGGTGCGGTGGAGGGCCCCGGTCTCCTGCAGGTAGCCGGCGATTTCTTCATAGAGGGGTTCCCAGCCTCCGGTGAGGACCAGCGTGGGGACCCCTGGGACGATGTGCAGCGGCGCGTCCCACGGCGGCGGCTGCATGCGGAGGCGCCGAGCCACCCGGAGCGGGTCCTCGCCCGACGGCGGTTCAACGGTTGCCGAGGCCGTGCGCCGTTGGAACTCGCGGAGGTAGTCTGTGTCACCCATGCTGTGCCTGGCCGCGAACAGCGGTTCCATGAGGCTCCGGTAGGCGGCGGTAGCCGGCAGCTCCGCCGTCAGGGAGAGGCAGGCCGGTTCCACCAGGACAAGAGAGCGCACCAGCTCCGGATGCGCGACGGCCGCCAGCATGGCCGGGATCGCACCCAGGGAATGCGCCACGAGGTGGCCGCCGGGCGCTGCATCTCCATGGGCGGCCGTGCCACCGAGTGCCGCCAGGATGATCCCGACATCGGCACTGACATCCTGTTCCACGGGATCCGCCACCGGGTCGAAGCCGTGGCGTCGCAGGAACAAGGCGTCATAGGCGAGGGCCATGCCATGCTGCCTCGGCCAGGCGGCGGCTCCGAACGAACCGCCGCCATGGACGAAGACGACGCGTTGCTTTTCCATGGCTCCAGAGTAGGCGTGCCCCCTGACAGGGAACGCCGCTCCTTGCGTCTGCCTATTTACCCAGGAACTTGTCGAAGCCCTTGGGCAGGTTCAGCTGGGAGGGATCGAAATCCGCTGCGCCCTGGCCGAAGGCCGAACCGGCGGGTGCCGAAGCCGCCGCATTGCGCTTCGCCTCAGCCTCGCGCAGCTGCTGGGCTGCCTTGGCCGGGTTGCCGGAACGTGCCTTCTTCTTGGGCGCGTTCTTGGCGTTCTTCCGGGCGCCGCCGCCCATGCCGGGCATCCCGGGCATGCCCGGCATACCGCCGCCCTGGGCAAGCTTCTTCATCATCTTCTGGGCCTGGGCGAAGCGCTCCAGCAGGCCGTTGACTTCGGACACGTGCACGCCGGAACCGCGGGCGATACGGGCACGGCGTGAACCGTTGATGATCTTCGGCGCCACGCGCTCGTGCGGGGTCATGGAACGCACAATGGCTTCGACGCGGTCGATCTCGCGCTCATCGAACTGCTCAAGCTGCTGGCGGATGTTCTGGGCACCCGGCATCATCATGAGCATCTTCTTCATGGAGCCCATCTTGCGGATCTGCTGCATCTGGGCGAGGAAGTCGTCCAGGGTGAAGTCTTCCTGGTCGGCGAACTTCTTCGCCATCCGGGCGGCTTCGTCCTTATCCCAGTTCTTCTCGGCCTGCTCGATGAGGGACAGGACGTCGCCCATGTCCAGGATGCGCGAGGCCATGCGGTCCGGGTGGAACAGTTCGAAGTCGTCCAGGTTTTCGCCCGTGGACGCGAACATGACGGGCTTGCCGGTCACGGAAGAGACGGACAGTGCGGCACCGCCGCGGGCGTCGCCGTCGAGCTTGGACAGCACGATGCCGGTGAAGTTGACGCCTTCGTCGAAGGCGAGCGCGGTGTTGACTGCGTCCTGGCCGATCATCGAGTCAATGACGAAGAGCACTTCGTTGGGGATGATCGCCTGGCGGATGCGGCGTGCCTGGTCCATCATTTCGGCGTCGACGCCGAGGCGGCCGGCGGTGTCCACGATCACGACGTCGTGCAGCTTTTGGCGCGCTTCGTCGACGCCGGCCTTCGCGACGACGACGGGATCGCCGGTGGGGGTCTCAAGGTCGGAGGTGGTGCCCGGGTGGGGCGCGAACACCGGAACGCCGGCGCGGCCGCCCACCACCTGGAGCTGGGTCACCGCGTTGGGGCGCTGGAGGTCGCAGGCCACCAGCATGGGGCTGTGGCCCTGGGACTTCATCCACTTGGCCAGCTTGCCCGCGAGGGTGGTCTTACCTGCACCCTGGAGACCGGCGAGCATGATGATGGTGGGCCCGGTCTTGGCCAGGCGGATGCGGCGGGTTTCGCCGCCGAGGATCTCCACGAGCTCCTCGTTGACGATCTTCACGATCTGCTGGCTCGGGTTCAGTGCGGCCGAAACCTCGGCGCCGAGGGCACGTTCGCGGATACGGGCGGCGAATTCACGCACCACGGGTACGGCAACGTCCGCGTCCAACAGGGCGCGGCGGATCTCCCGGACTGTGGCATCGACGTCGGCCTCGGAGAGGCGGCCCTTGCCACGGAGATTCTTGAAGGTTGCTGTCAACCGGTCAGAGAGTGAATTGAACACGAGACGTGCACTTCTTTCAATGGTCTACGGATGGCGGCCGAAGCGGCGCGCCTGCATCATTGCCGATCATCGCCCCGCACAGGCTGCTTCACGCTGCTGCGGGACTCGACTATCTAGGGTACCAAGTTGGACCTTCAAGATGGCATGCTGGCACAGTGACCAGCAAAAACACTGCGCCTGCCGGCGAAAACACCGTGAAAACACTGCTCATCCTCGGCGCCTCCGGAGACCTGACCGGACGGCTGCTGTTGCCGGGGCTCGCCCGGCTGCTCGCGTCCGGCCGCGCCAAGGGCCTGAAGCTCGTTGGAGCCGGATCCACCGACTGGACCGCCACGCAATGGTCCGAGCGCGTGCACGGAGCTTTCGCCGAGGCCGCCAAAGGCGCGGACGCAGAGGGCAAGGCCGCGCTGGCCGCCATGGAAAAGGACACCGCGTACCACGGCCTGGACGTCACGGCCGACGGAGCGCTGGCTGAACTGCTTGCCGGCCTCGAGGCTCCTGTTGCCGTGTACTTCGCCCTGCCTCCCCACGTCAGCCAGAAAGCCTGCGAGGCACTGGACCGTGAGCAGCTTCCCGCCGGAACCCGGCTGGTGCTGGAAAAGCCTTTCGCTTCCGGAACCGACTCGGCACGGGACCTGAACAAGACCCTCCTCGGCTTGGTTCCCGAGGACCACATCCACCGCGTGGACCACTTCCTGGGCAAAGCCACCGTACTGAACATCCTCGGCCTGCGCTTCGCCAACCGCTTCCTGGAACCGGTATGGAACCGGGAACATATCGAGAAAGTGGAGATCATCTTCGACGAGGACCTCGCCCTGGAAGGCCGCGCCGGCTACTACGACGGCGCGGGAGCCCTACGGGACATGATCCAAAGCCACCTTCTGCACATCATGGCCCTGCTCGCCATCGATGCGCCGGCCACCATCGGCGAACGGGACCTGCGTGATGCGATTTCCACGGTCCTGCGCGCCAGCAGCATCCCGGCCCCGTTCAAGACGTCCACCCGGCGCGCCCGCTACAGCGCAGGAAGCATCGGCGGCCGGGAAATCCCGGACTACACGGCCGAAGAAGGCGTGGACCCGGAGCGCAACACGGAGACGCTGGCAGAGGTCCAGGTGGCCATCAACACGTGGCGCTGGAAGGGCGTGCCGTTCATCCTGCGCTCGGGCAAGGCCCTCGGCGTGAAGCGAAAAGAAGCGCTTGTCACCTTCCGTCCCGTTCCCCACCTGCCGGAAGGCTTCCGCGGCGTGGATTCCCCCAACCAGCTGCGGATCGGCTTCGGGCCCGACACGCTGCAGTTCGACGTCGACGTCAACGGACCGGGTGACATCTTCACCCTTGACCGCGCCACGCTGCAGGCCGAACTGAACGCCTCGGAACTCCTGCCCTACGGCGAAGTGCTGGAAGGTGTCATCAGCGGCGATCCGCTGCTGTCCGTCCGTGGCGACACCGCCGAGGAATGCTGGCGGATCGTGGAGCCGGTCCTTGCCGCCTGGGCGAAAGGTTCCGTTCCGCTCGGGAAGTACGACGCCGGCAGCACCGGCCCGGACGACTGGCCCACCGCCGTCGGGCACTAAGTCAGCCTTTAAACGGTAAACGGGCCGGGTACCTTTCCAGGTACCCGGCCCGTTCCCTTGCCTCCGGGGGGATAAAGCAAGATCAGATGGCGGCTGCGCTGTTCACTTAGATAGCGGCAGCGCCGCGCTCCCCGGTGCGGACGCGGACGGCCTCGTGGACATCCACCGTCCAGACTTTTCCGTCGCCGGCACGGCCGGTGTTGGAGGAGGCGATCAGCACATCCAGGATGTCGTCCGCCTGCTCGTCGGTGGCCAGGACTTCGATGCGGATCTTCGGGAGGAGGTCCACGTTGTATTCGGCGCCCCGGTACACCTCTGTATATCCGCGCTGGCGGCCGTATCCGCTGGCCGCGCTGACCGTCAGCCCCTGGACCCCGTAGGCCTCCAGGCCTTCGCGGACCGCCTCAAGCTTCTCCGGACGGACAATCGCGGTGATGAGTTTCATGCCTGGACACTCTCCTTGCTTTCAGTGGCTTCGGTGGCTTCTGCGGCATCAGCCGGAACTGCGGACTTCTTGCCGGTGATCAGCTCGTGGAGCGGCTGGAAGCTGCCACCGTGTCCCCCGACTCCGAACTCGTAGGCGGTCTCAGCGTGCAGGCTGAGGTCGGCACCGGCGATCTCCTGGCGCTCGGAGATACGGAAGCCCATGAACTTGTGGATGGGGTACGCGATGACGAAGGTCATGACGCCGGTGAACACCATCGCCATCAGCGCGGCCAGGACCTGTGCGACAAGCTGTTCCGGGCCGCCGCCGTAGAAGAGGCCGGCCGTGCCCTGGGTGGGGGTGGCGAGGAAGCCGATGGCCACGGTACCGATGAGGCCGGACACCAGGTGGACACCCACGACATCCAGGGAATCGTCGTAGCCGAGCTTGAACTTCAGGCCGACGGCGAGCGCGGAGGCCACGCCGGCTGCGACACCGAGCGCGATGGCGCCCAGCGGTGAGACGTTGGCGCAGGCCGGGGTGATGGCCACGAGGCCTGCAACCACGCCGGAGGCAGCACCGAGGGAGGTGGGGTGGCCGTCACGGATGCGTTCCACTACGAGCCAGCCGAGCATGGCCGCGGCCGGTGCCACCAGGGTGTTGATCCAGATAAGGCCTGCCTGCTCCACCGTGGCGGCGGCACCGGCGTTGAATCCGAACCAGCCGAACCAGAGGATGGCTGCGCCGAGCATGATGAGCGGAACGTTGTGCGGACGGTGGTTCGGATCCTTGCCGAAGCCCTTGCGGTTGCCGATGATCAGCACCAAGATCAGGCCGGCCACACCGGCGTTAATGTGAACTACGGTGCCGCCGGCGAAGTCGATGACCGGTGCGAAGGTCTGGCCGAACCAGCCGTCAGCGGAGAACAGGCCGCCGCCCCACACCATGAACGCCAGGGGTGCGTATACCAGGGTGACCCAGATGGGGGTGAAGAGGGTCCAGGCGGAGAACTTGGCGCGGTCGGCAATGGCGCCGGAGATCAGGGCTACCGTGATGATGGCGAAGGTCAGGGCGTATCCGGTCTTCAGCAGGTCCGGCGCTTCAGTGAAGTTGTGCAGGCCGAAGTGGCTGAAGGGGTTTGCGAAGAGCTGGAAGAAGTTGTCGTCGTTCGCGGTGGCCATCGAGGCGCCCCACAGGACCCAGACAATCGTTACCGTGCCGATGGCGATGAAGCTCATCATCATCATGTTCAGGGCGGCCTTGGCACGGGTCATGCCGCCGTAGAAGAATGCCAGGCCCGGGGTCATGAACAGCACGAGCGCTGCTGCGACCAGGAGCCAAACGAGACCGGCGGTGAATTCCATGGTCTGCGTCCTCTCTGCTTATGCGGACGATGCCGCCTGTACCAACGCCTTTCGCGTTCTACAGAAAAGTTTTGACCCGCAGTGTTTCGCCCGCTCGGAATTTAGATTGCGCGGCTGTTACAAGAACTTCCCCAAGGTAAATGGTGCATATCCCGGGCGTTACAGGGATGTTTCGTGGATCACAACCAGGCCCGGAATGCCCGGCGTGCGCACTTTGTTACCTTGGAGTCACCGCCCTGAACCCCCTGCCAACGTGAGGTCAGCCACCGCATGCGCGAAACCACCCGGGAACCGTCGGGCCAGCCGCTCCCATCCGCCGCTGTACCGGCCAAGCGTCCGGCCCTCCCCCGCGACATCAAGGTGATGCTGCTCGCGGCGTTCCTGATCGCTTTGGGCTTCGGCCTGGTGGCTCCCGTGCTGCCCCAGTTCGCCACCACCTTCGACGTCGGTGCCACCGCTGCTGCCGTGATCGTGAGCATCTTCGCGTTCATGCGCCTCGTGTTCGCCCCCGCGGGCGGGGCACTGATCGGCCGCTTGGGTGAGCGCACCGTCTACGTATCCGGCCTGCTGATTGTTGCTGTCTCGACGGCGGCCTGCGCCTTCGCCCAGGACTACTGGCAACTGCTCATCTTCCGCGGGCTCGGCGGCGCCGGCTCGGTGATGTTCACCGTTGCCGCGATGGGCCTGCTGATTCGGCTTGCTCCGCCGGAAGCCCGCGGCCGGGTGTCCGGCGCATACTCCTCGGCCTTCCTGCTGGGCAGCGTGCTGGGGCCGGTGGTCGGCGGCCTGTTGGCCGGCTTCGGCCTGCGGGTGCCCTTCCTTGCCTACGCTGCCGCGTTGGTTCTTGCGGCGCTGCTGGTTCGCTTCCAGCTCGGTTCCGGGCCGGCTTCCGCATCCGCCCAGGCCGCCGCGGCTCCGGCCATGACCTTGCGCGAAGCCTTCGGCGATCCCGCGTACCGGGCGTCCCTGTTCTCCGGGTTCAGCAACGGCTGGGCGGTCTTCGGGGTGCGGATGGCCACGGTGCCGCTGTTCGCCGTCGCGGTCCTCGCCGCCGGCACGGCCTCCGCAGGCTGGGCGCTGGCGGTCTTCGCCGCCGGCAACGCCGTGGCGTTGAGTTTCTCCGGCCGGCTGGCGGACCGCCTGGGCCGCAAGCCGCTCATCACCGCCGGGCTCGCCGTCACGGGAATCGCGACGGCGGCGATCGGCCTCACGGACAACCTCACCGCGTTCCTGGTGGTCTCCGCTGTGGCCGGTTTCGGTTCCGGCGTGCTGAGCCCGGCTCAGCAGGCCGCCGTCGGCGACATCCTCGGACAGGGCCGCTCCGGCGGCAAGGTGCTGGCCACCTTCCAGATGGCCGCGGACGCCGGTGCGATTGTGGGCCCGGTGCTGGCCGGCGTCGTCGCTGACGCGTTCGGATACGGCTGGGCGTTCGCCGCCACCGGCGGCCTGCTGCTGCTCTCCGCTGCGTGGTGGCTCACGGCTCCGGAGACCCTGCCGGGGCGCCGCCCGGAATAAGGGCGCGGCGTGATCGTCTAGGCTGGCGGAAGGACCAATCCACCCACTCTTGGAGGTACTTCACCGTGGCCAGCCCTGACCACATGCCGGGCAGCGGGCAATCCGCCGGCAGCCGCCGACCACGACGCAGGAAGGCAGGCAAAGCCAAGGTCGTCTCCCTGGTGGCCGCAGGCGCCTTGGCGGCCGGAGCGGCAATCACCGTCCCGCTTGCCCTGAATGCCGGGCAGCCCGAACCCCGCAGCACGCCAACGTCCTCTGCGTCCGCCGCGCCGGCCCCCTCGCCGAAGCCGGTCAAAAAGGCAGGGGTTGCGTATTACAAACAAGCCGGCCCCCAGGCCACGGCCACCACAGCGGTTCCCCCAATGACCGTCAACGTTTCCGCCGCCGAACTCGGCACCTCGCTCGACCCGGGTGCCGTCGGCCTCTCCCTGGAAGCCACGGACCTCGCAGACCCCGCCATGAGCTCTGCCAACGCCGATCTGGTGGCCACGCTGAAAGGCCTGGGCAAGCCGCTGCTGCGCTTCGGCGGCAACGCCGTGGACCGCCGCTTCTTCTGGACCTCCACCGGCGAAGCGATGCCCGGTGATCGCCGCGGAGACAAGGCCCACCCCGTACGTACCGCCACGCCGAAGGACCTGGAGCGGGTAAAGACCCTGCTGGATGCCATCGACGGAACCATCAACATCACCGTCGACCTCGGCCACTACGATCCCGCCCGGGCAGCGGACATGAGCAAGCACGCTGCAAGGATCTTCGGCAAGCGGCTCGTCGGCATCACCATCGGCAATGAACCCAACGGGTACCCGGACAACGGCCTCCGCCCCGGAAGCTGGGGCATTCCCGACTACCTCAACGAGCTCAAGAGCTACGCCGAAGCCATCAATTCCGCGGCGCCCGGCGTGCCCATCATCGGACCGGGCACCTATTCCGAGGCTTGGTGGAAGGCCTTCGCGAAAACGGAACTGCCCCAGCAGCGCATTGTCTCCTTCCATTACTACCCACTGTCCAGTTGCTCCGGCAGCGAACCGGGGGACGAACCGACCCTCGCAAACCTGATGAGCGACTACATGCACCCGCGGGTGCGCGACTACGACCGCAGGGCGATGGCGCCCGCCGCCGCAGCAGGCCTGCAGACCTGGCTGACCGAAACCGGCCCGTCAGCCTGCCCTGGCTCCAACCCGACCACCAAGAACCACGCCTCGGCCTTGTGGTACAGCGAATTCGCGCTCAACGGCCTGCAGCAGGGCATCAAGCGGCTCGGCTTCCACAGCTCCCTGATCACCTGCGTCGGCGGTCCGCCGCTGTCGCCCATCTGCTCCGGCGGCAAGTACCTGCAGCCGGACGGTGCCATCCGGGAAAATCCGAGCTATTTCGGCCTCGCCATGGTGTCTGACCTCGGCACCGGGAAGTTCCTCAAGCTTGAACAGTCCGGCGGCGGGCTCAGTTACGCCTACGCGGTGAAGCATCGTGACGGAAGCACCAACGTGTACATCGCCAACAAGAACGACCCGCAGAAGGATGCCCAGGCAAGCGTCACCTTGAGCCTGCCCGGCAAGCCCAAGACCGGAACCATGACCCAGATGGCCGGCCCCGGATATACCGCGGAGGGCTCCACCACGATCGACGGCAGGAAGGCCCTTCCCGTCGCGAACAACAAGCGGCCCATGGTGATGAACTTCGTGGAAGGCTCCAGCGTGCAGAAGTTCCCGCTGACCTCCGGCACCGTAACCGTTCTGCATTTCACGTACTGACCTTCCACCCGGCACAGGCACGTAAAAGCCCGGCGGCCGCAGGATGATCCTGCGGCCGCCGGGCTTTTACGTTGCGGCCGGGAAGCTGACTAGTTCAGCAGTGCGTCCACGAAAGCTTCCGGCTCGAACGGGGCAAGGTCGTCCGGGCCTTCGCCCAGGCCCACCAGTTTGACCGGAACGCCGAGCGCCTTCTGGATGGCGACGACGATGCCGCCCTTGGCCGTGCCGTCCAGCTTGGTCAGGACGATGCCGGTGATGTTCACGACCTCCGAGAACACCTTGGCCTGGTTGAGCCCGTTCTGGCCCGTGGTGGCGTCCAGGACCAGCAGGACCTCGTCCACCTCGGCGAGCTTTTCGATGACCCGCTTGACCTTGCCGAGCTCGTCCATCAGGCCCACCTTGTTCTGCAGGCGGCCCGCCGTGTCCACCATGACCACGTCGACTTCCTGTTCGATGCCGGCCTTCACCGACTCGAAGGCGACGGAGGCGGGGTCGGCACCGTCGATGTCGGACTTCACCGTGGGCACGCCGACGCGCTGGCCCCAGGTGGCGAGTTGCTCGGCCGCAGCGGCACGGAAGGTGTCTGCCGCACCCAAGATAACGTCCTTGTCTTCGGCAACCAGCACACGGGCCAGCTTGCCCACGGTGGTGGTCTTGCCGACGCCGTTGACACCCACCACCATCATGACGGCGGGGTGGCCGTTCTTGCGGGAGACGTTGAGGCTGCGGTCCATGGCAGGGTCCACGAGCTTGATGAGTTCTTCACGCAGCAGCGCCTTGACGGCTTCCGGGGTGCGGGTGCCCTGGACTTTGACCCGCTCGCGGAGGGCGTCCACGAGTTCCAGGGTCGGTTCGGTGCCGAGGTCCGCCAGCAGCAGGGTTTCTTCGACTTCGTCCCAGACGTTCTCGTCGATCTTGTCGCTGGACAGCAGTGCCAGCAGGCCCTTGCCCAGGATGTTGTTGGACTTGACCAAGCGGGCACGCAGCCGCTGCAGGCGGCCTTCCACCGGCGCCGGCGTTTCCACCTGGACGGTTTCGAGCCCGGCGGGCTCTTCCTCAAGGTCAGCTTCGGGTGCTTCGGCGGAACCGTCGACGCCGGCCGGTGCCGTGCGTTCGCCGGCGGCGGGGCCGCCCGCCTGTGCCCGGTCATCCACCAGCGTTCCGCCGGCGGCCGGGGTTGCCGGGTCGTTGGCGTCACGGGTTCCGGGGTACTTGGCGGCGGATTTCCGCGCCTTCAGGAGCACCGGAACCAGCCCGCCGATGACCACCAGGGCAGCGGCTATGGACAGAATAATTGGGAGGAGATCGTTCACTCCCCTAGCTTCTCACAGCCTTGCCTGCACGCCGGCGTCGGCTGCACGTCGGCTACACTCCGGCGTCGAGGCGCTGGCTGATGACGGTGGAGACGCCGTCGCCGCGCATGGTCACGCCGTACAGCGCGTCTGCCACTTCCATGGTGCGCTTCTGGTGCGTGATGACGATCAGCTGGCTGGATTCCCGGAGCTCTTCGAAGATCGTGATGAGGCGCCCCAGGTTGGTGTCATCCAACGCGGCTTCCACCTCGTCCATCACGTAGAACGGCGACGGCCTGGCCTTGAAGATGGCCACGAGCAGCGCCACCGCGGTCAACGAACGTTCTCCACCGGAAAGCAGGGAGAGGCGCTTGATCTTCTTGCCTGCAGGCCGTGCTTCCACCTCGATGCCCGTGGTGAGCATGTCGTCCGGGTCGGTGAGCACCAGGCGTCCTTCGCCGCCGGGAAACAGGCGCGCGAAGACGTGGTCGAACTGCTTGGAAGTGTCCGCGAAGGCTTCGGAGAACACCTGCTGGACCCGCTTGTCCACCTCCTTGATGATGTCCAGGAGGTCCTTGCGGCTGGATTTGAGGTCTTCGAGCTGGGTGCTGAGGAACTGGTGGCGTTCCTCCAGCGCGGCGAATTCCTCCAGGGCAAGCGGGTTGACCTTGCCCAGTGCGGCGAGGTCGCGTTCGGCCTTGCGGAGCCGCTTTTCCTGCTCCTCCCGGACGAAGGGCTTTCCCGCCGGAACGGGGTTGCCGTCCTCGTCCACCTCGGCCCTCAGCTCAGCCCATTTGTCCTTGCTGTCCGCAGGCAGCGGGACAGGCTGGTGGGGCCCGAAGTCGGCCACGAGCTGCTCCGGGGAGAGCCCGAGTTCCTCGATCGATCGTGCTTCCAGGGCCTCGATGCGCAGCCGCTGCTGCGCACGGGCGAGTTCGTCGCGGTGGACGGAGTCCGTCAGCCCGGCCAGCTCGCGGGCCAGTGCGTCGTTGCTGCTGCGCAGTTCGGCCAGTTCCTTGTCGCGCTGTTCCTTGACGGCTTCGGCGTGGTCCCGCGCGTGTGCGGCCAGCTCCACCGAGACGTCCACGAAACGGACGGTCTGTTCCACGGCGCGTGCCACGGCTGCGGCGCGGGCAGCCTGGGCTTTGCGGCGTTCGGCGCGGCGGGCTGCTTCCTCGCGGGCGCGCCGTTCGGTAGCGGCGGCACGCTCGAGGGATGCCGCACGGTTGCTGGTGGCGTTGAGCTGTTCCTCGGCGCTGCGCAGGCCGAGCCGCACTTCCATTTCGCGGGCGCGCGCCTGGCTGGCCGCCGCGGCCAGGGCGTCCCGCTGTTCGGTGGACGGTTCGTCTTCCTCGGGTGCTTCCTGGGCGGCTGCCAGGCGCTCGGCCGCGGCTTCCAGGGCTTCCTCGGCGACCGCGATGTTGAGCTCGGCCTTCGACAGCGACTCCGCAAGGCGTTCGCTTTCGGCCACGGCACTGCGCAGCTGCGAGTTCAGGTGCCCCAGCCGTTCGGCGACGGCGGCAAGCCGCGCGTCCGAGTCGTGCAGCTTCTCCAGCGCGGTATCCGCGCGCTCCTGCGCCTCGGCACGGCGGGCCTCAGCGGCGGCCAGCGAGAAGCGGCCGCGCTCGAGTTCCGCGGTGAGCCCGGCCAGGCGGTGTTCGGCGTCGTCGACGGCGGCCTGCACCTCAAGGAGGGACGGCGCATCGGCTGAACCGCCCGTGGCGGTCAGGGCGGTGAAGACGTCGCCGGCGCGGGTCACGGCGGTCAGCTCCGGGTGCCGGGAGATCAGCTCCGCGGCGGCGTCCAGATCCCCGACGACGGCGGTGCGCGCCAGCAGGGCGCGCGCGGCGGAGAGGTGGCTCCCCTTCCCTGTGCCCGGGGTGGCGCGGAGCAGCTCCGCCGCCCAGCGGGCGTCCGCCGGCAAGTCAGCCGGCGGCACTGCTTCCGGGGACTCTGCTGCGTCCATGGCGCCGGCCAGCAGCAGCGAGACCCGGCCGCCGTCGTCGTCCTTCAACAAACGGACCGCGGCTTTGGCGGCGTCCACGTCCGCCACCACCACGGCTTCGGAATGGGCGCCGAGCGCCGCGGCCACAGCAGTTTCGTAGCCGGGCTCGACCGACAGCATGCCGGAGAGCGCCCCGAGCACCCCCGGAACACCTGAGTCGAGGATCCGGCCGGATCCGTCCTTGCGGTTCAGGCCGAGCTGCAGGGCATCGCGGCGCGCCACGAGGGCGTCCCGTTCCCGGAGCTGCTCCCGTTCGGCGTTCTTCAGCGCCTCGATCTCGGCCTCGATGGCGTCCAAGGCGGCGGTGGCTTCTTCGTACTCGGCGTCGAGGCTTTCCTCGCCGTCTTCAACACCGGCCACCTGGGATTCGAGGGCGGTGAATTCCTGCTGGGCCAGGCGCCGGCGTTCTTCGCCCGCGGCCATGGATTCGCGCAGGCGTCCGCGTTCGGCGTCGGCAGCCTCCGCCTTCGAGCGCGCCGCCGCCAGCTGGCCCACAAGGCGGGCGATGCCTTCGCGGCGGTCCGCCGCGGCCCGCAGCACGGCAGTGAGGCGCCGGTCCTCCGCAGCAGCCAGCTCTTCGGCTTCCTGCCGCGCCAGCCCGGCCTGTTCCAAAGCTTCCTTGCGGGCCACAATATCCTGCTCCAAGGCGGCTTGTTCCTGGCGGACCCGGGCGGCCTGGCGCTCCAGCTGTTCCGGATCCCGCCCGGAATCCGGGGCGGCGTCGGACGCTCCGAGGAGCCGCCGGCGTTCGGCGGCAAGGGCTCCGAGCGCCCGGAGCCGCTCACGGGCGGCCGACAGCTGGTACCAGGAATCCCGGGCGGCGTTCAACCGCGGAGTGGCCTCGGCGGCGAGCCGTTCCACCTCGGCCTGGCGCTGCCGGCCCGCAGCCAGTTCCTGCTCCACCACTTCGCGGCGTTCCTTGAGCGCGGCTTCGGTGGCCACGTCCTCTTCCAAGGCCTCGTTCAGGCGGACCAGTTCATCAGCCAGGAGCCGGGACTTGGCGTCACGCACTTCGAACTGCACGGTCTGGGCGCGGCGGGCCACTTCTGCCTGTTTGCCGAGCGGGGTGAGCTGCCGGCGGATTTCGGCGGTGAGGTCTCCCAGGCGCTGCAGGTTGGCCTGCATGGCTTCGAGCTTCCGCACCGTCTTTTCCTTGCGGCGGCGGTGCTTGAGGATTCCGGCGGCTTCTTCGATGAAGCCGCGGCGGTCCTCCGGAGTGGCGTGCAGGACCCGGTCCAGCTGGCCTTGGCCGACAATGACGTGCATTTCGCGGCCGAGCCCGGAATCAGAGAGAAGTTCCTGGATGTCCAGCAGGCGGCAGGGCGAACCGTTGATGGCGTATTCGGAGCCGCCGGCCCGGAAGAGGGTGCGCGAGATGGTGACTTCGCTGTATTCGATCGGCAGGGCGCCGTCGGCATTGTCGATGGTGAGCGAGACATGGGCGCGGCCGAGCGGCGGCCGCCCGGCGGTTCCGGCGAAGATGACGTCTTCCATCTTGCCGCCACGCAGGGTCTTGGCGCCCTGTTCGCCCATCACCCAGGCGAGGGCGTCAACAACATTGGACTTGCCGGAGCCGTTGGGTCCCACCACCGCAGTGACGCCGGGTTCGAAGTCGAACGTCGTGGCCGACGCGAACGACTTGAATCCCCGGACAGTCAGACTTTTCAAATGCAAGGTGGTTCGGAACTCCTCCAGTGGCAGCGTGTGCTTCCAAATCTACTGCCCGACGGCGACAATCACCGGATTTGGGCCCCTTCCGGGCCGCCCGGGAGCCGCCTCAGCCGGGCAGGCGGGTACCCGCGTCCGGCCCGGCAAGCAGTTGCTGGGCCTTGTGTTCGAGGCCGTCGTCAACCGTTTCGAAAATGATGGAGGCGAGCCAGACCACGATCGTGGCAAAGACCCAGCCTACGGGCCAGCTGAGGGCTAGGCCTCCGGCCAATGAGGTGGTGAGCCATAGTGCACCCACGCTCAAGGCGACTCCGGCGCCCGCCGCCAACGCCAACCGGGCTGCCTTCGGGCGGCTTGTGTACCGGCGGGGGGCCGCTTCGCCGTCGAGGTTCCTGAAAACCGCGGCGGCAAGGGCCCGCAGCAGGAGGTTTGCTGCCGTGAAGGCCAGGGCCACCCAGAGGAAACCGTCGCCCACCCTGACCCCGGGCAGGATGGCCATGGCCCACAAGGTGATGGCATTGAACACGAACGCGATCACCGTGCGGATCGCCCAGGCTTTCATGCCCACCAGTTTCCCACCGGAGCGCGGCCCCGAAAACAGCTTCTTACCAGCGGCCGTTGCGCGGGCGGGGCTGGCACACCGGGCAGGTGTGTGAGGAGCGGTTCATGAACTGTTCGCGCTTGATCACGCCGGCCAGGCCCGCCTCGGCGCAACGCCGGCACGGCTGGCCGGTGCGGCCGTAGGCGTCCAGGGAGCGGGCGAAGTAGCCGGAATCACCGTTCACGTTCACGTAGAGGGAATCGAAGCTGGTGCCACCGGCGGCCAAGGCATCGTTCATGACATCGCGGGCCGCCTCCACCACACGCAGTGCGTCGGCCCGGCGCAGGGTGTCCGTGGCTCGGGCGTAGTGCAGCCGGGCGCGCCAGAGAGCTTCGTCGGCGTAGATGTTGCCGATGCCGGAAATGATGCCCTGGTCCAGCAGCGCCCGCTTCAGCCCGGTCTTGCAGGACTTGAGCTTGCGGTAGAAATCCTCGAAGGAGAAGTGCGGGTCCAGCGGGTCCCTCGCAATATGCGCGGCTTCGCCTGCAATCTCTGGAAGGGGCGATTCCCCCAGTCCTCCGGGGCCGCCGTCGTCCGTGGGTACCAGGGAGGTGACGAACAAACCGCCGAAGATCCGCTGGTCCACGAAGCGCAGTTGCTCCGGCATGCCGTCCGAGGGGCTCAGCCGCAGGCGGACCTTCAGGTGCTTTTCGTCGGGAACATGGGGGTCCTGCATGAGCAGCTGCCCGCTCATGCCAAGGTGCGCCATGAGCGCGACGCCGGCTCCGGTTTCGCGCGGGTGCGTGCCCGCCATGGCGAGCGGCATCCAGAGGAACTTTCCGCGGCGGACGACGTCCAGCACGGTGGCTTCTTCGAGGTTGCCGATGAAGTCTTCCGTGCCGAGGGTGTGGCGGCGGATGGAACGCGGGTCCAGGACATCCACCGAGGTGATGGTGCGGCCGCACACCCAGCGGGCCAGGCCGCGGCGGACCACCTCGACTTCGGGCAGCTCAGGCATCGATCAGTTCAGGCATGGATCAGTTCAGGCATGGGTGGGCCGGGTCCGGATCAACCGACGGCGGGGGCGTCGTCGGTGGCGGCCGTGTCCGCAGCGCTCAGGGTCCGCCAGGCATCGGCGGCCGATTCCTGCTCGGCTTCCTTCTTGGAGTGGCCGGTGCCCCGTCCGTAGGTGATGCCGTTGATCTGAAGTTCAGCGGTGAAGACGCGTGCGTGGTCCGGGCCGGTGCCTTCGACAGCGTAGAAGACGGTGCCCAGCTGCCGGCTCGCGGCGAGTTCCTGGATGCTGGTCTTCCAGTCGGTTCCGGCGCCGAGCGCCGCGGCATCGGCGAGGAGCGGGCCCACCAGGCGCATGACGAGCTGGCGGGCGGTCTCGATGTCGTTGGACAGGTACGTGGCTCCGATGAGCGCTTCCATGGTGTCCGCGAGGATCGAGGATTTGTTCTTCCCGTTGGTCAGTTTTTCGCCCTGGCCCAGGTAGATGTAGTCGCCGATGCCCAGTTCGCGGCCGATCACCGCGAGGGCACGGGTGCTCACGACGGCGGAGCGCCGCTTGGCGAGTTCACCTTCGGGAAGGTCCGGGTTTTCCCGGAAGAGGAAGTCGGTGACGGAGTATCCCAGGATAGAGTCGCCGAGGAACTCAAGGCGCTCGTTGGTGGGGATTCCGCCGTTCTCGTACGCGTACGAGCGATGTGTCAGAGCAAGACGAAGCGTCTCGGCGTCAATGGTGACGCCGAGACGCTTCAGAAGCTCTTCAGTTGAAGACATCCTTAATCAGCCTGTGGGGCGGACTTAGGCGTCAGCGACCTTGCGGCCCTTGTACTCAAGGAACAGCGCGGTGCCAGCAGAGTCGGTAACGACCTTTGCCTGGTGCGGCAGGCTGTAGACAACCTGGCCGTTCTCGATGGTCTTTACCAGGTTGGGGGCAGAAGCCTTCCACTGGGCACGGCGGGCGCGGGTGTTTGCGCGAGACATTTTCCGCTTGGGAACAGCCACGGCTATCTCATTTCTCTCTTAGACGAACACTTACTAATCAGTTTGCCGGTCAGTCTTAGCCAGTTCAGCTAGGGCAGCCCAGCGAGGATCCAGGACCTCGTGGTGGTGCCCCGGCTCGTCTTCCAGGCGTATTCCGCATTCGGAACAAAGGCCCTGGCAGTCTTCCCGGCACACCGGCTGGAACGGCAGCATGGTCACCACTGCGTCCCGCAACACCGGCTCAAGATCGATCAGATCGTGCTCGACTCGACGTTGCTCTTCATCGTCTTCCCCGTCCGAAAGCTCAGCGCCTTCGTACAGGAAAAGTTCTTGCACATTGACCTCAAGGTCATACGCAAGGGGATCCAGGCATCGACCGCATTCGCCCTTTACTTCGACGAGCACGGTTCCGGATACCAGAATTCCTTCGTGTACGGCCTCAAGCCTCAGGTCCAGCTCCATGTCGGAGCCTTCCTGAACGCCAATGAGCGCCACACCAAGGTCACTTGGTGCGGGTACATGTTCCTTGAGTGTCCGCATGGTTCCCGGGCTGCGCCCGAGGTCCTTGACAAGCAGCATCAGGGGCGAACCTGCATCTCGCTTAATGAGAACTCCTGTAGAACATATGACCGACGTACCATCTTAGCCTGAACGTCCGAATGGACTCAAACCGGGGCCGCCGCATCCGCAGCGGCCGTTGGCACCGATCCAGCTTACCCGTTCCTGCGCTGATCCGCGCCCGACTCGCCAGCGAGGATCCGCTTCAACACGGACTTGGGCACGAACTCGGAAATATCGCCGCCCAGTTGCGCCACTTCCTTGATGAGGGTGGACGAGAGGTGGATGTAGTGTGCCTCCGCGGGCAGGAAGACGGTCTCGACGCCGGTGAGCTGCCGGTTCATGGTGGCCATGGGCAGTTCGTAGTCGAAGTCCGAGGACGAGCGCAGGCCCTTGACGATCGCCGAGGCCCCGCGCTGCCGGCAGTATTCGGCGAGCAGCCCCTCGCCCATCGGTTCGACGATGATGCCGCGCAGGGAGGCCAGGGTTTCCCGCGCCATATCCATCCGCTCTTCGAGGGTGAAGCGGTACTTCTTGGCGTAGTTGGTGGAGACGGCCACGATCACCTCGTCGAAGAGGCCGGCTGCACGTGCAATGACCTCGAGGTGTCCGTTGTGGATGGGATCAAAGGAACCGGGGCACACAGCGCGTCTCATGCCTCGAAGCTATCGCATCCCCCGGCGGGATACCATGGCACACACCGGCCGCTTGCCGCCGGATTTCAGCCGTCCCCCACCCAGGAAAGCAGGCAGCAGTGACGAGCCCGGCCGCCAAGAGCCAGCACCTTCCGGCAGGAGACGCCGCGCCCTGGCAGCGGGCGGCGACCGGCGCCAACCTGTTGTCCCCGGATGGCACCCTGGGCGTGACCATCTTCGAGGAAATGACCACCCTCGCCGTGTCAACGGGCGCCATCAACCTCGGCCAGGGCTTCCCCGACGAGGATGGACCCGCTGAGATGAAGGCCGCGGCCCAGGCAGCCATCACGGCCGGCGCCAACCAGTACGCACCCGGCAAAGGCATCCCCGAGCTACGGGAAGCCGTCAGTGCCCACCAACAGCGCTTCTACCGGCTGGCCCCGGACCCGCACAGCGAAGTGGTGATCACCACCGGCGCCACCGAGGCCATTGCCGCATCCCTGCTGGCCTTCATCCAGCCCGGCGACGAAGTCCTCACCTTCGAACCGTTCTACGACTCCTACGGCGCGATCATCGGCCTGGCCGGCGGCGTCCATGTCACCGCTCCCCTGCTGGCCCCGGATTTCATGCCGGACATGGACCGGCTGGAAGCGGCTTTCAGTTCCCGGACCAGAGTGGTGATGCTGAACAATCCGCACAACCCCACCGGCGCGGTCTTCCCCCGCGAAGTCCTGAGCCGGATAGTGGAGCTCGCGGACAAGCACGACGCGCTGATCGTCAGCGACGAAGTGTATGAGCACCTCACCTTCGGCGTGCGGCACATCCCGATAGCCACCTTGCCCGGCGCCGCCGAACGCACCATCACCATTTCCTCGGCCGGCAAGACCTTCTCCTTCACAGGGTGGAAGATCGGCTGGCTCAGCGGGCCGGAGCGGCTGGTCGCAGCGATCCGCACCGTCAAGCAGTTTCTGAGCTACAGTTCGGGAACGCCGTTCCAGGGTGCGGTGGCCCTGGGCCTCGGCCTGCCGGACAGCTTCTACGAAGAAACCGCCGCCACGCTCCAGCACAAGCGGGACATCCTCGCCGCCGGCCTCCGGGAAGCCGGCCTCGGCGTCTACCTGCCGCAGGGAACCTACTTCATCAACGTGGACACGGCGCCCCTGGGAATCAGCGACGCCGTCGAACTCGCCCGGAAGCTGCCGCACCTTGTGGGGGTGGCCGCCATCCCGGTTCCCGTGTTCTGCCATGCCGAAGGCGCCGAACGCACCCGCAGCCTGCTGCGTTTCGCCTTCTGCAAGCAGCAGGGAGTGCTGGAAGAAGCCGCCTCCCGCCTGGCCGGCCTGCGGGACAAGCTCTAGTGGCGGACGTCGACGGGCACGAGGGCCGGCGTTTCCTCCGTTCCGGCGGACAGCACGCAAGCATCGAGCAGGACGGGCTAGTGGACGGCGCCTATGTGCTGAGCATCGGCGGCGCCGAGCAATCGCATGTCAACCTCGCCCACCCGCAGGAAGTCTTTTACGAATACCTGCGCCGGATCGCCAACGTGGTGGACCTGCTGCCTCCGGCTGGCGCGCCGATCTCGGCGCTGCACCTCGGCGCCGGGGCCCTCACCCTGGCCCGCTACCTCCAGGCCACCCGCCCCGGTTCGCTGCAGTACGCCGTCGAACTTGAACGCGAACTCCTGGACTTCGTCCTGCAGAAGCTGCCCATGCCGGAGGGGACCCGGCTGGAGACCCGGATCGGCGATGCCCGCGGCGAACTGGCGGCGCTGCCGCCGGAGCTGCTGTTCGACGTCGTGATCCTGGACATCTTCTCCGGCCCGGAGGCCCCGGAACACATCGCTTGCCGGGAGTTCTACGAAGAAGCCGCGGCACGGCTGGGCCCGGGCGGGCTGCTCATCATCAACGTCGGCGACGAAGCGGCGCTGACGCTGGTGCGCAGCCAGGTCGCGGCGATGCGCGGGGCGGTCGCCTCCGGCGCCCTGGCCGAGCTGGTGGCCTTCGCCGAGACCGGAATGTTCGCGGGCCGTTACCCCGGGAACATCATCCTGGTGGGCAGCAAAGAGCCGTGGCCCGAGGCATGGACGCAGGAACTGCTGGCCCGGGGCCCGCACCCGGCGGGCCTGCTGCGCGGCGTGGAGCTGGACCGGATTTCGGACTAGCCCGGTTCGCCGAAGCGGCCGGCTCAGGCCAGACCCAGACTCAGGCCGGTTCGGCGAACCAGAGCATCGTTTCGCCGTACTTCTTTCCGGCGAAACGTTCCAGGGTTTCCGGCCAGTCGGGCTCGGGTGAGCGGGACGAGCGTTCGACGACGACCACCGCGCCGTCGTCTAGGTGGCCTGCGAGCTTGGCCAGGACGGCCTGCAGCGCCGGTTCGTCCAGCGGATACGGCGGGTCCAGGAACACGAGGTCCCACAGGGTGCCTTCCGTGGCGCGTTCGAGGAACGACTCCACCTTGGAACGATGGACCGTCACTGTCTTGCGGCCCAGGGCTTGGTTCACTGTGTCCGCGTTGCGCTGGCATATGGCCGAGGCGCGGGCGTCGAACTCCACCAGCTCGGCTGCGGCGGCGCCCCTGCTCGCGGCCTCGACGCCGAGCGCTCCCGAGCCCGCGTAGAGGTCCAGGGCCCGGGCGTCATCGATCACGCCCAACGCTTCAAGCCGGGAAAACAACGCCTCCTTCACCCGGTCCGTGGTGGGGCGGGTGGCGCTTCCGGGGACGCTTTGCAGTGGGTTCCCGCCGGCGGCGCCTGCGATGATGCGGCTCACCGGGCCACGCTCCTGCCTGCCACGTGCGTGCTGCGGCTATCCACGTTCAAGGAAGGCCTCCTTCTCGGGGTTGAGGTAGTCGTCGATCGCCGCGGCGAGGGGTTCGTAACGGTGCAGGCCCGGATCCTCGGCCACCAGCCGCTGGGCATCGCCGCGGGCCCGCTCAATGACGTCCTCGTGTTCCAGGACCCTGAGCAGCCTGAGCGTGGAGCGGCCGCCGGACTGCGAAGCGCCCAGGATGTCGCCTTCGCGGCGCAGCTTGAGGTCCTCCTGGGAGAGCAGGAAGCCGTCCGTGGTGGAGGCAACGGCCTCGAGCCGCCGCCGGCTGGGATGTCCGGGCTCCAGCGTCGTGACCAGCAGGCAGGTTCCGGGCAGGCCGCCACGGCCCACGCGGCCGCGCAGCTGGTGCAGCTGGGAGATGCCGAAGCGGTCGGCGTCGAGGATCACCATGAGGGTGGCGTTGTGCACGTCCACACCCACCTCGATCACGGTGGTGGAGACGAGGACCTTGGTCTCGTTTGCCACAAAGGAGGCCATGGTTTCCGACTTCAGCACCGGGTCCTGCCGGCCGTGCAGCGGTTCGATCCGCACGCCGCGGAGGGCGTCCTCCTGGCGCAGCGCTTCGACGACGGCGGTCACGGACGCCAGTTCGCGCGCCGCGCCCTCTTCCGCGAGCGGATCGGGCTCGTCTTCGCCGCGTTCGGCCTCACCGGGGGTGAAGTCGCCGTCGTCGTCCGTGCCGATCTTGGGGCAGACCACGTACACCTGGTGGCCGGCGTCGATCTCCTCCCGCGCGCGGGCCCAGATGCGGGTGGCCCAGGCGGGATTCTCGGCCAGGCCCACAAGGTGCGTGCTGATCGGAGCGCGGCCGGCAGGAAGCTCGTCCAGCACGGAGGTTTCGAGGTCTCCGAACACGGTCATGGCCACGGTGCGCGGGATGGGGGTGGCGGTCATGACCAGCAGGTGCGGAGGGCGGCTGGCCTTGGCACGGAGGGCGTCGCGCTGTTCCACGCCGAAGCGGTGCTGTTCGTCCACCACGATCAGGCCGAGGTCCAGGAAGCTGGTCTTGTCGCTGAGCAGGGCGTGGGTGCCGATCACGATGCCGGCGTTGCCGGAGGCGGCATCCAGCATGGCCTGCTTGCGTGCGGCCGTGGGCATGGACCCGGTCAGGAGCACCACCTGCACGGAGCCACCGGCGTTGTCCTGGCCCAGCATTCCCGCCCCGCCGAACATGCCGTCCCTGGCCAGCGGCCCGAGCGTGCGGCGGATCGATTCGTAGTGCTGTGCGGCGAGCACTTCGGTGGGGGCCAGCAGCGCGGCCTGCCCGCCGGCGTCGACCACCTGCAGCATGGCGCGCAGGGCCACGATCGTCTTGCCGGAGCCCACCTCGCCCTGCAGCAGCCGGTTCATCGGAGAGTTCTGTGCCAGCTCCTGGGAGAGCGTCTTCCCGACGGCGGACTGGCCGGCCGTGAGAGTGAACGGCAGCTGCCGGTCAAAGGCGGACAGCAAGCCATCCGGGACCGGGCGGCGCGCGGTCGCTTCCTCCGCGGCGAGCTGTGCGCGGCGGCGGGCGAGGGCGGTCTGCAGGACCAGGGCCTCCTGGTAACGGAAGCGTTCCCTCGCGTGCTTCCAGTCGATCGCCGTTTCCGGGGAGTGGATGAGCTGGTAGCACCTGCCGATGTCAGCGAACCCTTCCCGGTCGCTGACCGCCACTGGAAGCGGATCTTCGATCCGGTCGAGATCAATGGTGTCCAGCAGGGTGGTGATGACTTTGTGGATCGACCAGCTGGTGAGTTTCGCCGTTGCCGGATAGACCGGAATGGGCATGGCCGCGAGCTTTTCCGGATCGGCGGTTTTCGCTCCGGACCCGATTTCCGGGTTTTCGTCGAGCAGCATGAAGTCCGGGTTGGTCATGGTGAGCCCACCGCCGTAGCGGCTGACTTTCCCGGAGAACATGGCACGGCGGCCCGGCTGCAATTCGCTCCGCGCGCGGAAGCCGTTAAAGAAGCTGATCTTCAACGTCCCAGGAACGCCTGTGCGCTGGAGGGCGGAGTCGTTCCCGCCGGTGTCGTCGGTGATGACGACGTCCGTCAGGGAACCTCGGCGGGCACGCATCTGCCGCGTGGTGTTGGAGATGACCCGCGCCACCAACGTGGCTTCCTCGTCAAGCGGCAGCTGCGCGATGGGCGTGAGCTCGCCGCGGGTGAGGTAGCGGCGGGGGAAGTAGTTCAGCAGCTCGCCGACGGTTTCCAGGCCCAGGTGCTTGGTGACGACCGAGGCCGAGCGCTTGCCGATCCTGCGGTCCAGCGGCAGGGCCAGCTCCGGGTTGACCAGCTCAGGAGTCATGCGCCTGCAGGCTTTCGGGGCTGGGATGGTGCGGAATACCCTGCCCTCCCGGGCCGGCGGGGTCGCGCGGCAGGGCCAGCTGGCTGACCGAAATGTCGCTCGGTTCGCCGAGGGCGCGGATGGCTTCCACGGCCGGGCCGGCATCCGGAACGTGGACGTGGACCCGCCAGCGGTAGCTGGCCTCGGCGGCGGCGTCATCGTCGTCGTCATCGCCGGAGTGCTCCCCCGGCGCAACGCTCCCTACCTGGCTCATGATGACGGAATCGCCGAGTTCATCCAGTTTCTGCCGCAGGGTGGCCGCAGCCAACGGGGACAGTTCGATGGTGCACATGACTTCCACGCCATCGTCGTCGGGCAGGCCGGTGTGGATATGCGGGTCCTGGACGTCGTAGCCGTGCAGGCCGTCCAGGAGGGCGTCCTGCAGTTCCTCGCCGAGCACGGCCGAGCGGAGGCAGTCCAGGACCAGGAGCATGCCCACGCCGCCGGCATCCACCACATGGGCCTCGTGCAGGGGCGCCAGCTGCTCTTCCGTGCGGATCACGGCCTGCATGGCGGCGTCCACGGCCGCGTCGAGTGCCAGGCCAAGGGCGTGGTTGCTGTCATCGCCGTTCTGGGCGGCGTCGGCCTCGCCGGCGGCCTGGGCGGCGGCTTCGAGGACGGAGAGCATGGTTCCGGGCACCGGTTCGCTGAGCGCCGACCATGCGCGGATCTGGGCACGGTGGAGGGCCGCGGCCAGCAGCGGGGCGCTGAGCCTGGAATGACCGGACAGGGGTTCGGCCATGGCGCACAGGAACACGGCGAACAAAGTTCCGGAATTGCCCCGGGCCTGCTCCATGGCGGCACGGCCGGCCGACGCCAGCACTGCCCCGACATCATTGCCCGGTTCCGCTGCGGCGTCGTTCCCGGCGTCGTTGAGGCTTGCCGCCGCGGCACGCACGGTGAGGTACAGGTTGGTGCCGGTGTCGCCGTCGGCTACCGGGAAGATATTGATGGCGTTGAGGCGGTCGCTGTGGTTGCCGAGGGTGGTCTCTGCCTTGCCCAGCCAGCGCTTCATCGCGTGTACATTGGCGGCGATTTTAGTCTGCAAAGTGATCCCATCCCACGGTATCGGCGGACTCTCCGGCTATCCGGACGCCGCATTCTCCCCCATCGACGGCCCGCACTGAGCCTATCGCAGTGAACGCCTCCGGGAGCTGAACCCCGGGTGGAAATGCTGCCAGCAGCCCGTGGTCCTCTCCCCCGCCAAGCACCCACTGCATGGGATCCGCACCCAGCAAGGCCGCTGCCGGCTCGAGTGCCTGCGCCTGCATCTTCAAGGCCACGGGATCCAGGTCCAGCAGGACTCCGCTCGCCTGGGCGAGGCGTCCGCCGTCGCGCATCAAGCCGTCCGAGACGTCCATCATGGCGGTGGCGCCGGCTGCCGCGGCGAGCGGACCAGCCGCGAGTGGAGGCGTGGGACGGCACTGGCTGTCCAGCAGCTCCCGTTGCTCCGGCGTCAGGGCTTCCAGCGGCACGGAGCTTTCGAGCAGGGCCAGGCCCGCGGCCGCGCGCCCCAAGGTGCCGGCGAGCGCGAGGATGTCTCCTGCCCGGGCCCCTGAACGCAGCACCGGCGCCAGGCCGTTGAGCGTCCCGACGACGGCGACCGTCACCGCGATCTCCCGCCCCCGGCCGAGGTCCCCGCCTGCCACCGAACAGCCGGCAGCGCCAAGGCCGGCGATCCCGGCAGTCAGGCCGTCGGCGAAGTCTTCGACCCAGGACACCGGCGTCTGCGGAGGCATGGTGAGGCTGACGACGAGCGAGGAGGCGGTTCCGCCCATCGCGTTGATGTCGCTGAGGTTCTGGGCGACGGACTTCCAGCCGACGTCATAGCCGGTGGTGCGGTAGCCGTTGTTCCACTGCAGCCGGAAATCCTGGTCCTGGGTCTGGGTGTCGATCGACATGACCACCCGGCCGTCCGGAACCGCGACGACCGCGGCGTCGTCACCGGGCCCCAGCAGCACATCCGCGCCCGATGCCAGGCGCGGGAAGATCCGGGCGAGGAGCCCGCCCTCCGAAAGATCGGCAACAGTCAGTTCATTTTCCGGCACGCTTCTACGCTAGTCGCTCCGGCCGACATTCAGGGATCGGCCGTCATCCGGAAAGCGGCAAGGACCCTAGACTTGCAAGGTGCAAGGAAAGAACAGGAGGGCGCTGCGGTATCTGACCGCGTCGGCGTCCGGGCTCTTCCTCCTGTGGTTCGCGGCTTCCTTGTGGTTCTTCTGCCTGATGCCGACGCCGGCGCCCCCGGCGGTGGACGCCGTCGTGGTCCTGGGCGGGGCCAGCGACGAACGCCTCCCGGTGGCGCAGGAACTTGCAGCGGCACAACTTGCCGGACACTCCGCGGCGGGACCGGGCAAGCCACCGGTTCTGGTCCTCTCCTGGACCGATACCCCCGGAAACTCGGCCACCGATTCGCTCTGCAACGCGACGCCATTTCCGCAGCAGTCCCTGATCTGTTTCCGCCCGAAGGGGATGGACACGCGCAGCGAGGCGGCCGCCGTCGGGAAACTCGCGGAAGCGAACGGCTGGCGCTCGGTGGCGGTCGTTACGTCCTCCTACCATGTACCGCGCGCCGGCAAGCTCATGCGGCAGTGCACCGCCGCCGAAGTGTCCATGGTGGCGTCCGAGCCATCGATGGATTCCCTGCGTTGGCTCCGGCGCTTCGTGATCGAAGGTGCCGGCCTGATCGACGTGAGCCTCCGGCCGGAGTGCGTTTAGGAGTCCCCGTACACTCGTGTGCGGGGCAGCCGGAGACCGCAAGCGGGAGGCATCCGGCTAGAATCGTCGGGGACGTTTACGGATGGGGTAAGGAAAGGAGCTGCCATGGCAGCCTCGGGCGAGCAGCCTGCCGCACCCGGTCCGACCCCTCCGGGCGCCCCGCTTCACGCGCCGCGCCACCTGACCCGCAAGCCGTTCCGCGCAGGCATTCCGGACCCGATGTTCGTCCGGACAGTACCCGGTGTCTCTGCTCCACCAGCGGCGCCGCCGCGCATTCAGCGGCGGGAAAGAGCGCCGGTAACCAAACGGGACCGGAAGGCCACCGAACCCCGGCACAAGCGGATGATTGCCTTGGCCTTGGTCCTGGCCGCCGTAATTACTGTGCCGCTGCTGATAGCGGCACTGATTCTGTTTTCCTAAGTTTTACCTGGCTGCAGGCCACTCACTTCGGCGGAGCGAAACCAGTCGAGTAAAATTCGAAACGTTGTCCTTATTCCAAGATTCCTGTCGGGGGAAATAATGCCTGTTGTCATGCCCATCTTCGGGACACGGCCGGAAGCCATCAAAATGGCTCCGATTGTGACCGCCCTTGAGGAATCTCCTCTCCTTGACTGCGTCGTGGCCGTGACCGGCCAGCACCGGGAAATGCTGGACCAGGTCAACGACCTGTTCGGCATTTCGCCTGACCATGATTTGAACATCCTCCAGCAAGGCCAGAGCCTATCCGACATCATGACGCGGACGGTTGACGGCCTTAACCGCATCTTCCAGGACTCCAAGCCGGATGCCGTGATCGTCCAGGGCGACACCACCACCTCCACGGCAGCCGCCATTGCTGCCTTCTACCACGGCATCCCGGTGGTCCATGCCGAGGCCGGCCTGCGCAGCGGTGACCTGTTCTCCCCGTTCCCGGAGGAAGCAAACCGCAAGATCACCTCGCAAATCACCAGCCTCCACCTGGCGCCTACAAGTACCAGCAAGGCGAACCTGCTTGCCGAAGGAATTTCGGAAGCGGACATTGTGGTCACCGGCAATACCGTCATCGACGCCCTGCTGACGACTGTCGGCAAGGAAATCCCCTTCAGCGATCCCGCCCTCGAGGAACTGGCCAGCTCAGGCAGGAAAGTCCTTTTGGTCACAACGCACCGGCGCGAGAACCAAGGAGGCGCCATGCAGGACATCGGCCGCGCGCTGGCCCGTATTGCGGACGCCGAGCCGGAGCTGACCATCGTGCTCCCGGCCCACAAGAACCCGGTGGTCCGCGAAGCGGTGCTTCCTTCCATCGAAGGCAAGGCCAACGTCATCGTCACAGAACCGCTTGCCTACGGCGAGTTCACCCGGATGCTCTCCCTGGCGCACATTGTGTTGACCGACTCGGGCGGTGTCCAGGAGGAAGCTCCCAGCCTCGGCAAGCCGGTTCTCGTCATGCGCGAGAACACCGAGCGGCCCGAAGCCGTGGTAGCCGGCACGGTGCGCCTCATCGGGACGGATGAGGACCGCATCGTGAGTGAGGTCGCCGAGCTCCTGCACAGCCAGGCCGCGTTCGACGCCATGGCGAACGCCGTCAACCCGTACGGCGACGGAAAAGCCGCTGAACGCACCGTGGCCGCCGTCGCGCAACTGCTCGGCGTCGGGCAGCGCACTGCAGAGTTCGGACTCTGACCCAGCCGGTGCAAGCCGCAACAGAACGAAAATGCCCTGGTTCCCGATCCATTGGATCGGGAACCAGGGCATTTCCTATGCAGCGTCAGGTGCCAAAGGCGGCGACCCTAGCTCCGTACGCCGGCCGTCGAGAAACCGATCTGGATCTTCGAACCAGTGGGCAGCGTACCGATCGCCTGGCCCAGGACAATCTCGATCATGGTGACCGCGATTGACGTGGTGGACTTGGTGACCTTGTGCAGCGTGACCTGGCCAAGGCCGGGCACCTGCAGCACCGTGTTCGGCGCAACGCTTGCGTTGATCGCCGGGAGCCCGGCAATCCGCAGGTTGACGAACGACGAGGCGTCGGTCCGGGTGACCGGACCACCCGCAACAGCACGGCTGACCTTGGTTTCGGCCTTGATGGCGTCCGCCTGGATCAGTCCGTTCAGCACGTTCACGCCGGCGAGCGAGTTCGTGACGGTACCCTCTGCAGCGGGAACCAAAGCTCCGACCGTCTTCGTCGAGGAGGCCCCGACCGTCACAAGCCCCTGGAGGTTGACGCCGGCCGAGGTGTTGGATGCCGTTCCGCCGTCGCACTTGAGCGGAGCAAGTGCAGTTGCACCCGATCCGACCAGGCCGGACAGAAGCGACGCCTTGGTGGTGAAACCGGATCCCGTGAGGTAGCCGGCCCGCGGCGGGGTCAGCTTGACGGTGCTGACACCCAGGCGGACGTCGGTCCCGACCTTCAGTCCGGCGAGGCCGTCCTTCAGGATCTGGACCCGCAGTGCGGTCGTGGACACCACGTAGGTGCCGTTGACCAGCCTCTTCTCCTGACCGTTCAACGTGACCTTGCCGAGCGAGCCCAAAAGGGGCACGTTCAAGTCGATGACCGTGTTGGCCGGCGGATTCACATCAACCGGCAGTCCGAGGACCTTGAGGCTGGTGATGGTGGTGCGGTTCGTGCCGGAGAATTCCCCCGAGGTGCTCTTTTCAGCAAAACTCTCCGACGTGATGGCGCCGGCCGTAATAAGTCCGCCCAGCAGGTTGGCGCTTGCAACGGTGGAGCGTCCCTCAATGCGCTTCCCCGTCGTGGAAAGCAGCGTCTTGACGCTCGTCGTTGCCGCGCCCACGGTACCAACTGCAGGGATGTCCAAACCTGCGAGGTTATTGCTGGACGAACGCCCCGTCAGGGACGTGCAGCCAACCGATGAATTCGCCGTGGGCCCCGACGTCAACGTCCTATCTGAATTAAATGCGTAAGAACCATACGCGACACCCGAGAAACCTGTCGTGACCTCGGCAGGCGTAACACTCGGGACTGCAGCTGAAGCCGAGGCAAGAGGCCCGGCAACCACAAGCGTCAGGGCGCTGACCAGCGCGCCCAGAGTTCGTTTCATGTATTTCTCCCCATAGATAGCGCGAGACCAAACTCTCGCGGTGCCACCAATTATGCCCTGTCGCAACTCAACACATGCACGGTGGAGAGGGGGAATTTGCAGGTTTCTTCTCCCGCTTCACACGAAACACCGGCCCCAGGGCATTACTGCCCCGGAACCGGTGTTATCGGTGGCGGGCGGCTAGCGCGGGAATTCGCTGTTAATTCCGCGCACCACCTTGTGAACGCCTTCATACGCTTCAAGCCGGACCGCCTTCAAGGCGTCATCGGCAATAGGCATCCGGGCGAGCCTGATTTTATCCATGAGATGCTCGTCCGTGGCACTGGACAGCAACGGGGTCCGGCCCAAGCGCTTGTAAATGTTCCTCGACTTTGAGGTGGACGACAACACCACGGAGGAAACCCCATAGCTTGTCGCAACCACAGTTCCGTGGAACTTATTCGAGATGAGCAGGCTCAGGCCGCCAATGGCGGAACTGATGTCGTCAATGTCTTCGCTTTCGAAAATCTGCTGCCCTTCCAAGGGAAATGCCTTGGCTACTTCCAGGTCCGCTGCCCGGGTCCGTCCCGTGCCCATGACGATATTCAGGATGTCAAAACCCTCCTGCTGCAGCGTCCGGCATGCTTCAAGCAGGATCGTTGGATCTGAATCGGCACGGTGCGTCCGCAGCGAGATCCCCACGGTCGGCTTCTCGAACACCCTCGCCGGCGGATACATGCTTCCGAAGGCGAGGTCTGCGTGCTGCTCCACGACGACCTTTGGCTGCAGCTTGCGGCGGATCCATTCCGCACTCTCGGCGTCCCGGGCCGAAACGTACCGTACGTTCGGATGCTGGAAGAAGGCACGGAGGCGTTCCATGACGTCCGGAGCCTCATGCTTGATCCAGGTGGGAACGCCCACGCCGGAGATGTAAACGGGTTTGGCGAGCCAGGCCCGGTTCCAGTACAGGGGCGAAATCTTGTTGGGGATCACCAGGTCTCCGCCGCCAATGACGATGGCATCGACTTCGGACGCCACTTCGGTTGCAGGCCGCAGGAAGTAGGGGGCTTCGAGCTTCTCGTGCAGCAGCCGGGTTTCGTGGAACTGGCCAAGTGACTGTTCCCATATGCGGTGGAACAGCTCGTCGCCATAGTTTCCCCAGCCGAAAAACCCTACCAGGCCGATCTTTGCCATTTAACTTTCCTTTGCCTCTCCATCGCGCGACCCGGAATCGCTGTCCGCGATGACCGTCCGCAAAATTTCACGAAGATAGACCTCGCCAAATTCCTTGTTCATATGATAAAAATCGCCCCGCGCGTAGAAGGAACCTTCCGCGGCGTCTTCGGGCCGTCCCAGGCAATATTCGGAAGGCGTCCACATCCCGCCCCGTGTCAATGACTGCGGCTGCCTGATGGGCTTGATCCTCCGGCCGGGAAGCCTCCGCAACTGGCTGTCGAATGCAGCCACGGCCCGCCGTTCGTCGCCGGCTTCCCGGAGTTTCCTGTAAGAGCTGAACGCGTCCCCTTCACGCACAGCCGCCCATTCAGCCGGCAAAGGGGCCGGCACCAGGTAAATCGGCTTTGCGGTCATTTCCCGCAAGCGGCGAAGCAGCCGCACGGCCTGCGAGGAATCGATGCACTCGTTGTCGTTGCCGTCGGAAAATTCGGGCACCAGGTAATGCCCGCCCAGGTCGGCGTTCAGGGAATCCGGTTGGAATTGTCCCCAACGTTCAACGAGCCGGATCAGGGAGAATCCGAAACCCACAACGACAATAGCGTCCCAGTCGTCGAGGGACAGGATGGATCCTGCGCCCGACTTCCCGTCTATTTTGACGAAGGGAAAGACCTCGGCATCGCTTTCCGAAATGACCTTAAGGGGCACCGTGCCGTAGGTCCGGGAAATGTAGTTCGCCACTTCGGTATCCGGCAGCGACGACGCAACGGCGCCCGAGACGGCCGCCATCGGTCCGAGATGGGAATTCCCAATGAAGCAGATCCTCATTCGGAGAACACCTCCAAGAGGGCGTCATCGCAAAAGACTTCCTCGGCGCTCTGCTTCGCGTCCTGCACTGCCGCCCGCCGCTTGCCCGGAGGATGCTGGGAGAAGAAGTACGCCATCACCCGCTCCACGGCCTCTGGCTTGACGTCCCTGCCGCTGGGGCCGAACGCGTCGTTGCCGAGAAAATTCGACGTGACGATCTCGTAGGAAGGGAAATAGTCGACGTCGGAGTAGCGGCGTTCGATCTCCCCGGCGGCAGCCCGCAGAACCGCTTTCGAATGCGTCGTTGCGGTCAGCACATGGTTGCCTGTGGCAGTTGCAGCCAAAGGAACGGGCGAGACCGTCAGGATGAACTTCATGGTGGGCCGTACTCTCTTCACCAAGGTCCTGAACGCCAGGAAGTCGCTGACGATCTCCTGGTAACTGAAATTCCTGAACTGGTACTTTTCGGGGTCGTAGTCCCCCGCAATGGTTCCCGGGGCAGTCGGAAACACGGTTCCGTCCACGGTCGACTCCCAGGCCTCGGTGAGGCCCATGGTGAACACAAAGACATCGGTGCTTTCAAAGAGCTTGCGTACGGAACGCAGGTGCGCCTTCCGATGCGCTGCCACCTGTCCGGCCGTTGCGTATCCGCCGGGCGAAACGGCCGGCCTCAACGCGTCGTAGTACCTGCCTTCGCGTTCCCAGACGGTTTCAGCCGGCTCGTGGCCTTCCAGGGCTTCCCGGGCGAGCTGCAGAAGTTGCCGGACGTAATAGATGTTGCCGAACCGTGCGGAGTAGATGCCGTAGTGGGCGGCTTTGGCAGCGGCGACGTCGGCACCCGGAGGAGCTGGTTCGACGTCGAGGACGGAATAGCCGTTCGCCCGCAGGTGCACGGCGATGTGCTGCGCGAAGCAGCTTCCCGCCGTCGCGACGTTGTGGCGGGGCGCAAGCTCGAACTTCTTGGTGTAGAGCCCGGGGAGGCTCCCCATCTCCTGGCCGGTGACAGCGCTCTTCCAGTAGGTCCGGGCAGGGTTGCCCTGGTAGGGAGACCGCCTCTCCCACAACGGTTCGCCGCTTTCTTCGCTTTTCACCGCTGCCTCCTTGGTGTTTTCAGGTTCCGCAAGCATCCGCATCAGGGAAGGTCCCAGGCCGGAATCTGTGTTGCCCGGCGCCCGAGCCACAGCTTCACATAGTTGCCGGCGTCCCGTCCTTGGGAGGCAGCAGCCTCAAGATCCGTGACAATGGCTTGTTCGCCGGACGCGGATTTCCCGACCGTCCACGCAACCTTGTTCCGTGCGACGGCGAATGCGATTGCCGGATAGTCCGGGCAGGCCGGATCCGCTCCGCTGATGGCCAAGGGCGTGATCAACGCCCCGGCACGGGCGAGCAGCCATTGCACAATAGCCGGTGGAATCCGCCGTGGCTCCACCTTCCGGGTGAGGGCCGCTACCGCCAAGGTACCGCCTGCCTGGCCGATCCCGACGGCGGTCGGGTGCAGCCGGCAGGCCGCAGCCGCAATCCTGGAAGCGGAAATGTTCTTCTCCAAGGCAATGTAACCGTCGACTTCGGCCGGGACCAGGCAACCCAATGGAATCGGAAAGGGGCCTTCCCGCCAAAGTACCGGCTTGTCCGCGAGCGTCTCATTGAGGTGCGGTTCGAAGTCACCCGGCTCGCGGCCGCCGTGCAGGTCCGGCGGATACGTCCCGGTAGCGATGCTGTAGACATTCCACCGGGCGATCTGCCCGTTCACCGAACGGTTGATGTCCTTGCCGGTGAGCGTCGCCATACCGACGATCCTGCTGGATTCCCTTATGTAAGGAATCACCGGGAAGTGCCGCGCGACGCTGTGATAGACGGGATCGAGCAGACGCAGCGCGGGGTGGTTGATGCCGTCGCCGTATCCCTCATCGGTGCACGGCGCCCAGTCCAGGCCAAGTTCGTTCTGCAAATAGAACAGGATCGAAAGGGTCGCATGCAACGCCTTCCTGTCCGTGGCGTCCCGGACATCGGAATCGTAGAGGTACGCGGCGGCGGTCGGAGTGTCATTGCGGTAATTCAGGTTGGTCCGGGTTACGGCAGTCCAGTCGGAGCCCACCCAGTAGCCGGCTGAGGAGAAGTCCGGTGCCGCCCGGTAGCCGGCGAAACCGTTCGGACCGGCCTTCCGCAACCTGGGATCGGTGACGCCATCCGGAGGGAAATGCTCACGAAGGTCTTCGAGGACGTCTTCGTATCCGGGCGGCGGTGTCGTGACCCTCAACTCACCGGGGATGCCTTCGGGATACCGGCGGATCGTGCACGTATATGTGATGTCCTGGATCCGGCTGTTGACGTCCGGGCGGTCCGTGCCTTTCACCAACGCGTTGCCGATGTAGCGGTCGACGCCGGCCATCCCGGCCAGCGCGCCCAGTTCCGTTCCGTCCATCAGCAGTGTTGTCGTGATTGTGCCGGCGCTTGTCTCTACACTTTGCACGCGGCCATTGGTGACGTTGACCGACGTCACATCGGTATTGCGGAGTACCTCAACGCCCGCTTCCTCCAGCATCAAGGACAGAACCCGTTCGACGATGACCACATTGGGCGTAATCGAAACATCGTTATAGTGCCCTGCATTTACCGGGCGCTTCAGTTCGTCCCGGTAAACGGCCATGATGCGGGCGACGATTTCGCCCCAGACTCCATGGCCGTTGATGGCTTCGTCGTAGCGGAACGTGATGTCGAAGGCGGATACCCCAGCGGATGTCGACTGCCCGCCGACCATGTGGCCTGCTTCGACCAGTGCCACCGAAAACCCGGCCCGGGCGATCGTCAACGCGGCGGCGCAGGCCGAGATGCCCGCCCCGACGACCAGTGCGTCGCAGCGGCGTTCCCGCGTCTCCGGAATGCTCTTCCAAGCTCTCAGCTGCTCAGGAGTCCTCGGGTCGCCCGCTACGGGCTGCATGGGTTCCAGACACCATGCAAGCCTTTCCGGAAACCTAGCCACTCAAACCAACCCCCATACTCTTAGCCAACAGCCCTTTCACTTTGTCCAACTCCGCCGCCGCAGCGCGGCGGAATCCGTCGATGCGCGCACGTTCCGATTCGGAAAGTCCGGCACGGGACAGGATTTCATGCCGAAGCCCGGCCGGGTCCAGCGGCTCCTGCTGACGACCCAGCGCCATCATCAAAGCCCGGGCCTTCGAGGTGTCCTTCAAGCTCCAGCACGGTTTCCCGTTCGCAAAACCAGCCACCAGGCCATGGAACTTCGAAGAAATGACGATGTCGCAGGCGGCCACCGCGGCCGCCATCGCCGGCACGGAGTCAAACGTCTCGGTCACGGATGCCGGAATGCCCGCGGCGGCCAGTTGCTCCACTTCCTGCCGGCGCTGCGTTCCTGTGGCCAGGACCAGGTGCCGGAGCCGTATGGCACCGTTCTGTTCCAGGTCAAGCAGCATGCTGCGCACCTCCAGGTCCCGTGCGGTGACGCCCTTGTTGAGCACGAGCCCCACCACCGGCGCGCCGTCCGAAGGCTCCGGAGTCCCGGCGTCGTGCAGGGACGCAAAGCCGAGGTCCGGTACGACGTCCACCTCAAAGCCCGGGCGCACATGTTTTTCGATCCAGTCCCTGCTCCCGGCATCCCGGACGGAGAAGGACAACACAGAGGACTCCGCGAGGAACGAGCGCAGCCGTCCGGCCACATCCGGCCTATTGCGGCCGGACTCGGTGGCTACTCCGATGCCGGATACCAGCAGCGGCTTCGATTTCCAGGCCCGGTTCCAATAGAGCTGCGAAATGCTCTCTGTCCGGATCAGGTCTCCCCCGCCGATCACCAGGGCGTCGAAACCGGCCAGTACGGAATCGATCGGCCTTGAGAAGTAGGGCTTTGCCAACAGGTCGTGAACAGGCTTCGCCCGGTCCTCTCCCAGAAGCGCTTTCCATTGGGCAGCGAAGAGCTCATCGCCAAAGTTTCCCCAGCCGAAAAACCCGACCAGGCCGACGGACAATCCGGTCATGCGCCGGACGGCTCTGGCGCAACCGCCTCGTCAGCAATGAGGTGTTCACAGCCCGGCAACTGCGCAGCCTCTTCCAAGGAAAGGACCCGGCGTGCCGAAGCAAACATTCCTTCCGGACTGGACGGCGGGACCTGGACAGCATGGGAGATCCTGGCCGTGACGTTGGTGAACCGCTTCCAGCCTTCGGCCTTCGGGCAATTCTCCAAGACCACCACACGCAGTGAGAAGGGCACGTGTGCTTCTCCCGCGGTCGTGTACCGGAGGTGGAGGATGTCACTCGATTCAGTGAGGTCTTCAATGAGGACCTGGTCCCCCACCCGCACCACGTACTGGATCTTGCCGCGGTTTCGGACGTTCTTGTAGCGGTTGGTGACGGTCAAGGCGATTTCGACGGGGCCGTTGCCCTGGACCCGGATCGAACCGTGTTGTTCCATTCCCTGGCCCCGCCAGGGCGTCGCGGTCTGCAGCGAGGTCTGGACAGCACGCGGCGAATCGAATCGGACGTTGAGCCGCCGTTCGGGTACTACCCGCAGCTTGGTCACCCGGGTCTGCATGGCCGTAAAGGCCGCCTTCACGACCGGGGCCTTGGCGGCACCGTCCTTGCCTGCGTTGAACACCGGCCGTTCACGCGGGATCCGGTAGACGTCCGGGTTTTCCGGCTCGGAGGCAATAAGCCGCGCGGTTCCTTGGAGAGCGGCAACAGCTTCCTGCTCCAGCCCGCGCACGAAGGCCGCGGTACTTTCCCGGATCCGGCCCTCCAGTTTCAGGACGGAGGACAGCACACCGGTGACGTCTGCGGCCGGATCGTCAATGTCTACGCAGAACTCTTCGGCGCCCACCTCTTCAAAGTGCCGGCGTACCTTCGGATCGTAAGAAAGTCCCATCACCGGCTTGCCGAGCCGGTGCGCGATAAGGGCCGCATGCAGGCGCATGGAGACGAGGAAGTCCACGGCAGACAGCGCCCCGACATACTCGCGGAGGCCGAAATCGCCTCCGAGGACAAGTGACGGAACGGACTTCGGCAATCCTTCGCAGAACTCCAGGATGCTGCTCTCGTCGTGGGATGCGCCAAGCTGCATCGGCATCCCGACTACCGCGATCTTGTGGGTCAAGGCAGCCTGTTCGAAGGCTTCAAGCAAGCGGGCCTGCCACGCGTCAGCGTCAGAGGCCTTCCAGTGCCGCAGGTTCAGGCCGACCAGGGTGTAGCCCTGTTCCTTGAGGGCGGCCAGCGCCTCAGGGACTTCCGCGGAGGCAGCGGGACCTTCAAGGTCGACGGCGTAGACAGTGTCCGGACTGACGGAAACCAGATCGTCGCGTACACCCAGGGAAGTCAGCAACTGCTTTGATTCGGCGTCACGGACGTTGATTGCCGATGCCTTGCCGGCCAGGTCCTTGACGAGCAGGCGTGCATCGGGATCCTCAAGCGGACCAACGCCGAGTCCCACCGTGTAGAAAGGCACGCCAAGGAGCTTGCCGACCGAGGGCAGGATGCCGAATCCGGCGATGGACATCGGAGCGCCCAGGTAAAAACTGGCGATGCCGCCGGCGCGCTGGATGGTGTGGTCGTGCCACAGTCCGCCGCCGCCCACGATGATGGCCGAAGCGGTCCTGGCGACTTCAGATGCGGCATGGTGGTCCGTTCGCTTGAACGCCTGCAGGCCGTGGTTCTTCTCGACCTGCAGGGCGTTTTCGGCTCCGACGAAGACCTGCACCGAGGGATCCGCTTCAACCAGCCGCTCACTGATGGAGCGAAGGATCATTTCATCACCCAGGTTGTTCGCGCCGTAGAACCCGGAAAGGATCACCTTGCGGGCACGGGGAAGCGAGCGCTCGAGGGTTTCCCGGATTTCCCGGGCGCGGGCCTCCCCCAGCCAGGGATTGTCCACCGTGTTGGAATTGCGGATGGCTGCAAAGAGATCCATCCAGCGGTGCTCGTACAGGTGCGAAGTGATGAGCCGCTTGAATCCGGCAACCCGCATCTCGCCGTAGCGGACCGGATCGGCCAGGAGCGCGCTCAGCTTCTTTTCGAGGTCGAATTCATCGTCGTAACCAAGGATTTCGTCCCCGTAGCTGAAGAAGCGCTGCATCTCCTCGAAGTTCTGGGTGGCGACGACGCCGCCGGCGCCGATCGATTCGAACACGCCGCACTTGATATTGATGTAACCGGCACGCGTGAGCGGGAAGTTGACGTGGATGCGACCCATCTTGAGTGCTTGGAGGGCCCGGTCGCCGGCGACGACGTCACTTCCTTCAAGTTCCCAACCCCGGCCGTAGGTTCGGACGTCGAGGGACTTGGCCAGGTGCACCATGGTCTGGTTGCGGTCCGGGCGGTTGTTGGCGTGCCCGAGGCAGATGACATCGGCGGCGAACTCCGGTGCGGCAGTCACTTCCTGCGTGACGAAACCGCGGTCGATCCCGAACGGGAAGTAGACGGTGTTGTTAACCCCGTGTTCCCGGTACATGCCCAGCGAAAGTTCGGCGTTGGTGGTGTGGTAATCGAAGACGTGCGCGTGCCCGACGATGGTGGGGAAAACGTCCGGATCGCTCAGGGTGATGCCCAGGAGCACGATGCCGCGCGCCTTGAGGGCCGCGGCATCCTCATCCGTAAAGGTAAGCCCGCCGGCGCAGCACACGATGATCTGCGGCTGGAAATTCTCGACGAAGGGCAGGATCTTTTCGTAGTCGACAAAGATCGGGCCGTTGCCACCGGTGGCCCGCTGCGGATTGTTGGTCAGCTTGTGCTTGGCAGTGTCGAGGTCCAGGACATGGTGGCCAAGGTTCCGGAGGCTGCGCGACATCGAGGAAACGATGTCGGTGGTTCCATTGATGGACCGGCCAAGGAAGAGGACTTTCCAATGGAAGCCCTGGTCGAAAACCTTCGTATCCAGTTCCTTGCGAAGCTGTCTGATCTGTTCTTCTACGCTGTGGTCGGTCTCAAAGGAAGTCATCAAAATAGCCTTAGGTCGGGTGCGGAGTGATCGGTTTACGCAGATTGTTCAGGTATGGAGTCTAGGAGGACAGTCCGGCACTTTCGTGTTCGGAGGACGTGCCCGTCGGCGGAGACGGAGGCTCGAGCAACCGTTCACGCAATGACCGGGCGAACGCCGTACTGACGCTGGCCGGTGCCAGTCCTTCGGCAAAACCACGGGCCGCCGCGGAGGCGGCGGGCGTGAGGAGCCGTTGGGCGAGGGCCAAGGATCCTGCTATCTCTCCCGGTGACTCGCCGGGAAGGAACTCGGCGAAGGAAGGATCGAGGACCTCGGGCAGGGATCCCTGGCGGCTGGAGATTACCGGAAGGCCGAAGGTGGTTCCCAAAAGAGCGGCCCCGCTGTTCAACGAGCGCAGGTACGGCACAACGGCAAAATCGGCGGCCCTCATGTAGTACTGGACCAGTCCGGGCGGAATCTTCCGGTCGTCCAGGAGCACCTGGGGGTGCCGCCGGCAATCGTCGACAAGCTCGGCCACGTACGCGGACCCGTCCGGCTCACCGGCAATGATCAGCTTGTGGCGGGGGCCGGCGTCGGCGATGAACTCATTGAATCCCGCAAGGAATTCGCGCAGGCCCTTGTACGGTTTCAGCGCGCCGAGGGTGACATAGACGACGTCGTCGGAATGCAGGCCGAGCGTGGTGCGGGCTTCGTGCCGGCCGATGTAATCCTCGTAGGCTCCGAGGTAGCTGGGGTGCGGCGCCACCAGCACGCGTCCGGGGTCAAGGGCGACGACGCTGCTGACTGCCTCGATCGTCCGGTGCGACATGGTGTGAATGACGTCGCTGGATTCTGCGATGGCGTTCTGGAGTTCGATTTCCTCATCAATGAACAGGGCATCATGCGGAAGCACGTTGTGAACGGTCCACACCAGCTTTCCGCCGTTGTCCTTGAACGTCCCGAGCTGCTCCTTGAATCCTGCCAGCCGGGTGCGGGCCTCCCGCTTGTCGGCGGCGCCCGCCAGCACCGTCGAATGCCAATGCAGATGGACCGCGACGGCGGCCGCCGAGTCCTTGAGCGCAATGAGCTTGTCGAAATCGAGTGTCCTGGTAATGGGCGAAGGCGCGAAGCCTTCCTCCCAGAAGGAGGTGTAGAGCAAACCCTGGTAGGGATTCATCCGCGCGACGGGTGTGTACCCGAACAGGATGGGTTCCGGACCTCCAAGCGAGGCTGCGTAGCGCAGCGCAGCGATTCCTTCGTTGAGTGGAGATCCTTCCTCAGGCTTGAATCCTGAAAAATGGAGCTTCATTTCATACCCGCTTCCTGGAGTTCTGCTGCCCTCCGGACGTTGGCAAAGACGTCGGCATACACAGCACCGTTCATGGCCCACTGCCTGTTGCTGACAAGCCAGTTCCATCCGGCAACGCCAAGGCGTTCCCGCTCCCCGGGGTCGTCCGCCAGCTCCTCGATCCTGTCACAGAGCCCGGAGACATCTCCCGGCTCGAAGACCAGGCCGCGCAAAGGCGGTTCCAGGATTTCGCGCAGCGCGGGGAGATCGCTTCCGATCACGGGCTTCTTCATGGCCATTGCCTCGTAAGGCTTGAGGGGCGTGACATAGGTCGATGCCCTTTCCCTGATCCGGGGAACGACGAAGGCATCGATCATGGCGTAGTAGTTCGACACGAGGGAATGATCGACCGAGCCGGTGAAAACCACCATGTCGTCGACCCCGCGCCGGCGTGCATACTCTTCCAGATAGTCGCGGCGGGCGCCCGAGCCCACCAGCACGCAGGTGAAATCCCGGCCCCGCGCCTTCAATTCGTGTGCGGCATCGATAAGGGTTTCCTGGGATTCCCGCGGATGGTCCATGTTTGAGACGTAACCGAAGGTGAAGCCGCCGATTCCATGTGCCTCCCGAAGATCGCGGGGGTCCGCAGCCGGGTCGAATTTCGCCAGGTCAACGCCGTTGGGGACCACGGAGATCTTTTCCTCCGGAATTCCCCGCCCGATCAGCTCGGCTTTCATCGCTTCGCCGATCGTCAGGACGTGGTCGGCGGCCTGCATGCACATAAGCTCCACCGCCATGCGCCGGGCAAAAATCTCGCTCTTTTCCTCCATGGCCGTTTCGCCCGTCCAGGTGCCTTCGAAGAAGGACCTGACTTCGTAAACGAGGGGAAGACCGGTTTTCTCCTTCAGGGCCAGGCCAACCAGGGCCGTTTCATAGCCCCGGCGTCCCGAACTCGCATGGATCACGGCGGGGCGGATCTCGATGGCTTTGCGGAATGCCAGCCAGGCGAAATCTTCCAGCAATTGGTCGAGGGCGGCAGGCTTGTAGTCGGCTCCGAAGTCGAGGCGGTGGTGTTCGATGCCGTCCACCGTCTCCACGGACGGAAAGTCCGTGACTCCGTCGTTGCGGGGAAACCCGGGTTCGGTCACCACAACCGGCGTCAGGCCGGCGTCGGCTTCTGCCAGGAAGTTGTTATGGCTCCGCGAGGTAAAGCCGTTCGAATGGTAAGGCCGGCTTTCCTTGACCAAGTGCAGGATCACCCCGGGTGCAGCCGGCTCAATCGTGACCCTTGGCCCGGGGATGCGGGGCACCCATCCGGAAATTTCCCGCAGGCGTCCCTCGACCTGACGGATCGCTTTGGGGTTCTTGGTCTTCTGCAGCCTGTCGATCTTGTAGGTGTATGCCAGGACCTCCGAAATGTTGCCGCGGCTGACGGCAAGGCGCCGGCACAGCTCCAGGAATTTCCGGTCCTGCCCGCGCATCGGCTCCAGCGCCTGTGCCCAAACGGTCGCCCGAAGGTAGCCCGCATCCGTCGCTTTCAAGCCGAGCGGTTTGTCGCCAAGGAATTCCGAGCGGACCGGTTCCGCCCGGAAGTCCGCGAACGTGCCCTTCCGGATGGCTTCGGCGTCTGCTCTCCGGCCTTTGACTGCGATCCACAGCCGTACCCTCAGGTAGGCGGTGAGTCCCAGTTTGCCTTCCAGGCGGCGCTTCCTGGCGCCGGCAATCCGTTGGCGGTGCGCTTCGGCCCGGGCGGAGCGGATTTCCTCAGGAGTCCTGGCAACAGCTTCAACCCGCTTCGCCAGGTCCTCATAATCCTTTGAGACACGCGCGAGCTCGGCCTGGACCGCGGTAAGTTCGGCCAGGGCGGCGGCCAGGAGTTCCTTGTCGGAGTAATCCTGCCAGCGCCTAACCGGGCCGGCTGCTGAATGAGGGGCCGGGGTCATTTGGAAAGCACTCCGCGAAGATCGATGACCTCTTTGCCCGCGAGCGCAACACCCAGTTCCAGGAACTCGTTGTGGTCCACCAGGAAGACGACGATGTCGGACGCCGGGAGCGCGTCGTCGACGTCGGCAAGGCGGAGGTTCGGAAAGTCCGCAAGCGCGGCAGGAAGCTTCTCGATGTGCGGTTCGACGGCCAGGAGGCTGGCTTGCGGCAGCCGCTCGGCGAGGGAGCGCGCGATATCGACCGACGGAGACTCGCGCAAGTCGTCGATGTTGGCTTTGAATGCAAGGCCCAGGACCGAAATCACGGGGCTCAAGGCGCCGGAGTCCTTCACAGCCTGGATGACCTTGTCCACCACCCATGCGGGCTTGGAGTCGTTGACCTCCCGGGCAGCCCGGATCAGCTTTGCGTTGGCGGGGTCCGCATCCACAATGAACCACGGATCCACTGCAATGCAGTGGCCGCCGACGCCGGGGCCCGGCTGGAGGATGTTGACGCGCGGGTGGTGGTTGGCGAGCTTGATGAGCTCCCACACGTCAATTCCGAGATTGTCGCTGATCATCGAGAGCTCATTCGCGAAGGCGATGTTGACATCCCGGTAGGAGTTTTCGACAAGCTTCGCCATCTCAGCCGTGACATCGTCGGTCAGGTGGATCTCGCCTTGGCAGAACACCGAATACAAAGCCTTCGCCCGCTCCGCAGCTTCGAGCGTCATCCCGCCGACGATCCGGTCGTTGGTGACGAGCTCGATCATGACCCGGCCGGGCAGGACGCGTTCAGGGCAATGCGCCACGTGGATCGTGGCCCTGCCATTGCTGCCGTCCAGGGAGAGGTCCGCGCGGCGCGCCAGGATGAAATCCGCGAGGCGGCGGGTGGCACCGGGCGGTGAGGTCGACTCAAGGATGATGAGTTCGCCGCCGCGCAATTGGGGCGCAATGCCTTCGGCGGCTGCTTCAATGTAGCTGAGGTCTGCGGAGCGGTCTTCCTTGAAGGGAGTGGGCACGGCCACGATATAGGCATCGGCTTCCGGTGTCCGGTCTGAGGCCTTGAGGCGTCCTTGGCTGACAGCACCGCTCACGTGGATGCTCAGGTCCGGCTCAACGAACGGGACTTCGCCCCGGTTCACGGCCGAGATGGTGCGTTCGTTGACGTCGACGCCGATCACATCGACGCCGTTGCTGGCGAGGATTGCCGCCGTGGGCAGGCCGATGTATCCGAGGCCGATGACCGCGACTGTACGGATGTTCTCCATGTTCAAAATCCCCTAGACCGTGATGTGTTCAATCGGATTACCGAAAAGCGTGATAGTGCCTGATGCCATGAGCTCCTCCTCGGAGGCTGTCCAGGTATGGCCGTCCCCGGAACGGATCTGGCAGAAGTTGAAGCGGTCCGCCGAGTAGATGCCTCCGCCGGCCGCGGCAACATCCTGCAGGAAGGCGGTGTCTTCCCCCCGGCCAAGGTCCCGGAAGGGGGTCGTCTCGAAGACCGCCCTGGCCGCGGTGATGGTCGGGCCCGCAACCAGGTGGCTGAAGGTATGCTCCGCATGCGGTGCCCGCACCAAGGTGGCGTTCCGCTCCACGAAGTGCATGTAGTGGGCTTGCTTCCCTGCCACAGCCGCCCCGGAATAGTCCAGTGCGAGTACCAGGTCAAGCATGTAGTGGGGTGCGTAGTAGTCGTCGTCGTCCATTTTGCTGAGAACCTCTCCCCCGGACGCGGCGACGCACCGGTTCAGGCACTCGCCAAGGCTCACTCCGGACGGCGCCTCGAGATAACGGATGTTCTCCACGCCATGGTCCTTCGCGAGGCCTTTCAGGCGCCCGGCGTCCATATGGAAGCCGTGGGCCAGAAGCACCAGTTCCATGTCGACGCCGGACTGGCTGCCCACGGCGCTCAGGATGTGTTCCAGCCGGGCCGGGCGCATGGTGCTCACCAGGGCGCTGACCGACGGGGTCGCCACGGGAGCCGATTTCGACGGCAAGGCGCCGGCAACCACTTGTTCCGCCCGGTGGGAGTATGTATGTTCCCGCCAGATCCGCCGCTGCGCGCGGTGCACCACGCGGTCGCGCATCTCCGGGCTTCTGACCAGCATGCGCAGCTGGGCGGCCGCTTGGTCACGGGTTTCGGCCGAGAACACTTCGTCCGGGGGGAAGAAGCGGTGTACTGCCTGCGAGGGAGTGCTGACCACAGGTGTGCCAGAGGCCGTGATTTCAAAGATCCTGCGCGCGCACATGCTTGGTGAATCGACCACGGAGTTCACGTTGAGGAAGACTTTGTACGCCTTGTAGGCCGTGAGCATCTGCTCATAGCTGAGGCTCCCCACGACGTTCTCCGCAAACTCCCCGGGGAACTGGTAGTTCGGATCTCCGCCAAGCTGTCGGGAGAATATTTCAAGGGCCGCATCGCGGTCCTTCCGGGACGCATCGAGGGCTGCACCAAGCAACAGGTCCATCTGTTCCCGCCGCTCCGGGTACTTGTGCGCGAAGTACATGCCCGCAAAGGCCACACCGCGTTCCTGGTGCCCATGGCGTGGCCGGATGGGAGCATGGATGCGCGGCTGGGCCGCGAACGGCAGGACGCCGATCCGCTCATGCCCCAGCCGGCGGCGGTACTCGTCGACCTTGTTGCTGTCGCTGGTGAAGACGACGTCGAAAAGCCGTGCAGCAGGTAAGAAGTCCTCGAAGTGGGGCGGATCTTCCTTGTTCCAGAAGACTGTGGGGATGCCATTGGCCCGGCAGTGCTCGAGCAGCTCCACAAAGTCCTGTTTCACTCCGCTTGCGCCCGCCAGCTGGTACTTCCACTCACCGCCGTTGCCGTTCCAAGCGGACTCCACAAACAGGAAATCAAGGGGAGCCTGCGCAAGTTCGGCACGCCAGCCGCGGCGTGAGAGCCGCACGGTGGTCCACTCGTAGCCGAAGGCAAGGTCGGAGAACTCGTCGAGGATAACCGCGACACGCAGGTCAGCGCGCCGGGGCGGGACAGCCGGAAACCCGGGCGTGTTGAAGGCGAGGCGGCGCTTCCGCCCGCGGCCCGTCCACGCGCCCTCGGCGCCCTGAATGTTGCGGATCGAATAGCGGACCGCCTGGGCCTGTCGGCGCGACTGCCATTGGCGGACCTGCCGCAGGCCTCCTTTGCGGAGGTGCCACAGCATCTTCCGAAACTCTGCGGACCGGCTCATGCTTCGCCGAGCTTTCGTCTGCCGCTGATTCTGGGCTTGACCTGTGCCGCCACAAGTTTCCTTCTCGACGCATCCCTCAGCTGGAATGCGGGCTTCTCGTGTCCGTTGGCCAGACGACTGATAAACCGCTTATACGCCGTGGTGGTGGTCTTGGGGTCGCCGTCCATGATCAGGTCACCGTGGTCCAGCCACAACACCCGCGAGCACATATCCTCGATGGTGCTCAGGCTGTGGCTGACCAGGAAGACGCTGCCGGCGTTGTTGCGCAGTTCAGCCATCCTTTGGCGGCTGCGGTCCACGAACTGCGCGTCGCCGGTGTTCAGGGCCTCGTCCACCAGCAGGATTTCCGGGTCAACCGCCGCCGCAATGGCGAAGCGCAGTCGCGAACCCATGCCCGAGGAATAGGACTTCATGGGCAGATGGATGGAGGAGGCCAGGCCGGACAGTTCCACGATGCTGTCGAACTTCTCGTCGATCGTTTTCCGGTCCATGCCCATGGCCAGGCAGCCAAGGACGATGTTCTGGTCGCCCGAAAGGTCCGGGACCAGGGCCGCATTGACGCCGAGCAAGATCGGGGTGCTCGAGGCGTACACAGCGCCCGTGGTGGCCTTCTCCTGGCCGCAGATCAACTTCATCAGCGTGCTCTTGCCCGAGCCGTTACGACCGATGATGCCCACGGATTCGCCGCGCTCCACCACCAGGGAGAGCTCGTTCAGGGCGTTCACCCGAACCTTGGCTTGTTTTCCGCTGATCTTCCGAAGGGCACGGCCGATGCGGCTTTCGGGCACATCTCCCTCGCTGGCCGTCGTCGGAACACGGTAGGACATGGAGACCGAATCGAGGACAACACAAGGGCTGCCTTCGACGAAAACTGTTTCCTCAGCTGCGACCATAGCTCTCTTCCCCCTGCCAGAAGAAGAACATTCCAACGCACAGGGCGCTGAGCGCAAAAACGATGAGCATGGCCCAGGATTCCCATTCCGGAAGCCGGTTGTACAACAGGCAGTCCCTCACAATATTGATGACGTTGAAAAGCGGATTCATCTTCATGATCCGCAGGATCTCCGGATGGTCGATGAACCTTTCGTAGGAGTAGAACACCGCCGAGCCATACATCCACGCACGCATGAGGAATGGCAACAGATGCGCGAAATCGTTCACCTTGGAAATAAGGCGGGCCAGGATCAGGCCCACACCGAGGTTGAAGATGAACTGCAGGAGAATTGCCGGCAGGATCAATAACCACAGGGGGCTGATCGTTTCGGCCGGCGGCAAGAGCACCACGATCAGCAGCATCGCCAGGACCAGCGGAACCGCGGCAATCAATTCACGGATGTTCGCGCCGATCGGAAGGGCCGCGCGGGGGAAGTTGAACGCCTGCACCACGGACTTGTTGTTGCTGATGGACCGGGCCCCGGAGGTGATGGATCCGGCGCTGAACTGGAAAAGAAAGATGCCGATCACCAAATAGCCGACGTAATTTTCGATGCCCCGGCTGGTATTCAGCAGCATCCCGAAGATGATGTAGAAGGTGAGCCCGTTGAACACCGGGTTCAGGAGCAGCCACGCACTGCCCAAGCGGTCGCGCCTGGTTCCGCTCTGCACCCGGGCCCGGGCATCGTAGAAGATGAACTGCCGGAAATCCCATAGCTGTACGAGGTAGTCAAGGAATCCCGGCCGTGCACCCACCCTGGTGAGGGCCCGCATGTCGACAGACAACGGCTGGACGGCAGCGGGCGCGGCCAGTTTCTGCTTGTTCGGACTCAATCCACCTTCTCCATCAATGTCGCATAGGCCAAGGTCATGGCTTCGGCATTCGCCCGCCACGTCCTTGTCTCCAGTACGGCCGTGCGCCCGGCACCGCCCAGCTTCTTCCGAAGCTGTGCAGAGCCCAGCAGCCGGCCGATCGCGGAGGCCAAATCCTGCGGATTCCCGGCCTCCGCCAGCAGCCCGGTGACCCCGTCCTGGACGATTTCAGCAAGCGCGGGAAGCCTGCTGGCGACCACCGGACGGGCGCACGCCATGGCTTCCACCGGTTTCAATGGTGTCACGTCCCGCGTCACGGACAGATCTTTTCGTGAAACAACGAAGACATCCAAAGCCCGGTGATAGAGGTGTGCCTGCTCCCGCGGCACCCTTCCGGTGAACACCACGCGCTGCCCCAGCCCGGCGGAACGCACCTGTTCGCGCAGTGCCGGCAGCGCCACGCCGTCGCCCACTATCAGCAGCTTCAAGCGCGGGTGGCGCGGCGCGAGCAGCCCGAAAGCGGACACCAGGTCATCGATTCCTTCGTAGGCCACCAGGCTGCTGACGGTACCGATGTACTGCGCGTCCGGATCCAGGCCGAGTTCCGCCCGCGCGGCTTCCGCCGGAGCCGGGGCCGCAAGGAATTCGCCGCCCACGGAATTGGGCGTGACCAGCACTTTTTCTTCCGGGACGCCGGCGGAAACAATGTTGGCTTTCATCGCCGCGCCGAGGGTCGCCACGAGGTCCGCGCTCCGCATGGCCTCAGCTTCGCGGGCCTGGAACAGGGTATAGCGCTGGCTGCTCCTTGCCTGGGGTCCACGCGTGGCCGCCCAGGTGTCGGCCAGCTGTCCGCGGACCTCATAGACCCACGGAATGCCGAGCGCCCCGGCCACTGCTCGCGTCACGAGGGCGTTCACGTAGTGCGTTGTGGTGTGCAGCACCGCGGGCCTGAACTCCAGCGCAATGTCCAGCAGGGCTTCGGCCTGCTGCTGCAGCCGGTCGGTGATCGTGGGTGCAAGCCGCGGTGGCAGGATCCTCTGGTACCGGATCCCGTCCACGACATCCTGGTGCCGCGCAGCGAGTTTCCCTACCTGCACGGGGTAGCCGATACGGGTCACCGCCATGGTTTCCCAGCCGGCCTCCTGCTGGGCCAGGAGGATTGAATGCGAACGCTGTGCATAACCGCTTGCGGTGTGCGGGAGCGAATTCGTCAGAAGGTGGAGCACGCGCCGCGGAAGCGGTTCATAGGTGACGGCCGGGAGCACCGGAGCCCACCCTTCCAGCAGCTCCAGCTCGGCGGCGAGGCGCCTGCCTTGCCGGCGTTCAGCTCCGCCGTCGGCGTCGTCGAGGATCCCGACGGCGGCAGCCGGCTCGCCGTCGTACCAGTATTTGCGTGCCTGCGCGGCACGGAAGCGGCGGGCACCCGCGGCCCGCCGCAGCAAGGATTCCGCGAGGTCCGGGCGGTTGGCAACGAGCGCGACATCGGCCATCGCCCGGGCCTGTTCCGCTCCGAAAGCGCCACGGGACAGAGCCGTTTCCAGCCGGCGGACAACCTCCCGGTCTTCGCCGCCCATGAGCCCCGCAAGAAGTACCGCCGACGCTGCGGATTCCGGGCCGGCGGCTTTCGTGACGGCTTTGGCCAGCGGCCGCACAAGCCGTGACGGCAGGCGCCGGGAAACCTGGAGGGCCAGCAGCGCAGGATCGTCGCTGAGGTGTTCGCGCACGGTGCTTGCGGCCATCCGGAAGTTATCCAGGATCTCCTTCATCGCCGCTTCTCCCCCGCATCGGCCAGCACGGAGCGGATCAGTTCCATGTAGCGCGCGGCAAGGTACGGGTAATCGGCGTGCTCCTTGACCCATTGCCGACCGTCCCCGTTGCGGATCAGCCGGCCCCGGTCTGCGGCCAGTTCCTTCCACAGCGCTGCCAGGGCCTCCGGCGAGCTTTCGACGATATCCCCCGCGCCTGCGTCCTCGATGATGCGGGCGGCCTCTCCACGGACTACGGCGGTGATGTGGCGCCCGATGGCCAGGACTTCATAGGTCTTGGAAGGCACCGTGGTCTCGAAGGATTTCCAGTCGTCCCTCAGGGACACCAGGCAGGTGTCGGCCGATGCGTAGCGTTCCATGACCTCTTTGCCGTGCATCGGATCGTGGAAAGTCACGGGCGCACCGAGCCGACGGGCGAGGTGCTCAAGCCCGCGCCGCTCCACCCCGCTGCCCACCATGTGGAGGTGCATTGAATCCCCCACCAAGGCGCTGGCGCGGATCGCAACATCGAGCTTCTGGCTCTTGCCGTGGTTGCCGAGGTACAGGACTTCGAAGGTGTCACGCTCCAGCGCGGGCGGTTCCAGCACCGGGATCTTTTCCAGGCGCACCCCGTTGCTGACCGTGGCCACCTTGGCCATGCCGCGCGCCCGGAGAGTCGCGGCAAAACCTTCGGTGACGGTGACCACCAGGTCGGCGCGCCGCTGCACGAACTCCACCACGTGTTCGGCCAGGCTCTTGACCCGGCCCTGGACCAAGCGGGCGTCGCGGGCAAGGTCCGGCCACGCGTCACGCATTTCGACGATAAGGGGGACGCGGCGCAGTCGTGCCAGCAGGTAACCGGCCCCAAGGGTGGGCAGGCTCGGCGCAGTGACGATGACGACGTCGGGCCTGCGGGTGAACAGCCCCAAGGGCACCGAAAGCATGGCAGAGAAACACTGGTCAATGAAGCGGGCCAGGTGGGAGCTGCCGTGGCGCAGGTACGGCACCCGCCGGATGCGTTCCGACGACGGGCCCTCCTGGGAGCGCATTGCCCGGCCGGCGAGCTCCCGGGGAAGCTCCCTGCGGCCATGCGGCGTGTGGGCTACCGGCGTCACCACGTCGATCTGCCAACCGGATGCGGAGAATTCCTTGGCCAGCGCAGTCCAGCGGCGCTGGGGTGGGCTGCTCTCCGGCCAATAGGAATGGGTAAGAAGGGTCAGGCGCGGTGCGGTGTCCGCGGGGGTGGGCGCGGAAGGAGGTGCGATCTGCATGGGCTACTTGTGGCTCCGGACCGGGGTGCGTTGGGTCTTGGCCCCCATGTACCGGAAGTACAGCACTCCTGCCCCCACCAAAGCAAGCACCGTGAGGATCTGAACGTAAAGCGGACTACCCGTGGCGGCCGTGACCACCGAATCGACAGTGCGCGCCACCGGCTCCGGGAAGGGCAAGGGCGCAGCAGTCCGGGTGCCCTCAGGCGTCTTCGTGCCCGCGGCCGTAGTCGCGGTCGGGCTTGGCGTCGCCGTCGGAACCGTTTCTTCAAGGGGCGGCGCCAGGACTTCGGCGGCCGGCGAAGGCCCGGTCACGGGGACCGGCACCGACGGCACGGATGGCGCAGCCGGAACAGACGATCCGACCGGGGCCGGAGCCGGCGCGGGCTGTATTGGCGCAGGCTGCTGGACGGTCCCCGAGCCGCCACCGGCGGGAGGCTGCAAGACGAGCGGGGGCTCCTCAACCACCGGAATGTCCGGGATGAACGGCGGACGATCCACCGGGGATTCCTCGGGCGCCGGTTCTTCCGGCGCCGACGGCTCAGTGGCCGGCTGCTCCGGTGACGGTTGTTCGGAAGGAGGCGGCGTGGGAATTTCTTCGGCGGCGGCCGCGCCAACGGGCGCGCCCAGCAGGAGCGCGAGCACCACTGCTCCGGCTAATCTACGCACGGTACCGCCAAACTTCATCACTGTTGCCCCCACGGCGATCGCGGCGATGGTCGCCAGCCTCCCGGCAAGGGAAGGACGAACCGAGCCAGATACCCAAAGAAAAATTGAAAGTCCAGTCAATGGACCCGTGACCAGCATAATTCATCCGGTCGACGCAGCCCGCATTCTTACTTTTTTCCCGGGCTAGTTCGCGATGCCCTGCGCCGCAAGGTATTCGCCGACTTTGTCCTCTTTGAGGGCTTTCTTGAGGGCGTCAATTGCTGCCTGGTCAGGTACAACGATCGACTGCCCGTCCTCGGACCATCCCGTTCCGCTGTTCGGCAGGGTGAAACTTTCCACGTCACCGGCCCGGACGTTACGCAACTCCACCGCGAGCTTGCCGACTGCCATGGCGTCAAGAGTCTGGTCAACGGACACATACGGCGATACCTGGTCCACCACCGAGCTGATCTTGGCCGGATTGGTGAGGGTTTCAGTTGTCAGGAATTTACCCATAAGGGCCTTGAGGAAAAGCTGCTGGTTCTTGACGCGCTGGTAGTCTCCGTCGGCAAAGGCATAGCGTTCCCTCACGAACGCCAAAGCGTGATCGCCGTCAAGTGTCTGCTTTCCCTTGGCGAAATCGAAATGCTTGGTGCTGAAGGCAAGGGGAACATTCACTTCGACTCCGCCCAAGGCATCCGTCATGGACTTGAAGCCTTCGAAATCGATCACAGCGACGTGGTCGATCCTCGCATCGAGGATGCCCTCCACCGTCTGGACAACCAACGGAATGCCGCCGAACGCCATGGCCGCATTGATCTTGGCGCTGCCATGCCCCGGGATCTCCACCCAGGTATCCCGCATGATCGAGGTGATGAAGATGTTCTTCCGGTCGGCGGGAATATGCAGGAGCATCATGGAGTCGGAGCGCTGGTCTGAAGGAGCGCCCTTCTCCGCGGTATTCACAGGCGCCGAACGGGAGTCGCTGCCGAGGACCAGGATGTTCATTGCATCCCCGCCGTTCGGCAGCTCCGGCTTGGTAGGCCGGGTGGATTCCTCGGGGAAGGCGTTTTCAATCTTCTGGGTCTTGGTATTGAAGCTGTTGGCGAGGTTGTACACATAGAACCCGCTGACTACACCGGCGATCAGCACCACCGCCAGGAAGCCCAGCAGGACGTTGCGTGCGGTGCGCTTCTTCCTTTGCGGGGCAGTTTCCTCTGGCGCGCTTTCAGGCAGCAAATCGTCGTTGTGCATCCTCAATCCTTCATCCCCATGGCAAAACTATTCACGCCATCATCCCATGCCGCCGCGCCGGGACCTCCCAGTTTCCGCTCAGGTTCGCCGCCCCGTCACGGGGCACGTAGGCTGGAATGGTGATTTTCCGGCCCGCTCCCCGAACCCGAACCGCGACGGCGGCACTCGCCGTTTCCGCTACCCTGCTGGTGCTGACCGCCTGCACTCCCGCGGTAGACGTGAAAGCAGCGGCCGACGCCGCCAACCCCGCCTGCGCGCCGATGATGGTCGCGCTTCCGGACGCGATCGGGGACGCCAAGCTTCGCAAGACGAACAGCCAGGCCACCGCGGCGTGGGGCGAGCCGTCCCAGGTGATCCTGCGCTGCGGCGTGAACGTCCCGCCGCCCACCACGGACCGCTGCGTCAGCGTCAACGACATCGACTGGGTCATCAAGGAAGGGAATCCGGTGTGGACCCTGACCACCTATGGCCGGGAACCCGCCACCGAGATCCTCATGGACCCCAACGTCATCAGCTCCGCCACCGTCCTCGCCGACCTCGCGCAGGCGGCAGGCAAGATCAAGGCCGTGCGCCACTGCGTGGGCCAGGAAGAACTGCAGAACCTCCCGAAGAGCAAATAGCCGGTGGGGCTTAGCGCAGGCCTGTCTTGCGGTGCAGGGCCAGGTGGATCAGTTCGTCGATCAACTCCGCGTACGGCAGGCCGGAGGCCGCCCACATCTGCGGATACATGCTCTTGGGCGTGAATCCGGGCATGGTGTTGATCTCGTTGATGATGAGTTCGCCGTCCGGGGTGTAGAAGAAGTCCACCCGGCTCAGGCCCTCGGCGCCGACGGCGTCAAAGGCTGCCGCCGCGAGCTCCCGCACGCGGGCAATCGCTTCGTCGGGCATGTCCGCGGGGCAGCTCAGCGCCGCGGCGCCGTCCTCGACATATTTGGCAGCGAAGTCGTAGAACTCATGTCCGCCGGACGTGACGGCGATCTCCCCTGGCATGGAAGTGCGCGGGGCGTCACTCCCGCGGCCTTCGAGCACCGCGCACTCGATTTCGCGGCCCGTGATGCCTGCCTCGATCACCAGTTTGAGGTCGTGCCGGCGGGCTTCTTCGATCGCGGCATCCAGGCCCTCAAGGGAATCAACCTTGGAGATGCCCATGGACGATCCCGCCCGCGCGGGCTTCACGAACACCGGGTAGCCAAGCAGGTCCACCTTCTTGCGGACAGCTTCGGGATCGTTGCACCATTCCCGGTCGGTGACGGCAACATAAGGCCCCACCTTGAGCCCGGCGGCTTCGAAGACGACCTTCATGAAGTGCTTGTCCATGCCGACGGCGGACGCCAGCACCCCGGCGCCGACGTAGCGGGTATCGGAAAGCTCCAGCAAGCCCTGGATGGTGCCGTCCTCGCCCCACGGCCCGTGCAGCAACGGGAATACCACGTCCACGGAACCGAGTTCCTGCGGAACCGCGTTGGGTTCGGTGACGACGAGCTGATGGGTGCCGCCGACTTCCGAAAGGGTTACGGTCTTGCCTGAGGGGGCCACCTCCGGCAGCTCGGCCGAGCTGAGCGACCACTGGCTGAGGTCCGCGGCCGGGAGGACCCACTGGCCGCTTTTCGCGATGCCGATTGGGATCACGTCGTACTTGCTCTTGTCGATCGCGCCCATCACGCCGGCCGCCGTCACGCAGCTGACGGCGTGCTCGCTGGAGCGGCCGCCGAACAGCACGGCGACGCGGGGCCGCCGGCCGCCGTCGGGAGTTCCGGTGGTCTGGATCTTTTCGGTCACAGTCAGTAATCGCCTTCGGACTTCAGGGAGCGGGCAAGGAGCCGGGGCCCGAGTTCATCAACGGAAAGCTTGCCTTCCAGGACGGCCACCACGGCCGCGGTGATCGGCATGTCGACGCCAAGGCTGGCGGCCAGCTCGTTGACAGCGTACCCGGATTTGATGCCCTCCGCCGTCTGGGTCATCTTCTCCGTCACCTCGTCCAGGGACAGGCCCTGGCCAAGCAGCCGGCCCGCAGTGTGGTTGCGGGACAACGGGGAGGAGCAGGTGGCCACAAGGTCGCCGAGCCCGGCGAGCCCGGCCATGGTATGCGCTTCGCCGCCCAGGGCCAGGGCCAGCCGGGACGTCTCCGCGAGCCCGCGGGTGATGACCGATGCCTTGGTGTTGTCGCCCATCTGCTTGCCTTCACAGATACCGACGGCGAGGGCAATGATGTTCTTGACGATGCCGCCGATTTCGACGCCGACCACATCGGTGCTCGTGTACGGGCGGAAGTATGGTGCGGTGCAGCAGTGGGCGATCGCGGCGGCGGTGTTCTCGTCGGAACAGGCCACCACGGATGCCGTGGGTTCCTCGCGGGCGATTTCCATCGCCAGGTTGGGGCCGGACACCACGGCAACCCGGTTCTCCGGGATGTCCAGTTCCTCGGCTATCACCTGGCTCATGCGCGAATCAGTGCGGAGCTCCAGGCCCTTCATGAGCGAAACAACGACGGCGCCCGGCGCCACCAGATCCTTCCAGTCCTTGAGCTGGGGGCGCAGGGACTGGGCGGGAACCGCGAGGATCACCAGGGCGGCGCCGTCGAGCACTTCTTCGACATCGGTGGACGCGGAGATCGACGCCGGCAGTAGCGTGTCCTTCAGGTACTGCTCGTTGAGGTGCTCACCGTTGATCTGGGCCACCACTTCGGAGCGGCGTCCCCAGATCCGGATACTGCGCTCCTTGCCCGCCGCGGTGGCGGCGTCGGCCAGGACCTTGGCGAAGGTGGTGCCCCAGGAACCGGCGCCGAGGACGGCGACGACGTCCGGTTCGAACGCGGCTGCTGCGCTCATTTGCCCTCCCCCTTGGCCGCAGCCTTGCCCGGTTTGTCCGTGCCCGGCTTATCGGTGCCGGGTTTATCCGTGCCGCGGGCCTGGAAGCGGCCCTGCTTGGACTGGTTGTGTGCCGCGGGGTCCCAGCGCTCGGCGGGCGGTTCTTCACCGCGGAGCTCGGCGAGGAGCTTGGTGATGGCGTCCATGATGAGGTCCGTGGCCTCGTTGAGCGTGCTGCGGTCCAGCGGCCGGTCCGCGAACCTGCTCAGGTCCAGTGGCTCGCCGACCAGGATGCGCGAGGTCTTCCGGGGGAAGATGTGGAACCGCTTCGCATAGCGCGGGAAGACTTCATGGGCACCCCAATGGGCCATCGGCACCACGGGGGCTCCGGTCTGGATGGCAAGGCGGGCAGCGCCGGTGTGGCCCTTCATCGGCCACAGCGCCGGATCCCGGGTGAGGGTACCTTCCGGGTAGATGATGATGGCGCCTCCGGCGTCCACCACCTCCTGGGCCGCCTGCAGCGAACGGTTAGCACCCGCCGTCGAGCGTTCCACCGGAATCTGGCGGGTGGCGCGCAGCAGGGAACCGATCACGGGCACCTTGAACAGCCCCGCCTTCGCGAGGAAATGCGGCGGACGCTTCTGGTTGTAGAGCATGTGCCCGATCACGATGGGGTCGATCTCAGTGCAGTGGTTCGGCGCGGCGATGAAGCCGCCCCGGGGAAGCTTTTCGGTGCCTTCCCATTTCTTGGCCATCAGGATGTTCATCAACGGCCGTGCGATCCCCGCGAGGAGCACGAATGTGGCGCGGCTCTTGGCCGGTTCCTTCAAAGGGGTCCCCCGCTTACTTGGAGTCGGTGATGTCGAAATCTGCGCCGAGGCCTGCGAGCTTCTCGGTGAAACGCTCGTAGCCGCGGTTGATGATGTCAATGCCGGTGACGCGGGAGGTTCCGGTGGCGGCGAGGGCCGCGATGAGATGGCTGAAGCCGCCGCGGAGGTCCGGGATGTCGATGTCCGTCCCCTTCAGCGGCGTGGGGCCGGAGATGACGGCCGAGTGCAGGAAGTTGCGCTGGCCGAAGCGGCACGGCACGCTGCCCAGGCATTCACGGTGCACCTGGATGGTGGCACCCATGCGGCTTAGGGCCTCGGTGAAACCGAAGCGGTTTTCGTAGACGGTCTCGTGGACGATGGAGACGCCCTCGGCCTGGGTGAGTGCCACAACCAGGGGCTGCTGCCAGTCGGTCATGAAGCCGGGGTGCACGTCGGTTTCCAGGACCAGCGGGCTGAGCTTGCCGCCCGGGTGGTAGAAGCGGATGCCGTCTTCGCGGATGTCCATGCCGCCGCCCACCTTGCGGTAGGTGTTCAGGAAGGTCATCATGTCCCGCTGCGATGCGCCCTCGACGAAGATGTCGCCGCGGGTCACGAGGGCCGCGGAAGCCCAGGATGCGGCCTCGTTCCGGTCCGGCAGCGCGCGGTGGTCGTAGCCACGGAGATCCTTGACGCCTTCGATCCGGATGGTGCGGTCCGTCTGGACGCTGATGATGGCGCCCATCTTCTGGAGCACGGCGATGAGGTCGATGACCTCCGGTTCGGTGGCGGCACCACTGAGCTCGGTGATGCCTTCGGCCCGGGTGGCGCTGAGCAGGACCTGCTCGGTGGCGCCGACGGAGGGGTACGGCAGGGAGATCTTGGCTCCGTGCAGGCCTTTCGGCGCGGAAATGTGGATGCCGCCGGGCCGCTTCTCAACGACGGCGCCGAACTGGCGCAGTACGTTCAGGTGGAAATCGATGGGGCGGTCGCCGATCTTGCAGCCACCAAGGTCGGGGATGAAGGCCTCGCCGATCGCGTGGATCAGCGGGCCGCAGAACAGGATCGGGATCCGGGAGTCGCCGGCATGGGCATCGATCGCAGTGCTTGACGCGGTCTTCGCGTCCTTGGGATCCAGGGTGAGATCGCCCGTTGCAGGGTCCTTCTCCACGGTGACGCCGTGCAGTTTCAGCAGGCTGGTGACAACCTCGACGTCCTTGATTTCCGGAACGTTCCGGAGCACCGACGGTTCGCTCCCGAGCAAGGACGCGACCATGGCCTTGGGTACAAGGTTCTTCGCGCCGCGAACGGTGACGCGGCCGGTCAGGGGTACGCCGCCGCGGATTGTCAGGACACTGCTCATCTATACCGGTTTCCTCACGAGTTGATGCCCCCATACTGCCGAAGGCCCAAGCTAAGCATAGAAGCTGGCGTTACTGATTCGAAATGCTGGGACGCGGTGCCGGCGCCGCGCCCGTTTCCGACCGGAGCACCCTTATTGAGGCGGGCGCCTGGGCACGCAACGGCCGCCCCGGAAAAAGCCACACGCACGGAAAAAGCGCCCGCTCCCCAACCGAGGCGCCCGCAGGAACGGGTACCGGAGTGGGGAACGGGCGCGGAACCGAAGCTAGCTCTTCGCCGGCAGCGTCTTCGGCTTGAAGGACGGGCGCGTGGCCTCGTAGGCCGTGATGTCCGCCTCGTGCTGCAGGGTCAGGCCGATGTCGTCCAGGCCTTCGAGCAGGCGCCAGCGGGTGTAGTCGTCAATGTCGAACGGTGCCACGACGTTGCCGCATTCCACAGTCTTGGAGACCAGGTCCACCTTGACCTCGGTGCCGGGGTTGTTTTCCAGCACCTTCCAGATGAGCTCGATATCGTCCTGTGCCACCTGTGCGGCCAGGAGTCCCTGCTTGCCCGAGTTGCCGCGGAAGATGTCGGCGAAACGGGAGGAGAGGACGGCCTTGAAGCCATAGTCCTTCAGGGCCCAGACCGCGTGCTCGCGGGAGGAACCGGTGCCGAAATCGGGTCCGGCGACCAGCACGGAGCCGGCCTTGAACGGCTCCTGGTTCAGGATGAAGGACTCGTCCTTGCGCCAGCCGGCGAAGAGCGCGTCTTCGAAGCCGGTGCGGGTGATGCGCTTGAGGTAGACGGCGGGGATGATCTGGTCCGTGTCCACGTTGCTCTGGCGCAGGGGGACACCGATGCCGGTGTGGGTGGTGAACTTTTCCAAGGGGGTCCTCCTAGGCGGCGTCGCCGGCGGCGACGGGGACGGATTCCAGGTCGGAAGGCGAGCTGAGCGTGCCGCGGACGGCGGTCGCCGCCGCCACGACGGGCGAGACCAGGTGGGTGCGGCCACCCTTGCCCTGGCGGCCTTCGAAGTTGCGGTTCGAGGTGGACGCGCAGCGCTCCCCCGGCGCCAGCTGGTCCGGGTTCATGCCGAGGCACATCGAGCAGCCCGCAAAGCGCCACTCAGCGCCGAATTCCTTGAACACCTTGTCCAGGCCTTCGGCTTCGGCTTCGAGTCGGACGCGGGCCGAACCGGGCACCACCAGCATGCGGACGTTGGGGTCCTTGGCGCGACCACGGATCACGTCGGCAGCGGCACGCAGGTCCTCGATGCGCGAGTTGGTGCAGGAGCCCAGGAAGACAGTGTCCACGCGGATGTCCTTCATCGGCGTTCCGGCTTCCAGGCCCATGTACTGCAGTGCACGCTCGGCAGCGAGCTTGGCGTTCTCGTCGCCGAAGTCCTCGGGCGAGGGCACGGCGTCGTTGAGGGAGACGCCCTGGCCGGGGTTGGTTCCCCAGGTGACGAACGGTTCCAGCGTGTCGGCGTCGAGGTCCACTTCGACGTCGAAGCTGGCGTCGGCGTCGGTGTGCAGGGTGTTCCAGCACTCGACGGCGGCATCCCAGTCGGCGCCTTCCGGAGCGTGCGGCCGGCCCTTCATGTACGCGTAGGTGGTCTCGTCCGGAGCCACCATGCCGGCGCGGGCACCGGCTTCGATGGACATATTGCAGATGGTCATGCGGGCTTCCATGGAGAGAGCCCGGATGGCGGAGCCGCGGTATTCCAGGACGTAGCCCTGCCCGCCGCCGGTACCGATCTTCGCGATCACGGCCAAGATGATGTCCTTGGCGCTGACGCCGGGGCGCAGGGTGCCTTCGACGTTGATGGCCATGGTCTTGAAGGGCTTGAGGGACAGCGTCTGGGTGGCCATGACGTGCTCAACCTCTGAGGTGCCGATGCCCATTGCCAGCGCACCGAACGCACCGTGGGTGGAGGTGTGGGAGTCGCCGCACACAATGGTCATGCCCGGCTGGGTGAGGCCGAGCTGCGGACCGACGACGTGGACGATGCCCTGTTCCTTGTCGCCCAGCGAGTGCAGGCGGACGCCGAATTCCTTGCAGTTGGCGCGCAGGGTGTCGATCTGGGTGCGGCTGGTGAGGTCCGCGATCGGCTTGTCGATCTCCAGCGTGGGGGTGTTGTGGTCCTCGGTGGCAATGGTGAGGTCCGGGCGGCGCAGCTGGCGGCCGGCCAGGCGCAGGCCCTCGAAGGCCTGCGGGGATGTCACTTCATGGACGAGGTGCAGATCGATGAACAGAAGGTCCGGCTGGGCGTTGGCTCCTTCGCCGTCGCCCTTGCGCACCACGTGCGCATCCCAAACTTTCTCGGCCAGTGTTTTCCCCACGGCCTGCTCCCTTCAACTGCGGTTGTCTTGTGTGATTCCACTGAACATGAGCGCCGCGTCAGCGCGCCAGCGAAACAACTTGCATCTCAGATATTGAGACGGCAATATCATTACATGGACAATTCTAGTGGAGTCGGTGTCATTGATAAAGCGGCCCAGGTGCTGGACGCGCTTGAGGCCGGGCCCACCACGCTCGCGCAGCTGGTGGCCGCCACGGGCCTTGCCCGGCCCACCGTGCACCGCCTTGCGCTGGCGCTTGTCCATCACCGCCTGGTCAGCCGCGACATCCAAGGCCGTTTCGTCCTGGGTAGCCGCCTTGTGGAACTCGCGTCGGCCGCCGGCGAAGACCGCCTGATCGCCTCCGCCGGCCCCGTGCTGATCCAGTTGCGCGACGCTACCGGCGAGAGCGCCCAGATCTTCCGCCGCCAAGGCGATTGGCGCGTCTGCGTCGCGTCAGCCGAACGACCTATCGGCCTGCGCGACACGATCCCCGTGGGAACACAGCTGTCCATGAAGGCCGGCTCCGCGGCCCAGGTACTGCTCGCATGGGAAGACCACGACCGCCTGCTGGACGGACTGCAGAACGCCCGCTTTACGCCGACCGTCCTGGCAGGAGTACGACGCCGGGGCTGGGCCCAGAGCCTCGGCGAACGCGAGCCGGGGGTCGCCTCCGTTTCGGCGCCGGTGCGCGGACCGTCCGGCCGCGTGATTGCCGCCGTCTCGATCTCCGGCCCGATCGAACGCCTCACCCGGCAGCCGGGCCGCCTGCACGCAGAGGTCGTCTGCAATGCGGCACGCGTCCTCACCGAAGCCCTGCGCAAAGGCAACGACTAGGCCCCGGCGCCAAGCCACGTCAGTGTCGTCCGTCCGCAGTAGGGTGGGCCCATGAACAGCTTTGCGGTATTCCTGCGCGGCATCAATGTGGGCGGAATCAACATCAAAATGGCGGAACTGAAGGCTGCCCTGGCGGAGCTTCCGTTCGAGGGCGTAAAAACGCTCCTCGCCAGCGGCAACGTGGTGCTCGGCAGCGCGCTTGACGCCGCGGCCGTCAAGCAGCGCTTCGAGAAGTGCCTGCGTGATTCCTTCGGCTACGACGCCTGGGTAGTGGTCCTGGACGGCCCCCGCGTCGCCGAGCTTGTCGCTTCCTGCCCCTATCCCCCGGACGACAAAACCACGCATAGCTACATCACGCTGTCCTCGGACACTGCCGTCCTGGACGAACTGTTCGACGCCGGTTCGGCCCTCGGCAGCGCGGCCGACGGCGGCGTGGACCTGGTCCGCCTCGGCCCGGAAGCCATCGCCTGGCTCGCACCGGCCGGCGGCACCATCGACAGCCCCTTCAGCAAGATCACCGCGAAGTCCCGCTACAAGGCGGCCACCACCACGCGCAACCTGCGCACCATGATCAAGGTGCGGGACGCCGTCGCGGCGTTGTGAGCGGAGCACGCGCAGGAACGCCTGACGCCGGGGAACCGCGGCGTACTTCCTTCAGGGCCGCGTTGAAACCGGCAAGGCGGGCCAGCTCCCGCTCCACCGGTTCCACGATGCGCTCCCCCGCCACTGCAGCCACCGCGGCTTTCAGGCGTTTTCGCGCACCGGCGCTCCTCGCCCGTGATGCAGCGCCCGCAAGCACCCGCCCGGCAAGGGCAAGGACAATGCCGAGCAGGACAGCTCCGGCAAGCATCAGCGTGGGTAGCGGCCAGCCCTCCACACGGGGAACGTCCGGCACCGGCATCTGCAGGTAGCCCAGCACAGCGAGGGTTCCAAGCCAGCCCGCGCCGCCCAGGGCCACCAGCAAGGACAGCCACTGGAGCACGTTGAACGGGAACCACCACCAGGAGCGCCGCTGTGCCTTGAGGTCGGTGCCCGCGATCGCCTGGTCCAAGGCGTCGGGAAGTTGCTTGCGGCCATTCAGCGCAGCATCGCGGATGACCGTCCGCCACGGCTGCGGCGCGCCGGCCGACGCGGCGTCGGCGAACTCCCGGATGGCGGCGTCATAACGCGCGCGTTCCGGGGCACCGGCAGCAGGAAGGGAAGTCCTGTTGAGCGAAGCATCCGTGTCCGTCCGGCCGAGGTTCAGCCGCCTGAGCGGATCGGGCGTGAACCTCAGCAGCCAGCGGGTCAGCGGCCAGCCGGTACGCCGCACGGCCTCGCGTTTGTAGGAACGCGCGACGGCGTCCGCCACCAAGGGGACGTGGGCCGCCGTCGCGAGTTCTTCCGACAACCGGGCACGGCTGCCGCCGCTGACTCCGGCGGCCTCGCCCTCGCCGGAGGCCACCGCCAGGTGTCCGGCCGCCGTCGCGACGTCCGCGGCGAGGCGCAGGGTGGCGGCTTCACGGCGCTCGACCACCTGCCGGATGGCAGATCGGAGCTCGGCGACGCCCGTGCCCTGCGCGGCAGAGGCCGGCAGGACGCGGACCTGGCCCATTCCGTCCCGGGCGAGCAGTCCACGCAGGGAGTCCAGCACCGGTTCAACGTCGGACGCCGGAAGGGTGTCCACCTGGTTCAGGACCACCAAGGTGACTGCACCATGGGAGGAAAGGGGCGCAAGGAAATCGTTGTGGACGGCGGCGTCGGCGTATTTCTGCGGGTCGAGGACCCAGACGAGCACGTCCACCATTCCGCTCAGGCGGTGCACAATCTCACGGTTGGCGAGCCGGGTGGAGTCGAAATCCGGGAGGTCCAGGAGGATCAGGCCGCTGTCGTCGCTTGCGAGCCCCGGGACGTTCTCCATGGGATGGCGGTCTGTGACCTCAAGCCAGTCGAGCAAGGGCCCGCTGCCTTCGCTGCCCCAGATCCCCGCCAACGGCTGTGAGGTAGTGGGCCTGCGCGCAGCTGCGGTGGCCACGGTGGTGCCGCTGACGGCATTGAACAGTGAAGACTTTCCGCTGCCGGTCGCTCCGAAAAAGCCCACCACAGTGTGTCCGGCGGACAACGAGCGCCGGGAACTCGCCCGTTCCAGCACCTCATATGCATCTCCCAGGACGTCGCCGGGCAGGACTCCCTCGCCGAGTTCGCGCGCCTGGTTGAGGAGTTCGAGCTGGCGTTGGAGCCGCGACGCCTCGCGGACCAGTCCGTGGCGGCTCATTCGGCCCCCGCCAGCGTGCGGAGTTCAACTGCCAGCCCGGAAAGTTTGCCGGCATGTTGCCGCCCGCCCATGGCGAGCCGGCCCTGGAAGCGTTCCTTCTCTGCGGCGAGCAGGGCGTCGCACCGTTCGTGCAGTTCCTCGCGTGCCCGTTTCGCCAGCCGTCGCACGGCGTCCTCGCCGAAGACAGCTTCCAGGAGTTTCTGGCCGACGACGGCGGTGCCGCCGGCCACGCCGATCTCCAGCCCGCTGAGCCCGGCCGTCATCGAAAACACCACGATCATCAATGCGGCTCCGAGTCCGTTCACGCCGAAGGAAAGCCAGCGGGCCTTGCTCCGCTTGTCCTGTCCTTCGGTGCGGATAAGTTCCATGAGGCTCCCTTGCCAGGCACGGATCTCGGCGGCCGCTTGCCCGGCAAAGCCCGGGCTGGCTGCCGCGAGGCCTTCACCCAGGAGTTCCCGGCCGCCGGGTTCGGAACGCCAGCGCCGTTCAGTGTGCTCTGCGGCGTTGTTCGCTTCGTCGACGATCACGGCGTGGAGGCCCGTTTCGATGGCAGTCTCCACCCGCACTGCGGGGGCAGGTTCACCCCGGAAGAACGCGCCGACCCTGTCCCGCAGCCGGCCCACGTTCTGTTCGAGGCTCCGGAAGAATTCGCCCGTCCCTACGAAGTCCTGCCAGCGTGCGAGGACTTCGCCGCGCAGGAGCGCACCATCCTTACTCGCGTCCAGGATCGCCTGCAATGCGCGCGCATACTCTTCGTCGGCCACGGACCCAAGAATGCGGGCGGCTTCATCCTGCTCCGCGGCGGCGCGGTCGAGCTCCTCCAAGCGTCCGGCGAGGGACCTTACCGCGCCGTGCAGGGTCCGGCGCGCCACGGAGGAACGGGCAGCGGAGTCTGCGGCAAGTTCCTTGAGCCAAGCGGCCAGGGGTTCCACCGCTTCGCGTGGCAGCATGCCGTTGCCGTCGAGCGCCGATTCCCGGACGGTGAAAAGCTTCGCGCTGCCCAATCCATGCCTGCGGAGCATCGTCTCGAGGTCGCTCCGCACTTCATCCTCGGCGGCCTGCGGCACGCGGTCCAGCACCACGGCAACGGTGATGTCCCGGGAAGCAGCATCCAGGAGCAGCTTCCACGGTACGGCGTCGGCGTAGCGGTTGGCGGTGGTCACGAAAATCCACAGGTCGGCAGCCGCAAGCAACTGACCGGCCAAGCGGCGGTTGTGGTCCGATACGGAGTCGACGTCGGGGGCGTCCAGGAGCGCAAGTCCCTGCGGAACGGCGTTGTCCCCCACAAGGACAAGGGAGGTCACCTGTTCGTCGGGACCGGCCCCGGGCACCGGCGCCTGCAATGCCCCGCCCGTGTTCAGAGTGCCGGCGATCCGGCTCAGGCCCGGAAGCACGCGCTGCTCGCGGAACCAGTTTCCTTCGGCCGGATGGTGGATGAGGATCGGCTGCCTGGTGGTTGGCCGGATGGCCCCGGAACGGGTCACCGGGTGGCCCACCAGCGCGTTGACCAGGGTGGACTTTCCGGCACCGGTGGATCCGCCGACGACGGCGAGCAGCGGGGCGTCCAGGCTGCGGTACCGCGGGATGATGTAGTCGTCGAGCTGCGCCGCCGCTTCGCGGGCAGCCCCGCGGGACCCTTCGACGCCCGCAAGCTCCAGTGGCCAGTGTGCAGTGTCCAGCGCCCGGCGCACTTCCTCCAGGAGGACGACGGCGGAATGTGTGTCCGCCCCGTTCGCAGAATCATTGCCCGGCCCGGGCTGTTGTTGTGCACTCACAACATTCATCATGCCAGCCGGCATATGGGAATATCTCCAGCCGGGGACCATTGGCCCGAAGCCACCCGGAAGTCGGCCGTCATTGGTGGACCGGATTTCATTAAGGCATCGCGTTCAAATGACGGCCGGAGCGACCGCGCAAAGATCAGCCGCGGGTACAATCCAGACAGCTTGTGTGAATAGGCCAACTGGGGGTGTCGGTCGGGTTGCAGCTTCCTGCAACGGAGATCGGGAATGCGTATTCAAGTAGTCGAGCGCCTCCAACTACGCGGAAAGTGGAGCATGTCGAACTACCTGATCGTGATCGCGGATGAGCGCAGATCCAAAGAAATCCAAGAATGGGCGGAAGTGCTGCTCACGAAGAAGGAAGAACACAAAACAGTCCGCCTTCGTGCCGGCGTCCATATGCACTATTTCGCCCGGGATGCCCACTCTGACGTCCAAGAGACCGAAGGCATCCTGTTCAAAGGATTCGCCGTTGATTACGAGAACCGGGCCGTCGTGTTCGGCGCCAGCGGGATGCGCGACTTTTCGAATGCCCACCCCAATGCATCACGATTGGATTCGATCGAAGGTTGTCACATCACGGCATCCTGGGCGGGACCGGAAATCACAGTCAGGAACGACTTGTTCTCAGTGTGCTCGCTTCTGTATACGGCCGAAAACGACTTTGTAGCCATATCGGACTCCGCCTACATACTTGCCGCGCTCCGAAAGCGGTTTGGTTATGCCAACTTGATCAATTCCGAGGCAGCGCTGGCAAGGTCCTGGGGAAATTCCATGGGCGGTCAACTGCTCAGTCCGGACACCATTGTGGAAGCAATCAAATATGCGCCGGTCGGAACAACGCTCCGGATCAATTTTGAGCGACTTATCAACCTCAGCGTGGTCAGGCAGTCTGCAGCAAGCGTGTTCGAACTCCGCGCTGATTCCTATGCCGAAAGCATGCGCCTGGCGGGCCAGAGAATGGCTTCTTTGATGCAGACTCTCTCCGGGGTTTCCGTCAATGCGGTGAGGCTGGCGCTTTCCGGGGGCATGGATTCAAGAGTGCTCCTCGCGGCGGCGCTGTTGTCGTCGAGCGGTAGGGCCCACACAGCGTTCAACTGCACGAACAGCAATCCCTCCCACGCGACTGATTACGCAGTTGTCTCGGAAATGTCCGAAGCACTGGGATTCCCGTTGGGGCTGCGATCCACGGACACCGAACCTGCCGCACCCACTACCCGCCGCGTGAACGAGACATTGGGCCTCTGGAAGCTTGCAAACGCGGGCATCTACGACTTTCTTGTTCTGCCAAATTATGTCCTCAACAGCGTAGGCGCTTTCAGCGTCTCAGGTCATGGGGCAGAACTCCACAAGGGAAACTACGGCTGGCGTGCCGTCCAAGCCATCGCCGCCAACATCGTCGATCCTTCTGTCAGCGCGGCTTTTCTTTCACAAACAGAAAAGGCACTATCCAGCTTGGGCGTCAACGTCGACTCACCAATCGGCTCCGAGTGGCACTATCTGGCCTACCGCAACGCACTTCATTCCGGCCAGGTCTCCACAACTTCCATGGTGGGAATCCGCCCGCTCATGATGAGGGACCTCGTTGCGCTCAACCGCTCGGACGTCAATCAGCATCCGAACCCTCGAAAGGGTCAACCAAGCATGGTCAACGATCTGCTGATCATGCTCTCCCCTGAAGCAGCAGCGTTTCGGTTCGACGTTGCCCGCAAGAACATGCCGGCGGAGTATGTCGAAAGCCGGGCGCAGGAACTAGGTGGCCGCCTGTCAGAAGATGGGCTGGACATGTATGGCATTTATGGCGATTTCAAGACCGTATCGCACGGGTTCCCCGGCGTCTTCCAAACGATTGTGCAAAACGATGGACGGTGGGTCAAAGGCACTCGCCAGGCCATAGCCGACGCCATGCTGGACGGATACGACAGAATCGATAACCAAGCGGTCCGAGCGGCCTATCATCCCGTACTCAAGGAGGCCACGATGAAACTCCTGGACGAAAGCCTGGCGTATCAGCAGATGCGAGGATCGGCAGGCAAACTGATGAGCTTCAACATGCTCAGCTAGATTCCCGGCGGCGACCGTCCAGAATCTGTGGGCGGTCACTGCCCGGTCATCGAGCCGCCATCACTGGCCATGGGCTTCACAGCCAACGGAAAAAAGAAAGGCCGGGAACTATTGTTCCCGGCCTTTCATTTGTGACCCCAGCGGGATTCGAACCCGCGTTACCGCCGTGAGAGGGCGGCGTACTAGGCCGCTATACGATGGGGCCAAGCACTTTATTGATTGCGATTTCCCGCGATCAAGCTGAATTATTATTTCATACATTCAGCGTCGTTCCAAATCGATGAACCGTTTGGAACTTCCCGGATCAGCCCCGTTTTACCGGGGAATTTCCAGAGCTGGGATACCAGGACTCGAACCTAGAATGACGGTACCAGAAACCGTAGTGTTGCCAATTACACCATATCCCATTGGCTTTCAGGCCGGTCCCGAAGGCTTCATCCCTCGTTCCCGCGCCCCTCAGCACGAGTAATTACTTTACCCGAGACTCCCTGCGCGCACAAATCGGCTCCGCGGGGGCCCTTCGCACCCCCCGCCCGGCCGACCATCCTTCCCCAAAAAGACCCTTGATGGCGCGGGTCCATTAAGTTTACTCTCGGTAGGTTACCGAACGGTAACGTGCGTCGGCGGCCTCCTCCAGCGGAGTCCGGCCAGCCGCCATCCATGCCATATGGGGGTCTTGCCTGCAGCGTCGCAGGCAAGGGAGACATCGAGAGGAAAGCCCTTGACCAGTCGCCTCAGTCACGCCATGCCACGGAGCCGTGGCCGCAGCATCGCCATTTGCCTTCTTGTCCTGATTCTCATCGCCTTGATCGCCTTCTATGCAATGGTGACCGGGACGATCACGTCCGGAGCGGAGCGCCTCAACGCCGGAGCCGGGCAGGCCTCGGCCGGGGCCGGGCAGCTCAAGGACGGGGCAGCCCGGCTCGCGGAGGGCGCCGGCGAGGCAGAAGCCGGCGCCGGAAAGTTGGCGGCGGGCGCGTCGAAGATCCAGTCAGGGATTGAGGACAGGCTCGCCCCCGGCGCCGCGAAATTGCACGAAGGCGCCGGGAAACTGGCGAACGGAGCCCTCAAGATCCAGAACGATGTCAGGGCGAAGCTCGCCCCCGGCGTCTACAAGGTGGACGACGGCGCCCAACGGCTGGCGGCCGCAGCCCGCCAACTCTCCGCAGCGCTCACCCCGAGCGGCACCGGCACCGCCGAAAACAACCTGGCCGACGGCGCCCAACGGCTTAGCGACGGAGCCGGCCGCATCGAAGAAGGCGCAGCCCGCGTGGACGACGGTGCCCGGCAGCTCAACGACGGCGCGCACCGACTCGCCGCCGGCACGGTCCAGCTCAAGGGCTACCCCGGCGCCAACAACGATCCTGCGCAGGGAACTGGAACCGCCGCCCTGGCCCAGGGCCTCCAAAAGCTGGCGGACGCGGCCAACGGCCCCCAGGGCCTCGTCCCCCTCGGCTTGTTGAAGGAACAGATCAACGCGCTGAGCGCCGGCGCGCAGCGCCTGGACGACGGCGCCGCACAGTTGCAGGCCGGAGCCGCGAAGCTCGACGCCGGAGCTTCCCGGCTGCACGACGGAACCTTACGTTTGTCCGAAGGAAGCGCCGCCCTGTCGGCCGGATCGAAGAAACTCACCGCCGGCTTCGCAACCCTGGCCGGCAAACTCAACAGCGAAGACCCGGCGGCGCCCGGACTGGTGCTCGGCACACGGAACCTGGCCGAAGGAACCGCCAAGATCAGGACCGGAATGGACGGGGTCCCTGGCAACCCTGAACGTCCGGGACTGCTGAAGGCCACGGCCGGCATGTCGGAGGGAACCTCACGCCTCGCCGAAGGAAGCAAATCCCTGCTCACAGGCATCATGGGCAACCCGGCAGATCCGGCGGCCCCGGGCCTGCTGGACGGTTCCAGCGCGCTGGCCGCCGGTGCGGCAAAGCTGTCCGAGGGCAACACGCGGCTCGCCGCGGGTTCGGAGAAGCTCTCCACGGGCGCAGCCAAGCTCGCGGACGGCAACACCAAGATTGCCGCCGGAACGTCCGAACTGCACCGCGGCGCCGCGGCGGTGTCGCCGTCGTCGTTCATGGATGGTTCCCGCACGGCAGCGGCACTGGGCGTCGTCGGCACCCTCGGCGCGGGATCCCTGGGCGCCTTCGTGCTGCTGCGGAAGCGGCGGAGCGCCGGCCAGGAAACTCCGTGAACAACGGAGGGGCGCCCGGACCACATGGTCCGGGCACCCCTCCCTGCTGCAGTGAACCGCTAGTCCAGCAGCCGCGCCAGAGAATCGATCTCGTGGCCGACGAATCCTTCGGCAGTGTCTCCCACCCTGTTGAGCCAGACCCCGCGCAGGCCGGCCGCCGTGGAGCCTTCGGCGTCCAGCAGGCGGTTGTCGCCCACGTAGAGGGTCTCCTCAGGCCGCGTGCCCAGGAGCCTGACGCCCTCAAGGTAAATAGCAGGATCCGGCTTCGGCACCCCCACGGTATCGGTGCCCACCAGCACGGCAATCCTCGCCAGGCCCGCGCTGTCCAGCTTCACCCGCTGGTAGTCGTGCACGTTGTTGCTCACGGCGCCATAGGGGATTCCCGCGGCGTCGAGGGCATCCAGGACAGGTGCCACGTCCTCGAAGGCGCGCACGTAGCTCGGCTGCAGCCGGGCGTATTCGCTGAGCCAGGCGTGCGATTCCTCGCCTTCTTCGAGTTCGACGCCGAAGTGCCCCAGCGCCGCCCGGCCGCGCAGCAGGCGCTGCTCATTGAACGTGAGCTCGCCGGCGAGGTACTGGTCGTAGTAATGCGTGGTCTCGTGCGTGAAGATCCGCCCGAACTTCTCCCACCCGGCCGCGTCGAGGCCGGGCAGGAGGTGCTCGCTGACCTCGCGCAGCGCGGTGGTCAGCGCGTACTCGAGGTCCACCAGGGTGTCATCGATGTCGAACAGGACGCCCCGGACCGTGCCGAAGGTTCCGGAGCCGAAAATCCCCGTGGTGGCGGGACGTGCCGCCGCGCTGCCCATGCCGCTTCCCATGCGCCTAGCCGCGGAAAGTGCGGAGGCGGGCCAGGGAGGATTCCTTGCCCAGGATGACCATGGATTCGAACAGCGGCGGGGACACGCGGCGTCCGGAGATGCCGGTGCGGACCGGGCCGAAAGCAAGGCGCGGCTTGATGCCGAGGTCCTCCACCAGGGCCTGCTTCAGTGCGGTCTGGATGTTCTCCGCGGTCCAGTCAGCGATCGGCTCAAGCGCGGCCAGGGCGGCGTCGAGGACTTCGCCGAGGTTTTCCGGCAGCCCCTTGCGGGCGTCGTCCGCGACGTCGATCGCATCGTCGGCCTTGAAGAGGAAGGCAAGCATTTCCGGGGCTTCGCCCAACAGGGTGATGCGTTCCTGGACCAGCGGCGCGGCCTCGGTGAGGATCTCTTCCTGGCGGTCGGTGAGGATCTCCCCCACCAGTCCGGCGTCGCGCAGGTACGGGACCAGGCGCTCACGGAAGTCTTCGGGCGAGAGCATGCGCACGTGCGTGCCGTTGATGGCCTCGGCCTTCTTGAGGTCGAAGCGGGCCGGGTTGCCCAGGACGTCGTGGATGTCGAAGTTCTCCACGAGCTGCTCCACGGTGAAGATGTCCTCATCGGCGGACAGCGACCAGCCCAGCAGGGACAGGTAGTTCAGCAGGCCTTCGCGGATGAAGCCACGCTCGCGGTGCAGGAACAGGCTGGATTCGGGATCGCGCTTGGAGAGCTTCTTGTTGCCCTGGCCCATGACGTAGGGCAGGTGGCCGAACTCCGGCATGTACTCGGCGACGCCGATCGCGTGCAGGGCCCGGTAGAGCGCGATCTGGCGCGGCGTGGAGCTGAGGAGGTCCTCGCCGCGGAGCACGTGGGTGATGCCCATGAGGGCGTCGTCCACCGGGTTGACCAGGGTGTAGAGCGGGGCGCCGTTGGCGCGGACCACGGCGAAGTCCGGTACGGAACCGGCCTTGAAGGTGATCTCGCCGCGCACCAGGTCGGTGAAGGTGATGTCCTCGTCCGGCATGTGCAGGCGCAGCACGGGTTCGCGGCCCTCGGCCTTGTACTGGGCGAGCTGCTCCTCGGTGATGTGGCGGTCGAAGCCGTCGTAGCCCAGCTTCGGGTCGCGGCCGGCGGCGCGGTGGCGGGCCTCGATTTCCTCTGGAGTGGAGTACGACTCGTAGATGTGGCCGCCGGCCTTCAGCTTGGCGATGACGTCCTGGTAGATGTCGCTGCGCTGGGACTGCCGGTAGGGTTCGTGCGGTCCGCCGACCTCAACGCCCTCGTCCCAGGTGATGCCGAGCCACTTCAGGGCGTCCAGCAGCTGGTGGTAGCTCTCTTCGCTGTCGCGGGCGGCGTCCGTGTCTTCGATGCGGAAGACCAGGGTGCCCTTGGTGTGCCGCGCGTACGCCCAGTTGAACAGGGCGGTGCGGATCAGGCCGACGTGCGGGGTTCCGGTGGGCGACGGGCAGAAGCGCACGCGGACCGGGGTCTCGGCGGTGACGGCAGGAATGGCGGCGGAGTTGGCGGCAGAATTCGACGCGGGAGCAGTAGTCATAGTGCCTCCAACTTTACCGCCTGTGCGCGCGACGCCGGACGGATCCGGGACGTCGCGCGCTTCACAGTCAGCGGCGGACGACCGGGTTGGACAAGCGTCCGATGCCTTCGATCTCGATCTCGTAGCGGTCGCCTTCGTTCAGCAGCCCGACGCCGGCCGGCGTGCCGGTCATGATGACGTCGCCCGGAAGCAGCGTGAAGGCCTGCGAGACGATCGAGACGAGTTCGCGGACGCTGCGGACCATGTCCTTGGTGTTGCCCTCCTGGCGGAGGTCTCCGTTGAGCCGGCCCGTGATCTCCAGGTCCTCGGGATCGAGCTCGGTCTCGATCCACGGACCCAGGGGTGCCGAGGTGTCGAATCCCTTGGCGCGTGCCCACTGGAGGTCGGTCTTCTGGACGTCGCGGGCGGTGAGGTCGTTGCCGCAGGTGTAACCGAAGACGACGTCGTCAACGCGCTCTTCCGGCACGTCCTTGCAGATGCGGCCGATCACTACGCAGAGTTCGGCTTCGAAGGACACCTGTTCGGAGAACTCGGGAAGCACGATGGGGTCGCCGGGACCGATCACGGCGGTGTTGGGCTTGAGGAAGAGCAGCGGCTGGGCCGGGACTTCGTTGCCCAGTTCGGCGGCATGCTCGGCGTAGTTGCGGCCGACGCCGATCACCTTGCTGCGCGGAATGATGGGGGCCAGCAGGCGGACGTCCTCCAGCTTGTGCTTGACGGAGGTGCGCTCGACGCCGTTGAAGAAGGGGTCGCCGTTGATGACAGTGACGGTTTCACTGCCGGGCTCCCCCTCCACGACGCCGTACATGGGATCAGAATCAACAACAAACCGGGCGATACGCATGGGTCCAAGCCTACCGTCGCAAGTAGTCCAGCTGCGCCGCCACGGAGTTCTCGGCCGCGCGGCGGACGGAGGGGTCGACGTCGGGATACACCGCGTCGGTGACCGCGGCGACGCCGGCGTCCGGGCCGAGTTCCGCCAGGGCGGAGCGGATCTGTTCGAGCCGCATCAACCGGTGGGCGCGGTACTCGCGGCAGATGATGTCCGTGGCGGGCAGCACGGGGCCGTGGGCGGGCAGGAGCGTCGCGGCGCCGAGGGATTCGAGCAGGTCGAGGCTGGTGAGGTAGTCCCCCAGCCGCCCGTCCGGGTAGTCCAGCACGGTGGTTCCACGGCCCAGGATGGTGTCGCCGCTCAGCACCGAACCGTGCGGCCCGTCGCCGGGCAGGTGGAAGCACACGGAATCGGAGGTGTGGCCGGGGGTGGCGAGGACGCGGATTTCGACACCCGCCGCGGTGAGGATTTCTCCACCGCGCAACGGTTCTCCTCCGTGGCAATGCGCCGGGTCGGCCGCGCGGACGGGCGCGCCGGTGAGCTCATGGAAACGGGCCGCCGCTTCGGTGTGGTCCGGGTGCCGGTGCGTGATGAGGACCAGTTCCACGGGGCCGGCCGCGGCCAGCACTGCCAGGTGCCCTTCGTCCAGCGGACCGGGGTCGACCACCACGGTGCTTCCGGCCTCGGGAGCGGAGATCACGTATGAGTTGGTTCCGTCCAGGCTCATCGGCCCCGGATTGGGCGCGAGACGGTAGCGGGTCAGGCTGCTGCTGAACAGGAGGGAAGAGTCATTGGCCGCGGTCATGGTCCCATCTTGGCATCCCCGCCGCGGGCGCGCTGCTACAAGAGCAGGAGAACCGCAATGACCAGGGGCAGGAGCGCCTGGCCGACGGCACTGACCCAAAGCCGGCGCTCGGAGAACAGCAGGACCATGCCCAGGATGACGTGCGCCACGCAGGCAAACAGCAGAATGGCGTGGCCCGCCGCATGGTTTGGCCCGCCCAGAAGCAGTGCGCCGGTGATTGCACCGACGCCCCACACCATGTTGTAGAAGCCCAGGTTGACGGTCCACAGGCGCACCGCGGCGGTGTCCTTGGGGTCAATCAGGAAAATTGGATGGAAGCGCTGGTCGCGGAAGAAAAAGGACTCCAGCACACCGACAACAATCAGCACCACGCCTAGAACCACGCCCAATACCTGGATTGCCCCGGTCATGCACATATTGTGCGCGCCGCCGCGGCGCTTGGACAGAGCCTGGGCCGCAGCGGTGATTAGACAGCGGTGATTAAACCGCGACGGCGGCCTGCCCACCTGGGTGGGAAGCCGCCGTCGGGCATTGAAGCGGGTTAAGCGAGGCGGGTCAGCCAGCCGTGCTTGTCCTCGATGGTGCCGGTCTGGATGCCGAGGATCTGCTCGCGGATGGCCATGGTGACCTCGCCGGCCACGGCGTCTTCGGAACCGATGAACTCGGTCTCGTCCTTCAGCACGCCGATCGGGGTGATGACGGCGGCGGTGCCGCAGGCGAAGACCTCGGCGATCTCGCCGGACGCCACGCCGTCGCGCCATTCGGCGAGGGTGATCTTGCGTTCGGCGACCTCGCGGCCCATGTCCTTGGCGACCTGGATGATCGAGGAGCGGGTAACGCCTTCGAGGATGGTTCCGGTCAGCGCGGGCGTGGCCAGCGAGCCGTCCTTCATGACGAAGAAGACGTTCATGCCGCCGAGTTCCTCGATGGCGTCGTCATTGAAGTGGTCCAGGAAGAGCACCTGCTTGCAGCCGTGGGCCTCGGCCTCCTGCTGTGCGATCAGGGAAGCGGCGTAGTTGCCGCCGCACTTGGCAGCACCGGTGCCGCCGCGGCCGGCGCGGGCATAATCGCGGGAGATCCAGATGGAGACCGGCTTGAGTTCGCCGCCGAAGTAGTTGCCGGCCGGGGAAGCGATCACACGGAAGGAGACCTCGCGTGCGGCGCGGACACCCAGGAAGGCCTCGGTGGCGATCATGAAGGGCCGCAGGTAGAGGGACTCGCCCTCGCCGGACGGAACCCAGTCCTTGTCGGCCTGCACGAGCTCGCGGATGGCGCCCAGGAAGTACTCTTCCGGCAGCTCCGGCAGGGCCAGGCGGTGGGCCGACTGGTTCAGGCGGGCCGCGTTGCGCTCCGGGCGGAAGGTCCAGACGGAGCCGTCGGCGTGGCGGTAGGCCTTCAGGCCCTCGAAGATCTCCTGGCCGTAGTGCAGCACCGCGGCGGAGGGGTCGAGGGAGATGGGGCCGTACGGTTCGAGACGCGCGTTGTGCCAGCCGCCCTTGCCTTCGGCGTCGACCTTGTAGTCGACGACGGCGGTGTGGTCGGTGAAGTGGTCGCCAAAGCCTGGGTTCGCCAGGATGGCCGCACGCTCTTCAGCAGATTTCGGGTTCGCCGAAAACTGCTGGCTGAATTCGACGCCATGGGCAGTCTGAGTCATGGTTCCTCCACATCGGCTACCGGCCGGCGAGAACCCTGTTCCGGGGACAACCGTCCTCTGGAAAGCATGGTTCAACGGCGGACCACGGCAGCAAGTAAGTAATTCAAGTCAAGCTTACGCCCCGCTGCGGGGCGCAAGGCCCGGCCTCAGAGCGCAGCCAGGATGGCGTCCCCGATGGCCGAGGTGGTGCGGGGTTCACCGGTGCGGGACTCGACGTCGGAGACCACTGCGGCCTCGATCCGGCGGGCGGCATCGGCGTACCCAAGGTGGTCCAGCAGCAGTGCCGCGGAGAGGATGGCCGCGGTGGGGTCTGCCTTTTGCTGGCCGGCGATGTCCGGTGCGGATCCGTGCACCGGTTCGAACATGGACGGGGCGGTGCGGTCCATGTTGATGTTGCCGGAGGCGGCCAGGCCGATGCCGCCGGTGACGGCTGCGGCGAGGTCGGTGATGATGTCGCCGAACAGGTTGTCGGTGACGATGACATCGAAGCGCGCAGGGTCGGTGACCAGGAAGATCATGGCTGCGTCGATGTGCAGGTAGTCGTGGGTGACCTCCGGGAAGTCCTTGGCCACGGCTTCGACAGTGCGCTTCCACAAGTGGCCGGCGTAGACCAGGACGTTGTGCTTGTGGACGAGGGTGACGTGCTTGCGCGGACGGGCGCTGGCACGGCGGAAGGCGTCGCGGACAACGCGCTCCACGCCATGGGCGGTGTTGAGGGAGACCTCGGTGGCGACCTCGTGCGGGGTTCCGCCGCGCAGGGTGCCGCCGTTGCCGACATAGGGCCCTTCGGTGCCTTCACGGACCACGATGAAGTCGATGTTCCCCGGGTTCGCCAGGGGGCTGCCCACCGTGCCGTAAAGGCGGGAGGGGCGCAGGTTCACGTAGTGGTCCAGGCTGAAGCGCAGCTTGAGGAGCATTTCGCGTTCGATGATGCCGGAAGGGATGCGGGTGTCCCCCGGCGCGGCACCGACGGCGCCGAACAGGATGGCGTCGTGCCCGCGGAGCTTTTCAAGGGTCTCATCCGGCAGGGTTTCGCCGGTCTCCAGCCAGTGCTGCGCACCGAGCTTGTACTCAGTACGCTCAAGGGTGATGCCTTCGCCGGCAACAACCTTTTCCAGGACCTTGACGGCCTCGGCGATCACTTCGGGGCCGATGCCGTCGCCGGGGATGACTGCGAGATTAATGGACCGTGCGTTCATTCCATCAGGTTGCCAAGGCATCCATATGCTGGGCAAAAGCGTCTCAGTATTCGAACATCGTGTGGACTCCGGGGCCGCCCGGGTTCAGACCACGGCATGATGTGGCCCCCTTCCGGCGCCGGATAGAGTTCTCGGGTGGACAGACGGCATGCAATCTACAACTGGTTCCGGAACAACCCCTTCAAAGTGGATTTCGCGGCAGCCGCCCTCCTTGTCCTTTTATTCGGCCCCATCTACGGATACGCCAGCCGGCCCCTCGAAGGCCTCTTCTCTTGTGCCCTGCTGGCGCCCCTCGCGTGGCGGCGCACCCGCCCGGTGGCGGCGGCCGCCGTCGTCGTGTTTGTCTGCCTGGTCCAGTGGACCCTGGGCGTCCAGCCGGTGGCGGGACAGGTCGCGGTACCGCTGATCGTCTACGCCGTGGCGGCCTATGGCCCGGTCTGGGCGAGCCGCTCCGTGCTGGTGCTCGGGCTGGTGGGAGCGGTGATGCTGACCTCCCGCTACTTTGCCAGCAGCGGGGAGTCCGGCATCCAGGACCTCAGCATCGGCGCCCTCTACACCGTGATGATCTGGATGCTGGTGCTGGTCAGCTGGACCTTGGGCGACCTCACCAGGGTGCGCCGGCTTCAGCTGCAGGCGCTCGAAGACCGCAACCGGCGGCTGGAGATCGAACAACAGCAGGAACGCCAGCTGGCCGCAGCAGATGAACGCTCCCATATCGCCCGAGAAATGCACGACATCGTGGCCCACTCGCTGGCGGTGATCATCACCCAGGCCGACGGCGCCCGCTACGCTGCCGCGGCGAAACCCGAACTTGCCACCGAAACCCTGGCCACCATTGCGGCAACGGGCCGGAACTCCCTCGCCGAAATGCGCCGCCTGTTGGGCGTGCTGCGCTCCGACGGCGATTCCGGCACCCGCCCCCAGCCGGGGCTGGCGGAGCTGGACGAGCTCTTCCTCGGCTTCCGCGCCGCGGGGCTGACGCTCTCCTTCGAACAGGGTGGCAACCCCAGGCGGCAACTGCCCGCGGGCGCCGAACTCACCGCCTACCGCGTGGTCCAGGAGGCCCTGACGAACGTCATCAAACATGCCGGCCCCAAGGCCCGCGCCTCCGTGAACCTGCAGTGGCTGGCGCGCGGCCTCCGGATCGAGGTGCGCGACGACGGCCGCGGAGCAGCCGCCGACTCCAGCCTTGGCGGGGACAACAGCCAGCGCGGCGGCAACGGGTTGCGCGGCATGGCGGAGCGGATCGCCCTCTACGATGGAACACTGGACGCCGGCCCGGCCAGCGGCGGCGGTTTCCGGGTGTCCGCCTTCATCCCTTATTCGGAGTCCTGAACCATGACTGACACGCCCGCAACCATCCGCGTGGCCCTTGTTGACGACCAGCAGCTGGTGCGCTCGGGATTCGGCATGCTGATCAACTCGCAGCCGGACCTGGAGGTCGTGGCCGAGGCCGGCAACGGCTTCGACGCCGTGCAGGCGCTGGCGGCCACCCGGGCGGATGTGGTCCTCATGGATGTCCGCATGCCCGGCATGGACGGCATCGAGGCCACGCGCAGGATCCTGGAGATGTCCGCCACGCAGGCATCAGCACTGAAGATCGTGGTGCTGACCACCTTCGACCTGGACGAGTACGCGCTGGCGGCCATCGAGGCCGGGGCCAGCGGCTTCCTGCTCAAGGACGCGCCGCCGGAGGAACTGCTCGACGCAATCCGCACGGTGCACCGCGGCGACGCCGTGATCGCCCCGTCCACCACGCGCCGGCTCCTGGACCATGTGGCTCCCCTGCTGCGTGCCCGGACGCCGGAGCAGAACGGCCACGCGGCCGCCGTCGAACGCTTGACCGCCCGCGAGCGCGAGGTGTTCGAGCTGATCGCGCAGGGCCGCTCCAATCCGGAGATCGCCGCCGAACTCTACCTCTCCGAGGCCACGGTCAAAACCCATGTGGGGCACATCCTGGCCAAGCTCGAGGCCCGGGACCGCGTGCAGATCGTGGTCATCGCCTACGAAACCGGCGTGGTCTCCCCCGGCAACTGAGGCGCCGGCTCCCGAACCCGGGCCCAGACCGCAGGTGCAGGCAGGCGCACGCGCGGCTCAGACCACGGTATGAGCCGCTGCCGGCAACAATGGCCCCACGGCCCGATCCGGCGGGGCCGCCACCGGAAATAGCGTGAAAGCATGACAACTTTCGCGCCTCTCCCCCGCCCTTCGGGTCCATCCGCCAGCCCTGCCGCACCCGCGGTGGAAGCCTTCGAACTGCGCAAGCACTACGGCAAAGCCGACGCCCAGGTCAAAGCGCTCGACGGCGTCAGCGTCTCCTTCGAAGCCGGCCGCTTCACGGCCATCATGGGCCCCTCCGGCTCCGGCAAGTCCACGCTGATGCACTGCCTCGCCGGCCTCGACACCGCGGATTCCGGACGGATCCTGCTGGGCGGCACGGAGATCTCCGCCCTCAACGACCGCCAGCTCACGGCCCTGCGCCGGGAACGGATCGGCTTCGTGTTCCAGGCCTTCAACCTGGTCCCCACGCTCACCGCGGAGCAGAACATCACGCTGCCGTTGGCTTTGGCCGGCAGCACCGCGGATCCGGCCTGGTTCGACTACGTGGTGGGCACCCTGGGCCTGAAGGAACGGCTCAGCCACCGTCCGCACGAGCTCTCCGGCGGGCAGCAGCAGCGCGTGGCCGTGGCCCGGGCCCTGCTCACCCGGCCGGACGTGGTCTTCGGCGATGAGCCCACCGGCAACCTCGATTCCAAGGCCGGCGGCGAGGTCCTGGCGATGCTGCGCCGCAGCAGCCAGGAACTCGGCCAGACCATCATCATGGTCACCCACGATCCCGTGGCCGCCAGCTACGCCGACCGTGTGGTCCTGATGAGCGACGGCCACCTTGTGGGTGAGATCGACGACCCCACCGCGGACTCGGTCCTCGCCGCCCTGGGCAAGCTGGGGGCGTAGACATGCTGCGCGTTTCCCTTTCACAACTCACTACGCAGTTCAGGAGGTTCCTGGCGATCGGGCTGGCCGTGATGCTCGCCGTCGCCTTCCTCTCCGCCACGCTGATGGTCAGTGCCAGCACCCAGGCGTCCCTGGGCGCCAGCGTCGGCGAGGCGTACCGCAAGGCCCAACTGGTGGTGACCCCTGCTGTAGGCAAGGAACTCTCCCGCAAGGCGGTCGATGCCGCAGCCTCGGCGCCCGCCGTCAAGGACAGCTACGCCGAACGCTACGCCACAGTGACGATCGACGACGGCGGCGAACAGATCGCGCGCGTCCGGAACCTGGCGCCCGCGGCCATGGAGCCTTCGGTCCTGTCGTCCGGACGCTACCCTTCCGCCGCGGACGAAATCGCGGTCGATTCAAAGACCGCCGAGCGCCTCAAACTCAGCCCGGGCAGCGAATTGGCGGTGGACAACGCCAGCACCGCGGACGGCGCCGGCAAACCCGCCGGCCGCAGCTTCACGGTCACCGGCCTGCTGCAGCCGAGCAACGATCCTTTCGCTGCACCGTTCCCGCAGCTGCTCGCCATGGATGCCACCGTCGGAGCCCTGGCATCAGCCAGCGAAGGCCAGGACAGCGAAGGCTTCACCACCCTGCAGCTCCGGCTCAAGGACGGCCAGGACCAGTCCGCGGCCAAGGACTACCTCGCCCAACGGCTCCAGGCCTCCGGAGCCGGGGACGCGGCGGTCCAGACCGCCGGGGAAAAGGTGACGGCCGCCGTCGCGCAGATGAGCGGCGGGCAGGACCAGCTCACCATCATCCTGCTGGCGTTCGCCGGCGTGGCAATCGTGGTCTCCACCCTGGTGGTTGCGAACACCTTCTCAGTCCTGGTGGCCCAGCGGACGCGGGAACTGGCGCTGCTGCGCTGCCTCGGCGCCGGCAAGTCGCAGATCCGTTCCTCCGTGCTTTTCGAGGCCGCAGTCCTTGGCTTCGTGTCCTCCATCCTCGGCGTGCTGGCGGGCGTAGGCCTGATGTCCGCGCTGATCGCCTGGGCCCGCACCACACCGGAACAGGCGTTCGCCACCCTGGCCGTGCCGCCGTCGGCAATCATCGCCGGGCTCGTGGCCGGAACGCTGCTCACCGTGGTTGCCGCGCTCCTTCCGGCGAAGGCCGCGACGGCGGTCGCTCCCCTGGCAGCGCTGCGCCCCGCGGACGATGCGAGCCTGCGCAACAAGCGCGGCCGGCTGCGGCTGTGGCTGGGCCTGGCCATCCTGGTGGTCAGCGTTCCGCTGCTGGTCCTCGGCGCCATGTTCAACCTGCTGATGGTGGCCATGCCGGCCGGCGCCCTGTCCTTCGTGGGCGTGCTGCTCTGCGCCAGCCTGTTCATTCCGCCCGCCGTCGCTGCCGCGGGCAAGCTGGCTGCACCGGCAGGGGTTCCGGGGCGGCTCGCGGCCGTCAACGCCGTGCGCAACCCGGCACGGACCTCGGCCACCGCCTCGGCGCTGCTGATCGGCGTCACCCTGGTGACGATGATGATGACCGGCGCCGCCACCTCCCGGCAGGCCTTCGACGCCATGCTCGCCGAGAACTACCCGGTGGACCTGGCCGTGCGGATCGACGGCCTGCCCGCCGATAACGCCTCGGCGTTGCGGAAGGTCGAAGGGCTCGACGGCGTGGATGCCGCGGTACTGCTGCAGGCGGCAGGCACCATCACGGCACCGGGCACCGCGGCCGATGGCTGGCCCGTGTTCGCGATCAGCTCCGCCGATGCCGCTGCCGTCCTGCGCGACCCCGCGTTGCGCCCGCAGGAAGGCACCGTGTACCTGCCCGAGCTGCTGAAAGCTCCGGAGCTCACTGTCACGGGCCCCGGTGGCAAGGCCGGTTTCAAGGGCACCACCCTCCGCACCGGCAACATCGATCCCCTGATGAACAGCGCCTCGGCTGCGCCCCTGCTGGGAAACGGTACCAGTGCCGCAGGCGATCCGCTGCCCGGTGCGGCCTGGCTCAAGCTGGATACGGCGCTGTCCGCCGAACAGATCCAGGCCATCCAGCGGGAAGCGGCCGCCGCCTTCGGCGTGCCCGTGCACAACGTCAGCGGTGCCGCCGTGGAACGCGTGGTCTTCAACAGCATCATTGACGTCCTCCTGCTGGTGGTGACCGCCCTGCTGGGCATCGCCGTCGTGATCGCCTTGATCGGTGTGGCGAACACCCTGTCTCTCTCCGTGCTGGAGCGGACCCGGGAGAACTCGCTGCTGCGGGCACTTGGCCTCACCCGCGGCCAGCTGCGCGGAATGCTTGCCCTCGAAGCGGTCCTGGTGGCCGGCGTGGCGGCCGTGCTGGGTTCAGCGCTCGGCGTCGCCTACGGCTGGCTCGGCGCGAAGTCCGCGCTGGGACCGGTGGCGAATGTCGTTCCGGTAGTACCGTGGGCGCAGCTGCTGGGCGTGTTCGCCGTGGCGGTCGTGGCAGGCCTGCTTGCCTCGGTGCTGCCGGCACGCCGGGCGGCGCGGCTCTCGCCGGTGCAGGGCCTGGCGACCACTTGAGCCAGCAACGAGAGAACCCCTCTTCCCGGATGCCCGGGAAGAGGGGTTCTCTGTGTTCTGCTGTGCTGCGGCGCCTTAGGCGTCCGCCGGTTCCTCGTAGCGCGGGAACACCGGCGTGGGGGCGGGCAGGTCCGTACCGGCGACGATCGGTGTGGCGATTGCCGCGAACTGGCGGGCCTCGCCTTCAGGCTGGCCGAGCACCTCGAGCAGCTTGGCGCACGACGACGGCATGACCGGCTGGGCGAGGATCGCCACGATGCGGACCACTTCGAGGGTGACGTAGAGGACCGTGTTCATGCGTTCGAGGTCGGTCTTGCGCAGCTGCCACGGAGCCTGCTCGGCGAAATACGCGTTGCTGTCGCCCAGCACGCCCCAGATCGCTTCGAGGGCACGCGAGAACTCCTGCTTCGCGAAGGCGGCGCGGGCAGTCTCCAAGAGTCCGTTTGCCTTCTCCAGCAGCGCGGTGTCCTCGGCGGTGAACGCGCCCGGAACCGGAACCTTGCCTTCGCAGTTCTTGGCCACCATGGACAGGGAGCGCTGGGCCAGGTTGCCGAAGTTGTTGGCGAGGTCGGCGTTCATGCGGCCCACGATCGCCTCGTGGTTGTAACTGCCGTCGGCGCCGAAGGGCACTTCACGCAGGAAGAAGAAACGCACCTGGTCCACGCCGTACTGGCCGATGAAGTCGGCCGGAGCCACCACGTTACCCAGGGACTTGGACATTTTCACGCCGTTGTTGTGCAGGAAGCCGTGGATCATGACGCGCTTGGGCAGTTCCAGGCCCGCGCTCATGAGGAAGGCCGGCCAGTAGATGGCGTGGAAACGGGAAATGTCCTTGCCGATCACATGGACGTCGGCCGGCCAGAACTTCTTGAACGACTCCGATTCGACGTCCGGGTAGCCGGCACCCGTCAGGTAGTTGGTGAGCGCGTCCACCCAGACGTACATGACGTGCTTGGGGTCGCCCGGAACCGGCACGCCCCAGTCGAAAGTGGTGCGGCTGATGGACAGGTCCTCGAGGCCGCGCTTGACGAAGCTGATCACTTCATTGAAACGGTAGCCGGGGGCGCCGAACTCGGGCTGGGCTTCGTAGAGCGCCAGCAGCTTGTCCTGGTAGGCGGAGAGCCGGAAGAAGTAGCTTTCCTCGGCCGTCCAGGTGACCTCGGTGTCCGTCTCCTTGGAGTAGCGGACGCCGTCTTCCTTGACGATGGTCTCATCCTCGCCGTAATAGGCTTCGTCGCGGACCGAGTACCAGCCTTCGTACTTGGACAGGTAGATGTCGCCGTTGGCTTCCATCTTCTTCCAGATGGCCTGGCTCGCCGCGTAATGGTCGGCGTCCGTGGTGCGGATGAAGCGGTCATAGGAGCTGCCCACGAGGTCGTGGACCTCGCGGAAGGCCGCCGAGTTGCGGTCCACGAGCTGCTTGGCCGTGATCCCTTCCTTGTCCGCCGTCTGCTGGACCTTGAGCCCGTGCTCGTCCGTGCCGGACATGTAGAAGACCTCGTAGCCGTCCAGGCGCTTGAAGCGCGCCATCGCATCCGCCGCCACGAACTCGTAGGCGTGCCCGATGTGCGGGGCGCCGTTGGGGTAGCTGATGGCGGTGGTGATGTAGAACGGGGGCTTTTCTGCGGGGCTCACTCTAGAAAGGTACCTTTTTTCGGCGGTGGCGGGGTGGGGTGGTCAGTTCAGCTCGGTCAAGGTGTCGCTCAGGCGCACGAGTTCGTGGTCGTGCGAGGCCACCAGGACGGCGATGCCGTCGGTGCTGGTGTCCTTGAGGATGCCGATGATCTTGTTCGCGGAGGCGCGGTCCAGGCTCGCGGTGGGCTCATCGACCACCAAGACGCGGGTGCCCAGGATGAGGGCACGGGCGATGGCCACGCGCTGGCGCTCACCGCCGGACAGCTGCGCCGGGCGGTGCCGCATGCGCCGGCCAAGGCCCACCAGGTCCAGCAGGTCCTTGGCCATTTCCGTGCGCTGTTCCACTTCGCCGTCGGGCACGGCCGGAAGCAGCACGTTCTCCAAGGCGCTCATGCCGTCGATCAGGGCTCCGCCCTGGTCCACGTAACCGATCAGGGCGCGGCGGCGGTCGGCGATCTCGTCGTCGCCCATCGTCTCAAGGGACTGGCCCTCCCAGAGCACCCGGCCTGCGGTCGGCAGGGTCAGGCCTGCGCCGACGGTCAGGATGCTGGTCTTGCCGGAGCCGCTTCGGCCCGCCACGCAGTGCATCTCGCCGGCGTGCAGGGTGAGGTTGAAGTCCTCGACGACGGTCACGGGCTCGGCGCCGCCCTTGTCGCCGCCGTAGCGGATGGTGATCCGGCTCAGCTCGAGGGGCGTGGCATGGTCGGCGGCCTTCACGATGGTGTTGGCTCGCGTCTGCAGGGACTCCCCGGCGGATTCCTTCACGGTTTCCTGCCCCGCGTGCGGATCGTTGTGGAGGTTCTCAGTCATTTGACCACTTTCGTTGCAATGGGAATCCAGCAGATGACGGCCAGCAGGCCGGCCAGGGCCGCCCACAGGGCGGCATAGGGGGCGAGGATGAGGCCCAGGGCCAGGGCGCCCAGGACGCCGAGGATCACGGCGACGGTTCCGACGAGCGCGTTCTCGAAGAAACGCACCTGGCCCAGCATGTCCGGGTTCCATCCCATGGCCTGCAGGATGGAGAGGTACTGGCGCTTGGCCTGCAGCTCGAAACGGGCCGTGACCAGCGTGAGGAGCAGGCCCACCAGGACGCCGGTGACGGCGAGGATCACGCTCGGCAGGGCCACGCTCGCGGCGGCCAGGCCGCTGAGGGCACTGGCGCCTGCCGCGCGCGGGATGTCGATCAGCAGGGCGATCAATGCGCCGACGGCGGCACCGAAAACACCCACGGCGACGGCGAGGGCCGCGGAGTTGAAGCGGTTGGTCACTACCTGCCGATAAGCGAACGTCAGTGCCGAATCGACCGGCAGCAGGCGTTCGTCGTGCTGCGGCTCCTGGTCCACTTCGTGGCGGTGCCGCAGCATGAGCGCTGCGACGTAGGCGGCGGTGCAGTAGATCGCCAGCACGGCCACGGACACGATCACGGTGGCGAGGTTCCAGCTGAGGAGGCTCAACAGCAGCCCTGCTGCGGCGAGGATTGCCGCGCCGATGCCGAATTCCTCCAGCACCCAGCGGCGGATCCTGGCCTGGGTCCAGCCCATGGCCCGCAGGATGCCGGCCTCGCTGCGACGCTGCCGGATGTAGCTGACCGTGGAGGCCGCCGTCAGGAGCGTGGCACCGCACAGGGCCAGGAACAGCAGCGTGATGTTGGTTCCGGTCAGGGAGCCGGACACGGCATCCGCCGCGTCCTGGCGGACCCACGACTGGGCGACCGTTCCGAGCGCCGATTCCTTGCCGGCGTCGTCCTTGGAGTAACCCGGGACAAAAATGCTCACGTCTTCGCGTGCGGAACCGGCCACCACAGTGGCTTCCAGCCCCATGGCACGGATCTCGTCGGCCAGCTTCTCAACCTCAGGCTGGGCCTGCTTCCAGGTGCCGGAGGCCCCGGCGCGGACGCGGACGGCGTCGATCACGTCGGCATTGCTGTCGTAGCCGCGGGCGGCGGCCAGGCCGTAGTAGTCGGTGATGGCGCCGGCGGACTGGCTGACCAGGCCGGTGGCGCTCAGGGACGGCTTGAGCCCCTTGTCGGCGTCCTTGCCCTCGGCGTCCTTTTCGAGCGTCATGGGCGCGGGGTCGTAGCCGCCCAACGGGAGGCGGTTGATATCACCAGCTGCAGCCTGGACTTCGGCGGGGTCGAAGGTGCCGTAGACCATCGGGAGCGGAGTGGCCGGAGTGTTTCCGGTAGCCAGGCTTTCCCGGTAGGAACGTTCGTCGGCGGGTTCGCGCTGGGTCTGGTCGACCGGCTCGCCGCGCAGCGACTTTTCCGGAAGGCGGTTCACCGTGACCCAGTCCCCCGGTGTGGCGGACTTGTTGAGCGAGCCGTTGGCGGCCGTCTCGCCGTCCTTGTACTTGGGCGCCGCCGCGAAGTCCGTGCTCCACTGTGCCGGCTGGTACAGGCCCTGGCTGAAGTTGCCGGTGTTGCCCAGGAGCTGGCTGTGGTCGGTGGAACCGGGCCACTGCAGGGTGAACGGCGAGCGGGAGACGAACGGCAAGTAGTCCTTATCCAGCGACCGCGACACGGTGCCGACATCCTTGACCACGTTGCCGGCGTCGTCGATTTCCTCGATCTTCACCGAGTACGTCAGGTCCAGGGAGGTTCCCTTGCGCACGATCAGCGGGATCGCCTGCGAATCGTCGGTGAGCTGCCCGGCGATCTTCGCCTGCTGGTATTGGGTCATCAGCGGGGCCCAGTACTTGAGCTTGACGCCGAGGAAGTCCGGGCCTTCCTCGAGTTCCTGCTGCGTGGGGCTGGTGGTGAAGAGTTCTTCGAAGTACCGGCCGATGGCACCGGCGTTGCGGGCGTCCGCCGGCGGGGCCTTCTCCAGCGGCGCCAGGAAGTCGCCTGCCGAGCCCAGGAGGGCGCGTTCCGCGGCGGGGTCGACGGCGACGACGGACTCGGTCACCTCCGGCGCCATGGGCAGGGAGACGGAGAGGTTGAAGAGGTTGTGGTCCGATCCGCCGGCCGGCGACGGGAACTTGATGCCCGTCTCGCCCTCGGGGCCGGTGATCCGGATGCTCTTGCCGCCGGAGGTCTTTTCCTCGACGATCCGGGCCTTGCCCAGGGTGCCTTCGGCGCTTGTCTTGAAGAGCGTTTGTTCGGAGACGCCGTCAGAGCTCACGGCGGTGGCGGTGAGGCGGTACTTGGTGGCCTTCTCCGGCAGTACGGATTCCGGCGCGGGCCACTTCTTCGCCTCGGTACCGGTCGGATCGCCGGCGGTGGCTCCGCCGGCCAGGCCGGAGTTGTAGCCGAGGTAGTCCATGGCGTTCAGCCGCGGGGCTTCCAGGTTCTGGATGACGCGTGACACCAGGCTGATGGGAGCGGCAACCGCGGTGCCGGAGAGGGCACGGATCTTCTCCAGCTGTTCAAAGCTGATGCCGCCCTGGCCGGTGGCGATTTCCGGTTGGATCATCGCCTTTCCGTCCTTGCTGCCCTTGGCCTGGACGAGGATGTCGTACAGGCCCCGGGAGTTCTCGTCCACCGTGCGGTTCAGGGCCGCCTGCGACTGGCTCTGGATGAAGACGGACAAGCACATGGCAACGATCAAGATGGCCGAGGTCAGCAGCAGCACACGGCTTCTGATGAACCTCTGGACGGCGTTCATTCGGCTCTCTCCCTGAGACCTGGATTGCGGGCGCACACGTGCAGGAACGGTGTGCCGCAGGGCAGTGTTGACCTGCGTAAGCTGTGCGGAAAGTAGTGACCGGCCTGCCGCCGGATCCGAAAACCGGACTTAGCCATTGTAGGCAGACCGGAGACGGCTACGCGCCGAAGCCCAAGGCTCCGGCGCGTAGCCGTGTGATGGAGACGGGGAAACCTCGTGGAGTTAACGACCAAGCCGCTCCCAATTCTCGCTCCGCTCGATTCGGGGCCCTCGCGGCTTAGTCTTCGAGGTCCACTTCGCGGACCATGTCGGCGCCGATGCCGGCCTTGATGGCATCGAGGACCTGCTGCGGCACCGAGCTGTCGATGGTCAGCAGGGCAAGCACCTGGCCGCCTTCGGTCTGGCGTGCCACCTGCATGCCGCCGATGTTGATGTTGTTCATGCCCAGGATGTGGCCGATGGTGCCGATGACGCCCGGGCGGTCCTGGTAGGCAACCACCACGAGGTGCTCGGTGATCGGGATTTCGACGTCGTAGCCATTAACGCCCACCAGCTTCTCGACCTGCTTCGGACCGGTCAGGGTACCGGCCACCGAGATCTGGGAACCGTCGCTCAAAGCACCGCGCAAGGTCAGGACGTTGCGGTAGTCCTCGGCGTCCGGCGTCGTGATCAGGCGGGTGTTGATGCCGCGCTGATCCGCGATCACCGGAGCGTTGACGTAGGAGACCTGTTCGGTGACGACGTCCGCGAAGACGCCCTTCAGGGCGGCGAGCTCCAGGACCTTGACGTCCAGGCCTGCGATCTCGCCGGCTACCTCGACATCGATCTGGGTCAGGGAGTCGTGGGTCAGTGCGGTGAAGATGCGGCCGAGCTTTTCGATCAGCGGGATGCCCGGGCGCACGTCCGGGGCGATGACGCCGCCGGCAACGTTCACGGCGTCCGGCACCAGCTCACCGGCGAGAGCGAGGCGCACGGACTTGGCCACGGACACGCCGGCCTTCTCCTGGGCTTCGTCGGTGGAGGCACCCAGGTGCGGGGTGACCACGACGTTGTCCAGTTCGAAGAACGGAAGGTCGGTGCTGGGTTCCTTGTTGAAGACGTCGACGCCGGCACCGGCGATCTGGCCTTCCTTCAGGGCCACGTACAGTGCGTCCTCGTCCACCAGGCCGCCGCGGGCAACGTTCACGACGTAGGCGGATTCCTTCATCTTGCGGAAGGCGTCTGCGCCGAGCATGCCCACGGTCTCGGGAGTCTTCGGCATGTGGATGGTGATGAAGTCCGCGTTCTCGAGCAGTTCGTCCAGGGTGACGAGCTTGACGCCCAGCTGGGCGGCGCGGGCCGAGGTGATGTAGGGGTCGTAAGCCAGGATCTCGGTGTCGAAGCCCTGCAGCCGGGCGGCAACGAGGGCACCGATGCGGCCGAGGCCGATGATGCCGATCTTCTTCTCGAAGAGTTCGATGCCGGTGTACTTGGAACGCTTCCACTCGCCGCCCTTGAGCGCGGCGCTTGCCTGGGGGATGTGGCGGGCCAGGCTGAGGATGTGGCCCACGGTGAGTTCAGCCGCGGAGACGATGTTCGACGTCGGGGCGTTGACGACCATGACGCCGGCCTGGGTGGCGGCCTTGATGTCGACGTTGTCGAGGCCGACGCCCGCGCGGGCGATGACCTTGAGGTTCTTGGCGGCAGCGATTGCCTCAGCATCCACCTGGGTTGCCGAACGGACCAGGATGGCGTCGACGTCGGCGATGGCCGGGAGCAGCGCGGACCTGTCAGAACCGTCGGCCTGGCGGATTTCGAAGTCGGGGCCCAGGGCCTCGATCGTTGCGGGCGAAAGTTCCTCGGCAATGAGGACGACGGGTTTCGTGTCTGACACGGGGTGGCACCTTACTTTGCAGGACTGTGGACAAGGAGCGGATGCGTGACCCGGAACTGGGAACCGGGTCCCGCCCAGAATATCGCTCCGCGGCGGCGTTTCCGGCGCCCGCAGTCGATGTTACGCGCGGGTTCGGTCCTTGTGAACAATTTCACATGCTCCCGGCGCGCGGTACATGGCAAAAGCGTCCGCCCGGCCTGATGGCCGGACGGACGCTTCATGGAGCCTTGGCTTCACAGGCCTCAGCGGGCTGCGGTGCCTTCGACGTAGTCGGCATCCTGCTGCTGCCAGGAGAAGAGCGAACGCAGCTCGCGGCCGACGGCCTCGATCGGGTGAGCTTCAGCCTTGGCACGCAGTTCCTTGAACTCGGCGCCGCCGTTGTCCTGGTCGTCGATGAAGCGCTTGGCGAACGCGCCGGACTGGATGTCGGCGAGGACGGCCTTCATGTTTTCCTTCACCTCGGGGGTGATGACGCGCGGGCCGGAGACGTAGTCGCCGTACTCAGCGGTGTCGGAAACGCTCCAGCGCTGCTTGGCGATGCCGCCTTCCCACATGAGGTCCACGATGAGCTTGAGCTCGTGGAGCACCTCGAAGTAGGCGATCTGCGGCTGGTAGCCGGCTTCGGTCAGGGTCTCGAAGCCGTACTGGATCAGCTGGGACACGCCGCCGCAGAGAACGGACTGCTCGCCGAACAGGTCGGTTTCGGTCTCTTCGGTGAAGGTGGTCTTGATGACGCCGGCGCGGGTGCCGCCGATGGCCTTGGCGTAGGACTTGGCCAGTTCCCAAGCGGAGCCGGAAGCATCGCGCTCGACGGCGATGATGTCCGGGATGCCGCGGCCGGCTTCGAATTCGCGGCGCACGGTGTGGCCCGGGGCCTTCGGAGCGACCAGGATGACGTCGACGCCTTCAGGAGCGTCGATGTAGCCGAAGCGGATGTTGAAGCCGTGGGCGAAGGCAAGGGCCTTGCCCGGGGTCAGCTTGTCCTTGATGGAGTCGTTGTAGATCGAGCGCTGGTGCTGGTCCGGAGCGAGGATCATGATGACGTCGGCCCATTCGGCGGCGTCGGCGACGTTCTTGACCGTGAAGCCTGCTTCCTCGGCCTTGGCGGTCGACTTGGAGCCGTCCTTAAGGGCGATGACGACCTCGACGCCGGAGTCGCGCAGGTTCAGCGCGTGGGCGTGGCCCTGGGAACCGTAGCCGACAATGGCAACCTTGCGGCCCTGGATGATCGACAGGTCTGCGTCGTCGTCGTAGAACATTTCAGTCACTTGCGTAACTCCTCTTGAGTGGTTTCTTGGAGATGTAATTCTGTGGTGCTGCGGTTGGGCAGCTGCTTCCGGCCAGGCGGACGCCTGGCTTGATTCCTAAGCGGAACGCAGCGCCCTGTCACTCATGGAGCGGGATCCCCGTCCAACGGCCAACGTGCCGGACTGCACAATTTCACGGATGCCGAACGGCTCCAGCACTGACAGTAGTGCCGTGAGCTTCTCGGGGTGACCGGTTGCCTCGATGACCAACGAGTCTGTGGACACGTCGACCACGGAGGCACGGAACAGGTCTGCAGCCTGGGTGACCTGCAGACGTGTCGCGGCATCCGCACGTACCTTGACCAGGATGTGGTCGCGCTGTACGGAAGATTCGGAAGTCAGCTCGACAATCTTGATCACGTTGACCAGTTTGTTCAGCTGCTTGGTGACCTGCTCGATGAGGTCGCCGTCGGCGTCGACGACGACAGTCATCCGGGAGATGCCGCTGACCTCGGTGGGGCCTACGGCGAGCGAGTTGATGTTAAAGGCGCGCCGGGCGAAGAGGCTGGCCACGCGGGTCAGCACGCCGGGCTTGTCTTCGACCAGAACGGACAGTGTGTGGCGGCTCATGCTTAGTCCTCCTCTTCCCATTCCGGGGTCATGTTGCGGGCTACCTGGATCTGGTCGTTCGACACACCGGCGGGGACCATCGGCCACACCATGGAGTTCGGGCTGACCACGAAGTCGATGACCACGGGGCGGTCATTGATCTCCAGGGCTTTCTGGATGGTGGCGTCGATGTCCTCGTCGCGCTCGCAGCGCAGGGCCGCACAGCCGTAGGCATCGGCGAGCTTGACGAAGTCCGGGATGCGGATGGTGTCGTGGCCGGTGTTCAGGTCGGTGTTCGAGTAGCGGCCGTCGTAGAAGAGGGTCTGCCACTGGCGCACCATGCCCAGCGAGGAGTTGTTGATGATCGCGACCTTGATCGGGATCTTGTTGATGGCGCAGGTGGCCAGCTCCTGGTTGGTCATCTGGAAGCAGCCGTCGCCGTCGATCGCCCAGACAACACGGTCCGGTTCGCCTACCTTGGCGCCCATGGCGGCCGGGACGGCATAGCCCATGGTTCCGGCGCCGCCGGAGTTCAGCCAGGCGTGCGGGCGTTCGTACTTGATGAACTGGGCTGCCCACATCTGGTGCTGGCCCACGCCCGCCACGTAGATGCCCTCGGGCCCGGTCAGGGCACCGATGCGCTCGATGACGCGTTGCGGGGCGCTGAGTCCGTCTTCCGGTTCGGTCCAGCCGAGCGGGTAGGTCTCGCGCAGGTTGTTCAGGAACGACCACCAGGCCTCGAGGTCCGGAGTGCCGGACTGCGAGAACTGGGTGCGGACAGCTTCGCTCAGTTCCGGAATGATCTCCTTGACCGAACCCACGATCGGCACATCGGCCAGGCGGTTCTTGGAGATTTCCGCAGGGTCGATGTCCGCGTGGATGACCTTGGCGTTCGGAGCGAAGGTGCTCAGAACGCCGGTGACGCGGTCATCGAAGCGCGCACCGAGGGTGATCAGCAGGTCCGCCTGCTGCAGCGCGGTCACGGCGGAAACCGATCCGTGCATGCCGGGCATGCCCACGTGCTGCTTGTGCGAATCCGGGAACGCGCCCTTGGCCATCAGGGTGGTGACGACGGGAGCGCCGGTCAGCTCGGCCAGTTCCAGCAGTTCAGCCGAGGCGTGGCCCTTGACCACGCCGCCGCCCACGTACAGGACGGGCTTCTTGGACTCGGCGATGAGCCGGGCGGCTTCACGGACCTGCTTGTTGTGGCCACGGACCACCGGACGGTAGCCGGGCAGGTCCACCTTCGGCGGCCAGGAGAAGGTCATGTTGCTGACCTGGGCGTTCTTGGCGATGTCCACCAGCACCGGGCCGGGGCGGCCGGTGGATGCGAGGTGGAAGGCTTCGGCCATCACGTGCGGGATGTCTTCGGCGTCGGTCACCAGGAAGGAGTGCTTGGTGATCGGCATGGTGATGCCCACGATGTCCGCCTCCTGGAAGGCGTCGGTGCCGATGACGGCAGCCGAGACCTGGCCGGTGATGGCCACGAGGGGCACGGAGTCCATGTGGGCATCCATGATGGCGGTTACGAGGTTAGTGGCACCTGGGCCGGAGGTGGCGATGCAGACGCCAACCCGTCCGGTAACCATGGCGTAGCCTTGGGCTGCGTGGCCGGCTCCCTGTTCGTGACGGACCAGGACGTGATTCATCTTGGAGGCCATCAAGGGGTCGTAGGTGGGGAGGATCGCGCCACCGGGCAAACCAAAAATATCGTCCACGCCGAGTTCTTCGAGCGAGCGGACAATAGCTTCCGAGCCGGTCATCACCGTTGGGGGTACAACGTTGTTCGGCCCGAGTACAGGAGAGAGAGTTGCAGCATTGTCGACGACGGCGTCAGCGGCACGGTCGACCTTTTCCGAAGCCTTCGCGGCTCCAGCGGACTTTGCAGCCATCAGCGAGGGGCTGATCGGCGATCCTTTGCTCATCGGACTCTTCCTTTGGGGATCTTCAGTTAGTGAAAGGTACTGCTGGGTACTGCGTGCGATCACATTTCGCTCTGCCATCGGCAATAAAAAAACCCCTCAGCCTTGCGGCTCTTCGAGGGGTTGCGCGTGACAGATCGTTGCCGGCCGGCTTAGTAAGCCACGCGCTTGCTAAGTACGACGACGATGCCGGTGACAGTTGCGATCATGCGTTCAGTTTTCCCTCTTTGTGAGAGACGTGTCAAACGGCGGACACCTCGTCTCACTATTTGGACATGATAGTCCACGTGCTGGTCTCCCGGCGGTTTCGACAGGCTCAACCACCGGTGGTTGAGCCTGTCGAAACCGCCGGGGGTGAGCGTCGAATCCAGGCGCTACCCGCAGTAGGCGCCCGTAGAGGCGCTGTGTACCAGCTTGGCATATTTCGCCAGCACACCCTTTGTGTAACGGGCCGGCAGAGGCGACCATCCCGCCTTGCGGGCTTCCAGTTCCGCTTCGTCCACCAGCAGGTCGAAGGTGCGCGCTGCGATGTCCACCCTGATCCGGTCCCCGTCCTTCACGAAAGCAATGGGACCGCCGTCGACGGCTTCCGGCGCGACGTGGCCGATGCACAGGCCGGTGGTCCCGCCGGAGAAGCGGCCGTCGGTCAGCAGAAGCACGTCCTTGCCGAGGCCCGCGCCCTTGATGGCCCCGGTGATGGCCAGCATTTCACGCATGCCGGGGCCGCCCTTGGGGCCTTCGTAGCGGATGACCACGACGTCGCCCTTTTTGATCAGGCCGTTGTCGAGGGCTGCCAGCGCGCCCTGTTCCCGCTCGAAGACGCGTGCAGTGCCCTCGAAGACGTCGGCATCGAAGCCGGCGCTCTTGACGACGGCCCCCTCCGGGGCGAGCGATCCGTGCAGGATGGTGATGCCGCCGGTCTTGTGGATCGGGTTGTCGAGGGCGCGCAGGATCTTTCCATCGACGTCCGGCGGGTTGATCGCGGCGAGGTTTTCGGCGACCGTCTTCCCCGTGACGGTAAGGCAATCGCCGTGCAGCAGTCCGGCGTCGAGCAGTGCCTTCATGATGACCGGAACGCCGCCGATCCGGTCGACATCGGTCATGACATAGCGGCCGAAGGGCTTGAGGTCGCCGAGGTGCGGCACGCGGTCGCCGATGCGGTTGAAGTCATCCAGTGTCAGTTCGACCTCCGCCTCGCGCGCGATCGCCAGGAGATGCAGCACGGCATTGGTGGACCCGCCGAATGCCATGGTGACGGCAATGGCGTTTTCGAACGCTTCCCGGGTCATGATGTCCCGAGCCGTGATGCCGAGGCGCAGCAGGTTGACCACGGCCTCCCCGGAGCGCCGGGCGAAATCATCCCGACGGCGGTCTGCCGAAGGAGGAGCAGCCGAGCCCGGCAGCGACATGCCCAGCGCCTCTCCGATGCAGGCCATCGTGTTGGCCGTGTACATGCCGCCGCAGGCGCCCTCGCCCGGACAGATCGCCTTTTCGATGCGGTCCAGGTCTTCGCGGCTCATCTTTCCGGCGGCGCACGCTCCGACCGCCTCGAAGGCATCGATCAGGGTGACTTCTTTTTCGGAGCCGTCCTCGAGCTTCACCCAGCCCGGCATGATCGAGCCCGCGTACAGGAACACGCTGGAAAGGTTCAACCGCGCCGCAGCCATAAGCATGCCCGGGAGGGACTTGTCGCAGCCGGCCAGGAGCACGGAACCGTCGATGCGCTCGGCCTGCATGACGGTTTCCACGGAGTCCGCGATGACTTCGCGGGACACCAGCGAGAAGTGCATGCCTTCGTGGCCCATGGAGATGCCGTCGGACACGGAGATGGTGCCGAACTGCATGGGGAAACCGCCGCCGGCGTGGACGCCTTCCTTGGCGCCCTGGGCGAGCCGGTTCAGCGAAAGATTGCAGGGAGTGATTTCGTTCCAGGAGCTTGCAACGCCGATCTGCGGCTTGGCGAAGTCGTCATCGCCCATGCCCACGGCCCGGAACATGCCGCGTGCCGGGGCAGCATGGATACCGTCGGTGACCGCCCGGCTGCGGGGTTTGATATCGGGCCCACCGCCCGCCGCGACTGTGCCGGTTCCGCCCTGATCCATCCCGCTCTGCTCGCTCATGGCCGAAAGTCTAGGGCCCGCGCAGCACGGCGACCAGCCTTGCTTCCTCCCGCAGCAGTCCGAGCGTGCGGCGGACCGTGGTCCGCGCGGCGACCTCGGGACGGGCGAGGGCAACGATACTGCGGCCGGCGCGGACGCCGTCGAGCGGTCGAAGGACCAGTCCGTGGTCGCCGCCGCTGCGGGCCGTGTACCTGGGCAGGAGGCAGATGCCGTGGCCGCCCTTGACCAATGCCTCGAGGACCCGCAGGTCAGGGAAGCGCTGGATCTGCGCCGCCGTTGTTCCGGCCTGGAGCTCAATCTGGCGCAGGATCGCGTCGAAGGGGAACCCGGGCGGGACCCCGATCCACGGGTATCCGGCCACATCGTGCGCAGTGAGGCGCTGCTTGGCGGCCAGCTCATGCCCGGCAGGCATGGCAATGTCAACGGGTTCCTCCAGCAAGGGCAGCACCTCAAGTCCGTGGCGGGCGAACACGTCCGCGCCGTCCACGCTGTGCGCCAGGACGATGTCGTAGTCGGCGGCGAGCCCGGCGAAGCCTTCCGCTCCCGGATCCTCGAAGTGGGCTTCCAGGCGAAGCCCGGCAATGTCCTTCAAACGGTGCAACAGCCCGGGCAACAACATTTCGGCGGCGCTGGGAAAGAACGCCGCCCGGATGCGGGACTGCCAGCCCTGCCGGTAGGCGTCCATGGTGGATTCGGCGCGGGCCATGGCGGTGGCGACCTCGGCGGCGGCTTCCGCCATGGCACGGCCGGCCTCGGTGAGCCGCACTCCCCTGCCGTCCTTTTCCACCAGGACCACGCCCAGTTCGTCCTGCAGCGCCTTGAGCTGCTGGGATACGGCGGACGCCGTGACGTTCATGGCCTCCGCCGTGGCGCCGACGGTCCGCCGGTCCGCCAGCTCGCGGAGGATCCGCAACCTCTTGAAATCCATGTGGCCACCCTAGGGGATGGTTGCTGGACACCCTCCGGAGCCCGCCGTAACGTCAAAGCTGACAAGTGAATCACCCAAACAGAAGGGCTCCTTCCATGGATGTGTTGATCTGGGTCATCGTCATCGTTGTGGTCGCCGCAATCGCGTGGTGGCTGTTGAGCCGAAGGGGCTCTTCCTCCGCGCCGACGGACACCGCCTCTTCCGCGGGCCTTGCCGCTCCGGCGCCCTCGGCGTCGTCCCCGCACCTGGACGCGGATCCTTCAGCCGCGATGGCCGGCACTCCGCCGGTAGCGCCGGTGCCCGTCCCCGCCGAAGTTGCCCCAGCCGAAGCTGCCCCCGCGCACGAGGCGGACTCAGGGGCAGCTGCGGAATCCGCCGGCGGCGACGTTGACGACTGGGAAGATTCCGGCTCCGCCCCCGGGGAGCCGGCGGCCGTGCAGGCTGAACGTGAGCCTGTGGCTGAAGCGCTCGTGGAGCCTGTCGACGAACCCGAGCTTGCCGAGCCCGTAACCTCCGAACCGGTCCTCAGCGAAGAGGTGCCGCAGGAGCCGTCCACGGCGGAAGAACCCGCCGTCGAAGGTGTGACGGCCGACGACGTCGCACCCGCCGACGCCGGGCCCCTCGCCGAGGAGCCCTCCGACGCAGCCCCTGCCGCGGCGGGCGGGGCTGCCGCAGCTGCGGAACCGGAGTCCGCCACCGGGACTGCCCCGGACTCCGCCGAGTTTGCGGCGGACGATACTGCAGCAGACGAAACTTCCGCAGACAAGGAAGAGTGGGAGGCCACGTGGAGCGAGGCTCCGCCGAGGCAGGCTCCCGCGCACAACCCCGAATACACCGCTCCACACGCCCCCACCCTGCCCGGCGCGGAAACGGCGGCAGCGGAAGAAGGGCTGCCCGCAACTGACGCACAGGCTCCGGAACCTGCTGCCGAAGCCCCGGCAACCGCAGAGGACACCCCGGCCCTGGGTGGGCACCTGGCCGCCGGGCAGCCATACGGCGAAGGTTCGGCCGCGGCCGGGCCCGATGGGAGCGGCCCTGCCGACTTCCCCGTCAAGGCGGATGCCGGAACCATGACCTACTACGACGAAGACATGCCGGCCTACGGCGAAGCCCACGCATCGGTGTGGTTCCTCTCCGCGGCGCACGCCGAGGCTGCCGGATTCCGTCCGCCGCGCCGGACGCGTTACTGAGGCCACGGAAGCCGGGGGCCGGGATGGGGCGCATGGGCTGCGGATCATCTGGCAGGCGACGCGCTTCCCTGCCCTTCGCGCTGCTACGGCCGCTTGCTTTACTGCTGTCCGGCGGGCTGCTGCTCAGCGGCTGCACCGCCGGACCGCCGGCGCCCGGCAGCACCACCACGGCCAGGGGCGGGACCGAACCGTCCGCAACTGCCCCGGGCGGCAGTACCGCGCCCGTTGGACGGCCCGGCAAAGAACCCTCGGTTGAACAGAAGCTCGACCTTGGCCTCGACCTCCCGTGGTCGGTGGTCTTCCTGCCGGACCGCACGGCAGTCATCTCCGAACGGGACTCCAAGCTCCTTAAAGTCGTCCGAAACGGCGAGGCCACCGTCATCGGCGAGGTTCCCGGCGTCGTGCCCGGAGGCGAAGGCGGGCTGCTGGGACTGGCCCTGTCCCCTGGCTTTTCCACCGACCGCCTGCTGTATTTCTACTACACGGCCGAATCCGATAACCGTATTGCCCGCGCCCGCCTGGAGGCGGGGCCGGGCGGAAAGCTCACGCTGGGGAACTCCACAGTGGTTTTCTCCGGAATCCGCAAGGCGTCCACCCACAACGGCGGCAGGATCCGCTTCGGACCGGACGGCTTCCTCTATGTGGGCACAGGCGACGCCCAGCAGCGCGAACAAGCCCAGGACCGTAACGCGTTGGGTGGAAAAATCCTGCGCCTGACCCCTGACGGGCAGCCGGCGCCGGGCAACCCGTTTGGCGACAATCCCGTGTACAGCTACGGACACCGGAACGTGCAGGGACTCGCCTGGGACAAAGACGGAAGGCTCTGGGCCAGCGAGTTCGGGCCGGACGTCGACGACGAACTCAACCTCATCCGCCCCGGCGGCAACTACGGCTGGCCGGAGGTGACGGGCGCCCCGGGCCGCGGGGAGTTCATCGACGCAAAGGCGGTGTGGCCATCCACCTCGGACGCCTCCCCCAGCGGGCTCGAAATCACCGGTGGCGTGGCGTACACGGCGGCACTGCGCGGGCAGCGGCTCTGGACCGTGCCGTTGGACGGCGAACAGGCCGGTGATCCTGTGTCCTATTTCACGGGAGAATTCGGCCGGCTCAGGGACGTTTCGCTGGCCTCCGACGGCACGCTGTGGGTCTTGAGCAACAACGAATCCCCCGATTTCGCGCTGCGGCTGAGGCTCCCCGGATAGCCCGCGGCAAACCCGCCCTGCCGATTTCGCACTTTGCGCGTCTCTCGTGTAGAGTTACATGTCGTTGCGGAGATCAACGGAAAAGGAAATACTCCATTCCGAAGGTCGAAATCAACATGCACCTCTAGCTCAACTGGCAGAGCAATTGACTCTTAATCAATGGGTTCCGGGTTCGAGTCCCGGGGGGTGCACCAAGGGAAGAGCCCTTGAGCGGCAACAGCGTTCAAGGGTTATTTCTTTGGGTTGGACACCACAACTGAATGCACCTCTAGCTCAACTGGCAGAGCAATTGACTCTTAATCAATGGGTTCCGGGTTCGAGTCCCGGGGGGTGCACCAAGGGAAGAATCCCGGAGCGGCAGGCGCTGCTCCGGGATTCTTCGTTTAAGCTCTCGGGGACGCCGGTCAGGGCCGGCCCCGCCGAGACTCCGCCCAGGGTCGGCCCCGGGTCGACTGCAGCTAATCCATCCGCCGGCCTTCGGCACCGGTGAGGACACTGGTCCCTGAGGCTGCCACGATTTCATGCACTTCGGGGGAAGCCTGCTGCCCGGACAGGGCGCGGACCAGGATCTTGAGCTCGCCTCGCAGGGCATCCGCATCCACGGGGGAATCCCGCAGGACTTCACGTTCAAGCCGTTCGGCGGTTTCGAGGACCCGGCTGCCGGCGTCGCTGAGGCTGACAATCTGGCTGCGTCTGTCGCTCGAGCTGCGCGACCGCTCGATGTAGCCATGCGATTCGAGGCGGGCGAGGGTCTTGCCCATGGTCTGGGCCTGGACCCGGACGATCTGTGCCAGCAGGACCTGGCTTATGGGCCCCTTTACGGCAAGAACCTCCATGGCGATCACTCCGGCGTGCGTCAAGCCCAGGTTGTTCAACTTCTCGTTCCACGCGTGCTCCACGAGGCGGGCCGCTGTAGACAACAGCCTTCCGGTGGGCCAACGCTCAATGTCAGGCATAACAGCCAGTATATAAAAGCAACCGCCGCCAATTCGGTTCCCGCACGCAGAATTACTAAGCTGGGTGATCGCCGACGCACGCTAGGAGCACCCATGGCTGAACGACTTACCCCGGGCGACACCGCCCCCGCTTTCACCCTCAAGGACCAGGACGGCAACGACGTCAGCCTGGAATCCTTCCGCGGAAGCAACACGATCGTGTACTTCTACCCCGCCGCATCGACGCCCGCCTGCGCCAAACAGGCCTGCGATTTCAGGGATTCCCTGGCATCGCTGCAGGCTGCCGGCTACCAGGTGCTGGGCATCTCGCCGGATCCCGTGCCGGCCCTGGCGAAGTTCGTTGCCGAGGAATCGCTGACCTTTCCGCTCTTGTCCGATGAGGACCACAAGGTAGCTGACGCATATGCAGCCTGGGGCGAGAAGAAGAATTACGGGCGGACGTACCAGGGCCTGATCCGTTCCACGATCGTGGTGGATCCCGAAGGCAAGGTAGCGGTGGCGCAGTACAACGTGCGCGCCACCGGCCACGTCGCCAAGCTCCGGCGGGACCTCAAGCTCGACAAAGCCTGAGCAAAGCCTGCCAACATGCCCGCGGTGCCCTGGAATGGCACCGGCCGGGTGGCCGCATGGGTAGAATGGAGCCCGGCGCGGCAGCAGGATGTGATCGTCCCGGCGCCGGCACTTTGCGCGAGTGGTGAAATTGGCAGACACGCAGGATTTAGGTTCCTGTGCCTTCGGGCGTGGGGGTTCAAGTCCCCCCTTGCGCACCAAACTGGACGGCTGGACCCCTTTGCACGGGGTCCAGCCGCATTCCGTCCAACTGCCTTGAGGGGACAAGAGTGGCAAGCAGCACACGACGCCGGATGACGCTTCAGATCGGCGCAGGCCTTCTTGCCCTGGCCTTGAGCTCCTGCACCGCCGCCCCTGCCCCGTCACCGTCGAGCGGAACGCCGACGGCGAGTACTCCGGCCGCCGTGCCGGACAAGACCTTCAATTTCGGGACCCCGGCCATGCCGCTCGGCCTCGACCCCGCCCTCATCAACGATTCCGAGTCCTACCGGGTCACCCGCCAGGTCATGGAGGGCCTGGTGGGCATCGACCCTTCCACCGGGCAGCTTGCACCGCTGTTGGCGACCGAATGGAGCGAAGGCGAAGACGGGCTGAGCTACGCCTTCACGCTCCGTGAAAAGGTCACCTTCCACGACGGCACCGCATTCAACGCCGCGGCAGTGTGCAGCAACTTCAACCGCTGGTTCACCTTCAGCCCGGCAGTCCGCAAGCAGGCTCCCGGAATCATGTTCAAGAGCGTCTTCAAGTCGTTCTCCGACAACGCCTCGCTCTCCCTCTACAAGGGTTGCGCCGTGCAGGGCACCCACGGAGTGAAGATCAGCCTCACCAGGCCCTTCACCGGTTTCCTGCAGGCGCTGACCCTGCCGGCTTTCGCCATGTCCTCCCCCACGGCGCTGCAGAAGCAAAAGGCGAACGTCCTCGACCGCACGCTTGAAGGCCAGGCCGTGTCGGAGTACGCCACGCACCCGGTGGGTACCGGCCCCTTCGTCTTCGGCACCTGGGCGAAGGACCGGATCACCCTGAAGAGCTACGCCGGGTACTGGGGCGAGCGGGGCCAGATCGCCACCCTGAATTTCGTTCCGTTCGATCATCCGCAGACCAGGCTCGACGCTTTGCTGAACGGCCGGATCGACGGCTATGACCTGGTCACCGCCGGCACTTTCGATCCCCTCGTCAAGCACGGCATGCAGATCGTGCAGCGGGACCCGTTCTCGGTGATGTACCTGGGCATCAACCAGGCCGCGGCGCCGCTGCAGAAGCTTGAGGTCCGCCAGGCGATCGAGCTCGCCATCGACAAGGAAAGCCTGATCCGGAAGTTCTTCATGGACAACACGGCGCAGGCTTCGCAGTTCGTTCCCCCCAAGCTGAGCGGCTTCAACAACAACGCACCATCCCTGGGCTACAACCCAGACAAGGCGAAGCAGCTGCTGGCGAAGGCCGGCTACAAGGGCGAGCCGCTGAAGTTCTACTACCCGCTCAACGTGACCCGCAGCTACCTTCCCACCCCCGAGAAGATCTACGCGGAAATCAGCAGGCAGCTCACCGCCGTCGGCTTCAACATCCGCCCGGTCCCCGTGGACTGGGAGGACGGCTACCTGCAGAAGGTGCAGTCGCCCGGGGACCATGCCCTCCACCTGCTCGGCTGGAACGGCGTGTACTCGGACCCGGACAACTTCGTAGGCACCCTGTTCGGCGAACGCCGGGGTGAGTTTGCTTACAACGATGCCCAGGTGTTCTCGAAGATCGACCGCGCCCGCGGCCTGCCTGAGGGCCCGGAACGGAACGCCCAGTACGAAACCATCAACGCCCAGATCGCGGCAACCGTACCGGCGGTGCCTATTGCCTTCCCGATCTCCGCACTGGCCCTGTCCGACCGGGTGGAAAAATACCCCGCTTCGCCGGTCTTGAACGAAGTTTTCACGAACGTCCGCCTAAAGTCTTGACTGTCTGCCGCAATTTCAGTTATGGGGCGGCCCGGGGATATTCTGTGACAGCCAATGCCGCTGCTATCGGAGATTGACTGTGACCTTCATTTCCAAGACCAAACACGCCGACGTCGTCCTCATTGGCGGCGGAATCATGAGCGCAACGCTCGGGGCGTTCATCAAGCAGCTCGAACCGGATTGGAGCATCGCACTTTTCGAGCGCCTCGATGAGGCGGGCCTTGAAAGCTCCGGCCCGTGGAACAACGCAGGAACCGGCCACGCGGCGCTCTGCGAACTGAACTACTCCCCCGCAGCCAAAGACGGCTCGGTGGATCCCTCCAAGGCCCTGCACATCAACGAACAATTCCAGCTGTCCCGCCAGTTCTGGTCCCACCTGGTCGACGAAAAACTGATCGGCTCCCCCAAAGGCTTCATCAACACCGTTCCGCACATGAGCTTCGTCATCGGCGACAAGCACGCGGACTTCCTCAAGACCCGCTACGAGGCACTCAAGCCCAACACGCTGTTCCGCAGCATGGAGTACACGGAAGACCAGGCGCAGATCGCCAAGTGGGCTCCCCTGATCGTCAAAGGCCGTGATCCCCAGCAGCGCGTCGCAGCCACCCGCGCGGCCGAAGGAACCGACGTCGATTTCGGCGCACTGACCCGTGAGCTGACCGGTTACCTGGCCAAGACCGGCGTCGAGGTCAACTACGGTCATGAGGTCACCAATGTGAGCCGGGCGTCCGACGGCGGCTGGGACCTGTCGCTCAAGTACCCGGCTTCCGGGGAACGCAGCCGGATCCACGCCAAGTTCGTGTTCGTCGGTGCCGGCGGCGGTGCGCTGCACCTGCTGCAAGCCTCCGGCATCCCCGAGAGCAAGGGCTACGGCGGTTTCCCCGTGTCCGGCCAGTTCTTCCGCTGCACCGATGAGGAAACCGCGGCCCAGCACAGCGCCAAGGTCTACGGCCAGGCTTCGGTCGGCGCGCCGCCGATGTCCGTTCCGCATCTGGACACCCGCTACGTCGATGGCAAACGTTCGCTGCTCTTCGGACCGTACGCCGGATTCTCCACCAACTTCCTCAAGACCAGCAGCTACCTGGACCTGCCGCTGTCCATCCGCCCGGGAAACATCATTCCGATGCTCGCCGTGGCCAAGGACAACATGGACCTGACGGCCTACCTGATCAAGGAGGTCGCCAAGCGCCACGACGCGAAGGTCGAATCCCTGCGCGAGTACTACCCCGAAGCCGACGGCGGCAAGTGGGAACTCATTACGGCCGGCCAGCGGGTGCAGATCATCAAGAAGCATCCGCAGAAGGGTGGCGTCCTGCAGTTCGGCACCGAAGTCATCGCGGCGCGCGACGGCTCGATCGGTGCCCTGCTGGGTGCCTCGCCGGGAGCCTCCACCGCGGTGCCGATCATGATCGAGCTGCTGCAGAAGACCTTCCCGAAGAACTTCAAGGGCTGGCAGTCCAAGCTCAAGGAAATGATGCCCGGCTACGGCGTCAAGCTGAACGACAACCCGGAACTCGCCGCGGAAATCGAGGCGGGCACCGCCAAGTCGCTGCAGCTCGAAAACGCGGACGCCACGCAGCACTGACCGCCGCAGTTCCCAGGAGACCACGCAGACCCCAGGAGACAATGCAATGTTCGCTCTGGCACGGCTTTCACTGGCGAACAGGGCATTGATTGCGCTGATCACCGTCTTCGCGGCGGTGTTCGGCGTGATCACGATGTCCTCCCTGAAGCAGGAGCTCATCCCGTCGATCGAGTTCCCGCAGGTGACGGTGGTCACCTCGATGCCGGGGGCATCCCCGGAGGTGGTGGACAAGCAGCTGAGCCGCCCCCTGGAAACCGCGCTCAACAGCGTGGAGGGGCTCGAGTCCAGCACCTCCACCTCGCAAAGCGGGGTTTCCCGGATCACCTTGGTGTTCAGCTACGGTTCCAACCTGGACCGTGCCCGCAACCAGATCGACCGGGCCATCTCCAACGCCAGGCGGTCGCTTCCGGATGACGTGGAGCCGCGCTCCTTCGCGGGCAGCGTGAGTGACTTCCCGATCATTTTCCTCGCGGTTTCCTCGGACAAGCCGCTCAGCGGACTCAACGCCGATCTCCTGCGGCTCACCGTGCCACGGCTGCAGAAGATCGACGGCGTCCGCGGCGCCGAAGTCAGCGGCGGCGCCACCCAGCACATCCTGATCGCGCCGCGGCCGGCCGCCATGGCCGCCGCAGGAGCGAGCGTCCGCTCGTTGTCCGAGGCCCTGGAGAACAACGGCGCGCTGGTTCCGGCGGGAACCGTCGAGGAGCAGGGCAAGTCCCTCTCGCTGCAGATCGGCAGTCCGGTGGATTCACTCGAGGCCATCAAGGGCCTTCCCGTTGCCGGCGCCAAAGCCGGGACCACCATCGCTTCCGTGGCCGACGTCTCCATCAAGGACGATGCCGCCACCTCGATCACGCGGACCAACGGCGTGCCGACGCTTGCCCTCACCGTCACCAAGAAGCCCGACGCCGACACCGTGGCGATCTCGCACGCGGTCAAGGATTCGCTGGGGCAGATGAGCGCGGAGCTTGGCTCCAACGCACGCTTCACGCCGGTTTTCGACCAGGCGCCCTACATCGAGAAGTCGATCAAGGACCTCACCACCGAAGGCTTGCTGGGGCTCGGTTTTGCGGTGCTGGTGATCCTGCTCTTCCTGCTGTCGGTGCGCTCCACCCTGGTCACGGCGGTGTCCATCCCGCTGTCGCTGCTGATCACGTTCATCGGCATTTCCGCCACCCGCTATTCGCTGAACATCCTGACCTTGGGTGCGCTCACCATCGCGATCGGCCGCGTGGTGGATGACTCGATCGTGGTCATCGAGAACATCAAGCGCCACCTGAGCTACGGCGAACCCAAGCTCACGGCCATCCTGAACTCCATCCGCGAGGTAGCCGGCGCCATCACCGCATCAACGCTGACCACAGTGGCGGTCTTCCTTCCCATTGCCTTTGTGGGCGACCTCGCCGGGGAACTTTTCCGGCCGTTCGCCCTTACAGTGACCATCGCGCTGCTCGCGTCCTTGCTGGTGGCCCTGACGATCGTTCCCGTGCTGGCCTACTGGTTCCTGAAATCGCCGGACGCAGCCGCGGACCCGGCGGAGGCGAAAGAGACCGCTGCGAAAGCCCATGAGGCCGAGCAACGCACGCGCCTGCAACGCGGCTACCTGCCGGTCCTTGCCACCACCCAGAAGCACCCTGTGTGGACCATCATCGCGGCCGTCCTGGTCCTCGGCGGCACCGCCGCCATGACACCGCTCCTGGCAACCGACCTCCTGGGCCGCTCCGGCGAGAACAGCATGACGGTCCGCCAAGTCCTCCCGCCCGGGACCAGCCTGGCCGATACAGCCAAGGCGGCCACCGTCGTCGAGGATGTCCTGGCGGGCATCGACGGGATCAAGGACGTCCAGGTCACCTCCGGCACAGCCCAAAACGGATTGGCCGCGCTCAGCTCCGGCGGCGCCTCGTCGTCGACCTTCACCGTGGTCACGGAAGAGAACGCGGCGCAGGACAAACTGCAGGACACGGTCCGTCGGCGCCTGGCCGAAGCCGGCGCGGCGGGCAAACTGACCGTCGGTGCCCGGCAGGGCGGCTTCGGCACTTCGTCCACGGTCGACGTCACCATCAACGCCGCCACCGCAGCGGACCTCCAGACGGCGAGTGACGCCGTCGTCAAGGCGCTCGACGGCGTGCCCGGGAGCTCGGAGACCGCCACCAACCTGTCCGCGGCCCAGCCGGTGGTCCAGGTGAAGGTGGACCGCGCCAAAGCCGTCGCCGCGGGCCTCAGTGAAGAACAGGTGGCCGGCGTGCTTGCAGCCACCGTCTCCCCGGTTCCAGCCGGCACGGTGCGCATCGATGCCAACGACTTCCCGGTCCGGATCGGCGAAGGCACCCGCTTCACCAGCGTTGCGGCGGTGCGGGACATGGCGGTCCCCACGCCGCGCGGCCCCGTGAAGCTTGAAGACATCGCTTCCGTGGAGCAGGTGGAAGTGCCGCTCTCGGTGACCAGCAGCAACGGCCAGCGGACCGCCCGGGTGACCGTGACGCCGTCGGGCTCCAACCTCGGCGCGCTCAGCAGCGCGGTGCAGGAGCGGCTCGCCGCGGTCGAACTGCCCCCGGGCATCACCGCCGAAATCGGCGGCGCCACCACCCAGCAGGCCGAGTCCTTCCGCCAGCTGGGCCTGGCGCTGCTGGCAGCGATCGCGATCGTCTACGTGATCATGGTGGCTGCCTTCAAATCTCTGGTCCAGCCGCTCATCCTGCTGGTCTCCGTACCGTTCGCCGCGACCGGCGCGGTCGGCCTGCTCCTGTTGACCGGCGTCCCGCTGGGCCTTCCTGCGCTGATCGGCCTGCTCATGCTCGTGGGCATCGTGGTCACCAACGCGATCGTGCTGATCGACCTCATCAACCAATACCGCGCCCCGCGGGACGGCCGCCCAGGCATGAGCGTCGACGACGCCATCACCCACGGCGCCCGGCAGCGCCTGCGGCCGATCCTCATGACCGCCCTCGCCACTGTGTTCGCCCTGACGCCGATGGCCCTGGGTTTCACCGGCGGTGGCGGCTTCATCTCACGGCCGCTGGCCATCGTGGTGATCGGCGGCCTGGTGTCCTCCACCCTGCTGACCCTCATCCTGGTTCCGGTCCTCTACAAGCTGGTCGAGGGACGGCGGGAAAAGAAGGCCCTGCTCAAGGCTCTCAAGGAACGTCCCGCCGTCGTGCCCGGAAACGAGGGCGAATTCCTCGACTGGACCACGGGGATGGTCCCGAAGGTATCCGGCCGCAGGGCTGCGCAGGGATCGTCCAAGTAGTCCCGGGAATAATCCACGCGCCCGGGCGTTACACAGGTCGATAGATGCAAATGCATCTAGTTTTGGATACACTGTTGGTAACGCCCGCGCACCCGCGGACAGGACGAAAGGCACATCATGGAGATCGGCGTATTCAGCGTCAGCGACATCACCACTGACCCCACCACGGGCCGCACCCCCACCGAAAACGAGCGCATCAAGGCATCGGTGGCCATCGCTAAGAAGGCCGAAGAAATCGGCATGGACGTGTACGCGATCGGCGAGCACCACAACCGGCCGTTCTTCTCTTCTTCGCCCACCACCACGCTGGCCTACATCGCCGCGCAGACCGAGCGCATCACGCTCTCGACGTCCACCACGCTGATCACCACGAACGACCCCGTAAAGATCGCCGAAGACTTCGCCATGCTGCAGCACCTGGCCGACGGCCGCGTGGACCTCATCATGGGCCGCGGCAACACGGCCCCGGTGTACCCGTGGTTCGGCAAGAACATCCAGGACGGCATCGAGCTGGCCATCGAGAACTACGCCCTGCTGCGCCGCCTCTGGGACGAGGACACGGTGAACTGGAACGGAAAGTTCCGCACCCCGCTGCAGAACTTCACCTCCACCCCGCGCCCGCTCGACGACGTCCCGCCCTTCGTGTGGCACGGCTCCATCCGCAGCCCGCAGATCGCCGAACTGGCCGCCTACTACGGCGACGGTTTCTTCGCGAACAACATCTTCTGGCCCAAGGAGCACTACCAGCAGCTGATCGGCCTCTACCGCGAGCGCTACGAGCACTACGGCCACGGCAAGGCGGACCAGGCGATCGTGGGCCTCGGCGGCCAGTTCTTCATGCGCAAGAACTCCCAGGACGCCGTGAAGGAATTCCGCCCGTACTTCGACAACGCCCCCGTATACGGCCACGGCCCGTCCCTGGAGGACTTCACGGCGCAGACCCCGCTGACGGTGGGCAGCCCGCAGGAAGTCATCGAAAAGACGCTGACCTTCCGTGAGTTCTTCGGCGACTACCAGCGCCAGCTCTTCCTGGTGGACCACGCCGGCCTGCCGCTCAAGACCGTGCTGGAGCAGCTGGACCTGTTCGGCGAAGAGGTCCTTCCGGTCCTGCGCAAGGAGTACGCGGCCCGCAAGCCCGCACACGTGCCGGACGCTCCCACGCACGCCTCGCGCGTCGCCACCAAGCTGGCCGCAGCCGCCGCGGAGAAGGCGGATGCCGCCGTCGGAAACTCCTCCGGGAGCGAGCGGTGAGCAGCAAGCCCGCCGGAAAAACACTCGGCAAGGACGTCCGCCTCGCCGCCGAAACCTGGGAGTCGCTCTTCCGCTCCCAGGTGGCGGTGATGCGCCGGCTGCAGTCGGGTCCGGCGTTCAAGAAGCTGCCGGTCAAGGAATACGACGTCCTATTCACGCTCTCCCGCTGCCCCACCGGCAAGCTGCGGCTGAACGAGATCAACGACCATGTGCTGCTCAGCCAGTCGAGCCTCAGCCGCTTGGTGGACCGGCTGGAAAAGCGCGGCCTGGTGGAACGGAGCACCGCGCCGGAGGACGGACGCGGAATCCTGCTCGGACTGACCGAGGCAGGGCGCGAACTCCAAAAGGAGATCGGCCGCGAGCACGTGCGTGACATCGCCGAACTGCTGCTGCCGGCCCTGACGGCGGCGGAACAGCAGGAATTGATGCGGTTGACCGAGAAGCTGCGGGCGGGCCTGCCGGGCTAGGCCGTTGCGGCGCCGGGGCGCCGGCGCCCGTTGTCAGCCGAGGACGACGGCGGCCGCCGGGTCCTCGGCCGGCAGCTCGCCGGCGATGTCCGCGGAGACCTTGAGGCTCTTCAAGGAGAGGCTGCCGCCGACCGTGGAAAGGAAGGCCGTATCCGAGGAGTCCCGCCCGGCGGTGATCCGCAGCATGGCTTCGCGCGGGGCCAGCCCGGTGGAATCGATGACGTACCAGGCGCCGTCGATATGCGCCTCGGCCACGGCATGGAAATCCATCGGGCTCAGCCCCGGGGCGTACACCGCCGTCAACCGCGCGGGAATGTCCTTCGAGCGCAGCAGCGCGATGGCGAGGTGCGCGAAGTCCCTGCAGACGCCCCGGCGGTGCAGCAGGGTTTCCACCGCACCGTCGGTTCCGCGGGAGGAGCCGCTCACGTACCGGAGTTCGCCGTTCACCCAGTCCCGGACGGTCTGCAGCAGTTCGCGGCCGTGCAGCCCGCCGAATTCGGCGTAGGAGGTGGGCAGCAGTCGGTCGGATTCGGCGTAGCGGCTGGGCCGTACGTAGCGGATGAGTTCCATCCGCGGCGACTCGTCCGGCACGCCGCGGCCGGTGACGGTGGCCTGGTATTCGACCTCCACCTCGGACGGTTCAGCGAACTCCATGTAGTGGAAGCGCCCGCCGTGGTGGTCCTCAAGCTCGGTAAACGGAACGGCCTCGCCATCCGAGGTGATGCTGAGGCTTTCGGTCAAGGATTCGAAGCCGGGGTTGCGTGCCACCGCGATGGCCATGGCCACCTTGGTGTTGGCGACGGTCTTGAAAACGAGCCGGGCGGCGACGTTGCGTTCCATGGATCTCCGGAAGGTCGTGCGGCGGTACAGCCCCCAGTGTCGCCGATGGTCGTGGAAGGCCGCCCGTGATCTACGGAGTGACCCTCAGAGACAGTAGCATCCGTTGGACGTTTGCGAAGTCCGTGCCTTGCTCCACGTATTTGGCGGCCTGGTCCAGGGTGTCGAAGGACTTGGCGGGGGCCACTTTTTCGTCGGTGGCGTAGGCCCGGACCGCGGGGACGTCGCCGAAGCGGATGTCGCCCTTGCCGGCCGGTCCCTGCACGAGGTTCCGCAGTTCGCAGGCCTTGCCGTCCGTTCCGGCCACCAGGTTGGTGATGCCGTAGGAACCGAAGTACTTGTAGCCCTGGATCACCCGGAACACCACGCGGGGCGAAATGGTGGCATCCGTGTCCGCGTGCGGAACGTCCACCGGGACGCTGCTGAGGACAACGTAGTTCCGCTTTGCCTTCGCGCTGCAGGCAGGCGCTTTGGCGGGCCGCAGTCCGGTGTGCAGGGTAGCGATGTACTCCCCCTGCCCGTCCTTGACCTCGACCTTCAGCGCACCGGGGAAGGAACCGGCGTCAGGAGCCACCGACTGCGCGATCCATTCTTCGGGAAGCTCGAAGCTGACCTTCTGCCCGGCATCGCTGTACTTCTTCCAGCGCTCCGCGGTGGGGACCGCCGTGGCGGTACCGCCCGAACTGCCCGACGGCGTCGGGCTGCCTGACGGGGTCCCTCCGGATGGCGCGGCGGACTCAGTTCCGGACGCTCCGGCGCTTGCCGAGTCTGCCGTCCAGACCGGCCCGCCCTTCCCTTCATCACTGCATGCAACCAGGCCTGCCGACAGCAGGATGGCTGCGAGGACCGGAATTCCGTTCGCTGCGCGGTTCCTGTTCATAGCGGCCAGCCTAGTATGGGTGGCATGGATGAGGACCTGCATGACGGCGGGGACGGCAGCGTGGCGGGCATGTCCGCGGCGGACATCGCGGACTGGAGGCTACGGACTTTCGCCCTCTACGACGAGGTCCGCCGGCTGGCCCGGGACGATCCCTTCCAAGCCCATGTGCACTGGCGCCGGATCCGCGACCATATGTTCGGCACCCACCCTGCCTCCGCGCTCGGCCCGTCGGCGAAACGGACATTCACCGGCCTGCCCACCGCCCCGTACGATCCCGCGTTCCGCTTCCACGCGCAGCTCTCGGCAGAAGGCGCCGGGCAAGAGATGACCGTCCGCACCGGGACCGACGGCGACGTGCCGTTCCGCAGGCTGGGAACCTTCGAACTGCCGGGGCTGGGCTCCCTCGCCGCGTGGCGGCTCTGCAGCTACGGCGGTGGGATCTTCGTGCCGTTCCGCGATGCCACCTCGGGCCGGGACGGCGGAAGCTATGGCGCCGGCCGCTACCTGCTGGACACCATCAAGGGCGCCTTCCACGGCATGGCCGGCGACGGCTTCGTGCTGGATTTCAATTTTGCCTACAACCCCTCCTGCGCCTACAACGAGGCCTGGGCCTGCCCGCTCCCCGGCCCGGCCAACCGCCTGGCCGCAGAGGTACCCGTGGGCGAGCTCTACCTTCCGCTGCCTGATGAGGACGTCCCTTAAGCGAACGGTAAGGTTTGCGCCGGGACGGGCCCTCGGTGCGCGGCCTAGCCTTGAAACATGAAGATCACGGATTCCCTGCGCCGCCATAAAGTGCTGACCGTTGTGGCGTCTGCGGCGGTCGTTGCCGCCGTAGTGGTGGCCGCGGTCCTCTTCCAACCGTGGCGGCTTTTCACCAGCAGCACCGTGGACGAGGCGTTGCCAGGGACGGAACAGACGACGGCGCCCGCCGCCACCGGCTCCGGTCCGCCTTCTGCCGCCAAGCCGTCCACCCCGGCAATGAGCGATCCCGGACAGGCAGGCCCCGCGCCTTCCGCCACCCCCGCCGCGCCGCGGATCCTCAGCAAAGGCACCTTTGTTTCCCAGGAACACCCCACCACGGGCACCGCGAGCCTGGTGAAGCTCCCCGACGGCGGCCTGGTCCTGCGCCTGGAGAAGCTGGCCAGCAGCGACGGCCCCGACGTCAAGGTCTGGCTCAGCAACCAGGAAGCGGGCGGCGACTGGTTCAAGTACCGCTCCGGCAAGTGGCTGGACCTCGGGCCGGTCAAGGCCACGCACGGCAACCAGAACTACGCGATCCCGGCCGGCTCGGACATCTCCGGGCTCACCACCGTGGTGCTCTGGTGCGACCGCTTCAGCGTCGCCTTCGGTTCGGCGGCTCTGGCGTAAGGCTTCCCCGGAGTAAGGCGTCCCGGGCGTTTCGCGCCGCACCCGCTTCCTGTGCAAGGCTTGGTCCATGGACCCTGCCGCACCGTCACGGGAACCGCTGCGGCAATCCCCTCCGGACTCCCGCCCGAGCCACCGCTACAAAGGCCTCCTCCGCTATCCGGTGCTGAGGCAGCTGCTCCGCTTCACCGGCGTCGGAATCATCTGCACCGCCAGTTCCCTGGTCCTCTACGCACTGCTCCGGCCGGTCCTCGGGCCACAGCTCGCCAACGCCGCCGCGCTGATCATCACCTCGGTCATGAACACCGCCCTCAACCGCCGTCTTACCTTCAAGATCGCCGGCAGCCGCAAACGCCTCCAGGACCATCTCAACGGCCTGATCGTCATCGCCGTCGCGCTCCTCATCACCGGCGGAAGCCTGGGCGTGCTGCACGCCTTCCGGCCGGACGCCACTGTCACCGAGGAGCTATGGACCACCACGCTGTCCGGCTTCCTTGCCACTGCCGTGCGTTTCACGCTGCTGCGGCATTGGATCTTCCGGCGGGCCCGGCACGTCTGAGCGGATCCGGCTGGTTCAGGCAGCGGCTTAGCGGCGCCCGATCCCGAGGACGCTTCCGACGGCGGCGCCCACGGCTTCCGCTGCTTCGGCGAGTTCCGCTTCGCCCACCGCAGAGGTGAAGCTGAAGCGCACCGCTGTCTGGGCCACCTCGGACTCGATGCCGAGGGCCAGCAGCACGGGCGACGGCGCATCCGACCCCGCGGCGCAGGCCGATCCGCTGGAGCACACCACGCCGCGGCGCTCCAATTCCAGCAGAACGGATTCGCCGCTGGTCCCCGGAAAGCAGAACGACGCCACAGAGGGCAGCCGCTGTTCCGGATGGCCGGTCAGCAGGGCTCCCGGCACGGCCTTCAGCACGGCATCGATGAAGCCGTCCCGGAGCGCGGAAACCCGTTGTGCCTGTGCCGCCTGCTCTTCAGCGGCCAGGCCAAGCGCGGTTGCCAAGGCCACGGCGCCCGCCACGTTTTCGGTGCCCGAGCGGCGGCCGCGTTCCTGCCCGCCGCCGTGCACCAGCGGCTCGATGCGCAGGCGGCCCTTCGCGAAGAGCACACCGGAACCCTTCGGCGCGCCGAGTTTGTGCCCGGACAAGCTGAGGGCATCCACGCCGAGGTCCTTGACGTTCAGCGGCAGCCAACCAGCTGCCTGCACGGCGTCCGTATGGAAGGGGATGCCCCGCGCGGCGGCGAGCGCGGCCAGTTCCCGGACCGGCTGGACCGTGCCGACCTCGTTGTTCGCATACATGATGCTCACCACCGCGGTTTCCGGACGCAGTACGGCGGCGAGGGCTCCCGCCGTCACCAGTCCGTGCCCGTCCACCGGAACCACATCCACGGTGAAGCCGTGGACGCGTCGCAGGTAGTCGGCGGATTCCTCGATGGCCGGGTGTTCGATCGCACTGATGGCAACCCGGTCCAAAGCCGGATCGGCCGTCCTGCGGGCGAGGGCAATCCCCTTGAGCGCCAGGTTGTCCGCTTCGGTGCCGCCCGAAGTGAAGGTGACTTCCCCGGGCCGGCAGCCCAGCACCCGCGCGACGGCGGCACGGGCGTCCGCGAGCGCCGTCGCCGCTGCTTCGCCCAGGCTGTGATGGCTGGACGGGTTGCCGAATTCGCCGCTGAGGTACGGCCACATGGCTTCCAGCACTTCCCTGCGCACGGGAGTGGTGGCGGCGGCATCGAGGAAGATCATGGCAGTCCTACGCGGTGCCCGCCGGAACAGCGCCGGCGGGAACATCCAGGGTGACGTCCAAGCCAAGGTCCAGGGCTGCGACGCTGTGGGTCAGCCCGCCGATCGAGATCACGTCCACCCCGGCGGCGGCGATGTCAGCCACGGTGGCGAGGTTGACGTTGCCGCTGGCTTCGACAATGGCGCGGCCGGCCACCTGCCGCACGCCGGCACGGAGTTCCTCGAGGCTGAAGTTGTCGAGCATGATGGTGTCCACTCCCGCGGCTAGCACGGGTTCGATCTGCTCGGCGCTGTCCACCTCGACCTCGAAGTGCGTGGTGTGTCCCAGCTGGGCCTTCGCCGCGGCGAGGAGGGCGGTGAGTTTGCCGGAGTCGCCGCCGGTCATGACGGCCAGGTGGTTGTCCTTGGCAAGCACGGCGTCGGACAGGCTGTAACGGTGGTTCGCTCCCCCGCCGCAGCGCACGGCGTAGCGTTCCAGGACCCGCAGGCCCGGGGTGGTCTTGCGGGTGTCGGTGATGCGGGCCTTGGTGCCGTCAACCAGGCGGACGAACTCCGCGGTCTTCGTGGCAATGGCGCTCATCCGCTGCACCAGGTTCAGCCCCACGCGTTCGGCGAGCAGCACCGAGCGGGCGCGGCCGCTGACCCGGGCGAGGTGCGTTCCGGCGTCGAACACTGCTCCGTCTTCCAGCAGCAGCTCGACCTCGGTCTCCGGATCGATCAGCAGCATCGCGTCCCGGAAGACGGTACCGCCGCTGAAGACGCCGGGCACCCTGGCGTTCAGCACCGCGGTGGCGCGCGCCTCCGCCGGGATGAGCAGTTGTGAGGTGATGTCGCCGCTGGGCGCGTCCTCGGCGAATGCCCGCTGGAGGATTTCGCGCACCGGCGCGGCGGGGAGGGACAGGCTAGTCAAGGATCAGGCTCGCTTTCCGGCTCAAGGTGTAACGCTTGTCAGTGTCTTCTGCAACAGGATCGTCTTCTGCAGCAGGATCGCCGACGGCGGCGTCGTCCTCCCGCGAATCGCTGCGGTAATGCGCGCCGAGGGAGGTGCGGCGCTCCCGTGCGGCATGCACCAGGAGCTGCGCGGCGAGCAGGAGGTTGGCATCCTCGTGGTCGCGCGGATCAAGGGATTCGGGGACAGTCTCCGGGTCCAGGACATCTGCCCAGGTGGCAAGGGCAACTGCCGCCGCATTCAGCTCGGTGCCGTTCCGGATCACTCCGGCTTTTGCCGTCATAAGCCGTCGCAGGGCGTCCCGGCTGAATGGCACCGGGACTCCGGACGGTTCGGGGGATCCCGAAAGCGCCGTTGTTGCGTGACGGTCCGCGTCGGCCGCCGAGCTTGCGAGGCGTTCGCCGGCGCGAGGCCGGAGCGCAGGCGCCGAGGGATCCGGCGAACCGTCACCCAGGAATGCCTGCACGGCGCGCCGCCCGAAGACGAGCCCCTCGAGCAGCGAATTGCTGGCAAGCCTGTTGGCGCCCTGCACGCCGGTGCAGGCGACCTCGCCCGCGGCCAGCAGGCCGGGCACCGAAGTGCGGCCGTGCAGGTCAGTGACCACGCCGCCCATCCAGTAGTGCGCCGCCGGAGCCACGGGAACCAGCTCCCGCGTCCAGTCGACGCCGGCCTCGCGAGTCCGGGCGGTAATGGTCGGGAAGCGCTTGGCAAGGAAGCCCTTGCCGTGCCGTTCTTCGATCACCCGGGCATCCAGGAAAACGTGGCCGTTGGGTTCCCCGAGCGCGGCCAGGTGCAGGGCAATGCTGCGGGAAACGACGTCGCGCGGGGCCAGTTCGGCGTCCGGATGGTAGGCGGGCATGAAGCGTTCGCCGTGCGCATCCACCAGGACGGCCCCTTCGCCGCGGACGGCCTCTGAAATCAGGAGCGGTTCGCTGCCTGCGGTTTCCCGGGCGTCTTCGGGCAGGACCATGCATGTGGGGTGGAACTGGAAGAACTCAAGATCGGCCACCGCGGCGCCGGCGCGCCAAGCCAGGGCCAGGCCGTCCGCGGTGGCAACCGCCGGGTTGCTGGTCTTGGCAAACAGGCGGCCGGCTCCCCCGGTAGCGAGCAGCACGGCGTCGGCGTGGACACCGAGTTCCCGGCCGTCGTGGATGAAGTTCACGCCGGAGACCCGGCCGAAGCTTTGGAGCAGGGCCGTGACATGGGCATGGCCGATCACCTGGATCCTGCCGGCGGCCTGGGTGTCCAACACAGCACGGATCAGTGCGCGTGCCACTCCGGCACCGGTGGCGTCGCCGCCGGCGTGCAGGATGCGCGGCGCCGAGTGGGCGGCCTCGATCCCCAGGGCGGGATCGCCGTCGTCGTCGAGGTCGAAGCGGACGCCGAAGCGCTGCAGCCCCGCGATGTCCCGCCGCGCTTCGGTGCACAGCACCCGTACGGCGTCCTCGTCACAGTGCCCGCCTCCGGCCTTGAGGGTATCGGCGATGTGCGCGGCCACCGTGTCACCGGGAGCCGGTTCGTCCAGGACGGCGGAAATGCCGCCCTGGGCGAAATAGGTGTTGCTGTCCGCGAGCGCGCCCTTGCTCAGGAGCACGACGTCGGCGCCGCCTTCCGCTGCGAGGAGCGCGGAGTACAGCCCGGCAATGCCGCTTCCGACGACGATCAGCCGCTTGCGCTGCTGCGTCGCGGCCGGCGCGTTCGGCGCCGTCGCACTCGGTGCTGTTGCAGTCATGTCAGCCTCATTCCGGCAGTTGTTGTCAGCGTCCGTCCGGATCAGGGGCGGGCGGCCAGCATGCGCTCAAGCGCGATCTTGGCGTTGGCCTGCACGGCGTCGTCCACGGTGATGCGGTTGACGATGCGTCCTTCGACAAGCTCCTCAAGCACCCAGGCCAGGTAGCCGGGGTGGATGCGGTACATCGTGGAGCAGGGGCAGATGACGGGGTCCAGGCAGAAGATGGTGTGCTGCGGGTTCTCCGCGGCCAGCCGGTTGACCATGTTGATCTCGGTGCCGATCGCGAAAGTGGTGGGTTCGGTGGCTGCCGCGATGGCCTTCTTGATGTAGTCGGTGGACCCAGCGCCGTCCGCCGCGTCCACGACCTCCATGGGGCACTCCGGGTGCACGATCACGTTGACGCCCGGGTAGTCGGCGCGGGCCTTCTCGATCTGGGCGACGTTGAAGCGCTTGTGCACGGAGCAGAAACCGTGCCACAGGATCACGCGGGAATCGAGCAGGGTCTGTTCGTCGTTGCCGCCCAGTTCTTTGCGCGGGTTCCACATGGGCATCTGCTCCAGCGGCACACCCAGTGCCTTGGCGGTGTTGCGGCCCAGGTGCTGGTCCGGGAAGAACAACACCCGCCGGCCGCGCTCGAAGGCCCACTCAAGCACGGTCCTGGCGTTTGAGGAGGTGCAGACGATGCCGCCGTTGCGGCCGCAGAAAGCCTTCAGGGCTGCGGAGGAATTCATGTAGGTGACGGGGATGACCGGGACGCGGCCGGCGTCGTCGGCTTCGGTGCCGAAGATCTCCTCCAGTTGTTCCCAGCATTCCTCCACGGAATCCTCGTCTGCCATGTCCGCCATGGAGCAGCCGGCGGCGAGGTTCGGCAGGATCACGGCCTGTTCCGGTGCGGAGAGGATGTCCGCGGTCTCGGCCATGAAGTGCACGCCGCAGAAGATGATGGCTTCGGCGTTAGGACGGGTGAGCGCGGCGTTGGCGAGCTGGAAGGAATCGCCCACGAAGTCCGCGTACTGCACCACCTCATCGCGCTGATAGAAGTGGCCCAGGATCACGGCCTTGCTGCCAAGCTTCTCCTTGGCGGCGCGGATGCGGGCGTCCAGTTCGGCGTCGCTGGCGAGTTTGTATTCCTCCGGCAACTGGCCCTGGCGCGGGGTGCTGCGCGGAGCGGGGTCGGAACTGGAGGCGCCGGGACCGTAGGCGGGTACGCCTGCGAGCGACTCGGCGAGGTCGTACTCCCACGGCCCCTTGGCGAGCGCGGGGCTGCAGGTGGCGCCCGCTGCGGAACGGCCCTTCTCCGCTTCCTCGCGGGTGATCAGCTGGATGGCCGTATTGACGCTGCTCATGGTGTGCTCCTGTTGTCTGGCCCGAGGCCGGGCGTGCCCGTAAAGCGGTAGAGGCGGGGCGGGCGGTGTTTTCCGCCCTGGAGGAATTCGCCGGTTTCCTCGATTTCCGGTGCCGACTTGAGTTGGCGGCGGAAGTTCGCGGGGTCCAGCGGGCGGTCCAGGACGGCTTCATAGACCTCCCGGAGCTGGGCGAGGGTGAAGTACTCGCCCAGGAAGTGATAGGCGATGGACCCGTAGGCCATCTTGTTGCGCAGCCGCCAGAGCGCGTAGTCCACGATCTCGTTGTGGTCGAAGGCGAGCTTTTCCAGCTTGTCCGCCCGGAACCAGCTGACATTTTCCGATTCGGCGGCGAGCACGGCTTCCGTGGGCTGGACCAGTGCCCAGTAGACGATCGACACCACGCGCTGGCTGGGTGACCGATGCAGGCCGCCGAAGGCATAGAGCTGTTCGAGGTATTCAGGGGCGAGGCCCGTGGTCTCCAGCAGGTTCCGGGAAGCCGCGTCCTGCAGCGATTCATCGTGCGTGAGGGGGCCGCCGGGGAGCGCCCACATGTCCTTGTACGGCTCGCGGATCCGGCGCACGAGCGGCAGCCACAGCGTTGGGCGGCCTGAGCTTTCGCTCGGCCGCAGGGCGAAAATCACCGTGGAAATAGCCAGCGACGGCGGAGCGAGCCGCCGCTCGGAGACGTTGGCGGAGGTCGTGAACACCGTTCACCTGCTTCCTGATGATGGCCCGTGCGGGTCCGTAGTTGCGGGCTGGCCGACCCGTCGATTAGTTAGGGTCAATTTGACTTTAACTAATGGTAGGGCCGAGCCGGGCGCTTGCCAAATGTGAGCTACGCTGCATAACGCTGTAAAATTCGATGGGTCCCACGAGGGCCAGCACACAATCCGAGGAAACTAAGGCGACCACGAATGACAACGAAGTCCACCGGCGTTGTTCCATCTACTCATTCGACGGGCCTCGGCCATGCGATGAAGCCCCGGCAGCTCACCATGATGGGACTCGGCAGCGCGATCGGCGCGGGCCTTTTCCTTGGCTCCGGTGCCGGGGTCCAGGCCGCGGGCCCCGCCGTCCTGATCTCCTACCTGGTGGCCGGCACCCTGATCATCCTGGTCATGTGGGCCCTCGGCGAGATGGCAGCCGCCAACCCGAACAGCGGCGCTTTCTCCGTGTATGCCGAAAAGGCGATGGGCAAGACCGCCGGTTCCACGGTGGGCTGGTTGTGGTGGCTGCAGTTGGTGGTCGTGATCGCGGCCGAGGCGCTCGGCGCGGCCGGCCTGCTGTTCTCTGTCTGGCCTGTGATCCCTGTCTGGGTGCTCGCGCTCGTCTTCATGACCGTCTTCACCGCCATCAACCTGGTGGGCGTCCGCAGCTTCGGTGAATTCGAATTCTGGTTCGCCATCCTGAAAATCGCGGCGATCGTCGTCTTCCTGCTGGTCGGTGCGGCACTGCTCTTCGGCTGGCTGCCCGGCGTCACCTCCCCCGGCCTGGCGAACATCACCGGCGATTTCGCACCCGCCGGCTGGGGCGGCATCGCCGCAGCCCTTTTCGTGGTGATCTTCGCCTTCGGTGGAACGGAAATCGTCAGCGTCGCGGCCGCGGAAACCGAAGACCCGGTACGCAGCGTCGGCCAAGCGATCCGCACCGTGCTCTGGCGCATCCTCGTCTTCTACATCGGCTCCGTCTTCGTCATCGCCGCCGTGCTTCCCGCCGGCTCCGAAGGCCTGAAGTCGCCGTTCGCCGGCGTCCTGGACCTGGCCGGCATCCCCGGCGCCGGTACCGCGATCACGCTGGTCGCCGTCGTCGCACTGCTCTCGGCGCTGAACGCGAACCTCTACGGCGCGTCCCGCATGGTGTTCTCGCTCTCCGAGCGCGGCGAGGCTCCCGCATTCCTCTCGGGCCTGCGCGGCAAGCAGGTGCCCATGGCCGCCGTCGGGGTCTCCGTCGCTTTCGGCTTCATCGCCACGGTCCTGGAACTGCTCTTCCCGGACAAGGTACTGCCGGCGCTGCTCAACCTGGTGGGCTCCACCTGCCTGGTGGTCTGGGGCAGCGCGCTCGTCTCGCAGCTCATCCTGCGCCGCCGGGCCGACCGCGAAGGCGCCGAACTGCCGCTGCGCATGAAGGGCTTCCCGGCGCTGACACTCTTCGGCCTGGCACTCCTGGCGGTCGTTTTCGTCGTCGGCTTCTCCAACCCGGAGAGCGCCGGGCAGCTGGTGGCAACGTTCCTGCTGATCGCGGGAATCGCGGTGGCCTGCTGGGTGGCGTCCCGGCTCAAGGCAGCACGGGCAAGCACCCCCGCAAACTGACGCCACGTCTCCGGCTTCGGAGGTATGGTGGGCACAGATCCAGCAGACGACGCAGCGAAGCGAGGGGCTGAAGCCATGACAGGCAGGCACACAGGAGAACTCCACCACACCGTCGAGGGCACCGATCCCGGCTTGTTCGTCGAGATCCATGAAGCTGCCGAGGATAAGGATGCCGGACTCCGTCCCGTGCTGCTGATCCACGGTTTCTCCTCCTCCGGCAAGCTCAACTGGTCGGATACCGGCTGGGTGGCCGCGCTGCAGGGCGCCGGACGCCGGGTGATCGTGGTGGACCTGCCCGGCCACGGCCGCAGCGGCTCGCCCGAGGACCTGGACTCGTACTCCCCCAGCCGGATCCGCGCGGACCTTCTGCAGATCGTGTCCGACGCCGGGGCGCGGCCCCTGCGCGACGGCGATCCTTCCAGCGGGCTGGACCTGATCGGCTACTCGCTGGGTTCCCGGCTCGCCTGGGAGTTCGCGGCAACGCAGCCGGAGCTGGTCCACCGCCTGGTACTGGGCGGGCCGAACAAGGAAGATCCCCTGGCCGCGTTCGATCTTGCCGCCGCGCAACGGCATCTGGCCGACGGGACACCGATCGCCGACGAGTCCACGGCGGGGCTGCTCAAGATGGCGCAGCTGCTGCCCAGCAACGACCTCTTCGCCCTGCTGACCCTCATCGAAGCAGTCAAAGCCGAGCCCTTCGACCCTGCCGAGGCCGTTCCGCACATGCCCATGCTGCTGGTCGCCGGGGACAAGGATGAGCGGGCGGCCACCATGCCAGAACTCGCCGCACTGGCCATTGGCGCCGGCGGGATGGCCGAGCAGCTGCTCATCCCAGGACGGAACCATGCCAACGCCGTCACCAGCCGGGTGTTCAAGGACGCCGCGATCGACTTCCTGGGCGTCTAGGGCCTTTCGTCCGCCGGGCTTTTCACACCAGGCGCTCGGCGTTGGCGCACATCCGCTCCAATACGCCCAGCGCTATGGCGTACTCGTCGTGGCCGATTCCGGCGGTCAGGTCCCGCCGCGCTTCCTCGACTATCCGGAGTGCCTCCTGCCGCTTCCGGTGGCCGTCTTCGCTCAGGAGGATGTTGCCGTCGAGCATGCCGACGAGGCCGTGCCTGATCAGCGCCGCGAGCTCGCGCTCGCGCAGTTGCACGTCCCCGCCCCAGAACGGCCTCAGCCGCTCGTCCAGCGCGTCCGGGCGGAGCGGACCGTCCGCGAGCGTGTTGAGGGTCTGCCATTGGCGGCGGCTGAGTCCGGCCACCGCCAGGGTCCGGTCGAGGTGGACTTCCAGGGCGGCGTCGAGGCGTTTGAGCCAGTATCCGATGGGCTTTTTCACGGTGCCCATGCTTGCAGTGCCGTCCACGCCGGACAAGAGTTGAAGGGTAGGCTTGCTGCAGCGCCGGACAATGTGGAAGTGGGATGAATGGGCATGCGCTTCAAGGACCGTACGGACGCCGGGGAACGCCTGGCTGCCGCACTTCCGCAACTCCGGGAGCGTCCGGACACTATCCTGCTGGGCCTGGCCCGCGGCGGAATTCCGGTGGCAGCGTCCGCGGCCGCCGGCCTTTACCAGCCCTACGGCGCCGTGCTGGTCCGCAAGCTCGGCATTCCCGGCCGCGATGAAACGGCCTTCGGCGCCCTTGCCTGGTCCAACGGCAGGATCGTCCGCCTGCTCAACCGCCCGCTCCTGGAGCGGATGTTCCGGCACGGGATCAGCAGGGAGTCCCTCGACGCCGTCGAGGACCGCGAGCGCGGCGAGCTGCTCCGCCGGGCGGACAGCTATCCGCGGGTGGGGTTCGACGTCGTGGGCAAAACGGTGGTGCTGGTCGACGACGGCCTGGCGACGGGAGCCACCATGCGCGCGGCCATCGAGGCGGTCAAGGCCGGGGAACCGGCGTCCGTCATCACGGCGGTGCCGGTGGCATCCCTCGAAGCGCAGGCGTCGATCGCCCGGGCCTGCGACTTCGCCTTCGCACTGTACACGCCCGGCAAGTTCCGCGCCGTGGGCTCGTTCTACGAGCACTTCGAGCAGTTAAGCGATGACGACGCCGTGAAGCTGCTCCAGGAAGCGGGCTAGCCTTCGCGCGTTAACGGAAGAGGGGTACGGACCCGCAGGTCCGTACCCCTCTTCGGTTTTTTGCCGCCCTCTAGTGCGCGCTGTAGCCCAGGGGGCGGCCCCGGGTTTCCTTGGCGAGCACGACGCCCACCGCGGAGATCACGCAGAGCACCATGATGTACACGCCCACGGATCCGGACCACTTGGTGTTGTCCAGCAGGGCCTGGGCAATGGTCGGCGCGAAGGCACCACCGAGGACGGCGCCGAGCGCGTAGCCGATCGAGATGCCTGAGTAGCGCACCTGGGCCGGGAACATTTCGGCGTACATGGCGGACATCGGACCGTAGGACAGGCCCAGGCCGACGGTGAGGACGAAAAGCGCGATGCCGTAGAGAACGATGTCCTTGGTATCGATCAGGGCGAACAGCGGGACCATCCAGACGAAGACCAGGGCGTAACCGATCAGGAAGGTCTTCACGCGGCCGATCTTGTCCGAGAGCCAGCCACCGAACATGGTGAAGATGAGCCATCCGAAGGACGCGATCGTGGTGGCGAGCAGGATCTGGGGCTGCGGCATCTTGAGCGCCTTGGTGGCGTAGGAAATGAAGAACGCGATCAGCAGGTAGCCGGCGGCATTGTTCGCAATGAAGATCAGGGCGGCCAGGACGACTTCCTTGGAGTTCTTCCGGAACAGCTCACCCAGCGGTGCACGGCTTTCGGCCTTGCGCTGGGCAATTTCCTTGAAGACCGGGCTCTCGCCCACCGCACGGCGGATCAGGTATCCGACCACGATCAGCACCACGGAGAGCAGGAACGGCACCCGCCAACCCCAGGCAGTGAAATCTTCCTTGGACATGGAAGCCGTGAGCATTGTGAGGAGGCCGGTGGCCAGGATCATGCCGATGGGTACGCCGATCTGCGGGTAGGCACCGAAGAGGCCGCGCTTGGAGATCGGCGCGTGCTCGACGGCCATCAGTGCCGCGCCGCCCCATTCGCCGCCGGCCGAGAAGCCCTGCATGATCCTCAGCAGGATCAGCAGGACCGGGGCCCAGGCGCCGATTACGGCGTAGCTGGGCAGCAGGCCGATCAGGGCCGTTGCCGCACCCATCATGACCAGGGTCATGACCAGGACCGCCTTGCGGCCGACGCGGTCGCCGAGGTGGCCCGCCACGAAGGCGCCGAGCGGGCGGAACAGGAAGCTGATGCCGATGGTGGCGAAGGAGAGGATCTGTGCCAGGCCCGGGTTGGACTCGTTCAACGGGGTCAGGAACAGCGGGCTAAGGAGCGTTGCCGTGAGCTGGGCGAAGATGAAGAAGTCGTACCACTCGATGGTGGTGCCAACCAGGGTTCCGGCGAGCACCCTGCGTTCTTCGCGCTTGCTGCTGGGACCTGTTGGGGCATCGACAGGGGAAGTTGCAGTCATTGAAACTCCGATGATGGGGATGCGGGGAGGCCGGACCCTCGGCTTTGAATTACCGACAGAACGGTCAGTTGGAATAGCGTACTACACGTTCTGTGAGTTGCAACACATCCGAGGAGTGATTGTCCCGGGCGGTTCCGTCGACGCCGGACTGCCGGCCGCCGTCGACGGTTCACCTTCAGCTACGGCGGGCGCCGCCGCCATAGGATGGAGCCCATGATGTCTCCCCGCGCCGCGAGCACTCCGAAGGAACCGGGCGCCACGGCTTCGCCGTCGCAGACCCTCTCCCGAGGCATCCAGGCACTTGAGATCCTGGCAGCCGAAGAACGCCCGCTGACCATTGCCGAACTCGCCGCCGCGCTCGGCGTGCACCGCTCCGTGGCCTACCGAATCCTGCGCACCCTGGAGGACCACTCCCTGCTGGTCCGCGACGACGCCGGAAGGGTGCAGCCCGGACCCGGACTGGCCGTGCTGGCACGCGGAGTGTCCCGCACCCTGCAGACGGCGGCGCTGCCGGAACTGACCCAGCTGGCCAACAGCTACTCCATGACGGCTTTCATCACCGTCTGGGACCACCAGGACTGCGTCACCCTCGTCACCGTGGAGCCCCGCCACTCGGCGGCGACACTCGTCCAGCACCCGGGAACCCGCCACCCGGCCAACGTCGGCGCGCCCGGCATCGCCATCCAGTCCACCATGAGCCCGGAACAATGGGCGGCGCTGGCGCCCGGACTCCCCTACCGGCCCGAAGCGGACGACGCCCGGCGGCTCGGCTACGCGGCAAGCCACGACGAGGTCATCGCAGGCCTCTCCTCCCTGGCCGCCCCCATCCATGTCCCGGGAGGCCGCCCGGCCGCGATCGCCGTCGTCTACATCCGCCGCGAACAGGACGAAGCCGCCGTCGGGAAGGCCCTTGCGGACAGCGCGGCGCGGATCGAAAGCCAGCTTTCCTGAATCCGTCGGACGCGCTTCCGGAACCGCGCGTGCGTCCAGCCCCGACAGGCTGCGCAGACCCGGAAGTGTAGAATTGCGGTCTGGGTCACAGCCGCAGCGTCCCGTTTCCGGGACGGCTGCATCAAACGGGGCCGTTTCAGAAGGAGTTCCATGACTGCCGTGGCCGAAACCGGCGCCTCCGCAGTGCACACCATCGTGGCAGACAGCTTCCAGGACTGGAGCCGTGCCATCTCAAAGTCCTTCGTACCGCTCATGGTGCGCGACAACGGGGCCACGGCGTTCCACGGGACCATGCGGTCCCGTGTCCTGGGCACCATTTCCGTGGTGGAGGTGACGGCGGGGCGCCATACGGTGGTACGGACGCCGGCGCTGATCGCCAAGTCCACCACCCGGTATTTCAAGCTCAGCATCCAGCTCAGCGGCACGGGGACGCTCATCCAGGACGACCGGGAAGCCGTGCTCGAAGCCGGCGACCTCGCCATCTACGACACGTCCCGCCCCTACGAACTGCGCTTCGACGGCGACTTCCGGAGCCTGGTGCTGATGTTCCCGCATGAGCAGCTCGACCTGCCCGCCGGGGCCATGGAACACGTCACGGCCCTGCGGATGCCCGGCAACGACGGCCTGGGCGAACTCATCAGCCCGTTCCTCGTCCGGCTCGCCGACAACCTCGAAGCCCTGTCCGGAACCAACGGGCTGCGGCTGGCCCACAACGCACTGGACCTGGTCACCACGTTGTTCAACGGGGAACTGGACCAACTGGTCGATACGGGCCGGGATCCGCACCTGCTGCTGCTCAGCCGCATCCACGACTACATCGAGGCCAACCTCGGCGACCCCACCCTTGGACCGGGGTCGATTGCGGCAGCCCACTACATTTCCACGCGCCACCTGCACGATCTGTTCCAGGAAATCGGCACCACAGTGGCGGCCTCCATCCGCCAGCGCCGGCTGGAACGCTGCAGGCGCGACCTCCGCGATCCCGTCCTGGCAAACCGCCCGGTCACGGCGATCGCGGCGCGCTGGGGTTTCACAGACGCAGCCCATTTCAGCAGGATCTTCCGGGCCGCGTTCGGCAACTCACCCACCGGATACCGGAACGGCGGCTAGGCCTTCCGCGTGCGCAGCAGCAGTGCGGCCACCAGGCCAAGCACCGCAAGGAAGACCGCCGCCCCCAGGGACACCAGGAATGCCGCCGAGTAGCCGTGGACTTCGGCCATCTGCCCGGCCAGGAAGGCGCCCAATGCCGTCCCCGCGACGATACCGCTGGCAAGGGCCGTCATGACGGTACCCACCCGGCCGGCGGGTGCCACGAGCCCGCCGATGCTGAACACCGTGACCATCACCGGCCCCACCGGAATGCCCAGCACCAGCAACACTGCGAGCATCGGCCAGATCCCGGCCGGCAGGAACAACATCACACTCAACGCAGCCATCAGGGCCGCGGCCGCCACCCACCGCGCCGGGAGGCCGAAGCGCTGCGGCCAGTAGGCAACCGACAGCGCGGCAACCGCTGAGCTCAGGCCCATGGCGGCATACATCAGGCCGGCGATTTCCGCCGTCGCGTACTCAGCGGAGAAGGCGCTCAGCGCATTCTGGACTGAACCGAAGAAGGTACCCATGCAGACCATCGCGAGGACCGCGACGAGCACCTTGAGCCAGGCCAGCGCCCCCGCGGCCGGACGGCGTGCCGCTTGCCCGACGGCGGCTGGCGGCTGGTGTTTGGCCGGTACCACGGCACGGACCGAGGAATGCACGGCGAAGGCTGGAACGAGGGTCGCCGTAAGGATGGCGGCCAAGGCGAGCGGCAGCCATGGGACGAAGACGCTCGCCAGCAGGCCGACGAGTGCGGGGCCGAGGACGAAGGTGAATTCGTCGGCGGTTCCTTCGTAGGACAGCGCCGTGTCGAGCTCGGCGCGCCGGCTGGCCACGCTGCCGTGCTGCCGCGCCGTTGCGGGTTCCTCACCGCCGGGACCGGCTTCACTGCCGGCCGGGGCCGGTACGAGATCCCGGGTGGTGAGCGCCATCCACCGTACACGGGCCATCGGTCCGACCTGGGGCGAACTGGCGCCGGCGAGGAATGCGGTGATGGTCAGCGCGGCTGCATCGGCAGGGGCAGCGAAACCCGGCGTCAGGTAAGCCGCAAGGATGAGGGCAAGCACGGCGACGGTATTGACTGCTGCTGCTGTCAGCAGGACCGGCCGCTGCCCGGCGCGGTCAGCCAGGGCGCCAAGGACCGGGGCGCCCACTGCGGAGCCGATGCCGACCGCACCTGCAGCGAGGCCACCGATCGCGTAGGAGTGGCTCACCGCAGTGGCAAGGGTCAGTGCACCGACGGTCAGCATCGCAAGGGGCAGACGGGCAAAGAGCGCCACCGGCAGGAATCCCGGGCCGGCGAGTTCCGGAAGGCGTGCGAAGCGGCCGGGCAGCCGCGAACGGCGGCGCAGGGTGGCGGGCGCGTCGGCAGTGGTACGGGCCGGCTGGAATGGGGAATTCTGGGAAGGAAGTTGCTTCATGTCTCCGGGTTCGCAAAAGGTGTGCGCATCGTCCCTCCTCCCGATGCGCGCGACCCGGTGTAACAAGGAAATTCTACCGGATATCAGCCTCGACGATCCTGACGGTTGATCCGTTCCGGCCCTTTTCAACCTGCAACTGGCTGGCGATGCGCAGCTTCATCTCAGCCACATGGCTGACGAGGCCCACCACCCGGCCGCCGTCGCGCAGGCCTTCCAAGGCGTCCATGACCTGTTCCAAGGCCTGCTCGTCAAGGCTGCCGAAGCCTTCATCGACGAAAAGGGTTTCGATGTCCACGCCGCCGGCTTCCTGTTGCACGACATCAGCGAGCCCCAGTGCCAGGGACAACGACGCCATGAAGGATTCGCCCCCGGACAAGGTGGCTGTGTCACGATGCTGGCCGGTCCAACCGTCCACCACCTCGAGGCCCAGCCCCGACTTCTGGCCCCGCGCGGCACGTGCATCGCTGTGGCGGAGCGTGTAGCGTCCGTCGCTCATCGCCACCAGCCGCTCGGAAGCGGCATCCGCCACCTGCTCGAGCCGGGCGGCAAGCACATAGCTGTTGAGGCTCATCTTGTAGCTGTTGTCCCCGGCCCCGCGCGCCGTCTCGGCCAAGGCAGTGAGCATCCTCGCCCGTTCCCGCGGTTCCCGGATTGCCGCGGCAGCATCACGGTACGCCGAGTGAAGGGAAACGATGGAGTCGAGGGTACGCTCGGCCAGGCGCGCGGCGAGGTCCAGGCTGCGCGCAGACTCCGCGCCGTGGCGCGCCTGCTGCTCCAGGTCCGCCAACTCCACAGCGCCAAGCGGCAGCTCTCCGACCCGGGCTTCCTTGGCCGCCAGCACGAGGTCTTCCGATTCGAACAGCTCGGCGACGCGTGCGCTTTCCTCATCGGCCGCCCGCAGCTGTTCCTCAATCCGGGCTGCTGCGGCGGCGTCAAGCAGTTGGTTGCGGGCTTCCCCGGCGCTGGCGAACCCGGAGTCCGGCAGAGCCCGTTCGAGCGCATCCCGTGCTTCAACGAGCGATTCCTCTGCCCGTTCCACCTGCTGTCCGGCGGACACGAGGCCTTGGAGGAGCGTACGTTCCGTGACGACGGCAGAAATCCGGGCGTCCAAAGTGTCAAAGCCGCCCCGAAGGCCCGCGAGCAAGGCCTCCAGTTCCGCATGCTGCTCAAGAAGGAGGGCTTCGGTGGCCTCGGCCTGTGCGGCTTCGGCGGCGTGGCCGGCAAGATCCTGTTCGGCCTCGGCGATAGCGCGCGCAAGCCGGTCCAGCCAGGTCCGGATCCCGACGAGTTCCTTGGCGGCAGCGCGTGCGACCTCCAGGGCCTCCCTGGCGTTCTCCAGCTTGAGCCCTACCTCGGCCGGATCGCTGTCACCACCTTGCGCGGCCAGGACGGCCACCGCCTGCTGCGCAGCGGCCAGCTCTGCTGCCAGTTTCCGGACGGCCTCGTCCGCGGCGTCGTAGCGTTGCTGCGCCGCTTTTTCCTCGTCGGCCATCGCCAGGCCGGACAGTGCTGCCTCTGCGGGCCGGGGGTGTTCCGGGCTGCCGCAGACCGGGCAGGCTTCGCCATTTTCGAGCTGCGCGGCAAGTTCGGCCGCGGCGTTCCGCAACCGCAATTCCCGCAGATCGAGCCAACGCTGCTGAAGCCCCAGGGCTTCTTCCCGCGCAGCGCTGTGCCGTTCCGCTGCGGACGATGCTTCCTGCACGGCCAGGCCATGGCGTTCCACGATGTCCGCCAGGGTTTCCGCAGCCGCCACCTCCTGCTCACGGGCTTCCAGTTTGGCGGCTTTTTCTTCAAGCGGGCCAAGCTCAGATCCGAGTCGTTCGGCGTCTTTCCGCAGGGAGTCCAGCTCGGCGGTCCGGCGTTCGACGGCGGCCGCCCGACGCTCCTTTGCGATGGCGGATGCTGCGAGGCGAGACGCAATGCCCTGCAGGCGTTCCTCATCCGGGAGCCTGGCCTGCAACACCGCAAGCTCTTCTTGTGCCCGTCCCAAGGCCGACGCGGGATCGCCAGGTTCGAAACCTGCCTCCGTGACGCGGTACCTGGCCGCGTCGAGGTCTTCGGCAGCCGCCGCATGGACGGCTTCGGCCCTGCTGAGGCCGTCCAGGTGTCCGCGCAACACGGTGGCCTTCATGTGTCGGCCCAGTCGCTCCCTTGCCTCCTGGATGGTGCCGGCCTGGGCGGCCAGGGCATCACGGCGACGCGCCGCGGCTTGCAGCTTGGCATGCCGCTGGCTGCGTTCCTGTTCCGACTGGAGCCTGTCGGCAAGCTGCAGCCTGTGGCCTTCCGCGGCATCGGCGGCGCGACGGCGCGCGGCCAGTTCCGTTCGTGCCGCGTTTTCCATACAGGTGAACATCCCGGCGGCAGTTCCGGCCTCGCCCGCACCGGCCAAGGGGGCGTCCGCTGTGCCGTTGTCAGCTGTGTCTCCTGCCGCGCCCGTTCCGAGTTCGGCGAATTCCGCTTCGGCCCGCTGCAGCAGCAGCGCCAAGCCGTTCTCTTCCGTTTCGACCACGGCCCGGGCGTCCTGGGCCTGCCGGGCGAGCTGTTGCTCAAGTGCTTCGAAACGCGCGGTTCCAAAGAGCTTCTGCAACAAGGCCAGCCTGTCCCCCGCTTTTGAGCGAAGGAAAGCCGCGAAGTCTCCTTGGGGAAGCATGACCACGCGGGTGAACTGTTCGCGGTCCATGCCGAGCAGCTCGGCGATTTCGGCCCCGGCCTCATCATTGCGCGAGGACTTTTCCTCCCACGTGCCGTCCACCAGCTCGCGCAGCAGGGTCTTGGCCTGCTGGGTGGTGAAACCCTTCCGTCCGCGGGCGCTGGGACGGTCCCACGCCGGGGAACGGGTGACTTCGAAGCGCCGGCCGCGGGCCGAGAATTCGCAGGTGACCCGTGGTTCCGCTCCGGGCGCGGCATGGTCGCTGCGCAGCCGCTTTCCTTCCTGGCGGGCGCCCGGCACTGAGCCGTAGAGGGCAAAGCAGACCGCGTCCAGGACGCTGGTTTTGCCCGCGCCCGTGGCTCCGTTCAGCAGGAACAACCCCTGCCCGCTGAGCTGGTCGAAGTCGATGAGCTGCGGCCCGGCGAAGGGCCCGAAGGCCTCGATTTCGAGGCGGTGGATCCTCACAGTTCCGCTCCTTCCAGGCGCACGGCCTCGAGGGCCTCACGGAGTGCGGCGTCCTCAGGGCCGTCGGCGGAACGTCTGCGGACGTGCTCCAGGAAACCGCAGCACACCCCGAGGTCGTCCACGGCCTCGGCCATCCGGCTGCTATAGCTCGCGCGGTTCTTTTCCGCACTGCCTTCGGGTTCGAACGTGAGGACCAGGGTGTCCGGGAACCTGCTGCGCAGTTGTTCCATCGCCTGCGCCGGGCGCACAGGATCGGTGAGCGTGACCTGGCAATAGGCGGTTTCGGCCCACGAATGTTCCGGCGCTTCGAGGAGTTCGGACAAACGGCCGCGCAGCACGGCGAGCTCCCGCGGAGCCTGCCACAGCACCTCGGCGACATCGGTGACTCCGTCCGGGCCGACGTCGAGCAGCCAGGCCCCCTTGTGGTGCTTGGCTTCGGAGAACGAGTACGCGAGCGGTGAACCGGAATAGCGCACGTTGGATGCCAGTTCCTGGCGGCCATGCAGGTGGCCGAGCGCGGTGTAAGCGAAACCGTCGAACAAATCCAAGGGAACCGCGCCGAGCCCACCGATGCTCAGTTCGCGTTCACTGTCCGAAGTGATTCCCCCGCTCGCGAAGGTGTGGGCCAACACCACGGCGTGCACCGGAGCTTCACCGCGCCGGGAAGCGAGGTCATCCTGGATCCGCCGCACCGCGGCCTGGGTGACATCGAAATGGTTCGCGTCCGTTCCCAGCTTCCCGGCGACGAGCCGGGGCTCCAGGTAGGGAATTCCGTAGACCGCGAGCACCGGACCTGCCTCGTCACCGCCGAGGGGAAAGAGGACAGGGGAATCGAGGTCCTCGATCCGGGTCCGCAGGTGGACTCCCCCGCGTTCAAGCAGGCGCGATGCGAATCCGAGGCGGATGGCCGAATCATGGTTGCCGCTGGTGAGGACCACTTTCGCCCCGGCTTCGGTGATGGCAACCAAAGCCTCGTCCAGCAGCTTCACGACGTCCAGGCCGGGCAGGGCACGGTCGTAGACGTCTCCGGCGATCAGCACCACGTCAACGGATTGTGCCCGGACGACGTCAACCAGCTGGGCGATGAAGTCCCGCTGGGCGTCGAGCATGCCTACGCCATGGAACGAGCGGCCCAGATGCCAGTCCGATGTATGAAGAAGCCTCATGTTTCCACGCTAGGGGGCGGCACTGACATTATCCGCCAGCCGCCCGCCGACACGGCGTGGCCGGTGGCTCGGCGGCCGCGCGCGCCCCTGAAAAGTCCTGTTCAGTCGCGTTTGCCGTCGAAGAAGTCCCGGGCGTCATCCCGCTCAGCGGGGGCGGACGGCGCCGGCCCGCCGGCGAAGAAGTCCCGGGCGTCATCCCGCTCAGCGGGGGCGGACGGCGCCGGCCCGCCGGCGAAGGTGCCGCCGGCAGCTGGGGCGGTTCCGGCGTCGGGCACGTCCTCGGAGGAGCCGGCGCCTGGCTCGGCCGGGGTCGCCGGAGCCGTGGCGGCGTCTTCGGACGACAACAGCCCGAATCCGCGGAAAACGAGGCCCGCGATCGCGGCGCCGAGCAGCGGCGCCACCCAGAAGAGCCACAGCTGCCCCGCCGCCCAGCCCGAAGAGAAGAGGGCTGCGCCGGTGGCGCGGGCCGGGTTGAACGCGAGGTTGCCCACGGCCTGTCCCAGCTGGAGCAGCACTGCGACGGTCAGCCCGACGGCGATCGGTGCCGCCAGCGAAACCGCCTTCCGCTGCGCCCCGGCGGTCCCGGACGAACCGTTCCCCGCCATCGCACCGAGGTAGACGGCTACGAGCAGTGCCGCCCCGATCACCTCAAGCAGCAAAGCGCCGGCCAGGTCCACCTGGATGACCGAGTGCTCGCCGAAGCCGGAGGCGACGGTGTCAAAGGCGGCCCGGCTGTCGCTGATCCTGCCCACGGTCCGGAGCACCGCAAACAGCAGGAAGGCACCCGCCAGTGCCCCGATCAGCTGCGCCACGAGATATGCCAGGCCGTCCACGAGCCGGGTCCGGCCGGCGATGAGGTTGCCCACGGTGATGGCCGGGTTGAAGTGTCCGCCGGAGACCGCACCGAACGCGACCATTGCCGCGACGACGGCCAGGCCGCCGGCGAGCGGCGCCGGCAGCGGGTTCGCGTCGGGCAGGGTGAAGACGGGGACGCCGAGCGCGATCATCACGATGAACAGGGTTCCCAGTGCCTCTGCGGCGGCCCGTGGGAGCAGCCGCACGCTGCCGGGGCTGGTGGCGGACACGGTTGCGCTCATCGGGGAAATCCTTCGCATCGGGGTGGTATCTGGCCGTCTAAGAGCCTACCCGAGCCTCCTGGGCGATCAGTCCGGCGATCAGCGTCCGTCAGTCAGCGGCCGTCAGTCAGCGCCCCAGGGCAACCGCCGCAAGCGCGGCCGCGCCCAGAAGCAGCACGGATACCGTGCTCACCCGAATCAGTCGGGTTGAAGGTGCCACGGGTCCCGCCTGAAGTTCCCGTGAGCGGAACCAGACCACGCAGCCGAGGACGACCGTAGCGGCCGCGGCAACGGCAGCGCAGATGCCCTGGAACACCATGCCAGCGGGGCCGCCGTCGGCCGCTGCCTCGGCCAGCCAGCTCCGCCAGACGAACAGATCCACCACCAGCAGGGTCAGCAGGGTCCGCCGCCAGGCCAGGACAGTGCGTTCGGCCTGCAGCCCGGGATCGCGGCCTGCCAGGCTCACAGCCCCACCAGTTTCACCGGGCCACCAGGATCAGCACCGCGAAGACGAACGCCGCTACGGCCACCACAATGGTCATGAACAGCAGCAAGCGGGAGAACGGCAGCGCCTGGTCCTGGCGCATGGCCGCTTCCATGAGGCCCCAGCGGCGGTAGGCCATGAAGGCAAGCCCGGCCCCCACCAGGGCGAGCACCACGCACAGGATGATCCGCACGGTCTGCGGCGCGATATCCGGTGCCAACTGGTCGATTGCCACCGCTCCGGCGAGCAAAGCCAGCGAAGTCCTGATCCAGGCGAGGAAGGTCCGTTCGTTCGCCAGGGAAAAGCGGTAGTCCGGTGTCTTGCCGGTCTTGCGCCATTCGGGCTCGCGCATGGGTATCCTCCACTTCCCGGGCCGCCCTGGTTTCCGGCCCCACCGTATTTCCCAGCGCCACCGTACCAGTGCGGCCCGGTGCCTTCGCGGCCACGGTAGATTACAGGGCATGAGCGTTTCCCCTGCGACTTCTTCCGTGCCCACGCCGCAATCCCGGATCCTGGGCTGCCTGCTGGGCGGTGCCCTGGGCGACTCCCTCGGCTACGCCGTCGAATTCGATTCCATCGACAGCATCCGCGCCCGCTTCGGTCCGGAGGGACTTACCTCCTTCGGACAGCTCGACGGCGGCAGCCACTTCTCGGACGACACCCAGATGACGCTGTACACCGTGGACGGGCTGCTGGAAGCGCTCGAATGGGCCAACGACGGCGTAGCCGCCGACGAGACCGCGTGCCTCTGGCTCGCCTACCTCCGCTGGCTCGCCACCCAGGGCGTGGAGACCCCGTCCTCGGCACCGGTCCCCCAGCCACGCTGGATCGACGGCCACGACGTGCTGCGGCACCGGCGTGCGCCGGGCAACGCCTGCCTGAGCGGCCTGGCCGGTGGCGAGATGGGAACCGCTGCACGGCCCGTCAACCCCGATTCGAAGGGCTGCGGAACCGTCATGCGCTCGGCCCCCTTCGGCCTGGTCCCGCACATCAGCGAGGCAGCCGTCTACAAGCTCAGCTGCGACGGCGCGTCCCTCACGCACGGCCATCCGGCGGCCCGGCAGGCCTCCGGTGCCTTCAGCGTGCTGATCCACCGGATCATGGCCGGCGCGGAGGTACGGGACGCCGCACAGCACGCTCTCGAACTCATCGAAAACCTGCCCGACGCCGATCCCGAACTCGTCAAGCGGCTGCAGGCCGCGCTGGACCTCAGCGGTACCGGAAGCGCACCGGGCCGCATGCTCAGCCCCGAGGAACTGGTGGCGCAACTGGGCGAGGGCTGGGTCGCCGAGGAGGCACTCGCCGTCGGGCTCTATGCGGTCCTCGCCACGGAAGGCGAGCAGAATCCTGTGGAACACTTCCGCCAGGCCGTGGCCCTGTCACTGAACCACAGCGGTGACAGCGATTCGACGGCGTCGATCGCGGGAAACATCCTGGGCGCACGGTACGGCGAAGAAGCGCTCCCCACGGACTGGCTCGAAGCTTTGGAGGCGCCGGAACTGATCCGCGGCATGGGCGAACGGCTGATCGCCGTCACCTTGGGCTAGGGGCCCGGTCCGGGCCGCTTAGCTTGACGGCTTAGACCTGGCGCAGTGCGATGTTATTGCAGGCTTCGCAGACGTCGTCCGGGATCAGGCCCCGGCGTTGCAGGAAAGCAAAAATGGTGCAGCCCAGGCAGAAGCCGAGGAAAGCCTCCAGCGACGCCGCAACGATCAGCACTCCAAGCAGGATCCACGCGGCCGGAACGAAGCCGAGGTAGAACAGCACCGCCGCAACGGTGGTGAGGCCGGCGCCGATGCCCTGGGCGAAGCGCTTCGGCGGTCCCGGCACCAGCTTGGCCCGTCCGATCCGCGGCGCGAGGACTTTGACGGACAGCAGCGCCAGGGGCGAGATCCGCGGCCCGAACAGCACACGCAGCCAGAATCCGACGGCGATCAGCACCAGCCCGGGGCCGAAACCGGTGGCGAGGGTTGCCACGGCAGCGAGCACCACGAGGCCTGCCGTGATCCTGGCGGCGTATTCGTTGACCGGGTTGGGGAACTCGAAGATCCGGCGCACGCTACTTCCGGTGCTTGCCGTGGCCTGCGGGGTGGCGGTTGTCTGCTCGGGCATGCCTCAAGGCTAAGGACGGGTGGCCCGCCACAGGAAGCATTGTTGCGCCGTATGAAAGCGGCTTGCGCTCAGGCCGGCGGAACTCAGGCGCCGGTCAAGCTCAGGCGTTTGTGAGGCTCAGGCGCCGCCGACCATCTGCAGGAACTCCCCTTCGGACAGCACTTCGATCTGCTGGCCCTTGCCGTGCAGTTCCAGTACCCGTTTCGCCTTGCCGGTGAGCCTGCCGCTGCGCAGGTCGCTTGCCACGAATCCGTCGCCGACCACCAGGACGGTGGTCCGCCCGGTCACCCGGCTCTCCGGCTGCGCGCCCAGGTCAGCGGCGCGCTGCTTGGCTTCGGGCCGGGCAATGGCCAATTCCCCGGTGAACACCACAGTCTGCCCGAACAGGGGATGTCCGGGTTCGGCGGCGGGATTGGGCAGCGGGTTGGGTCCCTCTTCCGGCCAAAAGCCCCGGCGTCCGGGAACGGGCCCGACGGCGGAGCCTCCTGCCGCCGTCGAGACGCCCTGCGTGCGGCCCGCCGGGCCGGCCTCCAGTGCGGCAAGAGCTGCAAGGGTCTGCTTGGAGACCGCATCTCCCGGGCGGATGGCCTGTTGCGTGGGGATGGCAAGGCCCAAGGACAGGTACAGTTCGGCGATGCTGTTTGCCTGGTTCCGGCGGGCGATGTCCACCAGGATTCCGGCGCACGCACGGGCATCTTCCGCGGCGTCGTGGTGGTTGACCAACGGCACGCCGGCTTCCTCGGCCGCATAGGGCAGGGAGTTGGAAACCAGCGAATAGCAACGGCGGGACAGCATCACCGTGCAGACATAGTCGTAGGCCGGTCCGGTCAGGCCCGAGACCTCCAGGGCGGAACGGATGACGCCAAGGTCGAACGCCGCGTTGTGGGCGGCCAGGATGTCGTCACCGATGAAGCCGGCGATCTCCGGGAAGATTTCACCGAACCGCGGGGCTCCGGCCACATCCTCAGCGCGGATGCCATGGATGCGGGTGTTGTGGAAGTCGAAATGGTCATGGTTCTCCGGCGGGCGCATCAGCCAGGAGGCCTCTTCGACCACCACGCCGCCACGGACCTTGGTCAACCCGACCGAACACGGTGATCCCCGGAAGCCGTTGGCCGTTTCGAAGTCGATCGCCGTAAAGTCCAATGCCACCCATCAAGGGTACAGGCCGGCGGCACGGCATCCGTGCCCCGGGCGCGCTACTTGATCAACGTCATGGTGGCGTTCGCGTCCGACAGCCCGGCACCGCATCCTTGGCTGCAACCGGCCGGCATCGGGCGGGTTCCCTGCTTGAGGTAGGACTCCACCTGCGCCGGAGTGAGCGCCGGCTTGTAGGCCTTCATCAGCGCGGCCAGCCCCGAGACGTGCGGCGCCGCCATGGACGTTCCCTGGTTGAAGGCGTAGGCCGGCTCCCCCGGCACAGTGGTCCCGTTGTTGAAGGTGGAGAGGATTCCGCCGCCGCTCGTACGCATATCCCCTCCCGGGGCCGTGAGGTCGACGGCCGTGCCGTAGTTCGAGTAGTACGCCAGGCTGCCGTCCCTGCCGCTGGAGGCAACCGTGACCACGTTGGCACAGTTGGCAGGCTGCGAATTGGAGGCGTTCACGGCGCTGTTGCCGGCGGCGACCACCACGGTGGCTCCGCGGCCAACGGCGCTGTTGATGGCGTTCTGGTACGTGGCCGAGCACGCTCCCGAAGCGCCGAGGCTCAGGTTGATCACCGAGGCGGGATTCGGGTTGGCCGGAATCCCGGTCACGGTGCCGCCGGCCGCCCAGATAATGGCCTCGGCAATGTCAGAAAGCGCGCCACCGCATTTGCCCAGGACCCGCACCGGAACCACCTTGGCCGAAGGCGCCACGGAGGCGACGCCGGTGCTGTTGGCGGTCACTGCAGCCACAGTTCCCGTGACGTGGGTTCCGTGCCAGGAGGAGTTCGAGGCGGAGCTGGAGCCGCACTCTCCGGCCGCGTGCCAGTCCCCCTGGTCCTGCGGATTCGAATCGCGGCCATTGCCATCACGGGCGGTCGTGGCGCTGGTGATGAAGTCGTAGCCGGGGAGGATGTTCGCGTTGAGGTCCGGGTGCGAGGTGATTCCGGTGTCCAGGACGGCCACCTTGGCCCCGGAGCCCGTCGACACGTTCCAGGCTCCGGGAATCCGCATGCCGTTGGCTTCGGTGAACTCCCACTGCTGGGGGTAGCCGGGGTCGTTGGGGGTCAGGGCGCGCTGGATCCGGATGTCCGCATCCAAGTAGTCGGCGGTCCGGGTGCCGAGCGCTTCGGCCCGGAAGCTGCCAAACCCGGCCTTGTCCATGGGTTTGGAGAAGGCCACAAGGGTCGCTCCGGTTGCCAGGATCCGGACCTTGCGCAGGGACACCCCGTACCGTGCCGCAACCCGGTTCATGGCATCGTAGCCGCCAGCACCGGCTGTCCCCGGCTTGAAGCCGACAATCATCTGCGGGATCCGGTCGCCCGCGTCCGATCCGGTGGACACCGAAATTGTGTTGCTGCCTACCGGCAAGGGAAGCAGAGAGAAAACCCCGGACAGCAGCGAAAAAGCAATGACGACAATGACGTCCACACCCATGAAACGGCGCGGCTTGCCAAGAAACTTCTCCACGTGACAATTCCTCCAAGGCAGCAAATACGAGCGAGAATTACCGGGGTGAAACAGGCGTTCGGGGAAACCGCCACGGCCAAATGTATGGAGACTGTTATTTTCTGTAAAGAAGCTGATTGATTCCTGTGAAGTATGACGGCAGACCCCACCACGGGACGGTCATCCGGCCAGCCCGCCCCTCGACGCCGGTGCCTCCCGGTACCCTTGATGGGTGACCCTTTCTGCCGTAAGCGACTTTGCCGTATCCACCTTGGGAGGCGCCGGGCCTGTGCAGCCGCACATGGCATCGTTCCTCCCCGACTGGCTGAACCCCCAGGTCTTCCTGGCCGATCCTGCCCTGGCCCCATGGGTGGTGCTGCTGGTCTGCGGCATCGTGTTCGCCGAAACCGGCCTGCTGGTGGGCTTCTTCCTGCCTGGCGATTCCATGCTCTTCACTGCGGGCCTGCTGGTCGCCACGGACACCATCAAGTTCAACATCTGGGCGCTTGCCGGCCTGATCATCGTCGCCGCGATCATCGGCAACCAGACGGGCTATTTCATCGGATCCAAGGCCGGCCCCGCCATCTTCAACAAGCCGGATTCGCGGCTGTTCAAGCGCGAGAATGTGGAAAGCGCCCACGCTTTCTTCGAAAAGCACGGCGGCAAGGCCCTCATCCTGGCCCGCTTCGTCCCGATCATCCGCACCTTCGTCCCGGTGATCGTGGGCGTCGCGCAGATGGATAAGCGCAAGTTCTTCCTCTACAACGTGATCGGCGCGCTTCTCTGGGGCGGCGGCGTCACTTTGCTCGGCTATCTGCTCGGCGACCGCATTCCGTGGGTCCGGGACAACCTGGACATCATCTTCATCGTGATCGTCTTGATTTCGGTCATCCCGGTGGGCATCGAGGTCCTTCGTGGCGTCATCGCCAAGCGCAAGGCCGCGGCCGAAGGCACCGATCCGGTGGAAGAGTTCATCGAGGAGCACGACGGCGGCCACCACCGCGAGCACTAAACCCGCCTCAAATACCAACGCGGGGTCACTTACGGCCCATGTTTGCTGTAAACATGGGCCGTAAGTGACCCCGCGTTCCTGTTTGTGGACTAGCTCAGGGCGTCGATGATCGCCGGCAGCAAAGCACGGAATGCGTGCCCGCGGTGGCTGATGGCGTTCTTTTCCTCGGAGCTCAATTCCGCGCAGCTGCGGTCCATTCCCTTCGGCTGCAGGATCGGGTCGTAGCCGAATCCGCCGGCACCGCGGGGTTCGCGGAGCAGCGTGCCTTCAAGCTGGCCGTATTCGACGACTTCACGGGTGCCGTCGCCGTCGCCGGGAACGGCAAGGGCGGCGGCACAGATGAAGGCGGCGCCGCGGTGGGCGTCGGGGACGTCGGAAAGCTGCGCGAGCAGCAGCTGCAGGTTCGCGGCGTCGTCGCCATGCCGCCCGGACCAGCGCGCCGAAAAGATGCCCGGCGCACCGCCCAGCACGTCGACGGCGAGACCGGAGTCATCGGCGATGGCCACCAGGCCGGTGGCCTCGGCCACCGCCCGGGCCTTCAGCAGCGAATTCTCGGCGAACGTCACGCCGTTCTCGACGACGTCCGGCGCACCCGCCGCAGCGGCGTCCACCACCTGGGTGTCGACGTCGAGCCCGGGAACCTGGCCGCGCAGCAGTTCACGCAATTCGCGCAGCTTGCCCTGGTTATGGGTGGCAAGGACGAGGCGGGGCGTGCCGCTCACGGGGCCTCCGCCAGGGTTTCGCGCTGGATCGCGGCCAGCTGCTCGGTGCCGATCAGGGCGAGGTCGAGAAGGGCATTGAGCTCATCGCGGTCGAAGGGCGCACCCTCGGCAGTGCCCTGCACCTCCACGAACTTGCCGGAGCCGGTGACCACCACGTTCATGTCGGTCTCGGCCCGGACGTCCTCCACATACGGCAGGTCCAGCATCGGCACGCCGTCGATGATTCCCACGGAAACGGCAGCGATGGTGTCGGTCAGCGGCTGGGACGACGCCGGGATGATCTTTTTCTCGCGGGCAAAGCGGATGGCTTCGGCGAGGGCCACGTAAGCGCCGGTGATCGCGGCCGTACGGGTGCCGCCGTCGGCCTGCAGCACATCGCAGTCCAAAACGATGGTGTTCTCGCCCAGCGCCTTGGTGTCGATGATGGAGCGCAGCGAGCGGCCGATCAGCCGGGAAATCTCGTGCGTGCGGCCGCCGATCTTGCCCTTGACGGATTCGCGGTCGGAGCGGGTGTTGGTGGCACGCGGCAGCATCGCATATTCGGCGGTGACCCAGCCGCGGCCTTCGCCCTTGAGCCAGCGCGGCACGCCCTCGGTCAGCGAAGCCGTGCACAGGACCCGGGTGTTGCCGAACTCGATCAGCGCCGAGCCTTCGGCCTGCTTGGACCATCCGCGGGTGATGCTGATGGGCCGGAGCTGGTCGGGAGTGCGCCCGTCGGCACGGATCACAGGGGCAGTGGTGGCTTCTGAAGTCATGCTTCCAGCTTAGCCTTCACGCCGCTTCCGGCCGGACCTCCGGCTATGCCCGGCGGTCTCAGACGGTGTAGTGCACGCCTGCGACGGCGACCGCGACGTCCCCGGCGAATTCCGGCTTCGCCTCGGCCAGCACGGTGGTCTGGGAAGTCCAGACCGGGATGTGCGTCAGCAGCAGGCGGCGGGCTCCCGCTGCCGTCGCGGCCTGGGCCGCGCGCTTGCCCGTCAGGTGCACATCCTTGATGCCGTCGTCCCGCCCCTCTTCGAAGGCGGCTTCGCACAGGAAGAGGTCCGCGTCCCGCGCGGCGTCCTCCAGGCCCTGGCAGCTGTCGGTGTCGCCGGAGTAGCTGAGCACCCGGCTGACCGGCTCGCCGTCCTTGCCGGGTTCGGTGACCTCGACCCGCAAGGCGTAGGCCTCCTCGATGGGGTGGTTCACGGCGAACGGCGTCACGGTGAACGGGCCCACCTCAACGGGCTTGCGCTCGGACCAGTTGGTGAAGTCGAATTCCTCGTGCATGCCCGGGTCCAGCGGCAGGCCGTAGGCGGTGGCCATGCGGTCCGCAGTGGCGGCCGGACCCCAGACGGGAATGCGGTCCCGTCCCCAGCCGCCCGGCTTCCAGCGCACGGCCACGTGCAGCCCGCACAGGTCCATGCAGTGGTCCGGGTGCAGGTGGGTCAGGAAAATGGCGTCGATGTCTTCGAGGTCCGTGTATCGCTGGATCGCGCCCAGCGCCCCGCTGCCCAGGTCCATGACGATCTTCCACTGCCGCTCGCCGTCGTGCGCCGTCAGCAGATAGCACGACGCCGGCGAGCCCGGGCCGGGAAAGGAACCGGTACAGCCAACAATGGTGAGTTTCACCGGGAACCTCCCAAGGGGCCAGCGGGCGAGTCGACGAAGTTGGACGTACGGGTCCGGGGCGCGCCGGCGCGGGCGGCCTCCAGCATTTCCGGCGTGATCCGGGCCAGGCTGCCCGTGGGGTACTGGGCGGCCACATGGTCCACGTGCCGGACGGACAGGACTTCCGGGCCGAGGAAGCGGCGTGCCAGCGTTTCGAACTGGGCTGCGTCACCGGTGGCCATGAAGTCATGCTTGGGTGCTTCGCCGCCGCTGCGCTGGATGCCGTGGGTGGCCAGCGCGCGGTAGACGTCCTTGGCAGTCTCTTCGGCACTCGAGACCAGGGTGACGGCGTCGCCCATCACATAGGAGATGACGCCGGTGAGCAACGGGTAGTGGGTGCAGCCCAGCACCACCGTGTCCACACCGGCGTCCTTGAGCGGTTCCAGGTAGGTGTCCGCGGCGGCCAGCAATTCGGGCCCGGTGGTGATGCCTGCTTCGACGAAGCTGACGAACTCGGGGCAGGCCGCGGAGGTGATTTCCAGGTCCGGAGCCGCGGCGAAAGTGTCTTCATAGGCCCGTGAGCCCACGGTGGCGGAGGTTCCGATCACGCCGATCCTGCCGTTCCGCGTGGCGGCCACGGCACGGCGCACAGCGGGCTGGATCACCTCGATGACGGGGATGCCGTAGCGGGCCGTGTAGCGTTCGCGGGCGTCCCGGAGCACAGCGGCCGACGCCGAGTTGCAGGCGATGGTGAGGAGCTTGACGCCGGAGTCCACCAGTTCGTCCATCACGCCGAGCGCATTCGCGCGGACTTCCGCGATGGGAAGCGGCCCATAGGGACCGTTGGCGGTATCCCCTACGTACAGGATGGACTCGTTGGGCAGCTGGTCGATGATGGACCGGGCCACGGTGAGCCCGCCGACCCCGGAATCGAAAACACCGATAGGCCGCGATGCCAGGGCTTCATTGCCTGCGGCGTTATCTGCGGTGCGCTGCTGGGGAACCCCTGCCGGGGCGTCACCCGTGCCGGATGCTGAATTCATAATTCTCTGAGAATAAAGCACGTCCGGCGGGTGCAGCCATGCGTTGCGATCAGCGACTCATGTCTGCTTCGTCACACAAAACCGCGGCTGCGCCTGCCCGGCGCATGCCCTAGTCCTTCCGTTCCAAGGCCGCCATCATCGACTGCACCAGCGATTCCTGCAGCCAGGTGGTGAAGTTATAGACAAGGGCCAGGTAGCTTTCGACGTCCTCGGCCTGGGACCAGTCCTGCATCGCGTGGACGTGGTCGGCGTCGGCTTCGTCCCGGATATCCAGCCGTTCTGCCAGCACCAGACGGATGTCGTTCAAGGCCATGGACCAGAGCCGGGCTTCCTCCGGGGTGAGGCTGAGCTCGTTCCGATCCAGGCCCATGGAGGCGGCGCGCAAGGCGCCGATCTTGCTCTCCCGCAGTGAGCGCTCGGTGAGCTGGCGGAACTCCAGCGAACCGGCGTCGTCGTCCTTCATGACGTTCGGCAACAGGCGCAGCAGGGCGCGGTCGCTGGGCTGGCGGACATCCATATCCAGCCCCACCAAGGCAGCGAGCGGATCCTGCCCGGCCTGCTCCTCCGGCTCCAGCATCGAGATGACATCGTCAATCAGTCCGCGCAGCAGCTCCCGCTCCGCGGGTTCGAGGTATCCGGTGATGCCCTTGAGCCCGTACTTGAACGCCTTAGCCACGCGGGCCGTCCTTGCCGGCTCCGGCGCTGCTTGCCTTCTCGACGGTGGCCCACAACCCGTAGCCGTGCATGGCGACGGCGTGCTGTTCCACCTGTTCCTTCGCGCCGTGCGCAACGATCGAGCGGCCCTTGCGGTGCACTTCCAGCATCAGCTTGTTGGCTTTGGCCTCGGAGTAGCCGAAGTAGCTCTGGAACACGAAGCTGACGTAGCTCATCAGGTTGACGGGATCGTTCCAGACCACCAGGTTCCAGGGGACGTCGGATGCCGTCAGGTGGGCGGTGGACGTTTGCTCCGCCGTGTCCGTCCGCTCCTCGACATCGACGGCCGCGAATGAGCCAGTGGCAACGGTTGTGGTCATCTGTCCATTCTAAGCGGAGGGCCCACACCGGCGAGGGCCCCGCGTCGAAGCGGAGCGAGACGTGGGAGCCGGTGGATGGGCCCACGCCGGCGAGGGCCCCGCGTCGAAGCGGAGCGAGACGTGGGAGCCGGTGGGGACGTAGAGTGAATCCGTGAGTAGAACCACTGCCTGGGACCACCCCTGCACATCACTTTTCACCGACCACTACGAACTGACGATGCTCCAGGCAGCCCTCCATTCGGGCGCCGCGCACCGCCGTTCGGTCTTCGAAGCGTTCGCCCGGCGGCTGCCGGACGGGCGCCGTTACGGCATCGTGGCCGGCACCGGCCGATTGCTCGAAGGCATCATGAACTTCCGCTTCGGCGACGAGGAACTGGCCTTCCTGGAGCAGAACAAGGTAGTCAACAGGGAAACCCTGGACTTCCTGGCCAACTACCGCTTCAGCGGCGATGTGTGGGGCTACGCCGAAGGCGACGCCTACTTCCCCAACTCCCCCGTGCTGATCGTCGAATCGACGTTCGCCGAGGCCTGCATCCTCGAAACGTACATCCTTTCCGTGCTGAACCACGACACCGCGATCGCCTCCGCGGCGTCCCGCATGACCAGCGCGGCCGGCGGCCGCCCGTGCATCGAGATGGGCTCCCGGCGCACCCAGGAGGAATCGGCGACGGCGGCGGCCCGGGCCGCGGTGATCGCCGGCTTCGGCAGTACCTCCAACCTCGAGGCCGGCCGCCGCTACGGCCTGAAGACCGTCGGCACCGCCGCGCACTCCTTCACGCTCCTGCACGACAGCGAGCGCGACGCCTTCAAGGCCCAGATCGAAGCGTTCGGCCCAGAGACGACGCTGCTCGTGGACACCTACGACGTCGAAACCGCGGTGCGGACCGCCGTCGAGCTGGCCGGTCCCAAACTCGGGGCAGTCCGGCTGGACTCCGGCGACCTCGTCACCCAGGCGCAATGGGTGCGCGAGCTGCTGGACGGCCTGGGCAACGTGGACACCCGGATCGTGGTCACCTCAGACCTGGACGAATACGCCATCGCGGCACTGCAGTCGGCACCGGTGGATGCGTACGGCGTGGGCACCTCGCTGGTGACCGGTTCCGGCGCTCCCACCGCCAGCATGGTCTACAAGCTCGTAAGCCGCAGCAACGACGCCGGGGACTTCATTTCCGTGGCGAAGGCGGCCAAGAACAAAGCGAGCGTAGGCGGGCGCAAGTACGCCCTGCGCAAGCTCAACGAGCGCGGCATCGCCACGCAGGAAATCGTGGGCATCGGGCACCACCCGGAAGACGACGGCAACGACCGCCAGCTCCTGCAGCAGTTCATCAAGAACGGGGAACTCCTCCCCGGCTGGACCGGCCACGAAGGCGTTGTCCGCGCGCGGGAGCGCCATGACGCGGCAATGGCCGAACTTCCCTCGGTGGTCCGCCGGCTCCAGCGCGGTGAACCGGCGATCCCCACGGTCTACGAGGAGGACTGACCATGGCCAGGGCCCTGATCATCGTTGATGTACAGAACGACTTCTGCGAGGGCGGGTCCCTGGCCGTGAGCGGCGGCGCGGCGGTTGCCGGCGCCATCAGCGAGTACCTGGACGCGGAACACCGGCATTTCGACCATGTGGTGGCCACCCAGGACTGGCACATCGATCCCGGCAGCCACTTCTCCGACGATCCGGACATGGTGGACAGCTGGCCGCCGCACTGCGTGGCCGGAAGCCGCGGAGCAGAACTGCACCCGGACCTGGACACGGACTACATCCAGGCCTATTTCCGCAAGGGCCAGTACGCCGCCGCCTATTCCGGCTTCGAGGGTGTCCTCGCGCCCGAGGACGAAATCCCCACCGGTGAACGGCCGCCCGGACTGTCCGCGGAGCCGGCCGGCACGGCGCCCGAGGACGCCATCGGCCTGGACGACTGGCTGCAAAGCCACGACGTCGAGGAAGTCGTGGTGGTCGGCATCGCCACCGACTATTGCGTCAGGGCCACGGCGCTCGACGCCGTCCAGGCAGGCTATGAGGTCACGGTGATCGGCGGGCTGACGGCAGGCATCGCCGACGACCTCAGTGACACCTATGCCGAGCTGGAAGAAAACGGCGTCGAACTCGACGGTCAGTAGCCCCCGGCCCTGTTTGCGGACCGCCTGCTATCTCCGCCCGGCGGCTACTTCCGGCCGATGAACCAGTCCTGCAGCTTGCGCAGGCGCGCCTGCAACTGCGCTTCGTTGGCCTGGGCCACGGCCGGGCCGCCGCAGAGTTCCCGCAGCTTGTTATGGATGACGCCGTGCGGAGTTCCGGTGCGCGCGGACCAGGCTGCCACGTTCTTGGCCAGCTCGTTGCGCAGGTCCATCAGCATGCGGTGGTCCGGAACCGAGCCCGTCGCCGCGGCTGCGAGCGGGGAGTCGCGCTTTTTCCGCGACTGCTGGGCATGCTGGCGCTGGCGCAGCAAGGTCCCCACCTGTTCGGCGTCGAGCAGGCCGGGAATGCCGAGGAAGTCGAGCTCATCCTCGGAACCGATGTCGGCGCCGGTACCGAACTCGCCGCCGTCGAACAGGACGCGGTCGAAGGAGGCTTGCGAGTCCAGGGCCTCGAACTTGCCCTTTTCGAGGGTGTCGGATGCCTTCTCCTCGCGGTTGGCCTCGGCCATCAGCGATTCTTCGGGGTTGAACAGGCCGTCCGGGTCTTCCGCCTGCGGGCGGTCCAGGGCGTGGTCGCGCTCGGCTTCCATGGAGTTCGCCAGCGCCATGAGGGGCGGGACGGAGGGCAGGAACACCGACGCCGTTTCGCCCCGCTTCCGGGCACGCACGAAGCGGCCGACGGCCTGGGCGAAGAACAGCGGGGTTGAGGTCGACGTCGCGTAGACGCCCACCGAAAGCCGCGGCACGTCCACGCCTTCGGACACCATGCGGACCGCGACCATCCAGCGCTTGTCCCCCGCCGAGAACTCTTCGATCTTGCTGGAAGCCTTGGAGTCGTCCGAGAGGATCACCGTGGGCGACTGGCCCGTGATCTTCTTCAACTGTCCGGCGTAGGCACGCGCATCCTCGTGGTCGGTGGCGATCACCAGGCCACCGGCATCCGGCACCGTGCGGCGGACTTCGCTCAGGCGCTTGTCCGCGGCGGCCAACACGGCGGGGATCCATTCGCCGGCAGGGTTCAGTGCCGTGCGCCATGCCTGTGAGGTGATGTCCTTGGTCACCGCGGCTTCGCCGAGGGACGCGGCCATTTCATCGCCGGCGCTGGTCCGCCAGCGCATCTGGCCGGAGTAGGCCATGAACAGCACGGGGCGGACCACGTGGTCGCGCAGGGCATTGCCATACCCGTAGGTGTAGTCCGCCTTCGAGCGGCGGATGCCGTCCCGGTCCTCCGCATATTCGACGAACGGGATCGGGGAGGTATCGGAGCGGAAGGGCGTACCGGTCAGCGCCAGGCGCCGGGTGGCGGGGTCGAAGGCCTCGCGCAGGCCGTCACCCCAGGACAGGGACTCGCCGCCGTGGTGGATTTCGTCCAGGATCACCAGGGTGCGGGCTGCTTCGGTCTTCGCCCGGTGCAGCATGGGCTTGCTTGCCACCTGGGCGTAAGTGACTGCGACGCCGATGAAGCCGCGGCCGTGCTGGCCGTCGGAGTTCTTGAAGTTGGGATCGATCGCAATGCCGACGCGCGCGGCGGCATCCGCCCACTGGCGCTTGAGGTGGTCGGTCGGGGCAACAATCGTTACCCGGTTCACCACGCCTGCGTCGATCAGCGTCGTGGCGATCCGGAGGGCGAAGGTGGTCTTTCCTGCGCCCGGTGTTGCCACCGCCATGAAGTCGCGCGGGTTGTTCCGCATGTAGAGGTCAAGGGCTTCCTGCTGCCACGCACGAAGCTTCGGAGCAGTGCCCCAGGCCGCGCGCTCAGGATAGGCCGGAGGGAGTGACGGGCCACCGAACAGGGTCTCCGTCATGCGCCTGCCCCCTGCGCGACCGGCTTGCCCGGCACGGGCAGCATGGGCCGCGGCACGGCGGCAGTTGTTCGGTTCGGGTCGACGCTGTTCAGCACACGCCAGCTAAGCACAAAAACACCAATCTGTTCCGGGTGGATTCCGGGCGTGCCATCGCCGCAGGCCGCCGTTCAGGCGGTCCGGGCCACGGCAAGGAAAGGGGCCGGCGCACGGCGGCACCGGCCCTGGGACGCTTCAGGGAAGGCGACGGATCCGCTTAGCGGGAATCGCCGTCGTCGCCGGGGCGCAGGCCTTCGTAGATCTTCTTGCACTCGGGGCAGACCGGGAACTTCTGCGGGTCGCGGCCGGGCGTCCAGACTTTTCCGCACAGGGCGATCACGGGCTCGCCGGTCAAGGCCGACTCCATGATCTTTTCCTTGCGGACGTAGTGGGAGAAGCGCTCCCGGTCGCCGGGCTCCACTTCCTGGCGCGTTTCCTCGCGCTCAATGATGGCGGTGGAAGTGCCGGCTCCGGAGAGTTCGCGCATGGGATCGTTCTCGAAGGGGTCCGGAGGCAGGGTCGTCATGCCATCCATCTTAGCCCGCTACAGCCCCTGCCACTCCGGCTTGTTCCCGAAAGCGTGCCGGTAGTATGCGGCGAGCTTGAGGGAAGACGCCGCTGCCTCGTCAATGAGGATGCTCGCATGCGGGTGGAACTGCAGGACCGACGCCGCGCAGATCGCGGCCACCGGCCCCTCCACCAAATCGCGCACTGCCTGGGCTTTCTGCGCGCCGGTGGCGATCAGGACCACGTGCCTGGCATCCATGATCGTCCCAAGGCCCTGGGTCACCACATGGTGCGGCACGTCATCGACGCTGTCGAAGAAGCGGGCATTGTCCTTGCGGGTCTGTTCAATCAGGGTCTTGATCCGGGTGCGGGAGGCCAGGGAAGATCCCGGTTCATTGAAGCCGATATGACCGTCCGTACCCACGCCCAGAAGCTGCAGGTCCACCCCGCCACGCTCCCGGATGGCGTCTTCATAGGCCTGGCAGGCAGCCGGAATGTCTTCGGCTGCGCCGTCCGGGCTGTGGACGTTCGCGGGATCGATGTTCACACGGTCGGTGAACTCCCGCCGGATCACTTCGCGGTAGGACTCGGGATGGCCTGCTTCCAAGCCGACATATTCATCCAGGGCGAAGGCGTGGGCCTTGCTGAAGTCCAGGCCCTCATCCCGGTGCCGGCGTGCGAGTTCGTCGTACACGGGCAACGGCGACGATCCCGTAGCCAGGCCAAGGACCGCGTCCGGCTTCCGCCGCAACAGTTCCTCAATGGCATCTGCGGCAAGCCTGCCGATCTGCCTGATGCCCGGCAGGATGACAACTTCCATGGATCCCGGCCTTTCTGCGCATGGAGCCCCGAACCTGTTCCTCCGAGGCTATGCCATCAGGGCCGGCTTTCAACGGTTGTCCGCAAGCTGGGCAAACATTTCCGGGCCACGCCGGTCCAACCACGCCCCGCCCAGCCGGACGCCGGCGACGAACAGGGCGCCGCCAAGCAGCGGCCCCACGGCAAGTGCGGTCCAGCCGAACAGTTCCCGGCCGGTCACCGCCTGCGCCACCACGAGGGCGATTTCAGGAATCAGGAGCACCGCCATCGCCCCCATGCCGGCAAACTGCACCACCATGGTCTGGGCGGTGTTGCCCGGAGGCTTCTTGAACGGGCTCTCCCCCGGTGCCGGAACAGCACTGGTCCATCGCGCCGAGACTACCGATGCCAGTCCCAGGCCGGTGAACAGGGCGCCAAGGGAGCAACCGAGGATGTTCGGCAGCCAGTCCCACTTTCCGCTGACGGCCGCGGATCCGACGGTAAAGACAAACACCAGCGGCAGTGCGATGGTCAGGCAGGCAAGCGCACGGCCCAGGCGGTCGTCCTTGCCCTGCACACCCGCCGCCAAATGCAGGGCGAAGGCAGTGTTGTCATAGGAAACATCCGCCGATATGGACCAGGCCATCAGGAACGCAGTCACGGGTGCCACCGCGATCAGCAGCTCATAGCTGCCGCTCTGCGAGCCGGCGAAGAAGAACAGGATGGGCAGCAGCGGAACCACCACCAGCGAACCGGCGTACCGGGGATCGCGCAGCCAGTACGTGAGGCAACGGGCCGCCACGGCGCCCGCAGGCGTCCCGGGAAACACACCGAACAGCCCGGCCTTGCCCGCTTTCCGGCTGGTCCCGCCGGTGGAGGGCGGGGTCACCATGGCGCGCTTCAGGAGCAGATACCAGGCTCCGGCGAGCACGGCGAGGCTGGCGAAGGCAATCAGCAGTTTGGCCCCGGCGGCCGCAACGTGTCCGGCGTCGAGATCCCCGCCAAGTGACCACGCCGCGCCCAGCGGGGTCCAGGACATCGTGCGCGCCAGGCCGGGAAGGTAGTCCCTGCTGTCGTTCAGGCCTTGGATCAGCCCCGTCACGATCGGTCCGGCCAGGACCAGCGGGATGAAGAAGATGATGCTGCTGATGTCCTTGAAACGGCGCGAGGCAAGCAGCCCGGCCACCGCCGTCGTCACCAGCTTGGATGCGACGACGCACGTCAGGACCCCCAGCAGAGCGCCGATCAGCGCCCCCGCGAGCGGGACAACGCCGCGTGCCCACGTCACCACAGTGCCGAGGGATACCAGCAGCGTGGCGATCCCCGGGATGCCGAGCAGCCCGGCCAGGGCGAGGCCGGGAAGCAACTGCCGCAACGGAACGGCAAAGGTGGTGAACCGGCCCGGATCCAGCGTCAGGTCCGCGGACGACGTCACGAGCGGTACCAGCACCCAGCCCGCCACCAGCAATACGCCGCCCAGCACGACGGCGGTCTGCGCGATCTGCGGATCGGCCCACCGCAGTGCCACGAGGCCGGCCACGCCGGCCAGCGTCATGCCCGCGGCGTAGATCGCGCCGAGGGCCATGCCCACGATCTGCCACGGACTGCGGCGGAAGCCGTTGAGCAGCAAACGCCACTTGAGGCTTAGAAGGTGCGCAACCACTCGAGCCCCTCCGTACGGGTTCCGCCGCCCACCAGGGAGACGAAGCGTTCCTCGAGCGTGGCGCCGTCCCGCACCTCGTCGACGGTGCCTGCGGCCAGGACGCGCCCTGCGGCGACGACGGCGACATGGTCGCACATGCGCTGGACCAGGTCCATGACGTGGCTGGAGACGATCACGGTTCCGCCCGATGCGACGTACTGTTCCAGGATGCCGCGGATGTTCGACGCGGACACCGGGTCCACGGATTCGAAAGGTTCATCCAGCACCAACAAGCGGGGCGCATGGATGAGTGCCGAGGCCAGCGCGATCTTCTTCCGCATGCCGGCCGAGTAGTCCACCACCAGGGTTCCGGCGTCCCGGGCCAGGTCCAAGGCGCCCAGCAGCTCACGGACACGGGACTCCACGACAGCCCGGTCCATCCCACGCAGCAGGCCGGAGTAACTGACCAGCTGTTCGCCGCTGAGGCGGTCGAACAGGCGGACCCCGTCAGGGAGGATGCCCATGAGCTTCTTGGCTTCCAGCGGCTGCGCCCAGACGTCCACGCCATGGACGAAGGCCGTGCCGTGGTCCGGCCGCAGCAGCCCCGTCGCCATGGACAGCGTGGTGGTCTTGCCGGCGCCGTTGGGGCCGACGACGCCGTAGAAGGAGCCTGCGGGCACGTCCAGGCTGATGCCGTTGACGGCGATCTTCTGGCCGAAGCGCTTCGCGAGGCCGCGCAGGGCCAGCGCGGGTACGGTGGCGGCTGCGCTCGATGCGGCGGGTGCGGGAGTGGGCTCGGGGACGGGATGGTCCGGGTACGGGGCGCTCATTCCGCCAGCCTAGCCCCGCCTTGTTTCCGGAGGGATCATCCGGCAGGACGAACTACCGGCCACGCCGTTCGGTGCCGCTCATCCGCAAGGAGGACAGCCGGCGTCGGGAACTGCGCCTGAGGGATCTGCCGCCGGGCGGGCAGCCTAGAACAGCACCCGCGCGAGCCCCTGGCGCGCCTTCGCCACCCGCTCGTCGGCGACGCCGACGACGTCGAACAGCTCCAGCAGGCGGACGCGTGCGGTTTCGCGCTCCGGGCCGAAGTTGCGGCCGATGAACGTGATGATGCGGTTGAAACCGTCGTCGATGTGTCCGCCGGAAACGTCGAGGTCGGCGATGGCCAGCTGCGCGTCCAGGTTGTCCGGTTCCTGGGCAGCCTGCCGGCGCAGTTCCTCGGCCTGCGGCGCGGTAATCGACTCGAGCCGGCCCATCAGTTCCACCTGGGCCAGCCCGGCCTTGGCTTCACGGTCTGCCGGCTGTTCGGCCAGGGCCTGGCGGTAGGCCTGCGCGGCAGCGGCGTAGTCCCCGGCCTCGATGGCGTCGAAGGCCGCCTGGTGCAGCGGCGGAACCGGTGCTTCTTCCGGTACAGATGACTCGCTGCGGACGCTGCCCGTCACGCCGTTCTCGGCTGCGACTTTCAGGAGTTCGTCCAGCAGAGCCCGGATTTCCTGCTCAGCTGCGGGGCCTTGGAACAGCGGCAGCGGCCGGCCACCCAGGACGGCGACGGCGGTGGGAATGGCCTCGATGCGGAAGGCATCCGCCAATTGCGGGAACGCTTCGACGTCGGCTGCCGCCAGCACGATCCGGCCGTCGTAGCTCTCCACGACTTGTTCGAGGTTCTGCAGCAGGGTGGTGGATTCCGGCGAGTAGCGGGCCCACAGCAGGAAAAGCACCGGGATCCGCGCGGATAGCTCCACCAGGTCCTGGAAGTTCGCTTCATTCGCGTCGACGCGCAGGGGGCGCTTTGCGGCGCCAGCATCCTGTGTTCCGTCGCCTTGGCCGGACCCTGCCGACGCGCCGGGGCCTGCCGGAGCCGGAGCGGCGGGCGGCGGCGTGGCCGGGCGCCGGAGGGAAGAAAGATCGACGGCGCCGCGGAGGTTGAGCTGGCTGGCGGCGGCCGGGGAAACGGGTCGTGATCCTGGCGAACTCATAGTGTCCACTCTAGCCGTTTCCCCGGCCGTCCCGGCCTACTTGAAACTGGCGGCTACCAGTCCGCGGAAGGCAGCCACGAGCTTCATCGGCTCCGTGGAACCGGCCGGCGGCACGTAGATCGCCACGGACTCCGCGAAGGTTTGCGAAAGGCCCACCTTCGTCGACTCACCGCCGGCGAGAACGGCTGCGGCCTTGTCCGCGATCAGGGTGTCTCCTTCGGCCTTCGGCTTGGTGGAGAACACGAAGTCCAGCCGGCCGAGCACCAGCGCGCCGCCGTCGGAGGTACGGAAAACCGTGGTTTCGGCGGGCACCGGGGCGTGGGTGAACTTGAAGGTTCCGCTGCTGCCTGCCTTGACGGCGTCGGCCTGATAGTCGAGCACGTCGGAGATGTACGGCGAGCCGGTGCCTTCGACAAGCTTGGACTTGAAGGCGGAGTCCGGCTTGGTCAAGCGGTCGGCCAGCGCGGCCATGGCCTCGGTTCCGCTGTACAGGAGGCCGGTCTTGTTACCGGCAGCTGATTGCTGGGTGCCGCCCCGCGGGATGGCCGGGAAGGACGTGCCCGGCTGCAGGGGGGCCGTGGCCACGAGCTTGTAGTTCTCGCGCGGCGACGGCTGGCTGAGGGTGAGGACCTGCGGCACGACGTTTCCGTCGCCCTGGGTCACTGCGACGACGGTGCGGGGCCAACTGCGCTGGGTGGTCACCACGCTGCCGAGCAGCTTGCTTGCGCGTACGGGCATGCGGGCCTGGTGGCCGGAAACCTTGGCGCGGATCTTGTAGTTCTGGGTGCGGACAAGCAGCTCAGTGCCGGCGACCCGCGGCTTGAGCTTGGCGGCGTCGCGTGCGGCGTCGCCGGCCGAGACGGCGTTGGCGACCTGTTCCAGGATCCGGTTGAGCTGGGAGTCAACCACAACCGGCGAGCTCTCCGGCGCAGCTGCCGGCTGCGAAGCGGCGGGCGACGGCGTCTGCGTGGCGTGCGCGGCCCCCACCGAGGTGCCGGCCAGGGCGAGGGAGACTGCGCCGGCGGCGAGTACGCGCAAGGCGGTGGTGCCGCCCTTTTCCTTCGGCGCCTCTTCCTTGAGCGGGGTCGGGGTGGCGGTGGCAGGACCGGCGGCTTCCGCCGTCGTGCTGCCCGGACCGCCGGTGCCGGAACCGCCGCTGCCGCCCTTGCCGTTCTTCCGGGCGCCGAAAAGCTTGCCCAGCAGCGGCAGGGCCGCGCCGGCCGCGATCAGGACTGCGCCGAAGACGATCAGCGGGACAGCCCACGGCATGGCGGTGTCGTTGGGGTAGGTGACGGCGATTGACGCCGGTGCGGGCTTGGTACCGTCGCTCGCCAGGAGCAGCGACCATTCACCGTCCGCCGGTGGATTCCAGGAGTATTCGAGCTGACCGCTGGCGTTCTCGGTCTCGACCCAGAGGTCCGAGCCGGACGGCGCGGGCGCAGTGGCTTCGCCCGCGGTGTTGGCGATCTGGAGGGACTTGCCGTCCTCCGACACCCCGCTGACGGTGTTGTGGGCGGTCTTGCCCACCCAGGCCTCGACGTCGTCCGGGCGTCCGACGGCAAGCACGAAGTTGCCTTCGCCCTTGATGGTGATCCGGCTCGGACCGCCCTTGTGGTCCAGGAGGCCTTGTTCGATCACGGTCAACGGCGCGGCTTTCGTTTCGCCGGGGGCAGACGCGGTCACGGTGTCGGCAGGAGCCCAGAAGGTCAGCTGGCCGATACCGGCCAACAGCGCCAGCAGGCCCAGCAGCGCCAGGGAAGCTGCAGTCTTCAATCGCACAGGAATACCAATCATCAGCGGTCGTTGAGCTTTAAGGGTAACGGTTTTGTTACCCGGCGGTCAGTTCGGGGCCCCGCCACGCCGTCCCCGGATTCCGCTCCATGGCAGGCGAAAAGCGGAATTTACGGCGGCTGGTAGGGTGACGAACAACATTGGAATCGGCATGCCCGCGGGGCCGCACGGAATGCAAAGGCAGTAGAACCACGTGAATGAACAGAAGTCTCCGACACCCCCCGAGCCGGCTGCGGATGGGGCCGTGGAGGCGGCTGTCGTCCGGGAACCGAGGTCCGGCCTGTTCGCCGTAATCGCCCGCAGACTCAGGCAGCCCATTCCCGGCGCCCAGCCCCGGGTCCGCTTCGAAATGCCCCCTGAGCTGGACGGTACCGAAGAGGCCGACGACGGCGACGCACGCTTTGGATCGCCGGGTCCCCGGATGTCCGCGCAGCATCCGTTGTACCTCGGCTTCATGGGCACGGCCGGAGTCGGCGTCGCATTGCTGCTATTTTACATCGGAACCCACACGGCGCAGCTCCTGCTGTGGATCGTCACTGCCCTGTTCATTGCCCTGGGCCTGGACCCGGTGGTCCGCTGGCTCGAAAGCCGCAGGGTTCCGCGCCCGGCCGGCATCCTGCTGGCCGTCGGGGTGCTGGCCGCCGGCGTCGCGGGCTTCTTCGCCACATTGATTCCGACCATCGTGGAACAGGTCACGGAGATCGTCCGCCAGGCACCCACCTGGATCCGGGATTTCCTGGATTCGGAGTTCTTCCGCTCCCTGGACAGCCAGTTCGGCGTGCGGGACCGGATCAGCCAGGAGCTGGACAAGTTCGTCAAGAACCCGGACGCCGTGGGCGGCATTTTCGGCGGCGTGGTGGGCTTCGGCTCCACCGTGGCCAACAGCCTGTTCGGTGCCCTGATCGTCCTGGTGCTCAGCCTCTACTTCCTGGGCGCCCTGCCCGCCATGAAGAAGTGGGCCTACCGCCTGGCTCCGCGCTCCCGCCGCCCGCGCGTGGAAGCCCTGTCCGAGGAGATCACCCGCTCCGTAGGCAACTACGTGATCGGCCAGGCCTGCGTGGCCCTGCTCAATGCCCTGTTCGCCTTCATCGTGATGAACATCCTGGGCGTCCCGTTCAGCGTGCTGCTGGCCTTCGTGGTAGCCCTGCTGGCATTCATTCCCCTGGTCGGTGGCATGATCGCCGCCATCGTGGTGATCCTGGTGGCACTGACCGTGGGCTGGCAGACCGCGGTGATCTACGCGATCTGCTACTTCGCGTACCTGCAGTTCGAGGCGTACTTCATCTCGCCGCGCATCATGCAGCGCGCGGTGGCGGTGCCCGGCGCCGTCGCCGTCATTTCAGTGATCGCCGGCGGCAGCCTGCTGGGTGTCCTCGGCGCGCTCATCGCCATCCCGACCGCAGCGGCGATCATGCTCCTGATCAAGGAAGTCTTCATCGTCCGCCAGGACCGCCACTGATCCCCACCGGCCCCCTAGCCTCGCTCCGCTCGGCCAGGGAACCCGGCCGGCGTGGGCCCAACCGGGCCAACCGCGCCAGCTAGGCGGAGGCTGTCGCGAACGGCCCCGCCCACTCACGCGGCAATCCCTCGGCACCCGCGCCGGCGTCGGTGACGTCGTCGACGATCTCATCGAGCACCCGCGCGGCGTACTTCTCCCCCACCCAAAGGTGCTTGGCGCCGTCGACGCCCAGGAGGCGCGCCTGCGGCACCAGCCGGAAGCGTTCCGCCGCCTCGGCCGGCCGGAGGAAGTCGTCGTGCTCCGGAACCAGCACGGTCAGGGGCTTGCCGGAAGCCGCCCATTCCTTCAAGTGGACGTCCGTGGCGCGGTGCAGCGGCGGGGACAGCAGGATGGCGCCCTCCACCTGCGATGCGACGGGCTCCACCGCCCCGTACATGAGCGCCAGTTCGGTGCCGAAGGACCAGCCCACCAGCCAGCGGTTCGGCAAGCCGCGTTCGACGGCGAACCGCACCGCGGCTTCGACGTCGTACCGCTCGCCAATCCCCTCTTCGAAGGTGCCCTGGCTGGTGCCGCGCGGGGAGTGCGTGCCGCGCGTGTTGAAGCGGAGCACGGCGACGCCGGCCAGCGCCGGGAGGCGGTAGGACGCTTTGCGGTAAACGTGCGAATCCATGAACCCGCCGTGCGTGGGCAGGGGGTGGAGGGTGATCAGGGTTGCGGTGATCGCGCCGGACTCCGGGAGGGCGAGCTCGCCCACCAGGACCTTTCCGTCCTCGGTTTCGATTTCGATGTTTTCGCGCCGGGCCGGCAGCACCGTGGATGCGCGGATGGCCACGGGAGCCTCGGGCTGGGTGAAAACGAAGGAGGCAGGGTCGAAAGTCATGCTTCCAAGGGTAGGCGACCGGGAACCCACCGTGCGCGGCAAAAGCAAGCGCCCGGCTGTCCGGAAAGAAGTCAGCGGTAGCGGTACGTCCGCCCGGTCCAGCACTTGTTGTGCCAGTGGCGCCGCTCGGCAAGGCCCGCTTCATCGCCCAACAGGTGGCTTCCGGACCACACCACCAGATGGGCGGTTCCCGGAAGGATGGCCATGGAGCATCCCGGACAGACATAGTTCTTTTCCGCGTTCCGGGCAGTCATGGTGCGGACGATCCAGTCGCCGTCGGGAGCACTCTCCCGCCGGGCGATCCCGGCGCGAGCCCGTTCGAGGTCCAGCTCCGGCGCCTCGGCACCTCGGCTCCACTTCGAATTCGCGGAGCCGGTACGGCGGGGACGGTTGGAACGGGGCATGCATCCATTCTGCCCCAGCGGCGCGGATCGGGCGGCACGCGTTCACAGGCAGTAAAGTTGGGCGGGTGCGACTCGTCATAGCCCGCTGCTCAGTTGATTACGTCGGCCGACTCAAGGCCCACCTCCCCCTGGCCACGCGCCTCCTGCTGGTGAAGGCCGATGGTTCCGTGCTGGTCCATTCGGACGGCGGTTCCTACAAGCCCCTGAACTGGATGAGCCCGCCTGCGACCCTGCGCGTCACCACGCCCGAGGAGACCGAGGTCGAGGAAGGCGTGATCGAACAGTGGACCGTGCAGTCCGCCAAGACCGATGACCGCCTGATCATCAACATCTATGAGCACCTCCACGACAGCTCCCACGAACTCGGAGTCGACCCCGGGCTGATCAAGGACGGCGTGGAAGCCGACCTGCAGCGCCTGCTCGCCGAGCAGATCGAAACCCTGGGCCCCGGCTACTCCCTGATCCGGCGCGAATACTTCACTGCAATCGGTCCGGTGGACATCCTGGCCCGCGACGCCGACGGCGCCACGGTCGCCGTCGAACTCAAGCGCCGGGGCGACATCGACGGCGTCGAGCAGCTGACGCGCTACCTCGAGCTGTTGAACCGCGACCCCCTGCTGGCACCGGTGCGCGGCATTTTCGCCGCGCAGCAGATCAAGCCCCAGGCGAAGGTGCTCGCCAACGACCGCGGCATCGACTGCGTGACCCTCGACTACGACGCCATGCGCGGAGTGGACGACAGCGAGTCCCGGCTTTTCTGATTACGCCTGATTGAAATATTTTGTTTTCAATCAACAGCAATCATTCTCTTGGGCTCCTTCGAGCAATAGAATCGAGCCATGACAGACCCGAGCCTGCCTTCGGCCACGCCCATGCCCAGCCGCCATCTCCTCAGCGGAACCATCGTCAGCGACGGGACTGTCATCCAGGACGGCCTCGTCGCCGTGGACGGAGACCGCATCGCGTTCGCAGGACCGGCGAAGGATTTTGCCGGGAGCGGCTTGGAGGAGTTCGCGGAGCTCGCGCCGTCGCCGCTTCCGGAAGGAAGCTACCTGCTCCCGGGCTTTGTTGACGTGCATTGCCACGGCGGCAACGGCGGCGACTTCCCTGGCGGCGACGAGGACTCGGCCCGCAAGGCCATCGACTTCCTGCACCGCTCCGGCACCACCACGCTCCTGGCAAGCATGGTCACGGCCTCCCGCGAAGACCTGCTGCGCGGCATCGGGCTCTACGCCGGACTCACGGACGAGGGCCTGCTGGCCGGCATCCACCTCGAAGGGCCGTTCCTTTCCCACGCCCGCTGCGGCGCCCAGAATCCGGCGTACCTCCTCGACCCCGATCTTGAACTCATGGCCGAGCTGATCGAGGCCGCCGCCGGAAAGCTCGCCACCATGACCTACGCCCCCGAACTGCCGGGAGCCTCCGCGCTGGTGGACCTGATGACTTCCCACGGCATCACGCCGTCGCTCGGCCACACTGATTGCGACGACGCCACCGCCGCGGCGTCGCTCACGGCCGCCCGTGAGGGCTTGGAGTCTGCAGGGTTCGACGGCGTCAGCTCGCTCCCCACCGTCACGCACCTTTTCAACGGCATGCCGCCGCTTCACCACCGCTCCCCCGGGCCTGTCGCCGCCTGCCTGCGGGCGGCACAGGAAGGGAAGGCCGTGGTGGAGCTGATCGCGGACGGCACGCACCTGGATCCCGCCACCGTGGCCACGGTCTTCCAACTGGTCGGTGCGGCGAACATCCTCCTGGTCACCGACTCCATGGCCGCCGCAGGACTGTCCGATGGCAACTACATGCTCGGCCCGTCGCCGGTCACGGTGAGCGACGGCGTCGCCACCTTGGACGCCACGGGCTCCATCGCCGGCGGAACCGCCACCATGCTCGATGTTGTACGCAGCACCGTGGCGGCCGGCGTCGGGCTCAAGGACGCCGTCTTCTCGGCGACTGCGGTTCCTGCCGCGGTCCTGGGCCTTTCGGATGAGCTCGGCGGCCTCCGCCGCGGCCTCCGCGCCGACGTCGTCGTGGCCGGCCGTGACCTGGAGTTGCACGGGGTACTGAGGCAGGGCCGCTGGCTTTAGTCAGTCCCGCGCAATAGCGCGGTTTATTACCTGATTTTTCAACTAAATGCCGTTACCTTCTTTTTACTTAAATTTTGCTGGAATTCCGCGATAGACCGTTGACCTGCACTTATGGCCATGAAAGTGTTGTAGCAGTCTTTGTGTAGGTGTGATTCATGCTCGCAAGACGTGTTGCGAGCGTGAAGCTCCTGCAATACCGGCAGGCATTGCCATGGCGGAATTCAGGTCTTCTCGCGGAGTAACTCAAGCACGGCACATTGGGTGCCGGTCTTAAAGATGTAGTTCCACAATGAGGAGATACGAATAATGGCACTGGGCACTGTCAAGTGGTTCAACGCTGAAAAGGGCTTCGGCTTCATCACCCCGGACGACGCCGACGGCGACGTCTTCGTCCACTACTCGGAAATCCAGACCTCCGGTTTCCGCACGCTCGACGAGAACCAGCGTGTTCAGTTCGAAATCGGCCAGGGCGCCAAGGGCCCGCAGGCCACCGGCGTCACCGCTCTCTGAGCCACGCCACACACACAGAAATGCCCGGGCGGACCGCCCGGGCATTTCCGTTTAAATCTCTCCTGGAAGTCAGCGCCAGGTTCCGACGCCGATCACCGGCCCTGCCTCAAGCCACGAGGACAGGCCGGCATACGCCTCGAAGCGCATCGCCAGCATGAAGGACTCCCCTTCGTGCCGCAGTTCAACCACCACGACGTCGGGCTGCAGCTTGGTCAGTTCCGTCTCGCTGGGCTTCCGGCGGCCGAGCAGCTCCAAGGAACTGCGTTTGAAGCTGTGACGCGGCCTGAAGCTCAGCGACAGCAGGCTGAACCATTCCAGCTCGGAGTCCTGATAACGACAAACCCCCATCCGCCAGCTGTTGCCAGCCGTGCAGATGGAGGCGTCCACCGTGCCGAGGGCGCGCCGCAGATTGAAGCGGCGCACCCCCACGAGGCACAGTGTCAAAACAAGCAGGCCAAAGGCACTTGCCAGGATGATGAACGGAAAAACAGAATCGTCCATCAAGGTCGTGCTATCGGATCCCCGCAGTAGCTGCTTCACCCAGCTGGGCGTTGTCAGCAACAATGACCACCCGGTTGTTGTCGACGGAGAAGAATCCGCCGTCGACGGCTACCGAGATGCGGTCACCGGAAACCGGCTCGATTGCCAGCTCGCCCTCGGCCAGGATGGCGAGCAGCGGCGAGTGGCCCGGCAGGATCCCGATTTCACCATCGCTGGTGCGGGCCTTGACCATCTTGGCCGCACCGGACCACACGAAGTGGTCCGCCGCGACAATCTCAACCTCGAGCTCAGCCATGCTACTTGGTCTGTTCCTGGATCTTGGCCCACTGGCGCTCGACGTCATCCATGGCGCCGACGTTGAAGAACGCCTGCTCAGCGATGTGGTCGACGTCGCCGTCGCAGATGGCCTTGAAGCCCTCGATGGTGTCCTTGATGGACACGGTGGAGCCCTCGACACCGGTGAACTGCTTAGCAGTGTAGGTGTTCTGGGAGAGGAACTGCTGGATACGGCGGGCGCGGGCCACGACGATCTTGTCTTCTTCGGACAGTTCGTCGACACCGAGGATGGCGATGATGTCCTGGAGTTCCTTGTTCTTCTGCAGGATCTGCTTCACGCGCACTGCGGTGTCGTAGTGGTCCTTGCCGATGTACTGCGGGTCGAGGATTCGCGAGGTGGAGGTCAGCGGATCCACGGCCGGGTACAGGCCACGGGATGCGATTTCACGGGAGAGTTCCGTGGTGGCATCCAGGTGGGCGAAGGTGGTGGCCGGTGCCGGGTCGGTGTAGTCGTCAGCCGGGACGTAGATGGCCTGCATCGAGGTGATGGAGTGGCCCTTGGTCGAGGTGATGCGCTCCTGGAGGAGACCCATCTCATCGGCCAGGTTCGGCTGGTAACCCACGGCGGAAGGCATGCGGCCCAGCAGGGTCGACACCTCGGAACCGGCCTGGGTGAAGCGGAAGATGTTGTCGATGAAGAGCAGCACGTCCTGGTTCTGCACATCGCGGAAGTACTCCGCCATGGTCAGAGCGGACAGTGCCACGCGCAGACGCGTTCCCGGCGGCTCGTCCATCTGGCCGAACACAAGGGCGGTGTCCTTCAGAACGCCGGCCTCGTCCATTTCAACCCAGAGGTCGTTACCTTCACGGGTACGCTCGCCCACACCGGCGAACACGGAGGTACCACCGAAGTTACGGGCAACACGGGTGATCATTTCCTGGATCAGAACGGTCTTGCCGACGCCGGCGCCACCGAACAGACCGATCTTTCCACCCTTGATGTAAGGGGTCAGGAGGTCGATCACCTTGATGCCGGTCTCCAGCATCTCGGTGGAGCCTTCGAGCTGCGCGAAGGACGGAGCCTTGCGGTGGATCGGCCAGTGGTCATCGGCCTTGATCTCGGACTCGTCAACGTCCAGCGGCTTGCCGAGCACGTTGAAGATGTGGCCCTTGACGCCGTCGCCCACGGGCACGGAGATCGGAGCGCCGGTGTCCTGCACGGAGGTGCCGCGGACCAGGCCGTCGGTGGCCTGCAGGGAGATGGCACGAACGAGGTTGTCGCCCAGGTGCTGGGAGGTCTCGAAGGTGATGGTCTTGGTCTCACCGTTGAGGGTGACCTCGGTGGTGAGTGCGTTGTAGATCTCGGGGATTGCGTCAGCCGGGAATTCGACGTCGACAACCGGGCCAATGACACGGGCAATGCGGCCGGTGGCACCGGCCGTTGCGGCTACGTGCTCGGTAGCGGTGGCAGTCATCTCTCTCACTTCATTCGGTAGATGGCGTGGGGTTAAGTTTATCTGTTTGGTGCAGCTGCGGCTGGTGCCGGGCGATGCACCGGCGGTTACGCGCTGAGCGCGTCGGCGCCGGCCACGATCTCGGACAGTTCCTGCGTGATTTCGGCCTGGCGGGCCGTGTTGCGCAGTCGCGTGTACTTCTTGATCAGCTCGGTCGCGTTGTCACCGGCCGACTTCATCGCGCGCTGACGGGCTGCAAGCTCGGAGGCTGCGGCCTGCAGCATTGCTGCGAAGATGCGGGACTCGATGTAGCGCGGCAGAAGTGCGTCGAGGACCTGCTCGGCTTCGGGCTCGAACTCGTACAGCGGCAGCAGCTCCGATTCGGTAACTGCCTGCTCTTCGACTTCCAGCGGAAGGAGGCGGACCACGGTGGGCTCCTGCGTCACCATCGACTTGAAGCGGGTGTACACAACATGGATCTCGTCCACGCCGCCCTCCGCGTAATCGGTGGCAAACTCTTCGAGCAGTGCAGCGCCGATTTCCTGCGCCGTTTCGAACTCCGGTGCGTCGGTTCCGCCGGTCCACACACGGGTGTAGGGACGGTTGCGGAAGTCGAAGTACGCCTGGGCCTTGCGGCCGAAGATGTAGGTCTTGACTTCCTTGCCCTCGGCACGAAGAAGCTCGTTGAGTCCTTCAGCCTGCTTGAGCACGCTCGCGGAGTAGGAACCGGCCAGGCCGCGGTCGGAGGTGATGACCAGGACAGCGGCGCGACGGATCTTCTCCGGCTCGGTGACGAGCGGGTGATCGATTTCGTTCTGGCTTGCGACAGCAGAAACGGCACGGGTAATCGCATTGGCATACGGCAGCGAAGCTGCAACGCGGGCGCGGGCCTTACCGATGCGCGAGGTAGCGATCAGTTCCATCGCCTTGAAGATCTTGCGCATCGACGTCGTCGAGCTGATCTTCTGGCGGTAGACCCGGATCTGGGCTCCCATACTTATCCTTTCCTAAGATCCCGGTGCCCGGGCCGGCCGGAGCTTGCGGCTCCGGCCGGCCCGGTCATCGGAACTAGCGCTTCTGCTTGACGATCTTTTCCTGGTCGACTTCGCCGCCGGAGATCGCTTCGTGCTCTTCGTGGCCGGCGCCAACCAGACGGTTGTCGCCTTCCCCGAAGAAGCCCTTCTTGAAGTCAACGATCGCGGACTTCAGCGCTTCCACGGTGTCGTCATCCAGGACGTTGGTCTGAGCCAGCGTGGTCAGGATGGAGGACTTGTGCTTGAGGTGCTCCAGGAACTCGGCCTCGAAGCGGTTGATGTCCTCAACCGGGACATCGTCCAGGTAGCCGTTGGTACCGGCCCAGATGGAGACAACCTGGTCCTCGACCGGGAACGGCGAGTACTGGCCCTGCTTGAGCAGTTCCATCAGGCGTGCGCCACGGGTCAGCTGCTGGCGGGATGCGGCATCCAGGTCGGATGCGAACATCGCGAACGCCTGCATGTCGCGGTACTGGGCCAGGTCCAGCTTCAAGGTACCGGAGACCTTCTTCATGGACTTGACCTGTGCCGAACCACCCACGCGGGAGACGGACACACCAACGTCAACAGCAGGACGCTGGTTGGCGTTGAAGAGGTCCGACTGCAGGAAGATCTGGCCGTCGGTGATGGAGATGACGTTGGTGGGGATGTAGGCGGAAACGTCGTTCGCCTTGGTTTCCACGATCGGCAGGCCGGTCATGGAACCTGCACCCAGCTCGTCGGAGAGCTTTGCACAACGCTCCAGCAGGCGGGAGTGCAAGTAGAAGACGTCACCCGGGTAGGCTTCGCGTCCCGGCGGACGGCGAAGGAGCAGGGACACGGCGCGGTAGGCTTCGGCCTGCTTGGACAGGTCGTCGAAGATCACCAGGACGTGCTTGCCGCCGTACATCCAGTGCTGGCCGATGGCAGAACCTGCGTAGGGAGCCAGGTACTTGAAGCCGGCGGGGTCGGATGCCGGGGAGGCCACGATGGTGGTGTACTCCAGGGCGCCGTGGTCTTCCAGGGTCTGGCGGACTGCGGCGATGGTGGAAGCCTTCTGGCCGACACCGACGTAGATGCAGCGGACCTGCTTGTTGACATCGCCCGAAGCCCAGTTGGCCTTCTGGTTGATGATGGTGTCGACGGCGATTGCGGTCTTGCCGGTCTGGCGGTCACCGATGATCAGCTGGCGCTGGCCGCGGCCGATCGGGATCATCGCGTCGATGGCCTTGAGGCCGGTCTGCATCGGCTCGTGGACCGACTTGCGCTGGGTGACGCCCGGAGCCTGGAGTTCCAGTGCACGGGTGGTCTCAGCCTTGATCTCGCCGAGGTCGTCGATGGGCTGGCCCAGCGGGTCGACAACACGGCCGAGGAAGGCGTCGCCAACGGGAACGGACAGGATCTCACCGGTGCGGTGTACTTCCTGGCCTTCTTCAATACCGGTGAAGTCACCGAGGATGATGACACCGATTTCGCGCACGTCGAGGTTCTGGGCGAGGCCCAGGGTGCCGTCTTCGAAGCGAAGCAGCTCGTTCGCCATGACCGAGGGAAGACCCTCAACACGGGCGATGCCGTCACTTGCGGTGGTCACGCGACCAACCTCTACGCGCTCTGCGTTACCGGGTTCGTAGGACGCCGCGAACTCGTTCAACGCATTACGGACGTCGTCGGCGTTGATGGTCAATTCGGCCATCTGCAGTCCCTGCTCTCCTGTTTTCGTGATCATCGTTGCTCACGATGACCGGGTTTTGTATCAGTTAGTTGTTCTTGTCCGGCTAGCCGGCGAGTTGACGGCGGAGTTCGGACAGGCGGGCCACGACGGAAGCGTCGAGCACTTCGTCACCCACCTGGACCCGGATTCCACCGATCAACGCCGGGTCAACGTTGACGTTGACCTTCAGATCGCGGCCGTAGAGGGCGTCGAGCCCGGCCTGCAGGCGGCTGGCCTGCGTTTCCGTCAGCGGACGGGTGACGCTGACGGTCGCAATCCAGCGCTGCTGGCGCTTGGCGGCGAGTGCCGCGAAGCTGTCGATGAGCTTTACTGCCTTGACACCGCGCGGCTGGGACACCGCCTGGCCAATGAGGAGCTTGGCTTCCTCGCTGGCACCCGGCACCAGTTTTCCGGCAAGAGCAACCTTCGCTGCTGCGGAAGCCTGCGGCTCTGCCAGAGCAGCTTGTACATCGTGGCTGGATGCAACAACCTGCTTGAATGCAAACAGGTCATTCTCCAGCTCTTCCAGCCCCGTGATTCCGGAGGCAGAAACGGCCGACTTGTTTTCAGCCACGGCGATGACCACCGTGGCAGCAAGAGTCTCGAGTGCATCGCCGATGTCACGTGCGTCTGCCCAGCGCGAGCCGGCCAGTCCGGACATGATTTCCGCAGCATCAGCGGAGACTTTCCCGCCAAACAGCTGCTTGACCAGCGCCGACTTCTCTTCTCCGCTGCGGGAGGGGTCAGTCAGGGCGCGGCGCAAGCCAGCCGAGCTGTCTACCGTTCCCAGGATTCCGAAGAGTTCCCTAGCCAACTGCAGCGAGGCGAGCGGAAGCTTTGCTTCCAACTGCTCCAGCGCCGTGGTCAGCGATTCGCTCGATACACCTGCCATTACTTAGCTGCACCTGCGTTCTGGGACTCCAGATCTGCCAGGAAACGGTCCACCACGCGGGCGGAGCGCTCGTCATCGTTGAGCGATTCGCCCACGATGCGGCCTGCCAGGGTGGTTGCCAGGGTGCCCACCTCGGAACGCAGGGCAACAACGGCTGCCTGGCGCTCGGATTCGATCTGGGCGTGAGCCTGCTCGGTAATGCGGGCGGACTCGGCGGCGGCCTTGGCCTTCAGGTCGGCAAGGATCTGTGCACCTTCAGCGCGGGCTTCCTCGCGGATGCGGTTGGCTTCGGCACGGGCATCGGTGAGCTGCTGCTTGTACTCTTCGAGTGCTGCAGAAGCTTCAGCCTGGGCCTTTTCGGCCTTGGCAATGCCGCCTTCGATCGCTTCGGCGCGCTCTGCGAAGGTCTTCTCGAACATCGGGACAATGAACTTGACCACGATGAACAGGAGGACAGCAAAGCCGACGAGAACGACACCCATTTCCCAGGGGTTGGGCATCAGCGGGTTGGTCTCGGCACCTTCAGTGGCCGCTGAGACAATCAGCTGTTTCATGATTTACCCGTCCTTTCTACTCGTGTGCTGGTTCGCTGCGTTCCAGGGAACGACTAGAGAACGAAGGCGAAGACCAGACCGAGGATGGCGAGAGCTTCAGTCAGAGCCAGACCAAGGAATGCGATCGGCTGCAGCACGCGCTGGGCTTCCGGCTGACGAGCAACACCGTTGATGTAAGCCGCGAACACGAGACCAACACCGATACCACCGCCGATTGCGGACAGACCGTAACCTACGAGGTTGAGATTGCCTTCCATTTTTTTCCTTTCAAGATGCCATGTGAATGGCAGGTTGTTTGGTTTGCTTCATCCCCGCGAAGGGGAAGTCTGTGGGTGCCTTAGTGGCTGTCGGCGTGGAGTGCGCCTTCGATGTAGATCGCGGTCAGCAGGGTGAACACGTAGGCCTGCAGGGCCATGATCAGTGCTTCCAGCATGTACATGGCGATCGCGCCGACCAGGACCAGCAGCGAGGTGCCCTTCAGGAGGACGTTCTCCTGCATGACGAGGAACTCGATGCCGGAACCGGCGAGCATGACGATCAGGTGGCCGGCGAGCATGGTCGCGAAAAGACGGAGGCTGTGCGTGACCGGGCGGACCAGGAAGTTGGAGATGATTTCGATCGGAACAACGATCGGCAGGATGTACCACGGAACGCCCGACGGAACCGTGGCCAGCTTGAAGTACTTGATGCCGTTCTTCTTGATGCCGATGGCAATCCAGGTGAAGTACACGATGCCGGCCAGGACGTAAGCGCCACCGACATGCGAGAAGCTGGGGAGCTGGATCAGCGGGATGGCGCCATAGATGTTGTTCACCAGGATGAAGAAGAACAGGGAGAACAGCAGGGGCACGTACTTCATGAAGTCACGGCCACCGATGATGTCCTTGGCGATGCTGTTGCGGACGAAGCCGTAGGCCATCTCACCCGCGAACTGCAGCTTGCCGGGAACCAGCTGCTGCTTGCGTGCAGCGAGGAGGAAGAAGGTGGCGATAATGACGACCGAGAGGATCACCAGCAGCATCTGCTTGGAGAATCCTTCGTGCGCACCCCACGGCAAGATAGCCGGCAGGTGCATTTCTTCGATTCCGGGAGGGGTGAAGGTCCCTGAATCCTGGGCCGGGAGCGCAAGCGCGATCAACGCGTTTCCTCTCTGCAGTGTCCATCATTGGGCTTTGGTGAGAATCGGTCCGCGTTGCGTGCGGCCACTTCCCGTGTGAAATTTTTTGGCATTACTGTGCCCCGTCCTGGGACGGACCGCGTTCCGCTGCGTTCCCACCCGAAGGAGAGCCTTGACGGGTGAGTCCGTGCATATGGGAAAGGTAAAATCCCCCTGCAGCTCCGAGCAGAGCGCCCAGGAGCACGATCCAGCGGGTCCCCCACAGATAATCCAGACCCCACCCTATCAAACTCCAGACAATGATTCCGCCGATGATGTAGCTGAAAACGGCGATGCCGGCGTTGTATCCGGCGTCCTTTCCAGCGGTGGTGTCGTCGGCGGAATGCGCGGAAGCAGAGGAGCCGGAAACGGGCTTCGCGGGATCGCGATCAGGCTTTGCCATGCTGGCCTCCTTCGCCCGGCGAGGGGTCGTTGTAGATCTGCAGGCGGGCCTTGCTGAACCCACGGATTTCGGCGGCCTGCCAGACAACGACAGTCACGACGGCGGCAATCATGAACCAGCGGCCGTGCAGCCAATCCGGCGCACCCATCACGAACAGGACAACGGCAAAGCCGATGACCTTGATGAAGTAGGTGGCCACGAAGAGTCCCACCGCGCCCGAAGGATTGTTACGTCCCACGAAATGGCCGATCAGCAGGCTGATCGCGAAGAAGACCATGACGAGTGCGCCGCCGAAGGCAACGGACAAGGCGCCCTGGCCGCCGTTCAAGACCGCGGCAACAACCGCGGTGACGAGCAATGCCAGCCCGGCCGACGTCGTACTGAGAATCAGCAGCCTGAGCCACAGCGAGCTTCCGGAGACGGCAACGCCGGACTGCGTGGACTGATGTCCGTCGGCGTTGGTAGTCATGGGGATGCCAATCGTCGAGGCAGGGATGCCAGGTCTCAAAGAGGGTGGGTGCGCGTGCGAGTGACTGCCCGCAGCAAGAATTCTACATGAGATAGAACTGTGACGTTAAACCGCTGTTACCGCGCCGCTCCGTCGTCACGGCGGGCGTAGTACGGCCAAGCTGTCACGACCGCCATGACAAGGGCCGCAGCGATGTCCACGGTGAGGACGATCTGCCACGGATAGATCACGAAGGCCAGGCCGCCAAAGGCAAGGATCGCCGTCCAGACATACATCATCAGCACCGCCGTGCGGTGCGAATGGCCAAGCTCGATCAGCTTGTGGTGCAGGTGCCCGCGGTCTGCGGACCACGGCGATTGTCCGCGGGCGGTCCGGCGGACCACAGCAAGCCCGAGGTCCAGCAGCGGCAGGGACAGCACGGCGAACGGCAGCAGGATGGGGATGATCGTGGGAATACCGTTGATGCGGTCGTAGAGGCCCGAACCGATCTGACCTGTCGCCACCACGCCCGCCGAGGCCATCACCAGGCCGAGGAGCATGGCACCGGAATCGCCCATGAAGATCCGCGCCGGAAACCAGTTATGCGGCAGGAAGCCGATGCAGCAACCCACCATGATCGCCATCAGAAGCGCGGCCAGGTCCGAGCGGTCCAGCAGGATCGGGTTGCGGTGCACCCAGTAGGCGGTCAGGAAGAATGCCGCTCCCCCGATCGCCGCGACACCCGCGGCAAGACCGTCCAGGCCGTCGATGAAGTTCACCGCATTCATCGTCGTCACCACCAGGAAAGCGGTGATCGCAATCTGTGCCGGCTCGGATTCAATCGCGATCGGTTCGGGGATGAACGGGATGATCGTCATCCGCACGCCCCAGACCGCAACCACGATGCCGGCCAGGGCCTGCCCGATGAGCTTGATCCACCAGCGCAGGTCGAAGAGGTCGTCAGCGAGTCCGACCAGGACAATCACCAGGGCACCGGCGAGGACACCCCACGGGGCGGTGTTGCCCCGGAAAATGTCCTTGACGAAGAAGGAGTTGCTGGCCACCACCAGCGCGACGGTAAAACCTGCACAAAGGCCAAGGCCGCCCAAGCGGGAGATCGGCACGGAGTGCATGTCCCGGCTGCGGATCGGTCCGAACAGGCGCAGCTTCCGTCCGAGGAAACGGGCGCCCCAGGTGGTCACGTACGCCACAACGGCAGCGGTAAGCGCCATGAGCGAATACATGATCACGTGGCGGCTCCTGAAGACGGTGATGGTTTGCGCCCTTTGCGATGCGTTGGGGCAGGTGCCCTCAACGCCCTGCGCACCGCCGGATGTTGCTGTACTACAGTTGGACTCTGTCAAAAATACTAGCGGCAACACCCGCCGTGCTCCGGACGTCGCGCCCCATGGCGAGCCGGTTCAGCGCGCAGCGCCGCTCCGGAAGGATTCCTTCATGCCCGTGCCGGTTGCCGTAGCCGCCGTGACTTTCGACCGACCCGCCGAACTGGCAGTCCTGCTTGACGCCGTACAGGGCCAGACCATGCCCGTGCAGACCATCTGCCTGGTTGACAGTGGCGCCACCCCGGCCCGTGAAGTCGCTGAAAAACATCCTGCGGTCGACTACGTGCGCTCGGAGGCGAACCTGGGCGGCGCAGGCGGGTTCGCCCTGGCCATCCTGAAGGCGGTTGCCAGCGGAGCCGAATGGGTCTGGATCATGGACGACGACGCCGAGCCCACCGATCCGTCGTGCCTCGAGACGCTGCTCCGCGAGGCGGAGGCCCGCGGGCTGGATGCCGTGGTTCCGCTGGTGCTGGCTCCCGGCCAGCCGGACAAGCTGTCCTTCTTCTTCCGCATCGACGGCAAGGTGACCCATGACCGTGCCGAGGTGGAAAAGCAGGGGTTCCTGCCCGACGTCGGGCATTTCTTCAACGGCGCGCTGATCCGCTCAGACGTATTCTTCAAGGTGGGTGTGCCGGATATCCGGCTGTTCATCCGCGGCGACGAAGTGGACTTCATGATCCGGCTCCGCAAGGCGGGAATCCGCTTCGGCACGGTGGCGACGGCCTCCATCAGCCACCCGCACGCGTTCTCCGAAACGAAGCACGTGTTCGGCGCCCGCTGGCATGTGATCGTGCCCGAAGGCGCCTTCAAGCGCTATTTCTACTACCGCAACCGCGGCTACCTGATCCGCCGGTACCGCCGGGTGAGGTCCCTGGTGGCCGACGTCGGCGGCTACCTGGGCTACTTCCTTCCGCGGGGCGACTTCCGTGGCCTCGCCGAATGGTTCCGCGCGTTCTCCGCTGGCCTGCGCGGCAAGGGATTCGGGCCGCTGGACCAGCAGAAGTTCTAGCGGGCGCTTCCGCCCTCGACGGCGAAGCAGGCTTCAGAGCCGGGAGAACCGCTTCCTCAGCAGCAAGCCAAGCAGTACCCAAGGCTCGCCGAAGACGCGGTAGGCAACCTTGCCCGGATGCAGGAGAAGGCGCCAAGCCCACTCCAGTCCAAGCCGGCCAAGCCAGCGCGGGGCGAGCTTCTGCACTCCGCCGAGCTGCTCAATGGCACCGCCGACAGCTGCATAGACGGCCGGAGGCAACTGCGCGCGCCGGCGCCACAGCACCGATTCCTGCAGCGGCATGCCCAGGCCAAGCAGCACGAGTTGCGGCCTGAACTCCCCCAGCCACGCGACGGCGGCGTCTTCCTGGGCGGTGTCCCAGTCTTCGCCGGCGCGCCCGGCCACCTCTGCGCCGGGCACGATCGCCCGCAGCCGGTCCACGGCCTTGGCATTGGCCTCCGCACCCGCGCCGATGACGGCGATCCGTTCAAGCCCCGGCACGCGGCCAAGACCGGGGAGCCAGTCAGTGGAGCCCAGCCGGTAAGCCATCGCCTCGCGGCGGGTGGTGCGGCCATGGGCCCTGCCCCAGAGCATGGCGACGGGAGCGCCATCCGGAAGGATGACGTCGCTGCGCTCATAAAGGGCACGGAACTCCGGCCGTGAATGCAGCAGCGTGACGCTGTGCAGGTTGTGCCCGACAACCAGACGGGTGCCGCCGTCGGCCAGGAATCCGCCAAGCACCCCGAGGAGTTCTTCCACGCGCAGCGCGGTGACCTCGACGTCGAGGAAAGGGATCCGGTCCCTGTGGAGCTTCATCAGGGGTGCAGTCATCCAGCCGAAGGTCCGCCGGGTGCCCGCTGTTCGGATTCCCCGGCCTCATCCGTCGCGCTTCCAATTACTTCCGGAGCCCCCTCAGCGTCCTCAGCGGAAGCCTCCTCCAACTGTTCTTCGGCCTCCGGCGCCTCCAGCGGCGGCATCGGCACTTCTTCGGCCTCAGGCATGGGCTCGGGAGCGACTTCGCCGAGGGCAAGGACGCCGGGAACCAGCTGGCGGAGCTGCTCAAGGCTGATGGCACCTTCGCGGACCACGCGCAACGGCAACGAGGTGGCGTCCACGATCGTGGACGGCAGGGCGTCCTCGCTGCCGACGGGCCGCAGGCCGCCTTCGAGGTAGACCTCCACGGATTCAGCCAGCTGCTCGCGGGCTTCAGCGGCGGTCCGCGCGGCCGGCTGTCCGGTCCGGTTCGCGGAGGAGACAGCGAGCGGGCCGGTGCGGTTGAGGAGTTCGAGGGCGATCTCGTCGTCCGGCATGCGCAGGGCCACGGTGCCGCGCGTCTCGCCAAGGTCCCAGTCAAGCGACGGCTGGGCATGGAAGATCAGGGTCAGGCCGCCCGGCCAGAACGTTTCCGCCAGCTTGCGGGCCTCATCCGACACCTCGGTGGCCAGGCCGTCCAGCGCGCCGAGGCGCGGGATCAGGACGGGCGGGGGCATCTGCCGGCTGCGGCCCTTGGAGACGAGCAGCATGGTGACGGCCTGCGGCGAAAAAGCGTCCGCGGCGATCCCGTACACGGTGTCCGTGGGCATCACGATGCATTTCTTTTCGCTGATGGCGCGCTGGGCGTGCTCGATGCCGCCGGCGCGTTCTTCCTCTGACGTGCAGTCGTAGCTAGTGGTCACTGCGCTATTCTTTCATTCCCGCGGGCCGGCCGGTGACAGCACCGCGCTCGTTGCCCGTTCCTTGCCGTTGAGGTCCACATGCGAGGTGACGTCCGTCCAGCAGCCCTGCCGGCGGAGATGCTCCGCGATCCATTCGGACTGGACTTCGGCGTGTTCCATCACGAAGTAGCCGCCCGGTTTCAGGAGACGCGCCGCAGAGGCGGCCGCCGCCGTCGGGAGTTCCATGCCGTCCGCTCCCCCGCCGTACAACGCCTCCGGCGGGTCGTGGAGTGCCACCTCGGGTTCGTTCGGGATGGCCTCCGCCGGGATGTACGGCGGATTGGACACGACGACGTCGAAACTGCCGTTGTGTTCAGGCAGCGCATCACGCAGGTCCCCGTGGATCAGGTTGACGCCGAGCGGCTGCAGGTTCTTCGCCGCCCAGGCGTGTGCGAAGTCGCTGAACTCGACGGCAAACACCTCGGCGTCCGGAACCTCGTGCGCGATGGACGCGGCGATCGCGCCCGAACCCGTCCCCAGGTCCACGACCTTCGGCGCCACCGCCCCGGCGAGCCGGTCGATGACCAGCTGCACCACTGTTTCCGTCTCGGGACGCGGGATGAAGACGCCCGGCCCGACGGCGAGCGTCAGGTAGCGGAAATGCGCGACGCCGGTGATGTGCTGGAGCGGAACGCGGCGGGCGCGTTCGGCGACCAGTTCGCCGTAGCCTTCCGGCACCGGCGAGTCGCCCAGGAGCATCGCCCGCAGGCGGCCGAGGCCGACGCCGAGGAGGTGCTCGGCAAGGAGTTCGGCGTCCACGCGCGGCGTGGGAACCCCTGCTTCGTGCAAGATGGCTGTGGCCTCACGGACGGCATCCGCGAGGCGCTGCCCGCTTTCGAAAGGCATGGATGACCCGGCGTTACTCGCCGAGGGCGTCCAGGCGCGCCTGTTCGTCCATTTCGATGGCGGACTGAATGACCGGTTCCAGGTCACCGTTCATGACGGCGTCCAGGTTGTAGGCCTTGTAGCCGGTACGGTGGTCCGCAATGCGGTTTTCCGGGAAGTTGTAGGTGCGGATGCGCTCGGAGCGGTCCATGGTGCGGATCTGCGACTTGCGGTGCTCGGCGCTCTCGGCGTCCAGCTGTTCCTGCTGGTGCGCCAGCAAGCGGGCCCGGAGCACGCGCATGGCGGCTTCGCGGTTCTGCAGCTGCGACTTCTCGTTCTGCATGGCCACCACGATGCCCGTGGGCAGGTGGGTGATGCGCACGGCGGAGTCGGTGGTGTTCACCGACTGGCCGCCCGGGCCGGAGGAACGGTAGACGTCGATCTTGAGGTCGTTCTGGTTGATCTCGATCTCTTCGGGCTCGTCCACTTCCGGGAACACGAGGACGCCGGCAGCCGAGGTGTGGATGCGGCCCTGGGATTCCGTGGCGGGAACGCGCTGCACACGGTGCACGCCGCCTTCGAACTTCAGCCGCGCCCAAACGCCCTCAGCGGGATCGTTGGAGTTGCCCTTGATGGCCATCTGGGCATCCTTGTAGCCGCCCAGGTCCGATTCGGTGGAGGAGATGAGTTCGGTCTTCCAGCCACGCGCTTCGGCGTAGCGGGTGTACATGCGCAGCAGGTCCGCGGCGAAGAGTGCGGCTTCCTCGCCGCCTTCGCCGCCCTTGACCTCGATGATCACGTTGCGGGCGTCGTCCGGATCGCGAGGGATCAGCAGGCGGCGCAGCTTCTCCTGGGCCGCGGGGAGCTGCTCCTGGAGCTGCTCCACTTCGGCGGCGAAGTCGGGATCCTCGGCGGCCATTTCCTTGGCGGCGTCCAGGTCGTCAGTGAGCCCGCGCCACCGGTTGTACGCCTCGACAATGCCCTGGAGCTGCGCGGAGCGGCGCCCCAGCTTCCGGGCCAGGGACTGGTCGGCATAAACGGCAGGATCGCTCAGCTGCGCCTGGATGGCGGCATGCTCGTCAAGCAATCCCTGTACGGACTCAAACATCTTCAAACCTCTTTCGACTTCTAAAGTCTAATGACTGCAACGCGGGGTCACTTACGGCCCATGTTCCGGGCCCGGATGGGCCGTATCTGACCCCGCGTTGCCTCAGGCAACGCAAAGGGGCGGGGCCGGCAGACATGCCCGGCGGCCCCACCCCGTTTCGTGCTTACTTGTCGTTATCCGACTTCGCTCCGAGAGTCGTCTTCTGCACCTGCATGAGGAACTCGACGTTGCTTCCGGTTTCCCGGATCTTGTTGGTCAGCAGTTCAAGGCTCTGCTGCTGCTCCAGTCCGGAGAGGACCCGGCGCAGCTTCCACATGATCTTGACCTCTTCGGGCGAAAGCAGGTTCTCTTCGCGGCGGGTACCGGAGGCGTTGACGTCCACGGCCGGGAAGATGCGCTTGTCTGCCAGCTGGCGGGACAGACGCAGCTCCATGTTGCCGGTGCCCTTGAACTCTTCGAAGATGACCTCGTCCATCTTGGAACCGGTCTCCACGAGGGCGGTGGCCAGGATGGTCAGGGAGCCGCCGTTTTCGATGTTGCGGGCAGCACCGAAGAAGCGCTTGGGCGGGTACAGGGCTGCGGAGTCCACACCACCGGACAGGATGCGGCCGGAGGCCGGTGCTGCCAGGTTGTAGGCGCGGCCCAGTCGGGTCATGGAGTCCAGGAGGACCACCACGTCCATGCCCATTTCCACGAGGCGCTTGGCGCGTTCGATGGAAAGTTCGGCCACGGTGGTGTGGTCGTCGGCGGGACGGTCGAAGGTGGAGGCGATGACCTCGCCCTTGACCGTGCGCTGCATGTCCGTGACTTCTTCGGGACGTTCGTCAACGAGCACCATCATGAGGTGGACCTCAGGGTTGTTGGTGGTGATCGCGTTGGCGATGGACTGCAGGATAAGGGTCTTGCCGGCCTTCGGCGGGGAGACGATCAGGCCACGCTGGCCCTTGCCGATCGGGGCCACGAGGTCGATGACACGGGGGCCGATCTTCTTCGGGTCGGTCTCCAGGCGCAGGCGCTCGGAGGGGTACAGCGGCACGAGCTTGGCGAACTCGACGCGGTCCTTCAGTTCCTCAGGGGTCTTGCCGTTGACCGAGGTGACGCGGACAAGCGCGTTGAACTTCTGGCGTGCGGACTGCTGGTTGCGGTCTTCGCCTTCGCGCGGTGCACGGATGGCACCGACGACGGCGTCGCCCTTGCGCAGGTTGTACTTCTTGACCTGGGCCAGCGAGACGTAGACGTCGTTGGCGCCGGGCAGGTAACCGGAGGTGCGGATGAACGCGTAGTTCTCCAGGACATCGAGGATGCCCGCGACGGGCAGCAGGACGTCGTCTTCGGTGATCTCGACGTCGTCGACGTCCGGACCCTGGTTACGGCCGCGGCGGCGCTCATTGCGGTCGCGGAAACGGTCGCTGCGGCTGTTGCCGTCACGGCGGTCGTTCTGCTCGCCACGGTCATTGCGGTCGCGGCGGTTACGGCGGCTGCGGCGGCTGCCGCCTTCCTCGCCGTCGTTGTCGTCACGGCGGTTACGGGTGTTCTCGCGGCGTTCACGCTGTCCGCCTTCGCCGGCTTCCGCAGCCTGCTCCGTGCGGCCCTGTTCGCCGCGTGCCGGGCGTTCGGCTGCCGGACGCTCGCCCTGGGCCTGTTCGGCCGGAGCGGATTCGGTGGTTTCAGCGGCTTCTGCTGCGGCGGCGTTCTCGCCGCGGCGGCGGTTGCGGGTGCGCGGCTGGCGGCGTTCGCCTGCTTCTGCGCCTTCTGCCGGAGCGGCAGCCGGAGTGCTCTCGACGGCGGCGGCTTCGGTGCTTGCGGCGGTTTCAGCTGCCGGGGCGGCAACAACGCCGTCGCTGGTGGCGCGGCGGCTGCGGCCACGGCCGCGGGCACGGGTACCTTCCGGGGCGGCGCCTTCCTGGGCCGTGGTTTCAGCGGCTGCCGGCGCGGTTTCGGCCTTGGCAGGAGCCTCGGTCCTGGCTTCCTTGGCAGGCGCCTCAGCCTTGGCGGGAGCTTCGGTCTTTGCCGGCGCTTCGGTCTTTGCCGGGGCCTTGGCCGATCCGGCGCCTGCACCGGCCCGGTGGGCGGAAATTGCCGCTACGAGATCGCCCTTGCGCATCCGGGAGCCGCCGGAAATACCCAGCTGGCTGGCGAGGGCCTGCAGCTGCGCAAGCTTGAGTCCGGCAAGGCCGCTGCTCTTGGCAGGTGCGGCAGCGGAATTGGTGTCCACAGCTGGAGCCAGCTCAGTGGTTTCTGTCACGAAGGATCCTTCCCCCTCGACGTCGCCCGGACTGGAGCCGGGCGCGATGATGTGTTCTGGACTGCAGTTCAGATCTGCAGCCGGGATGTCGGCCGTGCCGTTTCATTGCGGCGGCAAAGCCCGATTGATTTACGTCTTCGACGCCCCGGGATACAGGGCACGGGCTGTTACGGAAGGAAACAGAGCAGATCTGCGATACCTGAAACAGGCCGGAAAGGAGACGACACCGGCAGGGACTTCGACACAGTAGACGACGGGAACAAACCTGTTGCCAGGGTCCGGTGTCAGGGAACTGCCCGCGGTTTTACCGCCGGTGCAATTCCACTCTAGCACCTTCAACGTCAACAGCCAGCGTCATCACGCGCCAGGAGACACCGGGTGTGTTGCCTTCGGCGAAGGCGGAAATCCGTGCTGCGACGAGCGCTGCCTCTTCTTCGCCGTTGGCCAGGGCGAGCACCGTGGGGCCCGCACCGGAGACGACGGCGGCATGGCCGTCCGCGCGCAGCGCCGCGATCAGTGCCGCACTGGGCTGCATGGCCTCGGCCCGGTAGCTCTGGTGCAGGTAGTCCTCGGTGCCTGGCAGCAGGAATTCCGGTGCCTTGGTCAGAGCGTGGATCAGCAGGGCCGCACGGCCGGAGTTCATGGCTGCGGCGTGGTGTCCCACCGAAGCGGGCAGCAGGCCGCGGGCAGTTTCCGTGGAAAGTTCGTAATCCGGAACCGCAACGACAGGCACAACGCGCGGATCGACGTCGGCCCTGGTGCTGCTGTACTGCTCGCTGTCCTGCCAGGACAGCGCCAGTCCGCCGAAAATCGCCGGAGCGACGTTGTCCGGGTGCCCCTCCATCTCGCTGGTGAGCTGAAGGATCCACTCGCGGCCCTGGCGCGCATCCTCCGGGACCAGGGCGTTGGCGGCAGTCACGGCGGCGACGACGGCGGAGGCCGAGGAGCCGAGTCCGCGTCCGTGCGGGTTGACATTGTCGGCCGTGATCTTCAGGCCGTTGTGCCGGAAGCCAAGCCGTTCCAAGGCAGCGTTGATGGCGCGCACCACGAGGTGGCTGGCATCCCGCGGCAGGGTTTCAGCGCCTTCGCCCGAAAGCTCGAATTCGAGTTCCCCGGTGTCCAGTGTTTCCACGGTCAGGGTGTCGTAGATGGACAGGGCCAGGCCGAGGCTGTCATAGCCGGGACCGAGGTTGGCGCTGGTGCCGGGAACCCGGACGGTCAGCTGCTGACCCGCCGCGAGCGTGGTAAATTCGCCCGCGGCGGGCTGCGTTGTTTCCACTCTTGGTTTCTTCCAGTCTTGTTGTGCGGCCTCTTGTGGAGCGGCCGGAGGCTAGTTGGCTTCCAGGCCCAGTTCCTTGGCCACGGTGACGACGTCGTTCGGCACCTTGACGGGCTGCACATCGCTGCCGTCTTCGGTCCGGAGGGCCCACTGCGGGTCCTTCAGGCCGTGGCCGGTGACCGTGATGACGATCGTCTTGCCGGACGGGACCTGGCCGGCGGCGTGCTTCTTGATCAGGCCTGCGACGCCGGCGGCGGAGCCGGGCTCGACGAAGACGCCTTCCTTGGAGGACAGCCAGCGGTGCGCGGCGAGGATTTCCTCGTCCGTCACGGCTTCGATGAGGCCGCCGGACTCGTCACGGGCGGCGACGGCGGTGTCCCAGGATGCCGGGTTGCCGATGCGGATGGCCGTGGCGATGGTGTCCGGTTCGGTGATCGGGTGGCCGGCAACGAACGGTGCGGCGCCGGCTGCCTGGAAGCCCCACATGGCCGGGGTCTTGGTGGAGACGGCCGGCAGGGTACCCGCGGTGCCGGACTCGAACGGTGCCGAGTACTCCTTGTAGCCCTTCCAGTAGGCGCTGATGTTGCCTGCGTTGCCGACGGGCAGCACGTGGATGTCCGGGGCGTCGCCCAGGGCGTCGACCACTTCGAAGGCACCGGTCTTCTGGCCCTGGATACGGGCAGGGTTGACCGAGTTCACCAGGAACACGGGGTAGGACTCGCCGAGCTTACGGGCAATGTCCAGGCAGTTGTCGAAGTTGCCGTCCACCTGCAGGAGCGTGGCGCCGTGGGCGATCGCCTGGCTGAGCTTGCCCATGGAGATCTTGCCTTCGGGAACCAGCACGGCACACTTGAGGCCGGCGGCGGTGGCGTAGGCCGCGGCAGATGCCGAGGTGTTGCCGGTGGAGGCGCACACGACGGCCTGGGCCCCGGCTTCGACGGCCGCAGTCATGGCCATGGTCATGCCGCGGTCCTTGAAGGAACCGGTGGGGTTCATGCCTTCGACCTTGAGGTACACCTGGGATCCGGTGAGCTCGGAGAGCTTCTGCGCGTGCACCAGCGGAGTGCCGCCCTCGCCGAGGGTAATGACCTTGGTGGCTTCCGTTACCGGCAGACGATCAGCGTATTCGCGGATTACCCCGCGCCATTGGTGAGCCACTTAGACCCCTTCTACCCGCAGTACGGATGTGACGGAATTGATGACGTCCAGGCCCTTGACGGCCTCGACGGTTGCCGCGAGTGCGGCTTCGGATGCACGGTGCGTGACGATCTTGAGTTCGGCCGATTCGACGTTCGAGGCGGCGTCCCGGTGGATGGTCTGGCGCATGATCTCGATGGACACGCCGTTCTCCGCGAAGATGTGGGCGATCCGGGCCAGCACGCCGGCCTGGTCGGCGACGTCGAGGCCGATGTAGTAACTGGTCTCGGAGGCTTCCACGGGCAGGGCCGGGACGTGGCCAGTGGTGGTTTCCGTGCGGCCGGGGCCGCCGAGGACCACGCGACGCGCGGCGGAGACGAGGTCGCCGAGGACCGCGGAGGCGGTCGGGGTACCGCCCGCGCCCTGGCCGTAGAACATCAGTTCGCCGGCGTTTTCGGCTTCGACGAACACGGCGTTGAAGGCGCCGCGGACGGCAGCCAGCGGGTGCTCGCGCGGCAGCAGGGTGGGGTGCACGCGCACCGAAACGCCCTCTCCGCCGTCGGGGTCGACGATCTTCTCGGCAATCGCGAGCAGCTTGATGACAAAGCCGGCTTCCTTCGCGGACGCGATGTCCGCAGCGGTGACCTTGGTGATGCCTTCGCAGTGCACGTCTTCCAGCGCGAAACGCGTGTGGAAGGACAGCGAGGCGAGGATGGCTGCCTTGGCGGCGGCGTCATGGCCTTCGACGTCGGCAGTGGGGTCCGCTTCGGCGTAGCCGAGGCGCTGCGCTTCGGCCAGGGCGTCGGCGAACTGGGCGCCGGTGGTGTCCATCTGGTCGAGGATGAAGTTGGTGGTGCCGTTGACGATGCCGAGCACGCGGGTGATGCGGTCGCCGGAGAGGCTGTCGCGGATGGGGCGCAGGATCGGGATGGCACCGGCGACGGCGGCCTCGTAGGAAAGCTGGACGCCGGCTTTGTCCGCTGCTTCGTAGAGGGCGGGGCCGTCCTGTGCCAGCAGCGCCTTGTTGCCGGTGACGACGCAGGCGCCGTTTTCGATGGCGGTGAGGATCAGGGAGCGCGCCGGTTCGATGCCGCCGAGCAGCTCGATGACGAGGTCGGCTTCCTTGACCAGGGTGTCGGCGTCGGTGGTGAAAAGTTCCCGGGGAAGCTCGACGTCGCGCTTGGCGTCAAGGTTGCGCACGGCGATCCCGGAGAGCTCCAGGCGGGCACCGCTGCGGGCGGCCAGGGCCTCGGCGTCGTCAATGAGAATCCGCGCCACCTGTGCCCCGACGTTGCCACAGCCCAGCAGGGCCACTTTCAAGGTGCGCACTTCAGACATTCGCCACTCCCATGTCACGGTTCAACAGGTCTTCTTCGGTTTCCCCGCGGACAATCCACCGGGCTGCTCCGCCGCGCACAGCGACGACGCCCGGCCGGGCCAGGTAGTTGTAATTGCTGGAAAGGGCCCAGCAGTAGGCGCCGGTACCCGGTACTGCGAGCAAATCACCGGCTGCCACATCCGCGGGCAGATATACATCTCTAACAACTATGTCGCCGCTCTCGCAATGTTTGCCCACTACTCGGGACAGCTGCGGTTCGGCAAGGGATGTCCGGGAGGCGAGCACGGCCGAATAATCCGCGTCGTAGAGCACCGGACGGGCGTTGTCGCTCATGCCGCCGTCGACCGACACATAGCGGCGCGGGAACGTAACGTTCTCTGCGCCTCCGGCACCGGCAAGCGCGCCCTCCGGGGCGTCGACGCGGACGGTCTTGAGGGTGCCCACCTCGTACAGGGTGAAGGTGCTGCTGCCGACGATCGCGCGGCCGGGTTCGATCGAGATACGCGGGGCCTTGATGCCCAGTTCCGCGCAGCTGGAACGCACGACGGCGGCCATCGCCTGCGCGATCTCGGCCGCGGGGCGGGGGGTGTCCACCGGGGTGTAGGCAATGCCGTAGCCACCGCCGAGGTCGAGCTCGGGCAGGGTGATCGAGTACTTCGCCTGCATGGCTGCAAGGAAGCCCAGCAGCTTTTCGGCGGCCAGGGCAAAGCCTTCGGGTTCGAAGATCTGCGAGCCGATGTGGCAGTGCAGGCCGAGCAGTTCCACGCTGTCGTAGGACGTGGCTGCGGCGACGGCTTCCTCCGCGGCGGAGAGGCCGGCCTGTTCGGTGGAGTCGCCGGCCATGGACAGGCCGAACTTCTGGTCTTCGTGCGCCGTGGCGATGAACTCGTGGGTGTGCGCGTGCACGCCGGGGGTCAGGCGCAGCATCACCTTGGCCACGTCGCCGCGGGCCGAGGCGATCTTGGCCACACGCTCGAGTTCGTCCAGGCTGTCCACGACGATCCGGCCGAGCTTCATGTCCAGGGCCCGGTTGATCTCGGCGTCGGACTTGTTGTTGCCGTGCAGGCCGAGGTTCGCGCCGTCGATCCCGGCGCGTGCGGCAACGGCGAGCTCGCCGCCGGAGCAGGTGTCCAGGCGCAGGCCCTCCTCGGCAACCCAGGACGCGACGGCGGTGCACAGGAAGGACTTGCCGGCGTAGTAGACATCCACTCCCCCGCAGATGTCCTCGAACGCGGCGTCGAAGGCGTCCTTGAAGGCGCGGGCGCGGGACCGGAAGTCGGTCTCGCTCATGACGAACAGCGGGCTGCCGAACTGTGCCTTGAGCTCGCTGACGGGGACGCCGTCAATGGCGAGCTCGCCGTCGTCGTTCCTCTCTACCCCGGCCGCCCACATGGGCGCGTGCAGGGCGTTGAGGTCCGCCGGAACGGCAAGCCATTCGGGGGCGAGGGGCGATGCTGCGGTCATGCGGTCACATCCGTTCCGGCGCGGACACGCCGAGCAGTTCGAGGCCGTTGGCAAGGACCTGGCTGGTGGCGTCGTTGAGCCACAGGCGGGTGCGGTTCACGTCGCGCACCGGGTCGTCGCCCTGCGGCGAGACACGGCAGGCGTCATACCAGCGGTGGTAGGCGCCGGCGATGACCTCCAGGTGGCGGGCCACCCGGTGCGGTTCGCGGAATTCCGCGGCCTTGGCAACGATCGACGGGTAGCTGCCCAGGTAGGACAGCAGCTCGTTTTCGGTGGCGTGGTCCAGCAGAGAGGCGTCGAAGGCGTCCTCGCCGTTGACCTGGCGTTCGACGCCGGCCTCCGCCGCATTGCGCGCGGTGCCGCGGGAGCGGGCGTGCGCGTACTGCACGTAGAACACCGGGTTCTCGTTGCTGTTCTTCTTCAGCAGCTCGGGGTCCAGGGTGAGCGGAGAATCAGCGGGGAAACGCGCCAGGGAGTAGCGCACGGCGTCCTTGCCGAGCCAGGAAATCAGGTCCTTGAGCTCGATGATGTTGCCGGCACGCTTGGAGAGCTTGGCACCGTTGACCGACACCAGCTGGCCGATGAGGACCTCGATGTTGGCTTCCGGATCGTCGCCCGCGCAGGCGGCAATGGCCTTGAGACGGTTGATGTAGCCGTGGTGGTCCGCACCCAGCAGGTAGATCTTCTCCGGGAAGCCGCGGTCCTTCTTGGACAGGTAATACGCGGCATCGGCGGCGAAGTAGGTGGGCTCGCCGTTGGCCCGGATCATCACCCGGTCCTTGTCGTCGCCGAAGTCGGTGGTGCGCAGCCACACGGCGCCGTCCTTGTCGAACACGTGGCCCTGTTCGCGCAGGCGCGCCACCGCGGATTCGATGGCGCCGTGGTCGTGCAGCTCCTTCTCGGAGAAGTACACGTCGAAGGACACACCGAAATCGGCGAGCGTGGTCTTGATGTCAGCCATCTGGGCCTCGTAGGCGGCCTGGCGGATGACCGGCAGCGCGGCTTCGTCCGTGAGTTCGCGGATGGCCGGGTGCGCCTTCAGGACCTCGTCGCCCAGTTCCACGATGTACTGGCCCGGGTAGCCGCCCTCCGGAACGTCGCGGCCGTGGAGCCGGGACAGCACGGAGTTGGCGAACACGTTCATCTGCGAGCCGGCGTCGTTGATGTAGTACTCGGCCGTGACGTCGGCACCGGAAGCGCGCAGCACACGGGCAATGGAATCACCCAGCGCGGCCCAGCGGGTGTGGCCGATGTGCAGCGGACCCGTCGGGTTGGCGGAAACGAATTCCATGTTGATGACGTGGCCTGCGAGCGCCTGGTTGCTTCCGTAGGAGCTGCCGGCTTCGACGATCACCTTGGCCAGGGCGCCGGCGGCGGCCGCGTCAACGGTGATGTTCAGGAAGCCGGGACCGGCGATGTCCACGGCGGTGACGCCGTCGATCTCCTTGAGCCGGGTGCTCAGGATTTCCGCGAAGGCCCGCGGGTTGGTGCCGGCCTTCTTGGCGAGCTGGAGGGCGATGTTCGTGGCCCAGTCACCGTGCTCCCGGTTCTTGGGTCGCTCCACGCGCACCTCATCCGGCAGATCGGATTCGGAAAGGGCAACGTCACCGGCGGCGACGGCATCTTTCAGGCAGGCGGATATGGCGGCGGAGAGTTCTTCGGGAGTCACCCGTCTAGCGTACCGTCGGGGCTTGCAAGTGGAGGAATTGCAACGGACCGGAACACAGCCTCCGCACAGCATTGCCTGCCGTTCGCGCACAGGGTGAACCAATACGCTGGTCTCAGCGTCAAAGGAATGAGTCCTTGGGACTGTCCTGTTTGCCGATTCCGCAGAACCGAAAAGAGCACACCATGACTTCGCCATTCCGCAAGACCCTCATCGCCGGCGTCGCCGGGCTGTCCCTCGCCGGAACCGTGGCGGCGTGCGCACCCGGCAGCCAAGCGCCGTCGGGTACCGCAGCGCCGTCGGGCACGTCCTCCGCCGCGGGCGGCAGTTCCAGCACCCCGGCCGCGCCGTCCTCCGCAGGCGGCGGAAGCTACAAAGACGGCAGTTACAGTGCGGACGGCACGTACACCTCACCCAACGGCACGGAAACCGTGGGCGTGCAGCTGACGCTGTCCGGCGGCACCGTGTCCGCCGTCGACATCACTGTGCATCCCTCGAACCCGAACACCCGCAAGTTCCAGGGCGAGTTCAAGGACGGCATCGCCGCGCAGGTCGTGGGCAAGAAGCTCGACGAGATCAACGTGTCCAAGGTGGCCGGCTCGTCGCTGACGAGCGGCGGCTTCAACCAGGCTGTGGAATCCATCAAGGCCCAGGCCAGGTAGCAGCCATGCCGCATCCGGGCTGGGACTCCTTCGCCTTCGAGGGCATCGGCACGGCCTGGGAGATTTCGACGCCGGAGCCGCTGGGGCCCGCTGTGCGCTCGCGTTTGCTGGATGTCGTGGCGGATTATGACGGCTGCTACTCGCGGTTCCGCACCGACTCGCTCGTGGCGCGGCTCGCGCGGGAAGCGGGGACCGTGGAGTTGCCGGCGGGCGCGGAGCAGTTGGAAGCCGTGTTCCGGACGCTGTACCGCCTGAGCGGCGGGACGATGAGCCCGCTCGTGGGCAGCAGCCTGGAGCAACTCGGCTACGGCGGGGACTACGCCCTGGTCCCCCGGGGCCCGGCTGCGGCGGCGCCCCGTTGGGAGGACGTGCTGGAATGGCGCGGCCGCACGCTGCGCACCGCCTCCCCCGTGGTGTTGGATATCGGCGCCGCCGGGAAAGGCCAGCTGGTGGACATGCTGGCCGGAGCCTTGCGGGCCGAAGGGGTCACGGAATACCTGGTGGACGGCAGCGGCGACATGCTGCATTCGGGCCCCGTCCCGCTGCGCGTCGGACTGGAGCACCCGTACGATCCCGCGCAGGCGATCGGCGTGGTCGGGCTCGGTTCACGGGCGCTGTGTGCTTCCGCTGCCAACCGGCGGTCCTGGGGCGACGGCCTGCACCATGTGCTGGATGCCGCCACCGGCCGGCCGGTGGACACGACCGTCGCCACCTGGACGATGGCGGATGACGCCCTCACGGCCGATGCCCTCGCCACGGCCCTGTTCCTCGTGGAGCCTGCCGTGCTGGAGGAAGAGTTCGACTTCGAGTGGCTCCGGGTGGCCTCGGACGGCAGGGCAAGCTTTTCGCAAGGCTTCGAAGGAACACTGTTCACATGACCGGGGTGCCACATGACCACAGTTGATCTCACCGCCAAGCAGAAGCTGGACACCTGGCTTGGCCGCTTCACCATGTACCGGCTGATCCTGTGGGTGCTGGCGGTGCTCGCTGCCTACAGCCTGGTGCTCGACGCCCTCGGCTGGCTGACCTTCGGGCCGGTGAACATGCTGGGCCATGCGGTGCTCTGCCTAGGCCTGGCGTACCTGTCCAACCGGCTGTTCGCGGCAGTGTTCCGGGTGCGCCCGCACTCGGAGTCCTCGCTGATCACCGGCCTGCTGCTGTTCTTCCTGTTCTGGCCCAGCGATCTGCTGCCCGCCGTCGCGTCGCCGGACCTCGCCGGGGTGGCGCTGGCCTGTGTCCTGGCGTCGGCGTCGAAGTACGTGCTGGCCGTCCGTGGCCGGCACATCTTCAATCCGGCCGCTGCCGGTGCCTTCATCGTCTCCTTCACGGGCCTGAACGTGGCCACATGGTGGGCCGCGACCCCGGCCATGCTGTGGCTGCTCGTGCCGGGCGTGCTGCTGGTCATGTACCGGACCCGGAAGGTGCTGATGGCAGGCGTTTTCCTCCTGGTTTCGGGCTCGATCGTGTTCGTCGAGCTCCTTCGCGCCGGGCTCCCTGCGGGTGCCGCCCTGTGGCAGCCGTTTGCGCAGCGGCCGTTGCTGTTCTTCGCGGGCTTCATGCTGACGGAGCCGCTCACGCTGCCACCCCGGCGCTGGCAGCAGCTGCTGCTCGCCGCCGTCGTCGGCGTGGTCTTCGCGGTGCCGTACAACCTGGGGTTCGTGGCGAATTCGCCCGAGCTGGCACTGCTGCTGGGCAACCTGCTGGCGTTCTTCGCCGGCCAGCGCGCCGGCATCCGGCTCGAGTTCACGGGCTCCCGTGCGCTGACGCCGAGCACCACTGAGCTCCGTTTCGCACCGCGCCGGCCTGTGCGGTTCCGGCCCGGGCAGTACATGGAGCTGGATCTGCCGCACTCCCCGTCCGACAGGAAGGGACGACGCCGGACCTTCAGCATGAGCAGCGCCCCGGGTTCGCAGGAGCTGACGTTCGGGGTGGGAACCGCGGCGCCGCTCTCCGCGGCCAAGACGGCGTTGCTGGCCTTGCGGCCGGGCGAACAATTGCGGGGAACCGCCGTGGGCGGAGACTTCGTGCTGCCGCGCGACGGCGGAACGCCGGTACTGCTGATCGCGGCCGGCATCGGGATCACGCCGTTCCTGTCGCAACTGGCGTCCGGCGCCGCCCGGGAGCGGGACATCGTGCTGCTGTACCTCGCCTCCGGGGCCGATGAGCTCGCGGGAGCCGATGTCCTGGAAGCGTCCGGCGCCCGGGTGATCGCCCGGCTCGCCGACGGTTCCGCTCCCCCGGACTTCATGCACGACGCCGGCCGGGTGCGGATCGACGGCGCCTCGCTGAAGGAGCTGGTTCCGGACATCGGCAGCCGCACGGTCTACGTTTCGGGTTCCCCCGCCCGGGTGGAATCCCTGCGGCGGGCGGCCCGCCAGGCGGGTGGACGGCGCGTACGGGTGGATGCCTTTGCCGGGTACTGATCCTGTCCTCCACCTGCGGCACACCGTGGTGGTCCCGGCATGCCGCGCCGGTTTTTCGTTGGGACGCGCTGACCTGCTAAGCTCATGGACGTCCCGGAAACGACCGGGAACCCCGGATGCCCTCGTAGCTCAGGGGATAGAGCGTCTGCCTCCGGAGCAGAAGGCCGTAGGTTCGAATCCTATCGAGGGCACCAGATCAAAAACCCCGCCGTTCCTTGGAACGGCGGGGTTTTTTGCTGCGCCGGAAGGCGGCCCGCCGGACATGCCGCGCCGCCCGGCCGCAAATTGTCCGAGCCCGCTCCTAAGCTGATTCGTACGTGCTCGATAGACGCAAAAGGGGTTTGCCATGATCTGCTCCATCGTTCCTCCGTACATGCTGCGCCGACTGGCCGCCCGGCCGGAGCCCCGGCTCCGGGCGATCGCCCGGGCTGCGAAGGAATCGTTGCTGCATATCAAGGGGCTGCAGGCGGCCCGCTCCCTTCCGGTGCCGGCCACCCCGCCCGGTGCGCGCCAGGTCAAGCCGGGGCCGCCCAAGCGCACCATTTTCGACGCCGGTTCCACCGAGACCCTGCCCGGCACCCAGGTCCGCAAGGAGGGCATGCCGCCCGTCGGGGACGCCGCGGCGGACGAAGCCTACGACGGCCTTGGCGATACGCACCGCTTGTACGCAGAGGTGTTCGAGCGGAATTCCATCGACGGCGCAGGCCTGAAGCTGGATGCCACGGTGCACTTCGGGCAGCTCTACGACAACGCTTTCTGGGACGGGCGCCAGATGGTGTTCGGCGATGGCGACGGCGAGATTTTCCAGCGCTTCACCAAATCGCTGAGCGTCATCGGGCATGAACTGGCCCACGGCGTCACCCAGTACACCGCAGGCTTCGCCTACCGGAACCAGGCCGGCGCGCTGAACGAATCCATGTCCGATGTGTTCGGCGCCTTGGTGGAGCAGTATGCGCGCCAACAGTCTGCCGCGGAAGCGAACTGGCTGATCGGCGAGGGCCTCTTCACCGACGCCGTGGAAGGCTCCGCCCTGCGCTCCCTGAAGGCACCAGGTACCGCCTACGACGACGACGTGCTGGGCAAGGATCCGCAGCCGGACTCCATGGACAGCTACGTCCGCACCACCGCGGACAACGGCGGCGTCCACATCAACTCCGGAATCCCCAACCGGGCCTTCTACGTGGTGGCCTCGGAACTGGGCGGCAACGCCTGGGAAGCGCCGGGGCAGATCTGGTACGGCGCACTGACCAGCGGCTCCCTCCCCGCCACCTGCACCTTCGGCAAATTCGCCCGGACCACCATCGCCACCGCGGAAGAGCTGTTCGGCAGCGGTTCCGCCGAGCATGACGCCGTCCTGAAGGCGTGGGAAACTGTGAAAGTCAAGGTCTGACCCTCAAGATCATCGGTGACGCATGAAAATCGGTGGGGCATGAAAATCACTGTCCGTCGCAGCGGAGGCATCGCCGCCATGACGCGCGTCTGGAGCGTCAACGCGGTATCCGACGACGAGAAGGAACGCTGGCTTCCCCTGGTGGAGGCCTGCCCGTGGGAGGAAGCCAAAGCCCTGTCCCGCAGCGCGAACCAGCCGGACCGTTTCATGTACTCCATCCGCGCAGGGCAGCACCGTGCCACCCTGCCGGACCGCGAGGTGACCGGCCCATGGGAAGAACTCGTGGAAAGCGCCAAGGCAGAAGGCGCCGAAAGCCGCGGCCGGCGCTGAGCCTGCTACCCCACTTCCGCCAGTTGGCCGCGGAACGCCCTCCGGTAGGACTGCGGGCTGGTGTCCAGGACCTTGGCGAAGTGGTGGCGCATGAGCACGGAATGGCCGAACCCGGCTTCCCGTGCCACTTCGTCAATGTTCAGGTCGCTGGTTTCCAGCAGTTCCTGTGCCCGCAGGACCCTTTGCGAATTGAGCCAGGCCGCCGGCGTCGCTCCCGTTTCGGCCCGGAAGCGCCGGGCAAAGGTCCGCGGCGACATGTGCAGCCGTTCGGCCAATTCGGCGACGCTGTGTTCCTGGTCCAGGTTCTCCACCATCCAGCGCAGCAGCGCTTCCATGGGTGCCGATCCACATTTCGGCATGGGCCGGTCGATGTACTGCGCTTGTCCGCCGTCGCGGTGCGGCGCCACCACCATGTCCCGTGCGATGGCGGCAGCGACCTTGGCGCCGAGTTCCACCCGGACCAGGTGCAGGCAGGCATCGATGCCGGACGCCGTGCCGGCGCTGGTGATGATGGCGCCGTCCTGCACGTAGAGGACATCCTCGTCCACCAGGACTGCGGGATAGCGGCTGGCGAGGTCCTGTGAGTAGTGCCAATGCGTAGTGCAACGCCGTCCGTCCAGGAGCCCTGCCCGGGCCAGGGCGTACGCGCCGGAGCAGATGGAGAGCACCCAGGCACCGCGGTCATGGGCGGCGCGGAGCGTCTCCAGGACCTCGTCAGGAACGTCGAGGTCGCGGCCATAGGGTGCCATGATCACCAGGTCGGCGTCGGCAGCGGCGTCCAGCCCCAGGGCTACGTGCATGGAGAGACCGGACTTCATGGGAACATCGCCGGGCACAGGGGTACACACCCGGAAGTCGAAGACCGGCACGCCGCTGCCGCGCTCCGAACGGTCGATGCCGAAGATCTCGAAGGCGGTCCCGAATTCGAAGATCGAGAAGCCCGGAACCACGATGATTGCCACTGATTTCAACATAGTTCCAGTGTGGCAGAAAATTATCTAAATGGGTCATTTCTGCCACTGTTTCTTGATAGGGCCCAGGCAGACGATGGAGGCATGGAAATCTTCGTAGCCTTCATCGTCATCATCGTCCTTCTGGCTGCCGCAGCCACCGTTTCCGCCGTCCTCAGCGACGGCCGGGGCCACCTTCCGCCGGTCCGTTCCGAGCGCGACTGGCGCGCCCTCGATCTTCCGAGCACCGCCTACTGGACGCTGCGCCTCCTCTGAAATCTAGCCTGCGCCGATAGGCTTTGCTCCATGATCCAAAGCTCCGCGCGCCTGCTGCAGTTGCTTTCCCTGCTGCAACTGCGGCGGGAATGGACCGGGCCGGCCCTGGCTGAACGCATGGGTGTCACGGAGCGGACCGTGCGGCGGGACATCGGAAAGCTCCGCACCCTCGGATATCCCATCCATGCCTCCCCCGGAATCGCCGGCGGCTACCAGCTCGGAGCCGGTGCGCAGCTGCCGCCCCTGCTGCTCGACGACAACGAAGCACTCGCGGTGGCCCTCGGCCTGAATTCCGTGGCGGCCGGGCCGGTGGCCGGCATCGGCGAGGCATCCGTCCGGGCCCTCGCCAAGCTGGAACAGGTGCTGCCCGCCAGGCTCCGCCCGCGTTTCGCCACCCTCAAGGCCGCCGTGACCACGTTGCCGAGCAACGCCGCCTCGGTGGATCCGCACCAGCTGACCGTTGTCTCTGCGGCCATTGCCGACCGGCGGCTGATCCGTTTCGACTACGCCAAGCCGGACGGCACCACCGACCGCCGCACGGCGGAGCCCTACCGCCTGGTGGACACAGGCCGGCGCTGGTACCTCGTGGCCTGGGACCTCGAACGCGGGGACTGGCGCACCTTCCGCGCGGACCGCATCGCCTCGCTTCCCTCCGCCACGAAGAAATTCGTTCCGCGCCCGCTCCCGGCGGAGGACCTCGCGGCGTACGTCCAGCGTTCGGTGACCCGTTCGCCCTACCGCTATGACGTCGTCGTGCGTTTGTTCGCGCCGATCGGCGAGGTGGCCGCCCTGGTCGGCCCGCAGCTGGCGACCTTGAGCGACGACGGCGGATCCGCCACGCTGCTGCACGCCGGCTGGGACAGCCTGGCCCAGCCTGCGGCGCACCTTGCGTCACTGGGCATGGAGTTCGAGATCATCTCGCCGCCGGAGTTCAAGGAGTACGCCGCAACGCTGGCGGAACGGCTGGCACGGTCCGCAGGAGTCCCCGCCGGGGCAGGGGCCACGCCGCAGTAGCTCCGGCACCGCAGTAGACTGGCTTGCAGCCATGACACTTCATATTTCCTATCCCGCCGAGCTGCCGGTTTCCGAGCGTCGCGAGGACATTATGGCGGCGATCGCCGCGAACCAGGTCACGATCATCGCGGGCGAGACCGGTTCGGGCAAGACCACCCAGATCCCCAAGATGTGCCTCGAACTGGGGCTCGGAGACAAGGGACTGATCGGCCATACCCAGCCGCGCCGCCTCGCCGCGCGCACGGTGGCCGAGCGCATCGCCCAGGAACTCGGCGTCGACATCGGCCAGGAGGTAGGCTTCCAGGTCCGCTTCACCGGCGAGGTCAGCAAGGACACCCGGATCAAACTGATGACGGACGGCATCCTGCTGGCCGAAATCCAGCGGGACAAGCTGCTGCGCAAATACAGCACGATCATCATCGACGAAGCCCATGAGCGCAGCCTCAACATCGACTTCATCCTGGGCTACCTCAAGCGGATCCTGCCGCAGCGTCCGGACCTGAAGGTGATCATCACCTCCGCCACGATCGACCCCGAGCGCTTCGCGAAGCATTTCGGCAGCGACGACGCCCCGGCTCCCATCATTGAAGTGTCCGGCCGCACCTACCCGGTGGAGATCCGGTACCGTCCGCTGTCCCAGCCCGCCGGCGGCCCGGCGGAGGGCGATGAGACGCCCGACGACGAACTCGAGGAAGACCGCGACCCGCTCGACGCGGTGTGCGACGCCGTCGACGAACTCGCGCTGGAGGCTCCCGGCGACATCCTCATCTTCTTCTCCGGCGAGCGCGAAATCCGCGACGCCGCCGAGGCGCTCAACGGCCGGATCCAGGCCAACCGCCGCCTGGCCGGCACCGAGGTCCTCCCCCTCTACGCGCGGCTGAGCCTGCAGGAGCAGCACCGCGTCTTCAACCCCGGCGGCAAGCGGCGGATCGTGCTGGCCACCAACGTTGCCGAAACCTCGCTCACCGTGCCCGGCATCAAGTACGTCATCGACACCGGCACGGCCCGTATCTCGCGCTATTCCCACCGGACCAAGGTGCAGCGGCTGCCGATCGAGCGCGTCTCGCAGGCATCAGCGAACCAGCGTTCGGGCCGTTGCGGCCGTGTCTCCGAAGGCATCGCGATCCGCCTGTACTCGGAAGAGGACTTCGAGTCGCGGCCGCAGTTCACCGATCCGGAGATCCTGCGCACCAACCTGGCCGCGGTCATCCTGCAGATGACCGCCATGGGTGTTGCCCGCGGGCCGAAGGATATCGAGGACTTCCCGTTCGTGGAGCCGCCGGAGTCGCGGGCCATCAACGACGGCGTCACCCTCCTGCGCGAGCTCGGCGCCTTGAAGTCTCCGCAGCAGGCGGCCCCACAGCATGGCGCCAAGCAGCGGGACGCGCGGGAACAGCGCGGCGGACTGACCGCCGTCGGGCATAAACTCGCCCAACTGCCGGTGGACCCGCGGCTGGGCCGCATGATCGTGGAAGCCGGCAAGCGCGGCTGCGTCAAGGAAGTCATGATCCTGGCGGCGGCACTGACCATCCAGGATCCCCGCGAGCGTCCCACGGACAAACAGCAGCAGGCTGCCGAGAAGCATGCCCGCTTCCGGGACGAGAACTCGGACTTCACCGGCTACCTGAACCTGTGGAACTACATCCAGGAGCAGCAGCGCGAGCTGTCCTCCACGCAGTTCCGCAGGCTCTGCCGGAACGACTTCATCAACTACCTGCGCGTGCGCGAATGGCAGGACCTGTTCCAGCAACTGCGGCAGCTGGCCAAGCCGCTGGGCATCACGATCGACAACAAGCGCGAGGCCGATCCCGTGGGCCTGCACGAGGGCATCCACATCAGCCTGCTCTCCGGCCTGCTGAGCCATATCGGCCTGCTGGACGAACGCAAGCGCGAGTACGCAGGTGCCCGGGGCAGCCGTTTCGCCATCTTCCCGGGATCGGCGCTGTTCAAGAAGTCCCCGGCCTTCGTGATGGCAGCCGAGCTGGTGGAAACCAGCCGGCTGTGGGCCCGGGTGGCCGCGAAGTTCGATCCGCTCTGGGTGGAGCAGGTGGCCCCGGACCTCGTGAAGCGTTCCTACAGCGAGCCGCACTGGTCCAGCCGCAACGGCGCCGTGATGGCACACGAAAAAGTCACCCTCTACGGCGTGCCGGTCATCCCCAACCGGCGGGTCAACTACGGTCGGATCGATCCGGAGCTGTCCCGCGAACTCTTCATCCGGCATGCCCTGGTGGAGGGTGAATGGCGCACCCACCACAAGTTCTTCCACCGCAACCGGGCGTTGCTGAACGAAGTCGAAGAGCTGGAAACCCGTATGCGCCGCCGGGACATCCTGGTGGATGACAACACCCTGTTCGATTTCTACGACGCCCGGATCGGCAAGGACGTGGTGTCCGAGCGGCACTTCGACAAGTGGTGGAAGGACGCCCGGCAGCAGGATCCCACGCTCTTGGACTTCGACCAGTCACTGCTGATCAGCGAAGACGCCGCGGAACTGGACGATTCGGCGTATCCGAAGACCTGGCTGCACAAGGGCTTCGAGCTGCCGCTGAGCTACGAATTCCATCCGGTGGCGCCGGGCTCGCCGCCCAATCCGTCCGACGGCGTCACCGCCGAGGTGCCGGTGCTGTTCCTCAACCAGCTCGACGACGGCGCGTTCCGCTGGCAGATTCCCGGCCAGCGCGTTGAGCTCATCACCGCCCTGATCAAGTCCCTGCCGAAGCAGATCCGGAAGAACTTCGTGCCCGCGCCCGATGTCGCGCGGCAGGCCGCCGCGGCGCTTGAGGCGGATTTCGACCCGGCCACGGACGAGCTGGAGCCTTCGCTGGAACTGGTGCTGCGCCGCCTGCGCGGGCACATCATCCCGCCGGGGTCCTGGAACTGGGAGGCCGTTCCCGCGCACCTGCGCGTCAGCTTCAAGGTGGTGGACAGCCGCGGCAAGGTCCTCGGCGAAGGCAAGGACCTCACGGCGCTGCAGGAGGAACTCGCCCCGGCCACGCGCCGGGCCATCGCCGAGTCCCTTGGCGCCACTCCGGCAACCACTGTGCGTGCAGGCAAGGGCAAGAAGGCGGCTGCCCCGGCCGGAGCCGCCGCCGGTGCTCCGTCGCCGGTGCCCACAAACGGTACCGGCCCGGCGTCGGGCATTGCGGAGAAGAGCGGCCTCAGCGAATGGAGCGTAGGCACCATCGAACGGCAGGTCAGCCGGACGGTGAACGGGCACCAGGTGACCGGCTTCCCTGCCCTGGTGGATGAAGGCAAGAGCGTGGCCCTGCGCGTCTTCCAGACCCGCGCCGAACAGGAATCCGCCATGCGCGGCGGCGTGATCCGGCTGCTGGCCCTGCGCGTCCCGCCACCGGACCGCTACGTCCTGGAGCACCTGAACAACACGGAGAAGCTCACCTTCAGCCAGAACCCGCACGGCTCGGTCAGCGCCTTGATCGCGGACTGCGCCCTTGCCGCCATCGACAAGCTGGTTCCCGCGGATCTGCCGTGGGACAAAGCCGCGTTCGATGCACTGTATGAGTCCGTGCGCGCCGAACTGATCGATACTGTGTTCACGGTGACGGCCATTGTCGAGCGGATCCTCGCCAGCAGCCGCCGGATCGAAAAGCAGCTCAAGGGAAGCACCAGCCTGAGCCTGATCACCGCGCTCAACGACATGAAGAGCCAGCTGGAACAACTCGTCTTCCCCGGTTTTGTAGCACAGACGGGCTACGCCCAGCTCAGCCAGCTGCCGCGCTACCTCGCGGCAATGGAGAAGCGCCTGGAAAAGCTGCCGAACAACGTGCAGCGGGATGCCCTGAACATGGCCACCGTCCAGGCATTGGAGGACGATTACGACGATGCCGTGGCGGCCCTCCTGCCCGGGCGCCGCGCCGGCACTGAATTAACCCGGGTGCGCTGGATGATCGAAGAGCTCCGGGTGAGCCTCTTCGCCGTCGAATTGGGCACGGCGTATTCCGTGTCGGAGAAGCGCATCCGTACGGCCCTGAGCCAGGCCCTCGCCCCGGCCTGAGCCGGCGCCAACCCCCAACACCCAGCGATACAGCCTGCCTGCGGGCTGCCCCTTGAAAGGACCAGGATGACCCTGCACCTTCCCGCACTGCCGAGCGGCCCGGCCGGTACCGAAATCCGCGGCCTCGGCCACGCCCAGCCGCTCCGGGTCATGGACAACTTCGAGCTTGAGAAGATCCTGGACACCAACGACGAATGGATCCGCCAGCGCACCGGCATCGTCACCCGCCACATCGCCGGCGAAGGCGAAACCGTGGCCACGCTCGCCACGGACGCGGCACGGATGGCACTGGCCGATTCAGGTGTGGCCGCGGAACAGATCGACCTGGTGGTAGTCGCCACCACCACCTCCCAGGAACGCTCCCCCAACACGGCGGGCCGGATCGCCCAGGCCCTGCAGCTTGGCGTGGACAGCCGCGGGCCGGGCGTCATCGAAATCAACACCGCCTGCTCGGGCTTCGAATACGCACTCGGCATCGCGGACCAGGCCATCCGGTCCGGCTCCGCCACGCACGCGATCGTGGCCGGGGCCGAAACGCTTTCCGCCGTCACGGACTGGACGGACCGCACCACGGCGGTGCTGGTCGCGGACGGCGCGGGTGCCGCCGTCGTCGGGCCTTCGGACGAACCGCGGATCGGACCGGTGGTGTGGGGATCCCGCACGGACATGGCCGATGCAGTGCTGATCGGCCCGCCGAACGGCAAGTTCGCCCAGAACGGCCGGGAGGTGCTGCGCTGGGGCCTGCTCGACGCCGTCGGCCACGCCCGCGACGCCGTGGAACGCGCCGGGCTCACGCTGGACGACATCGAGGTCCTGGTGGCGCACCAGGCGAACCTGCGCATCATCGAACCGCTCGCCAAGGGGCTTGGCCTCAGCGACAAGGTGGTGGTGACCGATGTGACCGAATCCGGCAACACCTCCGCGGCCAGCGTGCCTCTCGGCCTCAGCAAGTGGTGGCACTCCGGCCGCATCCCGTCCAACGTACCGGCGCTGCTGTTCGGCTTCGGCGGCGGCTTCACCTACGCCGGCATGGTGGCGATGACCCCCACACGCGGCTAGGCAGAGTCCTGTCAGGACGCCGGGACGAACTCCGCATGGCCGGCGTCACGCAGCGCCGTACGGATACGCTCGGCGTTGGCCTCAAGCTTCTCCGGGTCCGGATTCTGGTCCACAGCGCCGAAGTCGTAATCGGCCATCGAGTTGGAGGGCCAGACGTGGACGTGCAGGTGGTCCACTTCGTAGCCGGCCACGAGCAGTCCCGCCCGGGCGGACGCGAATTCATCAACCAGCGCCTTGCCGATGGTCTGGGCCACCGCGGTCACCTTGCCCATGACCTCGGCCGGCGCGTCGGTCCAGCGGTCCACTTCCAGGCGCGGAACCACCAGGGTGTGGCCATCGGCCAGCGGTGCGATGCTCAGGAATGCGACCACGTCCTCGTCCTTCCAGACGAAGCGGCCGGGGATGTCTCCGTTGATGATCTTGGTGAAGAGGGTGCTCATGCGTCTGCCTTTTCGGACGGGGTGTGCAGGGTCTTGGTGTCGAGGACAAAGCGGTATTTGACGTCGCCGGCGACCATCCGGTCGTAGGCTTCGTTGAGTTCTCCGGCGCCGACGGTTTCGATGTCGCAGGCCACGCCGTGTCCGGCGCAGAAATCCAGCATCTCCTGGGTTTCGGCAATGCCGCCGATCAGTGAGCCGGAATAGGCCAGACGGCGGCGGATCAGCAGGCCGGGATTGACCGGTGGCATTCCTTCCGGGGGCAGGCCGAGCTGGAACAGGGCTCCGCCCAGGCGGAGTGTCCGCAGGTACGGATTGAGGTCGTGGGAGGCGGCCACGGTATCGATGATGACGTCGATCGTCCCCTTGGCCCCGTCCATGGCCTCAGCGTCCCGTGACAGGACCACGCGGTCCGCCCCGAGCGAGCGGGCGGCGTCGGCCTTGCCTTCGGAGGTAGTGAAGACGACCACCTCCGCGCCCATCGCCTTCGCGATCTTGACCGCCATGTGGCCGAGTCCGCCGAGGCCCACGACGCCCACGACGTCCCCGGACTCCACGTCGAAGTACCGCAGGGGCGAAAACGTGGTGATTCCGGCACACAACAACGGCGCCGCGGCCGCAGGATCCAGGCCCTCGGGGATGCGCAGGACAAAGCGGCGGTCCACCACGATGCTCCCCGCGTAGCCGCCCTGGGTGACGGCCCCGCCGTTGCGCGGATCCTTCGCCCCGTACGTGCCCACGTTGCCGCGCTCGCAGTACTGTTCCAGGCCTTCGAGGCAGCTTTCGCACTCGCGGCAGGAATCCACCAGGCAGCCGACGCCCACCAGGTCACCGACGCTGAAGTCCGCCACCGCGGAGCCGAGCCGGCTCACCCGGCCCACGATCTCGTGCCCCGGCACCAGCGGGTATGGCCGGCTCCCCCACTCGCCGCGGGTGGCGTGCACATCCGAATGGCAGAGCCCGCAGAATTCAATGTCGATTTCGACGTCGTCCGCTTTCGGCGCGCGCCGCGCGATGGTCAGCGGGACCAGGCCGCTGTCCGCGGAGACGGCGCCCATGGCTGCGGTGAGCGTGCCGCCGGGTTCGGCGGCGGGGGTCAGAACCTTGCCGAGCGGCGGCGGTACGGGGCGTCCGGGCGTCATGCTCCGACGCTACCACCGGGTGCGGCACCGACGGCCACCTCGTTCGAGGCCTCCGAGGACCACTGCGAGAAGGACCCCGGATACAAGGCGGCCCGTATGCCCGCCACCTCCAGCGCCGCGATCTGGTGTGCTGCTGTCACGCCGGAGCCGCAATAGACCGCGACGGCGGTGCCGCCGTCGATTCCGAGCCCGGCGAAGCGGGCCCGCAGTTGCTCCGGGTCCAGGAAGCGGCCGTCCTGCGCCAGGTTCTCCCCGGTCGGCGCGCTGAGCGCACCGGGAATGTGGCCGGCGCGGGGGTCGATGGGCTCGATCTCGCCGCGGTACCGTTCACCGGCCCGGGCGTCGAGCAGGATGCCCTGCGCGGGCCAGGCAGCCGCTCCGGCCATGTCGATGCCGGGCATCCGGCCACGGGCCAAGGTGACGTTACCTTCGGAGACCGGCTGTTCCCCTTCCATGACGGAAAAGCCGGCTGCGCGCCAGGCTGCCAGGCCGCCGTCGAGCAGGTACACGGACTCCAGGCCGGCATCGCGAAGCAGCCACCAGGCACGGGCGGAAGCGGTGCTGCCGTTGTCGTCGTAGGCCACCACGGTGTCGCCGTCGTTGATGCCCCAGGCACGCGCGCTGCGCTGCAGGGCCTCCACGGAAGGCAAGGGATGGCGGCCTTCGCCTTCCACGGAGGGATCGGCCAGCTCATGGTGGAGGTCGACGTACACCGCGCCGGGAAGATGGCCGGCGAGGTAATGCTCATGCCCATGGGGATCGCCGAGGACCCAGCGGACGTCCAGCAGCACAGTGCGCGCACCGGAATCCATCCGTTCCTTGAGGGTGGCGACATCCATCAGCGTGCCCATTCACAACTCCTTCGTTCCCTGGCCAGTCAGACTGGTCCCAGCCTATAACCAGCGCCGGTAGGCTGGATCGGTGAAGACTGCAGGGAAGCAAAACAGGTCCTGGGCCAGCGAGGCCATCCGGCGCATCGAGGCGGAAAACAACCGTTCCGCGGACACCCATCTTTACTCCGTGCTGCTGCCGGAGCACTGGGGCGTCCAGCTGTACCTCAAGGATGAGTCCACGCACCGTTCGGGCAGCCTCAAGCACCGCCTGGCGCGCTCGCTGTTCCTGTACGGGCTGGTGAACGGTTGGATCAACGAGGGCACCACCATTGTGGAGGCTTCCAGCGGCAGCACCGCCGTTTCGGAGGCGTACTTCGCACGGCTCATCGGCCTGCCCTTCATCGCGGTCATGACCCGCACCACCAGCCCCGAGAAGATCGCCCTCATCGAGGAATTCGGCGGCAGCTGCCTGCTCGTGGACCACGCCTCCGAGGTGTACGCGGCGGCGCAGGAAGCAGCGCGGACGTGCGGCGGCCACTACATGGACCAGTTCACCTATGCGGAGCGGGCCACGGACTGGCGCGGCAACAACAACATCGCCGAATCGATCTTCGAACAGCTCGCCCTCGAAGAGCATCCGGTCCCGGAGTGGATCGTGGTGGGTGCCGGCACCGGCGGCACCAGCGCCACCATCGGCCGCTATCTCCGGTACCACTGCCACGGAACCCGGCTGGCCGTCGTCGACCCCGAAAACTCGGCGTTTTACCCCGGCTGGCGCGACGGAGCGGACGAGTTCAGCACCGGCATGCCGTCCCGGATCGAGGGCATCGGCCGGCCACGGATGGAACCGAGCTTCGTACCGGCCGTCATCGACACCATGATCCCTGTGCCGGATGCCGCCTCGGTCGCCGCGATGCGGCACCTCCGCAGCCTTGCCGGCCTGCAGGCCGGCCCGTCCACCGGCACCAACCTCTGGGGCGTGTGGCAGCTGGTGGCGGACATGGTGGCACAGGGCAAGCGCGGCAGCATCGTCTCGCTCATGTGCGACGGCGGCGAGCGCTACGCAGGCAGCTACTACAAGCAGGAATGGCTGGACGAAAAGGGCCTGGACCCGCGTCCGTACGAGGCGGTCCTGGCGGAGTTCTTCGAGACCGGGAAATGGCCCGAAGGCTTCCGGGGCTAGACCTCCACCGACTCCCGCGGCGCGAGGCTGGTGTACTTGGTGCCGTATTTGCCGCCGATCCGGCCTACATGCCCTTCCACCAGCCCCCTGCCAAGCTCATTGAGCAATGCGTCGTGGACCGGGTACGCCTGCGGGGCACGGACGGCCACCACGAAGTCCACCACCTCGCCCACCTTGGACCACGGCGCGTGCAGCGGCACCAGCAGGGTCTTCACGTCGATCCCGTCCGGCACCACGAAGGAATCGCCGGGATGGAAGACGTTCTCCTCCACCAGGTACCCGATGTTCGCCACCACCGGGATCAGCGGATGGATGAGGGCGTGCTGGCCGCCAAAGGCGCGCACCGCGAAGCCGCCCGCGGCGAAGGAAGTGCCGGGCTCGACGGCATGTACCCGGCCGCCGTCGTCGCCCGCCTTGTCGGCGAGATCAGCGGCGAGGCGGGCCGGGGCGTGCACCTCAAGATCCGGATTGCCGCGCAACGCTTCAAGGAGCGCCGGGGCATCCACGTGGTCCGGGTGCTCGTGGGTGATCAGCACGGCATGTGCGCCCTGCAGCGCTTCCTCGGCTTCGGAGAACGTTCCGGGGTCGATCACCAGCACCCGCCCTTCCTTCTGCAGGCGGACGCAGGAGTGGGTGTACTTGGTGAGCTTCATGCAGCAAGGCTAGCGTGCGGGCCCGCCGCTGAGACAGGCCCCGGCCCGCGCCCGGCTGGTAATCTTGGTGTCTGCACGACGCCGCCAGCGAAATGAGTCCACGCATGCCTTCCGGCCCCAAAGCCGCCGCCGCAAACCCCGGTCACGACGCCAAGCCCGGCCGGGAGCAGAGGGTCACCAAGCAACGCCTCGCGGTGAGCGCGGCGCTCGATGAACTCGACGACTTCGTCAGCACCCAGGAGCTCTACCGCCTCCTCCAGAACCAGGGCATTTCCGTATCCCTCGCCACCGCGTACAGGATCCTGCAGTCACTCGCGGACGAAGGCCTGGTGGACGTCCTGCGCAACGCCGACGGCGAGGCCGTGTACCGCCGTTGCGCGGTCACCGGGCACCACCACCACCTGCTTTGCCGCAACTGCGGCAAGGCCGTCGAGGTGGAGGCGCCCGCCGTCGAGACCTGGGCTGCGCGTACCGCCGCCGAGCACGGTTACACGGAGGTGGCGCACACTGTCGAAATCTTCGGGCTCTGCCCGGAGTGCACGGCGAAGAAGGCTGCGGGCGGGCTGTAGAGGCTGCTAGCTGACGGCTTCCGGCTGTGCCGCCGGCGCCGGAGCTTCCCGCACGATGCGTCCGTTGCGGCCGCTCCTGGCCCGTACCTCGCCGATGATCCGGCAGGCCACGTAGATCAGGAACGACAACGTGGTCACGTAGGGGCTGATCGGAATCCGGCTGCCCAGGGCCAGCAGGATGCCGCCCACGGTGGCAGTGGTCGCGAACAGCACGCTCAGCAACAGCACCACGCGCGGCGAGGTGCTCACCCGCAGGGCCGCCGCGGCGGGGGTGATCAGGAGCGCGAGCACCAGCAGCGCCCCCACGATCTGGATGGACAGCGCCACGCTGACGCCCAGCAGCACCATGAACCCGATCGCCAGCCCGCGCACCGGTACGCCGCGGGCTTCGGCCATGTCCGGGTCGACGCTTGCGAAGCTCAGCGGCCGCCAGATGAGGCCGAGGACGATCATCACCACGACGGCGGTCCCTGCCAAGGCCTGCAGCTGCACCGTGTCCACGGAGACGATCTGGCCCGTGAGCAGGCCGAACTTGTTCGCGGCGCGGCCTTCGTAGAGGGCCAGGAACAGGATGCCAAGGCCCAGGCCGAACGGCATGATGACACCGATGATCGAGTTCTTGTCCCGGGCCCGGACGCCCATCACGCCCAGCAGCAGCGCGGCGGCGACGGAACCGATCAGGGAACCGAACACGATGTCCGCGCCGATCAGCAGCGCGAAAGCGGCCCCGGCGAAGGACAGCTCCGAGATGCCGTGGACGGCGAAAGCCAGGTCCCGCTTCATGACGAAGGTTCCCACCATGCCGCCCAGCAGCCCCAGGACGGCGCCGGCCCAGATGGAGTTCTGCACCAGCTGGAGCAGCTCCCCGTAGTTCTCGAAGTTGAAGACGGTCTGCAGGAACGTCTCGAAATCCATCAGTGGCCCTCCGCCAGTCCCGCATGCGCGTCGTCATGGAAGTGCGTGGTGGCGTCCGGCAGGCCGACGACGACGATCCTTCCGTTGGCGCGGATGACTTCCACGTGGCTGTCGTACAGTTCCGAAAGCACCTCGGTGGTCATGACCTCGTCCGGTGTGCCCACCCGGAACTGCCCGCCGGCCAGGTAGAGCACCCGGTCCACGTAATCGATGACCGGGTTGATCTCGTGGGTCACGAAAACCACGGCGCTGTTGCGTTCATGGCACTGCCGGTTGATGAGCGCGCTGACGGCCAGCTGGTGGTGCAGGTCCAAAGACAGCAGCGGTTCGTCGCACAGCAGGACCTGAGGATCGGAGGCGAGCGCCTGCGCCACGCGCAGGCGCTGCTGCTCGCCGCCCGAGAGCCTGCCCACTGGAACCTTCGCGTAGTCCGTGGCGCCCACAAGCTCCAGGAGCTCGTCGATCCGGCGGTTGACGTTCCGCCCGGACAACCTCAGGCCCCAACGGTGCCCGTCGATGCCGAGCCCTACCAGGTCGCGGGCCCGGAGCGGGGTGTCAGCGGCGAAGGACTTCTGCTGCGGGATGTAACCGATCCGCTTGCTGCCGCGCTCCACGGGGTGCCCGCCGAGGTCCACGTGGCCGGAGTGCAGCTGCTGCAGACCCAGCAGCACCTTGAGGAAGCTGGTCTTGCCGCTGCCGTTGGGCCCGAGCACGGCGAAGAATTCACCCGGATTGATCTCCAGGTCCAAGCCTTCCCAGAGCACCCTCTTGCCGAATTTCAGGCTGGCTCCGCGAAGGCTCACTAGCGGTGTCAAAAACTAACCTCTGTCCATGCGTCCGATGCGTTGACCAACGAACGCAAGTCTACTTGCCCAGCGCGCCGGCGAGCGCGTCTGCGTTCCCTTCCATCCAGGCGAGGTAGCCCTTGCCGTCCGGGATGGTCTCGGTGAAGTCGACCACCGGCACGCCGGCCGCGGTGGCGGCTGCCTTGACCACTTCGGTCTGAGGGCCTTCGGTCTGCTGGTTGTAGGCGAGGAGCTTGATGCTGCCCGAGGCCAGGAGGTCCTTGACTTCCTTCAGCACGGCGGGCGAGGCGTCCGCTTCTTCCTCGATCGCTTCGCTGTATTCCTCAGGCGTCTTGTTCACCAGGCCTGCCGCTTCCAGCAGGTACACCGGCACCGGTTCGGTGATGGCCACCGGGGTGTTGGCGTGCTTCGCCTTCACGGCGTCGAGCTTCCCGGTGATGGTGGACAGCCCGGACTTGAAGGTGGCGGCGTTGGCCGTGAACTGTGCAGCAGATGCCGGGTCAAGGGCACCGAGCCGCGCAGCCACGGCGTCAGCCACCTTCGCCATCGCCGCAGGGTTGTACCAGACGTGCTCGTTGAACGCGCCGTGGTCGTGGTGCGCTTCTTCCCCAGCATGGGAGGCTTCCTCACTGTGGGAAGCCTCTTCGCTGTGAGTTTCCTCGCCGTGGGTTTCCTCGCCGTGGCCACCTTCAGCCGTTTCGTCCTCGTGCGGCGCCAGTCCGGTGACCTCGACGGCGGTGATGACGTTTGCGTGGTCGAACTTCACGTCGTCGGCAAGTTTGTGCAGGAAGCCGTCGTAACCGCCTCCGTTCTCCACCAGCAGCTTGGCTTTGGACACCGCCAGCTTGTCCTGGGCGGTCGCTTCGTAGGAGTGCGGGTCCTGGCTCGTCTTGTTGATGAGCGAATCCACGGAGACCTTGTCCCCGCCGATGCTCTTGACGATGTCGCCGTAGACGTTGGTGGACGTCACCACCGGGATGGCGCCGTTCGCGGAGGACGACGACGGCGATGTCGCGGCGGGTGCCGAGCAGGCGGAGAGCAGGATGGCCAGGCTTGCGGAAACGGCAAGGGACAAACGGGCGGCTGGGCGGCGCACGGAAACCTCAGTTCTGAACGGAAGCGGACGGAGATGGTTGTTGCTTTAACGAGTCTAAGCCTAAATAGGAATGATTCCTATTTAGGCTTAGATGACCCGTAATGGCTCAGGCTCCGTCCGCGCTGCCCAGGCGCCGGATCCCCGTGGCCTGGGTAGCGTCCCGGATCTCACCGACCAGCTGTTCGATGACGTCCTCGAGGAACAGCACACCGATGGTGGTCCCGGCGGGATCCACCACACGGCCGAGGTGCGAGCCCGTCCGCTGCATGACTGCCAGGGCGTCCTCGATCTCGTCGTCGGGCGACAAGTTCACCAGCGAGCGGATCCGGCCTTCCGAAATCGGATGGCGCTGCCCCTCCTCCGGGATGGAAAGCACATCCTTGATGTGCACGTAGCCGGCCAGCCCGCCGTCGTCGTCCAGCAACGGGAAGCGCGAAAATCCGGTGCGGCTGACCGCCTTCTCCAGCTCCCGCGGAGTGGTGCCGGGCTTGAGCGTGACCAGCTTGTCCACGGGCACCATGATGTGCGATGCCGTGTGGGCCGAAAACTCCAAGGCACCGCTGATCAGCCCGGACTCATCGTCCACGAGGCCGTGCCGCGTGGATTCCTGCACGATCGACTGGACCTCTTCGAGGGTGAAGGAAGACGCGACCTCGTCCTTCGGCTCCACCCGCATCAGGCGCAGGATGTGGTTCGCGCTCCAGTTGAGCGTCCAGATCACCGGCTTCACGAAGCGGGCGATATGGACCAACGGCGGCGCCAGGAGCAGTGCCGCCTTGTCGGCCACGGACACCGAGATGTTCTTCGGGACCATCTCTCCGAAGGTCACGTGCAGGAACGTCACGATCAGCAGCGCGGCGGTGAACGCCGCAGCATCCGCCAGTTCATGCGGAGCCCCGAGCGCTTCGAGCGGCGACGCCAGGAGGTGGTGGATCGCAGGCTCGGCCACCTGGAGGATCAGGAGCGAACACACAGTGATGCCCAGCTGCGCACAGGCCAGCATGAGTGAGACGTTCTCCATCGCATGCAGCGTGGTCCGGGCGCGCTTGGAGCCCGCATCGGCGAGCGGTTCGATCTGGCTGCGGCGGGCGGACATGACAGCGAACTCAGCGGCGACAAAGAAGGCGTTGCCGATCAGCAGGAAGACGAGCCAGAGGATTCCGGTCCAGTCGCTCATGCGGTCACCCCCTTGGCATCGCCTCGGCCGGCGCCGGTTCCAGCACTCCCGCCGCTGCCGTCAGCTTCATCCGGCGGCGCGGGCCTGAAGCGGATCCGGTCAATGCGGCGGCCGTCCATCCTGGTGACGGACAACGTTCCACCCCCGGCCTCGACCACGTCTCCGGTCACGGCGATGCGACCCAATTGGCTCATCACGTAACCTCCCACGGTTTCATAGGCGGGATCGTCGGGGACAAGCAGCCCGGGAATCTGTTCGGACACTTCGTCCGGGCGCAGCAGTCCCGGGAAGTACCAGTCGCCGGAGGCGCTTTGCAGCAGCCCCGGACGCACCTTGTCGTGCTCATCCGCCACTTCGCCCACGATTTCCTCCACGAGGTCCTCGAGCGTGGCGATACCGGCAGTGCCGCCATATTCGTCAAGGACCACGGCGAGCTGGAGGTTGCCTTCCCGCAGTTCGGAGAGCAAGGCGTCAAGGTGGATGGTTTCCGGCACCCGCAGCACCTCGGCCATGATGGCGCCGGCTTCCAGTCCGTCGCGCCGCTCCCGCGGAACGGCCACGGCCTTCTTCACGTGCACCACCCCACGGATGTCGTCCGCGGAGTCGCCGATGACGGGGAACCTGGAGTATCCGGTCCGCCGCGCGGCGTCGATGATGTCGCTGACCGGCTGCTCCGCGGCGATGGTCTCCATCCGGATGCGCGGCGTCATGACGTCGGCCGCCGTCCGTTCCGCGAAGCTCAAGGTGCGCGCCACGAAGTTGGCCGTTCCGGCGTCGAGCGTTCCCAGCTCCGCCGATCGCCGCACCAGGGAGGCGAGTTCGGCCGGCGAGCGCGCACCGGAGATTTCTTCCTTGGCTTCAAGGCCGAAGAGGTGCAGGACCCGATTGGAGAAGCCGTTGAGCAGGAGAATGGCGGGCTTGAAGACCGCGGTGAAAATCAGCTGCGGGCGGGCCAGTGCCCGGCCCAGCGGGAAGGCCTGCGCGATCGCCAGGTTCTTCGGCACCAGTTCGCCGATCAACATCGACAGCAGGGTGGCCACCGCCATCGCGATGACCAACGAGATCGAAGCCGCGGCGGCCTCGGGGACGCCGATGGCCTGCAGCGGGCCGTGCAGCAGTTCGCCGAGCGACGGTTCCATGACGAAACCGGTCAGGAGGGTGGTCAGGGTGATGCCCAGCTGGCAGCTGGAAAGCTGCGTGGACAGGGACTTGAGGCACGCGAGCAGCGGACGGGCCGCGTGGTCGCCGTCGTCCACCGCCCTCTGGACCGAGGCCTGGTCAAGGGCAACGAGGGAAAACTCGACGGCGACAAAGAAGCCGGTGCCAAGGATAAGCAGGAATCCGGCAAGGAGGAGCAGCCATTCCATCTCAGGCCACACCGCCTGGGTGCCGGACGGACCGGTTCGGATCGGAGGCCGGCGGAGGCTGGTCGGCCGGGGTTTGGGACGCGGCTCCGCGGGAAGCGGCGGAAGGCGCGTGATGGGCATGTGTACGGGTATTGCCGGCGCTGTGGAACGCCCGGGGAAGGATGAGCTTTCCGCTTCCCCCGCAGCGTCCAGGCCGGCACCTGGAGTTACTGTCCATAAGGCCTTCAGTCTACAGTGCGGCACCTGTCCCGCCGCGTGTGGTTTCCCCGGCGTATCTTGCGCCCAACGGGACTTCAAGGGCGCGCTCCGTAGCACAGACATGATTTAGGTCACCACTATTGGCAGAGGGGCGCCGTCCCTCACTAGACTGGCAAGGGTCTGAGCCCGAGGGACCCGGACCCTGGCCCGCGTCGTTTTTCAGGCAATTCCACCGGGCCAGCTGGACATCAACACTCATGGAAGAGGCGTATTTCAAGTGCCAGAGCAGCCAAGCCACCGTCTACCAGAGGAATTTGGCGGGAACGAGTGGCTCGTTGACGAACTGTACGAGCGGTACCAGCAGGACAAGAATTCGGTCGACGCCAAGTGGTGGCCTCTTTTCGAATCCTTCACCACCGCTGACGGCACTTCTTCCAACGGAACCTCCGCCGCCCCCGCTAACCCCGCAACCCGAGAACTTCCTGTCGTAGCACAGGCCCCGGCGCCCACGGCAACGGCGCCCGCCCCGGCGCCTGCTGCACCTGCGGCTCCCCCCGCCGCGCAGGCTCCGGCCGCAGCCCCCGCTGCTGCACCGGCGGCCCCCGCAGCACCGGCCAAGAAGGCTCCGGCCACTGTCGCCAAGGACGGCGCACAGAAGCCGGCCCCCGGCCAGGCCCAGCCCATCCCCGCGCAGCTGCCCAAGAGCACCAAGGCGCCCACCCCGCCCGAGGAAGACGTCGTCTCCGTCCTCCGCGGCCCGGCAAAGGCCATCGCCGCCAACATGGTGACCAGCCTTGAGGTTCCGACCGCCACCAGCGTCCGCGCCGTGCCGGCCAAGCTGCTGATCGACAACCGCGTCGTCATCAACTCCAACCTGGCCCGCGCCCGCGGCGGCAAGGTCTCCTTCACGCACCTCATCGGCTACGCCGTGGTCCGGGCACTCTCCCAGTTCCCGTCCATGAACGTGTACTACGACGAGGTCGACGGCAAGCCCGTCGCCGTCCAGCCCGCGCACGTCAACTTCGGCATCGCCATCGACATGCCCAAGCCCGACGGCACCCGCCTCCTGATGGTCCCGAACATCAAGAAGGCCGAGACCATGAACTTCGCGGAGTTCTGGCACACCTACGAAGACCTCATCAAGCGGGCCCGCAACGGCAAACTCACCGCCGATGACCACGCAGGTACCACCGTCTCGCTGACCAACCCGGGCGGCATCGGCACCGTGCACTCCGTACCGCGCCTCTCCAAGGGCCAGGCCGCGATCATCGGCGTGGGCGCCCTCGACTACCCCGCCGAATGGCAGGGCGCCAGCGAGAAGATCATTGCCCAGAACGCCATCAGCAAGATCCTCACCCTGACCTCCACCTACGACCACCGCGTCATCCAGGGTGCCGGCAGCGGCGAGTTCCTGAAGCTGGTCCACCAGCTGCTGCTCGGCGCGCAGAACTTCTACGACGAAATCTTCGAAGCCCTGCGCATTCCCTACGAGCCCGTCCGCTGGAGCCCCGACCTGCAGGTCGATCCCGCCGACGAGATCAACAAGGTTGCCCGCATCCAGCAGCTGATCCACTCCTACCGGGTCCGCGGCCACCTCATGGCCGACACCAACCCGCTTGAGTACGTCCAGCGCAAGCACCCGGACCTCGATGTCCTGACCTACGGCCTGACCCTCTGGGACCTGGACCGCGAATGGCCCACGGGCGGTTTCGGCGGCAAGCCGATGCTGAAGTTCCGCGACATCCTGGGCGTACTGCGCGATGCCTACTGCCGCACCACGGGCATCGAGTACATGCACATCCAGGACCCCAAGGAACGCCAGTGGTTCCAGGACCAGCTGGAGCACCCGTACTCCAAGCCCAGCCGCGAAGAACAGCTGCGCATCGTCTCCAAGCTCAACGCTGCCGAGGCCTTCGAGACGTTCCTGCAGACCAAGTTCGTCGGCCAGAAGCGCTTCTCCCTTGAGGGCGGCGAGTCCCTGATCCCGCTGCTGGACACCATCATCTCGGACGCCGCCGACGACGGCCTCGATGAGGTCGCCATCGGTATGGCCCACCGCGGCCGCCTCAACGTGCTCACCAACATCGCGGGCAAGACCTACGCCCAGGTGTTCCGCGAGTTCGAAGGCACCCAGGACCCGCGCTCCGTGCAGGGCTCCGGCGACGTCAAGTACCACCTCGGCACCGAAGGCACCTTCACCTCGGACAACGGCAAGCAGACCAAGGTCTACCTGGCTGCCAACCCCTCGCACCTGGAGGCCGTGGACTCGGTCCTCGAGGGCATTGTCCGCGCCAAGCAGGACCGCCTGGACCAGGGTGAATCCTTCCCCGTGCTGCCGATCATGGTCCACGGCGACGCTGCCTTCGCCGGCCAGGGCGTGGTTGCCGAAACCCTGAACCTGTCCCAGCTGCGCGGCTACCGCACCGGCGGCACCATCCACATCATCGTGAACAACCAGGTGGGCTTCACCACCGCGCCGTCCTCCTCCCGCTCGTCCACGTACTCCACGGACGTTGCGAAGATGATCCAGGCACCGGTCTTCCACGTGAACGGTGACGATCCCGAGGCCGTGGTCCGCGTGGCCCAGCTGGCCTACGAGTTCCGCCAGCGCTTCCACAAGGACGTCATCATCGACATGGTGTGCTACCGCCGCCGCGGGCACAACGAGGGCGACGACCCCTCGATGACCCAGCCGCTGATGTACAACCTGATCGAGGCGAAGCGCTCCGTCCGCAAGCTGTACACCGAATCCCTGATCGGCCGTGGCGACATCACCGAGGAAGAAGCCGAGCAGCTGCTCCGCGACTACCAGGAACGCCTGGAGCGGGTCTTCGCCGAGACCCACGCTGCGCAGACTTCGCCCATCCCGATCATCACCGCGGACTCCGCCGCAGTGTCGGGCATCGAGCGCCCCATCGCCCAGCAGGCAGACTCCGGAACCAACTCGCCGGCGTCGACCGCCATCTCCGCCGAGGTGCTCCAGCACATCGGCAAGGCACACCTTGAGATCCCTGAGGACTTCACCGTCCACTCCAAGCTCAAGCAGCTCCTCGAGAAGCGCGAGCAGATGTCCCGCGAAGGCGGCATCGACTGGGGCTTCGGCGAGATCGCGGCGTTCGGTTCGCTCATCATGGAAGGCGTCCCGGTCCGCCTGGCAGGCCAGGACTCGCGCCGCGGCACCTTCGTGCAGCGCCACGCGGTCTTCCACGACCGCATCAACGGCAACGAGTGGATGCCGCTGGGCAAGCTCAGCGACGACCAGGCCAAGCTGTGGATCTACGACTCGCTGCTGTCCGAATACGCCGCCATGGGCTTCGAATACGGCTACTCGGTGGAGCGCCCCGATGCCCTGGTGCTGTGGGAAGCGCAGTTCGGCGACTTCGTCAACGGCGCGCAGACCATCATCGATGAGTTCATCTCCTCGGCCGAGCAGAAGTGGGGCCAGCGCTCCTCGCTGGTGCTGATGCTGCCGCACGGTTACGAAGGCCAGGGACCGGACCACTCCTCCGCCCGCATCGAACGCTTCCTGCAGCTGTGCGCCGAGGACAACATGGTGGTCGCCAACCCGACCACTGCCGCCTCGCACTTCCACCTGCTGCGCCGCCAGGCATACAGCCGGCCCCGGAAGCCGCTCATCATCTTCACGCCGAAGCAACTGCTTCGCCTGAAAGCAGCGGCCTCCGCCGTCGAGGACTTCACCTCGGGCGGCTTCAAGCCGGTCATCGGCGAGCACGAGGCCCTGCAGAACGTTGACCGCGTGCTGCTGGTGTCCGGCCGCCTGTACTACGACCTGCTGTCCAGCCGCCAGAAGTCCGGCGACACCTCGACGGCGATCATCCGCGTGGAGCAGCTGTACCCGCTGCCGCAGGCGGAGATCGAGGCCGAACTGGCCAAGTACCCGAACGCCGAGGTCGTCTGGGCGCAGGACGAGCCCGCCAACCAGGGCCCGTGGCCGTTCATCGGCCTGCACCTGCCGCAGGCGCTGGACCGCAAGATCAGCCTGGTGTCGCGCCCGGCATCGGCCTCCACGGCGGCCGGTTCCATGAAGCGCCACGCCGCCGAGCAGGCAACGCTGCTCAAGCAGGCCTTCGAACGCAAGTAGGCAAACGGGGATGCCCGGCCGGAGCTTTACGCCTCCGGCCGGGCATTTCTGTTTAAATGGGTAGATGTGCCAGCCGTCCCGGCCCCGGCACGCAGCACGGACCGCAACGTTGGTGAAGAGGTAACAGTGGAAGACAGGAAGCTGCGCATCGCGGCTGTTGGAGATGAACTGCTCGCAGGACTCGGCGATCCGAGGGCCTTGGGCTGGCTGGGCCGCGTCCTTGCCCGCACGCCCCAGGACTCCGTCGCGGTGGAGAGCTATTCGCTTCCCTGTCCCATGGAAGGCACCGAGGGCCTGGCGGGCCGCTGGCTGGACGAGGCGGGACGGCGTTTCAGCGATGCCCACGAGAATCGCCTCGTGATCGGCCTGTCGGCTCGTGACATCGAGTTCGGGCTGTCGACGGCGCGCAGCCGGCTCAACCTCGCCAACATCCTGGACGGCGCCAGCCAGAACAGCGTGGAGGTGTTCGTCGTCGGGCCGCCTCCCGGCCTCGATCCCGCACGGAACCGCCGCCTTGCCGAACTCAACGCTGCGTTCTCGGACGTCACCACCCGCCGCAACCACCATTATGTGGACACCTTCTCGCCGCTGCTGAACCACGAGCAGTGGCGTACGGACCTCGCCTCCAACGGCGGCACCCCCGGCCAGGCCGGCTACGGACTGATGGCATGGCTGGTGCTGCACCGTGGCTGGTTCCAGTGGCTGAGGATTGCCCAGCCGGAATAGGCCGGCTCCTGGTTTCCAGCGGATACCATTGCCATGATCCAAGTTGCGATATATCGTGACTTCATCAACGCGATATATCGCAATTCTTGGAGGGGTCATGTCTGAACAGAACTGGACCGTCACCGGCCCGCAAACCATTGACGTCGACGGCGTCCGCTCGCTCCGCCTGGGCATCGTCAAGGGACGCTTCGACATCGTCACGCACGACGGACCCGGCACCCGGGTCGAGGTGTCGGACGTCGCCGGAGACCCGTTGAGCGTCGCCATCGTCGACGGCCGGCTGGAAGTCCGGCACCAGTTGCAGGGTGCACAGGGCTGGTTCCGGAACCTGATGGATTCCGTGAGCAACAGCAGCAACAACACGGCAGTCATCAGCATCGCGGTACCGGCCGGCATCATCGTGGAAGCCGGCACGGTCAGCGGTGACGGCATGGTCACCGGCACGTCCAGGATTACGCGGCTCAACACCGTTTCCGGCTCGGTCCTGTCCGACGGCACCAGCGGTGAGCTGCACGTGAACACCGTCAGCGGCGAGGTCATCGCGCGCGGCCACCAAGGAGTATTGACGGCCAAGAGCGTTTCGGGCGAAGTCACCGCCTCCGGCGACTTCAGCAACGTCCGCGCCACCACCGTCAGCGGCGACCTGAGCTTCGACCTGCTGGGGCATGCCAAGGACATCGCCGCGCATTCGGTGTCCGGGGACGTCACCATCAGGCTCCCGCAGGACATCGGCGCCGACGTCGCGGCGAAATCGGCCAGCGGAGCCGTGGTGCTCGACGGCCAATTCCACAACCACCCTGGCAACAAGGTCCAGGCGACGCTTGGGCCCACGGAACGGGTCACGGTGATCCGCACCAACTCGGTCTCCGGCAAGACCTATGTGATCCACGGCAACGCGACGGCGAACGCCGCCGGCACCGCGAGCGGGCAGGCGCCGGGCGAAGGCGGTAACTGATGCCGCCGGTCTTCGCCCACGGCGCGCTGCGGCTGTACCTGCTGGCACTGCTGGAGTCCGGGCCCAAGCACGGCTACGAGATCATCAAGGCGCTGGCCGAACGCTTCGGCGGAACCTACTCCCCCAGCGCGGGCACCGTCTATCCCCGGTTGGGCAAGCTCGAGGAAGAAGGCCTGGTGGCCACGGAGAACGACGGCCGCCGCACCAACTACTCGATCACCCGGGCCGGCCTGGCGGAGCTCGACAGCCGCCGCGCGGAACTGGCAGAGGTGGAAGCCGGAATTTCGGCCTCGGTCCGACGCCTGGCGGATGAACTCCGCGAAGACATCCGCAGCAACATGCGCGGCCTCCGGGCGGACCTCGCCGCGGGCGCCGAGTCAGCACGCGCAGCGGCCAGGGCTGGAAACACTGCCCAGGCCGGCGGCACCGCCAGCGCAGGGCCGCGGCCGGGACGGCACTCCTCCGAAAGCCTCCTGCTGCTGAAGGATGCGGAGCTCATGGTCCAGGCCTTCCGGGACGACATGCGGGTTGAACTTCGCAAGCACGCCGCCTCCGCCCAACTGACGCCGCTTACCCTCGAAACAGTGAAGACGGTGCTGGACCAGGCACGCATCGCCATCCGGAATTCCCTGAGTCCCTGAACTCCCCCACAGCACGCCCTGCCGGTTCGCGGCCCGGCCCCCGCATGTGGGAGACTGGAGGGCAGCTTTATTGAGTTCAAGAAACGAAGGAGGCCAGCTATGAGCAAGCGTGCACGCAAGCGTCGTGACCGTAAGCGCGGCGGCGCAAACCACGGCAAGCGTCCCAACACCTGAGTTGTTGGCGTAAACGACGGAAGGGCCCCGGAACCATCAGGTTCCGGGGCCCTTCCGTTAAGCGGAACCCGTCCGCTCGGCAGCGCCTAGACTTCAGCCGAATTCATCGAATGGATGCGGTCCAAGATGGAGTTCTTGAGGTTCTCCGGCGCCGATTCCGTGCACGAGCGCTTGACCACGGTGCGGATGACGCATTCGAGGTCATACTGCTCGGTGCACTCGGGGCACTCCTGCAGGTGCTGCTTGATCTCGGCGATGTCCTCGCGGGTCAGCGCACCGTCAAGGTATTCATAGATGCGCTGCATCCGCGCATCGTCGCAGTCGCCCAGTCCTTGGCAGCTCATTTCCGTTTCTCCTGTTTATTGCTTGCGGCGTCTCCGGCGGGGGTGTCCGTGCCGCTCCTGATTCCACGATCGGCCGCGTAGTCGGCCAGCAGTTCCCGCAGCATCTTCCTGCCGCGGTGCAGCCGGGACATCACCGTTCCGATCGGGGTGTTCATGATGTCCGAAATTTCCTTGTAGGCGAAGCCTTCGACGTCCGCGAAGTACACCGCGAGCCGGAACTCTTCCGGAATGGCCTGGAGCGCACGCTTCACATCGGAATCCGGAAGGTGGTCGAGGGCTTCGGCTTCGGCCGAGCGCAGACCGGTGGAGGTGTGCGATTCGGCCCTGGCCAGCTGCCAGTCCTCGATGGTGTCCGAGTTCGACTGCAACGGTTCGCGCTGCCGCTTCCGGTACAGGTTGATGTACGTGTTCGTCAGGATCCGGTACAGCCACGCCTTGAGGTTGGTGCCGGGATTGTATTGGTGGAACGCCGAGAACGCCTTGGTGTAGGCCTCCTGCACCAGGTCTTCGGCGTCCGAAGGATTCCGCGCCATGCGCATTGCCGCCGAATACAGCTGGTCGACGTACTGCATGGCATCCCGCTCGAAGCGGGCCCGCCGCTGTTCGGGCGTTTCGCTTGCGACATCGACGACGTCGGGGCCGGACTCTTCGACGGCGCTCTCCGCACCGCCGGGGTGCTGCTGCGCTGCTTCGTACATGGCCGCTGCGGCCGGGTCCAAGGTGCTCATTGCGTCCAAGTCTACTGTCACGCGACGCGCGCCCTTACCCGGCTCCCGGACCGGTGCCGGCAGTTCCTGGCGCTCTTTGACCAAGCTCAAGAAGGCGGCTCCTTCCACTCAATTCCGACTTCGCAGGCATCCGGCGCGCGGGCTTCCCCACGCGTTGCCGCGCCTTCTTCTCACAACCGGCGCTCCCGGGCAAATATTCCGCAAAGATGCAAGACTAGAACCGACTGCACCCCTTGACCGTTGCGCCAAGCCATCCAGGAGGCAAGACCATGTCCCTCATCCGTTTTCTCGCCCGGCCGCTGCTGGCCTCAAGCTTCGTGGTTTCCGGACTCGACAAGCTCAAGAACACGGACGACACCGCCAAGCAGCTTTCCCCGCTGCTGCGCCGGGCCTCCGATTCCCTGCCCTTCCCCGCTGACGAGAAGCTCATCGCCCGCGTCATCGGCGGCACCCAGCTCGGCGCCGGCGCCCTGCTGGCCCTCGGCAAGCTGCCGCGTTTCTCCGCCGGCCTGCTCGCGGTGATTTCCGGGCTGAACACCTTCGTCGAGTGGCGCTCGGCGGACATCAGCACCAAGGAAGGCCGCCTCGAACGCCGTTCGCAGCTCCTGAAGAACCTTTCCCTGACCGGCGGCGTGCTGCTTGCCGCCGTCGACACCGCCGGCAAGCCGAGCCTCGCCTGGCGCGCCGAACACCTCGCCATGGACGCCCGCAAGGCCGGCAGCAAGCAGCTGAAGAAAGCCCGTAAGGCCGTAGACAACGCAGTTGGAGCATAACGAACGCATGACCGGCATCACCGAAGCCACCACCGCCGCACCGCTCTGGGACGCTCCTTTTGCGCACCGCCCCGTTGACGCAACCGTCACGGTTCCCGGTTCGAAGTCGCTGACCAACCGCTACCTCGTCCTAGCCGCCCTGGCGGATGGCCCGTCCCGCCTGCGGGCTCCCCTGCATTCGAGGGACTCGGCCCTCATGATCGAGGCCCTTCGCCGCTTGGGCGCCACCGTTACGGAGGTTCCGGGGGACGGCAGCTACGGTCCCGACCTCCTGATCGAGCCGATCGACACCTCGGCGCCGGCTTCCGACTGCGACATCGACTGCGGCCTGGCCGGCACGGTGATGCGTTTTGTTCCGCCGCTCGCCGCGCTGCGCAACGGCCGCTCGGCCTTCGACGGCGACCCCCACGCACGCAAGCGCCCCATGACCACGATCATCGAAGCCCTGGCGGCGCTCGGCGTCGGGATTTCCGCTCCCGACGGCGGCCCGGCGTCGTCCCTGCCGTTCACCGTGCAGGGCACCGGCGCCGTCCGCGGCGGGCATCTGGTCATCGACGCCAGTGCGTCCTCCCAATTCGTCTCGGCACTGCTGCTGGTGGGCGCCCGCTTCGAGGAGGGCCTGCACCTTGAGCACGTGGGCAAGCCCGTGCCGAGCCTGGACCACATCACCATGACTGTCGCCGTGCTGCGCGGAGTAGGCGTGGAGGTGGACGACTCCGTCCCCAACCACTGGCGCGTGGCTCCTGGCACCATCCGGGCCTTCGACGAACGGATTGAACAGGATCTCTCCAACGCCGGGCCATTCCTGGCTGCGGCCCTGGCCAGCAAGGGCACCGTGCGGATTCCGAACTGGCCGTCCAACACCACCCAGGTGGGCGACATGTGGCGGGAGATCCTGCAGACGATGGGCGCCACCGTGACGCTGGAGGACGGGACCCTCACCGTGACCGGCGGCCCGGAAATCAAGGGCGCCGACTTCGACGAAACCAGTGAACTCGCCCCCACCGTGGCTGCGCTCTGCGCCCTTGCGGGAGGACCGTCCAGGCTCACCGGCATTGCGCACCTGCGCGGGCACGAAACCGACCGGCTGGCAGCCCTGGTCGCCGAGATCAACCGCCTGGGCGGCGACGCCGAGGAAACCAGCGACGGCCTGATCATCCGGCCCGCCCGCCTGCACGGCGGCGTCGTGCACAGCTACGCCGACCACCGCATGGCGACGGCCGGCGCGATCCTGGGCCTCGCCGTCGAGGGCGTCCAGGTGGAAGACATCGCCACGACGTCCAAGACCATGCCGGAATTCCCGCAGATCTGGGCCGCCATGCTGGAAAGCGGCTCCGCCGCGACCACGGAGGCCGGTCGCTGACGATGGCACGCTCTGCACGGTCCTGGGACGAATCCGACGTCCGGATCCGGCCGAACAAGAAGGGCTCCCGTCCGCGCACCAAGGACCGGCCCAGCCATGACGATGCCGTGCTCGGCCGCATCATCACGGTGGACCGCGGCCGCTACACCGCGGTGGTCGCCGAAGACACGCCGGAGGAACGCACCGTCATCGCCGCCCGCGCGCGCGAGCTCCGGCGGACCCCGGTGGTACCTGGCGATTTCGTCGCACTGGTGGGAGACGTCTCGGGCGGCCCGGATGCGCTGGCCCGCCTGGTCCGCGTGGAGGAGCGGAAAACCGTGCTGCGCCGCAGCGCCGATGACACCGATCCCGTGGAACGCGTGGTGGTCGCCAACGCCGACCAGCTGGTGATCGTGGTGGCGGCGGCCAACCCGGAGCCGCGCACCGGTTTCATCGACCGCGCCCTGGTGGCAGCGTACGACGCCGGCATTGAGCCGCTGCTGCTCGTCACCAAGGCTGATGTCAAGGATCCCGCGGAACTGCTCGCCAACTACCTCGCCCTCGACTTCCCGGTGATCATCAGCCGCACAGCCGATGCCGAGGCCTCGGGTATCGACGCCCGGAGCGACGACGGCCTCTCGGCACGCCTCGACGGCAACGCCGTCAGCCGCTTGCGGGAGCACCTCGACGGCAAGGTCACGGTCATGCTTGGCCATTCCGGCGTCGGGAAGTCCACCATGGTCAACGCACTCACGGGCGCCGAGCGCGCCACCGGCGGCGTCAATGCCGTCACCGGACGGGGCCGCCACACCTCGTCCTCTGCCCTCGCGCTGAAGCTTGACGACGCACCGGCCGGCAGCTGGATCATCGACACGCCCGGCATCCGTTCCTTCGGTCTGGCCCTGGTGGATCCTGACCGCATCATGCATGCCTTCCCCGACCTCGAACCGGGCACCGAATCCTGCGAGCGCGGCTGCAAGCACGACGCCAACGCCGTGCGCTGCGGGCTCGACGAGTGGGTTGCCTCCGGCTCTGCGGGCGACGCCGGCCCGGCGCGTCTCGCCTCGCTCCGCCGACTCCTCGGCGCAGATCCGCGCCAGGAAGCCAAGGAAACCAAGGAACTGGGCACCGTCATCTGACGGCACCTCCCCCGGCCCGGCCCGTCTTGCCGGTAGTTTGGAACCATGACCCAAGCCGATCCGAACTACAACGACGATCTCCGCCTTGCCCACGTGCTGGCGGATTCCGTCGATGCCCTGACCATGGAGCGCTTCAAGGCCTTGGACCTGAAGGTCGAGTCCAAGCCCGATCTCACTCCCGTCACCGACGCCGACCGCGCGGCCGAGGAATCCATCCGTGGCCAGCTCTCCCGCTCGCGGCCCCGGGATGCCGTGCTCGGCGAGGAGTTCGGCAGTTCGGGCCATGGCTCCCGGCGCTGGATCATCGACCCGATCGACGGGACAAAGAACTTCGTCCGCGGAGTCCCTGTCTGGGCTACCTTGATCGCACTCGTCGACGGCGACGAAGTGGTGGTCGGCGTCGTCAGCGCGCCCGCGTTGGGCCGGCGCTGGTGGGCGGTGAAGGGCGGCGGCGCGTACACGGGGCGCTCTTTGGCCTCTGCTACCCGCCTCAAGGTCAGCAACGTTTCGCGGCTCTCCGATGCCTCGCTGTCCTACTCCGAGATTTCGGAGTGGAAGAAGCAGGGATCCCTGGATTCGTTCCTGGAGCTGGAAGACTCCGTCTGGCGCAGCCGTGCCTACGGTGACTTCTGGTCCTACTGCCTTGTTGCCGAGGGCGCCGTGGACATCGCCGCCGAGCCTGAACTGGAGCTCTACGACATGGCAGCCCTCGTCCCGATTGTCACCGAGGCGGGCGGACGCTTTACCTCACTCGACGGCAAGGACGGCCCCTTCGGCGGCAACGCCGTGGCCACCAACTCGATCCTGCACTCCGAAGTCCTGAAGACGCTCAACCCCGGCATCGACGACCTGCTCTGAGCCCTGTCCTGAAGGCAAACGAAGATTCATCGGCGGCCGCCCCAAGCAAGGGGCAGCCGCCGATTTTTATTCGGCTAAACGGCAGGAAACGGCATTTTCGTAATAATCGGCTTAACAAAACAACCCGGCTTTGGCGCCTCCCGTATGGTGTCTTAGTCTCAAAGACAGGTCACGAGTGCCAGCGCAAAACCCCGGTTTGCTGGCCGGCAACCCTCCATCGCGGCGGGGTGCCCCGGGTGACGACCAGGCCGGTCCGGAACGGATGCGGCAAGCGCGGATTCCCTGCCTGCAGGGTTCCCTTGAATGAGGACTGCCATGAGCACTGCCACGATTTCTCCCACTGAACTGCGCCACAACGACGCCCTCCTTTCCCCGGCCGTCCGTCCGCTCGCCGCGGTCACCGGCGCCGAACTGCAGGCCCCGCTAATCCAAGGCGGCCACGTGCGTTACGCGAACCTCGACTACGGTGCCTCCGCCCCGGCGTTGACCGTCGTCTCCGCATACCTCAACGAAATCCTCCCCTTCTACGCCAGCGTGCACCGCGGCGCCGGCTACGCCTCGCAGATCAGCACCTCGGTCTACGAAAACTCCCGGAACATCGTCCGCGAATTCGTCGGCGGCCGCGCCGACGACAGCGTGATCTTCACCCGGAACACCACGGATTCGCTGAACCTGCTGGCCGGCTGCCTGCCCGCCGTCGACGGCAAGCCCGCCGGTGAAGTGCTCTACCTCGACATCGAGCACCACGCCAACCTGCTCCCCTGGCAGAACGTCCCGCACCGCAGCATCGTGGCGGCCCCGACCCTTGCCGGGACCATTGCCAACATCCGTGAGGCGCTGGCCCAGGGCGGCATCAGCCTGCTCGCCGTCACCGGGGCATCCAACGTGACGGGCGAAATCCTGCCCGTCAAGGAACTCGCTGCCCTCGCCCACGAATTCGGCGCCCGCATCGTCGTCGACGCAGCACAGCTTGCCCCCCACCGCCGGGTGGACATCGCAGCAGCCGACATCGACTACCTGGTGTTCTCCGGACACAAGCTGTACGCACCGTTCGGCGCCGGCGTCGTCGTCGGACGCAGCGACTGGCTCGACGCCGGCATCCCGCACCTGGCCGGCGGCGGCGCCGTCCGTGAAGCACGCCTCGATTCCGTCAGCTGGGCCACCGGCCCGGCCCGCCACGAAGGCGGCTCCCCCAACGTGCTCGGTGCCGCGACCCTCGCCCGGGCCACGCAGGTCATCGCGGAACTGGACCAGGACGAGTGGCACGCCCACGAAGCCGCCATCCGCACGCACCTCGTTGAGGGCCTCAAGGAGGTCGACGGCCTCACGGTGCACCAGATCTTCAGCGACACCGACCCGGCAGACACCATCGGCGTGGTCAACTTCTCCCTCGAGGGCTATGACGCCGGACTGGTGGCCGCCTACCTTGCTGCCGAACACGGCATCGGCCTGCGCGACGGCCGCTTCTGCGCCCATCCGCTGCTCAAGCGCCTGGGCCTGCCGTCCGGTTCCCTCCGCGCCAGTTTCGGCCTGGGTTCCCGGCTGGAGGACGCAACGCGCCTGATCGCCGGAATCAAGGCGCTCAAGTCCGACGGCCTCGGCTGGGATTACGTCGTGGACGCCGGCCGCTGGGTTCCCGCCAACGACCACCGCAGCTACCCGCACTGGGCTCCGAACACTCCCGGCACTGCCGGCGCAGCGCCCTGCAGCACCGACTGAATGCGGTAGATTCGTAGGGTATTTTTCAGGACCTGCGAAGGAAGGCTGCGTGGCAGCAAAGCACGGGCCGAAGCTGGACAGCGAGCGGCGGCGGCAACTGGGCTCAAGTTTCCAGGACGGCGGTGAGCACTACCACCGCGTCCGTCCCGGCTACCCCGCAGACTCCGCGGACTGGCTGATCCCCGACGGCGCCCGGACCGCTGCGGACATCGGTGCGGGGACGGGCAAGTTCACCGCGCTGCTGCTGGAGCGCGGGCTGGCGACGACCGCCGTCGACCCCTCCGAGGACATGCTCGCGCAATTGCGGAAGGATTTTCCGGAGGCCACGGCCCTGCTCGGCACGGCCGAGGCAACAGGACTGGCGGACTCAGCATTCGACGTCGCCACCGTTGCCCAGGCCTGGCACTGGTGCGATCCACTGCCGGCAAGCACCGAGCTGGCACGCATCCTCCGCCCGGGCGGGGTACTCGGCCTGGTCTGGAACCAGCTCGACACCACGGTTCCGTGGGTCCACCGGCTCTCCCGGATCATGCACGCCGGGGACGTGCACAAAGCGGGTTTCCGGCCGGTGGTGGGGCCGGAATTCGAAGGCCTCGAAAGCCACCTCAGCCCCTGGAAGGATCCGCTCCTACCGGAGGACATCATGGAGCTGACCAAGTCGCGCAGCTACTACCTGCGCGCCAACGAGGCCACCCGGGCCAAGGTCATGGGCAACCTGGAGTGGTACCTCTACGAACACCTCGGCCACGCGCCGGGCGAGGTCATCCGGCTGCCCTATGTGACCCGGAGCTGGCGGGCCCGCAAAGTATGAGGCCTGCCGTTCACGGTAGGCTTGGAACCGTGAAGACCGGTACGCCCTCATCCTCGATCGAGGACTACGTCAAGGTCATCTACTCGTTCACCGAGTGGCAGGACAAGCCCATCACGTCCTCGCAGCTGGCCCAGCGGCTGGGGGTGGCGAACTCCTCCGTCTCCGAAATGGTCCGCAAGCTCAAGGACCAGGGCCTGGTGGACCACCAGCCGTACAGTGCCATCACGCTCACCGCGGAAGGCATGCGCCTGGCCTTGGCCATGGTGCGCCGCCACCGGCTGATCGAAACGTACCTCGTGATGGAGCTCGGCTACAGCTGGGACGAGGTGCATGACGAGGCCGAACTGCTGGAGCACGCCGTGTCCGATACCTTCATCGAACGCATGGCCGTGAAACTCGGCAACCCCTCCCGCGACCCGCACGGCGATCCCATTCCCGCCGCTGACGGCACCGTGCAGTTGCCGCACGCCCACCGGATGGTCGAGCTGGACGAGGGCCATTCCGGCCGGATCACCCGCATCAGCGACGAGAACCCGGACCTCCTCAGATACCTGGCGGCCGAGGAAATCGACCTCGACGCCAACGTACAGGTCATGGGCCGGAAGCCGTTCGGCGGCGCCCTGGTGGTCAAGATCGGCAGCGGTGCATCGAGCCGCGAATACGATCTCGCCGATGAAGTCGCTTCCGCCCTCTGGGTAGCGTCCGACTCGCGCCATGAAGGCTGCACGCTCGGCGCCGACTGACCCTAACCCGGTTCGCCGCCCTGCGGTACCGCTTCCAGTTCCGGGTTCCGGATCCCGACGGCGGACGCCGCCGCCCCGATCATCAGCAGCACCGCGGTGACCACCGCGCCCTGATGCAGGCCCGCCGTCGTGAGCACCGGTCCGGTGATAATCCCGGCGAAGGCGATGCAGACCAGGCCCGCGATGCGGGCGACGGCATTGTTGATCGCTGAGCCGATCCCTGCTTGTTCCGCGGGGACTGCGCCGAGGATCGCCGCCGTGAGTGGGGCCACCGTGACGGCAAGCCCCACGCCGAACACAATCTGCCCGGGCAGCACCTGCGTCCAGTAGTTGAGCGGGGACTGCACCGTGAGGAGCAACAAGAAACCGACACCGCAGAGCACGGGACCGAACGTCATGAACCAGCGCGGCCCGTACTTGCCCGCCAGGCCGCCGAAGTAACTGGAGGCGAGCATCAGGATCACGGTGGACGGCAGCAACGCGATGCCGGCCGCCGTCGCACTCATTCCGCCCACTTGCTGCAGGTAGATGCCGAGGATGAAGAAGCCCAGCGAGAACGCAGCGTAGATGGCCAGCGTTGCCAGGTTGCCCCATCCGAAGTTCCGGATCCCGAAGAGCTTGAGCGGGAGCATGGGCGCCGGGGTCCGGGCCTCGTGGACCAGGAACAACACGAGCCCCGCCACGCCGACCGTCAGGGGAATCCAGACAAAGGGGCTGCCCCAGCCAAGGCGGCCCTGCTCGATGAACGCGTAGACCGGGCCACCCAGCCCGACGATCGCCAGGAACGCGCCAAGGTAGTCGATCCGACCCGACGCGGGATCCTTGCTGTCGTCCGCGCGAAGCTTCAGGACCAGCGGCCAGACGATAGCCAAGGGAATGATGTTCGCGAAAAAGAAGAAGCGCCAGGACAGGTAATCCACGGACAGTCCGCCGACCAGCGGGGCGACGATCGCGGCTGCGCTGGTCCAGCCGGACCACTGGCCGATGGCCCGGGATTGGGCCGGGCCGCTGAAGAAGTTCACGATCAGCGCCAGCGAACTCGGAACCACCAAGGCGCCCGCCACGCCCTGCAGGGCCCGGGCCACCACCAGCACCTCCCCCGACCAGGCGAGCCCGCACAACACGGACGTCAGCGCAAAGCCACCCAGTCCCCATTCGAGCACCCGGACCCGGCCGAAGTGATCCGACAGGGAGCCGGCGACAAGGATCAGCCCGCCAAGGGTGAGCAGGTAGGCATCCACCACCCACTGCTGGATGACCAGTCCGCCGCCCAGTTCGCGGCCGATCGCAGGCAGGGCGAGGTTGACCACGAAGGTATCGAGGAAGGCGATGAACGATGCCACAATGGCCACCGCCAGCACGCGTTTCTGCAGCGGAGTGGCCGGAGGGAGGACGGCCGCGTCATTCATGTGCACAGCCTACGCCTGTCCCTCCCCACACGCCCGCGTTCCGTGCAGCCCGGAGTCCCGTATCGTTGAAACGGTGATCAGCAGACGTGACGCGGCCGTGGCCCTTGATATCCCCCTCGAAATGGCGCAGCGCCACGGAATCCCCGCCAGGCTTTCGCCCGCTGAACTTGCCGGACTGCAGGAAAACCCGCCGCAGTGGCTCGTGCAATCGCGGGCCAACAGGACAGGCAAGCGCCCTGTCTGGGTGCACCTGCAGTGTGTGGTGTGCGGCTACAGCGAGGCCGCCCGCCCGAAGAAATGGTGGCCGGAATTCACCTACGTCTTTTGCGGCCATCACCGGAGCAACGAGGTCCCCGGAGTACTGCCCGGGGAGGTCCGGAGCGAGTACGAAGGAATCGGCACGCGGTTCGTGGGGGTCACGGACGTGGCGGCGGGCTGAGCCGGGAACCCAGGAACGCCCAGGCCGCTTGCTTTCGTCCGCCCGTTGCTTTCGTCCGCCCGTTGCTTTCGTTCGAAAGGGGCGTAATTTACAAAGTGGAGGCCGACGGCCTCCGGGAGTGGTTCCCAGGGATACGGCACAGGAGCAAGCCATGCCTGACAAATCACCACACCAGCACGAGATGAAGAAGAGCGGCAAGTCGATCAAGCAGAAGCGGGCCATCAAGCGCGCCAAGCATGATCCCGGTACCGATACCGACCCCGTGGCTCATCTCAAGCGGAAGTAACGGTGTCCGGGGCGCTGCGCCCCGGACACTTAAAAGCCGGACACTGACAAGCCGGGCACCTACCCATCCAGCTCCACCGGCTGCGCCACGATCCTGAACACCTTCCCCGCACGCAGCACCGACATCCTGAAAGGCTCCCCGATTGCCTGCGCAAAGAGGAGCTTCTGCAGGCTCTCCGCACTGTTCAGCGGCCGTTCCTGCGCACTCAGGACAAGATCACCGGCCTGCATTCCTGCGCGCTCGGCCGGCGACCCGGCGATGACCTCCGCCACCATGAGGCCCTCCGTGAATCCGGTCCGCACCACGGCCGCTACGTCCAGCGGAACCGGTGTGGTGACCAGGCCAAGGTAGGCACGGGCCACCCTGCCGTCCCGCAGCAGTGCGGAGATGATCCGGCGGGTGGTTCCGTTGATCGGCACGGCGAGCCCGAGTCCTGCACCGGCCACCGCCGTGTTGATCCCCACCACGCGGCCCTTGGCGTCAGCCAATGCGCCTCCGGAGTTTCCCGGGTTGAGTGAGGCGTCCGTCTGGATCACATCCTCGATGAGCCGCGTGTGCCGGCCCGAACGGACGGGGATGGACCTGCCCAGGCCGCTCACGACACCAGCCGTCACCGAGCCCGCAAGGCCCAGCGGATTCCCCACCGCCACTACCAGTTGGCCCACCCTCAGCTTCTCGGCGTCGCCGAGCACGGCCGGCGGCGGTGCCTGACGGGCATGCAGCACCGCCAGGTCGGAGAGCGGATCCGCACCCACAAGTTCCACCTGGCTCCGCCTGCCGTCGGCGAACAGCGCGCGCCCCTGTTCCAGGCCGGCCACCACATGCGCGTTCGTCAGCAGGTAGCCGTCGTCGGTGAAGACCACCGCCGATCCGCTTCCCCGGCGGGTGTAACCGCCGCGCACGCCGCTCATTTCCAGCGCTGCAACGTGGGCGGTAACGCTCCCGGCCACGCCGGTGACGATCCGCGAGTACGCGTCCAGGGCGTCGCCGTCGTCCGATTCTTCGTTATCCATCGCAAGCTCCCTGGAGGAAGTGGAAACGAAAAAGGCCCCTGTTTCCAGGGGCCTTGATTCGTGGAGATGGGGGGAATTGAACCCCCGTCCGATGTCGTGTTGTCAGGGCTTCTCCGGGCGCAGTTTGCGTCGGATTTTCTCGGCCCCAGCCATGCTGCAAACAGCTGGCTGATCCGGGCCCAGTCATCTGAAAGTCCCGTTCACCCCGATGACGAAGGTAAACAGCAGTGGCTATCTAAATGACGCCAGGAACCGGGGCGATAGCAACCCCGGGCTGACGGACTGTCTTACTGCTTAGGCAGCGAGAGCGAAGTCAGTGCGCTTAGATTCGGCACTTATTGGTTTGCAGACAGCGTTTACGAGATAAATCTGCATCCTCGGCCCGCTTCACCTGTCGCGACTAACATCGTCGAAACCGATCATCCCCGTATTTTGTTACCAAAGTCCGTCCGGCTCAGCAGCAATGCCACCATTCCGTCCGGACTATCCATGATAACGCATGGCCGCACGGATTCATTCCATGGCCGCGCTGCGTTTCAGAAGGCGCTGTTAACGGCGGTTGCGTTCGCGCATTTCGCGCAGCGCTTCGCGGTTGTCCTGCTGCTCGCGGAGGGTCTGGCGCTTGTCGTAGTCCTTCTTACCGCGGGCCAAGGCAATTTCGACCTTCGCCCGGCCGTCCAGGAAGTACAGCTGCAAGGGCACTACAGTGAAGCCGGATTCCTTGATCTTGACGGCGATCTTGTCCAGTTCCTCGCGGTGCAGGAGCAGCTTGCGACGGCGGCGGGCGGCGTGGTTGGTCCAGCTCCCCTGGTTGTACTCGGGGATGTGGATACCCTCCATCCACAACTCATCGTTGTAGAAGGTGCAGAAGCCGTCGACCATCGAGGCATGGCCTTCGCGAAGGGACTTCACTTCGGTTCCCATGAGGGCGATGCCGGCCTCATAGCTGTCCAGGATGTGGTAGTTGTGCCGGGCCTTGCGATTGGTGGCCACTACCTTACGGCCACTTTCCTTGGGCACGGTAGAACTCCTTGCTCTGTTGAGATTCCCACCAGTCTACGCCAGCGGGTGCGCTGCTTTCCGCCCTGCTAGAGCAGGGTCATGGGGTCGACGGCGGCCGAGTCCAGCCACGTCTCGAAGTGCACGTGGCAGCCGGTCGAGTTGCCGGTGGTTCCGGAGTAGGCAATCACCTGGCCGCGGCTGACCTGCTGTCCTTCAGAGACCACCACGCTGGTGTTGTGGTAGTAGACAGTGGTCAGCGAATGGCCGCCCACCACGCCGTGCGAGATCTTCACCCGGTTGCCGCCGCCGTCGTTGCCCCAGCCTGCGGAGAACACGGTACCGGCAGCAGCGGCGTAGACAGGGGTGCCGCAGGCTGCACCGAAGTCGAGGCCGGTATGCATGTAGCCGCCCTGGCCGTAGAAATCGATGGTTCCGGGCGGCGTGGCACGCCAGCCGAACCCTGAACTGATCGGGGCTGAGACGGGGTGGATCAGGCCGAATGCCGAACTTGGCGGAACCACCGGCGGGTTGTAGGGCGGCGGCACTTCATTCCGGGCCCTGGCAGCCGCTGCGGCGGCTTCGGCGATCCGGCGCTGCTCGGCTTCCCATGCTTCGCGGAGCTTGCGGTCCCGCTCGGCAATTTCGGCGGCGACCGTCTGCTGCTGCTTCTTGACCAGCTGGAGCTTGGCTTGGATACCGGGCTTGGCGGCCTGCAACTGGCTGTTCAGGCGCGTGGTGTCCGCAATCAGCTTGTCCACTTCGGCCTTCTTGGCCGCGGCTTCGTCCCGGGCTGCCTTCTCCCGGGCCAGCGCGGCATCGGCCTTGGCCTTCAGGTCCCGGATTTCTTCCTCGACGGCAGCGAGGCGGGCCTGGGAGTTCACGTTGGTGGCGTTCTGCTGCGTCAGCTTGGTCATTGCCGCGTTCTGGCTGCGCATCGCCTGGTCGGCGAGGTCCATCGTTTCGGTGAGGCTGCCGCCGTCGTTCGATCCGAACAGCAGCGCCACATTGGTGGGGACGCCACCGGACTTGTAGGCCTGGGACGCGATCTGGCCGATCAGCTTCTTCGTCTCGCTGATCTTCTGCTTGTCGTTTTCCAGCTGCTCGGTGATCTTGGCCTTGTTCTGCTGGGCCAGGTCCACGCGGGCAGCGAGGGCCTCAACCTCGCGGACAGCGGAGGCCACACGGCCCTGCGCCTCGAGCAGGGCCTGCTGGGCACCCGGCAGGCGGCCCTGGTAGATCACCAGGTCGCCCGCAGCCTTGGCGATCTTGGAATCGACGAACTCCAAGGACTGTTCAACCCGTGCTGCTTCGGCCTCCAAGGCCGCCTGGCGGTCCTCAAGCTCGTCGGCCTGCGCGAGCGGCGCAGCAGCACCCAAGCCGGCAGCGAGCGTCACCGCGAGGGCGGCAGCCACGATTTTCGTCCGGCAAGCCGCAAGCTTCAGCTGCACCGGCAGCAAAATCTTGCCCGACGCCGGCAATGCCGTCTTCTGTTTTTCGCTGCGGTTCATCGTTACACCTTGAGGTATCGGCGGAGGGTCAGCAGGGACGCGATGCCCGCCAGGCCGCCACCCAGGGCGATCAGGACCGGGGCAACCACGAGCACCTGGGCTGAGGAGATAAAGGGAGTATTCAGGAATTGCCGTGACAGGTCTCCGTTGAGCCACAGCGTCACCAGCCACAGCGTACCGGAGGCCAGGAGCGCACCGATGACGGCAGCGATGACCCCCTCCAGGATGAACGGCAACTGGATGACCGTCTTGGACGCACCCACCAGGCGCATGATTCCAGTTTCCCGTCGCCGGCTGAAGGCGGACAACCTGATGGTGGTGGTGATCAGCAGCACCGCGCAGACAATCATGACGCCGGCGATGCCCATGGCCACTACGGAGGCTCCGTTCATCCAGACGAAGATCCGTTCAAGGACCTGGCGCTGGTCGCTGACGGTCTCCACACCAGGCTGGGAGGAGAAAGTTTCGCTGATGATCTGGTACTTCTCCGGATCCTTCATGTTGATCCGGAAGGACGCCGGGAGCTGGTCCTGGGTCACCGAATCGACAATCGGCGAGTTGGAGAACTGTTCCTTAAAGTGCTGGAACGCCTCGGCCTGGGATTCGAACTGGAAGTCGCTGATGTACTGCTTGACGGCGGGAGATTCGAGCATTTTGCCGAGGTTCTCACGCTGCTCATCGGTGACGGCGCCGGACGCGCAGCCGGCCGCCGTCGAGGACTCATTGCAGAGGAAGATGGCCACCTGGACTTTGTCGTACCAGTACCCCTTCATCTGGTTGATCTGCATCTGCAGCATGCCTGCCGCACCAACAAAGGTCAGGGACACAAAAGTGACCAGGATGACGGAGACCACCATCGAAAGGTTGCGGCGCAGGCCGCTGCCGATTTCGCCGAGGATGAATGCGAGCCTCACTGCTGCACCCCCGCTGCCCGGTCGAGTTCTTCGCCGCTGGCGTCCTTCAGCCTGCGAGACTCCCCTACCACCGGAATCATGGACGTGTAGAGGGCCTTGGCTTCGTCGCGGACCACCTTGCCGTTGCGCAGCTCGACGACGCGCTTGCGCATTTCATTCACGATGTCGTCATCGTGGGTGGCCATGACCACTGTGGTTCCGTTCTGGTTGATCTTGTCCAGGACGCCCATGATGCCCATCGAGGTAATGGGGTCCAGGTTGCCGGTCGGTTCGTCCGCCAGCAGGATGCCGGGCCGGTTCACCACGGCCCGCGCAATGGCGACGCGCTGCTGTTCGCCGCCGGAGAGCTCGTGCGGCATGCGCTTTTCCTTGCCTTCAAGGCCGACTGTCTTGAGGACCTCGGGCACGGTTTCCTTGATGATGCTGCGGCTCTTGCCAATGACCTGCATCGCGAAGGCGACGTTGGCGAAGACGTTCTTCTGCGGCAGGAGGCGGAAGTCCTGGAAGACGACGCCGATGCCGCGGCGCAGCCTGGGAACGCGCCAGCTGGAAATGTTCGCAACGTTCTGCCCGGCAACGTACACGGAACCGGAGGTGGCGCGGTCCTCTTTCAGGATCAGCCGCAGGAAGGTTGACTTCCCGGAACCCGAAGCGCCCACAAGGAAGGTGAATTCCCCGCGCTCGATCTCAAGGCTGACGTCATCAAGCGCCGGCCTCGCATTCGGGTCGTAAACCTTGGTGACGTTCTCAAATCGGATCATGACTCTTCGACAACCCCGCAGGACCGGCCGCATCTTGCGAGGATCCAACCGCCAGCGCTGGGGCTTATCGTTGGGGGAAGATGGGCGCCGGCCCTTCGACTATACGCACGCCCCGCCGGGATGGGCGGGGCTTAGCGGGGCGTGTCGCCGATTCGGGGCAGCAGCGGAACGCCCGACGGCGGACGGCCGCTTATTCGGCGGCGTTGCGGTTTCCGGTGCGCCAGCGGATGCCGGCGTCGATGAAGTCGTCGATGTCGCCGTCGAGCACGGCCGAGGTGTTGCCCACTTCATGCTCGGTGCGGAGGTCCTTGACCATCTGGTACGGGTTCAGCACGTAGGAGCGCATCTGGTCGCCCCACGAAGCCTTCACGTCGCCGGCCAGGGCCTTCTTCTCGGCGTCTTCCTGTTCCTTCTTCAGCAGGAGCAGTCGGGACTGCAGGACGCGCATGGCTGCGGCGCGGTTCTGCAGCTGCGACTTTTCGTTCTGCATGGACACCACGATGCCCGTGGGGATGTGGGTCAGCCGGACCGCGGAGTCGGTGGTGTTCACGGACTGCCCGCCCGGGCCGGAGGAACGGAAGACGTCCACCCGGATTTCGTTGTCCGGGATCTCGATCGAGTCGGTCTGCTCGATGAGCGGGATGACCTCGACCGCGGCGAAGGACGTCTGGCGGCGGCCCTGGTTGTCGAAGGGGCTGATGCGCACCAGGCGGTGCGTGCCGGCTTCGACGCTCAAGGTTCCAAAAGCATAAGGCGCCTTGACTTCAAAGGTGGCGGACTTGAGCCCGGCTTCTTCGGCATAGGAGGTGTCCATGACGGTGGTGGGATAGCCGTGGCGCTCAGCCCAGCGGAGGTACATGCGCAGCAGCATCTCGGCGAAGTCCGCGGCATCCACGCCGCCGGCGCCGGCGCGGATGGTGACGACGGCCTCGCGCTCGTCGTATTCGCCCGAAAGCAGCGTAACCACTTCGAGGTCGGCCAGCGCCTTGCGGATCGATTCCAGTTCCGTGGCAGCCTCTGCCAGGGAATCCGCATCGCCTTCGGCCTGGCCCAGCTCGACCAGCACCTCGAGGTCGTCAATGCGTCCGGAGAGCTTGTTCAAGCGCTCCAGCTCGGACTGCCGGTGCGAGAGCCGGGAGGTGACCTGCTGGGCCGACGCCGGATCATCCCAGAGGTCCGGCGCGCCCGCCTGCTCGCTCAGTTCAGCGATCTCAGCCTTGAGCTTCTCGACATCGGACACCTGTTCAATGGAGGAATAGGTGGAGCGAAGGGCGCGGATTTCCGCGGAAAAATCAATCTCAGCCATGGTTGTTCAAGCCTACGCCATCCGCGGGGCCGCACGGTGTGCCGTGCTGCCGCATGACGCGGGGCTCACCTCAATGCAGGCGGGCGTCAGCGGGTGAGGCGGGACCGCGCCGTGGACCGCGCCTCGATGGGTATGCCGTCCGGAAGCAGGAAGCTGACGATCGGCGGATGCGCCACGGCGGTGAGGATGACATCGGCGGAGGAGGAATCCCGGCTGCCCGTGGCACCGGCGACAGCCAGCCGGTCGAAGCGCCCGTACGCGTTGTTCCGGGAGAGGTAGGACTCCGTCACGCTGCGGACCCGTTCGCTGGTGAGTACAGCGGCAGGCCTGCTGGATCCTTCGCTCGTCCCGCCCAGGGTGTAGCTGTCGGCGGCGGCCACGGAGGCGCCGTCGGCCATCGAGAGAAGCTTCTTGTGTTCGATGTACACGGCCGACACTGCCGCAACAACGCTTGCCAGGAGCAGCGCAACGAGCGTGAACCCGATGATCAGCACCATGGTCTGGCCGCGCTCCGGATCATCCTGTTCTGCCAAGGGCTCTCCGTTCACCGGAGCCTCAAGGTTCACCGGAACCTCCCGACGACCTGGGATGCCGAGGCGTTCAGGTGTCCGGCGTCGAGGCGCAGCGCATCGCCGAACGGCACCATGGGCAGCGGGACCGTGAGGTCGACTGCCACGGTGACAGTGGCACCCGCGGACATGCAGTCGGCCCGGTCGCAGCTGATCCTGACCGTCGCGCGCTCAGCGGGATGGCCGTAGTCGGCCAAGGTCAAGGAAGCGGCCCGTTCCGCGGCCAGGCGTGCGCGGCCGGCGTCTTCCTGGGCAACGAAGACCTTCGCCGCTTGGTCTGCGGCTCCGACCACGGCGAAGGCGCCGCCCTGCAGCTGTCCGACCGTCACGATGAAGTACACCAAGGGAACCATCAGCAGCAGCGCGAGGAAAGTGAATTCGACGACGGCGCTCCCCTGCTCGGGGTCCTGCTCCGATGTGCGGACCTCACCGGGTGCGGGACGGCAAAGTGCCACCCGGAACCGTGAAGCGAAGCGGCGGCGCAGCTCAGCCGGCAAGCGCGGCATGGCCCTTCACCTCCAGCACGGAAACGGGCACACCGAACATTCCCACGACGGGGAGCGGAGCTTTGATGGTGACCTCCAAGGTGCGGATGCCTTGGAACTCGACCTCCGACGTCGAGATGTCCCGCGCGTAGTCGGCGTTCAACGCCGTTCCGATGAGTTCAGCGGCACGTTGCCGCGCATGCGCAGGGGTGCGGTCCGCGAGGGTGCCGTACCGCGCGCCGGAAGACGCGGCGTCGATCAGGGTGTTGCGGACATGCAACACGAGCGTGAGCTGGATGATCGCGAGGAAAAGCAAAGTGAGCAGGCTGCCGACCAGGACGAAATCGACGACGGCGGCGCCCCGCTCGCTGTCGCGGGTGTCAGGATGCGCTGCATCCGCCCTGGTGTCCGGCAGCACGCTACTTCACTTTGGAGATGGCGCTGTTGAACAGGCCTTCCAGCGCGGGGGCGGCAAGCGCCAGCAGCCCGGCAACCAGGGCAGCCGACATGAGGGTGATCATCACCCAGCCCGGAACGTCTCCGCGTTCGGACGTGCCGCCGTCGGAAGCCAAGCGGCGGGCGCAGCGCGAGGTGACGCCTTCCAGCGTCGACGAAAGGTAGCAAAAGGCAACCATCGGGAGGCGCCGGAGCTGGTGAGTTGTCATGGTCAATCCCGTTTCTTCCTGCGGATCATTAGGTACAAATGGTTGTTTTGCGGGGTGCATCAGAACCCCAGGTTGAGCGCGGCGACGCCCGGAAAGACGGCAAATACGACCGTGAGCGGCAGGACGCCGAAAACGAGGGGAACCATCATGCCGATCTCCTTGCGGCCCGCCGATTCCATAAGTTCCCGTTTGGCGGTGTCGCGAACGTCCGAGGCCTGGGCGCGGAGCACGTCCGCCAACGGTGTTCCGCGTTCCACGGCCACCACCATGCCATCGACAAAGCGGACCAGGGCGCCGAGCTCAGTGCGGGCGGAGAAATCCTGGAGGGCCTCCACCAGGGGTTTCCCGGCCCGGGTGGCAGCAAGAACCAGGGAGAATTCCTTCGCCAGTTCGCCCCGTGCGGTCCGGCAGACCCGGTCCAGCGCGCCGACTGCGCTTTCACCGGCGCCCACGGCCAGGGCCATGAGTTCGGCGAGGCTCGGGAATTCGGCGAGCATGCGGGCTTCGCGCCGCTTGATCTGGACGCCAAGCAGGTAGTCCCTGAACAGGAAGCCGCCCAGCGTTGCTCCCAGTACAGACACCAGGGCAAGTACCAGGTTGAAGCGCCCAGCCGTGGCACTGAAGACGGCCAGGACAATGGCAAGGACGAATCCTCCAGCCGCCCACAGCAACTGTTCTGCGCGGAAATCGAGGGCGGTCTTTCCGGAGCCGGCCTGGGCAAGCCTCTTGTTCAGGGCCGTGGTCCCGAAGTTGAACTTCGCCAGGTAGTGCAGGCCGTCCTGCACGATCGGGCGGAGGATCCGTTCCAACGGTCCGAAGGGAGTGAGGTTGTGTTCGGAGTGCCGCAGCAAGGTGGATTCAAGGTTGTGCGACCTCAGCTGCGGCTCGATGCGGTCCGCGAACGGTGTGGCACGCATGAATGGCATGCGCACAAGGACCAGCCAGAGACCGGCGCCGAGGAGGAGCCCGCACAGAACGGACAGTGCTGCCAGGCTGTTCATCGAAGCACCCTCTCGTCTTCCGGAAGGGCACCGATCCGCAGCATGACCGAGTAGCAGAAGGCAGAAATCACCAGGCCGCCCAGAAGTACCGCGACGCCAACGGGGGTGTTGTAGGCGGCGATTGCCTCGGGCCGGCTTGCCAGCAGCATGAGCACGATCCATGGTGCAGCTACGGCAAGGCGGGCCGCGTTGATGGTCCAGGACTGGCGGGCTTCCAGCTCGCTGCGGGTGCGGGCGCTCTCGCGCAGGAACTCGCCCAGGGTGCCCAGGAGCCGTCCGAGATCGGAACCGCCCACATCGCGGGTCATCCGCAAAGCCTCGACAATCCGGTCCGCTACGGGATCGGCCAGGCGGTCCTTCAAACGGTTCAGTGCGGCGTCGAACTGTCCGCCGGCCCGGTAGTCCGCCCCGAAGTCCAGGAACAGGCCGCGCAGCTCTTCCGGGCCTTTGTGCCCAAGCTGGATCAGCGCTTCCGGGAGCGGCAGGCCGGCGCGGATCGCCGAACGGAGGTGGTCAACGACGTCGGGCCACAGCTCGCGGAGCACGGCAGTGCGGCGTCGGGCCCTCCAACGCACCACGGCAAACGGCAGCCAGGCGCCGAAAAGGCCAAAGCAGGTGGCGATCGGCAGCGAGCCCGTCACCACGAAAATCACCAGGACCACGAACAGGCCCAGCCCGACGCAAGAGGCGATGAGGCCGGCTGAACTGACCTTTTCGATTCCCGCCGTCAGCAGCAGCGTCTCCAGCTTTCCCGGCTTCTTTTCGCGCACGACGGCGGGCGGCTGTTCCCACGCGGACCACCAGATGAGGAAGACACCCAGTCCGCACAGGATGCCGAGGAGGGGCGCCGTCACCGGGCCCCCAGCAGCGCGGCGACATCGAAGCCGGCCCGGGAGAACTTCTCCGGCGAGGGCATGGCATTCGCCCGGGGAAGCAGTTGGCCGTCCTGCATCGAGAAGACCGGGGACGACTCGATGATCCCGTTCTCCACCCGCTTGCCCAGCGAGAGGATTTCCATCACCTGCCGGCGGCCGTTGGCGTTGCGGTTGCAGTGGACCACCAGGTCGATGCAGGACGCCACCGTGGGCACCACGAAGGCGCTGGAAATGTTCTCCCCCGCGAGCAGCGGCAGGGTGCAGATCTTGGTGACGGCATCGTGCGCGGAGTTCGCGTGGACCGTGCACATGCCGGGAAGGCCGGAGTTGAGGGCGATGAGCATGTCCAGGCTCTCGGCTTCACGGACTTCACCGACAACGAGCCGGTCCGGACGCATGCGGAGCGCTTCCTTGACGAGGCGCCGCAACGGGATTTCCCCCTGGCCTTCGAGGTTCGGCTGCCGGCACTGCAAGGAAACGACGTCCCGCAGCGGGAACTGCAGTTCGAAGATTTCCTCCACCGTGATGACACGCTCCCGCGAGCCGATGTTGGCGGCCAGGCAGTTCAGCATGGTGGTTTTTCCGGCCTGGGTTGCTCCCGAGACCAGGATGTTCAGGCCGCTCGCAACAGCGGCACCCAGGAAACGGGCGGACTGCGGCGTCAGGGTGCCGAGTTCCACGAGGTGTTCAAGGCGGCTCGCCTTGACGACGAACTTACGGATGTTCACGGCCCAGTGGCGGCGGGTGATGTCCGGGATCACCACGTGCAGGCGGGATCCGTCCGGCAGGGCAGCGTCCACGAAGGGCGAAGAGAGGTCAAGACGCCGCCCCGAGCTCTTGAGCATCCGTTCCACCAGGTCCCGGACCTGCTGCTCGCTGAGGCTCGTGGATGTGAGTTCCGATTCGCCGTTGCGGGCCACGTAGACCTCGTTGGGCGAGTTGATCCAGATTTCTTCGATCGTGGGATCATCCAAGTAAGGCTGCAGCGGGCCGAAACCTGCCACGGCGTCGAAGACCTGCTTCCGTGCGGTTTCAAGATGGCCGATCGGGGGCAACGGAGCGATCAGGGACCGGGCGTCATAGTCGGTGACCGCGGCTTCGACCAAGCGGTGCACTTCCACGGCCTGTTTCAGGGGGTCGAGGCCACGCCGCCGGATCAGCTCCCGGACTTCGTCTTCGACGATGCGTACGGCATCCATCTTTTCTCCCCAATACAGCGCTCCCTCTGGCAAGGGAGATAACGTTCAACGGGTTCAAGGCTAGGGACTGTACCGCAGCCCGCCAAGTCAAAGTCGCCGGCTTGTGGATAACTACGGCGCGCCGGGTCACGTTGGACACTCCAGTACCACTGGCCACTCCAGACACGCAAATGTTATGGTGTCCCGGTTAGGAGCCGGCCTTATTGATGCGCTGCACGGAACCTGGCACTGTGCGCGCAGTCGACGCTACGAAGAGAGGCTCCCGGTGGAGCGGCGTCGAGCCGGAACAAGGAATGAAGAAGACCTCCCCTGCTGCTTCCAAGAGTTCCCTCGTGAAAACCGGAACCGTACTGGCCCTTCTGCTTGGGCTGGCGTTGCCGTCGACGGTTCCGGCAAACGCCCAGTCTTTGCCCGCTGACTTTCCCCCGGCCGCCGACGCGGCTGCAGCCGCAGGAGGGACCGCCGTCGGGCATGCGCAGGGAGAGAGCTCCACCGTTCCCGCGGACATGGCTGCAGGCCCCGCGGACGTTCCGGCAGTCCCGATGCCCGCGATGCCGGCCACGGGAGGCGGCCCGGACGCCCAGGCGATGAAGGACGCCATGCGCGCGGCCATCCCCAAAGGTGGCGCCGAGATGGGACAGCGTTCCCCCCGCGTCATCCAGGAAAAGCTCACCGCGGCAAGGAAGCCTGCCGGTTCCGCTCCCCTCGGATCACGCGCGGTCCCTGGAGTCCTTCCCATGGCAACAGACCCGGGACACTGGCGCCCGGACTACGGCGTACACGGCCAGGATGTCAGCGGGCACCAGGGAAACGTCGACTGGGCTTCCCAGTGGAGGCAAGGCTCGCGCTTCGCTTACGTCAAAGCCAGTGAGGGCAATTACTACGTCAACGAAAACTTTGCCCAGCAGTACAACGGTTCCCGCAACGTAGGGATGATCCGGGGCGCCTACCATTTCGCTATCCCCAATTGGTCATCCGCCGCCGACCAGGCGCGGTACTTCGTAGCCAACGGCGGTGGCTGGAGCGGCGACGGTTATACGCTGCCGCCGGTCCTCGACATCGAATACAACCCCTACGAAGGCCGGACCATCAACGGCTTCTACTTCGGAAACGTCTGCTACGACTTGAGCGCCGCGCAGATGGTGAAGTGGATTTCCGACTTCGGGAACACGGTCTGGTCCCTCACCGGCCGCTACCCCGTCATCTACTCGACCACCGACTGGTGGCAGCGCTGCACCGGCAACTCTGCAGCCTTCTCGAACTACCCGCTGTGGATCGCGGCGTACCCGTCGTCCAAGAGCAACTCCCCCGGCACGCTGCCGGCCAGCTGGCAGACATTCAGCCTTTGGCAGTACAGCAGCACGGGCCCCTTCCAGGGAGATTCCAACATCTGGAACGGTTCGGCATCCCAGCTTCAGCTCTTCGCAAAGAGCCGCGACGATTCGCGCGGCGCGATTTACAACAAATGGATCGCGAGCGGAGGAGCCGGCGGTCCTCTCGGTGCCGCCAAGTCGACCGCGGACATCTGCGGCCTGGTCAACGGCGGGTGTTACCGCGCTTACGCGAACGGAAACATCTACTGGAACCCGGCGACCGGCGCGCATCCGGTGACCGGCACATTCTGGACCGCGTGGGGCGAGGCCGGTTGGCAGCCCGGAATCGGCTACCCGACCGGCGACGTGAGCTGCCCGTATGGAAGCCCGAGCAGCACCACCTGCTACCAGGCTTTCCAAGGCGGAAACATCTACAGGACGCCTAACGTCGGAACCTTCGCCGTCACGGCCCGTTACATGTCCGGCTGGAAGGAAGCGAACTGGCAGCAGGGGCTTGGCTACCCCAAGGGCAACGTCAGCTGCGGGCTGCCCGGCGGCGGTTGCTACCAGCCCTTTACCAAGGGCAACATCTACTGGACCTCTGCCACCGGCGCCCACGCCGTCACCGGGGCCTACTGGAACGCGTGGGGTGCGGCCGGGTTCCAAACCGGAATCGGTTACCCCACCGGGCCGGTGAGCTGCGGCCTGTATGGTGGAGGCTGCTATCAGCCGTTCGCCAACGGCAACGTGTACTGGACCTCTGCCACCGGCGCCCACGCCGTCACCGGCGTCTTCTGGGACGCCTGGGGCGAGGCCGGCTGGCAGGCAGCCATTGGCTACCCGACAGGCAAGGTGACCTGCCCCTACGGCAGCGCGGCCAGCACCACCTGCCACCAGACTTTCCAGGGCGGAAACATCTACCGCACGCCCAATGTCGGAACATTTGCGGTCAACAAGGCATACATGGCCGGCTGGAAGGAAGCCAACTGGCAGCAGGGCCTGGGTTATCCGAAGGGAAACATCACCTGCGGCCTGTACGGCGGCGGCTGCTACCAGCCCTTCACCAAGGGCAACATCTACCGCACCGCCACCACCGGAGCACATGCAGTCACCGGGGCCTACTGGAACGCATGGAAGGCCGCGGGCTTCCAGGCAAGCATCGGATACCCGACCGGGCCTGTAAGGTGCGGTCTCTACGGAGGCGGATGCTACCAGTCCTTCGCCAAGGGCAACGTCTATTGGACCTCCGCCACGGGCGCACACGCCGTCACTGAGCCTTACCGTGAGGCGTGGCGCCAGGCCGGCTGGCAGATGGGCCGCCTCGGCTACCCGAAGGCAGCCGCGGTTGCCGCGCTCGGCTACCGCACGGTCGCGTTCCAGGGCGGGACCATGACGTGGAGTTCCAGCGGGGTCAAAGTCACCTATTCCTGAGGCCGTGGCCCGGTTTCCGCGCGGGCGGCGTTCCGCGCGGAACGCTGCCGCAGCGCGAAGGCGAGCATGCCGAGCCCGACGGCGGCGCCCACCCACACGCTGGATCCGAGCCTGTCCGACTGGCTGTAGACCGGATGCGCCACGACGCTAAGGATGCCGTACAGTGACAGGCCCGTAGCCACCCAGCCGGACGGCCGTAGCAAGCCGCGTCGCTTGGCCAGCACCATGCCGGCACATGCCGCGGCGAAGGCGAGCAGGTAGACCGCATTTGCCGGGATTGCAGCGAGGAAAGCCACCAGGAACTCACCCTCCAACGCGATCAAGCGCTGTATGGGGTCGCTGACAGGCGGGAACCGGAAGTGGTCGGTGAACGTGTCCTGGAGGCTGTGGTGGAAGCCCGGAAGGCCCAGGACTGAGTTGATCAGGATGCTCGCCAGCACACAGGCCAGGCTAATTGCCGTTGCTGCACGCAACGGAGCCAGCCGCCTGTATTCCTTGAACAGGAACAAGCCAAGGCACGTCAGCAGGAAACTCAGGCACAGCAGCATGGTGGACGAGTACTTGAAGAAGAAGACCAGTCCCAGGCCTGTCGCGGCCAGAACGGCGCCCCGGCGCCGTGCTCCGTTCAGGACATGTGCCAGGCCGACTGCCATGACGAGTGAAGATAGCAAGGTCGGCGCTTCTGCCAGCAGGGCCACTCCGTGCGGCAGGCTCACCGGAAGAAGGTAGAACGCGGCCTGCGTAACAGCAGCAGGCACCAACGGAAGGTAGGCAAGCGCGGCCAGGCGTGCGACCAGAAGCCCGGAAATCGCCGTCGAGAAGACAGCGACAAGCCACAGCCCGGCCCGGTCCCCGAACAGCTCCATGAAAGGCAGGGATACCAGGGGATAGCCGATGCGGGGGCTGAAGATCTCCTGGTACTGCGGATTCCTGTCAATGTAGCCGATCACGGGCCCGTGGCCCGCCATGGTCGTACTGAGGCAGTTTTCCACCGACCCTCTGTACGGGATGGACGGGTTCAGGCAGAACTCAAGGTAGGCGGCCCTCCATGCCTCGTCCGCAGGCTCGCCCCGCAACTCATGGGCGATCCTGATGTACTGGACGGAGTCACCCCACACGACTCCCGGCCCCATCGCCAAGGCAGCTCCCGCGAACAGGAGCGCCAGAATGGAGTGGATCCAGCCAGCAGGCCTCCCCCACGCAGGGCCACGCACGGAATTGAACACGGAAGTTTCCTCGCTTTGTTGTCCCCATTTGCCTGCAAGCCACGAGGGTCCGGGGAGGCGGAACGGGGCAGGCGCTCGGTGAAACCTCCGGGGACCGGCCGCCCGGGACGGCACTACACCTGGAATTCCACCAACGGAGATCCTATCGCAGGAGCGATGAAGGCTAGGCTCCGGCAGTCATCGCGGTCCGGGCTTTCCTGAACCGCCATGCAGCCAAGCCCGCCAGGCCGAGCACGCCGACACCCGCAACCGTAATAAGGCCAGAGACAAGATCCGTGGGCACCAACAGCAGAATGCCGACGTACACCGCTGCTCCCGCACAACATGCCAGGTAGGTGCCCGGCGCCCAACCACCAGCGGCCCGCTTCCTGGCAACGGCGAAATAGGCCAGGCCCAGGATGAGGAAGGACACTGCGGAGCTTCCCGCAACGCCAAGCAGGTTCCCCGAAGACGCGGGCCAAAAGGCCAAGGCAGCGGAAAACACCAGCACCGCCGGCGTCACCACCGACAACCACCAGGTGGCATTGTCCGCGAACAACAGAGTGGAGGCGTTCAAGTAGAGCACGTACCCCATGGCAGCCAGGGGCATGATCTGTGCCACCGGAATGAGGCTTTCCTTGCCGCCGGCCATGAGGTGCACCACCAGGTTCGCACCGGCAGCGGCAACAACCACGATGGCGAGACCGGCGAAGCTTGCCGTGGTCATCGTCGAACGCATCCGGAGCACACGGTCCTGGCCGCGGACTGACATCAGGGCCGGGACCCAGGCATTGTTCAGCGCGCCCAGCAAAGTCACGGTACCGAGGATGAAAACCTGCACCTTGCCGTAGTCGCCCGAGACGCCCTCGGCGGCAAGCACCGCCAGGAGGAACGGGGCACCCTGGGTCAACAACATCAGGGCACCTGTATGCGGCAGCGCCGGCAGGCCAATGGCCACGGCCTCGCGCAAGGCTCCCTTGTGCGCGGCCGGCGAGGACGGCCTGGCCAGCAGCAAGGACAGGATGGAGCTGAGCAGAACAAGGACGCCGTAGCCCGACATGAAGACGACGGCTTCGGCCCCGAAGAGGAGCATCGCCAGGAGGCCGCCCACGTAGGCTGCCATGGAGGAGCACAGGCTAAGAGCGACGAACATGACGGGGCGCCCTTGGGCCCGGAGGATGGCCTGGGCCGCCAGGACAGAGGCTTGGAGGCCCATCGCCACCAGCGCGATCATGAAGCTGAAAGGCCCACGCCAGACAGTCACGGCGCCGTACGCAAGTGCCGCCAGCACTCCCAGGAGGAGTCCGCCAAGACTGAGGAAGCCGCTGATGGCGCGCGCCTTGGCCTGCCCCCCGGGTTCGAACCAGGCCTTGGTGATCGCCAACGGCAGGCCGGCTGATGCCAGGACGACGCCTACCTGGATCACCGAAACGGAGAGGAAGAGCTCCTGCCACTTGCTGTCGCTGTTCAGCAACCGCAGGGCGAAGGGCTGCACGATGAAGATGCCGAGGCCCTGCATCAGGGCCCCGGCAAGGTACAGAAGCGAGTTCCGCCCCGTGTTGTGCGTCGCGCCCGCCGCGGTGTGGCCGTCGTCGGGCGCTGTATTACTCACCGGTGAGGGCAAGCCACTCGAGGACACGGTCGATGACCCGCTGCTGGTCTTCGGGCGTGAGGTCCGTGGAACACGGCAGGGACAGGCCCCGCGCGAAGAGGTCCTCGCCCACGCTTCCGCCAACCCGGGCCTCGTCCTTCAGCGGCGGCTGCATGTGCAGCGGGCGCCACAGCGAACGGGACTCGATGTTGGCTTCGGCGAGGAAGTCCTGGAGCTCGTCTCTGGCGCTGGCCCCGCGGGATGCAGGCACCTGGACCGAGTAGAGCCAGTAGGTGGATTCCTGGCCCGGCAGGTTCGGAGGTGTCTGGATTTCCGTACCGGCGAAAGCATCGTTGTAACGCTTGGCGATGGCGCGCTTGGCGGCAACGAAGCCATCCAGGCGTTCGAGCTGGGCCACACCCAGGGCAGCCGCGATGTTCGTCAACCGGTAGTTGAAGCCGATCTCGTCATGCAGGTAGCCGCGGTCAGGCTGGCGGGCCTGTGTGGAGAGGTGCTTGGCACGGCGGGCCAGTTCCTCGTCGTTGGTGGTGAACATGCCGCCGCCGCCGGTGGTCATGATCTTGTTTCCGTTGAAGGAGAACGCACCCATGTCGCCGACGGTACCGACGTGGCGGCCGGCCAGCGGGCCGGACGTCCAGGTGGCACCCAGTGCTTCCGCGGCATCCTCAATCACGACCATGCCGTAGTCGCGGGCAAGCTCGACGGCGGCAGCCGCGTCCGCGGGCTGGCCGAGGATGTGGACAATCTCGATCGCCTTGGGCAGCTTCTCGCCGGAAGCCTTCCGCCGTTCAAGCTCGGCACGCAGCTTCGGGACATCCATGCACCAGGACTCGGCATCCGAGTCCACCAGCAGCAGCTCGGCAAACTGGTAGGACGCCGCATTGGAGCTGGCCATGAAGGTGAAGTCGGAAACTGCCACCATGTCGCCAGGCTGGATGTCCGCCAACCGCATCGCGATGTGCAGCGCCGCCGTACCGGAAGCGCACGCCACGGCGTACTTCGCACCGACATACTCGGCAAAACGCTTCTCGAAGTCACTGACGAAGTGTCCGACCGAGGAGACGAAGCCGCTGCTGATGGCTTCGTTCATCAGGGCAGCTTCGCGCTCACCGATATTCGGAATGGCAAGGGGTACTCGCGACACAGGGTGCCTTTCTGGCGTCTTAGCGGGCGTACTTGGCGGCAGCGGCGGCGTCTACGCCACGGGCTTCGATCCATTCGGCGGTCCGGCGCAGGCCTTCTTCAAGGTCGACCTGCGGAGCCCAGCCGAGTTCGGCGAGTGCCTGGGAAGGATCGGACAGCAGGTGCATCACTTCGCTGGCTTCGGGGCGGACGCGGATGTCTTCCGTGATGATCTCCGCGTTGGAACCGGTGACCTTGGCGGCCATCTCGACCAGCTCGCCGATGCTCACGTCGTAGCCCGTACCGAGCTGGATGACCTGGCCTTCCAGCGGGATCTGCGCGGTCGCGGCCTTGAAGAAGCCGTCTGCGGTGTCCGTGACGAAGGTGAAGTCGCGGCGCGGGGTGAGGGATCCGAGGTGGATCTTCTCGGCGCCGGCGATCATCTGCTGGAGCACCGTGGGGATGACGGCACGGGCGGACTGGCGGGGACCGTAGGTGTTGAACGGGCGCAGTACGACCACCGGGGTCTGGAAGGAGCTGGCCCAGGCTTCGCAGAGCTTGTCCGCGGCGATCTTGGTGGCGCTGTACGGGGACTGTCCGCGCAGCTCATTGTCGATCGTGATCGGAACGGTCTTCGGGGTGCCGTACACCTCGGAGGTGGAGGTGTTGACGAGCCGCGGAACATCGTGGCGGCGCACGCCTTCGAGGACGTTCAAGGTGCCCACGACATTGGTCTCCACGTAGGAACGGGGAGCCTGGTAGGAGTACGGGATCGCAATAAGAGCCGCGAGGTGGAGGACGACGTCGGAGCCCTTGACGAGGTCGGACACGAATTCGGCATCGCGGATGTCGCCGAGCTGCAGGTCGACGGCGTCGCGCTCTTCGGGGCTGAGGTCGTCAAGCCAGCCGTAGGAGCCGTTCGAGTTGTAGACGCACAGGGCGCGGACGTTGGCGCCTTCTGCGATCAAGCGCTGGGTGACGTGGCTGCCGATGAAGCCATCGGCACCCGTGACAACCACTGTCTTGCCTTTAATGTCTTCGTAATTCATGGTTATCACTGGCCTTTCGCTGTTGCTAGGTCTTTGGGAGTGCCGACGTCGATCCAGTCCGAGTCAATGGGCCAGGCGGCCACGGTTTTGGACTCGTCAATGCAGGCTTTGACAAGTTCGGGCATGGAGTACGGCTCCATGTAGGGAACCATCGCCAAGGCTTCGGGAGACACCGCGTAGATTCCGGTGCTGATTTCGAATTCAACGGTGGGTTTCTCCACCACGGAACTGATGGAGCGGTCATCCCCGATCTCAAGGACGCCGAAGGGAACCTGGTGCGTGTACGGCCGGGCCGCGACCGTCACCGCGGCACCCTTCGCCTCGTGGAAGGCGAGCAGCTCGGCGGCCGAGTACCGGACCATGAGGTCGGCGTTGGTGACAATGACGGGTTCGCTGATTTCCTTGGCCTCGTGGTGCAGCAGACCGAGGGCGCCGGCGGTGTTCAGCGGCTTCTCGGGGTCCTCGTGAAGGTACTTGATGCTGCAGCCGAGGCGGGATCCGTCGCCCAGGTGGTCCATGATCTTTCCGGCGAGGTAGGCCACCGAAACATAGATGTTGGTGATGCCGGATTCCACCAGCCCAAGGATGATCCACTCGATGATCGTGCGGTCCGCGACGGTCATCAGGGGCTTGGGCGTGTCCTTCGTCAGGGCACCGAGGCGGGTGCCCTTTCCGCCGGCCATGATCACGGCGATGTTCTTGAGCGGCTTCCGTCCGACAATGTCGGTGAGGGTGTGCAGTCCGACCAGGGTTCCGCCGTCATCCACGACCGGAACTTCGCTGATGCGCAGGCTGCGCATGAGGTCGAGCACCGAGGCGCGGGTGGCATCCCGGCCGACCACATGCGGATTGCTGTTGGCGTACTGCAGCACCTTGGAATCGAGCTGGGCACCGCGGAGAAGGCCACGGCGGATGTCGCCGTCGGTCAGGACACCGTGGAGGACGCCGTCGTTGTTTGTCACCAGAGCTATGGCGGACGCCCCGCGGTCGATCGCTTCCAGAGCTTCCCGTACTGTGGCTTCGGGGCCGATGCAGACCTTGCTCAGGGGGCCCTCAATAGTCATAGATTCAGCTCTCCAGCGGTTATATCAACAAATGTCTTGCTCAGCCCGGTCGCAGGACTTTCCACGACGACTTTCCCGATGAGCCCGGCAGCATGTGAATTCCCGTATGGGTTGGTCACGTGGCGGCTCATCTCGCGGAATTCCTCGCCCAAAGCCTTTCCAATACTAACGCGAATATCCTGCCGCTCGTCGCGGCAGTGAATGACGTTGGCGCCGTGTTCCCTCCCCCGCTGCCTGTCGCCGACATTGACGACCGGCACTCCGAAGCTCGCTGCTTCGAGGATTCCCGAGGACGAATTGCCGATCAGGGCCTGGACCGTTGCCATCACACGGGGGTAGAGCGGACCGAGGCTTTCGCGGATCACAACGCCCGGCACGGACTGCGCTTCGATCTCCTTCAGCACGGCAATGATGTCCTCCCGGCCGGTATCAAATCCCGGGTACGTGAGAATTGCCGTTCCTGCCTGGCTGATGCTTTCCTCGAAGACCTGGCGGGCCAGCTCGCCCGCGTTGCCCTGCATCTCAGCGGTGGGCGGGTGGTAGGTCACCAGGACCAGGGGCTGCTGGAGGGGAACGCCGAACTCGGCCTCGAATTCGGCAGCGTCCATCGGCACCGGGTCCGCAAAACGGTCCAGGCCGGGAGCGCCGGTCTGGTGGATCCGGTCCGCGGACTCCCCGAGTTGCGCCACCCGCCGTGCGGCGCCGGCCGTGGCCACGCAGTGCTGGTCGGCAAGCTTGGTCACGGCGTGCCGGACGCGTTCGTCAAGGGCACCCTCGGTGACCTCGCCGCCGTGCAGGTGGATCAGACGCACCCCGTTGAGGATGAACGGCGGGAGCACGTACAGCAGTTCCCAGCGGTCGCCGAGGACGACGACCGCGTCAGGCGCAACGCTTCCCACCAGGTCAGCCATGCGGGCTGACAGCTCCGCACCCGTGCGCGCCTGGCTTTCCGCGGTCGGTTCGCCCAGGTACAGGCCCACCTCATGGTGCGTGAAACTGCCGTCCGCCAGGCCCGTCTCCAGCAGCCGTTCCCGGGCGGTACCGTCCGGGAACCCGATCGCCGTGGCGATGTGGAGTTCGACGGCGTCATCCGCAGCGAGCGCCTGGAGCACAGGACCCAGGGGAAACAGGTCAGCCCGTGTGCCGACAAAAGCCAGTACCCGCATATCAGGCGAGGTCTTCCCCGAGCAGTGCCGAGCCGGAAGCCACAGGCCGGGCCGCAGTCTTGCCGATCACCAGGGCCGACGGCGCGAGCCCGCCTTCGGGCCGGAGGATCGCAACGTCGTCGGCCGTGATCACCGCGCCGGCGGGAATGTCGCGCGCAGCGTGGTACGAACGGCGCACCAGGGAGGCGTTGGCTTCTTCGCTCGGCATCCGGCGCTTCCGTCCGTCGCCGAGGGCGGCGTGCGCTTCGCGCACGGAGCGGACATAGTCGGCGAACTCCGCCTTCTCCAGGGACGCCGAGTGGTCGGGGCCGTTGCGGGTCTTGTCCGTGGTGATGTGCTTTTCCAGCAGCGTGGAGCCGAGTGCGGTGGCGGCAATGGCCGTTACCGCACCGGGGGTGTGGTCTGACCAGCCGACCTCGACGCCGAACTCCTCCCGGAGGGCGGGAATGGCACGCAGGTTGGCTTCCTCGAGCGGGGCCGGGTAGGCGGAAACGCAGTGCAGCAACACGGTTGCCGGGGCCTTGGCGGTAGCCTCAAGCGCCGCTGCGATTTCTTCGCGCGTACCCATTCCGGTGGAAACGATCATGGGGATCCCGAATTCCGCGATCGCGGAAAGGTACGGCGTATTGGTCAGCTCGCCGGAACCGATCTTCAGGCCCGGGACGCCCAGCTCAGCCAGCATGAGGGCGCTGTCATAGTCGAAAGGGGTGGAGAGGAAAGTGATCCCGCGTTCCTCGCAGTGGTCGCGCAGCTCCTTCCACGCAGCTTCTGGAAGCGTCAGGCGCGCCAGCATCTCCGACTGCGACTCCGCAAAGCCGGCCTTCTTCTGGTACGGGGTGGTTCCGGCGGAGCTGGTGACCAGTGCCTCCGGCTTGAAGGTCTGGAACTTGACGGCGTTCGCGCCGGTGTCGGCAGCCAGGTCGATGAGTTCATGCGCGACGGCGACATCGCCGTCGTGGTTCACGCCGGCTTCCGCGATAACGAAGATTTCCTCCGCCGGGCCGATGCTGTGGCTGCCGAAACGTACAGAAGCGGGACGCTGGTCATCCGTCAATGTGCTGGGCCTTTCGTAGGGGTAAGTCGCCGGGCGGGCACTCCAACATATGTTGCCACACCCTCCAAATCGCCGGTCGCCACGGCCCCGGCGCCAAGGACCGCGTGATCGCCGACGCGGACCCCTGGAAGCACCCTGGCTCCCGAGCCGACGAACACCTGGCTGCCTATGGCCGCAGCGCCCAGGAGCACCGCGCCCGGGGCAACATGTGCAGCCGCCCCGGTATGGCAGTCGTGTTCGACGATTGCACCGGTGTTGATGATGGAAGCTTCGCCCACCTGCGCGAGCGGCCCGATGTGGGCATGTTCACAGATCTGGCTCAGCGGTCCGAGCACCGCTGTGGAATCCACGGTCGAGCTCGCCGAAACGAGCGCTCCGGTAAGCCCCTCGAATCGCGGGTCGGCCGACACGGCGGCAGCGATCCGGGCCCGCACCGCATTGGCTCCGATTCCGATGGTGACCGAAAGCGATTCCCGCGCCGCGAAGTCCAAAGCCGCGGCGTCGTCGTCGAACATCTCCGGCAAGCTGCCATCGGCATTCCGGAAGACCTCCATCCCGGGGAAGGAACCCGTGGCCGGCACCAGCGAACGGTCACTGACGGCCGCGATCCGGTCGCCCCTTCCCCTGATCACCGAGGCAAGGCTCTTGGCGTGCCCTGACGCTCCGAGAATGAGCCAAGAATTCATGAAACCCCCGGGAGTGTGGATCGGCCAGACGACTTTCACATCATACGCAGGCGCGTCCTCGGCCTCGGCAGGCTCCCGCGGGCCGGGCCACCGGGACGGGTACTGTGGTAGCTACGCATAACCCATCGATCAACGAGGTTGAAACGACTTTGAACGAGAACGCGTCCCGCCCGAAAGTACTCGCGGTCATCCCTGCGCGCGGAGGTTCCAAAGGGCTCCCCGGGAAGAACATCCGGCCGCTCTTCGGCAAACCCTTGATCGCCCACACTGTGACGCTGGCCGGGCAGCTCGGCGACAACGTCCGCTGCATCGTCTCCACCGACGACCAGGACATTGCCGCGGCGGCCGCCGCGGCGGGGGCTGACGTCCCGTTCATCCGTCCCGCGGAACTCGCCAATGACACCGCTCCCATGGGCGCGGTGCTCCGGCACGCGCTCGAGACGATGGAAGACATGGACGGCACGTCCTACGACATGGTGCTCCTGTTGGATCCGACGAGCCCCACCCGGACCCTCGAGAACGTGCTCGAAGCGATTTCATTGCTGGCGGGCAAGCCAGGGCTCGATGGCGTCATTGCCGTCTCCGAGCCGTCGTTCAACCCGTTGTGGGTCGGAGTGAAGCCCGGTGCCGAGGACAGCGAAGTCCTGGAGCGCTACTTCACCGAAGGAACCGGCGTGGTCCGCCGCCAGGACGTTCCCCGCTTCCTGCGCATCAACGGCAGCTTCTATGTGTGGCGGGCGGAATTCATCCGCCGGCTGGAGAACAGCTGGTTCGACGAAGGCCGCCACGGCTACATCGAAATCCCCGAATCCCAGGCCTTCAGCATCGACGATGAGTTCGAGTTCGAGCTGATCCGCGCCGCGGTCCAGGCCGGTGTGGCGCCCCTGCCCGGACACGAAGCCGTTGAACCCGCCGTGTCGGGCGAAAGCCCTGCCTGAGTCCCCCTGCCACGGGATGTCCAAACAGAAAGTGCCCGCTGCCTTGTGAAGGCAGCGGGCACTTCCGGTTCAGGCCATGGCCGGCTGAGGTGCAACAGGTTCGACGGCGGCCATGGGGGGAAGCTTCGGCAGCGGCGAAGGCAGGTGCTTCAACGGGTGCCGCAGCCAGTGCCACGGCGACAGTCCCGCTTCCGTCGCATGGGCGCCCTCGGGGACCTTCTTCAGGCCGAGCACCGTCTGCGCCTTCGTGAGCGGCCCGCTGGCCCAGTACTCAAGGAATGGCACGAGGGTGGTGGAGTCCCATCCAAGAAGGCGCCTCAGTTCCTCCGGCGACCGCATGTCTCCCCGGCCCAGTTCGGCCTCGGCGATCTCACGGAAGACCGACTGGGGCGTGGAGGGCTCGTAGAACTCGGGCCAGAAGTCCCGCATGACCCGCCCCGGGTCTGCGGCGGCGTTGTGTCCAAGCTTGAAGTCCGGCCCATAGACCTCCACTTCGGCACCGCTGGCAGCGGCATACATGATGGCGGTTGAAAGACGGTTGGACACCACGCGCGGTGCCGCCGACATCATCCACAGGATGCGGCCGATGAACCGGGGATCCCGGCGGTCGCCCGCGCTGACGATTTCATGGCCGGCCCCGCTCCACGCCGACATGATCTCGTCATTGTGCAGGTCGTCGATGTGCAGGCACACTGTCGCAGCACCTTCACGTTCCCTGACCAGGCGCGCATAGGCCGCGTGGTCGCCGTCGACCTTCAACAGGGCGGTGCCGTGCAGGGGCAGGACCAGGGTCTTCTCTCCCCGCTGCGGGACGGCGCCGGTCCGGCGGGCGGCGTCGAGCAGGTACAGGTAGGGGGCGCCCACCGCATCCAGCATCGGGGTTCCGTCCGGGAAGAAGTTGCCGGGGTCCTCCGGGCTCCAGCCGCGTGAAGTACTGGTCCAGGACAGCCGGCGGCGTTTCGGACCCCAGTCCGCGAAGTCGCCAAACTGGGCCGTCACCGGACTGCTGACGGTCCAACCATGCTGGATCAGGCCGGAGACATGGCGCAGCCGCTTGGCGCCGCAGTACAGGGCGAACACCGCCGAATGGCCGTAGTAGTGGTTCTGGATATCCATGGAATCAAAGCACCTTCGAAAGCAAGCACGGACGCGGGAAAGGAAATGCGCCGTCGGAGTGTCCTCCGGCGGCGCATTTCCGTTCGCCGCTACGGACGGACGGCGTGGGCGGCCAGCTTGCGCAGGCCCGGCCACATGCCCTTCGAAATCACCTTCGGGGTCAGGGATGCAGCATTGAGGCGGGAGGTGAGGTGCCACTTCGCCGCGCGGGCTGCGTTCTTCCAGCCCTTCGCCGTGAAGTCGCGGACGCACTCATCGAAGAATGCCCGCTCTTCGGCAAAGCGCCGGCCGTCGAGTGCCCGGACCGAGGAGTCGGATTCGCGGTGGCGGCGGTACTGGAAGCACACGGTGTCGAGGACTGCCATGCGGCCGCCGTGGAGGATGATGTCGATGGCGAGGGCGAGGTCCTGGACCACGTTGTACTGCGGGCGGAAGTCGTGGGTCTTCACCGCGTCGGCACGCCAGGCTACGGACGGGAAGTAGAGCCAGTCACCCACCAGCAGGCTTTCGGCGATGGCTTCGTCGGCGACGATGGCCTCGGAAGCCTTGCCGACGAGCTTATGGCGCAGGAAGCTCTTGACCTTGTCGCCCAGCGGTTCGTAGACGGCGCCGTTTTCGTCGATGACCTCGACGCCCGGCTGGACGATGCTCACGGTCGGATCCTGGAATGCCTTCCGCACCGTGGCGATGTAGTTCGGCAGCATGATGTCGTCCGCACCCATGATGACGACGATGTCGTGCTCGACAAGGCCGATGCACTTCTTGTAGTTGCCGTTGGCGCCGAGGTTCTGCTCGTTCCGGTAGTACCGGACGCGCTCGTCATTGGCGACAAGGCTGTTGAAGTATTCGGGCAGGGTGTCGTCCGGGTAGCCGTCATCCACGATCGTGAACCGGAAGTCCCGGTCTTCCTGGGCCAGCACCGAGTCCACGGCAGCCTTCATCATGGCTACGTCGCCGTAGTACGGCAGCATTACATCAATCGTCACTTGTCTTCTTCTCTCGCTTGAAGGCTTGTCTGTGCAGCGGCATGGGGGTCGGGTGCCGTTGCCTGGGTGCTTTGTGTTCCGCGTTGGAGTTGTTCCACCGAAGAACGGAGAATGGCGACCTCTTCGGCCAGGATGCGGGTTTCGTCTTCCAAGATGGTCAGTTCCCGCGAAACATGCAAACTCACCCCGACCAACAACAGGATCGAGAGGGCGAACAGGAGGTTGGAGGGGACAACCACTCCAACGACTGACGCCGCCCAGTTAAGGAGCCGCGGAAACAGCCCGAGGATGATGGTCAGTCCGCCGATGACCAGCCACAGGATGGCGTACTTCTCACGAAGCCGTCCATTCCTGAGCATGACCAGCACGACGATGACCATGACGATGGAAAAAACCAGTGAAGCGGCGACAGTCATGCCTTAGACACTTCCCTCTCCGGCGATTTCGCCTGACAGTGGCGCATGCAGTTCCGCGGCCCGGGGAGTCCGCCGCCGGGCAAGGGCGAAGCAAAGAACGAGGCCTGAACGGGCCAGGTAGATGGTCGACTTAAGTGGGCCCTGGCTCGGTGTTCCGGCCTGGCGCTCCTTCATTTCGACGGGAACCTGGGTGACCTTGCAGCCGGACTTGACGGCGACCACCAGGGAATCGATGGTGTCGCCCAGGTACTCCGTGGGGAAATGGGAAATGTACTGGCGGATGGCCCGTTCATTGGCGGCCCGGAATCCGGAGGTCACGTCGGTCAACGGAGTGCGTGCGACGCCGGAGATCACCTTCGCGAGGAAGAACATCGCCCAACGGCGCGGGCCCTTCGCCCCGTAGCTCCCCCGGCCGGCGAACCGTGCGCCGATGGAGATGTCCGAGTGCTCCAGGCCGGCCAGGACGCGGTCGATGTCGTGCGGATCGTGCTGGCCATCGGCATCCACCTGGATCACGGCGCGGTATTTGTGCCGCAGCGCGTACTTGAACCCTGCCCGCATGGCCCCGCCAACCCCCAGGTTGAAGGGCAGCCGCAGCACCGTCGCGCCGGCTTCCTCGGCAATCCGCGGAGTGTCGTCTTTGGAACCGTCGTCAACGACCAGGACGTCGTGCTGCGGAACCACGGCAAGCACATTGCGGATGGTATTTCCGATCGCCTCTGCTTCGTTCCATGCTGGCATGACAATGAGAACGCCAGAACGCGGTGAGTTAGCCATGATTGTGGATTGTATCAAGGAGGGGGCACCCCAACGGCAGTCACACGGCGCGGCGCCGCTCCACGGAACATCTTTCAGCTCGGCCTAGTAGTCTTGCGTTGACGTTTAGGAGTTGATCTATGTCCTGGTGGGAAACCCTCCCCACGCTCGGAATCGCCGTCCTTGTCTTTTTTGTCCCGGGCACAGCCCTGCTGTGGACCGCGGGCGTGCGGGGCCCGAGCCTGGCGGTACTTGCCGTACCCGTCACGACGACGGTCGTCGCCTCGGCCGGCATCGTTTTCGGATTCGCCCGCATTCCGTTTAATCCGCTGTCCGTCGCCGCGCTGACGCTTGTGCTGGTAGGAGTCGTGGCCGCCCTGCGGTTCACGCTCCGGCGGAAGGGCATCCCCAGCCGGCTCCAGGCAAAGGACCCCGATCATGGCCTCTATCCGCGGACGGTGGCGAACAAGGTCGTCCTCTGCCTCGCAGTGCTCCTGCCGGCGGTCATCATCGGCGCGCGGTACATGGCCGGTTTCGGTACCCCTGAATCGTTCTCCGAAACCTTCGACAACGTCTACCACCTCAACGCGGTGCGGTACATCGCCGACACCCAGTCTGCGAATACGCTGACCCTCGGCAACCTGACCGAGACGTCCAAGGGCTTGTACCCGGCCGGCATGCACGCACTTCTTGCTTTGGTGCTGATGTCGGGCGGCCAGGCGATCACCGTTGCCGTGAACTGGGGCTCCATCCTTTACGCAGCCTTGGTGTGGCCCATGGCCTCGCTTTTCCTGGTCAGCAGGATCGTCGGATCCCGCCCCCTGACCCTTCTGGGCGCCGGTGCCCTGAGCGCGGGCTTCAGCAGCTTCCCCTACCTCATGGTGGCATTCGGCATCCTGTACCCCAATCACGCCGCCCTGACGATGCTTCCGGTGGCCCTGGCACTGATGATCGATGCCACGGGAATCCGTTCCGGAAAACTCCGCCTCGACGGCAACGCCATCATCCTGTTGGTGGCCACCGTGCCGGGGCTTGCGCTCACCCACCCCAGTGCCCTGGTCGCGCTCCTGATGTTCGCGTCACCGGCAGTGCTCGGCGTGTATGTGCGGGCGGTACTGCGCAGGCGCCGGGGAGAACTTGAGCGCCGGCCGTTCGTCCTCTGGAGCGCGGGCGCTTTCGCGTACTTCGCGGGTACCTTGGGAATCTGGATCATCGCGCGTCCCCCGCAGAGCGCCGCGAACTGGGCGCCCTTCCAGACCAATGCGCAGGCCCTGGGGGAAATCCTCGGCAGCGCTCCGATGGGCACCACTGTTGCCTGGATCATTTTCCTGCTGACGGTCACCGGTCTCTACGTCATTGCACGCCGGATGAAGACCTATTGGTGGAGCCTGTCCATGTTCGGCATTGCCGCCGTGTTGTACCTGGTGGTTTCGGCGTGGCCGCTGGGGACCTTCCGCTATTTCATGACAGGTGTCTGGTACTCGGACAGCAACCGCCTGGCAGCAATGCTGCCGCTCGTGACGCTGCCGGTGGCAGCGTTGGGCGTGGATTGGCTCATCGCACGCCTCGGACCCATCCTCGCCCGCTGGGCGGACCGCACGGATGACTCCGTGGCGGCACCGCGTCCCTTGGAGCCGTTGCGTGGCCTTGTTGCGCGGTTGCAGAGCCCGACGGCGGCGACCGCGGCAGCCGCCGTCGTCCTCCTTTGCGCCGGAGTCGCCACCCAAGGCGGCACCTTGGCGATGGTTCAGGAGCGGCTTGCAACGACGTTCGAGACCCGAAGCGATTCCCGCTTGGTGACGACGGACGAGCTCGAACTGATGAAGCAGCTCACGGACATTGTCCCGGCGGGCGACATGATTGTCGGCAATCCCCGCACCGGCGCCTCGATGGCCTACGCCTTCTCGGGCAGGAACGTCGTGGCTCCCCACATCCTTGGTGCGCGCAGCGAAAGCGAACGCCTCTTGATGGACCACTGGGCCGAAGCGGCCTACAACCCCACCGTGTGCCCCGTGATCAGCGAGAAGCGCGCGTACTGGGCCCTCGACTTCGCTGACGAGGAAGCCTCACCGCGGGGCGAGCCGTTGGAGGGCACGCGCGATCTGGCCGATGACTCCGCTCCCGGTGTTGAACTGGTCAAAGCGGTCGGCAAGGCCAGGCTCTTCCGGGTCACGGCCTGCGACTAAGTAGCCCAAACAACAAAGCGGGGGCGTCCACCCAGGTGGACGCCCCCGCTTTGTCGTTTCAGGAAGTGCAGGCTTGTCAGGATTTCCCGGTGCCGGGGTTCTTTGACGTGAAGGCAGACTTTGCCAACTCGGGGATGACGTTGCGGGCCGCCCACCGCGCGCCGAGGATCGACTGGCGCTGCAGGCTGACAGCTTCGTCCCCCGCGACGACGTAGACCGTGCCGGCGCCGAAGGAAGGGAATTCCGGGCTCAGCTTCTTGTTGGCCCTGTAGACCTGGTAGTCGCTCATTGGAACGCCGACGACCAAGGCGTCGGCGCTGAGCTCCCCGGCCCTGGTCCTGGGCAGGTAAGCCGTGCCGGCCGGGAACCGCGACGGTGTGGGCTTCAATCCGTTGACCAGCCCCGTGATCCCGGCGGGGACCGTGAGCCCGGTGAACTCAAAGAAGGACACCGGGGCCGATCCGGGGCCGGACAGGACGAGGTCGGATCCTGATGCCGAGGACGCCGAGACGAAGAGCGCCGATGCATCCTTCAGGACCGGGTAGTCTGCCACCGACGCCGAGATCTCGTCGCGGGCTTCAGCGATCAGGGGTTCCGCGGCTTCGCCCAGTCCCACAACGTCCGCAATGAACGTCGTCACCGGCGCCCAGTCCGCGGCGGGAACACTGTCCGGGGCCAGGATCACCGGAGCAAGCTCCGACAATGACTGGTACTCGGCGCGGCTCAACCTGTCTCCAACTGCGATGAACGCATCAGGCTTGAGTTCCTTGAACACGGCGGCCGTGAGCTCCCGGCTGTCGTCGTAGGTCCGCGCGTCTTCAGCCCGTGGCAACGCCCTCAGGGAAGCCCGGTACCAGGCAGTCGAGTCTGCTGCCGGGCGGGACAGGGGAACGACTCCCAGCGCGGCCAAGGTCTCGGCCTCCACCGTTCCCAGTGCGACAATCCGCACCGGAGGGGCCTTCACTTCAGTGCTGCCGAAACGATGGGAGATGGTTTTCGGGAACCCGGCGTCCGACGGAGTGACCTCGGCTTTGCCCTTCTTTTCGGACGAGCATGCGGCCAAGGCCAGCGGAGCCAGGGCGGCGAAGGAGAGGAAGGCACGGCGGCTCGGCCGCATGCGTTCGGATCCGGGTGTCATTTTTCAGTTCCCATCGTGAAGATCGTATCCCTGTCGGTCAGCCAGGCGGCCTAGGCGCCCTGCATGAGCTGAAGAAGCCGTTGGCCAAAGACCGGTTCAAGGCTTTCAACGTAGCTCTTGGTCAAATGGTTGTTGTCGTAAAACACGTAGAGGCCGCCTGTGACCGCATAGCAGCGCTTGTCATCGCAGAACTGGTCCGACATGTCGAGGACCTTCAACTTCGGGTGCGCGAGCCCGGCGACCGCCTCCGCCGTCGGGTCCGGCACCAAGGCTTTCTTCCGCTCGGTCGTACAGGCGAGGGCATTGCCCTTGTTGTTGGCGACGCAGCCCGGCGTGGTCCTGCCGAGGGTCAGCGGTGAATCACGGACCACAATCACGGTGGTTCCGTTCCCGCCCCATTTTGCGATCCGGCGCTCCACGGACGAACGGTACTGGCTGAGCTGGTCACGGCCCGTGCCGTCGTCAATCGTTTCCTTGACGGAGAAAGTGGATGTCACCACGGTCTCAGGCCGCTGTTCCATGATCTTGTCCGAAATCTGCCGGCTCCAGTCCAGGCAGCGTTGCTGGCTCTTCTCGTCGAGCCGCGGAGCATCCATGAACGCCACACGCTTGACATCTGCAAGTGAGCAGCCGCCGGCCAGGCTCATCCGGACCTTCCATTGCTGCTTCCGTGCCAGCTCGAAGAAGGCCACCTTCCAGTGCTCCGCGTGGGAATCGCCGACGAACCACACAGTCTTGGCGTCCTTCTTGCCGCCGGAATAATCGCAGTCCTGGAGGTAGGAGGAGCCTTGGACCACGATGGGGTCGCTGGCCGCACGGCACCCCGGAACCGCAAAATACGGCGACTCGGCCTTGCCGATGTTTTCCGCGGCCGGCGGGCCATACTTGTCGGGGCAGGAGGCACCTTCGGCGAGGCTGGCGGCACCGTAACAGGGACCGTGGGAGAGCGATTCCAGCTTCTGCTGCTGGAGCTGCTCGGCATGCGCCGCGGAAAGGACCATCGCAACGGAGACGACGCCGGCCGCCGCCATCGTGGCGAAACCTGCAAGGATACTCACCCGGGGCTTCCGGTTCTTGAACAGGATTGTGCGGCCCGGATCTTCGACGAAGCGCTTGGTCAAGTACGCGAGCAGGATGGAGGCCACCGCGATCGCGGTCTTTCCCAGGTTGCCGGGTTCGTGGCCGAGTACCGGTACCGCGAGCACGATCAGCGGCCAGTGCCACAGGTACAGGGAATAGGAAACGTCACCGAGGAACTGCACGGGGCGGAATCCAAGCCCTGGCAGGGCGCTCTCCCCCAGGACGGAACCCGAAAGCACAATGGCCGCTGTCCCAAGTACCGGAACAAGCGCCATGGCACCCGGGAACAGAGTCTGTTCATTGAACGTCGCGAGCGAAACGCCAAGCGCCACGAGGCCGGCCAGCGCCAGCAGGCCCATCAGCATCCGCGTTGCGGGCGCATGCTGCGCATCCATGGCGCGGGAACCCCGCCCGGCCAGGGCAAACGTTGCCAGGGCAATGAGTCCGCCCGCAGCAAATTCCCAAGCCCTGGTCGTGGTCACAAAGTAGGCCTCGTTCTTGCTCGTCAGGGTGAAGTACACGCTGAACGCAAGGGACAGCACAAACACGGTGCCCATGGCCGCGGAGACGAATCCCAGCGGCGCTTTCCGCACACGCAAGGCCAGGAGGAACGCTCCGGCAAGGAGAAGCGGCCAGACGAGATAGAACTGTTCCTCCACCGAGAGGGACCAATAGTGCTGTACCGGCGTGGCCATCTCATGGCTGGCCGAGTAGTCGACGGACTTGGCCGCGAGGAGCCAGTTCTCGCCGTAGAACACTGAAGCGAGCGTCTCCCAGGCCACGTCCACCCAGCGCGAGTACGGCTGGAGGATCCAGGACGCAACGAGGCTTATCAGGCCAACGAGGAGCGCCGCGGGCAGCAGCCGGCGCATGCGCCGGCCGTAGAACGTGGCGAAACGCACCCGGCCGCTCGCGCGAAGTTCGTCGACAAGGTGCCGGGTGATGAGGAATCCCGAGATCACGAAGAAGATGTCCACACCGACGTAGCCGCCCGGAAGGAATTGCGGCCACAGGTGATTGACGACGACGGCGCCGACGGCCAGCGCCCGGAGCGCCTGGATATCGGTGCGGAACTTCTCTTTGGGCCTGGGCCGCGCCGGTCTGGCGCTTTCGAGCGTGGAGGTCTGCTGGCTCAATACGTTGTTTCCCCGGATAGCGTAGTTGGGACTTCAGTCTCGGATATGGGGCCCGTCATTTGGTGCGGGCGCGCAGGAACTCGACGACCTCGTGGCTTGGACCGTCCTTGACCACCCGGCCGTGCTCAAGCAGGATGCCCCGGGAGCAGACCCGCTGCACAAGGTCGAGGTCGTGGCTCACCACCACCAGTGTTTGTCCGGCGTCAACCAGCTCCTGGATTTTGTCCAGGCACTTCTTCTGGAAAGGTTCATCGCCGACTGCAAGGATCTCGTCGACGAGGAAGACTTCGGGGTCCGAATGCACCGCGACGGAGAACGCCAGGCGGAGGTACATGCCCGAAGAGTAGAAACGGACCTCGGTGTCGATGAATTCGCCGATCTCGGCAAACTCCACGATCGAATCGAAGCGTTCTTTGATCTGGGCTTCGCTCATGCCCAGGATGGCGGCGTTGAGGTACACGTTGTCGCGCCCGGAGAGGTCAGGGTGGAAGCCCGCACCGACCTCGATCAGGCCCGCCACGCGTCCGCGGGTACGCACGGTTCCCTCGTCCGGCGTCATGACTCCGGAAATGTGCTTGAGGAGCGTGGACTTGCCGGAGCCGTTGAAACCCAGGAGCGCCACGGTTTCGCCCTGGCGGATCTCCATGCTGACGTCCCGCAGCGCGTGGAATTTCGCGGACAGGTCTCCCTTGCGGCCTTTGAGGAACCAGATCAGGGCTTCCTTGATGGAGCGGGTGTGGCGAAGCACGAACTGCTTGCTGATGCCCTTGATCTCAACGGTGATCGGGGATTGCTCGGACACTACAGCTCCTGTGCGAACTTGATTTCGAGCTTGCGGAAGGTGAACTGGCCGAGGGCAAGCACCGCAGCCGAAACAACAAGGGCAACCGGAAGCCACAGTTCGAACAGCTGCGGCGGAGCGGCAAGCGCCGCGTCCCCGCCCGCCGTCGTCGACCAGAACGCGTAATGGAAAAGCTCGACGGCGACCGTCACCGGATTCGCCTGGTAGACGCCGAACCAGAAATCACCCAGCCGCTCGTGGACCATGTGCCACTGGTACATGACCGGTGAAACCCAGGTGGCCACCATGAGCATCATCTCGACGAAGTTCTCGGAATCCCTGAAGTAGACGTTCACCGAGCTGAAGAAGAGGCCCAGGCCGACCGACAGCATGGCCAGGACAAGGAAACCGGCAAAGCCGGCTGCCAGTCCAAGCGGCGTGGGCCGCCAGCCCGTCAGGAAACAGCCCACGAGCAGCACGACCAGCTGAGGGAAGAAATGGGCCGCCGAAACGAAGACCGACGCCACCGGGAAGAGCTCGCGGGGAAGGAAGATCTTCTTGATCAGCCCGCTGTTGTACACGATCGACTTCGCGGCGTTGTTCAGGGCTTCGGTGAAGAAGTTGATCAGCACAATGCCGGAAAACAGGTAGACCGCGTAGTTGCCGACGTCCCGGTTCAGGCCCAGGAAAACGCCCATCGCGATGTAGAAGACCACGAACTGGATGGCCGGCTTGACGTAGGACCAGAGGACACCGAGGACCGAGCCCCGGTAGCGGAGCTTGATTTCCTTCCGGACCAGCAGCTTCAGGAGATAGCGGCGCCGGAAGACGTCCTTGAGCCCCTGCCCTATCCCGGGACGGACCAAGGGCGTATCGGCAAGCGAGGTCATCCGCGCTCCTCCAGCGCCTCTGCCTTCGCGTCGCGGCTGTCGGCAATGGTGTGCTCGGCGAACGTCTTCGACCAGCTCTCCATGGAGCTCAGGGCGGGCATCTTGGCCTTGTACTCAGCAGAGAGCCCGTCCCAGCGACGCACCAACTGGCCCATGGAGGCCACGGCAGAGGTGAGCAGGGACTTCGCCAGTTCCGGGTTGCGGACGTACCAGGAAGCGCCGGTGCCTTCTGCGTTGGTGACAATCGCCGAATCGAACTGGGACACCGTCCACCACTTGTTGTCCTGGTGGGATATCCGGGCCTGCGGCCTGGCGGTGTCCTCGGGCGACACCCCGGTGAACAGCTGCCTGCGCAAGGTCTTCACGCCCCAGGGAAGGAGCGTCTTCAAGGACGGACGGCCGGCAACCGCCGCGCTGCCGCCCAGGCTCCGTTCCTTCTGCGCGGCCGGGAAGGCCTCCGGATCGCTGAGGTATACGGTATCGCTGTGCTCGGCGAGCATGGCCCGGATCCGCGGCAGGGTGGTGTTGAGCATTCCGTGCAGTGCGTCGGGGCCCTTAAGCAGGTCCTCCATCGCCCACACGCGTCCCTTCGCCGTGGCGTACTGCATGGAAAGGGTGTGCTTGATGTCAGCGAACAGTGCCCCGAGCAGTGCACGCCCGCCCTTGGCGAAGGGGCTGTACATCAGGGCCACCATGAGCCGGTTGCGGTTGTGGAAATATGCCTGCCAGCCGACCAGGTCGTCCTTGTCGCCCCAGGAGATATGCCAGACGGCGGCGCCCGGCAGGCTCACGGTCTGGTAGCCGCGGGCCTTGGCGCGCAAGCCGTACTCCACGTCGTCCCACTTGATGAAAACGGGCATGGAGAGCCCGATGTCGCGGACCACCCGGGTGGGGATAAGGCACATCCACCACCCGTTGTAGTCGACGTCCACCCGGCGGTGCATCCAGGGAGTCTGGCGCAGGTTGGACATCAGGAAATCATGGCCAAGTTCCATCTCCGCGTACGGCTGGTCCGGCTGGACCCTGTGCGGGTTCACGATCTCGCCCAGCGTGTGGAGGGCAGTCCTGTGGTGCAGGTCGAACATGTGTCCGCCGACGATGGTGGGCTTGCGGCAGTAACCCGCAAACGTGAGGAGCCGGGTGATGCTCTCGGGTTCGATGACGATGTCGTCGTCCATGAGGAGGACATAGTCGCTGCCGTTGTTGCAGGCTTCGTACATGCCCCGGGAAAAGCCGCCCGAACCACCGAGGTTGGATTGCTCGATGATCCGCAGCTTGGCACCCAGTTCCTTGGCGACCTCGTCGAAGCCCTCGGCCTCGGCGACCTTGTCCGTGCCTTGGTCGACGATCAGGACTTCGCTGACCTGCTCAAGGCATTCTGGGTGTGCCGCGAGAAGACGCAGGTTGTTCAGGCAGTAGGACGTCTTGTTGAGCGTTGTGATTTCCAGCGTCACCGAAGCGGGCTCGGGCGCCGGACCCGGGGCCTGCCACTCGGCGGACTCCAGGAAGAGTTCACCACGGCCGGCCACGAGGTCGAACCAATACCAGCCGCCGTCGCCGAACGGCAGCAGGTCCAGTTCCACGGCTGACGTGGCTTCACCTGACACCGGGATGCTCTTCTGCTGCAGCAGGGCGCCCTTGGCGTTGGAGCGGAAGACGACGATCGTGCCTTCACCCCGGGTGCTGACGCTGAGCCGGATACGGCTGAGGGTGGTCCACTTCCGCCAGTAGCCGGCGGCGAAGGCGTTGAAGTAGCTTCCGAAGGACACCCGCTCACCGGGACGGACACGGGTGGAGCAGCGGCCGATGAAGTCCTCGGCGTGGGCTTCCCGCGCCTGGGAGCTCAGACGGACGGGACGGCGGCCCTGTTTCCTGGCTTCCTGTTCGGTCGGAGCGGGCGTACCGGCCGCGGTCCCCATGTCCACGTAGAGCGGCGCAGTGTCCATCTCGGAGTGTTCCGGGAAGATGACCCTCTGGAGGGTCACCCATTCGGGGCCGTCGACGCCGGACTGCTCCCGATGGGTTCCGGCGCTCACGCGTCCACTCCTCCGCTTTCGATGTCCGTGCCGTTTTCGAAGTGGGGACGGATCTTGTTGTCGAACATGGACAGTGCCGAGCCGATGGCCATGTGCATGTCCAGGTACTTGTAGGTACCGAGTCGTCCGCCGAACAGGACATCCTTTTCCGCCGCAGCGAGGTCGCGGTACTTGAGCAGCTTCTCGCGGTCCTCAGGGGTGTTGATCGGGTAGTACGGTTCGTCGCCCTTCTCCGCAAAACGGGAGAATTCGCGCATGATGACGGTCTTCTCCGTCTGGTAGTTGCGCTCCGGGTGGAAGTGGCGCGGTTCGATGATCCGGGTGTAGGGAACGTCGGCGTCGTTGTAGTTGACCACCGAGGTGCCCTGGAAGTCACCCTCGTCAAGCACTTCCTCTTCGAAGTCGATGGTGCGCCAGGAGAGGTCGCCTTCAACGTAGTCGAAGTACCGGTCCACCGGACCGGTGTAAACGACCGGGATGTTCCCGACGACCTTGGACTTGGAGTACTCGTGGGAATCATCGAAGAAGTCGGTGTTGAGGCGCACCTCGATGTTCGGGTGCTCCGCCATCTTCTCGATCCAGGCGGTGTAGCCGTTTGTCGGCAGGCCCTCGTACTTGTCGTTGAAGTAGCGGTTGTCGTAGTTGTAACGCACCGGGAGGCGGGAAATGATTCCTGCGGGCAGGTCCTTGGGATCGGTCTGCCACTGCTTGCCGGTGTAGTGCTTGATGAACGCCTCGTAGAGGGGGCGGCCGATCAGCTGGATGCCTTTGTCGTTGAGGTTCTGCGGATCCGTACCCGCAAGCTCGCCGGCCTGCTCCTGGATGAGCGCCTGGGCTTGGCCGGGGGTCATGTTCGCCCGGAAGAACTGGTTGATGGTGGCCAGGTTGATGGGCAGGGAGTAGACCTCGCCCTTGTGCACACCGTAGACCTTGTGGACGTAGTTGGTGAAGGTCGTGAAGCGGTTGACGTACTCCCAGACACGCTCATTGGAGGTGTGGAAGAGGTGGGCGCCGTAGCGGTGCACCTCGATTCCCGTCTGTTCTTCAGTTTCGCTGTAGGCATTGCCGCCGATGTGGTGCCGGCGGTCAAGGACCACGACCTTCAAGCCCAGCTCAGTGGCGGCCTGTTCTGCGATTGTCAGGCCAAAGAAGCCCGACCCGACGATGACGAGATCAGCAGTCACAAATTCTCCTGGTTAGAATGCGGGCAGCCCAATAGGGTGCATTGGGCTGCAAACCAAGACTACCTGAGATGATCCGCGCGTTTTCCGGAGCCCACGCGCACGGATCTGGAATCCGGCCCTGCCCCTGGCGCCCGGATCAGAAGGCGCCGGAACTCCCGCCGCTCCTGGAAGCAAACGCCAGGACCTTCTTTTCGAAGAGGAAGATGATCGCGGCCAGGGCCGGAACGACCATGGCCAGTCCGGCAAGCGGCAGTCCGCCGGTAATCGTCGGCACGCCAATGGTCAGGACAAAGAGCTGGGCCACAAGGGCCGCCGCCCGGGTCCAGCGGTATCCGCGGAAGAGGAAGTGGCCCACGGCAAACAGCCAGAGGGAGAACGCAAGCAAAAGTCCGAGGGTGAAAACCGCGCCCCAGAATGAAGCCACCGGTGCACCAGTGAGCAACTGGAACGCGTAGAGGCCGGCCGCAACCAGGAGGGCCAGCGCTTCAAGAAGGACGACGGCGGAAATCACGATGATCCCCAGCGGCCGCGGCCCTGTGCCCGGGGCGCTATGCGGGCCATCCGTCGACGGCGTCGCCGCGTTGTTGCGGAAGGGCTCGTTTGCGGGGTTCTCTGGGGGTATTGACACACTGGCACCCTACCGGACATAGTCAAATACCGGTGGCGCGACCGGTAGCCGATGTGATGCATCGCTCACGTTTCAGGGGCATTTCAAAGGCTTGAACCCCTTGTTTACACGGCGTTAACATGACACGCTTGATTCAGACGACCAAGGGGGCCCATTGGGTCCCCTTTTCCTATGAAGCCTCTCGTGAATATTTTCACAAAGGCTCGACAAGTTCTGACGAATGGAGTGACTGATCAGCATGGATTGGCGTAACCGCGCAGCCTGCCTCGACAAGGACCCGGAGCTTTTCTTCCCTGTGGGCAACACCGGGCCGGCCCTTCTCCAGATCGAAGAAGCAAAGAGCGTGTGCCGCCGCTGTCCCGTGGTGGACACCTGCCTCCAGTGGGCCCTTGAATCCGGCCAGGACGCCGGCGTCTGGGGCGGCATGAGCGAAGATGAACGCCGTGCCCTGAAGCGCCGCGCCGCACGGGCCCGCCGCGCTTCCTAGGCGACATCCCAAAAGCAAAAACAAAAATGTGGGGCGGGGCGGACCAGATGGTCCGCCCCGCCCCACATTTAACGTCCCTTAGTTGGGTCGCAGGCTCAGCACGATTTCAACAGAGGTGCCGCCGCCGTCGCGCGCGAACCAGCGGATGCTGCCTCCCAGTTCGCTGGTGACCAGCGTCCGGACGATCTGCAGCCCCAGGCCTTCGGAGTAGGAGCCTTCGGGCAGGCCGACGCCGTCATCGGAAATAGTGACCGTCAGCATCTCGTCGCCCTGGGTGCCCGTGGACCTGTCGGCGATCAGCCAGACGGTTCCCGCGCGGCCTTCAAGCCCGTGCTCGACGGCGTTCGTCACCAATTCGTTGATGACAAGCGCCAGCGGGGTGGCCAGGTCGCTCGGCAGCTCGCCGAACATGCCGGAGCGTTCTGTCCGGACATACTGCGACGGCGAAGCCACCTCCGCGGAAAGCCGGAACTGGCGGCCGATGAGCTCGTCGAAATCGACGCTCTGCGTCAAACCTTGGGAGAGCGTCTCGTGGACGAGCGCGATTGTCGCGACGCGCCGCATCGCCTGCTCAAGCCCTTGCTTCGCCTCATCGCTGACCATGCGCCGGGACTGCATCCGCAACAGTGCGGCCACGGTCTGCAGGTTGTTCTTCACGCGGTGGTGGATTTCCCGGATGGTGGCGTCCTTTGTCACCAGCTCAAGCTCGCGGCGACGGAGTTCGGACACATCGCGGCAGAGCACCAGGGCCCCGAAGCGCTGGTTCTCGTCGCGCAGCGGAATCGCCCTGAGGGAAAGGCTCACTCCCCTGGACTCGATCTCGCTCCGCCAGGGCATGCGTCCGGTAACCACCAGCGGCAGCGTCTCGTCAACCATCCGCCGGTCCTTGAGCAGGCCGGCGGTCACCTCGGCGAGGGACCGCCCTTCCAGCGTTTCCACCTCGCCGAGCCGGCGGAAAGCTGAAACACCATTAGGGCTGGCGTACTGGACGATTCCTTCAGCGTCGAGCCGGATCAGGCCGTCGCCGACGCGGGGCGCGCCCCGGCGGGAACCCGTGGGCGAAGCGAAATCCGGCCACAGGCCCAGGGTTCCCATCCGCAGCAGGTCGTAGGCACACTGCCGGTAGGTCAACTCCAAGCGGGACGGCATCCTGGAACTTGAAAGGTCCATGTGCGAGGTGACGACGGCGAGGGTCCTGCCGTTGCGCACCATCGGCACCGCTTCCACCCGCAGCGCCATTTCGCTGCTCCAGCTGGTTTCACTGGAGCGCTCGATGGCCCGGCTGTTCCAGGCCTTGTCGACAAGGGGGCGGAGATCGGAGCGGATCCCCTCCCCCACGAAGTCGGCATGGAACACCGTGTGGCTGGTGGACGGACGCACGTGGGCCAGCGCGATGTACCCGAACTCAGGGTGCGGGAACCACAACGCCAGGTCCGCGAACGCCAGGTCGGCGACCATCTGCCAGTCGCCGACCAGGAGGTGCAGCCATTCGGCATCTCCAGGCCCGAAATCAGCGTGCTCCCTGATGGGGTCCGTAAAGATTGCCACTGCACCTCCAGATAGCCGCAGGAATCCTAGCGGCGGACGATTGACCTCAAGAGCCTCAATGCTACCGACAGGGAGGCCATGTCGTCGGCTTCCAGGGCGTTGACCTCATCGAACATGCTCTTCGCGCGGCCCAGCTGCTCCGCGTTCAGGACCTCCCAGGCCTTCAGGCGGTCTTCCGCATCGCTTCCGCTGTCGCTGGACTCAAGCACCGACGTCGTGATGTCCGCGACGGTCGAGTAGAGATCGTCGCGAAGGGCAGCACGGGCCAGCGCCTGCCAGCGGTCGTCCCGCGGCAGGGCGCTGATGCGCTCCAGCAGCGAGTCCACATGGAAGCGGTTGAAGACCGTGTAGTAGACGTGGCTGACTTCCTCCACGCGGATGGAGCGGCTCTGAGCAATCCGTGCGATATCCAGCAGCACGAAGCTTTCGAACAGCTCGGACCAGCGGTGTGCCAGGGCTTCCGGCAGCTCCCATTCCCGGCCGCGCTCAAGCCAACCGAGGACGCGTGCCTTGTCTTCACCCCGCAGGTAGTCCAGCAGCCGCGACCGCATGGGATCGAGCATGGGCTTGAAGGCTGCGACAATCTCGGCAATCGGCTTTCCTGCCATGCCCTGGGCCAGGAGCCAGCGCACGGCGCGGTCAAGCAGGCGGCGGATGTCCAGGTGGACGGTGCTCCAGTGCTCGGTGGGGAAGGATGCCGGGAGTGCGTTGAGTTCCGCGACCATCGAGTCCAGTTCGTAGACTTCGCGCAGCGCAACGAAGGCCTTGGCTACTGCGACCTCGCTGGCCGAGGTTTCTTCCATGGTGCGGAACGCGAACGTGATGCCGCCAAGGTTGATCATGTCGTTCGCCACGACGGTGGCGATGATCTCCCGGCGCAGCGGGTGCGAGTCCAGCTCGGCATCGAAACGGTCGCGCAGCTGCTGCGGGAAGTACTCGCGGATCGTCCTGCGGAACCACGGATCGTCGGCAAGGTCGGACCGTCCCAGCGCGGAGGCCAGTTCGATCTTGGCGTAGGCCGCCAGCACCGAAAGTTCCGGGGAGGTCAGGCCCTGGCCTTGAGCCAAGCGTTCGCGCAGGGTGGCGGTGGTGGGCAGCGCTTCAAGGTCGCGCTTGAGGTCGGCGTGCTGTTCCAGCCAGTCCATCAGGCGCTCGTAGCTCGGGCTCCAGTCCGCCACCCGGGTACGGTCGTTGAGCAGCAGGATGTTCTGGTCGATGTTGTCTTCCAGCACCAGCCGGCCGACTTCGTCCGTCATGTCGGAAAGGAAATCCGCGCGCTCGGCGGCGTCGAGCTTGCCTGCCTTGACCATGCGGTCAACGAAGATCTTGATGTTCACTTCATGGTCCGAGCAGTCGACACCGGCGGAGTTGTCGATCGCGTCCGTGTTCAGGATGATCCCCTGCAGCGCGGCTTCAATGCGGCCACGCTGGGTGAGGCCGAGGTTACCGCCTTCGCCGACCACCTTCACGCGGAGTTCACGGCCGTCAACACGGATGGCGTCGTTGGCTTTGTCGCCGACCTGCGCATTGGACTCCGTGCTCGCCTTCACGTAGGTGCCGATGCCGCCGTTGTACAGGAGGTCCGCCGGGGCCAGCAGGATCGCGCGGAGCAGTTCCGGCGGGCTCAGCTGCACGGTGCCTTCAGGCAGTCCCAGTGCAACGCGGGCCTGTTCCGAAACCGGAATGACCTTCGCCTGGCGCGGGAACACCCCGCCGCCTTCGCTGATAAGGCTGCGGTCGTAATCGTCCCAGGAAGAGCGGGGAAGCTCGAAGAGGCGCTGGCGCTCGGCGAAGGAGCTGGCAGCATCCGGGTTCGGATCCAGGAAGATGTGGCGGTGGTCGAAAGCCGCAATGAGGCGGATATGGCGGGACAGCAGCATGCCGTTGCCGAAGACGTCGCCGGACATGTCGCCGACGCCGACCACCGTGAACTCTTCGCTCTGGGTGTCCAGGTCCAGCTCGCTGAAGTGGCGCTTTACGGATTCCCACGCGCCGCGGGCCGTGATGCCCATGGCCTTGTGGTCGTAGCCGACGGATCCGCCGGAAGCGAAGGCATCTCCGAGCCAGAAGCCGTACTCCATGGCGAGGCCGTTGGCGATGTCGGAGAAGGTGGCGGTTCCCTTGTCGGCAGCGACAACCAGGTAGGAATCGTCGCCGTCCTGCCGGACAACGTTCGACGGCGGCATGATCGTTTCGCCGTCGGCGTCGCTGACGAGGTTGTCAGTGATGTCGAGCAGCCCGCGGATGAAGATCTTGTAGCATTCGACGCCTTCGGCCATCCAGGCCGCACGGTCGACAGCGGGGTCCGGAAGCTGCTTGGCGTAGAAGCCGCCCTTGGCACCCGTGGGAACGATGACCGCATTCTTGACTGTCTGTGCCTTCACCAGGCCAAGGATCTCAGTGCGGAAATCCTCACGGCGGTCGGACCAGCGCAGGCCGCCGCGGGCTACCTTGCCGAAGCGCAGGTGCACGCCCTCGACGCGTGGAGAGTACACCCAGATCTCGAACATCGGCCGCGGGAACGGCAGTCCGTCGATCTGCGTCGGATCGAGCTTGAAGCTAAGGTAGCCCTTGCCCTGGAAGAAGTTCGTCCGGAGGGTGGACTCGATCAGGTTGACGAAAGTACGCAGCACGCGGTCGGCGTCGAGTGTCGCCACCTGGTCGATGGATTCGGCAAGCCGGGCGCGCGCGGCCTCCTGCCGTTCTTCGCGGGTGCCGTCCTCGACGGCAGGATCGAAACGGGCGGCGAAAAGTTCCAGAAGGCCATGGGCAACCTCGGCGTTCGAAAGCAAGGTGTCCGCAATGAACTCGAAGGAGTTGGTGTTGCCCATCTGGCGCATGTACTTCGCGTAGGCACGCAGCATGACGACCTGGCGCCAGTGCATGCCTTCGCGCAGGACAAGCCGGTCAAAGCTGTCTGATTCGACGGACGAGGTCACCGCGGCCGCGAACGACTCCGCTAGCAGCTTGCCGGTGGCAATCGGATCGACTCCGGCCGGGTACTTGAGGCCAAGATCGTAGAGGAAGAAGTCGCGGTGATCGGCGGTTTCGATTTCGAAGGGCCGTTCGTCGAGGACTTCCAGGCCCAGGTTGTGGAAGTAGGGCAGGATCTGGCTGAGGCTCTTGGGTTCGAGGAGGTACAGCTTGACCCGGGCGTCTTCTTCGAGCACTTCGCCGGCTCCCTTGGGGAGGTAGACGTGCACTCCGGGAACCGCTTGGGCAGTTTGGCCCTGGATGGCCGTAGCCGCTCCGTATTCCTCGAAGCGGGCAATGTCTTCGAGGGCGTCCTCGACTTCGAAGTCCACCCGGTAGCTCGCGGGGAACGCTTCGGCCCACACTGCCGAGCGGCGTTCGGCTTCCTCACCGCTCCAGCGTTCACGGACTACTTCGGCGATACCTTCGCCCCAGGACCGGGAGGCGCGGACAAGCCGCTTCTCGAGTGCTGCGGCGTCGACGTCGCCGAGTTCTGCTTCGCGGGGCAGCCTGATCCGGAAGAACACCCGGGCGAGGGCCGACTCGGTGATGCGCGCTTCGTAGTCGATGCTCTCGGCGGCGAAGGTCTCGCGGAGTTCCTGCTCGATGCGGAGCCGGACGTTGGTGGTGTAGCGGTCGCGGGGAAGGTAGACCACGGCGGACATGAAGCGCCCGTAGATGTCGGGACGCAGGAACAGCTTGGTCCGGCGGCGTTCCTGGAGCCGCTGGATGCCGAGGGCTGTTTCCGCGAGGTCTTCGGTCTCGATCTGGAAGAGCTCATCCCTGGGGTAGGTCTCCAGGATGCCCAGCAGGTCCTTGCCGGAGTGGGAGTCGCGGGGGAAGCCCGCGGAGCCGAGGACGGCGTCCACCTTCTCCCGGACAATCGGGATATTGCGCACGGAACCGGTGTAGGCGCTGGTGGCGAACAGGCCGATGAAGCGGCGTTCGCCGTTCACGTTGCCTGCGGCATCGAAACTCTTGACCCCGATGTAGTCCAGGTACGCCGGGCGGTGCACTGTTGAACGGGAGTTTGCCTTGGTGATCACGAGGGCACGCTTTTCGCGGGCCTTGCGGCGTCCGGCGTCGGTGAGGTGCTGGATCTGGTGCGGGTGGTCACCTGCGCGCAGCAGGCCGAGTCCGCTTTCTTCGCGCAATTCGAGGACGTCTTCGCCGTTCTCGGTGATGAGGTCGTATTCCCGGTAGCCGAGGAAAGTGAAGTTGCCATTGTCCAGCCAACGGAGCAGGTCCTGGGTCTGGCGAAGTTCGGCGATGTCTTCCGGGTGGGTCACCTTGTCCAGGGACGACGCAAGTTCGAGGGCCTTGCTGCGCATCTTGGGCCAGTCCTCGACGGCGACACGGACATCGCGCAGGACCCGGCGGATCCCGTCGAGCAGTTCCCCTTGGGCGGATTCCGGGACGCGGTCGATTTCGACGGCGATCCAGGACTCCATGTGCGAGGCGTTGCGGCCTTCGGCGAAAAGCCGGGAGACGTCCGGCAACGCGGCCGTGTCACCGCTGGAAATACCGACGGTGGCGGGCACCCTGGCTACACCGGCGAGTTCGCCGTCTGCATCACGGGAGACAACGAAGAGCGGGTGCATCACCAAGCGGATTGCGCAGCCTTGGCGAACGAGTTCTGCATTGACCGAGTCGACGAGGAAGGGCATGTCGTCGGTGACGATGTAGACGATGCTGCGGTCCGCCTCGTCGGTTACGCGGATGTTCGCACTGCCGGGGGTGCGCTTGCCGGCAACCTCCCGGTGGGCGAGGGCACGGGCGTTAAGCTGTTCCGCGGAGTAGCCGCGTGCGTCCTCCTCTGCCAGATGCTCGTAGTAGTCTCCGAGGAAACCTTCACGGCCCACACCAGTTGCGGAACGGTCTTCCACGCTGGATCCTGACGACATCGACACACGCCTCCATCACATCTTTATTGCTGCGTCTTTGCAGCCCACATGGCGAGCCTAACGCTTAAGCAATCGCCTTGCTCTGGATGGGCGTACAGAGGATCTGCTATTTCCCTGGACAGGCGCACAAACCAGTCCGGCGATGGCTTGCCGCAGCGGTGATTCCGGGGCGACCTCAAAGAGGACCGACCCGGAGAGGAGGGCCGCATCGCAACTCGCGGGGTCGGCCGGCAGGAAGGCCTCAATGTCGCCGCCGGGAGCGTACCGCTGCCAGGCTTCGCGCAGCTGGCGTTCGGGAGAGCGGCCGGCTGCTGACGCCCGGACCTTGTTGAGGACAATCCTGGGCGTCACGTGCGGCACGGCATTTTCCAGTTCCGCCAATCCGCGGACAAGCCGGGGCACTCCGATCGCGTCCGCCGAGCCGACGGCGAACACTGCATCCGCCACCTCCAGGCTCCTCAGGGTCGCTGCGTTACGCCGCGGGGCCATGGTGTCAAAGCTCAGTTCTTCGTCCGCCTCAAGGCAGAATCCTGCGTCGACGACTATGACGTCGGCGATCTTCCTCGACTGTTCGAAGACGGTGGAGAGCGCGGCGGCACGAAGTTCCGTCCAGCGGTCCGCCCTCGTGATCCCCGTCAGGACCCGGAATTCTCCCGACTTGGTGAAGACCGAGGCCGAGACTTTCTTCAGGGAATCTTCATCCAAGAGACCCTGCTCCGCGAGGCGGCATGCCTGGGCCAGGCCCGCAGACTCGTCGAGCAGTCCCAGTGTTGCAGCCAGGCTTGCACCGTAACTATCGGCATCGACCAGCAGGACCGCCTTGCCTTCAGCGGCAAGTTCGGCCGCGATGTTCGCTGCCAGGAGTGTGCGGCCAGGAGCGCCGGCCGGGCCCCAGACCGCAATGATCTCGCCGGTACCGCTTGGTTCAGGCACATCTTCCGCAGGCACCGGCGCGGAGGCCCGCAGGCCGGCGGACGGGTCGGCGAGGCCTGCATCCCATCCATCCGCATGACGGGGGCCGCGTCCGGTCAGCTGGTGTACGGCGTCGGAAATTTTCGCAGCCAGTCCCGGCGCATCGACGTCGGGAAGGGCCGTCACTACACCGATCGCGCGTAAGCGCGCGGATTCATCAGGGTCCGCAACAAGTCCGACGACGGCAACGCCCACGGCGGACAGCCGGTCCACAAGTGATGCGGTCAGCTCCTCGCTGCCTTCGGCTACGACGGCGGCCCGCGCCAGTCCGCTTTGGCAGGCAGCAAGGAGTTCGGCGAGCTCATCGCAACGGCGGACCACGGTCACCGGGCCATGGAGTCTTTCAAGCCCGCCGACGAAATCCTCATGGGACCGTCCGACGGTAACAACCGGGATGCTCATTTCGAGGTTCCTGCGGGGTTCCACACCACGGCGACCTTCGCTTTGTTCGCCTGGGCGCCCAGCAACTTAGGCATCTGTTCGTCAGTCACGAGAACCAGCACGACGGTTTCCTTCGACGCGCCGAGCGCGGACGAGCCTTCGTTGACCTGGGCGATCTCAGCACCCGGCAGCAGAAGGCGGGGTTCGGCGAAGCCATTCTGCGCATCCGGCAAGGAGACCCAGACGTCAACGCGCGAACCGGGGACGGCCTGCGGAGGCAAGGAGTCCTCAACCGTAACGGCGACCGGCTTGCGGTCCAGGGCATCGGCCTCCCCCAGGCTTTCCTTGGGCAGCAACTGGTTCTTGGCGATCCGCTGGACAGCAACCTTGCCCTCGGGAAGTCCGCCCTCCACCGTGACGTAACCGGATTCGACATCGTCAAGCCGGACCTTGACCACGGAGACATCGTCCTTGTCCAGCTTCTGGCCGACTGCGATACCTTCACGGGCCACGTAGACCTGCACGGTGCGGTCCGCAGCCCCGACCAAGGCGATGACCCCTGCCACGGAGGCCAGCACGAGGAGGATTCCGACGAGCAACCTGGGATCCTTCCACGACGGCTTCCTAAGCCGCGCGGCCGCGGCGGTGGTGTTCGCACTCATGATCGGATCTCCCCTGGTTCTCACGGACGGCGCGCGGGCCGGAAGTCGCATTCATTCTGACGGCTCCCGCGCGGGTTCCAAAGTCAAGGCCCTCAAATCCCATCAAATTGTGGATAACCGGATCAAAGGTTTCGAAAAGTGGCAAAATGGAGTCATGCCCCGTTTCCTTACCCTCGCAGACGTCGCCGAGCAGCTGCAGATCAATTCGCCGCAGGCCTATGCCCTTGTGCGGAGCGGCGAACTCAAGGCCATCCAGGTGGGCGGCCGGGGCCAGTGGCGCGTTGAAGAAACCATGCTGGAGCAATACATCCAGGAACGCTACGCGGAGGCCAGCCGCATGATCGAAGAAGCGAAGGCCAAGTCTTCCCACTCCTAGCGGAACGGCCTAGATTTCCGGGCCCCGCAACGAGCGCAACGCCGTCATCGCCGCAAACGGCACCGTCACGACGGAGCTGACATTCGCACGACGCCGGGGATCCCCCGTTGTCGCCGCCAGGTCAAAATGATCTTTTCCAACGCGGTCAATAACGCCCGCCAACGCGGTCTCCTGCTGCGACAACAGATGTACCGAAACATCGGAGCGGTCCCTGGCCAGCCCTCGCAGGGCACTGGCCAATCCCAGCCGCGATCGCACGCCCGAATCCTGCACGACCCTGCGGCCCACGCCCTGGTAACTCACCACAGCCGAATACGGCACGAGCCACTGATGCGGGGCTTCGTTCAGCACGAGCCATTCACTGCCCACGTGCGCCAGGACCCCTGAAATCCGCCTGCCGGAGGACAACAGGACGCCAACGTCCCCGCCCAATGACGCCCGCAGCCGGTCCGATAAGGCAATCCCGGCCATTTCCACACGGGCGCGTTCCGAGATCTCGGATTCCAGCGCAAGCCTTTGCTCTTCGGCGAGTTGCGCCTCCATGTCCCGAAAGAGGGCATCCCATCGCATGACGCCAGCGTAAGCGCGCCCATCAAGAGGGTCAATTCCTCGCCGAACACCACCACGACTAGACAAAACAGCAGATACGTGTTCAAACTTATTCAAGATTCATCAAATGACATCAAACAGCATCAAACCGAGGAGAATCCCATGAATGCAATGGAAAGGCCCCTTCGGCATGACGCCGCGATGGCGGCAGCCATTCTGTCCCTGGGCATCCTGCTCCTGGGACTCGGGGTTGTGCTGGTGGAACGTTGGAGGGCCTCGGCCGCCCGCAACCAGGACCTCATGTTCACTGACGTCATCGGTTTCGCAGCCGCCGGAGCCGGCATCTTGATCGTCGCGTGGTGGTTCCTGTCGCTGGTGTTGGCCTTCATATCAGCGATATGCCAGAAGGCCGGCCACGCCGCGGGCGCGAAAGCCAGCGGCCGCCTGGCCCCGTTGTTCATGCGGCGCTTGGCTTTGGCTATCCTGGGCCTGAATCTGCTCGGCGCCCCTTTGGCCCACGCCTCCACGCCTGAAATTGATGCGGCGTGGTCGGCCCCGGCATCATCCACCGCGATCAGTGCCGGATGGAACCCGCTCCAGGAACCGGACAAGCCGGCCCGGATGGCAGCCCAGGCAACAACAGTGCTGGCAGCGCTCGAGGGCCGGGAAGTTGCGCACCAGGCCGGCGCCGCGGCTTTGGACCCACGCTGGCAACCGCGGAGGCCCCCGGCCGATCCCGGCCTCCTCGGCACCAAGGTCACCCGGGCCGCCCAACAGGCGGATCCTTCAGGGGCACGCGAAGTAGTCGTCGTGCGCGGTGATTCATTGTGGAGCATTGCCGCCAAGGACCTCGGCGCGGGCGCGAGCGAAACAGACATCGCCGGCCACTGGCCCAAGTGGTACGCAGCCAACAAAGACGTCATCGGCAGCGATCCCGGACTGATTGTCCCAGGGCAAATTCTCCAGGCACCACCGAAGAACTGACAGCAACCCACCCAAGACAGGCAAGGATCCACGTCATGAGCGCAGCAACCGCAGTCCTCCCCCTTCCCTCCGCCCGCAGGAGCCACGCCGAAGCTGGAACACCGCGGCCGGCTTCCGGAAAGCACGATGTGCGCATGCACGCCCTTCGCATTGCCCAAGCCGCCCTCGAAGTGCTGGCAGGAACCCGCCCGGCCCAGCAGTTGTCGCGCTCCATGGATCCGGCCTGCTTTGCGTCACTCCAGCACCGGGCTGCACTGACCCGTGTCCACACCGCCCGCACCGGCAGTGGCCGGCCCCGGTTGCATCGCAATCCCCAAGTCCGATCCGTCCACGCCTGTGCCGTCAGCGAGACCGTCTACGAAACGGCACTGGTCGTCAGCGAAGACCTTCGGTCCCGCGCCGTGGCCATGCGCCTCGAGTTGAGCAACGGCGCCTGGAAGGTGACAGCCCTCCAGATCGGTTGAACCCGCGCACCGCATGAAAACGGCGGGCAACGGAATCCACGCGGACAAGGGAAGGCATTGAATGCAAACCCCAATAGATGAATGAGGACCGGAACAGGTGTTCCGGTCCTCATTTCCTTCACCGCATGATCAGTCCGCCGACGGCGGCACGGAATCAGCGCCGCTTCTTGCGGGGGGCCTTGCGGGCTTTGTCGTCAGCAGCGGCCTTTGCAGGGTTGCCTGAGCGTCCGCCTCCGGACCGGCCCTCTACACGCGTCTGGCTCGCACCGTCCTCGCCGGGAGCGGTGTACTGCAGCTGTGCGGGACGCTCGGGTGCCTGCAGACCGGCCGCGCGGATCTGCGGATCGTGGTGCTCGGTGTGGGCTCCTTCCGCGCTGTCATCGGCGACCAGGACGTCTTCTGCCGGGGTGACCTCGACCTCAAGGTTGAACAGGAACCCGACACTTTCTTCACGGATGGCTTCCATCATTCCCTGGAACAGGGTGAAGCCTTCGCGCTGGTACTCGACCAGCGGATCGCGCTGCGCCATGGCGCGCAGGCCGATGCCTTCCTTGAGGTAGTCCATCTCGTAGAGGTGTTCCTGCCACTTGCGGCCAAGCACGGACAGGACCACCCGTCGTTCGAGCTCACGCATGTTCTCGGAACCGATGGCTTCCTCGCGTGCCTTGTAGACGAGCTGGGCGTCGGACAGGATTTCGTTCTTCAGGAATTCCACGGTCACGCGGGACTTGCCGCCGGCCTCGTCGATGATGTCCTGTGCGGATACTGTCACCGGGTAAAGCGTCTTGAGGTTGGTCCACAACTGGTTGTAGTCCCAGTCGTCGCCGCTGCCCTCGGCCGTTGCCGCATCGATGAAAGCATTGATGGTGTCTTCGAGGAAGAACTGGACCTTCTCGTGGAGGTCGTCGCCTTCGAGGATCCGGCGGCGGTCACCATAGATCGCTTCGCGCTGGCGGTTCAGCACGTCGTCGTACTTGAGCACGTTCTTGCGCTGCTCGGCGTTGCGGCCTTCCACCTGGCCCTGGGCGGAAGCGATCGCACGGGACACCAGCTTGGACTCAAGCGCGACGTCGTCCGGCACGGAGCTGTTCATCAGCCGCTCTGCCGCGCCCGAATTGAACAGGCGCATCAGGTCGTCGGTCAGGGACAGGTAGAAGCGGGACTCCCCCGGGTCGCCCTGACGGCCGGAACGGCCACGGAGCTGGTTGTCAATGCGGCGGGATTCGTGGCGTTCTGTGCCGAGGACATACAGTCCGCCGAGCTCGAGCACCTCCTGGTGCTCGTCCTTGACCGCCTGCTTGGCTGCCTCAAGCGCTTCAGGCCATGCTGCTTCGTATTCCTCGGAGTTTTCCTCCGGGTCGAGGCCACGCTTGGCGAGTTCAGCGATCGCAGTGAATTCCGCGTTGCCGCCGAGCATGATGTCCGTACCACGGCCTGCCATGTTGGTCGCAACGGTTACTGCACCCTTACGGCCTGCCTGGGCGACGATGGCGGCTTCACGTGCGTGGTTCTTGGCGTTCAGCACCTCGTGGCGGATACCTTCCTTGGCCAGGAGCCGGGAGAGGTATTCGCTCTTTTCGACGCTGGTGGTACCGACAAGCACAGGCTGGCCCGATTCGTGGCGTTCGGCGATGTCCTTGACCACGGCATCGAACTTCACGATTTCGTTCTTATAGACAAGGTCCGGCTGGTCGATGCGCTGCATGGGCCGGTTGGTGGGGATCGGAACCACGCCGAGCTTGTAGGTGCTCATGAATTCAGCAGCCTCGGTCTCGGCCGTGCCGGTCATGCCGGAGAGCTTCTCGTACATGCGGAAGTAGTTCTGCAGGGTCACCGTGGCGAGCGTCTGGTTTTCGGCCTTGATCTCGACATTTTCCTTGGCCTCGATGGCCTGGTGCATGCCTTCGTTGTAGCGGCGTCCGGCCAGGATGCGTCCGGTGTGCTCGTCGACGATCAGCACCTCGCCGTCGAGGATCACGTAGTCTTTGTCGCGCTTGAACAGTTCCTTGGCCTTGATGGCGTTGTTGAGGAAGCCGATGAGTGGAGTGTTGGCGGATTCGTAGAGGTTCTGGATGCCGAGGTAGTCCTCGACCTTTTCGATGCCGGATTCGAGCACGCCCACAGTGCGCTTTTTTTCGTCGACTTCGTAGTCGGTTTCCGGCTGGAGCCGCTGGACAACCTTGGCGAATTCGCTGTACCAGCGGTTGGTGTCGCCCTGCGCAGGGCCGGAAATGATGAGCGGGGTACGGGCCTCATCGATGAGGATGGAGTCCACTTCGTCGACGATGGCGAAGTGGTGGCCGCGCTGGACCAGCTCGGACTTGTCCCACGCCATGTTGTCGCGCAGGTAGTCGAAGCCGAATTCGTTGTTGGTGCCGTAGGTGATGTCGGCGGCATACTGCTCGCGGCGGGCAGAAGGGTCCTGCTTGGAGAGGATGCAGCCGCTGCTCAGGCCCAGGAAACGGTAGACGCGGCCCATGAGCTCGGACTGGTACTCGGCGAGGTAGTCGTTGACCGTAACGACGTGGACGCCTTTTCCGGTGAGGGCGTTGAGGTAGGCGGGGGCAGTAGCTACGAGGGTCTTGCCTTCACCGGTCTTCATTTCGGCGATATTGCCAAGGTGCAGGGCCGCACCGCCCATCAGCTGGACGTCGAAGTGCCGCATGCCGAGGGTACGGGAGGACGCTTCGCGCACTGCCGCAAAGGCTTCGGGAAGCAGGGCGTCGAGGTGCTCGCCGTCCTTGTAGCGCGCCCGGAGGACGTCGGTCTCTTCGCGGAGCTCGGCGTCGGTGAAAGTCTTGAAGGAATCTTCAAGGGCATTGATGGAATCGGCATAGCTCCGCAGCTGCTTCAGGGTCTTTTTGTCACCCGTGCGGAGAAGTTTTTCGATAAGTGATGCCACGTGAAGTTGCTCCCAGTCTCAAGCTGCCGAATTCTGGCGGTTTCAGTCTACGGGAGCGTACAACACCAAACAGCGTTGTTCCCCTGAGAGCGGAGCGCCACGCGCCGGGCAGGCTTACGAAGCGCGCATTTCGACGGCGAGCTGTGCTGCGAGTCCGCCTTCCGGCGAGACGACGACGTCGTCAAGGTCCAGCCAGCGGGCCATCAGCCGAAGTTCCGCAGCGAGTTCGCTTGCGGTGTCGTTGGGCGCATCTGCCTCCGCATGGGCAGACTTCACCAGCAGGAGCCTTCCGGCCCGATCCGCTTTGAGGTCCACCCGGGCGGCGATGCTGTCCCGCAGCAGGAAAGGAAGGACGTAGTAGCCGTATTTCCGCTTGGGTGCCGGGGTGTAGATTTCGATCCGGTAATGGAAGCCGAAGAGTTCATGCAGCCTTCGGCGTTCGAAAACCAGGGAATCGAAGGGACTCAGGAGCGCGCGGCCGGAGGCTTTCCGGGGCATGCGCGCTTCCACATGGCGGTACAGTTCACGATCCCAGCCACGCACTGTCACCTTCTCCAGGCGGCCCTGCCTGACGAGCTCGCCGACGGCGAGGGCAGCAGCCTTCACCGGGGTCCGGAAGTAGTCTGCAAAGCAGCGTGCCGTCCCGATCCCGTGGGCCTGCGCCGCGGCATCGATCAGGCGGACGACGGCGGCGGCCCGCGCGTCGCCGTCGCCGTTAGCAGAGCGGTGGTCGGCATCCGGCGCCTGTACCGCAGCTGGAAGGACCCGTGATGTCAGGGTGTAGCGGCGCTCGAACTGCTCCGTCCGCGAAGCCGAGCTGACCAGGCCTTCTTCGAAAAGATGCTCAAGCACCTGCTTGACGAGGTTCCAGTTCCAGCCCCATTGCTCGGTGCGGCGTTCTTCCCGGTGCCTCAGGCGGGCCGTGAGCTGTGCCGCCGTCATCGGCCGTCCCGCCGCGAGGGTGTCCAGGATCCGCACGGCCATGTCTTCCCGCACAGTCCTGTCCAGGTGGCCCGCCCCGACCCAGCCGCGCCGTTGCCATAGAAGGAGGTCCGCGAAATGCTCGGGCCTGATGAAGCTGGCCTCGTGGGCCCAGTACTCCATCATCCGGCGGGGACTGCGCCCGGAAAGCGAGTCGAGCAGTGAACGGTCGTAGCCGCCCAGCCGCGAGAAGAACGGCAGGTAATGGCTGCGCGATAACACGTTTACCGAGTCGATCTGCACCAGCTGCAGGCGGGCAAAGGTCCGGCCCACCGCCCGTGATGTTACGGGACCGGTGGGCCGGACCTTGTCCAGACCCTGGGCTGCCAATGCGATCCGCCGTGCCTGCTTGAGGCTCAGCGAAGCGGCCATGCCAGTCCTTTCGTCAGGGGAAGCTGACCACGCTAGGCGGTGGCTGCCTGGTCATCGGAGCGGTAGGCGTGGATTTTCTCCTCCACCGCTTCGTTGCCGGGTTCGCAGTTCGAGTCCAGGGTGATCACACCGTAGGTCCAACCGCGACGGCGGTAGACCACGGACGGGGTATTGGTTTCCTTATCCACGAAGAGGTAGAAGTTGTGCCCGACAAGCTCCATGTTGTCCACGGCGTCGTCGATGGTCAGCGACGCCGCCGGGAAGACTTTCCGGCGGATCAGCACGGGAGAATCGCCGGCCGGGATGTCGTTGTCGATTTCGTATGGTGAGGCTTCCGCAGCCGCCGGTTCCTGGTGGTTGCTTGCGGATGCATAGATGGGTTCGCTGGTGCTGACAGGTTCGAGGCTTGCCGTTGCTTCACGCACCGCCTTTGGTGTGTGGCGCCCGTGGTGAACCTTCTTCCTGTCCTTCGCCCTGCGCAGCCGCTCCAGGAGCTTGCCGTACGCGAGGTCGAAGGCTGCGAACTTGTCAGCGGCACTGGCTTCGGCCCGGATGACCGGACCCCGCCCCATGACTGTCACTTCCACGGTGAGCTGCCCGGGATTCTGGCGCGGGTTGCTTTCCTTGGAAACCTTGGCGTCCACCCTTTGGATCTTGTCCCCGAGCGATTCGATCTTGGAAATCTTTTCGCCCGCGTACTCGCGGAAGCGATCCGAGACGGTCAGGTTGCGGCCGCTGATCATGAACTCCATGGTGCCCTCCAAATAACTCAGGTGACACGACAACGGCACTGATGGGGGCTTTCTGACGGACAGTCGAGCCCCTTTCCGAGCCGCTATCGACAGGTACATCTGTTCTTGGTACCCATCTCCGACGTTAGTTCATCGTTACCGCTAATTCACCCCTTCGGAGCTTTAAATTTGATTTGAGTCGCGGGAACGCGAAGTGTTTCATTCACACCGGCTTCAGGCCCTCCGGGAGGGCGCGTCGCAGCGAGGACAACGGCGCCGCGGACCAAGCCACCGGCTGCTTCAACGGCCCTGGCGGCCTCGGCGATGGTGGCCCCCGTGGTCAGGACGTCGTCGACAATGATGCAGGCCTTGCCGCGGATCACCTGGCCGCGGCCGGCCCGCACGTGCATCGAGCCCCGGACCCTGCGGGCACGTGCACCCCGGTCCAGGCCCTTCTGGCCCGCGGCCCTGGAGGAACCCTGGCGAAAGGCCTCCCATTCCACCGGACTCCACCGGAAAACGGACGCGGGAACAGCTGCCCGTTTGCGCAGCACGTCGCACAGAATGTGCGGGCCGGTACTCCGCGTCCGTCCCGCCTCCCGTTTCAGGGCGCGGCGCAGCAGCATGAGGACCGGCGTGAATCCGCGACGGCGGTACGCGGCGGCCGTCCCCGGGACAGGAACCAGGCAAACAACGCGTTGGTCCCCCGCAGCGGCGGAAATGCCCCGGGCCAGCATGGCGCCAAGCTGCATGGCGAGGCGGCGCTGCCCCAGCTTCTTGAAGGAGAGCAGCGATTGCGCAAGTTCTTCGCGGTAATGCCCGACGGCAACGACCGGCACCAGGACTGCTCCGTCCACCGTGAGAAGGGCCGGCGCCCTGGCTTCGGCCCGAAACGGCCTGGCACACAGGACGCGGATCCGGCGCGCACAGGCTCCGCACAGCTCCGTGTCCTCCCGTCCGCAGCAGACGCATTCCACGGGTGACAGCAGGGCGAGCAGCTCATTCCAGGCCATGGCCGCTGAGTCGAGGAACCGCGACAGCGGGCGGCGGTAGCCGCCGCGGTGACGGCCGCCTGGCCCAGGCACCACGCCAAGGTCCGGGTCCCGCGCACGCCGGCTGCCGGCGTCGTGCTTCACGGGAAGCTCCGCAGCGGCGGGGCACAAGGAAATAGGTCCATGGCCCAGCCTCCGATGGCGGGCCGCCGCCGCGCCAGCGGGAAACCGGCCTATGTGGATAACACGGGCGGATCCCTAGCCGGGGAAGGCAGGATCCACAGGTCCCTTGAGCTGCAGTTCCCAGCCATTGCCCACGCGTTGGAAGACACCGGCGGCGGACTGGCCGTAAATATCGTCCTGGCCATTACCCGCGCTCAAGCCGGTCAGGCCCGGCCATGCCGGAAGCTGCTGCGGCTGGCCGGTGGACAAGGACACAAGCTCAGGCACGACGTTCCCCGTGGCGGAAGCTTTCATCACCACCACGGTGGTGGAATTCACCCATACCCCATGGTCCACACCGTTGGCTGCCTCAAGGGCAATGGGCGCCGTGAGGTCCTTGGGTGTCCCGTTTGCGTCGCGGACGATGCCGGTCACGTGGACCGAGGTCCGGCCGCGCAGTTCCGAAATGACCAGTGCGCGGGTGCCCTCACGGGAGATCCTGAATTCCTTGACCGCACGGCCGGCCAGCCAACGCGGAGCGAAGGCAACCGAGGTGGGAGGCTTGGTCGCCGATGGTTTGAAGGCCACAACCTGGGTGGCTCCGTTGGCATCGGGTCCCGCGGTCCATACCCAGTCCTGCGGACTGAAGGAGGGGCGGGTCAACGTGCTCCGGGTGGTCAATGGACGCGGATCCTCGCCCGGAAGCATCGAGTACAGGGTGGTTCCCGAGCCGTTGAGGAAAGCCACCGCCTTGGAGACCGGTGATTCCGCAGGGGCCTTCGGCCCGAGCCCCGCCACCGCTTCCATGTCCGGCAAGGGCGACACGCGGTTGTTTTCGTAGCGTGCCAGTTCCCCGTTGCTGACAGCGATCTGGCGCGAAGGAATGCTCTTCTCAAGGACCGGTGGAAGGACAGCTCCCGTGTCCTCCACGCGCACGAGGTCCTGGTCCGCGCGCAATTGCACACTGATCACATCCGGCTGGGTCCTGAAGGTCAGCAGGAGCTGGTTCTGCATGCGCTGCCGGTCTTCGGCGGACGCCTCCACCAGTTCCTTCGCGGACAGGTCCACCTGGGCGGCGCCGGACACCACAGGCACGGATTCGCGCACCAACCGGATCCCGGAGGGGAAAGCGCTGACGACGGCGCCGCGCAGGTATGGTGCCGGACCGGCAAGCAAGGCGCTGGTCATCGCCTTGACTGTCTTCTTCTTGATGAACCAGCGGAAATCCGGAACAGCATAGTTGAAGCTTGGATCGTAGAAATAGATGGGATAGGCGCCGTAAATCACCCGGAAGGTCTGTTCCGGAATGGCCGTGCCGTCCGGCACACCGGAAATGCGCCATTCGCCCTCCACCTTTTCAACGGTGACGGGAATGCTCTCCCGCGTGCCCTCCGGGTAGTGGGTGGCGATGCCATCGGCATCCACAGCGTAGGCGAGGTCGAGTTCGTACTTGAATTCGTTCTCGACGGCGGTGCGGACCACTTCCGCTTTGCGGAACACGAGGGTCCGCTTGTCCGACTTCCAGCGGACGGACAAGGACTGTGTGAGGTACTGCCGGGCCACCGCGTAGTCATCGGCGTATCCGCTGCCGGCGCCATAGAAGTCCTCGATCACCGTTTCCGGGCCGGCTCCTGGCTGCGGCGGTGGCGGGAAGAAGTCCGGAACGTTGAGGTTGCCGGCGCTTTCCTCTTCGCTCTTGCCCACTGGGCCGGAACGCGGAATCTGGGCGCATGAGCTCAGCACGAGCGCCACGCAGGACAGGAGCGCGAGCAGCAGCAAGGGAACGCGACGGAGCTTACGCACGACCGGCCTCCCCCGCCTCGCGGGCGTCCGGGCCTTCGCTTGCGTCCGACTCCGGCGAGCCGGCCGCGGTGGAGGCGCCGCCGTCGTCCGCTGGGCTTTCCTGTGGATCGACAAGCAGCACGTGACGGTCCGCAGCGGTACCCGGCAGGCGCAGGTCATGGGGCTCAAGGTGCAGCGGCGACTTCACGATGGTTCCGCCCTTCTTCAGCGGCAGGGTCAGCCGGAAATTGGACCCCGCGCCCTTCTGGCCCCAAGCTTGGAGCCAGCCGTTGTGCAGCTTGGTGTCCTCGGCGGCGATGGACAGACCGAGGCCGCTGCCGCCGGTGGTGCGGGCACGGGCGGGGTCGGCACGCCAGAAGCGGTCGAAGACGCGGGCCGCTTCCGCAGGGGTCATGCCGATTCCATGGTCGCGGACCGTTACGGCCACCGCCTCGTGGTTCGCCGCCACGCTGATGTGCACCGGCTTGCCCTCACCGTGTTCCACGGCATTCAAGACCAGGTTCCGCAGGATGCGGTCGATCCTGCGGGAGTCCATCTCCACGATGATGCTTTTGTTCCGGGAGGTCAGCCGCAGCTCGGAGCCGTACTCTTCCGCGACCGGAGCGGCGCCTTCGATGACCTGGCCGATCACCTGGAAGATGTCCTGCGGTTCGGCCTCGAGCACGGCCGCTCCGGCGTCGAAGCGCGAGATTTCCAGCAGGTCCGATAGCAGGGACTGGAAGCGTTCCACCTGGTTGTAGAGAAGCTCGGCAGAGCGCCGGTTGATGGGATCGAAGTTCTCCCTCGCATCGAACAGGACCTCCGCGGCCATCCGCACGGTGGTCAGGGGCGTCCGGAGTTCATGCGAGACGTCGGAAACAAAGCGCTGTTGCATCTGCGACAGGGTGGCCAGCTGAGTGATCTGTTCCTGGAGGCTTGCCGCCATGTGGTTGAAGGAGGCACCGAGGCGCGCCACCTCGTCCTCGCCCTTGACCACCATGCGTTCCTGCAGCTGCCCTGCGGCGAGCTTTTCGGAGACGACGGCGGCGTGGCTCACGGGGCTCACGACGTTCCGGGTGACATACCAGGCGATGCCGCCGATCATGATGATCAGCGCCGCACCGCCGGCCCACAGGACGTTTTGGATCTGGTCCAGGGTCTGCTGGGCGTTTTCGAGGTCGTAGAGAAGGTAAAGCTCGTAGACCGTTCCGTTGAAGGTGACTTTGTTCCCGACGGCGATGCCCGGGTGGTCCTGGTTGCCCACCGGGAATTCGGTGGAAGCCCAGTACTGTTCCTTGCCGGATTCCTGCACGGCCTTGCGCAGTTCCGACGGGATGACCCGGACGGTGAGCTGGTCCGAAGCCCGGGACTCCACCCAGCGGTTGCGGGGCTTGTTTTGCTCCGGAAGGGCTTCGAAGACGTAGCGGCGCTGGATGACGGAGCCATTGCCTTCGACGGCGTTGAGGGTGTCATAGACCAGGGTGATCACGCTGGATTGATCGTTGACCTGGGCGCCGTCGAAGGTGTCCTGCACCTGCTTGACGTAGTACCGGCTTTCGGATTCAGCCTGGGTCAGCCGTTCCTGGAAGAGGTTGTTCGCGATCTGGTTGGACAGGTAGGCCCCGACGACGGCGAAGGACACCACGGACAGCACGATGGTCATCATGACCGTGCGGAATTCCAGGGAACGCCGCCATCGGCGCAGCAATGACTTCCAGAGGTAACGCAGTCCCGGCCGGAGATGCCGCAGCGCCGTGACAACCAGTCGCCAGACCCGCAGGCCGAGGATCAGGGCGCGCCTGGTCCAGATGCGGCCCAGCAACATGAGCCGCCGGGCATCCGTCATGCGGGTACCGCCCTGCTTGTGGCTGCCGGGACTTTGCATGTGGCTGCCGGGAGCGTGCCCAGGTTCCGAAGGGTCGCTTCGCTCTTCCGGCGGCGCATCCGACGATGTGGCTCCGGAACCGGCCTTGCCGGAAGGTGACTCAGGATCCCGCTTTGTAACCGACACCACGGACCGTCAGGACAACTTCAGGCGCTTCGGGGTCGCGCTCGATCTTGGAGCGCAGACGCTGGACGTGGACATTGACGAGCCTGGTGTCCGCCGCATGCCGGTACCCCCAGACCTGTTCGAGGAGCAGTTCGCGGGTAAACACCTGCCACGGCTTGCGGGCCAAGGCAACGAGGAGGTCGAACTCGAGGGGCGTGAGCGAGATCCGCTCGCCGCCGCGGGTGACCATGTGCCCGGCGACGTCGATCGTCACGTCGGCGATCCGGAGGGTCTCGGGCGCCTTCTGCTCGCCCGGACGCAGCCGGGCACGGACGCGCGCCACGAGCTCGGCAGGCTTGAAGGGCTTGGGCACGTAATCGTCGGCACCGGATTCGAGGCCGCGGACGACGTCGGAGGTGTCCGACTTGGCTGTCAGCATAACGATGGGGACGTCCGATTCGCCGCGGATCTGCCGGCAGACCTCGATGCCGTCCGAACCGGGGAGCATGAGGTCCAGCAGGACAAGGTCCGGCCGGGAGGAACGGAAAACGTCAAGCGCCTGACCCCCGTCTGCGCAAAATACCGGATCGAAGCCGTCGTTGCGGAGCACGATGCCGATCATTTCGGCCAGTGCTTCGTCGTCGTCAACTACCAGGATGCGTGCCTTCATAGTTATATATTCCCCCATCGAATGGCCATTGTCCCGTTGACGACGGATCACGGCATGGCGCCGCTGCGTTCATGCCCGGCGCACCCGCCGTGGCGCGGGCTATGAGCTGCGACGGCGGAACTATAGGCTGGGCGGACACGGTACTTTGGGGAGGCAAACGTGTCAGAAACAGGACCCGGAGCAGGCGAACCGCCGCAGTGGGGTCAACCGCCCGCCGGCGGTCCGCCGTCGGGCCAACCGTACGGGAGCCAACCGCACTGGGGCCAGCAGCCACAGTGGGGGCAGCCTTACGGAGGCCAGCCGCAGTGGGGCCAGCAAATGCCCGGCTGGCACGCCGCGCCGGGAAACCCTTACGGCCAGCCTCAATACATCGCCCCTCCCAAACCGGGAATCGTCCCCTTGCGCCCCTTGCTGTTCGGCGAAATCCTGGACGGCGCCTTCCAGACCATCCGCAGGAACCCTGCGTCCATGCTCGGCTCCGCCCTGCTCGGCCAATGCATGGTGCTGCTTCTTTCCGCAACACTGGTGGCCGGCAGCATCGGCCTCTTCGTTGCCATGGACGACCTTGACAGCCGCCGCATGGACGACGAAGCGTTTTCCTCCCTCGCGGGGCCGATTCTCAGCCTGTTCGCAGGTGCGCTGGGCGTCACGCTGCTGGCCAGCTTCCTGCTTGCCATCCTGGGCGGCGTCATGGCCGTGCCCGTCTCGCGCTCGGCGCTCAACCGGAAAACCGGTTTCAAACAGATGTGGGCGTTAGTACGCCACCGCCTGCTGGCACTCACCGGGCTGGCCGCTCTGCTGCTCCTGATCCAGGTGCTGCCCTTCGGACTCCTGGCTCTCCTGGCCGTGGCCATTATCACCGCAATGGGGCCCGCGGGGATCCTCATCGTGTTGCCCCTTGGACTGGGCGCCGCTGCCCTGACGCTGTGGCTCTACATCAAGCTGCTCGTCGCGCCTCCAGCCCTGGCCATCGAGGAACTGGGTGTGCTGGAATCCATGCGCCGCTCCTGGTCGCTGACCACTGCCAGTTGGTGGCGGACCTTCGGCATCGTGCTGGTGGCCTGGCTGATCGTCGGGGTGATCGGCCAGGTAGTCCAGTTCCCCCTCGGTATCGCCTCCGGTGGAATCAGCGCGGTGGTATCTCCCCATGCGTCACCTGAACAGGACATCACTACGTTCCTCGTGCTGACCATCGTTTCCATGGTGGTCGCTGCGTTGATCGCAGCCGTGGGCTTCGCGTTCCAGACAGCGATCTCCGCCTTGCTCTATGTGGACATGCGGATGCGCCGGGACGGCCTGGACGTGGAACTCCTGCGGATGCTCGAGACAGGCAGCGATCCCGACGGCGTGCCCGGCCGCGGCCACTCCGCCCGGCCCGGTAACTGGCCGGGAAACTCCGCCAACGGATATCCGACGGCATGACGGCGCTCTCCGCCATGGCCGCAGTCCTGGCCGCCGACGTCCCGGTCGACCCGGACCGGAACGAGGCCCGGCGCTGGGCGATCGAGGAACTGGCCAAACCGCAATATGCCGCAGCACAGCCAAACTGGCTCGAACAACTGCTCGACGACTTCCTGGAGTGGCTCGGCTCGCTCAACGGCGACATCCCCGGCCCTGCTCCGGACTGGACCTGGCCGCTGCTCGTTTCGCTCGCCGTCGTCCTGCTGATTGTGGCGGTCATCGTGGTCCGGCCGCGGCTGAACGCCGCCCGTAAGCAGGCCTCCGCGGCGGTTTTCGATGCGGAATCCAACGTCGACGCCGGTACCTTCCGCAAGCGGGCGGCCGCCGCGGCCGCGCGGGGTGACTGGAGCACCGCCGTCGTCGAACAATTCCGTGCCATAGTGCGCTCGGCGGAGGACCGCACGGTGCTCGACCCGCAGGCCGGCCGCACCGCGGACGAAGCGGCCGCCCAACTTGCCCGTGCATTCAGCGGAAGCCAAGACCGCCTGGAAACGGCTGCGGCCTTGTTTGACGCCGTCAAGTACGGCCGCGCCGCCTCGGGCCCGGAGCAGTACGAAAGCCTCAAGAGCCTGGACGCGGAGCTGTCAACGCTCAAACCCGACTACCTCGGCGACCCCGGGCACAGGCTGGCGGTGCCGAAATGACGGCGCTCGAACAGCAGGCCGCGCACACGGATGCAGGCGACGCAGCACCCCGGCAAAGCTTCCTGCGACGCCACCTCGTATGGATCGTCATCGGCTCGATCGTGGCCCTGACACTCGCCTATGTGATCATCTCGCGGCTTGCCTCGGACCCCGATGAACGCGTGCTGTCGCCGGGGAACCCGGCTCCCGCAGGCGCGATGGCTGTGGCCGAAATCCTCCGGACACAGGGCGTAGACGTCTCCGAGCCCGGCTCCTTCGAAGAAGCCCTGGCCATGCTGGATGCCAAGGACGGCACAGCGACGCTGCTCCTGTACGACCGCAACGGCTACCTCGGCGACGAACAGCTCCGCCGATTGCGCGGTGCCGCAGGCCGCACCGTGGTGGTCAGCCCGGCGAGACGCACCCTCCGGGCCCTCGACAGCGGCGGACTCCGCAACGCCGGCGTGGTCCCCGAAGGCAAAGGGGTACTGGAGCCCGGCTGCGAGGTGGACGATCCCCGCATCGCCGGCAACGTGTCAGTCAAGAAGGGCCAGCTCTACACCGGCGACGGAAATATCTGCTACCGGGTGGAAACCGGAGGCGGACTGTACGCGGCTGCCGGCAACGGCCGGGTGGTGGTCCTCGGAAGCCCCGATTTGCTCAGCAATGACCTCCTGGATGACCGGGGCAATGCGGCGCTGGCGCTCCGCACACTGGGAACCTCCCCCGATCTGGTCTGGTACCTGCCCGGGCTCGGCGACGTGCCACCGGACAGGAACCCCGCCACCTTGGATGAGCTTGCTCCGCCGTGGGTTGCCTTCCTGGGCCCCTGGCTCCTGCTCATCGCCGTCCTGGCGGTGCTGTGGCGCGGGCGCCGGCTTGGCCCGCTCGTATTCGAGCCCCTGCCCGTGGTGGTGAAGGCCGCCGAAACCGCGGAAGGGCGCGCCCGCCTCTACCAGGATTCCCGCGCCTTGGACCGCGCAGCTGCCAACCTGCATGCCGGAACCGCCGTCCGCCTCGCGAGGGTCTTCCGGTTAGGGCCGGAAGCCGGCATCGGTGCGCTGGTGGACGCAGTCTCGCGAAAGACGGGCCGCCCGCCCGTGGAAGTACGGAACATCTTCGACCACCGCCCGGATTCGCAGTCCGGCCTGGTGCAGTGGGCACAGACTTTGGAACAACTCGAGCAGGAGGCATCAGCCCGGTGAACAACAACATGGAGCCGAACATGCGGTGGGAAGGTTACACCGGAATGAATCCCTCTTACGACGGCGGAGCGCCGCCGTCGCCCGCCGGTCCGGTCGCGGGATACCCGGGTGGGGTCCCCTCAGCCGGTGCAGCAGTCCCGCCGCAGGCGCCCGCTGCGGCAGCACCTGCCGCAAGTCCGGCTTCCGGCGACCCGGCCCGCCAGGCACTCCTGGACGTGCGGCAGGAAGTCGGCAAGGCCGTCGTCGGGCAGGATTCCACGGTGACTGGCATGCTGATCGCGTTGCTCTGCGGCGGGCACGTACTGCTGGAAGGCGTTCCCGGCGTCGCGAAAACCCTGCTGGTCCGCGCACTGTCCAAGGCCCTGAGCCTTGACACCAAACGCGTGCAGTTCACCCCGGACCTCATGCCCGGCGATGTCACCGGCTCCCTGGTCTACGATTCCCACACCTCGGAGTTCACCTTCCGCGAGGGGCCGGTGTTTACGAACATCCTGCTGGCGGACGAAATCAACCGCACGCCGCCCAAGACTCAGGCCTCGTTGCTGGAAGCCATGGAGGAGCGGCAGGTCTCGGCCGACGGCGTATCCCGTCCGCTTCCTGCGCCGTTCATCGTGGCCGCCACGCAGAACCCGGTGGAGTACGAAGGCACCTATCCCCTGCCCGAAGCCCAGCTGGACCGCTTCCTGCTCAAGCTCACCATGCCGCTGCCCGCGCGCGACGAGGAAATCGAAGTCATCAGACGGCATGCCGAAGGCTTTGATCCTCGGAACCTGGTGGCCGCCGGCGTCAACGCGGTGGCCGGCGGCAGCGAACTGGACAGCGCCCGGGACAAGGTCGCAGCGGTGCGGGTGGCCCCGGAAATCCTGGCTTACATCGTGGACGTGGTCCGCGCGACCCGGGCGGCGCCGTCGTTCCAGCTCGGCGTTTCTCCTCGTGGTGCCACGGCGCTGCTCAACACCTCGAAGGCCTGGGCCTGGCTCTCCGGACGGGACTTCGTCACCCCCGACGACGTCAAGGCCCTCGCCTTGCCCTGCCTGCGGCACCGGGTGGGCCTGCGGCCGGAAGCCCAGATGGACGGCGTGCAGGTCGATGACGTCCTCGGCAGCATCCTCGCGTCCGTCCCCGTGCCCCGCTGATGACCATCACCGGAAGACTGGTGCTGCTGGCGGCAGCCGCGCTGGTGCCGATGCTGCTGTTTCCCTCGTGGGCGACGGCGGGACTGCTGTGCGCGGGCTTGATCGCGCTGGCGGTACTTGACGCCGTGCTGGCCGCCTCGCCACGCAAGGTCGCCATCGAGCGGCAGCAGGCCGCCAATGTCACGCTGCACTCCGGCGCCGAGAGCCGCCTCCTGCTGACGAACAACAACGGCCGGGCCCTCCGTGCACTGGTTCGGGACGCATGGCAGCCTTCCGCCGGGGCGGTGGATCCGGTCCAGAGGATGACCGTGCCCGCCGGCGAGCGGCGCCGCATGACGGTGCGGCTCGTCCCGACACGCAGGGGGGATCTCACCGCACCGCATGTCACCGTGCGTTCTTTCGGCCCCCTCGGCCTGGCCGCGCGCCAGCGTACCCTCCCGGTTCCGGGCAGCCTCCGGGTCCTGCCGCCCTTCCATTCGAAGCGGCACCTGCCCTCGAAGCTCCGCAAGCTGCGCGAGCTGGACGGCAAGGCGGCCGTGCAGATCCGCGGCGCGGGAACCGAATTCGATTCCCTGCGCGACTACGTCCGCGGCGACGATGTCCGCTCCATCGACTGGCGCGCCACCGCCCGGCGCACCGCCGTCGTCGTCCGTACCTGGCGGCCCGAACGCGACCGGCGCGTCGTCATCGTCCTGGACACCTCCCGCACCGCCGCCGCAAGGATCGGGGATGAGCCCCGGCTCGACACCGGAATAGAGGCGGCCCTGCTGCTCGCAGTGCTCGCCGAACGCGGAGGCGACCGGGTGGACTTCCTCGCCTTCGACCGGCGGGTCCGCGGCCGGGTCGATTCCGCGTCGAAGGGAACCCTGCTCGGCAGGCTGGTCCAGGCCATGGCGCCCCTGGAAGCGGAACTGATCGAGATGGACTGGAGCCAGGTGCCGGCCCAGGTACGGGCGGTTTCCGCGCACCGATCGCTGGTGGTGCTGCTGACGTCCCTGGACAGCGGCGTCCCCGAAGACACCCTCATTCCCACCGTGGAGCAACTGTCCCTGCAGCATGTGGTGGTGGTCGGGGCGGTGCGGGACCCGCTGCTGGGCGCCATGGCCGCGGAGCGGACGACGGCGAGCCAGGTCTTCCGCGCGGCAGCGGCCGAACGTGCCCTGCTGGACCGGGCCGCAGTAGCTGCACAGTTGAAACAGTCGGGAGCCGAGGTGGTGGATGCGGAACCGCTGGACCTGCCGCCCAAGCTCGCAGACGCATACATCCGGTTGAAGGCAGCAGGCAGGCTATGAACACCCCCATTTACGAACAAGCGCTCGGCGCCGATTTCCGCCGGCTCCAGCCCGAGCTCCAGGACTATTTCTCCTTGGCCCCGGGTTCCGGTTCCTACGGCATCGGTGAGGGCGTGTTCGAGCTGGTGGGCTGCCGCCAACGCTGGCTGCGGCCGTTCCTTTCGTTAATGGGCAGCGAGGAAGCGCTGTTTCCCGAGTACGGCGAAATGGTCCCGTTCCGGATCGAAAACCACGCGCACCTGGATCCCTTCGGCCGTTCCAGCCTGACCGCGCGGCGCGAAATCCGCTTCCCCGGACGCACCCGGCTCTTCCACGACACCACCTCCGCCGTGCCGGACAACGGCCGCGTCCGTCTGGTCGATTATCTCGGGAAGCACCGGCGCCTGGCCACGGACCTCCGGCTTGAGGTCACCGCGGAAGGCCGGCTGCGCGGAATTTCCGCGGCGAGCCGGGCATTCTTGGGACCGCTGCGGCTTGCCGTTCCGGCCCTGTTGGACGCCAACGCCTACGCAGAGCAATGGTGGGACGCGGGAGCGGGCAAGCACCGGATCCAGGTGAAGGTCCTGCAGAAGCAGGCCGGCCTCGTCCTCGTCTACGCGGGGTACTTCGACTACCGCCTGGCTCCCCTGCTTTCGCTGCCCGGGGCACCCGCGGAAGGGGCCGCCGTCGGGCTCCCCCGCTACGCGGAACCGGAGCGCTGGGAACCGCGCGTTTAGGCGGGTTCCCGAAAAGCTAGCCGAGCGCCAGCTGGTTGAGCCCGTCCGCGAGCTTCGTCAGCCGCGTGAGCACGTCCTTCGCCGCGGCGGGGCTGTGCCCGGCAAGGCCGGCGGACGGTGTCACCCGCAACGTTTCGAGGGACGACGCCGGCAGGCCCAGTTGGTGCCACGGCCGCCAGACCGTCTCCACCAGTTCCGAGGTGCGCGGCACGGGGCCTCCGTTTGCCGGCAGGGCACCGGCCCAGAGACGTTTGCCGGACTCAACCGCTCCGGCCAATTGCTCCCATTGCCTGGTGGTCAGGGCCTTCAGGGGCACGGCCACGCCGTCCGCACCGGCGGCCAGCACCTGTGCGATGGGAGCCTCGATCTCGGGCACGGAAATCACCGTTTCCGCGACGCCGGCTGCCCGCAGCGCATCCACCACCCGGCGCCAGGCCGCGGTGGCTTCATCCTGCGGTACGGCGCGCAGGGTACGGTAACCGCTCGCCGTCGGGATGGTCCCGGCAAGGACCGCCGCGATGTCCGGCTCATCGAGTTGGACCACGACGGCGGCGCCGGGCACCGCGGCCCGGATCCGTTCGATATGGTCCGCGACGCCGGCTGCCAGGGAATCGGCGACGTCCCGCCGGGCGCCGTAATCCAGCAGGGACCGCTCACCGTTGTGCAGGTACAGGTTCGCGGCGAGGCTGAGCGGGCCGACGAGCTGGATTTTGACGGCGTCGGCGGAGCTGTCTTCCGCGCCGGCGACATCCGCCAGGACGTTGATGTCCGTAGCGAGGGCGGAACGGGCGCGTTGCTGGTCTTTCCCCGGGCGGTCCACCAGTCGCCAACCGTGCGGCTGCACGTCCACGGCGAGTTCGGCCAGGAGGCCTGCCGTGCGGCCCACGGCATCGGCGCCGACGCCCCGGTCCGGAAGCTCGGCGAGGAAGGGAAGGTGCGGGCTGCCCAGTTCACCGCGGATGGTGCGGGCGGCTTCCAGCGGATCGGTGCCGGGCCAGGGCCCCAGGGCGGTTGCGGTCACCTGGGTCGACGGAACTCCGGCCATCGGGTGTCCTGCCACGGTTTAGTCCTGCTTGGCCTGGTGGTCTTCGGCAATGGCTTCGTGGTGGCGGATCACTTCGCTGATGATGAAGTTCAGGAACTTTTCGGCGAAGGCCGGATCGAGGTGCGCTTCCTCGGCGAGGCGGCGCAGGCGCGCGATCTGGGCTGCCTCCCGCCCGGGGTCCCCCGCCGGAAGCTTATGCGTGGCCTTGAGGACGCCCACCTTCTGCGTGGCCTTGAAGCGTTCGGCCAGGAGGAACACGAGCGTGGCGTCGATGTTGTCGATGCTGGAGCGGATGGACAGCAGCTCATCCATGACCGAAGGATCCACCTGGCCGGCAAGGGAGCTTGCGGAAGGATCGAAGGATTCGGTGGTCTCGGAGACGTCCTCGGAAAGGGTGTCTTCGGAAATGGCATGCGTCGGCTCGGTCATTCCCCCAGTCTATGTTCTGTGCAGAACGGTTCGCCGGTGTTACCCCGTGCCGGAATGCTGTCCAAGGGCGGCCGCGCCGGAGCAGAATGGGGCGCATGAGAATCGGAGTCCTCGGAACAGGAATGGTGGGCCACGCGCTCGCCGGGAAGCTCGTGGAGCTGGGCCACGAAGTGATGATGGGTTCCCGCGAGGCGGGAAATCCCAAGGGCACGGAGTGGGCTGCCGCGGCGGGACCCGGAGCGTCCTCGGGATCCTTCGCGCAGGCCGCAGACATGGCGGATCTGGTCATCAACGCCACGCCGGGCACAGTGTCCCTGGCCGCACTCAACGAAGCCGGCGAAGGCAGGCTTGAGGGCAAAGTGCTCCTGGACGTCTCCAATCCTTTGGACCACTCGGCCGGGTTTCCGCCGTCGTTGTCCGTCTGCAACACGGACAGCATCGCCGAAACCATCCAGCGCACCTTCCCCCGGGCCCGTGTGGTCAAGTCCCTGAACACGATGAGCGCGCCCGTGATGGTGGACCCCCAACGACTGGCCGGCGGTGAACACGAGGTCTTCCTGGCCGGCAACGACACCGAGGCCAAGGCAGTGGTGCACGGGCTGTTGGAGTCCTTCGGCTGGAGCCCCGGACGGATCCGCGACCTCGGCGGCCTGGATGCCGCCCGCGGGATGGAAATGTGGCTTCCCTTGTGGCTGCGGCTCTACATGCAGCAGCCACAAGGGAAGATGTTCAACCTGGCGATCGTCTCGGAGGACTGACGCGTTCGACGGCGGTCAGCTCGACGACGGGTTCTGGCGCCCGGCATACCGCGATCCGACGGCGGCCAGGTCGGCATGCCGTGATCCGGCAGCGTGCGTAAAAGGGGCCCCGCGCCCTCGGCAGGGCAATTAGCTGCCGAAAGGCGCGGGGAATAGCACGCAGAGGATCGCGGTATGCCGCGCCCGAAGCACCCCCGCGCGACGCCCGCCGCCGTCAGCTTCCGAGCAGCGCCCGGTGCGCTTCCCGCCGGACGGCCTGTTCCACCGGGTCCGGCACGGGCAGCGAGGCAATGAGTCGCTTCGTGTAGTCCTGGGACGGCGCGCCCATGATCCGGCTGCCGATCCCCTGTTCCACGAGCTTGCCCTTGAAGAGGACGCCCACCCAGTGGGAGAGCATGTCCACCACGGCCAGGTCGTGGCTGATGAAGAGCGCCGCGAAGCCGTATTCCTCCTGGATGTCCTTGAACAGTTCAAGGACCTTGGCCTGCACGGAGACGTCCAGGGCCGAGGTGGGCTCATCGGCGATCAGCAGCCGCGGGTTCAAGGCGAGGGAGCGGGCCAGGGAGGCACGCTGCCGTTGGCCGCCGGAGAGTTCGTGCGGGTAACGCGCCGCGTAGGAGGCCGGAAGCTGCACGGACTCCAGCAGCTGCCCGACCCGCAGCCGGGCCTGCGCGGGGCTCGGATGCGTGTGGATCAGGAGCGGCTCGGCAATGCATTCGCCCACGGTCAGGTGCGGGTTGAAAGAGGCCGCGGGGTCCTGGAACACGAAGCCTATGTCCTTGCGGAGCGGCTTGAAGCTGCGTTCCTTGAAGCCCAGCATTTCGTAGCCGAACACTTTCAAGCTGCCGCCGGTGGCCCGGTTCAGGCCGGCGATGGCCCGGCCGATGGTCGACTTGCCGGAGCCGGATTCCCCCACGAGTCCGAAGACTTCGTTCTCGGAGATCGTGAAGCTGACTCCGTTGACTGCCTTGAAGCCGGGGGTGCCGAGGCGGCCCGGGAAGGCGATGGTGAGGTCCTTGGCTTCGACCAGGATCTTCCCGCCCTGGTGCATCCGTTCAGCGGCCCCCTCCGACGCCGAATCCCGGCCGAGGTGCGGAACCGCGGCCAGGAGTCGCTTGGTGTAGTCCTGCTTCGGTTCGGCGAACAGCGTGCGGGCGCTTGCCTCCTCGACCACATCGCCCTGGTACATGACCACCACCCGGTCGGCCAGGTCTGCCACCACACCCATGTTGTGGGTGATCAGCACGATCGAGGTGCCGTACTTGTCCCGGAGGTCCCGGAGGAGCTGCAGAATTTCCGCCTGCACCGTCACGTCCAAGGCGGTGGTGGGTTCGTCCGCCACGATCAGTCCGGGGTTCAAGGCGAGCGCCGCGGCGATCACCACGCGTTGCTTCTGGCCGCCGGACAGCTGGTGGGGGTAGTAGTTGACGCGGATTTCCGGGTCCGGGATACCCACCTTGCGGAGCGCTTCGATGGCGCGTTCCTTGGCTTCTTTCGCGGACACCCGGTGCCCGTCCGTGGCGTGGGCCCGGATGCCTTCGGCGATCTGCCAGCCCACGGTGAATACCGGGTTCAGCGCGGTGGACGGTTCCTGGAACACCATGGCGACGTCGCGTCCGCGGATTTTCCGCAGCGTGGACGGGCTGACGCTGATGACGTTGTTGCCTTTGATCAGCACGGCGCCCGAGCTCGTCGCCGTTTCCGGGAGCAGGCCCAGGATGGTCTTGGCCGTGACGGTCTTTCCGGAGCCGGACTCGCCAACGATCGCCAGGACTTCGCCGGCCTTCACCTCCAGGCTGACGTCCTTGACGGCGTGCACGTCGCCGCTGTCCGTGGCGAAAGTGACCTTGAGGTGGTCGATGTCCAGGACGGGGGTGCCCTCGGGCTGCCCGTCCGTGATGTTTCCGAGGTTGGTGGTCATGCCTTGCCTGCCTTGCTGGTGTTGCGCTTGTTTCCGGCAGCCCGGCGTCCGCGCAGCCGCGGGTCGTTGAGGTCGTTCATGCTTTCGCCCACCAGGGTCAGGCCCAGGACGGTCAGGACGATCGCGACGCCGGGGAACACGCCCGTCCACCAGATGCCGGAGGATGCGTCTGCGAGCGCCTTGTTGAGGTCGAAGCCCCATTCCGAAGCCGAGGTCGGTTCGATGCCGAAGCCCAGGAAGCCGAGGCCGGCCAGGGTCAGGATCGCTTCGGAGGCGTTGAGCGTGAAGATCAGCGGCAGGGTGCGGGTGGCGTTCTTGAAGATGTGCCGGCCCATGATACGCCAGCTGGAGGCACCGACCACCATGGCCGATTCCACGAACGGTTCGGCCTTGAGCCGGATCGTTTCGGCCCGGATGACCCGGAAGTACTGCGGCACGAACACCACGGTGATGGAGAACGCGCAGGCCAGGATACCGCCCCAGAAGCTGGACTGGCCGCGGCTGATGACGATCGACATCACAATGGCCAGCAGCAGGGACGGGAAGGCGTAGATGGCGTCCGCGATGACCACGAGGATCCTGTCCAGCCAGCCGCCGAAGTACCCGCTGAGCAGGCCGAGCGCCACACCCACGAAGAGGGACATGGCCACGGACACCACAATCACGATCGCCGCGGTCTGGGAACCCCACAGCACGCGGGACAGCACGTCGTAGCCGCCCACGGTGGTCCCCCACAGGTGCTTCCCGCCCGGGGCCGCCTGGGCAGGGAAGGTACCGTCGGCGTCGGAAATCTGCGCGAAGCCGAACGGGGCGATCAACGGGGCGAACAGCGCCGCAAGCAGGAAGAGGCCGGTCAGGGCGGTACCGATAAGCAGCATGGTCCGCTGCAGTCCGACGCTCTGCCGGATATGCGAAGCCACAGGTAAGCGGTCCAGCAGCGGAGCCTTGCGGGGCGCGGGCGGCAGGGCCGCCGTCGTCGTGTCACTCATCAGTACCTCACCCTCGGGTCGATGACCGCGGCGAGGATGTCCACCACGAAGTTGGTGAAGGCTACGATCACGGCCAGCAGCATCACAATGCCCTGCACGGCCACGAAGTCGCGGGCTGTCAGGTACTGGGCGAGCTGGTAGCCCAGGCCCTTCCATTCGAAGGTGGTCTCGGTCAGCACGGCGCCGCCGAGCATGAGCGCGATCTGCAGGCCCATGACCGTGATGATCGGGATGAGGGCCGGCTTGTAGGCGTGCTTGGTGACCAGGCGGAATTCGCTGACGCCGCGCGAGCGGCCGGCTTCCACGTAGTCCTTGCCGAGCGTGCCGATCAGGTTGGTGCGCACCAGCCGCAGGAAGACCCCCGCGGTCAGCAGTCCGAGCGCGACGGCGGGAAGCACCGCGTGTGCCGCAATGTCGCCGAGTGCCTGGTAGTTTCCGCTGCGGAGCGCGTCCAGCCAGTAGATGCCGCTGGGAGCCGCGAGCTGGGACATGGCCAGTTCGGTGTTGGTGGAGGCCCGGCCGGACACCGGGAACCAGCCGAGCGCCACAGAGAACGTCAGCTTCAGGAGCAGGCCGGCGAAGAACACCGGGGTGGCGTAGCAGAGGATCGCGAAGAAGCGCAGCACAGCATCCGGGGTGCGGTCACGGCGGTGGGCCGCGATCATGCCGAGCGGAATGCCGATGAGCAATGCCACCACCAGGGAGTTGATGGCGAGTTCGAGGGTTGCCGTGCCGAAGGTGGCGAGCATCTCGACCACGGGGCGACGGTCGGACAGCGTGGTGCCGAAGTTGCCCGTGGCGATCTGGCCGAGGTATTCGAAGTACTGGACCAGGATCGGCCGGTCGTAGCCGGCTTCGTGGATCCTGGCATCGAGCTGGTCCTGCGGGAGGCGTCCGCCGAGGGCGGCGGTGATGGGGTCGCCGGTGATCCGCATCAGGAAGAAGACCAGCGTGACGAGGATGAAGATGGTGGGGAAGATCAGGAGGAAGCGGACGAGGATGTAGCGTCCCACTCCCCCGGCGCCGCGTTTGGGCGCGGCAGGGCCAAGCACATCAGGTGTCTCGGCCTCAATGAGTGTAGCCATGAGGAAATCCTTAGTAGACAGATCGTTTCGCGGGCATCGGCCCTGCTCACAGCAGGAGGCGGGGCGAACCCCGCCTCCTGAGTGGATGGATTACTTCGAAACGCTGCCCAGGCGGAACTTGAAGGACGCGTCAAGGGTGGTGTCCACGCCCTTGACGTTGGCGCCGGCCACGGCGACCTGGGCACCCTGCAGCAGGGGCAGGGTGGAGATGTCTTCCGCGAGGAGCTTCTGGACATCCTGGATGTCCTTCTCACGGGTGGCCTTGTCCGTTTCGGTCAGCTGCTTGGCGATCAGCTCTTCGACCTTGGGGTTGGAGTAGTGGTTGTTGATGAAGCCGCCCTTGGGGAAGAACGGGGTGAGGTAGTTGTCCGGGTCCGAGAAGTCCGGGAACCAGCCGAGCTGGTGGACCGGGTAGGTGTCGGCCTTGGATGCCTTGTTGTACGTGACCCATTCAGTGGACTGAAGGTCTACCTTGAACAGGCCGGACTTCTCCAGCTGGTCCTTCACCATGGCGTATTCGTCGCCCGAGGACTTGCCGTAGTGGTCCGGGTTGTACTGCAGCTTGATGGTCACCGGGGTGCTGACGCCGGCCTCGCTGAGGACCTGCTTGGCCTTGTCCGCGCTCGGCTTGCCGTCCTCGCCGTAGAGCTCCTTGAAGGATTCGTTGGCGCCGAGGAAGCCTGACGGGACGTTGGACCACAGCGGCAGGTAGGTGCCCTTGTAGACCTGGTCGGCAATCGCCTGGCGGTCCACCAGGTGGGCCACCGCCTGCCGGACGGCGTGCGCCTTGGCAGGATCGGCGTCGGCGGTCTTGGCACCGAACGGCATCACGTTGTAGTTGAACACGATGTAGCGCATTTCGCCGCCCGGGCCCACATGGACCTTGACTTTGGAATCCTTCTTGAGGTCCTCGATGTCCGTGGCGCTCAGGCTGCGGTTGGCGACATCCAGGTTGCCCTGCTGGATGTCCAGCTTCATGTTGCTCTGGTCGGTGTAGTACTTGATGGTGGCGCCGCCGTTGGCCGCCTTGTCCAGCACGCCCTTGTAGTCCGCGTAGGGCTTCAGGCTGATGAGGGTGTTCTTGTTGTAGCTCTCGATCGTGTACTGGCCGTGGAAGGCCTTGGCCTTGATGATGTCTTCGTCCGCGAGGAGCTTGTCGGCCGGGAAGACTTCATCGTCGACGATCGGACCGGCGGGGCTGGAGAGGATCTGGGCGAAGGTCTGGTCATTGGCCTGCTTGAGGGTGAAGACCACGGTCTGCGCGTCCGGGGTGCTGATCGAGGCGATGTTGGTCAGCAGGGTGGAGGGGCCGCTGGGATCGGCGATCTTGACCTGGCGGTCGAAGCTGAACTTCACGTCCTTGGAGTCCAGCGTGTGGCCGTTGGCCCATTTGAGGTCGCTCTTGAGCTTGACCGTGTACTCGGTGGGCTTGGTGAACGACGCCGATTCCGCGATGTCCGGAACGGGTTCCGCGCCGCCCGGCTTGGAGTTGAGGAGGAACGGGAAGATCTGGTTCATCACCATGAAGGAGCCGTTGTCGTAGGAGCCCGCAGGATCCAGCGCAGTCACCTTGTCCGTGGTGCCGTAGGCGATGGTGCTGCTTGCTCCGCCGGTTCCGTTGCCGCTTGAGCCGCCGGTGGGGCCGGTGCAGGCCGTCAGGGCGAAGGCGGAGGCGCCCGCAAGCGCGATGGCGCAGTGCAGGGCTTTGTTGTTGATTGCCATCAGTGAACTTTCTGTTCTGTGGATTTCAGGTTCCGTGGATTCGAGCCCGGGAGATTCGAATGTTCGATGGTTGGCGCGCCCGCGTTTTTTGTGATCCGAGGCACACTCATCTGACCCCATGATTCAACCAGAACAAACGGTCGAAAAAGCCTGGTTCGCGTGATTTGAAACACAAACTTTACTTTTCGGCGCCTCCCGGCGTCCCGCCCGCGCCAAGTGCCCGTCGCGCGGGCGGACTCCATTGCCGCACCCGGGCCGCCGGAATACAGTTGAGATGCGCTCCGTGGCCCGCCTTGGCACACAGCCACAGGCGGGCCGTCCTGGCGGCGGAGATTGGGGCCGCCTAGTCTGAATACGCGACTTCCCGTCAAAGGATGCGCTCATGAACAAGTCCTCGAACAAGGCAGCCCTCTGCGTGGGCATCAACGAATTCAAGTTCCTTCCGCAATCCAGCTGGCTCCAAGGCTGTGTCAACGACGCCAACGACCTCTCCGGGCTGCTGGAAGGGAAGTACGGATTCCCTGCGTCCGGCATCACTGTGCTCCACGATGCTGGCGCGGACAAGGACGCCGTGATGGCGGAACTGTCCAAGCTCATGGACCTTGCCGTGACAGGCACCGCGGACCATCTGGTCTTCACCTTCTCCAGCCACGGCACCCAGATCCCGGACGCCAGCGCTGACGAAGCGGACCGCCTGGACGAAGCCTTCGCCTGCTACGGCATCAACAACACCGGCGACGCGTGGGACCCGGCAACGGTGATCGCGGACGACGAGCTCTACGGGCTGTTCAGCAAATTGCCCGACGGCGTGCTGTTCGAGGTGGTGCTGGACACCTGCCACAGCGGGACCGGGCTGAAATCCCTGGACCTGCTGCCCGGCCGGCGCCCCCGTTTCGTGCCGGCTCCGACCCCGCGGGCGGTGGCGGCCTCCGAGTACAGCGATACCCGGGTGCTTCGGGACCTTGTCAAGGCCGGTGGCGACAGCAAGCCGGTCCTCATGGCAGCGTGCCGTGCGGACCAGACCGCGGCCGACGCCTATCTCGAAAAGCGCTACAACGGAGCGTTCACCTACAACCTGGTAAAGGCCTTGGAGGCGGACGGAACGCTTCCGCGCGCGGACATCCTCAAGGCGGTCAGCAAGGGGTTGAAGGCCGGCGGCTTTGACCAGGTGGCACAGCTTGAGGCGTCGACGGCGGCCCGCAAGGCCGCGTGGGGAACGCCCGGATAGCCCTTTCCGGGCTCAGTTGCCGGTGCGGTGGAACCTGCCCTGCACGCCGCTGGACACTTCCTGTTCGGCGGCGTGCTGTTCGTCGGAGACAAACATGGCCGCCTGCCGCTCCCGGGACATCACCGGTTTCAGTGCCGCATAGACCAGGCGCCCGCCGGCGTCGAACCTTAATAGCCCGCCACCTCGGATGTCCACGTACTCGCGGCGGGTCTTCAGCCCGAGCCGCACCGCGGCCTCGCGGCGGCTCATCCGCACGGTCTGGATGAAGGATGCCCCGATTTCGGACACTACAAAGCCGTCCGGTGACACGCGTTCGGAGGTGCGCACCCGTGTGGAGCTCAGCGGCGTGCGCCGTTCCAGGCGGGCGGCGTCGAGCAGGCGCGGGTTCTCCCAGACGAAGCGCTGGACTTCCTGCGGGTCCGAGCCCAACGCGGCCAGGCGTACGGGATAGCGCAGGCCCACGTAGTTTTCCACGCCGGTGATGTTGACCGTCGGAACACGCCTGATCCCGATCCGCGAAAACTCCTGCTGCAAGGCTTCCCGGTAGCCGTACTGGTCTTCGGGAACCATGTCCATGTCCGCCGCGATGATGCCGCGCAGCAGGTCCCGCCACAGGACGTCGACGGGCGGCATGTAGGACAGGCCCCGGATCACCATGCGCAGCACCCGCGTGCCCACAATGGAGCCGGATTCGGCTTTCTGCTGCAGGCTCTGCCCTTCGCCGAAGCGCCGGTTCCGTTCCACCCAGAGCCGGTGGACCGCCCTCAGCACCGCCCCGACCACCACAGCGCCGCGGGCATGGGGATCGGCAAACTCCTGCCAGTCATCCGGCACCGCACCCACGAACGGTTCGCGCAACGGACCCCGGGCGTAGAGGTCGCGGGCGAAGTCAAAGAGGGTGCGCATCATCGCCGCGTCGTCCAGCGGGCAATCCACCCCTGCCTGTCCGGCCGCCGACAGCAGTTGCCGGTACACCACATCCCGGGAGGAGAACACGGAAAGGATCGCCACCAGGTCCGCCAAGGCCTCGTGCATGGCCAGCTGCTCGATTCCGGCGAGCTGGTCAGCCCATGCCGGCCGGAAACCGTCCAGGATGGCGTGCGTGACTTCGTGTGCCACGATGTCCCGGTACAGGGCGGTGGGCACCTTGTAGCCCATGCGGTCGATGGAGCCGAAGCGGATGATGTTGGTCCCGCGTTCATAGCCGGTGTCCGTGGCGGTCACGAGGTCGCGGGCCTTGAGGATCAGCCGGCCTTCGGGGTTCCAGGGCATGCGGCGGCCCAGGGTTGTTTCGAAGAAGTGCAGGGTGGCAGATGCCACGCCGTAGACGTGCTGGGCCAGGAAGCGGGAATCGTCCAGGAGCTCGCGCAGCTCGCGGGGCGGATCTTCCGAGACGAAATGCCACGGGTCACCGGGCACGGTGAGCGAGACGGGAACCACGCTGGTGCCGCGCCATTTCCGGATGTGGACACTCAGCCTGTGCCCGGTAGGGCCCCTGCGCAAACGCTCGACGGGCACCTTGAGCTGCGTGGTGATGGGCGCCATGCCGTGGACCCCGATGGGGCCTTCCGCAAGCACGGTCAGCGGAACCATCTGCCCGGCCTTGATGTCGCCCGGCGCCTTCCCCTGAAATGCCACAGCCATCGCCGTCCCCTGTGCGGAACCCCATGCCCCTCCGCAGCGGAATGCTGCCTAGCCCAGTATCTTCCCGCGGGCGCGCGCAGGCAATGGAGCAAGCACGGGAGGACGACGGCGGACGGCCGTCCGGCGGCGTCCTTAGAGGGCGGCGCGCTGCAGTGAGCGGGCGGCGTCGATGGTGGCCTGGCCCAGCACGCGGGTGCCCTGGTAGAGCACCACGGTCTGGCCGGGGGCCACGCCGCGCAGCGGCTCGTTGAGGGTAACCACCAGGCCTTCGCGCTCGACGCCGGATTCGTCGGTGACGGCTTCCACGCGGGCGCGGGCAGGTACGGGGTCCCCGTGGGCACGGACCTGGGCATGGCAGTCGAACTCGGCGCCGGTTGCCACTTCGGCGATCGGCAGCCCGGCCCAGGAGACCTTGATGCCCCGGATCTCATCGATGGCGAGCAGGGCTTCCGGGCCTACGACCACCTTGTTTTCCTTGGGGCGGATCTCCAGGACGAAGCGCGGCTTGCCGTCGGCGGCGGGGGTGCCGAGCTTCAGGCCGCGGCGCTGCCCTACCGTGAACGCGTTCGCTCCCGGGTGCTCGCCGACCTTGGCGCCGGTCTCGTCGACGATGTCGCCGGTGGTCATCTCGATCTTTTCGGCGAGCCAGCCACGGGTATCCCCGTCGGAGATGAAGCAGATGTCGTGGCTGTCCGGCTTGTTGGCCACGGACAGGCCGCGGCGTTCGGCCTCGGCGCGCACTTCGGCCTTGGACGGGGTGTCTGCCAGCGGGAACATGGAGTGCTTGAGCTGCTCATGGGTGAGCACGCCCAGCACGTAGCTCTGGTCCTTCGCCCAGTCTGCGGCGCGGTGCAGTTCCGGGTTGCCGTCGGCGTCGTGGATGACCTTGGCGTAGTGTCCGGTGCACACGGCGTCGAAGCCGAGGGCCAGGGCCTTTTCAAGCAGTGCGGCGAACTTGATGCGCTCGTTGCAGCGCATGCAGGGGTTCGGGGTGCGGCCGGCGGCGTATTCGTCGATGAAGTCCTGGACGACGTCTTCCTTGAAGCGTTCCGAGAAATCCCAGACGTAGTAGGGAATGCCCAGCACGTCGCAGGCACGCCAGGCGTCCCGCGAGTCCTCGATGGTGCAGCAGCCGCGGCTGCCGGTGCGCAGGGTTCCGGGCATGCGGGACAGCGCCAGGTGGACCCCGACGACGTCGTGCCCGGCCTCGACGGCGCGGGCGGCGGCAACGGCGGAATCGACTCCGCCGCTCATGGCTGCAAGTACTCGCATGCTGGCTTTCTGCTGGATTGTGGGGATGTTGTTGCGCCGGAAGACACCGCGCGCCCGTCCATTCTACCGCCAGCCGCGCACCGGGCAGAAACAGCGCGCACCAGCGCACCCTTGACCCTCCGCCGCCGCGATTCTAAAGTCAAAGTTGACGGTTTTAGATGCAGCAAACGGCCTTCAAGGAATCGAGGCATCATGGCCAACGGACCCATCGTCATCGCCGGCGGCGGCCTGGCCGGCGCCACCGCCGCCCGGACCCTCCGCTCCGAAGGATTCACCGGAGCCATCACCATCGCCTGCGCGGAAGCGCAGATCCCCTACCTCCGCCCGCCACTCTCCAAGGAATTCCTCCTCGGCAAGGACGGCGAAGACAAAGTCCCGGTGGTGCCGCAGGACTGGTACCGGGAAAACGACGTCGAACTCCTGTTGGGCGATCCCGCCGTCGAGCTGGCGCCCGGGGCGCACCGCCTCACGCTCGCTTCCGGCCGGGAGCTGGAGTACTCCAGGCTCCTGATCGCCACCGGCGCCCAACCGCGGCAGCTTCCGCTGCCCGGCAACGAGCTGGTGGGAGTCAGCACCTTCCGCACCCTGGACGATTCCCGTCGCCTGAAGGAGGAACTGTCCGACGGCGGCAAGCGCCTGGTGATGGTCGGTTCCGGCTGGATCGGCATGGAAGTCGCGGCGGCAGCCCGCAGCTATGGCAACGAAGTCACCCTCCTGGGTCTGGAAGACATTCCGCTTTCAGGCGCCATCGGGCCGGAGCTGGGCGCATATTTCCGCCGGCTGCACGAGTCGCATGGCGTGCAGTTCCGCCTGCCCGCGAGCGCCAAGGAGATCAAAGGCAGCGAAGGCCGCGTGCAGGCCGTGGTGACGGATTCCGGAGAGGAAATTCCAGCCGACCTCGTGGTGATCGCCGCCGGGGTCATTCCGGACACTGCCCTTGCCGAAAAGGCGGGACTGGAGCTGGAGAACGGCATCCTGGTTGACGCGTCCCTGCGCACCAGCAGCCCGGACGTGTTCGCCGCAGGAGACGTGGCGAACGCGCTGCACCCCTTCACCGGAGAGCATCACCGCAGCGAGCACTGGTTCAACGCGCTCAGCGGCGGAAAGGTCGCGGCCAAGGCCATGCTGGGCCAGGACGCGACGCTGGACATGGTGCCGTACTTCTACACGGACCAGTTCGAGGCGTCCATGGAGTACTCCGGTTTCCCGTCCCTCGCAGCGGGAAGCAGCCCGCTGCTGCGCGGTTCCATGGAGGACGGCAGCTTCCTGGCCTTCTGGCTGGACGGCAATACAGTGGTGGCCGGCATGAGCATCAACCTGCCCAAGGTGCACAAGCACATCAAGGCCCTGATCTCCGGCCGGGTTCCGGTGGATCCGGCACGACTGGCCGATCCGGACATCCCGCTGGAGGAGCTGCTCCCGGAGGGATGAGCTAGCCCTGCCCGGACGCCTTTGCGACGGTGGCGGCCGTTTGGATGCTGGACTCATGCCCGGCCATGCCCGCCTGCTTGGCCCGCGCATAGGCGTCGGGCAGCGCCTGAAGAAGGGCGTCGACGTCGGCTTCGCTTGAGGTGTGGCCCAGGCTGAAGCGCTGCGCCCCGCGGGCGGTGTCTTCGTCGAGGCCCATCGCCAGCAGCACATGGGAGGGCCGCGGCACACCGGCCGTGCAGGCGGAGCCGGTGGAGGATTCGACGCCGGCCAGGTCCAGCAGGAAGAGCAACGAGTCCCCTTCGCAGCCGGGGAAGGTGAAGTGGGCGTTGTTTGGCAGGCGGCCGTCGCCCGGCGCGCCGCGGAGCACGGCCTCGGGCACGGCGGTGCGCACGCCGTCGATCAGCTTGTCCCGGAGCCCGGCAATCCTGCTGCTTTCCGATGCAAGGTCGACGGTCAACGCGCCGGCCGCGGCAGCGAAGGCGGCGATCGATGCGGTATCCAGGGTGCCGGAGCGTACGTCGCGCTCCTGCCCGCCGCCGTGCTGCACCGGCGTCAGCTTCACGGAGCGTCCCAGGAACAGGGCACCGACACCTACGGGGCCGCCGATCTTGTGCCCTGATACGGACATCGCCGCCAGCCCTGAGTCGCGGAAGTTGAGGGGTACGGCACCGAAAGCCTGCACGGCGTCCGAATGCACCGGAATGCCGTGGGCCGCGGCAAGTGCCACGATCTCCGGGACCGGCTGGATGCTGCCTACCTCGTTGTTGGCCCACATGACCGTCACCAACGCCACCGATGCCGGGTCGCGCTCGATTTCGGCCTTGACCGCGTCCAGCCGGACAACGCCGTCAGCGTCCACCGGCAGCCACGAGACCTCCGCGCCTTCGTGGCGCTCCAGCCATTCGACGGTATCCAGCACGGCATGGTGCTCGACGGCGGAGCAGAGAATGCGGGTCCGCTGCGGGTCGGCGTCGCGGCGGTTCCAGTAGAGGCCCTTGACGGCGAGGTTGTCCGCCTCGGTTCCGCCGGAGGTGAAGATGACTTCGGACGGGTGGGCGCCCGCCGCCGCTGCCAGGGTTTCCCGCGCGTCCTCGACAGAACGCCGTGCGCGGCGGCCGGAGGCATGAAGCGACGAAGGGTTGCCCGTGCGCGCGAGCTCGCGGGTCATCGCCTCGAGCGCGGCCGGCGCGATAGGCGTGGTGGCGGCATGGTCCAGATATACAGGCACCTTAAGAGTTTATCGATCGCCCTCGGCCGGGAGGATGCGTGCGCAGCAGTGGCCCGGACGGTCGTCGCCGGAGATCCGCGTTCCCTCGACGCCGCATGATTCCGCGACTCCCGCCAGGAAGGCGCCGTTCATCGCGCAGACCACCTCCGGGTGGCTGCGCGAGAGCTTGTGGAACGGGCAGTTGACCAACATGTGGCCGCCCGCGTCATCGGGCTCCGGCTGGTATCCCTGCGCGGCGAGCACCTCGAGGAAGTCCCGTCCGCCCGCAGCCGCCTCGGCGCCTTTGGCACGCGCGCTCGCGAGCAGCGCCTCCCGGGCCGCGCCGCCGTCGTCGTCCATGGCGGAACTTACCGCCGCGGCGAGCACACTGCCGGCGAGGTCGTAATTGCGCTCCGGAACGGAGGCGCCGATTTCGGCGAAGAGCGGGACGTAGAACTTGGCGGGCCGTCCCGAGCCGGGGCCGCCCTTGCCTACCGGCTTCCGGAATTCGACGCCGAGCAAACCATCGCGGACCAGGCGGTCAAGGTGGAAGGACGCGGTGCTGCGCGGCATGCCCAAGGCGGCAGCGGCTTCGTCCCTGCCGGTGGGTGTCTCCATGGAGGAAACGTACTCATACAGCCTGCGGCGGCTCTCATCACCAAGGGACGACAGCGCGGAGAGCCGTTCACGCCAGGAAAGTCCGGTCATGGAACAAGGGTAACTCTAAAAAGGCATCCGTTGATTAAATTCCGGCATGATTCTAAAATCAAGATACCCAGTTTTAGAGAACCATAGGAACCCACCCACCAACACAAGGAAGAGCCATGAAAACGCAAACCACTGCGGCGCACACCAGGATTTCGGCGCTCAGCATGGAACCATCCAGACAGGCCTACCTCCTGCTGCGGACCGTCTTCACCGTGGCGCCCATCCTCTTCGGCCTGGACAAGTTCACCAAGCTGCTGGCCGACTGGACCGTCTATCTCGCCCCCGCGGCCACCGCCGTCATTCCGGTGACGCCCCAGGCTTTCATGTACGGGGTGGGCGTCATAGAGATCATCGCGGGCATTGCCGTTGCCGTGCGCCCACGCTTCGGATCGTTGCTGGTGGCCGCCTGGCTCCTGGGCATCATCGTGAACCTGCTGGTGCTCGGCAACTACTTCGACGTCGCCCTGCGGGACTTCGGCCTCATGGTTGCAGCCCTCGCCCTGAACCGGCTCGCCGGCAGCCAGGCGGCAGGAAACGGCCGGAGGTAGTCACAGAGGAGTTAGTTGCCCGGCGGGATCAGCGGAAGGTACTTCGCCACATCGGCCTTGGCGCCCGCCAGGGCCGACGGCGAAGGGCAGACCACCGCGAAGTACGCCGAAGAACCGGCGGTGGCAAAGAGCCGAGCCATCACGCTGAAAGCCTTGCCGCCCGCCGGCCTCGGATTGAAGGCGAGCACTTCGACCGCGCGCCTGGGCTTGTCATCGTCCCCGCCCCAGCGCAGCGTCTCGGCTTTCAGGGAGTCCGCCGCGATGCTTGGATCAAGGTAGGCGAACAGCTTCTCCGTGGATGCTTTGTCATCCCCCGCCACCGCGAGCGCGCCCTGGTTGAGGCTCAGCCGCGTGGTGACTTCGCAGCCGTCCTTCCGGGCGAAACGGCTCTGGCCCTGGACCTTGTCCTGGATGACACGCCAGCCCGGGACTTCGCGGAGTCCGTCCGAGATCTCCACCGGCACGCCGGCGGCAAGCGTCTTGCCCGCTTTCAAGGGGAGGTCCTTGGCCGCAACGGCGTCCGCGTCATGGCCGGGGGTAATGGTCGGCGTTGCCAGGACCGACGGCGGAGGGGTCGGCGTCGTGACCTCCGGATCCGGGACGTTGACACTGCAGGAGGCCAGAACACCCGCCCCGGCAATGAGCGCTGCGAAACGCAGCGGCCGCGCCACTGCGCGCCGTACGAATGTCTCCAAACCGCAGCCCCAATCGTTCCCTGTTCCGTCTTTGCCGCCTCCGAGTCTAACCTGCGCCGTCCAAGCTTCGCCGGGAACCGGAAGGCGCCTGCGGTTCGTTGTCCTTGCAGGCTGGCTAGACTGGCCCCAACCTCAGACTCCAGAGAAAGGGCCGTGCTTGGCCGAGGGCACCAGCTCCCACTACCAGGTCCTCCGCGTCTCCGTTAATGCAACGGAACAAGAGATCAAGCGGGCCTACCGCAAGGCCGCCCGGGCCGCGCATCCGGACCATGGCGGAGACCCCGCGGTCTTCCGCCAGGTGACGCTCGCCTACGAGACACTGGTGGATCCCCGCCGTCGGGCGGAGTACGATCGCCGCTACGCCAGCACCCGGCAGCCTTCCGCCCCGGGAACCGGCGAGGCCACTGCCGCACCTTCCAGCCGTACAACCGTGCACCGACCGAACGTGCCACGCAACACCGCCGGAGATGCGCCCGTTTACGTCCCGGCGTTCGACGATCCCTTGGAGGTCCCGCTGCTTTCACCCGCTGAGGCGGCGCGGCAGGTCCACGGCATGCCGCGGAAGCGCGGCATTTTCGGCGCCGAAGCCCGGATCCAGCGGGAAATGCGCACGGTCCAGCTGATCAGTCGGCAGATCCTGCCGGCCATCCCTTCGGCCCGGCTCATCAACGGCCTGCGATCCCCCTCGGACAACAGCCACATCGACCACGCCGTACTGGCCGGCTACCGCCTCGCGCTCGTAGGCTCGATGCTCCTGCCCAAGGGTGCCTATGCCTGGGACGGCGTGGCGCTGCGCCATGGCGGGCGCGCCGTCCCGCCGCCGCAGCTGGGGTTGATCGCCCGCCATATGCAGGACATCTTCCCGGAACTGAACGTCACAGCCTGGGTGGTGGTACACGGGCCCGACACCAATCCGCATGAGCCCGTGATCGACCGCTACCGCCATGACGACGACGGCGGCATCCAGGTGGTCAATGCCGCCGGGTTGGCGAAAGGACTCAAGCAGTTCCTTTCCTCGGGCCCGGTGCCGAACACTGTCGTGGTGCCCGTGCTCGCCCGCTTGCTGCGCGGCATGCACTGACGCGGCTGGCTAGGATTGATCCGTGTTCCGCATCCTCTTCCACACTCCTGAAATCCCGGGCAATACGGGCAACGCCATCCGCCTGGCCGCCATCACCGGCGCCGAGCTGCACCTCGTTGAACCCCTGGGCTTCGATTTCTCCGACGCCAAGCTGCGCCGCGCCGGGCTCGACTACCACGACCTCGCCGTGGTGACGGTGCACAAGGACATCGAAGCGGCCTGGAAAGCGCTGGAGCCGGAACGCGTCTTTGCCTTCACCTCCGACGGCGACACCTCCTACACGGAGATCTCCTACCAAGCGGGGGACGTACTGCTGTTCGGGCCCGAATCTGTGGGACTGCCGGACTGGCTGAAAGAGGATCCGCACATCACGGCACGGCTGCGACTGCCGATGCGGCCGTCCCTGCGTTCCCTCAACCTCGCCAACGCCGCGTCGATCGCGGTGTACGAGGCCTGGCGGCAGAACGGCTTCACCGGGGCCCAGCTCTAACTCCGCACCCAGGGCTTGACCTTGACGTAACGTCAACTTCTACGCTGGTTCCATGAAGCAGGACGAAAGCACCTGGAGCATCTCAGAGGTGGCCAAGGCAAGCAAGGTGTCCTCACGGACGCTGCGCCACTACGACCAGCTCGGCCTCCTCGAACCGGCGTTCACCGCCCACAACGGCTACCGCTACTACGGCGAGCCGGAACTGCTGCGCCTGCAGCGGATCCTCCTGCTTCGTGAACTTGGCCTTGGGCTCGAGACCATCGGCGAAGTTCTGGATGGCCAGACCGATCCCGTGGAGGCACTCGCCGTCCACCGGAAATGGCTACTGGCCGAGCGCGACCGCCTGGACCGCATGTCCAGGACGGTCGACGCCACCATCACAGCACTACGTCAAGGAGCACCCATGTCAGCGGAAAACATCTTCAAGGATTTCGACAACAACCCCTACGAGGCCGAGGCGCGCCAGCGCTGGGGCAACGAGGTCGTCGACGAGTCGAAGGCCCGCCACGCGGCGATGACCACCGAGCAGAAGCAGGAATTCATGGACCAGGCCGACGCCGCGAACCGCGCCGTCCTGGACTGCCTCAACGCCGGGCTGCCGGCCGACGACGCCAGGACCCAGGCCGCCGTCGAACTCCACTACCAGTGGATCCTGCGCAGCTGGACCCCGAACCGGGAGTCCTACGCCGGGCTCGGCCGGATGTACGTGGAAGACCAGCGTTTCAAGGCCTTCTACGACAAGTACGACGAGCGCCTGGCCGGGTACCTGAGCGAAGCCATGACGGCGTACGCGGACGCGCGCCTCAGCTAGTTGTTACCCGGAGGAGTCCAAGCCGGTCGATGACTTCCTGCGCCTCTTCGGCAGGCGATGCCGAAACGGACAGGGAGATGTGGTTCTCGTCCGTGCTTGGCTCCTCCAGCGCGTCGAACTGGGATTCCAGGAGCGACGGCGGCATGAAGTGTCCGTGGCGTGAGGCGAGGCGGTCGGAGATTTTCTCCTTGCTGCCCTGCAGGAACACGAAGACCACGTTCTCCCCCCGCAGCACATCGCGGTACTTCTTCTTCAGTGCCGAGCAGGTGATGATGCCCGGCTCCCCGGCCTCGGTGTGGCCGCGGATCCAATCCGCGATCAACCCGAGCCAGGGCCAGCGGTCTTCATCCGTGAGCGGCTGTCCGGAATGCATCTTGTCCACATTCGCCTGCGGATGGAGGTCGTCTCCTTCGGCAAGGTCCCAGCCGAGGCGGCCGGCGAGCACGCCCGCCACGGTGGACTTGCCCGAGCCGGACACTCCCATGATCACCAGTACGGGCTGCTGTGCAGTCTTCGCCATTGAAAGCCTGTCTCTCATAAATATGATTTAACCGGCTTCAAGCATATGACAGGCGTTACACAGCGGCAAGATCAAAATCCCGCGATGGTCTGGTTCCCGTTGACGTTGACCACATGGAAGGCCTCCGCACTGGAGCCTTCCGGCAGCCCGGCACGGCGCCCGTTGTCCAGGAGCATGCCGCGGACGGTCCGCTCCATGGCGGGCAGGTCCGGGTGCTGGCTGGCATGGACCCGGATCGCCTCGAGCTTCTGTTCGACATGCCCGGACACGTCCACGAAGTGGTTCTCCCGCTCCCCCGGGCCCGCGAAGAGCCAGAGCCATGGCAACTTGTAGGCGTCGAGGCCGGCCTCAGCCAGTTCCGGGTATGCGAAAGGATTCTCCACGGCCGGGTAGACGGCGCGGGTGACGATCTCCCCTACAGCCAGGTGGTCCGGGTGGCTCTTCTGCAGCCGCTCCCAGTTCCGCTCCGGGTGCATGGCCAGCACGATCTGCGGACGGATTTCACGGATCAGCCCCACCACCTGCTTGATGACGTCGTGCGTCACCTCGAGGTAGCCGTCACGCTCATGCAGGTAGTGGATGTCCTCCACCCCGACGATCGCCGCGGCACGCCGTTGCTCCTCCGCTCGGGTGTCAGTGATCGCATGGTGGCTGTCGGCCTCGAAGCCGCCGGCATCGCCGTCGGTCATGATGCAGTAGCTGACCTGCACCCCCGCGGCCGTCCAGGCCGCGATGGTGCCGGCAGCGCCGAAGTCGATGTCGTCCGGGTGGGCGGTAAAACAAAGCACCCGCTCAACGCGCTCCGTGGAGGCGCTGAACGGGCTCTTTGCTGACGTGGCGTCAGTGGTCAAGGATCAGCCTTTCCGCTTCTTGATCTCTTCGGTTGCCTGCGGAAGGACCTTGAAGAGGTCGCCGATGATGCCGAAGTCGGCGATCTCGAACACCGGGGACTCGGCATCCTTGTTGATGGCGACGATCACCTTGGAGGTCTGCATGCCGGCCTTCTGCTGAATGGCGCCGGAAATGCCCGCCGAGATGTACAGCTGGGGCGAAACGGTCTTGCCCGTCTGGCCCACCTGGTAATCGTGTCCGATCCAGCCGGCGTCCGTTGCCGCGCGGGAGGCACCGACGGCGCCGCCCAGGGCATCGGCGAGGGCCTCGACCGGGCCGAAGTCGCCGTCGACACCGCGGCCGCCGGCCACGACGACGCGCGCTTCGGTCAGTTCCGGACGGCCGGTGGCGGGGCGTTCGCTGCGGGCAGTGATGCGCGCGGCGGTCGCGGCGGCATCCGCGGGTACCTCGACCGTGACGGTTTCCGGAGCGCCCGCGGCGGGAGCCTCGGCGACGTCGACGCTGTTGGGCTTGACGGTCAGGACGGCGACGGCGGTACGCGCCTTCGCGGTGGTGGTGTACGCGCCGGCCAGGACGGACTTGTGGGCGGTTCCGTCGGCGTCAACGCCCACGACGTCGGTGATCACGCCGGCGTTCAGCTTCACGCCGAGCCGCGCGGCGATTTCCTTGCCGTCGGCGGAGTTTTCCAGCAGCACGGTGTCCGCGCCGGAGGCGGCGACGGCGGCGGCGAGGTAAGCGGCCTTCGGCGCCACGAGGTACCCGTCCAGGTCGGTGGCCGAGGGGCGGTAGATCGCTGCGGCGCCGTGCGCGGCGATGGAGGCCGCGACGTCGTCGTTCAGCTCGCCGTTGAAAGCCACCGCGCTCTCGCCCAGCGAACGGGCGATGGTGAGCAGCTCAAGGCTGCTCTTCTTCAGCGCGCCGCCCGGGTTGTCAATGAAAACAAGTGCTTTTGCCATGTGTCTTGGGTCCTCTTAGAGCAGCTTCTGTGCGGCCAGGAAGTCAACCAGCTTGATGCCGGCGTCGCCTTCGTCCGTGATGATGGTGCCGGCGGTACGCGGCGGGCGGGCAGCAGCGGTTTCGACGACGGTCAGGGAACCGGCAGCTCCGACCTGGCTGGCGTCGATGCCGATGTCGGACAGCGCCAGGGTGGTGATCTTCTTCTTCTTGGCGGCCAGGATGCCCTTGAAGTTCGGGTAGCGGGGCTCGTTGATCTGGTCCGTCACCGAGACGACGGCAGGCAACGTGGCTTCGACGGTGTCGGAGTGGCCGTCGCCGTCGCGGCGCGCGGTCAGCGTGCTGCCGTTCAGTTCCAGCGCCGAGGCGAAGGTGATCTGCGGAAGGCCGAGGCGCTCGGCCAGCTGGGCCGGGACCAGGGAGGTTTCGCCGTCGGTGGAAGCCATGCCGGTCAGTACCAGGTCCACCGGGCCGAGGTAGCGGATGGCCGCGGCCAGGGCGAGAGATGTGGCGGCAGCATCGGAGCCGGCCAGCGCGTCATCGCTGAGGTGCACGCCCGAGCTGGCACCGATCTGCAGGGACTTCTTGACGGAGTTCACGGCTCCGGCCGGGCCCATGCTCAAGGCAATGACTTCGTTGCCTGCCTTGGCACCGCCGCGGGCTTCGCTCAGCTGCAACGCGGCCTCGAGGGCGTATTCGTCCAGTTCCGAGAGGATGCTTTCGTCACGGTCAACGGTGTTTCCCTGGCCCGTGAGGTGTCGGTCGAACTGCGCGTCAGGGACGTGCTTGACCAGAACGACAATCTTCAATGTCTCTTCCACTGTGTTCGAGGCAGCCTTCCTTGCTTGAGGATGGCCAGCGGCGGGGCGCATGGCCATGGGTGCCCGGCTCGCGGGCTTCGTCCTAGCTAAGCATATTGCGGCGCAATCCGGAGCGCCTGCGTTAACGCCTGTTGCGGAGCCAGCCGCAGGACGCCCCGGCAGCACACGGAAGCGGGCGGCACCGGATGGTGCCGCCCGCTTCCCGCCTTGCCTTACTCCTGGGGTGCGGCGTCGAGAGTGACCTCGATTTCGCGCTCCTGTCCGTCACGGAGGATGGTTGCCTTGACCGTGGCGCCGGCAGCTTCCTCGCGGACCGCGGCGGTCAGCTGGTTGGGGTCGCTGATGGTGCGGCCGGCGAACTTGACCACTACGTCGCCAACCTTGACCCCGGCCTTGTCAGCGGCCGAACCACGGGTCACGCTGGCCACCTCGGCGCCCACCGAGAATCCGGAGTTGCTGCCGGTGGCTGACTTGGACTGCACGCTGACGCCGAACTGGCCGTGGGTGGCCTTGCCGTCCTTGATGATTTCCTGGGCAACCCGCTTGGCGTGGTTGATCGGGATGCTGAAGCCGACGCCGATGTTGCCGCTCGAGGCGTCCGAGGTGCCGCTGCCGGCCGAGGCGATGGCCACGTTGACGCCGATCACTTCGCCCTTGCTGTTGACCAGGGCGCCGCCGGAGTTGCCCGGGTTGATGGCTGCGTCGGTCTGGATCACGTTGATGGAGATGGAGCCTTGGTCGGCGCTGCGCTGGCTGCGGCCCTGGCCGGGGGGCGCGAACTCGAAGCCGCCTTCGTCATCGCCGCCGTCCGAGCCGTCGGGCGCTTCCTTCGGCGCAGCAGAGGACGCCACGCTGATGGTGCGGTTGAGGGTGGAAACGATGCCGTCCGTCACCGTTCCGGTGAGGCCCAGCGGCGAACCGATCGCGACGGCGGTGTCCCCCACGTTGATCTTGCTGGAATCACCCAGAGTTGCGGGGACAAGCCCGGCAGGGTCCTCCACCTTGATCACCGCGAGGTCCGACAGGGGGTCGGTGCCGACGATGCTGGCCTTCAGGACCCGGCCGTCATGGGTCCGGACCTCGATGGAAGCGTTGGCGGTTGCGCCGTCGAGCGTCACGACGTGCGTGTTGGTGAGGATGTGCCCCTGGTCATCGATGATGATGCCGGAGCCGGTTCCGCCTTCGCCGCCGCTGGTGGATGCCTTGATGGTGACCACGCTCGGCGAAGCCTTGGCGGCCGCCGCCGTGATGACGTTGACATCGTCCTTGTTATTGACGATGACAGTGCCGCCTTGGCTGCTGCTGCTCGAGGCAGGGGCCTTGGTGTCGAAAAGCTGGTTGCCCGCTGCCACCACTCCGCCGCCCACCAGGCCGGCCGCGAGGATGCTCGCCACCAGGGTCCCGACGCCGAACACCGGCTTGCGCTTGGCGTTCGCCGTGCCTGCCGCGGCGCCATGCTGGCCGTGCTGGATGCCGTGCTGGCTTGCCCCCGGCTGCGCGAATTGCTGGGTGGGCTGCTGGCTGGCGTGCTGTTGGCCGTACGGCTGCGGAGCGCTGTATCCGGAGGACGCCGGGCGCCCCTCGGCCGCACCGCCATAGAAGGGTTGGTGCTGCGGGTAGGAAGGCCCGGGAGTGGATGCGCCGCCATGCCGGGCCTGTTCCGGGGACACGGGCTGCCCGGGCTGGTAGGCCGGCAAGCGGGTGGTGGCCTGGTCCCCCTGCTGGGGGCCGGACTCCCGAACTGCATCCGCAGACTGCCCCGCCGCGCCGTGGTGAACCTCCGGAGCGTTGTTGTCCGGGATGTTGCTGTCCGGGCCGGCCGTACGTGCGTTGTCGCGTTCGTTGCCCGGTCCCTGCACTGGGTTCTCCGTCATGGGACTTCCTTTCGTCTTCGTCTGCACTTAACTATGGCGGCTCTTGCTGGAGCAAAATCGGATGTTTGCTGTGAGCTTGCTGGACGCTGGTTCCTGGTTGCCGGGTTCGGCCGGGCGGCTTCACCGAAGCCACGGGAAAACCGCTTCAACGCCGGGCATTCGGGCTTTTCTCCGGGTTTCGCTGGCGGCATATTCGGCGCTGTGGACGGTCTTCGGGGTGCACCATAGAATCAAATGGAATTGCCACAGCGACCTGCGGCTATACAAACCATGCGTGGGGGCGCTGCTGCATTCTGTGACGATTGGTCCGGCTTGGGCCAGTCGCAGACGTGCTGAAGGGTTGCGCATGCGGTCACTGTTGAAACGAGTCCTTGCCGTCGCTGGCCTGACCGGGATGCTGGCCTTTCCGGCCGCTGCCGCGTGGGCCGAGAGCCCGGTGACGCTGGATCCGGCGAGCAAGATCGTCGATTCCGCCGGCGTACTCGGCGGCAAGAAGTCCGAGGTCCAGGACGCCATCAAAAAGCTCGGAAGTGAGCACTCCTTGGTGCTGCACGTTGTCACTGTCAAGAAGTTCGAAAATCCGAGCAACCGTGAGGCCTGGACGGACGAGGTGGCGGAAAAAGCGGGCCTTGGGCCCAACGCCTTGATCTTCGCCGTTGCCACTGACGCCCGGCAGTACATCCTAAACAAGGGCGGTACCAAGCTCACGGAGTCCCAGATCGAGACGATCAAGAGCAAGGCCATCGGCCCGCAGCTCTCCAAGGGAGACTACGCGCAGGCCGCCATTGACGCCGCGTCCGCCATCGGCGATGCCGCCGGCGGGGGCAAGGGAGAGGTCCCCGGCAGCGGCGGTTCCGGTGCTGCCGTATTGGTTGGCGCGGGAGTTGTTGCCGCAGGCGGTGTGGGCACCTACCTCTACCTGCGCAACCGGCGCAAGAAGCAGGGCCAGGGAGCCATCGCTTCAGGCGGTGAAACGTACACGCCGGAGCAAGGCCAGCCCGATCCCCTGGCATCGATGAGCATCGAGGAACTCCGCCGCAAGAGCGGCTCCCTCTTGATCGAAGCGGATGACGCCATCAAGTCCAGCGAGCAGGAGCTCGGCTTCGCCCAGGCGCAATACGGTGATTCCGCCGTCGGGAACTTCACCAAGGCGCTTCAGGAAGCCAAGGGCCACATGACGGAGTCCTTCAAGCTGCAGCAGCAGCTTGACGACCATATCCCGGACACCGAGGAACAGCAGCGCAGCTGGCTGGGTGAAATCATCCGCCGCTCGGAAGCGGCCCTCGCCTCGCTTCGCGAGCAGAAAGCCGATTTCGACTCCCTCCGCGAACTCGAGAAGAACGCGCCGCAGGCCTTGGCAACGATCGGCAGCGGCGCCCGCGAAGCGGAGGCCAAGATCGCCAGTGCAGAACAGTCCCTGGAGAACCTCCGTGCTAAATACGCCGAGAGCGCCCTGACCCAGGTGGCGGACAACATCACGCAGGCGAAGGAACGCCTCGCGTTCGTCCACAACGCCGAGAAGACGGCGAGCGAAAAGCTCGCCTCCGGTGAAGGCAGCCTCGCCGCCGTAGCCGTTCGCGCCGCAGAAGAGGGGCTGCACCAGACCAACGTCCTGCTGGACGCGATCTCCAAGCTCTCCGGCAGCCTCGACGAGGCGCGCACCGCGCTGGAATCCGCGGTGGTGGACACCAGCCAGGACCTGGCACAGGCCAAGGCCATGATCCAGTCCGGGGCGCACCCCGAGCTGACCGGTCCCGTGGCCGGCGTTGAATCCGCACTGGCGCAGGTGAAGGCCGAGATCCGATCCGGCAAGATCGACCCCATCGCCACGCTGGACAAGGTGGAGAAGGCGCACCAGGCTCTCGACCAGTCCCTCGGCGGCATCCGCGACCAGCAGGAGCAGTCCCGCCGTGCGCAGGCTTCGCTGCAGCAGACCATCATGGCTGCCCAGGCACAGATCAGCGCCACCTCGGACTACATCACCGCCCGCCGCGGCGGTGTCGGTACCGAGGCCCGCACCCGCCTCGCCGAGGCGCAACGGAACCTGGACTACGCACTCTCCATTTCCCGGAACGATCCCGTGACCGCTTTGGCCTATGCGCAGCAGGCCCACGCGCTGGCGGCGCAGGCCGCCCAAGTGGCGCAGTCCGACGTCGAGCAGTTCGGCGGCTACGCCAACCAGGGCTACAACAGCGGCGGCATGTTCGGCGGCGGTGGTGGCGGCGGCCTGGGCGGCGCCATCCTGGGCGGCATCCTCATCAACTCCATCTTCAACAGCGGCGGAGGCGGCTGGGGCGGCGGTCACAACGACGGCGGTGACGGCGGCGGCTTCTTCGGAGGCGGCGGCGACGGCGGAGGCTGGGGTGGCGGCGGCGACTGGGGCGGCGATTCCGGTGGCGGCGGCGACTTCTAGCCAACAAAGACTAGGCGGGGCACCTGCCCCACGTAGAAGCGGTACAACAACTGATCACTGGATTCAGTGAAACCCACTGAGCAGGACGAAAGGCAACACCATGGTTAAGCAGTCCATTTTCGGCAGGATCGCACAGCTCGCCAAGGCGAACATCAATGCCTTGCTCGACCAGGCTGAGGATCCGCAGAAGATGCTGGACCAGATGGTCCGTGACTACACGAACAACATTGCCGAGGCAGAGTCCGCGGTGGCCCAGACGATCGGCAACCTGCGCATGCTCCAGGCCGACTACAACGAGGACATCAAGAACGCCCAGGACTGGGGCAACAAGGCCCTCGCCGCGTCCCGCAAGGCCGATGAATACCGCGCTGCCGGAGACACCGCCGATGCCGAGAAGTTCGACAACCTGGCCAAGGTGGCCATCCAGCGCCAAATCACTGCCGAAAGCGAAGCCAAGGCAGCGGAGCCGAACATCGCCTCGCAGACCGAGGTGGTGGACCGCCTCAAGGCCGGCCTGGACCAGATGAAGAACAAGCTCAACCAGCTCACCGCCAAGCGCAACGAACTGGTGGCCCGCTCCAAGACCGCCGCTGCGCAGTCCCAGGTGCACGACGCCCTCAAGAGCATCGACATCATGGATCCCACCAGCGAGGTTGGCCGCTTCGAAGAAAAGATCCGCCGCGAAGAAGCCAAGGTCCTCGGACAGCAGGAACTCGCCGCATCCAGCCTCGACGCGCAGTTCAACCAGCTTGAGGACCTCGGCGAGCAGAGCGAGATCGAAGCCCGCCTTGCGGCGCTGAAGTCCGGCGGTTCGACGGCGGCCATCGGCAGCGGCTCGGCAGCACCCGCCACCCCGGCCATCAACGAAGCGGACTTCGACAAGCTCTAAGCCCGCCCACCGGCGATAGACCAAGAGCCCGGTTCCCGGTCCGAAAGGACGGGGAACCGGGCTCTCGCCGTTTCAGGCACGCATCCGGCCGCGCTTAGCCTCGTTTCGCTTCCACCGCCATGCGGCCGATGATGAGCTGCATGATCTCGTTGCTGCCTTCCAGGATCTGGTGGACACGGAGGTCCCGCAGGATCTTCTCCAGGCCGTACTCGGAAAGATAGCCGTAGCCGCCGTGCAACTGGACGGCTTTGTTGGCTACGTTGAAGCCGGCATCGGTGGCCACCCGCTTGGCCATGGCGCACAGGCGGACGGTGTCCGGCGCTCCCCTTTCCAGGGCGTCAGCTGCCCGCAGGAGCAGGGTCCGGGCGGTTTCCAGCTCGGTGTCCATGTCCGCGATGTCGAACAGGAGCGCCTGCTGCTTGATGAGCGGGCCGCCGAATGCGGAGCGGCCGCTCAGGTAGGCGATGGATTTCTCCATCGCTGCCTGGCCACCGCCAAGCGAACAGGCCCCGATGTTCAGCCGCCCGCCGTTCAGGCCCTTCATCGCAATGGCGAAGCCGCCGCCTTCCTCCCCCAGCATGTTGGCGGCAGGCACCCTGACTCCGTCGAAAATGACCTGGCGGGTGGGCTGGGCGTTCCAGCCCATCTTCTTTTCGTTGGGCCCGAAGGACAGGCCCGGTGCCTCACCCGGGACCAGGAAGGCCGTGATGCCGTGGCTGCCCGAATCCGAGGTGCGGGCCATCACGATGTACACCCCGGCGGCCCCGGCCCCGGAGATGAACTGCTTGGTGCCCGTCAAAAGGTAATCGTCGCCGTCGCGCACGGCCTTGGTGGTGAGCGCCGCGGCGTCGGAACCCGCGCCCGGCTCGGTGAGGCAGTAGCTGCCCAGGATTTCCATGGAGGCGAGCTGCGGTACCCAGGCGGCCCGCTGCTCCTCGTTTCCGAAGGCATCCACCATCCAGGCCACCATGTTGTGGATGGAGATGTAGGCGGCGATGCTCGGGTCCGCCTTGGAGAGCTCCTCGAAGATCAGCACGGCGTCCATCCGGCCAAGTCCGGAGCCGCCGAATTCCTCGCCGACGTAGATGCCGCCCATGCCCAGCCCGCCGGCTTCCTTCAGCACGTCCACGGGGAAGTGTTTCTGTTCGTCCCATTCAGCCGCGTGCGGGGCGATCGCTGTTGCCGCGAAGTCGCGCACCATTTCCACTACTGCCTGCTGCTCTTCGTTGAGCTCGAACATGCGCACTCCTTATCCGGGTTGGCCGGCTGTTTGCCAGGTGCTATTTACTGACCTTCCCCGTCAAGGATGCGATGGGGCGAAGGAACAGGGGCCTGGCCAGGAACCAGGCAGCCACGATCACGGCAAGTGATGCGGCGAAGATACCGAAACCGATCCAGTTCTCGTCGGTGCTGCCGCCGTACATGTGGTTCAGGTTGCGCAGTGCGCCGGTAGCCAGCACGAGAGTGATGTGCACGAACGTGAACAGCACGAAGTAGATCATCACCGGGAAATGCACGGCGCGGGCGAACTCGATCGGGTAGATCTTGTTGACCGCAGCCTTCTTGGGCCAGGCCGAGGAGGTGCGCAGGCCGGTGATGATGGCCAGCGGCGCGGCGATGAACACCGTGGCGAAGTACGTCAGGAGCTGGAGGGCGTTGTAGTTGACCCAGCCGTCCTCAACGGGCCAGTTCAGGGACAGGTACTGGATGCCTGCGGAGACCGCGTTGGGGAAGACATCCCAGCTGGTGGGCACGATCCTCACCCAGTGGCCAGTGGCGAAAAGCAGGATGATGAACACAACGCCGTTGAGCACCCAGAGAGCGTCCAGGGTGAGGTGGAACCACAGGTCCAGGCTCATCTTGGTGGGCGCGTTCCTGGTGCGGATCAGGCCCTTGTTGTTCCGGGTCCAATAGGCCGGAGGGCGCTTGGCCGTGCGGACCTGCCAGCCGGAGCGGACGATGAGCACCAGGAAGAACATGTTGAAGAAGTGCTGCCAGCTGAGCCAGACAGGGAATCCTACGGGCGCGCCTTCCGGGAGCTCCGAATGGCCGGGGTAGTCATGCAGGAACGACTGTCCGGCGGTGGTGCCCGTGAACCATTTGGCCAGCAGCACGAGCAGCAGAAGCAGCAGCAGGGCGGCGGAAACGGCCACGGCGGGCCGGAACCATTTGCTTTGCTTGACTGACGGCTTCTTGGTGGGGGCGGACATCTTCGCAGACACCTCTCGGGGGAACTTTCGCAATCACGGACGCATCAAGCTAACAGGCTTTCGCCCGCCGCAGCCAACGCCTGTTACGCCAGCATTCGCTTGCGGCCCTCGGACGCTCCCGACGGCGGCTTCCAGCTGCCGTCCGGGCGTCCTGAACCGAGAATACTAGGAAATCCAACTATTCACCATGGGCGCGCACGCCGTCGAAGAAGGCAGTCAATTCTCCACCCAGCAGTTCCGGTGCCACGACGGGCGCGAAGTGGCCGGCGCCCTCCAGTTCGCGGACCTCCCCGCGGGCCACATGCTCCGCCAGGTACCGGGCGGACTCCCGTACAAACGCGGGGTGGGTGGTGCGTGTTCCCCACAAGGCGAGCACCGGGGCGGACACCTTGGCGAGCCGGCCGGCGTCGTACATTCTCGGTCCTTCCGCCGTCGCGTTCTGCTGGAAATACCGCAGCATGGCAGGGATGCTGCGCCCCCACTGCTCATGGAAATCCGGAGGCAGCGCCGCGTGTTCAGCGTCGTTGATGACGTACGGGGCGAAGGACCGCGCGGCATCCGCCAGGTTCCCGACGACGGCGGGCGCGGCCGCGCGCTCGATGGCGGCTCCCAGCGCGGCCAGCTCGCCAGGCCCGGCCACCGTGGGAATGTAGCCTTCGAAGATGGCCACGGCGGCTACGGAGGAGCTCTGCGCGGCAGCACCGAGAACGGCTTCGATGCCCGACCAACCCAGCAGGTACACGGGCGCGCCGACCATGTCGATGAACGCCACCAGGTCTTCGACAAGCCGGCCGGCGGTGTGATCGGGATTGTCGCCGGACAGGCCCCGCCCGCGGGTGCTGGGTGTGTAGCAGGTGAACCGCCCGGAGAGCTGCGGCACGAGGGCCTCGTAGGCGACTTCGCCGTCGCCCCATCCGCCGTGGACAAGCACGAGCGGTGGCCCCTCTCCCCGGACACGCCCGACAATTTCCGTGCCATCGGCGGAGATGGCCACTTGCACTTTGTCTTTCATGATCCGCTCCTTGCGTGGAGGCACCGTGTTTCGGTGCTCTACCTCCGACGGTAGGGAGCGCGGGGTCGCGCCGGCATCGGCAAAAGCGGCCACCTTCGCGGCATCAGCTACGCAAAAGCGCGTAGGGCCTCAGCGGGCCCCGGCCAAGCGATGGGCTATTGCATAGCGCGCAGCCTGGGTCCGGGACGTGGCGCCGATCTTGTTATAGATGTTCGTCAGGTGCCGGGCCACGGTGCGGTCGCTGATGAACAATGCCGCGCCGATCTGCCGGTTGGAGCAACCCTCCGCCACGAGTTGGAGGACCTGGCACTCGCGCGGGGACAGGCCGTCCGGGGCATCCAGGGACGCTTCCGCCGCACCAAGCCGGGTGAAGATCTCCTGTGCCCGGGCCGCCTCCCTGCCGGCGGACGCCGCGTCGCCCAGCTCGCCGTATGCCCGGGCCAGGCCCTGGCAGCACTTGGCCGCGTCGTAGTCCGAGCCGAGCCCGTACCACCGGGTGCATGCGTCGCGAAGCAGCGGCAGCGCCTCCGCGGCTTTTCCGTGCACAAGCAGCACCGTTCCGCGGGCGGTCGCCGCCATCGCCTCCAAGCCCGACGTCGCATACGCAACCGCTGCCTCGTCGAGCTCCAAGGCGGCGTCCGCTGCGGACTGGAGCTCACCCGCGGCAATCGCGATGTCCACCATTGCGGAGCACAGTACCGCCCGGCGCAGAGGGAGCTGGCCAGCGGCAGCAAGCGCGGCCGAGAGCGACGCAAAGGCAGCACCGGGGTGCCCCGCCGCGAGCTGGAGCAGTGCGCTTCCGGGTTGCGGGTCCAGTCCGCGGGCATGGGCTTCGGCGTAGGCCTCAGCGGCGTCCTCCTGCCCCCGCAGCCGCCGGGCCTCGCCGACGAGATACCACGCTTGTGCGGCGTAGTCGGTGCGGTTGGCGTCCAGCGCCTCGATCAACCCAGCCGCCAAGGACTCGGCCTGCGCCCATTCCCCGCGCACCATTTTCAGCTGCACCCGGTGCACGGCACACATGGCACTGAAAACGGCCTCCGCAGGGACGGAGCTCAGCCACTCTTCAGCGAGCTCCGTCCATGTGCGCATCCGGCGGATATCGCCCAGATCATGGCAGGCCGCGATCGTGTGGCAATACAGGACTCCGGTCATGAAGGGATCGAGCCGGCCCTGCTGGACCGTTACCATCACTTCGTCCAGCAGGGCCAGTCCGCCGGCCACCTCGCCGGACATCGCGAGCGCACGGCCTTCTCCGTTGATCCCGACAGCGAGCAGCACCGGGTCATCCAGGCGGCGTCCAAGATCGATGATTTTCCGGGCCGTCTCCAACGCGGCAGCAGGCCGGCCTGCCATGAGGTTGGCGTCAAGGCCCGTCAACGAGTCCAGCAAACCGTGGACACGGCCCTCGGGACAACCCTCCAGGAGCCGCTCTGCATGGCCGAGCCACCCCGCGCCCAAGGACTGCTCACCCCGCGCCAGATGGAAGACGCCTACCCGGAAGGCGACCGCCACGGCATCGACCGGCCGCGAAGCGGAAGCGAAGGCCCGGCATGCCTCGCCGTTGAGCCTGATGCAGTCGTCGATCCGGCCGCTCCACCATGCCGCATCCGCTGACGCCGCCAGGTCCACGGCCGTCAGTCGGGCCGGATCAATGCTGCCGAAAGCATCCGCGGCCGCAGTCCATTCCCGGGCCGCATACAAGCGCCGTGCCCGTTCCAGGAGGTCTTCGTCCAGCTCCGCCACCGCCCGCATCCGCTCGTCGCCGCTGTCGATTGCCGCCGGCTGCCCGGCACTACCAGAATCCAGCGGTCCCTGCCGCACCGCAAGAGTCAGCCGCGCGGCAAGAGTCACCTGTGCAGGGCGGGAAGGGTGGGAAAACAAAAGATCCGGACCAGTTTTCACTGATCCGGATCTTTCCTTCAGTTGCGGGGACAGGATTTGAACCTGTGACCTCTGGGTTATGAGCCCAGCGAGCTACCGAACTGCTCCACCCCGCGGCGCAGGTTCCACTCTACCCTATTTTTGGCGGGCCACTGACCACTCCTCCGAGGGGCGGTCCATTCCTCGCAGGAAGCCCTGGGAAAACAAAAGATCCGGACCAGCTTTCACTGATCCGGATCTTTCTTTCAGTTGCGGGGACAGGATTTGAACCTGTGACCTCTGGGTTATGAGCCCAGCGAGCTACCGAACTGCTCCACCCCGCGGCGCACAAACTACTTTACCGTCAGGTGAATGCCCGGCCAAATCGAGGCGACGTGATGTCCGTCTCCCCTCGCTCCATGGCGGGCCGGCCCGCCCCCGAGGCGGCGGAAGCCGGTGTCCGCCGCAAACGGCGGACACCGGCTTCCAAAGGACCCGATTCCGGCTGGCTAGCCGCCCTGGGTGGGGGTCGGCGTCGGCGTCGCAGTGGGCGACGGCGACGCACTCGGTGCCGGCGTCACCACAAGACGCGCTTCGGCGTCGAGGGCCTTCTTCAGTGCCGCTGCCAGCTTGCTCTGCTGGGCGCCGTACCCGGCGAAGTCGCCCTTGGCGAGGGCGGCCTGGCCATCCGTGATCGCCTTGTTGGCTTCATCCAGTGCCGCCTTGAGGTCGGCCTTGGCGTCCTCAACACCCGGCTTCGGCGAGGTGGGCGTGGTGGGCTTGTTCGGTGTCTGGCCGTTGTTGTCCGAGTCACCTGCCGCGGCACCGGAATCGCCGCCGAAGAGTTCGTCCAAAGCCTCGTCCAAGGTCGCGGCGAAGCCCACCTTGTCACCGAAGGCCACGAGCACGCGCTGCAGTGTGGGGTACGAGGTTTCACCCGTGGACTTCAGGTACACCGGCTGCACGTAGAGCAGGCCACCGCCCACCGGAAGGGTCAGGAGGTTGCCGTTGAGCACATCGGAGGCACCCTGGCGCAGCAGGTTCAATTCCCGGGAGACCTCGGGGTCGGAGTTGAACTTGTTCTGCGCCTGGCCGGGGCCGGGCACCTGCGAGTCGGTGGGCAGCTGGAGCAGGCGCAGCTGCCCGTAGCCTTCGCCCTTCACGCCCTTGGTGCTTCCGGCGTCCGAATCAGCGGACAGGAAGCCGTACAGGATGTTGCGGGCGTTGCCGTTGACCACCTGCGGGATGAACGAGGACGTCAACTGGAAGGCCGGCTTGGTCTGGCCCGGCATTTGCAGGGACATGTAGAACGGCGGCTGCTTGGGAGCCTCGGTTCCCGGAGAAACGTTGACGGTGGGATCGTTCGGCACGCTCCACGCATCGTTGTTGTTGTAGAAGCGGTCCGGGTTGGTCACGTGGTAGCGGCCGAGGAGTTCGCGCTGGACCTTGAAGAGGTCTTCCGGATAGCGCACGTGGCTCATCAGCTGGCCGGACATTTCGCTGTACGGCTTGATGGTGCTGGGGAAGATCTTCTGCCAGGACTTCAGGATGGGGTCCTGGTCGTCCCAGGCGTACAGGGTGACCGAGCCGTCATAGGCATCCACGGTCGCCTTGACGGAGTTGCGGATGTAGTTCACCGTGCTGTTCGGCAGCACCGCGGCACGTCCCGTGCTGGTCTGGGTGTCAGCCGTGATGTTCTGCAGCTGCTGCTGCTGGGAGTACGGGTAGTACTGGCTGGTGGTGTACCCGTCCACGATCCACTTCACGCGCCCGTCGACCACGGCCGGGTAGGCGTTGCCGTCCACGGTGAGGTAGGGAGCCACCTTCTCGACGCGCTCACGCGGGGTGCGGTCGTAGAGGATCTGGGACTTCTCGTTGACGCCATCGGAAAGCAGCAGGTCCGAGGACTGGAACTTCATCGAGTACAGCAGGCGGTTGAACCAGTTGCCCACGTTCGGGCCGCCGTTGCCGGTGAAGGTGTACTGGGTGTCGGTGGACCCGTCCCTGCCTGCCGGCCGGTCCTGCTCGCGGTGCGGGGATCCTTCGGGCGCGCCGACCACCGAGTAGTCCGTGGTGCTCTCCCCGAAGTAGATCCGCGGCTGGTAGCTCGAATCGTTGCCGAGGGCGCCGCTGGACGGAATGCCGGAGAGCAGGAAATCGGGCTTGCCGTCAGCCGTGAACTTGTTGCCCTTGGCCGCGACGACGCCGTAGCCGTGCGTGTAGACGATGTGCTTGTTGTACCAGGTCTGCTGGCCGCTGCTGATGCCTTCGGCATTCAGTTCGCGGACCGCGATGACGGTGTCCTGGACTTTGCCGTCCACGGTGTAGCGGTCAACGTTCAGGGCCTTCGGGAACTGGTAGTACGGGCGGTACTGTTCCAGCTGGCCGAACGCCGAGGACACCAGGTTCGGGTCGAGCAAGCGGATGTTCGCGGCCGTCTGGGCATCCTTTGCCAAGGCTCCGCTGCTGGCGGTGGTGGTGGCCTTGTACGGCTGGACCTGCACCTTGTCCAGGCCGTAGGCGGCCCGGGTCATGGTGATGTTGCGCTCGATGTAGTCCTTCTCCAAGGTCTGTTCCGAGGGGCGGACCTGGAACTGCTGGATGACCCACGGGTACACACCGCCGGCCAGGATGGAGGTGATGATCAGCATGGCCGTGCCGATCACCGGCAGGCGCCAGCGGCCGATCACGGCGGCCACGATGAACAGGACTGCCACCAATACTGCGGCGACGGCGAGGATTGACTTGGTGGGCACGACGGCGGTGACGTCGGTGTACAGCGCACCCGCCCAGCGGCCGGAGTTGTTCTGCACGGTGGCGTAGACATCGAGCCAGAAGTTGGCACCGAGCAGGAGCAGGAACAGTGCACCGCTGACGGCAAGGTGGATCTGGGCGGCGCGGCTGGTGAAGACGCCGCGTTCCATCAGGCGGATGCTGCCGTACAGGTAATGGGTCAGGATGCCTGCGACGCCGGCTACCACCACCACGCTGATCAGGAATCCGGTGACGAAGCCCAGGAACGGCAGGCTCATCAGGTAGAAGCTGATGTCCAGGCCGAACTGCGGATCCTGTTGGCCGAACTGCTCCTGGTTGAAGAACAGGAGAGCCTTCTGCCACTGGCTGGCCGCGGCGCTGCCGGCGAAAAGGCCGAAGAGCACGGGCAGGCCGATCATCACGACGCGGCGCACCGGTTCAAGCTGCACCTGATAACGGCTGAGGTTGTCCCGCACGTCCGAGTCCGGCGCATAGACGGGCCGGGCGCGGTAGGCCAGGCGGATGGACGCGTACACAGCAGCGAACATCAGGATGAATCCGGCCAGGAAGGTCAGGATGCGGGCCAGGTTCTCCCGGATGTAGACCTCGAAGAAGCCAAGCTGCTGGTACCAGAGGACGTCGGTCCACACATTGGAGAAGAACACGAAGGCCACCACAACGAGGGCGACCACGATCAACGTGGGCGTCAGGGCACCCCGTCTCAGCGGCGGTCTTCCGGGCGGGCGGGTGCTTGCAGGACGGGACAAACCAGGTACCTCATAGCTCGTTGTCAGATTTACGGGTCAGTGCGGGTGTGTGTCGGCCGGCCCGGCGCGCAGCACCGGGAGCCGTCACTTATGCCACGAGTGGCAGCGGAGCTAAGTTCCACCGCCAGTCTAGTTCTTCGTGCAGGCCGGCAATCCGGAGGTGTCCTCCCCTGCGGCAAGGCGCTTTACGGCCGTTTCGGCATCGTCAAGAGTCTCCACTTTCACCACCTGCAGTCCGTCGGGAATGTGGCCGACGACGTCCTCGCAGTTTGCGGCCGGCGCCAGGAACATCGTGGCTCCCTCGGCGCGGGCACCGTGCATCTTCTGGGCAATGCCGCCGATCGGGCCCACCACGCCTTCCGGGGAGATCGTTCCGGTACCGGCGATGTGCTTCCCGCCGGTGAGGTCTCCGGGGGTGACGCTGTCCATGATGCCCAGCGCGAACATCATGCCGGCACTCGGGCCGCCAACGTCTTCGAGGGAAATCTTCACGTCAAAGGGGAAGGTGAACTTGTACTGCAGGGCGACGCCGAGAAGCCAGCGGCCGCTCTCGCTCTTGCGCGGGGTGATGCTGACGCTGACCGCCTTGCCATCCCGTTGGACCGCGACGGCGGCGGGAGCGCCCGCGGTAGCGGCCAGTTCGCTTTGGATGACGGCAAGGGACGTCACGGCCTTGCCGTTGATCGATGTAAAGGTATCGCCCTTGCGGAGCTTGCCCTCGGACGCCGAGTTCTCACTGAGTTCGGCCACTTCCAGCTTCTGCTCGTAGCTGATACCCAGTTCCTTCAGGGCAGCGGCCACGGCGTTCTCCTGCGAAGACGTCATGGCCAGGGCGCTCTCCTGCTCGGATTCCTCCTTGGTGGTGCCCTTGGGGTAGATCAGTTCCTCGGGATAAACGGCCTTAGACCCATCGAGCCATGCCTGGAATGCTTCCAGCAGGCTCACGGGCCCGTTGGGGCCGCCGTTGATGTAGACGGTGGTGAGGTCGAGGTTGCCCTTGGCGGGGAAGCTCTCATGGCCGGTGACCGAGATGACCGGTTTCCCGTTGTCCGAGCCGATGGTGTTGAAGGTGGGGCCTGGAGATTCCACGACGTAGGGCACCGGAAGGGCCACCGCGGCAATGCCGAGCAGCACCGCAAGGGCGCCCGATACCAGCATCGCCATATAGCGGCCGCTCCGCTGCGGACCCGGCCGGGTCGCCGCGAAAGGTGCGCCGGCACCCGCTTGCTGGCCGCCGTCGTCGAAATTTCCGGTACTCCGGTCGTCCCCGGGGTTCGGCGATGTGTTCACTGAATGGCCTCTCCGAGCGCACCGCGAGGTGCGCAAAGTCGTGTTGCCGGACGCCGCGCGCCGGGCACCCTTCTCAACGTCCCACCCTACGATGCCCGGGCCTTCCCATGCTGCTTTGCCTAGAGCGAACGGGCGGCCCGCAAGGCAGACAGCCCCCGCCCCGGGCGGTACCTTGAAGGTGATCACCAGTCAGCAACGACGATCGGCGGCACCATGACTTCCAAGCCCAACACGCCCTCCAACGGGGACGACTCGCCCCAGGATCCCCTGGCAGAGATGCTGAAGAACCTGATGGGCGGCCAAGGCATGGGCGACATGGACCCCTCGGAGCTGGCCAAGGCAGCCGGCCTGCCGAACGATCCGGCCCTGCTGCAGCAGATGTTTTCCCAGGTCCAGGCCATGATGAGCGCCAGCTCCGAAGGCCCCGTCAACTGGCAGCTTGCCCACGACAATGCCCGCCGCGTGGCCGCCGCCGGCAGCGATCCTTCCGTGACCGCCGCGCAAAGCCGCGAAATCGATGAGGCCCTCCGCCTGGCCGAGCTGTGGCTCGACCCCGTGACCGATCTGCAGGCCACCGGGCTGATCGGCCATGCCTGGTCCCGCGCCGAATGGGTCGAAGCGACCCTGGGCACGTGGAAGCGGCTGACCGAGCCCGTGGCCAACAGCATCGCCAATGCCCTCTCCGATGCACTGACCCAGCAGATGCCCGAGGAAATGAAGTCCATGATGGGCGGCGCGTCCTCCATGCTGCAGAACATGGGCGGCGCGATCTTCGGCATGCAGCTTGGGCAGGCCATCGGCGCGCTGTCCGCAGACGTTGTCAGTTCCACAGACATCGGAGTGCCCCTGGCTGACCTTGAAATGGCGCTGCTGCCCTCCAATGTGGCCAAGTTCGGTGAGGGCCTCAGCGTTCCGGAGAACGACATCCGGCTGTTCCTCGCCGTCCGCGAAGCCGCGCATGCCCGGTTGTTCGTCCAGGTGCCGTGGCTGCGCGGGCACCTCCTCGGCGCGATCGAAGCCTACGCCCGCGGCATCCACATCGACATGAGCCGTATCGAAGACCTCGCCCGCGACCTTGATCCCAGCAACCCCGAAGGCATCCAGGAAGCGCTGTCCCAGGGCGTCTTCACACCCGAGCGGACGCCTGCCCAGTCCGCGGCGCTGGAAAAGCTCGAAACCGCACTGGCCCTGGTCGAGGGCTGGGTGGATGAGCTGACCGCCGCCGCCACCGAGAAGATGCTGCCTTCGGCGTCCGCCCTGCGTGAGACCGTGCGCCGGCGCCGCGCCACCGGCGGTCCGGCCGAACAGGCCTTCTCGTCCTTGGTGGGGCTGGAGCTGCGGCCGCGCCGGCTCCGCGATGCGGCCACCCTGTGGTCCGTGCTGAAGGAAGAACGCGGCATCGCCGGCCGCGACGCCATCTGGCAGCACCCGGACCTGCTGCCGACCGCCGAAGACCTCGACGATCCCCAGGGTTTCTCCGAGCGCCGCCGCCTGGCCGAAGCCAGCGACAGCGAAGTGGACGATGCCCTGCAGAAGCTGCTGAGCGGCGGTTACGACTTCCCCGCTGATCCTGCCGGACCCGCGCAGGCAGCAGACGGTTCAGCCGACAGTTCAGCCGACGGCGAGGACAGCTCCGAGGACGGCGACGACTCCGGCGCCGGGGACACGAAGGCCTAGCAGCCGGCGTCGTCTCCGGGGACCCCGGCATCCCCCGGACCTCCGGTGTCCCGGCCAAGGCCCCGTGACGTGGCGAAGGCTACTCCCTCGAGGAAAGCCTTCGCCCGTTGCGTTTCCGGGTAGGCCTCAAGGAGGCGCCAGAAGGCGGCGTTGTGCCCGGCCACCAGCAGGTGTGCCAGCTCATGCAGCAGCACATAGTCGATCACCCACTGCGGCATGGGCTTCAGTTTGTCCGACAGCCGGATGCTGCCGTCCGCCGGAGTAGCCGAACCCCAGCGCGAGTTCTGGTTCCCCACCCAGCGCACCGACGTCGGGACTGCCCGGCCACCGAGGTACCGGGCGGACAGTTCGGCCGCATGGGCCGCGAGTTCCGCGTCCCCGGAGGGCCGACGACGCCCCGCGCCGCGCGCCCGCCGCTCCCCTTGCCGCTTGAGCTTCTCCAGCATCCGGCCCACCCATTCGCGTTCCTGGGCCCGGGTGAACGACGCCGGAATGGCGACGACGGCGGTTCCGTCCTCCCAGAAAGCGGCCACAGTGCGGCGGCGCCGGGCGGAACGGCGCACGACGACGGGAGCGCCCTCATCCGTAGTCAGCCCACCCGTTGCGGACGCTCCCTCAGCCCTCATGGCCGTGCCCGCTTTCGGCCGGAACGGATTCGGCCAGCACGGAGAGGACCGCCTCGCCGTACTTTTCGAGTTTCGAGGGCCCGACGCCGGCCAGCGTGGCAAGTTCTTCAAGGCTCGCCGGGCGGGCCTCGGCGATGGCGGTGAGGGTGGCGTCGGTGAACACGACGAATGCCGGGACATCGGCCGTGCTGGCCTCGTCCTTTCGCCACTGGCGCAAGGCCTCGAAGGTCTGTCCCTCGTAGCTGGCCGGGCACTGCCGGCAGCGGCCGATCTTGCGTTCGGCGCCCGTGGCGAGCATGCTTCCGCACACCCTGCACGACGCCGGGGCAGCGGCTTTGCGGCGCGGCAGCGGCCGGCTGCGGGCGCTGGCCGAGCCCACCGAATCGGGACGCAGCCCGTCGAGGAAACGGGAGGGCTTGCGGTTGGCCCGGCCGCCCGGAGTGCGGGCCGTGGACCAGGAAAGGCTGAGGTGTTCGCGGGCGCGGGTGATGCCGACGTAGAGGAGCCGGCGTTCTTCGTCCACGGCCTCCGGTGTGTCCGCGAAGGAAATGGGCATGAGCCCTTCGCTCAGGCCCACCAGGAACACGGCGTCCCATTCGAGGCCTTTCGCGGCGTGCAAGGAGGCCAGGGTGACGCCTTGCACCGTGGGGGCGTGCTGGGCGACGGAGCGTTCCTGGAGTTCGTTGACGAACGCTGCCAGGTTGAATTCCGGGCCCCGGTTGGCCACGAGTTCATCGGCCAGGGCCACCAGCGCAGCGAGCGATTCCCAGCGTTCCCGCAGGGCACCGCCGCCGTGCGGGGCGGAGTCGGTGTAGCCGAGGGTGGACACGATATCGCGGACCAGCTGGCCGAGCGGTTCACCGGCAGTGTCCGCTGCAGCCCGGGTGGCGGCACGCAGCTGCAGGATCGCATCGCGCACTTCCTTGCGGGCGAAGAACCGCTCACCGCCGCGGAGCTGGTACCCGATGCCGGCGGAGGCAAGTGCCTGTTCGTAGGCTTCGGACTGGCCGTTGGTCCGGAAAAGGACAGCGATCTCGCTGGCCTGCACTCCGGCGTCGAGCAGTTCCCGGATGCGGCCGGCCACCACGGCGGCCTCGGCTTCGTCATCGGGGCATTCCATGAACCGCGGTGCCGGACCGGCCGGCCGCTGTGCCACAAGCTGGAGGGGCTTCGCCCAGGCGGCGTCGGCAGCAGGTCCCCCGCTGCGGCGGGAACCAAGCAGATCGTTGGCGAGCTTCACCACCTGCGGGGTGGAACGGTAGTCGCGGACCAGCTTGACGACCGTGGCCTCGGGGAACTGCTTCTTGAATCCCAGCAGGTGCTTGGGTGAGGCACCGGTGAAGGAGTAGATGGTCTGGCTGGCGTCGCCCACCACGCACAGTTCGTCGCGCTCCCCCAGCCACAATTCGAGGAGGCGCTGCTGCAGGGGCGAGACGTCCTGGTATTCGTCCACCACGAAGTGGCGGTACTGTTCACGGACGGTCGCGGCCACCTTCGGATCTTCCTGCAGGATGCCCACGGTAATCAGCAGCACGTCCTCGAAGTCGATGACGTTGCGGTCCGTCTTGATGTCTTCATAGGCCTGAAACACCCGGGAGACGGCCGTGAGGTCGAAGCCGCCGGGCGTGCCGCGTCCCTGCGCGTTCTCCAGGTAGTTGGCCGGGGTAAGCATGGACACCTTGGCCCATTCGATCTCGGCGGCGAGGTCGCGGATGGAGGCGCGGTCCGTGCTGAGCCGCAGGCGGCGTGCGGCCTCGGCAATCATGGTGGCCTTGTGGTCCAGCAGGTTCGGCAGGGTGCCGCCAATGGCCTGCGGCCAGAAGAACTGCAATTGGCGCAGGGCTGCGGCGTGGAACGTGCGGGCCTGCACGTTCCCGACGCCGAGGTCCCGGAGGCGGCTGCGCATCTCGGCGGCGGCGCGGGCGGTAAAGGTCACGGCAAGCAGCCGCTGAGGGCTGTACACCCCGGAATGCACGCCATAGGCAATCCGGTGGGTGATGGCGCGGGTCTTTCCCGTTCCGGCGCCGGCGAGGACACACAACGGGCCGTTCAGTGTGCTGGCGACTTCACGTTGTTCGGCGTCGAGGCCGCCCAGGATGCGTTCTTCCAAAGAGCCGCCGGGGCCGGCCGATGCAGCCGTCATTTGGCGGGTTCCTCGATGGTGCCGCCGTACCAGTGCTCGATCAGGGATCGGGCAATCGACAGCCGGGAAGGGATGGTGATCTCCCCGGAGAGCACGGCATCCTGGAGTTCCTCGCGGCTGAACCAGCGCGCCCTGGTGACCTCCACGCCGTCGGGCCTTGGCTCGGTGTCCTCGGTGAAGGCGGTAAACCCCAGCATCAGCGAGGCCGGGAACGGCCAGGACTGAGAACCAAGATACTGGCAACTGCTGATGCGCACGCCGACTTCCTCGGCGATCTCGCGCACCACGGCCTGTTCCAGCGATTCACCGGGCTCCACGAAACCGGCAAGCGTTGAGTGGTTGATGGATCCTGCGGGGCCGCCACCGCCAAGGAGGACGCGGCCGTCCGGGCCGACGACCGTGACGATGATTGCGGGATCGGTGCGCGGATAGTGCTCTGAGTTGTCCCGGGGGCAGCGCCGCACCCAGCCTCCGGCTTCGATGTCCGTGGGCGTGCCGCATTGCGGGCAGTGGGTATGGGTGGCATGCCAGTTGGCGATGGCGCTGGCCTGGATGAACAAGGCGGTGTCCGTGGCGTCCAGGCGGGCGGCCATTTCCCGGAAACCGATCCAGGAGGCTGTGCCGGGGACGCCCGCCGTGCCGGGTTCCGGGACAGTGCCGGGGACGAGGAGCAGCACCGGGGTGTCCCGCGAGTGTGCGGCGTCGCTGAGCGTCCTGCCCAGGTAGATGGTGGTGACCGGGGCACCGGAGCCGGCTTGGAGGGATGCCAGCAGCGGGGCGGCATCACCCAGCCAGAGCCCGTCTCCTTCGACGAGTGCCTGGCGTCCGGCGAGGACCATGGCCTTGGCGGTTCCGGACGCAATGATCTCCTCGACCATTCCGGGCTTGACGCGTTCGGCAGATGCCCTGTCAACCATGGCGGGCGGAACCGGAAGGAGCGTGTCCGTGAGGTGGTTCGCCGGCGTCCGGAACTCGGTAAAACTCATGTACCTACCGTACTGACTCGCACCGACAAATAACATTTGCCCTGATCAGGGCCCCGTGCCTCCACCGCGGACTGTTCGGTGCTCCTTTTCGGGCGGATCTGGAGACTCGCCGCAGGGACACCGCCCCGACGGCGCCCGCTGACCCTACCGTGGAATGTGTGAGAAGAACACCGCTCGAACTGGCCGCCATTGCAACAGCGGCAGTGCCCGGCCTGGCGCCGACAGCCACTGCTTCCGCCCCGGACGACGCCGCCGATTTCGATTCGGCGCTTCTGCTCGACGCCGACGGCAAACGGTGGCGGGTGCGCTCACCGAGGCACGCCGAGGCGAGCACCCGGCTGGAGACCGAGTTCATGGTCCTGCGGGCTTTCACCCCTGCCATCCGCGCGGAGCTCCCTTTCCTGCTGCCGACTATCGCCGGAACCGTGCGGCAGGGCTCGCTGAGCACCTTTGTCTACACACACCTGGCCGGCTCGACGCGCAGCATCGAGGAGCTCTCCGCATGCAGTGACACCCTGGCCAAGGAGATCGGCACGGCCCTGGCCGCCGTCCACGACCTGCCGCAGGCCCTGGTCAACAACGCGGACCTGCCCAGCTACACGGCCAATGAGTTCCGTCAGCGCAAGCTCAACGAACTCGACCAGGCAGCGACCACCGGGAAGATTCCCACGCTCCTGCTCCGCCGCTGGGAGCACGCACTGGAGGACATCGGCCTGTGGCGGTTCAACCCGTGTGTCGTGCACGGGGACCTGCACGAGGACAACCTGCTGGTGGACGGCGAGCGCGTCACCGCGCTGACCGGATGGACGGATCTGCGCATCGGTGACCCTGCCGACGATTTCGCCTGGCTGGTGGCCTCCAACGAGCAATCGTTCGTGGACGCCGTCCTGCGCCATTACACCGCGGCGCGCCGGGACAAGGCCGACGAGCACCTGCTCCGCAGGGCCGCGCTCCTGGCCGAATTCGCGCTCGCCCAGTACCTGGTGAAGGCCCTCGCTGCGGGCCACGCCGCGATGACCGCGGAGGCCGAAGCCATGCTGAAGTCCCTCGCGGACGACATCGGCGAGCAGGAAGCCGCCGACGACGATGCTCCGGAGACGGCGGCCGTTCCGGCCGGCGTGCCTGTCACTGGAGCTCCGGCAACCGGGGCTTCCGCGGGTGCAGCTCCCGTAGCTCCGGCGGCCGCGCCGCCCGCCGTCGTCAGCGTCAGCCCTGTGCCCTCGCCGGTGCAACCGCCTGCGCCGGCCGTGACCGTCGCCCCGATTCCCGCAGCCGGCAACGATTCCGCTGACAATACGGCCGCTTCCGCCGAGCCCGGGAGCGCGGCAGCGGCCCCGGACACCTCGACGGCGGCCATCCGGATCGTGCCGCTGGCGGGCTCCGGAGACGCGACCGGCAGCTAAGGCGCGCCCGGCGGCTAAGCTGCCGGATCAGCGAGGGCTGACTCGATGACCGCTTCGAGTTCGGCTTCGGAGCCAAGGTCGTGCGGCCGGACGACGGCATCCTCCGGAACGTAATAGAAAGCCGCGCTGACCGATTCCAACGGCACGTCCATCAAACGGGCCCACGCCAGGCGGTACACGGCAAGCTGCACCGAACGGCTGCGGGGCCTGCTGCCCGACGGGCGGCGTCCGGTCTTCCAGTCGACCAGTTCCCAGCTGCCGTCGGCATTGCGGAAGACGGCGTCGATCCGGCCGCGGACCACCACCCCGCCGATCGCCGTTTCCACCGGCACCTCCACGAAGGCCGGTGCTCGGTGCGCCCATTCCGAATTCTTGAAGGTCTGCACCATGTCATCGAGGCCGTAGGCGGCATCGATATGGGCGTCGGCACCGGATTCTTCGCCGAAGTCCAGCATGCCGCTCGTGCCGAAATACTCTTCGACCCACGAGTGGAAGGCGGTTCCCTTGCGTGCCGCCGCACCCGGTTCACGGGGCACCGGGCGGCGGAGCTGGGCCAGAACGGCCTCCGGGTCGTCGCCCAGTTCCACGAACATGGAGGCGGAGATGTGTCCGGGCAGGTGTACTTCCTGGACCGGTTTCCGCATGCGGGAGCGTTTCAGGAGGAGGTCCGCTTCCGCAGCCCATCCGGTCACGGCATGTCCGCCCACACCCTGAACCGGCGCTGCATCGCTTTCCGGGCACAGCGGTTCCCCCGGCAGGAGCCGTTCGATGGCATGCCTGACCCTTGCGGCCGCGGCGTCCATGGCGGAGCGCCGGCCGGGAACGTTCCGCAGCCTTTCCCCGGTGCGCGGATCGTGCGGGCCTTCGAGGGGGTCGTACGGGAAGACGGCGAGTTCGGCGGCCACGGTGAGCGGGCTCTCGGCCGGCAGTTCATCCTCACGCAGGGAACCGGGATGGATGGCGGCGGAAGCACCGGCGTCGGGGTTTTCCGCGAGCGGCGCGAGCTCGGCCAGGAAAGGCGACACCTCGGCGATCCCGGCACGCGAACCGTTCCACGCGGCGCTCGACGCCCACAGCACGAACTTGGCCCGGGTGTAAGCGACGTAGGCGAGGCGGCGTTCTTCCTGTTCGCCGTGATGCTGGACCTCGGATTTGAAGTCCTTTTCCGCGTCCAGGCAGCTCTTCTGGTCCGGCTGGTCAAGGTCCCATTGCGGCAGGTCCGCGCGGTCGCCGCGCAAGGGCCAGGGAAGCGCCGCAGTGCCGCTGCTCCAGCGCGAATCACGGTTGCTGGGGAACGCGCCGGCGTTGAGCCCGGGGACGAAGACAACATCCCATTCCAGCCCCTTGGAGGCGTGGACCGTCAGCAGCTGCACGGCGTCGTGGTTGACCTCCGCCGCGGCGGCGTCCAGGCCGCCTTCCTCGGAGGCCGCGGCTTCCAGCCAGGACAGGAACGCCAGCGGGTCCACGCGGTGGGAGGTCTGCAGGAAGCTTGCCGCGGCGTCCTGGAAGGCATCCAGGTTGCGGCGGGCCTGGTGGATGCTCACCCCGGGCTTGGCGGCCACTTCGATGTCGAGCAGCATGGCCCGTTCCACTTCGCCCAGGAGGGTGGTGAGGTCGTCGCCCAGGAAGCCGCGCAGGTTCCGCAGCTCGGCGGACAAGCGGGCGAGCCGCTCCTGCGCCGCCTCGCTCAAGGAACGTCCGTGGGCCGAGGTCCAGCCGGGCCGGGGCAGGAAGTCCAGTGCCTCGACCAGGCTTGCGGCATCGGTGATGTCGCTTTCGACGACGGCCGGGGCGGCGTCTTCGTCCGCGGCCAGTTCTGCGGCGAGGGCATCAGCATTGCTGCCTGCCTGCGCCCGGCGCCGGGCCAGGAACCTGGACCAGTCCTGGAAAGCCATGAGGTCCGCCGGACCGATCCGCCACCGGGCCCCGGCGATCAGGCGCATGAGGGAATCCGAGCGGCCGGGATCGGCCAGTACCCGCAACGTTGCCACGAGGTCCACGACCTCCGGCGTGTCCAGCAGGCCACCCAGGCCTACGATTTCGTAGGGAATCCCCTGCCGCTCGAATTCGCGGCGGAGGATTTCCATTTGGGCCCGACGGCGGCACAGGACTGCCATGCTCGGCGGCACCGGCTGCCCGGCTGGGTCCGTTTCGAAAATCGTGCGGCGGTAGCGCAGGACATCGGCGGCGATTGCCGTGGCTTCGTCTTCATCGGTAGCGAAGCGTCCGAGCACGACGTTGCCATCCACCGCTGCCGGACTCGGCTGCAGCGGTGGAACCCCGATGGAACTGCCGCCCCCGCCGCCGTGTGCGTCGTCCCCGGCGCTCCGCTCGCCCGCCGGACCGCGTGAGGCGGCGTTGAGCGGGGCGGAGATGGCATTCGCCGTGGCGAGGATGTTCCGGCCATTGCGCCACGCCGTCGTCAGGTAGGAAACGGGCGCCGGAGCAAAAGAGGCCGCTCCGTCACCGGCATCAGTGCGCGCAGGGAATTCCTGCACGAAGTGGAAGAGCTGGCCGGCGGAGGCACCGCGGAAGCCGTAGATGGACTGGTTCGGATCGCCCACCGCGGTGACGGCGTGTCCTCCGCCGAAAAGCCGCGAAAAAAGGACGAGCTGGGCATGCGAGGTGTCCTGGAACTCGTCGAGCAGCACCACCTTGTACCGGGAACGCTCGGTGGCCGCCGCCACGGGCACCTCACGGGCGATCTTCGCCGCGAGCGCCACGAGGTCGCCGAAGTCGAGGACTCCGCGTTCCCGCTTGGCGGCCTGGTAACGGCCCACCATGTCCGCCACGCTGGCGCGGGTCAGCAGCATGCCGTGGAGTTCGATGGCCGCCTGGGTGGGGTTCTTCTTGGCACCGGCCTGGTACGGCAGCCGGCTGAACTCCGCAGCCCGGTCCATCAGCCAGGACTGCACCTCGCCGGGTTCGCGGAGGTGTTCCGCGCATTCCCCGGCGAGCTGGACCACCGCGTTGACCAGCGTGGATTTGGCTGCGGTGAAGTGCTCGTACGGGCCGTCGTAGCCTTCCACGACTTCGCTGGCCAGCTGCCAAGCCTGGGCCGCACCAAGGAGCACCACGTCGCGTTCGATTCCCAGGCGCAAACCGTAGTCGGACACGATGCCGCTGGCGTAGGAGTGGTAGGTGGAAACCTTGGGTTCCAGCTCATCGGATCCGGCCAGCCATTCGGGAAAGCCGTGACGCCCGGGCTCCGCGACGGCGATCCGCTGCAGGGTGGCCAGCTTCGAGCGGATGCGGCTGGCCAGTTCCCCTGCCGCCTTGCGCGTGAAGGTGACGCCAAGGACCTCTTCGGGCCGCACCCAGCCGTTGGCCACGAGCCACACCACACGGTCGGCCATGGTGGCGGTCTTCCCGGACCCTGCCCCGGCGATGACGAGCCGCGGGGACAACGGCGAAGCGATGATCGACGCCTGCTCATCGGTGGGACGGTTCTTTTCGCCCATGATCGCGGCGAGTTCGCCGGGGCTGAAGCGGGGCGCCGGAACGCCGTCGGCACGCCCGGTACCGGAGTCCACCGGCTCCGGGGAAATTCCACCGAACGCCGGGGCCAGGGTGTCGATCGTCATTCGGTGACCTGCTTTCCTCGGGCACAGAGCGGGCAAATTTCGGGGAGGCGGCAACCGTGGCCGCCATGGCCCCCCTTGGCTGGGTCATGCCGGGCTTCGAAGGTGGAGCCGGACATCAGCACGGCGGCTTCGTTGACCATGTCCCGCGCCCAGTTGTCCGAGGGATCCAGCGCGTCCTGGGCCTGGATTCCCGGGGACTTGGTCTTGGTACCAAGCTGTGCCAGCACGGCACCGCCGGGAGTAGCGCCCTCGGAGGACCCTTCCTCGTCGAAGGCACCTTCCAGGACCGCTGCCTGGTAGGCACCCAGCTGCGGATGGCGTGCGAGTTCAGCCTTGCCCGGCTGCCGCTTGCCGGTCTTCAGGTCCACGATCACCAGCCGGCCCTCGGCGTCGATCTCCAGGCGGTCCACTTGGCCGCGGAGCATGGCGGCGCGTTCCCCCACCGGCGGCAGCGGCACCTCGAAGTCGAGTTCGACGCCGAGCAGGCGCCGCCCTTCGCTGCGCATCACCAGGATGTACTGGGCAAGCTTGCGGACCATGGCTTCGGCCCGCTGGTAATCCAGTTTCCCTTCCCAGGTGTCCTTCATTCCGAGGGATGGCCAACGGCGGGCCAATTCTGCAAGGTACTCGGCGCCGGAGGCGTCCGGAAGTTCCTGGGCGATGCCATGGACCAAGGTTCCCAGGCTTCGGGCGAAGTCGGTGGCGGCTTCGCCCCCGGCTGCCTGGACAAACCAGTCCAGCGGCGACTTGTGCACGGTTTCGACCTTGGACGGCGACACCATGACCGTTCCCCCATCCGGGACGACGGCGGCATCGCTGCTGAGCGGGGCGAGCCCCCACCAACTGTCGGGATGGGCGCCGGCCACCGGAGGCTCGGCTGTTGCCAGGTGCGCGAGGACCCGTGCGGCTTCGGCGGCCTCCGCTTCCGGATCGCCCGCCGTTCCGGGACGGGCCGGACGCAGGCCACCCGGGATGTCGACGAGTTGGACTTTCTGGCGGAGTTCCGCAACGAGGGCACGGAGGGTCATGGGCCGCTCCACCGGTGTGTAACCACGGGCGTACTGGCCGGGCTCCAGCGGAGCGACGTAATCCAGGAAGGCCGAAGGCTGTTCGTCCTCCGAGGACACGGCCGTGCAGATCAGGACCTCCCGCGCCCGCGACACAGCCGTGGAGAAGCTCCGCAGCTCGTCATAGCGGATATCGCGGAGCCTGCTCAGCGGGCCCCGCTGCAGGGCGTGGTCCACCCCGTGCTCCACCGCATCGGCAAAGAGCGTGCTGCCCAGGAGCTCGCCGCGCAGGCGGGTATTCGGCCAGACTCCTTCCTGCAGGCCCGCGACAATCACCACGGGCCATTCCCTGCCCGCAGCGCTGGCCGGGGTCATCAGCTCCACGGCTTCTTCAAGCTGTGCACGGGCGGCGAGCGTATCCATGGGGAGTTCCTGGTTCATCAGGTACTCAAGGAATTGCTCCGCGCCCGAGCCCGGCAGCTGGTCCACATACCGCTCCGCTGTGTGGAACAGAGCCATCATGGCATCAAGGTCGCGGTCCGCACGGGCTCCCGACGCGCCGCCGTCGAGCGCCAACGCCGCCCAGCGGGAGGCGAGGCCGCTGCTGTTCCACAGGGCCCAGAGCACGGTTTCGGCGTTGGCGCCGGGCTGTTCAAGGGCGGTCCGGCCGGCCGCGAGCATGCGGGCCAGCCGCCGGGCGGAGCTGCCTTCGATGCCAAGGGTGCCCAATGCACCGGGCTCAAGGAGGGCCTCGACCAGGAGCGAATCACTGGCCCGGCCACCGCCGCCGAGCAGTTCCTCCCGGCGCAAGGCCTGCCGTAGCCTACGCAGTTCGATGGCGGTCGCACCGCCGATCCGCGAGGTCAGCAGGGAAACCGCCAGTTCCGGGGTCAGCCTGGACTGATCCAGCACCACGCCGTACAGCTCAAGCAGCGGGCGCACGGCGACCTCGTCCCGCACGGCGGAGTCCGCCACCGGGACCTGGACCGGGATTCCCTGCCCGGACAGGTAGCGCTGAAGCTGGGAAAGCTGGCCGCCGTTGCGCACGATGACGGCGATATCGCTGAAAGCCCGGCCGTCCCGCAGCTGTGCTTCAAGGATGCGCTGGGCGACGTAGCGGAGTTCGTGGGCGGGAGACGGCAGGAGATGGGCTTCGGCGCTGCCCTCTCCCCTGATTGCGGAGTCGCTGTCCGTCTCCGCAGGCTCGAGCTGCCGGGCGAGCTGCCCGCCCTGGCGCTGCGAAATGCGCGCCGCCACGCGAAGCCAGGCGTCGGCAACGGCCGGCGCCTGCCGGTGCGCAGTCCACAGCGGCAGTTCGCGCACCGGCTTCTCCGCCAGGCCCTGCCCGCCAAGCAGCCTGGGAAGCTCGGCCACGAGATCGGGCCGCGCACCACGGAAGCCCTGCACCACGGTGTCCGGCGAGGAAGTGACCAGCACATCCTTGCCTTCCGCGATATCCGCCAGGAGTTCGAAGACCGCCGGGTTGGCTTCCTGGATATCGTCCACGAGGATCAGCTGGAGCCGTTCGCGTTCCGCGGCAAGGAAGTCAGGCGCGTCCTGGAAGATCTGCCGGGCGGCGGTGATGATGCCGGCGGGGTCGAACGCCTCGGGCATGCGGAGATCCAGGACGTCCCGGTACTCCGAGTAGAGCCGGGCGGCGGCCATCCAGTCCGGCCTGTCACATTCCCACGCGAGCGCTGCGAGGTCCTCCGCGGTGCGTCCGGATTCGATGATGCGGTCGAAAAGCTGGCGGATTTCCTGCCGAAAGCCGCGTGTGGGCAGCGCTCCGGAAAGGTCTTCCGGCCAAGGCAATTCCAGGCCGGGCCGGCTGTGGCCTTCAAGCAGTTCCTTGATGATGAGGTCCTGTTCGGGACCCGAGAGGAGCTTGGGCGGACGCGGCAGCGGCAGGACCCCTTCGGCTTTGGCGCGCCGGATCAGCTCGAAAGCGTACGACGCCCAGGTGCGTGCCGGCGTCGTACTCAGCGTCCGGCCGAGCCGCGCCGTAAAGCGGTCCCGCAGCGCCGAGGCGGCATGCCGGCCGGGGGCAAGGATGAGGATGCGGCCGGGGTCCACGCCGTCCCGCTGTACGCGCCGCACGGCGGCTTCCACCAGCACGGTGGTCTTCCCCGTGCCGGGTGCTCCCGGGACCAGGAGGGGGCCGGAACCGTGCGGAAGATCGACGACGGCGGCCTGGTCCGCGGACAAAACGGGCACCGCGCAGACGTTCCCGCGCGGGGGGACAAGACGGAGTCGCTTTGCTGGCTGTTGGGTTACCGGGACGCTCACACAGTCATTTCATCATCGGGCACTGACAATTTATGGAGCTGACGCTCCAGCTCCTCCGAAATCGCGTCGATCCTGTCGAAGTCCGCCTCTGTGGGCGACCAGCGCGCGGCCGCGATATCCACCCGCCAGCGCCCTTCGCCGCTTCGTTCGAACTGTTCGACATCGCCGCGCAGTGCCGTCCCTTCAGCACGGTAGCGGCGGAACGCCTCGGCTTCGTGGCCGGGCGGGGCTTCGCCGCTTGACCTCAGGATCCGCCACCAGGCCACTCCGCTTCCGTGATGGCTCATCACGGACCCCACCTGGCGGGGCCCACCGTGGCCAAGCAGTTCCGCGACGTCGCCATAGGCAAGGACCGCTCCCGGAGGGACGAGGCGGACGACGCCAAGCACCGCCTCCACCAGCTCCATCCGCATCTTTCCACCCTATCCGCTGCCGCCGCAGTGTCGCTTTCGAATCTTGTCCGGGGGTGCCGGTAGCGTGAAACCATGAGCTCCTGGAACACCCTCCCCCGCGCAGCCTTCGACCTTGAAACCACCGGCCGGAATTCCCGCGCCGCGCGGATCGTCACGGCCTCAATCACCGTGGTGGACGGCGAAGGCAACGTCATCACGGAGCGCGAGTGGCTGGCCGATCCCGGCGTCGAAATCCCCCAGGAAGCCAGTGACGTCCACGGCATCACCACGGCGAAGGCCCGTGCGGAAGGCCGCCCGGCGGCGGAGGTCACCCGGGAGGTCGCCGCCACCCTGCAGGAACTGTTCGACGACGGCGTTCCCGTCATTGCGTTCAACGCCAGCTATGACTTCACCGTCCTCGCTGCCGAATCCGCCCGCTACGGCGTGCCTCAGCTGACGCGCTTCCCGGTGCTGGACCCGTACATCATGAACAAGCAGGTGGACCGCTACCGCAAGGGCAAGCGCACGCTCTCCGCGCTGTGCGAGGAGTACGGTGTGGACCTGGAAAACGCCCATACCTCGGCCGCGGATGCCCTGGCCACGCTGCGCGTGCTCGATGCCATGGCGGGCAAGTTCCCCAAGCTGCACATGCCGGCATCCAAGCTCCACCAGCTCCAGGTTGACTGGGCCGCGGCCCAGGCTGCCGATTTCCAGTCCTACCTGCGAAAGAGCAAACCTACCGCCGTCATCGAAGGCGACTGGCCTGTGCTTCCTCCGGAGGATGCCAGCCGGGGCGGCTTCTAGCTCCACGCTTCCGGGCGCCATAACACGCGCTCCCGCATGACGCATGTCACAGGAACGAGGCCCCGGCGGCAGGCACCGACGGCCTGGACGCAATTTTCCTGTTGCGTTTTCTTACGCGGCATTCACACGCAAGATCCCTCCACCGCGTAATAAATCTTCGAAATATTGACCATTGTTTCGAACTATGTTCGGAATCTTTGAGCGTTCTACCCGGATGACATAATTATCTTTGGCGGGTCGAGTTCTGCTGAGCCCCACGAAAGACCCTGCGGCCGCATCCCCGCCCGCGTCACCGAGACCTTGTAATTCCGATGAAAGTGAACGCTTGATGAAAATCAAAGCTCTGAAGTGGCTGTCCACCGTCCCCGTGGCTGCTGCCCTTGTCGTGTCCCTCGCCGCCTGCGGCGGCGGTGCGTCCCCCGCTGCCTCGGGCCCCACCGACGCCCTTGCCGGCGCCCAGAACGCCGACAAGTACACCACGGCTGACGTCACGGCACTGGACAAGATCGACAAGAGCAAGCTGGGCCTCATCACCGACGGCACCATCAAGGTGGGCACCCTCTCTGACGCCCCGCCGAACATCTTCATCAAGGACGGCAAGTTCACCGGCTTCGACAACGAGCTCCTGCGCGCCGTGGGCGACAAGCTGGGCCTGAAGGTCGAGTTCGTCTCCACCGAGTTCTCCGCCCTGCTCGGCCAGGTCAAGAACAAGCAGTTCGACGTCGGATCCTCCTCGATCTCCACCACCGACAAGCGCCGCGAGACCGTCGCCTTCACCAACGGCTACGACTTCGGCTACATGGCCGTTGTGGCCAAGGAATCCGGCAGCGTGAAGGGCTTCGACAGCCTCAAGCAGGGCATGCGCATCGGCGTTGTCCAGGGCACGGTCCAGGACGACTTCGTCACCAACACCCTCAAGATCGAGCCGGTCCGCTTCCAGGACTACAACACGGTCTTCGCCAACCTGAAGTCCGGCCAGGTTGACGCCTGGGTTGCCCCGTCCCAGCAGGCCACGGGCCAGGTCAAGGCCGGCGACGGCACCAAGATCGTGGAGCAGCGCGCCACCACCCAGAACTTCTCGGCCTACGCCGTGGCCAAGGACAACACCGCCCTGGTCGAGGCCCTGAACTCCGGCCTGGACGCCGTGATCGCTGACGGCACCTGGACCAAGCTGGTCAAGGAATGGATGCCCGAGCGCAAGACCGCGGAAGAGCAGCGTCCCGAAGGCTGGAAGCCCGGCAGCAAGGCTGTCCAGGTCAAGTAAGCCGCGCTCCCGGCGCCGTACCTCAAGCGCCGATCGCCTTGCACAACACATGAAAACCGCCCGGCCCGGATCCCGCCCCAAGGGATCCGGGCCGGACGGCTGACATCAAGGAGTCACATGGATACCCTCACCCGCCTCGGCGAGACATTCCTCGATTGGAAAGCGATCGGCGAGGTCCTGCCCACCATGTTCGCCGTGGGCCTGCCCAACACCCTGATCATCGCCCTGTCCGCAGGACTGATCGGTACCCTGCTGGGTATCCTGCTGGCCCTCATGGGCATCTCGCGCAATCCCGTAGCCCGGTGGATCGCCCGCATCTACACCGATATCTTCCGCGGCCTGCCCTCCATCCTGATCCTCCTGGTGATCAGCCTCGGCTTCGGCCCGCTCTTCCGTGAAGCAACCGGCATCAGCACGCCGTACCCGATGGGTATCGCGGCCTTGGCACTCATGGCCGCGGCGTACATCGGCGAAATCTTCCGTTCCGGCATCCAGAGCGTGGACAAGGGCCAGCTTGAGGCCTCGCGGGCCCTGGGCTTCGGCTACGGCCCGTCCATGCGCATGATCGTGGTGCCGCAGGGCATCCGCCGCGTGCTCCCCGCCCTGATGAACCAGTTCATCATTCTCATCAAGGAATCCTCGCTGATCTTCACCCTGGGCCTCATGGCGTCCGAGCGGGAAATCTTCCAGATCGGCCGCGACCAGGCCTCCCTGAGCGGCAACCTCTCCCCCTACGTTGCCGCCGGCATCTTCTACCTGGTGCTGACCATCCCGCTGACGCACCTGGTGAACTACATCGACAACCGCCTACGCACCGGCAAGGAACAGAAGCACGAACCGGACGAGGCCGCGGCCGTCATCGGAAAGGGAGCCCACGCATGAGCCACTTTGAATCCGGATCCCTCACCGGCAAGAACCTGCACCTCGCCTTCGGCCACAACAAGGTCCTTCGCGGTATCGACATCCACGTGGAGAAAGGCACCGCGGCGTCCGTGATCGGTCCCTCCGGTTCCGGCAAGTCCACCCTGCTGCGTGTCATGAACCGCCTCATCGAACCGGACCAGGGCGACATCCTGCTGGACGGCCGTTCGGTCCTGAAGGACAACCCGGACGAGCTGCGCCGCCGCATCGGCATGGTCTTCCAGCAGTTCAACCTCTTCCCGCACAAGTCCGTGGGCGAGAACGTGGCGTTTGCCCTCCGGAAGCTGCGCAAGCTCCCCAAGGACCAGGCTTGGGCCGAGGCCCTGGAACAGCTGGACAAGGTGGGCCTGAAGCACAAGGCCGAGGTACGCCCGGCCACGCTCTCCGGCGGCCAGCAGCAGCGCGTGGCAATCGCCCGGGCCCTGGCCATGAAGCCCGAAGTGATGTTCTTCGACGAAGCCACCTCCGCCCTGGACCCCGAGCTCGTCAAGGGCGTGCTCGCGCTCATGACGGAGCTGGCCCAGGAGGGCATGACCATGGTGGTGGTGACCCACGAGATGGGCTTCTCCCGCAACGTATCCAACCAGGTGGTCTTCATGGACGGCGGCGTGGTGGTGGAAAACGGCAGCCCCGAGCAGCTCTTCACCGAGCCGAAGACGGAGCGCCTGCAGAAGTTCCTCTCGGACGTGCTCTAAGCACCTTCAGGAAATCCCCGGTTACCGGACAATTCCCCTGCGAACGCGGCAGGGATTGTTCCGGTAACCGGGGATTTCCCCGTTAAACAGAAAGCTACTTGCCCGCCTTCACCCGGAGGATGGTGAGCGCCGCGGCGTCGACGGCCTTGCGGAAGGCGGGCTCCGCCGTCGCGCGCTTCAGGACCTCGGCGTACATGGCGGAAACAGCGCCGGGATCGGCGCAGAGCGCCATGGTGCCGCCGGCGGCGATGAAATTGGCTGCCCGCTCCCCCATGCTCCAGGGCGAGAGCTGGGCGGCGTTGCAAAGATCATCGGAAACGATGATGCCTGTGAAGAGGGCGTCGCTACGGAGCATGGTGCGCATGACCACCGGTGAGAACGGCGCGGGCCGTGCCTTGTCGATGCGGTCGTAGTAGGCGTTAGACACCATGACCCAGCGGACGCCCCCGCGGATGGCGGCGGTGAACGGCGCCAGGTACGGATCCGTGCGCGTGGTGGCGGTGTCGTGGACGTTGCCGCTGGTGTCCGTGTTGAGCGTGACCCGGCCGAGCCCCGGGTAGTGCTTGACCACGGGCGCCACCCCGGCGTCGCGCAGGCCGGAGGCGAAGGCGTTGCCGTGTGCGGATACCGACGACGGCGTGTAGCCGTACTCGCGCTGGAAGTAGCCGATCGGGGCGTTCGACGGCGCGAAGGCGGCACCGGGGACCGTGTCCAGGACGGGCGCGAGGTTGACGTTGACCCCGGCTTTGCGGAGTTCGGCACCCCAGCTCCAGGCCTTGGCCCGTAACTGGGCCGGCGGGGTGGCGGACTGGACGAGCGCCGTCGGGATCTCGGAGAAACCCGGGCCGCGCAGGACCTGGACGTAGCCGCCTTCCTGGTCGGTGGCCACTGAAACCGGAACCTTGTTCCCGGACTTCGCGGCGGCGGAGCGCAGGGACGCCACCAGCGAGGCCGTGGCACCGATCCCGGATTTACTGCGGCCTGCCAGGTAGAAGTTGCCGATGTTCCGGCCGAGGAGTCCGGTGACGGCTGGGGCGTCGCTGCCATCGGCCTTCGCTCCCACCATGAAGAGCTGTCCCACGCGCTGCTCCAAGCGAAGGGAGGCGAGGACGCCTTCGGGCGTCGCGGGCGGCACCGGCTTCGCCGTCGGACGGGGCTTCGGCGCGGCGGATGGTGTGGGCGTCGCGGTGGGCCGCGGCGTCGGGGGCGCTGTGCGCGCCGAAGGGGACGCGGACGACGGCGGCGCGGCGGCCGGGCTTGACGCGGACGATTCGCTGTGGCCCGGCTGAGGCGTGCCGGACGGTGTGCATGCCGTCAGGACCGTGAGGGAGACGGCGAGTGCCAGTGTGCCGGCACGAGGGAACCAGCGCTGTCGTCGGGAATGGGGTGAGTAAGTGTGAAGCATGGAACCAGCCGCCTGCCAGGCCTCCTGCGTACCAGGCCAGCCTACGCCTGCGACGGCCGGCGGCGGGGGAACCGCCGCCGGCTGAGGCAAGAGGATCAGGCAGCAACCGCCTGGGCTGCAGCCTTGGCGGCGGCCGGGAGGGCGTCGAAGATCCGGTTCATGGCGGCGTCGTCATGGGCCGCGGAGAGGAACCAGGCTTCGAAAACACTCGGGGGCAGGTAGACGCCGGAATCCAGCATCGAGTGGAAGAACGGCGCATAACGGAACACCTCCTGGGCCTGCGCGTCGGCGTAGTTGTGCACGCCGTTGGCGGAGGTTCCGAAGGCCACGGAGAACAGGTTCCCGGCGCGCTGAATGGAGTGGTCCACGCCGGCTGCATCCAGCGCGGAGGACAGGGCCGCGGAAAGCTCGAGCGAGCGGGCATCAACATGCGCATACACCTCGGGCGTAGCGTGCGTCAGCGTGGCCACACCTGCGGCCATGGCCACCGGGTTTCCGGAGAGGGTACCCGCCTGGTATACGGGGCCGAGCGGCGCGAGGTGGTCCATGACGTCGGCACGGCCGCCGAGGGCCGCCGTCGGCATGCCGCCGCCGATCACCTTGCCGAAGGTGAGCAGGTCCGGAGTCCAGCCTTCGGAGGCGCCGCCGGTGAGGCCCCAGTAGCCGGCGTAGCCGGTGCGGAAGCCGGTGAGGACTTCGTCGAGGATGAGCAGCGCGCCGTGTTCGCGGGTGATGCGGGAGAGGGCGGCGTTGAAGCCGTCGCCGGGCGTGACCACACCCATGTTGGCCGGGGCGGCTTCGGTGATGACGGCGGCGACGTGTTCGCCGTGCGCGGCGAAGGCGGCCTCGACGGCGGCAACGTCGTTGTAGGGCAGCACGAGGGTTTCGGCGGCGGCGGCTTCGGTGACGCCGGCCGAACCGGGAAGGGCCATGGTGGCCAGGCCGGATCCGGCGGACGCCAGCAGCCCGTCGAGGTGGCCGTGGTAGCAGCCGGCGAACTTCACGATCAGGTTGCGGCCGGTGAAGCCGCGGGCCAGGCGGACCGCTGTCATGGTGGCTTCGGTGCCGGTGGAGACCATGCGGAGGCGTTCGACGGCGGAGACGCGTTCCTTGACCAGCTCGGCCAGGCGGGCCTCATCGGGAGTGGACGCACCGAAGGACAGGCCGCGGTCCACGGCGGCGTGGACGGCGTCGAGCACGGCGGGGTGGGCGTGGCCGAGGAGGGCCGGGCCCCAGGAACAGACGAGGTCCACGTAGTCCTTGCCGTCGGCGTCGGTCAGGTAGGCGCCCTTCGCGGCGACCATGAAACGCGGAGTGCCGCCCACGGAACCGAAGGCGCGCACGGGCGAGTTGACGCCGCCGGGCATCAGGGTCTGGGCATGGGCGAAGAGATCATCCGAACGAGTCATGCCTTTATTCTTTCATCCCGGACGGGCGGGAAATTCCGCCCGTCCGGGATGAAGAGCGTCACTTCACCTGTGCGTTCACGGCCAGCAGCTCCGCCACCCGCGGCGCCACCTCGGTGCCGAACAGCTCGATGGAACGCATCATGTTTCTATGTGGCAGGGTTCCGCTGCTGTACTTCAACTCGAAACGGTCCGCACCGAGCGAACCCTTGAGCTTGGCGATCTTTGCCGCCACCGTATCCGGCGAACCAACGAACAGCGCGCCATCCTCGTCAACGAGCGCCTCGAATTCGCCGTATCCGGCCGGGCCCCAGCCCCGTTCCGCACCGATCCGGTTCCGGGTGGCCAGCCAATGCGGGTAGTACTCCTCGCGGGCCTGCTCATCCGTTTCCGCAACATAGCCCGGCGAGTGGACGGCCAGCTGCTTGGGATCATGGCCGGCCTCGGCCAGGCTGCGGCGGTAGAGCTGGGCGAAGGGAGCGAAGCGTTCGGGTTCGCCGCCGATGATCGCCAGCACCATCGGGTAGCCGTAGGCCGCGGTGCGGACCACGGACTGCGGGGTGCCGCCGACGCCGATCCACGTGGGCAGCAGGCGGTTCTCCAGGTGCGGGTAGACCATCTGACCGTGCAGTCCGGCGCGCGTGCGGCCGTCCCAGTTCACCGGCTTCTGGGAACGGACGCGGTGGTAGAGCTCCAGCTTCTCTTCGAAAAGCACCTCGTAGTCGGCCAGGTCGTAGCCGAAGAGCGGGAAGGATTCGGTGAAGGATCCACGCCCCAGGATCACTTCGGCCCGGCCGTTGGAGACGGCGTCGAGGGTGGCGAAGCGCTGGAAGACCCGGATGGGATCGTCCGAGCTGAGCACCGTGACGGCGCTGCCCAGGCGGATCCGCTTCGTGGCGGAGGCGATGGCGGCCAGCACCACTTCGGGAGCGCTGACCGCGAAGTCGCGGCGGTGATGCTCCCCCACGCCGAAGGAGTGGAGCCCGACGGCGTCAGCCAGCTTGGCCTGCTCCACCAGCTGGCGCAGTACCACGGCATGGTGCTTGGGTTCGCCGGCATCGTCGAGGTCGACGTCGCCGAAGGTGCTGACGCCCAACAGCATCGTATCGGCCGCTACGGGAGCCGTCGGATCGAAAGCGGGATCAGTAGCTCTGGGATCAAGGGACTCGGAAGCTTCGCTGTTTTCATGCATACGCATACAAACGGAGAAGGCCCCGGAATCATTCCCGCGGTGCGGACGCACCGCCGTCGGGCAGTCCGGGCCTAGCCTTCCTTCAGCCAGCCGGCCAGCTCGGAGGCCCAGTACGTCAGCACCATGTCCGCGCCGGCGCGCTTGATACCGAGCACGGATTCCGTAACGGCGCCACGGCGGTCGATCCAGCCGTTGGCGGCAGCGGCCTCGATCATCGCGTACTCGCCGGAAATCTGGTAGGCCGCCACGGGCACGGGGCTCATGGCCGCGACGTCAGCCAGGATGTCAAGGTAGCTCATGGCCGGCTTGACCATGACCATGTCGGCGCCTTCCTCAAGGTCCAGTTCCACCTCGATGATCGCTTCGCGGCGGTTGGCGGCGTCCATCTGGTAGCTCCGGCGGTCGCCCTTGAGCTGCGAGTCCACGGCTTCGCGGAAGGGGCCGTAGAACGCGGAGGCGTACTTTGCGGCATAGGCCAGCACGGCGGTGTTCTTGTGCCCGGCTTCCTCGAGGGCCTGGCGGATGACGGCGATCTGGCCGTCCATCATGCCGGACGGCCCCAGCACGTGCGCACCGGCGTCGGCCTGCGCCACAGCCATCTGCCCGTAGATTTCCAGCGTGGCGTCATTGTCCACGTAGCCGTTGGCGTCCAGCACGCCGCAGTGGCCGTGGTCGGTGAATTCGTCCAGGCACACGTCGCTCATGACCACCAGATCGTCGCCCACTTCGGCGCGGACGTCGCGGATGGCCTTGTTGAGCACGCCGTCCGGGTCCAGGGATGCGGAGCCGGAAGCGTCGCGCACAGCGGGAACACCGAACAGCATGATGCCGCCAACGCCCAGCTCCACGGCTTCGGCTGCGGCCCGCTTCAGGGTGTCCGTGGTGTGCTGCACGACGCCGGGCATGGAGCTGATCGGCGCGGGCTCGCTGAGGCCTTCGCGGATGAAGGCAGGCAGGATGAGGTCCGCGGGGGCCAGCCGGTTCTCGGCGGTCAGGCGGCGCATGGCCGGGGTGGTGCGGAGCCGGCGGGGGCGGTGGTGGGGGAAGCTCATGTCAGCCCTTCGGTAGCGAACAATTCGGTGAGGGCGGCGACGATGCCGTCCGGGGTGGGTTCCTTGGCCGTCGCGGCGACGGCGATCCCCACATCAGCCGCCTCGGCCGCCGTCGAACGGCCGATCGCGATGAAGCGGCACTCCCGCAGCGGCAGCAGGGTCGCGGCGACCCGCCGCGCGGCACTCGGTGAGGCAGCCACGACGGCGGCCAGCCCGCCGTCGTCGATCAGCGTGCGGGCGGCGGCCGGCTCCAGCAGCGGCAGCTCCCCGCCGTCGGCATCCGACCAGGCCGGGGCCTTGGCGAGTTCCGTCACCAGCCGCTCGTCCGGGCGGGCCGGGTAGTCGACCGTGCGGTAGGCGGTCACGACGGCGACCTCCGCACCCTTGGCGGCCAGGCCGCCGGAGAGGAGGGTGTCGGCGATGTCCGCCTGGGGAAGGAGGACGCGGCCGGTGCCTTCCGGCCAGACCTCGAGGAGGCCGGCGGCGGACTGGCTGCCCTCCGGTGCAAGGTCCACGCGGATACCCTCGGCCTCGAGGATCCGGCGTGAGGACGGGCCGATGGTGGCAACCCGGACGCCTGCCGGGATGAGTGCGGACAGCTCCGCTCCGCGCTCGGCGGCCTTGGCCTTCAGCGCCCGGACCGTGGTGATACTGCTGACCACGAGCCAGTCATAGTCTCCTGCCGCGAGGCCATCGAGGGCATCCCCCAGCGCCTGCTGGTCCGCCGCGCGTTCGAAATCGATCAGCGGCAGCAGCAGCGGCTCGGCACCGGCGTCGGACAGTGCCTGCGCCAGCGACGCCGCGCGGTCGGGGCTCCTCGTGATGAGGACCTTCCGGCCGCGCAACGGAGCAGCGGCAGCATTTTCCATGGACTCAGGAAGCGGCAAGGTCGGTAATCTCCGCGGCGCCGGCGGCCAGCAGCAGTTCCGCAACCTCAATGCCGAGCAGGGTGGCGCCGACTTCATTGAGGCCATCCGTGGCCTTCTTCTCACGCACGGTCTTCGCGCCGTCCACCGAGCAGACCACAGCCTCCAGGTAGAGCATGCTGCCCTTGCGGTAGGCGAAGGCGCCCACCGGGGCGGCGCAGCCGGCTTCGAGACGGGCCAGCACGGCACGTTCGGCCGTGACGGCGAGGCGTGTGTCCTCATCGTTCAGTGCCGCAAGGGCCTGGGCCAAGGCCTCGTTCGAGCCGCCGGCGGGGGCATCGGCGGTGCGACATTCGATCGCGAGCGAGCCCTGGCCGGGTGCCGGGAGCATGGCGTCGCTTTCGAAGTATTCGCTGATGGCGTCCAGGCGGCCGATGCGTTCCAGACCGGCCGCGGCGAGCACGACGGCGTCCAGGTCGCAGCTCTTGCCGGGCACCACGGCGTCGGTGCTGTTGCCCGGCAGTCCGGGCACGCGACCGAGGCGGGTGTCCACGTTGCCGCGGATGTCCACCACCTCGATGTCCTGGCGCAACGCGCGGAGCTGGGCGGCACGGCGGGGCGAGCCCGTGCCCACCTTGGCTCCGGCCGGAAGCTGCGCCAGGGTGAGGCCGTCACGGGTGCAGAGGACGTCGCGCACGTCCACGCGCTTCGGCGTGGCAGCGATGGTCAGCCCCGGTTCGGCACCGGTTGGCAGGTCCTTGAGCGAGTGCACGGCAACGTCGCAGCGCTTGTCCAGCAGAGCCTCGCGGAGGGCCGCCACGAACACTCCCGTACCGCCCATCTGCGACAGCGAGCCGGTCTTCACGTCGCCTTCGGTGGTGATGTGGACGAGTTCGACGTCGAAACCTCCGACCGCGGCCAGCCGGTCCGCGGTCTGCTGCGTCTGGGTCAGCGCGAGCTTGCTGGCGCGCGTACCGATCCGTACGGTCACTTGCCGGCCCCGGCGGGGTAAGCGTCATGGCCGGTGCCCACGGTGGAGCCGACCTCAGCAATGACGGGCTTGGTGCCACGGAAGTTCTCGCAGCAGTTCGGACGGCACACGTCGTACCAGGGACCGAGGTCCGTCACGTGCGGGCGCTCGGCGATGTTGTTGCCGGTGGTGCGTTCGCAGATCAGGTCGACAAGTCCGGAGACGAACGCCGCATGCGTGCCCGGGGTGGGGACGCGGGTGGCTTCCATGCCGAGGTTTTTGCAGGTTTCCAGGGCCTCGGTGTCCAGGTCCCAGGCGACTTCCATGTGGTCGCTGACGAAGCCGAGCGGGACGATGACCACGCCGAGGACGCCCTCGGGCGCGATCTCTTCGAGGTGGTCGTTGATGTCCGGTTCCAGCCACGGAATGTGCGGGGCGCCGGAGCGGGACTGGTACACGAGGTCCCATGCCACGTTGGGAGCCACGGCGTCCATGATCGCGCTGGCGTTCGCCAGGTGCTGCGCGGCGTAGGCCGAACCTTCGGCAAATTCGCGCGGTTCGTCGTCCGACTTGCCGGCAGCTTCGGCGTCGCGGGTGGGGATGGAGTGCGTTGCAAAGAGCACGCGGATCTTCGAATCCGGATCCTCGATTCCGGCAGCGGCGAGCTTGCCGCGGATTTCCTCCAGGCCGGCCGCCGTTCCCTCAAGGAAGGGCTGCACCACGCCGGGGTGGTCGAAGTACTGGCGGATCTTGTCCACCTGGAGCTTGCCGTCCAGGCCGGTCTCCGTCAGGGCCATGCCGATGTCCTCACGGTACTGGCGGCAGCTGGAGTAGCAGGAGTAGATGCTGGTGGTGAGCATCAGCAGTCGGCGGTGGCCGGCGTCGTACGCGTCCTGCAGGACAGGCGCGATGTAGGGATCCCAGTTACGGTTGCCCCACAGCACGGGCAGCTCGATGCCGCGGGCGGCGAGCTCGGCCTCGATGGCGGCCTTCAGTTCGCGGTTCTGCTGGTTGATGGGGCTGATGCCGCCGAAGGCGCGGTAGTGGTGCGAAACCTCTTCCAGCCGCTCATCCGGGATGCCGCGGCCGCGGGTCACATTGCGCAGGAAGGGAATGACATCCTCCTGGCCCTCCGGGCCACCGAAGGAAGCCAGCAGCACGGCGTCATACTGCAGCGGTTCCATGCGCCCGCGTTCCGTAACCTCGTTAAGCTCCGTGGAGACGCTGAGGCTCATGCCAGGACCTCGGCGATCTCCGCGGCGCTGACGCGGCGGCCGGTGTAGAACGGGATCTCTTCGCGGACGTGGTTGCGGGCATCCGTGGCGCGCAGGTGGCGCATGAGGTCCACAAGGTCCACCAGCTCCGGGGCTTCCAGGCCGAGGATCCATTCCCAGTCGCCCAAGGCGAAGGAGGACACGGTGTTGGAAATGACCTGCGGGAAGTCGCGGCCGAGGAGGCCGTGGTCGCGGAGCATCTTGCCGCGCTCTTCGGCGGGCAGCAGGTACCACTCGTAGGAGCGGACGAAGGGGTACACGCAGAGCCAGGTGCTGGGCTCGACGCCGCGGGAGAAGGCCGGGGTGTGGTTCTTGGCGAACTCGGCTTCGCGGTGCACGCCCATGGCGGACCAGACGATCTCGGTGCCTTCGAACAGGGCGCTGCGGCGGATGTCGCGGACGGCGGCCTGGAGGGCCTCGGGCTTGGCGCCGTGCAGCCAGACCATGATGTCAGCGTCGGCGCGCATGGCGGAAACGTCATAGCTGCCGCGCAGGACAACGCCGTCCTCGGCCAGCTTGGCGGTCAGTTTCTCGAATCCGGCGGCAGCGTCGCTGCTGCGCTGGATGTCTGCCGAACGCTTGAAGACAGTCCACAGGGTGAAGAACTGTTCTTCGTTCTCAGCAGTTTTAGTGACAGATTCGGCAGAAGTGTGGCTCATGGTTCAAGTTTGCCCTTTGTTAGGTACTAAGTCGAAACGGATCAGTTCTACAACGCGTAGAAGTGTTTTATTTCACAAGATCATGGCTTTTCAGCGCTCCGGGCGGCCTCCGGGAAGGCAGCATTGAGCTGCCTTTCGGTGTCGGCGACAACCGCCGCCAGGCCGTTGCCGGCCAACCAGCCGCCCACCAGGATCAGCCCGCCGGCCTGCGCGGCCACCTTCCGGACCTCGGCCACCCGTTGCTTGTGCCCGACGGCAGCAAACGGCAGGGCTCCGGCCCAGCGGACCACATCCCAGTCGAGCACGTCCTCCGTGCCCAGTTGTACGCCCAGCAAGGTGGAAGCATCGTGGAGCGCGGCGTCAAGAAGCGCGGCGTCGTCCAGGGTTGCCGGATCCGCATCGGCACCGGCCGTTCCGCCGTGCGCCCGGCCGTAGGAGAGCCGCAGCACGTGCGTTCCAGGCCCGGCTTCTTCGGCAAGCCAGTCCCATTTCGCCGTGGCATGGGTCAGCGCCTTGGCCTGGATCCCAGCTACCTGCGGAGCCACAAGGATTCCCGTGCCGCGCGGCCGCGAATCGAGTTCGGGCTTATCCAGGACCAGGCTGACCAGGCTGACCAACGGCCCGGCAGCCGGGCGGAGCGCCGCGAGTTCCGGCAGCTCTGACTCCAGCAGCCCGACGGCGGCGGGACCGTCGAGCGCGACGACGAGCCGTCCGGCGTCGTACGCCTGCGTCCCGCTGCCGCCGGTGGCACTGATCCGCCACGCACCGTCCACGCGCGAGACGGACTCCACGCGCGTTTCCGGAAGCAGCGTCACGTTGCGCTTGCGAAGATCCGCAAGCAGCGCAGTGATGAGGGTATTCATGCCACCGGCAAGCCCGGCGACGGCCGACCCGGCCTTCTTCGCACCGCCCGCGCCGGCGGAGGCACCCACCACCCGGCGCTGCTGCGCGACGGCGGCCGCCAGGGATCCTGTGCTCCGCAACGCGGCGCGCAGGCCGGGGGCCACCATGTCGATATCGAGCAATTCCGGATCGGCCGAATGCACGCCGCCCACCACCGGGGACACCAGCCGGTCCAGCACGCGCCGGCCCATCCGGGCACGGACCAGGGAAGCGACGCTGGTCACCTCTCCCCCGGCGCCCACGGACGCGGGAAGCCAGCGGTCGAGCGTTGCCCGGAGGGCGCCTGCCAGGCCCAGTGAGCGGCGGACTTCCGGGTCCCACGGGTTGGCGGGGATTCCGAGCACGCCGGTCTTGGGCAGTTCCTGCGGGCCGTCCGGCAGCTGTACCCAGGCACCGCCCGGATTCGGGGCCACGATGCGGTCCGCCAGGCCAAGTTCTGCGGCGAGGTCTGCCACGGCTGTGGAGCGGGTGGCGAAGGATTCCGCGCCGCTGTCCAGGCCCAGGCCGCCGAGTTCGTGCCTGCCGACGCAGCCGCCCCAGTCCGCCCGGGCTTCCAGTACCGTGACGGCCAGGCCGGACGCGGCGAGCCCGCGGGCCGCGAGCAGCCCGGAGATTCCGCCGCCGACGACGACGGCAGTTGCCGCAGCGTCCCGGCCCCCCGGGTCCTTGCTTGCCGGCGCTGCCGGCCGGCTGTGCACGGGCTACTCCGCCGGGATCGAGTGGATGAGTTCCACCACGCGGGTCAGGACGGTGGGGTCCGTTTCGGGCGGCACGCCGTGGCCGAGGTTGAGCACATGGCCGGGCGCGCCGGCGCCGGCGGCGATCACCGAACGGACGTGGGCTTCGAGGACCTCCCACGGAGCGGAGAGCAGGGCGGGGTCGATGTTGCCCTGCAGCGGAACGGTGCCGCCGAGGCGGCGGTTGGCTTCATCGAGGGGAAGGCGGTAGTCGACGCCCACCACGTCCACGCCCACGTCGCGCATGGCGACGAGGAGCTCGGAGGTTCCGGTGCCGAAGTGGATGAGCGGGGCGCCGAGGTGGCGGACGTGGTCCAGGGCGCGGACCGAGGCAGGGGCGACGTACTTGCTGTAGTCGGCCAGGCCGAGGGAACCCGCCCAGGAGTCGAAGAGCTGGCCGGCGGAGGCACCGGCTTCCAGCTGGGCGCGCAGGAACAGGCCGGAAGCGTCGGCCGCCCAGTTGGCCAGGGCAGCCCAGGTCTCCGGGTCTGCGTGCATCATGGTGCGCGGGCCGAGGTGGTCGCGGGACGGGCGGCCTTCCACCATGTAGGCAGCCAGGGTGAAGGGGGCGCCGGCGAAGCCGATCAGCGGGGTGCTGCCGAGCTCGGCCACGGTCAGGCGGACGGCATCCCGGATGGGTTCCAGCGATTCCCACGTCAACTGCGGCAGGGCGGCAACATCGGCAGCGGTGCGGACCGGCTTGTCCAGCACAGGGCCCACGCCGGGAACGATGTCCACGCCCACGCCGGCCAGCTTCAACGGGATGACGATGTCGGAGAAGAAGATGCCGGCGTCCACGTCATGGCGGCGGACCGGCTGCAGGGTGATTTCAGAGGCCAGTTCCGGGCGCAGGCAGGAATCCAGCATGGCCACACCCTCGCGCACCTTCAGGTACTCCGGCAGGGAACGGCCGGCCTGGCGCATGAACCACACCGGGCGGCGGCTCGGCTTCCGGCCGTGGTACGCCTGGATCAGCGGCGAGTCCGCGGTGCGGCCGTCCATGAGGGGGTGGCCGGCGTGGAGTCCGGTTGCCGCGGCGTCGCCGGCGGTGGAAGGGGCAGGCCGGGCGGAACCCGGCAGGGCAGAGCTGGAAGTCATGCCTTCGATTGTGCCCAACATCAGGGACGAAAGATAACGACAGTCTGTCGCCGGGCAGGCCACGTGGCCACCATCACAGCCGGCAGTGGCAGGAACCATGCCGCGCCTGTTGTTCTACCGGGCACCGAAAAAGCTATGATGGCTCTGCTGTGGTTCTTTTTTCTCTCGTGGCGACCCACGCCGACATCGACCTTGAGACCGTTGCTCAACTGAGCACCGGTTCTTCTGCGCTTGCTTCCGCCGCCCTGGCTGAAAGCGGCTTGGTTTCCGGCGCCGTTGTCCTCGCCACTTGCAACCGTTACGAAATCTACGGCGAGACCGCGCATGCCGAGGACCTCGAGGCGGCACGCTCGGCATTGGTCGGCCAGATCAGCGGGCTCAGCGGCCTGAACGAACAGCTCGTCTCCAAGGCCTTCAGCACCAACAGTGGACCCGAGGTCAGCCGGCACCTGTTCGCCGTGAGCGCAGGGCTGGATTCCGCCGTCGTGGGCGAACGCGAAATCGCCGGCCAGGTACGCCGCGCCCTCATCACCGCCCAGCACGAAGGCACCGCTTCCCCGGGCCTCGTCCGGCTCTTCCAGGCTGCATCGAAGACCGCGAAGGATGTCGGCGCCCAGACCGCGCTCGGCTCCCGTGGCCTGTCCATCGTGTCTGTGGCCCTCGACCTCGCCACGGACCTCGCAGACGACGCCGGCTGGAGCAGCAAGAAGGTGGTCGTCTTCGGCACGGGCGCCTACGCCGGCGCCACCATGTCCCTGCTGCGTGAACGCGGCTGCCAGGACATCTCCGTGTACTCTTCCTCCGGCCGCGCCGAGACTTTCGTGGCCACCCGCGGCGGTACGGCGCTCGACGCCGGGAGCCTGCCCGCCGCCGTCGCCGCGGCTGACGTCATGATCGGCTGCAGCGGCTCGGACAACCGCGTTGAGGCCGCCGAACTGGCGCGCATCCGCGAAGGCTCCACCGGCCCTCTGATCGCGATCGACCTGGCGCTGACGCATGACTTCGATCCCGCCGTCGGCGAGCTCGACGGCGTGGAGCTGCTGACGCTCGAATCCGTCCGCCTCGCCGCTCCGCAGGAGCAGGCCGAGTCCCTCGCCCAGGCGAGCAGCATTGTCTCTTCCGCGGCCGCGGCGTTCGAGCAGGAACGCGAAGCCCGCTCTGTTGACGCCGCGATTGTCGCCCTGCGCCGGCACACCATGAGCGTGCTGGATTCCGAGATGGAGAAGGTCCGGGCCCGCCACGGCTGCACCGCCGCGGCTGAAGAGGTCGAGTTCGCGCTTCGCCGCATGGTCAAGCAGCTGCTGCACATCCCCACGGTCCGGGCCCGCGAACTTGCCGCCAACGGCCAGCAGGACGACTACGTCGCAGCGCTTGAGGCCCTCTACGGCATCCAGGTGGAGCAGCCCGCGGCCGCCGCACCGGCGGCCGCGTGCCCCGTGGACCATTCCCGCATTGAACGCGGCGCCACGCCGCTCCCCCGAACCGAAAGCGCCTAAAGCTTCAGCGCGGCGCCAGGACGCAGAATTCGTTTCCTTCGGGATCAGCCATGACAACCCACGGCACCTCGCCCTGGCCGATGTCGGCAGTGGTCGCACCCAGCTCGCGGAGCCGCGCCACGGCGGCCGCCTGGTCATCTCCGGGATACGGCAGCAGGTCCAGGTGCATCCGGTTCCAGACGGTTTCCTCGCCCTCGGTGCGCAGGAATTCCAGGTACGGGCCCACGCCCCGGTCCGAACGCAGGCGCGCGTGCTCGTCATCCACCTCGTGCGCGGTCCAGCCGGTCGCTTCGCCCCAGAACGCAGCCATGGCACGCGGGTCCGAGCAGTTGACCACGATCGTGGCGATGGGGCCGGTATCGCGGTAGACCTCCCGTGGCTCAAGCACGCAGAAGGCATTGCCTTCGGGGTCCCGCATCACGGTCCAGGGCACATCGCCCTGGCCGATATCCGCGTAGGACGCGCCCAGTTCGAGCAACCGGGATACCAGCTCCGCCTTGTGCGCTTCCGAACTCGTAGCGAGGTCCAGATGGGCGCGGTATTTCACGGTCTCCGGCTCGGGAACCGCCACAACGTCCACGCACACCGCAGACGCGTCCGGCCAAGTGAAGCCGACGGGTTCGACATTGCTGACGCCGGGCCCTTCACTGGACAGCCCCCAGCCGAGGGCCTCCGCCCAGAACCGGCCGATCGCGACTTCATCTCGCGCCTTGAAATTTACCTGGACAAGTTGCAGGGCCATACTGCCCGACCCTACACCGGACTCGCCTAGTAGACCGGCTTCTGCGGTTCAACGTCGCGCACCCAGGCGAGGATGCCGCCGTCGAGGTGCTTGACCCGGGTGTACCCGGCCTTGCGGGCGGCCTGCAGCACCGCGGCCGAGCGCGTACCGCCCTTGCAGTGGAACACAATATCCTTGTCCTGCGGCAGCTCAGCCCAGGCCTCCCCCGCGAGGATCCTGCCCTGCGGGATCAGCACTGCGCCGTCGATGTTCACGATGTCGTGTTCGCCGCTCTCCCGCACGTCGATCAGGGCGAAGTCCTGCTCCCCTGCGTCGCGGGCTTCCAGCATGCCGGCCAGTTCAGTGGCGGTCACGGTGGGCACGGCGGCGGTGTCCGCCGCGCGCACGATGCCGCAGAAGGCCTCGTAGTCGGTGAGTTCGGTGACCGGCTCCGCTTCGGGGTCCTTGGCCACCTTGATTTCGCGCCAGCTGCCGCCGAGCGCGTCGAAGAGTGCCACCCGGCCCAGCAGGGAGCGTCCGACGCCGGTGATCAGCTTGATTGCCTCCGTCACCATGAGGGAGCCGACGGCGGCGCACAGCATGCCGAAGACGCCTCCTTCGCCGCAGGACGGGACGGAACCGGCAGGCGGCGCTTCCGGGTAGAGATCGCGGTAGCTGGGGCCGTGCTTGGCCCAGAAGACGCTGACTTGGCCGTCAAAGCGGAAGATGGACCCCCACACGTAGGGCTTGCCGAGGATTTCGGCGGCGTCGTTGACGAGGTAGCGGGTGGCGAAGTTGTCAGCGCCGTCCAGGATGAGGTCGTAGCCGGCGAAGATGTCCAGTGCGTTGGAGGAGTCCAGCCGGACCTGGTGCAGCTGCACGGTGACCAGGGGGTTCAGTTCGAGGATCGCGTCCCGGGCGGATTCGATCTTGGGGCGGCCGACGTCGGACACGCCGTGGATGATCTGGCGCTGGAGGTTGCTGAGGTCCACGGCGTCGTCGTCGATGATGCCGATGGTTCCCACCCCGGCGGCGGCGAGGTACAGCAAAGCAGGCGAACCCAGGCCGCCTGCACCGATGACGAGCACCTTGGCGTTCTTGAGGCGGCGCTGCCCCACCGCTCCGATCTCCGGAATAATGAGATGGCGCGAATAGCGTTCCACCTCTTCGGTGCTCAGCTCCGCGGCGGCGTCCACAAGGGGCGGCAGCGGGGCGGACGTGGTCTGGGCAGCAAATGCGGTGGCCATACTTCAATGTATGCCTGCCATTGCCGCCAGGTCATATTACCGGCGCGTAAAGTGGTCATAACTGCAAGGGAAAGGCGGCAGACAAGTGGCTGAGAGCGCACGTGCACAGCAGGTGGTACCGGCAAAGCAGGAGCGGAGCGGGGCTGCACGTTCTGCCAGGCTTCCGCGCGACGAGCGGCGCGCCCAGCTGCTCAATGCCGCCCTCGAAGTGTTCGTCGCCAATGGTTTTCATGGTGCCGCGATGGATGAAATCGCCGAAACCGCCCGCGTCAGCAAACCCGTGCTGTACCAGCATTTCCCGTCCAAACGCGAGCTCTACATGGCGCTCCTGGACAGCCACCTGGCCACCCTCACGGAGCTCATGCTCGGTGCGCTGAATTCCACCACGGACAACAAGCAGCGCGTGCAGGCCGTGATGCGCGCTTACTACCAGTTCATTGCGGCCGATGACCAGGCCCACCGCCTGGTGTTCGAATCGGACCTGATCAACGATCCGGACGTCAGCTCCCGCCTGGAGACGTTCAACCGCACGTTCGCCGACGCCGTCGCGAAAGTCATTGCCGAGGACACCAAGCTGCCGCCGATGGAAGCACAGCTCCTGGGCCGCGGCCTGGCCGGAATGGCGCAGGTCAGCGCCCGGTACTGGCTGGAGACCGACGGCGGGCTGGACCTCGATGTGGCCAGCGACTTGATCTACCGTTTAGCTTGGCGCGGAATCAGTCGCTTCCCCAAAGAGTCCTAGGCTAGAAATAGAGAACTGAGTAAACCCCTTTTACCGGCTGGGAGGCCTTGCTGTGGAAGTAAAGATCGGCATTCAGAACGTTGGCCGTGAGATTGTGCTGGAATCTGCGCTCGATGCCGAGTCCGTCGCGAAGATCGTCGGTGAAGCCATTTCCAAGGGCACGGACCTTCGCCTGAGCGACGAAAAGGGCCGCCAGGTCATCGTCCCCGGCAGCGTGCTGGGCTACGTGGAGATCGGCGCCGAGGAAGTCCGCCGCGTAGGCTTCGGCGCCCTCTAGGCCTCCGGCGAAGGGAAGGGAGGGAGTTCACGTGCTTTCACTTGTCATCGTCGCCTTGGTGACCGTTGCCGCAGGCTTCCTGATCTGGGCGAACGACAAACGCCACAGCAAGTACGGCATCGCCCTCCCCGCCGGAGTGGCGCTGGCTGCAGGCATGCTGAGTTGGATCATCTTCATCCTGCTTGGCTTCGGCTACCAGCCCGGCCTGACGTGGATTCCCTGGGTGCTGCCGATGGTCCTCGGCACGGCGGCGGCTTTCGCCGTCGTCCTCTATCTCGGACGCGTCCGCACCGCGCGGGACACCGCCAAGCTGACCGCCGCGCTGCGCCTTTAGGAAGCGGCATCTCTAGGAAGCTGCGTCTTTAGCTGAGCCAAAGCTGTGGCCGCCAACCCTTCCGGTTGGCGGCCACCGTGCTTTAAACCGCAGTGCGTCAACCCGGGAAACGCTCGGGCTGTGCAGCGGCGCCCATGGACGCCGCGGCGTCACTGCAGCGCTGTGCGGCCTTGACGTCGCGCGCCGTAACTTTCGTGCCGGCGTCGTGCGAGGTGAAGCGCAGGAGCACCCGGTTGTAGCGCCAGTCGAGGTCCGGGTGGTGGTTCGCGTCCTCCGCGATCTGCCCGACGGCGGCAATCAGCTCCAGTGCGGCCGCGGCGGTGGGCAGTTTGTAGACCGTGACGAGGCCGCCGTCGCGGTATTCCCAGTCCGGCAGGCCCGGCAGGGCTGCCTCGATCTCCTCCTGGCTGAGAATGTCTTTCGCGTCGCCCATGGCGGAACCTCCTGTCCGGATCCCCTGCGGAATCCCTAAAGGAATTCGGCGCGTCCCTCCATTGCCGAGGAAGCCAGGGCGTGTTCCCGGCGCGGGATGCGGCCTGCCTGCCTGGCCAGCCTACCGGCCACCACTGCGTGTTTGAAGGCCTCCCCCATCTGCACGGGGTTCTGCGCGCGGGTGACCGCAGTGGCCAGGAGCACGGCGTCGCAGCCCAATTCCATGGCCAGGGCTGCGTCGGACGCGGTGCCGATGCCGGCGTCGAGCACCACGGGGACGGAGGCGCGGGAGACGATCAGTTCGATGTTGTGCGGGTTCAGGATGCCCAGGCCGGTGCCGATCGGCGCGCCGAGGGGCATCACGGCCGTGGCGCCGAGGTTCTCAAGGCGCAGCGCCAGCACGGGGTCGTCGTTCGTGTAGGCGAAGACCTTGAAGCCGCGGTTGACCAGTTGTTCCGTGGCGTCGACCAGTTCGACGGCGTCGGGCAGCAGGGTGTGTTCGTCGGCGATGACTTCCAGTTTCACCCAGTCGGTTTCCAGCGCTTCACGCGCCAGCTCCGCGGTCAGCACGGCATCCTTGGCGGTGAAGCAGCCGGCCGTGTTGGGCAGCACGCGGATGTTGTTGTCCACCAGGAGCTGGAACAGCGATCCGGTCTCGGCGGGAGAGTACCGGCGCATGGCCACCGTGGTCAGCTCGGTGCCGGAAGCGAGCAGGGCGGCGCCCAGGCCGTCCAGGCTCGGCGCCCCGCCGGTGCCCATGATGAGCCGGGAGCCGAGCTCGACGCCGTCGATCACCAAGGGATCGTTCTGGGTCCGGGTGCTTGTGGTGGTCATGGTTCAGCCTCCCTGTACCGCGGTGACGATTTCGAGTTCGTCGCCTTCTGCGAGCGCCGTGGCGGCCCATTGGCTGCGGGGCACCACTTCCGAATTGCGTGCGACGGCGACGCCGATCTTGCGCCCGTCCGTTGCCTGGCCGTTGGCGTCCAGGGCGCGGCCGGTGAGTTCGGTGACAAGGGTGGTGACCGAGGCTCCGTCGCCGATGGAGCGGTGGTCTCCGTTGAGTTTGATGTTCATGCGTGGTCCTTGAAGGTGGATGGTGTTGCGTGGAGGGGCGTGAAGCGGTCGGGGCGGAACTTGTCCCAGCGTTCGTCGTGGCGGCCGTCCAGCAGGTCCGCGCAGATGGCGGCGGCCGCGGGGGTGAGCAGGACTCCGTGGCGGAAGAAACCGGTGGCGACGATCAGCCCCGGCACGTCTCCGCCGTCGTCGGGCATCCGTACCCGGCCGAGAAGCGGCGCGTTGTCCGGCGTGCCGGGCCTGGCGCGGGCGGTGCATTCGAGCAGTTCGAGTTCCGCGACGGCGGGCAGCAGCACCTGGGCGTCGCGGAGCAATTGGTAGACGCCGCCAGCGGACACTGCGCTGGCGGAGCTTGGTCCGTCTTCGCGCTGGCTCGCCCCGATCACCACGGTGCCGTCTTCGCGCGGAACGATGTACACGGGCACCCCGCGGACCAGGCCTCGGACCGTGGCGGTCAGCAACGGTTGCAGGTGCTGCGGCACTCGCAGGCGCAGGATGTCTCCGTACACCGGGCGCACGGGAAGGCTGAGGCCTTCGGGCAGATCCTGCAGCGCGGGAGCGGCGAGCCCGTTGGCAATGATTGTTTCGGTGGCATGGATGTCGGAGCCGTCGGCAAGGCGCACACCGGTGACTGCGCCGTCGGTCCGGAGGAGGCCGGCCGCGGCGGAGCGGAGCAGGTATCCGTCCTCAGCGCCTGCAACCCAGGTACCGTGGTCCGGCGCGTGCTTGCCGAGGGCGTGGAGGATGGCCTCCGCGAGCCTGCGCGGGTCCACCTGATGGTCGCCGGGGATGTCGAAAGCGCACGATATCTGCGGGCTGAGCAGCGGCTCACGCTCGCGGGCCTCGCGCAGCGGCAAGGTCCGGACTTCCAGGCCCAGGCCAAGCTGGACGTCCCGGAGGTCGGCGAAAGCACGGCGGTCGGCGGCGTCGGCGCCTACGGCGAGGGTCGGCGTCGTACGGTATCCGGTGCCGCCCGGCGCGGCGTCCAGTCCTTCCACGAAGGCGGGCCACAACTGCGAGGAGGCGAGCATCAGCTCCAGGAGGTCTTCCTCCTGATAGTGCAGTTCGCTGACGGGGGCGAGCATGCCCGCGGCGGCGAAGGTGGCGCCGCTGGCGGGCGCGGGATCGATGACGACCACGGAGCGGCCGGAGCGGCGCGCCTCCAGGGCGATGCCGAGGCCGACGATGCCGGCACCGATGACGGCGACGTCGGCAGTGACGGCGGGCGTCCGGGGTGCCGGATGGGCTGTGTCCATGGGGTCCTTCCCTACGCCGGCATTAACCGGATCAGGTCAAGCGGTCGGCGCTGAAGCCCTCTCAGCCGCACGGTCTTATTACGACCGCTCGCGGCTCCCGCAGTACCAGCCCAGTTTAGGGGAACTACTCTGGATTCCATGGCCCAGCATGTTCTGCACACCACTGCCCGCCTGTACCTGTGCACCGACGCGAGGAAGAAGCAGGGCGATTTCGAGCAATTCGTGGACGCCGCGTTCGAGGGCGGAGTGGACATCATCCAGCTCCGCGACAAGACGATCGAAGCGGCCGAGGAACTGGAGCTGCTGGAGGTCCTGCACACGGTGGCGCATCGGCACGGCCGGCTCTGGGCCGTCAATGACCGCGCCGACATCGCGTCCCTCTCCGGCGCCCCCGTCTTCCACATCGGCCAGAAGGACCTCCCCCTCCGCGATGCACGGCACCTCCTGCACGACCCCACAGTGATCGGCCTGTCGACGCACACGCCGGAGCAGGTTGACGCCGCAATCGCCGCGTCCCCGGGCCGCAGCGGCCTGGACTACTTCTGCGTGGGGCCGGTCTGGGCGACACCCACCAAGCCGGGCCGGGACGCCGTCGGGCTGGACCTGGTGAAGTACGCCGCAAGCGCGGTGCGGGCCGCGGACGAAGAACGTGTGGGCGGAGTGCAGCTGCCGTGGTTTGCGATCGGCGGCATCGACCACAGCAACGTCGAAGAAGTGGTGCAGGCCGGCGCCAGCCGCATCGTCGTGGTGCGCGCCATCACCGAGGCGAGCGATCCGACGGCGGCCGCGCAGTCGCTGCTCGCGGCGTTGCCTGACTCCTAGGACCCTCCGGTCACAATCGGCCAGAAGGGCGACGGCGGCCCCTGCCGGGGCGCGTTTGGCTCCCCGGCAGGAACCCCCGCTCTTCCGCGGCAATCGTTTCCAGCCCAAACCGGATGGATTACGCTGATTTTTGTGCCACATCACCGGATAGCCCCGAATGTCAGCGAAACGTCCAACCAGTTGGCGGAGGCATTGGCTGCCCTGCGGACGGAGCTCGAACTGCCGGAAGATTATCCGGAAGAGGCACTCGCGGAGGCCAAGGAGGCCGTGGCATCCCACACCCTTCCGGCGCTGGACCTGGACCACATCCCCTTCGTCACCATTGATCCCGCCACCTCCACGGACCTGGACCAGGCTCTACACATCGAGCGCGACGGTGACGGCTACAAGGTCTTCTACGCCATTGCCGATGTGCCGTCCTTCGTCACGCCCGGCGGAGCCCTGGACACCGAGACCCGCCGCCGCGGCCAGACCCTCTACGCCCCGGACGGCCGCATCCCGCTGCACCCCGAGGTCATCAGTGAACAGGCCGGAAGCCTCCTTGCCGGACAAAAGTGCGGCGCATTTGTCTGGGAGTTCCACCTTGACGGCGCCGCCGAAGTGACCTCCGTTGCCGTCCGAAGGGCCGCCGTCCGCAGCCGCGCGAAACTGAATTACCGCGACGTCCAGGCGGACATCGATGCCGGAACCGCAGAGCCCGGGCTGCAGCTGCTCAAGGAGGTGGGCCTGAAGCGCGTGGAACTGGAGCGCAAGCGCGGCGGTGCCAGCCTGAACATGCCCGAACAGGAAATCGTGCCCCTGCCGGTGGGCGGCTACCGGATCGTGGCCGCGCCGTCCCTTCCTGTGGAGGACTGGAACGCACAGATCTCCCTCATGACCGGGATGGCAGCAGCGCAGCTCATGCTGGACGGCAAAGTGGGCATCCTGCGGACCATGCCGGCACCGGACGAGCGCTCCCTGCTCCACTTCAAACGCCAGACGGCCGCCCTCGGCAAGCCATGGAACAACGGCCAGGGCGGCATCAGCTACGGCGAATACCTCCGCACACTGGACGCTTCTGATCCGAAGCAGCTGGCCATCCTGCACTCGGCCGGCATGCTGTTCCGCGGCGCCGGTTACACCCCGTTCGACGGTGAGGTTCCCGACGACGTCGAACAGTCCGCGATCGGCGCACCCTACGCGCACACCACCGCGCCGCTGCGGCGCCTGGTGGACCGCTTCGTCCTGGTCATCTGTGAAGCCCTGAGCAACGGCACGGAGATTCCGGGCTGGGTGCGCGAGGCACTGCCGTTCCTGCCCGAAATGATGGCTGCCTCGGACCAGCTCGCCGGCAGGCTCGAGCGCATGGCGCTGGACACCGTGGAGGCTGCGCTGCTGGTGAGCCATGTGGGCGAGGAGTTCGACGCCGTCGTGATTTCCGGATCCAAGCCGAACGGCTCCAAACCGAACGGCGGCAACGGGAACGGAAACGGCAACGGGCGGCCGTCCGGCGTCGTGCAGATCGCGGAGCCGGCGGTCACCGCGCGCTGCGAGGGAGAAATGGAGTCCGGCACCAAGGTGCGGGTGCGGCTGCTGGCCGCCGACATCCATGCCCGGCAGATTTCCCTCGAACTGATCGGCTGAGCCGCCGGCCGTCGTGAAAATCACACCTTTCAAGGTGAAAACCGGATATGCCGTTACACTTGACCCGTAGTAATGGATGCCCGGTCGTTGATTCATTCCCTTTTGACTCAACAAGCCCGCACCTACGCGATCTTGAGATTTGCCCGCTGGTCACCAGTGCCAGTATTCAGATAGCCCGCGATCGGCTTCCACTGGACACGCTTGCGCCCGTCCGTGCTCCGGAACGGCTTTGCCGGAACCGTTGAGCATGCAGCGCAGCCCAAATGAATAAGGAAACTCCCCTGTGAGTGAATTGCACACCCATGAAGTCCTGAGCGACGGCAACGAATCGATCGAGCCCGAGGAAACCATCACCTCGGATGAAACGCCCCACGAGATCGAAGAGAAGTCCTTCGCCGACTTCAACGTCCGTGCGGACATTGTGGAATCGCTGGCCGACGCCGGCATCACCCACCCCTTCCCCATCCAGGCCATGACCCTTCCTGTGGCCCTCGGCGGACACGACATCATCGGCCAGGCCAAGACCGGTACGGGCAAGACCCTCGGCTTCGGCATCCCGGCCCTGCAGCGCGTCGTCGGCCAGGACGACCCCGGCTATGACGCCCTTCCCGTGCCGGGCGCCCCGCAGGCCCTGGTCATCGTGCCCACCCGCGAACTCGCGGTGCAGGTGGCCAACGACCTCCAGACCGCGTCCCGCAAGCGCAACGCCCGCATCGCCACCATCTACGGCGGCCGCGCCTACGAACCCCAGATCGAAGCCCTGCAGAAGGGTGTGGAAGTTGTGGTCGGCACCCCGGGCCGCCTGATCGACCTCTACAAGCAGCGCCACCTGAGCCTGAAGAACGTCCGGATCGTCGTCCTCGACGAAGCCGACGAAATGCTGGACCTCGGCTTCCTGCCCGATGTCGAGACCCTGATTGCCGGCACCCCCGCCGTCCGCCAGACCCTGCTGTTCTCGGCCACCATGCCCGGCCCGGTCATCGCCATGGCCCGCCGCTACATGACCCAGCCCACGCACATCCGCGCTGCCGATCCCAACGACGAAGGCCTCACCAAGCGCGATATCCGCCAGCTCATCTACCGTGCGCACAGCATGGACAAGACCGAGGTGGTGGCCCGCATCCTGCAGGCCCGCGGTCGCGGCCGCACCGTCATCTTCACCAAGACCAAGCGGACCGCCGCGAAGGTGGCCGAAGAGTTGGTTGACCGCGGCTTCGCGGCTGCCGCCATCCACGGCGACCTCGGCCAGGGCGCACGCGAGCAGGCCCTGCGCGCCTTCCGCAACAACAAGGTGGACGTGCTGGTGGCCACCGACGTCGCCGCCCGTGGCATCGATGTCGAGGACGTCACCCACGTCATCAACTACCAGTGCGTGGAAGACGAGAAGATCTACCTGCACCGCGTAGGCCGCACCGGCCGCGCCGGCAACAAGGGCACCGCCGTCACCTTTGTCGACTGGGACGACGTCCCCCGCTGGGCCCTTATCAACAAGGCCCTGGGCCTGGATGTGCCGGAGCCCATCGAAACCTACTCCTCCTCGCCGCACCTCTACACCGACCTGGACATCCCGGAAGGCACCAAGGGCCGCTTGCCGCGCGACAAGCGCGTGCTGGCCGGAGTCGAGGCCGAAGTCCTGGAGGACCTCGGCGAGACCGGCAAGAAGAACTCCCGCTCCGGCAAGTCCGGCAGCCGCGGCGGAAAGCGCGACGGCGGACGCCGCCAGGGCGAGTCCGGCGGCTCTGCTTCCGGCGAAGGGAAGTCCCGCGAAGGCGGCCGCACCCGCAACCGTCGCCGCCGCAGCGAGGGCGAATCGGGCGACAACGCCGCACAGTCCACCACCTCGGCGTCTGGTACAGCCCGGTCCGAGGGCGGCGAAGCCGCTGCGGAGAAGCCTGCCCGCACGCGCCGAACCCGGACGCGCCGCCGCAATGGCGAGGTCGTGTCCTCTCCGGCTGAGAACACCGAGGCATAAAAGCCTCAATGACTGACACTGTTTGGGCGCCGGACGGCAGCAACCTGGTGGTGCACGCGGACAACGCCGCGTTCCTCCCCACGCTGCCGGACGGCGCCTTCACACTGATCTACGTTGACCCGCCCTTCAACACGGGCAGGGTGCAGCGCCGGCAGGAAACCCGGATGGTCCGCAACGCCGACGGCGAAGGGGACCGGCTCGGTTTCAAGGGCCGTTCCTACGACACCATCAAGGGTGCCCTGCACAGTTACGACGACGCCTTCAGCGACTACTGGTCGTTCCTGGAGCCGCGGCTGCTCGAGGCCTGGCGCCTGCTCGCCGACGACGGCACACTCTACCTGCACCTGGACTACCGCGAAGTCCACTACGCCAAAGTGATGCTGGATGCGATCTTCGGGCGTGAGTGCTTCCTCAACGAGATCATCTGGGCCTACGACTACGGCGCGCGTGCCCGCAACCGCTGGCCCACCAAGCACGACAACATCCTCGTCTACGTGAAGAATCCGTCGAAGTACCACTTCGACAATGACGAGGTGGACCGGGAGCCCTACATGGCCCCCGGCCTGGTCACCGAAGCCAAGCGGAAGAAGGGCAAGCTGCCCACCGATGTCTGGTGGCACACCATCGTCTCCCCCACCGGCAAGGAAAAGACCGGTTATCCGACGCAGAAGCCCGAAGGGCTGGTGCGCCGGATCGTCTCGGCCTCAAGCCGGCCCGGGGACTGGTGCCTGGACTTCTTCGCGGGCTCCGGAACCCTGGGCGCGGTGGCCGGGAAGCTCGGCCGCAGGTTTGTCTGCGTGGACCGGAACGCCCCGGCGATCGAGATCATGCGCAAGCGGCTGGAAGGAAAGGCCGAGTTCGCCGAACTCCTTCCGCTCGTGGAAGAATCCGCGGGCTAGGCTCAACCGCAGCCGTGCATCAGCTGGATGCCGTGCTCCGTCTGGCGGTTGTCCAGGACAGCTCCGGCAGAATCGCAGAGTGCGTTGACCAGCAGGGCGAAGCCTTCGCCGTTCTGGAAGTTGCCGCCACCGCCCGGAACCTCTGGAACGGTGCCCGGAGGAAGGAAGACCCACGCGCCCCAGGCCTCCACGAAAGCCCAGTTTCCGCTGAAGTGGACGTTGCTGCTGATTGGCGGTACAAACACCCATTCGCTGCCCGTGTATGCGGGGCGGCTGGCGTTCGTACAGTCCAAGGCGTTGGCAGCGACGGGAACAAACATGAGGGCTGCGGCGAGGCCCGCGGCAGCCAGGGATTTCCTGAACATGGTTTCTCCATCGACAAATGAACGGGTAGAGCTACTGCGATGAGACCGTGAATGATGCGGTTGCTGGCCGCTTCCCCAACAGCCGAAACGATACTCAGGGCCCGCGCCAAGTCAAGACGTTTTCCTTATCCCCGGAGACCGGCAGAACGCCGGATTTACTGCCGTATCAGCCAATGAGTATCGTGTGCCTCATGAGTGGACACAGTGCGGGACCGCCCGGCGCGAAGCGCAATCCTGTCAGGGAATTCCTCGGTGGCGCAGGGCACCTGTTCCGGGCGTTCGCCTGGTGGCGCCGCAGGCCAGGCCTCATGGCACTCGGCCTCGTCCCGGCGGCCATCTCTGCCGTCCTGCTGTGCGCTGCCCTGGTGGTTCTTGCGGTTTTCCTGGCACCCCTTGTCGCAGCCCTCACGCCGTTCGCGGACGGCTGGCCGGCCTTCTGGCGGGATGCGCTGCGTGCCGGACTCTCAGTAGGGATCTTCGCCGGCGCCACTATCGTGGGCGTGCTCTCTTTCGCCGTACTGACGCTGACCGTGGGCGGCCCGCTTTATGAACGCATCGGTTCCGCGGTGGAACGCGAACTGGGCGACCCGCCCTCCGAAGCCGAAGGCGCCCCGGGCGGCTGGCTGGCCGATGGCGCGTCCCTGCTGGGCCGGGGCCTGCTTTGTTCGCTGCTCGCCGGTGCGCTCGGCCTCATCCCGGTGGTGGGGGCGGTCATCGGAGCGATCGTCGGATTCGTCCTCACCGCCTGGCTCCTGGCCGAGGAGCTTTCCTCCCAGGCCCTCGCCGCCCGGGGTTTTGCGCGTGCGGATCGTCAAAGGCTGCTGCGTTCCCGCCCGGCACGGACCCTGGGTTTCGGCCTGGCGGCCCAGGCATTCTTCTTCGTGCCGCTCGGGGCAGTACTGGTGATGCCTGTCGCCGTGGCGGGCGCGAGTACTTTCGTCCGTTCGCTGCAGACGGGCACGGCACCGGTACCGGCGTCCCGGACCTGACGGTCCAGCAGTTCCGGAGGGATCAGGGCATGGAAGGAGCAGGACGCTAAGCGCGCACAACCTTGCTGCCGCGGCCGAGTTCCTCGATCCGTGCCAGGACTTCTGGCCTCGTCAGGTTTTCGCCCAGCAGGTTCACCTTGCCGGTGCCGTGGTAATCGGACGAACCGGTCATGAAGAGATTGTTCTCCGCGGCGAAACGGCGCAGGAATTCCCGGCCTTCTTCCGGGTTGTCCCGGTGCTCCACCTCGAGTCCCAGCAAGCCGGCGTCGACCATCTCGCGGTAGGTACGCTCCCCCACCACGCGTCCACGCGCGGACGCCACCGGGTGCGCGAACACCGGCACGCCGCCGGCTGCGCGCACCAGTTCGACGGCGAACGCGGGCTCGGGTGCGTAGTGCTGCACGAAGTAGCGCGAATGTGAGCTCAGGATGGCGGTGAACGCTTCCGTGCGGTCCGCGACGGCGCCGGCCGCCACGAGCGCGTCGGCGATATGCGGCCGCCCCACCGTGGCACCCGGGGCGACGTGGTGGATGACGTCGTCCCAGCTCAGCGGGTAGTCCTCGGCGAGCAGGCTCACCATCCGCTGGGCCCGGGTCAGCCGGGCGTCCTTGGACTTGGTGATTTCCTCCAGCAGCCCGGGGTGCGCGGGATCATGCAGGTAGCTCAGGAGATGGACGCTGATGCCCGTTTCGGTGCGGCAGGAAATCTCCATGCCCGGCACCAAGGCAACACCGTGTTCCAAGGCCGCGACGGACGCTTCCGCCCAGCCGTCGGTGGAGTCGTGATCGGTCAGCGCCACCACATCCAGGCCCGCCTTCGCGGCGGAGCGGATCAGCTCCCCGGGGGCCTCGGTTCCGTCCGAAACATTGGAATGGGTGTGCAGGTCGATCTTCACTCCCCCAGCTTAAGTGACTGCGGGCTTGATGGGCCCGGGCCGCCATGCCGGCGTGCGTTGGCCCCCTCCGTGAACAGGTGGGAACATGGGAGCGTGAACGATGCAGAAACCACCCAAAATTCAGCTCAGCAGCCCTTGGAAGACCGCGTCAACAACCGGTCCCAGCGGCCCACCTCCGATGCCTTCAAGGCCTTCATGGCCAGCAACTGGGCGCCCGCCGCGCAGGTGACCCCCGCGCGCGACGCCGTCGCAGACCACGCCGCCGCCCGCCGTCGGGCCATCTCCGAAAAGTTCGCAGGCCTCCGCGTCGTCGTTCCTGCCGGTCCGCTGAAGGTCCGCTCGAACGACACCGATTACCGCTTCCGTCCGCATTCCGCATTCGCCCACCTCACCGGCCTGGGCCTGGACCACGAGCCCGACGCCGTGCTCATCCTGGAACCCGTCAAGGAGGGAACCGGCGACGACGGCGGCAACCACCGCGCCACCCTGTACTTCCGCCCGCTGGCCGGCCGCGACACCGAACAGTTCTACGCCGACGCCCGCTCGGGTGAATTCTGGATCGGCCCCCGCCCCACCCTCGCCGAATTCGAAGCCCGCCTGGGCCTGCGCACCGCGCACATCGACGAACTCGAAGTCGCCATCACCAAGAACGTGGGCGCTCCGGAAATCGGCGGCATCGCGATCCGCCTGGTCCGCAAGGTGGACGAGAACATCGACGCCCTGGTGGACACCGCCCGCTACAACACGGCCAAGGACCCGGAAAACCTGGACCTCGCCGAACTCGATGCCCTGGACGAGCAGCTCAGCGAAGCCCTCTCCGAGCTGCGCCTGCTCAAGGACGAGTGGGAAATCGAACAAATGAAGATCGCGGTCGCCGCCACCGTGGAAGGTTTCGCCGACGTCGTCCGCGCCCTGCCGCGCGCCCTCACCCACGAGCGTGGCGAACGCGTCGTGGAGGGTGCCTTCTTTGCCCGTGCCCGCGAGGAAGGCAACGAACTCGGCTACGACACCATCGCCGCCGCCGGCAACAACGCCACCGTGCTGCACTGGACCCGCAACAACGGCAAGGTCAACGCCGGTGAGCTGCTGCTCCTGGACGCCGGCGTGGAGGCCGAGTCCCTCTACACCGCGGACGTCACCCGCACCATCCCGGCCAACGGCACGTTCTCGGACGTGCAGCGCGAGGTCTACGAGGCCGTGCTGGACGCCGCCGACGCCGGTTTCGCCGCTGCCCGGCCGGGCGCGAAGTTCCGCGACATCCACGCCGCCGCCACCAAGGTACTGGCCGAGCGCCTTGCCGAGTGGGGCCTGCTGCCGGTCTCGGTCGAGGAAGCCATCAGCCCCGAGGGCCAGCAGCACCGCCGCTGGATGCCGCACGGCACCAGCCACCACCTGGGCCTGGACGTCCACGACTGCGCCCAGGCCAAGCGCGAACTGTACCTGGACGGCATCCTCACCGAAGGCATGGTCTTCACCATCGAGCCCGGCCTCTACTTCAAGAACGAGGACCTCGCCATTCCGGCCGAATACCGCGGCATCGGTGTGCGGATCGAGGACGACATCCTCATGACCGCCGACGGCCCCGTCAACCTGAGCGCCGCCCTGCCGCGCAAGGCGGACGACGTCGAGGCCTGGATGGCCGGCATCTACCAGGACGCCGAGTAACCAGCGCACGCATAAAGGAGGCGGTCACCGGAATTCCGGTGACCGCCTCCTTGGCGTTTGGGCGTGAATGCCCGACGGCGGCTACTGCACCTTGGGTGCGCCGCCATCCTCTGCGTCGTGCCCGCCGTCGCCGTGGTCCGGTTTGTCCGTTTCGGCAGGGCCGGCCGGCTGTGCCGGGTTGATCGGCTGCGTCGGGCTGATCGGCTGCGCTGGGGCGGCCTGCGCCTGGTCCACGCGGATGCCGTACTGCGGACGGCCGTCCGGCAGGTCCGGATAATGGGATGGCGCGGGGGCCGGAGCCTGCTGGGAAGGAGCAGCCTGGGGCTGCTGGGAAGGAGCTACGCCCTGCTCAGCACCCTGCTGCGTGCGCTGGCCGTAGGGATCCTGCCAGCCGGCCGGGCGTTCCGGCCCCTGCTGGTAGGGAGGCTGGTACGGCTGCTGGTAAGGCGGCGTCGGCTGCTGCGGGTGCTGGCCCTGCTGGTTGTATGGCTGCGGCGCGCCGGCGGCCTGGGCCGGGTTCATCGGCAGTTGGTGCAGCAGGCGGCGGGCTTCCTGCGCGGCTTCGTAGGCCACGATCACGTCGTAGTTGCTGGCAACGACTTGGCTGGTGGAGGTGAAGTCCCGCTTGCCGCGCTGCATGGCGTAGGTGACGATTCCGAACAGCATGAAGAACGCCGCACCCATCAGCACCGAGGTGATGATGGAGAACGCTCCGCCGGTGGGCGAGAAGAAGGACAGCATGACACCCACGAACAGGCCGAACCACATGCCGCTCAAGGCCCCGGACAGTGCCACCCGCGGGTAGCTCAGGCGCCCGGTGACCCGCTCAACCATTTTCAGCTCGTTGCCCACGATCGAGACAAGCTGCACGGGGAACTGCTGGTCCGCCAGGTAGTCCACCGCCTTCTGGGCATCAAGATACGAGGTGTAGGAGCCCACGGTGTCGCCTTGGGGGACGCTGCGGGATTCCTCCGTTGCCTTGGGTGCGCCGAAAATGTTTGCCATAGCCCCATTCTGTCCCATGCACATGTGCGTCGGCTGAAATTCAGCTAAAAGAGAGCAGACTCGGTAGCCTGTAGAGATGAGCACACAACCTTCCCGCGTCTTTGTCGCGCGCCTGCTCGGCCTCGACGTTTTCGACCCCTTGGGCGATCGTCTTGGCCGGCTGCGCGACGTCGTCGTGCTCTCGCGCGGAACCCGCGGAGCCCCCCACGTGGTGGGCATCGTCGTCGAGGTTCCTGGGAAGAAGCGCGTCTTCGTCCCGATGACCCGCATCACCTCGATCGACCAGACCCAGATCATCTGCACGGGCCTCGTCAACCTGCGCCGCTTCGAACAGCGAGGCGCCGAAACCCTGGTGGTTGCCGAAATGTTCGACCGCCGCGTCACGCTAGCCGACGGCAGCGGCGACGCCACCATCGAGGACATCGCCATGGACCAGCACCGCTCCAAGGACTGGTTCGTCAGCAAGCTCTTCGTGCGCCGCGGGCACTCGCTCTCCCCGCTCAGCCGGCTGCGCCGCAACGAAACCATGATCATCGACTGGGCGGACGCCCAGCAGGGCGCACGCACCGAGCCGCAGGCCGCCACCCAGTTCGTGGCCACCCACGAAGACCTCAAGCCGGCCGACTTCGCCGAAGCCCTCCAGGAAATGAGCGACAAGCGCCGCCTCGAGGTGGCCAGCGAACTCCAGGATGAGCGCCTGGCCGATGTCCTCCAGGAGCTCCCGGAAGACGACCAGGTGGAAATCCTCTCCGCCCTCGACGTCGAACGCGCCGCCGACGTCCTGGAAGAGATGGACCCGGACGACGCCGCCGACCTCCTGGCCGAGCTCCCCTCCGCCCAGGCGGAAGAGCTGCTCCAGCTCATGGAACCTGACGAAGCCGAGGACGTCCGCCGCCTGCTCGAATACGACGAAGACACCGCCGGCGGCCTCATGACCCCCGTGCCGGTGATCCTTCCCCCGGAAGCCACCGTCGCCGAGGCACTGGCGCACGTACGCCGCGAGGAGCTCTCCCCCGCGCTGGCCTCCGCGATCTTCATTACCCGCCCGCCGCTGGAGACGCCCACGGGCCGCTTCCTCGGCGTCGTGCACATCCAGCAGTTGCTGCGCTTCCCGCCGCCGGAACCGCTCGGCAACCTGGTGGACAAGAACCTGGAGCCCCTGTCGGACCACGCGCACATCAGCGAAGTCGCCAGGACCCTGGCCACCTATGACCTCAATTCCCTTCCGGTCGTTGACGACGCCGGCCGCCTCGTGGGGGCGGTGACTGTTGATGACGTGCTGGATCACCTGTTGCCTGATGACTGGCGCGCCCATGAGGATGACGCCCCCGTAAAGAAGCTTGGAGGCCGGATTGGCTGACAACACACCGCCCAAGCCCGGCACGCGCAGCAGCAAGCTGCCCTCGTTCGGCGGACTCGACACTCCGCTGAGCGGCCGCAAACGGATCTTCCCCAAGCTCTCCCCCAACCCGGACGCCTTCGGCAACGCCACCGAAGGCTTCGCCCGGTTCATGGGCACGCCGCAGTTCCTGGTCTACATGACCATCTTCTGTGTGGCCTGGCTGGGCTGGAACAGCTTCGCGCCCAAGGAGTGGCAGTTCGACTCCCAGGACCTCGGCTTCACCCTGCTGACCCTGATGCTCTCCCTGCAGGCCTCCTACGCGGCTCCGCTGCTGCTGCTTGCCCAGAACCGGCAGGATGACCGGGACCGTGTCTCGCTGCAGCAGGACCGCCAGCAGGCGGCACGCAACCTTGCGGACACCGAATACCTGACCCGCGAGCTGGCGTCCCTGCGCATCACGCTGCGGGAAGTCGCCACCCGCGACTACGTCCGCGCCGAGCTGCGCTCCATGCTGGAAGACCTCCTCGAAGCGCAGGAGGAACTGCGCGCGAACGACGCCTCGGACAACGGCGACGGCGAAACCCCGCGTGAGAAGGTCAAGGAGAAACTCAAGGAAAAGCGGGACAAGCAGCGCAATCCGCGCACCCAGCAGATCCCCAAGGTCCGCCCTCCGCAGAACCAGCCCGAAAGCCGCAACTGAACGTATGAGCTCCCCATCACCAGAGGCGCTCGACGCCGCCCTGGCCACCGTCATCGACCCCGAACTGCGCCGCCCCATCACCGAACTCGGCATGGTCGATTCCGTCTCCGCGGACTCCGCGGGGACCGTCCACGTCGCGGTGCTGCTGACGATCGCAGGCTGCCCCTTGCGGGACACCATCACGGCCGACGCCACCGCTGCCCTCTCAAGGGTGCCCGGCGTCACCGGCGTCGAGGTTGAGCTCAAGGTCATGGACCAGGCCCAGCGCGACGCCCTCAAGGAACGGCTGCGCGGCCCTGGCGGCCAGCGCGGCATTCCGTTCAACCAGCCGGGTTCCCTCACCAAGGTCTATGCCGTGGCCAGCGGCAAGGGCGGGGTCGGCAAGTCCTCCGTCACCGTCAACCTCGCCTGTGCGCTGGCGGAGCGCGGCCTGCGCGTGGGCATCGTTGACGCGGACGTCCATGGCTTCTCCGTGCCCGCTCTCATGGGCATCACGCAGCCGCCCACCCGCGTTGACGACATGATCCTGCCCCCGGTGGCGTACGGCGTGAAGGTGATCTCGATCGGCATGTTCGTCGAGGGCAACAAGCCCGTGGCCTGGCGTGGCCCCATGCTGCACCGGGCCCTCGAACAGTTCCTCACGGACGTCTACTTCGGGGATCTCGATGTCCTCTTCCTCGACCTCCCGCCCGGCACCGGGGATATCGCGATCTCGGTCGCGCAGCTGTTGCCCGGCGCGGAGATCCTGGTGGTCACCACCCCGCAGGCAGCAGCAGCGGAAGTCGCCGAACGTGCCGGCACCATAGCCGCGCAAACGGGCCAGAAGGTGGCCGGCGTGGTGGAGAACATGTCGTTCCTGGAAATGCCCGACGGCGGCAGGATGGAACTGTTCGGAAGCGGCGGCGGCGAGCTGCTCGCCAAGCGGCTGGGCGCCGTCGTCAGCAGCGACGTTCCGTTGCTGGGACAGATCCCGCTGGACATCAGGCTCCGCGAAGGCGGGGACGCCGGCCGCCCGGTGGTGCTGGCGGCTCCGGAAACGGCAGCAGCACAGGCGCTGCAGGGCATCGCGGGCAGGATCCTCGCAAAGCCGCGCGGGCTGGCGGGCATGCCGCTGGGAATCCAGCCCCGCTGACCGGGCTGCCCCGGCAGCCGGCTACGTCCGCTTAGGTGGCTTCGCTGTCGAAGGGGGCGACTTCGCCCTCCTCCAGGCGTTCCACCACGCGGGCGGGCGGCGGAGCAGGGGCCTCGACGGCCGCGGTTGCCACGGCGGCCGGGGCGCCGGCACTGACGGCCTTCGTGTCGTCGTCGAGCAGTGCTTCCTTGATGATGCGCCGTGGATCGTACTGGCGGGGATCGTACTTCTTCCAGTCGACATCGTCGATGTCGATGCCCACTTCTTCCTTGATCTGTTCGCGCGCACCGGAGGCCATCCGGCGGACTTCCTTGACCAGGTTCGCCAGTTTCTGGGTGTATTCGGGCAAACGGCTGGGGCCGATCACAAGCACACCGATGATCAGCAGGAGCAGGAACTCCGGGCCATTGATTCCAAACACGCTTCGAAGATTACCTTGTCCGTTGCCCTGTCTTGAAACCGGCCCGGATGGCCGCTCAGAATCCTGCCAGGTTCGCCAGGCTGCGCAGTCCGCGGCGGATGCGGTCCTGCCAATTGCCGGCTGTTTCCTCGGCGGCGGGAAGCAGGGAATCGCCGGCCGCCATGAGCTCCGGAACGGCGTCGTCAGCGCGTTCGGCAGGCAGGTCGGAGGCATAGCTCAGCCGGGCCACGGACGAACGGTACACGGCCTGCCAGCGGGTTCCCTGGCTGACGGAGAGCCATGCCCCGGACGTGGCGTCCCCGGGAAGGTGCTGTTCCACCAGGGTGGCGTGGTGGGTGCCGTCGCTCAGTTCCAGTTCCACGGCCGGGTTCCCGTCCTGCATGGTGGCCCGGGCGGAAACCACGCGGAAGCCCATGCCGGAGAGTTCCGGGCAGGCCCAGCCTTTGTTGCGGAGTTCTTCGAGTTGCGCGGCACTCAGTATTACGCCGTCCGGGTCCGCTGCTGCCCTGCTGTCCACGGAGAGCGCACTTTCAAAGGGCGCGCCGGCCAGGCTCCGCACGTCGCGCCCTGAGCCGGCTGCGGCGGGCTCCGGCTCGCCTCCGACGACGTATGCGGCAGCAGCCAAGGCACCGGCACTGACAAGCAGGCCTCCGGCGGCAATTCCGGTGGTGCGCAGGACCATCGCGGCGCGGCCACGGCTCGCGGTTTCCACGCCGAAGTCGCTGGATTCGGCAATGCTTCGCGTTTGCGCGATCAGCCGCGCGGTGAGTTCCTGGCTGGCCTCGGGCACGCTTGCCTTCCGCAGCCGCTCCAGGTACTGCCGTTCGCGCAGCACCTCCGCCTGGCAGTCCGCGCAATGCTTGAGGTGTTCCGGCGTCCGCTTATGCCGCAGGCCGCGGCCCAGCGCAGCCTGCCGCCCGTTCAGCAAACCCATGGCAACCTCAATGCAGGCCGGCGATCCGGGGCATCTTGAGCCGTGGCGTGCGGGCCTTGGCGGGGCGGGGATCCCGGTGGGCAAGCTTCTCGCGCAGCATGGTCCGCCCGCGGTGGATACGGGAACGCACGGTGCCGAGCTTGACGCCAAGCGCTTCGGCGACCTCGTCGTAAGAGAGGCCTTCCAGATCGCAAAGCACGACGGCGGCCCGGAAGTCCGGCGGCAGTTCTTCCAGCGCGCGCTGGACGTCGAGGTCCAGGTTGTTCAGCTCAAAGCTCTGTTCCGGGCCGGGTTCCTGGCCGGGAAGCCGGGATTCGGCGTCTTCTGCCAAGGCGTCGAAGCGGATCCGGCTCTTGCGGCGCGCCTGGTCGAGGAAAAGGTTGGTGGTGATCCGGTGGAGCCAGCCGTCCAGGGTTCCCGGCTTGAAGTTCTCCAAGGAACGGAACACGCGGACGAAGACCTCCTGGGTGAGGTCCTCGGCGTCGAACTTGTTTCCGGTCAACCTGTAGGCAAGGCGGAATACCTTGGCGGAGTGGTTCTCGACCACTTCTTCCCAACTGGGCGTGACCCATTCGGTGGTCGTCTGAGCTGCGCCCGTGGCGTCCACGGTTGTTGCACGGGATGGCGCAGCAAGTGATGCCGGCATCGTCCGCTCCCCTCGCACCCTTTTCATCACCCGGTGCTATGGTGCCGCCATCTCCTGGATGGCCGGACACATATCATCGCAGGATTGTCTGGGAGTTTCCTGACCGCCCTCGGCTGTAGGCTTGGATGGACATTCCCCCTCCTTTGCCCGGAAAGCGAACCCTCCATGAGCGCCGACAAGTCAAGCAGCTGGTCCTATGCGGAAGATTTTCCTGCCGAGGACGAGGTGTTGCTTCGCGCCCGGGAACGCTCCTTCGAGCTCGGCGTCACGGCGGTGAGTGCCGGCGTCGGCGCGATGCTCACGGTGCTCGCTGCGGCGTCGAAGGCACAGACCGTGGTGGAAGTGGGTTCAGGCGCCGGCGTTTCGGGTGTCTGCCTGCTGCGGGGCTTGGGTCCGCAGGGCGTCCTGACGACGATCGACACGGACGTCGAACACCTCAAGGCGGCCCGTGAAGCATTCCTTGAGTCCGGAAGCCCGGCGAACCGCACCCGCACCATTTCCGGCCGCGCCGCGGATGTCCTTCCGCGCCTGACCGACTCCGCCTATGACCTGGTGTTCATCGACGCCGACAAGCCGAACTTCCCGGTCTACGTGGAGCAGGCCGTGCGCCTCCTCAAGCGCGGCGGCACCCTGGTGGTCAATGACGCCCTGGACAAGGACCGCGTCTCCAATCCGGCCGCCCGGGAAGCTACCACGGTCACCCTCCGCCAGATCGGCAAGGCGATCCGCGACGACGACCGGCTCGCCGCGGCGATGCTGCCCACCGGCGACGGCCTGCTGGTCGCGGTGAAGAAATAGCCGCCTCAACAGAACATCGCTTAAACGAAACAGGGCCCCGGCGTCTTCCGCCGGGGCCCTTTCTGCAAAAACTACTCGGTAACGCCGACCAGGCATTCCTTGAGGTTCGCCGCTTCCGCTGCGTTGAGCTCGACAACAAGCCGTCCTCCGCCTTCGAGCGGCACACGCATGATCAGGCTGCGGCCTTCTTTGGTTACTTCCATAGGGCCGTCGCCTGTACGTGGTTTCATAGCCGCCATTAGGAAAATCCCCTCCAGTTGTCCCAAATCTGCCAGTCCGGCCGGACTGGCTCCGCGCGGCAAGTGCAGCTTCGGCAGCCACGGCTTCGGGGCCGTCGTCGCCGGGTGCCCGGAGGCACTCCTGACCTTGCTTGAGTCCATTATCCCGTAATTACCCGCGCGTAGCTAATCGATGTATTTACTGGGAGTACCGCGGGAACTGGGCAAACACCGGGAAGCGAAGCGAAATCAGGGTGGATAGTCGCCGCCGCCGGGCAGCTGCGCCCAGGCCCACAGCCATACGATCCAGACGATCTGCAGCAGCAGGAACATCACCACGACCGTTCCCCGGTACGCCCGGGAACGCGAGAGCAAAGCAGCACCGAGGGCCAGCGGAAAAAGCGGAAGCAACATCCGGAAGGTGCTGGTCTGCGGGTGCAGGAACACGAGCAGGTAACCCATGTAGCAGGCGCACCAAAGGCGAAGCTCGGTGCCCAACAAGCGCACCGGCGGGGACATCAGCATGAGCGCGAAGAGTGCTGCGAAAACAAACGGAGCGAGCACTCCCAGCACCGGGCCGAAGAGCATTTGCCCGGTATCGAACCACGGCTTGAAGGGCACCAGGTCATGGCCGCGCCACGCCGTTTCGGTGCGGGTGTAGGCGCGGATGTCACCGGTCCGGGCCCATGCCAGCAGCGGCCAGGCCAACGCAGAGGCGGCACTCACCACGACGAGCGCAGCGAGGGACGCCAGCTCCTTTTTGCCAAGGAGCCGGCCGTAGGGCCCCGGCCGGCGGGCACTCCCGAACCGGCGCCAGCACTGGTAGACGAGGAACAGCCCCACCATCGCGGCGAAGGGCACACCGGTCGGCCGCGAGAAGCACATGAGCACGACCACCGGCATCGCAGCCAGGTATCTTCGGCGCACCACCAGCAACAATGCCGTCGCAAGGAGCAACAGGTTGAGCGGCTCCGCGTACGGTACTTGGAGGACGGCTGACACCGGGAAGGTCGAAAAGAACACGACGCCCCAGAGCGAGGCAGTCCTGCCGGCGAACTCCCTGAAGAGCAGGAAAACAACCAGCGCGGCGCCGAGGCCGGACAGCATGGCGACGACCGTCAGGGCCGGGAGGATTCCCATGCCGGTCAGCACGGACAGGCCGCGGCCCAGCGCAGGAAACAAAGCGTAGAAGGCCCAGGTGTTCTCGGCCACCGAACCGTCCGCGTTGAGCGGAAGCACCGAAGGGTAGCCGCTTTCGGCTGCCCGCTCATACCAGCGGCCGTCCCAGATGCTGATGAAGTCCCAGTAGCCCGGCGCGGGCGGGAACCACGGATTGACGCCTTGATGGAGTGCCGCGGCCATGAAGATGCAGGCGCTGACGATCCGCGCGGCCACGTAGATCAGTGAAACCTGGACCCACCAGGGCCATCGTGCCGCGCGGCGCGGCAGCTCATTCAGGAGCCCGCGTCCGCCGGCCGGGTCTGTGCGTACGGGGTGGCTCACCCTTCGGTGCCCTCATCGCGTGTACCGGCGGTCTCAAGGCTGCGCTTCAACCCCGCGATCTCGGTATCCTTGGCCGCAAGCTGGTCCCTCAGTTCATCGAGGACCTGGTCCACCTGGTCCATCCGGTATCCGCGCAAGGACAACGCAAAGCGGACGTTGTCGACGTCGGACGGAGCCGCTTGCTCCGGCAGCAGCACCGGCGGCAGGTTCGGCACTGTTTCGTCCAGCCCGACGGCGGACCCGCCGCCGCGCGAGAGGCCGACGGCGAGCAGGGCTGCCGCGCCGACCACCACTACCGCCAGGAACACCAGGAAAAAGCTCACACCCCCCATCGTGCCAGACCTTACTCCGGGCGCTGCTCGCCGTTGCCGGAGGGCTGCCGGGGAATGCCATGGAGTACGCGGTGGACAGCATCCGCGGGGTCGTCCACCAACTGGATGAGGTCGAGGTCCTTCTCGGAAACCATGCCTTCCTTGACCAGGGTTTCCTTGATCCACTCGATCATCGGACGCCAGAAATCCACTCCCAGCAGCACGATCGGGAAGGATGTCACCTTGCGGGTCTGCACCAGGACCATGGCTTCGAACAATTCGTCGAGCGTCCCCAGGCCGCCGGGAAGCACGATGAAGCCCTGGGCGTACTTCACGAACATGGTCTTGCGGGCGAAGAAGTACCGGAAGTTGATACCCAGGTCCACCCAGCGGTTCAGGCCCTGCTCAAAGGGCAGCTCGATGCCGAGGCCTACCGAAACGCCGTTGCCTTCGACCGCGCCCTTGTTGGCGGCTTCCATGGAGCCGGGACCACCGCCCGTAATTACGGCGACGCCCGCTTCGGCGAGATGGCGCCCCACCTGGACGCCCATTTCATAGAAAGCGCTGCCGGGCTTGGTCCGGGCGGAGCCGAACACGCTGACCGCGGGTCCGAGCTCGGCGAGCGCACCGAAACCTTCGACGAATTCGCTCTGGATGCGCAGGACACGCCAGGGGTCGGTATGGATGAACTGGTCAGGGCCCCGGGTATCCAGCAACCTCTGGTCGGACATCGGTGCGGCGGCCTGTTTGCGGCGCAGCTCCAAGGGGCCTTTGTGCTTGGCCGGCGCCTCGGCAACGTAGGCGGGAGCCGGAACGACGGCCCCGGTGCTGCCATTGGCATCGGGGTCCGGCAGCGGCGTTTGTCCTGAAGGCTGGCTGGTGCTCATTGACCTAGGCTAGTACGTCTTCCGGCCCCGCAAGTCCCGGCAGGACCGGGGTGTTGCGGCAGCCCGCCGGGCGAGGTATCTGTTCAGTCACGATCTACGGAAAGTTGCTGTGAGCTGGATCATCTTTGGACATTTCTTCGCTAGATTCGTCCTATGACTACTCAAGCGTCCGGCGATGCGCTCGTCTCTCTGAACGGCGTCAACAAGCACTACGGCCAGCTGCACGTCCTCAAAGACATCAACCTCCAGGTCCGCAAGGGCGAAGTGGTGGTGGTCATCGGACCGTCGGGGTCGGGCAAGTCAACCTTGTGCCGCACCATCAACCGCCTCGAAACAATCGACACCGGCGAAATTTCGATTGACGGCAAACGCCTCCCCGAAGAAGGAAAGCATCTCGCGGAACTGCGTGCCGACGTCGGGATGGTCTTCCAGTCCTTCAACCTCTTCGCGCACAAGACCATCCTGGAGAACGTCACGCTCGGCCCCATCAAGGTCAAGGGAGTGAACAAGGCCGAGGCGGACAAGGAGGCCATGAAGCTGCTCGAACGCGTCGGCGTCGGGCACCAGGCGCCCAAGCTGCCGGCACAGCTTTCCGGCGGCCAGCAACAGCGCGTTGCCATCGCACGCGCGCTGGCGATGAAGCCCAAGGTGATGCTCTTCGACGAGCCCACTTCGGCACTTGACCCCGAAATGATCAACGAGGTCCTCGACGTCATGATCCAACTGGCCAAGGAAGGCATGACCATGATCGTGGTGACCCACGAGATGGGCTTCGCCCGCAAGGCTGCCGACCGCGTGGTGTTCATGGCCGACGGCCAGATCGTCGAAGACGCCGAACCCGAGGAATTCTTCACCAACCCGCAAAGCAGCCGGGCCAAGGATTTCCTCTCCAAGCTGCTGACCCACTGAGTCCGTTCCACATTCGTACCCTGGCCACATCCCCGGCCGCCCACTGAAAGGAATGTCATGAAGTCTCTGATCACCCGGAGGAAATCCCTTCTGGTCGCCGCAGGTGCGGCCCTCGCCCTGACCCTGAGCGCCTGTGGCGGCGGCAGCGGCACCAACCCTGCTCCCGTGGACAAGCCCAGCTTCGCGGCCGGCAGCACCATGGAGAAGCTGAGCAAGGCCGGCAGCATCAAGATCGGTACCAAGTACGACCAGCCGCTCTTCGGCCAGGTGGGCCTGGACGGCAAGCCGGTCGGTTTCGACGTCGAAATCGGCAAGCTGATCGCGGCCAAGCTGGGCATCCCGGCAGACAAGATCGAATGGTCCGAGACCGTCTCCGCCAACCGCGAACCGTTCATCGAGCAGGGCAAGGTGGACATCGTCATCGCCACCTACACGATCAATGACAAGCGCAAGAAGGTTGTCAGCTTCGCCGGCCCGTACTACGAAGCCGGCCAGGCGCTGATGGTCAACAAGGACAACACCACCATCACCAAGCCGGAGGACGTCAAGGGCAAGAAGGTCTGCTCCGTGACCGGCTCTACCCCGGCTGCGACCATCGTCGAGAAGTACGGTGCGGTCCTGGTTCCCGCGGCCACCTACTCGGCCTGTCTGGAGCCCCTGCGCAACAAGCAGGTTGAAGCTGTCACCACGGACAACGTCATCCTGGCCGGCTTCGTGGACAAGGAACCGGACGCTTTCAAGCTCGCCTCCGACCAGACCTTCACCAAGGAGCCCTACGGCATCGGCCTGAAGAAGGATGACACCGAGTTCCGTAACTGGATCAACGACCAGCTCGAGGCGTTCGCCAAGGACGGCAGCTACAAGAAGGCATGGGAAGACACCGCAGGTTCGGTCATCAAGACCGCTCCTGAGCTCCCGGCCATCGACCGTTACTAGCTGATGACTGCGGTGCCCGCGGCCTGGCCTCCAGGTCCCGCGGGCACCGCAGCCCGTATTCCTACTGTCAACGCCCAGAGCCGAAGGATCCTATGGACGTCATCATCGAAAACCTCCCGCTGTATTGGGACGGGCTTCTGCGTACCCTTTTCCTCTCAGCGGTCTCCGGGATCATCGCGCTGTTCGTTGGAACCCTGCTTGCCGCCGCCAGGGTCTCCCCCGTGGCAGCCCTCCGCGGTTTCAGCACCGTGTACGTGGAGGTCCTCCGGAACACCCCGCTGACCATCGCCTTCTTCTTCGCCGCGGTCGTCCTTCCCCGCCTCGGAGTCCGGTTCGAACAGTTCGAAGTGGCCGCGATCATCGCGCTCAGCGCGTACACCGCGGCGTTTGTGGCCGAGGCAGTCCGTTCCGGCGTCAACAGTGTCCCGCTCGGCCAAGCGGAGGCGGCACGCAGCATCGGCATGAAGTTCGGCCAGGTCCTCACCCTGATCATCCTGCCCCAAGCGCTCCGGACGGTGATTCCGCCGTTGATCAACATCCTGATCGCACTCGTCAAGAACTCTTCCGTGGCCGGTGCCTTCTTTGTCCTCGAACTGTTCGGCTACGGCCGCCAGATGGCCAATGCGAACGGTGACCAGGTCATGGCCGTGCTCCTGGGCGTGGCGTTCTTCTATCTGCTCCTTACCGTTCCGCTCGGAATCCTTGCCAGCACGGTGGAGCGAAAGGTGGCGATTGCCCGATGACCTCCGTTCTCTACGACGTCCCGGGCCCCAAGGCCCGCCGCGTTTCGCTGATCGGTTCGATTATCGGAACCGTCCTGATCCTTGGCCTGGCAGCCTGGATCATCATGACCCTCGCGCAGCAAGGCATCTTCGAAGGGCGCCGCTGGGCGATTTTCACCCGCGGCGACGTCTGGACGCTCCTCGGGAACGGCATCATCGCCACCCTCAGCGCGGCAGCCATCGCCGCCGTCATCGCGTTCCCGCTCGGCCTGATGCTGTGCCTGCTCCGGATCTCCCTGGTGGACTGGATCAGGATTCCAACCCGGGTGGTCCTGGAGTTCCTGCGCGGCATGCCCGTGGTCCTGATGATGCTGTTCGTGCTGCTGGTGTTCGCCACGAACTCATTTATCGCCGTGGTTGCCGGCCTGGTGCTGTACAACGCCGCCATCTTTGCGGAGATCATCCGTGCCGGCATCCAGTCCCTGCCCAAGGGCCAGCGGGAGGCCGGTTTGGCTATCGGCCTGACCAGCTTCCAATCGCGCTTGCTGATTGAACTCCCGCAGGCGGTCCGGCGCATGATGCCGTCCTTGGTGGCCCAGTTGGTGGTGCTCCTGAAGGACACCTCGCTCGGCTACATCGTGGCCTACGGCGAGCTCCTCCGCTCCGTCCAGGTCATGGCTGACTTCCTGGGAAGCGCGTTCCTGTTCCCCGTCTTCTTCGTGGCAGCAGGCATCTACATCGCCATCAACCTCTGCGTATCGCGGTTGGCGATCTGGATTGAGCGCCGCGGTTCCAAGAAGGCAGCCGGCGGCGTTGCGCCGGCGGCCATCCGTACGGGCCTCGAGCCCGGAGGAAACGATCCGGTTGCCAAGGACAGCGTCCCGGGCCCGGAGCAAAAGTAGCGTCACGATTAAGAGCAGAAAGGTCCGCAGCCATCCGGCTGCGGACCTTTCTGTTGGAACGAGCGCCTAGTCAGCCAGCCACAGCCGCAGCGCGCGGAAGCACTCACGGATGGCATCGGCGTCGACGTGTTCGTTGTCCTTGTGCGCCAGCAGCGCATCCCCGGGGCCGAAGTTCACCGCCGGGACGCCGAGCTCGCTGAAGCGCGCGACGTCGGTCCAACCGTATTTGGGCTTGGGCTCGGCACCGACGGCGGCAACGAAGGAGGCGGCGGCCGGGTGGTTCAGTCCCGGCCGCGCCCCGGCTGCAGCATCGGTGCGGGCGACGTCGAAGCCAGCCAGGAGCTCACGGACGTGGGCCTCGGCCTGTTCGACGTTCTTGTCCGGCGCGAAGCGGTAATTGATTTCCACCACGCAACGGTCCGGGATGACATTCCCGGCCGTGCCGCCGTGGATCTTCACCGCGTTCAAGCTCTCGCGATAGTCCAGGCCGTCCACATTGATCGTCTGCGGTTCGTAAGCCGCCAGGCGGGCCAGGATGGGCGCGGCGTCGTGGATGGCGTTGTGGCCCATCCAGGCGCGGGCGGAGTGCGCTGCCTCCCCCACCGTGGTGGCTTCGAAGCGCATGGTGCCGTTGCACCCGCCTTCCACCGTGCCGTTGGTGGGTTCCAGCAGGATCGCGAAGTCGCCGTGCAGCAGCTCGGGGTAGTTCCGCACCAGCCGGCCAAGGCCGCTCTTCTCGGCCTCGACTTCCTCATGATCGTAGAACACGAAAGTGACGTCCTTGGCCGGCTCCGCACCGCCGTCGAACATGGTTGCGGCTAGCGCCAGCTGCACCGCGACGCCGCCCTTCATGTCGGTGGCGCCGCGTCCGTACAGGACACCGCTGCCCGGGACTCCGGACACCCAGGTGGACGGGACCGTGCCGCGGGCGCCTTCGGTGACGGGCAGCGGAACGGTGTCCAGGTGCCCGGCGAGGATGACACGCTCGGGACGGCCAAGGTTGGTACGGGCCACGATCGCGTCGCCATCGCGGACGATCTCCAAGCCGGGGATCGCGCGGAGGCCATTCTCCACGGCGTCGGCCAGGGCGGTTTCATTTCCGGACACACTGTTGATGTCCATGATCGCGGCGGTGAGCAGGGCGACGTCTTGTCGCAGGTCAAGAACGGGAACGGATTCAACGGTCACCCGTCCACTGTATCCCGGCGAAATACGACCTTCCGGGACTCTTCACGGTTTCTAGGGTGTCAGTCCCGCTCGATACACTTTCCCCATGACTGAAACCGCCGCGACTGCCGTTCCTGACAACACTTCCGCTGACGACCGCTCCGCCTACGGCTTCGGTCTGGCCACGATCGCCACCAACGCTTCCGGCGAAGCCACGGTGCTGGACGCCTGGTTCCCGGCACCCTCGCTCGGCGTGGCCGCAGAGTCCCTCCGCTCGGTCGAGAACGCCGACGAATCCCTGACCGCCCTCGCCGCCGAAGGTGACGACGAGGCACGCGGCACCCAGCAGAAGGTGGTCTTCGCGCAGATCAACCTGGACGAAGCTCCCGCAGACACCGTGGACGCCTACCTGCGCCTGCACCTGCTTTCCCACCGTCTGGTCAAACCGAACAGCATCAACCTGGACGGCATTTTCGGCAAGCTCCCCAACGTCGTGTGGACCAACTTCGGCCCTGCCGCCGTCGAAGGCTTCGAACTGACCCGTGCGCGCCTGCGCAAGCGCGGCCCGGTCACCGTATACGGCATCGACAAGTTCCCGCGCATGGTGGACTACGTTGTTCCCTCCGGTGTACGCATCGCCGACGCCGACCGCGTCCGCCTGGGCGCGCACCTCGCAGAAGGCACCACCGTGATGCACGAAGGCTTCGTGAACTTCAACGCCGGCACGCTGGGCACCTCCATGGTGGAAGGCCGCATCTCCGCGGGCGTGGTGGCCGGCAACGGCACCGACGTCGGCGGTGGCGCCTCGATCATGGGCACCCTGTCCGGCGGCGGCAAGGAGCGGATCGCACTGGGCGAACGCGTCCTGCTCGGCGCCAACTCCGGCGTGGGCATCAGCATCGGCGACGACTCCGTGGTCGAAGCCGGCCTCTACGTCACCGCGGGCACCCGCGTCCGCGTTCCGGGTCCGAAGGACGAAAACGGCGAGGACACCTCCAGCATCGTCAAGGCCGTGGAACTCTCCGGCATGCCGAACCTGCTGTTCCGCCGCAACTCCACCACCGGTGAAGTGGAGGTGCTTCCCCGCAAGGGCCAGACCGTGGAACTCAACGAAGCCCTCCACGCCAACTGACCGGACCGGATGCGCCGCCTCCGACGCACCCTCACCCTGCTGCTGGCACTGGCCCTCGCGGCAGGCGCGGTCTATGCAGTAACAACGGTCCTGCAGCGCTCCGAGACCCTGGTCACGGAGCGCTGCACCGCCGTCGTCGGCACTGCCTCCTTTGAACTGGCAACCGACCAGGCCGCCAACGCGGCCCTCATCACCTCCGTTGCCGTCCGCCGCGGGCTGCCGCCGCGTGCCGCCACCATCGCCCTCGCTACGGCCATGCAGGAATCCCGTCTCCGGAACATCGACTACGGGGACCAGGCCGGCCCGGATTCCCGAGGGCTGTTCCAGCAGCGGCCCTCCCAAGGCTGGGGAACCGAAGCCCAGGTGATGGACCCCGTGTACGCGAGCAACGCCTTCTACGACGGCCTGGTGAAGGTTCCCGGCTACCAGTCGATGGAAATCACCGAAGCCGCGCAGACCGTGCAGCGCTCAGCTTTTCCCCGCGCCTACGCCCAGCATGAGGCCATGGGGCGTGCCTTCGCGTCCTCGCTCACCGGCCAGTCCTCGGCGGCGCTGGACTGCACCCTGCGGAGCGCGGACGCCGCCGGCGATCCGGCCACGGTGGTGGATGCAATGACGACGGCGTTCGGCCCCGTTGCCGCTAAGAGCCAGGGACGCACGGTGCTGATCGATTCAGGAGCGTACTCCACCGGTGCGGCCGCCTGGGCCCTCGCCCAATGGGCAGTGGCGAACGCCAAGACGCTCTCCGTCACGCAGGTCCAGCTGGACGGGCACACCTGGAACAGGGACGATCACAAAGGCTGGCAGGAGTCCGCAGCGCCGGCAGGAACGCTCAGCATCACGGTGTCTGCCCCGCGCAGCTGAGCCGCCGCACGCCCGGTCCCCGTGCAAACGTCAGGCGAGCATCTCCACAACGGGCTGGACATAGCTCCGGAAGATTTCCGGCTGAGACAAGAGGCGCTGGCTCATGATCATCTTGTCCGGCTCCAGATACCAGGCTCGGGGCTCGTTCAGCGGAAGCTCGATGATGCTCAGTTGGAAGTCCCGGGGGCCGCGCCCCACCTCGAGGAGCCGGTCCTCCACCAGGTCCCCGAGCATCAAGGTGGCGCCGCTTGCCTCCCGTTCGGCTTCTATTTCCTGGTATTCCTCGACCCGTTCACGCGCCCAGTCCAAGGCTGAACCATAATGCGCCTGGAGCACGCGTTGAAGGGCGGGCGAATTCGAGAATGCCGCGAAATCCGGCGGGGAGAGCTCCGTGGCAGGTTCCGGGTACGCCTTGAGCAGCTGTTGCCACCAGGCCTCCCATTCGGTCTTGAGCGCGCCGATGCCGCCGACTTCCGCGGTCAGGTGGCTGTGATCCGAGTGCCTGACCTTCGGGGTGGCATGGGACAGGGTGGGCGTTCCCGCGCCGTCCAGTCCTGCGACATCCCTCAGATACAAGGCAATAAGAAGCGGGGATGAGGTGTCCATGGTGATCCGCCATCCCTGACCGCCTGTGTCATGCATCCGAACGCCTCCCTTGGCCGGTGCCTGTCCAGACTTACAGTTTATTCCTGTTGGCTCCCGAGGTTAACGGCCGGTTTTTACTCAGGCGGCGAGGCCCGCGAGGTGTGCCTCCAGCACATCGCGGCACATCTGTGCGGTCATCCATTCGGGCTGGAGGAGGGCGTGCATGCACAGGCCGTCCAGCGCGGCCAGGAGGCGTTCCGCCTCCGTGACCAGGATGTCCTGCTGTGCGCTGCCGGGCAGCAACAGCATGATCAATTGCCCGACGACGGCGGCCACCGCGCGGTGGCTCCGCGCGGCTTCCGGCGCGTATACGGCTTTGATCCGGGCGGCCGTGCGGAAGGCCAGCCAGACGCAGACGTCCACGGCACGCTCCTCGTCCAGGGGCAGCAGCTGGCCGAGAAGTGCGAGCACGGCTTCGTGGTGGGCGTCGCTGCCGGGTTCTTCAGCCTGGACGGATTCAAGCGCGGCTTCCAGGCGGCCTGCGATCCGGTCGATGACCACGGAAAACGAGTGGACCAGCAGTTCGTCACTGCTGGCGAAATAGTGGCGTACCGAGCCGACGGCCAGTCCCGCTTCATCGGCTACCTCGCGCAGGGAGGCACGTTCCAATCCATCGGAAGCGATGATCCTGAAGACGGCGTCGACAACGTCCTGTCGCCGCGCGGCGGCGTCTACGATTTTTGGCACATGCCTTTTTAGCACGATCGTGCTTCAATCGTCGGCAGGCGTGCCTTGGTGGCACCGGTGTGTGGCCAAGGAAACAGCAGCACTGTCCCCGGCAGGTACAACCCTGCCACACGCAAACGGCCGCCCAACCTCGAAAGGTGGGCGGCCGCCGTCGTACTGGCCCGGCTAGAGAGCCGGGTAGTTGCGCTCCGGTTCCCCGGTGTAGAGCTGCCGCGGACGGCCGATCTTCGTGGCGGGGTCGGTGATCATTTCGCGCCACTGGGCGATCCAGCCGGGGAGGCGGCCGATCGCGAACAGCACGGTGAACATCTTCTCCGGGAAGCCCATGGCCTTGTAGATCAGGCCGGTGTAGAAGTCGACGTTCGGGTAGAGCTTGCGCTGGATGAAGTAGTCGTCAGCCAGGGCCTTCTCTTCAAGACGGAGTGCGATGTCCAGCAGTTCGTCGTTGCCGCCGAGCTTGCCGAGGATCTCGTGGGCGGTGGCCTTGATGATCTTCGCGCGGGGATCGTAGTTCTTGTAGACGCGGTGTCCGAAGCCCATGAGGCGGACGCCGTCTTCCTTGTTCTTGACCTTCTCCATGTAGTCCTCGGGCTTGATGCCGTCGGCCTGGATCTGGCGGAGCATCTTCAGCACGGCCTCGTTGGCGCCACCGTGGGCCGGGCCGAAGAGGGCGTTGATGCCCGCGGACACCGAAGCGAAGAGGTTGGCGTTGGCCGAACCCACCAGGCGGACGGTGGAGGTGGAGCAGTTCTGCTCGTGGTCCGCGTGGAGGATGAGGAGCAGGTCGAGCGCCTTGACGATGATCGGATCGAGCTCGTACTGCTCGGCCGGAAGACCGAAGGAGAGGCGCAGGAAGTTCTCCACGAGGTTCATGGAGTTGTCCGGGTACAGCATGGGCTGGCCGATGGACTTCTTGTGGGCGTAAGCCGCGATGACCGGGAGCTTTGCCATGAGGCGGATGGTGGAAACTTCCACGTGCTCGGGGTTGAACGGGTCCAGGGAGTCCTGGTAGAAGGTCGACAGCGCGGAGACAGCCGAGGACAGCACCGGCATGGGGTGCGCGTCGCGCGGGAAGCCGCCGAAGAAGCCCTTGAGATCCTCGTGGAGCAGGGTGTGGCGGCGGATCTTCTGGTCGAACTCTTCCAGCTCTGTGGGGCTGGGCAGGTTGCCGTAAATGAGCAGGTAGGAGACTTCCAGGAAGCTGGAGTGCTCCGCGAGCTGCTCGATCGGGTAACCGCGGTAGCGCAGGATTCCGGCATCGCCGTCGATGTACGTGATCGCCGACATCGTTGCCGCCGTGTTCATGAAGCCGGGGTCGTAAGTGACGGCGCCTGTCTGCTTCAGCAGCTTGGAAACGTCGTAGCCCTCGTTCCCTTCAACGACCTTGATCCGCGGGAGTTCAAGTTCGCCGCCGGCGTGGCGCAAGGTAGCGCTGGTGGTCTCAGTCATGGAGTCCCCTTCATGAGGCTCTTGGCCTCCGTAGAAAGCTTGATCCAACCAACTTCCGGTGGCGCCCGCCGGGCGCATCCTGCCGGTTGTAGTCCGGTCGATTGGACTGCTTTCCTCGGAAAGCCACCATCAATAGTCAGTTATAAGCTACCCCCAGCACCCGGGAGGAACTAATCCGGGAAGCCCGGTTACCCTCCCGGAGGCGGCAAATGTGCCGCAGCTCACACCTTCCGGGGCTGGCGTCAGGCCTGCCCGCGCAGGCGCTCCACTGCGGCATCGATCCGCTCGTCGGACCCCGTCAGGGCCACACGGATGAAGCCGTTTCCGGCGTCGCCGTAGAAGACTCCGGGCCCGACGACGATGCCGAGTTCAGCGAAGCGCTGCACGGTGTCCCAAGTGGCTTCCCCGGCGGTTGCCCAGAGGTAGAGGCCTGCCTTTGATTCGTGGATCTTGAGGCCGAAGTCCTGCAGGGCCGGCAGGAGCCGTTCACGGCGGGAGCGGTAAAGGTCCTTCTGCGCGAAGACGTGGTCCGCATCGCCCAGTGCCACACGCATCGCTTCCTGGATCGGATACGGCACAATCATCCCGGCGTGCTTGCGGCTGTTGACCAGGTTCGCCACGATGGCGGAGTCGCCGGCGACGAACGCCGCCCGGTAACCGGCGAGGTTGGACTGCTTGCTCAGGGAGTACACACTGAGCAGTCCGTCGTTGGAGCCTCCGCTGACCCGGGGGTCCAGGATGCTTGGCACGGCCTCTCCGCCGCGCTGGGCATCCCATTCGCCCCAGCCAAGCTCGGCGTAGCATTCGTCGGACGCCACCACGGCGCCCGCCTGGCGGGCCTGCTCAACGATCGCCTTGAGGGAAGCGACGTCGCGAACGCTGCCAGTGGGATTGCCCGGCGAATTGACCCAGACAAGCCGCACCTTGGCGCGGGTCGCGGCGTCGAGCTCATCGAGGTCGTCGGCAGCCACAGCGGTGGCCCCGGCCAGGGTGGCACCGATGTCGTAGGTGGGGTACGCGACCGTGGGGCGCACCACGACGTCCCCGGGGCGCAGGCCCAGCAGGAACGGCAGCCAGGCCACGAGTTCCTTGGACCCGACCGTCGGCATGATGTCCCTGGGATCAAGGCCGGGAACACCGCGTCGGGAGGCGAACCAGTCGGACACAGCCTGCCGGAGGGGCTCGGTGCCATGGACCGTCGGGTAGCCGTGGGCGTCCGATGCCGCCGACAAGGCGTCCCGGATCAGGGCCGGCGTCGGGTCGACCGGCGTTCCGATGGAGAGGTTGACGACTCCCCCGGGATGCTCGGAAGCCTTGGCGAGGTACGGTGCCATGGCTTCCCACGGGTAATCGGGCAGGTCAAGGCCGAAGGACGGCGCCGCGGAGATCAAGGGTGCAACCGTTCCTAGTGGTCCTGGTTCTGCGGGGGCAGGGCAGCGATGAAGGGGTGGTCCTTGCCGGTGTTGCCGATCTTGGCGGCACCACCCGGCGAGCCGAGGTCGTCGAAGAACTCGACGTTGGCCTTGTAGTAGTCGGCCCACTCTTCCGGGGTGTCGTCTTCGTAGTAGATGGCTTCCACCGGGCACACGGGTTCGCAGGCGCCGCAGTCAACGCATTCGTCGGGGTGGATGTAGAGGGACCGCTCGCCTTCGTAGATGCAGTCAACCGGGCATTCCTCAATACATGCCTTGTCCTTGACGTCCACACACGGCTGCGCGATTACGTAAGTCACGTCCCTTGCCTCTCCAGAGTTGCTCCGGGCCGCTGCCCGGATGGTGCGTCCGGCCATAATGCGCCGGATCCGTTGAATTCTGAGCTTATTATCCAACAGCCCGAACGCACGAACCTAGCCACGCGTCCTACTATGAACTGGTGAACTTGCCGCGTCCCCAGGATTTCCTTTCGAATACCGCCGAAGGAACCCGGGTAGTGGTGCGCTACAGAATCGACGGCGGGTTCACCGACGCCCTCGGCTACCTGGTCTCCGCTTCCGCCGGTTCCTGCACCATCCGCACCCGGCAGTCCGACGTCGAGATCCCCTTGGAGCTGGTGGTCACGGCGAAGGCCGTTCCGCCCCCACCGCCGCGGCGGAGTGCGCGTTCAGTCTCCTAAACGGACATGTCCACCGCCCGGCACGACAGTTGGACATAACAGGAATATGTTCCTTCCTTGTCCCGGCTGCGGCGCATATCCGTCTATGGAGGATGCGCCGTGGCAGCACATGTCCGTTGGCAGAAGCCAGCAGTGGACATGTCCCAACAGGTAATGGACATACAGGTGCCCGACGACTCAAGCCGCCTGATCCAGCGAGCGAAGAGTTTCACGAACCAAGGCCACGAACTCTGCTGGCCTGAACTTCACCAACGAATAACTCACGACCAAGGTTGGAACTCCCAGCCTTGTGGTGACATTCCAGCGCCGCCGATCTTCTTCAAAGCTGGCTTTGTCCATGTGGAATTCTGCGCCGTCGGCCTCGATCCCCAGACGCCCGTCAACCATGAGATCGATATGCCCCATGCCGGGAATGCTTACCTGGGATTCAACGTGAAACCCCGCCAGGCGGAGGTGGTACCGGGCCAAGCATTCAAGCAGTGACTGAGAATGGGGCACCACTTGGCCGAGAACCGCCCGTTCGCGGGCATCGTTTCGCCCACCGAGCCGTGCCCTGACGGCGGACATGGATACCCTTTTCAACGCAATGGCCGATTCGGCAATCGCCAGCGCCTCCAATTCGGGAAGGCAGCGTAAGGCCAGGACCACGGAGTCAAGCAGCGTCGGCGGTGACGCCGTTCTATGGCAATGGAACCCCGGGTACTTCCGGCTGTGTGGAACGGCAACGTGTGGTTCCACCGGCCTCCGCACGATCCAGAGCCCGGCAAGCTCAGCAGCAGATACGCACGCGGGCTCGGCTGGGAGCGAGCGGATGGCGCGCAACGTGGGATCGGCGCCGTCGAGGGCGTAAACGCCGCGCGCAATCCTGGACAGTTGGCCCCGGGACAAAGCGTTCCGGAGTTGGAGATTCGAGACTCCGGCTGCCGCGAGATGCTTCGCACGGACTACGCCACCGTAACCGGACATCACGTCACTGATATTCACCATGGAGCCATGCTTTCGGCCCGGAGGAGGAGCGAAAAGAGCTGAGTTCCCGTATGTGGAAAAGGACATGTACCCAGTCCCGGGTAGTAGACGGACATGTCCATTCCTGAAGAAGCTGGCGCAAGGAGCATGTCCGACTGGAGTATCAAAGGATGCACATATGAGTGATATGTCCATCGTTAGAGCTCAGGGCTGGACATGTGCGGCAAGGAACAGGCGCCAGCTCAGTTCCGCCGCGCGAAGCCCCTGCACACCACCAGCATCACGAGGGTCACAACAGCAATGCCGTACACCCAGACATTCCCCGGCACATCGCCCAGGATCAGCTGTTTCCCTGGCCCGGCCGCGGCGAGCAGTCCCACCAGCACGTAACAGCCGATGCCGGCCACCGCCGTCGGAATCAAGGAACGGTAGCGTCCCGCCAACAACAGCTGAAGGGCCGCGAGCAGCAGGAGGGCGGCCGGCGGCCCCCAATGGAGTTCGACGCCGGCCAGCGCCAGGTACTGCCGGTGCAGGGCCGTGCCGGCCACCGCCGCGAAAACGGCAGCAAAAAGGGCCACCGGAAGTCCTGCGGCAATGCCGCGGAACCCTCCGGTGGCCCTCTTATGCACTATCCCAGCCAGCTAAGCCGATTAGGCCTTGGCACGGGCGCGTGCTGCCTTGGCGCGCTCGTTGGCGTCCAGGATGACCTTGCGGATGCGGATGTCCTCGGGGGTAATCTCCACGCATTCGTCCTCGCGGGCGAATTCGAGGGACTCCTCGAGCGTCAGCTCACGCGGCGGGGTCAGGTTTTCGAAGGAGTCAGCCGTGGAAGAGCGCATGTTGGTGAGCTTCTTTTCCTTGGTGATGTTGACGTCCATGTCGTCGGCGCGGGAGTTCTCGCCCACGATCATGCCCTCGTACACCTCGGCGGTGGGCTTGACGAAGAAGGAACCGCGTTCCTGCAGGTTGATCATGGCGAACGGGGTGACCACGCCTGCACGGTCGGCCACCATGGAACCGTTGGTGCGGTATTCGATCGGACCGGCCCACGGCTCGTAGCCCTCGGAGATGGAAGCCGCGATGCCGGCGCCACGGGTTTCCGTAAGGAACTTGGTGCGGAAGCCGATCAGGCCACGGGCAGGGACGATGAACTCCATGCGGACCCAGCCGGTGCCGTGGTTGGCCATGTTGGTCATGCGGCCCTTGCGTGCGGCCATCAGCTGGGTGACGGCGCCGAGGAACTCTTCGGGGACGTCGATGGTCATGTGCTCCATGGGCTCGTGGATCTTGCCGTCGATGGTCTTGGTGACCACCTGCGGCTTGCCCACGGTGAGCTCGAAGCCTTCGCGGCGCATCTGCTCCACGAGGATCGCGAGGGCCAGTTCACCACGGCCCTGGACTTCCCAGGCGTCCGGGCGCTCGGTGGGGAGCACGCGGATAGAGACGTTACCGATCAGCTCCTTGTCCAGGCGGTCCTTCACCTGGCGGGCCGTGACCTTGGCGCCCTTGACCTTGCCGGCGAGCGGCGAGGTGTTGATACCGATGGTCATGGAGATGGCGGGGTCGTCAACCGTGATGAGCGGCAGCGGCTGCGGGTTTTCGACGTCGGTGAGGGTTTCACCGATGGTGATGTCTTCGATGCCGGCGACGGCGACGATCTCGCCGGGGCCTGCGGATTCGGCAGGAACGCGCTCCAGCGCCTTCGTGGCGAGGAGTTCGGTGATCTTGACGGTCTTGAGTTCACCGTTCTGGCGGGCCCAGGCAACCTGCTGGCCCTTGCGCAGGGTGCCGTTGTAGATGCGGAGCAGGGCGAGGCGGCCGAGGAACGGGGAAGCGTCCAGGTTGGTCACGTGGGCCTGCAGCACGCCTTCAGGATCATACTTCGGAGCCGGGATGTGCTCGATGATCGTCTTGAAGAGCGGCTCGAGGTCCTCGTTGTCCGGAGCGGAGCCGTCGGCCGGCTGCTCGAGGGAAGCGCGGCCGACCTTGGCGGCGGCGTACACCACGGGAACTTCCAGGACCTTGTCCAGGTCCAGGTCCGGAACTTCGTCAGCGAGGTCGGAGGCGAGGCCCAGGAGGAGGTCCATGGACTCGTGGACGACCTCGTCGATGCGGGCGTCGGGGCGGTCGGTCTTGTTGACCAGCAGGATGACGGGCAGGTGCGCGGCGAGGGCCTTGCGGAGCACGAAGCGGGTCTGCGGGAGCGGACCTTCGGAGGAGTCCACGAGCAGCACGACGCCGTCAACCATGGACAGGCCGCGCTCCACCTCGCCACCGAAGTCGGCGTGGCCGGGGGTGTCGATCACGTTGATGGTGATGGTTTCGCCGTTGGAAGACGGACCGTTGTAGGCAACGGTGGTGTTCTTGGCGAGGATGGTGATGCCCTTTTCACGTTCCAGGTCGCCGGAGTCCATGACCCGGTCCTCAACCTCGCCGTGCGATGCGAAGGAGTTGGTCTGCTTGAGCATGGCATCGACCAGGGTGGTCTTGCCGTGGTCAACGTGGGCCACGATCGCTACGTTGCGGAGGTCGCTGCGCGACGCAGTGCGGGTGGTGGTTTCAGACATGCGTTATGGCTCGATTCAGTGGTGAAGTCAGCTGTGGTATCGCGCCATATCCAAAGCGGATCGCACGACGGATCAGACCCTTTGCACAGGGCACCTCCCTAGATTCTAGATGCTGCGGCAATGGTTGGCCTAACGGCAGCGGCCCGCGCGGGCTAAAAGTGTCCGCCATCACAGCGGCGCCTGTCGCCCCGGGAACCCGCCCCGGGAAGCCGCGCCGGAAGCTGCCCCGGAACCCGCGCGCCAAGTTGTTGCAGAACAGAAATGTCCAGTCCCTGTTCATCCGGGATCCCAATGCTTCAGCATTGCAATGAAGTTCGCAGCAATCATCAGGAGTCCCTTATGCGAAAGCCCCGCGCGCGCAAGCGTCATGCGGTACTGCTCGGCTCCGCTTCCGTGCTCGCTTTCGCCCTCGCCTGCACGGGCTGTGCCCAAGCTTCCGGAGGGAGCGCTCCGGCTACTGTAAAACGGAGCTCCGTTCCCGGCGCAGCGTCGGGCCAGGCGGTTGCGGCTCCGAGCCCGGCTGCAGGCCTGGACCGCGGCCCGGCCACGGGCGCCGGCAACGCCGTACGCCGCAACGCCAGCACCGGCCGCGACGAAGTGGTTCTCCCCGACATCCGCCATACCGCGCTACTGATCGGCGATTCACAGTCGGAGCCGGAGGGGTCCTGGCCCCGCAGCGCCCTCGCCGCGCTGGGCTACACCGTGTTCTATGCAGGCAAGAGCGGCACAGGCTTCGTCGCCGGGAATGGCACCACAGGCAATTACATCGACGCCCTGCAGAACGGCGACTGGTTGCTCCCCCATGGTTCACCGCCGCTGATCGTGGTGCAGGGCGGCGGCAACGACGTCCGGGTCGGTGCGGAGGACACCTCGATCGCCACGAACGCGCTCCGCCTGATCGACGAACTCCGCAGCCGCTACCCCGGCAGCCGGCTCGTCATGATCGGCACCCTCGCGCGCGGCCAGGGGCACGGCGGCGGACGCCGCACCGAGGTTGACGCCCTCCTCGGCGGGATCGCAGCCAGTGCCGATATCCCATTCATCAGCGCAGGCGACTGGCTCAGCCGCTACGGCGTGGAAAGGGACCTCGTGGACGGCATCCACCTGGCCGCACCCGGCCACCGCAAGCTGTCCTCGGTCCTCGCCCGCCGTTTGTCCGAACTCGGGCTGGCCGCCGAGGGCTCCGAATCCTGACTTTCGCTTAATGCACGACGGCGGCCTTCCGCGTTCAGGCGGAAGGCCGCCGTCGTGATTTATCCAGGCAGCTATGCCACCGCCGGAGGGAGCATGAGGCTCGCCCCCGGGATCGCGTTCAGCAGGGCCATGGTGTACTCCTGCTGCGGCGCCTCGAAGACGTCGTCTGTGGTGCCGGTTTCCACCAGCTTGCCCTTCTCCATGACGCACACATGGTCTGCGATCTGCCGGACCACGGCGAGGTCGTGCGTGATGAAGAGGTAGGTCAGCCCCAGCCGTCCCTGCAGCTCGGTCAGGAGGTTCAGCACCTGTGCCTGGACCAGCACATCCAGCGCGGAGACTGCTTCGTCACAGATGATGACCTCCGGGTCCAAGGCCAGGGCCCGCGCGATGGCGACGCGCTGGCGTTGGCCGCCGGAGAGTTCGTTCGGGTAGCGCTGCATGGTGCTCTGCGGCAGGGCCACTTGTTCAAGCAGCTCCCGGACCTTTTTCTCGCGGCTGGCGGCGTTGCCGATCTTGTGGATCCGCAGCGGCTCCTCGATGGTGCGGTAGATGTTGTACATCGGGTCGAGCGAACCGTAGGGGTCCTGGAAGATCGGCTGCACACGGCGCCGGAACGTGAACAGTTCCCTGCCCTTCAGGCCTGCGGTATCGACGCCGTCGAAAATGATCTGCCCCTCCGTGGGGGCCTCCAACTGCAGGACCATCTTCGCCACCGTGGACTTGCCGGATCCTGACTCGCCGACGATCGCCGTCGTGGTTCCGCGCCTCACGCTGAAGCTGACGTCATCCACGGCCGCGAAGTCGCTGGACTTGCCCAGGCCCTGCCGCAGCTTGTAGATCTTGCGCAGGTTCCGGACCTGCAGGACCTCGTCCCGGGACGTCCCCTCGGCAGCGGGCGCGAGCAGGTCTTCTGCCTCCACGCCTTGTTCCTTGGCCGACTGGATGCGGCGCGACGCCAGGGACGGCGCGGACTCCACGAGCCGCCGGGTGTATGGATGCTGCGGGTTCTGCAGCAACTCCAGGGACGGACCGGCCTCCACGACATTGCCCTGGTACATGACCACTACCTTGTCCGCGCGCTCGGCAGCGAGGCCGAGGTCGTGGGTGATGAGCAGCACCGAAGTGCCCAGTTCCGTGGTCATCTTGTCCAGGTGGTCCAGGATCTTGCGCTGCACCGTGACGTCCAGGGCGGACGTGGGTTCGTCGGCGATCAGCAGCTTGGGTGAGCAGCTCAGGCCGATCGCGATCAACGCGCGCTGGCGCATGCCGCCGGAAAACTCATGCGGGTACTGCCGGGCGCGGCGGTGCGCATCCGGCAAGCCTGCCTCCGCGAGGACGCGCGCGACGTCGTCGGGCCCGTCCGGGCGGCCGTTCGCCTTGAGTGTCTCCCGCACCTGGTAGCCGATCTTCCACACCGGGTTGAGGTTGGACATCGGGTCCTGCGGGACCATGCCGATGTGGCTGCCGCGCAGCTCGATCATGCGCTTTTCGGACGCATGGGCGATGTCCTCACCGTCGAGCAGGATCTGCCCGCCTGTCACCCGGCCGTTGCCGGGCAACAAGCCGATGGCGGCGAGCGCCGTCGTCGACTTTCCGGAACCGGACTCCCCCACGATGGCGACCGTTTCGCCCGGCATGATGCTCAGGTGGGCGTTCTTGACAGCCTTGAACTCGCCCGCACTGGTGGTGAAGGTGATGGCGAGGTCCTTGATTTCGAGGATCGGCCGGTCTTTTGCCGTTCCTGCTTCGTCGATTCTGACGGTATTCATCATCGCCTCCTCAGCGCTGGCGGCTCTTGGGATCAAGAGCATCGCGGACGGCGTCGCCGAGCATGATGAAGCTCAGGACGGTGATGGACAGGGCGCCTGCCGGGTAGAGCAGGATCGACGGGGTGGTGCGGATCGAGGCGTTCGCGGAGGAAATGTCATTGCCCCAGGACATGACGCCCGGGGGCAGGCCGATGCCCAGGAAGGACAAGGTTGCTTCCGCCACGATGAACACACCGAGTTCAAGGGTGGCCAGCACGATCACCGGGGCGAGGGCGTTCGGCAGCACGTGGCGCACCAAGGCACCGAAGCGCGAGACCCCCAGCGAACGCGCAGCCGTCACGAAATCGGCATTGCGCACCTCGATGACCGCACCGCGGGTAATACGGGCCATCTGCGGCCAGGCCAGCATGGAAATCACGAACACCACTGTCCAGACGCTCTTGTTCTCGCGGAACAGCGGAAGCTGTGTGATGACCAGCGCGCCCAGGATCAGCGGCAGCGCGAAGAAGATGTCACCCAGGCGGGCGAGTACCGCATCCAGCCAGCCGCCGTAATAGCCGGCGAGCGCACCGAGGGTCACACCGATCACCAACACGCAGATGACGGAGAGGACGCCCACTGCGAGCGAGGCCTGGGTTCCGTGGATGACCCGGGCGAACACATCGCACCCCTGGAGGGTGAACCCGAAGGGGTGGCCGGGCCTCGGCCCTGCTTCGGAGTTGGAGAGCTGGCAACTGCCCGGATCAACGCTGGTGAACACGCCGGGGAAAAAGGCGACGAACAGCAGGAAGAGGATCATCAGCGAAGAGACGATGAACAGCGGTCGACGGCGGAGCTTGCGCCACGCGTCCGCCCACAGGCTCAGGGGTGCCTGGTCAGTCTTGAGGGAGTCCGTGGCCTGGAGCGGCGTTTCCTCGACGGGAGCCACGAAGTGGTTGTTGTTACTCATAGCGAATCCTCGGGTCGAGCCAGGCGTACAGGAGGTCAACCAGCAGGTTGGCCACGACGAAGACCAGGACCAGCACGCTTACGATGGCAACCACCGTGGGGCCTTCGCCGCGTTGCACTGCCTGGAAAAGCTTGTTGCCGACGCCCGGGACGTTGAAGATGCCTTCCGTGACGATCGCACCGCCCATGAGCCCGCCGAGGTTGGCACCAAGATAGGTGACGACCGGAATCATTGAGTTGCGGAGGATATGGGCCAGCACCACGCGCGGACGGGACAGGCCCTTTGCGGTGGCGGTTCGGACATAGTCCGCATTCATGTTCTCGATGACGGAGGTCCGCGTCAGCCGCAGCACGTAGGCGAAAGACACCAGGCCCAGCACGACGGCGGGGAGGATCAGGTTCCCCCAGTCGGCGTTGGCGCCCACCGTGGGCTTGGCCCAGCCGAGCTGCACGCCGAAGATCAACTGGAAGACGAAACCGAGGACGAAGGTGGGCACGGCGATCACCACGAGGGAGGCCACCAGGACGGTGGAGTCGAAAAGCTTTCCCTTGCGCAGGCCGGCGAAGACGCCGAAGAGCACGCCGAACACGGCCTGGATGATGAGCGCTTCGATCGCGAGCATCGCCGTGACCGGGAAGATCCGGGCGAGGGTTGCGGCAATGGGCTGCTGGGTGAAGTCGACGCCGAGGTTGAAGGTGAAGAGGTTCTTCAGGAAGAGGCCGTACTGGACCCAGAACGGCTGATCCAGGTTGTACTGGCTGCGCAGTGCGTCGATGACGCTTTGCGGCGGCTGGCGTTCGCCGAAGAGTGCCGCGATGGGGTCCCCGGGGAGCGCGAAGACCATGTAGTAGACGAGGAGGGTGGTTCCCAGGAAGACGGGAATCACCTGGAGGAGCCGACGGATGATGTACCGGATCACGGTGCGCCCCTCCTTCCGATGCGATGGAGTTTCATGGAGATGCCTTCCTGCGCAACAAGCGGACGGGGGCCCGGCTCATGGCCGGACCCCCGCGCCTGAGGGCAAGTTCAGATGCCTGGGGTTACTTGGCCTCGATGTTGTAGTAGAGGATGCCGCCGTTCCAGCCGGTCTCGGCCTTCACCACGTTGTTGCTCCACACGATCGGGGTTGCCCTGTACCACAGGGGCAGTCCGGGCAGGTCCTGGAACAGGATCTCCTGGGCCTTGTTGAACTTGGCGTTGGCTTCCTCCGGAGTCTTGGCAGCCAGGCCCTCCTTGAGCAGCTTGTCGAACTCGGGGTTCGTGTACTTCTCGTAGTTGGAGGAGGCACCGGTTGCCCAGACGGGTCCGAGGAAGTTGTAGAGCGACGGGTAGTCGCCCTGCCAGCCGGCGCGGGTCAGGCCGGGAAGGTTCTGGGCCTTGCGCAGGTTGAGGACCTCCGCGAACTTCGCGAAGGGCTGGATTTCGGCGTTGATGCCGAGGTTGTTCTTGAAACCGTTGGCCACGGCTTCAATCCACTCCTTGTTGCCGCCATCCGTGTTGGATGCGATCTGCAGCGGCTTGGAGTTGTCGTAGGGCTTGATCTTTTCGGCCTGGGCCCACAGATCCTTGGCCTTGGCCGGGTCGAACGCCAGGACTTCGTTGCCCGGGATCGAGTCGGTGTAGCCGTCCAGGACAGGTGCGGTGAAGTCCTTGGCCGGGGTGCGGGTGCCGTTGTAGATGACCTTGGTGATCTCTTCGCGGTTGATCGCGTAGGAAAGGGCCTGGCGGCGGAGCTTTCCGGCTTCGCCCTGGAAGTTCGGGTTGTAGCCCGGGATGTTCAGGGTGGAGTTGTTGGCGCTCGGCTTGGTGGCATTGCGGTCCGGGAAGTCCGTGGTGTAGGTCTTCAGCGCGTTCGGCGGCACGACGTCGGTGACGTCCAGGTTGTCACCTTGCAGGTCCGTGTAGGCCGGACCCGGGTCCGTGTAGAACTTGAAGGTCACGCCGCCGTTCTTGGGCGTGCGGGGACCGTTGTAGTCAGGGTTCTTGACCAGCGAGATGGACTGGTCATGGACCCAGGCGCCGGTTTCCTTGGCCATCTTGTACGGGCCGTTGCCCACCGGGTTCTCGCCGAACTTCTTCGGGTCCTTCAGCGCCTCGGAGGGAAGCGGATAGAAGGCCGAGTAGCCAAGGCGCAGCGACCAGTCCGCCTCAGGCTGGCTCAGCTTGACCGTGAGGGTGGAGTCGTCCTTGGCCACCAGGCCGGACATGGTCTGCGCCTTCGGAGCCGGGGTGCTGGTGGTCTTGCCGTCGGCGCCCTTGGTTTCCTTGACGGCGCTGACATCGGCGTAGCCCTCGATCGATTCGAAGAAGAAGCCGTTGTTCTGGAGGTTGGTGCTCAGGGCGGCGAAGTTCCAGGAGTCGACAAACGTCTTGGCGGTGATCGCCTCGCCGTTGGTGAACTTGGCGCCGGACTTGACCTTGATGGTCCAGTTCTGGGAATCCGCGGTCTCGATCGATTCGGCCAGGGCGTTGACCGGCTTGCCGTCAGGACCGTAAGCACGGAGCCCTTCAAACAGCAGTTCGACCACGCGGCCGCCATACACCTCGTTGGTGTTTGCCGGGAGCAGCGGGTTCTGGGGTTCGTTGCTGTACGCGGTGATGACCTTGTTGGGGTCCGCGCCGGCCTGGCCGCCGCCCCCGCCGCTGCCGCCGCAACCGGTCACGGCGAGTGCGACGATCGCCGCGATGCCGAGAGCTTTGGAAGTGCGCGTGAAACGCATTCCGCCTCCTATGAGTAGTGGAGTTGATGAAAATGGGAGGTGATGATCTCCCGGGGGCCGCACCCGCTCATTTACTGTGATGCGAACCACATGCACGTGTAAGCCTAATCACATTGGGTCCAAAATGTGGAATTGACTTGCGAAACCTTTACCGTTCTGCAACTTCGGTATTAACAACAAAGCGCCCCTGCAGCCCGGAAGGCTGCAGGGGCGCTTGCTCGTCCCTGTGGTTATTCGATGCCGGCCGCCATGAGCTGGGCACGCAGTTCGCGGCGTTCGCGCTGCTTTTCGGGATCCGGAAGCGGCACGGCGGCGAGCAGCCGCTGAGTGTAGGGTTCCTGCGGGTTGCGCAGGATCTGGTCCCGTGTTCCCTGTTCCACAATCCGGCCCCGCTGCATTACGCAGATGCGGTCGGCCAGGACATCCACCACCGCGAGGTCGTGCGTCACGAACAGGCAGGCAAAACCAAGCTCCCGCTGCAGGTTCTGGAAGAGTTCCAGGACCTTGGCCTGCACCGATACGTCGAGTGCCGACGTCGGCTCATCGGCCACCATCAGCTTCGGCTGCAGGGACAGTGCCCGGGCGATGCCCACGCGCTGCTTCTGGCCGCCGGATAGCTCGTGCGGGTAGCGGTTGCGGTAGCCGCGGGGCAGTTCCACCTGGTCGAGGAGCTTCTCGATCCGGTTCTGCAGCTCCGCCCCCTTGGCGACGCCGGCCAGGAACATCGGCTCGCCGATGCTTTCTCCGATGGGCAGCCGCGGGTTCAGGGACGACGACGGGTCCTGGAATACCATGCCGATGTCCCGGCGGAGTTTGTGCAGCTGCTTGCCGTTGCGCTTGGCGGCCGAGATGTCCTGGCCGACCACGCGCATGGTGCCTGCCGCAACGGGAAGAAGTCCGACGGCGGCCCGGCCGATGGTGGTCTTGCCGGAGCCCGATTCCCCCACCAGGCCCAGCACCTCGCCGGGGTGGATCACCAGGTTGGCGCCCTCCACGGCACGGAAAGCCGGGACGCGGCCCTGCTTGGGATACTCGATGGCGACATCCGTGAGCTCCAGGACCGGCTCGCCCTTGGGCTTGGCGGCTTCCTCGGCAGCAGCCTTGAGTGCTTCCTGGTTTTCGCGTTCGCGCCGCGCCAGCTCATCAGGGTCCACCGATTCGAGCTCCGTGTGCGTTGCGGCTGCCAACGCCGCGGTGACGTCAACATCGCCGCTGTCAGCGCCCTGGCCGAGGTGCGGCACGGCCGCCAGCAGGGCCTGGGTGTACTCATGCTGCGGGTTGCTGAAGATCTGCTGCGCGGTGCCGGTTTCCACGATCACGCCCTTGCGCATGACGGCGATGCGGTCCGCGAGGTCGGCCACCACGCCCATGTCGTGCGTGATCAGGATGATGGCGCTGTCCAGCTTGTTCCGCAGATGCCGCATGAGGTCCAGGATTTCGGCCTGGACCGTCACGTCGAGTGCCGTGGTTGGCTCGTCGGCAATGAGCAGTTTCGGATCACAGGACAGCGATTGGGCGATCATGGCGCGCTGCCGCTGGCCACCGGAAAGCTGGTGCGGATAGGACTTGAAAGCCTTCTCAGGGTCCGGGAGCTCCACGAGGTCCAGCATGTGCAAGGCACGTTTTTTCGCCTCGTCCGGCGAGATCTCGTTGTGCAGCCGGAGCGTTTCCACGATCTGCGCGCCCACGGTGTAGACCGGGTTGAGTGCGGTCATGGGTTCCTGGAAGATCACCGCCACGTCCTTGCCACGCACCTCGCGGATCCGGGTGGCGTCCGGACCGATCAGCTCCTTGCCGGAGAGCTTCACGCTGCCACGGACCCTGCTGTTGCTGGGCAGCAGGCCGAGCAATGCCATGGAGCTTGCGCTCTTGCCCGAGCCGGACTCGCCGACGATTGCCAGGACCTCGCCGGCCCGCACCTCATAGTTCAGGCCGATGGCGGCCGGAACCCACTTCTTTTCGACGCCGAAGTCGACGCTGAGGTCCCGGACCTCCAGGACCGGGGTCCCGGGAGCGGTCTTGTCCGATTCTGTTTCCAAGGGGATTGCCCCGGAGTTGTCAGTCATTGTTCTGGGTCTTTCCTTCCAGCCGGGACAGTGCGCCGCAGCGTGATTAGTGCAGCGGCCCGGAATCCTGAATCATTGGGGGCATGAGCCGAGAGTCCCATGCCGGAAACGCCGAAATCTTCACAGCCCGCAGCAGCCGGGTATTCGCCGGAATCTGCTGGGCGACGGCGGCCATCGGCGTCGGCGTGACGCTCGCCTCCGCGGGGCCTGCCGGCCTGCCCGGCACGGCTCCCCTGCTGTTCATCGCGTACATGGGCTGGCTGCTCTTCTGGCGACCCGCCGTCGTCGTACGCGACAGCGGGGTGACGCTGGAGAATCCCTACCGCACCATCACGGTCCCGTGGGAGGCGCTCGCTACGGTGGACACCCGCTACGCACTGACCCTGGTCACCCCGCGTGGCAAGTACGCGGCGTGGGCCGCACCCGCTCCCGGCATCTGGGGCGGACGCAATGCCCGCCCCGAACACCTGAAGGGGCTGCCCGGCGGCAGCTATGGTCCCGGCCAGTCCGTTCGCCCGGGCGATCTCCGCAACACCGATTCCGGTGCGGCCGCGCTCATGGTCCGTTCCCGTTGGGAGCAGCTGGTGGAGACGGGCCGGATCGAAGCCGGACGGGCCGCCGAAACCCCGGTGGCTGTGGCGTTCGCCTGGCAGCACATCGCGCTCACCGTGGCCTTGGCGGCCGCGGGCTGCTGGGCGGTTTTCGCTCTGTAGGATCACTGCGCTTTTCAGGATCACTGTGCCGTCTCGCTCGAATGGCGGGTGGTTTCCTGGGCCTTCTTCGCGCGGAATTTCTTCTGCCGCGGATCGAAGGCGTCACGGAGGCCGTCGCCGATGAAGTTGATGCTCAGGCAGATCGCCACGATGAACAGGCCCGGGAACCAGAACAGCCACGGACGGGTGGAGAACGCTTCCTGGTTCTGCGAAATCAGCAGGCCCAAGGAGGTATCCGGCGACTTCACGCCGACGCCCAGGTAGCTGAGCGCCGTTTCGAGCAGGATCGCGGCGGACATCGTCAGGGTCACGTTGACGATCAGGACGCCGACGGCGTTGGGCAGGATGTGCTTGAAGATGATCCGGGCGTTGCTGGCACCGGAGATGCGGGCGGCATCCACGAACTCGCGTTCGCGCAGCGTGAGGAACTCGCCGCGGACCAGGCGGGCCAGGCCCACCCAGCTGACGAGGCCCAGGAAAATGCCCAGGACAACGACGCCGTTGCTCGCCGCGAAGGCGGAGAACCAGCCATCCGCATCCCGGCGGCTCGCCATCTGCGCCACCACCGCAGCAAGCAGCAATACCGGAATGATGATGATGACGTCGGTGAGGCGCATGAGGATGGCCTCGACCCAGCCGCGGAAGTATCCGGCCAGGCCGCCGACCACAGCGCCGATCAGGCCGGCAATGGCTCCGATGATGACCATGATGATGATGGACTGCTGGGCGCCGCGCATCGTCATCGCGAACAGGTCGCGGCCCACGCGGTCCTGTCCGAAGGGGTGCTCGCCCCAGGCCAAGGGCCACAAGGATGCGGAGGGAACGCCGTCGTTGACCAGTGGCGTGATCTGTTCGTGGTTGTACTTCCACCAGCCCGGAATCCCGGCGAAGCCCACCGAAGTGAAGGCCACGATGAAAATCAGGGCGAAGGCGGCAAGGCCCACAAGGGCTCCGGTGTGGCCAAAGAAGCGTTTGCGGACAATCTGCCCTTGGCTGAGTCCTTGGAATTCGGGCTCCGTGCCCGGAACGGTTTCGTGCTGGGCCTGCTGGGCCAGGATGACTTCCTCTTGGGTTGGCTGGCTCATGCTTTGATCCTTACGCGCGGGTCGAGTGCGGAGTACGCGAGGTCCGCAATCAGGTTGAACACCATGGCCGTGACGGCGACACAGAGGAAGACGCCCATCACGGGGTTGGGGTCGACATGGGTGATGCCGTCCAGGAACAGGAAGCCCATTCCCCGCACCGAGAACACTGTCTCGGTGATGACGGCGCCGCCGATGAGCGCGCCGATGTCGAAGGCCACAATGGTGGCCAGCGGAATGAGCGCGTTGCGGAAGGCGTGTCCCATGACCACGGACCGTTCCGACAGGCCCTTGGCACGGGCGGTGCGGATGTAGTCCATGTTCATGATTTCCAACATTGAGGAGCGCGTGAACCGGGTGTAGCTGGCCAAGGAAACAAGGATCAAGGCAATGGTCGGCAGGATCAGGTGCGTGAAGGTGTCAATGCTCAGGATCCAGTAATCGCCCTGCAGGTTGGGGGTGCCGGCGCCGATGGTTGCGATGGGCCGGCCGCGCACGCGGCTGTTGCTGACGTATGCCGGCCATGCCTGCATGAAACGGTCCAGCGCCACCAGCCCGCCCATCAGGAACGCGGTGATGCCCGCTGCGCGCATCGACTGGCCGCGGTCGTAACCGCCCATGAGGTAGCCGACTCCGACGCCGATCAGCACCGTGGCGACCGCCAGCAGGAAGATCATCAGGCCGGTGGCCTGGTCAAGAAGCGGCTGCACGGCGAAGTACGCGATCAGCCCCAGGCCGACAACGATCAGGGACGATTGCAGTGCCTTGCGGTTTTTCAGGCCCGAGACCAGCGTGGTCACCGCGAATGCCATGCCTACGCCGGCAATTCCAATGACCACCGGGCCGAGGCCGGGGTTCTTGAACCAAAGAGTGGCAGAGAAGTAGATCATCACGGCGGTGACCGCTACGAACACGGCACCACCGGAAATGAGGCGCCGTTTGATCCCGCCACCGGCAGCGACGGCCACCACGATGCCGAGCACGGCTGCCGTGCCCAAGGAAACAGGAAGCGGTATGACGGGGTTCCGCAGGAAGTTGTTGAAGCCGATGGCCCCGAATTCCTTCAGCAACACGGCCACCCAGAAGATGGGCAGCGAGAAGAAGAGGAAGGCCATGAAGGTGACGCCGTAGTCCAGCGCACTGTACTGGCGCAGGGCGGTGACGACGCCCAAGGTGATGCCGATCAGGATGGCGAGGACGGTTGCGCCGGTGACCAGGGTCAGGGTCTGGACCAGGGCAATGCCCAGCGCCTCGGTGATGGGCTGGCCTGTGATGCTCTTGCCGAGGTCACAGGTACCGGCGAAGGGGACGAGGCATTGGGCTGCCCCTCCCAGCCATTTGAAGTAGCGCAGCGGTGCGGGGGTATCCAAATCGAGCAACTGGCTGCGCGCATCCATGAGTTGCTGCCTGTTCGGGGCATTGCTTGCACGGAGATCTTCCAGCGGATCGCCTGACGACGCTGTCAGGAGATACACCAGGAACGATGCTCCGAGAAGAATAAGGGCGGCGGTTGCCAATCGCCTGACGACATAGCTCAGCATTTTGTGTACGAACCTCGATATCCGGCCCGGGGTTGCCCCTGGCCTGGTGCAGTCCCCGGTTCACCTGTTTGTGGTGGTGCCGCCGGTGCGCTGCTGTGCTTGGCAGAAGGCGCCGGGACCATGGTTCCCGGTCCCGGCGCCTTCTGCATATGGATTCCTAAGGAAGGGCCTACTTACGTGCCCAATCCCATACGTTCCACCAGACACCGGTCTGGTTCGGCATGGCAGTCACACCGGTGATGGCATCGGAGTATGCCTTCACGTCGGGAGACTGGAACAGGGGCAGACCGTAGCTGGATGCCCAGATCTTCTGGTCGATCTTGATCTGGAGCTCGTCCTGCTTTGCCTTGTCCGTGGAAACGATCAGTTCGTCCATCAGCTTGTCGGCCTCGGGGTCCGAGAAACCGTTGAAGTTGGAGCCCGCGCCGGTCTTGAAGATCTGCGGGGTACCGGTCACGCCGACGCCCGAGTTGATCCAGCCGAAGATGGTGGCGTCGTAGCTGCCGTTGCCGAGGGCGTCGGACCAGTCAGCCTTGCCGAGGCCGCCGTCAACGATCTTGAAGCCGGCCTTGGTGGCGGATTCGCGGATCAGCGAGAAGGCGTCAACACGGTTCGGGTTGTCCTTGTTGTACATGATGCGGATGGTCGGAGTCTTGCCGGCAAGGAGCTGCTTGGCCTTGTCGATGTTGACTTCCTGGTACTCGGAAGAACCGTTGTTCTTGACCGATTCGGCGTATGCAGCCTGCGCCGGAACGAAGAGCTGCGAATCCAGCGGGGTTGCCTCGGGATCGATCTTCTTGACGATCTTGTCCACGATGTCCTTGCGCGGAACGGAGAGCATGAACGCCGTGCGGACATCCTTGTCGGCGAAAGGTCCGGAGTAGTTCAGGTCGAGGTGGTCGTAGGACAGCTGCTTGCCCTGCAGCAGTTCAACGCCTTCGAGGGCCTTGATCTGTTCGACCGTGTCGGCGGAAGCCTGCGGGTTGATGATGTCGACTTCGCCGTTCTTCAGGGCCTGAACCTGCGCGGGAGCGCCACCGATGATGCGGACCACGATTTCGTCGATGTGCGGCGTGGGGCCCCAGTTGTAGTCCTTGTTCCGGACGAGGGTCAGCGACTGCTCGGGAACGATGGCCTTCACGATGAAGGGGCCGTTGGACAGGTACATCGACGGATCGGACGGGAGCGTCTTGGTGTCAAAGCCCGTGCTCCAGAAATCGGCGACCTTCTTCAGCTGGGCGTTGACCGGCTTCGGAGCGTCCGGATCGCCGCGCTTGACGCTCTTGAAGAGGTCGACCAGCGCCTGGGCGTCCTTCAGGCCGGCTTTCTGGGCGAGGACGTGGGCCGGGATATCGATGCCGCCGTTGCCGGCGAAGCCAAGAGCCAGTTCCCAGTCGGCGAACGGCTTGGAGTACTTCAGGGTGATGCTGCGGTTGTCATCCCCGATTTCCGGGAAGTCCGTCAGGTTCAGCCCGGAGGTGTCTGCGGCAGTGAGGAAGTAGGTGGTACCGGTCTTCTTCTCCGCGTTTGCGTCGTCGTAGTACGCGGAACCGGATGCCCAGGTCAGGAGGAGGTCGGCAGCGCTGACCGGTGTACCGTCAGACCACTTGACGCCCTCGTTGATGGTGTATTTGACCGTCAACGGGTTGTCCGAAACCTTTTCGATCTTGCCGAACTTCTCATTCCTGACGATGTTCATCTTGTCGTCGATGTAGATGAAGTTCGAGTGGGTGGCGTACCCGATGTGACCGTTGACGTCGGAGTTGCCGTCCGCCGTTCCGGAGTTGAAGCTGCTGAAACCGTTGGTCTCTGCGACGCCGATGGTTCCGCCTTCTTGAGCCCCGCCCGATGTCGGGCTGGGGCTGCCGGTGTTACCGGCGCAGGCGCTAAGTGCGAGCGTGGCGATTGCCAAGACACCCACGGCTTTCGAAATACGTCCGAAACGCATTCCGCCTCCTCGTTATTAGTGTGGAAAGCCGGCGTTGTTGACCCCGGCGGACGGTCCAAAGCACAGAGATCAGCTGTGTCCCGTCTCACATGCTCAGTAGCCTAGTCTTCGGTGCGGGGCTTTGGAATGAAAGAACCCTCTCAGAACCCGATGGTTATCGAACTGCAACAGTTGCTTCATTTCTGGTTCACCCGGGCCAACACTTCGACATACGCGGTCACGCTTGGCACAGAAGTTAAGGCAAGCCTTGCCTCAGCTCCAGCTACACTGATACGACTGGTGGGAATACGCATCAGTTTTCTTACGTAATTAGGGAATCAGTGAGCCTCAGCATCGAAGTCCCCACGCGAGCCGCAACCCGCGAGCGTTCGCGGTTTGCCCAGGACCGCCCCTTCGAGCTCACTGTCACCCGGTTTGCCCAGCTCTCCCCGCACATGCGGCGGATCACCTTCACCGGTCCCCGGATCAAGGAACTCGCCACCGACAGCGGCGCCACCTGGGACATGCGGATCAAGCTCTTCTTCCCTGCCGCAGGCTGCAGCCTCCCTTCCGCTGAGTCGCTCACCAGCCACCCCTCCGGGTCCTGGCGGGAGGCCTGGCTCTCGGTGCCGGAAACCGAGCGCGCCGAACAGCGCAGCTACACAGTCCGCCATGCGCGTTTGGACGGCGAACACCCGGAAATCGATGTCGATTTCGTCCTGCACCCTGGCGGTCCCCAGGGGCCGGCAGCCCGCTGGGCGCAGGAGATCCAGGCTGGCGACCCCGCCCTGATGATCGGTCCAGGCAGCAACCCTGCCGGGCAAGCAGGACGAATCGAATTTTCCCCGGGCCCGGCCCGCCACATCCTCCTGGCCGGTGATGAAACAGCGCTTCCCGCGATCGCCGGAATCCTCCGGGACCTGCCGGCCGGCGCCACCGTCGACGCCATGGTGGAGGTACCGTCGACGGCGGATGTCCAGCAACTCTCCGGCCCACCGGGGGCGCGGATCACCTGGCTCCCCCGTGACGGCAAGCCGCACGGCGAACCGCTCCGGGACGCGGTCAGCCGCGCCGTGCCGGAACCGTGGTGCGCTCCGGGACCGAACGTCGTCGAGCGCGTCCTGGCGGCGGGAGAACCGCTGGAAGCCGGCCCCGCCCGGGAAATCCTGTGGGACACCCCGCAGTACCGCCGCCTGTACAGCGACGCGCTGCCGGAGACTCCGGACGAGACCGGCGCCTCCTTCTACGCATGGGTGGCCGGCGAATCGGGCATGGTTGCCGGCATCCGCCGCTACCTTGTGCGTGAGTGCGGGCTCAACCGCGAGCAGGTGGCTTTCATGGGCTATTGGAAGCGGAACGCACCGCAGCGCTGATTCGGCGTTAGCGCCCCAGTACCGGGTGCAGGTGCTCGCTCTCAATGGCGACCCGGGCCTGGTCCGCTGCCGCTTTGAGCGCGTCATGGACCGGAGTCCCGCGCAGAGCGGCGGCCAGGAAACCCGCCATGAACGCGTCACCGGCCCCGTTCGTGTCAACGACTTTGGCAGGCACCGCGGCAACTTCGTGGCGGGTGCCGTCGGCTTCCAACGCAATGGCACCTTCCGCCCCACGGGTGCACACGGCCAGGCGCGGGCCGCGGTCGATGCAGGAACGCATGAGCATCCAGGGGTCTTCTGCGCGGTCATCGTTCATGAACACCGCGTCCGCCGCGCGCACGAACGGCTCATGGAAGGCCGACGCACCGTCGTAGTCGTGCAGGTCGATCCACAGCGGCGCGTGCGCCGCTGGCAGTTCCTCGAGGACACGCAGGCCCAGTTCGCTGAGGTCGATCACGGCCGCATCTGCCCCGGTAGCGGCTGCCACGGCAGCCTCCACAGCTTCGGCGGCCGGCGTGGAAGGAACCGAGACATATAAGGAAACCCGGCCGCCGTCGTCGGTCATGAGGTTGACGTGCCGCTCCGTCTGTTCGCTGGCGACCGCTTCGACCCTGATCCCGCCGGCGATGAGGGCAGTACGGAGGCGCGCGCCGTCGTCGTCGTTTCCGAGCGGTGTCCACAGCTGGACATCGGCCCCGAGATCCGCCAGGTGGAGCGCCTTGCCCGCGGATGTCCCGCCGATGGTGTGCCACGCGCGGCGGGCGAACTGCATGTGCGGAACGGGCTCAGGAAGATGGTCGAGGACAATCAGGTGGTTCCACGCGGCAGGACCGCAGACGACTACGCGGGGAGATTCAGGCATGGTCCCATCCAACACCGCCGAGGCGGGCCCGGCGCTGAGTGACACCCCGAAGCTCATGCCAGGCGGAGCGCGGTGCATCCGTGAGAATAGCGCCATGGAACGTTGGAAGACCCACACGTTGTTGCCGGCGGTACTGGCGACCCTTGGCCGTCCCGAAGACGATCCCGCGGTCCGGCGCCTGGCGGAGGATTTCGGCGGAGCCCCGGCGGTCCGCGACCAAGAGGTCGGGGAACCTGTCCGCCATGTCCGGCGGCTCCTGTTTTCCTCAGGCGGCGAGATCGTGCTGCACGACGGCGCCGTCGCGGCTGTGCTGCTGGGGTTCGCTCCTGCTCCGGACGCTTCCCGCGGCCTGGACCTCGCGGAGTGGATCAGCGGAGTCACCAACGAGGCGACGCTCGATGAGCTCGCCTCGGCGCTGGGGCTCAAGGTCCACTTTTCCGGGATGAGCTCCCCGTATTTCGAGCTCGACGGCGGATACGCCCGGCTGAGCTTCAAGGACGGCCGCGGCTGGAACGAGCCCGGACGCCTGATGCGTGTGACCGTCACCGCGGCGAAGCCGGGTCTGGCGTGCCATCCCGAGGATGACGACTGTCCGTCGTGCAGCGGATTGCTGGTGCGGAACAGCGCCGGCGTGGATGTCGACGCCACCGTGACCGCGTTGCAGGCAGCCCTTGAAGCGGGTGTCCTCACGGAAGACGCCCGCTGGGTAAAGCTCGCCGATCTGCGCCCGATCCACGCCTCCGGACTCATGGAACGCGCCGAAAGCCAGCTGACGTGCCGGGAGTGCCGGCGCATCATGTGCTTCACGCTGTATCGGGACGCCCCGCCGACCTTCGGATACTACGTGTTGAACGACGCCATGCGGCGCCCCATGGACCTGATCCCGCCCGTCGAACAGTGGGCCGACGCCGAACGGCTGGCCCGGGAGCGCGACGCAATGCACTATCTGGACCACCGGCCGGGAGGCTGGTTCCTGGTCGGGCAACGGGACGAGCTTTATCTGGACGCCAGATACTCCTACAGCGCGGTCATCGATGATTCCGCCCTGATCCGCCTGGATGAATCTGAACGCAAGGCTTACGACGACGGCGGCCATGGTTACCTGTCTGAGCTGGCTGAACGCATCCACAACAGCGGGCCGTACCAGAAGGAGTCGCCCTACTACGCCAGGGACCTGTACCGGGGCGCCGACGGCAAGAAGTACCGCAGCATGGTGGCCGCCGCGATCGTCAACCACACCTGGCTGGCGGAGCAGCGGCGCAAGGCTGCGGAATGACGCCGGGCTAGATGCTCCGTTTCAGGCCAACGTGGGCGGATTCGTATCCAAGGCGGCTGTAAAAGGCCCGGGCCCGGTTGCGTGCTTCATCGGTAGTCACCTGCGCCAAGCGGGCTCCGCGCGCACGCCCGAAATCGTGCGCCCATTCAAGCATGGCGGTCCCCAGGCCGTGTGACCGCTCCGACGCCGCAACCCGCAACCCTTCGATCTGCAGTCTCGACGAACCGCCCCGGGACAAGCCCGGGATGACCGTCAGCTGCATCGTGGCGACAATGCGGTCCGCGCCGTTGCGGACCACCCCGAGGAAGTTGGAACTGTCGCGGACCACCATGCTGTACGCGGCCTCGTACCGTTCGAGCTCCTCGCTTTCGCGCTCGGGGCCGAACTCGTCATCCGAGAGCAGCGCTGCGATGGCTCCAACGTCGTCGCGGCCCGCCCGTTCCAGCCTGAAAGTCCGGCCGGCCACCCGCAGCAAGCCCCGGACAGAAGACCGCGCGTCTGCCTGCAGGCGGGCAACCAGCCGGTCAAGCCATCCCCCGACGCTGGCCCGGGCCTCGAGGGTGTCCGGATAGCGGCACCTCAAATGCAGTCCGGACTCGTCCAGGATGAACCAGAGCATGACGCCGTCAGTATCAATTGACGCGCTCACGTACTGCGCGTCGAGTCCGACGGAGTCGATCCGCACCGGCAAGCGGCGCAGGTCCAGCCAGGAAATCGCGAACATCCCGGGGGCCACGGGCGGCATGCCGCCCCATGGAGCCAGGACATCAGCCAAGGGCCAGGAACCAAGCCGTACCGCTTCCTTCACTGCAGCCGCTGCGGCGAGGGGTTCCGCAACAGCCGATTCAAGGACCGAATTGGTGATGAACCAGCCGACCGAATCATGCCAGTCATCGTCAAAGCGGCTGTGCACGGGAAAGACGGCGCGAAGCGGCTTGCCCGCCAGCTCGCGGGTCACGGCAGTCATCGCCACAACGGCCAGCGAGAGGGTGGAAACACCCTCGCTGCGGGCTTGCGCTGCAAAGGCGGCGCCGTCGTCGAGATCGAAAACATCGCGCACCTCCACCCGCTCGCGCAGTGGTTCCGGAGCGCCGAGGGGCAGGGGAAACCGCGGCATGACGCCGCCGCTGTCCTCGATGATGTCCGCCCAGCGGTCGCGTACATGGTCCGGTGCCGCATCCCGGTCAAGTAACGCCTGTGTGTGGTCCACGAACGCCGGTACTTGCCCGGGCAGCACCGGGCCGCCTGTCCGGTCCGCATCGAGGGCCGACAGCAGGTCACGTGCGATCACCAGCATCGACCACATGTCCACATGGACGTGGTCTGCCGCGACGACGACAGTGAGTCCGGCGGCGGTTTCCAGGACGCACAGGCGGTGTGAAGGCTGCGCGTACGGTGAGCAGGCGGCGTCGAGAATGCCCCGCACGGCGTCGTTGACGGCCTGGCCCGGCGCTATCTCATGCTCGACCCAGGTGCCGGGAGCGATCAGGATCTCCCGGAGCTCCGGTTCACCGTCAGCTCCGGGCATGAAAGCCGTCCGCAGGGTGCCGTGGCGGTTGATGACAGCCAGCCAGGCATCGGCGATCAACTCAAGGCGCGTTGGTGTCGGCAAGCGGAAGGACAACGCCATCCAAGAGCCCGGCCGCTCACCTGCGCCCACATGGATACGCTGGTCAAAGGACACCGGCAGCCGACGCCCGGTGACGGAGGCCTTGACGTCGTAGCCCCATAGCCGTCCGAACGGTAAGCGAAGGTGGGTGACGTTGGTCAGCCGCATGGCAGCATCCTATAGTCGCGGATAGTCTGAAGGCTCAATGCGGCCCTTGATGACGCCGCCTCACGAGACGAGGAGCCTGATGCCTACTTTCGAGGTTTCCGGGGCCGAACTCGCGGTCGCTTTGAGCGACGAAGGCGGACATCCCGTGGTCCAGCTGCATGGGCTCACCTCCAGCCGCGCCCGGGACCGGGTCCTCAACCTGGACCTGGGCCGGGGGCTCAGCGGAACCCGGCTGCTCCGCTACGACGCCCGCGGCCATGGCCGGTCCACGGGGCGGAAGGTCCCCGCGGACTATCAGTGGCAGAACCTGGCCGACGACCTCCTGAAACTGCTCGATTCCTGGTTCCCCGGAGAGGCGGTCCACGGAGTCGGACCCTCCATGGGCGCCGGCACGCTGCTGCACGCCGCTTCCCGCGAACCGGGCCGCTTCGCAGGACTCACACTCATGGTGCCGCCCACAGCATGGGAAACCCGGGCAGCGCAGGCCGGACACTACGAGGCTGCCGCGGCCCTCATCGAATCCGCCGGCGTCGAGGCCTTCCTCGCATCCACTCGAGGGGCAACGCCGCCGCCGGCCACTGTCGGTGCTCCGGAGACGGTGCCCGACGTCGCCGACGCCATCCTGCCGTCCTTGTTCCGCGGCGCAGCGCTCAGCGACCTTCCTGCCCCGGAAGCGCTCGCCCGGATCGATGTCCCGACGACGGTCCTCGCCTGGGTGGATGACCCCGGCCATCCGTTGTCGACCGCTGAGTCCCTCGCCGCGCTGCTCCCCCAAGCAACCCTGACGGTCGCGCACACACCCGACGATCTCCAGACGTGGCCGGGGATCCTGAGCCGGGATGTCGCCCGACGGCACTGAGGAGTGGCACTCAGTATGCTGAAGCGATGAACGAAGTGCTGGACGAAGGCCCCTTCTTCCACGGTACGAAGGCCGACCTCAAAGCCGGAGACCTCCTCACACCCGGCTTCCGGTCGAATTACCGGCCGGAAATCGTCATGAACCATATCTACTTCACCGCCCTGCGCGACGGCGCGGGACTCGCTGCCGAGCTGGCCGCCGGCGACGGCGCCCCGCGGGTATACCGCGTTGAGCCCCTTGGCGAGTTCGAGAACGATCCGAACGTCACCGACAAGAAATTCCCCGGGAATCCCACACGCTCCTACCGCAGCCGCGAAGCGCTCCGCGTCGTCGAAGAAGTCTACGACTGGGCCCGGCTTTCGCCGGAGGCGCTCCAGCAGTGGCGCGAACGGCTGGCCGCCATCCGGGCTGACGAACGGGGCGAAATCATCAACTGACGTCAGCCCCGGGCGCCTTGGCCGGGCAGACGCAGAAACGCCCGCGATGCGCAAAGCATCCCGGGCGTTTCCTGAAGCAGCCGGACGGACCTAGACGTTGAAGCGGAACTCCACCACGTCGCCGTCGGCCATCACGTATTCCTTGCCTTCAATACGGACCTTGCCGCGGGACTTCGCCTCGGCCATGGAACCGGCTTCGACCAGGTCATCGAAGGAAACCACCTCGGCCTTGATGAAGCCACGCTGGAAATCACTGTGGATCACGCCGGCAGCCTGCGGAGCGGTATCGCCCTGGTTGATGGTCCAGGCGCGGGCTTCCTTGGGACCGGCGGTCAGGTAGGTCTGCAGGCCCAGGGTGTGGAAGCCGACGCGGGCCAGCTGGTCCAGGCCGGACTCTTCCTGGCCGTTCATCTCCAGCATTTCGCGGGCTTCCTCTTCGGACAGTTCCACGAGGTCGGCCTCGAGCTTGGCGTCCAGGAAGATGCAGTCCGCCGGTGCAACCATGGCGCGCAGCTCTTCCTGCTTCTCCGGGCTGCCGAGGATGCCTTCGTCGGCGTTGAAGACGTAGATGAACGGCTTGGCGGTGAGGAGGCTGAGTTCCTTGAGGTGCTCGAGCTCGAGTTTGTCGCTCTTGATCGAGGAGAAGATGGTGTCGCCGCGTTCGAGGACCACCTTGGCAGCCTCGATGGCCGCGAGTTCAGCAGCCTCGCGTTTCTTCATCTTGACTTCTTTTTCGATCCGCGGGATCGCCTTTTCGATCGTCTGCAGATCGGCCAGGATCAGCTCGGTGTTGATGGTCTCCATGTCCGAGCCCGGATCCACCTTGCCATCGACGTGCACCACGTCCGGGTCGTCGAAGACCCGGATGACCTGGGCGATCGCCTGGGCTTCGCGGATGTTGGCCAGGAACTGGTTGCCCAGGCCTTCACCCTCGGAGGCACCCTTGACGATGCCCGCGATGTCCACGAAGGACACGGTTGCCGGCAGGAGCCGCTGCGAGCCGAAGATATCGGCGAGCTTCTGCAGCCGGGGATCGGGCAGGCTCACGACGCCGACGTTCGGTTCGATCGTTGCGAACGGGTAGTTCGCCGCGAGGACCTGGTTTCGGGTCAGTGCGTTGAAGAGGGTTGATTTGCCGACGTTGGGCAGTCCGACGATGCCAATAGTAAGAGCCACGAGGATTGATTCTACCTGTTGGCGGGCAGCGTTTGCGCGGCGCTTCGGCCACATGGAAGTGCCGGTGGCCAAAAATGTCAGGGCCATCTGCGATGGTGGGGACATGGATGGATTTGTGGTCTTGTTGGCGTTGTTCATGCTTTTGCTCGGGGCGGCTCTTGGCCTGGCGGGGGGCTTCGTCGTCTTCCGGCGGCGCAGCGCCGCCTTGGAGGCGGACTTCGACGGCGTCTCCGCCCGTTTGGCGGAGGTTTCCGCCAATTACGCAGCCGCCGACGCCGAACGGAACCTCTTGCGGGCACAGAACCGCGAGCTCGGGGCGGCCCGGTCGGAGGACGGCAGTGTGCTGCGTGCCCTGGCGCCGGTGGCCGAAAAACTGTCCGCCGTCCAGAAGCAGGTGTCCCTCCTGGAAAGGGACCGCCTCGAACAGTACGGACAGCTCGCGCAGCAGCTGCAGGAAGCGCGGCTCTCGGACGAACAGCTCCTGCGTTCAACACACGCACTGGCCTCCGCGCTGCGCTCCAACAGCGCCAGGGGCCAGTGGGGCGAAGTGCAGCTGCGGCGCATCGTGGAGGCTGCGGGCATGCTCCGGCACGTCGACTTCCAGGAACAGGTCCACGCCGTATCCGGGGATTCGCAACTGCGGCCGGACCTCGTGGTGCAGCTCCCGGGCGGCAAGCAGCTGGTGGTCGACGCGAAGGTCCCGCTCGCGGCTTACCTGGCCGCGCAGGAAGCCGCTTCGTCCGGGGAATTGTTGGCCGCGCACGCCAAGGCCCTGAAAGCCCACGTGGACGCGCTCAGCTCCAAAAAGTACTGGGACATCCCCGGGAACTCCCCCGAGGTGGTTGTCTGCTTCCTGCCCGCGGAATCCATCCTCGCAGCGGCGCTCGAAGCCGACCCGGCATTGCTGGACCACGCGTTGTCCCGCAACGTGGTGCTCGCCTCGCCCGGCACGCTCCTGGCCGTGCTCAAATCCGTGGCCTTCACCTGGCGGCAGGATGTCCTCACGGACAACGCGAAGCAGTTGTTCGAGCTGGCCCAGCAGCTGTACGACCGCATGGGCACCCTGGGTGAGAATGTCGGACGCCTGGGCAGCTCCCTGAAAACCTCCGTGGACCGCTACAACGCATTGGTCGGCACGCTGGAAGCCCGGGTGCTGCCGACCGCCCGGAAGCTCAACGCCATGGATACGGACGGCTTGACGGCACCTGCCGCCGTCGAGGTTGTGCCGCGGGCCCTGGCCGCACCGGAGCTGCGGGAGGAGGGCGGGGAGTCCGCGGCCTGAGCTGTGGAACGCCTGGACCGTGGAACGCCCGGAGGTGGAAATCCTAGGAGTTGGGGCGCGTCCCGCGTCCGCCCAGGGCGCGGGACACATCGCCGGCGGCCTTGAGCGTGGCACGGAGTTCCTTGGGCAGCGAGAAGAGCAGGTCTTCTTCGGCGGTCACCACTTCTTCCACCGCACCGTAGCCGTATTCGGCGAGGAGCCGGAGGACGTCCTGCACCAGGACCTCGGGGACGGACGCACCGGAGGTGACACCGACTGTGGCCACACCCTCGAACCAGGCTTCATCCACCTCGTTGGCGAAGTCCACACGGTACGACGCCTTCGCACCGTATTCGAGGGCAACTTCCACAAGGCGGACGGAGTTCGAGGAGTTGGCTGAGCCCACCACGATCACCAGGTCTGCCTGCGGGGCAATCTTCTTGATGGCCACCTGCCGGTTGGTGGTGGCGTAGCAGATGTCGTCGCTGGGCGGATCCTGCAGCGTGGGGAACCGTTCCTTGAGCAGGCGCACAGTTTCCATGGTCTCGTCCACGCTGAGGGTGGTCTGGGACAGCCAGATGGTCTTCTCGGGGTTCCGGACGGTGACCTTGTCCACCTCGTGCGGGCCGTTGATGATCTGGATGTGGTCCGGGGCTTCCCCTGCGGTGCCTTCGACTTCTTCGTGTCCGTCGTGCCCGATCAGCAGGATGTCGTAGTCCTCCTTGGCGAAGCGCACGGCTTCGCGGTGGACCTTGGTGACCAGCGGGCAGGTGGCATCGATGGTGCGCAGGCCGCGGTCTTCCGCGGACTGTACAACGGCGGGCGATACACCGTGGGCGGAGAAAATCACCAGCGCGCCCTCGGGGACCTCGTCCGTCTCATCGACGAAGATGGCGCCCTTCTCCTCCAGCGAGGTGACCACGTGGACGTTGTGGACGATCTGCTTGCGGACGTATACAGGCGGCCCGTAATGCTCGAGCGCCTTCTCCACTGCGATCACCGCGCGGTCGACGCCGGCGCAGTAGCCGCGCGGGGCCGCCAGCAGTACGCGCTTCGGTCCCGTTACGGGGGCAGCAGCCAGCACTTCTTCCGGGGACCTCCGACGGCGCGGGATGGTTGGCATCGGGACGGAAACTGCGGAGCTGCTCATCCCTCCATGCTACCGGGAGCGGAAGCAGCGCCGGGCCGCCGGGGAGCCCGGCGGGCACGGCGCCGCTGCCACAGGATGAGGCCGGGGACTCCGGCCAGGAACATGACGGCGCCAAGGAACGCCAGCGGGTCCGTCCAAGCGGCCAGGCTCGCAACGGAAACGTCGGTGAGGTCGTGGACAAACAACGAAGCCATGGTGCTGTCGCTAAGCCGTGTTCCCACAAAACCGCCGAACAGTGTCGCCCCTGCTTTCACCAGTCCTGCCAGCCCGAAAAGGCCAAGGCCGGTCCACAACAGGACGAGGGAACGCCGCCGCGCCGCCAGCAGCGCCAGCGCCAAGGACATCGCGGCCCCGATTGCGGCCGGCAGCCAGAGCGGGGCGTACGCTGCAATCCGGTCCACCATCTGGCGTTGGGCCAGCCCGCCGACCCCGACGACGGCGGTATCGGGGACATCCAATTGGATACCTGTGGCCGCGCCCAATTTGTCGCCGAGCAGACGCACGAACGGCCCCAGGTCAAGCACCAGCGATGACTCCGCAATTGCAGCGCCGGTACCGCCCGACGCGTTCCCGGCCCCGGATCCCTCGGAGCTTGGAGCAGGGCGTGGCCCGGCTGCGTCCTCCGCGAAGTTCAGGCGATGGCTCCGGCGGATGGTCTCGTTCCAGGCCTGCGGGTACTCCGGCCACGTGCTCATGCGCTGTGCCGCGTCCTGGAGGAGGGATGCGCCCAGTTCTTCGGCAGGTGCCGGCAGGTCCAAGGACGCTTCCAGGTTGCTGACGGCGATGCCGGCCAGGCTCGCTTGGAACACCGGGTCCTTCCCGAGTTGACCGGCCAGCTGGACGAAACCGTCTTCCCGGACGATGTTCCGCTCCGTCCAAGCAGCAGGGACGGCAAATGCGGTCAGGAGGAGGGTAAGTATCACTGCCAGCGCAGAGACGAAGGTACGCAAGGGGAATCCTCGGGTCGGGACCAAATGCCATCCTACGGGTACTGGCTGGGAGCCGGCTCGGGACCGGGGCCTGGCCTTCGGGTCCCATGAATGTCAGGGCCTCCTGCGAGGCTATGGATAGAGTTGAAAGGCGCGGGGACCTCCTCCCCCGCATTCATCGGAACACGGGACGGAACCATGCAGGCAGACGGCGGCAGCCTCAACGGCCAGGAAACTGACGGCCAGGCCGTGCCCTCCACCCTGCCCGCCACGGCAGCCGACACCAGCCCGGACCACCCTTGGCCGCTGCATCTGCTGTCCCGCAAGCTGAAGGCCCACATTGAGCGCGCGCCCGCCGTGTGGATCGAGGCGCAGCTCATCGAACTCAACCGCCGCGGCGGCAGTGCCTTCGCCACGCTCCGGGATACCGACGCAGAGATCTCCCTTCCGGCGTCGCTCTGGTCCAACGTCCTTGACCGGCAGAAGACGCCATTGGAACGCGGCTCTCGCGTCGTGGCGCTGGTGAAGCCTGAGTTCTGGATGAAGACCGGGCGGCTGAACATGTCCGTGCGGGATATCCGCCCGGTGGGCCTCGGCGATCTGCTGGCCCGGATTGAACGGCTGCGCCAGGCCCTGGCCGCGGAAGGACTCTTCGCCGATTCCCGGAAGAAGGCCCTGCCGCTGCTCCCCCACCGGATCGGCCTCATCACGGGCCGGGATTCCGACGCGAAGAAGGACGTGCTGCGCAACGCCGCCCTGCGCTGGCCCGCCGTCGAGTTTGATGTCCGCGAAGTGGCCGTGCAGGGGAACACTGCCGTCAGCCAGGTGATCGCCGCGCTCCGGCAGCTCGACGCCGATCCCCATGTGGACGTGATCGTGATCGCCCGCGGCGGAGGCGCTTTGGAAGACCTGCTGCCCTTCAGCAACGAAGACCTCATCCGTGCCGTCTCGGCAGCGGAGACCCCCGTGGTCAGTGCCATCGGGCACGAAGCGGACCGGCCGATCCTCGACGACGTGGCGGACCTGCGCGCCTCCACTCCCACCGACGCTGCGAAGCGCATTGTTCCGGACGTCTCCGAAGAACTGGCGAAAGTCCGACTGGCCCGCGAGCACCTGAACCGCTGCATCGCCAGGTTGGTGGACCGGGAGAGCGACCGCCTGCATGCCCTGCGTTCCCGGCCCGTCATGGCGTCACCGGAGGTGATGGTGACGGCCAGGGAGGACGACATCACCCGCCTGCGTAAGCATGCGCACACCGCGGTGAGTTCCGCCGTCGTCCGGGCGCTGGACCAGGTCCACCACCTCAAGGCACGGGTCCGTGCGCTGTCGCCGCAGAAAACCCTGGACCGTGGCTATGCCGTGGTGCAGCTCGCCGACCGGGACGGTGCCGGCCACGAGGTTGTCCGCAGCCCGGAGCAGGTATCCCACGGCACGGCACTGACAGTGCGGGTCGCGGAAGGCCGCTTCGCCGCAGTCGCCGACGGCAGCACGCGGGCCGAAGGCGGCACCGTCCAATCCGGAACCATCAGACCCGGAACCATCGAAGCACCCGCACCAGAGTGAGGATCCCATGAGCACCGAGAACCACTCCCCCGCCAACGGCACAGACACTGCCGCGACAGCCGACACCCTGGGCTACGAAGAGGCGCGCGAACAGCTCGCCGCCGTCGTCGCGCGCTTGGAAGCCGGAGGGGCAAGCCTGGAAGAGTCCCTGGCCCTGTGGGAGCGCGGGGAAGCATTGGCCAAACAATGCGAAGAGTGGCTGGAAGGCGCGCGCCGGAGGCTCGCCGCGGCCAAGGAAGGCAACGGCGAGGCATCCAACGGCGGCCAGCCGAACGGCTAGGAGGCCCCGGCCTTCAGGAAGCTTCGGTACCTAGGAGGCTTCGGCGCGTTCCCGCTCCGCGGCGACGTCGAACGTAGCCTTGGGCCAGTCGAGGTCAAGCCCTTCGAGGGCCGCAATCAGCAGTCCCTGGACCGCGATCCGGGCGTACCACTTGCGGTTCGCCGGGACCACGTGCCAGGGCGCCACCGCCGTTGACGTATTGTCGAAGACCTTCTGGAAGGCGTCCATGTACTTGTCCCAGTGGGCACGCTCCTCAAGGTCACCAGGGCTGTACTTCCAGTGCTTCGACGGATCGTCCAGGCGGGCGAGGAGCCGTTCCTTCTGCTCATCGCGGCTGATGTGGAGCATCACCTTGACGATCACGGTGCCCTGTTCCGCGAGCCGGGCTTCAAAGTCGTTGATCGCGGCATAGCGGCGTTCAAGCTCTGCCTCGTCAGCCCAGCCGTGGACACGGTGGATCAGTACGTCTTCGTAGTGCGAGCGGTCGAAGACCCCCACCATCCCGGCACCGGGTACAGCTTGTTCGATCCGCCAGAGGAAGTCGTGCGCCTTCTCTTCGTCGCTGGGCGCCTTGAAGGCGGTGAGGTGCACGCCCTGCGGGTCCATGGCACCCACCACATGGCTGACGATGCCGCCCTTGCCGGCCGTGTCCATGGCCTGCAGGATCAGCAGCACACGCTTGGAACTGCCGAATTTGCCTTCGGCGAAGAGCATCTCCTGCAGTTCCGAGAGCCGGCTGTCCTGCTCGGCGAGCAGCGCCGCGCCGTCGGCCTTGGCCCCTGGATATCCGGGCGTGGACTCCGGGTCCACTGAGGACAGCTGGAATCCCTGGGCGATCGCCAAGGTCTCCGACGGGCTCTGTTCGAATCCGAGTACGGCGGTCATTGCCATCCCCCTTGCGCTCATGCCGCCGGCGGGCGGCGCATCCAGCCAGGCTGTTTGGGCTACAGGCTAGTTGCCCGGGTAGCGCCCAAGGAAGTCCGCCATGCGGCCGATCGCTTCCTCGATGTCCTTGACGTTGGGCAAGGTGACCATGCGGAAGTGGTCCGGGCGAACCCAGTTGAAGGCGCGGCCGTGGGAGACCAGGATCTTCTGTTCTTTGAGCAGGTCCAGGACGAACTTCTCGTCGTCGCGGATGTGGTAGACCTCGGGATCCAGCTTGGGGAACAGGTACAGGGCACCCTTCGCTTGCTGGGTGCTGACGCCCGGGATGGCGTTGAGCAGTTCGTAGGCCTTGTTGCGCTGTTCGAGCAGCCGGCCGCCGGGCAGGATGAGGTCGTTGATGCTCTGGTAGCCGCCGAGCGCCGTCTGGATGGCGTGCTGGGCCGGCACGTTGGCACACAGGCGCATGTTGGCCAGCAGGTTGATGCCTTCGAGGTAGTCGGCAGCTTCCTTCTTGGGCCCGGAAATGGCCATCCAGCCGGCCCGGTAACCGCACACCCGGTACGCCTTGGACAGGCCGCTGAAGGTGAGGCACAGGACGTCATCGCCCGTGATGCCCGCAAGGTTCACGTGGACGGCGTCGTCGTACAGGATCTTTTCGTAGATCTCGTCGGCGAAGAGCACCAGGCCGTGCTTCTCGGCGAGGGCAACGATCCGCCGGAGGGTCTCCTCGGGGTAGACGGCGCCGGTGGGGTTGTTCGGGTTGATGACCACGATGCCCTTGGTGCGGGGCGTGATCTTGGATTCGAGATCGTCCAGGTCCGGCTGCCAGCCCGAGTCCTCGTCGCAGAGGTAGTGCACGGGGCGGCCTCCCGCCAGGGACACCGACGCGGTCCACAGGGGGTAGTCGGGCGACGGAATGAGGACTTCATCGCCGTCCTCGAGCAGCGCCATGAGGGACATGGTGATGAGTTCGCTGACGCCGTTGCCGAGGTAGATGTCGTCAACGTGGATGTTCTGGATGCCGCGGGTCTGGTAGTACTGCGAGACAGCCGTGCGGGCGGAGAAGATGCCGCGGGAGTCGCTGTAGCCTTGGGCATTCGGCAGGTGGCGGATCATGTCCACCAGGATCGCGTCCGGCGCTTCAAAGCCAAACGGTGCCGGGTTTCCGATGTTCAGTTTGAGGATGCGGTGCCCCTCTGCCTCCATCTGCTGGGCGGCCTGAAGAATCGGTCCACGGATGTCGTAAAGGACATTATGAAGCTTGGTGGACTGCTTGAATTCTGCCATTGAACAAATATGCCACACGGGCCATGCGCTTCCCGTGCGACGTCCATCACACGGGAAGCGCGGCGGCGCGGGCTACTTGGCGAGGCCCTTTTCCTTCAGCCAGTCCGCAGCGGCGTCCTTCGGGTTCTGCTTCTGCTCGCCGCTGACCGCACGGTTCAGCTTGATGAGGTCCTCGGTGGTGAGCACCTTGGACACGGCGTTGAGGGCATCGCGGGCCTTGTCCGTCATCTTGGCCTCGTTGTAGAGCGGCAGCACCTGCTGGGCCTTGAAGTTGTTCTTCGGGTCCTCCAGCACTACCAGGTCGTTGTCCTCGATGGACGGCGTGGTGGTGTAGATATCCGCTACCTGGACCTCGTCGGAAAGGAGGGCCTGGAGCGTCAGGTTGCCGCCGCCGTCGCTGAACGGCTTCAGGCCCTTGAGCTCGCAGCCGTAGTTGGCCTTCAGGCCCGGGAAGCCGTAGGCACGGGTTTCGAAGGTGGCCGGGGCGCCCATGGTGAGGTCCTTGCAGACCTTGGCGAGGTCCGCGATCGACTTCAGCTGGTACTTCTCGGCAGTGGCCTTCGTGACCACCATGGCGTCCTTGTTCTCGGCCTTGGCTGCCTCCAGGACACCCAGGCCTTCGGGCAGCTTGCCCGGGAGCGCCTTGTAGACGTCATCCGCGGAGACCTCAGGCGCGTTCGCGTCCACGTGCGAGAGCAGGTTGCCGGAATAGTCCGGGGCGATGTCGATCGAGCCGTCCTGTACGGCCTTGAAATAGATCTCGCGGGAACCGATGTTCAGTTTGGTGCTGGCCGTGACGCCGGCGGCATTGAGCGCGCCGGCGTAGATTTCGGCGATGACCTGGCTTTCCGGGAAGTCCGCCGAGCCGACCACCAGCGGCGCCCCGCCACCACCACCGCCGGTGGGCGCGCTGGAGCTCGGGCTGGACAGCGGGCTTCCGCCGCAGGCGCTCAGCGCGAGGGCAAGCCCGACGCCGGCGGCCAGGCCCGCGAGTCCGCGGCGGCTGAGTGCCCGGCCCTGTGAGTCGGTGCTGTTCTTCATGGGGTTCCTCCTTGAAGGGCGGTTCCGGCCGGTGCCGGCTCCGCGAGATCGTCGGCGGACCTGCGGCCGCCGCGGGAATCGGTGGACAGCCCCGGCGAGAGGATCATTCTCTGCACGGCGGCCAGGACAAGATCGACGGCGATAGCCAGCGCCGCGATGAGCAGTGACCCGCCAAGCATCCGCGGGAAGTCCTGGAGGACCAGGCCATCAAAAAGGTAGCGCCCCAGCCCGCCGAGGGGAAGGTAGGCGACCACCGACACCGTGGCGATGACCTGCAGCACCGCGGTCCGGACTCCGCCGGCGAGGACCGGCAGGCCGTTGGGCAGCTCCACGCGGAACAGAATCTGCAGTTCTGTCATTCCCATGGCGCGGGCGCCATCCACCACAGTACGGTCCACACTGGAAATGCCCGCATAACTGCCGGCCAGCAGCGGCGGAACGGTCAGGATCACCAGGGCCCATACGGGCGGCATGAGCCCGCTGCCGGCCAGGAGCGCGAAGAGGACCAGCAGGCCCAGCGTGGGCAGGGCCCGCAGGGCGCCGGCGACGGCCACCGCAACCACCCGGCCACGGCCGGTGTGGCCGATGAAGAACCCCACGGGCACGGCAATGGCTGCCGCGATGAGGAGCACGAGCGCCGAGTACTGCAGATGCTCGAGCAGCCGCGTGGGTATGCCCCCGCTGCCGCTCCAATTGGCCGGGGCGGCAAGCCAGGCGAAGGTGTCGGCGAAGACGTTCATCAGCCCGCCCCCTCATGGACTTTGGTCTCCGCCATCGCGGCAGCGGACAGTCCCGCGGTGGGTTTGGCGGCCGCACGGGTCCACGGCGTCAGGAGCCGCTCCAACAGGACGAGAACACCGTCCATGAGGAGCGCCAGCACCAGGATTCCGATGATGCCCACCACCACCTCGGTGATGAACGTCCGCTGCAGCCCGTCGGTGAAGAGGAGGCCGAGGTTGCCGACGCCCAGCAGCGCCGCAACGCTGACCAGGGAGATGTTGCTGACGGAGACCACGCGCAGGCCGGCGAACAGCACCGGCAATGACAGCGGAATGTCGATCCGGAGGAAGCGCGCGGCCGGAGTGAAGCCCATTGCCGTGGCCGCGAGGCGCATGTCCTCGTCCACGGAATCGAAGGCATCCATGGCGGCGCGGACCAGGAGGGCCACGGCATAGATGGTCAAAGCCACTACCACGTTCAGCGGGTCCAGGATCCTGGTGCCCAGAACGGGCGGCAGGATGATGAACAGCGCAAGGGACGGGATGGTGTAGAGGAGCGAGCTACCCGTGGCCACGACGGTCCTCAGGCCGCGGTTCCCCCGGGCGAGCTGCGCCAGGGGCACCGAGATCAACAGGCCAAGGACCATTGGCACCACGGCCAGGACGAAATGCTGCCCGGCCAGGCCGAACACCATTCCGCTGTTGGCGAGGAACCATTCCATCAGGCCGGCTCCTCGCGCAGGCGCCGGTTCTCCTCGATCAGCTCCAGGACCTCGGTCGCCTTGACAACGCCGGCGAACCGGCCGTCGTCGTCCACTGCCACGCCGAGCCCCGACGGCGAGGACAGGGCGGCATCGAGGGCGCGCCGGAGGCTCTCTCCGGGGCGGAACAGCGAGCCGCCGGGAACCGGGGTGCCTCCATCCCGCGGCGGGATCCAGCCCTCGGGGCGGGAGGCGTCGTCGAGCAGGAGGGACCATTCGCTGCTGCCCGCGGCGGCCTCCACCGCGGTGACGGTCTTGACCGGGTGCAGGCGGACGGATTCGGCGGGGCTGAAGGAAAGCCGGCGGAAGCCGCGGTCCCGGCCGACGAAAGACGCCACGAAATCGTTGGCCGGCGCACGCAGGATGTCCTCGGGTGCGGCGTACTGGGCCAGCTTCCCGCCCACCGCGAACACCGCCACCTTGTCCCCCAGCACCGTTGCTTCGTCGATGTCATGGGTGACGAAGACGATGGTCTTGGCCAGCTCCCGCTGCAGCCGCAGGAGTTCCTGTTGCAGTTCGCCGCGGACCACGGGATCGACGGCGCTGAACGGTTCGTCCATGAGCAGCACGGGGGGATCGGCGGCGAGCGCCCGGGCCACCCCAACGCGCTGCTGCTGCCCTCCGGACAACTGGGACGGGTACCGCCGGCCGAGCGCGGAGGCCAGCCCGACGACGTCGAGCAGTTCCTCCGCGCGCCGGCGGGCGGCTGCCTTGGGAACGCCGTTCAGTCGCGGCACGGTAGCGATGTTGTCCAGTACGGTGCGGTGCGGCAGGAGCCCGGCCGATTGCATGACGTAGCCCATGGACCGGCGCAGCCGGGCCGCCGGTTCCGTGGAAACATCCTTGCCCGCCACCGTGATGGTTCCGGACGTGGGCTCCACCATGCGGTTGATCATGCGCAGCGAGGTGGTCTTGCCACAGCCTGACGGCCCCACGAAGACCGTGATGGCGCCTTTGTCGATGGACATGCTCAAGTTGTCCACGGCAGGCTGGCCGCCCTGATACCGCTTGGTGACGCTCTGGAACTCAATCATGGCTTCGGCCATTTCCGGGCTAACCTCGCTGTCGGCGGATCGGTGGAGCGGCGTTCAGGACGATGTTCCCTCAGCCTAGCCACCCCCTCTGACAAAGTCAGCCGCGGCACGGCGGCCGTAAGGGATCGGCAAGATTCAGCCGTTCTTCCGGTTCCGGCCCCTGCCGCGCAGCTCACCTCCTTCGTGGCGGTACCGTTCCGCGGCGCGCTGGCTCAGCCCGGCGCGCACGATGTTCTGGTGCCATTCGCGCTGGTAGGCACGGCGGGCTGCGGCGTCCTGTTTCCGGGCAAGCGCCGCCAGCTCGTTCTGCAGCTTGCGGTAGCTCTCCCAGTGCCGCAGCTCCACGCTGCCGTCCGCGAGCGCGGCCTGCACGGCACAGCCGGGTTCGCGGTCATGCGCGCAGTCCGCGAAGCGGCATTGGCCGAAGAGTTCCTCCAGGTCGGCGAACATATCCTGCAAACCGTTGTCCGCGTCGAAGAGCCCGAATCCGCGGACCCCCGGCGTGTCCATGAGCACCGCACCGCCCGGCAAGGGCACAAGTTCGCGGGAGGTGGTGGTGTGCCTGCCCTTGCCGTCCACGGCACGCACGGCCCCGGTTTCCTGGGCCTCGCGGCCCACCAATGCGTTGATCAGGCTCGACTTCCCGGCCCCCGACGGGCCGAGCAGCACCACGGTGCCGCCCGGCGGCAGGTGCCGCATGAGTTCATCGAGCCCGTCGCCGTGTTCGGCGGACGTGGTGACCACCTCCACGCCCGCAGCGTGCAGCATGACCTGCCCGACGACGTCGTCCGCGATGTTCGCGAGGTCCGCTTTGGTGATGATCACCAGCGGGGTGGCGCCGGAATCCCAGGCCGCAACGAGCGTGCGTTCGAGGCGGTTGGCTGTGAGCGGACGGTCGATGGGAACCACCACGCCCACGACGTCGATGTTGGCACCGAGGATCTGTTCCTCGATGGACGATTCCAGAGCCCGCTTGCGCCCCAGGGAGGTGCGCCGCGGCAGGACCTCGACGACGGCGGGTTCCCCGGCGCGGTTGTGGCCGAGCCAGACCCAGTCCCCGGTGACCGGAGGCTGGCCGTGGCTGGGATACGGCAGGTGGCTCAGCCCGTCACGACCGGCGACCAGGACGCGGTTGCGGTCGAGCCGCACCACCCGGCCAGCCTGCTCGTCTCCGCGGACTTCGTCGTGGGCAGTGGGTGGATGGGCGCGGAAGTATTCCGCGATGCGGGCCGTGAATCCATAATCGGACGGCCCGTCAAAGATGGTGTCTTTCAATACAGGCGCCTGTGCGGAGCCATAAGAAGTTGTCAATGTCTTGCCTCTTGGTGAGGCCCGGCCGCCGCTGCGGTGTGGAATGGAACTGCGTTGTGAAAACGGGTCAGCGCGTGGCGGAAGCCGGGGCAGGAAGGATGATGTGCTGCGTGCGCGGCGTTGCGACGACGGCAAGGGCGCGCGGGAATTCGGCAATCATGGTTCCACCTCCTCGGCATTGGGCCGGCAGATCTCCTGTGGAGTCCCAGGGAGCCGGCAACTCCTTCAGCGTAGCCACAGCGGGGTTGCTTGGCCAGTACATCCGGACGGAAATTTCAACCGTCCGGATATTCACCGTCCGGATTTTTCAGCCGAGCCGGCCGTTGAGCGGCCGTTCGCGGTAGAGGCGCAGGGCAACGTCCACCAGGGACACGCGGACCAGGCCCGGAACGTCCTCCAACGGTACCCACGCCGCGTGGGTGGTGCTGCCGTCCACTTCGTGGGTCAGTTCGCCGCCGGTGATGCTGGCTTCGAAGACCATCCGCAGTGCCTGGAAGGGCCGGTCTTCGCCGTCCAGCCGGGCTTCACCGGGCCAGTAGCCAACGTCCGTTCCTAGCATGGCGCCGATCTCGGCTTCGTAGCCCGTTTCCTCCATGATTTCGCGGCGGCAACCGTCCACCGGATGCTCTCCGAGGTCGAGGCCGCCGCCGGGCAGCGTCCAGCCTTCCTTCCCGTTTTCCTTCCAGTAGGCCAGGAGGATGGCGCCGTCCCGGACGATGACTCCGTAGGCGGCAGGGCGGGTGTCGAAACGCATGCTCATGAAGGACAGCCTAGGCCAGCCCTACGGCAGGACGGCGGCCTCGATCACCGAGGTGTCCGGGACGCCGAGACCGGCGCGTTCGCGGAGTTCGACGGCGGTGCCGGGCTTGTCGAGTTCGAGCACCTTGACGGTGTTGCGGCCGGGCCGGAGCAGCGGGGCGGGAACGTAGAGCGTGCGCTGCGGCCCGGCTTCCCAGTACCGGCCCAGCAGGAAGCCGTTGATCCACACGAAGCCCTTGCCGGAGTCCGGGAGCGCCAGGTAGCTGTCGGCCGGCTCTGCGACGTCGAACTCCGCGCCCGGGAGCTTCTCCAGTTCCGTCTCTCCCCACTCGGCGGGCGACACCGGGGTCTGGGTCCAGTGGAAGGTGTAGCGCTGGTTGACCAGGACGCCGTCCAGGATGCCCTTTCCCTGTCCGATGAGGGGGCCGTAGTTGATGCGGCCCAGGTTCTCCACGAGGATCTCAAGGCGCACGGCCTCTCCGGTTCCGGTGACGGTCAGTCCTTCGGCACCGGTGGCGTCGTCGAGGATTCCCACGAAGGCCCCGTCCACCCAGACGTGGGCACGGTCATGCAGGCCGGTGATCCTGAGCTTCGCTTCGGACGGCGCGTCGCTGCGGCCTGGGAGGACCGCCTCGGCGGAGTACAGCACCAGCCCGGAGTCCAGGCCGAGTTCTTCGAAGGACAGGGGTTTGACGCTGCGTACGGGAGTTCCGGCGTCGCGAAGGAGGGCCCGGATCTCCGGTGCGGGGCCCAAGGGCAGCGTGGCTGCAGGGAGCACGGGCGATTCGGCCAGCAGTTCCGGATCCAGGGGCGGTGCGGCGATCCCTTGGGCCCGGAAGAACTCCGCGCGCAGGGCATGGAACTTCTCCGTCAGCGCACCGTTTTCGGCGATCGGCGCGTCCGAGTCATAGCTGGTGACGGTCGGCTGGATGCGGGTGCCGTCATGGTTGGCGCCGGAACCCAGGCCGAAGTTGCTGCCGCCGTGGGCCATGTAGATGCAGACGGAACCGTCCAGGTCCAGGATCTTGCGGACTTCGGCGGCGGCCTCGGCGGCGCTGCGCACGTGGTGTTCTTCGCCCCAGTGGTCGAACCAGCCGCCCCAGAACTCGACGTTGAAGAAGGGTTCGCCGGGCCGGCGGCGCTGCCATGTGGCCACGGCTTCGTCGCCGCGGCTGCCGAGGGTGGCCGTCGCCCACGTCCCCTCGATGGCGCCGCCGTCGAGGAAGTAGTCCGTGCCGCCGTCGGCCGTGAACAGCAGCTCGCTGATCCCGCGCTCTTCCAAGGCCCGGCGGTTCCAGCGGATGTAGTCGTGGTCGTCGCCGTAGCTGCCGTATTCGTTTTCGATCTGCACGGCCACCACGGGACCTCCCTTGCAGGCCTGCCGTGCGGCGATGATGGGCATGAGGTGGTCGAACCATTCTTCGATGGCGGCGGTGAAGACCGGGTCAAGGCAGCGCAGGCCGATGCCTGGCGTGCCGGTGAGCCAGGCCGGGAAGCCGCCGTTGTCCCATTCGGCGCAGATGTAGGGGCCGGGGCGGACGATGACGTCCAGCCCTTCTTCGGCGGCGAGGTCGATGAAGCGGCCCAGGTCCCGCCAGCCGCTGAAATCCGGGGCCTCGGCACGGCGGGGCTGGTGGAAGTTCCACGCCACATAGGTATCCACCGTGTTGGCGCCCATGGCCTTGAGCCGGCGCAGCCTGTCCTGCCAGTGGTCCGGGTGCACCCGGAAGTAGTGGATGGCTCCGGCGAGGATGCGATAGCGTTCCCCCGAGCGGTAAAGGACGGCGTCGCGGTAGCTCAAAACGGCGTTGTTCACGAAAAACAGAATAGTACATTTCCTCACAAATCAGCACATGGAGTTGTCTCGTGACCAACTTGGAAACGGCCCCGGCCCAAGAACTGTGCCCCGCCGGGCACCCCGGCCAGGGACCGTGCGTCCAGTTGTGGCCCGCGCGCGAAGTACCGCTGGGCGGGGTCCGCGCCATGAATGTTTTCCGCACCCTGCCCCAGCGCGGCCTGCCGACCGTCGGCGCTTGGTGCTTCCTGGACAGCTTCGGTCCGGACCGGGTGGCCATGAGCGTGCTGCCGCATCCCCACACCGGGCTGCAGACCGTCACCTGGCCGCTGGAAGGCGAAGTCCGGCACCGCGACAGCGTGGGCAGTGACGTCGTTGTCCGCCCTGGCCAGCTGAACATCATGACGGCGGGCCGCGGCATTTCGCATTCCGAGTTCGCGGTCCTGCCGCAGCCGTCCGCCGGCGGCGAGGTGGAAATTCCGCTGTCCCGCGGCCTGCAGCTCTGGGTGGCGCTGCCCGATGCCGAACGGCACCGTGCGCCGTCGTTCGAGCAGGTGGTGGACCTGCCGCTCGCTCACGGGGACGGGTACACGGCCCGGGTGCTGGTCGGCGAATTCTCGGGCCAGCGCTCCCCCGCCACGATGTTCAGCCCGATTGTCGGCGCCGAAATCACCGCCACCGGAGAGATCGGATTCCCCTTGGATCCCTCCTTCGAACACGCCATCCTGGTGCTCGACGGCTCCCTCACCATCGACGGACAAGCCGTGGACGCCGGGCCGCTCGCCTACCTGGGGTCCGGCCGGGACGCGCTGACGGTCACCGCCGCTCCGGACACCCGTTTCATGGTGCTCGGTGGCGAGCCCTTCGAAGAGGACATCCTCATGTGGTGGAACTTCGTGGGCCGCACGCACGAGGAAATCGTCGAAGCCCGCGAGGACTGGGAAGCGCAGGCGGCCTTGGCCGACGCCGAAACGCGCACTGCCCGCTTCGGCCTGGTGGACGGCCACGGGCCCGACGCCGGCGCGGAGGCCGGGCGCATCCCGGCGCCTCCGCTCCCCGGGGTCCGCCTCAAGCCCCGGACGCGCGGCGGCTCGCCCGAGTAGCGGTCTCCCGGATTAACGCCCGACGGCGGCTGCTCCCTTAAGGGAAGCGGCCGCCGTCGTACGTCTGTCCTTAGTCGCAGCCGGCCTCGGCGAGGATCCGCGGCACCCCGAACACCGGGTCCTGGTCGAGGACCCGTACATCAGTGATGCCGTGCGCCGCGAGTCCGGCCCGGAAGGCCGACTGGAGGCCCTCCACGTTCATGCCCAGCCCGCCGCCGAGGATCACGGGACCGTCGAGTCCGAGCTGGCGCACGGCCTGGGCGGCGAGTTCGGCGAGGTCGCGGCCGGCCTGCTCGAGGAGTTGGCGGCTGGCATCCAGCCCGGCGTCCGCGGTCTGCACGACGGCGGCGGCCTGTTGGGCCCAGTAGCGGCGGTCGGTGTCGTCCGAATGGAAGTGGGCGATGAGTTTGTTGGGGTCGTCAAGCCCGCAGGAGTCCAGCAACGCTACGGTCAGCGCGTCCGGTTCCAGCCCCTTGTTCATGCGGCGGAGGCTGTGGCGGACCGCCTCGCGGCCGAGCCAGTAGCCGCTGCCCTCGTCGCCGAGCAGGTAGCCCCAGCCGCCCGCGCGCGCCTCCTCCCCCGCGGCATTCTTTCCCCAGGCGGCGGAGCCGGTACCGGCGATGACCGCGACGCCCGTGTCCGTGCGGCCGGCGGCGAGCAGCAGTCGGGAATCGTGCACCACGGAAACCTCGGCCCCGGGCACATGCGGTTCAATCAGGGTTGCGAGCGCCCGGGCGTCGTCGTCGGTGTCGATGCCGCCGGCGCCGGCCAGGACACGGGCCACGTTCCCGCCGCCGATCTTGCCGAACAGTTCGGCGAGGTTGGCCGCCGCGGCGTCGCGGCTGACGTTCTGGACGTTCGCGCTCCCGGCGGTTTCATCGAGCACGGCAACGCCGTCTTCGAAGCGCACGCCGCGGGTCTTGGTACCTCCGATATCCAGGCCGATAACGGTTCCGGCAACCACGGGGTTCTCAGGTTTTTCCACGGGAACAGCGTATCCCCGCCGCTTCGGGCCTCGGTATCGTCAGCGCGTGGATTCGATGGCCTGAAGGAGGTCCGCGATGAGGTCAGCCGGATCTTCGAGCCCGATGGACAGGCGCAGCATCCGCGCGTGCGGCTTGGCCTCAGGAGCCACGGGGCGGTGGGTCAGGCCGGCGGGATGCTGGATGAGGGTGTCGATCCCGCCCAGCGAAACGGCGTGGGTCATGAGCCTGACGGCACCGGGGATCCGCTCGGCGTGTTCGGCCGAGGAGACGTCGAAGGCAAGAAGTGAACCCGGGCCGGACATTTGCGTCCCCACCAGTCCGTGCGGATCGCATTCGGGCAGGCCCGGGTAGTAGACCTCGCTGACCAGCTCGTGGCCGGCGAGCGCGGAGGCCACCTTGTGGGCGTGGTCCTGCTGGGCGCGGACACGCACGGGCAAGGTGGCCAGGCCGCGGTGCAGCAGGTAGGCAGGCCACGGAGTGAGGATGCCTCCCGTCACGGCACGCACCCGGCGCAGGCGCGCCGCCCACTCCGGACCGGTGGCGACCACGCCACCCATGGCGTCGCCGTGGCCGCCCAGGAACTTCGTGGCGCTGTGCAAGACCATCGCGGCGCCGTGCTTGAGCGGTTGCTGGAGGACGGGGGTGGCGAAGGTGTTGTCCACCAGGACCGGGATGTCCCCGGCGTCGGCGGTGAGTCGTTTCAGGTCGACGAGTTCAAGGCTGGGGTTCGCCGGAGTTTCAACCACCACCAGCGCAGTGTCCGGGCGGATGGCCCCGTGCACTTCTTCAGGCCGGGCGAAGGTGGTTTCGGTTCCGAGGAGCCCGCTGGCCAGGACGTGGTCGGTGCCGCCGTACAGCGGACGGACGGCGACGACGTGCCGTTTTCCCTCACTTGCCGCCGCCAGCAAGACGGCACTGAGTGCCGCCATGCCGGTAGCGAAGGCGACAGCCTGCGGGGCGGACTCAAGCGCGGCCACGCCTTCTTCGAACCGGGCCACCGTCGGGTTCCACAGCCGCTGGTAGACGGTGCTGTCTCCCTCCCGGGGCACGCCCCCGCCGGCCATTTGCTCATAGGCCAGTCCGCCGTCGTGCACCGAAGGAAGCGGTGCGGTGGTGGAGAGGTCGATCGGTACCGAATGCAGCCCCTGCTCGGTGAGGCCGGCACGGCCGGCGTGGACTGCGAGGGTGTCGATGGTGGTCACGGTGCTCCCTTGAATTATTCGCCGTTGAACTATTCGATAATGAACGGCGCCAGTATCTGGCAATAATTCGGAAGTTCACAGAGTCAATGAATGGATTGATTGAAATCTGCCGATTATGATGAACTCATTGCATCTCCAGGAGGATCCGTGAGTACAGCCCCGAAGAATGTTCGGCCCATCGGCACCGGCGAGCCGCTGGATGCCATCGATGAACGGATCCTGGCCGCCTTGGTGGAGGATGCACGCATCTCCAACAAACAGCTGGCGGAAATGGTGGGCATTGCCCCGTCCACGGCCCTGATGCGCACCCGGGCTTTGTCCGAACGCGGCATCATTGAAGGCTTCGAGGCGGTGCTGAGCCTGCCCGCCATCGGCCGCTCGGTGCAGGCTCTCATCGCCGTCCGGCTGCGCGCCCACGACCGCGACCAGATCGACCGCTTCACGTCGCGGGTGCCGGCCCTGCCCGCGGTCATTTCAACGTTCCACACCTCCGGTTCGGTGGACTACCTGCTGCACATCGCCGTCGCGAACACCGACGAGCTGCGCGACTGGGTGTTGGACAACCTCGCCACGGACCCCGTCGTGGGCCACACCGAGACAACTCTCGTCTTCGAGCACATCCAGGGCAACCACGGGCCGCTGCCTGCCTGACGTCGGCCCGCGCCCCGAAGAACTATGCCCGCGGCTCGAGGCCCGAGTGTGCGGCGCTGACGGCATCTGCCCGCCGGTCACCGAGATGTTCCCGCCGTGCGAGCGCCGCGTTCCGCAGCAACACACTGTCCGCCGGAATGAAGCGGCGCTTTTCCGACCAGGATACGAGCCTGGTTCCAAGACCGGCCGCGGCCGACTCGATGATGGACGGCCTGCGGTACATACCGCACGGGGCTGCGACTGAACTCACGGCTTCTTCCCTTCACTGCTTTGTGGTTGGGTGCTTTTCGCGTTGCCTGAGGGCTTCCTGGCTTCGCCGGCCGAGGCCGGGACCCCGAGAATCGGGAACGCGTTGAAGTGGATCTGGACCGGACGGGCTCCGTCCTCCTCCGGTTCGCTGCGGATTTCCTCCAACAGCTTGTGGCCCAGCGCCTCCATGGCGTGGGCGTAGCGGGCCAACTGATCCGCCGACATCCTGGCGTTGATGGTGCTGACCGTAGCCACCTGCAGCCAGTCGGCGTCCAGGACGTCGACGCCGTGCTCCATGAAATCGGCGAGCACGGTTTGCCTGTTGCGTTCAAACTCCCTGCTGACCAGGCGGGACGCCTCCTGCGTGGCGGGCGATGTGGCCAGTTCGGGTGACGTGATCTGGATGGCACCCGGCGGACGTTCCCACCAGCGCTCCCGGGCTGTCCCTTTGCCTTCCACTTCCCGGACGAAATCGAACTTGGCCAGCTGCCGCAGATGGTAGCTGGTAGCGCCGCTGGACTCACCCAGCAGGTCCGCGAGCCCGCACGCCGTCTGGGCGCCGTAGCGGGAAAGCATCTCGAGGATCTGGACGCGCAAGGGGTGCGCCAGCGCCTTAAGCGACGCCGTATCGACTTTGCGGAGCGGAAAATCCGGCTCACGGACTGTGACCATGGCTCAAGAATAAGATTGCAAAGAAATCTTTGCAATGGTTTCTTTGCAAATAATTCTTTGCATTGTTGCGACACGTACGGGCGCAGCCTTCGCCCTTATCGTCGCGCGGCAGTCACGGGGGCGCAGCGACACCGGGTTTCTCTGCGCACGCGCGGATCAGGCGCAGCCACCTAAGCCCGCCTGACACTCCGCAGCGACAGCAGGGCAAGAACCAAGGCGGCCGTCCCGCAGATCACGGCGAAGCCCGTGACCGCCGTTTCCAGTCCAAGCGCCGAGGAAGCCAGGCCAAGGCCGATTACAGGCACGGCACTGCCGAGGTAGGTGATGACGTACACCGTGCTGATGACCTGGGCGTGCCGGGCCGGTTCAGCCTTCGTTGCAAGCTCGTTGAACACCAGGCGGAACGCACTCCCCTGCCCGACGCCGGCGGCCACGCTGGCCAGGAGCAGCAGCACCGGGCTGTGCCACGCGGCGGCCGCTGCCATCAGGATCACAGAGACACCGAGCACTGACAGTCCGGCGGGCAGGAGGAACCGCCCGCGCAGCGGAAACAGCTGACTCAGCGCGGAAGCGCCCAGCGTCAGGCCGGCAATCAGGCCCATGACGGGCCGCGATTCCGTACCCACCAGGGCCGAAAAATAGCCCGGGCCCAGGGAAAGGCAGAAACCGAAGACGGCGAAGCTGAGGAAGCCCACCGACGCCGCCAGGGCAAAGGCCCCCTTCGCCTCCTGTGCCACCGAGGGCCGGCGCGGAGCGAGCACGGAGTACGGACGCGGACCGGCTGCGGGCCGGATGGCCGGCCGGGCATCAAGCAGCCAAAGCGGCACGAGCAGCAGGAGCAGCAGCACGCAATGGACCAGGAAAGGCGTGGTGGCAGGACCGGGAAGCAGGGAGAGCAGCCCGCCGATGAACGGACCTGCGGCCACACCGCCGGACGACGCCAGAAGCGTAAAGCGGGAGGCCCACTCGGGGCGCGAAGGCAGCAGCTCGCGCAGCGCCGCGGAACTGGCACCCGTGGCAAGGCCGACGGCGATGCCTTGCAGTGCGCGGCCGGCGCAGAGCATCCACAGGCTCCCGGCGCCGGCGAAGACCAAGCTGCCGGCAATCCCCAGCACCACGGCGAGGACCAAGGCAGCCCGGCGCCCGATATGGTCCGACCAGTGCCCCGCCAGCATCAGCACCGCAACGAGGGCAAGCACGTAGCTGGCGAACGCTATCGTGACGCCGAGCGAGCCGAGGCCAAGTTGCGCCTGCAGCAAGGGATACAGCGGCGTGGCCAGGTTCGCACCGAGCAGCAGGATGAACATCACGACGCCGGCCAGCACCAGGCGCGTGGTGGTGGAGGCGTTCCAGCCGCGCCGGACAGCGGTGGCCGGGCGCATGCGGAGTTCACTGAACACAGTCATGGTGGTGCCTTTGCCTTGGCGGACGCGCGACGGCTGCCTTGTGGGCGCGCCCGCCACCGTCCGGATGTGGATGGCAACAGAATGCAGCATTCCTGCGATACGACTCAGCTTTCAGTGAGACAATTGAGCAAAATACTCAATAGTTCTCCACCACGCTGCGCCGGAGTGATGATTTGAACAATCTGGACCCCACCGACCTCAAGATCCTGCTCGAACTGCTCCGCGATCCCCGGATCCAGATCGGCGAACTCAGCGATGCCCTCGGCATCGCCCGCAACACCGCCCAAAGCCGGCTGCGCCGCCTGCTGCGCTCGGGCGTACTGAACGACGGCGGCCGCGAGGTGGACCTCGAAAAGCTGGGGTACGACGTCGTCGGCTTCGTCACGCTTGAGGTGAGCCACCGGGAACTGGACGGAGTGGTGGGCGCCTTGCGCCTGATCCCGCAGATCCTGGAGGTGCACGAAATCTCCGGCCGCGGCGACCTCCTCTGCCGCGTGGTGGCCACCGACACGCACAGCCTGCAATCCGCGTTGCGGGCCATCCTGAAGGTCAAAGGTGTGATCCGCAGCGAGACCGTCCTGGCCCTGCACACCCACCTCGCCTACCGCAGCGCGCCCCTGATCGAGCGGCTTGCCGGCGCCCCGGCCACCGCGCAGGCAAAGCCCCGTTCCCGGGCGGCTGCCAGCCACGCCGACTAGGATGCCGCCCATGGAATGGCTGTCACAGATCCTGCACATCAACTGGCTCGCCGTGCTCCTGGCGTTTGTTTCAAGCATGGTGATCGGCTTCGTCTGGTACATGCCGGCGGTCTTCGGCCAGCGGTGGATGGCCGCGATCGCCCGGACGGAAAAGGAGCTGAAAGCGCTCGACGGCGGTGCTGCGATCTGGGTGCCGATGATGGTGGCCGCGGCGGCAAGCAGCGTCCTGCTGGCCATGGTGGCGGGGGCACTGGAACTGGACACTCCGCTGGAGGCGGGCCTGTTCGGCTTCGTCGCGGGGCTGGTTTTCCGGGCCGGCGGACACGTGATCCACAATGGTTTCGCGGGAAGGGCCACGGCGGTCACGCTGATTGATTCGGGCCATGACATCCTTGCCTTGACGGTTGCCGGACTCATCATTGGAGCCCTCCCCTAGGGCGGAAGGAACGCCCATGACCATCATCGACAACGCCATCTATGTGGACGGCGTCCGCACTGCCACACCACCCAACCTGGAACAGTCCTTCGAGATGCTCTCCGAACACGGGGGCATGGCGTGGATCGGGCTCTACCGTCCCTCTGAAGGTGAAATGGCGGCGGTGGCCGATGAGTTCAACCTGCACCAACTGGCCGTGGAGGATGCCATCCAGGCCCACCAGCGCCCCAAGCTGGAACGCTACGACGACACCTTGTTCACGGTGCTCCGCCCCGCGCGCTACCTGGACGAGAGCGAAACCGTCGAGTTCGGCGAGCTGCATGTGTTCACGGGCAAGAACTTCGTGGTCACCATCCGCCAGGCCGAGACCGCCGGGGTGGCACAGGTGCGGCGCCGGCTCGAGAGCCAGCCGGCGCTCATGGCCTGCGGCCCGGAGGCCGTACTCTACGCGCTGCTGGACCAGGTGGTGGACGACTACGCACCCGTGGTGGCCGGGCTCGAGAACGACATCGACGAAATCGAAGACCAGCTTTTCGGCGGCGACACCACCGTCTCCCGCAGGATCTACGAACTCGCCCGCGAAGTCATCCAGTTCCAGCGGGCCATCAATCCCCTGCCGGACATGATTTCGCTGCTGCGCGGCGGTTTCGCCAAGTACGGCGTGGACATCGAACTCCAACGCAACCTGCGCGACGTCGAGGACCACGTGGAGCACCTCATCTCCAAGGTGCAGGGCTTCCGGGAACTGCTCCAGAACGCCCTCACGCTTGACGGCACCCTCACCACCAACCGGCAGAACGAGGCCAGCGCGGCGCAGAACGAGCAGGTGAAGAAGATTTCCTCCTGGGCCGCCATCCTGTTCGCACCGTCCTTCGTTGCCGGCGTGTACGGGATGAACTTCGACTTCATGCCGGAACTGCACTGGCCGTTGGGTTACCCGATGGCCATCCTGATGATGATCGGCTCGGCGTTCCTGATGTACGCCATCTTCAAGCGCAAAGGCTGGCTGTGAACTCGGCCTCCCCCCAGGCCGTGCTGCTGGCGGGGATCGAAGCCGACGCCGCCTCCGCGGGCTTCACCCTCGAAGCCAGCCAGGCAGCAGCGGCACGCCGGCTCAGCGAACTGGGCGCCGCCGTCGGGCGCTCCGGAGAGGCGGCCTCCCGCCGTTTTCCCGCCCGATTCCTGCGCCGGAAGCCGCCCCGCAGCGTGTACCTGCACGGCCCGGTGGGCCGCGGCAAAAGCTGGGTGATGGACAGCTTCTACCGGCAGATCCCCGGCCGCAAGCGGCGCGTGCATTTCCATGACTTCTTCCGCGGCCTGCACAGCGGAGTGCACCTGGCCGCGGCGTCGGCTCCCGGCGCGGACGGCACCGCCATCCAGCGGGCCGTCGACTCCTTGCTGTCGGACATCGACGTGCTGTGCTTCGACGAATTCCATGTGCACGACGTCGGCGACGGCATGTTCATCGCACGCCTGCTCCGAAGCGCCGCCGAGCGCCGGCTTCCCTTGGTCGTCACCTCGAACTACCCGCCGGACCAGCTCCTGCCGAACCCGCTCTGGCACGAGCATTTCATCCCGACCATCGAGGTCATCAAGGAGATGATGGACATCGTGGAGATCAATGGAAGCACCGATTTCCGGCGCCATCCCGCAGGCCAGGACGCGGGGGCGGCTCCCAAGGAAGGTTTCCGCCGCGGCCGCGTGATCATCCCCGGAACGCCGCGCCAGCTTGGCGCCTTCGGGCTGTTCCCGCCGCCACCTTCGGAGCAGCGCACCCTGAAGCCCACCACGCAGCCGCTGCGCGTCAAGGCCGCCGGGGATGTGTTGTGGGCGGACTTCGCGGAACTGTGCGGCGGCTTGATGTCGACGGCGGACTACCTGCTGCTGGCGGCCGAGTACCCGGTGTGGGTGGTGGACGGCGTCCCCGATCCTTCGCGCGAATCCCCGGCGGTGTCCGCCGCGGCGTGGCAGCGCTTCAGCAACGCGGTGGATGTCCTGTACGACGAGGACGTGACGCTGTTCCTGATTGGCCGCGGTCCGCTGGATTGGGACGCGGCCGCTTCGTCCGGGCGGAACACCCTGCCGGTGGACATGGCGAGGATCGCCAGCCGTTTGTCACTGCTGGGCCGGGTGGATGGCGGAACCGGAAACCCCGACGACGGCGGAACCGCGGGTTCCGAAGAAACCCGCGGCTCCTGAGCTGCTTTCGGTACGGTCCGGCTAGATTGCCCCTCCGGCAGTAGGCGGAGCGCTGGCGTCGTGGCCGCCGTCGCCCAGTTGTTCGCGGGCCACGTAGTTTTCGATGTCGAAGAGATTGTCCGCGCGCTCGGCGATGTTCAACAGCGTGGTCATGGAGGCGACTTCCTCCACCTGTTCCTTCAGGAACCACAGCATGAACTGTTCACCGAGGGCATCGCCCTGTTCCCGGGCAGCGCGGAAAAGTGCCTCGATGTTTTCCGTGACCTGCTTCTCCTGGGCAAGGGCCAGGGCGATGGGCTCGCGGACGTCCTTGAAGTCGTTGCGGACTTCCGGGATGCCGGGAATGGACACCGGGAGGTCCCGGTCCAGCATGTACTGGACCATCATCATGGCGTGGTTCCGTTCCTCCAGCGATTGCCGGTAGAAATGCGCCGCAAGCTGCGGCAAGTCTTCGCCGTCAAAATAGACCGCCACGGCGATGTACTGCTGGGACGCGGCAAATTCGTTGCCGATCTGTTCGGACAGGAGCTCATGGAATGTCTTGGCCATGGGACCGATCCTAGCCCGCAGCCGCACCGCCCCACTAGGGCCGTGTCAGGCCAGTCCTGCCAGCGCCAGTCCCGCCGCCGCAGCCGCCGCGCCTGCCACCATGGTGCCGAGGGCATTGAACAAGGCAAGCCCGGCCCGCCCGGACTGCAGCAGGCGGGCCGTCTCCACGCTGGCCGTGCTGAAGGTGGTGTAGCCGCCCAGGAAGCCTGTGCCCAGAACGAGTTGAAGCTGCGGCGCGGCATGGTTCCGGAGCACCAGGCCGGCCAGCAGGCCAAGCAACAGGGAACCCGAGACGTTGATGAGGATGGTTCCCCAAGGCAGGGCCGTGCGGAAGCGGGTCCGGACCAGGCCGTCCACCAGGAACCGTGCCGCGGCCCCTGCTCCTCCTGCGAGGGCCATCAGGAATACAGTCACCGGGCACCGTCCTTGGTGTCCGCAGCTTGCGGGGCGCGCTCCGTCCGGCGGCCGGCCGCCAGGATCCCGAGGAACGTTGCCACGGTGCCACCGAGGAGCGACGCCGCAAGGTAACCGAAGCCGTCAGCCTGGCGGCCGGCGTCGAACAGTTGGACAGCCTCCAGGCTGAAGGTGCTGTACGTGGTGAAGGCGCCGAGGAAGCCCGTCCCGGCGGTGAGCCGGAGCAGGCGGCGGCGTCCGGCGTCGGGCCCCCTCCTGGCGAGGCCCTCCAGGAGCCAGCCGAGCGCGAAGGCACCCGAAAGGTTCACCAACAAGGTCGGGAGCGGCCAGTGCCCCGGAGCGGGAAGAACAAGGCCAAGCCCGTAACGCGCCAAGGTGCCGAACACGCCGCCCGCGGCCACAAGCGCAAGGTATTGCGGGTACAGGTGCAGCGGACGGCTCATGTGCTTGGGTCCGCCGTCGGGCCCGTTTTGCCGCCAGGGACGATGATCACCGGCGGCCCTCCATGACGTGCGAGCCGCTCCCCCAGCGAACCGCCGGCAAGGTTTTCGAGATACCGGCCAAGGCCGTGTTCCCTGCTGCCCACGACTATCACGGAGGCGCCGGCGTCCTGGGCATAGCGGAGCAGCTCGTGGACGGGATCGCCGGCCAGGACGGTGAAAGACCACTCGACGCCGGTGCCTTGCAGCCGCGCGGCAATCCGGTCCCGGAAGCCGTCGGCCAGGCCCGCCGCGGCATCGTCCACGCCATCCGGATCGATGGGCCGGCGTGCGTCTTCCAGGCTGGGGTCTACGTAAGCCAGGAGCAAGCGCGAGCCGCTGCCCCGGGCAAGCTCCGCTGCGTGCCGGATGATTGCGGCTGGCTGCCCGGGAACGACGCCGGCGAGGACGGGGCCGGGTGCAGGCAGTGCTTCGGTCATGCTGCCCTCCCGGATCGGTATTTTGCGGTTACGACGATCTTAAAGAAAAAAGCTCCCCGCGCCGCGTTGCTGCGACGTGGGGAGCTTCATCCGTGGAGCTAAGGAGATTCGAACTCCTGACCTCTTCGATGCGAACGAAGCGCTCTACCAACTGAGCTATAGCCCCTGGTTGGCGGTCCGGTTCCCCGGCCCGCGCCAGTGCATCCTACGCTACAAACTATCCGGCGCTTTTGCCAAACCGCAGCGTAGGGACATTTCAGGCACGCCGGCGCTGCAGGACGTCGTCGAGGTTGCCCAGCGCATTGTGCTTGACGGCGCCGGCCTGGGCGCGGCCGAACGGCGTCTGTGCCGCCGGCAGCGCAGGAGCGGCGCCGGCGTTCTTCAGGATCGGCTTGCCGACGGGCTTCGGTTCTGCGGGGAGATCCAAGGGCTCAGGCGCGGGGCGGCTTGCCTTGGCGGCTTCCACGTACACGGGCTTGGGGACCTCCACCGGCTGCCAGCTGCCGCCGCGCCCGGGGGCAGCGGTGTCGCCGGCGGCTTCGGCCACCTTCAAGGCGGCTTCCCGGAGTTCGACGGCGGTAAGGCGGGGCGCCTCACGGCCGTGGTCTTCGGCGTCGAACACCGCAGTGGCGCGTGGCTCCGCCGGAGCGGTCGCCGCGGGCTCAGGCCGGGCAGGTGCCATGGCGGAACGGAAAGCTGCCTCCATCCTGGCGCGGCGGTCACGCACGGCGAGGCGGCGCAGCACCAGGACAGCACCGGCGGCACCGAACAAGGAAAACACCGGAATCCAGGAAGGCACCAGCGAGAACAGGCGCAGGGCACCGGTCACGACGGCGGTCAGCAGGAGGACCAGCCCGGCCAGGGCCAGGGCGCAGCGGCCGTATCTGAGCTTGAACGCCGGTTCCCGTACGGCAGCGTCCCGGTGGCCGGCCGCGCCGGTTCCGGTGCCCTGTGCGGGTGCGGTGCTCTGCATCGTCTCCATCGCTTTCTCCTGCTGGACCGCAGCGGCAGCCGTCACGGCGTAAAGCCGGGGCTCCGCAGTGGCCTCGTCGTCCATCGGAACCCCCGCAGCGGGAACAAGTTGCCGCCGTCGGTTCCGCAGTACGTATGGAGCAACCCAGACAATCCACAGCGCGACAGTGACAACCAGGATCACTGAGCTGCTGAGGGGGAAGTCCACACTCAAAACCGTAGAAGGAAATAGCAGGTCACAGCCGCATTAGGCGCGGTGTGTCGCCCTGCTTGCGTCAAATGAATGGACTATGTGCCGCGCATCAGCCCTGGCGGCTGCGCAGCCAGTTCCCGAGCAGGCCCTCCGGGACCTCCTCCGAGGTCAGCGCGAAGCTGCGGTGGTCCGCCCAACTGCCATTGATGTGCAGGTAGCGTTCGCGGTACCCCTCGTCCCGGAACCCGAGTTTCTCGACCACCCTCAGGCTCGGCAGGTTTTCGGGCCGGATGTTGATTTCCATGCGGTGCAGGCCCAGCTGCTTGAAGCAGTGGTCCGTAGCCATCGCGACGGCGGTGGGTGCGATCCCGCGTCCCGCCCGGGCCTGGTCCACCCAGTATCCGAGCGTGGCCATCATCGCCGAGCCCCAGATGATGGACGATACCGTCAGCTGCCCCACGATCCGGGGCTCCCGGTAACCGGGAGTCCGCTCGGTGATGATGAACGGCAGTGCCGTCGCCTGGCGGGCCTGGGCGTTCAAGGACGCGACCATCTGGCGGTAATTCGGAAGCGCACCTCCGGGCGCCGGATTGGACGCTTCCCAGGGTGCCAGCCATTCACTGTTGCGGGACCGGACTTCCATCCATTCGTTCTTGTCCCGGTAACGGATGGGGCGGAGCAGCAGGTCGCCGCACTCCAAGGTCACCGGCCAGATGGCCGAACCCCACACGGGAGGTTACTTATCGAGCCGGGAGGCGAATCCCGGAAGCCAGTCGCGGATGCCCGGGCCGAGGTCTTCGCTGTCGCAAGCCAGTTCGACACAGGCCTTCAGGTAGCTCAGCTTGTCGCCGGTGTCGTAGCGGCGGCCGCGGAACACGACGCCGTACACGCCGCTGCCCTCGCCGTCGCCTTCCGCCAGCACCTGGAGGGCGTCGGTCAGCTGGATCTCGCCGCCGCGGCCCGGTTCGGTCTTCTCCAGCACCTCGAACACGGAGGGGTGCAGGACGTAACGGCCGATCACTGCAAGGTTGGAGGGAGCTTCGTCGGCGGCGGGCTTTTCCACGAGGCCCTTGACGCGGACAAAGCCGTCTTCGCCGTACGGTTCGACGTCGGCGCAGCCATAGGCGCTGATCTGGGAGGGCTCCACCTCGATCAACGCGACGACGGATCCGCCGGTGCGCTGCTGGAGGTCGATCATGTCGCTGAGGAGCGTGTCCTGGGCGTTGATGAGGTCGTCGCCGAGGAGCACGGCGAAGGGTTCGTCGCCAACATGCTGCTTGGCACGCAGTACCGCGTGGCCAAGGCCCTTGGGATCGCCCTGGCGGACATAGTGGATGTCGCCGAGGTTGCTTGCGGCCTGGATGGACTCGAGCTTCGCGGTGTCACCCTTGGCTTCGAGCGTTGCTTCCAGGGCGGGCACCCGGTCGAAGTGGTCTTCGAGGGCACGCTTGTTGCGCCCGGTGATCATCAGGACGTCATTGAGCCCGACGTTCACCGCCTCTTCCACGACGTACTGGATGGCCGGTTTGTCGACAACCGGCAGCATTTCCTTGGGCATCGCCTTGGTGGCGGGCAGGAACCTGGTGCCGAGCCCGGCAACGGGGATGACGGCCTTGCGGACAGTGCTGTTATTGGAAGTCACCGCTCTAATCTAACGGACCGCGCCGCTCAATGGGCAAAATCCTCCATCTGCCGGTGCGCCATAATCAGTGCCAGGAACCGGCGCACTGCGCCGAGACAGGAAGTGAAGTTCATGACTGTGAAGGATGACATCCGGGCCGCGCACCGCGCCCGCCGGAAGGCCATGGATCCGGCCGCACTCGACGCTGCCGGGGAGGGCATCGCCCGGCACGGCATGGTTTGGGCAGCGGCCCTGCCCGGCACGGATCCGAAGACTTTTGCGGTCTACCTCGGTGTCGGCAAGGAACCGCCCACCCTGCCCCTGATTAAAGCCTTGCATGGCGCCGGCCACCGTGTCCTGCTGCCCGTCTGCGAGGACGACCGGCAGTTGAGCTGGGTCTTGTGGACCCCGGCAACGGCGTTCCACCGGTCCCGCTTCGCACCGATCGACGAGCCCGACGGCGAACGGCTGGACAGCTCGGTCGTCGCCTCGGCGGACGGCATCTTCCTCCCGGCCACTGCGGTTGACGGCAGCGGGAGCCGGATCGGCCAGGGCGGCGGATACTACGACCGCCTCCTGGAGCGGCTGGATGGCGAGGGCACCCGTCCGCCGTCGATCGCCGTCGTCTTCTCCGAAGAGGTGCTGCCCGCCGGAACCATTCCTGCCGAGTCATTCGATCAGCCGGTTCCTGCTGCGCTGACGCCCGACGGGGAAGTCCGCTTCTCGGTGACCGGCGTTACAGAGGCTGGCGAACCGGGTAGCCGTCAATGATAGAATTGGCACTCAGGCCCTGAGACTGCTAAGGAACCAGCGTAGTTCCGCAGGCGGACAGGACCTGAAGTTTGTCCCTGAGGAGGATCACCAGTGCCCACTTACGCGTACGCCTGCAAGGACTGCGGCCATGCCTTTGACATCGTCCAGGCTTTCTCGGACAGCTCGCTGACCGAATGCCCGGAGTGCCAGGGTTCCCTCCGCAAGAAGTTCAACAGCGTCGGCGTGGTTTTCAAGGGTTCGGGCTTCTACCGCACCGACTCCCGCGATTCCAAGGGCAGCACGGTTTCGGCCGCGCCTTCCGCGCCGGCGGCTCCTGCTGCGCCTGCGCCCGCTGCACCAGCGCCCGCCACCGCGGCTGCCGGCTAAGACCCGCTTTTCCCGCATACCTGCACCGGGTTTTATCCACACAGCGGGTTTGTCCACATAGCCTGGGCGGGGCGTTCTCCTGTCGGAATCGGCTGGCTAGCGTGGCTTCATGCCAGCCGAACGAAAAGCCAGTTTCCTCCGTCGGAGCACCGTCAGGCCCTCTCCCAAGTCCGGCGGCCGCACACCTTCGCGGGCCATGCCCGCCACCCGCTCGCTTTATGCACGGGCGGGGGCCTGGCTGCACCGCAACCGCCGGCTGACAGTGGCCCTGCTGCTGTGCCTCGCCGCCGGAATCGCGGTACATCAACTGACCCCGGCTTCCGAGCATAAAGTGCAGGTCCTCGCCGCAGCACGCGACCTTCCGGCGGGGCTGGTCCCCGCCAAGGCCGATCTGGTCCCCCGCGAAGTTCCTCCGGACTTGGTGCCGGCAGGTGCCCTGATGTCTTCCCAGCAAGTCGAGGGACGCCAGTTGGCTGCGCCGTTGACCGCCGGACAGATACCCACCGATGCCCAGCTCCTCGGCCCCGGACTGCTGACCGGTGCACCGGCAGGTACAGCTGCCGTCCCCGTCCGGCTCGCAGATCCCTCGTCCATCCAGCTGGTCTCCGCCGGGCAGCGGGTCAATATCGTGCTCACGGCCTCGGACGGCCTGGGCGGCGGCGCGGGAAAACCTGAGACACTCGCCGCAGCCGTGCCCGTTCTGTGGACCTCAGCGCAGGGCGGCAAGGCAGGCGACTGGCTCGGCACGCCGGAGACTGATGGCCTTATGGTGGTCGCCGCCAGCCCGGGCCAGGCCGAAAAGCTCGCCGGGGCATCAACCCGCGGCAAGCTCTTCTTTGTGCTGGTGCCGGCACCGGCAACGGAGCAAGCGCTGCCTGGAACCGCGCCATGACCCTCAAGGAGCTTTCCGGACCGGTGGCCCGTTCCCGGCGCGGAACTTCAGCCCCAGTGCGGCGGGCGCTGTTCCTTCAGCCAGGCATCGTGGTCGTAGCCGTCGCGGTCGCCCCAGCTGCGGGGATCGTCCTCCGAGGCCACCTTGGGCAGGACGCCGCCCGCACGGGAACTGCCGGACGAAGGCTTCTTCCGGGGCGCCTTGGCATCGGACTTGGATGCGCCGGTTTTCGCTTCACCCTTGCGTTCTCCCACGCCTTCGGGCTGCCCGCCGGCGTCGTCGGGGGCCACGCCCGAATGGGTGTTCTTGCCTGCTTCGTCGCGGTGCTGGCCGGTATCCATGGCGCCCTACTCCGATTCCTGTTTCGCGGCCGGAGCCTGCTGCACGTCCTGCACCGCGCCGGTGCCCGCATCCTCGGCATCCGCTTCCTCGACGCCCTCCGCGGGTGCCGTGGCTTCCACGTGACCGGCTGCCGGTTCTCCTGCGAGATCCTGCCCGCCGCCCCTGCTGGCCGGAGCCGACAAGTCGTCAGCGTGAAGGTCGAGGAAACCCTGTTCAGCATCCTGGTACGGCTTGTGTACCGGCTTTTCCAGGCCAAGGTAGGCGCCGATGCGGTCGGCGCAGGAGGAGGGATCCGTGAAGACCTCGATCGTCCACAAGGACATGTAGCGCCATCCCAGGCGCTCGAGGAGCTGCGGCCGGAGACGGCTGCGTTCCCGGACGCTCATGCGCCGGTACCGCTCCGTCCCATCGGATTCGATGGCCACAGGGGTAGGAAGCTCGCTGTCGTCCCGGCCGATGGTGTGCACCGGATCGGCGGCAGCAGCGATGTCCAGGGCGCCGTCATAGTGGTGCCATACCCTGGCGCCGCGGGCGCGCAGGCGCTCGCCAAGGTCGGCGACGAGCGGATCTTCCCCGAGCGCGCGTTCGCTCGCGGCAGCCCGGATCGCCGGCGTGCCAAGGCTCGAGTTGCCCGAGAGCTCCCGGTCCAGCAATTCATAGAAGTCCACTGCCCCATGGGACAGCCGGTCCAAATCAAGGTCTTCCGGGCGGAAGCAGCTCAGCACGTGCAACGACCGCCGCGAACGGGTCATGGCCAGGGCAAACTTGTTCCGCCCGCCTTCCACCGAAAGCGGTCCGAAGCTATGGAGGGCCCTGCCATGGGGAGTGCGGCCGTACCCGAGCGAGAAGATCACGTGGTCCCGGACCAGTCCTTGGGCGCGTTCAAGATCGACCACGCGGAAGGACTCCGGCCCGCCGGCGAAGAATCCGGCGAGCAGCGGGTAGTTCGGCAGCTGGAGGCGGATTGCTTCGCCGATCCGGGCCGCGTGGCGCAAGCTGGCCGTCACCACAGCCAAGGAGGTCCGCGGGCGCAGGCTGGCATGCTCGAATACCAGGTCCACCACACGGTTGACCTCGGCGGCGACGGACTCCACCCCTTCGTGGTCCGAACTCGGAAGCCCCGTCCCGTCCGGGATGTACTCCACCAGGACGGAGCGGTCCAGGCCCGTGACCGACTGGCCGTCGGGCAGCCGGCGCAGGCCGCCGTCGTAATGGTTCTTGCTCAACTGCAGGACCAGGTCCTCGTCCACCGCACGGTAGATCCAGTTCAACTGCCAGGTAGGCAGCACGGCGGCGAGGGCGCTGAAGGCGCTCTCCACGGTTTCCTGGCCGTTGGTCCCCGGCATGCGGGGCTCGACGGCGACGCTGAAGCTGCGGGCGTTCCCGGTCTTCGGATCGCCAAAGGCAATGACCTGCTTGGCACGTGCGATTGCCGGAAGCGCCGCCTGCAGCGAGGTGGACGCAGCGTCCAGGATGACGACGGCGTCAAAGGACTGCTCTGCGGGCAGCAACCCGGTCAGCAGGTGCGGGCTAAGGGACCAGACCGGGACGAGGAGCGGCACAAGGTCCGGTGCCTGGGCACTCAGGGCCGGCAGCGTGATGCGGCCGTCCTTGATGAGGTTCTTGAGAAGCTCTGCCTGGCGCGGCTGTTCAGCAATACCCGCGCGCCACCGCTCGGCCAGTTGCCAGCGCAGGCGGGCGGCACCACTGGCCACATGGGCGTGATCGGCCAGGCGGTATTCGGCCTCGAGCTTCCGCAGGGACTCGCCGTCGGACATCGCCAGGTAGTCGTCGCCGCTGATCATCGCTTCCAGGGCGGACTGCCACCAGGCCAGGTCCAGCTCGGCGGCGACGGAGCCGGCAGGGACTTCCCGCTCGGCGAGGTCGGCCAGCAGCTCACCGAGTCCGTGCTCGCGCATTTCCTCGATGAGGAGCGTACGCTCCGGAAGGGTCTCCAGGGTTTCGGTATCGGCAACGAGGGATTCGAGCCGCGCCATGAGCTGCTCATAGGGAGTCTCATGGAGCTTGCCGCCGTCGCGCGTGTGCTTCAGGCAAGCTCCGAGGCGGCTGAGCTCGCGGTCCAGTTCGCGGTATTCGCTTCCGAGTTCGGCCAGGCCCGAAGGTACCGCAGGGTGGCGCTGGCTCGTGGCATAGTCCGCCCACAAGGTGCGCTGTTCCTGCACCAGGACCAGCGAGCTGTGGAGGTCTGCGATGTGCACGCCGGGCCTGACATACTCCTTGGCCACCCGGCGCAGGCGCGAACGCTGCATGGACGGCATCTCGATCCCGCGCTCACGCCGCCACGCGGAGGAAGCCGTGGCCGAGATGAGGTCGTGGACCGGGCGGTCGAAAATATCCGGGGTGAACTTATCCAGGCTCTCGCGGACCGCCATGAGCAGTTCGAGCTGGGCGCCCCATTCGGCGAAGGTCGTGCCGAGCCTGATTTCCGAGTGCCCCGCGAGTTCCACCATGCGTTCGCGGAGAACGGGCAGTTGCGTGTGGGCGGCACGGGCCAGTTCCTGGGCTTCCTCGGTTTCCTTCCGGGTCACCAGGCGGGCTCCATACCAGGGGCTGCTGACCGCAGCCTTGCTGAAGCTGCCCAGCTCGGCGGCCCGGCGCAGCCGGCCGGCCAGCTCCTCACGGTCCTTGATGTTGTCCAGGACGCTGCGCTTGAGCCGGACAGTGGTGGACGGCGCAGGCTGGATCGCCGTCAGCTCGGCGAGCGACTGCATGGCCTGGTAGGGCGAGCAGCCCCACCGTTCACGGACGTTGTGCAGGGATGCGACGTGGTCCATGAGGGCGTGCCGGTGTTCCACCAGCGTCTTGTGGAGGTTGGCCAGCTGCGGTTCAAGGGACTTCTCGTTGCGGATGATCGCGCTGACGAGCTGCGTCTTGAGCTGCTGGGCGGAGACCCCGTTCCCCGGACGGAACAGCAGGGTGTCCAGGCCCAGGGATTCCATTCCGGAGGCGAGGGCGTTGAGACTGGTGCGCCGCTCCCCTACGACGAGGACGGACTTGCCTTCGGCAACCAGGGCACCGATGGTGTTGATCGCCGTCTGGGTCTGGCCGCTGCCCGGCGGCGTGCTGACCACCAGGGAGTCCCCGGCACGGGCGGCATCCACCACGTACTGCTGGTCGGTATCGGCGTCGACCAGGAGCAGTTCCTCGGCAGGATCGCGATCGTCCAGCCCCGGGAAACGCCCGGCCTGGATCGGCGCGGGTTCGACGTCCCCGCCGTTGGCCTTCTCAACAAGCGAGGCCACAACAGCGTTGCCCTGGTTGATCCAGGGGTCGTCGAGGTTGCCGGAAAGGTCTGCGAGGGTGGTCACCAGCAGGTTCGGCGACACCTCCGCCCCGTGGATCGGTTTGACGAGGGTTCCGATCCGGTCCAGAACCGGCAGCGGGTCCAAGCGGGCCGTGCTGTAGGCCATGCGCCCCACGGCATTGGCGTCGAACACGATCCCGTGGACGGTCTTCAAGTGCCGGACCAACGCGGGGTTGATGGTGGCCTGCTCGGTGAGCTGGAGTTCGTAATCGTCTTCGCCCGGGCGGGCGGTCAGCGAAATGCCCGCGAGCATCACCGGCGCGGAGACCCGCTGCGGCTTGCCGCCCACGGCGGAGGTCCAGACGACGGTGCCACAGGCAAGATAGCCTGCGTCAACACCGCGGTCATTGGAAAGCTCGAAGATCTTGGAGCGAAGGTTGCGTGCGGCCCGTGCTGCCACCAGGTACTGCTGGCGGTCCCTGATCAGGGTGGAGAGCCTCGTCCGGCGCCCGGCGAGGAGCTGGGCGAGACCGGAGGGGTGGCCGCTGCTGAGGTCGATCGATCCTTCAGGCGTCTTAACGAAGCGCAGCATGGTGTCCGCGCCCGTCACCGATTTCAGCCCGGAGAGCCATTTCCTGAGCTCTGCGGAGCTCTCTTCCTGGCTTTGACCTACAGACACCGCTGCCTTCTTTTCTGTGCTGGCTTGAGACGATTTTGTGCCATCTCGAGACGACTTGGACCAAATCGGCATACTTTCGAGGGTAGCCGGAAACGGCCGGACCTGACGTCCCGCAACACTGGCCACCGGCCAAATTCCCCGCGATTTCGCAGTCTTTGCGGCCGGGAAAGCCAAATGGCCGGCCTCTGTTGAAGAGGCCGGCCATTCAAGACTTTATTCCCACTCGATGGTTCCCGGCGGCTTGCTGGTCACGTCGAGCACAACGCGGTTGACACCGTCCACCTCATTGGTGATGCGGTTCGAAATACGGGCCAGGAGCTCGTACGGCAGGCGCGACCAGTCGGCGGTCATGGCGTCCTCGGAGGACACCGGACGCAGCACGATCGGGTGGCCGTAGGTGCGGCCGTCGCCCTGGACGCCCACGCTGCGGACGTCCGCCAGCAGCACGACCGGCATCTGCCACACCTCGTTGTCGAGGCCGGCAGCGGTCAGTTCAGCGCGGGCGATGGCGTCGGCCTTGCGGAGCAGGTCAAGGCGTTCCTTGGTGACTTCGCCGACGATGCGGATGCCGAGGCCGGGGCCCGGGAAGGGCTGGCGGCCGACGATTTCCTGGGGCAGGCCGAGCTGGGCGCCGACGGCGCGGACCTCGTCCTTGAACAGGGCGCGGAGCGGCTCGACCAGTTCGAACTGCAGGTCCTCGGGCAGGCCGCCGACATTGTGGTGGCTCTTGATGTTCGCTGCGCCTTCGCCGCCGCCGGATTCGACGACGTCCGGGTACAAGGTGCCCTGGACGAGGAACTTGATGCTCTCGCCTTCGGACGCTGCCTGGGCGATGATGGCGCGCTCGGCTTCTTCGAAAGCGCGGATGAATTCGCGGCCGATGATCTTGCGCTTGGTCTCGGGGTCGCTGACGCCGGCCAGGGCGTTGAGGAAGCGCTCCTGTTCGTTGGCGACGTAGAGGTTCACGCCGGTTGCGGCAACGAAGTCGCGCTCCACCTGTTCGGCTTCGCCTTCGCGCAGCAGGCCGTGGTCCACGAACACACAGGTGAGCTGATCGCCCACCGCGCGCTGCACCAGTGCGGCGGCCACGGCGGAGTCAACGCCGCCGGAAAGGCCACAGATGACCTTGGAATCGCCGATCTGCCGGCGGATGCGTTCCACCTGCTCCTCGACGATGTTGCCGGTGGTCCAGTTGGGCTCCAGCTTGGCGCCCTTGAAGAGGAAGTTTTCCAGCACCTGCTGGCCGTACGCGGAGTGCTTGACCTCGGGGTGCCACTGCACACCGTAGAGGCACTTTTCCTCGTTGGCGAAGGCAGCGACGGGGGCGCCGGCGGTGGTGGCGAGGACTTCGAAGCCTTCCGGGGCCTCGTGCACGGAGTCGCCGTGGCTCATCCAGGTGTTCTGGGATTCCGGCATGCCTTCGAGGATGGAGCGCGCGGCACCGACGGTGGTGGCCTCCGTGGCTCCGTATTCCCGCAGGCCGGTCTGGGCTACCTTGCCACCCAGGGCGTTGGCCATGGCCTGGAAGCCGTAGCAGATGCCGAAGACCGGAACACCGGCTTCGAACAAGTCGGCTCCGACGCTGGGAGCACCCTCGGCGTACACGCTGGAGGGGCCGCCGGAAAGGATGATCGCTGCCGGGTTCTTGGCCAGGAGCTGCTCGGTGGTGAAGGTGTGCGGAACGATTTCCGAATACACGTTTGCTTCACGGACGCGGCGGGCAATCAGCTGCGCGTACTGGGCACCGTAATCAACAACCAGCACCGGCTTCTGGGAAGTCTGGGGCGCGGTGGGAGTAGTCACCAGAACAGCCTACTTTGCCGGGCCGCCCCGGTGCATCTCCGGAACGGCCCCGGCACCGCAAAACCGGCCGGACGTCGGGAATCTCACATGGAGGGAGCTCAGTAGCGTTTGGAAGCCTGCGGGTTGGCGGCCAGTTCGGCCTCGACCTCGGCGTGGAACTTCTTCTCGACGATGAAGGACATCAGCGGCACCACGCCGCCCAGGGCCAGCAGGACGAACTTGGTGAAAGGCCAGCGCATGAGTGACCAGAGGCGGAAGTTGGAGATCAGGTAGACCACGTACATCCAGCCGTGGACGATCAGCACGGTCACGGACAGGTTGACGCCGCCGATCACGCCCTTGGGCTCCGAACCGGCCAGGCCGAAGCCGAAGGGCTGCCCGGTCAGTGCGTTGGTGCCGCCGGCGTAGAGGGAGACGCCGAAACCGTAGCGGGCGATCAGTTCAACGCACAGCAGCAGGAGCATGATGCCGGTCAGGTACGCCATCACCTTGTAGAACTTCAGCGCGGAGCGGATCTGCGCCTCGGTCCCGCCGAAGCGGCGCTTCTTCGCGGCGGGCCGTGGGGCGCCGGAAGATTCGGAGGGGACTGCCGGTTTGGGATCGATCATGGCTGCACCTTTTGTTCTGGATCGCGCTGTTCGGAATCATTTGCTGCTGGCGTTGTATCGCCCGGGAGGTCGTCGTCCGGAATCTCTTCTTCAAGTTCGCGGCGGTAGTCGTCTGCCACCAGGCGCCACCAGATGTAGAGCGCGAAGCCGGCGAAGACCACCCATTCCACCGAGTAGAAGAGGTTCAGCCAGTTGATTTGCTGGGCCGGCGGCTGTGCCGGAATGTCGAGCGCCACCATGTCCGCAGGCATGTCGACCGCTTTCCCGCCGACGCTCTCCGAGCTGGCGGCGACGAACCCCGGGTAGCTGGACACTTCCCAGCGGTTGATGAGTTCGGCGACCGATACCGCGGACGCGCGCCCCGCACCGGCGTCGACGTTTGGCAGCGGCGCTTCAGAGGGAAGCAGCCGTCCGGTCAGCGCAATGGTGCCCGACGGCGGCGGGCCGGCGTGGCCGGGCTCGGCCACCCAGGCGCGGGCTACCGGGATCCAGGTCTTCGCGGAGGCACCGGCACCGCGGAGGGCGGGAGCGCCGTCGACGGCGAACGCCGAGACGACCCAATAGCCTTTCCTGCCGTCGTTGAGGCGGTCTGCGACCAGGACCTGTTTGGCGGGATCGTAGCTGCCGCTCGCGGTAACCATCTGGTCGGCGACAGAGCCGGGGAAGAACGTGCCGGGCTGCAGCACGCTGGTCAACGGCCGCGGATCCTCAATCTGCGGAGCGACCGGAACCTCGCTCTGGGTGGATCGTCCGAACTGCCATTGGCTCAGCAGGACGAACACCCCGGAGAGCAGGAGCGCAAAGACGAGCCCTGCGATCCAGCGGGGTTTCAGGGCGGTTTTCAACACCCCTTAACCGTACTTCGTCAGCCTGTAGAACAACTAAACGGGCCCCGCTCCGAGGGCTGCGCGGCCCGTTAGTGGTCGAAGAACACCAGGCTGGAGTTGATCAGTTCGGCGATGACCTCGGGATCGTGGGCACGGCGCAGGGATTCACGGAAAGACTCCTTGGAGAGCGAGCGGGCCAGGGTGGCCAGCACCTCCAAGTGGTCGGAGAAGGAACTGGGCGGGGTGGCGATCAGCAGCACCAAGGTGGCGGGGCCGTCCGCCGCTCCGAAGTCGAGGGAATGCCCGAACTTGGTGACGCCCACGGCGATGGAAATCCGGGACACGAATTCGCTGCGGGCGTGCGGCAGCCCGATGCCGCCGGGCAGGCCCGTAGCCATTTGGTGCTCGCGGGCATTGACCTGGCGGAGGAAACCTTCGAGGTCCGTAATACGGCCGTGGGCGTGAAGGCGCTCGGCCAGCTGTGCGGCGGCTTCGCCCTTGTCCGCAGCTTCCATTTCCAGGATGACCAGGTCCGGTGTGGTCAGGTCCGCGTCATACCGGTCCAGTGTTTCCGCCAAAGTGGGTCCCTTCAGTGTTCGCTTCCCCGGGCACGGCCGGCCCGGCGCCGGATTCAGCGCAGGGGAACGATGTCATCCACCCCCATGCGGGCAGCGTCCGCGGATTCGTCGTCGGGCTGTTGCTGGCTGAGCCGTTCCGCTTCGACGCGGGCAAGGTAGTGCTTGATTTCGCTGTCCCGCTGCGTGTCGCTCCAGCCGAGGATTTCTCCCATCAGCTTAGCGACTACCGGCACCGCGGACACTCCCCTGTCCCACGCTTCGATCGAAATGCGCGTGCGGCGGGTCAGGACATCGTGTACGTGCCTGGCCCCTTCGTGGGTGGTGGCATAGACGACCTCGGCGGCCAGGTAGTCGTCGGCGCCGGGCAGCGGCTCGGCGAGTTCGGGCATTTCCTTGATCAGCGCCAGGACATCCGCGGCCATGGAGCCGTACCTGTTGAGCAGGTGCTCCACCCGGGCGACGTGCACGCCGGCTTCCTCGGCCAGGCGGGCACGGCGGTTCCAGGCTGCCTTGAAACCTTCTGCCCCGAGCAGCGGAATGGTCTCGGTGCAGCTGGCGGGAACGCGTTCGTCCATGGCCCGGGTGGCTTCGTCCACGGCGTCCTTGGCCATGACCCGGTACGTGGTGAACTTTCCGCCGGCCACCACCACCAGGCCCGGAACGGGGTGGGCCACCACGTGTTCGCGGGACAGCTTGGCGGTGGAGTCGCTCTCGCCGGCCAGCAAGGGCCGCAAGCCCGCGTACACACCTTCGACGTCTTCCCGGGTGAGGGGCCGCTTCAGCACCTTGTTGACGTGTTCCAGGACGTAGTCGATGTCCTTCGACGACGCTGCCGGATGGGCCTTGTCCAGCTTCCAGTCGGTGTCCGTAGTGCCGATGATCCAGTGCCGTCCCCAAGGGATCACGAAGAGCACGGACTTTTCGGTGCGCAGGATCAGGCCCACCGTGGACTGGAAACGGTCCCTCGGCACCACCAGGTGGATGCCCTTGGACGCCCGCACCTTCAACTGGCCGCGGTCCGTCACCATGGCCTGTGTTTCGTCGGTCCACACACCGGTGGCGTTGACCACCTGCTTGGCCCGGATCTCGAAGGTGCTGCCGTCTTCCTGGTTTTCCACCTTCGCCCCGACCACCCGTTCGCCCTCGCGCAGGAAGGAGACCACGCGCATGCGGTTCACGGCGTGCGCACCGTAGCGGGCCGCCGTCCTGACGACGTTGACCACCAGGCGGGCGTCGTCCACCTGGGCGTCGTAGTAGCGGATGGAGCCGACGAAGGCATCGTTCTTCAGGCTCGGGGCCGCACGCAGGGTGCCCCGGCGGAAGAAGTGCTTGTGCCGCGGTACGCCGCGGCTATGTCCCGAAGTGAGGCCGAGGGTGTCGTAGAGGAAAATGCCCGCCCCGACATAGGGCCGTTCCCAGAAGCGGCGCGTGAGCGGGTACAGGAACGGTACGGGGCGGACCAGATGCGGGGCGATCTGCTGGATCAGCAGGCCCCGTTCCTGCAGCGCTTCCTGGACCAGGGCGAAGTCGAGCATCTCAAGGTAGCGCAGCCCGCCATGGATCAGCTTGGACGAGCGGGACGAGGTGCCGGACGCCCAGTCACGGGCCTCCACGATGCCGACGGAGAGGCCCCGCGTAACAGCGTCCAGGGCCGCACCCGCGCCGACCACGCCTCCGCCGACGATCAGGATGTCCAGCTCGTTGCCGGCCTCGGCCGTGCGCTTGAGCACCTCGATCGATTCGGCCCTTGCCTGCGGACTCAGCGCACCGTCCGGTGCGTTGAATGCCTGCGAACCACCTGCTGCCCTGCCCATTGGACGCCTCCAATCGCGCGTTCACCCGTCGGTTCACCCCAGACTACTTGCTGAGTCCGGGCTTGGGCAGGCTTTGGGGCAGGGCCGCGGCGGTGCTAGCCGAGGTAGGGAGAGACCACGACGTCGACCCGCTGGAATTCCTTCAGGTCCGAGTAGCCGGTGGTCGCCATGGAGCGGCGGAGCGCGCCGATGAGGTTCGAGGTGCCGTTGGTGTGGTGGCCCGGGCCGAAGAGCACTTCCTCGAGCGGGCCGACGGTGCCGACGTTGACGCGGTCGCCGCGCGGCAGTTCGAGGTGGTGGGCTTCCTGGCCCCAGTGCCAGCCCTTGCCGGGTGCTTCCTCGGCGCGGGCCAGGGCGGAACCGAGCATGACGGCGTCGGCGCCCATGGCGATGGCCTTGACGATGTCGCCGGAGGAGCCCATGCCGCCGTCGGCGATGACGTGCACGTAGCGGCCGCCGGATTCGTCGAGGTAGTCGCGGCGGGCGGCGGCGACGTCGGAGATCGCCGAAGCGAGCGGCGAGTGGATGCCGAGCGCGCGGCGGGTGGTGGTGGTCGCACCGCCGCCGAAGCCGACGAGCACGCCGGCCGCGCCGGTGCGCATGAGGTGCAGGGCCGGGGTGTAGCCGGCGGCGCCGCCCACGATCACCGGAACGTCGAGTTCGTAGATGAACTTCTTGAGGTTGAGCGGCTCGTGGTTCTTGGAGACGTGCTCGGCCGAGACGGTGGTGCCGCGGATGACGAAGATGTCGACGCCGGCGGCCAGCACGGTCTTGTAGTGCTCCTGGGTGCGCTGCGGTGTCAGGGAGCCTGCGACCGTGACGCCGGATGCCCGGATTTCCGCGAGGCGGCTGGTGATGAGCTCGGGCTGGATGGGCGCCTGGTACAGCTCCTGCATGCGCCGGGTGACCGCGGGGCTCGCGGTTTCGTCAGCGAGCGCGGCGATTTCGTCAAGGACGGACTGCGGGTCCTCGTAACGGGTCCACAGGCCTTCGAGGTCCAGCACGCCGAGGCCGCCCAGCTTGCCGAGGGCAATGGCCGTTTCCGGCGACATGGCCGAGTCCATGGGGGCCGCGATCACGGGCATGTCGAACTTGTAGGCGTCAATCTGCCAGGAGACTGAGACGTCCTTGGGGTCGCGGGTCCTGCGGTTGGGGACGATCGCAATGTCGTCCAGGGAGTAGGCACGACGCCCACGCTTGCCACGGCCAATCTCAATCTCGTAAGTCACGGGCTCTACTTTACTGGACCCCCTCCACGGAACCGATTCGGCCGTCACGCGGCCAATTCGACGCATGAAGTAAAGACTTCACAAAATGTGAAAGAACTCTTTACAAATCTCGAAATGTACCAATAGATTTCTCTCGGTTGCGGAAACCCTCCGCGCCGACTCCACTTTCATCCGCCGGGACCACACGTGCCCGGAGACAGGAATCCCCATGGAGAAATCCCTTTCCAGCCGCCGCAAATACAGCGGCCTGGCCCTCTCGGCCGCCGTGCTGGCCGGCCTGATGTCCTTTGGGACCGCCCCTGCCGGCGCCACCACCCCGGCCGCCGGCAACGATGCCGGCGCCGCCGCGGTGCAGAGCCTGCTGCAGGGCGAACGCCATTCGCAGTTCATCGTCCAGTACAAGGCCGGCGCGCAGGGCGCAACGGCAAACGCCCGGGCCAAGGCCTGGGGGAATGCCGCGAAGAAGCTCGGCATCACGCCCCGTGAAGTACGCTCGCTCGCCACCGGCGCCACCTTGGTCTCGACGTCCAAGGCGTTGGATGCGCAGCAGTCCAAGACCTTCATGGCTGAACTCGCGGCGTCCGGCGCCGTCGAGTACGTCGAACCGGATGTCCGGATGCGTGCCACCCTGACTCCGAACGACCCCCGCTACGGCGAGCAGTGGGACTTCACCGGCACCAACGGCATGCGGATCCCGGGTGCCTGGAACAGCTCCACCGGCACCGGCTCGGTGGTGGCCGTCATCGATACCGGCATCACCGCCCACCCGGACCTCGACGCCAACATCCTCCCCGGCTACGACTTCATTTCCAGCTCCGCGGACGCCCGCGACGGCAACGGCCGTGACTCCAATCCACAGGACCAGGGCGACTGGTACACCAGCGGTGAATGCGGCGACTCCAGCAGCTCCAACTCCTCCTGGCACGGCACCCACGTTGCCGGCACCGTCGCCGCCGTCACGGGCAACGCCACCGGCGTAGCCGGCGTCGCACCCGACGCCAAGGTGGTTCCGGTCCGTGTCCTCGGCAAATGCGGCGGCATGCTCTCCGACATCGCGGACGCCATCATTTGGTCCTCCGGCGGAACGGTCTCCGGAATCCCCGCCAACGCCAACCCGGCCGACGTGATCAACATGAGCCTCGGCGGCGGCGGCACCTGCGCGAGCACCTACCAGAACGCGATCAACAGCGCCGTCAGCCGCGGCACCGCCGTCGTGGTGGCGGCAGGCAACGAAGGCACCAACGCCTCGAGCTCCCAGCCGGCCAACTGCAGCAACGTGGTGACCGTAGCGGCCAGCAACAACAGCGGCGGCCTGTCCTACTACTCCAACTACGGCTCCGTCGTCGACATCACCGCTCCCGGCGGCGACACCCGCCAGAGCGGCGGCGGCATCCTCTCCACGCTGAACTCCGGCACCACCACCCCGGCCTCCGCGAGCTACGCCTGGTACCAGGGCACCTCCATGGCTACCCCGCACGTCGCGGGCCTCGTGGCCCTCATGAAGACCGCCAACCCGGCGCTCACCCCGGCCCAGGTCGAGTCCACCCTGAAGCAGGGCACCCGCCCCATGCCCGCGGGCTGCAGCCTGGGCTGCGGCGCCGGCCTTTCCGACGCCACCGCCACCCTGGCCCTGCTGGGCGGAGGCGGCACCACTCCCCCGCCGGCCACCGGCAACGTCCTGCTGAACCCGGGCTTCGAATCCGGCTCCGCGTCCTGGACCTCCAACAAGACCGACACCTTCGAAACGGGCAGCTCCGCCCGCACCGGAACCGGCTTTGCAGCACTGAACGGCTGGGGCCAGAGCAGCTCCTACACCCTCGACCAGAAGGTGACCGTGCCCACCGGCACCGGCGCCGGAACGCTGTCCTTCTTCCTGCGCATCCTCAGCGACGAAGGAACCACCACGGCCTACGACACCCTCAAGGTCCAGGTGATCGACGGCAGCACCACCACCACGCTCGCCACCTACTCCAACAAGGAAAAGGGCAGCAGCTACGTCCAGCGCACTGTTGACCTCTCCGCCTACAAGGGCAAGACCGTGACCCTGCGGTTCCTGGGCGCCGAGGATTACTCCTACGCCACCACCTTCCAGATCGACGACACCTCGGTGACCGTCTCCTGATAAGGGCTTAAAGAACGACGGCGGTGTTCCCACCCTGGGTGGGAACACCGCCGTCGCGCGTTGTCACTAAGTGCGTTGCCGGTGGTTGAGCTTGTCTCCGGTGGTTGAGCTTGTCGAAACCCGGTTTCGACAAGCTCAACCACCAAGCTCAACCGACAAGCTCAACCACCGACGAATCAGCGGGAGCCGTAGTTCGGCGCCTCGACCGTCATCTGGATGTCGTGCGGGTGGCTCTCCTTGAGGCCGGCCGCGGTGATGCGGACGAACTTGCCGCGGGCCTTCAGTTCGGGGATGGTCGGCGCGCCGGTGTAAAACATGGTCTGGCGCAGGCCGCCCACCAGCTGGTAGGCCACGGAGGACAGCGGGCCGCGGTAGGCCACGCGGCCTTCGATGCCTTCGGGGATGAGCTTGTCGTCGCCGGAGACGTCCGCCTGGAAGTAACGGTCCTTGGAGTAGGAGGTGTTCTTGCCGCGGGACTGCATGGCACCCAGCGAACCCATGCCGCGGTAGGACTTGTACTGCTTGCCGTTGACGAAGATGAGGTCGCCCGGGGACTCGTCGCAGCCGGCCAGGAGGGAACCGAGCATCACGGTGTCAGCGCCGGCAACCAGGGCCTTGCCGATGTCGCCGGAGTACTGCAGGCCGCCGTCGGCGATCAGCGGAACGCCGGCCGGGATGGCGGCCTTGGCGGATTCGTAGATGGCGGTGATCTGCGGAACGCCGACGCCGGCGACGACGCGGGTGGTGCAGATGGAGCCCGGGCCGACGCCCACCTTGATGCCGTCGGCACCGGCGTCGATGAGGGCCTGGGCACCTTCGCGGGTGGCGGCCTGGCCACCGATGATGTCGACGTGCGCGGCGGACTTCTCGGCCTTCAGGCGGGCGATCATGTCCAGCACGCCCTGCGAGTGGCCGTTGGCGGTGTCCACGAAGAGGGCGTCCACGCCGGCGTCGATCAGGGTCATGGCGCGTTCCCAGCCGTCGCCGAAGAAGCCGATGGCCGCGCCGACGCGCAGGCGGCCTTCCTCGTCCTTGGTGGCCAGGGGGTACTGCTCGGCCTTGGTGAAGTCCTTCGTGGTGATGAGGCCCTGCAGGCGGCCCTGCTCGTCCACGAGCGGGAGCTTTTCGATCTTGTTCTTGGCCAGCAGGTCCGAGGCTTCTTCGCGGCTGATGCCCACACGGCCGGTGACCAGCGGCATCTTGGTCATGACTTCGCTGACCAGGCGGGAGGGGTACTCGCTCTCCGGCACGAAGCGGGTGTCGCGGTTGGTGATGATGCCCAGCAGGCGGTTGTCGGCGTCGACGACCGGCAGGCCGGACACCCGGTAGCGGGCGCAGAGCTGGTCCAGTTCCTGCAGCGTGGCTTCGGGGCCGATGACCAGCGGGTTGGTGATCATGCCGGACTCGGAACGCTTGACGCGGTCCACGTGGTCGGCCTGGTCTGCGATGGAAAGGTTCCGGTGGATGACACCGAGGCCGCCCTGGCGCGCCATGGCGATGGCCATGCGGGACTCGGTGACGGTGTCCATGGCGGCCGAGAGCAGCGGCGTCTGGACCGTGATGCGCTTGGAAATGCGCGAGGAAGTGTCCGCGTCGGACGGGATGACGTTCGTGTGGCCCGGCAGCAGCAGGACGTCGTCGTACGTCAGGCCTACAAAGCCGAAGGGATCGTGTTCGGGCTGGGTCATGAGTGCGCCTCTTACCGTGTTTCGTGGGGTCTAAAGGGTAGGGGTTGCAACAGATGACCAACCCGTCATTACGGGACTGGCCTGTGCAGGTGTTGAGTAAATATTAGAACCTTGGGCACGATCCCCATATTCCACGGCGGCAATGTGAGCAAGCGCACCCGGCCGGCCGCCGCCGTCGGGCATTTTCCCCGCCTATTTCCACTTGGTGGCGGACAGCAGGCGCCGCTCGAACATGGGGATCATGGTCTCCACATAGGTGCGGGTCAGGTGGTTTTCGTCCTTGTACACGTACACGTTTCCGACCACCGCGGGGCAGACGCCGTCGGCGCAGATGAAGTCGCTCATGTCCATGAGGTAGAGACCTTTGACCTTGCCGCGGTAGTCGTCCAACGGCGAGGACGCCGCCAGCGACTTCTCCAGCGGAGTGTTGCAATCCGGGGAGTCCGGACCCTTCTTCTGCACGCATTCGGGCATGTTGATGGCGAAGCGCGGATTGTCCCGGATGCCCACCACATCGATCCCGGCGTCAGCGAACGGCTTGATGCCTTCGAGGTAGCCGGGGACTTCCGTTTCGAACGGAGCCTCAATGTGCGTCAGGGTGGCCACCGTAAACACGGCATCGGGCTTGTGTTCCATGACGTAGGCCGCGCTTGCCTTGTTGAACTCATTGCAGTCCTGGCTGCGTTCCGGGGATTCGGCACCGAAACGGCAGTTGCCCTTGAAGAGGGTGACGATCTCCCAGCCGTGCTTCTTGGCGATGGGACCGAGCGCCGCCATGTACTGCTGGGCATGTGAATCGCCCAGCGCCACGATGTGCTTCACGGGCTTGGACGGCGGGCTGATCTGGAGGCAGCCCTGGAGGAGGGGATCGTCGGAGACGTTGTTGCCGGTGCACAGTCCGTCCACGTGCGCCCATTCGTCGTCCATGGCGGAGGGGCCGGGAATGATCCGCGCTTCCGGAGTGGGCTTGCCTGCGTTCTCGGGCGTGAGGGCCGCGGCGCCCGGGGTCAGTTCCTTCGGCTGGGCAGCGATCGCGGCGTTTTCCGCGGCGATCATGCCCTGCCAGGCGCTCAGCGGAACCGCGAGCAGGGTGCCGCAGGCGGCAATCACGACGGCGGTGCGCCAGGTCCGCAGTTCCGGCCACTTCCAGCCGCGCAGTGGAGCTTCCACGTAACGGCTGGTCCCGATGGCCAGCAGCAGCGACACGGCGAGGATGCCGAGGCCGAGCCAGAGATCCGGCGCGGTCAGGCCGGTAGCCAGGAGCGTGAAAACGAGCAGCGGCCAGTGCCAGAGGTAGAGAGCGTAGGAGTGGCCGCCCAGCCAGACCAGCGGCTTGGAGCCGAGGATCCGGTCCGCACCGAAGCGGCTGCCGCTCTGGCCGGCCACGATCATCGCGGCAGCGGCCAGGGTGGGCCACAGGGCAACGAAGCCAGGGAAAGAGCGGTCCACGGTCAGCAGCAGCCCGCAGCTGAGCATGGCGGCGAGGCCGGTCCAGCCGAGGACGATCCGCAGCCAGCGGCGCGGCTTCAGGTACGGCAGGGCGAGCGCCAGAAGCGAGCCCAGGGCGAATTCCCAGAGCCGGGCCCGGGTATCGAAGTAGGCGTAAGCCTGGTTGCTGGCGGTCTGCTCGATCGAGTACGCCAGGGAGACGGCAAACACCACGGCGAAGACGGCCGTGAGCATGCTGCGGTGGCCCAGGCGGCTCCAGCGGGGCACCCGGCGCAGCAACGGCACCGCCACGCCCACGGCGGCGAAGGCCAGCGGCCAGAGAATGAAGACCTGCCCTTGGATGGAGAGGGACCAGAAGTGCTGCAACGGGCTCGCGCCGGAATGGTTTTGCGCGTAGTAGTCCACGGCGGCATCGGCCAGTTGCCAGTTCTGGCGGTAGAAGAGGGTGGCCCAGGCTTCGTCCAGCAGGCCGCCCCAGCGGCTCTGCGGGACCAGGATCCACATCCCGGCGAGCACCGCGAGGATCACGACGACGACGGCCGGCAGCAGCCGCTTGAAGACATGCAGCCAGTGGCCCAGGAGGTTCAGGCGGCGCCCGCTTTCCAGTTTCCTGGTGAAGGACAGCGTAAGGAAGAAGGCGGAGATAAGGAGGAAGATGTCGACGCCGCCGGACACCCGGCCCAGCCAGATGTGGTAGCTGGCGACCATGAGGACAGCCAGCGCGCGGAGCCCCTGGACCTCGGGGCGGAAGTTACCCTTTGCCCCGGCAGCGTCCTGCTTCGCGGTGCCCGGCTGGATGTTGCCCGGTGAAGCGGCAGCCTTGGGCGCCATGTTTCCCAACGTCATGACCAGTGCGGATTCCTCAACATTCGTAAACTCTGACCACCCATGTTACCAATCCGTTACCTTGACGGGCGAATCGGAAGCAGGCTGAGTACTGTGGCGGGCGACACAGACCGGCGGTTCCGTCGCCGCGAACTAGGCTGGGCGCAGCGGGTAAACCACCGACGGCAGGGGGCCGGGATGATCGTCCAACTTCGCATCTGCGTTCCGGCGGAGCTGTCCGACGCCGTCGTGGAACGCTGCCTCGAGCACGCCGGCAGCGCGGAGACGGCCCTCGACAAGGGCTCGTCCCTGGTTCCACCCGGCGACGTCATCACCGTGCAGCTCGCCCGGGAATCCGTGGAAACCCTCATGGAAGAACTCCATGCCTTGAAGGTTCCGGAACTGGGGTCCATCGCAGCCAGCACTCCGGAACTGGTGCTGTCCGAACGCGCCGACCAGGCGGCGAAGGAGGTACCCGGCGAAGGCTCCGATGCGGTGATCTGGGACGAAGTGTCCCGCCAGACCGGCGAGGACTCGCGCCTGACCTGGAGCTACCTTGCCTTCCTGGTGATCGCGACGCAGCTGGCCGGAATCGGCATCGTCACCAATTCGGCCATCGCGATCGTCGGAGCCATGGTGGTCGGTCCGGAGTTCGGGCCGCTGGCGGCACTCGCACTGGGGTTGGTGGAACGGAATGGGCCATGGTCCGGGCCGCGGCGCTTGCCCTGGCCGTCGGATTCCCTGCCGCGATGCTGGTGACGGCAGCCGCCGCCTGGATCTCGATCCCGATCGGCCTGTTCCCGCGGGACGTCCTGGACCATGGCCAAGCCGTGGAGTTCATCTACCACCCCGGCCCGTATTCATTGATCGTGGCCGCGCTGGCCGGCGCCGTCGGCATGCTGTCGATGATCAACCGGCGGTCTTCCGCGCTGATCGGCGTCTTCATCTCGGTGACAACGGTCCCGGCCGCGGGATACATCGCCGTGGCGCTGGTGCTGGGCGAGGGCAGCAAGGCCGCGGGCTCCGCCGTGCAGTTGGTGCTCAACCTGCTCGGCATCGTGCTTGCCGCAGCCGCGGTGCTCCTGTTCTTCAAGGTCACGCAGCGCCGGTATGAGGCGAAGCGCCTCCTCAGCAAAGCCCCCGCGCCCCGCCGGAAACCGGGCGCTCCGCGGCCGCACCGCCACTGACTCTTACCTCTCCGAACGGAATCTTCCGGCGAGTCGTACTTCACGGTGCACACTATTGCGCATTGCATAGTAGTGTCTGCTGCATAGCAAGCAAGCGACTGGAGAAACCATGGATTCGACGCAACTTCTCAAAGGGGTCCTGGACGTGGCGGTGCTGGCCGTGCTGAACCGGGAGGACGGATACGGGTACGACGTCGTCCGGCGGCTCCGCGCGGCCGGTTTGGAAGACGTCGGGGACGCCTCGGTCTACGGCACCTTGCGCCGCCTGTACGCCAACGGCGCCCTGACCAGCTACGTGGTGCCCTCGGAAGGCGGCCCGCACCGCAAGTACTACGGCATCAACGAGCACGGCAAGTCCGTGCTCAGCATCCAAAGCAAGGGCTGGCAGGACTTCGCCCGCAGCATGGACCGGCTGCTGTCCGATGCCCCGCTCCCCGCCACCAACCTTCCGGCCGCCGCCGGCAGCAACACCTTGGAGGACAAGAAATGACCAGCTCACAGACCGTTCCGGCCATGGTCGCTGCGTACGCGGAATCTGTGCGCCGCGAACTGGACGACCTCGCAGCAGCCGACGTCGATGACCTCACCGAAGGCCTCGAAGCCGACCTCATGGAGCAGTTCCAGGAATCCGGCGCGGTTCCGGCGCTCTCCCCCATGGCCTATGCCGCCGAACTCCGCAGTTCCGCCGGCCTGCCCGAACGCAACGCGTCCGGAGCTGCCAACAAGGGACCGGGACTTCGGGACAGCTTCCGGAAGGCTGGTGTTGATTTCCTGGCGCGTGTCCGGGCCAATCCGGCGTCCAACGCCGTGCTCGAGTTCTTCATTAAGCTGCGACCGGTGTGGTGGCTGCTGCGGGCGTGGGCGATCTTCCAGATTGTCGTCATTCCGTTCAACGGAAAATCCTTCGCATATGTCCCCCGAGGCTTTGCCGCGTGGGCGTTCTTGCTGCTGCTTACAGTCCTCAGCGTCCATTGGGGAAGCCGCCCCAAGCCCCAGCGCGCTTGGTTGCGGCGGACCCTTTGGACAGCCAACGCGCTAAGCGTCGCCCTCATCATCATGATCCTGCCAGGCACTGCGTTTCATCTGCTGACGACGCCCAACAACCCGCCCAGCGACTACAACTCCGGTTACATCCCGCCACTGAGCGTGAACGGCGCAAGCGTCGAGCACGTCTTCGTGTACGACAAGGACGGACACCTCCTCCGGGATGTCCGCTTCTACGACCAGGACGGTCATCCGCTGGACATGCCGTTGCCGGACGGCCTCACCGCCCCGGACCAGCTTCCGGCCGATCTGGCTCCCGGCGAACCCTTCGAGCCGCACCCGGATCCTTACAACCAGGCAGTCCCAAGTACCCAGGCGACCGCCGGCTCCCCGACCCCGAGCCCCACCGCGACGGAAAGCGGCAGCCCGGCACCGTCGTCGTCGGCTGCTCCCACGGCCTCGACCCCGGCAGGCAAGGCGAGCCCGGTCCCGACCGTAAGCGGCAAGTAGACAGCAAAAGGCCCGGCCCCCGCGAGGGGAACCGGGCCTTTTCACGCGGAAACGCTAGTGGCTGTGGCCTGCGTGCGCATCCTCTTCCTCGGCCGGCTTCTCGGCAACCAGGGTCTCGGTGGTGAGAACCAGGGCTGCGATGGAAGCGGCGTTGCGGAGTGCGGAGCGGGTGACCTTGACGGGGTCGATCACGCCGGCGGCGATCAGGTCCTCATACTCACCGGACTTCGCGTTGAAGCCGTGGTTCTCGGCCTGCTCGGACACCTTGGCAACAACGACGTAGCCGTCGAAGCCGGCGTTCTGGGCGATCCAGCGCAGCGGCTGGGTCAGGGCGCGGCGGACGATGCCGACGGCAGCTGCCGCGTCGCCTTCCAGGGCCTTGACGGCGGAGTCCTCGTCCAGTGCCTTGAGGGCGTGGATGAGGGCGGAGCCGCCGCCGGACACGATGCCTTCTTCAAGGGCGGCACGCGTGGAGGACACGGCGTCCTCGATGCGGTGCTTCTTTTCCTTGAGTTCGACCTCGGTGGCTGCGCCGACCTTGATGACGCCGATGCCGCCGGCCAGCTTGGCCAGGCGTTCCTGCAGCTTCTCGCGGTCCCAGTCGGAATCGGTGCGGGCGAGCTCGGCGCGCAGCTGGGCTACGCGGCCGGCGACGTCCTCGGCAGAACCGGCACCGTCAACAATGGTGGTGTTGTCCTTGGTGACGGTGATGCGGCGGGCGGTACCGAGGACTTCGAGGCCCACCTGGTCCAGGCTCAGGCCAAGCTCCGGGGAGACAACCTGGGCGCCGGTGAGGGTAGCGATGTCCTGCAGCATGGCCTTGCGGCGGTCGCCGAAGCCGGGAGCCTTGACCGCCACGACATTCAGGGTGCCGCGGATGCGGTTCACGATGAGGGTGGACAGGGCCTCGCCGTCGATGTCTTCGGCGATGATGAAGAGCGGCTTGGCGGCCTGCAGGGCCTTCTCCAGCAGCGGCAGGAATTCCTGCAGCGAGGAGATCTTGCCCTGGTTGATCAGGATGAGGGCGTCCTCCAGGACGGCTTCCTGGCGCTCTGCGTCGGTGACGAAGTACGGGGACAGGTAGCCCTTGTCGAACTGCATGCCCTCGGTGAGGACCAGTTCGGTCTGGGTGGTGGAGGATTCCTCGATGGTGATGACGCCGTCCTTGCCGACCTTGCCGAAGGCCTCGGCCAGGAGCTCGCCGACCTCTTCGCTCTGGGCGGAGATGGCGGCGACGTTGGCCACCTGGGTGCCTTCGACTTCGCGGGCGTTCTCCAGCAGGCGGGCGGCAACGGCCTCGACCGCAACCTCGATGCCACGCTTGATCTCACCCGGAGCGGCGCCGGCGGCTACGTTGCGCAGGCCTTCCTTGACGAGGGCCTGGGCCAGCACGGTGGCGGTGGTGGTGCCGTCACCGGCGACATCGTTGGTCTTGGTGGCGACTTCCTTGGCCAGCTGGGCGCCAAGGTTCTCGTAGGGGTCGTCCAGTTCGACTTCGCGGGCGATGGTCACGCCGTCGTTGGTGATGGTGGGGGCGCCCCACTTCTTGTCGAGCACGACGTTGCGGCCGCGCGGGCCAAGGGTCACCTTGACAGTGTTGGCGAGCTTGTCGATGCCGGCTTCGAGCGAGCGGCGGGCAGCGTCATTGAACGCAAGCTGCTTTGCCATGGTTGTGTCCTTTCAAGACGGAAAACCCGCACCGCGGGCGGCCGGAGAATCCGGTCCGGCCTGCGGTGCGGGGTCCAGGGAGTTACTTGACGACGATCGCGAGGACGTCGCGGGCGGACAGCACGAGGTACTCGGAGCCACCGGTCTTGACTTCGGTTCCGCCGTACTTGGAGTAGATGACGACGTCGCCGACTGCGACGTCGACCGGCACGCGGTTGCCGTTGTCATCGAAGCGGCCGGGGCCTACTGCGACAACTTCGCCTTCCTGCGGCTTTTCCTGGGCGGAGTCCGGGATGACCAGGCCGGAAGCGGTGGTCTGCTCGGCTTCGAGCGGGCGGACAACGATGCGATCCTCGAGAGGCTTAATGGAGACCGACACTCGGATCTCTCCTTTACGTGAGGTAGTACGTGGACTATCAAACCAGGGGTGCCGTAGCGGGCTTGCCGTCGTCGCGGTGCCGGCAAGTGCCTTCGGCGTGATTAGCACCCTCCATGGGAGAGTGCTAATCAGACTCTATGCAAGCGTTAGCACTCGGTCAAGGTGAGTGCCAGCGTTTCGTCCCGTGGCTAACGGCCGGCCAGGTCCTCGAAGTCCACGTCCTCGCCATTGTCCTCCTCGTCGTCCGGCACCGCGCTCCGGTTCAGGTAGAGCAAAACGCCGCCGGCAATGGCGGAAGCGGCGGACACCAGCAGGACAATAAGCGCCCCGATCCGGACCCCGGAATAGCTTTCGCGGATGTCCCGGGCTTCATCGGTGGCGTCCTGGACACTCTTGCCGGTCATCGAATAGGTGGCGGCGTTGAAGGAATCGAGGAAGAAGACGATCACCAGGAGCGCGACACATACGACGGCGACGGCGGCACCGGCGATGGCGGCGGGCTTCGCGTACGGGGCAAGGCGGGCTGCGAAACCGCCGGCCGGCCGCGGTGTGCCGCCCGGCGCGTTGGGGGTCGGGCTGTCGGGCTGGCGGCTGGTGCTGTCTTCCATGCACTCAACCCTATCGGCAGGGAACCGGCGGCGCCTGTGCGCCACCGGGAAGTAGGCTGGATGGCATGCCCAGCAGCCACCAGGACCACATTGCCCCCTTGCTGACCACCGAAGGCTGGGAGCTTCTCGCTTCGCTGGGCCCGTACAGCGAGAGCGATTCACTGACCTTGAATTCGAGCCTCCGCAAGGCCGGCCACTCCCCCGAGCTGGTGTCCGCCGTCCTCACCCAGTCCCGGCTGCGGACCAAGGCGGAGGCAAAGTTCGGGGAGTTCGCCCGGCAGATGCTCTTCACCCAGGCAGGCCTGGAACAAGCCACCCGCCTGGCCGTGGCCGCCCGCCACGCGGCACGCTTCGCCTCCGCCGGCACCCGCCATGTGGCGGACCTGGGCTGCGGACTGGGCGCCGACTCCATGGCCTTGGCTTCGCTGGACATCCCGGTCACCGCCGTTGAACTCGACGAAACCACCGCGGCCTGCGCCACCATCAACCTCATGCCGTTCCCGCACGCCTCCGTGGTGCACTCGGATGCCACCTCCGTTCCCTTGGACGGGATCGACGGCGTGTGGCTGGATCCCGCGCGCCGCACTACCTCCACCTCGGGCACCACCCGGATCTGGGACCCCGAGGAGTTCTCGCCGCCGCTGTCCTTCGTGGAGTCCCTGGCGGCGTCCGGCAAATCCGTGGGCGTCAAGATGGGCCCGGGCCTGCCCCACGAGCTGGTTCCAACGGGCTGCGAAGCGCAATGGGTGTCCGTGGCCGGAGACGTCACCGAGGTGACACTCTGGTTCAACAAGGTGGCCCGTCCGGGCATCCGGCGCGCTGCCCTGCTGCTCGGTCCACGGGGCGCCGCAGAGATCACCAGCTCCAAAGATTTCGACGGCGGGCCGGTGCCCGAAGTGGGACCGGTGGAGGGCTACCTCTACGAACCGGACGGTGCGGTGATCCGCGCGGGCCTGGTGGCCGACGTCGCGCTCCAGCTGGGCGGGCACCTGCTGGACGAACACATCGCCTACATCTGCGCCCCGGAATTGGTGGACACGCCCTTTGCCCGCGCCTACAAGGTACTGGACACCATGCCGCTGAATGTGAAGGCACTCAAGGCCTGGGTGAAGGCGCACGGCATCACCAGCCTCGAAATCAAGAAGCGCGGCGTGTCGATGACACCGGAAGAACTCAGGAAGCAGCTGCTTCCGGGTACCTCGAAGCCGAAGTCCGGCGCGAAAGGCAAGGCGGGCAAGGCCGCCACGCTAGTCCTGACGCGGATCGGCGACGAGCGGGTCGCCGTCGTCGTCGAAGCAGCCTGACAGCCGGGCCAGCGGCCCCTACTGCTCCCGCACGAAAGCTTCCGCCGCGGACACCTGCGCCGCGGTGGGCGTAATGCCGGTGTAGAGGACGAACTGTTCGAGGGCCTGGATGGTGGCGACCTCGGCGCCGCTGATCACGGTCTTGTCGGCAGCGCGGCCCGCCTTGATGAGCGGGGTCTCGGCGGGAAGCGCGACGACGTCGAACACCACCTTCGCTGCCTCGATGGCCGTTTCCGGGAAGGACAGGGCGTCCGCTTCGGGACCGCCGGCCATGCCGATCGGCGTGATGTTGACGATGACGTCCGCCGTGCTGTCTCCAGGCTCGGCCTGCCAACCGAAGCCGTACAGGCCGGCGAGCGCGCGGCCGGCTTCTTCGTTGCGGGCCGCGATGGTGACCTTGGTGAAGCCGGCGTCCCGGAAGGCAGCGGCGGTGGCCTTGGCCATGCCGCCGGCGCCGCGCAGGAGGACGGTGGCGTCCGGGCTGATGCTGTTGCGCTCGATCAGCTGCGCAATGGCGGTGTAGTCGGTGTTGTAGGCGGTCAGCACGCCGGAGTCGTTCACGATCGTGTTGACGGAGTCGATGGCCGAGGCGGAGGCGTCCATCTTGTCCACGAGGGCGATGACGTCTTCCTTGTACGGCATGGAAACGGCGCAGCCGCGGATGCCGAGCCCGCGCACACCGGCGATCGCGTCACGCAGGTCCGTAGGCGCGAAAGCCTTGTAGATCCAGTTGAGCCCCAGTTCCTCGTAGAGGAAGTTGTGGAACCGCGTCCCGTTGTTGCTCGGCCGCGCCGAGAGCGAGATGCAGAGGGTCATGTCCTTGTTGAGGATCGGCATGGTGTGGCTTCCTTTGGCTGGCAGGGACTCTCAGCCAAGCTTAGGCGTTTGCCCAAACGGCCGGTGCCCCATCCCCGGTGCACCGGCCGCCCCCAACGGTCCGCTTCAGCCCTGGCGGGCCTTGAAGCGCGGGTTCTTCTTGTTGATGACGAAGGTCTTTCCGCGGCGCCGCACCACCTGGGCGCCCGGGATCTTCTTGAGTGCGCGCAGGGAATTCCTGACTTTCATGGTTCTCCTTTGTTTTCGTGCTGCTTGTTCCGGTGTCTGGTTACAGGGTTGCTTCGAGCTCGAACGGGTCCTCCAGCGCGCTGAAGTCCCGCTGCATTTCCTCTTCGGAAAGCGCACAGCCGTCCAGCAGTTCGCGGATTTCCGCGGCGTCCACGTCCTCGCCGCGGCCGGTGACGGCCAGGACTGTGCCACGGTCCCCGAAGCGCGGATGCCAGCTCAGGGCGGCATCGACGTCGAGGTTTCCCGCGGCGCCTGCGCCATCCTGCTCGGCGATCCACTGCCCGGTGCTCTCGAGCCACACCCGCGGCCCGATGCCCTGGACGGCGATCCGGGTCCGCGCCGCAGAGGCGATCCACAGGCGGCCGCGCATCCAATGCGAACCGGCCGCGAGCTGCGGGAGCGCATCGCGGAAGCGGCCCGGATGCAGCGGCCGTTCCACCTTGTGCAGGACCGTACGGAAGCAGCCGGTTTCGCATTCCAGCGGGACGCGGACGGAACCCAGCCGGGTGCGGGCGGCGGCTTCCCGGCCGTCATAACAGCCGGGGCGGAAACTGTCCGCGCGTCCGACGACGGCGGCGTGCGGCGCGAGCTGCGCCAGGAGTTCGGTGCCCTGCCGCCACGGCTCGCCGTCCTCGCGCGCCTCGCCATCAATGCCCGCGCCGAGGCCGGAATGCAGCATGACGGTATCCGCGTGCGCGAGCTCGCCGACGAGGAATTCACCGCTGGTGCGTTCATCTTCGGGCATGGCGGTGAATCCGGATTCGTACAGGGTGTGTTTGTCCCAGATGTGGTCTTCCAGGTCTGCGGGGTCGATCGCCAGGACGGCGTTGTCGACGACGGCGGCCGGGCCCAGCCCGCGCTTGAGCTCGGTAACGGCCATATCCACGGACACTCCGGGTGGCAGGGCTAGCGCGGCGTGTTCATAGCCAAGACCGGCCAGCCGGTCCACGGTGGGGACGACGTCGAGCCGGACCGTGCAGCTGAGGCAGCCGTGCTCCAGCACAGTTTCGGCCTGTTCGAGCAGTTGCCCGCCGCGGAAGATCCTGCGAAGGACCAAAGAGCCGTCGAGGAGGTCGTGGAAAACGACAACTGAGTCTGAATGCCCCCGGTCGAGCCGGCCGGCCGCGGCTTCCCGGCACCGGCTGTCCAGGGAACTGACAACGGAAAGATGCATTGCTCCAATGTATCTGCAAATCATTCTCATTAGCAAAATGGCAAGGCCTGCAGCCCGGGTCGTTTTGCGTCACGTCGCGGCTGCTGCGACAGGGAATCCGCGGGCTGCAATAGACTGAGGGAATCCGCTGAGGGCCCCACGGCGGGCGTTGCCCAGGGACCAGCTACTACGAGGGGACCTTCGTGCAGATTGATTTCGCTTCATCCAGGCAATCGACCCTGGGAGTGGAATGGGAGCTCGCGCTCGTCAATGCGCGCACCGGCGAACTGGTCTCGGTTGCCAATGAAGTCCTCCGCGGCGTAGCGGCACAGCATCCCGAACTGAACGAAGACGACGAACACCCGCACATCAAGCGCGAACTCCTGCTGAACACCGTGGAACTGGTAACCGGAGTGTGCACGACGGTGCGCGACGCCAAGGACGACCTCGCCCGCTCACTGAAGGCCGTCCGCGAAGTCACCGATCCCATGGGCGTGGAACTCTTCTGCGCAGGCAGCCACCCTTTCAGCCCGCCGCAGCTGCAGCCCGTCACGGACAAAGAGCGCTACGCCAAGCTGATTGACCGCACCCAGTGGTGGGGGCGCCAGATGGTCATTTACGGAGTGCACGTCCACGTGGGCCTGAACCACCGCAACAAGGCACTTCCGGTGATGAACGCCTTGCTCAACTACATGCCGCATTTCCAGGCATTGTCCGCTTCCAGCCCCTACTGGGGCGGCGAGGACACCGGCTACGCCTCCCAGCGCGCGCTCATGTTCCAGCAGCTCCCCACCGCCGGCCTGCCTTTCACCTTCAACTCGTGGGGCCAGTACGAAGACTACGTCCAGGACATGTTCACCACGGGAGTGATCGACGCCGGCAGCGAGATCCGCTGGGACATCCGGCCCGTGCCGGCCCTGGGCACCATCGAGATGCGCGTGTGCGACGGCCTGGCCACCCTCGAAGAAGTCGGCGCCATCGCCGCGCTCACGCAGTGCCTCGTGGAGGAGGCGTCCCAGCAGCTGGACGCCGGCTGGGCCATCCCCACCATGCCGCGCTGGTTCCTCAAGGAGAACAAGTGGCGGGCTGCCCGCTACGGCATGGACGCCATCATCATCCTGGATGCCCACGGCAACGAACAGCTGGTCACCGACCACCTCAAAGAGACCCTGGAACGGCTTGCCCCCGTGGCGGAAAAGCTGGGCTGCGAAGAGGAGCTGGCCGACGTCGCGAACATCATCGCGCGCGGGGCCGGATACCAGCGCCAGCGCCGCATTGCCGACGAACACGACGGCGACCTGCAGGCGGTAGTGTTGGACCTCGTCCAGCAGATGCGGGCGGGCTAAGCCGCCCGCGCCGCACGGCGAAAAATTTACATATTGGGGGAAATGTGGAGCGCAGGCTCTTCTGTGAAATCTCACCGTTCACGTACTGGATTTCGGTCCGCAAGATGATCCTTGCCCGCAAGGTCCGGGACTTGCTGGCCGGGACCGCGTTCGCCCGCCAGCGGGACGGAGCGGCGCTGCCTGAGGTGGTGTACCGGCACAACTCGCTGATCCGGCGGAAGCTCGGAAACGTGGACCTGCACCTGCAGGAGAACAAGGCCGTCAGCCTGGGCATCGCTGCTCCGCTGGTGAACGGCGTCGTGATCCGGCCCGGAGAGACCTTTTCCTTCTGGCAATTGGTGGGCCGCTGCACTTCCGCCAAGGGGTACCGCGTGGGCCTCACCATCAACAACGGCCGGGCGGAATCGGGAGTTGGCGGCGGGCTCTGCCAATTCACCAACTTGCTGCACTGGATGGTCCTGCACAGTGAACTCACCATCGTGGAGCACCACCACCATGGCGAACTGGACCTCTTCCCAGACTTCAACCGGCAGATCCCCTTCGGAACCGGCACGTCGATCGTGTACAACTACCTGGACTACCGGATCCGCAACGACACAGACCAGAACTTCCAGTTCCTGGTGCACACCAAAGACGAGCACCTGTGCGGCGAACTGCGCGCGGAACGGCCTTCGGCCCTGAAGTTCCATATCCGCGAAGAGGATGCCTACTTCTACGAATCCGGCGACGAGGTGTACCGCCACAACAGGATCGTCCGACTGACCCGGGACAAGCGCACCGGCAATGTCATTGACACCCGGGAAATCCTCGAAAACAACGCCCTGGTGGCATACGACCGCACCCTGATCACTGCGGAGATCCGGGCCGACTCCCGCGCCGCGGTCGGCATCTGAGGCCATCCAAGCAGGCCCTGGCGCTACGGAAATCCCCGTAGCGCCAGGGCTTTTTCCATGCCCGAAAGTTTTCCTGCGGGGCTATTGCACCCCCATTACTTAGCGCTACTATGTACCAGTAGTCAGTAACACTTAGTACTAGTAGTCAGTCATACCAAGTAGTTAGGAGGTGGCCCATGGGCAAGCAAATGACGGAGATGCTCAAGGGCACGCTCGAAGGCATCGTCCTGGCCCTGTTGACCGGGAAACCGGCCTACGGCTACGAGATCACCACCTTGCTCCGTGACCAGGGGTTCGCCGATATCGCCGAAGGCACCGTGTACGCGTTGCTGGTGCGGATCGAGCAGAAGGGCCTGGTGGACGTCGAGAAGCGTCCCTCCGAAAAGGGGCCACCGCGCAAGGTGTATTCGCTCAACCAGCAAGGAACACAGGAACTCGCGGAGTTCTGGAACACCTGGAGCTTCCTCGCCGAACGCATCGAGAAGCTTCACAACAACAGCCACAGCACAGGAGAAAAACAACCATGACCGCCAAATGGATCGAAGCACTGACCGGACCGCTCGAGCAGAAGAAGCAGTACAAGCAGGCAAAGGCCCGCCTGGACGCCCTGCCCGAGCCCTACCGCACCGCTGCAGAAGGCTTCAACAGGTACTTCATGTACTACGGCGGAGTCACCGACGGCGACACGATCGTCCAGATGTTCTCCGACCTCGCCGACCTGTGGGAACGCGCCGCCGTGGACGGCACTCCCGTTGCCGGCATTGTGGGCGATGACCCGGTGGAATTCGCCGAAACCTTCGCCCAGTCGTACGGCGGCAAGCGCTGGATCGACAAGGAACGCGCCCGCCTCATCGCCGCCGTCGAGGACGCCAAGAGAAAGGAAAAGCCATGACCGCCACAGCCATCCGCGTGGAGGGAATCGAAAAGTCCTACAAGGACCTCCAGGTCCTCCGCGGCGTCGGCTTCGAAGTCGCGCGGGGCAGCATCTTCGCCCTGCTCGGTTCGAACGGGGCCGGCAAGACCACGCTGGTGCGAATCCTCTCGACGCTGCTGAAAGCGGACGGCGGGACCGCCACGGTGCAGGGTTTCGACGTCGCGTCCGAACCCGGCCAGGTCCGCGATGCCATCAGCCTGACCGGGCAGTTCGCCGCGGTGGACGAAGTGCTCACCGGCCGGGAAAACCTGGTGCTGGTGGCGAAGCTGCGGCACCGGAAGGATCCGGGCGCGGTGGCCGATGAACTGCTGGAACGCTTTTCGCTCACCGATGCGGGCGGCCGCAAAGCCTCCGAATACTCGGGCGGCATGCGGCGCAGGCTCGACATCGCGATGAGCCTGGTGGGCGATCCCTCGGTGATCTTCCTCGACGAACCGACCACGGGCCTGGACCCGCAGGCGCGGATCGACGTCTGGCAGACCGTGAAAGAACTCGCCGGCAACGGCACCACGGTGCTGCTCACCACGCAGTACCTCGACGAGGCCGAACAGCTCGCAGAGCGCATCGCGATCCTGCACAAAGGCACCATCATCCAGAACGGCACCCTCGACGAACTGAAACGGCTGCTGCCGCCGGCCGAGGTCGAGTACATCGAAAAGCAGCCGTCCCTCGAGGACGTCTTCCTGGCACTCACCGGCGAGGCGGCTGAAGAACAAGAACAGGAACAGAAGGAGGCATCACGATGAGCACCCACGTCCTTGCCGATACCGGCGTCCTCACCGGGCGGTCCCTGCGGCACATCCTCCGCAGCCCGGATACCATCATCACCACCGCGGTGACCCCCGTGGCCCTGATGCTGCTGTTCGTCTACGTCCTGGGCGGGGCGATCAGCACCGGCTCCAGCGGTTCCTATATCAACTACATGCTGCCCGGCATCCTGCTGATCACCATCGCCTCCGGGATCGCGTACACCGCTTACCGGCTGTTCCTGGACATGCAGGGCGGCATCTTCGAACGGTTCCAGTCCATGCCGATCGCGCGGTCCAGCGTGCTGTGGGCACATGTGCTCACCTCTCTGGTGGCCAACCTCGTCTCCGTGGCGGTGGTGATCGGCGTGGCGCTCCTCATGGGCTTCCGCACCGGCGCCTCGGTGGGGGCCTGGCTCGCGGTCACCGGCATCCTGGCGCTCTTCACCCTCGCCCTGACCTGGCTGGCCGTGATCGCAGGGCTCTCCGCGAAGACCGTGGACGGCGCCAGTGCGTTCAGCTACCCGCTGATCTTCCTGCCGTTCATCAGCTCGGCCTTCGTCCCGACCGGTACCATGCCCGGCCCCGTGGCCTGGTTCGCCGAACACCAGCCGGTCACCTCGATCGTGAACTCCATCCGCGCGCTGTTCGCGCAGGAAGCGGTGGGCAACGATCTGTGGATCGCCTTGGCCTGGTGCGTGGGCCTGCTGGCCCTGGCATACGCCTTCGCGATGGCCGCGTACCGGCGCAAGATCAGCTAAGTCCTAGACGGACACCGTGGTGACCGGCAGCGAGGAATCCGGAGCAAAAGCCACACCGCTCGGCCCGATCCCGGCCATCACCAACTGCGCACCGAGTGCGGCTACCATGGCGCCGTTGTCGGTGCACAGTTGCAACGGCGGCACATGCAGCGTGATCCCGGCGGACCGGCAGCGCTGTCCGGTCAGTTCGCGCAGCCGCGAGTTCGCCGCCACTCCCCCGCCCAGCAGCAGTTCGGTGATGCCGTTCTCCTTGCAGGCCAGCACGGCCTTCGAGGTGATGATGTCCACCACAGCTTCCTGGAAGGCGGCGGCAATGTCCGCCACCGGAGCCTCCTCGCCGCGCGCCTCGAACTGTTCCACACAGCGCGCGACGGCGGTCTTGAGTCCGCTGAACGACCAGTCGTAGCGGTGCGGGCCGGGTTCTTCGGCGGTGCCCATGTATTTCGGCTGGCTGAGTCCGCGCGGGAAGCGGATCGCCTTGGGGTTGCCGGTGCGGGCGATCCTGTCGATGGCGGGGCCGCCCGGGTAGCCGAGGCCCAGCAGCCTGGCGACCTTGTCGTACGCTTCGCCGGCGGCGTCATCGATCGTGGAACCCAGAAGTTCGACGTCGTCCGTGATGCTGCGGATCCGCAGGATCTCGGTGTGGCCGCCGGACACCAGCAGGGCACCCAGATTCTCAGGCAGGCGGTTTTCGGACATGTCCAGCAGGCCGACGCCGACATGCGCCACGAGGTGGTTGATGGCGTAGAGCGGTTTCCCGGTGGCGACGGCGAGCGCCTTGGCGGCGCAGACGCCCACCATGAGCGCGCCGGCCAGTCCCGGGCCGGAGGTCACGGCGATCGCGTCGATCTCGTCCAGCGTGACGCCGGCCGTGTGCAGCGACTCCTGGAGGGTGGGCACGAAAGCGTCGAGGTGTGCGCGGGAGGCGATCTCCGGGATCACTCCACCGAAGCGGACGTGCTCGTCCATCGACGAGGACACCGTATTGCTCAGCAGGGTGGTGCCGCGGACGATGCCCACGCCGGTCTCATCGCAGGAAGATTCGATGCCGAGGATGAGTGGTTCGCCGGCAGGTGCAGGATTCACGCTGTAGTTCCTTCTGTGAGCGGCAGCCTCATGATGAGGGCGTCCGTGCCGTCGCGGTAGTAGCGCGGACGGATGTGGATTTGTTCGAAGCCGAAGCGCAGGTAGAGCTGCTGGGCGCGGGGGTTGTCGGCGCGGACTTCCAGGAGGACATCATCGGCGCCGCGGCGGCGGGCTTCGGCGATCAGTTCGGCGAGCACGGCCGAGCCGATGCCTCGGCCTTCGAATTCGGGGACGACGGCGATCGTCTGCACATCCGCGATCGGCTGCACGCACATCAGCCCGGCGTAGGCCACGATGACGCCGTCGGCCTCGGCCACCACGTAGCGGCGGGTTTCGGGCTGGGAGAGCTCGTCGACGAACATCTGCAGCGGCCAGGCGTCCATCGGGAAAAGGCGGCGTTCCAGCTGCTCGACGGCGGCAAGGTCGCCGTCGTTCATGTCCCGCAGCACCACGCCCTCCGGCAGCCGGACGGACGGCAGGAAATCCTCCGGGGCGCTCACAGTGCACGCTTCCTGGGGCCGGGCACCTGCGCGTCGGATTCGCGCAGGTAGAGCGGGGTGGAATCCGGCAGTTCCCGGCCGGCGGACAGCAACGCCAGGGCGAACTGGCCCAGGGACGCGGCGCTCGGCTGGGTGTCGCTGAAGTCCTCGTCGGCCTTGACGACATCCGCGTAGATCCCGGCGCCGGCACCGTAGACAGGCAGCTCCGGCAGTTCCGAGGCAAAGCCGACGTGCGGGCCGTCCACGAGTTCCGGGAGCTGCCCTTCGCGCAGGGTATAGCGGGCCCAGTAGACCTCTTTGCGGCGGGCGTCCGTGGCCACCAGGAATTCAGCGGGTGCGCCGGTGGATTCGGCCACTTCGAGGGCGATGGCGTCCAGGCTCATGAGCCCGCGCAGCGGCTTGTTCCACGCGAAGGCCAGGGTGCGGGCGGTGGCGATGCCGGAGCGGAGCCCGGTGAACGGCCCGGGCCCGACGCCGGTGACGATCAGGTCGATGTCCTCGCCGCGGACTCCGGCGCCGTCGAGCAGCTGTTGAATGCCGGGGGCCAGGACCTCCGCGTGGCTCTTGGTGTCCTCGGTGGCGAAGGAATCCACCACGCTTTCCATGGCGTCGTCCGAAATAAGGGCGGCACTCGCCACGGCCGAGGTATCGATGGCCAGGATCAGCATCAGTTGTTTTCCTCCGTAACGGCGGATTCGCGGGCGGCAGTCAGGACCTCGGGCATGGCTTCCCAGCGGGGGCCGAAGCCGCGGAACACGATGGTGCGGGGTTCGTCGTCCTCGTCGGTGTCGAAATCCAGGACTGCGTCCCCACCCGCGGCAGGGGCCGCACCGGTAGCCGTGCCACCAACCGCACGGTGGAGTTCGACGTCGAGGCGGCTTTCGGCCAGGTGCTCCACGCGGCCCCGGCCCCACTCCACCACCGTCACGGACGAGTCCATGGTGTTTTCGAGGTCGATGTCGTCGATTTCGGCGGCCGATTCCAACCGGTAGGCGTCCACATGGACCAGGTCCGGGCCGCCCGGCCGCGGACCGTCGGGCAGGTTCGGGTGGATCCGCACCAGCACGAAGGTGGGCGAAATGACTCCGGCCCGCACGCCGAGGCCTTCGGCGAGGCCCTGGGTGAAGGTCGTCTTGCCGGCACCGAGCTCGCCGGTCAGGACCAGCAGGTCCCCGGCTTCAAGGACCCGGCCGAGGGCCGCGCCGAGCGCGTGGGTGCCGTCCGCCGTCGGGATCGCAACGGAGCGCTCCCACAGCGCTGCCGCTTCCCCGCCAAAGGGATTCTCCAGGCTCACTCCGCGCCCTCTTCCGTAGGTACTTCGTTCACATAACTGCGCGGCACGCGCGGGCTGATCCGGGTAACGATCTCGTAGTTGATGGTTCCGGCTGCCGCCGCCCAGTCGTCCGCCGTCGGGCCGCCGTCGGTGCCGTCACCGAACATGACCACTTCCGCACCATGCAGCTCCGCGGCGGCGTCCGGGCTGAGATCGCCGAAGTCCACCACCATCTGGTCCATCGCGATCCGGCCCACCACGGGATAGCTGCTGCCGTTGATGCGCACGGGAGCGCCGGTAGCCACCCGCGGGACGCCGTCGGCGTAACCAAGCGGGATCAAGCCCAGGGTGCTTTCCGAGGCGGTGCGGTACCGCAGTCCGTAAGACACGCCCTGGCCTTCCGGCACGCGCTTGCAGTTGGAGAGCAGCGTACGCACGGTCATGGCCGGGCGCAGGCCGAGTTCGGCAGAGGGCTGGCCGTCGAACGGCGACAGTCCGTACAGCCCAAGGCCCACCCGGACGAGGTCGAAATGCGCGTCCGGGCGGGACAACGCGGCCGGCGTGTTGGCGATGTGCCGCACTTCGGGATCGACGCCGGAGTCCTCGGCCATGGCGATCGCCTCACGGAAGACCGCGAGCTGGTCATCGGTTTCCGGACGGTGCGGCTCATCGGCAACGGCAAGGTGTGAGAAGATGCCGACCACCCGGAGCAGGCCTTCGTCCTGGTACTCCATGGCCGTGCCGAGGAGCCTGTCCCAGTCTTCGATGGTGCAGCCGTTGCGGCCCAGGCCGGTGTCCACCTTCAGGTGGATGCGTGCCGGCCGCTCCTGTTCGCGCGCGGCGGCCACCACGGCGTCCAGTTCCCAGCCGGAGACTCCGATGTCGACGCCGGCGGCCACTGCCGCGGCGAAGTTGCTTTCGGTGGTGTGCAGCCAGGCGAGCAGCGGGGCGTCGATGCCGGCCGCACGCAGGGCCAGTGCCTCGGAGATGTGCGCGACGCCAAGCCAGCGGGCGCCGGCGTCGAGGGCTGCGCGCGCCACCTGGACGGCGCCGTGGCCGTAGGCGTCCGCCTTCACCACGGCCATGACATTGGCCGGGGAGGCGATGGCGACGAACTTCCGGACGTTGTGCCTGATGGCCTCAAGGTCGATGACCGCCGAGCGTTCCAATACGGAAGGGCCCGGCGAATCCTGGCGTCCTGGTGCTTCGTAGCTCACCCAACGATTCTAATGCGGGCCTTGGAGCCCGCTTGACGGCAGGTCCGGAGCAGGCTGTCGGAGCATGGAGCGCCGCAGCGCCCCGGCGGGTACCTTGCTGACGATGCCTTCGAGGAACGCGAAGCGGCGCAGCCACTGGCTGGATTGCCGCTCGGGCCGGGCGTTGGCCGTGTGCCACCAATCGGCGATGTCTCCCCACCCCGGCGCGGAGAACGAACCACCCAGCTCCTGCACGGACAGGGACGCGCAAAGGTTGGCGAAACGCAACCGGTCCCCCAGCGGCCACCCGGCCAGGCACCCCACGATGAACGCCGCCTCGAAGCAATCACCGGCACCGGTGGGATCGTGGGCCGTGACCGGGAGCGCCGGCACCCATTCCTCCTCGCCGCTTTCCGAATCCACGGCCATGGCGCCCTGCGCGCCGAGTGTCACCACCGCCACCGGAACCATCTCGGCCAGGGTGTAAAGCGCCGACCACGGATTGTCCGTGCCGGTGAAGGCCATGGCCTCGCGCTGGTTCGGCATGAAGGCGTGGAAATGGCCCAGCTGTTCCAGGCGCTTCCTGGACCAGGCGCCGCTCGGGTCCCAGCCGGCGCCGCCGAAGATCTTCACCCCCGCGCGGTGCGCATCCAGCACCCATGGTTCCGTTTCTTCAGCCAGGTCCGCGACGGCGGCGAGCGCCGGGGGCGGCGTGCCGATCAGTTCCGATCCGCTCAGCGGAGCCGGCAGCCCGTGCGTGACCATCGAACGGTCGTGTTCGATGCACAGCGACACGGTGACCGGCGACGGCCAGCCCGCGAAGCGCCGGGACAAGGACAGGTCCACCTCTTCCTGGCTTTCGAGGATGCGCCAGTTCGAATCGCCGTAACCGTCATCGCCGAACGCCGCGGCCAAGCTGGTCCGCAGGCCCAGGCGGGCTGCGGCGATCGCCTGGTTGGCGATCCCGCCGGGGCAGCTGCCCATCCCCTGGCACCACACCTCGGTGCCGGGCTCGGGGCGCTGACCCAGCCCTGTGAAGATGATGTCCTGGAAAACGGTGCCGCTCAGCAGCAGGTCGCAGCCGCCGTCGCCGTTTGCTCCTGCCGGGCCGGGGGCAGTGGCGCGCACGGCGGCAAGCGGATCGAAGCGATCCCGGGCACCGGGCTCGCGGTATGCCTCCATGCACGGCAGACTACGCCGCAGCCGGGGGCAGGAGTAGTGTTTTCTTCGCAGGTGTCTCTCAAGGCGGGGATGGTTCCGCCGCCTGCGGCAAGGCGTTTGGTTCAGGAGGTGTGGCGTGTCCCTGATCCGCCGTGTCGCCTTCCTCTCCCTGCACACCTCCCCCATGGAACAGCCCGGAAGCGGCGACGCCGGCGGCATGAACGTGTACATCCGCAACCTGGCCGCGGCGCTCGCGGACGAGGGCGTCGAGGTGGAGATCTTCACCCGCTCCACCGTGGCCGGCCAGCCCGCCATCGAGCATCCGGCACCTGGGGTCTGCGTCCACAACGTCCTGGCGGGCCCACCCCGGAAGCTGCCCAAGGAACACCTTCCGGAGCTGCTGCACGCCATGGTGGAGGAGATCGGACGGATCCGGCAGCGCCAGCCGCACGGCCGCTACGACCTGGTCCATTCGCACTACTGGGTGTCCGGCGTGGCGGGCCTGGAACTCTCCCGGATGTGGGGCGTTCCGCTGGTGCACACCATGCACACCATGGCCAAGGTGAAGAACCTGGTGCTGGCCTCCGGCGAGCGCCCCGAGCCGCGCCGCCGGGAAGAAGGCGAGCAGAGCATCGTCGACGGCGCCGCCCGGCTGGTTGCCAACACCCCCGCCGAAGCCGAAGAGCTCGTCTCCCACTACCACGCGGATTTCGACAGGATCGATGTGGCGCCGCCCGGCGTCGACCTGTCCGTTTTCACCCCCGCGTTCCGCGTCCGATCGCGGCGTGACCTGGGCGTGCGGCCGGGGAGCTTCCACCTGCTTTTCGCCGGCCGCATCCAACGGCTGAAAGGGCCGCAGGTGTTCCTGGCCGCCGTTGCGCTGCTGCGCAAGCGCCGCCCGGACATCGACCTTGAGCTCACCGTGCTCGGGGCCCTGAGCGGAGCGAAGGACTTCAACCTCCGCTCGATCATCAGCGACGCCGGGCTGGACGACGTCGTCACGCACCGGCCGCCGGTGGACGCGCCGGAGCTGGCGGGCTGGTTCCGTTCGGCGGACGTTGTGGTGATGCCTTCCTACAGCGAGTCGTTCGGGCTGGTGGCCTTGGAAGCACAGGCGTGCGGTACACCGGTGGTGGCCACGCAGGTGGGCGGGCTGAGCCGGGCTGTCCAGCACGGACGTACCGGGCTGCTGGTGGACGGCCACGATCCCGAGGACTGGGCCGACGCACTCGAGGACCTGTACGACGATCCGCAGACCAGGCAGGACATGGGCCGGTCGGCGGCGGTCCATGCCGAGGATTTCGGTTGGCAGCGGACGGCCCAGCGGACCTTGGACAGTTACCAGGCGGCGGTGGGCGGGCTGTTGCTGCCCCAAGGCTGACCCGGGCTGCGCGGGGCTGACGCCGGGCTGCGCGGCTTCGGCCGCGCTGTCAGTACCGGCTGGTAGATTCCTGGGATAGCTGGAAAGCAGGCCGTTCCGGACCGGAAGGACAATGATGTCTGACAGCAAGGCTCCTGGAAGCATGACCGACCTCGACATCGCGCTGGACGCAACCCTGAAGCCGATCGGCGAGATCGCCGCGGCTGCCGGGATCCCGCCCGAGGCGCTGGAGCTCTATGGCCGTTTCAAGGCCAAGATCGATCCCGCCCGGCTCACTCCCCCGGCCGGGAAGGAACCCGGCAAGGTGGTGCTGGTTTCGGCCATATCCCCCACGCCCGCCGGCGAAGGGAAGTCCACCACCACCGTGGGCCTGGCCGATTCGCTGGCCAGGGCCGGCCACAAGGTGATGATCGCCCTGCGCGAGCCTTCGCTGGGCCCGGTGCTTGGCATGAAGGGTGGGGCCACGGGCGGCGGGTATTCGCAGGTGCTGCCCATGGATGAGATCAACCTGCATTTCACCGGCGACTTCCACGCCATCACCTCCGCGAACAATGCCCTCATGGCTCTCGTGGACAACCACATCTTCCAGGGCAACGAGCTGGGCATCGACCCCCGGCGCATGACCTTCAAGCGTGTGATGGACATGAACGACCGTTCCCTGCGCGAGGTCGTGATCGGCCTGGGCGGACCGGTGCAGGGCGTTCCCCGGCAGGACGGTTTCGACATCACCGTGGCGTCCGAGATCATGGCCGTGTTCTGCCTGGCCAAGGACCTTGCCGACCTGCGGGAACGCCTGGGCCGGATCACCTTCGGCTACCGCTATGACCGCACGCCCGTCACCGTGGCCGAGCTCGGTGTCCAGGGCGCCCTCGCCCTGCTGCTGAAGGACGCCATCAAGCCGAACCTGGTCCAGACCATCGCAGGCACCCCTGCGCTGGTGCACGGCGGGCCGTTCGCGAACATTGCCCACGGCTGCAATTCGCTCATCGCCACCAGCACCGCGCGGCAGCTGGCGGACATCGTAGTCACGGAAGCCGGCTTCGGCGCGGACCTGGGCGCGGAAAAGTTCATGGACATCAAGGCGAGGATCGGCGATGTCGCGCCGGCCGCCGTCGTCGTCGTTGCAACCATCCGGGCGCTCAAGATGCACGGCGGCGTCCCCAAGGACCGGCTCTCCGAGCCCAACCCGGAGGCCCTCGCCGCCGGCGTCGAGAACCTGCGCCGGCACCTGCACAACGTCGAAAAGTTCGGCATCACGCCGATCGTCTCCATCAACAAGTTCGCCGGCGACACTCCGGAGGAACTGGACTGGCTCCTCGACTGGTGCGCCCTCGAAGGCGTGCAAGCCGCCGTCGCGGATGTGTGGGGGCGCGGCGGAGGAGGCGACGGCGGCGATGAGCTTGCGGCGAAAGTCGCCGCAGCGGTGGCGGCGCCGTCGTCGTTCCGTCACCTGTACCCGCTGGAACTGCCGGTGGAGGACAAAATCCGGACCATTGCACAGGAAATCTACGGGGCGGACGGCGTCGAATTCTCCGTCCCCGCGCAGAAGCGCCTGGCGGACATCCGGAAGAACGGCTGGGCCGGCCTGCCCGTGTGCATGGCCAAGACACAGTACTCGTTCACCGACGACGCCTCCGTGCTCGGCGCCCCCAAGGGGTTCACCATCCACGTGCGGGACCTGATCCCGAAGACGGGTGCCGGCTTCATCGTGGCGTTGACTGGCGCCGTCATGACCATGCCCGGGCTGCCGAAGGAGCCCGCAGCCATGCGGATGGACGTGGACGAGGACGGGAACGCCGTCGGGCTGTTCTGATTTTTCGGGCCGGACCCGGGACCGCGCAAAAGATGTCTGTGCCTCCTGCTTGGATGGGTTCATGGAGGCCACCAGGGTTTTGGAGGACATGCCGCAGGGTGATGCGGTGTTGATCCTGCCGTGGCCCTGGACAATCTGGTCTCGACTTTGCAGCATGTTGAGGCTGTGATGGCGAGTTTGCAGGCGTTTCGGGAGTACACGCTCGCTGTGGCGGCGCGGGTCGCGGAGGTGATGGCCGACGACGGCGGGGCTCGGTTTGGTTCCTCGCTTTGCGGTTCGGGTGTGGTGGGTTTGGGGTCGGTGGAGCTGGCCCAGCGGGCGGTGGCGGCGGAGATCGCCACTGCGACGCGGATGAGTGACCGGGTCGTGCAGCGCCAGATGGGCCAGGCCTTGGAATTGCTGAGCCGTTTCCCCGGCACGTTCCATGCCCTGGCGGACGGGCGGATCAGCCTGACCCACGCCCGGGTGATCCAGGACGCCGGGGTTTCTTTGGTGGACTCCGAGACCGTAGCTGGCTTTGAGGCGGCGGTGCTGCCCTGCGCCGAGTCGCAAGCGCCGAACCGTCTGCGGCGCCTCGCGGCCCGCGAAGCAGAGAAAGCCCACCCGGAGGCGTTGGTGGTCCGCCATGAGCGGGCCGTGGCGGGGCGATGCGTGCGGGTGAACCCGTTGCCGGACGGCATGGCCGAACTCGCCGCGACCCTGCCCGCCGCGGTGGCGTACGGGATCCATGACCGGTTGACCCAGATGGCCAAGAAGCACACGGAACTGACCGCAAGCGGCGCCGGCCCGGCCGCTGCGCTGGGCACAGCTGCAAGTACGGATGTCGGGGAATCCCGCACCATGGACCAACTCCGGGCCGACTTGTTCAGTGACATGCTGCTCAGCGGCGCACCCACGGGGCACGACACCCCGGACAGGTTGCTGGCCGCGATCACGGCCCAGGTGGATGTCACGGTGCCGGTGTTGACGCTGATGGGTGGCAAGTTCTCCCGGTCCGGAAAGCGTCGGGTGAAAGGCCGCCTTGGTGGTGCTCCGGCCGAACTGAGCGGCCGCCACCCCATCGACCCTGAAACCGCCAAACAACTCGCCGGCGCGGCCAGTGCCTGGAACCGGGTCCTCACCGATCCGGTCAGCGGCGCCGTCCTGGCGGTCGACAGGTACCGGCCCGGTGAGGACATCAAGCGCCTGCTCACAGCCCGGGATTCGCGTTGCCGTTTTCCCGGCTGCGGCATCCCGACCCGGGATCTCGACTTGGATCACACCCGCGACGCCGCCCACGGCGGAGCCACCGAGGCCGGGAACCTCGCCGGCTTGTGCCGCCGGCACCACGTCCTCAAACATCACTCGGAATGGACCGTCAGACAAGCCGGCAACGGAACCCTGCAATGGACCAGCCCCACCGGCCGGAACTACACAGACAAACCACCCACACCGGCGGCAACCACGGTGAATACCTCCAGTAACCCGCCACCGTTCTGAGCTCCCGGGCTCCGCCCGAACGACTGACCGGAAGGCGCTGGTCTTGTTCCGTGCCTTCGGGGCGGCCGGCATCGTTTGGACACAGGACGAACAGCAGGCGGAGCCGATGACCCTCTCCGGCCCCACCTGCCGTGGTCCTTCCGCTGCGTCCCTGCCTCTACTTCCCTGCCGTGTACACCGGCGGGAAGAGTTCTGCGGCGTCGCGGCGCTTGTAGTCACGCTCGCTGTAGGCCGCGACCATCTGTTCGAAGAGTCGCTGCCCCTCGGCCCGCAGTTCTTCGAGGTCGATGCCAGGCAGCGCGCCGTCCACCACCACAGGACGGCCGGCCACGTACGTGTCCGTCACGTTCCGGGCGGAGCCGTTGAGGATGAGCGTGCGCAGCGGATCTTCCACGGTGCCGTCGCGGAAGTCGCCCAGCGAGGCCACCATGATGTCCGCCTGGGCTCCAGGCTGCAGCCGGCCGAGGTCCTCGCGGCCCAGGGCCTTGGCGCCGCCGAGGGTGCCGGCGTCGAAGAAGTCGGAAACCTTGCCGGCGTCGCGGCGGCCTTCGGCGATGCGCGCCAGGTGCGTTCCGACGTCGATGCCCTTGATGAGGTCCGGCGGGAAGGAGTCGGTGCCGAGGCACATGTTGACGCCGGCGGCCGCGAAGGCGTCGAAGGACTTGAGCATGCCCGAGTAGTGGAAGGAGGTCAGCGGGCAGTGGACGATGCTGACATTGTGGCGCGCCAAAAGGTCCAGCGGACCGCCTTCGGCGTGTGATTCCGGATCGGTGCCGTCGATCACCACGCCGTGCGGAATGAGGAGCCGGGTCTTGAGCATGCCGGTGTCGACGAGCTGTTCCAGGACGGTGCGGCCGGTGAGCTTGAGTTGGAAGCCGTCCTCGGTGGGCTGCTGGAGGCAGTGCAGGCGGACGAGGGCGTCGCGGCCGAGGGCGAGCTCGACGGTCTTGCGCATCAGCTCGTCGGAGAGCGTTTCGATGCGGCACGGCAGCAGGACGCCGGTCACCAGCGGGTGGTTGAGTTCCTTGGCGTAGTCGAGGAAGCGCTCGGCGTCGGCCAGGCCCTTGAGGCCTTCTTCTTCGTCGAACAGGATGACGCGTTCGCCGTTGTTGTCCGTGACGTTGATGCCGGAGCGGTAGGCCGGGCCGAGGAAGCCGCGGAGGCCGAGCTCAATGCTGGTCTGTGCCATGCCCTGCAGTTCTTCGAAGGTTTCGGCCCAGGAACTGTGGATCTCGGAGGCGATCGGCATGTAGCTGGTGACGCCGTGCAGTGCGAGCTGCGCAAGGGCGAACTTGCGGACGTTCTGGCGCTGTTCGGGGGTGAACACGTCACGGCGGCGGTCGTGGAAGTAGTCCTCGGACCACTGCATGCCCGGGCCGGTCTCATCCGTAGGCCAGGAATCGAAGATCATGTGGTCGATGTCCGTCAGGGCATCGAGGTCGATCAGGCCCGGAGCGATCAGGCTTTGCCCGAACTCCCGGCGTTCGTCAACCGGCCCCTCGTAGGCGGTACCGACATAGATGACCTTGTCATCCTCCATCACCACCTGACCGTCGGTGAAGAGCACGTGCCGGCCGTCCTGATGGCCGAGCACATAGCGCGCGGATAGTTGAGTGATCATGAAACGCCTCCAAAATATGAAAATCGCCGTCCGGTATCCCAGAATTAACCGATCTTCAAACGACCGGGACTGGCACCTTTCCCAGTAACCGCTTGATTTCCGGGAAAGCTCGGAATGTTGTGACGTGCCTTGCATTACGCCGTGATCCACCTTACCATTTTTGGTATACCAAGACGGGGTGTCCCCATACCCTGCACAATCTCCCCAGCACACACGAAGGGTGCACTTCAATGAAGAACCAGTCCACAACCACACCGGAGGTGGATGAACGCGGCGTCAAGGTCGACGACCGCGCGGCCAGCCTCTTCACCCCGAGCGCATGGCAATGGATGTCGATGATCCTCCTGTCCACCGCGATCTGCGTGGTGGCCATCCTGCTCGGAACCCACAAGATTCCCCTGGGCAGCGCCGCAATCGTCCTCATGCCGGTCCTCTGGGCCGTACTCATGGGCGCGGTGGCCGGCATCCAGAAAGCCCGTCCCATCTCCGGCCCCAGCCGTGCCGTCTCCTCGGTGCTCCTGAACGTCAGCATCGTGATGTTCCTGGCAGCGCTCGGCACGCACGTAGGCCCGTCCCTCGCCAAGCTCACCACCCTTGGCCCGGCCATCATCCTCCAGGAAGTCGGCCACATCTTCGGCACGATCATCCTCGCACTGCCGGTCGCCGTCGCCCTCGGCATGGGCCGCATGGCCATCGGCGCCACCTGGGCCATCGACCGCGAGTCCTACCTCGCCTACGCCCTGCAGCGCTTCGGCGTGAAGTCCCCGGTCTACCGCGGTGTGTTCTCCGTGTGGCTGCTGGGCAGCGTGTTCGGCGCAGTCTTCATCTCCCTGCTGTCCGGCATCCTCGGCGGCATGGGCATCTTCGACCCCAAGGCACTGGCCCTCGGCCTGGGCCTGGGCTCCGGCTCCATGATGCTCGGCGGCGTTGCAGCGCTGTCCATCATCTACCCGGAGCAGGCTCCGGAGATCATGGCGCTGGCCGCCCTCTCCAACCTCGTGACCAACCTCGTCGGTTTCTACGCCGGTGCCTTCGTCTCCCTGCCGATGGCCCTGCGCCTCTACAAGTTCTGGTCCCGGATTTTCCGCCGCGATGACGAGGGCCGCCGCCTCGACCGCTCCGGCAAGGTGATCGAGAAGGCCAAGGCCCCGGTCGAAAAGGAACTGGACGTCACTGCTGTAGTCCAGGATCCCGAGGTCCGCATGAGCAAGAAGACGTGGATCATCGCGTTCGGCGCCAGCATCGCAGTCGGCATCCTGCTCAACGCCCTGGGCACCAAGGCGACGAGCGCCAACGACGTCATCGGTGTGTTCGTCCTTGCCGGCCTCACCGCCCTGGCCTTCGTCCTCGCCAAGTACGTCCCGGCCGTCCCCTCCAGTGTGTGGGTACTGGGCCTCGCCACCTTGGTCACGGCACCGTTCATGCCGTTCAGCTCCACCGTCGTCGCCCTGACCCACAACCTGGACGCACTGTACGTGGGCCTCGGATCGATTGCCCTGCTGGGCATGAACATCGGCCGCGACGTCAAGGCACTGAAGTCGCTGAACTGGAAGACCGTGATCGTCGCCTGCTTGACCTTCACCTCCAGCTTCGTGGCTGCTGCGGCACTCGCCCAGTTCGTCATCCACGTCTAGGCAGACGCGTCGCATAGGCGGCCTGGCCGGTTGTAACCGGCCAGGCCGCCTGTTTGTTTAAGGGGCCGTTCTCTTTGTTTAAGGAACCGTTCTTACGGCTCCGGCGGAAAGGTGTACACCACGATGGTGGTCCCCGGCTCGATCACGGCGCCGGTGGAACGGTAGGCAGCCAACGCCGCCTCGTTGTCGTGTTCCGTCCCGGTCCACATGCCATAGCAGCCCCGTTCACGGGCAATACCCGCCAAGGCGACGATCAGTCGGGAGGCGACTCCCCGCCGTCGCCGGTCCTCCGCGACGCCCAGCTCATAGATGAACATCTCCAGGCCTTTGTCCGGATGACACATTTCCACGCCGCTGATGAAGCCGACGGCGGTCCCGTCCGGGTCTTCCGCGAGCAGCAAATGGTGCCCGGGGCGTGCGAGGAAGTCCCGGGCAAGGGCCGGAACAACAGGCCTGTCGAAGAGCGGTGATGCCGCGAGCAGCAACGCTTCGTCACCTTCGGAGAGCCTGCGCAGGGTGATTTTCGACGCATCGGATCCGTCCATGCCCCGAGGCTACGCCCGACACCCGGTCAAATGAACGCAGGAAGAACACCGGACCACCTCCGGCTTGCTAAGATCTAAAGGCTCGACCGGCACTCCGGAGAGCCTCCCCATCAACTGGCCCGAAACGGACGTGCCCCAACGCGCCCGGAACCGGCCCCTGCCCGAACCGAGGAGACCCCCGCCCTCATGACCGCCTTGGCTGAACAGGACTATTTCGAGGACTACGACGACGAGGACTACCGCAGCGATATCGCTTCGCGGTACGAAGAGGGATTCGGGCAGGGTCCCGAGCTCGACGACGATTACGATTCCGGCTACGACGAAATCGACAAGCTCTTCGAGGGCCTGTTCGACGACGACGATGATGACGATTTCGACGCCCCGGCCAAGGCGAAGGCTCCCGCAAAGAAGGCCGCACCCAAGGCAAGCGCGAAGGCCACGGCCAAGCCGGCAGTGAAGAGCGAAAAGACCGCTGCCAAGAAGGCCGCGTCTTCCTCGATGCCCAAGGCCGGTCCGGTCATCACCCGCCGCGTCGTCCCGGTGGAAGCCCCGGTGGAGGCCCCTGTGGAAGCCGCGCCCGAAGCACCCGCCGCCGTCGCGCCGGTTGGCGCCGCGCCCGCAGCCGCCGCGGCGATCGAGGAAACCGCACCCGCCGCCGAGGAAACCGTCCCGACGGCGTCGGTGACCGTCGTCGAACCCGAAGCCGAACCGGAAGCCGAAGCTGCCCCGGAGCTGCCGGACAGCCCGTTCTTCGCCCCGCACATCGCGCCGGTCAACCAGCACGTGGAATTCCTGCGCAAGTTGCGCCCTGGCTTCGAGGTCCCCTACGTGGACCCGATGCACTCCGTGGAGGACTGCCGCATCGTCAGCCTCTTCTCCAACACCAGCGAAGCTTCCCCGCGCGGTACCGTGTGGGCCGGTGACGACGCCGCCGCCACCCGCCTGCTGGGCCTGCAGTTCCAGCTGGGCCTGCGCCCGGAGTGGATGATGCCGTGGAACACCCACCCCTGGTACACCCCCGGCGAAGCGAACGGCAAGCTCACCCCCGAGCAGGTCAGCGCCGGCCTGAAGCCGCTGCTTGCCTTCCTGCGGCTCGTTCCGCGGGCGTCGGCGATTGTCGCGCACGGCACCGAGGCCAACCGCCTCGCCCAGATGCTCCTCAAGACAGACAACCCGCTGATCTGGCGCCGTGGCCTGAAGGTCTACAAGGCCCGTTCCCTGCACGGCCGCGCCTTCGCCGGTTCCAAGGAGCGCCAGACCGAATGGCTGATCGAAATGGGCCGTTCCTACGCTGATGCCATGGCCCGTGCGGGCCTGCAGGCCGGGCGGCGCTAAGCTCCGGCGGGCACATCGGGGCCCGGCTTCAGGGTTCAGGCCCGTCCTGCTGGTGAGCGGTCGACGGCGGCAAGCGGCCGCCGTCGACCGCTTCCGTTTAAGCCCCCTCGGAAGAGGGACAGGTAGACCGCCGCGACGGTGCCCGCCACGAGGAGGGCGACAAAGACGGCGCTGGCGGGGTCAACGGCCAGCAGTTCAGGGATCGCCCGGCCTGGTGCGGCGACTGCGAAGCCGAAGGCGATGGCCGTTCCGATGTAGCTGCCCACCATGTTTCCGCGGTGTGCCGGGATGTTCCGGCGGATGGCGCTGATGAGGCCGAGGGTCACGGTCACCAGGGTGAACGCGGACAAGCCGTGGAGCCAGGAGAAATGACCTCCGGTGACAATCCAGAAGCTGCTCAGGCAGGTGTAGTACATCGCAGCGATCCACAGGTAGCCCATGGCGCGGTGGACCCGGTCGCGGCGGCGGCGCAGGATCTGGGCCGGACCGATCGCCAGGACGAACAGGGCCGCCACCACATGGCTGGCAAGAAGGACGTTCCAGTGCTCCATGCCTTTAGGATAGGAGCACTATCCCAAACTTGTACATCAAGATAGTCCGGGCAGGATCTGCTATCCAATGCCTCGCCTGGACACTGTCCTGCACGTGGAGGAGGCTCTTATGCAGTTGAAGGAACTCAGCGCCCGCAGCGGGGTCAGTGCCGCGAGCATCAAGTACTACCTGCGCGAAGGGCTCCTGCAGCCGGGCGAAACAGTCACCGCCACCCGCGCGGATTACGGTGACGGCCATCTGCGGCGCCTGGAACTGATCCAGGCCCTGCGCCAGATTGTCGGTCTGGGCATCGGGCAGATCCGCACCATCCTGTCACTGGCCGACGGCGGCGCCCCGCGCTTGGACGTCTTGGCGACGGTCCAGCGCGTGGTGCTCGGACTGGACAACCCCGGCACCGCGCGCGGGAGTTCCGCACCAGGGCCAGGCGACGCCGTCGTCCGCCTCCGCCGGTGGCCCGACGCGCCCAGCGACGCACGCAACGCGCTCAACGCCCATTTGGAGCTGATGCAGAAGCTCTCGGTTCCGGTGTCCCCGGCCACCCTGGATGTCTACAGCCAGGCGATGGATACAGTGGCCGCCTTGGATATCCGCGAGACAGTAGCTCCGGAGGACACGGACCAGCTGATCCTGACGGCCGCCGTCGGGATGCACATGCACTCCCAGCTGCTGCTCAAGCTGCTTGCCCTGGCCCAGGCCAGCCACGCCATCCGCGCCTTGGAGGTGCACGGCCCGGAAAACAGCAACGCGGGGTCACTTACGGCCCATCCTGACGGGCAAGATGGGCCGTAAGTGACCCCGCGTTGCGGGAAAGTGGATCCTTAGCGTTCGATGTCGCCGCGGATGAAGGCTTCGACCTTCTCGCGGGCGACATCATCGCTGTACTGCTCCGGCGGGGACTTCATGAAGTAGCTGGATGCCGAGAGCAGCGGGCCGCCGATGCCGCGGTCCAGGCCGATCTTGGCGGCGCGGATGGCGTCGATGATCACGCCTGCCGAGTTCGGGGAGTCCCAGACCTCGAGCTTGTATTCGAGGGAGACCGGGGCGTCGCCAAAGTTGCGGCCTTCGAGGCGGACGAAGGCCCACTTGCGGTCGTCGAGCCAGGAGACGTAGTCGGACGGGCCGATGTGGACGTCGTCGGCGTGGAGTTCGGCCTCGACGTTGGAGGTGACGGCCTGGGTCTTGGAGATCTTCTTGGACTCGAGGCGGTCGCGCTCAAGCATGTTCTTGAAGTCCATGTTGCCGCCGACGTTCAGCTGGTACGTGCGGTCCAGGGTGACGCCGCGGTCTTCGAAGAGCTTGGCCATGACGCGGTGGGTGATGGTGGCGCCGATCTGGCTCTTGATGTCGTCGCCAACGATCGGAACGCCCGCGGCGGTGAACTTGTCCGCCCATTCCTTGGTGCCCGCGATGAAGACCGGCAGGGCGTTGACGAAGGCAACGCCGGCGTCGATGGCGCACTGGGCGTAGAACATGGCGGCTTCTTCGGAACCCACCGGCAGGTAGCAGACCATCACGTCGGCCTTGGCCTCGCGCAGTGCAGCGACCACGTCCACGGGCTCGGCCGGGGATTCGACGATGGTTTCGCGGTAGTAGCGGCCCAGGCCGTCCAGGGTGTGGCCACGCTGGACGGTCACGCCGGTGGCGGGGACGTCGGCGATCTTGATGGTGTTGTTTTCGCTGGCACCGATGGCATCGGCGAGATCCAGTCCGACCTTCTTGCCATCAACATCGAAGGCGGCAACGAACTGGACGTCGTTGACGTGGTACGGACCGAACTCAACGTGCATCAGACCGGGAATCGTGGCCTTGGGGTCGGCGTCGCGGTAGTAGTGGACACCCTGGACCAGGGAGGCGGCGCAGTTGCCGACACCGACGATGGCAACACGAATCGGATGTGAAGACACGGAACTCCTTCGAGAACTAAGCTCAGGTGCCGGGCGCAGCCGGCGTATTTTGCGGCGGCGGCTTATGGGCACGGCGCCATTCGGCGCGGTTTTCATTATACGCAACAGGGGTAGCGCCGGATTTGTTCCTCCGGCACCACCCCTGTTTTGTGAAGCTTACTTCTGGGCCCAGCGGTTGATATCGGATTCGACGGCGAACTCGTCGATCGCGGTGAGCTCCGCCTCGCTGAAGTCGAGCCGTTCAAGCGCTCCGAGCGTGTCTTCCAACTGGGCGACGCTGGAGGCGCCGACCAGGGCCGAGGTCACCGGGGAACCCTTTGGCTGATCGCGCAGGATCCACGCGATGGCCATCTGGGCCAGGCTCTGGCCGCGGCCTTCGGCGATGGCGTTGAGGCCGCGTACCCGGTTCATCCGCTCCTCGGTGAGGGCACGTTCGGACAGGAAGTGTTCCTTCGCGGCCCGGGAGTCAGCCGGGATGCCGTGCAGGTACCGGTTGGTGAGCATGCCCTGGGCGAGCGGCGAGAACGCAATCGAACCGGCTCCCACCTGGTCCAAAGCCTCGTACAGATTGGGCGAGCCGTCTTCCGTCCAGCGGTTGAGCATGGAGTAGCTGGGCTGGTGGATGAGCAGCGGCGTCCCCATCTCCTTGAGGATCCGGGCAGCTTCGAGGGTCTGTTCCGGGGTGTAGGACGAAATGCCGGCGTACAGTGCCTTGCCCGAACGCACCGCGTGGTCCAGGGCGCCCATGGTTTCCTCGAGCGGCGTTTCCGGGTCCGGGCGGTGGCTGTAGAAGATGTCCACGTAATCCACGCCCATGCGCTGAAGGGACTGGTCCAGGCTGGAGAGCATGTACTTGCGGGAACCCCACTCGCCGTACGGGCCGGGCCACATGAGGTAGCCGGCCTTCGTGGAGATGATCATCTCGTCCCGGTAGGACTTGAAGTCTTCGCGCAGGTGGCGGCCGAAGTTGGTCTCCGCCGAACCCGCCGGCGGTCCGTAGTTGTTGGCGAGGTCGAAGTGGGTCACGCCGAGGTCGAAGGCCCGGCGCAGGATGGCGCGCTGCTCCTCGAAGCGCTTGTCATCGCCGAAGTTGTGCCACAGGCCGAGCGAGATGGCGGGCAGCTTGAGGCCGCTGCGCCCGACGCGGCGGTAGGGCATGGAGTCGTAACGGGTGTCCGAGGCCACATAAGTCATACGAACCATCCTGCCACCGGCCCGGCGGCGGCACCGGTGCAGTCCGGCATGTGGTCAGGAACACCGCTTCAGGAACAGCGCCTCATGAACACCGCACGACGGCGGCCGCCTCACCCGGGAGGGTGAGCGTCCCGCCCTGGAGCGAAACCGCAGGCTCGCTGGCGAGCAGCAATCCGCCGTCGAGGTCTCCGTCAAGGTCCATGGACAGCTCGTCCGGCCCAAAGTTGCACACCACCCGTACCCCGCCGCGGATCAGCGCCAGCCAGCGTTCCTCCTCGCTGAAGTCCACCTCGATGGCGCCGAAACCGCCCTCGCCCAGTTCCGGCGTCGAACGCCTCAACGCCGCCAAAGAACGGTAGAGCCCCAACAGGCGCGCGTGGTGGCCCTCCGAGGCTTCCTCCCAATCGAGCTTGGAGCGGAGGAAGGTTTGCGGGTCCTGGGGATTGGGCACGAGCGCCGGGTCCCAGCCCATCCTTTCGAATTCCTTGAGCCGACCCTCTGCGGTCGCCTTCCCCAACCATTCCTCCGGATGAGAGGTGAAGAACTGCCAGGGCGTCGAGGCCGCGAATTCCTCGCCCATGAACAGCATGGGCGTGAACGGGGAGGTCATGGTCAGCACCGCGGCCAATGCCAGCCGGCCGTAGGACAGCGAAGCGCTCAGCCGGTCCCCGGCGGCCCGGTTCCCGATCTGGTCGTGGTTCTGGTTGCACACCACCAGGGCTGCGGGGTGCGCGAGGTCCTGGCGGATCGGCCGGCCGTGGTGCCGCCCCCGGAAGCTGGAGTAGCTGCCGTCGTGGAAGAAGCCGTGCTTGAGGACCTTGGCCAGGGCAGCCAGGGATTCGAAATCCGCGTAGTACCCGGCGGTTTCGCCGCTGAGGTTCACGTGGACGGCATGGTGGAAATCGTCGCTCCATTGCCCGGCGAGCCCATAGCCGTTGGCCCGGCGCGGATAGATGAGCCGCGGGTTGTTCAGGTCCGATTCCGCGATCAGGGTCCGCGGCACGCCGTCTTCCTCCGCGATTCCATCCGCCAGCACCGCGAGCTCTTCCAGGATGTGCACGGCCCGCTCGTCCCGGAGGGCGTGCACGGCATCAAGGCGCAGCCCGTCCACGCGGTAGTCGCGCAGCCACATGGCGGCGTTGTCCAGGATGTACCGGCGGACTTCGTCCGAGCCCGGGCCATCCAGGTTCACCGAGTCGCCCCAAGTGTTCCCTTCGCCCAGCTTGAGGTACGGCCCGAACTTCGGCAGGTAGTTCCCGCTCGGCCCCAGGTGGTTGTAGACCACGTCCTGGATGACACCCAGCCCGGCCGCATGTGCGGCGTCCACGAAGCGCTGGTACGCCGCCGGCCCGCCGTACTGTTCGTGAACGGCGTACCAGAGCACGCCGTCGTACCCCCAGTTGTGGGTGCCGTTGAAGGCGTTGACCGGCAGGAGTTCCACGAAGTCCACGCCCAATTCCGCCAGGTAGTCCAGTTTCCCGGCCGCGGCGTCCAGGGTGCCTTCCGGGGTGAACGTTCCGAGGTGCAGTTCGTAGATGACGGCGCCGCGGAGGGCCAGGCCGGCCCAGGCGGTGGCCTGCCACTGGTGCGCTGAAGCGTCAAAGCCGGCGGACAATCCGTGCACCCCGTCCAGCTGGCGGCGGGACCGGGGATCCGGGAAAGGGCCCTCGCCGTCAACAAAGTAGCCGTAGGGAACGCTGTCCCCGGCAGGCGCGTCCGGCGCGTGCCACCAAGCGTCCGCCTGCCGCTCCATGCGGTACTCCGTGCCGCCCGCCAGCAGTGTCACGGTGCCCGCTCCGGGCGCCCACACGTCGTAGCGCATTCCGTCGGTGGCGTTTTCAGGCATGGTTCTCCCCTGCGATGGATGGGTGGATGTCAGCCGGCGGGTACCAGCAAGGCGACGGGATAGCGGGACAGCAGCTGCCCGACGTCGGCCGGGCCGGCCGGGTAGGCCGCCCCGGTGAGTTCGTCTGTGCAGTCCGCCGGCAGTTCCACCATGGTGTCCCGCCAGCCGCCGTCGCGTTCCAGCCGTTTCGGCAGGCGGGTGGCGAGCGTGACGGCGCCGCCGTCGCCTCCGCGGTCGAAGGCAATGAGGTGGCCCTCCCCTGCGCCCGACACGGACAACGGCCGGTAGCCGCCGAACAATCCGGGCCGGTCCCGGCGCAGCCGCAGAGCGCGGGAGACCACCAGCAGTTTGGCGCTTTCGTCAGTGAACGACGCCGGCCGCCCGCCGCCGTCGAGCGCCTCCAGTGCCGCGGCGCGCGCCCGGAAGTCCACCGGCCGCCGGTTGTCCGGATCGGTCAGGGAACCGTCCCGGAACTCGGTGCCCTGGTAGACATCCGGCACGCCCGGCATGGTCAGCTGCACCAGCTTGGCCGAAAGTGAATTGGACCATCCATAGGGCTCCAGTCCGGCGACGAAGTCTGCCAGGGCAACTGCCGCTTCCGGTACGTCGAACACGGAGTCGACGGCGGCCGTCACTTGGGCTTCGAAGGCTTCGTCCTGTTCGGTCCAGCTGGTGGAATTGCCGGCCTCGCGGGCGGCTTTGAGCGCAAAGCCGCGGAGGCGTTCGCGTTCTGCCGGCCAGGCCCCGGCGATGCCCTGCCACAGCAGGGCAGCGAAGGGGCCGTCCGGGATGGGCGCGAGTTCCTGCATTCGCCCAAGGAACGCTTCCCAACCGGGGACGTCCTCTGTAATGACGGAGATACGGGCCCGGGTGTCTTCGCTGCGCTTGGTGTCGTGCGTGGTCAGGGTGGTCATGGAGAGCGGAAGCGCGGACTGGCGCCGGGCCATACGGTGATGGAATTCGGCGGGCGGAACGGCGAACTCCGTGGGATCGGAGCCCACCTCGGTGAGGGTGCCAAGCCGGGTGTACCGGAAGAACGCGGTGTCCTCCACCCCCTTGGCCATCACCATGCCGGAGGTCTGCTGGAAGCGGCGGCCCAGTTCCTTCTCCGGATCAAGCAGCAAGGGCAGCAGCCGCCGGAGGACGCCTTCGAGCTCCGGCCGCGAGCGCGCCGCGCTCTCCACCGCTTCCTCAAGGACCCTGCGGCCGTGCGGCAGGTACGTGCGGTACACGGGGAAGGCGGCGATGATTTCGGACAAGGCATCCGCCACCGCGTCCCGAGGCGTCCCGCCTTCGCCCGGGACCAGCTCGCCCGGGACCACTTCCTCCGGGAGCAGCCGGGCGAGGCGGAGGATTTCCGAATGCAGGATGCCGTCAGTGACCCGGCGCTTGGTCCCGTGGATCATGGCCTGGTAATCGGCCGGCTCTCCGCGCAGCCGGGCGTCCAAGGCGTCGAGCCCGGCTTCGCCATCGGGGTCGGTGAACAGCCGGTCCACGTCGGCGAGCGCGTCGTATCCGGTGGTGCCCTCGCAGGTGAAGGATTCCGGCAGTGACTCCCCCGGTTCCAGGATCTTTTCCACGAGCACATAGGCACCGCCCGTGGCTTCCTTAAGCCGGGCCAGGTATCCGGCCGGATCGGCCAGGCCGTCCGGATGGTCGATCCGCAGCCCATCCGCCAGCCCTTCCCGGAACCAGCGCAGGATTTCGGCATGGGACTCCTCGAAGACCCAGGGCACCTCGACCCGGACACCTGCCAGGGTGTTGACGGCGAAGAAGCGCCGGTAGTTCAGTTCGGAGTCGGCCCTGCGCCAGTCCACCAGTTCGTAGTGCTGGCGGTCGTGAACCTCCCGCGGGCTGTCGCCGGGCGAGTGGCTGCCCTCGGCGAGCGGAAAGCGGTGCCCGTAGTAGTGCAGTTCGCCGTCGACGAGCTCCAACGCATCCAGGTCGTCGGCGCTGCCGAGGACCGGGATCCGGATCCTGCCGCCCGCCGCGTCCCAGTCGACGTCGAACGCTTCCGCGTACCGTGAAGACCGCCCCTCCTTCAGCAGCGACCACCACCACGCGTTCTGCGGCGGCGAGGCCACACCCATGTGGTTGGGAACAATATCCAGCAGCAGGCCCAGGCCGTCCTTCCGGGCCGCGTCCGAGAGCGCCGCCAGCCCCTCGGCGCCGCCGCGGGCAGGATCAACGGAGGAAGGATCCGTGACGTCGTAGCCGTGCTGGGATCCCTCCTCCGCCGTGAGGATCGGGGAAACATACACCCAGTCCACGCCGAGCGATTTGAGATAGCCGGTGAGCTCCGCGGCGTCCCCGAGGGTGAACCCGGGGCGGATCTGGAGCCGGTACGTGGAGGTGGGTGTCTTCATGCCTACCCTTTCGTGGCGTTGTCCGGTTTCCGTGCGGAGTCGTCCGGCTGGGAAAGCGCCGCCAGGGAGGCAGCCACGGAATGGTCCGGCTCCTTTTCAGGCATGCTGTGCGCGCGGAGGACCACCAGGGCTTTCGCGCCCACCGGGAGGATGGAGTCGGCCTCCACGGGCGTGTCCGCGCTGCCGCCGGCAGTATCGATGATCACGTCCCATTTGGGCGCGTACTCGTCCGTGGGGACTTTAAAGCCCACGGGTTCGTCGTGTGCGTTGAAGTACAGCAGGAAGTTGACATCCGTGATGCGCCGGCCCTGGTTGTCCCGGCCGCGGATGCCGTCGCCGTTGAGGAAGACTCCCACGGATCTGCCGAAGCCGCTGTCCCAGTCCGACGGCGTCATGGTGCTGCCGTCCACATCGAGCCACACGATGTCCGGAAGCCGTTCGCCCTCGCCCCGCAGCACCGGCCGGCCGTCGAAGAAGCGGCTGCGCCGGAACGTGGGGTGCTTGGCGCGCAGGGCGCTCACCGCGGCCGTGAATTCCACGAGGGGCTGGTCCACGTTGTCCCAGTTGATCCACGTCAGTTCCGAATCCTGGCAGTACCCGTTGTTGTTGCCGCGCTGCGTGCGCCCCAGCTCATCGCCGTGCAGGATCATGGGCACGCCCTGGGACAACAGCATGGAGGCAATGAAATTGCGTTGCTGGCGGGCCCGGAGCGCAAGGACTTCAGGGTCATCCGTCGGCCCCTCCACACCGCAGTTCCAGGAGCGGTTGTGGGATTCGCCGTCTTTGTTGCCTTCGCCGTTGGCTTCATTGTGTTTCTCGTTGTAGGAGACCAGATCCGCCAGGGTGAAGCCGTCGTGGGCGGTGACGAAGTTGATCGACGCCACGGGCCGGCGGCCGGAATGCTCGTACAGATCGGCCGAACCGGTCAGCCGCGAGGCGAACTCGCCCAGGGTGGATGGCTCTCCCCGCCAGAAATCGCGCACCGTATCGCGGTACTTGCCGTTCCATTCCGTCCACAGCGGCGGGAAGTTGCCCACTTGGTAGCCGCCGGGTCCCACGTCCCAGGGCTCGGCGATCAGCTTCACCTGGGACACCACCGGGTCCTGCTGGATGAGGTCGAAGAAGGAGGAGAGCTTGTCCACGTCGTAGAACTCGCGGGCCAGGGTGGAAGCGAGGTCGAAGCGGAAGCCGTCAACGTGCATCTCGGTGACCCAGTACCGGAGCGAGTCCATCAGCAGCTGCAGGGAATGCGGGCTGCGCACGTTCAAGGAATTGCCGGTGCCGGTGTAGTCCATGTAGTGCTTGAGGTCGCCTTCCACCAGGCGGTAGTAGGCGGAGTTGTCGATGCCCTTGAAGGACAGCGTGGGGCCCAGGTGGTTGCCCTCTGCGGTGTGGTTGTAGACCACGTCCAGGATCACCTCGATGCCGGCATCGTGCAGCGAACGCACCATGGCTTTGAATTCCTGGACCTGCTGCCCCGTGTCGCCCTTGGAGCTGTAGCTGTTGTGCGGGGCGAAGAAGCCGATGGTGTTGTAGCCCCAGTAATTGCTCAGCCCGCGGTCCTGGAGGATGCCGTCATTGGTGAACTGGTGGACGGGCATGAGTTCGATCGCAGTGACGCCAAGCTTCTGCAGGTGCGCGATCACGGCGGGATGCGCGACCCCGGCATAGGTGCCGCGCTGCTCTTCGGGAACCTCCGGGTGCAGCTGGGTCAGGCCCTTGACGTGGGCCTCGTAAATGACGGTCTTGTGGTACGGAATGCGCAGCAACTGGTCCCCGGCCCAGTCGAAGAACGGGTTGATCACCACGCCCAGCATCATGTGCGGAGCGGAATCGGCATCGTTCCGGGAATCGGGATCGCCCATGTTGTAGGAGAACAGCGCAGGGTCCCAGTCGATCTGGCGGTGGATTGCCTTGGCGTAAGGATCCAGCAGGAGCTTGTTGGGGTTGAAGCGGTGGCCTGCAGAGGGGTCGTACGGTCCGTGGACCCGGTAGCCGTACCTTTGGCCGGGCTGGACCTGCGGCAGGTAGCAATGCCACACATAGCCATCCACTTCGCGCAGTTCCACGCGCTCTTCCGCGCCGGTTTCATCGATCAGGCACAGTTCCACTTTCTCCGCGTTTTCGCTGAAGAGCGCGAAGTTGGTGCCACTGCCGTCAAAGCTTGCTCCCAGCGGGTAAGCAGATCCAGGCCAGACTTCCATGTGTTCTCCTCTGCGTGACGGAAAGCTGCCCCGGCCGTGCTTTCCGGCATGGCCGAAGCGATGTGCCAAAGTAACACGGCCACGTTACGCGGCGGTGTGCAAGCGGTTACACAGGGGTGGTGCCCTTCCCAAGTTTCCGGATCACCGCGGGGATCCCACCCAGCACAGAACGGGCCGTAACGGGCCCGCCAACAGAACCACCCGCACGGCCGTGGACGCTCGCCCCAACGGCGGCCACGGCTGCCCATCTGTCCTCCGGGGCGATCCCGAGCGCCGCGAACGGCCCGCCGTCGTCGAGCGCTGTTTCCGCATACTGCGCGGCAAGCGCGCCAAGCAGCCCGGCGAGCACGTCACCGCTGCCGGCGGTCGCCAGCCAGGGGGTGCCCTCCGACTGGCTGAACACCGTGCCCGACGGCGAGGCCACCAGTGTGGTGGCCCCCTTCAGCAACACCGTGGCCCCGCTGTCCGCGGCGGCCAGGCGGGCAAAGTGCAGCGGGCGGGACTCGACCTCGTCCCTGGAAACAGAGGTTCCGCGCGCCGAGAGGAAGGCGGCTAACTCCCCCGCATGCGGGGTGAGGATCCACTTGTCGGGGCAGCGTTCCGGGAGCAGGCTGAGCGCTCCGGCGTCGACGACGGCGGGCTGGCCGGCTGCCTGGGCCGCCGCCAGGACCTCGCGGGCGCGGCGGTGCTGCCCGTCGCCGTCGTCCCCGTCCGCGCTCGGAGCCGGGATTCCCGAGCCCAGCAGCCAGGCCTGAACCCGCCCCGGTTCGCCGCTTTCCACGATGGCTTCCGGAACCCGCGCCAGCACCTGCCGGGCCACGGCATCCGGGCCGAGGTAGCGGACCATGCCGGCACCCGAGACGGAAGCGCTCCCGACCGTGAGCATCGCGGCCCCGGGATAGCGCTCCGAACCGGCCACCACGCCCAGCACTCCCCTGCTGTACTTGTGGTCCCGCCGGCCGGGCGCCGGAAGCAATGCCGCAAGGTCTGCGGCATCGAGGCGGCGGAGCGAAGCCATGGGCAGGCGGTCCTCGATTCCGATTTCCGCCAGCACAGGCCGCCCTGCGTATCCTTCGCCCGGGTCGGCCAGGAGCCCCGCCTTGATGCCGCCGAAGCTGACGGTCACGTCCCCGGGGAGGACCGGCCAATGGACCTCGCCGGTATCGGCGTCCACGCCGCTCGGGATATCGCAGGCCACCACCAGAGCCGGCTTCAGGTCCTGGAGCAGGGAAACGAGCTCGGCTGCAGGACCGCGGAGGCCACCGCGCGCGCCTGTGCCCAGGATGGCATCGATCAGCACGTCGTCCGCGGCCGCAAGGACTGCCAGGTCCTCGACGTTCTCCGCAGTAAGGCGGTGTTCGCGTCCGCCGGCCGCGAGGAAGGCGGCCAACGCTTCGGGATGGGCGGAGTCCGCGGTGAGGACCGCCGTCGTACGCATTCCACGGGCGGCGAGCTTTGCCGCCGCGAACAGGCCGTCGCCGCCGTTGTTGCCCTTGCCGGCCAGCACGGTGACGGAGGCGCCGTACAGGCGCCTGCCGCGCTGCTTCAATTCGCGTACGACGGCGGCCGCCAAACCGTGGGCGGCCCGCTGCATGAGAACAGCGCCCTCACCGGAGTCCAGGAGCGGTTGTTCCGCTGCCCTGACTTCCTTTCCGGTGAAGGCGCTGATCATTGCTTGAAGTTGTCAGCCTTCGGCGACGACCATGGCGGTGGCGATTCCGCCGTCGTGGCTCATGGACAGGTGCCAGCGCTTGACGCCCTTGGCATCGGCCACGGCCAGCACGGTGCCCTGGACCTTGATGGTGGGGCCGTTCTGGTCCAGGCCGATCCAGCAGTCCTGCCAGTTCATGCCTGCCGGGGCACCCAGGACCTTGGCCACCGCTTCCTTGGCCGCAAAGCGCGCGGCCAGGGAGCGAACGTGGAGTTCCCGTTCCGCGGGCACGAACAAGCGGTCCCGCAGGCCCGGTGTGCGTTCCAGCTGCCGTCCGAACCGTTCGATGTCTACGACGTCAACGCCGATGCCAACAATCATGCGGTTATTCTACGGTGACGCTCTTGGCCAGGTTGCGCGGCTGGTCCACGTCGTAGCCCTTGGCTCCGGCGAGTTCCGCGGCGAAGATCTGCAGCGGGACCGTGGTCAGCAGCGGCATGAGCAGCACCGGGGTCTCCGGGACGTAGAAGACGTGCTCGGCGTAATCCTTGACCGATTCGTCGCCTTCCTCGGCAATCACCAGGGTGCGGGCACCGCGGGCGCGGACTTCCTGGATGTTGCTGACGACCTTCGAGTGCAGGGAGTCGCGGCCGCGCGGGGACGGGACGACGACGAACACGGGCTGGCCGTCGTCGATCAGGGCGATCGGGCCGTGCTTGAGCTCGCCGGCGGCGAAGCCTTCAGCGTGGATGTAGGCGATTTCCTTGAGCTTGAGCGCACCTTCGAGGGCCACCGGGAAGCCGACATGGCGGCCCAGGAACAGCACGGACTTTTCGTCCTTCATGCTGCGGGCCAGCTCGCGCAGCGGACCGGCTGCGTCCAGGATCTTCTGGATCTTCGCCGGGATCTTGCCAAGGTCCGCGAGGACGTCCTTGACCTGGCCGGTGAAGATGTTGCCGCGCAGCTGTGCCAGGTACAGGCCCAGCAGGTAGGCGGCCGTGATCTGCGCCAGGAAGGCCTTGGTGGAAGCCACGGCGATTTCCGGTCCGGCGTGGGTGTACAGCACGGCGTCGGATTCACGCGGGATGGTGGAGCCGTTGGTGTTGCAGATGGAGACGGTCTTGGCGCCCTGTTCGCGGGCGTAGCGGACGGCCATCAGGGTGTCCATGGTTTCGCCGGACTGGCTGATGGACACCACCAGGGTGTTTTCGTCCACGATCGGATCGCGGTAACGGAACTCGTGGGCGAGTTCCACCTCGGTGGGGATGCGGCACCAGTTCTCGATGGCGTACTTGGCCACCAGGCCGGCGTAGGACGCCGTGCCGCAGGCCAGGACGATGATCTTGTTGACCTTCTTCAGCAGCTCAGGATCGATGCGGAGTTCGTCGAGGGTGAGCTTGCCGTTGGCGTCGGAGCGGCCCAGGAGGGTCTGCGCGACGGCGTCCGGCTGGTCGTGGATTTCCTTCTCCATGAAGGAGGAGAAGCCGCCCTTTTCGGCCGATGCCGGGTCCCAGTCCACGTGGTATTCGCGGCCTTCTGCGGGGGCGCCGAAGAAGTCGGTGATCTCCACGGTGTCCGCGGTGATGGTGACGATCTGGTCCTGGCCGAGTTCTACGGCGCGGCGCGTGTAGTCGATGAAGCCGGAGACGTCGGAGCCGAGGAAGTTTTCGCCCTCGCCGAGGCCGACAACCAGCGGGGAGTTGCGGCGGGCTGCGACGACGACGCCGGGCTGGTCCGCGTGGACGGCGAGCAGGGTGAAGGCACCTTCGAGGCGCTGGCAGGCAAGCTGCATGGCCTCGGTCAGGGAGCCCTTGGTAGCGTCGCCGCCAAGCTGGTTGCGGAAGATGTCGCCCAACAGGGCGGCGGCAACCTCGGTGTCGGTTTCGGAGCTGAATTCAACGCCCTTGGCCAGGAGCTCCTGCTTCAGCTCGGCAAAGTTTTCGATGATGCCGTTGTGGATCACGGCCAGGCGGCCGGCGTCTGCCAGGTGCGGGTGCGCGTTTCCGTCCGTGGGCCCACCGTGGGTGGCCCAGCGGGTGTGGCCGATGCCGGTCAGGGAGTCAGGCAGGGGCTTGGCCTCGAGCTCACCCAGGAGGTTGCCGAGCTTGCCGGACTTCTTACGGGAGGAAATGGCGCCGTCGGCGACAACCGCCACGCCTGCGGAGTCATAGCCGCGGTACTCCAGGCGGCGCAGACCTTCAAGGACAACGTCCAAAGCTCCGTGCCCTGCACCGGCCGGACGGGACGAATTGCCAACATAACCAACGATTCCACACATGGGCACAAGCCTAGCGGTTCTCCGCCCCTTATTTCGCGTTGAGGTCAGGGAGGGGCAGAATCTCTTAGGTGACTTTGCAACGCAACGAGGCGAACGGCGATACCTCTTCACCGTTCGTGGAGCTTGACAGGCAGACGTGGTCCCGGCTGGCAGCGCAGATGGAGCAGCCCCTCAATGAGGAGGACATCATCCGGCTGCGGGGCCTGGGCGACCCCCTGGACATGAACGAAATCCGCGAGGTCTACCTTCCCCTCTCCCGGCTCCTGCACCTTTACGTCGAGGCCTCGCACCAGCTGCACGCTGCCACCACCACCTTCCTCGGCGAACAGACGCAGCGCACGCCGTTCGTGATCGGCGTGGCCGGCTCGGTCGCCGTCGGGAAATCCACCATCGCCCGCGTGCTGCGCGAGATGCTGCGCCGCTGGCCCGGCACCCCGAATGTGGAACTGATCACCACGGACGGTTTCCTCTACCCCCTGGCGGAACTGAAGCGGCGGCACCTGCTGGAGCGCAAGGGCTTTCCGGAGTCCTACGACCGCCGGGCGCTGCTCCGCTTCGTCAGCGAAATCAAAGGCGGGGCGGAAGAGGTCCGGGCCCCCTGGTACTCGCATGTCACCTACGACATCGTGCCGGACAAGGAAGTGGTGGTCCGCCGCCCGGACGTGCTCATCGTCGAAGGCCTGAACGTGCTGGCCCCGGCCCGCCCCCGGCACGACGGCCGGCAGGGACTGGCGCTGAGCGACTTCTTCGATTTCTCCATCTATGTGGACGCCAAGACCTCGTATATCGAGGAATGGTACGTGGACCGTTTCCGGAAACTGCGGGGTACCGCGTTCGCCCAGCCGGAATCCTATTTCCACCGCTACGCCACCCTCTCCGATGCCGAGGCGGAGGCAACGGCCCGCGGCATCTGGAAGCGCATCAACGAGCCCAACCTCGAGGAAAACGTGCTGCCCACGCGCGGCCGTGCCCAGCTGGTCCTCACCAAGGACGCCGACCACACCATCCGCCGGATGCTCCTCCGAAAGGTCTAGCACGCATGTGCGAAAACAGCGCGCCGGACCGCAGGACGTTCACGGCATTCCTCGCCGCGAGCTTGGGAATGGCCGCCCTCTCGGCCTGCACGCCGCAGGAGCCGGAACGCGCGGCTTCCACTTCCGGCAGCCCCTCTGCCAGTGCCGGAACGTCCGGACGCCCGACGGCGGCAGGCACCCCGAGCCCGACGTCCGCCGGTCAGCCGGCTCCTTCCCCGGTGAAAGGCAACCCGCCCGCCACAGGCGCGTTGCCGCCGTCGGCGTCCCTCCCGAAACAGCACTCACTGAGCGATCCACGCAGCCCCTGGGTGGTGGTCAACAAGCACCGGCCGCTCACGCCGCTGCAGTTCGTCCCGCCGGACCTGGTCCAGCCCGCCGTGCAACTGGCCACCAGCGGCGAATCCGCCCTGCTTAACAGCACGACGGCGGCCGCGGCCGAAAAGCTCTTCGGCGCCGCTGCCTCCGCCGGAGTCACCGTCACGCTGGCCTCCGGGTACCGCTCCTTCGACAGCCAGGCTGCCACGTACAACGGCTATGTCAGCAGCCGCGGCCAGGCGTCGGCGGATACCGCCTCCGCGCGTCCCGGTTTTTCCGAGCACCAGACTGGGTGGGCTTTCGACATCGGCGACGGCGGCGGAGCCTGCAGCTTCCAGCCGTGCTTCGCCGAACAGCCGGCCGCCGTCTGGGTGAAGGCCAATGCCCACAAGTACGGCTTCGTGGTGCGGTATCCCTGGATGCTGCACGAAACCACGGGCTACTACTACGAGCCCTGGCACCTGCGCTACATCGGCACCGAAGCTGCCGCAGACATGGCCAGGCGCGGCATCACCACGCTCGAAGAGTACTTCGGAACGGGCGCCGCACCCTCATACCGCTGACACAGCGGCTTCTCCAGTCATGCGCAGGTATTTTTGACAATGTTGTCTTAGCCGCGACACGAAGCGAAAAATTCCCTTGGAGCTAACAGCGAATTTACTAATCTGCGCTATTTTGGAGCCATGTTGAGCGGATTCAAGAAATTTCTCCTGCAGGGCAACGTCATCGACCTCGCCGTGGCCGTCGTCATCGGCACCGCGTTCACCGCTGTGGTTGACGCGATCGTCAAGGGTCTGCTGACCCCGCTGATTGCCCGCCTTTTCAATGCCAAGAACCTTGCCGGCATGACCTGGGAGGGCTTCGCCTACGGCAGCGTCATCGCCGCCATCATCAACTTCGTGCTGGTCGCTGCCGCCATCTACTTCCTGGTGGTTGTCCCGATGAACCACATGATCGAGCGCCGCAACGCCAAGCACGGCATCAAGCAGGAAGAAGAGACCGTCGATCCGCAGATCGCGCTCCTCACCGAAATCCGCGACAGCCTGTCGGCACGCAAGTAAACCTGACCACAAACGGCTGCGGCCCGCCTCCTGGGGAGGCGGGCCGCAGCCGTTTAAAGCTGTTTCGGAACGTTCCTAGACGGCAAGTTCGCGCGGAATTCCGAGACGGTCTTCCACGACGCCGGCAAGGGCCGTGCAGATCCGGGTGGCTGTTTCCATGTCACCGGCTTCGACCATGACACGGACCAGTGCCTCGGTGCCGGACGGGCGCAGCAGCACGCGGCCGGAATCGCCGAGTTCCAGCTCCGCGGCGGCGACCGCGGCGGCGACGCCTTCGTCAGTGGCAGCGCGGGACTTGTCCACGCCCTTTACGTTGATCATCAGCTGCGGCAGCTTGGTCATGGCGCCGGCGAGCTCCTTCAGTGAGCGCCCGGTGCGTGCCACCTGCGCTGCGATCTGCAGGCCGGTCAGGACGCCGTCGCCGGTGGTGGCGTACTCCGAGAAGATCACGTGGCCGGACTGCTCGCCGCCCAGGCTGTACCCGCCCGCACGCATTTCCTCCAGCACGTACCGGTCCCCCACCGCGGTTTCACGGATGGTGATTCCGGCCTTGCGGAGGGCGATCTTGAGGCCGAGGTTGCTCATGACGGTTGCTACGAGGACGTCGTCCTTGAGGTGTCCGGCGTCCTTGAGCGCCAAGGCGAGGATGGCCATGATCTGGTCACCGTCCACCTCGTTGCCCTCGTGGTCCACGGCCAGGCAGCGGTCGGCGTCGCCGTCGTGGGCAATGCCGAGGTCCGCGCCGTGCTTGACCACGGCTTCCTTGAGCGGGCCGAGGTGGGTGGAGCCGACGCCGTCGTTGATGTTCAGGCCGTCCGGCTCGGCGCCGATGACGATCACGTTGGCGCCGGCGTCCTTGAAGACCTGCGGGGAGCAGCCGCTCGCGGCGCCGTGCGCACAGTCCAGCACCACGGTGAGCCCGTCGAGGCGGTGCGGCAGGGTGCCGAGCAGGTGGACGATGTAGCGGTCTTCGGCGTCGGAGAAGCGCTGGATGCGCCCTACCTCGCCGCCGAGCGGGCGGGAGGGCTCCTTGCCGAGCTGCGCTTCGATGGCATCCTCGACGTCGTCCGGCAGCTTCTGTCCGCCGCGCGCGAAGAACTTGATCCCGTTATCCGGCGCCGGGTTGTGGGATGCGGAAATCATGACGCCGAAATCGGCGTCGAGGTCCGCCACCAGGTAGGCGGCCGCCGGAGTGGGCAGCACACCGGCGTCGAACACATCGACTCCGGAGCTGGCCAGGCCAGCTTCCACGGACGCTGCCAGGAACTCGCCGCTCGCCCGCGGATCACGGGCGACGACGGCGCGCGGCCGCTTTCCGTCAGGGGTACGGTCATGGCCAAGTACGACGGCGGCGGCCTGGGCGAGCTGCAACGCCAGCTCAGCTGTGAGGGCTCCGTTCGCGAGACCGCGCACGCCATCTGTTCCAAATAATCTAGACATCGTGCTCCAGTCTAATCGAAGGGCATGGCTCCCACGGTTCCCGACCCACTGCGGGGTCCATCCGGAGGGTGCCTGGAAACGGCGGAAGCCCGCCCCGCCAGATGGCGGAACGGGCTTCCGGTTGGACGCAAGGCGTCCGAAAGCGATTTAGCGCTTCGAGTACTGCGGGGCGCGACGTGCCTTCTTGAGACCGGCCTTCTTACGCTCGATGACGCGGGCGTCACGAGTCAGGAAGCCGGCCTTCTTGAGGGTCGGGCGGTTGTTCTCGACGTCGATCTCGTTCAGCGAACGGGCAACACCGAGGCGCAGGGCGCCGGCCTGGCCGGAGGGGCCACCACCGTGGATACGGGCGATGACGTCGTAGGCGCCTTCAAGTTCGAGGATCTTGAAGGGTTCGTTGACTTCCTGCTGGTGCAGCTTGTTCGGGAAGTAGTTGGCCAGCTCGCGGCCGTTGATGGTCCACTTGCCGGAGCCCGGCACAACGCGGACGCGTGCAACGGCTTCCTTGCGACGGCCAACAGCTGCACCGGAAACGGTCAGTGCGGGGCGCTCCTTCTTCGGCGCAGCGTCAGCCGGTGCGCTTTCAGAGGTGTAGCTGGTCAGTTCCTCGGCCTCGACGGCTTCGTTGGTCAGTTCTTCGTTCTGAGCCACGATTCTCCTTGTGTAAAAAGTTGTTTGGTGGCCAGGACTACTGGGCGACCTGGGTGATTTCGAAAGTCTTCGGCTGCTGGGCAGCGTGCGGGTGCTCAGCGCCACGGTAGACCTTGAGCTTGCTCAGCTGCTGAGCGGCGAGGGAGTTCTTCGGGAGCATGCCCTTGACGGCCTTTTCCACGGCGCGAACCGGGTTGGACTCGAGCAGTTCCGCGTAGTTGACGGAGGTCAGGCCGCCCGGGTAGCCGGAGTGGCGGTAAGCGCGCTTCTGCTCCAGCTTGGCACCGGTCAGGGCAACCTTCTCGGCGTTGATGATGATGACGAAGTCGCCCATGTCCATGTGGGATGCATAGGTCGGCTTGTGCTTTCCGCGCAGCAGTGTTGCGGTCTGGCTGGCAAGACGACCAAGGACAACATCGGTGGCGTCAATGACGTGCCACTGGCGGTTGATATCGCCGGGCTTCGGGGTGTACGTACGCACGGTTTTGCCTCGTTCTTGTTCTGGCGTTCATGTTTAAGGCCACACGCACAGGCGCGGACCTACTCTGTATGCGCTACCGGAGCAGAGGTGAGGGCTCTATGTACCAGTCATCCCAAGGTCTCGAAATGCCTCCCCGGGTATGTGATCCTGCAACTGGATCCCCAAGCGGGCATGTGTCATCGAGAAAGGACACGCACAACGACTATCAAGAATAGCGCCAAGTGAGTTGCAGGGTCAAAATGGGGATACTGTCCGCCGCCGCTGGAGGAGGTGCCCGTGATGACTGAGCTGTTGCTGCTTGCCGTCGCGGGGCTTGCCGGGGGCGTTTCGAGCCTGCTCGCGGACCTCGCGATCCACCGATGGCTGCCGCGGCTCGGCGCCATCCCGCCGCTTGGGATCAGATTCACGACGGCGGCTGCCGCGCTGGCGCTCTCCGCGCTGTTTGCGTGGCGTTTCGGTTCCTCCCCTGAATTGCCGGCTTTCCTTTTCCTGGCGGTTTTGGCGGCACAGCTTTCCCGGATCGACATTTCACTGCACCTGCTTCCCAATCCGCTCGTTGTACTCCTGCTGGGGGCGGGCTTGGTGCTTCTGGTGCTGTCATCTGCACCCGGCCAAGACTGGGGCGCGCTGCTCCGCGCAGGCGCCGGCGGCGTCACACTGTTCGCCGCGTACCTGGTTCTTGGATTAATTTCTCCCCGCGGCATCGGCATGGGTGACGTCAAGCTGGCCGCACCCCTCGGCGTGTACTTGGGCTACTTGGGTTGGAAACATGTGCTCTACGGGGGGCTGCTGGGGTTCGTGGTGGGCGGCTTGTCCACGGTGCTGTTGTTACTGCTGAGGCGCGGAAATACGCCAAAAGAGACGCCTCACGGTCCTCCGATGTTTGCCGCCGCCATCGGCACGATGCTGCTCCTGGCCTGACTGCCGGCGAGGCTTGACGGACTACTTGTTTCGGCTACCAAGTAGTGCCCGGAACAAAAACTGAGTACACCCGCAAAAACAATCTGTGCGCCCCGATAAAAAGTCGAGTACAGCCGTCTCTTGCCACCCTCCATGCCCCGGGTGAATTCTTGAGCCATCGAAATCCGAACCGCTAAGCGAATTATGGGGGCGGCTTGGAATTCGTCGACAAATTCACTTATCTGGGAAGGAATTCCAATGCAATCTCTCATGGTCTCAGTGGTCTCATTCATCGCCGGCGTCAAGGATCGGCTTACCTCCGAAAAGGGCGCGGTCGCGACAGAATACGGCCTCCTCATTGCCCTTGTAGCATTCGCGATCATTGCCGGAGCCATCGTCTTTGGCGACGCCCTCGGAGACTGGTTCGCTGCGCTGGGCGCGACCGTCGGCGGCTGGGCCACCACCCCGTAGCGAGCAACCAACGCCAGAATGCGCCGCTGCCAGCCCGGCGGCGGCGCATTCTTCGTTTCGGAACGAATTCGCACCTGGGGAGGGTCCGTTGAAACGCAACTATCGTAGGCGGCCGCCGGCGCGGGATGACCAAGGCGCCGTTGCAGTCGAGTTCGCCATCATTACCCCGTTCCTGCTGCTCTTGGTTGCGGGCATCATCGAATTTTCCTACGCCATGGGCGTGCAAATCTCGGTGACGCAGGCAGCCCGGGAAGCAGCCAGAACCTATGCCGTCACTGACGACTGGGGGAAAGCGACAGCTGCAGGCACCGCCGGAGCGCCAAGCCTCAGCGGTGCGATTTCCTTCAGCAAGGACATCGACTGCGAAGAGGACAGCACCGTCAATGTCACCGCGCAATACACCGCGAATTCTCTGACGGGATTTGCGTTGAATTTCTCAGGAAACTTCATTTCCTTCGCGGGAACCTTTACTTCGACCGGAGTAGGGGCCATGCGATGCGGCGGATAAAAGGAAATTCCCGCGAAAATACTACCGCGAATTCCAAGGAAAAGGGCGCGGCCGGCGTCACAGTGGCTTTACTGCTCCTGGTCCTGATCGGAGCAGGGGCCATGGCGGTGGATGTCGGCCAGATCTACGTAGAACGTGCCGAGCTGCAAAACGGCGCCGATGCCAGTGCCCTCGCGGCGGCACAAATATGCGCGGAAGACGACGGCTGCAGCCAGTCTGAGGCCGAAGCGGCGGCCGGGTTCCTGGCCAACGGCAACGCCCGCGATGACGCCAGCACGGTGACGTCCGTGGACCTCAGCGTTGCCGACCAAGTGACGGTCACGACGTCGACCCTGGACGGCACCAGCGGTGCTGGCTTCCTGCGAAAGATGTTCGCCAGTGCCTTGGATGCCCCGCCAGTCACTGTGGGGGCGTCGGCCACCGCTGCGCTCACCTATCCCGGAAGCGGTGGGGCCTTTCCCCTTGCTTTCTCGGACAAGTGCTGGGATCTCAGCGCCACCGAAGCCTCAGGTGAACTCCAGAAGATCTCGTGGAAGCCAGGCACCACCTGCACCAACCCGTCAGGGCACGTCATTCCTGGCGGATGGGGCTGGCTTGAAGACCCGGATGCCGACTGCTACGCGGTCACCGCTACAGGCAACGTGGTGGGGTCAGACCCCGGCAGCGATAAGCCCGAACAATGCGCAGACATCCTTCAGGGCTGGATCAACACCCTTAACGCCGGGGACAAGGTCGAAGTCACTTTCCCCGTCTTCGACGCAAGCACCGGAACCGGCAGTGGAGCCGTTTACCACATCATCGGCTACGCCACTTTCAACGTCGTGGGCTGGAAGTTCGGCCAAAACGGCGTCTACGAGTACCACAACACGGCAGATGCTCTCGGCAATTCAAACCTGGCCTGCTCGGCAGGGAACGCACGCTGCATCATTGGCCAGTTCGTCAAATACGTGACGCTCGAAAACGCCGAAGGCGGTGGGGCCGGCTCTGGGCAGAACCTCGGCACCGTCGTCATCAAGCTCATCAAGTAGCGGCGGCTGGGACCGCCGCAGATCGGCAAGGAGTTACAAGTGAAAACACGCCTGCTGGGAGGCATCGCTGCGCTTGTCATAGCTGTCATCGGGACAGTGATGCTCATCGTTTACGTCCAAGGAGCCGACAAGCGCGCCTTGGCCAACACCGAGACCGAAGAGGTCTACATCGTCCAAAAGGAGATTCCCTCCGGCACATCCGCTGCAAGCTTTGGCGACAAGGTAACCAGGAAGGCCGTCCCGAGATCCGCCATTGCAGCAGACAGCGTCCGGAGCCTCAGCGATCTTGAAGGCAAGGTCTCATCAATCAGCTTCATGCCGGGTGAGCAGGTTCTATCCTCGCGGATGGTCGAACCCGGTGCTGTCGTAGGCCGGGGTCGCGTGGAAGTCCCCACAGGTCTCCAGGAAGTCACGGTGAAGCTTGATATTGAACGTGTCGTCGGCGGTACCATCCGCTCAGGCGACACTGTCGGAGTGCTGCTGTCCTTCAAGCCAAAAGATTCCACCAAGGCTCCGGACATGACTCAATTGACCCTTCATAAGGTGCTCGTCACTGCGGTCCAGGATGCGAACGGTGCCATCTCGGAAGCGAGCGGGACCCAGAAGACCGGTAGCGGGACCGGAACCATCAAGAGCACGTCTTCGCAGACTGCCTACTTGGTCACCTTGGCCCGTTCTTCAGTAGATGTCGAAAAGATCGTTTTCGCCGCAGAGTTCGGCAAGATCTACCTCACCAAGGAGCCTGACGACGCTGTCCAAGGCAACTCCGGAATCATGACGCTCGACAAGGTAGTCCGATGAGCCGCTTCATTCTGATCACCCCGGACACCGACTTCGAACGCCGGGTGCGCGCGGCAACCGCAGGAATGAGCGGCAGCCTGCAATGGTTCCAGGCGGACTATCTTCCCGAAAGCCCGCAGGACGTCCTCAGCCAACTCCTGGGCGAGCCTCCTGAAGTGCTGATCCTTGGCCCCGGCCTGGACGTCGACGACTCCCTCAAACACGCTTCTTTGCTGGACCTCCAGTTCCCGGAAATCAGCGTGGTCCTCGCCGCGGAGCAAAGCGCCGAACTGGTTCTGGCAGCCATGCGTGCGGGTGTGCGTGACATCCTCTCCCCGGTAGCTGAAACAGACACGATCCGCGTGATGGTGGAGCGGGCAAGCCTTGCGGCGGCAGGCCGGCGTCGAGGGCTGGCTCCCAGCGCGGCAGAAGCGCCTGGTCAGGCATCGGGCGGACGGATCATCGCTGTGATGTCGCCGAAGGGCGGGGTCGGCAAGACCACGGTTGCCACCAACCTGGCCGTCGGGCTTGGAACATTGGCCCCGATGGGCGTGGTGATCGTCGACCTTGACCTGCAGTTCGGCGACGTAGCCAGCGGGCTCCTGCTGGACCCCGAACGGACCATCACGGATGCCGTCCTCGGACCGGCGAGCCAGGACTCCATGGTGCTGAAGACCTACTTGAGCGTCCATCCCGCCAGCCTCTACGCGCTGTGCGCTCCGAGGAACCCTGTCGAAATGGACCGGATCAAGGCAGACCATGTCACCCGGCTCCTGGAACAACTGCGCCACGAATTCCAGTACGTGGTGATCGATACGGCCCCGGGTCTGGGCGAGCACGTCCTGGCGGCATTGGAACAAGCCACCGACGCCGTATGGGTATGCGGCATGGATATCCCCAGCATCCGTGGCCTGAAGACAGGTCTGGAAGTCCTCGACGAGCTGCGGCTGCTGCCACAACACCGCCACGTGGTGCTGAACATGGCCGACCCGAAGAGCGGCCTGAAGCTGGCCGACGTCGAAGCTACGCTCGGCGTGCCGGTGGACGTTGCCATTCCTCGTTCACGGACCTTGCCGTTCTCCACGAACAAGGGTGTGCCGCTGTTGCAGGACGGCCGGCGCGATGCCGCCACCAAAGGCCTGCGTTCCCTGGTGGAACGCTTCAAGCCGAACTGGGATGAACGACTGCACAAGCAACTGCACAGAAGGGCGGTGGTCCGGTGAACCTCTCACGCAGGCTCGGAAGCCTCTATGGCGAGCAGCCATCCGGCGGCGCGGCAGCCAGCCTGGAAAGCAGCGAAAGCGATGCCGCAGCCGCTACGCTTAGCCGCTTTCAGGAAGCCCGGGCAGCAGAGAACGCACAAGCTGCCACAGCGCGCGACGGCGATCCGCAATCGACCGTGCTGGCCAGCGAAGCCTTGGGCAGCCTCAAGGAACGGGCCAGCGCCGCGTTGTATGAACGGCTGGGCTCGCGGCTGACGGATTCCTCCTTGGACGAGGAGGAACTCCACAAATACGTGCGGGACGAGCTCCGGCTCATCGTCGATGCCGAGCAGGTTCCCCTGACCAGCGGTGAACGCCACCGGCTGAGTTCTGAGATCATTGACGACGTCTTGGGGCACGGACCGATCCAGCGATTCCTGGACGATCCGGAAATCACCGAGGTGATGGTCAACCGCCACGACAGCATCTTCGTGGAGCGGTTCGGCAAGATCTTCAAGACCGAGGCCAGGTTCGCTTCCGACGAAGCCCTGCGGAAAGTCATTGAACGAATCGTCTCCCGGGTGGGGCGCCGCATCGACGAATCCTCGCCCCTGGTGGATGCCCGGCTTGCCGACGGTTCCCGCGTCAACGCCATCATTCCGCCGTTGGCGGTCAATGGTCCCTCCCTTACCATCCGAAAGTTCGGCCGCGAGGCGCTGACGGTTGCCAAGCTGATCGAACTCGGCAGCATGTCACCCGAGATGGCCGAACTGCTTCGGGCCTGTGTTCTGGCCCGATTGAACATCATCGTCTCGGGAGGCACAGGCACCGGCAAGACCACGTTGTTGAATGCATTGTCCTCGTTCATTCCTGCCGATGACCGGATCGTCACCATCGAGGATGCAGTCGAGCTCCAACTCCAACAGGAACACGTTGTCCGTTTGGAAAGCCGTCCGGCGAACATTGAAGGTCGCGGCGAGGTGACCATCCGTGACCTCGTGCGTAATTCGCTCCGCATGCGCCCGGACCGGATCGTCGTCGGAGAGGTCCGCGGTGGCGAGTCGCTGGACATGCTGCAGGCGATGAACACCGGCCATGACGGTTCCATTTCCACCGTCCACGCAAACTCCCCGCGGGACGCCATTGCCCGCTTGGAGACGCTGGTCCTCATGGCTGGGATGGATCTGCCACTACGTGCAATCCGTGAACAGATCGCTTCCGCAGTAAACCTCATCGTCCACATCACCCGCTTGCGCGATGGCAGCCGCCGGATTACCCACGTGACGGAAGTCCAAGGGATGGAAGGCGACATTGTCACTCTCCAGGACGCATTCCTCTTCGACTACTCGGCCGGCATGGATGCCAATGGGCGCTTCTTAGGCAGGACCGTGCCGACAGGCGTTAGGCCACGCTTCACAGATCGCTTCGCGGAACTCGGAATCCCGATCTCGACGGCCGTCTTCGGATCCTTGATCCCAGGAGCCCGGCGATGAATCCCTACTTCCTGCCTGTTGGCTTGGCGGCGGTTTATCTTGCCCTGCTGCTTGTGGTGTTCCTTGTCCTCAAGCCCGGCAGGGCCCTCGATATCCAGCGCAGGCAGCCGGGATTCCAAGGGCGGCCATCTGCACTGTCGACCATCGCCGGCTCCGCACGGGGTGCCATTGAGTCGGGTTTGAAGGGCAGCTCGGGCGGACTGGTGTCCCAATCCCGTCTCGATGCTGCCGGGCTGAAGAAGCAGCCATCAGACTATCTTCTGATTGCCGGTGTGACAGTTCTCCTCGCCGGGGTCATTGGTTTCCTTTTGGGTGGGCTCCTATTCGCGCTGCTGACATCCAGCGTGGCATCTGTTGGGCTCGTGTTTACCTTGCGAATACTGACATCCCGGAGACAACGGCGTTTTGATGAACAGGTGCCAGACACGTTACGGATGCTCACGGGCGGCATGCGAGCCGGCCATAGCCTCCTGCGGGCAGTCGATGCTGCCGCGAAGGAATGTGAGGCGCCGATGTCCGAGGAACTGGCCAGGGTGGTCAATGAAACACGGATTGGTCGGGATCTCGGGGAATCCATGTTCGAGGTAGCTACGCGGACCTCCAATGAGGACTTCAGCTGGATCACACAAGCGATCGAGATCCACCGGGAGGTCGGAGGCGATCTCGCCGAAGTCCTCGACCACGTAAGCGAGACAATCCGGGACCGGAATCAAATCCGCCGGCAGGTGAGGGCTTTGAGTTCAGAGGGACGGATCTCGGCACTGGTACTCCTCGCGCTTCCGGTTCTGATGTTTGTAGTCGTTTGCCTGATCAATCCGCTCTACGCCACAACCTTCACCTCGACGTTTCCAGGATTCCTGATGATCGCCGTCGCTGTGATCATGATGGCCTTGGGTGCTTTGTGGCTGAACCGGCTCGTGAAGCCGAAGTACTAGGAGCCTGCTATGCAAATTTTCATGTATTCCGCGATCTTGGCGATTGTAGCTCCTGTCTCTTGGATGGTTTGGCTCGCATTCAGCGGTGACCGCTCCGCACGGCGAAACATCAAGAAGAACCTCGGCCAAGGGACCAAGGCTGTAGTGAAGCCCGCGGACGCAGCACAATGGTTAGCCGGGGTCTCCCGCCAGATCGTTCCTCAGGGCTATGTCGCGTGGCTCGATAAACAACTAGCCGGAGCTGGGAGGCCTAAAGACTGGCCGCTAGGCCGAGTCCTCGCGATCAAACCATTATTGGCGTTGGTATTCGCCGTGCTCGGAATGATGCTTTTCCTAGGCGACCGTTCCGGTGGGCGGGCAATCCTGGCTCTGGCCATCACGACACTGGCCTATTTCGTTCCAGACCTTCTGATTCGTTCCACTGCTCAAAAGCGCCGCGAAGCTGTACGGCTTGCGCTGCCAAACGCCTTGGACCAGATGCTTATCTCTGTGCAAGCGGGACTTGGTTTCGAAGCCGCCATGGCCCGGGCCGCGCAGAACGGCAAAGGCCCTCTCGCTGATGAGTTCATCCGTACTCTCCAGGACATCCAAGTGGGCAGGAGCCGCAAGGAAGCCTATCTGGACATGGCCAGCCGGGTCGACGTGGCGGACGTGAGGAGCTTCGTCCGATCAGTTGTTCAAGCAGATACCTATGGAATTGCAATCGCGAAAGTCCTGAAGGCTCAGGCCCAGGAAATGCGGATCAAGCGCCGGCAACGGGCGGAAGAAAACGCAATGAAGTTGCCGGTGAAGATCCTTTTCCCGCTGCTCTTCTGTATTTTCCCCGCACTGTTCGTCATCATCCTTGGCCCGGCGGTACTCTCCATCGCCCGGATGTTCCAGTGACGCCCCCAGCGGAACAGCCAAAACCAGCCTGATTCTGGGCAGGCACCTGGAGTACCTCGACGCCACGTCCGGCAGCATCTGGATGCCGGACGGAGGTACCCGACCCGGCGCCATCCGCGGAGGCGCCGTCCCCGACCACCCGGTACCCAGAGCCGAGGTGGTCACCCGGCCCCCTTCCGGTACCCAGAGCCGGAAGGGGGTCACTCACGTTGCCGAAAAACTACTCCCGCTTCGCCCTCGTCAGTTCAGCCCGGGCCAGCAGTTCCGAGTCCGCGGGGTAGGCAACCTCTTCCAGCACCAGTGGATGCGGGGCCGCCAGCACCGACTTGGCATCGCGCACGCCGGCAAGCATGCGGTCGTGCATCCACTGCGGCGTCTCCAAGCCCTCCCCTACCCGCAAGGCGCCGCCCACCAGGGAGCGGACCATATTGTGGCAGAAGGCGTCGGCCTGCACCGTGGCGACAATGACCCCGTCTTCGCCCCGGGCGAAGGAGAAACGCTGCAGCTCCCGGATGGTGGTGGCACCTTCGCGTGGCCGGCAATAGGCGCGGAAGTCCTGGAGGCCCAGGAGCAAGGAAGCACCCTGGTTCATCAGTTCAACGTCAAGGCCGGCCTTGTGCCACAGGGTCAGGCCGCGCAGCAGGGGATCCCAGCGTTCGGGGCCGTCGGCAATCCGGTAACTGTAGCGGCGCCACAGCGCTGAAAAGCGGGCGTCGAATCCCGACGGCGCCAGTGCGGCGTCGTGGATTTCAATGGCTCCGTGCTCCCCCGCCAGCACCCGGCTGAGCGCGCCGCGCAGCTTCCTCTGCAGGGCGGCGGCCGGTTCGTACAGTCCCCCGCGGGACAGGCGGAACCATTCCTCGGGTGACAGGTCGATGTGGACCACCTGCCCGCGAGCGTGGACGCCGGCGTCGGTGCGTCCGGCCACGGTCACGCGGACCGGGCGGCGGATCACCAATTCGAGGGCCTCCTCCAGGCAGCCCTGCACAGTGCGGAGCGCGGGCTGCACGGCCCAGCCGCTGAACGGCCCGCCATCGTAGGAAAGATCCATCCGGACACGCAAAAACCCGCCACCCCCGGAAACGGGGGCAGCGGGTTCTTGTTCGTTCATAGAAACAAGTCTATGCGAAGAAAATCAGCGAATTACTTCGCGTCCTTCTCCTCGGCCGGAGCCTCTTCGGTCTCGACAGGCTCGACCACCGAGTCGGCCGGAGCCTCTTCGGCAGCGGCCTCGGGAGCCTCGGCAGCTTCGGTCTCCACGACCTCTTCAGCCGGAGCTTCTTCAGCGGTTTCGACAGGCTCAACCGCCGCAGCCTTCTCGGCAGCCTTGGTGGCCTCGGCTACAACAGCCTGCTTCGGGGAAACGGGCTCGAGCACCAGTTCGATGACAGCCATGGGAGCGTTGTCGCCCTTGCGGTTGCCGATCTTGGTGATGCGGGTGTAGCCGCCCTCGCGGTTCTCGACAGCCTGTGCGATGTCGGTGAACAGCTCGTGGACGATGCCCTTGTTGCTGATCAGGCCGAGCACGCGGCGGCGGGAAGCGAGGTCGCCACGCTTGGCGAAGGTGACCAGGCGCTCTGCGTACGGCTTCAGGCGCTTGGCCTTGGTAACCGTGGTGGTGATGCGCTTGTGTTCGAACAGCGAAGCTGCCAGGTTCGCGAGCATCAGGCGCTCGTGAGCCGGACCGCCTCCGAGGCGCGGACCCTTAGTGGGGGTAGGCATAGTAATTTCTCCTGTAATGAAGGCCGTACTGGTCCGTCCGGGACCCGATGGCCAAGATCTGTGTTAGAGCTCGTCGTCGCTGAACGCGGCGTCGTCCTCTTCGATGGCTGCGGCGCGGGCTGCAAGGTCGAAACCGGGAGGCGAGTCCTTCAGGGACAGGCCCAGTTCCACCAGCTTTGCCTTGACCTCGTCGATGGACTTGGCACCGAAGTTGCGGATGTCCATCAGGTCAGCCTCGGAGCGGGCAACGAGTTCACCCACGGTGTGGATGCCCTCACGCTTGAGGCAGTTGTAGGAACGGACGGTGAGGTCCAGATCCTCAATCGGCAGTGCCATGTCGGCAGCCAGGGCTGCGTCGGTGGGCGACGGGCCGATCTCAATACCTTCAGCTGCGGTGTTCAGCTCGCGGGCCAGACCGAACAGTTCCACCAGGGTGGTGCCTGCGGAAGCCACGGCATCGCGCGGGGCGATGGCCGGCTTGGTCTCGACGTCGACAATCAGCTTGTCGAAGTCGGTGCGCTGCTCAACACGGGTGGCTTCCACGCGGAAGGTCACCTTCAGGACCGGCGAGTAGATCGAGTCGACCGGGATACGGCCGATCTCGGAGTCGCCGGACTTGTTCTGAGCTGCCGAAACGTAGCCGCGTCCGCGTTCGATGGTCAGTTCGAGTTCGAACTTGCCCTTCGAGTTCAGCGTGGCAATGTGCAGATCCGGGTTGTGGAATTCGACGCCGGCCGGCGGAGCGATGTCCGCAGCGGTGACGACTCCGGGACCCTGCTTGCGCAGGTACGCGACAACCGGCTCATCGTGCTCGGAGGACACGGAGAGGTTCTTGATGTTCAGGATGATCTCGGTGACATCTTCCTTGACACCCGGAACCGTCGTGAACTCGTGCAGCACGCCATCGATCCGGATGCTGGTAACAGCGGCACCGGGGATGGAGGAGAGCAGGGTACGGCGGAGGGAGTTTCCGAGGGTGTAGCCGAAGCCCGGTTCCAGCGGTTCAATGATGAAACGCGAGCGGTTCTCGGAGACTACTTCTTCAGACAGTGTGGGGCGCTGTGCAATAAGCACTTAGGTTTCCTTTCGGCGAGCATCCGCTATATGACGCAACACAGGTAGTGGAAATCGGCTTGTTTCTTCCGGCGCTGCCGGCCGTGCCGCCGGACAATGAATGCCCGACGGCGGCACGGCCGGCCGCAGCGGAGTCAACTAGACGCGGCGGCGCTTCGGCGGGCGGCAACCGTTGTGGGCGCTGGGGGTGACGTCCTGGATGGAGCCAACCTCGAGGCCGGCGGCCTGCAGCGAACGGATTGCGGTCTCGCGTCCGGAACCCGGGCCCTTGACGAAAACGTCAACCTTGCGCAGACCGTGCTCCTGGGCGCGCTTTGCAGCAGCCTCGGCAGCCATCTGGGCAGCAAACGGGGTGGACTTACGGGAGCCCTTGAAGCCAACCTCACCGGCGGAAGCCCAGGAGATCACAGCACCGGTCGGGTCCGTGATGGACACGATGGTGTTGTTGAAGGTGCTCTTGATGTGCGCCTGGCCGAGCGCAATATTCTTCTTATCCTTGCGACGCGGCTTACGGACCGCTCCACGAGTCTTGGGGGGCATGTTTTCTCCTACAGAAAGTTATCGGGGAAGAACTGGTCAATCCCTACGGATTAACGAGCCTTCTTCTTGCCGGCGACGGTGCGCTTCGGGCCCTTGCGGGTACGAGCGTTGGTCTTCGTACGCTGACCGCGTACGGGCAGGCCCTTGCGGTGGCGCAGGCCTTCGTAGCTGCCGATTTCAACCTTGCGGCGGATGTCAGCGGCTACCTCGCGGCGAAGGTCACCCTCAACCTTGTAGTTGCCCTCGATGTAGTCACGCAGCTGAACCAGTTCGGCGTCAGTCAGGTCCTTGACGCGAACGTCAGCGCTGATGCCGGTGGCAGCCAGGGTTTCCTTTGCACGGGTCTTGCCCACGCCGTAGATGTAAGTAAGCGCAATTTCCAACCGCTTTTCGCGGGGAATGTCTACGCCAGCGAGACGAGCCATAGTGGCGGTACTCCTTGAATAAACCGGAGGTCGTAGGCAGTACACCCACACTTTCCGTGTGGCCCCAGCCTCCGACCGGGGGTTCGCTGTCCGGGCTCGTTGTTGCTCAATGTCCCAGCGCAGCTTGTGCTGCCTTTATTTACTTGCGTGGGCACAGCCCAGGTTTGCCCTTGCGGGCGCTGACTCCCTGGCGGGAATTAGCCCTGGCGCTGCTTGTGGCGCGGGTTCTCGCAGATCACCATGACCCGGCCATTACGGCGGATCACTTTGCACTTGTCGCAGATCTGCTTAACGCTCGGCTTGACCTTCATGGCTTTCCTTTGCGTGTTGCAGGTGGTCGGCTGGAACGGCTAGCGGGCTTGCGCCCTGCCGGCCAGCAATTTACTTGTAGCGGTAGACGATGCGACCACGTGTGAGGTCGTAAGGGCTCAGTTCCACCACTACGCGGTCCTCAGGGAGAATCCTGATGTAGTGCTGGCGCATCTTCCCCGAGATGTGTGCAAGAACGATGTGCTTGTTGGTCAGCTCAACACGAAACATCGCGTTGGGCAGCGCCTCGGTCACAACGCCCTCGATCTCAATGACCCCGTCCTTCTTGGCCATATCCTCCGCTAACTGTTGTTTGCCGCAGTCCTTCCCAAGGGAATCCCTGCGGACGTTTTTGGGTTTTCGGCTGTTCCGCCACCCCGCCCAAAAATGGGCATGATGATGCAGACAACCAACACACAACTCTACTGCAGGCGGATACTTTTTCCAAACCGGCCGCTGCCGCTGCCGGGAGGCGGCGCTCAGGCGCCGAACGCGCGGAACTCCCCGGCCGGCGTCGTGATGGTTTCGGCGGAAGCGATGCCGTCCAGAACGGCCAGCCTCACGGCTTCGGCGGCGGCGCTTTGCAGGGTGATGAGGGAGATTTGGCGGGCCTGCTCGCTGCTCCGGTCGAGCGCGACGGCGCCGGTCGCCAACGCGAACACGGTGTCGCCGTCGGCGAGGGTGTGGGACGGGTTGAGGGCCCGCGCGAGTCCGGCATGGGCGGCCCCCGCGGTGCGCTTGCATTCGGCCGGATCCAGGACGGCGTTCGTGGCGACGACGGCGAGCGTCGTGTTCAGCCCCTGACTGCCGGGCGCCGGCAGCTCAGCCCCGGCAGGCATGCCGAGCGCATTCACCACCGCGATGGCGCCGACCACCACGGGACCGTCCGGCGCGACCGCTTCGAGAGTTACCGACGCCGTCCCGACTCCGCCTTTGAAGGCTCCCCTGCCGAGCACCGCCCCGGTTCCGGCGCCGGCGTTGCCGCGCTCGACGTCGGCCTCCTCGCCGGACGCCGCAGCAGCGGCTGCCGCGTCGTAGCCCATGTCCGCACCGGGACGCGCGGCAAAGTCGCCGCCGCGGCCGAGGTCGAAAATGGCGGCAGCGGGGACGATAGGCACCACGCCGCCCGTTACCGGGAAGCCGCGGCCGTGTTCTTCGCACCAGCGCTGGGCGCCGTGCGCGGCGGCCAGACCGTAGGCGCTGCCGCCGGTGAGCACCACTGCGTCTACCGTGGGCACAAGGGTGGTCGGGTCCAGCGCGTCGGTTTCGTGGGTGCCGGGCCCTCCCCCGCGCACGTCCACCGAGCCGATGGTTCCCGGCGGAGGCAGTACCACCGTGACACCGGACAGCCAGCCGTCGCCGACCTTGCGGACCTGCCCAACCCGGATTCCGGGAACATCGGTGATCTTGGATGCCATGAGCCCATTGTGCGGCAGCAACGGTGAACACGCAGCGAACAACCGCACAGTGAGTAAACGAGAGCTTAAGTATTAGCGAACTCTCACTTATTCGGGCTGTTTTCGGGCGTTTCGGCACCGGCGCTGTGGTGGAGTGATTCCGGCCTGTGCGAGCTGCCGGGCTGTGCGGGTTCCCCGCCCTGAACCGACTTCCACGGATATCCATGACGATTCTCGATACTGCTCCGGCTCCGTCCGCGAACCGGCCTTCGCCCCGCGCCCGACGCGGCTGGAGCCCGCGCCGCCGCCGCGACTTCCTGGTGTTCCTCGCGTTCGCCGCGCCCAACCTCCTGCTGATCGCGGTGTTCACGTACCTCCCGCTGATCAACAACATCTATTACTCCACGCTCGACTGGACGCTCGGCTCGGCCGAAGCGACCGTCGTCGGGCTCGGCAACTACCTGACCTTCTTCACGAGTGCCGACGCCCCGCGCGTCCTGGGCACCACCGCCCTCTTCACGGCCTGCACCGTTGGCGGCTCCATGCTGCTCGGCCTGCTTGTCGCTCTGGCGCTCAACGCCAAGGTCCGCGGCACCACCTTTGCGCGGGCCGCCGTCTTCGCCCCGTACGTGCTGTCCGGCGTGGGCGTCGGCCTCGTATGGCTCTTCATCTTCGATCCCGGCTACGGCGTCCTGTCCTGGATCCTGCGGGCGTTCGGGGCAACCAGCCCGGAGTGGATCAACGATCCGCAGTTGGCACTGGTGATGGTGATCGTGGTGTACGTCTGGAAGAACCTGGGCTATTGCGCCGTGGTGTTCCTGGCCGGATTGCAGTCACTGCCCGGGGACGTCATGGAGGCCGCAGCGCTCGACGGCGCCGGCGGCGTGCGCCGTTTCCTCGCCATTTCGCTCCCGCTGCTGTCCCCCACCACCTTCTTCCTGCTGATCACCACCATGCTCAGTTCCCTGCAGGCCTTCGACCTGATCCGGATCATGACCCCGCTGGGCAACGGCACCAGCACCCTGATCTACGAGGCCTACCTGCAGGCCTTCGGTGCCTACAACCGGGCCGGCTACTCCGCTGCGATCTCCGTGGTGCTCTTCGCCATCCTGCTGCTGGTCACGGTGCTGCAGCTGCGCTTCGTGGAGAAGAAGGTGCACTACGCATGAGCACGCTGACTGAAAACCGGGCCTTCACCCGGAAGAACTTCGCGGCAACCCTGGCCGGCGGCTACGTCCCACTGATCCTCGCCACCCTGGTGGTGTTCCTGCCCCTGCTGTGGATGGTGCTCAGCTCCTTCAAGCAGCCCGGGGAGATCGTCACCACGGAGCTGAAGTTCCTGCCGGAGTCGCTGAACCTGGACAACTACCGCGAGGCCATGACCACCGTGCCGTTCGGGCAGTTTTTCCTGAACAGCGTGATCGTCACGGCGGTGGGCTCCACCATTAAGGTCACACTCGCCATCCTGACGGCCTACGCCCTGGTGTTCGTGGACTTCCCGTACAAGAACGCGGTGTTTGTGCTGATCCTAGTGGCATTGATGGTCCCGGCCCAGGTGTCCATCCTGCCGAACTACATCCTGATCGCGGGCCTGGGCGGGAAGAACACCCTCTGGGGAATCATCCTGCCGGGCCTGGGAACCGCCTTCGGCACCTTCCTGCTGCGCCAGCATTTCCTTACCCTTCCCGGTTCCATCCTGGAGGCCGCGGAGCTCGACGGCGCCGGGCACTGGCGGCGCCTGTGGCGGATCGTGGTGCCGGTCTCCGTGCCGTCCATCGCCACCGTGGGCCTGGTGACCGTAGTGAGCGAATGGAACGACTACATCTGGCCGCTCATCATCACGGACCGCCCCGAAAGCATGACGCTCCCCGTGGGCCTCACCCTGCTGCAGAACTCCGAAAGCAACGGCGCAGGCTGGGGCATCCTCATGGCCGGAGCCGTGCTGGTGATCCTGCCCGTGCTGGTCATCTTCGCCATGCTGCAGCGCTACATCGTGGCCGGACTGACGCAAGGCAGCGTCACCGGCTGAAAACCGCCCTTCCCGTCAATCACCCGCATCAACCCTGCCGGACACCAGTGAAAGGTCCTTCATGAACCAGCCCGCTTCGAACCAGCACCTGCTCCGCCGCCAGTTCCTCGGACTCTCGACGGCGGTGGCCGTCGGCGCCGCCCTGGCCGCCTGCGGAGGCCCCTCCACCAGCGGCGGCTCCACCGCACAGGCCGCGGCCGACGTCGACTTCTCCGGAGTGAAGCCCGCAGCGAGCTTCGACTTCTGGTCCACCCACCCGGGCAAGTCCCAGGACGTCGAGAAGGAACTGATCGCCAAGTTCCAGGCCAAGCACCCGGACATCAAGGTCAACCTGATCACCGGCGGCGCGGACTACGAAGAAATCGCTCAGAAGTTCCAGACCGCCCAAGCCGCCAAGAGCGGGCTGCCCGCACTCGTGGTGCTCTCCGACGTCTGGTGGTTCCGCTACTACATGAACAAGAGCATCATCCCCATGGACGGACTGCTCAAGCAGCTCGACTTCAAGCTGGATGACTTCCGCGAAACCCTCGTGGCCGACTACGGCTACGACGGCAAGCAGTGGGCCATGCCCTACGCCCGCTCCACCCCGCTCTTCTACTACAACAAGGACCACTTCAAGGCCGCCGGCCTGCCGGACCGCGCACCGAAGACCTGGGCCGAATTCGCCGAATGGGCCCCCAAGCTCAAGGCTGCCTCGAAGGCACGCTTCGCCTTCATGTACCCGGCGCTGGCCGGCTACGCGGGCTGGACCCTGCAGAACAACCTGTGGGGCGAGGGCGGCGGCTGGTCCAAGGACTGGGAGATCACGGCCGACTCGGACGCCAACGTCAAGGCGCTGCAGTTCGCCCAGGACTCCGTTTACAAGGACGGCTGGGCCGGCGTGTCGTCGAAGGACTCGGCTGACGACTTCGCCGCAGGCATCGCCTCGGCCACGTTGTCCTCCACCGGCTCGCTGGTGGGCGTGCTCAAGAACGCCAAGTTCAACGTGGGCGTCGGCTTCCTGCCCGGCGGTCCGGCGTCGCAAAGCCCGGTCTGCCCCACCGGCGGCGCTGGCCTCGGCATCCCGGCCGGCGTTCCGAAGGAACAGCAGCTGGCCGCCGCCACCTTCCTGAAGTTCATCAGCGAGCCGGAGAACACTGCGCTCTTCTCCGCGGCCACGGGATACATGCCCACCCGCAAGTCGGCGGACATGTCCACCGTGCTGGCCAAGACCCCGCAGATCAAGACCGCCATGGACCAGCTTGCCGTCACCCGCAAGCAGGACAACGCGCGTGTGTTCCTGCCGGGCGCAGACCAGGAAATCGCGAAGGCCGCCGCGGCGATCCTGACCCAAAAAGCCGACGTCAAGGCCAGCCTGGGCAGCCTGAAGGGCAAGCTCGAGGACATCTACGCCAAGGACGTGAAGCCGAAGCTCGGCTGAACCTCCCCCTAAACCAGCGCGAACGTACACTTGGGGCCCCTTTTCCAGGGCGGTTTCTAAGGGTCGTTGCAACACTTGTTGGTTAGATGGCTAGTAGTAGATCACGCAGGCGCTCGGCTGGGGTATCCCAGTCGAGCGTTTTGCGTGGTCGGCCGTTGAGTTCCTGGGCCACGTGTTCAAGATCCTCTGGCCCGTAGACGGACAGGTCGGTGCCTTTGGGGAAGTACTGGCGCAGCAGCCCGTTGGTGTTCTCATTGGAGCCGCGTTGCCAGGGGCTGGCCGGGTCGCAGAAGTA
>NZ_MJLT01000002.1 GCF_001766675.1 Arthrobacter sp. SW1
TGCCTTCCGCGCCGCCGCCGTGGCCGGACAGCAGTTCGAGCCCGACCACGAAGGCGCCGACTCCGAGGGTGGCCAGCGCGAGGCCGGGCCAGTCCATCCTGCGGCTGCGGTCGTGGCCGCCGCGGGGCACCAGGCGCAGTGCGGCGAGGAAGGCGGCCGCCCCCAGGGGCAGGTTGACCAGGAAGATCCAGTGCCAGGAGAGGTATTGCGTCAGCATGCCGCCCACCAAAGGGGCGAGGACGGGTGCCGCCAGCCCCGGCCACACGAGGTAGGCGGTGGCCCTGAAGAGCTGCTCCTTGGGGGTATCGCGGAGGACCACCAGGGTGCCCACCGGAACCATCAGGGCGCCACCGAAGCCCTGGAGGGCGCGGAAGGCCGTCAGTTCCCAGATGCCGGGGCTGAGTGAACACAGCAGGGAGGCCAAGGTGAAGACGGCGATTGCGGTGCAGAAGACCCGCCGGGCGCCGAACCGTTCGGCCAGCCAGGAACTGGCGGGGATGCCCATGGTGACGGCGAGCAGGTAGGCGGTGATGGCTACGTTCGCATCGGCCGGTGCGATGCCGAAGTCATGCCCGATTGCGGGCAGGGCGGTAGCCAGTGCCGTGCCGTCGAGGAACTCCATGAAAAACGCGGCCGCGACGAGCGTGGCGAGGCCGCGGCCCGGGGCCTTGGGTGCCGGTGGGGCCGCCGCTCGTGGGATCTGCTGCAAATGAAGCCTCCTTGATGCATTGACAGGACAAAGTTTAGCGTCCTACGCTCGTTTGGAGCGCTCCAAATTTAGGCGAGCCCATCTTGGATTCCAAAGGAGGAACCCCATGAACAAGCCCCTCGGCGTGGCCGTCATCGGTGCCGGAATGGCAGGGAAGGCCCACGCCGCGGCCTACCGCAGTGCGAGCACCGTTTTTGCTCCAAGCCTGCCGGAGATCCGGCTCGTCTCCATCGGCGACGTGAACGCCGGATTCGGCCAGGCCGCGGCCGATCGCTTTGGCTACGAGCGCCATGACTCCAGTTGGCAGGCCATCGCGGAAGCGGATGATATCGACGTTGTCTCTGTGGTGGTCGCCAACTCCCTGCACCGCGAGGTGGTTGAGGGCCTCCTTGCCGCCGGCAAGCACGTGCTGTGCGAGAAGCCGCTCTCGGACACCCTGGAGAATGCGGCAGCGATGGCAGCTGCCGCCCGTGCAGCCGAGGAGAACGGAGTCCTGGGCCGCATCGGCTTCACCTTCCGCCGCACTCCAGGGATTGCTGCCATCCGCGAACTTGTCAGCAACGGCACGCTGGGAAAGCCGCTGCACTTCTCCGGCCGCTACTGGACCGACTATTCCTGCAGCCCGGACGCGCCGATGAGCTGGCGCTATAAGGGCGGGGCAGGCTCCGGCGCCCTGGCCGACGTAGGAAGCCACCTGACGTACATCGCCGAATTCCTGTGTGGAGAGACCAAGGCCGTCTCCGGTGGCAGCCTTCACACCGCGATCACGAAGCGGCCTCTGCCGCTGGGCACCGTGATGGGCCACGACCATGCGGCCGTCAGCGATGTCTTCGAGGAAGTGGAGAATGATGATTACGCCACCTTCTCCGCGGAATTCGAAAGCTGCATCGGCAGCCTCGAGGTGTCCCGGGTTGCCGCCGGCCACCCGAACTCCCTGACTTTCGAAATCTTCTGCGAAAACGGCGCCGCCCTCTTCAACCAGGACCGGCCCTCGGAGATCGGGCTGTACCTGAACCACGGCCCCTACGAGCAGAACGGCTTCCGCCAGGTCCTGCTCGGCCCGGGCCACCCCTACCTCGCCGGCGGTCTGCCCATGGACGCGCCCGGCGTCGGCTTCGGCCAGAACGAGGCCTTCACGTTCCAGGCCCGGGCCTTCCTTGAGGAGGTCGCCGGAATCCCGGAGGAGGAATCGCTTCCCCGCTGTGCCACTTTCGCTGAAGGCCTGCGCAACATGCAGGTCCTCGACGCCGTTGCCCGCTCGGCTGCCGGACACGGCACCCGCGTCAGCCTCTAAGGACAGGCGCATGAAACTCGGTGTCTACAACGCCATCCTCCACGACCGCCCGCTTGGGGATGCCCTCAAGGTCATCGCTGACCTTGGCCTCACGGGAATCGAGATCAATACCGGCGGCTTCCTGCCCGCAGTCCACGTGCCCACCATGGACCAGATCCTCGTCAGCGACGCCGCACGGGACGACTACCTGGCGGTCTTTGAAGGAACCGGCGTGACCATCGCAGGGCTGAACTGCAACGGCAACCCGCTGCACCCCAAGGCGGAGATCGGCAAAAAGCATGCCGAGGACGTCCGCCGATCCATCCGGCTGGCCGAACGCCTGGGGCAGGACCGGGTGGTCACGATGTCCGGGCTTCCCGGCGGCGAACCCGGTGCGAGCGTGACCAACTGGATCGTCAACGCCTGGAACTCCGCGGCCCTGGACGTGCTGGACTACCAATGGAAGGTGGCGGCAAAGTTCTGGCGCGAAACGGACCGGCTCGCGGCCGATCACGGCGTCAAGGTCGCCCTCGAACTGCACCCGCAGAACCTGGTCTTCAACACCGCGGACGTGTACCGGCTCGTCGACCTCACGGGCGCCACGAATGTCGGCGTCGAGCTGGACGCCTCGCACCTGTTCTGGCAGCAGATGGATCCGGTGGCCGTAGTCCGCGAGCTCGGCCCCCTGGTGTTCCACGCCGCCGCCAAGGACGTGCGGGTCAACACGGAACATGCCCGGCTGTACGGCGTTTTGGACAACCGCTTCCGCCGGCTCTCCCCGGATGAGCCGCGCACCAACCTCGGTGGCGACGAATGGGCCAACGAGTGGCCCAAGGACTCCGCCTGGGACTTCGTGGCGCTCGGCCGCGGGCACGACACCGCGTACTGGTCGGAGTTCCTCCGGGCCCTGCAAGAGGTGGACCCGGACATGATGGTCAACATCGAGCACGAGGACGTGTCCCTGGGCCGCATCGAGGGCTTGGAGATCGCAGCCACGGTCCTCAAGAATGCCAAGGCCCTCGTCGACGCGTAGGCGTCGGCCCGCAGGGAGTTGAGGGCTCATTTGTGACGATCTTCTTCATGGAGAACCCGCCATAAATGAGTGCTCAACACCATCGCTCCCTCGGCATACAGGTCCTATTGACAGGACAAAATTGCGTTCCATATGATCGTCCGGCGTTCTACGTGGGCGCGCCTCACCGCCGTGGCGCGCACTCCTCCGACGGCTGAAAGGCAAGCCCCATGTTCCCTGAAATCCGTAATGTCGGCGTAGGCCTGATCAGCGTTGGCTGGATGGGGAAGCTGCACGCTAAGGCTTATACGCAGTTGCCGCTGGTGTATCCGGAACTGGGGATCCGTCCCCGGCTAGTCATCGCCGCGGACACCGAACCCGGCAGGATTGACTACGCTAAGGACGTCCTGGGTTTCGCGGAGGGCACCACCGACTACCGCGAGGTCCTCGCGCACCCGGAGGTCGACGTCGTCTCTATATGCGCACCGAACTTCCTGCACGCTGAGATCGGCATCGCTGCGGCGAAGGCCGGCAAGCACTTCTGGGTCGAGAAGCCTGTTGGCCGGGGGATCGAGGAGACCGAAGCGGTGCGCAGCGCCGCAATCGAAGCCGGTGTCCACAGCTCCATCGGGTTCAACTACCGGCACGCACCCGCCGTCGAGCATGCGCGGGAACTGGTGGCGAAAGGCAAGCTGGGCCGCATCACCAACGTCCGCGCCGAATTCATGGCCGGTTACTCGGCCGAACCCAACGGAGCGCTGTCCTGGCGCTTCAACCGCGCGCTCGCAGGTAGCGGGGTACTGGGCGACCTGTTCAGCCACGCGGCGGACCTGTGCCAGTACGTCGTCGGCCCCATCTCGGCCATCACGGCGTTGACCAGCACGATCCATACCGAGCGCCCGAAAGTGGCGATGGGCCAGAGCACCCACTTCGCGGTGATCCAAGGCGGTGAGATGGGTCAGGTGGAGAACGAGGACTACGCTGCGGCGCTGGTCCGCTTCGCGGCCGGTGCCGGCGGCGAAGGGGCGGTGGGAACGATTGAATCCTCACGGGTGGCGGTGGGCCGGGACTGTGGCTACCGGATCGAGGTCTACGGCACCGAGGGCTCTCTGAAGTGGGACTTCGAGCGGATGAATGAACTGCAGGTCGTGTTGGGTCGGAAGAATGACGAACAGGGCTACACCACGGTGATCGGCAGCCCAAGGTACGGAGACTACTCCCGCTTCCAGCCCGGACCCGGCTGCGCTATGGGTTTTGACGACCTGAAAGTGATCGAGGCGAAGAAGTTCCTGGTGGCCGTCACCGGAGGAGAGCAGCTGAATTCCAACATCCACGACGCCGCCTCCGCAGCGGCGATAGTGTCCGCCGCCGAAGCTTCCGCCGCGGACGGCCAGTGGAAGATGGTTCCGGTACTGGGCGGCACCACGGCCGCCGGCGCCTGACGAGCTCCGCTTACACCGGACCATTTTCGACGAAGGATCCGTCCGGCGTCAGCCACCTGGTTGCCGGAACCAGCTCTGGACCTCGCGGCCGTCCAAGGCCTGCGGAATGCAGAGCTGGCAACCGGCCGCCGATCTTCGGAATGGAGAAAAAGGAAGACTCTGTCCACACGTTGCCATCGGACTGGGCCGTAACGTCGACCGGACTGGTCCACTTTGCCGATGTTTCTGAGGAGGGCGGAATCTAGGGGCCTGGGAGCCACGGTTTGAGCCCCCACCTCCGGTACATGTTGTCCCAGCTCAGGAGCCGGTTGACAGCCGAGTGCAGCCTCGACGTCTTGGGATGGCCCTCTCGGGGTCTTTTGTCTTTCGGTGCCGCACTTTCTTGAGCTGGCTGCTTGGTTTGGTGTTCTTTCCTTTCCCCGGTGGTGCAGGAGTCTGGGCGTATGTGGTGGCTAGTTGGGGCCTGGCTTGTGGCGCTGGCACCAGCTTGGATCCTGTGCATTGGACACTCTTGTGATGGTCTACCGAGGCCCAGCCTCCATTGGTTTGCTCTTGACGGAATTGCTTGTCGTCCCGGTCTGGACAATCAAGTTGAGATTGCGGGCGCGCCGTCGGGATTGAAACACGCAGTCGGTAGTTTCGGAGCGAAGTTACTCAGCATGTGCCCAATTGTGGAGGTCCGTGGTTGGCTCGGTCCCAGCTACATGGACGCCTTGTTGGCCGAGGGTTGCTCGCCGCGTGCGAAGACGGCTAGCTGCTTCCGACTCGCTGTGTTTGTCTTGCGGAGCGAGTTTGAAATGTGTGTCTCGATCGTTCGCACGCTTAGTCCGAGAAGTTGTGCGATTTCATGGTTGCTACGGTTCCCCGCCAGCAATGCAATCTCGTTCTCCCTAGGGGTCAATAATGCACGGAGGCTTTCGTTCTCTACTGGTGACAGGAGATTACGCAAGGCGAATCTCTCCGCGAAGACATGTAGAACCCTCTCAATTTGTGCCGAAGTGAGGTGCATCCCGGCGAGTCGATGACGCTTAGCTGCGCCCCGCAGAAGCTCTCCGATGTGGTAAGTATCGCCGTCGGGCGTGTAGGCAGCCAAGAGTTCTTCGAGCTGGGGAAGGTTAGCATCGAGCGCGGCTTTCGCGATCTGCAACAGAGCGTCGTGCTGGGCAACATTGCGTTTTTCGAGAAGGCTCCGGAGTCGCTCAAGAAGTGACGTCGCCGGGAGGAAGCATGATGATACAAGGGCTGTATGCGCTGCGTCGAAAATGTACCCGTGGTCAAGCTGTTGGTCGATAAGTCTGTTTGCGGACTCTTCGAAATCCTTGAGGTCAGTCACCGGGACGGTTACGAGGTCATAAAGACCCTTGCCGGCCGCAGGAAGTGGCCCCACATCCCGTGCTGACGACCCGGCCTGTGCCCCAAGTGATCTGGCTCTTGCTTTGTCACGGAGGGAGGCGAGCCTCAACATGGCGTTGTAGAGTGCGTCGACGAGAAATCCGGGGCGGCCTAAAGCGAATGTCGATCCCATGATGTATTCGGCTTCTTCAGACAGTCCGCGGTGCAGCAGGGAAAGAGCAGCAACATAGCTGTGCGCCACCACACTGAACTGGTCGAGTGCCCGGAGGGCCGCTTTGCGTCCAGCGAGGGCATGACTCAGAGCATCGTCAACACGGCCGTTGATGAACATGGCCAGTCCGTGCACAAGCGGTTCGAAGCGAGGGAACCTCTTTGTTTCCCCTGCCGGCTCAAAGGCGTCTCTTGCTTCATCTGGGTTGAAGCGGTAAAGCCCGACTAGCCCCTTTACCGCTGCAAGAACATCGCTTGATGGGGCTTGTTGGGTCAGGAAGTTGAGAATACTGTCCAGATCGGGCCGGACCCGATCGTAGGTGACTTCCAGAAAGACGGACCACGCTGTTGCGTCGGGCGCCAATGTAGGAACCGAAGCAGCAAGTTGAGCCAGGAGGGCTGTCGCCTCTGACACGTCGCCGGTTTCCGTTATTAGCCACATCGCATGTGTCATTGTGAAAAGGAGGAGGTCCTGGAGATCGCCGCTGGTCTTCTCTGTATGGGAGAACACGTACCGGGCGCGGTCTCGATCAACAGGGCCGCCCCAGTAGACCTGGAGGAACCCCACGGCATCCTCCAGGCTGCGGGTTGTTTCCCAAAACCCGTAACGCTCATCCTCCAGGGCCCTTTGTCGGCTGCGAAAGACGTGGGCCTCCACGGCCTGGCCTGTGGCGATTTCCACTCTGAGAGCAGCAAGAGCCGATGCCGCCTGCGAGTCTGCGGCTGAGTTGTGCAGATACGACGGGGATGAGGGCGCCAACATCTTCCGGAGGATTTTCCGGGAGGCGTCTACTTGCGTCTTCAGGAAGTCTTCGAGAAGCGGTGGAAATACCGATGCAAGTAGAGCCCCGTCCTCGGCCTGGACGACGGAGACCAGGCCTCGTCCTTCCAGAGTGTCGAGGGTTTCGTTGCCGATAAGAGCGGTCAGTCGATCAACGCTTCCGGGACCGATTGCCGCGATCGTCTCCAGAGCCCGGACTTCTTCTCGCCGTAACCCGTGCATGAGTGCTTGAAGAGTGCCGAGAAGATGCTCGTTGACGAGGCTTGGTCCGTTGAGACGCCACCGACCTTTCCGGAGAGTGAGTCTGTTACTTAAGACAGCGGTTTCAACAAGACGTACAGCCAGCCGCAACACTCCGCCGGATTTTGCGAGCACCTGGGCTGTCACCTCCACATCCGCAGGCGCGCCAAGCATTTCATTGATGAGGGAATTGACCTGTTCGTATTGCAGGGGTGGCAAATTCACCGTCGCTTGGGACCATCGCCCCATGGTAGACACAGCATGGGAGCCGGACGGCGACGGCTCCCGGCCTGCCGTGACGACGAGGGGAACCCGAGCGTTCGACTGGGCGATGTCAAGGACCGAGAGCGATTCACGATCCAAACTTTCGATATCGTCGACGACTACAACTCTTGGCCCCGGTCTTGACAGTTGTTCGGACAGTATGTCGGAAAGGCCAAGAACTCCGGCAGGCCGTGACCGGAGTTCAAGGCCCAATGAAGCGATTCCTGCGAATGGAACTGTTTGGAGGTGTGGAATGGCGAATATGCTGTGAACCTTCACCCCTTGTTCTTCGAGCTGGGTAATGATTTGCTTCGTGATTGTGGTTCTGCCGCTTCCGGCCCTGCCGACAATTCGAACTCCCAGTCCTTGGCTGACATAGCTAAGTACCAGGCTGATTTCTTTCTCAAACAACTTCAGACCCCATCATTCTCGGCGTGGGGCCGTCTAGCTTTGCAAAGCCCCCGCTGCATGTAAGGCGAAGCTACAACCAAGTCAACCCATCTCAGTGGCACGTTGTGTTGCACCTAAGTGTCAGCAGCCGGAGTGAGCGTGGATCGGTCGCATTCTGTTACGCAGTTGGTGCGGGAATGTAGGGCCACTTTCCAACTGCATTGCCTCTTCGCGCAGGCGTGGGTGGTCCTCCGAGAGGAAGAGCGATCCTCCCTCAGTGCTGGTGCACGTTGAACTAGGTGGGTACGTATGAGTCGGGTTCCGGAAAATACGGAATTCGGACCTGGCTGGGGTCCGACAGACGCTGAGGAGAAGTGATCCGTGTTGTCTTCCACGGAGGAAACGATGGGGTGGTCTCTCAGTGCTGAGAACACTCTGTAGCGTCGTGGCAACGTGGTCTATGTGAATCAGGTGTTGCATCTGAGTGGATCCCATGGCTTCTTCTGAGGTGCGCCGCGATTACCGCGAGGGCGGGTTTTCCTGAGAGCCGGGTCCATTCGAGGGGACGGTCGCTTGCCGCGCGAAGTCTCTAGACATAGTGAGGAGAGCCGAAGGTGGACCTGGACGTTGCTGTGCTGCTGGGAACGGCTGTTCTCGGAATTGCAATGCTTGCTGTCATGTCAGTCATATCAGGTGTGATTGTCGTCGTTTGTGTGGGTTGTCTTTGGTTGCCAGCTGTTTGGTTGCGCAAGCGCGGTCGGCAAACTGGTACTTGCTCTGAATGGCGTCGATTGGAGCCTTCTTCGCCAGCGACCGTGGGGTTCGCTGACGAAGAGGAGACTTAGTAGCGACCATAGGCGCCAATCGGACAGAACCCTGTGCCTGCAGCCATGCTTAAGAACTTCTCGCCCGCACCATCGCGGAGAGTTGTGAGCGGGTAGTGGCCCCGGTCTTTCGGCGTGCGTTTGAGATATGGGTCTCAACGGTGCGCACGCTGAGGCCCAGCTTGTCGGCAATATCGGCGTTACTGCTGAGTCCGGCGAGGAGTGCCACTTCTCGTTCACGCGCTGTCAGTGATGCGTCAGACACGGGCGCAAAGGGAATGAATGTGCCTTCAGGACCGAAACGGTCAACGAAGCGACGGGCGCGCTCTTCGATGGCAGCGGCAACGGCCAGACTCCCGGAGGCGCGGTGCCGACGGACAGCCCCTTGGAGGAGCATTGCAATCTGGTATGTGTCTTCGTCGCTCGTGTAATCCTCAAGAACCGTGTCGAGGTGAGTCGTGTTTCCCTCAATGGCAGCTTCAGCGACTTGAAGCAGCTGGCGGTGAGTGGTGTTGTTCATGTCTTGAAGAACACCGTTCAGTGTGTGCTTCAGACGGGTACCGGGAAAGAGGCACAGAAGGATCAGCCCGGAATAGACGGCCTCAAAGGTGTAGCCATGCTCGATGTGGTCTTGCACGAGGCGTGCGCCAGCGCGGTCGAAACTGTCAGCATCTGTGGGCGGCCGAGCGACAAGGTTGTAAACACCGGTACCTACTGCGGGCAGCGGCCCCACCTCACGGGTCTCGGTGCCGGCCTGTTCTCCTAGCGAAGGGGACGTTGCTCCTGTGCGAAGGGAAGATAGCCGAAGCATGGCGTTGTAGATTGAGCCGAGGAGAAACCCTGGTCGGCGGAGCGAGAAGGCCCATCCCATAAGGTACTCGGCTTCGTCGAACAGGCCCCGATACAGCAGCGCGAGCGCAGCAACGTAGCTGCTGACCACGAGGCTGAACTGATCGATTCGCTCCAATGCGTCGCGTCGGCGGTCTAGTGCGTAACCTAGTGCTTCGTCTGTCCGACCGGATGAGAACAAAGCAAGTCCACGGACCAGGATCTCGTATCGGGGCAGTGTGTCCGGAGCAGGTGCTGCGTCGATCGTGTGAAGAGCAGCTTCGGGATTGAACCTGAACAACTCAAGCAAGGCGCGGACAACAAGAATTACGCCGCTGTCAAGGTGCCCGGCCGGAAGAGCATTTAGGACCGCGTCCCAGTCCCCAGGCATTCGGTTGTAACAGGCATCGAGGAACAACGACCAGGCCCGAATCTCCGACTGCCATTCCGGTTCCTCAGCTGCGAACCGGTCCAAGGCCTGCATCGCCGCGGGCAGATCGCCCGCGTCGAGCACTGTCCATAGTGAACGGGTGATTATGAAGAACAGAAGATCGGCCGGATCGGATCCGGCGGAGTCGGTGTGTTCAAACACGTCCAGAACTCGCCGGCGATTTACCGGAGCTCCCCAATAGACTCGAAGGAATGAAACGGCGTTGGCCATGCTGCGGTCACTGTTCCAACGGCCATAGTGCAGTTCTTCGAGAGCTTCAAGGCCCTTCTGGAAATGACGGGCCATCGCAGCATGGTTCCCGGTCATTTCGCCCCTGAGAGCGGCCAGTGCGATCGCGGGATCCGTGGATGATCCTGATTCGAGTTCTAACGTCGCGCCTTCCGGTATGGAACTGCGCAGGATCTTTCTCTTTGAGCGGGCATGCGCGCGGAGATGTTCTTCGACAATGGGCGGAAATACCGAAGCCAACAGCCTGCCATCAGGCCCCGCCGTTACCGAGATGAGGCCGCGGTGCTCGAGTGCGTCGAGCGTTCCAAGCTTGTCCTCACCGGCGTCAGCCTGAATCTCGGAGACAGGGGAAGGCCCACGGAGGGCCAAGAGACTAAGCACCCGTGCCTCATCTGACGTGAGGCCGTGCAGAAGTGCTTCGATGGTCCCGGACAGGTGTTCGTTTGTTAAGTTCTGACCGCTTCTTAGGTGCCAGAGGCTTCCCTTCAGTACGAGGCGCCCGCTTAGCCTGGCGGATTCCAAGATGCGCACCATGAGTCGCAAGTTGCCGCCTGATTTTGTGAGGATGAGTGCGGTGGTATCCACGTCAGCCGGCGCTCCGAGAATTTCGGCAATGAGTCCGCTGGCCTGGTCGTAATGCAGAGAACTGAGTGCAACGGTTGCTTGCGGCCATTGCTCAAGGAGCGCGGCAGCGGAACCCTGCCGAAGCGGTCCACCGTCGGTAGTGACGATCAATGGAACCCCTGTCCGTCGATGGACCACATCCACGATGGCGAGGGACTCACGGTCGAGGTCGTCAATACCATCCACGACAAGGGCATGCAGGTCCTTGCGCAGGAGTTGCCGGGTGAGTTCCTCTGCGATCCCGAGAATCCCGAGAGTACGTGATCGCAGGTCAAATCCCATCGAGAGAATTCCTGCGTACGGCACGGTCTTCAACGACCGGATCGCGAAAACGCTATAGACATTCGTGCCGCGATCCTCCAAAGCGGTCACAAGCATCCGCGCCACTGTCGTTCGTCCACTACCAGGGACGCCGACGACTCTTACTCCATAGCCTTGGGCGACGTAGTCCAAGACTTGAGCGATCTCTCGTTCAAACAAGGCGCAAGGCTCCTTCCAGGCGAATAGAGCGGCCTCAGCGACCGCCTGGGAACGCCGCTAAAGTCATAGCAACAGTATGGCGCCAGGTGCTGATATGGGGAGGAACTGACATTCTCGTTACGAGGTCGGAGCTGCGTCTTCCGAGACAGGCGCTATCGGAAAAATTGCGGTCCGGTTCGGCCGGTCTACGCGTATTACCCGCTGTGTTGTTCTCGGAGCATCAAGCCCAGATCTGCCAGGTGCTCGACCCCCGGAAAGTGGTGCCGGTTGGTGCTGCGAGACCGATGTTGCGTCAGTCTGTGGACTGTGCCTTTAGATAGGCTTCTTTGAGGTGACGTGCTACTTGGCCTCGTCGATTGACGCGGTGTCCGTTTGCGACTGCCCACTGGCGTACAAGGCGATCGAATCCCGCGGAAGAAGATGTAACTCCACTCTTCTTCCGTGAGATTCTTCTTGCCTTGAGGATATAGGGTGCGAGTACGGCGCGGAGTGTTTCCAAATTCGATTCAGACAAGTCGAGTTCAAACACCGCGCCATCCAGTTCGATCCGGACGGATTCCACCGCAATCCCGCCGTCGAGGTCGTCGATCTTCTGTGTAATTGTTGCCATTCTTTTCCTTGCGCAGGGTGAGATTGCGAGGTCAGGGGTTAGGTCGCCATTGAGCGAATGCCCGCTGATGTCCGGGCTAGGTCGTCGAAGTGGAGATCGCTTCATTGTGAATGCGAGCTGTTCGAATCTGTCGGTTGGCCGCCAGCGTAGGGCGGACTTTGCCTTGTCCCTAAGGAGCATCGACCCGTGGCTGATCCTCAGTGGAGATTTTACGGAGGCCATTTCGGCGCCTACCCTGCCGAGTAGCCAGGACAGCCAGGACGATAGTGCCTGTAAGGGCGAGGGCCCACCACGGGAAGCCTGGATCCGCCGTAGCGCTTGGTAGGACTCGCTGACCGTCGTTGGCCGGAGGAGCCTCAACGCGTTCACCTCTGACAAGCAGACGATGACTATTTACGCCCTTTGGAGTGCAGGTCACCAACGTCACATAGTCCTTGCCCGCAATCTTGCGAAGGGCATCGGTCTCTTCAGGCAGGACTTTCTGGATCTGGTCCACCTTGTAGTACAGCGTCTCGCCCAGGGTAGAAATGCTGAAGATGTCTCCTTGGGTGACCTGGTCTAAGTGATCGAACAAAGTGGCGTTGACAAAACCAGAGTGGGCGGTGAGCACGGCATGGGTGCTGTCACCGCCAACAGGGAGGGCAGAGCCGAAAAGGTGTCCCACCCCTTTGGAGAGCGTGGTTTCGTCTGTGCCGTGAAAGATCGGGAGATCGGCTTTGATGGAGGGGATGCTGATGCGTCCCATCATTCCGCTTGGTCCCACAGCAAGCAGTTTTCTATAGGCATCGGATCCAGCTCCGATGACCGTTTGTTTCCCATCTTGATCCAAGGCATAAGGATCACGAAGCGGCCCCGACGGCAAGCCGGCGTTGAAAGAGCGGGCCGCACTCAGCATGGCTTCCTGTTCCTTGGGGTCGATGTTCTTCACGGAATCAACGTATCCGCTGATCTCCGTGGCGTGCACTCTGTCAGAGAACCAGGAAGCGGCTGTGGGGTACAGCAGTGTTCCGACGCCGACGACCGTGGCCAAGACAATGAGAATGCGTTGTTTGCTCCATCGGCGGCGAGACTTCCTCTGTGAGCGTCGGAGTGGCGGGTGGAGCTGAGTCATCGGGTTTTCCTGCAGGGTTTGCGCGTGTATGTGACGAAACGGGGGGTGGAACGCAGACCGCGTTCCGCCCCCCGCCCGTCATTGGACTAAGTCCGGGCTGGCGCCGGGCTTAGTTTTCGCTGGTGCGCCGTGAGCGGAAGAACAGCAAGCCGGCGCCGGCGACGATGAGGCCGCCAGCAACGTAAAGCAGACCCGTTCCCGCGCCACCGGTCAGTGGAAGCTGGAATCCTGCGTTGGACGGCGTGTTGGTGACATTGAGGTCAACACCGGCGACAGTGGTGGTGGCGTTCACCTGGAAGGCGATCGGTTCGGCGAGCAGTTCGTAGCCGTCCGGCGCGGTGGTTTCGACCAGGTAGTAGTTGCGCGGGGTCACGGTTCCGTCATTGGCGAAATCCGAGTAACGCAGACCGGAGATCGTCAGTGTGCCGTCGGCGGCAACGGTGAAGACGGTCTGCCCGCCAAGCGTGATCGGGTTGGTTCCTGCCAGAGCGTCGGCCTCAGTGGCGTAGACAGAGAATGAAGCGCCGGCAAGGGCCGCACCGTTCTGGTCGATCTTCTTCAGCGTGATTTCGCCCCACTTGGTCTCAACCGGGGGAGTGACGACGGGACCGCCAGGCTGGCCCGGAGCGATGGAGAAGCTGGCCGCGTTCGGGTACACCGAAGCGACGTTGGCGATTTCACCGATTGCATTGACGGTGGTGGTCAGAACCACCTGGACCTTGGTGGTGTTGTGGGCTGCGAGCACGGCCCGGCCTGCGTCAGTGAATTCAACAGAGACAGTGTTGGTGGCCGCGTCGAAGATCACGTTGTAGTCGGTGCCGGCGACGAGGGTTGCGCTGCCGTCGACGAGCGTGGCAACGGCGCCGACGTAGGTGAGCTTGGTGTTCAGCTGATCCACAATCTTGTAGCCGTCGATGACTGCTTCGTTGGGGATGTCGCCGGTGATCGTGAACTCGATCTGGTCGCCAAGCTTGACGTCATCAATGTCCGTGACCGTCTTTTCTGCCCCGGTAACCGAGTTCTTGGGGTAGGCGTGAACGTCGTAGATCCAGTTGTTCTGGTTGTTCGGGTCGGTCAGCGGGACGGAGATCAAGAACGGTGCCGAGGGAGTGACGCCGGAGGGGTAGCTGGTTTCGGTGACCAGGTAGAGGCCCACGGGCAAGCTGCCGAAGGCCGCCGTACCGTCCGTCGCGGTAGTCTGGGTTACTCCGGTGCCGAGGGTGTAACCGGCGCCGGTGATGGACCCGGCAGGGTCTGCTGGGTTGAAGACGCTGCTCAGGTTGTGCGCTGCGTCCCAGCCCGCGTTGGTCGAGAGGTCAATGGTGTTGACCTGCTGGATCGTGAAACCGATGCCCGCGAGCGGCGTCAGTCCGGTGGTGTCGACGGCGGTCCCGTTATTCGGCAGTCCGGTGGGTGTACTCGGGCGCTCAAACTTATGGATCGTGATGGATCCAAGCTGGCTGTCATCTACGACAGGGGCAGCAGAGGCCGCACTGACGGGGACCGTGAGCGCAAACACCGCCCCAGCCATGGTCGCGGCGGCGGCTTTCACAAGCCGCCCAAAACTTTGATTGCTCAACTTATCCTCATTTCCTATTGATGGTGCTGATGCTCGAAGTGATTCTTCGTGGCGGGGATTCCCCGAAGGCTGTTGTGCCTTCGGTGGTCTAGTGGGGCGCGATGTGCGGTTTCGCCCGGGTCCGTTTAGCGCTGACGCCTGACGCCGGCAATTCCCAGGCCGGCCGAAGCCAGCAGAACGGCGATGCCTGCTGCGGTGAACAGCCACGTTCCGGGGCCACCGGATTCGGGCAGTTTCAGTGCTGGAACGTCGCGGACCGTAATGAGGAAAATCCCGTCCCCATCGCTGTCAGCGGCTGTTACCACCGACCCGCCGGCGCCACCGCCGAGACTCACCGTTCCATTGGCTGCGATGGTGAACTGCACAGGCTCGGCCAGCAGGCTGAAACCGGCAGGGGCCTTGGTTTCTTCGAGCCAATAAACGCCGGGCTGGATGCCTTCCAGCTGAAACCGTCCAGTCTGGCCTGAAACCGGCGTCACTGACGGGCTGGTGATGACAGCACCGGGGGTCCCACCGTTGTCGCTGTGGACAGCCCAGGTAGAACCCGCCATGGGCACCCAAGAGGACTCGGACGACTCGCCGATCTTTTCAACGAGAACCTTTGCCGTTGTCCAATGCGTAGTAGTGCACTCGGGAGCCACCGGGTTGGTGCTGGTGACGCATCTTGTGGGTTGGACACTGCCTGTTCCGGTCACAACGTTGACAAGCCGAGCACTCCAGGCCCCGCTGTTGACAACGACTTTGTAGGTCAATGTTGCCGTCTGGCCAGCGGGCAGCGTGAACGCAGGGGTTGTCAAGACGGTTGAAGGAGCCACCGGGCCGGCAACGGGAACGGGTGCCGCGGCGCCGATGGTCAGTGCCGCCGAGCCTGTGACGAACGTGGCCTGATCCAAGACATCGGAAAGTTGGTCCTTGAGAACAACGCCATCGATCTGGCCTCGCGTGCTACGTGCAGTGACGGTATAGGTGATCGTGTCGCCCGGATTGACGAACTGTCCGTTCGAGGGAGTGCCGTTAACCGAGGCGGTCTTGGAGATGGTCCACTCGGGTGCAATAGGTGTCGTCACCGTCGCGGAGCATCCAGCTCCGGGGGACGGGGGGCACGCCGGATCGGAAGTCGGAACAAGCGTCGTTGATCCCGGTACAGGGATGGGCCCGCCGCCTGGCATGTTCGGGATGGCCGTTTGCGCGGCAGGCTTCACCGTGGCCGTATTGGACAGGATCCCGCTTGTTCCCAACGCTACGGTTCCGGTGATGGTGTAGGTGATGGTGCCACCGGTGTTGATCCGCACTGTGTCCGAGATGCTGCCGGTCCCGTTGGGGCTGCAGGAGGTTGGTCCCGCCGGCGGAAGATTCGACGTCCCTTGCACGGCAACGGCGCAAGTCCATGTGGCGTTCTGAAGAGCCGTGGGAAGGGGATCCGTGACGATGGCATTGACTGCGTCGCTGGGTCCGTTGTTGTGTACTGTCACCGTGTAGGTGATGGGTTGGCCGGGGACGTAGGCGCTGAGGTTGTCGTCCTTGGTGATGGTCAGATCCACGACAGGCCGGACCGTCAACGGTGCCGTCCCTGGGCCGTACAGGCCGGTAATGGTGGAGAAGTTATTGGTGCAGTTCGGAATGGTAGTTCCGTCGTTGGCAACGCAGCCTGAATTGTTATAGACGCCAGGGGTGTTGCTGGTCACCGTCACCGTGACCGTGCACGAAGCACTGCCCAGGGCAATATTGCCAGTGACGTCGATGGTGCGGCCCGAGATGCTGGATGCAGTGCGCGTGCAGGTGCCGCCGATGGCACCAGTCGGGGTTAGGCCGGCCGGAATGGTGTCAACAAAATGCCAGCCGTTCTTAGCCTGCAGATCACTGGTGTTCGTCACCGTATAGGTCAGCGTGGTGGTCTGGCCCTGGAGGATGGTGGAGGGGACGAACGCCTTGTCCAACTGTGGGGTGACGTCCACCAGCTGGGGCAGGTCGAAGCCGACATCGTTGCCTTCGCCGGTAGCCGTCAGATTCCGGACCCGGATGCCGAGCGTCGGGAGCGTCCCCGTCACTGGAACCTGAATGGCTCCAGACTGAAGCTTCGACACATATGTGTTGTAGACGCCGGTGATGGGGTCTTGGTCGTATCCCTTACGGCTTGGGTCCGTGCAAGGATCGAGATTTGATCCGACCACGACGGCAGAGCCATTGACCAGGATGGCGAACTCCTGCTTGGCGTGGGCGGCGAAGCAGTTCGTCTCCCCAAAGATGGCCGAGACGGCGTAAAAGTGGCCGGCGATCGTCGGGATCGTATTCCGCCGGGTCTGGAGCTGGGTTCCGGTACTCTGGGTTCCCCAGGGGCTGTTGGTGTACTCGCTCAGGATCTGGTTTACCGATGCCTGTGTGTCGGTCATGCCCTGGTACTTCCCCATGGCAAAAGCAAGGTTGCCGAGGTTGGTGAAAGCCCTGTTGAGGCCACACTCGTCGTAATTGGGCCAGATGGCGGACGAAGGCAGCGGCGTCCCTTTGCGCATGATCCACCCGTTGCACGCTCCTGCGCCGGGGCTCCAAGCAGCGTCGGCTGTGTACTGCTCAAGCTGTGCAGCAGCCCCACCGGTGTACGAGCCAATGGCGATAGGCGCTGCCGCCGCGCTCATGTTGGAGAAGTCCTCGCTGTAAACCAAGGTTCCGGGCTGAGGGGTTCCCGGAAGGCCTGGGAGAGCCACCGCAGGGGCCGTGTTCGTCGCAGGCAGTGCCCCCAAATTGGCCAGCACAAGCGCAACCAGGACAACAAGGAACACCCCTACACGGGCGGCCTTGGATGTCGGCGCGCTACGGGTCCTGTCCGCGCTAGAACTTCGCTTTTGTTGAGCCATCATGGAAGTCACGCTAGGGGTCGTCTACGCCACGTAGATGATCTGCTCAGCGAAAATCAGTGGCGCGCAGGGGATCGTCCTCAGTAGAGAGACCTGTTGCCCAGCCAGGTGAATGGCGCCGGTTTGCTTTGATCTGTCCGGCGCTGGGCCGCGACAATGCTGAATTTCGTTTTCGCGCCTGTTTTCGTCTGCGAGCCGGAATTTTTCGGATTAAGTAGTTAAGTAGCGCACCTCCGTAGCGGCAAACGCTCTTTTAGCGGTCCGTGAGCCGGGGGCCCGGTCCACCGTCCACTCGTGCTAACGAGGTGTAGCAGGTGAGGGCCGAATACTGAGGGAACTGAATTAGCACAGATTCAATCACGCCCCGACTGCCCGGTGGTGTTTATTAATGTGCCCGGAGGCGGCCGCGTGCAAGCAAGCTTGCCCCGGCCGGTTGGATTACGGGCGCGACTTGCCTAAGGCTTGAAGGAGGTTTCCTGTTCGCGTGCAAGCGCCCGCGGAGTCATGGGCACGGGTCAATGACAGGCTGTCGGATTCGCTGTCGTGGCGCACCCCGAGACCCCAGCAAAGCAGCGAGCGCTGGCGTGCGTCTTTCGGGCTCGCCGAGGTGCAATGCGGTTGGACAATTGCGCGCTGCTCGAACGCAGAAGGGACCCGGTGCGGCCAGCCGGGTCAATTGCTGGCCGCAGAATCCGCCGGGTCTCAAGCGACGAATTTCCGCACGATCTTGCCTGGGGGTAGCTCCAACGTGCTCCGGGTGGGCAGCTGCCCACCCGGTACATTATTCGTGGGAATGGTGAGTAGGTGGCGGGCAGTGGGGAATTACGTGCCCTGGTGGTACTGCTCTGCGTGGCGCCGGGCTGGGATCGGAGGCAAGCACGCCATCACTTTGCGGCTCTGACGGGAAACGGCGGCGAATCTCTCACGAGCGGCCTGCGTTCGATCTAGTGCGGCTATTAGTTGAAAAGAGAGAGGTGGCGTGGCTTGGCCGTCTAGATTCCGTCGTCGTACTTCTGGCCTAGTGAGCGATTGAATACTCCGAAGGATTCTCCTTGCGGGCCGCGTAGAATTGCGATTCGCCCAAGGGCGCTATCGGTGGCTGGAAGGACTTGCCGGGCGCCCCATGAAGTAGCGTGCTCCGCGGTGATAGCCGGATCCCTGACCTGAAACCAGGGCAGCCAATAGGCGGGTCCCTCATCGGGGATCGTGTCCTCATACGTGATTCCGCCAACCGTGCGTCCGTCTGAGGCGCGTTCGATCGTTGAATTTACAAACTCCGTGCCGTGGCCGATCTCTGTATAGCTGAATCCGAAGAGCTCGGCGTAGAAGTTGCGAGCGCTTTGGTAGTCCCGGGCATGGAGCTCGTTCCACTGCATGGTGCCGGGACCGCGAACACGATCAAGCCCCTCGCTCGACTCGCGCATACCGAACGTCGCTCCACCGTTGTCGATCGCCACGGCAGCGCGAGTCTTACCAAACCCCTCGAATGGCGGGATCAGGAAATGGCCACCGGCCCCGTCCACCTTGTTGGAGGCTGAGTCGAGGTCGGCCACGGCAAAATATGGTATCCAACCAGGCCGCGGCATGTGTTCTTCTTCTTGTCTGGAGCGAATGCCTGCCACTGCGGAAGCGCCGAGGGACGCTTCGTAATAGGTCTCTCCTGCAGAGTCGGACTTTACGATTTTCCAGCCAAAGAGTCTTGCGTAGAAGCCAGCGGCGGCCTTGGCGTCGTCAAACCGGCCTTCAACCCAGTTCGGAGTTCCCGGAGGACAGCCTTCCGAGCGAACAACCATATGGCAACCTTTCGTGTTCAGACTGATGCGCGCACCCTTAGCGGTTCGGAAAAGCCAGGGCAGTGCAGCTGCCCTATGCCGGCAGTCGCGTCCTCTGACATGGCGGCGCAGGTCTCAGTACCAGCCACAATCCAATGCACTAGCAAGTTAGCCGTCGCTCAGTCATCTAAGTGCTCCCGAAGCGCCAGCTCCGTATTGCCGCAACCTCTGCGCACCGTGATTCCGTCGGAGCCGCTGACCTCGACGCCAACCCGTCTTCGAGGGGTTGCCCGCCCGCGCTAATCACCGGATGACAAGGCAGTTGCCGACCACTCGGCAAGGTGGGTTCTCCCAAGAGGCTAGAGACGAGCTTTCGCTGGGATGCCGTTGACCAGCAGCTGCAACACTCCTAGATTAACGATTATCGTTAATAACGAATATCGATATGGAGGGTCATGAAACACATTCGCAGGTTGGCTGGTGGCGGCCCGAAGAATGTTGTGTCGAGAGCCGATGCAATCATCCTGATGATCGCCTCATCCCTTGCGGCGGTCGTTACAACTGTCACCGCCGTGTCCAGCGCCGTTGTGCTGTTTACCGGCCCGGTAACGCTGGTGCTTCCGGTGGCCACGTCGCATCACATGGCTCCCGGTCTGTCATTGGAGGCCGCGGGACACTTCACCTCAGTTGAAGCAACGATTCCGGTCCTGCCCTCTGGTCCGGCTGTGCAGCTCGCCTGGGCGGGCGTTCTCGACCAGTTTGGGATTTTGACGATACTGGCGCTCGTGTTCCTGCTTGCCTATCGGCTTCAGAGCGGGACCCTCTTTACTGTCATGTCTGCCCACATGGTCGGGGCGGCCGGAGTGGTCCTTGCGATAGTCGGCACGTCCGGCCAGGTCCTCGATAGCGCCGCCCGCAAGAGGATTTCCGAAATGATCGGGGTGAATGCCCGGACCCCGGGAGAGTCCCTGATCTTTTCGGCGCAGTTCGACACCGGCCCGTTGATGCTGGGCATCGCCCTGCTACTGGTTGCGGGGGTCTTCGAGTATGGCCGCCGGCTGCAGAAGGATACCGAGGGGCTGGTCTGATGCCGGCGGAAGAACTATCGAGCATTCACTGTCACCTGGACGAGCTGCTGACGGACCGCGACATGACCCTGACCGAGCTAAGTAGGCGAGTCGGAGTCAGCCTGGTCAATCTGTCCGTGCTCAAGAATGACCGGGCCAAAGCAATCCGGTTCTCAACCCTCACTGCGATCTGTGAAGTGCTCGACTGTGAGGTCGGTGATCTATTGTCGCTCGCGCACGGCACGTGACGGTATGCCGTTCCACACTGCTGGCGCAGGCAGTACCTTGATGACGTCGCAGGTGCTACGGGCGCTTGAATCCATCGGTCACATGCAACGCCTTCCATACCCATCCGACACGCGGGCCAAAGCACTCGAAATCACCCGCGGCCGGCCAAATGCTAGTCAACGCCGCGAATGCCGCAGTCGAATCCGTCGACGCGGCCTTCTTCGCGGTTCTTGGTCCCGACGTGACACCCTGAGTTTGCCTTCCTTGCGGACCAGGGTGACGACGCTGGTCGGCTTCAGTCCGCCGCTGGCAACGATGGCGGCATTCTCGGTGCGGACGGTCTGCTGGAGCCATGCTTAGGACGCGGGCCGGACGACTGTGGGAATCGCTTGCAGGAACGAGCGGATAGGTCGCCCGAGGGTGATCGGCAAATCCCCGATCATCGGAACATCGACCACGACAGAGCCGGTGGTCACAAGGGCCTTGGAACCCATCGGAGGTATGCCCGACGTCGCCGTGAAGGCTTTCGCTGTGGGCTTCGAGCCGAGGTCGAGGTACTGGACGCCCGCGCCGGACGGGCCGCTGTGGGTCCACGTGCCGTTGCTGCTGGACCGCGCCCGAGCTGCCCATCCCGCCGATGGTCTTCAACAGGTTGGTCCCCCGTAGCTGGCGCTTGGTGCGGTCAAAGTCCTTGGCATCGTTGGTGATGCCTTCGACCTCTGCGGATTCGGACTCGGTCAGGTCCCGGCCCAGTTCCATTGCCTTGGCCTCGACGAGCGCAGCTTCACGCTGGGCTTCGTTCTCAAACATTAGGCGCTCCTTTCGAGAGCGTAGGAAAGTGGACGCCTGATGGCGTCGGTCTCTACGGCTCGAAGGGACTAGCGGGCCGGAAGGCTTGGGACTCCTCGCGGACTTGGCCTTGCAGCTCCTCGTCGGCTTGGTCTGCTGCCTCGGTTGGCTGCGGTTCGGTTACCGGAAGCTGTGATTGCCCGGGCTGGTCTTGCGACGGAACCCCGATGGGCTGGCTTCAACTCCACGGGAACATGAGATTTGGATTGCATGCAATCCTCTGGTTCAGTCGGGCGTGGTTACCCTTTTGTCATGAGCGAAATGTGGGCGATCGCTGCCGTCGTCGTGGCAGTAATCACAATCGGTGTGATGTTCTACCTCGACAGGAAACGAAATCCTCGTCGAGAGTTCGCTTACGAGGTGACGGCCTCACCGCTGGTCAGTTCGAAGATCCGAGGCTTAGACAAGCTGGCCGTCTCTTACGACGGCTCGCCACTGGCCCACCCGTACCTAGTCACGGTTCGAATGGCATCAACCGGCCGAGCAGATATTTCGTCAACCAGCTTCGACGGAAATAAGCCGGTGATCATCGAGCTGAACGTTCCGATTTTGGGCGAGATTGAACAATCCACCAGCATGGAAACGGTAGGCGCCCGCCTGAAATATGCCTCAGGCGAAACTTCTTTGGTACTCCCGCCGTCCCTCCTGCCTAAGGGATTCAGCATCCATGGATCGTACTTATGCGACGGGATCCCACAGATCGAATCCCGTATAGAGTTGGCGGACATCACGATCCGGAACACCTCGCGTGCGTCCTCAGATTCATTTGAACGCGTGTCTTCAAGTTTGTCTGTCTGGTCCCGCGCTGTTTCGTTTGGAGCAATGGCAGTCACCGGCGTGATTGCAGCGTGGACCCTAGTCCGCCCCTAGGCTGTGCCCACACGGATGCCCAGAGGGACAGCCATGAGGGCGGCGGTCGCAAATAATTACGACAAGTAGTTCAGTGGCAGGAACCCTTGTGCTTTATGAGCTGGTCGGCCAAAATGCATGCTCTCTTAATGGGGGAGTACGTTCAACGGCAGTTCCAAGCTCAAGACGAATGCCATATTTTTAACCGCGCCGGAAACGAGCGGCATCGCTCGTTTGTTGTAATTTCTACCCATCACATTCATTCATCAATCTGTTAAAATGGTAGAAAAAGTTAATCGGGAAAATCAAAATATGGAAACGGCGGGTGTGTTATGTAGCAATTCAGGGAGTCGGCTTCAAGGAAAGGCACTAGGGCGCTTGATACGAGGAGGTGTCCTGCTGGCGGCTGTCGTGACGGTCCTGCTTCCCAGCGCCGCGTGGGCGAGCCCCTTGATCATCGAGTACCCGACCCCGACCAGCGACAGCCAACCCTTCGGCATCGTCACTGGCCCAGACGGCAACTTGTGGTTCACCGAGGCGAACGGCAATAAGATCGGCCGAATCACACCGAGCGGTACCATCACCGAATACCCGATTCCGACTGTTGACAGCGGCCCTGCATTCATCGCCCCCGGGCCGGACGGCAACCTATGGTTCACTGAAAATAGGGCCAACAAGATCGGCAAGATCACCCCGAGCGGTACCGTTACCGAATACGACATTCCAACCGCTTCCAGTTATCCCATAGGTATCACTGCTGCTCCGGACGGCAACCTGTGGTTCACGGAAAGCGCTGGCAATAAGATCGGCAAGATCACGCCAGGTGGCGCCATTACTGAGTATCCGGTTCCGACCGCCTTTTCCGCTCCTGCCATGATCACGTCCGGACCCGACGGCAACCTGTGGTTTACCGAATACGCCGGTAATAAGATCGGTCGAATGACTCCGAGCGGCACGATCACTGAGTATCTGATTCCGGCCGACATCAGTAGCCCATACGGTATCGCTGCCGGACCTGACGGCAACTTGTGGTTCACCGAGGCAAACGGCAATAGGATCGGACGAATTACACCTTCCGGGACGATGACCGAATATGACATTCCAACAGCTTCCAGTTATCCCATAGGTATTACTGCTGCTCCGGATGGCAACCTCTGGTTCACGCAGTTGCAGGGCAACAACATCGGTCGAATCACGCCGGACGGCACGTTCACCGAATACCCGCTTCCGACTGCCTTTTCCAATCCTGCCAAGATCACGTTCGGACCTGACGGCAACCTCTGGTTCACTGAATATTTTGGAAGCACTATTGCTCGCCTCGAGCTGGCCTCCATCCAACCGCCAGTCATCTCAGCGGCCGCTATCACGCCGAGTGGCACAGGTACCCTGATCACGGCTGGCGGTGCAGGTTTTCTTGGTACAACCTCGGTCACGCTTGGCTCTGAGGTCATCGCCACCTCGCCGTGCCCTGCCCATCCAACTGTGGCCTGCTTCACGGTCAACAGCGACACCTCGCTGAGCGTCCATACCCCCAACGCGCTTACCGCGGCCATAACCCTGACAGCCGCCGACGACAACGGTGCTAGCAACTCCTTCTTGGTCCAGCCACACGTCGCACCGGCCACTGACACACCGGGCGTGCCGAACACAGGTGTTGCGGTCGCGAGCTTGAACAACCCTCTCCTTATCGCGGGTGCAACGATCGCTAGTGCCGCACTCATCCTCGCGGCCATAAGGCTGACTGCACGGCATGCGTAACGGCTTACTCATTGCTGACATCACTCCCACGCGGCCGGCGCCTCCGCCAATACGCCCAATCCACCCGGAAACCTGGCCGCCCGTGACCGACCACGACATGACCGCCGCAGCGCAGCAGTCCACGACGGGTCGGCGGGGGGCATCCGATTTACCACCGACGGCTCTTAGCGCAATGCCAGTTCCGGCCCCGTCGGCCGCGGCCATGCCCGCGTCAGCACAGCCGGCTCGAAGGGTTTCGTCGCTGCGAAAGATCCTTCCGACTACGTGCACCTGTCTTGTCCTCTTCGTCGGCGGACTCCTGGCAGTGGATACCTGGCTGACGAATCGAGGCTTCCGACAACAGGCCGGCGGCGCTATTGCCAGTGCGACCGGGGTCCCGGCAGATGTTAGCGAAGCGCCGGTCAGTGAGCAGCAAAAGCAGGCCTACGTCGTCGCTGCCGACAAGCCACGGATCCTGAAAATTCCCAGCCTCGGCGTCGAAGCACGCATCCTGCACGTCGGGATCACCAGTAACGGGAACATCGACACACCCAAGAACATCGACGACACCGCCTGGTACAACGGCAGCGATCTCCCTGGAATCACCGGGGTCAGCTTTATCGACGCGCATTACGGCGGTACCAGCAGATCAGGGGTGTTCAGCCGCCTTGCCCGGCTCAAACCCTACGACGAAGTGCAGTTAGAACGAGGCGACGGCACCACCCTCCGCTACACCGTCACCAAGGTTGTCGAACAGGACGCCGCGCAAATCGATATGCGCCGCCTCCTCGCCGCGCCGGGCCCTCATGGCGAATATCTAATCCTCATGACCTGCGCAGGCGCCTGGGAGAAAAACAGCCAAACATACAGCCGCCGTACGATCGTCGTCGCCGACCGGACTTCATAACACGAGCTGCCTACTAGCGCTCAGAGACGTGAATCGTCCGAGTTGCTACCGGGAGCTTCGAGAAACCGAACCTGGATCGCAACGACGTCGACGGCCCGGGCCTTGTACTCGCGGCCGGACGGCTAAGTCAACGCAGTTGCGGACTGTGTCTATTGGCCAGATGCAGCGCCACACCTACCGGAGCGCGTTGTGTGTCTGGGAGTCAGCTTGAGGGGGAAGGCAGGCTCGTGCGGTAGTGACTCGACCTCCTTTGCTGTGCATCCACCGCGATCTGCCGACTGCCCGAAGTACGGCGAAACCGATGCCACTGGTTATGAGAAGTACTGCTCCAAGAAGACTCGGGAAGATTGTCGAATGCCCAGCAAACGCGGCCCCGGCCGCGGAGCCGGCTGCGATACCGGTGTTGAACGCGACGACTGCTGCTCCGGAGACGAGGGTTTGGTTACCTGGCGCCCGGTGGAGCATTTCGGTTTGGATGAGGGTCGGGAGGAACCCGAAGCAGGCTCCGGCTATCACCGTTGCAATGATTGTGGTTACTGGTCCGGGAATGATCGCAGTGACCGCGAGGAGGATGCTTTCGATTGCGATGACAGCTACTGCTCGGCCGAGTCGGTTTCGTTTTGCGATGGCTCCGGAGATCGCGGTTGCAGCGATGACTGCAGCGCCGTAGATACCGAGGACCAGAGAGGCTGGGAGGCTGCTGGTCTCTGCGGAAGGTGCGAGGAAGGTGTAGTAGGCGAAGTGTCCGGCCAGGGCTATTGCGAAGAGCGCGGCGAGCCACACGATCCTGCCCGGTGAACCGTCCACGGCTTCCTCTGCTATCGGTCTCTCCTGTGGTGTCGGACGTGGGGCGAAGGAGATCGCTGTGGCGACGCCAACGGACCCGAGTGCGAGGGGCAGGCGCCAATCGAGCGCGGCCAAGGCTTCCGCCGCGGGTACGCCGAGGGCCAGGGCGAGGCCGTTGCCGAGGAGGACCCGCGCGACGGCTTGCGCTGTGTTTCGGGGTGCTGCGGCCGCTGCGAGGGCGAGTACAAGGGGGAAGAATGCAGCGTGGGCTGCTCCGTTCAGGGCCCGGAAAGCGAGGTAGCCGGTGAGGTCAGGCCCCGCGGCAGCAGCCAGGCCGAGGATCGTGAAAGCGATCCCGGCAATGATGGTTGCCTTGCGCAGATCGAACCGTTGAGCGAGGCCGGCCAGCGGCAGGGCGAGCAAGGCTGTGCTGAGGGCGTAGAGACTGGATCCGGCGGCTACTGAGCCGATATCCGTGTGCAGAGCCGTAGCGATGTGGCTCAGGGCGCCGGCCGGAGCCATCTCGACGGTGACGGCGAAGAACACTGCCAAAGGCAGGGCCGCGGTGCTGCGCGGCCCTGCCCCAACAGGGTTAGATGACACGTTCGGCCTCTGGCAGTTCCGGTACCCGGGCCGGCAGGAGTGTGGTGACCGGTTCGGGGTAGGCGCGAATGTTCAGGATCGTCGTGGCAGCGACTGCCGTGAGTGTTGCTTGTTCCCCGGCCGGCGCGAGCAGTACGGCTCCGGCGGTGAGGTCCTGGTCTTGGTAGCTGGTGGTGCCGGAGAGGATGATGGCCGCTTCGTGGACGCCTTGGGTTCCGAGATGGAGCTCCTGGCCGGGAGCGAGGGTGAAGTGTTCGACGGATTCAGTTTCGCTGTGCAGCATGCCTCGGCGGATCAGGCAGCTCCAGTAGTCGTCCGGGTCAACGGTGCTGATGATCATGGCTAGGCGATCTTCAGCTCGACGGTGAACAGTTCGCCGTCCGTTTCCGGCGTGAGTGTTGCAGAGGTTCCGGCTGGGACGAGGAATGACGCGGGCGCTTGGATGCGGGCGGTGGAACCGGGGAAGGACAGCTGGGCAGTGCCTTGGTTGAGGAATCCTGCGATTTCGGTGTTGTCCTGCCCGAATGTGAGGGTGTGGCCGGGCATGGTCGTGTGGCGTTCGACAGCGGTCAGGGGACCATCGAAGGTTCCTTGGGTGTCGATCCTAGCGGTGGTGTTGAGGTCGAAGATTTGTGCTGACATGGGTGCAGTCTCCGTGTGGCTCGTGCCGTTCAGGGCGTTCTGGGTGCGGGGTGTGAGGGTTTCGATGACCCACCAGTTAAGGGTCGTGGCGCCGCTGTTGCGCAGCCCGTGGACGTTCCCGGGTGTGGTGAGTGCAAGAGTCCCGCGCCGGACAGGGTGCGGGGCGCCGTTGAGGAAGAACTCCCCGGTTCCGTCGAGGATGAGATAGATCTCTTCGGTGCGGGTGTGGCGGTGTTCGCCGCTGACCGCGCCTGGTGGCAGGGTTGCCCATTCAACAGCTTCGGTTGGGGACGCGAGCTCCCGGCGGGTGTAGAACGCTTTCCAACCGGTTTGTCCTTCGGCGCCATGTACTCCGAGCACCGTTGCATGTCCGGCCGGGGTGCGCGGGCGGGGCGGGACCTGGGGCAGGACGCTCATACGACAGCACCTTCAAGCCGTGCGTTGTCTGCAACCCGCGCAGTGTTTCCGGAGCGCGCGGCGGAGGCGAGGATCTCCAAGGCGGAGGTGATGTCCGCAGGGCCGAGGTCGTTGACGAACACGGCAGATCCGATGCCGACCGGCAGGGGCAAGCGCTGCAGTCCGTTGCGGTGACGGGTGGTGTCGGCGAGACCGTCAAGGAGGTTCTCGGCTGTCATGGCCGGGTGCGTGACGGGAAGGCCAAGCTCGCCCATGACGGTGAAAATGCGCCGGGCTTGTTCGGTGGAGACGAGGCCGCGGTGGACGCTGATCGCTGTGGTGAGTGCCATGTCGAGGCAGACGGCTTCGCCGTGCAGGAGTTCGGGCAGGGCTTTCATTTCCACGGTAGGTGAGAAACTGTGGCCGTAGTCGACGAGACGTTCGAGTGTTTGTTCCCAGAGGTTGGGTTCGAGTTCTTCGAGCATCCCGGCGATGGCCCGGTCAATGATGGCCTGTTCTGCCTCGTTGTGGTCCTGGAAGCGGCCTCCCAGGGCGGTGGCGCCGTGCTCTTCAAGGAGGGTAAAGAGTTCACGGTCTTTGATGAGCGCGATCTTGAGGATTTCGGCGAGCCCGTTGGAGACGTGGCGGGCACCGAGGCTGGCCAGGAACGAGGTATCCAGGAGACTGCGTGAGGCGGCGAAGTAGGTGCCGATCTTGTTCTTTCCGGTCTGGAAGTTCACTCCGGTCTTCACACCGACGCTGGCGTCGACAATACCGATGAGGGTCGTGGGTACCCGGACGAAGGGGGTGTTGCGCCGGTAGATGCTGCAGGCAAAGCCGACGATATCGGTCAGGACGCCGCCTCCGATCGCGATGACGGGTTCGCGGCGGCGGTCCAGTTTGAATGATTCGATGGCTTCGAGGACGGCTTCGACGGCGGTCCAGCGTTTATTGCTCTCTCCGTGCGGCAGGACGAGGATCCGGTGCTCGCTCAGGTTGGCCGAGGCGTAGGCACGGATCTTGTCGCCGTAGAGCGCGTCCACGGTGGTGTCGGTGACAATGAGGCGGCGGGAGCCGTACTCGCCGTCGATGAGAGCCGGGTTGGCCGGGTTCAGGATGTCGAAGCTTGTTTCGACGCGGTATCGGACATCCTGCTGTGCAGAGACGGTCCAGGAGCGGTTGGTCGTAGTCATGTCAGGCCTCTCGAGTAGTGATGGAACGTCGGGTAGTGAAAGGGTTCAGGGACCGCAGGGCGTTGTTGGCCGGCACTTCAACAGCCCGCCATAGCAACCAGGCGAAGGCCAGGCTGGCGGCGAATGCCGCCAAGCCCACCCCGACGGCAGCCGGGCCCGGCAGGGCGCCGGGCCCGATCAAGCTGCGCGTAGCGCCAAGGACGATGTCGTGCACCATGTAGAAAGCGAAGGAAAGCTCGCCCAGCCGCACTGCGAGCGGCGAACTGAGGGCCTTCGGCGGGGCCGGGTCCTGTGCGGCAGCGATGACCAGGACGGTCACCGGCAGCACATAAGCGGCATCCATCTGCCAGGGCAGCGGAAGGAACAGGCTCAGCCCGTACCCGGCTGCGGCGAACACCGCCGCAATACCCAGCGGGATCCGGGGGAGCTGCCGTTCAGCGACAGCACGGGCGGCGAGCATCCCGACAACGAATTCGAGGAACCGTACCGGGGGAAGGGCGTAAACGGCCCAGATCTGCGGGATCGACGCCCCGTGAAGAGGGGACTGCGCATGGTTGGGACCGAAAACCGCGCCTGCGGGCAACATCCCGGCAAGCAGGGGAGCGGCGGTGATCAGCACGATCAGGCCTGCCGCGGCAGGCAGGAGGTTCCGGCCGGGTATCCGCCTGACCAACGGGAGCACGAAGGGGAACGCCAGGTAGAAGAACAGCTCGGCCGAGAGCGACCAGCTGGGGTGGTTGATGCTGAAGAACGCCGTATCGGCAGGCACCCAGGCATGCAGGAGGAAGAAATTGGCTGCGGCCTCGCCGACCGTGGCCGCGCCCAGACCGGCGATCCCGAGCGCGATGACAAAGGTCACCACGTGGTTGGGGACGATCTTGGCCAGCCGACGCCAGATGAACCGACCCGGAGTGTCCCCCGCCCTGACGGACCACGTCAGCACGAATCCGGAGAGGACGAAGAAGAACGTGACACCGAACCAGCCACCGTTCTTCAACAGGAACCGCAGCGGTTCCACCGCGGCTGCATCATCGGCGAAGAAGCGGTTAAGGCTGAGATGGAAGGCAAAGACCAGCAGCGCAGCGTGGAAACGAAGCCCGGTCAGGGCATCGAGCCGGGCAACCCCCGGGGTCACCAGGGCAGTGGTTTCAGGCAAGAGGGATGCTTTGGGCATGGGAGAACACTCCCTTCGGGTCATAGGTATTCCGGGCCCGTTTCAGGCGCGGCAAGTTGGATTTGTAGTAGAGCTCGAAGGAACTCTGACCGGAGCTGTTCCAGGCCCGGTCGTTGAGATCGACGTCGGCGTAGTTGACAAACGCGCCGTCAGCGTCCGCGTTCGGCAGCGGTACCCCGCCGGTAGAGGCGAACATGTTCCTGTACGTCGCCCGTGTCCAGGCCACGTTCGCGTCGTCATCCTCGGGGTTATCCCAGATGGAAACGACCTGGAACTTGATGATGGAGTCACGCTGCGGCACGGCAGTCGCCGCCGGGGCGACGGCGTTTACAGCTCCGCCGTAAGAGGCGATCATCAGCAGCGCAGTCGGGTTGGAAATCGACGGGTCGTTCAGGCCCCGGTAGGCAGCAGCGATGGCTTCGGGCGTGTAGCTGCGGCGCAGGTACGCGGACTTTCCTTTGAAGCGGCGGGTGGAATCCGGGCCGGTGAAACCGCTCCACTGGGTGGCCTGCAGCCACGGCACGAGCCTGTACTGAAGGACCTTTGGTGCGGGGATGCCGTCGGCGACGGCAGCCAGGTAGCGCTCCAGGATCCCGCTGGCGTCAGGGGCGCCGGCATCGACGATCGTGTCCATCGTGATCGAGCCGTTGGAGCGGTGCCAGGTTTTCAACTGGGCGAACAGCGTCGCTTCCGGGCTCCCTGGGGCGGAATGGGTTTCGTGCCAGCGGCCATGGTTGTCTAGCAGCCGGGTGAACGCTGCCTCATCAATGCTGTCCCAGTCCCAGGCGACCGTACTGAGCCAGACATGTCGGGGCGGGGCAGGCAACGCCTTCTCCGGACGGTCACCGCTGGCAGCAGGGGAGCGCAGCCAGTACCGGGTCGCGATACCGAAGTTGCCGCCGCCTCCTCCGGTGTAAGCCCACCAGAGATCGTGGTGCGGGTCGCGGGGATCGCGTGTTCCACGGCTGATGGCCACGGTCCCGTCTGTTCGGACGTGGACGGCTTCGACAGCCAGGAGGTGATCTACGACGAGACCGTCGCGCCGGTTCATGCTGCCGTAGCCGCCGCCGGCGATGTGCCCGCCCGCGGCCACGGTCGGGCAGTTCCCGGCCGGCGCGTAAACGCCCCACTGCTTGTACAGAAGCTGGTACACCAGCCCAAGCTGTGCGCCCGCACCGATTTCGAAGGCCTTCATTTCCGGGTCCCACCGGACCTGATCCATGGCCGAGGTGTCGATCACTGCCTGGACGTCGCCGTTGGCGACAAAGTTCTCGTAGCAGTGCCCGCCGCTACGGGCCGAAGGCCGAAGCCCCAGTGCCAGGACGGTGCGCAGTTCTTCGGCTACTTCGGCTGAGGTCCGCGGGAACGCGATCCGCTGGGCAGCGCCCTTCCAACGCAGGTTCGTGCCCTGCAGCAGGTCCTCGTACTGTTCTGACCCGGGAGTGATCACCCGATACGGGGTACGGGCCACCGTCGTACTCGGTGCTGCCTGGGCGGAAGGTGACTGGCTCAGGGCGAATACGCCGGCGAGGGCGCCGCCCGCGCCGAGGAAGGCCCTCCGGGAAGCAGTGGTGGTGGTACTCATGCCAGCACCCCCGCCGCGATCGGCCTGCGACGCGTCTCAGCTTCTGCTTCGTAGGGAAGCATCCCGTCAGGCATATTGATCAGTTCCAGCTGAAGCCCAAAAGGCGAATCGAGGTACACCCAGCGATCACCCGCAATCGGGCCTTCCGTGATGGTTTCCGCATCCCCCCGCGCCGCATACCCGCCGGCGAGGCGCAACGCGTCGATGGAAGCATCGACGTCATCGGCGTGGAACGCCACATGATGACCGCCCACGTCACTGTTCGCCGGGCGGGGCGAAGGCGAATGCCCGTGAAGGACCGCCAACTGGGCCCCATGAGCTCCCGTCAGCAAGACCCCGGAGGCCCCGAACGCAGTCACCTCTCCCGCCTGGTGCAGACCGAAAGTGCCTTGCAGCTCGGAGACTGCACCCTGGTAGTCGTAGCGGTTCAGGCACACGGCACCAATGAGGCGTCCGGCGTCTTCGTCACCGGAGGTGCTGCGCTGGATAGCAAGCTGGATACCGGAAGGCAGAGCGATCTCGTAACCGAAGACGGGTTCCTCGACCGGGCGGACGACGGCGTTCTCGGTAAAGAGGCGGGAGACAATCCGTTCAGGCCTTGGGGTGCGCAACAGCAGGAAGAACGTCCCCGCCTCACCTGCCGTTGCAGTCCACGACCGCCGATCGGCGCCGGCGTACTCGAAGAGCTCAAGGTTGGTTCCCAGTGCGTTCATCGCAGCGACCCGCAAAATGCAGGAACCGCGGGAACCCAACTTGCGCGCCATCCAGCCCGGTTCCGGATCTTGGATGGGTCCTTCGATGTAGCAGAGGCCGGCGCCGAGCGCGTTCCTTAAATCATGGATCGCTTCCTCAAGCGATCGCACAGTCAGACCAACATGGTCAATGCCGCGTACGCGGGCACGGTTCATCATTCCCCCTATGTCTGATGCGGTGGCTGCCGACGAAGGGCCGGCGCCTGGAGATGCGGTACGGGTGTGGTTGATCGGTTAGAGGTTGGTTCCGCCGGTGGCGTCGATGGTCTGGCCGGTGACCCAACGGCCGCCGTCGGAGGCGAGGAACGCGACGATGCTCGCGATGTCATCCGGCTGTCCGACCCTGCCCAGCGCCGTGCTGGCAGCGACACCCTCGATGGCCTCCTGGTTGTCACGCAGCCAGGACGCGTTGATATCGGTATCCACCACTCCCGGGGCAACAGCGTTGACGGTGATACCGCGCGGACCGAGGTGCTTGGCCAAAGTAAGGGTGAAGGCGTCAATGGCGCCCTTTGTCAGGGCGTAGCCGATGATTTCCGGGAAGGCGATCCGGGTCACGCCTGAGGAGATGTTCACGATCCGGCCACCGTCGGAAAGACGGGGCAGCGCTTCCTTGGCGATGAAGTAGGGAGCGTTGACGTTCACCGCCTGCTGGGTCAGGAAGTCCTCGCGGCTGAACTCCTCAATCGCTCCACGCAAAGTGACGCCGGCGTTATTGACCAGCACCTGCAACGGCTGGCCGATCACCCCGGCACCCGCAGCGGCCTTGTCGAAAGAAGCCCAGAAATCTTCGGCAGCCGTATCGGCAGCAAGATCGGCGCGGAAAGAAAACGCGGTGCCACCGGCCGCCTTGATCGCGGCGACCGTCTCGGCAGCCGCGTTCTCGTCGCGGCCGTAATGCACACCCACAATGAACCCGTCAGCGGCAAGCCGGGACGAAATGGCGGCACCGATTCCACGGCTTCCACCCGTAACAACAGCAATCTGATCTTTGGTTGATTCGCTCATGGATGAGATACTTACATACGTGTAGCGATCACTACAAGAAAGAAACCGCCGCCCCGTTTCGCTGCTTCACACAGCGTCAACAGAGCTGGCTAAGGGACACTGGTAAGACGAACCGGACGAAACAGGGGGCGTCTAAACGCGGCGGAAACGAAAGGACAACGGTGTCAGGAAAAGCAGGACAAGGGCGCAAATTCGATCTCGACGAGGCCCTGGAAGCGGCAACCCTCGTCTTCTGGGACCACGGCTACGAAGGCACATCCCTGGCGGAACTCACCCAGGCCATGGGCATCAACCCGCCCAGCCTCTACAAAGCCTTCGGCTCCAAAGAGGAACTCTTCTTCTCCGTCGTCGACCACTACAACGCCACCCACGGCAACTTCATGGCCATAGCCTTCGCCGAGGAAACCACCGGACTCACCCTCATGCGACGCCTGCTCCTCGAAGCCGCAGAGCACTACGCCTCCACAACCTACCCCGGCGGATGCCTGGTCATCAGCGCCGCCGTGACCGTCACCGCCACCAACCGTCACGTCGCCAACCGCCTCGCCAAAATGCGCAACGACAACATCAACGCCATGGCCGAAGCACTCACCCGCGACCGCGACGCTGGCCACATCCCGCCAGACACCGACACCAAAGCCATGGCAGCCTTCATCGGAGCAACGCTCCAAGGCATGAGCCAACAAGCCCGCGACGGCGCCACCCAAGACGATCTCAAACGCATCGCCCACTACGCCATCACGGCAATCGGCGCATAAAAATGGCCGTCAACCAGTGGAGGGCCGGCACATGTGAACTGCACCCCAAAAGTTGGACTTGAAAGTTGAGAGTCTGATTTCTTGGAGGGGTTGTTCAGTGCCGGTTCGTGGGGAGTATGGAGCCGAGACGCGCCGTGCCGCTGTTGAGTTGTTCGAGCAGGGGTACGGCGCGTGGGCGATTGCCGGGCGGTTGAACGTGCGGCGGAATACGGTTGTGAAGTGGCTTGGGCGCTACCGTCGTCAGGGTGACGAGGGATTGGAGCGAGCGACGGTGCCGATGAAGTATTCCGTGCAGACGAAGATCGCTGCGGTGGAGGCGGTTCTGGCCGGAACGGTCAAGCATCCGCAGTGACGCTTCCCTCGACCGGTGGGTTAGGGCCTATCGGGAGGACGGTCCTGCAGGGCTTGAGCCTCGAAAGCCTACGGGCCGGCCTCGAAAGCATGTCGTGTCGGCTGGTGAGGAATCTCTGGAAGAGAAGGTGCAGCGGCTTGAGATGGAAAATGCTGCACTAAAAAAATTGCAGGCTTTGGCGGCCCCAAGGCGAGCACGCGAATCAAGGTAAGCGTGGTCGCGTCGCTGGAGCGAATGTATCCGGTCAAGGCCTTGCTTGGCTTTGTCGGTCTGCCGTCGAGCACCTATTACTATCACCGGGCGAAGGCCCGCAAGGAGGACAAGTACGCCGCCAGCAGGGCCCTGATTAAAGAGATCTTCGACGAAGCACGTGGCCGGTACGGGCATCGGCGGATCCGGATCGAGCTGGCCAGGCGGCACGATGTCCGGATGAGCGGCAAAACGGTGCTAAGGGAGATGTCCCGTTCCGGTTGTATCTGCCGGATCCGGCGGCGCAAGTACCGTTCCTATAAGGGCGAAGCCGGCAAGACAGCGCCGAACGTTCTGAAGCGCAACTTCCGTGCAAAGGCTCCGAACACCAAGTGGGGCACGGACGTGACCGAATTCAAGGTTGCCGGGCGACGGATCTATCTCTCACCTGTCATCGACATGTTCAACGGAGAGATCGTCTCGTACAAGGTCAGTTCCAGCCCTTCAATGGCGATGGTCACCGGCATGCTCACGGATGCGATCGTACGGCTTGGCCCTGGGGACCGTCCGGTCCTGCATTCGGATCAGGGTTGGCAGTATCAGAACCTTGCTTACCGGCGATTATTGGCACGGCACGGGATCAAGCAGTCAATGTCTCGCAAGGGCAACTGCCTGGACAACGCCCTTGTTGAGAGCTTTTTCGGTCATTTGAAGGAAGAGTTCTACCGGGCGCGGCGTTTCTCTTCACCGGCGGAATTCACGAAAGAACTCGATGCCTATATCCACTGGTACAACCATGTCCGAATCAAGCAAAGCCTGCGCGGACTCAGCCCGGTCCAGTTCCGCACGGAGATGGGCGCTAGGAGTGGTTGAGCGAGATCATGACCATTTCTGTCTGGAGTGCGCTTCCGCGGCTGTCGATAGCTAGGGCAGGAGTGAGAGGATTACTCCTCCCGCGGCGCCAACGAGGACGACTGCCCAGGGTGGGAGTTTCCAGGTAATCAAGAGCACGAAGCATGCCAGTGCCAAAGTGAATGGGGCCGGGCCGGTGATGGCTGTGGAGAATACCGGCGTGTAGAGCGCGGCTGCGAGGATGCCTACGACCGCTGCATTCGCACCCCGCATGACGGCCTGCGCCCAAGTACGGTGCCGCAGCATGTTCCAGAACGGCAGCACGCCGATCAGTAGCAGGAATCCGGGCAGGAAGATTGCTGCCAGTGCGATCATCGCTCCTGGGATATTGCCGGGCTCGGTTGTAGAGATGGTGCCCAGGTATGCAGCGAACGTGAACAGGGGGCCAGGGACGGCTTGTGCGACTCCATAACCGGCAAGGAATTCCTGGTTCGATACCCAGCCAGTGTCCACGACTCCTGCCTGGAGCAGCGGTAAGACAACGTGGCCGCCACCGAAGACCAATGCCCCTGCCCGGTAGAACGCGTCGAACAGGGCGAGGTCACCGGACCCGGTGGCGAGCACGGCCAAGGGCAAGCCGAACAAGAGTGCTGCGAACAAGACCAGGCTGGTGACACCGGTGCGTCGGCGGACCGGGAAATGCAGGGCACTACCGTTCGGCGTATCGTCGGCGCGACAGAACAGATATCCGGCAACTGCGCCGAGGATGATAGCGAGGATCTGTCCGAGCGAGCCACCCAGTAGCAGCGCTGCAGCAGCGGCGACTACGGCGATCGACGCACGCCGGGTGTCAGGGGTCAGTGTTTTGGCCATCCCGAGAACTGCTTGAGCGATGATGGCGACCGCGACGATCTTCAATCCGGCAAGCAGACCCACACCGACGGGGCCCGTGAACAGCGAAGCGCCAAAGGCGAACGCGGCCAGCAACGCCGCCGAGGGCAGGGTGAAAGCCAGGAATGCCGCCAGCGAGCCGAGAGCACCCGCACGGTGCAGGCCGATCGCAAATCCGACTTGGCTCGAAGCGGGTCCCGGAAGGAACTGGCACAGCGCGACAAGGTCGGCGTACTCCTTGTCGCCCAGCCATTTCCGGCGCTCGACAACTTCAGTGCGGAAATAGCCCAGATGCGCGATCGGGCCACCGAAGGACGTCACTCCGAGCTTCAGGAAGACGCGGAAAACCTCCCAGGCGGAGCCGTGCGTGGTCCTTGTTGGTGCGGACACGGCATCAGTCATTCTTGGGTTCCCTTCCGGATAAAGATCTGAACGCGCTCCAACACAGGTGGCGTCCTTCGCGTTTTGAACAGGGTCTGAAGCCTCGAATCACCCGGCTAAAACCAGTCTCAAAGACTCTGACGCGGATCAGGATACTAATTTCAAGGCGATCAGAGTCGGTGGCAGCGCAATACAAAGCATCGCTGGCTAACGACACGTCCTACCCCACGGGCCAGGCTTAACCACCGAAGGCCTCATCCCGGAATGGGACGAGGCCTTCTGCAAAGGACCGGGTCGCTACCGTAAGGTGGAAACCTCGCACATTGCGACTCCAACTTTTGGGGTGCAGTTCAATGCCGGCCCTCCACTGGTTTCACTGTTCTTCCGTTGACTCCCATTCAAGTCGCCCATGAGCTTTTTGGAATTTGGATGCTAAAGGGTTATCACGTCCTGATTAGCTGGGCCGGATCGGCTTTCGTCGCTGCCAGCGCCGGGTAGACTGCTGATGCGATTCCGCTGATCAAACCGACGCCGATTCCCCATGCTGCGGTGTACCAAGGAATACTCGGTGCCCACCCTTCAGCGGCGGAATAGATGAGAACGGCCGCAGTTCCTGCAGCACTACCGGCGACACCGCCCAAGGTACCGACTAACGATCCTTCCGAGAGGAACATTGCGGCGAGGGAGCTGCGCCGCATCCCTAAGGCCCGACGGAGGGCGATTTCGCTGGATCGAGCGAGAACACCCAGGTACATGGTGGTTCCGGCACTGAGACACGCGATGACCAGCAGGATGCTTGAGACGATTGCAACCAGGCGAGCGAGGTCTTTGTTGATCCCTTGCTTTAGTTCCCTGAGATCGGCGACTGTTTGTATTTTGATGTCGCCTGTTTTGGCAGGATTGATCGCCTTGGGTAAAGCATCGGCAAGGCTAGCGGGCATGCCTTGTTCCGTTCGGACGACAAAGGTTGCAGCGACTCGCGTCCTTACAGGATAGGAACCGGTCCCCACGACTACCGCGTCGTCAAGGACAAGGTCCCTGCCCGGGTTGGTGATCAGCCCGACGACAGGTACGGGGCTGCCGTAAAGCCACACCACGGTTCCAGGTCCGGGCTTGGCAACGCCCAGTTCAGCTGCGGCCGCCCGGCCGAGAAAAGCAACCGGCCCTCCAAAGGAGCTATCGAGGAGTTTCGGGTCTCCGGAACTGGTTTGTGCGCCTTGGATGTGGAGGTACTCGGAATCGGAGACCCGAAGTGAGCCGGTGAAAGTAGCCTGGCCAGGGAGCGATCCCGGCCGGAGGGCAGACGGCCGGGCATCGGCAGCGGGGAGGTCGGCAATGATGCCCACGCCACGTACCCCGGGGAGCGTTTTTGCCTTGCTCACATCGGCCTTTACCTCGCCCCACGATGCATACCCGCCTTCACGGGTTCCTCTTACCTCATCGTTGGAAGCCGCGTCGATCCGGTCAGACACCCTTACTGCCGCGCTCTCGCTGAGTCCGATCGAAGCAACCAAGCCGCCGCTGCCGAGAAGGAACGCGATAGCGAGCAGAAAGGCTTTCGCTGGCTTTGTGGTTAACGCGGAAAGAGCGTCTGCAGCCAGTTCAGTCAGCTCATGGCGCCAATGCCTGACTAACGCAACGCGGTGACCACGGTCTTCTGCTGGGACGTCGCTAATCGCGCCGGAGCCGGAGTCGCCGGTGATCCGCCCATCCTGCATGGTGATGACCCGATCGGCAGATGCCGCAATCTCGGGGTCGTGAGTGACCATGATGACAGTTGTTCCGGTGGCATGAAGGGCCCGCAGGTGACGCAGGACGATCTTGCCGTTTTTCGTATCCAGGCTTCCGGTTGGTTCGTCTGCAAGAATGACGGCGGGTTCACCAATGACTGCCCGGGTGATGGCCAATCGTTGCCGTTCCCCGCCGGAGAGATTGGAAGCAGGAGAGGACAAGCGGTGGCTCAGCCCCAAGCGTTCGAGGGCCGGCCCCAGCAAGGCTTTCTGCGTTTCTTGCCCGATCCCGCGGGCCCTCAGTCCGAGAGCCGCGTTTCGCGCGGCGGTATCCCTGCCAACCATGTGGGATTCCTGGAAGACGAAGCCGAATGTACGGGCACGTAGCTCAGTCAGTTGTATATCGCGGAGCGTGGCGACACTTTGTTCGTGGATCTCGTAGCTGCCTGAAGTTGGACGGTCCAACAAACCGAGGATGTTGAGCAGCGTTGATTTCCCCGAGCCCGATGGCCCTATGATCGCGACGAACTCGCCGGAACGGATTTCGAGGGAGACATCGGCAAGGGCCGATGTCTCCCGAAAGGTGCGGGAAACTTTGTCGAGCCTAAGCAAAGGAGCAGATTCCTCCCGCATCAGGAGCTCGGTCACGGAAGTCTCACGCGGGTGGTGACAGGCAGGTCCTTGTTTTCGGCGATACCGGCCCAACCGTCCGCTTGTGCGGTTACTTCGACTTCGACGCGCTTGAGGCCTTCGGGAGTTTCGACTTCCACGAAGGCGGCGCCCTGCTCCTGCCGGATCGCGATCAAAGGAACGGCGAGGGATTTTGATGCTTCTTTTCCGGAGGTAATGGTGACCGACTGGTCTCGGGAGAATCCTTTGGCCCCGGGGGGAAGCGCGATGACGAGATCTTTGCCTGGAATCAGATTCTGGCCCGGGTCGCCGTCTTTGAATGCGCTAAGTGAGGTTACCTTCAGGTCCGCAGTATTGGAACCGGCTCGTACCGTGACGAGGCTTCCGACAGAAAATGCATCAGCCTGAAGCAGATCGGCTCTTGCAACGATGGTGTCATCAGCGATCGTTAGCCGTGCCAGGACTCCGTCCTCACCAAGTACGGTGCCGACGCTTGCCATGCTCGCTATCCTGCCTGAGTCGCGTGGTATCTGGACAAACTCACGCCACCGGAAGACGACTCCCTGCGTCTGCGGAGCTGTCGCCTCGGATTGGGCGGGGGAGGACGTCTCCGAGTCCGGTCCAGAGGCGGAGACGGGGCTCCCGAACGGCGCGGTCTGCCCTACTGCTTCGTACCAGGCTTCCAACGCCGCCTGAGTGGACGCATCGAAGGTGCCGCTGATGTTCGAGCTGTAGCCCAAGTCCGTCAGAGCGTGCTGCAACGCGGTGACATCGCTTCCTGTGTCTCCCAGGAATAGGTCCCGATAGAGCGGGACGCTTGCCGGCAAAACGAGCAATGGCCGATCGGAAACAACTGCCAACAATTCACCAGGAGTAACCGTGTCGCCGAGGTTTCTGGACGGCGCCATGACAACGAGACGGTCCACGCCCGGCGGCCGTGTCGCGACGACGGTGGACATTGCACCTGCAGCAACCTTTCCTGGCAGGGTGACCTGCTGGGATACAGCCCGTCGTTCGACCGTCGCAGTCACCGGAACGGCAGTCTGGACTGCGGACGGAGCGCTAGCGGGTGCCGACGCGGCCCCCGCCCAGAACGCTGCAAACAAACCACCAATTGAAAGGACTGCAACCAGAGGTATCACCCACCAACGGGGCACCCTGCGCAAGGCCCTCGATAGCTCTTCGTCAGAGCTTGGCATCGGCGACTCCATGGTCCCGGAGAACCTGTTTCGCCCGTTCGACAGCAGCGGCCTTCTGTTCGGCCAAGGCGTTCAATTCGGCCTGATGATTCTTGATCTGAGCAGCTTGATACTGCGCGAGGATGTCATAGGGTTTTTGCACCCCGCCAGCTTTCTCCTTGCAATCGATGACGATGAGAGCGGCTCGGATGTCATCTTCCTGGCCATTGGTCATCGGCACCCAGGATTCGTCTTCAGGGAGTGTCAACCCGTTGGCCTTGATGCATGCTTCCCAAGACTGACGGTATTGAACGAATTCGGCGTCACGCTCGGTGAGACCCAGAACAACCAACATGATCTTGTTTTGGATGCTCGTGTCTCCCGCAAGTCCTGGCAGCAGCTCCGGGAACCCGGCACGCCCCACCTGAGAAGAACACTTCTTGTAGGCCTGCTTGTCAGCCTCGCTCACGGTGACATTCGCCTTGTCGTGAACCCCTGGGACGACGCGGAAATGGGGCCGGGTGCCGTTTCTGGCAGCAAGTTGACGCGACCATTGCCCAAAGCTGGAATCCTGCTTGGCCTCATGGTCACCGCCCCACGGCATCATGGTGAAACCGGCTGCCTCCACACAGTCCTCGAGGAGGAACGCGACCGCATTATTGACGATGACATTTTCACGTTCCGAGTACCAATATTTGTCCATTGGCAGGACGACTTCGCCGGTCTCTTCGTTCAGTGACGCCCTAACGCTGCTGAATGCTTTTCGGTCCACCGCCGGCAGGCTGATACTTGGCTCGGGCTCCGGATCAGCAACCGCGGGCGCGGTGCACGCCGTGCTGGCGGAGGCAACTGCCACCGCCAGCAGGCCCAGAGCGACTGTTTTCCAAGATCGCCCTTGTTTTGTATGCACGTGCTATCCCTTGATGCTCGAAATTTCGTCGTCCCAGTTACGGGTACTCGTCATCATCTGGTTCCTGAGGTCGTTGGACCCGCCGCCTTCCTTGAAAATGACGTGGGGCTCTCCGTAGTTGTAGTCACGGTAGAAGTAGACATATGGCGATGCCGGGTTGGTGTACGCAACAGACAAGGAACTCGCCTTGTCGTTAGCGTCAGCGCCAACGTAATAGGTGACCCAGTTGAACGTCCTTTTCGGAGTGACGAACCACCAGCCGTCCCACAGGCAAACCGTGCCGCTGGTGGTGCATTCTCCGGCTGCGTGAGCAGGTGCAGCCGTTACAGCCAGCGCCCCCGCCGCAAGAGCCGCTGTCACACCCCAAGCGGCAAGTTTCTTCGCTACTTTCAATTGAAACCCCCATTTTCTCTATCCAAGCGCAGCGCTTGAATGACGGGAGGCTACCACGACCAAAGCCTTTTAAAACCATTCAGCCGGTATGTTTCTCTGGTGGTTTCCTGCGTCAGGCATGGTCAGCTCCGAGTTCCGTACGCGGGTAGCATGAAGCAACCCGGGGCAACAACACGAGGAGAACAATGAACACTGACTGGGATGAGATCGCATTCCTGGATTCCACTGAGGGGTGGATAGGACTTGAGGACTCCACTTGGGATGCGCTCATTTCAGCGACTGCTGGCAGCGCCAACGTCCGCAGGATCCCGCGCCTCAACCGCGAACTGAGCGCCGACGATCAGGCGGTTATCGATGAAATGACTGACCTGCACCTGGCCGATGCGCAGATCCCGCTCCGCCCGCATGGTTACGCGTGGTTCATCCGACCGACGCCAGATTTCGCAACTCTGGAAGCCCTGCATGAAGCACTCAATCGGCATATTGACAAGAGCACCCGTCCGGCTACCCACCCGGCGGAACAACGTGACCTGCTCATTGATTTCTTCCGAGAGAGCTACTCCAGAGTTTCGTAGTTCACAAGCCCAATATTTCTTGAGCGCTCGTCCGTGAATCGGGACGAGCGCTCATACGTTCAAAAGGTCTAACGATCCATGTAGCCGGGCAGCTAGCGGAATTGGCCAGGCTCGGCACAATCAACCACAGAAGGCCGGCCCCGAAAACCCTGCAGGCAATAAGCTCGGACGAAAGCCCTCCTCCTGTCAAGGCGATGAGCATCGGGTACGGCAGTAATTCTTAGCCTTCCCTCGCCCGACGTGCCACACATGCGAGTGGCACGGCCATCGCGGATTCAAGGCAGCAGCTGGCAAGGCCTAGGTCGTTTCAACAAAGGCGGGCGGTTCCACTCGGTAGTAGAACAGGACCATGCCGTCAGCGCCTTCACCCCACCGGTGGTAGGGGACTTACAGCTTCACCAGCATATCGGCGTCACCCTATGCAGACCCTTTGTGGGGCAGATGGGCTCCGGCGTGTTCGCGCCATAGCCCAACGTGGCGCGTCCATTGCCGGACGCCGTGTTGCTTGGGACTGGTAGATGCACGGTGTTCGAGCAAGTGGGCGGACTCTCGGATGGAGGCGAAAGGATCCTGTGGCCCGGCTGGTTCGTACTGTTTCCCTACGCGGATACCCTGTGACGACGGCCCCATGGTTTCGCGCCTTCTTCGCTGCCATTGGAGGGTTTTGAACATGCAGGATCGGTCTCAAAAGGGTCTTGTCCAGCCAAGGGCCAGCGAACGGAGTCGGTCGTCTTGCGGAGCCGAAGGACCGATCGCCAACAGGAGCCGGCTCCTGACGCTTATCGATGTGGCCGGGTAAAGCTGCCTTTAGGCCTCTTTGGTGTGGAGATCCAGACGTTTTGGTCGACGTCATGGTGACTAGGGCCGCTTCTCGAGCAAGCGCTAGGTGTGCGGTAATGCAGGACCGGGTGGCAATCGGTGACGAGAGATATGAAACTTCTCATAGTCAAAGGACATCAGCAGTGCACTTTTTGCCCTCTTGAAACTCTTGTTAGGGAATCTTCGCAGTGCTAACTTCTGACCAGCGCTGGATCGCCCTTGGGCTGGAGAAAAATGATAGTGGGCCATCCAATCATGCGCGCTCGTATCGTGTATTGGGGGTTTACTATGTTTTCGCGCCTGAATTTTAGAAGTATTGCCGCACTGTGCTTGGCGGCCACTCTGCTTTCTGCACCGGCGCCGGCGTCTGCTGCAGAGGACCCGGGTGTCCCGGTAAATGTCAGCCTGGCAGCATTATCCGAATTACCTGACAGTGCGCAGTCATCGGCGCCGGTCATTGCGAGCGGATCCTTGCCAGGATTCACAGATCATGGAACCGGCGTGCGCGTATTTGCGTCGGCACTTCCGTCGGCCGCTTATCTGAATGCGATGCAGCCCGGGGATTCATTTCACCGATGGCCGATCGCCCATGGTCGGGCTGATCGCTCTGGCGGTTTCAAACTCCGCGCCGACCTTGCTGCTGTTCCGGCGGAGTATCGCAGCTCGGACGGTCAGGTTGATCTAGTTCTTGTTGCGTGGGATGGTCGGCAGCAGGGCGAGACTATGGTGTCCGCGTTCAGCTCCCCGACACTTGAGCGTCCCGCGGCTGTCGCCACGGTCAAGCCTGATGGAGCCCAGAAGTCACAGCCAAGCGCGAGTTTCGGCAAGGCGTGGGAAACCTGTACAACCACCCTGCTTAGCCGCGGATACAAGAATAATGCACGCATCGGAGAGAGCGTCACGCCGGACTACAAGCAGACGTCTTGGTTGACCTATACCGCATCCCAGTCCGTTTCACTTGGAACCGCAATGGACATGAGCAATGACTCCGTCGGTTGGAAAGCCGGCGGTACTATTTCCCGGTCAAGCGGTTTTGACGCCAGTTTTGCTGAATCGGCCCTGAATAGGGGGTACCGGCTGGAGTCGGAATTGGGCTACTACAAGGACGTTTGCTATATCGTAATGAACGGGTACTCCTACTACAACTATACGAAGTGGAGTTACATCCCGATCAGGCTCACAGGCGGCTATTCGACCGAAGGCGTGACTGTGTTCTCGGCGCCGTACTGCACGGGTGCTCTTGCCGCTGGAACCTGGTCGCGGTACGACTCGGCAGGAAGTGCTTGGAACTGGTCGATTGGATTCAAGATTTCAAACTTGGTCGGCTTCGATGTTTCATCGACTTCGAATTGGGATGGAAACAATAGGCTCTATTACAAGCAGCCAGTCTCCGGCAAGTACAAGCTGTGCGGAAACAATACCTACCCGAGCAGCGCTTCACGTATTATCGGCGCCTTCGCATAAATGAAATTCGCTCAATTCGCTGCCGCAGGGTTTGCCATCTCACTGTCAGTGGTGGCCTGCACACCTACGACGGAGGCACCCCAGTCAAAGGTAACTCCTGTTAGCGGTGAACCGATTGGAATCGTTTCCCAGACCGCAGAGCGGCAGCCTCCGTTGCCTGGCGACTACTCGCAGTACGTCGCCAGGCCAACGAAGAAGGACTCTGACAGCGTGACCTTCGGCTTCCTGCTTTGTGCGCTGACAGATGAGGCCAAGATTGTCTCCGTCAAACCGGCCGAGAGCATTGGAAACGGGTTCAGCGTGGAATCCACGCGGCTCGCTACCTTCCGCGCGGCGGACGGGATCACGATCGCCTCGCCAGGAAGTCCGCCTGCCGGTCGGGCCGGAGAACGGTTCAGCCCGATTGCCGGGTCCTCGCCGCACTCCTGCAACGACAAGGACCAGCTGTCGGAGGTCCAAATTGGCATCCGAAAGACTGGCGACGACGGAGGAGGCTGGCGTAGGGCAATCGTGGAGTACGAGGTCAGTGACCGCCAGTACTCCCTGGAGATCCCCTTTGGAATGCTGATATGCGGCGCCTCTACCGAACCCTGCTAATCGGGTTAGTAGCAGGTCTGGTCGGCATTAGCCTCCCGGCCTGCCTGGAGAACAACGAGAACGCACCTGAAGATGCCTTGCCAGGCTTGAACGCTGATGGCGTGGTCCTCATCGCCTACGCGAACAGCACCCCGGTAGGGGCCGCGGATATTTTGTGTTCCGGTGTGACGGTCGGCGACCTCGTCGTCACAGCGGCGCATTGCCTCGGGTCGGGACGCCCTCTCCGGGTGATTCTGGATCCTGTCGACCTGTGTGACGGGACACCGGAACGAGGAACAGCAATTACGGAAGCCTGGGTGAGACCAGAGAACGGCGCTGACATTGCTGTTGTCCAAGTCGATCTCAGCAGGCCTCGCACCCCTCCGGCTCGACCCCAGAGTGCCACCTGGGCGGCAACTGGGTGGGGGACATCAGCCGGTGAAGCGGGCCGTTGCACGAGCCGAACGGTTGAACTCCAGGCCACTTCAGGATGTGCCTCGGGAGAGTCCGCCCTTTGCGCCACCGGTATCGGCTCGAACACCTGCTCAGGCGATTCTGGATCTGGTGTCGTTGATAGCCAAGGAAGGGTCATCGCCATTACGTCAAGCGGTTCGAGTTGTCGGCAAGGGGCACCCGGTGTCTATGCCAAGGTCGCGTCACTAGAGTCATGGTTCGAGGGCCAAGGCCTTTCCTTGGCCCGGTAGCCGCGCAAGGACTTCGACGGGTTTCGGAGACTACTTATTGGGCGGAGTTGAGCCCAGGGCTGGGGCTCGCCGGCTTTTGGTTGATACTGAGATTAGGCACCAGGATGAGCCCGATAATCAACGAAACACGGCCGCTGGTCACTAGGACCTCGACAAGCCAAGAGTCCGGTCGGTAGTTGTCGCTGGTCTCTCGCACGTGAGTGACCGCGAAACGCATGGCCGCATCTCGTAGCCCAGCAGCTAGGCAGTCGCACCGTAGACGATCATGCGCTAAGCAGCCCCTTGCAGCGCGGCTCCGTGGCTTGGATTCCTTGGCGGTCGAAACTCAGATGATGGTCAATGCAGTCAGGCTCCAGCCGGCAAGCCGTATGACGTTACCTGTATTCGAACCACCTGGGAAGGCTTGGTATGACTCAACGAGCCCCAGATCCGTGTACTGTGCCGACACCACATAGACCGTGTATGCGCCGAGAACCCAGGGCATGAGGGCAGCAAGTATCATCCATGTTGTAGAAGCGGGGGACACGCCCTGCCGAGTGGGTCATTTGGGTCCTAGGCGTCACTCGTTAGACGGGGACCAACGATCCTGAGCTCTCCGTTTCACGGCGGCCGTGCTTCACTGGAGGTCTCTTTCGGCGAGCAGTCAAAATACTGTAGCGTCGTCCGGACCCTACTTCGCCTGCATCCTCCTATCGGTCCAGCTCAAGATTCCGCGAGCGTACTCCGGTGTCTCGATCCCCACAGACGCGTTCCGCCGAACTTCGCCGAAGTTATTCGAAATTGTCGCTAGCTCCGTTCGCAGCTCTCGATGTTCTTCGACATTCTGACAGGAAAAATCCGTTGCCTTCAGATTCAAATTCACCGAGTCGAGGTCGGCGAGCCTTTCCTGCCGGAGCTCCGGATGGATAGCGTAGCCTCTATCGAGCTGCTCAGCGGACCGGCGGAGGTCAAGCACAGCACGGAAACAGTCCGATTGGCGTTGACGACCCGCCGCGTTCGAATCAATTGCGGACGGTATCCACAGACTGCCAACGACGAGCCCAACTAGGGTCAAAGCGATTTCGATCCGCTTGGATCGTATTTCGGCGAGAATATTCGCCATTCGAATAGTCAATTCAGACTCCGAACTGTTGACTTTAATAAATAAATATGATATATTAAATAAGCTGTCCGGTTCGGACCCCCGCCAATTGCAGCTAGCAAGTGTGTTTGGCGGGCGTTCCAACGAAACGTCCTCCCAACTCGGGATTCACTACCAGTCAGTGAGGACGATCGCGATGGACGCCGATCAACCCAAGTTTTTCACTCCCGGCATGCTTTTCGTTTGGATAGTTGTTCACGGCTCGCTCTGGGCGTGCATGCTGGTCGTCGATCCTCTTATCCACGGGCGCCCCGCCTTATGGCGTCTCGTGGGCGACCTCGACGAGCCGTTCTTTGGGATCCAGCATCAGTTTCAGATTTTTGCGTGGATCTACACAGGTTCGATTGTCGCCGCGATTCTGGGCTTTATCTGGCAGTGTGTCCGGTTGAGCCGAGTTGAACGACGGCAGCGCAGATGAGTGCGGGTTTGCAACCCCGGGACTACGGTCCCGGGGTTATTACTTTCTGCTGGGGGCCAAAGATGACGACCGTGACTGTGTCTTCTTTCCACCCGGCTTCCGTCTCAACTTTAAACTTGATCCAGGCGAAGCGTTCCCCTTTGTCGTAGGAAAATTTCCCCGAATCGGACGTCTTCATTGTGAAGGTGATGAAGCAGTTCCCGCCTGGCGCGTAGGAGCCTATGTTCACACGCTCGATCGCTGGGTTTCTCGACAGTGGGACGTACTTCTCATTGGGGTGCTCTGCGACAGTTTTTGAGTTCCGGATGCCCATGGACGACGGGACCGCCGAGAAGTCGCTATCAAGGCCGGACGCTGAAACGGTCACGTTGTCCTGTTGGATATTTCCAACATTCTTGTACTCAACCCGGAAGCGGATTTCATTGCCGACTTTTATTGCAGGAGTTTTCGTGAGATCTGAGCTAGACGAGCCAGGGTTCCCGAGCGCTGTGACCGTGAAGTTTGGGCGGGGAATCTCATCGACTCTTACATCAAACGTAATGTATCCCGAGCAGCGGGACTCCCCAGATATGATCCCGTTTAGCTGGTCGCAACCAACTAAGGCTCCCTGTCTCGAAACGAGGTCCTTGACTTTCAGCTTGCGACCTTCCATCTCCCCATTGGTGTGAAGGACTGCGCTGCCGTCGACTGGGGCGAGGCTAGCAAAGGTGCCTGATCCGACATCGATTCCGACGAAGCTCCATACCGCCTTGGGCGTTGTGTTTGTCGATGTGATCATCGCTTGGACGGCGGCCGCTCCATTGACGACTTCGGGATAGCTCACTCCGACGCGGACGTCCCGGGCGGCTTCCTTGTTTGGTGCAGCAGAGTTCTCGTAGTAGATCACTATTTCGTAGGTCTGCCCGATTTGAGCTTGCGCGGTTGTGCGGTAGGCAGTCTTGCTTTGGCCCTTCTGACGCAGTTGAATGAACTGCAGTTCATCGCCATAAACGGGGTTGTCTACGATGGAATTCATCGTCGGGATGGGACTTGGACTCTTAGTTGTGTAGAGTTTGCGGCCCGGACCCCACCCGGAAAATTTCGACGCCTCCGAGGGAGCGAGAAATTCGGACACAGGCGTGGGACTATCCTTTACCGAAGGTGACTGATCCGTCATAGTGGAACAGGAAATTGCAAAGATCATTAGTGCAACAACCGCGCTGCAAGTCCGAACAAGCCGACCCAGCAGTTTCATCTTTCCCCCATTTGATCGTAAGGCCGATGATGCGCCTATTTTGCTGTACTAAAGCTCCAGATGCACTCGTGTGACGTGCCGCCGATTGAATGTGTAACCCTCATCAGGAGATGCCGCCACAATAGAACCCCATGGGTCGACGCTTTGCCGGAGCTGTCGCCGGCCCGAGTTGGGCCTCATAGTGGCGAGAGCTCCACGTCCGGAAACGGCGCCTAGTGGTCAAGACCGGCGCTCGTTGGATCAGTTAACACTGGGAGAGCCCCTGCAGACATGAGCCTGCAGGGGCGTGAACCTCTTCTAATCAGTGGTGACGACACGTACCAGCTCAACAGTTGTCCAACGGTCTGCCAGGCTCAGTGCGCTGGTCGCTGCGGTGAAGTAGTCGGTGAACACTTGCCGGTTCCCGCTCCAAGTGTCCTGGCTGTCGATGGTTTGCACTTCGATCTTGAACGACTTGGCGTCGAAGAGCAGGTGCCGCAGCTCTTCAGGTAAGTCTGTGGATTGTCCCTCTTTGTTGGGCGGGCCGATGAGGACGATATTTCCACGCAGCACATCCTGATGTCTTGCCTGTGGAACGAGGAGCCACCACAGGATTGTCGCCCGCCGGTTGACAGGCGAACCTTTGACCTTGCCGTCCTCGTCTACGAACAGCGTCGTCGCCGGACTCTCTATGGTTACGGCCTCAATGTACCCACCGACTGCTGTTTGGAAGTCGCGGAGGGTTGCGAGGTTTACCAAGCGTGGTGCTTGGTCTTCGTCGTGGGGGAGTAGCGCACCCAGTGGCATGATCGTCACCTTCCTGATCGTGGTTGTTTTCTCCAGCCAACGTGGCTGGAGATTCACAACAGCGATCTGATTTGGAAGGGCTTTGTTGCGGGGCTCATCCAGAATTCTCGGATGGTAGAGTGGTGACGTGGATTCGCTGCCTTCCGTCTCCGCGTATCTAGTTATGAAGCAAGGGGAGACTTCGGTCAATGGCGAACTGGCTGAAGCGTAAATTACACAACGGTCGCACGGACGGTGCCTTTCTCATGCTGGCTTGCAATCGGGCATAGCCCCCAAGAGTAGCCTCAGGGTATCGATTTCGCTAAGAGCCAACTCAACACGGCGAATGGGTTACAACCATCAAGATCGCAAACTGTCGACGAGAGCGTTGCCCTAATCACTCATTTCTTCATTCCACCAGCCCCCTGGGTGCAGCACCTCAGAAACTTCCGCCTCTGAAAGAGGACTTCTGTATGCGAGGACGCGAAGTGATGCTCGGGTCATGTCGGCGATTGTTGCGCCTCCTTCGGAGATCGCTAGTCCCTTTCCATATCGGATAAGAATCGTAGCCGAGCCGTCTGCAGTTTCCCGCGGGGAGAAGCTCAGCGCGAGATCCGATACGGAGTAGTTGTCATTTAGAGAACTCGCAACGCTTTCAACATCGTGGCGGATGTCGTCACTTTGCTCCGCATCTACGCGCACGGAACGGGTGATTCCCCGAAGATTGACAGACGCAAGGCGGAAAGCATTCAATTCCTCGCGCAAGTCAGCCCATGTTGGGGCTCCGGCCTCATCGCGTCCCTTCAGAACCCTGCCGTCAGAGCTGAACGATACCCGGTGAATTCCTGCATCAACTCCCAAAATTCCGTTCCGGAATGACCATGTTGGTAGTTGATTCCTCGCTACCTCGTCTTCCGCCATCATCCTGCTTGATACCCCGAGATAGGCCCGTGGAGCTTCCCAAACCTCGGCGCTTGAAGTAACCAAAGACCCTAGGTCGAGGCCCTCGAGGTCGGGGGCGATTGACTCGAGATCTTTGAAGGAGAACATGGAGGCAAGACGTCGCCAGAACCTGGCGTCCTCGACCGGATGTTCTTGGGTAAGAAGCCACGGCAGAATGGCCTTTAGCTCGGAGCGTGATAGCCGGCCCTCGAGTGCTTGGAGCACCTGGTCGTTCAGACTGTGATCGCTTGACGCAGCGAGAGCGATCCCTACTATCGTTGCTGTGCGTTCCATCTTCAACGCTACATTCTCGAAGAAGTTCTCGCGGACTAGGGCTGTGAGCTCTGAATCTGAGGAACTGGAAACGAGGGTTTCGGCACGCTCCTCGTCAATGAGCCCCCGTCCTCCCCGTAAGAAGCTTGCCTTAACGAGGCCCGCTAGAGGGGTGGCAGCTGCACCAGTTGGCTTTAGCATTTCGCCCATCGCGCGCACGTCAGTCAGGAGGGTGTGAGTCGTCTTTCTCGACTCTTCTTTGACCATGCTCGGCAGAATCGGTGGGTTCTCCCGGGAGAAGTCCTGATTGGAGTCGAGCGACAAGAACACGGGATCTCCCTGCCCAGTTTCCTCTACGTCCTTGGCGGCGAGAATCGAGGCGTAACTGCCTCGAATGTAGAGGTCCCGGGAGGCTTTCTCTCCCGACCAGGTCACAACGAAGTCTGGGATTGCGCTGTGGTTGAAGTATCGGGTGTCTTCGACGACAGCATCGCGATCAAGCTCCCGAATCTTGGAGTTGATTAGGTCCTTGACACGATGCACGTACTCTTCTTCGCGATATTCATCTCTCGCTGCGCTCAAGGCCGCAGTCAGATCATTCACAGCGAGTCTGCCTTTCGATCGATGTGGACACGGAACAGATTCAGCTCGCTGCGAGTCAAGCTGAGGGCTTCTTGCTTGGGGTTGAACACTAGAACCATGATTCTGGACGAAATTGCGCGGACGAGATCTTCATCGATGTCCCGTCCTTGAAGATATTCGGGATGTTCCTCGAGAGCCTTGACCATCTGATCCCTAGTTTCCAGTTGCGTCCAGTTGGTTAGGTTGAAGGGGTGATACGTCACCCAGAGGAAGTGGCGCGCGCGTATTCCGCCGAGATCGTCCAGTTCTTTGATGCTGGAACTGTAGGCTATCGCTAGAAAGTGCTGGAACTCCGCATACTGACCGCCCGGACTGGAGTAACGTTTGCACTCGACAACGATCGGTTCCTTCTTGCCGACTAGAAAATGACCCTTTAGATCGAACGTCTTCCGCCCGTTTAGGTGTGGTTGAACGCAATCGAGAGTGTTGTTGTAGGCGTCAAAGGGAAGCTCGATGAACGTAGTTGCTTCCAGCCAGCGCTTAATGATGGCAACGCCTTCGCGTCCTAGCTCCTGGGTTTCCTCCGCGGTCATGCTTCACACTTTATCCGTGGCCACAGGAATTCTTGGGCCTGACAGCATTTTGACACGGGTGTGGGTAGTCCTCGTTGTTTCCTTGCTGGGCTGCATACGCGCTAAGGCCGTTACGGCTCATGAGAGGTGGCGGATCAAGCTTTGACGCCGCCGCGGCCATGGCGGCTGCGCGTGCAGCCGGCCTGGCTGAGAACGCACGACTGCACGCCGCATCCGAGGCCGCAACAGTGAAACTGGGTAAGGAGGGACAGTCTAGGGACGCTGCGGCCGGCGTCGGCACAAACGGAGGCATGGGTGACGGCGGCGGAGGCCCAACCAACACGGGCTTCTCCACTCCGGATGACGATGATGACTCGATCACCTTCGGCCAGAACGCCAATCAGATCTACTACACCGTCCGTCACTCGGACAAGGCCGGTCTATCGAGGGAGGCGCTTTCAGACGCGATCCGCGAACATCTCCGAATTTCGGGGGATTCAGCTGGGACTTCGCGAAGGTTTCAATGGTTCATTGACAGTTGATGGCCAAGCGCTGAGCTATAGCGCATTTCGGTTGAGCCCAGGCCACATCAATGTCTCCAGCATTAGGATCTTGTGATGACATGCAGAAAGCTCGCCAAAGGAGAGATAGTCGTTGTTCGAGAGCTCCTGCGACGTTCACCTCCGGGAGAGTGGAAATCGACGGTTCTTGAAATTATCGAAGCCGAAGAAATGGACGACGGTGGTATGGGTAGCCTGCGCTTTGTCTCACCGACCAAGGACCCGCGTTATGGCAGAACTATCTCTGAGGCCTGGTACTTAGACTCAGACCAAGTGCCGATAGTTGTAAGTCTGAACTTAGACCAAAACAATGAGTTGTTTGAACTGGATTCGTGGAAAGTTGATTTTTCGCCTAGGAAGACACTGCCGGCGAAGCCGGACTCGTTACAGGGTGGACCAGCTCGTATGCCCAACTAGCTTCTGACCTACCTAGCGCTTCGTTCGCATATCGCTAGACGATCCTTGCGGCATTAGCACGCTGTTTTCCGGCGAAAGCAAGATTCCCCCCGCGCTGGGTCTTCTCGGACACGATGTCGATCACTTCTTGTAGGGTGAGCTCCCGACCGACCACCTCGCTCAGTTCGACCAGGACGTCGCTGGTTAGAGGGGCGGTTTCAAGCTCAGGCATCGTGCATCCTTCTAGGGCAGTCGTTCACAGGGCATACGAAAATGCCCGGTCTCGCGAGAGGAGGCTGGCGCGTCCAGCAAGTCCATCCTCGGGGGCCGGTGCGCTTCGTCAGGCGCGATAGCCAGGATCTCATTGGGCTCTGACAGTATTTGGAACGTCTCGCTGTTGTCGGACCGTGGCGGCGCGCGAAGTGGAAGGTCTTGACGGCCGGCCGTGTTCCGTCGGCGGGATCGGTGAACGACGGCTTGAAGGAGCCGGAGGACCTGGTCTGGCGGAGGAACCCGCGACCGGCTTATGTCGGTGGAGTACGAAGAGGGGGAATGTCCAAGAATTCGTTCGTATGCCCCTGAGTCTGTTCCCTGCTACGCGAGGGCATCCTCAAATGAGCTTTGCTCCGCCTGCGAATTTCGATGACTGTTAGCAGTTTGCAACAGCAATAAGGTCTCGTAGCCCGTGAGCGGATAGTGCTTCGTTCGCCACGTCAGATCCTGTAGCCTCCTTCTTGGACGGTGCCTGGTGCGGCCAATCGCAGGTACCGTCCAATTCTTGGTAGTGGAGCAACTCAGCCGATGTCGAAGAACTCGCCGGCGAGTACCCTACTAAGGAAGAACGCAGCGCTACGCGCGGACGTCGAACCTGGGGGGCATGTGAGCACGCCATTTACCATTCATTCCATCAACGCGTACACGCACGGGTTGCTGGGATCCATGATCGGAATGTTTGGTATTGAGCCGAGCGAAATGCGCGACCTGGTACTAGGTATGCATCGTCAGGTGTCTGAACGTCTCCGCGCTGAGGGCATTGAATACTCCGATCTTCGGAATGCACTTACTCCGGCACCCAAGAAGCTCGAAGTTGCTTTCATTTTCGACTTGAGCCGCGTTGAAAGCTGGCACTACGGTTTGGAACTAGCTAAGGACTGGATCCCTGTTCTAAGCAAGATGGGGCCTGAGAAGACCGCGATAGGTGTCGGTGATTTCATCGGATTGCCAGCGGAACTGACATGGGTGGCATTGCATCAGCACATAATTGGTCCGAAGGGATTCCCACTGCTTTCTCCAGAGCTCTATTTCGTCACCTACATGACGAATCTCACCGCAGGACAGCTCAACAAGATGGACAGCGAACTACGGGCGAGGAACACTTCTTACCTTGGCTATGTGGACTGTACCGTCTGGAACCCGCTGAAATTTGCGATGCTTCTGCCGCAGGTTGGCCTTCGCGTCGGGACCAAGATCATCACAACATCCGACGAGGATGGCAACGCAAACCTGCCGGGATATCCCTTTGAAGCTAATGGATTTGAAACCATAGGCGTTGATGACGATCAGTACTCGGTGCTTCTCGATCATCGATTGGACAACGGTGTGCCCGATTGGGCGAGAGATGACAGTCGCATAGCTTTGAGCCTCCTAGGAGGTAACTTCTCGCCTCTTACAGACGGAGACGTATTCGCGAGCGACTTGAGAATCACGTATCTCCAGGACAATCACGGAGCATCTCTCCAACGCGCAGGCCTCTTCGGGATCGATAAGGACCTTCTGATCGGGGCGATCAAAGAGAAGATATCCTCTGGGCTGGTCTATAACCTCAGGTTCATTGAAGGTAGTCGGGGAGCGGAGCGAGTACCCGAGCTGGACGCATCGATGTTTACCGTCCAAGTTGAGTTCCCCGACGCGGAAGCTCGGGTGAAGCGCTACCAAGTGGGCTTGAAATACCGCGCTGCAGACCACTCGAGCGAGATCGCTACATTTTTCTGAGTTCAGTGGCAAGGTCTCGTTTGCTCCGCGACCTGAGTCGCCGCGCGGGCGCAGAGTAATCTCTGCGTTCCGTAGCCACTCTTACTAGCGGAACCGATTGGTTGTCGTAACTGTCGAGCGTCTGGGGTGGCAACGGATATCGACTCGTACTAACGCAGAAGGTGCGAGGATATACCGGATATCGAGGCAGTCGCGAGGGGCAAGTCCTTGCCGGAGGATGCTGCGGCCTAGCCGTTCAGGCGTGCCCCGACTCATCATGCGGACCACCGAAAGTGGTTTGGGATGTCTACTGGCTGCTCTCAGTGCCAGGGCCTCGAGTTCCACAGGCGTCGTCAGTGGCAACGAGGCGTTTCTTCAAGAGTGATCCCATTTTTCGCCGCACCAACAACGTTCGTCGAGATGTTCTTGGATCACGTCAATCCTGACCTGGCCAAGTAGAATGATGTCGTCGTACTCCATATGGCAATCTCATCACTGCCAGCTCCTGTCTAGAAGGGCACGTCTGCGCTATGTGGATAACCCTATTATGCAGTCGGCGAACACTTTCTGGGCTGCCTGCCTAGCAACAGTGTGGTCAATTCAAGAGGCTTCCTTCACCCCGAGTGCACCGACGGTAGGAGGTACGGAGAAGAACCAAGTCAGCGACCCTTTATTGAAGCTTAGAGGGCAGAATAATTTCTCATTCATGCTATAATTTGCAACTAATATGAAACGCATCTTGACTATCGATGGTGGCGGAATCAAAGGGGTGTTCCCCGCAGCCTTCCTGGCCGACCTCGAGGACGAACTTGGTCAGCCCGTTGCCTCTTATTTTGACCTGATTGTCGGCACATCCACAGGCGGTATTATCGCGATCGGACTAGGCCTCGGCATCCCCGCCCGCGACATCCTTCGCTTCTATGAGGAACGTGGACCCGAGATTTTCCGGGGAGGCAAGGGGGTCGGTCGGCTGAAGCAACTCTTCACCGCAAAATACAATCCCGCCCCTCTGGAGGCAGCGCTTATCGATGTCTTCGGAGATCGAAAACTTGGTGAGAGCTCAACGCGCCTCATGATCCCCTCTCTTGATCTCGAGACTGGTGCGGTTCATGTTATGAAGACCGCTCACCATCCCCGATTCGAGCGGGATTACAAGATGCTAGCCGTCGACGCAGCGCTCGCAACCGCAGCCGCTCCTACGTACTTTCCAACCCATCGTCTTGCTGCCGGAATTCCTCTCGTTGACGGTGGAATGTGGGCAAACAATCCGATGGGGCCGGCGGCAGTCGAAGCACTCGGCATTCTAGAGTGGTCGAAGGGCGACGTGAAGCTGCTGAGCGTTGGCTGCACCGACGAAGCGTTCTCGATGAACGCGGATCGAAAACGTCAACTTGGAATGAATTATTGGGCTACGAGGCTTGTCAGCGTATTCATGGCCGGCCAATCATCTTCATCTTTGGGTACCGCTCAACTCTTGCTTGGCCATGACAATGTTGTTCGCGTATCACCTACGGTCGGCCCCAAGCGGTTCAAGCTTGACGGTATCGATGGGATTTCGTCGCTTCGTGGTCTCGGTTCAAGCCAGTCTCGGATTGAGTCACCAAAACTGAAGCCAATCTTTTTCACCGAGCCGGCTGAACCGTTCAAGCCAATGAGAGCGCTCGACATGACCGACGGGGGTAAATCATGAAGTTGACCAAGCACCTTGATGCTTTCCTGAAGAACAAGGTCAACCTCAGTGACGCGCGAATTGACTTGCTCGACTCGCGGGTTGAGGCCGTCGAGAACTTCCTGCGGCGCGGCGAGGATGACTTTGCCGGCAACTTCATAGATCTTATCCCGCAAGGTTCGTACGCCCACCGGACAATAATCAACCCGGTCGGTTCGTCGGACGAGTTTGATGCCGACGTTCTTCTCGAGATGAACGAGATCGACGGGTGGGAATCTGAAGATTACGTAGAGGAACTCTACAAGAAGTTCCGAGGTAGTTCTGTTTACCGCGACATGGTGAGCCGGCACGACCGGTGCGTCAAGGTCGACTACGCCAACGAGTTTCACATTGACGTCGTGCCGTACATGGAGCGACACGGTCAACACTTCATCACTAACCGAATCACAAACGAGTTCGAGCTCACGAATCCCGAAGCATTCAATGACTGGCTCGTTGAGCGCAACAAGCTCGCCAGCGGCCATCTTATCAAGGTGATCCGCCTGATGAAGTATCTCCGTGACTTCAAAAACACCTTCTCCGTGAAGTCGGTCATCCTAACCATCCTTTTGGGTAATCGCGTAAATGACCAGGCTGTTTGGGGAGCCAATGACGAGTATTCCGATCTGCCAACTGCGCTGAAGAGCATCGTTGGGGCCCTTGACGACTATCTTCAAGAAAATGTGACGATGCCTAGCATTGATGATCCGAGCGAGCCAACGGAGAACTTCAATCACCGCTTGAGCCAAGAAGAATATGCTAACTTCCGCAACAAGCTCCACCTATACAGGGGCTGGATCGACGACGCTTATGAAGAGACTGATGTCGAAGAGAGTAAGATCAAGTGGCGCAAGCTCTTTGGCGATAAGTTTGGAACATATTCAGAAGTCAAGAAGAGCACAGAGGCGCACAAAGGTGTTCCGGGCGTGTCTGACACTGAGCAAAGCATCACCGACAGGTTTGGCCTCCGCCTCGACCCACGGCTGAAGGTGAAAATCGGTGCGCGCGTTGCGAAGCGCAGCGGGTTCAGAGAATATGAGCTGAGCACCAAGGGGAACGTCGTGATGAGGAATCAAAAGATCCGGTTCCGCGTTTCCCATAATATTCCAGGCAGCTTTGATTTGTATTGGAAAGTCAGGAACACTGGCGCAGAGGCGATCAAGGCCAATGCTATTCGAGGTCAGCTAGAGAAGGACTCCGGCAACCTGCAAAGAACCGAACCTACTGCCTACAGGGGCCATCACTTCGTCGAGGTGTATGTAGTAGTCAACGACGCTTGTGTCGCAATGGACCACCACGACGTAATCATCAAGTAGCTTGGCCATGAGCTGGATGGGTCTACGGAGCGTCCAAGTTGAGTTCCGCGATGAAACTCCTGAGGTAAAGCGCCGCTAGGTGGTCCTGTAGTGCCGCGCTCTGGACCACTCTAGCGGGATTACTGTGTTGAGATCTGGTCCGTTCTCCTTACTTAGTCGGAGTCCTTGAACCGCCGCTCGGGCGCAGAGTGATCCTGCTTTGCGTAGATGATTAGTGAGCGTCGTCGACGCAACATCGAGCTGGTCGGCGATGTTTCTTATGCATAGTCTCTTCCCGCAGAGTTTGATTGCTCGTCTTGGTTGTTGAGGCGTGGGTGGATGGCGACGGGCGGCAACACCGTGTTCACGCAGAAGCGTGAGGAGCCGGCGAGTGTCGAGGTGATACTGGGCTGCGAACTTCTTGCTCGTGCTGCCGGCCCCGGTATGCACCAGGGAGCTATTCAACTTGGACGGCCAGCAGTACGGAGACTTTGGTCCGTCGTGGCTCCGACTGTGGCTCCCTTCGCTGGCCGGAGCTCTTGAGCTCACTGACGTGCGACGCCAGCTCGCCCCGCGTCCTTTCGGGTCCCACAAAGTTTGCAAGCCGACATATCTGGCCCCGCTAATCTCACGAAGCGTTGACCACGCCCTGGACCTCGTTGACCGTGCCGATTTCAACCCGCTCTACCTGACCCAACCGCAGGGGTCTGACACTGAGTTCCTTGGCATCTGAACCTCGCTCAAACGCGACAGTTTGAATCTGAGGCCGGACCGCAAATACACGAGGGAGAGCCGCTATTATCGACAGTTAGACATCGAGAAAACTAGGGGGAGCATTGCATGTTGAATCAGTTGGCCTGACAAACTTCAAGTGTTTTGGCGACGGCGGTGAGACGGTTGATCTCGATGAAAAACTGACGGCCTTCATTGGGACCAACGGGTCCGGGAAAACAGCTGTTTGCCAGGCCCTTCAACGAGTGTTCGGCATTAGCTCTGAAGAGCGCACGGTCCGGCTGGATGACTTTCACGTACCTGCTTCAGAAGTTGATCCCCCTGAGTTTCGAACCCTTCGCATCGACGTCACCTTGGCTTTCCCGGAACTTCAGGTGCCGTCCTTGGACATTTCTGCGGTGCCTGACTTCTTCCGGCATCTCGCAGCCGCAGAGGATGGAAAGCTCAAATGCCGGATAGTACTTGAGTCTCAGTGGACTGAAGACGGCACTGTTGATGGAACAATCGAGACCAAGTTGGTCACTGTCTCGACATTTGAAAAGGCTTACACGGCGGAGCAAACGACTGCGCTGCCAGCAGCGGAGCGGTCTCGAATCCAGTTCGTCTATGTGCCGGCGTCTCGGGACGGCGCCCGGCAAGTCACCAGCTTCTTACGCGGGAGGCTATGGCGCGCTGCACGGTGGTCCGAAGACATGAAAGCCCTGGTCCGGGAGACCAGCGCCAAGATCGATGAAAAGTTTCATGGTGAAAGCGCGACGAAAACGGTCGAGGCCGCCTTTGGGCGTCGGTGGGCAGAATTGCACGGAGCAGGTACGCATGCATTTCCCAAGCTGAGGGTGTTTGAGCCGGATGTCAACGAATTTCTGCGTGACGTTGATCTTGCGTTTGAGCCGGATCACACCAAGACGTCACGTCCAGCTAAACTCCTCAGCGACGGCCAGAAGTCTCTGCTCCATCTTGCCCTGACTACGGCATCTCTCGATATCGAGCTTTCATTCGGGGCCGGACGCCATGAGTCAAAATTCGAAATTGCTGCCGCCCACCTTCCGTCGCTGACTATTCTCGGGGTCGAGGAGCCGGAGAACAACTTGTCCGCTTTCTACCTGTCCCGAATAATTCAGCAGCTTTTGGAACTCGGAGAGTCGCCCAAGGCGCAGGTCCTCCTTTCAAGCCACTCCGCAAGTTCCCTAGGGCGGGTCGAGCCAGACATGATCCGTTATTTCCGGCATGATGTTCAGAACGGGCGCGCCACGGTGAGATCGATTACCCTCCCGGAGGAGGCTAGCGATGCTGGTATCTATGTTAGAGAGGCAGTCCGGGCGTATCCGGAGCTTTACTTCGCTCGTTTCGTGATCCTGGGGGAGGGTGACTCTGAGCAGGTGGTCGTACCGGCAGTCGCAAAGGCATTGGGTATTGATCTCGACCCTTCTTTTGTTGCCATGGTGCCACTAGGAGGTCGCCACACGAATCATTTTTGGCGCCTACTCACCGATCTGGAGATTCCTCATGCAACCTTGTTGGACCTGGACTACGGACGCGCGGGTGGTGGGCGCGGCAGGCTAAGGGATGCCTGTAAGAACCTAGCGGCGGTCGGAGTGGACCTCACTGAAGTCTTAGGCGATATCGCTCTAGAGGAGCTCGACGATGACGACGGGCAGAAGGATTTGAGTCCGCTGTTTGAGGGGCTGAGGACGAAAGGGATATTTTTTTCTTCCCCTCTCGATCTGGACATGTTGATGATGACTCATTACGCGGACGCTTACCAAAGAATTGAGGGCAGCCAACGTGGTCCACAAGAGAGCGATGCGTTTGAGGCGGTTTTGGGTACAGGTGGGGGTGAACGCAGTAAGGAATACTGGACGCCCCCCGGAGAAGAAGGAGAGAAGAGGGCCGAGGCGCTGCGTTGGTATCGGTATCTTTTTTCGAACCGGTCGAAGCCGACGACGCACCTGCAGGCCCTCAGCCGTCTGAAACAGGAATCTCTCCAGGAACCGCCAGAAGTCCTCGAGGCGATTGTGCGATTCGCAGGTGACAGGCTTGCGAATCGATGAGCGATGCAGATCGTGAGCTCCGTCCGAGCCGTCAGGCACGGCTTCAGTCGCAATGGAAGCCTACTGGGGTTGAAGATTTGGAACCAGCGGCTTGGGCGGCGTTGCGGCATGATGGATGCACCGCAGTGACGGCTGGCCCAGGAGCGGGAAAGACTGAGTTTCTCGCCCAACGTGCGGCGTACCTTTTGCAGACCGAAACATGCCCAAACCCAAGAAGGATCCTTGCGATTTCTTTCAAACGGGACTCAGCTGCGAATCTCGCCCGAAGAGTCGCGTCGCGAGTTCCGGAACACGCAGACAGATTTGTCTCCATGACTTTCGATGCGTTTGCGAAGGGCCTCTTTGACCGCTTCGCGGCGCTTCTGCCTACGCCGTGGCTCGTTAGCCCGAGAACCTATGACATTCGGTTCTGGACGAGTCGCGAGGTTCAGGTTTTTCTTGATGATTGTTTGGCCGACGCCCCGGATGACTTGCGTCGCGAAATTTCTGGACTCGACCCATGGAAGTTCCTTGCCGAAGTCGTAGGGACATACTCTCTGCCAGCCGACCCTGGCACTCCGCCCGTTACAGCTGCTGAATACGCAGCCTGGACATGGTGGCGAGCACGGTACCTTGATACTCAGAGTCCAGCTGTGGATTTCGTGATGATCAATCGGTTGGCCGAACTGACGGTGCGGAACAGTCCGGCTCTTCAAAGGGCTATTCGCGCAACGTACCCATTTGTCTTCATCGATGAATTTCAGGATACGACCGGTGCCCAATTGAGCTTCCTGAAGGCCCTGTTCTGTTGCCCAGGGGTCACCGTTACCGCGGTAGGCGACCGCAAGCAACGAATCATGGGCTTCGCAGGAGCCGTTGAAGAGGCAATGCAGCGATACGAGACGGATTTCCAAGCTAAAAAGTTTAGCTTGCTATGGAACTTCCGATCCTCATCTGCCCTCGTCTCGGCACAGCGCACGATTGCCTCGAGCTTGGATCCGAATGCGGAGCCTGTCACATCTATGGCGAAAGTGGAGGAAGGACATGATCCGATAGAGATCTGGACTTTCAACGATGAGAAGCACCAATCAGAGCACATCGCAGCCTGGATTGCTCAGGATATAAGAGCATCGGGCCGCACTGCAGAGGACTTCGTTCTTGTCGCTCGCCAGAAGGTTGGTGAACTTGAGCCGGCGCTGATAGCTGAATTTTCGAAGCATGAGATCACTTTGCGCAATGACGACACCCAGTACGGCGGGATGCGTCTTCAGGACCTGCTCAAGCATGATCTGACTCACTTCCTCCTAGGGGTGCTTCGCCTTTCGATCCAGAACGCCGGACTGGTTGCGGAATGGACGGAGACGCTTGCTCTTCTACGCCGCCTCATTGGCAACGACCAAGACGAGAGATCGGCACGGACAGCCTCCGACCACCTTGGTCAGTTCACGTCCGCGTTCGCACAATGGATCAGGAACACTCCGATGACATCAGCGAACGCGAGTGACCTTGTCCGGCGGATGACAGCGATCGTTGGCGAGACCTCCCTATCAAGGTTCGTTCGCGGCATGCACAGTGGCGACGAGGTCCAGCTCTTTCTTGAAGCCTTCACCAAGAGACTCGAATTCGCGATCGATAATGCTCCGGATTGGGATGATCTTGTTGGCGCATTTCGCTCAGATGACGCTGTATCGCTCATGACCATTCATCGGAGCAAGGGGCTTGAGTATCATACGGTATTCGTTCTCGGGCTGGATGACGAGCAATGGTGGTCGATTGCTCGGAACAAAGAGGAAGCCCTTGCGACGTTCTTCGTGGGATTCTCCCGCGCTGGTCATCGTCTCGTTTTTACGTCCTTTGAACGAAGCCAGAAACGCAAAGTCCAAGAACTGTATGGATATTTGACTCAAGGAGGGGCGAAGGTCACCAACTGGCAACAGCCCAGGTGTTGAGTCAACAATGATGTCTGGGATCTTGGACTACTGCCGGACAGGTCCTCTCAAGGATTGCTTCGCCGTTGTGTGTTGTAAGCGGAGCTCGTCGCCACAGGAACAATTGCCCATCTGTGTCTGGACGGTTTCCGTCAGGTGGCTGGCAAGCTGAGCTGCATTCTTCTGGACAAGGCTGCGTACCAAGCTGCTGCCGCATCATTGTCGAGAAGGTGTTGCGACGGATTGGCACAGGTGAGCGACGCGACACATCACGGTGCAGGCAGTTCTTCGGCCGTCGCCGGATCTACAGAAGTTAGCTGCGGTATTCAGCGCAATGGGGGAGCAGTGTCCGAACAGTAGGACATCGACTGAGTTGCCTTAAGATCCTGTGCTGCCAAGGAACTTCTTGACACTGCCGCGACTGCAGCGAATTTCGGCGGCAATGCGGCGGGTGCCTAGTGGTGGGAGTGATTGGTTGGGCATCAAGACGCTACTTCCTTCGCGGACTTGGGTTCGGTTAGCAGTGATCCTAGCTACGGGTGGTTGGATACCCCGGGCGAGGCGCGAACCCACCAGGGGCGGGCCACCAAGACTGTTGACCCGATGCTGACTATGGAGAGGGTCAATTCGTCCGAAAGCCGTGCGGGGCCCGCTCGAATCGATTGCAAGCCCCCGACGAGGGCACCGCGTGCGATCGAGACTTGAATAGTAGGACGTAAATAGAGCTGGCGGGCTGGCCGTTTTTCACCAGAACTGGCGAGTGTGAGAGTTTGTAGTGCTATAAGCGCGCTTGAGTAGGCCAACTCCCAGACGATGCGCATCGCATGACTCCCGGTTGTGCGTTGAACACCAAGAACGAAATGAGAGACAAGCTCACCGTGGTCCCGAGAAGCACAAGAACGGCGGAGAGTCAGGGAGCTGGATCTTGATGCATTGGCCGGCGCTATCGACCACGCTGTGCGGCCCTAACGCTGCATCGCGAGACGGCCTCGGGCAAGGAAATCCGCTGGTAAGAGGAAATGGTGTGGAGATATCGTCAGCTTGTAGGCATCCTTAGTTTCATGCGAGCGTCCAGGAAGTAGTAAGTGACCCCACTCCTTCTCGACGGAAATGTCGAGGCCTAAGGATTCTGCATAGAAATTGGCCGGTGTTGATGCTCTAATCGCACGCACACTTTCGGTTGCTTCCGACGAAGGACCTGAATAAGCGACCTCGTTCCAACTAACCCAGTCAGGCATTTTGGGCCGACCGCATCCTTGATTCACTCCGACGAAATAGTGTCGGTTACGAACGGCGTTATTGCCGTTTCCCGCACCAATTTCGATAAGCTGATCAAGGCTCGAAACTGTCCGTCCCGGTACGTACACCAGTTCACGTTCGTTCGAGGGCTGCCAATTAGCTGCCATCTCTAGTCTATTAAGGGGACGGTCCTGGATTCGAACAGTGGTTGACGATGGGGTGCTAAATGTTGGCTTAAAGTCTTCTGCGCAAGCTAGCACAGAATAGATATTAACATTGCCATCTTGGTTCGAAACCGTCATGACAGCGAACTTCTCCTGCAGATAAATACGCTGGGTCAGTTTTGGTGCCGAAGAGACCTCCGAGATAATTGCCGGCGTTCCCAGCTTCTCGCGAAAGATATCGTCGCTGAAGCCCGCATGCAGTTCCTTGAGAATTCCGTACCAGTAGTCGTTCGGGAACAGGTTCTTCTGCGCGGACGGAAAGAATGCTGCGATTGTCACCCACGCCGTGATGACTGCCCCGACACCGAGGAACATCCGGTAAGCCCAATTGCCGAATGTCCGCATCTCCCACTTGGGAAACCTCTGCTCTTTCGCCAGGGTCGATTTCGATAACTCCTCCTTTCGAACATGAACTTGCCTAGTCTTCTTCCGCATTGCCATCAAATCTCCTTTTGTGCAATCAATTACGATCTGGCCTGACGGTACAGGACTCCTGCTCCGGAGCGAGATGGTTGGCACCTGACCTCCAGCGAAGGATCCGAACCCCAGGAGCACCTCTGATGAGGCGCACCAATGGTGCGCCCTGTTCGGTCTGTGGTATTTCACTACAGCTGGTTCGATCCCTTACTTCCGGTCCAGCGCACACCAATTCAAGGCTTACCTCGCGTTGCCATGGGTATCCCTCGTCCGTACCCCACGCCCTTGCAAGTACTTAAGCACTGTATGTGCGGTGAACCCCGCTCGTTCTCCAGTCCGCTCCAACGAAAGCCCTGACTCGTAAAGCCTGACCATCTCATCGATCTGCTTCTTGGTCGGGGGAGTACGTCTCAGGGTGACGCCGGCTGTTTTGAGCTTCTTGCTTACGGTCCCTCGGCTGCACTTGAACTCGTCGGCTAACTCGTAGACGGTGGCACCGCCCTGGTATCTGTCTACAAGCCGCTCGACCTGCTTGGGCGTGAGTCTGCGTTGCATCTGAATCGATCGGCGGGCTGAGCCTTGGTCCGGGGCCGAAGCCGGCGCGTCGGTCTGGCTAGCCTGGTTCTGGAGGTAGGCGTGAAGCTTGCTGACTCCTGTAAAGAATTGTTTCGCATCAGGGTCGGTTAGTACCACCAAAAAGAGGTCCCGCGGATGGAAATCCGCGGGACTTTTTGGTTTAAGCGCTCCGGCTTCCGGCCGCTGCGAGGTGCATTCAGTCCTTGCTACTTGCGTAAATCCCGGTTCATCAGGCTATTGTTGGCTTATCAAGAATCATTCTTATCTATCCTGTGGTGTGCCATGCCAGGATGCCTACCCGAAAGTATGGGTCCACCTGTCCGGTAGGGGCGTTGGTCGCGCCCTCCTGCGGCAGCAGACTCGGGGGTGGACGGTTAACGCCGCATACAGGAAGGACAAGGATGTCTGGGAACAAGGCAGTCGCCTACAAGGGGCCCGGTGTCGTTGAAGTAATCGACACCGACTACCCGACCTTCGAACTGAAGGATGGACCCGGGGTCAACCCCGCGAACGTCGGACGGAAGGTGCCGCACGGCGCCATCCTGCGGACTGTGAGCACGAATATCTGTGGCTCTGACCAGCACATGGTCCGCGGCCGGACCACGGCGCCTGAAGGGCTCGTGCTCGGTCACGAAATCACCGGCGAAGTGGTTGAGGTCGGCCCCGATGTTGAGTTCATCAAGGTGGGCGACATTGTCTCCGTGCCGTTCAACATTTCCTGCGGACGCTGCCGCAACTGTAAAGAGGGCAAGACCGGAATCTGCCTCAACGTGAACCCCGACCGGCCCGGCAGCGCTTACGGCTATGTCGATATGGGTGGATGGGTCGGCGGGCAGGCCGAGTACGTCCTCGTTCCGTACGCGGACTGGAACCTGCTGAAGTTCCCGGACCGTGACCAGGCGCTGGAGAAGATCCTCGACCTGACGATGCTCTCCGACATTTTCCCCACCGGCTTCCACGGCGCAGTCACCGCGGGCGTCGGTCCCGGTTCGACCGTCTACATCGCGGGTGCCGGCCCTGTCGGCATCGCTGCCGCCGTTGGCGCCCAGCTCCTCGGCGCTGCAGCCGTGATCGTCGGTGACCTCAACGAGGACCGTCTCGCTCAGGCCCGTTCGTTCGGCTGCGAGACGGTCGACGTATCCAAGGGTGATCCGCGTGACCAGATCGAGCAGATCCTCGGGGTGCCCGAGGTCGACTCCGCCGTGGACGCCGTCGGCTTCGAAGCCCGCGGACACGGGGCGGATGCAGGACACGAGGCGCCTGCCACCGTGCTCAACTCGCTCATGGACATCACCGCCGCCGGCGGCGGCATCGGTATTCCCGGACTGTACGTGACGGGCGACCCGGGCGGAATCGACGAGGCCGCCCAGGTTGGTTCGCTCTCGTTGCGCCTGGGCCTCGGCTGGGCCAAATCGCTCTCGTTCGCCACCGGCCAGTGCCCCGTGATGCGCTACAACCGCCAGCTGATGATGGCCATCCTGCACGACAAGGTGCAGATCGCCAAGGCCGTCAATGCCACCCCGATCTCGCTCGACGACGCACCGCGCGGTTACGCCGAGTTCGACCAGGGTGCCGCCAAGAAGTACGTGCTGAACCCCAACGGCTACATCAAGGTCTGAGTACCCGTTGTCACAAGAGATCCCGCGGATGGAAATCCGCGGGATCTTTTGTTGTACCGGCTGCCGCTCGCTGTTCCAGGGGCCCGGAAGCCGCGCCATTCGCTAGGCTGTGAATCACTTTCCGGCACTGATGGAGGTTGGGCCATGGTTGAGTCTGAGAAGGCGAATGAATACTGGTTCGATGCGGGCCCCCTGGTTGAGGCGGCCCCGCCGGTTCCCGACGAGCTGCGGCCCGCCCGGAGCAATTTCCGCAAGGCGTGGTCTGGCAGCAAATCAGTGAAGGACCGCGTTGCCGCCCTGGTCAATGCCGATGTGAAGGGCATGGCGACGGATTGGTGGACCTACGGCGGCCCGCCCCGCAAGCTGGAACGGTTCGGGCAGGCAAACGGCCTGCTTTACAAGCGCCAGGCATACGACATGCACCGGCCCGACAGCATGCCGGGGCTGATCTTTACGGGAGAATGCGAGGACATCCTAGGCTATCAGGGGCCTCCGGCCGTGGAGTTCGGCAACCACCGTTCTGTCGGTTCCGAGGTGGCGCGCGCATTCGGTTACGTTGCCGTCCGGCATGACCTGGCGCTTCCGCACCTTGTGCTGGACTCGCTGGCCAACGATTCCGAGCGGCCGAACGCTTGGGCAGGGATCTATGCACGGAAAGACAACTACTCCAGCCTGAACGAAAACTACCGCGGCTCGGACTCCGGGACTCCCTTGGGACGGTTTGCGCGGCGGGAGACCATCGTTCTGGATGGGGAAACCGATAAGCACTTTCGCACCTATTGCGAACCGGGGCAGGAGGCCTACGTACGGGCCTTCCTTACGGGCGATACCCTGCGCCTGATGACGCACGTCACGGCGTCATTCGATGTCGAGGTGACCGGTTCCTGGATCTTCCTGTACGGCTACAGTTTCGATGTTTCCACCGATGAACCCGAGCGCTGGGCGTGGATTCTTTCACTCACGTCCCGCGTGATGGACCTGATCGCAGCCTTGGGCGAGGCCGCCGGGCAGCGCCCTCAGTGGGAACGTCCGCCGTTCTATACCGCCGATTGGGTGCAGCGGCCGGCGTCGCTCGCGCATCTTCCCAAACCGTCGCCGGGCTCGCACGCGGCGCGGGACAGCGACTCGGGAATCTTCGGCTGGCTTGACTGGTGAACAGCTCCCGGGCTGTTCGCGACGACAGCGGGCCCCGTCCTTCCGGACGGGGCCCGCTGCGGTTCCTGGCGGACGCTACTTGACGATCGGCGTCGGCGGCTGGTCTCCGCGGAGTACGGCGAGCGTGTTCTCGGCGGCGAGGACCGCCATCGCGGTCCGGGTCTCCACCGTGGCCGAGCCGAGGTGCGGTACGAGGACCACGTTCTCGAGCTCGAGCAGTTCGGGGTAGACCTGCGGTTCCTTTTCGAAGACATCCAGCCCGGCGCCGGCGATCACGCCGTTGCGCAGTGCGGTGGCAAGTGCCGCTTCATCGATGATCGGCCCGCGGGCGGTGTTCACCAGGTAGGCCGTGTCCTTCATGGCGGCGAGCTCTTCGGCGCCGATCAGGTGATGCGTGGCGTCGCCGTACGGGCAGTGCAGGGAGACGACGTCGGATACCGCCAGCAGTTCATCCAGCTCCACCCGGCGGGCGCCGAGTTCGGCCGCGATGGCGGGATCGATCTCGCTGCGGGACTGGTACACGACCTCCATGCCGAAGGCTTTGGCCCGGCGGGCAGTCGCCTGCCCGATGCCGCCCATGCCGACAATGCCGAGTGTCTTGCCTTGCAGGCTGCTGCCGAGCAGGAAGAACATGCCCCACTTCCACGGCTGGCCGGCGCGGATGAGCCGTTCACCCTCGCCGAGGCGGCGGGTTGCCATGAGGATCAGCCCGAAGGCGATGTCGGCAGTCGCCTCGGTGAGGACGCCCGGGGTGTTCGTGGCGACGATTCCCCGTGCGGTGCATGCCGGCACGCTGATGTTGTCGTAGCCGACAGCGACGTTCGAGACGACCTTGAGCTGCGGCCCGGCGGCGTCGAGCAGTTCATCATCGATGCGTTCGGTGAGGAGGCTGACGACGGCGTCCGCTCCCGCCACGCGCTGCAGCAGTTCCTCGCGGCTGATTGATTCCGTGCCGGTCCAGGCGTCGACGTCATGTTCGGCGCGGAGCTTTTCGAGTGCGGCCTCGGGCACCCGTCCGGTAACGACTACGCGGCTCATGCGGACTCGATCCATTCGCGCAGGCGGCCAAGGCCGTCACGGATGTCCGCGGCTTCGATGCCCGAGTAGGCCAGCCGGATGTACTGCCGTTCCTCGCCCGGCAGGCGCCGGCCGAAGTGTTCACGGGTGCAGAAGGAAACACCGGTGTTGTGCAGGGCGGCGGTGGCGAAGTCGCCGACCGCGGTGTAGCCAAGGCGCTCCATGGCACCGGTGACGTCCGGGAAGAGGTAGAACGTCGACTGCGGCACGGCGACATGCATGCCGGGGATGGAGTTGACGAGTTCACAGGCAGTGTCGCGACGCTTCTGCAGGGTATCGAGCATCTGCTGCACGGAATCCTGCGGCCCGCGGAGTGCTTCGATGCCGGCCCACTGTACGTAGTGCGTGGTGCAGGATTCATCGTTGGTGTTGAGCTTGCTCAGCACCTGGGCGATTTCCAGCGGCGCGACGGCGCAGCCGAGGCGGGAGCCGGTCATGGCGAACTTCTTGCTGAAGGTGTAGAGGATGACCGTGCGCTCCGCCATGCCCGGCAGGGAGACGATCGAGCTCGACACGCCCTCGTAGCGGGTTTCGAAGTACGCCTCGTCGGACAGCACCCAGAGGTCATGCTCGATGGCGATCTGGGCAATGGCCTCGCGCTCGGCCGCAGTGGACTCCGCGGAAATCGGGTTCTGCAGGTCGTTGTAGATGATCGCGGTGGTGTTCGGGGTGATCGAGGCCCGGATCTGGTCCAAGTCAATCGCGAAGCCGGTGCTGGTGGGCACGTAACGGTAGGGCACGGCCGTGCCGCCGAGGTATTCGATCTGCGATTCGTAGATCGGGAAGCCCGGGTTGGGGTAGAGCACTTCCTGGCCGGGGTTCATGACGGCCTGCAGGAACTTCGTGATGACGGGCTTGCCGCCGGTCATCACCACCACGTTGTCGGGAGAGAAGGTGACGCCGCGGCGCGAGCCGAGGTCCTCGGCGAGGGCCTCGCGCAGCTGGGGGATGCCGGGGCCGGGGCAGTAGCCCGTGTAACCGTCAGCGATTGCGCGGTTCATCGCTTCCACGATGTTCGCAGCGGTGGGGATGTTGATATCGCCCAGATGGAAGGGGTACACCAGGTTCCCCTTGGCCTTCCAGGCTGCGGCGGCTTGAGCGACGCTGAAGGCGGTTTCCGTGCCCAGGCGTTCGAGCCGTTGCGCGAGTTTCTGCATGTGCTGTTTCACTCCTCATCGAGTTGACGGTCGGTCTACGACGAGCCCAATCTAATATAGAACTGATATATCAGTCGCGCAGATGTGATATAAATCACAGGAACGGTGTCTATCTGAAGTCCCGCGACTTCGGCGCGGCCGGCAAACCCAGGGCCTCCAGCTTGTCCGCAACCAGGTTGGTGACGCCGTCCGGCGAACGCTCCAGGAAACCACGCACGATCAAGGCCACGGCTTCCCGGGCCACCCGGCGGTGGCGCTTCCACAGCCCTACGCTGCAGATCACGTTCAGGATGCCGCCTTCGTCTTCGAGGTTGACGAAAGTGATGCCCTGCGCGGTCTGCGGCCGTTGCCGGTGCGTGACGAGCCCGGCGGCTTCGATCCGGGTGCCCGGTGCAACGTCCGCCAAGCCGTCGATCCGCACCACGCCGCGCTTCTCCAGCGTGCCGCGGACATGGCGCATGGGATGGTCGTCCGTGCTGACCCCCGTGGCCCACAGGTCCTGGATGACGCTCTCCTGCGGCGAGAGCTCCGGCAGCAGCGGCAGCTGGACGGGAAGCTGCGTTCCCGGAAGCTGCCCTTTCCGCTCCAAGGCGGCGCTGCCCGCCTGCCACAAGGCTTCCCGGCGGCTCAGGCCCAGGGAATCGAGGGCACCGGAGGAGGCGAGCGCCTCCAACTGTTCGGCGCTGAGTTCCGCCCGCCGGGAAAGATCGGCCATGTCCAGATAGGGGCCGTTCTCCTCCCGTTCGGCGACGATCCGTTGGGCCACCTCGCTTCCGATGCTCGTGACCCCGTCCAGGCCAAGGCGTACTGCATGGGTGGCGTCCCTGCGGTGCAGGTGGTCTTCCACCGGAAGCGCCGGGTCGAACGGCCCGGGCTTGGGATGCTCGGGGAGCAGGCAGGAGTCCATCCCCCGGGAAGGGGCGGCTGGCGCGCCCGCCGGCCGGCCGCCGTCGTTCCCTTCGCCGTTGTCTTCCCAAGGCTCCGGTTCCTCCAGTGCCTCGAGGGTCGCCTCGGCCCGGGAGCGGAGGATGTCCGGCCGGAGCACCTTGACCCCGTGCCGGCGGGCATCGGCCACCAGGCTCTGCGGGGAGTAGAAGCCCATGGGCTGTGCCCGGAGCAGCGCCGCCAGGAACGCCCCCGGGTAGTGCAGCTTCAGCCAGGAGCTCGCATAGACCAGCACCGCGAAGCTGAGCGAGTGGGACTCCGCGAAGCCGAAGTTCGCGAAGGCTTCGATCTTGGCGTAGATCTGGTCGGCATCGTCCTTGCTGATCCCGTTGGCCGCCATGCCGTCATACAGCTTGGCCTTGAGGGATTCGATCCGTTCCACCCCGCGCTTGGATCCCATGGCGCGGCGGAGCAGATCGGCGTCCTCCGCGGTGCAACCGCCGACGGCGACGGCCATCTGCATGAGCTGCTCCTGGAACAGCGGAACGCCAAGGGTCCGTTCCAGCACGGGTTCCAGCAGCGGATGGAGATAGGTGATGTCCTCCTCGCCGGAGCGGCGGCGGATGTAGGGGTGCACAGCCCCGCCCTGGACCGGGCCGGGCCGGATGAGCGCGATCTCCACCACGAGGTCGTAGTACTCCCGCGGTTTCAGCCGGGGCAGCGTGCTGATCTGGGCCCGGGATTCCACCTGGAACACCCCGATCGAATCGGCCCGGCACAGCATGTCGTACACCGCGGCCTCCTCCTTGGGGATGGTCTCGATGGTCCATTGCTCGCCGAAGTTGTCCCGGATCAGATCGAAGCAGTACTGCAGCGCCGCGAGCATTCCCAGGCCCAGGAGGTCGAACTTGACCAAGCCCATCCATTCGCAGTCGTCTTTGTCCCACTGCAGCACCGTGCGGTCTTCCATCCGGGCATGTTCGATCGGCACCACTTCGCCCACCGGCCGTTCCGTGAGGACCATGCCGCCCGAGTGGATGCCCAGGTGCCGGGGGAAACCCATGATCTGTTCGGCAAGTTCCAGCACCGGGCCCGGGATGCCGTCCTCCTGGCCTTCCTCGACGCCGTTCCAACGGTCGATCCGTTTGGACCAGGCGTCCTGCTGCCCCTGGCTGTAGCCCAGCGCCTTGGCCATGTCCCGGACGGCGTTCTTCGGTCGGTAGCTGATGACGTTGGCCACCTGTGCTGCGTTGAAGCGGCCGTACTTGCCGTAGACGTACTGGATGACCTCCTCCCGGCGGTCCGAATCGAAGTCGACGTCGATATCAGGCTCTTCCTCGCGGAGGCTGGAGAGGAACCGTTCGAACGGCAGCTTGTAGAAGATGCTGTCGACGGCGGTGATCCCCAAGGCGTAACAGACGGCGGAATTCGCCGCCGAACCACGGCCCTGGCAGAGGATGCCGCGGGAGCGGGCGAACTGCACGATGTCGTGGACGATCAGGAAGTAGCCGGGGAAGTCCTTCGCCTCGATCACGGCCAGTTCCTGTTCGATCCTGGCATGGACGTCGGCACGGTTGCCCGGATACTTCTCCGCCACGCCCCGCCTGACGAGTTCCCTCAGCCAGGAAATGGGCGTGTGGCCGTCCGGGACATCGAGCTTGGGAAGCTTCGGCCGGGCCGCTCGCAGCTGGAATGCGAGATCGTCGGCCAGCTCCACCGTGCGTTCCACGGCCCCCGGATAGCGGGCGAACCGCGCAGCCATTTCGGCCCCGCTGCGCAGGTGCGCTCCGGAGCCGGACGGAAGCCAGGCGTCCAGTTCATCCAGGCTGCGCCGTGCCCTGACCGCGGCGAGCGCCGTGGCCACGGGATATTGCTCCGGCACGGCGTAGTGCACGGCATTGCTGGCGATCAGGGGAACCCGGGCGCGCTGGGCGATCCGGGCGAGGGCATCGTTGTGGTCCGTGTCCAAGGGGTTGCCGTGGTCGAAGATTTCCACCGCCACGTTTCCGTGCCCGAAGCGTTCCAGCAGGGCATCGAGTTCCCGTGCCGCGGCCGCTTCGCCCTCCGAGACCAGGGCGCGGCGCACGGAGCCTTTGCGGCATCCGGTCAGGACCAGGCAGTGGCCGTGCAGGGTGTCGGCCAGGGCATCGAGGCTGTAGACCGGCTTGCCTTTTTCCGCGCCGGGATCCAGGTGGGCAGCGGTCAGGGCGGAAGCCAGGCGGTGGTAGCCCTCCTCCTTGCGGGCCAGGACCAGCAGGTGTTCGCCTTCGGGGTCGGCTTCGCCGTGCTGGGGTTTGCGCAGGCCGAGGGAGAGCTCACTGCCGAACACGGTCTTCAGCTGGTAGGCCTCCGCGGCTTCGGCCATCCGCACGATCCCGTAGAAACCGTTGTGGTCGCTGAGCGCGAGGGCATGCAGTCCCAGCCGTACCGCTTCCTCCACGAGTTCCTCGGGCGAGGAAGCGCCGTCGAGGAAGCTGTAGTGCGAATGGGCGTGCAGCTCCGCATAGGGAACCGCTCCGCGGGCGGGAAGTTCGGGCCGGGGACGGTAGGGGCCGCGTTTCCGGGACCAGGCCGGACTGTCCCCGCCGTCGCCCTTGCGCGTATGGTCCCGGGGCCCGTCGCCTTCGCGCGGGAGCCTGCCGGAGAGGGTGCCTTCGAATTGCGCCCAGGTCAGTGGTGAATTGTGCCAGCCCATGGTGTCTTTCTTGCTTGGTGTTGCCGGGGCAGCGGGGGAGCGGTGCCCTTAGTCGTAGCGGGCTTCGGCCCACCAGCGTTCGCCGGACAGGAGCAGGAGCCAGGCGTCGCCGTCGCCGTCGACAATCTGGAAGCGTTCGGCATGGCGACGGCGGTCCTCATCCCACCAGCGCTGCCGCAGCGGCCAGGGGCCGGTCCATTCGGTGACCTGCCGCCGCGGTGCCCGGCTTCCGCCGTCGGCATCCGGGCAGAACCAGGCCGGCGGGGAAAGGAGCACCCCGCGGGGATCGATGCGGACTGTTTCGCCGGCCGCATCCAGCAGCAGGACAGGAACAGGGGAGGCGAAAACCGTGGCCGGCTGGGGATCCGGGATGCTCCCCGGCCACGGCCTGGCCGCCTGGAGGGCGGCCTCCCGCGGAACGGGATCGCCCCACGGGGTGAGCAGCCGCCGCTCATGCAGCACCCGTCCGCCCGCGACGGCGGGAACCAGCACGGCGTCCTGCCCCAGCATGCTTTGGAGCCGGCTCAGCCCGTGGTGGATCTTCTCTTCGGCACCTTCCCCGAACAGGTCCTGCCCATGGCCGGTGATGGAATCCGTCCGGCCGGGGATCAGCTCCACCCGGACAATCGCCGAGGTGATCCCGCCCGCCCCCTGGATGCCGGAAGGGTCTGCGGAGCGGGGCTGGAGCTGCCAGCGCACCCGGTCCACGACGTCGCTCGCCATGAAGTGGCGGGGATGCCCCCACAGCCGCTCCGAACGGGTGCCGGAATCGTCCGTCAGTGCGACCTTCAGCTCCGTGCATACCAGGCCGGCTTCCTGCAGCGCCGCGATGAACTCCCCGGCCGGTGCACGCAGCTGGAAGGCAATCTGGTCGATACGGTCCAGACCGGGATCGAAATCCACCTGGCGGTCAAGCTTCCTGGGCGGAACCCGGGGCACTACCGCTGTAGGGTCTTCGCCGCGGGCCATGGCATGGGCCAGGACCCCGGCCTCACCGAAACGGGATCGGACATCGGACAGCGGCAGCCGGGCGAAATCACCCAGGGTGTGGATGCCAAGCCGTTTCAGCAGGGAAGCCAGGCCCGGCTGCTCCAGCGCTTCCACCGGGAAGGGAGCCAGGAAATCCCGTGAGGTGTGCGGGGGCAGCACCATGAACGCGACGCTTTCGGTGGTGCTCCGGGCGGCCTGCACGGCCGCGAAAACGGAATCGGCAACCCCCACCCGGGCTTCGACACCCAGGGAATCGGCGGCATCGAGCACCGCCCCGGCAGCTGATTCCTCGCTGCCGTAATACCGGGCGGCGCCCCGGATCCGGATGGCACACAGGCCGGGGCGCAACACATCGACGCCCGGGCTCCGCTCTTCGAGGGAAGCCAGGACGGGCTCGAATTCCCGGGCATCACGGAGGGGATCCGCAGGGCACACTGCCAGGGTGGTGCAGCGGGTCTGGGCTTCCCTGATCCGCAGCCCCCGGACCACTCCTTCGTTCCGGGCCTCGGCCGAACACGCCGCCACTTTCCCCTGGGCGATGACAGCTGCGGGACCATCGGCCGGAAGATCCTCCGCCAAGCGGGCGGCAACAAGCGGCCAGTCCGGGAACCAAGCCACCATGGCCCGCGAAACCGTTCCGCCGGGGGCCGGCGTCGGGACCCCTGGTTTCGGGGGCATTGTTTGTGGCCGCATCGTTTTGTGGCGCACGCTCAGGCCCCGATCCGGTACGCGGAGGCCTTTTCCGGAACTCCGCCGGAGAGATCCACGACGGCGGTCCGGGACGCACCCCGCAACGCCACCTCAACGCGGAGCTCCTGGCGGGAGAGGTGGCCGTGGCCTTGGCCCAAGCCCTCCCAGTCCTGGCCGCTGACCCTCAGCACTGCTTCGCTTTGCGGCCAGTTCCCTGCCACGAGGAGGACGGAGCCGCGCTCGCGGAGCCGGGCACCGAGGCGCGCGGCATCCGCCGGAGCAGTCCGTGCCGGGGCACAGGCAAGCACCACCGGAAGGACATCCGTCATGGCTGCGAGCACCTGCAGCCAGCGCTCGCCGGGATCGGGTACCAGCACCAGCCGGTCCAAGGCGACGCCGAACCCTGCGGCGGCTTCCACTCCGAAATCGGGAAGCCCCATCACCCCGCACCAGGCGCCGTTCAAGGACGGGCCGGCCAGGAGCGCCATGGCCAGGGACATGGAACCCTGCAAGGAATAGACGCCGCCGGGCCGCAGGCCTGCGGGCAGGACCCGCTTAAGTGCCGGAACCACGGGCAGGGAATGCTCCCGTGCACGCCGGCCTTGCATGAGGTGGATCCGGGTCTGCAGATCCTCACCCGGCGGGGTGCGCAGGGGAGCGGGAAGAGGATCGGGCAGTGCTGCTGGCATACTTCAATGTTCGAATATATGTTCGAATACGTCAATCGGGAGCGGGCTGCCGGAAGCGCCGGAGTGCCGGGCGTGGAGGTGGGCGCCGAAGGACTATCCACTTGTTTTAAAAACCCTGCAGGCCGGTAAAATTTGCTCATTTACGGGTCAAGAATAAGAGGCGCATCGAGTTGGGTGAGCAGCATGCGGGCGACGGCCGGAGGCGGGCCGGGGCGCTTTTCGAATCCTCCGTGCGGCGGGGCCTGGTCCACAAGATTTCGCTGTCGGAAGTCTTCCTGACGGACTTTATCCAGGTAGCTCCGCAGCGGTTCACGGCAGGAGCCCAGTGGCCGCGCTGGCACGTCTTCTATGGGTCCGGGGACGGATGTCCGGACTCGGCGCTGATGGCGGAGACGCTGAGGCAATCGGTGATCCTGCTGGCGCACCGCAACGGGGTTCCCATGGACCACAAATTCCTGATGCCCCGGATCGGCGTCTCGCTGGAGAACGTCACGCTGGATCCTTCGGTCCCCACCCAGCTGTCGGTGGACCTGCAGCTCCGGGATGTGAAGCTCAGTGCGGGAAGACCCGCTTCACTCAGTGTCGAAGCGCGGTTCACGGTGGACGGCGAAACCATCGGAGAGGGCAGCGCCGGAGCCAGGATCGTGACGCCGGCAGGTTATGAACGCTTCCGCCGTTCCGCCGCGGTGGGACGGCCGGCCTGTGGCGGCGAACTGCTCGAGGCGTCGGCAGTGGGCCATGCGAGCGCCCGGAACGTCATGCTGGGCCGGGAGGTCCGGCCGGGAGTCTGGCCCTTGCGCGTGGACACCAGCCATCCGATCTTCTTCGACCATCCGCTGGACCATGTGCCTGGAATGCTCCTGATCGAAGCGGCGCGGCAGGCGGTGCGCGCCGCCACGGGGTGTCCCGGCGCGGACTTCGCATGCTTTGAGGCGGAATTCGTGAAGATCGTGGAACTCGCCGATCCCGCCGAACTTGCCGTCTCGCTTCCCGGCCCCGGAAGCCAGGACCTCTTCGAGGTCAGGGTCCTCAATGACGGGGAAGTGCTGATGCTCCTGCGTGCCGCCATCCGCGGCTGATGCTGCCTGTGGCTTGCCCCCTCCGGGCCGGCGTCAGGGTTTGACGGCCGCACGGCCTGCGGGGCTGATGGCGGGCATCATGAAGTCCCACATGTCTTCGATCCGCTTCAGGACATCCTGCCTGCCTGTCATCACATTGGACACCATCTGGCTGCCGGTGAACGAGGCCACAAGGTAATGCGCGAAGTCGCCGGCATCCAGGTCTTCCCGGATGTCCCCTTCTTTCTGGGCCTGCTGCGTCAGGTACTCCATGGTGGCCATCCAGTCCTTGTACGGGCCCTTGACGTCCCCGTTGAAGGCCGAGGCCTCAAAGGTCAGCCTGATCCCCGCGCGCACCACGGGCTCATCGAGCAGCTGCTGCCCGAACGTCCTGCACATGGTGACCATTGTTTCCAGTGCGGGAAGGTTGGCTGCGGCGATCTTCTCGCCGGCGATCCGTACGATGTTGTGCTGTTCGGCGATCACGGCCAGGGCGAGGTCTTCCTTGGATTTGAAATGGAAGTAGAGCGCCCCTTTGGTGACGCGGGACCGCTTGGTGACGTCACTCAGGCTGGCGTTTCCGTAGCCGACTTCCTCGAAGATGGAAGCGGCGCCTTCGATAATCGCCGTTCGCGTGGCTTGTGCTCGTTGTTGCATGTCAGCGTCAGGACCTCTCCGGTTCCCCGTCCGGGATACTTGGGTTCATGATTCCATCGTTTGCCAGGGCCCGCAGGGCATGACAAGCACTGCTGGCATGCTCTCCGGAATTGCCGTGCTGGGCGCCACCGGCTTCATCGGCCGCCGCATTGCCGCGGCACTGGCCGATACCGGAAAGGCCCGGGTGGCCTTGCTTTCCCGGAATCCTTCCCACCGGCAGCCGGGCGACCCTGCCTGGCTGCAGGGGCGCCATGCGGACAAAGCCATGGTGGACATCACTGTACCCGGTAGCCTGCTGTCGGCTTTGGAAGGCGCCGGCCTGCCCGGCGTGGTGGTCCATGCCGTTTCCTATGTCGGCCCGGACCCGGTCCTGGCGCGGCAGGTCAATGAGGAGGGAACGCGGCATGTCATCGAGCAATGCCGCCGGGCCGGCAATCCCCGCCTCATCTACCTCAGCACGGCCAGCGTCCATGGCATGGGTCCGCACCGGGGCGGCGGGCCGCGTCCGTACCGGCCGGCGTCGGCCGCCAGCGCCGCACGTGCTGCGGCCGAGCGGATGGTCCTCGATTACGGCGGTGAAGTGGTGCGCCCGAACCTGGTGCTCGGCGACGGCGACCGCTGGGTGGCGCCGGGACTGTTCAAGATCCTGGATGCCGCGGGCGGTTGGCCGGGAGACGGAACCGCGCGCCTGTCCGTGATCGACGCCGGAAGCCTGGGGGCATTGGTAGCGGGACTGGCGCTCGCCGGACCGCAGCCCGGCAAGGCCTTCTATGCCGCTTTTCCTGAACCGGTACCGGTGCGGCGCCTGATCGAAGGGCTTTGCAGGGAAGCCGGCCGGCCGCGCCCTCAAATGCTGGGCGACGTTCCGGAAGCATGGGAGGCGCTGTGGGACGCCGGGTTCAGCCGGCACCAGATCGACCTTGTCACGGTGGACCATTACTACCCCTCCGAGCGGTTGTGGCGGATCAGTGGCGTGGCTCCGGAAACAGTCCCCGAAACCGTGATTTTCCGGTCATAATCCGTTGCCTGAACTTTTCAGCCCGGAAACCGGATGCATGGTTTGTTTAACACTGATTATGACCCTACACTGAGGGGCAGGCCAGTGGCGGTTCGCATGCCGGTCCCTGGAAGCATGTGCTGCGGAAATGGGGGGAGGTGCGGCCGTTCGACCGCACCTTATCCGCAGCACCTGCTGCGCGAACCGCCACAACGCCTGAATCACGCTCGATTTCCTATCTCACACCGTTGTGGTTTAGTATTGACGAGTTGCTTCGGCGGGAACGGAAAGGTTCCTGCCGGGTGATTTCCGGGGCTGTGGCGCAGCTGGTAGCGCACCTGCATGGCATGCAGGGGGTCAGGGGTTCGAGTCCCCTCAGCTCCACGGAAGAAAAAACACCCCGCCCGGTTGGGCGGGGTGTTTTTCTGTTTGCGATGGAAGGTGGTCCGCTCGATGCGGGAAGCTGAGCTGGAAGGGATCTTGGCCGGCCTGCGGAGGTTCCCGGACGTTGAGGCCCCCAATCTTTTCGCCCATGACGCCACCGACCGCCTGCTGGTCGAAACCGCTGCCGAACATTTGGCGCCCGGAGCGCGGCTCGCCGTCGTCGGAGACCGCTACGGTGCGCTGACCCTTGGCGCGCTCGCAGCGCTGGACGTTTCCGGAGTCCGGGTGGCGCAGGACCTTTACTCCGGGCGCAGCGCCCTGCAACGCAACGCCGAAGCGGCGGGCCTGGCCGGCCGTTTCGAATCCGTCGGCCCCGGGGAGGGCGGCGGGCTCTATGGCGCCAGGCTCTTTGAGGACGCCTCTGTGGTCCTGCTCCAGCTGCCCCGCTCGCTTGCGGAACTGGAGGAGATCGCCGATGCCGTAGCGCGCCATGCGCCCGACGATGCAGTCCTGCTGGCCGGCGGCCGCGTCAAGCACATGTCCCTGGGCATGAATTCCGTACTGGAACGCTTTTTCGAGAGTGTCCAGCCGCAGCTGGCGGAACGCAAGTCCCGGGTCCTGGTGGCCCGCGGGCCGAAGCGGCCGGCCGGACCGCCACGCTTCCCGGTGTTGGACGAGGTAGCGGAACTCGGAATCACCGTCGCTTCGCACGGTGCCGCGTTCTCCGGCGGGAAACTGGACATCGGCACCCGCTTCCTGTTGTCCTTCCTGGACCGTATGCCTGACGCCCGGCACGCCGTGGATCTCGGCTGCGGAACGGGCATCCTCGCCGCAATGTACGCCCGGAGCCATCCCCGCGCCCGGGTCACGGCCACAGACCAGTCCGCCGCCGCCGTCGCATCGTCAACCGCCACCGCGGTGGCCAACGGACTGGCCGGCCGCATCGCCGTCGTCCATGACGACGCGATGTCCGGCTTCGGGGAGGGGAGTGCGGACCTGATCCTGCTCAACCCGCCCTTCCACCTGGGTGCCAGCGTCCATGCCGGGGCGGCCCTGAAGATGTTCGAGGCCGCGGCACGCGTCCTCGCTCCGGGAGGTGAACTGTGGACGGTGTACAACAGCCACCTGCAGTACCGCCCCGCCTTGGAGCGGCTGATCGGCGCCACAACAGAGCTCGGCCGGAATCCGAAGTTCACCGTCACGCGGAGCATCAAGGCCTAGGCGTCCGGTCCTCCGTCAGCGCTGCTCCGCAAGGAGTTCCCCCAGCGCGAAGCGGCCGGTCTCCAGCATTGCCGGGTTGTCGTCGGAATGCGCCAGGAGCGCGGTCCCAAGGTTCAGCGCCCAGCCCCTGGCCCTCTCCCACATGTCCCCGGTACCGCCGTAGGCGGCCATGAAGCGCTGCCGGCCGCCGTCGTCGAACATCAGCCAGGCGGCCGCGAGGTCGACGGCGGGGTCCCCGGCGCCGAGATCGCCGAAATCGATCACGGCGGCCAGCGCCGGGCCCCTTGCGTGCGGCGGAGTGAACAGCACGTTGGCCGGGTGCAGGTCCCCGTGCAACCACAGCGGCGGCCCCGCATGCACCGGCGCCTCCAAGGCTTGCGCCCAGACAGCACGCAGGCGTTCCGCTCCGGGAAACCGATCCCTGTCCCCAAGCCGTTCCAGCACCGCGGCCGACCGGTGTGCGAGCGGTACGCCGCGGAACGGATTGACCGGGGCATCGGCCGGGGCCGGTGCGTGGATGGCGGCCAGGAACGCAGCGAGTTCTTCGGCAGCCGCCTTCCGCTCCACAGGGGGCAGCCTCATGGCCGGAATGCCTTCGAACCACGGCAGGACGCTCCAATGCCAGGGATATCCGGCTCCGGGCCGGCCGGCGAACAGCGGCGCCGGAAGCGGTACGGGGGAGCGGCGGGCATAGCCGGGCAGCCAGCGCTGTTCATGGAGCACCAGTCCTGCCGCGGCATCGCGCCGCGGCAAGCGGACGGCGCGCGTGCTGCCCAAGCGGTACACGGCGTTGTCCCAGCCGTTCGCCACCGGCTCCAGAGGCTCGGACGCGAGGGCCGGCACCTGCTCGCGGAGCAGGCGGCGGACCAGGCCCGGCGTGATTTCGACGTCGGCCGCGGGCATCAGCGCCATGGCATCCCCGGCGCATCGCTCCGGGCCGCTTTGCAGGCGCCCGCGTGTGAACATACCGGCAGGGGCGCACGTGACGTACGATGCAGATGCAAGTACCGCATCCGTTTGATTTTAGGGGAAATCCTTGACTGAGATCCGCCAGCCCACTCCGAGGCGCGGAACCAATCTGCCACGCATGGGTGACTTCAACCTCACCGTCATCCTGGATGCGATCAGGCGCTCGGCCAGCGGCCTGAGCCGGGTGGAGCTTGCCCAGATCGTGGGGCTTTCCCCGCAGACCATCTCCAATATCTCCCGCAGGCTCCTGGACCAGGACCTGATCGTGGAAGCCGGCAAGGAGGGCAGCGGCCCCGGCAAGCCGCGCACCATCCTGCAGCTCAATCCCGGCGGCATGTACGCCGTGGGTGTGCACCTCGACCCCGCCGTCATTACCTTCGTGGTGCTGGACCTGGTGGGCAATGTTGTCCGGCATTCCCGGATTGCCACCCCTGCGGGCGCTCCGCCGGTGATCATCGACGCGATTGCCGGGGAAATCAAGACCCTCATCAAGGATTCCGGCGTGGACCAGTCCAGGATCGCCGGCCTGGGTGTTGCCGCTCCTGGTCCGATCGACCTGGACGAAGGAACCGTGGTGGATCCGCCGCTGCTCAGCGGCTGGCACCGTGTCCACCTGCGGGAGGCCCTTGCCGAAGCAACCGGCCTGGAAACCCTCGTGGACAAGGACGTCACCAGCGCCGCCGTCGCCGAGACCTGGGCCGGCGGCATCAGCGGGACCGGCAGCTTCGTTTTCATGTACATGGGTACCGGTATCGGCTGCGGAATCGTGATGAACGACGAGGTGGTCCGTGGCACCTCCGGCAACGCAGGCGAAATCGGCCACATCATCGTGGACCCGGGCGGCCCCGCCTGCGACTGCGGCCTCAACGGCTGCGTGAAGTCCTCGGCGATCCCCCAGGTGCTGGTCAACGCGGCCGTGCAGCAGGGCATCCTCACCGGCGGACCCTATGGCAGCGACGGGCCGGAAGTCCAGGAAGGCTTCGCCCGCCTGTGCGATGCCGCCGACGCCGGTGACGAGCGCGCCCTGGCGATCATCGACAAATCCGCGGTGCTGGTGTCCCGCGCGGTCGCCGTCGTGACGAACACCCTGGACGTCGAACGCGTAGTGTTCGGCGGGCCGTTCTGGGGCCGCCTGGCCTCCCGCTACCTGGATCTCGTGCCGCCGCTGCTCGCGTCGAACAGTGCGGCCAACAGCATCCATGGAATCGAAGTTGTCGGAACGGGCGTCGGCGAAGATGTCGGCGCCATCGGGGCGGCGTGCCTCGTGCTTGAACACACCTTGGCACCCCGCGCGCAGCGCCTGCTGCTGGAGGGCTGAAAGGCCCGCATCACCATATCTGAATATCGGGAACTGGCTGGGCCGAATGGAGTGTGGGGGCTGCAGCCGTGAGAGATCGGAGCGCCATGACCAGCCAAGAGAAGACCAGCCGGCGCCGGCCACGTTCGGGCCGGTTCCGCATGGGGACAGCATTGCTGGCAGCGGCCGGGCTGCTGGCCCTGTCCGCGTGCTCACCAGGTACGCCGCAAGGCACCGAAGCGAAGACCCTCAAGGTCGTCTACCAGAAGACCGATTCCTTCACCGCGCTGGACGACGTCCTGAAAGCGGCGAAGACGGAGTTCGAGGCCGCCAACAGCGGTGTCACCGTGCAGTTGGAACCCATCCAGGCCAATGACGACGATTACGGCACCAAGCTCGCGCTGTCCCACCGCTCGGCGGAAACCGCGCCGGACGTCTTCTATGAGGACACCTTCAAGGTGCGTTCCGACGTCGACGCCGGATACCTCCTTAAACTCGACGAGCACCTGGCCGCCTGGCCGGACTGGGCCAACTTCACCGACGCCGCCAAAGCCGCCGGCCGCGCGGACGACGGCGGAATCTACGCGGTGCCGCTCGGTACCGACACCCGGGCCATCTGGTACAACAAGACCGTGCTGCAGAAAGCGGGCATCGCCGTGCCCTGGCAGCCCAGGACCTGGGAGGACATCCTCACGGCGGCCCGGAAAATGAAGGCTGCGGACCCCGCCGTCGTCCCGTTCAACATGTACGCCGGCAAGGCCACGGGCGAAGGCACCGTGATGCAGAGCTTCTACGAACTGCTTTATGGAACGGGCAGCACGCTCTATGACGAGCAGGAAAAGAAGTGGGTAGTGGGCTCCAAGGGTTTCACCGATTCGCTGCAGTTCCTCAAGACCCTCTATGACGAGAAGCTCGCCGTCACGCCGGCGGAAGCACTGGACCCGAATGTCTGGAAGCGGGTCTTTGGCGAGTGGCTTCCCAAGGGGAAGATGGGCGCCACCGTGGAAGGCTCCTACACGCCATCGTTCTGGCAGAAAGGCGGCGCCTACGAATGGCCCGGCTATGCCAAGGACATGGGCGTGGCGATGTTCCCCACCCAGAACGGCCAGGAACCGGGCGGCGTAAGCATGTCCGGCGGCTGGACACTGGCGGTGGGGGCGAAGACCAAGAGCCCGGACCTGGCCTTCAAGTTCCTGGCCACCGCCCTGAACCGCAAGAACGCGCTGGCCTTCGACACCGCCAACTCCCAGATCGCGGTCCGCAGCGATGTTGCGGCGGACCCCGGATACCAGTCCGCCAACCCCTTCGTGAAAGATGTGTCCGCACTGGTGGACGTGACGCACTTCCGCCCCGCCACTGCCGACTACCCGCGGATCTCCAGCGCCGTGCAGGAAGCCACGGAGGCCGTGATCACCGGGAAGCAGAGCCCCGCGGAAGCAGCGGCAGCCTATGGCGCCGCGGTGAAGAAGATCGTGGGCGAAGACAAGGTCATCCGGAAGTGACCATGGTCCTTGCGGAAATGACCCATGCTTTTCCTTGACCGCGGGCCTTCTCCGGAAGAGCCGCGCTCCCGTGAAGTCCGGCGCCCCACGGTACCGCGCGGCAGTGCCCTGCGGCGGCGGCTCCGGCTGCTTCCGGTCCTCCCTTCGGTACTGTTGCTCGCCCTGTTCCTGCTGGCCCCCGTCGCCTGGTCTTTTTACGCCTCCTTCACCGACGTTGCCCTGAGCGGCAAGGCCGCGCGCGAACCTTCCTGGATCGGCCTGGACAACTATGGCCGGATGATCAACGAAGAGGGCTTCCCGCTTGCCCTCTGGCTCACCGTTGTCTTCGTGGGCGCGTCCGCGATCATCGGCCAGAACCTCCTGGGCCTGGCCCTTGCCCTGCTGATGCAGCGGGGCAACCGGGCCTTGTCCCGCGTGGTGGGGACCGCCGTCGTCGCCGCCTGGGTGCTGCCGGAAATCGTGGCCGCCTTCGCCGCCTATGCGTATTTCAGCCGGGACGGCACCCTGAACCAGATCCTCGGCACGGCCGGCCTTGAGGGCGCCGACTGGCTCTACTCCTACCCGATGGCGGCTGTGGTGCTGGCCAACATCTGGCGGGGAACCGCCTTCTCGATGCTCGTCTACCGCGCCGCCTTGGCCGAGGTGCCCGCCGACATCATGGAAGCCGCGCTCATGGACGGCGCCGGCGGACTCCAGCGGCTGTTCTTCATCACGCTGCCCATGATCCGGAACAGCATCGCCAGCAACCTCATGCTCATCACCCTGCAGACGCTCGCCGTCTTCACACTGATCTGGGTCATGACCGCCGGCGGACCCGCGGGTGCAAGTTCCACGCTGCCCGTCCTGGCCTACCAGGAGGCGTTCAAGTTCGGCGACATCGGCTATGGCACGGCGATCGCCTCGGTGCTGATCCTGGTGGGCATGGTGTTCGGCATCGTGTACGTCCGCCTGCTGCGGGAGGCGAAGCGATGAGCCGGAAGGGAACGACGACGCCGGTCCCGGCCTTGCGCGGACGCCGCCGGGTGCGGTGGGGCGCCAACGCCGCGCTCGCCGTCGTCGGGGCCGCTTTCCTGTTGCCGCTGCTGTGGCTGGTGTTCGCCTCGCTGGATGCCGAGGCGGGGCACGGCACCCGGGTCCCGCGGCAGCCCTCCCTGGAGAACTTCGGCGCGGTCCTGACCCCGGAACTCCTGTTCCTTCCGCTGTGGAACAGCTTCCTGCTGGCGAGCGGGACCGCCGTCGTGAACCTCCTGGCAGCCGTCCTGGCGGCGTATCCCTTGTCCCGGCATCCTTCGCGCTTCAACAAGCCGTTCATGTACTCGGTGCTTTTCGGCACTTCCCTGCCGGTCACCGCCATCATGGTGCCGGTCTACGGGTTGTTCGTGCAGTTGAACTTCCTGGACTCGGTGCCTGCGACCATCTTCTTCATGGCCACCACCACGCTGCCCATGGCCATCTGGATGACCAAGAACTTCATGGACTCCGTCCCCCTGGAGGTGGAGGAAGCGGCCTGGGTGGACGGGGCCTCCGCCATGGCGGCATTGCGGACGGTGGTGCTGCCCCTCATGCGGCAAGGCCTGGGCGTGGTGTTCATTTTCGTGTTCATCCAGGCCTGGGGGAACTTCTTCGTCCCCTTCATCCTGCTGCTCTCACCGTCCAAGCAACCGGCGGCCGTATCCATCTTCAGCTTCTTCGGCCAGCACGGTGCCATCGCCTACGGCGAGCTGGCCGCGTTTTCGATCCTCTACTCGCTGCCCGTGCTGCTGCTCTACACGCTGATGTCCCGCGGCTCCGGCAACGCCTTCGCCATGTCCGGGGCGATGAAGGGCTGACTACGGCACGTTCGCCTGGAGGTTGTCCAGCAGTACCGTCACGGGCGCGTTCGTGGCGGAGCCGGAGAGGTAGTTCGTGAAGCCGATGGCACCCGGCGCCTGGAGGGCGGCCGTGCTGTCGGTGATGCTGCGCTGCCACGTTCCGGGTTCGGGCGTGCCCGTCTCCCACACCCGGGCCCTGATGGTCGTGGGACCCGTGCCTGTCACCTGCAGCCGGATGGAGAGCCTGTCGCCCACGGCATAGCTCACGCCCGGCACGGCGACCGCGGACTGGATGGTGGTCTCCGCGCCGCTCGCGCCGGTCCGGACCAGGGAGAGCGCTACGGCGCCGCTGGCGGAAACCGTCACCTTGCACCGGTATTCGCCCGCTCCTGCAATCCTGCGGCCGACCGCCGAGAGATACATCCCGGATCCGCTGGCCGGTTTGTCGCTTGCGGCCTCCACGTACAGTTCCGTCGCGGCGGAGGACACTGCGGGGAGGTAGGCATAGTTGCCGGTTCCGGCGGCCGCCAGCCGCAGGCGTGCGGCACCGCCGGAGACCGAGTAGTTCGCGGTGCTGCCCGTCGTGGACCAGGTGCCTCCGGAATCCGCGGTGCCCAGGCCGTTGCTGACCGTCCTGCCGAACCCGTCCGCGGCCAGGCCGCCCGGGGCGGTGACGGTGACCGCCTGGGTGGCGACCGCCGTCGCGCCCTGGTTGTCCGTGACGGTCAGGCGCACTGTCCGGGTCCCGGAGGAAGCGTAGTTCTTGCTTGCCGGCTGGGCGGTGGAGGTGGTGCCGTCGCCGAAGTCCCAGAGGTATCCGGCGATGCTGCCGTCCGGATCCTGGGACGCGCCTCCGTCGAAGGTGCAGCCCAGACCCGTGCAACTGCTGGTGAACGACGCCTGCGGCGGGGTGTTGCTGCCGGCCGGGGCGATGGTGAAGGAGTCGCTGAAGCTGCCGCTGGTGGCGGTGAACGCCGCGCTCAAGGCCGTGGTGGTGAACTGCAGGTCAAGGAGGCCATGGCTCGGGCTCGCGTTCAGCCCGGACCATGCCGCGAAGTACGGCGCCTCGGGGTCGGCCGGGTTGACATCACGCAGCGCCACGCCGCCGGTGCCAACAGTCGCGAAGACGGTGCCCGCGCCTTTGGCGAGGGCGTTGTCCGCGTCGCGCACGCATGCCGGGTTGTAAACGTCCGGGGTGATCCCGGTGCAGCCGGCCGCCGTCGAGAGCTGCTTGCTGCGCTGGTACAAGTGCTCATGCCCGTTCAGAACCAGGTCCACCTTCTTGGCGATCAGGAGGTTGGCGATCGCTTCCCCGGACGCGCACACGTACTGGCCCACGGACAGGCACGGCGTATGCATGCCCACCACCACCCAGGGAATACCGGCAGCACGGGCGGAATCGATGGCGTTGGACGTCCACAGGTAGTTGCTGCTCCCGGGAGCGTAGTTGAGGTTGCCCGCCTCGAAAGGGATGCCGGGGGAGATGACGATGAAGCGCGCCAGCGGTTCCTGCTGCGGAACGTCAACGTAGTATTGGCGCCCGTAAGTTCCGACGACGCCGGGCAACTGGTTGGGCAGGCACGCCGAGTAGTTGTTGATGAAGCCGTGCTGGCCGTTGCTTTCGTGGTTACCCGCCACCAACTCGAAGGGGAACCCGGCGCCGGTACGGGCGGTGACGAAATCGCACCAAGCCTGCTCAGGCGCGGCGGCCGTATAGGAGAGGTCGCCCAGGGCGAGGTGCAGCTCCGGGCCCAGCGCAGCGATCCGGGAGAGCACCCCTGCCGCGGCGTCCGACGCCGAGTAGTCGCCGGCGGCCGTGACGTGCAACTGCCCCGGTACTGCTTGTGCTTCGACTACAGCCTGTTGAGCGCCGCCCGGCTGCTGCGGAACCCCGCCGAACAACAGCACGACGACGGCGGCCAGTGCCGCCGGAATCCGTCCGTTTCGCATCACGCACTCCTCCGGCCCGCCGTTCCGGACGTCGCTGTCCGGCGCCACGGCCCGGGAAGGGCGATGCCGTCACGGAGCACCGGGGCTGGGGGAGTCCGTGGCGTGAGACCGCTCGAGGCGCTCGCAGTGGCCGGCGTGGATAACGGGCCGGCCGCCGCGCTGTCAGTCGATATCCTCCACGATGGTCCCGTAGGGGAGGCTCTCGTCGAGGTGGGCCTGATGGCCGGTTGCTCCGGGGTTGTAGGTGATCCGGACACCGTGGAGCTGGTCCGCGGCCGACTGCATCAGGATGGGGCGCACGGCCTGGATGGTCCGCTCAGCCTGGCCATCAAGATACGCTTGGTAACTGTCTGGGAGCTCAATCATGGCTAAAGGATAGACCTCAGGACCCGTCATGGGGAGGGCTCCCCATTGCCGGTCCGGAGCCGTTCGGCTTGGCTGGAACGGCACATCGAACAAGCAATCCAGCGGAGGGGGCAACGGGTGCTTCAGAACACCGCCACAGTCAGCATTGAAGCGGGTGAAATGGCCCGGGCCCAGCAGCTCGTTGCCGCCGTTTCCCGCAGTTTCGACGCCAAGGTGGTGGGCCAGGGCCGTTTGCGTGAAACCCTGCTGATCGCCCTCCTCACGGGTGGACATGTCCTGTTGGAGAGCGTGCCCGGCCTGGCCAAGACCACGGCGGCCCAGGCCATCGCAGAATCGGTCAGCGCCGACTTCCGCCGCATCCAGTGCACCCCGGACCTGCTTCCGAGCGACATCGCCGGCACCCAGATCTACGACGCCGCCAAGGGCACCTTCGTCACACAGCTGGGGCCCGTGCACGCCAACATCGTGCTCCTGGACGAAATCAACCGTTCCAGCGCCAAGACCCAAAGCGCCATGCTCGAAGCCATGCAGGAACGCCAGACCTCCATCGGCGGGCAGAGCTATCCGCTGCCCTCGCCGTTCCTGGTGCTCGCCACCCAGAACCCCATTGAGCAGGAAGGCACCTACCGGCTCCCCGAAGCCCAGATGGACCGCTTCATGCTCAAGGACGTGCTGGACTACCCGGGCCCGGCCGAGGAAGCGGAGATCATCCGCAGGATCGACGCCGGGGTCTACAGTGCGGCACAGAAGCCCCCGGCGGCCGCGTCCCTGGACGCCATCGTCGAAGCGCAGGACATTGTCCGCCGGATCTACATCGACCCCGCGATCGTCCGCTACATCGTGGGGATCTCCTACGTCACCCGGAACGCCGCCCAATACCTCGAACCAAGGCTTGCCAACCTGGTGGAGTTCGGTGCCAGCCCGCGCGCCAGCATCGCCTTCAGCCAGGCCGCCCGGGCCCAGGCCCTGCTCAATGGGCGGGACCATGTGATCCCCGAGGACGTGAAGAACCTCGCCCACCGCATCCTGCGCCACCGTGTGGTGCTGGGCTTTGACGCCGTCGTGGAAAACATCCGGGTGGAGACGGTCATCGACGCCGTCCTCGCCGCGGTACAGACTCCCTGAGGCGCCCGTGGCGAGCCTTCTCAAACGGGTGCAGTCGAAGATGTTCATCTTCGCGCACCGCAAAACCCTTGGACTGCTCGACGGCGAATACGGTTCCGTCTTCAAGGGCCGCAGCCTTGACTTCGACGAACTCCGCGCCTACACGCCCGGCGACGAAGTCCGCGACATCGACTGGAAAGCCACCGCCCGCCACGGCTCGCCCCTCGTGAAGCGCTACGTCGCCATCCGCCGGCAGACCGTCCTGCTGGTCACGGACACGGGACGGAACATGTCTGCGCTCGCCGTCTCCGGTGAAGCCAAGCGCGATATCGCCGTCCAGGCCCTCGGCGTCCTCGGCTATCTCGCACACCGGCACGGCGACGTCGTCGGCCTCGTGCACGGCACCGCCGTCGGCTCCTCCACCATCCCGCCGCGCAGCGGCGAAGACCACCTCGAGCGCCTCCTGCAGGAGGTCCACCGCAGCACAACGCTCGACGGCGGGCCGAGCGGCATCGGCCGGCAGCTCGACGACGTGCTGCGTACCTTCAAGCGACGGATGCTGGTGGTGGTCGTCGCCGATGAGGTCATGCCCGACGCCGGGACGGAACTGCTGCTGCGCCGCCTGCAGGCCAGGCATGAGCTGCTGTGGTTCACCGTCCGGGATGCCGAGCTGGCGGCATCCAATCCGGCCGATGCCTTCGACGTCGCCGACGGTTCCGGCATTCCGGCGGCCCTCGCGGGCAACGCCGCGGTCAGGGCGGCCTACCACCAGGCCTCGCGGGAACGCGAGCAGCGCAGGCAGGATCTCTTCCGTCGGCTTGGCATTGCCGAAGGCCGCGCCGGCAGCAGTACCGAGGTAGTCGCCGCGCTTTTCGCCATGCTGGAGCGGCACCGCTCCCGTCCCCCGCATTCCACCGGGGGACGCGCCGCGGGCAGGGGGCAGCAACGTGCAGGATGACCTGGGTTTCTACGCCCCGCTGCAGTACGGAAGCCAATGGATGTGGTTGGGCCTCGTGCTGCTGGCGGCCGTCATCGCCTGGCTCCTGAGACCGGCCCGGCAGGAGCGCAGGGCGGCAGCGCCTGGCACGCCTCCGGCGGACATGTCCACCCTGCGGTCGCGTTACCTTGCCGCCATTGACGCCGTGGTGGCTGATGCAGCCGCGGGCCGCGTGCCGGAACGCGAAGCGCATCAGCGGCTCAGCCTCCTGCTGCGCGGCTTCGCGGGCGAGGTACGCGGCGTCAACGCCACACACATGACCCTTGCTGAACTGCGGGACCACGGGCTCGGAGCCGTGGCCGAGGGTGTCGCGGGCATGTACCCGGCCGAATTCGCGGCCGCCACGCAATCCAGCGTGGAGCGCTCCGCAGCCCTCGCCCGGCAGGCGGTGCACACATGGAACTGACCTTCTGGTGGGTGCTGCCTTTGGCCGCCGCGGCGGTGGCCCTTGCCTTCTTCTTGGCCGCACGGCGCAGGAGCACCCATGACGCCCGGCCGGTCGCGCACGGCGAACGGCTCACCGCCCTCCCGGAATACCGGCGCGCCCTGCGACGTCACCGCCGTTGGCTCGCCGCCGCCGTCGCCTCCGGATTCCTGTTCATCGCGGCAACAGCCCTCGCGGCCGCCCGCCCGGCGGAACGGACCACCACCCAGCCGGAACTGCGCAACCGCGACATCATCCTGTGCCTGGACGTCTCGGGGTCGATGGCAAGCACCGATGCCGCCATCACCGCCGTGTTCGAAAAACTCGCCAAGGAGTTCGACGGCGAACGTATCGGCATGGTCATGTTCGACAGCCGCGCCGTGCAGCTTTTCCCGCTGAGCGACGACTACGACTACATTGCCCAGGAACTTGCCACGGCCCGCAAAGCTTTCGACGACGGCGGCGACTCCTTCTTCAGCGGCACGTGGGGTGGCAGCGGCACATCGCTGATCGGTGATGGACTGGCCGGCTGCATCCGAAGCTTCCCGGCAGCAGCAGCCGCCGGCGGCGAGGACAGCAAGCGTTCCCGCAGCATCATCCTGGCTACGGACAACTACGTTTCCGGTGCCCCGATCTTCACGCTGGAACAAGCCGCACAGCTCGCCAAGCCCAGGAACATCCGGATCCATGCCCTCAATCCGGGCGATCTCGATTACGGGGGCCGCAAGGACCAGCCCGGCGCCCGGCTGAGGGCCGTCGCCGAGGCCAGTGGCGGCAGCTACTTCGCGCCGGACAGTCCCGAAGCCGTTCCCGGAATCGTGCAGAAGGTCCAGGAAGGCGAAGCCACGGCCTTGAAAGGTGCCCCGCAGCTGATCGTGTCCGACCGGCCGGAGCTCCCGCTGCTCGCGGCGCTGTTTGCCGCTGCGGTGCTCCTGGTCGCGGCCTGGAGGATTGAACGGTGAGCCCGCTGAGCTTTGCTCCGGTCCTGCCCTGGTGGCTGCTCGCCGCGGCGGCACTGGGGGTCGTTGTCAGCGCCATCCTGCTGGCCCGTCCGCCGGCGCACCGCCGCGCTGTCCTGCTGCGTTCGCTTGCCGCCCTGCTCCTTATCGCGGCCGCGTTCCGGCCGGGCTGGCCGGGCGGGGACGCCCGCGCCGCCACCGCCGAACTCGATGTCTTCTTTGTGGTGGACAGCAGCACCAGCATGGCCGCCGAGGATTACGGCGACGCTGTCCCCAGGCTCGATGGCGTCCGCTCCGATATCGCGGCCATCGCCCGGGAGCTGGCCGGCGCCAAGTTCGCCCTGCTCACCTTCGACGGCACGTCCGCCGTGCGCATGCCGCTCACCCAGGACGCCAACGCACTGGCCGCGGCAGTCGAGGTGCTGCAACCGCAGCCGGCGGTGTATTCCCAGGGGAGCAGCGTCACCGCGGCGGGCCCCCTCCTGGCGGAGCGGCTCCAGGCCGCGGGAGAGCAGCATCCCGGCCGGCCCGCCGTCGTGTTCTATCTTGGCGACGGCGAGAACACCAGCGCCAAGCCCGGCGCACCGGACCTCGGCATCGACCGCGCCATGGTGGCCGGGGGAGCGGTGCTTGGCTACGGAACCGCGGAGGGCGGCCGCATGAAGGACGTCGGCGGGGACGGCTCGTACCTGTTGGAAAACGCCGACGGCGGCAGGCGGGACGCGCTTTCCCGCATCGATGAGACCCAACTCCGCAGGATCGCGGATGGCCTTGGAGTCCCGTACGTGCACCGGTCCGCCGGCGACGCCATCGCGCCGGCGTTGGCCAAGGCCGCTCCCGGAACCCTCAGCGCCTCCGAGGAGGACGCAACGGGCCGGACGGAGCTGTACTGGATCCTCGCGCTCCTGGCCTTCGGCTTCGCACTGCCCGGCCCAGTGCGGCACTTCGGGGAACTGAGACGGCTCCGCGGACCCGGGAAGGGAGGTTCCGCATGAATGCCTCACCGAAGAACGTGCGACGGCGGCGCCGCCTCGCGTGGGCAGCGTTGCCGGCCGTCGTGGTGCTGGCCGCGTCCGCGAAGATGTTGTCGCTCGGACCGCTGGGCACCGCCGCGGCCGATGCCTTCGACGGCAAGGATGCCGGGGCGCTGGAGACGGCAGCCGCCTGGCTTGGTGCCGTGAACCTCATTGAGCCGTGGAAGGCCGATTTCGCCACGGGCGACGCCCACGTGCTCCGCGGTGATTTCGCTGCCGCCAGGGCGTCCTTCGAAGCTGCCCTGCGTTCTGCGCCGGAGAACGACGGCTGCAGGATCCGGGTGAACCTGGTCCTCGGCATCGAGCGGCTCGGCGATGGACAACGCTCCGCGGGTGACGACGCCGGCGCCAAAGCCCTGTACGCGGAAGGCCTCGAGGTGGTCCGGGGCGCGCCCGCCGGGTGCTTCGACGCGGGCGGAGCAGGCAACGCTGCGGGCGAAGGCAGGCGGTTGTCCGATGCCCGGGAGCGCCTCGCCGCCAAGTCCGGTGACGCCGGAGGCGAAGGCGGCGACGGGGGTGACGCCCCGGAGGAAAACGCCACGGAACAGGAGCAGCTGAAGCGGCTCGAAGAGTCGCAGCGCCAAGCCCGGCAGGAGCGCTTGAAGAGCGAACAGCGCAGCGAGTACCTCCGCAACCCGGAGACCAACAGCACGGTCGAACGCCCGTGGTGAGCCCCGGCGTCGCGGTTTAAGGGCGCGGTTTAAGTCAGGGACTCAGGACTCCCAGAGGATTTCGTCATCCACCACCCCGTCCTCATCGGCGGCCGCCACCAGCACTTCATCGGTGAAGTGCGAGCCGAGGGTGAAGTCCAGTACGAAGTACCGCTCGGGCTGCCCGGGATAGATGGCAACGTGTCCGAGCCTGAGGGCCTTCAGGAATACGTCGTGGGTCAGTTCGTCCTTGTCGCGGACGCCGAACACGGCCTCCAGCTGCTCTTCCTTGAGCTGCGTGGAGTGGAAGTGCAGGAACTGCTGCGAGTTGGTGCCCTCCTGTGCGAGCTCGTCCGCGATCATGTCGCGGATCTGTTCGACCAGTTCGGGAAGATAGCCCAGACGGTAGTCCACCTTGTGCAGAGCGCGCTCGTCGAAGTGGTCGTGCGCGCCCACATTCAGGTCAAGTTCCAGGGGAGTTCCGGCGAGTTCGTGCGAGGCCACATAGCAGTGTTCCCGCCCGTGGTTGAGCTCAATCTCCCCGAAATGTTTGCTCGCTACCTTGCTCATGCCAACAATGTAGACCCAAGACCGGAGCTGTTCCAGCATCCGGGAGGAAATCAGGGAAGGCGTCCCGCTTGTGACTTTCCGGCCTGCCGTTTGGTGCCCGGTTGGGTCTTGACGGCGGGAGCCAGCGAGGTGCTTCGGAGCGTATCGGCCAGCAGTTCGGTGAAGAGCTGCACCTGCGCGGTGCGCTTTTCATTGATGAGCAAGGCAAAGACGTTGCGGGCCAGGCGGATGTCCGGAACATCCAGGACGACGACGCCGGCCGGCCGGTGCCGCAGCGCCAGTTCCGGTACCAGCGCCGCGCCGAGGCCCGCTGCCGCCATTTCGAGGCTGGCATGGAAGTCGTCACTGTAGGCCACCACCCGCGGATGCAGATTGCAGCTGGCGAAGAGGCGTTCGATCACCAGGGCGTCGCTGGTTCCCGGGTGGTGGATGATCCACGGCATGTCCGAAAGCTGGCTCGCCTGCATTTCGGCGTCTTCGCGGATGCCCCAGGATGCGGGCAGCACCACCCGGAAGTCGTCGTCGCCGATCCATTGGCGGTCCAAGGTGTGCGGCCAGGCGAGGCCCGATTGGCCCACCTGGTACACGAGGGCCACGTCAAGATCGCCGCCGGTGCGCAGGCCCTGGATGGTCTGGGCGGGTTCGGCCACGGAAACCCGCAGTTCGATGCCGAGGTCGTTCCACCGTGGGTTCCGCAGGATGTCCGGGAGGACGTAGGTGGCAAGGCTGGGGAAGATGCCCAGGCGGAGTTCCTGGGCGGGGGAGTCGTGGCTGCGGGACGCTGCCGCGAGCAGGGCTTCGACGTCGGTGAGCACCTTGGACGCGTGCCGCACCATGGTGGACGCCGCCTCGGTGGGAACCACGCTGCGGGCCGAGCGGTGGAAGAGTTCGACGCCGGTGTCGCGTTCCAGCGCGGCCATCTGCTGGGAGACCGCCGACGCCGTGTACCCCAGCCGTGCGGCGGCTGCGGCAAAGGACCCGAGCCGCGTCACTTCAAGCAGCGTGCGCAGGTGGAGCAGGTTGACCATCAGTGATCCTTCGGCGAGTCAGATGTGGGAGCGCGAATCCGTGCCCAGCCAGTGTAGCCGGGCCGCTGCGGCTCCCTTCGTGGTGTGATCCGGGACGCCTGCGGACACTATCCGCGACACGCCCGGCGCGCCGCGACACGCGGGGATTCAAATGTGATTAACCCATCCACAGGGTGTGGACGGAGGAGGCGCTTTTGGCGGATTTCCGGCCATTTTTCCTGCCCCCGCCTGTGGACTAACGGTGCGTTAAATGACATACTTGTAATACATCATCTTGGGGTCCGCACCAGCGCCTTGCACTACATGTAGTATCGATTTACGGATTGGGCGGGAAGCCGCGCAAGACGGACCCAAGGCAAACAGGGCCGGCAAAGAGCATTGGCCGCCACTGCAGCAAGCGGGCCGGGATCGGATTCAGCAGTAGCTTCCGGCAGGTGCCTGCTGAATACGAGAACAAGACTTCAACTGAGGGGAACAGGGATCATGACCGTCACGGTTTACACGAAGCCGGCCTGTGTTCAGTGCAACGCCACGTACCGGGCGCTGGACAAGAAGGGCATCGCCTACCAGAGCGTCGACATCTCCCAGGATGTTGAGGCACTGGAGCGGCTGAAGGCCCTCGGCTACATGCAGGCCCCCGTTGTGGTGACCGAAAAGGACCACTGGTCTGGATTCCGCCCGGACAAGATCGAAGAACTGGCCGTCGCGGCCGCTTCCGTGGCCTAGGACTACCGCACCGGCCACCAAGGATTTACACAGATGAGGTGACCCCCATGGCAGCGCTGGCAACAGCAACTGCACGTACCGACGGTGAAACCGTCAGCACGAGGAGTCACCTCATCTACTTTTCCTCCACCTCGGAGAACACCCGGCGTTTCGTCCGGAAACTGGGACGGGATGCCGCCCGGATTCCCCTCTACGCCAAAGACGCCCCGCTGCTCGCGCTGGAACCCTATGTGCTGGTAGTGCCGACCTATGGCGGCACCAACGGTGAAGGTTCGGTGCCGAAGCAGGTCATCAGGTTCCTGAACAACCCGCAGAACAGGGCCCTGATCCGCGGGGTGATCGGAGCGGGCAACACGAACTTCGCGGACAACTACTGCGCGGCCGGCGACATCATTGCCGCCAAGTGCAAGGTTCCGCATCTCTATAAATTCGAACTCATGGGCACGCCGGAAGACGTGCACCGTGTCAACGAAGGGTTGGACACGTTTTGGAATCGACTGTCGCAGAAGCAGGAGTAGCGCCTTCCGTGGAAACAGGACAGGACAAGAAGCCGCTCCCCGAGGCCTACAAGGGCCTGGGCTACCACGAGCTCAACGCCATGCTGAACCTGTACGGCGCGGACGGAAAGATCCAGTTCGAAGCCGACCGTGAAGCTGCCCACCAGTACTTCCTGCAGCACGTCAACAACAACACCGTGTTCTTCCACGACCTGGAAGAGAAGCTCGACTACCTGGTGAAGAACCAGTACTACGAGCGCGAAACCCTCGACCAGTACACGATGAACTTCATCCGTGAGCTGTTCAACCGCGCCTACAAGAAGAAGTTCCGCTTCGAGACCTTCCTGGGCGCCTTCAAGTTCTACACCTCGTACACGCTGAAGACCTTCGACGGCAAGCGTTTCCTGGAACGCTACGAGGACCGCGTCTGCATGGTGGCCCTGCACCTGGGCCGCGGCAACGAGGAGCTCGCCACCCGCCTGGTGGACGAGATCATCGATGGCCGCTTCCAGCCGGCCACCCCCACCTTCCTCAACGCCGGCAAGGCCCAGCGCGGCGAGCTGGTTTCCTGCTTCCTGCTGCGCATCGAAGACAACATGGAGTCGATTGCCCGCGGCATCAACTCCGCCCTGCAGCTGTCCAAGCGCGGCGGCGGCGTGGCGCTGTCCCTGACCAACATCCGTGAGCACGGTGCGCCGATCAAGCAGATCGAGAACCAGTCCTCCGGCGTCATCCCGGTCATGAAGCTCCTCGAAGACAGCTTCTCCTACGCCAACCAGCTCGGTGCCCGCCAGGGCGCAGGCGCCGTGTACCTGCACGCGCACCACCCGGACATCTACCGTTTCCTGGACACCAAGCGTGAGAACGCGGACGAAAAGATCCGCATCAAGACCCTCTCGCTCGGCGTCGTGATCCCGGACATCACCTTCGAGCTGGCCAAGAAGAACGAGGACATGTACCTGTTCTCCCCGTACGACGTCGAACGCGTCTACGGTGTGCCGTTCTCCGACATCTCGGTCACCGAGAAGTACTACGAGATGGTGGACGACTCCCGGATCAAGAAGACCAAGATCAACGCCCGCGAGTTCTTCCAGACCCTCGCGGAGATCCAGTTCGAATCCGGCTACCCGTACATCATGTTCGAGGACACCGTGAACCGGGCCAACCCGATCGCGGGCAAGATCACCATGAGCAACCTGTGCTCGGAAATCCTGCAGGTGTCCACGCCGTCCATCTACGCCGAAGACCTCAGCTACGAGACTGTCGGCAAGGACATCTCCTGCAACCTGGGCTCGATGAACATTGCCAAGACCATGGACTCCCCGGACTTCGGCGCCTCGATCGAGACGTCCATCCGTGCGCTGTCTGCGGTGTCGGACATGTCCTACATCAACTCGGTGCCGTCCATCGCCCAGGGCAACGCCCAGAGCCACGCGATCGGCCTCGGCCAGATGAACCTGCACGGCTACCTGGCCCGCGAGCGGGTCCACTACGGTTCCGAAGAGGGCCTGGACTTCACCAACATCTACTTCTACACGGTGCTGTTCCACGCGCTGCGCGCTTCCAACAAGCTCGCCATGGAGACCGGCGAGAAGTTCGGCGGTTTCGAGAACTCCAAGTATGCCAGTGGCGAGTTCTTCGACAAGTACACGGAGCAGGAATGGGTTCCGGCCACCGAGCGTGTCCGCGAGCTCTTCGCCAACCACCACATCCCCACCCAGGATGATTGGCGCGAGCTGAAGGCTTCCGTCATGGAGCACGGCATCTACAACCAGAACCTGCAGGCCGTGCCGCCCACGGGTTCCATCAGCTATATCAACAACTCCACCTCGTCGATCCACCCGGTGGCCGCCAAGATCGAAATCCGCAAGGAAGGCAAGATCGGCCGCGTCTACTACCCGGCGCCGTACCTCACCAACGACAACCTGGACTACTACCAGGATGCGTACGAGATCGGCTACGAGAAGATCATCGACACCTACGCCGCTGCCACGCAGCACGTGGACCAGGGCCTGTCCCTGACGCTGTTCTTCAAGGACACCGCCACCACGCGTGACATCAACAAGGCCCAGATCTACGCCTGGCGCAAGGGCATCAAGACGCTCTACTACATCCGCCTCCGCCAGCTCGCGCTGGAAGGAACGGAAGTCGAGGGTTGCGTCAGCTGCATGCTCTGACGCCGCTGATGGTCGAGCCTGTCGAGACCCTCAAAAACTGAAGAGTACGACGCCGGGCGCGCGCCCGGCGTCGTACGCTTACCTTAAAGAACACATACGTTAAGGGGACGAAATGACCGAGAAGGTCAAGCTGCTCAGCCACGTCGAAGCGATCAACTGGAACCGCATCCAGGACGACAAGGACGTGGAGGTGTGGAACCGCCTGGTCAACAACTTCTGGCTGCCGGAGAAGGTGCCGCTGTCCAACGACGTCCAGTCCTGGCACACGCTGACCCCGGAGGAGCAGCAGCTCACCATGCGCGTGTTCACGGGCCTGACCCTGCTGGACACCATCCAGGGCACGGTCGGCGCGGTGTCGCTGATCCCGGACGCGCTCACCCCGCACGAGGAAGCCGTGTACACGAACATCGCGTTCATGGAGTCGGTGCACGCCAAGAGCTACTCCTCGATCTTCTCCACCCTGTGCTCCACCAAGGAGATCGACGACGCCTTCCGCTGGTCCCTCGAGAACGAGAACCTGCAGAAGAAGGCGCAGATCGTCATGGACTACTACCAGGGCGACGATCCGCTGAAGCGCAAGGTGGCCTCCACCCTGCTGGAGAGCTTCCTGTTCTACTCGGGCTTCTACCTGCCCATGTACTGGTCCTCGCGCGCCAAGCTCACCAACACGGCTGACCTGATCCGCCTCATCATCCGCGACGAGGCCGTCCACGGCTACTACATCGGCTACAAGTTCCAGCGCGGCCTGGAAAAGGTGTCCGAGGAGAAGCGCCAGGAAATCAAGGACTACACCTTCGAACTGCTCTTCGAGCTGTACGAAAACGAAGTCCAGTACACCCACGACCTCTACGACGGCGTGGGCCTGGCCGAGGACGTCAAGAAGTTCCTGCACTACAACGCCAACAAGGCCCTCATGAACCTCGGCTACGAGGCCATGTTCCCGGCCTCCGTGACCGATGTGAACCCGGCGATCCTTTCGGCGCTGTCCCCGAACGCGGACGAGAACCACGACTTCTTCTCCGGTTCGGGTTCCTCCTACGTAATCGGCAAGGCCGTGAACACCGAGGACGAGGACTGGGAGTTCTAGTCTTCCGTTTGTGATGTACGACGGCGGTTGGTTGGCTTCGGCCAATCGGCCGCCGTTCCACTTCTTGAGTTTGGATCGTCCCCTACCTCCAGCCACCAAGTGTGAATGATCGTTAGGCGTCTAATTGCTGTACTAGGATGTCCACACGACGGCGGATAGCCACGCTGGGATGCTTGCTGAGGCGACTCAGGAGCTCAGTGAGATCCTCCCGTGCCGTGCCCGTTTCCAGCCCGTCTATGATCTGCAGGGCGGTTCTTTCTCCGTCGAAGGTCGAGAACGTCTTCAAAGCTTCTATGTAGACAGCGTGGACGTCGCTATTTCGGGCCACGGCTCTGGCGAGATTGAAGATCGCATGTGCAGCGACCTCATCTTGAGAGTCACCGGCGAGTGCGAGCAGAACCGTCTCCGAACCCTCTTTCCTGAAGAAATAGTCAGCCGCGTCGCAGCGTGCATTCGCGGTCCCGGATAGCAGAGCTCCTTCAAGAATGGACCGAGTCGTATCGGAATCCGGGAGCAGACTCAGAAGCAATTCGTGAAACGCTCCTCCAATGTTTGGGTAGAACGGTTCAGATTGGTCAGGTCGTTGATCGGCTATTGAGGCCCTGAGAGCTTCCACAAGCCGAGCTCGAAATCTTTCGGGAAGGTCTTCGATATTTCCAGCAACAGCTTTGCAAGCGCGGCGCTTTGGTGCCTTGTGGGCGTCGTAATCACATAGGAAGTCGACGAGAACATCCCATGCCTGTGAACCAGGGAAATTGATTGCGAGAGCGGCACATAGGTGTCCGGCATCGATCCCAGGTCCCGCGATTCTTCCACTGGCTCGATTGAACTGTTCAAACGAATTTGCACATGTTCCTACTAGGGCGTTGACCTCTTCCAGAGTGAGTCGGTCGTATCGTCCGAGAAGTTCCACTGCTCTCAAATCGCCTTGGATGAGGGCCTCGTGCAGGACTTCCCGTGCTCTGGGCGAATAGAGCGCGTAAAGACGATGTAGCCACTCAGGCGTCGCATCGTTGGCTCTTGAAGCGAACGCATCTTCGTGCCCTTGAAGGATCTCGGGGGTAATTTTCCGCAGGAGGCCTGAGAGAGGCCGTTCTAGCAGCGCGGTTGCGTCGCCTTCAAGGCCCAAAGCATAGTGAATCAGTCGTTCTTCGTCTGAGGCCGTGAAGAAATCGCTTAGTCCATTCAGTGCTTCACAGATTCGATCTCCAGGGAGCACGTCACCAAATGCTGCCCCGTGCATTGCTTCGTTTTCTAGCCCATCCGCGAGGAAGGAAATGAGTTCAGTCGCCGTCTCTGGTGTGCAATAGCTGCCGGCAATATTCAACGCCGCGAGGTCTGCCCGCCACGTGGTCCGGGTGATGGTCTTGGGGCGGATCGTTGACATGAATTGCTGGAGATCCGTGAGTGGTCCGTTTTCGCGTATCTTCCTTAAGGCCAAGGCTAGCTTGTTGTGATCGCCTGCCTTTCGCATGGCATCCAGGCTGTCAGCTACGGAGATGCCGCTGCTTCCGAGAGTCTTCACCGGGCTCATTGATAGATCCACCATCGCGAGTAGTCCAAGGGCGTGTCGCCAGCCTCCATGGTTACCGGCCAAGCGAGCAGAAATCGCGGCAGCTAGCAATTCGTTGTGTGCTGAATGAGTGCCAGCGAGATGGATCGCCTGGGATTTCGCCCACGTGTCGAATCTGCGTTCTGCTGCGGACTCAAGCCCACTCGCTAGGGCCTGATTCCGCCACCATGCGGTGGCGGTGTCCATCGCGGTTACTACATTTGCGAAGTCTGTACCGATGTCCTCGGTTAGTTCGTAGATTCCCCAGAGGGCGGCGGATCTGAGAGCGGAAACTGTAACGTCGGGGGTGATGGCGGCAATCAGATCGCTGGTACGCCTAAGTATGGATAAGGCCTTCATAGGTTCGCCGCGTTCAGTCAAGAGCCTTGCATAATAAAGATTCAGCCATGCTTGTTCGGCGGAAATCTCGTCATCGACCATCTCAGATTCGAGGGCCTTCAGGGCTTCGTCGAATGCGAACCTGTCACTCTCCGCTGCGGACAGGCAGATCGCACGAGCAACGCGGAGTTCGCGGCCACCATCGTCAAGATTGAGGCCGCGCAAGGCACGAGATTCTCCTTCGGTGATCCATGCGTGGACTGCTGAGGCGAAACGCCAACCGGGTTCTGTACTGAGGAGAGCTGACGCCACATCAGGAACCGATTCGTGCTTGGCCGCAAAGTAGTCCCACCGGTCCGGATGCGCCTCGATACAAATCGCGACGGCCTCTGGCCATCCAATGGGTTCCGCATAGCCTCTGTTCGGGTGTGGGGACATGAGGCGCGGAGCAATCAGGGAAAACCTGGGCCATTCTGATTCAGCCAGATCTTCCTTGGAGAATGACCAGCGGCTTCCTTCCAAGACTATTTTTTCGCGAGCCTTGGCTGCAAGCTCGAGCCATTCGTTGGTCCAGGTCCTATCAAGCCGCTGATCGGCTGGGACGAAGACTTTGAAGCCACGGCGGGTATGAACGATGTTCCGTTTGTTCAATGCGGCCCAAACTCGGGTCGTGGCTAGGTCCGCGCTTTGGAGAACTAAGATGTGCGGTACATCGTGGTTGGTCCAGTACGAGGCATGGGCGCGCCCCTTTTCGCGAAACCAATAGCCTTCACGACCCTTGTAGATAGCTGGTTCGCTGAGCCAGCTATCACCGGTCTTTATTTGCGCCCCCAGCAGCATTCCAAGATCGACTTGCTCTTCAGTGCGAAGCTGAATAAAGAGGTCGGTCCCCAAGTCTTGCCGGTTAGTTGGAATCGGGCCCCATCCAAGCTGCTTGAAGAAAACCCCCACCGCGTCTTCGCCGGCATCGCCCAGTTGAACCCGTTTTGGCTGTTTCAACGGCGCAGTCCTTCGCTGCTGTTCATTCCATCCCGCCCTGGTGGTGGGATCAAGGTCTTATGGCTCCCCTTGATCCAGATTTGTGGGCGAATCGCGCATACAGGCAAGAGATAGTTTCCTTCGGCCAGACACGTAGTTGCTAGCCTCACTGGCCAGTCTCGAATTTCGCTTCATACCCTAATGACTTCAGCATCCCGCTCAGCATGGCCTTGGTGCTTTCGTAAGCCCTTGTCCGAAGCTCCGACTCTTCAGCAGCAGCGGTGATTTTCTCTTCCGCGGCTTTGTAAATCGGGGCCTGTTGGGGTGCCTGAACCGTGTCCGCAAGCCGGTCGAAAACGCCACGTTCCTCCGAAAATGCATACGACCGCTCGAGATCAAGCTTCGGCTTGTCGAGTTGCGCTTCGGGTAGGCGTACTGTGACCAATTTGCCGTCCTGGGACACTGTCAGGTCATTCTCGGTGAGGCCCGAAAGATCGACATAGGCGTTCACACTTCCCGCCGCGACGAACAAGGTCCGCCTTCCCACGAAAAAGGTTGGCAGCCATTCGGCATTGCTGTCCTTTTCATCGAGAATCACCTCAAAGTTGCCGATCGCGCCGTGGTGCTGGCTGACGGTGGTGATGGATTTCAGCAGCGCTGGTCGGTCTTGGTTGATCTGGAGGAACGCAAGCGGATTGACCCCGAACATGTTTGCCGCGCCGAGGCCGCCCAAGGCAAGGATCATAAAGACAACAAGAAGACGCTTGATCATCGGTATCCGTCCTTCCGCTGCCGGACCGGCCGGATTCTGCTTGCACCAAAGCTAGTCATTTTCCCCATTTTTCGTAGTGCTTTCAGTCTTGCTTAGCGGAAATTCTAGGAGTGGCTCTCCGCATACCGCGGCGCCATGGACTCCATCTGTTCCATCACGAGCTTGATGGCCTCGGGCTGCTTGTCCGGCGGATACCCGAAGCGGACCAGAAGGCGTTTGATGGATGAGCGGAGCTTCGCGCGGACGTCGTCGCGGACTGTCCAGTCGGTGCGGACGTCTCGCCGCATTACAGCGACAAGCTCCCGGGCAATGTCGGCCAACACGCCTTCGCCCTGGATTTCCACGGCGGATTCGTTCTGTGCCACGGCATCGTAGAAGGCGAGTTCGTCCGAGTTCAGCGGGGGAGTGAAGTGCTCGCCGCGCTTAGATTCGGCCGCCACCTCGCGGGCGAGCTCCACCAGCTCCGCGATGACCTCGGCCGATGTGAGCTGCTGGTTGGTGTACTTCCTCATGAGCTCGTTGATCCGCTCCGAAAAGGCGCGCTGCCGGATGATGTTGTTGCGCGTCGACTTCACAGTCTCATCGGCAATCAGCTTGCGCAGCGCCTCGATGGCCAGCTGCGGATTCTTCGCCTTCTGCGTTTTCGCCATGAATTCCGGGGTCAGGTCGTCCAGGGACGGCTTCGGCATACCCGCGGCCTCGTAGATGTCGAGCACCTCGCCGGAACTGGTAGCGGAAGCGATCAGTTCACCCAGCAGGCGTCGGATTTCTTCCGGCACTGGCTTGCCTGAAGCCTGGCGGTCGATGGCGTCGTACTTGGCCATCCACACCCGGATTTCCTCGTACACCTGGATTTCCGGCCTGAGCTCGGCGAGAGTTTCGGATCCGGAGGAAATTGCCCAGGCACGGGAGAGCTGGCTTGCATGCCGGCGGTAGCGTGAAGCCAGCGACTCTTCGCCTTCAGCCGGCTGATTGCCGGGAGTTTCGGGAGCGCGCAGGTAGTTCACGGCGCCGGTGACCGCATTGATGTAAGCCTTCGGGCCGCCCTTCATCAAGACTGTCTTCCAGTCATACCCGGCAAGCAGTCCGCGGAGAATGTCAACGAGCTGGCGGGTGTGCGCGGCGGCCTCATCGATGTTCCGACCCACAGGCCGGTGTTCCTGGTCCGCCTGCGTGTACTCGCTCAGCGCCTTCGCCAGATTGTCGGCCAGAGGGGCATAGGCCACCAGCAGTCCGTCTTCCTTACCGCGGAAAGTGCGGTTGACCCGCGCCAGGGTCTGCATGAGCAAGGCGCCCTTGAGTGGACGGTCCAGGTACAGGGTGTGCAAGGGAGGAGCATCGAAACCGGTGAGCATCATGTCCTTGACGATCACCAGTTCGAGTTCATCCTCGGCGTCCTTGAGACGTTCCTTGACCACAGCGTTCAGGGAGTCGCGGCGGACATGCATGGAAACCGGCGCAACATCCGATGCGGTGCCCGAATAGACCACCTTGATCTTGCCCTGGCTGAGATCGTCGGAGTGCCAGTCGGGGCGCAGTTCCACGATCGCGTTGTACAGTTTGGCGCAGATTTCCCGGGTTGCGCCGACGATCATCGCCTTGCCGGGTGATTCCACGTACTGGTGCATGCGCTGGCGGCGGTTCGCCCAGTGGGCCACGAGGTCTTCCGCCAGGGCGGCGATGCGCTGCGGCGCACCGTACACGGCATTCACGACGGCGACACTCGCCTCGATGCGTGCACGCTCGGTATCGTCCAGGCCGAAGGTCGCCTCGTCCGCCGCTTCGTCAAGGGTGTCCTCGGTGATGTCGGAGGCCAGCCCCACCTTGATGAGCCGGGGCTCGAAGTAAACCGGGACCGTGGCGCCATCCTCCACCGCACGGCTGAGGTCGTAGATGTCGATGTAGTCGCCGAACACCTCGCGCGTGTTGCGGTCTTCGAAGGTAATCGGCGTTCCGGTGAAGGCGATCAGGGTGGCATTGGGCAGCGCGTCGCGCAGGTGGCGGGCGTATCCGTCCAGGTCGTCGTAATGGGAGCGGTGGGCTTCGTCGACGACGACGATGATGTTCCGCCGGTCTGACAGCAGCGGGTGCTCGGTGCCGGAGTCCCTCTCGGCCTTGCTGCGTCCGAACTTCTGCAGCGTGGTGAAGTAGATGCCACCGGTGGTGCGGTTGCTCAGTTCTTCGCGGAGCTCGGAACGTCGGCGGATCTGCTTGGGCGATTCGGCGAGGAGCAGGCTGCGCGCGAAACCTTCGTAAAGCTGGCCGTCCAGTTCGTTGCGGTCGGTGATGACCACCACCGTGGGATTCTTCAGCTTGGGGTGGCGCGCCACCAAGTTGCTGTACAGCTCCATTTCCATGGACTTGCCGGAGCCCTGGGTGTGCCAGACGACGCCGGCCTTGCCATTGCTCTCGACGGCCTGGACGGTGCTGCCCACCGCTTTGGTGACGGCGAAGTACTGGTGCGGCTTGGCGATCCGCTTCGTCAGACCGTCGGATCCCTGGTCGAAGGCGGTGAAGTTGCGGAGCAACTGGAGGAAGCGCTCCGGGTTGTACAGGCCGGCGAGGGCGGTCTCCAGAGGGGTGACGGCGTCGCCGTTTTCGTCGAGGGTTCCGCGCGGAACCGGGACGCCGTCGTCGTCGACGTTCCATGGCGAGAAGTGATTAAGGGGAGTGAAAGGCGTTCCATATTTGTCGTCGATCCCGTCGGAGACGAGGGTGAGGACGCAGAAGCGGAATGCCATGGGGAATTCGCGCAGGTAGGTCTGGAGCTGGGCGTGCGCGGCGGCGACGTCGGCGTGGAGGTTGCCGGCTTTCTTGAGTTCGATGATGCTGACGGGCATGCCGTTGAGGTAGAGAACCGCGTCCAGGCGACGGCGGTAATCGCCCTGGACGAGCGTTATTTGGTTGACTGCGAGCCAGTTGTTCTCGCTCGGTTCGGCGCTGATGAGGCGGATGGTGGGGTTGACTTCGCTTCCGTCGGAGTCGATGTAGCTGAGCCGGTAGCCGTCTACAAAGTAGTTGTGGATGCGGTGGTTCTCGGTGATGGCGTCGTTGGATCCGGGGGCGGCGATTTCGGAGAGGGCCTGGTGGAGGTACTGGACCGGCACGTGCGGGTTCAGACGCTGGAGCGCTTCCATGAGGCGAGGCCTGATGAGCAGTTCGTCCCAGCTGTCGCGTTCGTCGGTGCCGGGGGCGATCTGATCGCCGGTTTTTGGCTCCCAGCCGAGGTCACCCAGGAGGTCGAGCGTAAGGCCCTCCCAGTCGGCTTCGGAAAAGCCGGCCGGATGGAATTGTCCTGCAATGGTGTCTGTCACGGTGAGTCCCCCTGATTAACCGTTGTGTTGCTGATGTCCTGCGCCGGGATGTCCTGGGAGAGCTCTGCTTCGAGCTCTTCGACGCTGGGCAAGGTTGTTGCGAATTCTTCCGGCAATGATTCCACGATTTCGGTTTTCCATTCGGAGACGCCGATGGGCATTTGCGTGGTCCGAAGGGCGTATTCCGCCACGAGGTCATTCTTGGATTTGCACAGGAGCAGGCCGATGGTCGGTTTGTCATCCTTGTGCGCCAGCAGGTCGTCCACCGCGGCCATATACATGCCAAGCTGGCCGAGGTAGCTGGGGTCGAATTTCGTCGCTTTGAGTTCGATGACCACGTAGGCGCGGAGCTTCAAATGGTAGAAGAGCAGGTCCGTGAAGAACTCGTCTTCGTTGATGACCAGCCGCACCTGGCGGCCGACGAAGGCGAAGCCCTGGCCGAGTTCCAGCAGGAATTTTTGGATGTGGTCCACGAGCTGGTTTTCGAGTTCGCGTTCGTTTCGCCTGTCCGTCATGGAGACAAAATCGAAGACGTAAGGATCCTTGAATGACTGCTGCGCCAGGTCAGAATCCTCCGGCGGAAGCGTCGCGACGAAGTTGCTGACAGCCTTTCCGGAGCGTTCCATCGCCTTGGCCTCGATTTGGTGGACCAGGACGTTGCGGGACCAGCCGTGTTCGACGGCGGCCGCCGCGTACCAGAGGCGGGCTCCGGGATCGCTGAGCTTCTCCAACAAAGCGATCTGGTGGTACCAGGGCAATGTTGCAAGCGGCGCTTGCAACATTGGGAAGTCCGGCCATGCTTCAGCGAACGACTTCATGTAGCGGAGGTTTCGAGGCGAGAAACCACTGGCTCCAGGAAATGACGAGCGTAGGTCTGCCGACAGTCGCACAACTACTTTGCTGCCCCAGCCTTCTGCCGACTCGCGCTTCACCAGTTCATTGCCGACGGCCCAGTATGACAGCAGCATCTCGTGGTTGGCTGCCGATACTGCCCTTGAACGACCTGAATAGACTTCGTTGGAGACAGCCGCCAGCAACTCCGGGTACCACTGCGGCATGGTGCTTTTCGCTGGAGTCCCGGGGAACGAGGCACCGCCCGCGTGCTTGCGCGTTCCGGGACCAATGCCCATCTTGTTCGAATCTGCCGGGTTCTGCTTACTCGGAGTCGTCATGGGAGTCCCTTTCCGCGGTCGGCTTGCTTGCCTTCAAGCTACCGATGGGCTCGGACATTATGACCTGGCGAAGGGGCTGTAGAGATTGTGCAAGGCGTTGCCCAATTGACGGTTCCCTACGCGAGATGTGTTGCATGCCTACACCCCGGCCTGCTCCAAGACGGCCTCCGCGTCCTTGACGCGGAGTTTGCCGGACATGAGCTGGGGGAGGAGGGCGTCGCGGGTGGCGGCGAGAGTGCGGTTCTCACGGAGAGCATGTGAAGCAACTTCATGGAGCCTTGCTGCTTCCTTGCCGAATGCATTCATTGCGGCAGAAGTGCTGAGGCGTACCTTGAAACTCTTAAATTTCCCGCGACTGAGCTCCAGGAAGGTTGCGCCGTTTGCGTGGGCGATGAATTCGTCGACACGGCTGCGCATTTCATGGAAGATCCACGGACTGAGCTCAGTATCTGTCGGTTGGACAACGATGAATCCCTGGTTCACTGCCATGGGTTTCTGAGCGAATGCAAAAGCGCCAATGGTTGCCCGCGACGTCATGAGAATTGAGCCGGCCGGATAAAGCGATGAAGCGCATGCAGTCAAGCCGGCCTCGGTAATGGACCTGCTTGTTGATTCGAGATAGGGGCCCGAAAGGGGCGTCACGTCTGTCGGGGTTGCCCAAGAGATATTTCCATCCCAGTATTCGAGCACCTTGGTACTAGGAGTTCCTCCTCCCGAAACAGTCGCGAGATCCGCGAATGTTTGCTCGGACAAGGCGACATCTCGGACGGCGTGCTGGAACTCGGCCACCGCCAAGCTATCCGCAGTGGTGGCGAGTTTGGTGTTGGCGGCGATCTTGTCGTCGAGGGCGCCGAGGACTTCGGCGATGGCTTCCTGTTCACTGCGCGGCGGGAGCGTTAGCGGAATTGCGGCGAGGATCTTTGTGTTGAGATTGAGCATCGTGGCACCGACTGCATGCCGAACAATCCATTCCCGAGATTCCTCGGTGCCGAGGTAGTAAGAGATAAAGGCGGGACTAACTACCGGGGCGTCGCCGAAACTTACTTTGAGACATCCGGTCCCGCACAACCATCCTGCATTCTCGGGACGGACAAGTGCGCGGCGCTCAACATCTCCTCTGCGGGAGTAGACGATGTCATTGGGGCGAAGTCTGTGCTTGGCGAGCCTGGTGGCATCAGCCTCCGTGATCCTGGCGATTCCTTCTTCGACGATTGCGTTGTCACCGATGTTTTGTGGCATCACGCTTGGGACGCCTGTCTCGACGTAGTCAGAAGCATGGAGTTGGCTTCCGAACGGTCCGGTCTGGATGGCTCCTCCGCCCGAGGCACACACTTCACCAAGAGTTGTCTTTGTCCAACTCACAGCACCCTCCCCAACTGCTCGCGCACAACCTTCGCCAGGCGCTCCGATTCCTCGAACTGCTCGAACAGATCCTTGGAAAGTCGTGCGATCTTCTCGTCGATCGGCTCGCCGTCGTCCTCTACCTCGGCGGCTCCGACGTAACGGCCGGGCGTCAGCGCGTAGTCGGCTGCCTTGATCTCGGCGAGGGTGGCTGAATAGCAGAAGCCGGGCTCGTCGTCGTACTCCAACCCGGCGGAAAGAGCGGAAGCGGTCCCGCGCCAGGCGTGGAAGGTGTTCGCGATCTTCGCGATGTCTTCATCGGACAGGGCTCGCTCGGCGCGGTCCACCATGTGGCCCAGGTTCCGCGCGTCGATGAACAGCACCTGGCCGGTGCGGTCCACGGAACCCTTAGGGCCGGCTGTCTTGTCTTTCGCGAAGAACCAAGTGCACACCGGGATGCCCGTGCTGCGGAACAGCTGCGTGGGCAACGCCACCATGCAGGAGACCAGGTCCGCCTCCACGATCTGGGCGCGGATATCGCCCTCGCCACCGGAGTTTGAGGACATGGAACCGTTGGCCATCACCACGCCCGCGGATCCGCCAGGGGCCAGCTTGGACAGGATGTGTTGGATCCAGGCGTAGTTGGCATTGCCGGCCGGCGGGACGCCGTACTTCCAGCGGGGGTCGGACTCGGAACGGGCCCAGTCCTTGATGTTGAAGGGCGGGTTGGCCATGATGTAGTCGGCCTGCATGTCCGGGTGCTGGTCCCGGGCGAAAGTGTCGCCCCAGCGGTTGGCCAGGTTGGCGTTCAGGCCGTGGATGGCAAGGTTCATCTTGGCCATCCGCCAGGTGCGCTCGTTCAGCTCCTGCCCATAGACCGAGATCGCGGTGCGGTCCTCGTTGTGCGCATCCAGGAACTTCTCCGTCTGCACGAACATGCCGCCCGAGCCGCAGCACGGATCGTACACGCGGCCGCTGTGCGGTTCCAGCACCTCCACCAGCACACGGACCACGCCGGCGGGTGTGTAGAACTCGCCGCCTCGCTTGCCTTCGGCACGGGCGAACTTCTCCAGGAAGTATTCGTACACCTCGCCCAGCAAATCGCGGGCACGGCCGCCTCCAACGCCCGTGAAGCGCGCCGAGTTGAAGAGGTCCAGCAGTTCGCCCAGGCGGCGCTGGTCCACGTTGTCCCGGTTGAAAATGCGGGGGAGAGTGGCCTTCAGGGTCTGGTTGGAGTCCATGACCATGTCCATGGCTTCATCGATCAGCTGCCCCACCGACTTCGCGGGCTCACCCATCGCGGCGGGCAGGCCCTTGGCGTTTTCGGCAAGGTAGCCCCAGCGGGCGCGGGCCGGAATCCAGAACACGCCGTGGCCGGTGTACTCGTCCACGTCGTCGATAAACTGGGCGATCTGGTCCTCATCGAGGCCGTCCGCTTCCAGCTCGGCGGCGATGATTCCGCGCCGTTCCTCGAAAGCATCGGACACGTACTTCAGGAACACCAGGCCCAGGATCACATCCTTGTACTGCGAGGCATCCATGGAGCCGCGCAGCTTGTCCGCGGCCTTCCACAGGGTGTCCTTGAGTTCCTTCATGGTGGACGGCGCGGCGTCCACCTTCGGCTTGGCTTTCGGGGGCATCAGGGTGTTCCTTCTTTCGGTGCTGCGGGCGTGCCGGGATCGGCGGTGTTTGGCCCTGTTTCAGCCAGGGCCAGGCTTCCATCGGCTACGCCGTCAAGGATCAGCGTAGCCAGTTCAGTGAGGTCTTCGAGGCGTTGCCGTGCCCGGGCCCGTTCGTGTTGCAGGCTGCCCAAGACGGCGGCAAGCGCCTGGTGCTGGCGGTCCGGCGTGCGGCGCAGCCGCCACTGGCGCCAAAGCTTGTCGGCGGCCGGGACAGAGTTGATGTCAGCGGCCACGACAGCCGCGCTCAGCCCGCCGGGGTCGCCGTCGTCGATCCTCAAGATCCGGGCCGGAAACGCGATGACGGAGCCGCCTTCCGTATCCACCATCGCCCTCGGGTGCGGGCTGGTACAGAAAATGATGTCGCCCCGGCGGGTAAGCCTTGCGGAAGGGTATTTCCGGCTCAGGCCGATCAGGTTCACCACTTGCGGCACAGTCACTTGCGGCACAGTGCCGTCCCGGTCAAGGAGTTCGGGAACACCAATGACGGGGAGGCCCGGCGGACGCTGCCCCCGCGGTTCTTCCGGGTTCAGGTCAGCCGCATCCAGGCGAGACCCGTTGATGTACTTGAGGTGGCCGGCCGCGAGCATGTCCTGGACGGCGACGGGGCCAGGCGGGGGAGCTGTACTATGCGCGGCGGTGGCGAAGGACCGGCCAAGCTCGGAGCCCAGGTCCAGCCGGCGGAGCAGGGCCTCAAGCCTGAGCTCGGTCTCCGCTTGCCGGTTTTCCGGGACAGCCCGCCGGGAGGGCATGGACCAGGTGAGGCCGCCGCTGCGGGCAAGAAGGTGGCGGGTGGGCACAAGCTTGGCATAACTGAAAGCGTGGGCGCGTACTGTTTCCCGGCTACCCGCCGAGGCCACGATGTCGCTCACAAGGTTCCCGCTGACTGCCGGGGACAGATCGCGGACGCTGATATCCGCCACCATGGTCCAGCGTTCGGCGATCTCCACATCGTTTTGCGGGCCGAGCACCCACAGCGCCTGTGCCTCACGGGGCTTCTGGCGGACCAGCCCCTGCGGCAAACGAACGACGGCGCGGACCCGAGATGAGCGAATCAGTTCCGCCCGTGCCAGCTCGAGTTTGCGCGGCAGGCTATCACTCAAGACGGCCGCCGGGGCAATGACTACCGCCCATTGGGTGTGGTCCATGGAGTACACGAGACGGTGGATGGAGTTGAGGATTCCTGAACCGTCCAGGTCAGGGGCTCCCGGAGATGGGAACTGGGCTACCCAGACTGCCGGCCCTTCAAACTCAAAGATGCCTTCCGGCCGGACAGCCAGCACCGAGTGGTCCACGCCGTGCACGAGGAGGCGGCGGCGCACCAAACGGGCCGCGGCGCGGTCGTCCTCCATGGTCAGCACGGAAACCGGGCGGGTGTCGTCAATGCGCTGGACAATCTGCAGGAGCAGGTCGCTGCCGCCCGCAGTGGGATCAACAAAAACAGGATCGGTCCCGAAGCCGGCGGCCAGCTCCACCGCGAGTGCGGCAACAAGGTCCATTGCGGGTTCGGTCAAAGCGATGCTGGCGTGTTCCCGGATTCCGGACCGGAACCGGTCCTGGAGCAATGCTTCGAACGCGGCAGGGGCACTGTAGTGGCTGTCGACAAGCACGTCAGCGTGCGCCGCCAAGGCTTCTACTTCCGGCGCGGTTTCCAGCTCGGAATAGAGGAACGAATCGTCGGGATCATGTTCGTCAGCAAGATCGAGCAGCTCGTCCCGGTCCAAGGCGGCAAGTGAGGTTCCTTCGAGGGAACGCAGCGCCAGGCACGCTGTGAGGGCCTCAAAATCATGGCGGTTTCCGGGACCTGCGCCCGGACGGCTCGCAAACGCAGCGACGTCGCCGGCGGCCTCGGGATTGTTCCCACGCCCGGTTGCCTGCAACCAGGTGACGATCTCAGCTGCGCTGAATAGATCGCGCCCCCGCTCACTGGATACGGGAGCAGGGAAGGGTGTTGCTGTTCCGAGGCTGCGGCTCCGCCACATCGACACCACGGGGCGCTGGACTTTGGCAAGCGCAGCGACATCGCTGAGCGTCATCCGAAGCTCTGCCTTGAGCTTGTCCATTGCGGCCCCCTTCCGTGCGTTGTAGGGACAGGCTATCGGTGACGCTGGACATTTTCGGGCAGTTTGGCTGATAACCCGGGTTATCAAGCAATTCTTGTTTGTTGTTCCAGGCGGCCTTCTACGGTGATTCCACGACGCCGGGAATGCGAGCCTGGCGTCGAGCGGAGGCCGGGAAACCGGATGAATGGGGACCGGATTTCCGCCTCCGCGACTTTCATCGCACACACGAATGGGGGACATTCATGGACGCACAGACCGGCAAGCCGGCAGCAAAACGCACGACGGCGAAGGTCGCCGCAGCGACGGTGGGCGTGCTTGCGCTGTTGGTTGCCGCCGTCGTCGTCGGGACTGCCTTGCACGATCCCAAGGCCAGCCCGGAATACAAAGTGGTGGTCGAAGAAAAGGCCGGCACACAGAGCCAGCTCGAAGAGCTGGCAGCCAAATACAAGGCCTTGGAGGACGGCATCGCTGCCCGTGAGGCAAAGGCAGCCCAGCGCGAGACGGATGTTGCCGCCGCGGAAGCCGAACTCAAGACCGCGCAGGCCGCAGTCAAGAAGCGCGAAGAGGCGGTCACTGCCACCGAGAAGGAGAAGGCCAAGAATACCGTCGGCGACGGCACCTGGACGGTAGGCCGGGACATCGCGCCGGGCACGTACCGCGCGACCGCCGACGTTGGCTCCTCTTGCTACTGGGGCCTCTATACGAGCGGCTCCAATGGCGGGGACATCATCGAAAACGACCTGCCGGGCGGCGGTCGGCCCAGCGTGACCGTTGCCGCCGGCCAGGACTTCAAGTCCAGCCGCTGCGGTACCTGGGAAAAGCAGTAGGCCGCTACCTGCGGCGATTTTCAACGGCATTAACTCACAACGGAAAGGATTCCCATGTCTCTCGAACACACTTCTTCCTTCGGCCTGCGGGCCAAAGCGATCGCCACAATCGGCTTCCTGGCCGTCGGCCTGGGCCTCGGTGCTTGCTCCGCCGGTTCCGGAGGCACCAGCCCGGAAGCGGGCAATGCATCGTCCGCTGAGGCACCCAAAGTAGCTGCGTCCAAGGACGCGCCGAAGGAGGCCCCGCAGGCGCCGGATGCAAAGGAAGCTGCAACCGCCGAAGCCAAGGGCGCGGTGGTCGGGAAGCCCTTTAGCGCGAATATGCGCAACGGCAACACCGCCCGGATCACCATCGTTTCGGCGAAGCGGGTGGCATCGCTGGACTCGGCGTTCTCCACGCCGCCGAAGAACGGAAGCTACCTGGTGCTCGACGTTCTCTGGGAGACCGAAGCCGGCTCCACGAGCTCGAACCCGCTGTACTTCGCCGCAAAAGACTCCAACGGCCGCAAAGGAGCCCTGAACATGTTCGCTGAAGGCCAGCTGGCCGTCGGGGATGTCCTCCCAGGCGACAAGTCCCGTGGGCTGATCGTCTTCGACATTACTGCCGGGCCTGTGACGATCTCGATCTCGGATCCGCTCTTTAAGGAAGCGGCCCGGATCCAGATTCCCGGATGATCAAAGGCGCCCCGCAGCCAGGCGGCTGCGGGGCGGGCAGAATCCGTGCGCCGTTAAACATGAACGGCTAAACAAACAGGAGAACCATGAAAAGGCTCAAGTTGTACGCAATCTTGCTGGTGGTGGGCGCCATCAGCCTTACGGGCTGCTCTACTGGTGGTGGGAACGATGCGGCGCCTGCACAATCCTCAGCGGCCGTGGTGAGCGAGGCTCCGGCTCCGGAGGAAAAACCCGCCGACGCTACCGCTTTGGCGAGCGCCCTGAAGGCGAGGATTCCCGAAATCGCAAAGGTCACGGCAGTAACCGAGGCTACAGATGAAAATAACCTCCTCGGGCGTCCTGGCCAGTACGTCTCGCTCGCGTGGATTGGCGACAAGCGCGCGATGCCCGAAAGGAGCGGCATCGACGGTGGAGCTGTCATCGAAGTGTTCGCGAACGCTGAAGATATGAAAACCAGGTCCGACTACATCCAGAAGATGCTGAAGGAAATGGGCCCGGTGGCCGGCACGGAATATCACTACTTCTCCGGGACAGCTATGTTGCGGGTAAACGGCAAACTCACACCCACTCAGGCGAAGGCCTACGAATCAGCCTTCGTGGCGGAGTAACAATCCAGGCAGGCATTTCTGCAACGGTTTGAAGTGCAAAGATTGACATCGTCCCACCACTCCGAGTGGGGAACGCTATGGGGGTTATCTAACATGCAGAAGTCGTCAGAGGTCGTTGCCCGGGTCATTGACGGTGACCGTCTCGAATGCCGGGTCACTTCGCCCAGCGGTCAGCGGCTCGTGCTGTCCGGTGATATTGCGGACGCTAATCCCACTTTCGACGAGGCCGGCCTCGGAGCCAACCGCGTTCTGGTGAGCACGGCTTGGGCATTTGCGAGGGCTAGGCAGGAAGCTGTCAGCCTGCCAGAGCAGGAACTACAGCGGAACGCAGAGAAACGGGCCGAATCTCTGCGAAAAGAAGCCGAGTGGATCGCCGTCGTGTCAGACGAATTGACTGATGAGGAAAAGCAGGGCTGGTGTTCTGCTTGCTTTGGTGAGCACCCGCATAGGAAGGCGAAGCTGTCGGTCGGGCAGACCCCGGCGTTTGTGTGCGTCGAGTGCGGCACGCCCACCCTGCCCTGTGCGGGCATCGGTTGTAACAACATGGCGGTACGTGGACGCGGGGCCGTCCAAGTACCGCGGTATTGCGCGGAGCATCGTCATGAGATTCCGGGCTTCGATAAGGCAGACCGGAAGATAGGGGACCTTGGGGATTACAAACATTTCCTGAAATACGACAAACCGAACCTCGCCCGCGCCACCAAGATTGCGGGATTCACCAGTATGGGACTTGTCGCGGGTGGTCCGCTTGCCTACCTGGGGGCAGCAGCTATTGGAGGGGCGGTGGGATCGCTGCTTGGAGGATTCTCCGGTGCGGCTGCCACCAGCTACGGCTTGGCCCTTCTCGGTGGTGGTGCAGTGGCCGCTGGCGGCTTGGGCATGGCCGGGGGGACTTTGGTTGTCACTGCATGCGGTGCTGCATTGGGCGGCGCCTTGGGTGCCTCCGTCATGAATGCGTATGTCCGGCAGGACAAGTCGTTCCATATTGAGATGTTGCAGGGTGGTTCGGGGGTGCCCGTGATCGTCTGCAACGGATTCCTCAGCGAAACCGGGAAGGGCTGGGGCGAATGGCGGGAGCTCGTGACAAAGCGATACCCAGACTCCCCCGTATATCGGGTCCATTGGGGCGCGAAGGAACTCAAACACCTGACTGTGCTCGGCGGCGAAGGTGCGGTGAAGTTACTCGGCATCGCGGCACTGAAAGAATCGGCGGCGAAAGCCGCGAAGTTGGCTGCCAAGAAGCTTGGTCCCCTGGCTCCGGCCTTGCTTGCAGTCGACTTAGCAAAGAATCCGTGGCATGTGGCCAAGAACCGGGCCGAGAAGACGGGCGCTATCGTTGCGGACCTGCTTGCCCGGACAACCACTGACTCATATGTTCTCATTGGCCATAGCCTCGGAGCGCGTGCCATGACTGTCGCGGCCCAGACACTTGCCGGCAAGGCAACTGCCCCGAGAGTCCAAGCACTTCATCTCCTTGGAGCAGCCATCGGTGCGAAGAGCGATTGGTGCAACCTTGCCTCCGTTGTTGATGGCACGGTGTACAACTACCATTCGGCCAATGACGCCGTTTTGAAGTTCGCCTATGGCGTGGCGCAGGCAGAAGCGGCAGCTGGCCTTGGCGGCTTCAAGTCGAGTTCAGACAAGGTGCGGAATGTTGACGTGTCGAGCCACGTCAAGAACCACTTTGAATACTTGAAGAAGGTCGACCTGAGCTAGCGATGGCCAGGCCGCAATTCGGATGATCTACGTACGTGGCCGCGGCTTGGCCGTCACTGTCCCGGAAATTTGTTGCAACAATCCGTTGCAACATTCGCTCACCTACCCCGGCCGTGCGCGACGGTGCAGCAGGCCGCTGCACTTTCGCACGGACCCGATAGGGGGTTATGCCTCCTTCGAGTCCGGCCTAGACTGAAGGTTGAAGCCGACGTCACCTGGCGGGACGCCACCATGAATCCCCAAGATTCAAGGAGCAGCCCATGAACACCGAGTATTCGCAGATTCCGCCGGCCACCGAGCCGGCCCGCGATCCGGAGCCTTTCCCGCTTCCGGTTCCCGTACCCACTCCCGAGCCCGCACCGGGCCCGGATGTTCCGGAGCCATTTCCCCGGCCGATGCCCGGCCCGCCGCCGGACCCGTCGTGGCCGGAGCCGGAACCGCAACCCGGGCCGCAACATGAACCCGAAACGCAGCCCGAACGCACAGACCGAAGCATGACAAGCAGCTGACGGAAGGAGCTGAACCATGCCCGGAAAGAAGAACCCGAGCCTCAAAGACCCTGAGCTCTACGAGGAACTCCGTGAAGACGGCGCCTCAAAGGAAAAAGCGGCCCGCATCTCGAATGCCGCGGCCAAGGAAGGCCGGAAGAAGGTGGGCAGCAAGGGCGCGAATGCCAAGGACTACGAGGACCGCACGGTCCCGGAGCTCAAAGCCCGGGCCAAGGAACTCGGATTGAAAGGCTATTCCTCCAAGACCAAGTCGGAACTGATCGACGCCCTCCGCAACCACTAAGGCGTCATCACTGACTCCTGCAATTACTGACCAGCGCAATCGAACGCAAACACAAAGGAAGCGAGAACACCATGGGATTCTTCGGATTTCTCCTGCTCGGCCTGATCGCGGGCGCCATTGCCAAACTCCTTCTTCCCGGAAGGCAGGGCGGCGGCTGGCTCGTCACCCTACTCCTCGGAGTAGTCGGCGCCTTCCTGGGCGGTTGGCTCGGCGGCTTGATCTTCGGCTCCGGACTGCAGGAATTCTTTGACCTGCAGACCTGGCTGCTGGCCATCGGCGGCTCCGTTATCGTCCTGCTGATCTACGGGCTGATCGTGGGGCGGCGCAGCCATGCCTGAGAACGCAGCTGTGCCTGGGAATAACGACAGGCGCGGCATCTCGCCCGAGGATGAGGAACGCGGCCGCTACACCGAAGGCAATTACGGCGACGGCGGCTCTGTTCCGCCCGAGGAAGGAGAACCGGGTCCCGACGAGGACGACTACACCGCCGGTGAGTATCCCGAAGGCCGGGAGGAGGCCGCCAGGGAGGACACGCCCGGAAAGGCCGCTGAGGGCGCGGACCCGGACCTGGCGGTCCGGCCGCCGGACGACTGAAACAGCTGCAAGCTGGCGGACGCGCCCGGATAAGGCAGGCGAGCCTTATCCGGGCGCGTTCGCTTGCAGTGCGGGCTGGTAGGCGCTGAAGCCTTCGCGGAGCCTGACTACTTCCGGGCCCATCGCTTCGATGTCCTCCCACAGCACGAGGAACGAGCCGCGGTGCCACCAAGCCATCATCCGGGCGAACGGCCACGGCCGGTTGACGTCGCTGCGCTCGTAACCCATGAAGGACCCCGCGGAATGCGGGCTGACAATCAGGCCCTGCAGGCGGGCCCCGGCAAGGAGTTGCCCCGGCTGTTCGTCCAGCACGAACCGCGCGTCCGCCACCCGCCCCAGCACTTCGCCGTCGGCGCTGTGCACGGACGAACCGATCACGTCACTCAGGATCATGTTTTCCTCCCGGGATGCGCGAAATGATCTTGTCCCGGATCCAGCGCTCCACCCAGCCGGCCGCCAAACCTTCGCTGCGGACGCCCAGCCTGATCGTGACGTCGACGGCGGCGACGTCCCGCCAGGGGATCCTGATCAGCCTGCTCGACGGCGGCCGCCCGCCGAAGATCCGCGTGCCCAGCACCGGTCCGGTCAGCAGGGCCGAGATCACCGGCGCGGAACTGCCCAGGGAAACGGGCACATCGGCGTCGACCCCTTCGAGTTCGAGGTCATCCACCGTGGTGACGGGCAGGCCGTCGACGTCGATCACCTGGCGGTCCAGCAGATGGAGTTGCGCGTCGAGTACTTGGCCGCCGGCCGGCGGTGCCGGTTCAAGGGATTCGGGGGAGAGGCGCGTCTTCTTCATGCTCCGGCTCCTGTGATGATCATGAGCGGCACTGCGGCGAGGGAGGCCGCGAGGATGACCAGAAGGTAGATGTTCGCGGCGAAGTTGACCAGGCGGCTGTTGACGTGCGGGCCCATGTATTGCGGATCGTTGGCGACAATGAGGATCGGCAGGTAGGTCAGGGGGAGGGCGATGGCGGAAAAGACCACCGAATATTCCGTGATCAGGATCGGGTCCACGCCGCTGAGCAGCACTGCCATGGCGACCAGCAGGCATATGATCATCGCCAGGTGGAAACGTGCTGCGCGCGCCGGGCGGCGGAATTTACCCCAGGACCAACCGAAGAACTGCGCCAGGGTGTAGCCGCTGGACAGCGTCGTTTCCAATGCGGCGCCGAAAGTCGCAGCCGTAATGCCGATCAGGGCGAAGGCCAGGGCCAGCTTCCCGCCGGCCTCCGCAACAGGCAGCACGATCTGCGAAAGCGAGGTTACCTCGATTCCTTTCGGCAACAGCACGACGGCGGCGCATCCAGCGATTCCCACCGACAGCAGGCCGCCGAGGGGAAAGCCCGCCAGCACATTGATCCGTGACTGGACCAGGTCTTTGGCCTTCCAGCCTTCCTCCACGGCCCCTGAGGAAAAGAAGAACACTTCGTACGGGGTCATGGCCGCGCCGAACAGGGCGATCGCATAGAACCAATAGACCGCGGCGCTTTCGCTTTCCGGCACCGAGGGCGCAAAGGCCTGGCCTGCCAGCTGGCCCCAGTCGGGCTGCAGCAGGAACAGGGCGATCCCGAACACCACCAGGCATAAGCCCAGCAAGCCGGCAACGTTTTCCATGATCTTGAAGCGCACACGCCAGATCACCAGCCAGACAGCGAATGCCGCCACCGGGATCCACAGTAGGTGGTGCACGCTGGTCACCAGTTGCAGGGCCAAGGCGATACCGCCGACTTCAGCCGTCACGGTCATGAGGTTGATGAAGAAGGATGCGCCAAGGTTCGCCAACCCGGCGCGCGGGCCCAGTCTTTCGCGGATCACTTCGAAGGTGGCCCTGCCGGAGACCGCGGCCACGCGCCCGGACATGTCGGCGAACAGGCAGATTCCCACCACCCCGACGCCGACCGCCCAGATCAGGGACATGCCGAAACGCGAACCGACGACGGCGTTCGTCACCAGGTCGCCGATGTCGACGAAGCCGCCGATCGCCGTCAGGATTCCGAGGGCGACCCCAAGCAGCCGTTTCACCGCCCGCTCCCGAGCTGTTCACGCAGTTGCCCGAGTTCCGCGGAAGAGGCGGCCAGTGCCGCGCGTGCGGCCCCGAGATCCGGGTTTTCCTGCGTCGGGCCGGGGAAGTCCTTGGCGGCGAGGGCGTGGCGGGCCCGGCTGAGCGCCCCTTCGGCCCGCTCCAAGGCCTTGCTGCTGCGCTGATGGAGTTCCCGCTCCGCCGCGGTCTCCGGCAATGTGTCCTGGAGTTCCTTCCGGGCTTCTTCGAGCTCGCCCGACATATCTTCCAGACTGGTTTCAACGACGGGAGTTCCTGCCCGTTCCCCGGCTAGGAGATCGAGGGCCAGGGCGCTGCTTTCCACAGCGGAGGCCGCCTGGTTGATGGCGCCGGCCGCTGTTTGTTCAACCGGCGCCCCGCAGGAGCAGAGGGCGAGGCAACAGGACGCGAGGATGCCGAGCACGGCAGGGTTCGGTGGGCACGCCAAATCGGGCCTCCTTGGTGCCGATCAGCTGTGTCAGGACGATGGCTGCGGGAGTTCGCAGCCAAGCCGCGGGTTGAGTCCCAGGTAGTTCAGGGGGCCCGCCACGATCACGGCAGCGATGGTGGCGGCTTGTGAGCAGTGTTCAGGAGGTTCCCTGAACAGGCCCCGTTGTGCGGCAGCGACGATCCCCGCGACCAGCCACAATATGGTGATGATCGCGAGGATCCCGCGTAATGTGCGCATGCCGTCCTGCTAAGGAGTCCGGCTGCCCCTGGCCCGGTCGAGGACCCAGCCGAGTACGGCCAGGACAAGGAGGATCAAGCCGACCCAAAGAAGGAAATTAAGGGCTTGGTTGAACCCTCCGACAAGCAGCAAAACAATGGCAATAATGCCGGCGATTACCAACAGGGTGTTCATTGCCGGTACGTCCTTTCCCGGAATGGAGGAATGGGTTGGCTGCGCACCTGCGCAGCAGGTGCCGTAGCCTTAGTCCCGCTTGAACGCGTCCTTCGCGTCGTCGGCGGCGTCCTTGATGCGTTCCCCGGCCTGTTTCGCATTGGCCTTGATCTGCTCGGCCGTGCCCTCGGCTTCGAGTTCCTCGTTGTCCGTGGCTTCTCCGGCTTTTTCCTTGGCCTTGCCTGCGACCTCTTGCGCGGCATTCCTGATCTTGTCATCCAGTCCCATGGGGATACTCCTATGGTCTCTTGAACAATCGGCGCAGTGTGCGCCCAAGATCAATTATAAGCTTGCTTAGTAGTTAAGCGAAGGGGCGGGCGTTGAAGGCGGGCCATCGCGGCGTGGTCTTGGTTCCGGCATGCGCAGGCTTCGCCAGGCGAGCGCTGCCAGGAGCAGCAGGGCGCCTGCCGCGATGGCGCATTGCAGCAATTTCCTGTGGCCTTGGGAGTGGTGCGATGGGCGTGAGTGCATGGTGTCTCCGAAATCGCGGGGTAGTGTCAGCGTACGCCGGGCGCGCGGCGCGCGGAATGCCCGAGGGCGGCATCCGGCCGAGTGCGCGACGTCCGCAACGGCGGCCTGCACCTTAGCTGCGGCCGGCTGCCTGCGGAAGCTGCCGCCCGTCGTCGGACGCGTCCTCCTGGAGAGAAGCCCGGCGCGCGGGAGCCGGAAGTGTGAGGACGAAAAGGCTGCCGGTGATGAGCGCGGCACCCGCCCAGGCCAGTGCGGGAAGCTGCTCGCCCACCACGAGGACTGCCAGGGCAGCGGCCACGACGATTTCGGACAAGGTCAACGCGGTCGCCGTACTTGCTCCCACCCGGCCCAGCCCCCAGCCGAACAGGACGTAGCCGGTGAACATCGGCACCACGGCCATGTAGGCGCCCACCGTGAAATTCTGCCAGGAGGCCAGCAGGGGAGCCCCGGTGGCCAGGAGTACCGGCATCAGGAGCAGGCCGCCCGCGCCGAAGACTGCACCCATGACTGCCCTGGACGGGATGCCGCCGCTGATCAGGCGGTGGGCTGCCCAGGAATAGACGGCATAGCTCGCCCCGGCAAGCAGTCCGAGGGCTATGCCGGCGCCCGTGCCCCAGGCAGGTGCCACGTTGCCGGCGGTGCCATGTACCGGTCCGGCGAAGCAAAGCAGCGTGGCTCCGCACAGGCCAAGGGTGGCACCAAGCGCCCAGCGCGCGGTGAAGGCACGCTTGTCCGCCAGCCGTTCGATGACGGCGGAGGCGAGGGGAGCGGATCCCAACGAAACCACCGTCCCGACGGCGACGCCGGCAAGGCGCATGGAGGAATAGAAGGCGAGGGGATAGGCGGCGACAGCCACCGCCCCCAGGGCCACCATGGCCCACTGGCTGCCGAGTGCGGAGCGGAAGGCCGCAATGGCACGGGCGGCGATCGCTGCCTGGAGCAGCCCGCCGACCCCCATTGCGGCGGCGCCGATGGCCAGGGAGCCGACCTCGGGCGCGAAGCTGGCGGCAGTTCCGGTGGTTCCCCAGAGAACGGAAGCGAAGAGGATTGCGGCGGCGGCCCAGCCGTGTCCGGCGCCGGTCACAGTGACTCGAGCAGGTCTACGGCGAGGCGCCGGGAGTCCAGGAGGCATTGCTCGTTGCCTTCAAGTCCTGCACGGGCCATTGAGCCTTCCAGGAGGAACGACAGGTGGCGGGCCATCAGCGCGGCGCGGGAGCGGTGTGCAGTCAACTCTGCCAAGTGTCCAGCAAGGATGGCTTCGACCTCCTCCTTGTGTTTGCGCACGGCTTCGCGGCCGGGATCGCCGGCGGGGAGTTCCGCGGCGGCGTTGAGGAGGCCGCAGCCGCGGAAGCCGTTGTCGTAGGCAAAGCGCGCATGGTCGGCGTAGGCATCGAAGACGGCGAGGATCCGCTCTTTCGCGTCGCCGGCCTTCCCGAGGCGCCTGCGGTATAGCTCCAACCATTCCGCATGCCGGGCTTCGAGGTATGCCGCCACGAGTTCTGCCTTGGACGAAAAGTTGTTGTAAAGGCTCTTCTTGGCGACGCCGGCCTCAGCAGTGATGGCATCAATGCCTGTACCGGCCAGGCCATCGGCGTAAAAGCGCCGTGCGGCGGCCGCCATCAGCGCATCGCGTGCAGGCTTGGGCCGGCTTCCTGCGTTGGCGGCCTGCTTCGTGTCGGGCATGACGCGCATCCTTCCTAGGTAGGTAGCCCAGTCTACCTACCTAGGAGCTGGTGCGCCAGCCTGCGGAAGCCATTCCCATGGCGTCCGCAGGCTCCTACGCTGATGTACGGAGGTGGTTGCCGTGGAGGCTTCCCAGGGAGACCGGATCATCATCCGGGGCAGGACCGTAGGCGCCAATGATCGTCACGGAGAAATTCTTGAAGTCAAAGGCGAGAACGGAGCGCCGCCCTATTTCGTCCGCTTCGACGACGGGCACGAAACGATCCTTTACCCCGGAGGCGATTTCGCCGTCGAGCGTAAAGGCGGTGACTAGCGCAAAAGGGCAGCTAGCCGGCCAGGACTGCCGGTTCCCGGCCGTATTCGGCGGTGACCATGATCGGCAGGTGGTCGGACCTGCCCTGTGGAAGGGTCTCCACCTTGCTGATTTCCAGGCCGGTGGACGTGGCGAAATCGAAGTGGCCGCGGAAGACCTTGTACCGCAGGTAGGTCTTGCGGTCGCTCAAGCTCACTGAATAGCCCGAATTCTTCACGTGCGCATGCAGCTTGTCCGTGAAGAAGGGATAGTTGAAATCGCCCACCATGAGCGTCATGAGCTTGTCGCCCATGGCCATGAGTTCTTCATGCGCGGCCTGGATCTGCTTGCGCCGCAGTGAATTCGACGCCGTCAGCGGAGCGGCGTGGAAAGAGGCGATGACCAGTTCGTGGCCGGTGTTATGGTCCGCCATGCGGGTGCCGAGAAGCCGCTCGTGCGCGGGTGCCAAGACGCGGTCGTGGATGGATTTCTGCAACGCGAAGGATTTGCTCTCCAACGGCGTGAAGCGCTCGGCACGGTAGTAGATGGCCAGGCCGAGCCGGTTCCCCTTGGTGGCATCGGCCAGCCGCAGCGGTCCGAGGGTTGTGGGAAGATCGGCGGCATCGCATTCCTGCAGGCACAGGGCGTCGAGTTCGAAATCGCAGGCAAGCTGGATCAGCTCATTGCTGGCCCTGTGCTTGCGGAGGTTGTAGCTGATGACCCGGATCAGAAGAAAACCTCCTTGGACGTACAGCCGCGAAATGTCCCTGGGCCAAAGTTAGCAGCTTTCCGCCCCTAGCCGGGGAACCCGAAGCACGGGAAAAATTCTTCCACGCCCGGCCGGGCCACTTCGATACAGTGCGCTTTCACCCGTTCCAGCACGGCGTCGGCATCCGTGCCCGCGGCCGACACCCCACCGGCCTCGACGCTTACCGTTGCGATCGCCGCGCGACGCAGGTTGTTGTCCGCGGAACTGACGGTCCCGGTGCCGGGGAACAGTTCGTGGCTGCTCACCGTGCTGTGTTCCAAGGGCCCGACGCCGGTCCATGCCGCACTCAGCCGGATCGTCACCGGATTGCCGTTCCCGTCCGTGCCGGCCAGCTCCGTGCTGAGCGATGCGGACTCGAGCCGCGGGTCAACGGTCAGCGGCGCGAAGTTCTGCCCGTCGGCCTGGAACAGGACTGTTCCGCCCGGGGCGGCGGCAGCGGCCACGCCATCAGCATCGGCGCAGAGATCCGACACCCGGACGAAGACGCCCGTCAACCCCTGTTTGTTGACCGGGCCGGGCTGGCTTGCAAAAGCTGAGACACTGGAAGAGAGAAAGATTTCCACCCGTCCGCACCCGTTGATTGCATCCACGTTCGCTGAACCGTGGCTGGAATGGATGGTGTGGTACATGCTGGGCTGGGCCCCGGCCGGGGGAGCAGTCAGAGGAAGCAAAGCAAGGGCTGCCAGGACGGCAGCAAGGCGTTTCATGGTGGCTCCTTTGCGCTGACACCTCAGCGTAGGTCTGCCAGCAGGCGCGGTCAACGGAAATCGGGAGGTTCAAAGTGGCTGGTTCGACCGGCTGGGAGGCAGCATCGTGGACGACATTCTGAAGCTGCCGTTCGGGGCGGCTTTGGCCATCCTGTTCGGCATCGTGATGATCCGCGTCAATGTCACCTATTGGATCGGCAGGGGCGCCGCGGCCGGCGTCGAACGGAGCCGCTTCGCCGCCCGCTTCCACGGATCCAAAGCAGCCAGGGCACAGGCGCTGATCCAGCGCTGGGGACCGTTCGCCGTCGTGCTTTCCTTCCTGACCGTCGGTGTCCAGACCGCCATCAACTTCGCCGCGGGTGCCGCAGTCATGCCGTTGCGGCGCTATCTCCCTGCCGCCGTCGCCGGTTCGGCCGTCTGGGCGCTGCTGTACGCGACAATCGGCTTCGCCGCGATCGATGCCTGGCTGGCGCTGGTGGCCGGCTCGCCCGTGACGGGAGTGCTTCTCCTGGCGCTGGCCGCCGCCGTTGTCCTTGCCGTCGTGATCCACCGACGTCGGCGCGCGGCATTGGCGGCAGAGGCCGCGCCGGCAGGGGATACAGTGGTCTGAGTTCCAGCAACGACGACGGCCCGGCAGGCGGGCGGTGAAAGGGCAGGCGTGAGCACTGAGCTTCCTGAACTCGCGGAAGGCAACTTTTACTACGAGTCCCTTGGCGGCGGTCGCTACCGTTCCACGATCCACGCGCAGGGGGCCTGGAACCCCCACGAACAGCACATGGCGCCTGCTTCCGGAATCCTCGCCGAAGCACTCCTGCGGCATGCTCCGCGCGAGGACATGCGCCTTGCCCGGATCAGCTATGAAATCCTCGGCCTGATTCCCGGCGGCGAGTTCGCGATCACCAGCACCACCCTGCGCCCCGGCAAGACCATCGAACTGATCCAGGCGGAGCTCACGGCCGGTGGCAGGACGGCCATCCGTGCCACCGCGTGGCGGCTGGTCACCAGCGACACCAGCGCCGTAGCGGCCATCGAAGACGAGACCATGCCGCCGCCGGACGAATGCAAACCCTGGGACGGGGCCAGTGTGTGGCCGGGTGGCTACATCCGGTCCTTGGAGATGCGCATCGCTGAAGGCCACCGCGCCGGTTCGGGCAAGGTCTGGATCCACACGGGGGTGCCGCTGACCGACGCCGGTGACAGCACCGACTTCGCGCGCCTCATGGGACTCGTGGATACCGCCAACGGGATCGCGGCCCGGGTCTCGCCCGGGAAGAACAGCTACTTGTTCCCCAACCTGGACCTCCAGATCCACATGTACCGGGAGCCGTCCGGGGACTGGCTCGGCCTGGACAACAAGGTGTCCTTCGGCGCCGACGGCATCGGTCTGACCTCCACCGTGCTGCACGACCTCGCCGGGCCCTTCGGCCGGGCCGAGCAGATCCTCACCCTGAGGCGCAGCTGATGGCCGCGCCGGCAGCCGGCCGCGGAGCCTTGACGGTCATGCGGCAGGGCGAATCACTGGGCGCTGCGGAGGACCTCGACTTCGGGATCGAGTTGCTCAACCGTGCGCGCCACGGCGAGCTGGAGGCGACGCTGAGGCTGTACCGCCCCAAGCCCACCGTGGCCTTCGGCCAGCGTGATGCCAAGCTTCCGGGTTTCGACGCCGCCGCGCAGGCCTGCCGCGACCTTGGCTTCGAGCCGCTGGTCCGCAAGGCCGGTGGACGGGCAGCGGCCTACCACGAAGGCACCCTCGTGGTGGACCATGTGGAGCCGCACCAGGACGCGATCGCCGGTGCGAAGGCGCGCTTCGCGTACTTCGGCGAGACGCTGGCGGCCGCGCTGCGCAGCGTCGGCCTGCACGCCGCCGTCGGCGAAATCCCGGGGGAGTACTGCCCGGGCGAGTTCAGCGTGCACGGCGTGGATCCCGAGTTCCCGGCCCATAAGGTCAAGCTGATCGGGACCGCACAGCGCGTGGTGTCCGGGGCGTGGCTCTTCAGCTCCGTGGTGGTGGTCCAGGATTCCGCGCCTATCCGCGAGGTCCTGACAGCGAGCTATGACGCGCTGGGGCTCGACTGGGACCCGGCCACCGCCGGCGCCGCGGACGACCTGCTGCCCGGGCTGGACGTTCCCGCCGTCGAGGAAGCCATCATCAAGGCCTATGCCGAACACGCGGAACTGCGCGACGGCGACTTCCGGACCTTGCTTTCCTAATTGGGCGTTAAACAACCCTGCCCCGGCGGCATCCGCCAGGGCAGGGCTGTTTGCGCTTAAGGGGCTGCGCTAGCCAGAAGCTGCGCTATGTCAGAAGGCGCGCTAGGCAGCGAGGCGCTCGGCGATTTCGGCAGCCGACGGGTTGGTGGCGGCGGTTCCGTCCGGGAAGAGGACCGTGGGAACTGTGCGGTTTCCGCCGTTGATCTTCTCCACGATTTCGGCAGTTCCTTCGACCTCTTCGATGTTGATCTCGGTGTAGCCGATGCCCTGGACGTCCAGCTGCTTCTTCAGCCGCTTGCAGTAGCCGCACCAGGTGGTCGAGAACATGGTGATGGTGCCGGATTCGGGGGTGAAGTCCACGGATTTCTCCTGTCGCCTTTGTTATGAACTACTCGCATCAACGGTACCCCGCGGCGAGCTATTCCCAGGCGCAAGACCAAGCGCCGGACGTCACATGACGTTCGGCGCCGGGGTCCGGTGGCTTAGAGGCTTTCGTCGACGGGAACGCCTGACTGGAATTCCCGTCCATCCGCTTCGCTGAAGGCAGTGATCACGTGTCCCTCGGCCAGGCCGTTGATGGCTGAAATCGGGAATCTCGCGGTGATGGTACTGCCGGAGTGCTCAACGCCGTTGAGATCGTAGTTTTCCTCGGTGCCTTGGTCGTGGTTGAAGGCGAAGAAGGCGATCGCTTCGCCGTTCATGAATTCAACGCCAAGCCTGCGCTGGGAGGAATAGTCCGGTGTGGCGGCCATAAGGCCCACTACGTAGGCGCCTGAACCCGGGATACTGCCGTTGATCTCAAAGCGGGCCACCAAGGTGGCCTCCGTTGCCGTGATGCTTGCCTGCTTCAGGAATGCGTCATGGGTGCTCATGCCACCATCCTGCTCCGCCGCATCCCGGCCGTCCACCCCTCGCGCTTGCTCCAAGGCCCTTTCGCGGGGCCCGGGCCCGGCCTCCGGCACGCCCTTTCCAGCAGCTTTGGACCCCTCCCGCCGAACCGATACGATGGACGGTGGCTGGCTGTGGTCCCCGTACGCCACAAGCTATGAAGCCTTAACAATGAATAGGAGACCCCCGTGTCAGATGCCCAGCAGATCACCCTCATCGTCGATGGCGAAGAGACCAAGGTGACGGAGGGGACCACCGGGGCGGAGCTCTTCTTTGAACGGCGCGACGTCGTCGTTGCCCGGGTGAACGGTGAACTCAAGGACCTCGACCAGCCGCTGCCCGAAGGTGCGGACGTCGAAGGCGTCACCATCGACTCCCCGGACGGACTCAACGTCCTCCGGCACTCCACCGCCCACGTCATGGCACAGGCCGTGCAGCAGCTGCGCCCCGACGCGAAGCTGGGCATCGGCCCGTACATCACCGACGGCTTCTACTTCGACTTCGACGTTGCCGAGCCCTTCACCCCGGAGGACCTGCGCACCCTCGAGAAGATGATGCAGAAGATCATCAACCAGAACCAGAAGTTCGTGCGCCGTGTGGTAAGCGAGGACGAAGCCCGCGAGGCAATGAAGAACGAGCCCTACAAGCTCGAACTGCTCGGCAAGAAGAATGACGCCTCCGACGCCGGCGAAGGCGTCAACGTCGAGGTCGGTGCCGGAGACATCACCATCTACGACAACGTGGACCGCAAGAGCGGCGACACGGTCTGGTGCGATCTCTGCCGCGGTCCGCACCTGCCCAACACCAAGCTGATTTCCAATGCCTTCGCCCTGACCCGCTCCTCGGCGGCCTACTGGCTGGGCAACCAGAACAACCAGCAGTTGCAGCGCATCTACGGCACCGCCTGGCCCACCAAGGATGCCCTCAAGGCGTACCAGGAACGCATCGCCGAAGCCGAGCGCCGCGACCACCGCAAGCTCGGCGCGGAACTGGACCTGTTCTCCTTCCCGGACGAGCTTGGCTCGGGCCTGCCCGTGTTCCACCCCAAGGGCGGCATCATCCGCAAGGCCATGGAGGACTACTCGCGCCAGCGCCACGTGGATGCCGGCTACGAGTTCGTCTACACCCCGCACATCACCAAGGGTCACCTCTACGAGGTCTCCGGCCACCTTGACTGGTACCGCGACGGCATGTTCCCCGCGATGCACGTGGATGCCGAACTGAATGAGGACGGCACCGTGCGCAAGCCCGGCCAGAACTACTACCTGAAGCCGATGAACTGCCCCATGCACAACCTCATCTTCCGTTCGCGCGGCCGCTCCTACCGTGAACTGCCGCTGCGGCTCTTCGAGTTCGGCTCGGTGTACCGCTACGAGAAGTCCGGCGTGGTGCACGGCCTGACCCGTGTGCGTGGCATGACCCAGGACGACGCCCACATCTACTGCACCAAAGAGCAGATGAAGGACGAGCTCACCTCCACCCTGAACTTCGTCCTGGGCCTCCTGAAGGATTACGGGCTGGATGACTTCTACCTGGAACTGTCCACCAGGAACGATGAAAAGTTCGTCGGCGACGATGCCATCTGGGAGGAAGCGACCCGCACCCTGGCCGAGGTAGCCGACGCATCCGGCCTGGAACTCGTTCCGGATCCGGGTGGAGCGGCCTTCTACGGTCCGAAGATCTCCGTGCAGGCCAAGGACGCCCTGGGCCGCACCTGGCAGATGTCCACCATCCAGTTGGACTTCAATCTGCCGGAGCGCTTCGAACTGGAGTACCAGGCCGCCGACGGCACCCGCCAGCGCCCGGTCATGATCCACCGCGCACTGTTCGGCTCCGTGGAACGCTTCATGGGCGTGCTCACCGAGCACTACGCAGGCGCGTTCCCGGCCTGGCTCGCGCCGGTCCAGGTGGTCGGTATCCCGGTTGCTGAAGCGTTCAACGACTACATGTTCGACGTCGTGGACCAGCTGAAGGCTGCGGGGATCCGTGCCGAGGTCGACATTTCCTCGGACCGTTTCCCGAAGAAGATCCGCACCGCCAGCAAGGACAAGATTCCTTTCGTCCTGATCGCCGGCGGCGAGGACGCTGAAGCCGGTGCGGTGTCGTTCCGTTTCCGCGACGGCAGCCAGGACAACGGCGTGCCCGTTGCCGAGGCCGTCCGCCGGATCGTCGACGCCGTGGCGAACCGCGAGAGCTGATCCGCGGCCAGCGTCCACGTCAGGAGAACAGTGCAGGAGGACACAGGCGTGAGCCCTGATTATCCCGGCGATGCCGAAGTAACCGACGACTTCGGCCTGGCAGGCGTCCCCGACGCCTTCCAGCGCCTGTGGACTCCGCACCGCATGGCCTACATCAAGGGCGGCCAGCAGCAGTTCGAGAACAAGGAAGATTGCCCCTTCTGCGTGGCGCCGGCCCGCAGTGACGAAGAGTCGCTGATTGTGTATCGCGGCCGGACATGCTTCGTGGTGCTCAACCTGTTCCCGTACAACCCCGGCCACCTGCTGGTCTGCCCCTACCGCCACGTGCCCGACTACACGGATATCACCGTGGAGGAAACGGCCGAGATGGCAGAGCTGACGCAGACGGCCATGCGGGTCCTGCGGAAAGTGGCCAACCCCAGCGGTTTCAACCTGGGCATGAACCAGGGCGTCACCGGGGGTGCCGGCATCGCCGCGCACCTGCACCAGCATGTGGTTCCACGGTGGGGCGGCGACGGCAACTTCTTCCCGATCATCGCCCAGACCAAGGCCATCACCCAGACGCTGGACGAGGTACGGCAGCAGGTCGCCGACGCATGGCCCGGGGAGACGGATGCTTAATAGGCACGCCCGCGGTTTCTTCACCGCGCTCTTCGCGCCCATTGCCCGCTTCCTTCTCAAACGAGGCGTCTCCCCGGACGCCGTCACCATCGTCGGCACGGCCGGCGTCGTCCTCGGCGCGCTTGTGCTGTACCCGCTGGGCGAGCTCTGGTGGGGATCCCTGCTGATTGCCGTGTTCGCCCTGTCGGATGTCATCGACGGGATCATGGCCCGTGAACAAGGCCGCAGCGGGACCTGGGGAAACTTCCTCGATTCCACGCTGGACCGCATCGCCGACGGTGCCATCTTCGCCGGGGTATCCATCTGGTTCTTCACCGGAGGCGCGGACCGTCCCATTGCCCTCGCCTCGCTCGCCTGCCTGGTGCTGGGCATGGTGGTCTCCTACGCGAGGGCGAAGGCGGAGTCGCTGGGCTTCCACGCCAACGTCGGTATCGCCGAACGTGCCGAGCGGCTCATTTCCGTGTTGCTCCTGACCGGCCTGACCGGCCTCGGCCTGCCGCCCGTGGTGCTGTTCGTGACACTCGTGGCCCTCGCCGTCGCCACCGCCGTGACGGTGGTGCAGCGCATGGCTGCCGTGCGGCGGCAGGCCCTCGCAGCCGTCGACGGCGGCGCCTCCGCCTGAGCGTCCCTCGCCGCTCGATAGGCCTGACCACGAGGCATGTTGCGGGCCGTTTCGGGCCCCGGGTCACGAAGTGCAAGCGCCCCGCCGCAGGGGACTAGTATTGGAAGTACTTGGTCAAATACGACCTGGAAATCCGGCGCGCTTTGAGTGGCTCCCATCCGCGTGCGCCCCGGGCAGAAGGTCTTCTATCTACCCATAGGGGTTTTTGTGTCTACACCTGATGTAAGCAACGAAGCCGGCTCGTCCGCAGCATCCGTGACGGGCAGCAGCCGCGTTAAGCGGGGCATGGCTGAGATGCTCAAGGGCGGCGTCATCATGGACGTTGTCAACGTCGAGCAGGCCCGCATCGCCGAAGATGCCGGTGCCGTGGCCGTCATGGCCCTCGAACGTGTTCCCGCTGACATCCGCGCCCAGGGCGGCGTGTCCCGTATGTCCGATCCGGACATGATCGACCAGATCATCGAAGCCGTGTCCATCCCGGTCATGGCCAAGGCCCGCATCGGCCACTTCGTCGAAGCCCAGGTCCTGCAGTCCCTCGGCGTCGACTACATCGACGAGTCCGAGGTCCTCACCCCGGCCGACTACATCAACCACATCGACAAGTGGAACTTCACCGTTCCCTTCGTCTGTGGTGCCACCAACCTCGGTGAGGCCCTGCGCCGCATCAACGAAGGTGCCGCGATGATCCGTTCCAAGGGTGAAGCCGGTACCGGCGACGTCTCCAACGCCACGGGCCACATGCGCAAGATCCGCGCGGAAATCGCCAAGCTCTCATCCATGCCTGAAGACGAGCTGTACGTCGCCGCGAAGGAACTGCAGGCCCCGTACGAACTGGTCAAGGAAGTTGCCGCCACCGGCAAGCTCCCCGTGGTGCTCTTCACCGCCGGCGGCATCGCCACCCCGGCCGACGCCGCCATGATGATGCAGCTCGGCGCTGACGGCGTGTTCGTCGGCTCCGGCATCTTCAAGTCCGGCAACCCCGCCCAGCGCGCCGCCGCCGTCGTGTAAGTTTCCTGCCTTTCGGCAAGTCCTGATCCTCTGCTTGCTATTCCCCACGTCCCGCTAAGCCGCTTCGCGGCGAGCGGGGACGCAGGGCCCCTTTTACGCAAGCTGCCGGACCAGTACCTGCCTTCGCGCAACAACCCGCGACGGCGGCGGGTCACCTTCGGGTGACCCGCCGCCGTCGTTTGGTGGTTGAGCTTGTCGAAACCCCGTCGACCCGGCAAGCGGCGTGTTACTCGAGGCCGCGGCGCTTGAGGAGGGGCTCCAGTTCGGCGTCGCGTCCCCGGAAGGCGCGGAAGGATTCCAAGGGATCCCGGCTGTTTCCGCGCGAGAGCAGCTCCGCCCGGAAGGTATCGCCGTTGGCCCGGGTGAGGCCGCCGTTTTCCTTGAACCATTCCACCGTGTCGGCGTCCAGGACTT
>NZ_MJLT01000003.1 GCF_001766675.1 Arthrobacter sp. SW1
GCAGCGGCCGAAGCCCAGCATGAGGCCGAGGTATGGGTCATGGCCCCCATGATCTCCACCCCGGACGAAGCGGCCCGCTTCGCCGGACTCGCCACTGCCGCGGGACTGAAGACCCCCGGCGTGATGATCGAGGTGCCCTCCGCCGCGCTTACCGCAGGCACCGTGCTGCAGGAAGTCTCCTTCGCCTCCCTCGGCACGAACGACCTCACCCAGTACGCCATGGCCGCCGACCGGCAGCTCGGGCCCCTGGCCACCCTGAACGACCCTTGGCAGCCGGCCGTGCTGCAGCTCGTGAAACTCACCGCCGACGGCGCCGCCACCGCGGCCGCGGCCAGCGGCTACGCCAAGCCCGTGGGTGTCTGCGGAGAAGCCGCGGCAGATCCCGCCCTGGCAGCCGTGCTCATTGGCCTCGGCGTCACCACCCTGTCCATGAGCCCCCGTGCACTGCCGGCTGTGGCCGCCGTGCTGAAAACCATCACCCTGGCCCAGGCACAGCAGCTCGCAGCCACCGCACTGGCCGCACCCAGCGCCGCAGCCGCACGCGCAGCCACCCGCGAACAACTGCCCATCCTGGACGAACTCGGCCTGTAGTTCCCCAAAGCCACCAAACAACCCACCCCCGAAACCCAAGAACCCACCCAAGGAGAACCCCGTGACTGAACGCACCGCCACCATCGCCAGCCGCGTCGGACTGCACGCCCGCCCCGCCGCGATCTTCGCCGAAGCCGCCGCCGAACTGGACCTCGAGGTTACCATCGCCCGCCAGGGCGAACCCGCCGACGAGGCCATGGACGCAGCCTCCATCCTCTCCCTCATGAGCCTCGGCGCTGCCCAGGGCGACGTCGTGGTCCTCCGCGCCGAAGGCACCGGCGCCGACGAAGCCCTCGACAAGCTCGTCAAGATCCTCGAAACCGACCACGACGCCGAATAAGCGCCGGTCTCCCGGAACAACCGGTCTCCCGGAACAAGAAGAGCGTGCCCTCCCCTCGGGGAAGGCACGCTCTTTCGCTTTAATTGGCGCTTCAGTCCTGCGTCGGCTCCGACACCGAGGCGCCGGCCGTCATCGTCTCCGCATTGATCATCCAGGCCAGTTGCTCAAGCCGCGCGATGAACTCGTGCAGCAGATCCGCCGTCGTCGGATCTTCCTTGTCGACCTCGTCGTGGACATCCCGCATGGTCTGGACGGCCCTTTCCAGGCGCTTGGTGACCAGCTTGACGGCGTCCTTGGTGGAGGTGAGCCCTTCCGGGAATGGTTCCAGCCTGGTGCCGGCGGCAATAGTGGCGCTTCGGCCGTCCGGCAGGGCATGCAGGGCGCGCATCCGCTCCGCCGTTTCATCCGCGAAGGCCCGGGTGGCCGCCACGAGTTCGTCCAATTGCAGGTGCAGGTCCCTGAAATTGGGCCCCACGATATTCCAGTGTGCCTGCTTTCCCTGAAGCTGGAGTTCGATCAGATCCGTCAAGACCATCTGCAGGTTGGTGGCCAAGGTTTGTGATGCCTTCATGTCTTCCTCTCACGATGCCGATCAGGTAACAGGCAGCCCTGAGGACGGGTTCGCCGTCGGGGCTCCATGGATCAGCTTACGTCGAAATCACTGGATTGATAAGCATGCTTACTAGTAAGATGAGGTATCTCAGTCAACGCCTTCGCAGGGGGAGCCCTTCCCTGAGCGGGGGCGTTGAGGGGTTCGGATCACCGAAAGGAACCGGTCAATGTCGACAATTTCCCAGCCTGCGTCATCGAATGAGGCCCCGCACCCACATGCGGAACCCATCTGGTGCGGAAACTGCAACACCACCGATCACCTCATTCTGGACAGCATCGAACCACTCAAGTCCCCCGTCGACGGACTCGTCGATATTTCGTACACCTGCGTCGAGTGCGACACCTTCTACGCCCACACTGCGGTGTTCCTGGATGCAGCCGCCATCCTGAACGACCGCGGCGACACCACAGGGGTGCTGCAGTTCGGTGGCGAGTACGTGCACTGCGGCCAACCCATGGAGCTGGCAGGCTCCGAGCACCGGAGCCTGCACGCACCCATCCTTACCGAGGGCCCCCAAGGGGATCCGCAGGCCGAGCTCCTGGACGTCTACCTGAAGACGAAGGTGCTCCAATGCCGTTGCGGCTTCCGGATGGAGCTGCCGGCATAAGCCGTGGAACCGGCGGGCGCCACCGCCAGGGCGCCCGCCGGTTTCACTCATCCGGACAAACACTGCTAACGGCCAGGCCCGTCCGGCTGCGGTTCCGGTTCCGGCGGCGCGGCGTCCGGATCGCCCGGCACCGGGAAGGTATCCGGCCCGGGAGGTACTGGGAACGGACCGGGATCCGGCGGCAAGGGCGGTTCCGCAGGCGAAGGTTCCGTGGGCGGCGGCAGCGGCGGCTCGAAGGGCGGTGGTTGCTTCCCCGGGTCCGGCGGCAGCGGCTCCGGGGGCAAGGGCGACGGCGGCCCGAACGGCGACGGCGGATCGCCCGGGTCGGGCGGTACCACAGGCTGCGTATCCGCCGCCGGCATGACCGCCTCAGCCAGCCGGCCGTCGTCGGGAGGTGAGTCGGGAGTTGATGTGAAGGTGCTGTTCATCGCTTCCTCCAATTGAGTTGGCGTTCTTCTCCAGCACTCCCGACGCTAACCGCCACCCGGCGCGGAGTCCAGAGCCCGCGCCCAATTGCTCAGCACGCTTGCTTTCCGATTGAATTCCACGCTCCCAGCCCATAGCGTGAGTCCCAAGACACCGCGGAGGTTTGCCACATGGACGAATCAGATCTGCCGGAAGATGACGAACGCGGAGAGTCGCCGAACCAAAAACTCGACCGCAACTGGATGGAACTCCTCCAGGAACTCAGGGTGCTGCAAACGGGCGTCCAGATCCTGGGCGGCTTCCTCCTGACCCTGCCGTTCCAAGCCAAATTCGACTCCCTGGATTCATTCCAAACGGGCCTTTACCTTTTCAACGTCATGACCGCCGCCCTCACCACCACGGTGATCCTGCTTCCGGTCAGCATCCACCGGCGGCTCTTCCGCAAGCAGCTCAAGGCTGTCTTGGTGTCCGCGGCAGACAGCATGACCAAGATGGCCCTGGCCGGCGTCGCGTTGTTGATCGTCGGCACCGCGGTGCTGGTCTACGACGTGGTTGCCGGCCGCAACGCCGCCTTCATTGCCGGCGGAGCGATCGTCCTGGTGCTCCTCTTCCTGCTGTTGGTGGTGCCCTGGCGGCTGAGCTACCGCTCACGCCGGCCGCGCGGCACCGGACTCTAAGGAGAAAAAATGCCCCGATGGGTGAAGAACAATGGACTGCTCATAGCCAACGCCGGGCTGTTCCTGGCATTTCTTATCGGAATGGTTTTTTCCGGTGTGGCCACCTACAACGAGGAACAATCAAGCCACGGCCAGCAGAGCGTGGACCTTCTTGCGTACATCCAAAGCGGGCATTTCATTGAGGCCGTCTTCGAAAACTGGGAATCCGAATTCCTGCAGATGGCCATGTACGTGGTGTTGACCATTTTCCTTTTCCAAAAGGGCTCCTCCGAGTCCAAGCCGATCGGGAAGGAAGCCGCCCAGGACGAAGACCCCCGCAAAGCCAAAATCACCGCGGACACCCCGTGGCCGGTCCGGAAGGGCGGCTGGGTGCTGGTCGTCTACGAACACTCCCTGTCCGGGCTGCTGCTGCTCCTCTTCCTGGGATCCATCCTGCTGCACGCCATCGGCGGCGCCGAGGCCTACAGCGAAGAGCAGATGGCGCACGGCCTGCCCGCCGTCTCCACCTGGGAATTCATGGCCACCAGCCAGTTCTGGTTCGAGTCATTCCAGAACTGGCAAAGCGAGTTCCTGGCGGTTGCCGTGCTGGTGGGTGCGTCCGTTTTCCTCCGCGAGCGCGGCTCACCGGAATCCAAGCCCGTTGCCGAGCCGCACCATGAAACCGGGGCGTGAGGACACCCGCTGATGGCGGATCCGCGGCGTGACATGCCCGACGACGGCGGCCCGGCGTCAGGCCTTCTTCTTCGCCCGGGTGCGGGGCTTGGCCGGAGCTTCCTCGCCTTCCGCGTCATCCTTCGCCTTGGAGCGCGCCTTGCCGCCCTTGGCACCGGACGAACTGCTGCCGGACGAACTGCCACCGCCCTTGGCGCCGTCCGAAGCGCCGGAGCCGCTGCGTTTCTTATCGAGGCTCCGCTTCAGCGCTTCCATGAGGTCGATGACTTCGCCGCCTTCGCCTTCACCGGCCTGCGCTCCGAAGGTCTCTTCGGTGTCCAGCGCGTCCCCGCGTTCAAGCTTCGCCTGGATGAGCTGGCGCAGCTGTACCTGGTAGTCGTCCGTGTAGGCCTCGGGATCGAAGTCCCGGGCCATGGAGTCGACCAGTGCCGAGGACATCTCGAGTTCCTTGTCCGAGATCCTGATGTCCGTGTCCAGCGCAGGGAAATCGGCTTCGCGGACCTCGTCGTCCCACAGCAGCGACTGCAGCATCAGCACGTCGCCACGCACGCGCAGCGCCCCCAGCCGGGTCTTCTGGCGGAGGGCGTACTGGACAATCGCCACGCGCTCGGTGTCCTGCAGGGTGCGCAGGAGGAGCATGTAGGCCTTGGGCGACTTGGAATCAGGCTCCAGGTAATACGGCCGTTCGTACATGATGGGGTCCAGCTGCTCGGCCGGGACGAACTCCACCACCTCGATCTCGCGGCTGTTCTCCTCCGGCAGGGACTTCAGCTCCGCCGTCGTGAGGACCACGGTGCGGCCTTCCTCTTCGTAGGCCTTGTCGATATCCTCGTAAGCCACAACTTCGCCGCAGACTTCGCATTTGCGTTGGTAGCGGATGCGGCCGCCGTCCTTGTTGTGGACCTGGTGGAGACTCACATCGTGGTCTTCCGTGGCGCTGTACAGTTTGACCGGCACGTTGACCAGCCCGAACGCGATAGAACCCTTCCATATGGCCCTCATGCACTAAGTGAACATCACATCAAGGCGGAGGTGAAGAGATGGCTACCCGCCAGAAGGAGCGCGTGAACGTCGAAGGACGGGAACTCACGCTGACCAACCTGGGCAAGATCATCTACCCGGAAACCGGCACAACGAAGGCCGAAGTGCTCGACTACTACGCCGCCGTCGCGCCTTTCCTGATCCCGGCGGCAGCCGACAGGCCGGCCACCCGCAAGCGCTGGGTGAACGGCGTGGGGACCACGGACAACCCGGGCCAGATGTTCTTCCAGAAGAACCTGGACGAGTCCACGCCGTCGTGGGTTCCGCGGGTGACCATCCAGCACAAGGACCATTCCAACGACTACCCGCTGGTGAACAACCTGGCCACGCTCACCTGGCTGGCGCAGATCGCGGCGCTGGAGATCCACGTGCCGCAGTGGCGGGTGGACGCCGAAGGGAACGTCCTGAACCCGGACCGTCTGGTCCTGGATCTCGATCCCGGACCCGGCGCCGGGCTGCCCGAATGCGTGGAGGTGGCCAAGCTGGCGCGGGCCATCCTGAAGGACATGGGCATGGATCCCGTTCCGGTCACCAGCGGCAGCAAGGGCATCCACCTGTACGCCGGGCTGGACGGCTCGCAGAAATGGGAACAGATTTCGGCGTTCGCCCATGAGCTGGCGCGCTCCCTCGAAGCGGACCATCCGGACCTCGTGGTCAGCGACATGAAGAAGTCCCTGCGCGGCGGCAAGGTGCTGGTGGACTGGAGCCAGAACAGCGGAAACAAGACAACGATCGTGCCCTACTCGCTGCGCGGCCGGCCGCATCCCATGGTGGCCGCGCCCCGCACCTGGCGCGAGCTCTCCTCCCCCAAGTTCCAGCACCTCGACTTCACCGCGGTGCTGAAGCGGGTCAAGGAAGGCAAGGACCCCTTTGCGGCGGTGGCGTCCGGACATCCCGGCCATCCGCCCGCGCATGCCGGCGGGGATGAGGACGACGACGGCGGCGCGGCTGCCGGCGACGGTATCCACCCGCGCCTCAAGGACTACGTCCGCAAGCGCGATCCGGGCAAGACGCCCGAGCCGTTTCCCGCCGTCGGGCAGGCCATCGTCGGGCAGGCTACCGGGGGTCATTCGGCGCGCGCGCCGCAGGCGGACGCGGAGGAGAATCCGGCGGGCGGGATCTTCGTGATCCAGGAGCACCACGCACGCGCATTCCACCTCGATTTCCGGCTGGAGCACCACGGCGTGCTGGTGTCCTGGGCGCTGCCGCGCGGCGTGCCGGAGACACCGAAGAAGAACCACCTGGCCGTGCACACGGAGGACCATCCGCTCGAGTACGCGAAGTTCCAGGGCATCATCCCCAAGGGCGAATACGGCGCCGGGACTGTGAGCATCTGGGACAGCGGCACGTACGAATGCGAAAAGTGGCGTGACGGCAAGGAGGTCATCGCCACGCTCATAGGGCAACCCGGCGGCGGCCTGCACGGCACCAAGCGCTTTGCCCTCATCCGCACCGGGGAGTCGGACAAGCAATGGCTCATCCACCTGATGAAGGAGCAGCCCAGCCACCAGCCGGTTCCGCGGGCTGGAGCATCGGGCGCCGGAGCATCGGGCGCCGGAGCATCCACCGGCCCGGAACCCCGCCGCCTCACCACCGTCCCGGACTACTCCCCCATGCTCGCCACCGCGGGCACGGCCGGTGAGCTGGGCGGCAGCCGCTGGCTGTTCGAGCTCAAATGGGACGGCTTCCGGGTGCTTGTCTTCCGGCGGGGCGGGAAGATCCGGCTGGGCAGCCGCACCGGCAAGGACATGACAGCCACATACCCGGAGCTGAGCGATCCCGCCCTCTGGCCGGAGCGGGACTTCGTGGCGGACGGGGAGATCGTGGCCTTCGGCAAGGACGGCCGGCCCAGCTTCGAGCAGATGCAGAAGCGCATGAACCTCACCAAACCGGGCGACGTGCAACGCGCCCGCGCCATCGCCCCGGTGCAGCTGATGCTGTTCGACATGCTGTTCGACGACGGCGCCGAGCTGGTTTCGCTGCCCCTTGAGGAACGCCGCGGGCACCTGGAGCAGTTCATGAAGGACGTGCGCAAGGGCAGCCCGGTGCACCTGTCCGAGATGCTGGACCACGACCACCAGGACATCCTGGCCAGCGCAGCCGAACTGGGGCTCGAGGGCATCATGGCCAAGCGCGCGGACAGCCGCTACCTGCCCGGCCGTCGCAGCCATTCCTGGCTCAAGCTCAAGCTGGAACAAAGCCAGGAAGTGGTGCTGGGCGGCTGGCGTCCAGGTGCCGGGGCGCGGCGCGGAACCATCGGTTCGCTCCTGGTGGGAATTCCCGACGGCGGCACGCTCCGGTTCGCGGGACGGGTGGGCACCGGCTTCAAGGACTGGCAGTTGCGGGACATCCTGAAACGGGTGAAGGAGCTGGAGCAGCCGGAGTCGCCGTTCGCCGAGATTCCGGCCGAAGACGCCAATACGGCGCACTGGGTGTCCCCGGAGCTCGTGGGCGAGGTGACGTTCAGCGACTGGACCCGGGACTGGACGGTGGGCGGCCGGATGCGGCACCCGGTGTGGCGGGGCTGGCGGCCGGACAAGTCGCCGTCGGACGTGCAGCCGCCCGGCTAGGGAGCGTTCCCCGGACGCGCTGATCCGCCTGCGACACGCGTCATGCCCGGCGACCCGGAAATTCCGGTGTCGTCGGGCATGACGCGTAGCGGATATGAAGAAGCGGTTCGGACAGGATCAGGAGGAGTGTGGCATCTGCGGACGGCTGGTCCGGTGTACTGCCGTCACTGCTGCGCCCTGGCCCATCCGGCCGTGGCTGATGTTGCGTTCCTTGGGGTGCCGGCGCTTGCCGTTTCCATCCGGCCAGTGGGCTTTCCCGTTGGCCGAGGCGAGGCCGGAGGTGACTGCGGCCGGTTCCGGCATGGGGGCCTTGCCCATGGCTTCGGCCAGATGGCCGGCGATTTCCGGATCGATCTTTGCTGAGACGTTCTTGGCGGCCATTGTTTCTTCCTTTCGACGGTGAAATGAAAGTCTTCACATGCCTTAAGGGGTGCCGGAAGCGCGGCGTTCCGGAGTGGTGCGATCACCCGCGGAACGGGCTGTTCCGGGCAGGGGAAAAGGGAACGGCGCTGACGGCAGGACCTCATCAGGCATGGATTTTTGTTCGGCTAAGCCGGCCATTACTCAAAAATCAGTGTTCCCATGCCCCATACCCTAAGCTCGCAGCCGCCGCTTGTGAACCCCCATTCTTAGCCGTTGTGTGGCCCGCGGAGCGTGGACTAGCATTGCAGCTCAGACGGCCCGCACGGGCCCCGGACCCAGGAGGTGAGACCCATCAACGCAATGGCAGCACGGGTGCTCCCTCCGCATTCACACACCAGCCTGGTTTAGCGGGCCGGAGAGCACTCCTCGGCATCCCGAAAGGCTCTCCCATGACCACTACCCCCGCCCAGCCCACCCATTCTTCCCTCACCGCACAGCTCCGCTCCGCCGGCTGCGTTTTCGCCGAAGAAGAGGCCTCGCTGCTCCTTGAAGCAGCCGCAAGCCCCGCCGAATTGGAACACATGGCCGCACAACGCATCGCCGGCCTTCCCCTCGAACAGATCCTCGGCTGGGCCGCCTTCCGGGGCCTGCGCATCGCGGTCGATCCCGGCGTCTTCGTCCCGCGGCGCCGCACGGAGTACCTCGTGGAGCTCGGCGCGCGGTACGCCCGGGCGGGGTCCGCCGTCGTCGATCTCTGCTGCGGTTCCGGCGCCGTGGGTTCCGCGCTCGCGGCGGCGGTTCCCGGAATCGAGCTGCATGCGGCGGACGTCGAGCCGGCCGCGGTCCGCTGTGCCCGGCGCAACGTGGAAGCGGCCGGCGGGCAGGTCCACGAAGGCGACCTCTACGCGGCACTGCCGCCAGGACTGCGCGGACGTGTGGAGCTGCTGCTGGTGAATGCGCCGTACGTGCCGTCGGCGGAGATCGGGACCATGCCGCCTGAGGCCCGCCTCCACGAGCCCCTAGTAGCGCTCGACGGCGGCGCGGACGGTTTGGCGGTGCAGCGGCGGACGGTCGCGGAAGCTCCGTTGTGGCTGGCGCCGGGCGGCCGTCTGCTGATCGAAACAAGCGTCCGGCAGGCGCCTTTGACGGCGGCACTTTTCGAGGCGGCCGGGATGGAGGCGAAGGTGCTCCATTCGGAGGAACTGGACGCCACGGTGGTGCTCGGAATGTCCCAGAATCCGGGGCCGAATCGGCCATAAAAGGTCACAATTAGATAACGACCTGCGTGGAGGGCCGTAAATCCGCAGGATCCCGCGGGTATCCGGCCCGTGGGAGCGCCGTCGAAAGGCACAGATTACGGCAGATCCTGGTGCCTCAGCAAGGGATTCACCCCCGCAGGGCCGGCACGCCGCGTAAAATTGATGGCCTGCCCGGAGCGGGGCAGCTGTACGTCGCAAGCAAATGACCTCCTTAGGAGGGGCCCAAATGCCCACAGACCAAAGCATCACCGACTCTCCGGATGGCGCCAGGAACGCCACCGGATCCACATCCGGTACCCCCAAAAAGGGCACCACAAAACTGAAGTTCCCCGGCCGCCGCCGGCTCAAGGTTTCCGACGTCAACGTCGTGGACCAGCCGATGCTGAAGAAGGCCCTCGGCGGGACGATCGTCGGCAACACCATGGAATGGTACGACGTCGGTGTCTTTGGCTACCTGATCACCACCATGGGCCCGGTCTTCCTTCCCGAAGCCGACCCCTCGGTACAGACCCTGTTCCTCCTCGGAACCTTTGCCGCCACCTTCATCGCCCGCCCGCTGGGCGGCGTGGTGTTCGGCTGGCTGGGTGACAAAGTGGGCCGCCAGAAAGTGCTCGCCGCAACGCTGTTGCTGATGGCGGCAAGCACCTTCGCCGTCGGCCTCCTGCCCGGCTACGCGCAGATCGGCATCTGGGCCGCCGCGCTGCTGGTCCTGCTCAAGCTCATCCAGGGTTTCTCCACCGGCGGCGAATACGCCGGCGCCACCACCTTCGTCAGCGAATACGCCCCGGACAAGCGCCGCGGCTACTTCGCGAGCTTCCTGGACATGGGTTCCTACATCGGCTTCGCGCTCGGTGCCGCCCTGGTGTCCCTGCTGCAGCTCACCCTGGGCCAGGCCGCCATGGAGGAATGGGGCTGGCGGCTGCCGTTCCTGATCGCCGGCCCGCTGGGCGCAGTTGCGGTGTACTTCCGGAACAAGATCGAAGAATCCCCCCAGTTCCAGGCCGCACTGGACGCCCAGGAAGCCCACGCCGCCGAGGCCGCTGCCGGCGACGCCGCCGTGGCCAAGGGACCGATCGGTATCGTGAAGGCCTACTGGCGCCAGATCCTGCTCGCCATGATCCTGGCCGCGGCCGCCAACACCGTGGGCTACGCGCTGACCTCCTACATGCCCACCTACCTCACCACGTCCAAGGGCTACGACCCTATCCACGGCACCCTGCTGACCATTCCGGTGCTGGTGGTCATGGCCGTGTGCATCCCGCTCACCGGCAAGCTGTCCGACCGGATCGGCCGCCGCCCCGTGCTGTGGATCGGCGCGCTGAGCACCATCCTGTTCGCCGTTCCGGCCTTCATGCTGATCGGTATCGGTGAGATCTGGTCCACCCTGGCCGGACTCTCCCTGATCGCCTTCCCGGTGACGTTCTACATCGCGAACCTGGCCTCGGCGCTCCCGGCCCTGTTCCCGACGTCGAGCCGTTACGGCGGCATGGGCATCGCCTACAACTTCTCCGTGGCGATCTTCGGCGGCACCACCCCGTTCATCGTGGATGCCCTCATCCAGGGCACCGGGGACGACATGATGCCCGCGTACTACCTCATGGCCACCTCCGTGGTGGGCGCTGTCGCCATCTACTTCCTCAAGGAATCCGCCCGGCGGCCGCTGCCCGGCTCCATGCCGAGCGTGGACACCCCGGCCGAGGCCCGCGAACTGGTGGCTACCCAGGACGAGAACCCGCTGATCGACTTGGATGAGATGCCTTTCGAGGACGTGCCCGCGGCCGGCTCCACCGGCGGCGATGGCCCCAAGGATCCCGGCTCCAAGCTGGTGGGCGCGGCGTAGACTCGATTCATGGCCAACGCTCCGGTGGGATCCCTGCACCATCTGGAAATCTGGGTTCCGCACCTGGAGCGGGCCGTGGCCGAATGGGGCTGGCTCCTGGCCGAACTCGGTTACCTGCCGTTCCAGCGCTGGGCCAAGGGATGCAGCTGGAAGCTCGGGTCCACCTACATCGTGGTGGAGCAGTCCCCGGACCTCACCAGTACCCTGCACCGGCGGACTGATGCCGGCATGAACCATGTAGCCTTCCACGCCGGAAGCCGGGAGAACGTGGACCGCTTACGGGAACTGGCCGTGGAGGCGGATTGGTTCGAACTCTACGCCGACCAGTACCCGCACGCCGGCGGCCCGGAGCACTACGCGGCGTTCCTGATCAACTCGGACGGCTACGAGGTGGAGCTGGTGGCGGAGTAGCGCCAGGCCCGCCCAACTTTCCCCGGCAAACGGACTTTTCACCGTGTAACGCGGTAGGGAAAAGCCCACAAGCCGGGGAAAGTCCCAGACGGTCACACGGACGTCACACGACCGCGCCCTGGAGGAGCCCGGCGAGGGCATCGCCATGGGTCAGCTGCGGATGATGCCCGGCGCCCGGCACCGGGATCAACTCAACGTTCGGAAGCGACTCGAACCGTTCGACCATGCCCGGGGCGAGCGGATCGTCGCTTCCCGTGATGATGCGGACCGGGCCGCTGAACCGGGCCAGCGCTTCCCGCAGTTCGGCACGCCAGCGCTTCGATCCTGCGAGGGCGAGCTGCCCTGCCACGCTCTTGGCGCTGCTTCGCCTGAGGTCGCTGACGCTGGATTTGAGAGCCGCCGCACTTGCTTCCGATCCGGTCAGTTGGCGTGACAGCCGCACCGGGTCCGTGTGCCGCAAGTAGGTGCTGACGAGCGGCTTCAGCGCAGCCGGGAAGCCGCTCGGCGCCTGGAGGAAGAACGGGGCAACCAGCGTCAGGGAGCGGACCCGCTCCGGGAACCGGTCGGCTGCGAGCACTGCCGCAGCCGCGCCAATGGAATGGCCGATGAGGTCGGCGGGTTCCTCACCCAGCACAGCGGGCAGCCATTGCTGCCAATCCTGGACGCCGGTTCCGCCGCTGAGGCCGAGTCCGGGAAGGTCGACGGCGCGCGCACCGATGCCCGAGGCCACGTCGGCCCAGGTGTCCGCGTTGACCGGCAGGCCGGGAAGGATTACCCGGCTGGAGCCCGCGGCACCGAGCTCGAAGGTCCGCACTCCGCCGGCGTCGATGAACCGGCGTCCGCCGGCAGCGGCCGCCGTCGCGCCGGACGCGGCGCCGAAGCGATGCGCGGCCAGATAGTCAACCCACCGGTCGATGGACACCAGCACGTCGGGTGTCCGGATCCCGTGCCGCTCGGCCAGCTCGACGGCGGGCGCCGTCGGATAGCGGTCGGAGGACAGGAAGCCGAGGGTCTCGGGATCCGCCTTGCTGACCCACTGCGGCAGACGCTTGATGACGCCCACCGGAATCTTCAGCCGCGGAACCTTCGCCCCAAGGTGCCGGCCGGCATGCGTGAGCAGATCCGCCAGCGGCGGCGTGGCGTCATCCAGGAGCCAGTACGCCTTGCCCACAGCATCCGGATCGACCGCGGACGCCGCCATGAAGGCCGCCATGTAGTCAACCGTCAACACGGGGACGAACGTGGACTTGTCGGCGGGCAGCGCGGCCGCGGTGCCATCCCAGATCTGTTCGATGGTGCTGGCCAGACCGACGATCTGCTCCGTCTCACCGGTCACGCTGTCACCGATCACGGTGGCCGGATTCACGATCGTCCAAGGGACCCCGCGTTCCAAGGCCCGGGCCTGGAAGATCGCGTCGGATTCAACCTTCGAGGCTTCGTAGCCGCCCAGTTCCTTGTAGACCGCCGCACGGTATTCCTCCGGCCATGGAACCAGGCTCGGGTCCTGTCCCCCGACGCGGTAGCCGGAGATGTGGACCACGCGCTGCAGCTTCGGAAGGTCTGCGGCGAAGTCGATGACCTTTTCGACGATGCCGACGTTCGCGCTGCGCGCTTCCTCGGCGGGCATCCCGAAGCGGAAAGACCCGGCGCAGCTGTGGATCTCGGTCACGTCCGCGAGAGCCGCCGCGCCGCCCTCGACGATTTCCTCGGCGTCGAAGTCGACGATCACCGTGCTGAGCTGCTGCGTCAGGCCATGCTCCCGGAGCCACTGGCGGACCCGCTCTCCCGACGCGGCGTTCCTGACTGCCGCCGTGACGTGCGCGCCGGCTTTCGCGAGGGTGAGGACCAGGTGCCGGCCGATCAGTCCCGAGGCCCCGAACACCAGGGCGTGGCGGGCATCTCCGTGCTGGGTCATCGGGTTCCTCCTGCGGTCTGGCAGCGCTGGTTAATGAGTTCGGCCACGACGTCGGCGGCAGACTCCAGGGGTTGGGTGCTCTTCAGGGCACGGGAGACGATGACCGCCCCCTCGATCGTCGAGACGACCACGGTCGCCAGGGACCGGGCCTCCTCAGCGTCAAGACCGTTGGCCTCGAGGAGCGCGGCCGTCGTGGCGATCCAGGATTCGAAGGCGGCGGCGCATGCCTGCCGCAGTCGTTCGCTCTCCGCCCCCATCTCCAGGGTGACGACGGAGACCGGGCAACCCAGCCGGAAGTCGCTCCCGCCCACGATGCCCGCCAGTGCCTCAATCGCGGCGCGGGCCGCCCCGGCCGCGCCGCCCGCAGAAGCTGCAGCCTCCGCGATCAGCGCCTCGAACTGCTTCGTGGCGAGTTCGACGGCGGCCACGCCCAGGCCTTCCTTCCCGTCAGGGAAGTGGAAATAGACCGAACCCTTGGGCGCCGCGGCGTGTTCAATGACGGCGTTCAGGCCAGTGCCGCTGTAGCCGCTGGTCTGGATGAGTTCGAGCATGGACTCTGCGAGCCGCGCTTTGGTGAGGGTTCCTTTGGATGGCATAAGAAAAAAGTAGACCAGTCTATATATTTTTGCAAACACGGCGCCCGCCCACGTTTCCCCGGCCAACGGACTTTTCCCCATGTAACCCGGCCGGGAAAAGACCGCAAGGCGGGGAAAACCCGCCGCTCCCCTACGCGAGCCCCTGCAGGTACCTGTTCCGTTCCTCGATGAGGTACTGCATGTACCGCCCCAGGAAGGCCTTCTCCACCAAGCGGCCAAGCACGCCGAACGGGGCAGTGAACTCAACGTGGTCGATCATGAGGGTCCCGCCTCCGTCGGGCCCTGAACCGTCTTGCCCTGAACCGTCTTGCCCTGAATCGTCAGGCAGGAACTCATGCACGTGCCGGAAGGCACGGAACGGGCCGCGTTGCTGCTCGTCGGTGAAGGAGTCCGGGTAGCTGAACTGCGTGATGCGGCTGGTCATCAGGATGGGCAGTCCGAAGTGCTTGGCCCGCCAGGTGACGGTTTCGCCCAGGCCGATGAGCCCGGAGGTCACGCCGGCCACGGCGCGTTCCCCGGATTTGGCCATCGAGCCGACATGCGCGTCCACGCTGCGCGAGAGGTCGAAGGCCTGGCCGGGAGGCATCGGCAAGAACGTTCGGCAGGTGAAGGAGACGGTCATGCGAGGATTCTTGCACGGCGCCCGCCGCGGGCCTGCGAAAATTGTGGTGATGCGCAAGATCCTCTCCTACGCCCGGGAACTGCACGCGATGGGCCCCGCCAACAACGACCGGCTCTCCGCGGTCCGCGTGGGGCTCAGTGTCGCGGCGCCCTTGCTGTTCCTGCTGGCCATCGGCCGGCCCGAGCTCAGCCTCTACGCAGTGTTCGGCGGCCTCACCGCGATGTACGGACGGAACGAAAGCCACCAGCTGCGGCTCCGGCACCAGCTCCAGGCCGCGGTGGTGCTGGTGGGCGGAGTGAGCGTGGGGGTCTTCCTTGCCGTGAACCACATCCATTCCTGGGGACTGGTAGCGGTCGAAGCGCTGCTGGCCGGCGTGGGCTCGCTGTACGCGGACCGGGTGCGGCTCAAGCCCAACGGCCCGTTCTTCGGCATCCTCGCACTCGGCGCCTGCGCCTCGGTTCCGGTAACAGCGCCGTTCGCTGTGGCCGTGCTGATCGCCGCGGCCTCGGCGGCGTTCTCACTGTTGGTCGGTTTCGCGGGCTGGCTGCGGGTGCGGGCTTGGAAGTCCGGCGCAATGCGGGAAGCACCGAAGCGCACCCCGGAAACCCGGCAGGCCGCCGTCGTACATGCCGCCCGCTACATCACGGCGGTAGGGGTGGCGGGAAGCATCGGCGTACTGAGCGGCAGCGGCTATCCGCATTGGGCGATGGCCGCCGCGGCGGTCCCGCTCGCGGGCGCGGACATGCCCAGCGCAGTGCACCGCGGCATCCACCGCATTGTGGGGACGTTCCTCGGCCTGGGGATTGTCGCCGTCGTACTGTTTCCGGGGCCGCTGTCCCCGCTGCAGTACTTCCCGGCGACGGTGGTGCTGGTGCTGCTGGTGATCCTCTGCCAGTTCTTCACGGAGTTGTTCATGACCCGGCACTACGGCTGGGCGATGGTGTTCTTCACGCCCGTGATCCTGCTGATGACCGAGCTGGCGGCGGTCACGGATCCTGCGCGGCTCATCACCGAACGCGCCGCCGAAACGCTGATCGGCGCCCTGACCGGCATTGCCGTGGTGGTGCTTATCCGGCGGCGTCCCCGTTCGGCCGGGAGCCCGACGCCGGCAGCGGCTTCTTCGGGGGACCTGCCGTAAGGCTGGCGGGCAGGATGCGCGCGACGGCGGACACCAGCTTGTAGCGCTTGCTCGGGATGGAAACGGCCTTGCCGCGGTTGTTGTCGGCGAGCGCCTCCCTCACCACCCGTCCGGCGTCGAGCCACATCCAGCCCGGGGCAACCCCCTTGTCCATGCCCATGCGGTCGTGGAACTCGGTGTGGGTGAAGCCCGGGCAGAGCGCCGTCACCTTCACCCCGCGCGGCGCGAAGGCGAGATTCGCCCAGCGACTGAAGCTCACCTGCCAGGCCTTGGCCGCCGAGTAGCTGCCGCGGGTGGCAAACGCCGCAACGCTGGCCACATTGATGATCCGGCCCGATCCCCGCCGCAGCATGCCCTGCAGCGCCGCATGGCACAGCTCCATGGGCGTCTGGACGTGCAGCTTCAGGTGGCGTTTTTCATCCTCCACGCCGTTCTTCTCGAAGGAGTGCAGCAGGCCGATTCCTGCGTTGTTGACCAGCACGTCCACCGGCCGTGCCGCGTCCAGCAAGCGTTCGACGACGGCCGCCACCCCGGCGTCGTCGGCCAGGTCCGCGGGAAGCACCTCTGCCGTGATGCTGTAGTCGCGTTCCAGGACGTCCGCCGTGGCACGGAGCCGTCCGGCATCCCGTGCGACGAGGACCAGGTGGTGGCCTTCTTCGGCGAGCTGCCGGGCGAACTCCGCGCCCAATCCGGCGGTGGCCCCGGTGACGAGTGCGGTGAGGGCGTTCGCTATGGCGGTCATACGCCCAGCGTAGTCCTGCCCTCCACGCTCGCCCCGGTGTTCCGGCCGACCTCTTCACGGACCTTCCTGCCGCGGATGTAGCCCACCACGCCCAGTACCAGGATGCAGCCGAGCGTTCCCAGGGCGAAGGCCTCGAAGGTCAGCTGGGAGACGCCCCAGGTTCCTTCGAAGTCATAGGACAGCCCGAAGAGAGCGTCCAGCGTGCCCGGGAAAACCGCCACCCATGAGCCCACCAGGATCCAGAGGAAGCAGAGGGCGCCCATGAGCCGGAAGACGGCGTCGGAGACGGGCACCCTGAAGGGCCGTTCGACGTGCGGATACTTGCTGCGCAGCCGGACCGCGGCGGGAATCGCCAGCAGGTAGCTGAGCAGGAAGGTGGAGATGGCGATGGCCAGGACCACGCCGAACAGCGAGCTGCTGGTGCCGCTGAGCTGCATGGCTGCGAGCATGAACACGGTGGCCACCACTCCGGAGAGTGTGTTGACTCGGATCGGCGTGCCCAGCTTCGGGTGGAAGCGGCCGAAGAATCCGCCGAAGAACGAACCGTCCGCGGCGGCCATGGCCTGCATGCGGTCGCTGATGATCATCCAGGCGGCGCCCTGGGACACCAGGACGAAGCAGAAGATGATGGCAGAGACGGCCAACATGGCTTCCGCAGCCGGGCCGAACACCGTGTAGACCGTGGCCACGGCGCCGAAGAGCCCGCCGATGCCCGTGATCTGGTCCAGCGGCACCACCAGCAGGATGGCCAGGATGGGCAGCAGGTAGCTGGCCGCGGCGATCATGGAGGACCGCGCCACGGAGATCGGTACGTCCTTGGCCGGGTTCTTCATCTCCCCCGCGGCGCTGTTGCCGGACTCGAACCCGAGGAAGGAGAACAGCAGCAGCGGGGTGACGCCCAGGAAGCCGGCGAGCGTGGGCGAGAAGAAGCCGAGGTCCAGGCCATTGAAGCCGTGCTGCAGGCCGTAGACCAAGGTGACGATGATGAAGAAGCTCAGGAAAACCACCTTGAGGATGGCGCCGAGGGAGGGCAGCCACTTGCCGTGCTTCAGGCTGATGATGGCCGAGGTGACCGTGATCCAAATGAACACGAGCTTGAAGAGGTAGTCCCCCGCGCTGCCGGCTTCCACGTGGCCCACGTATTCGGACCAGGTTTCCACGGCCACGAACGCCATGGCGCCGCCCACCCACACCGGCTGGGTGACCCAGGTGAAGAGGGAGGTAATGGCCGCGGCCACGCGGCCGAAGGCCATCTTGGTCCAGACGTACACACCGCCTTCCTCGGTGAACGCACCACCGGTCTCCGCGAAGATCAGCCCGTACGGGACCATGAAGGTCACCGCCAGGATGAGGGTCCAGGTGAAGGTTTCGCCGCCGAAGCCGGACACCTGGCCCAGGACTTCCACGGAGATGACGGCGGCGACCACCAGCAGGAGGATGTCGAAGCGGCCGAGGGATTTCTGCAGGTGCTTGCTTTGCTCCCGGGCGAGGGCGGTTTGCCCGGAGCCGGGGCTTGGTGGGGCTGTTGGCTGGTCCATGGGGGGTCCTTTGCTACTGCTTAAGTGTGCTGCTGCGCAGGCGGTGTGGGGAGGGATGGTGCCAGCGTAGAAGCGTGAGCTGCATCACGTAAACCATTGAAAGTCGATGCCACTCATCGCCAATTCAGATGCAACTCAGCCGAACTGGATCCACGTGGTTTTCGGCGCCGTGTAGTTATCGAAGGCGTGCAGCGACAGGTCCCGGCCAAAGCCCGACTGCTTGAAGCCGCCGAAGGGTGTGGTGTTGCCCAGGGCGTCCACGGTGTTCACGGAGACCGTCCCGGCCAGCAGCTCCCCCGCCACCCGGTGGGCGCGCGACAGATTCGAAGTCCACACCGAGGCGGCCAGGCCGTAGTCGGTGGCGTTGGCCAGCCGCACCGCTTCCTCTTCGGTGTCGAAGGCCTGCAGTACCGCCACGGGCCCGAAGATCTCCTCGCGGTGCACCTCGTGGTCCGCGGCCAGTCCGCCCAGCAGCGTGGGCTCCAGGTACGCATCCGAGCCGCGGACCTCCCGGCGTCCGCCGCCGAAAAGCACCTCGCCTTCGGTGCGGCCGCGCACAATCCAGCGTTCGACGTCGTCGGCGTGCGCGCTGCTGATCAGCGCACCGTTTCCTTCCAGCCCGGCGAGCGGATCCGCCGGCGCGTAGCCGGCCGCGGCGCCGGCCAGCAGGGCGGCGAACTCGCCATGGACCTCGCGCTGCACGAGGATGCGCGAGTTGGCCGAGCACACCTGCCCCTGGTTGTAGAACGCCCCGAAGGCGGCCTTGGCAGCTGCCAGGGAGAGGTCCGCGGTGTCCGCGAAGATGATGTTGGAGCTCTTGCCTCCGGCTTCGAGGCTCAGCCGCTTGAGGTTGCTGCGGCCGGAGGCTTCGAGGAGCGTCCGGGAGACGGCGGTGGAGCCGGTGAAGGCGAGCGCGTCCACGTCCATGTGGTGCGCCAGCGCGACGCCCACCTCCCGCCCGGAGCCGGTGACGACGTTGAGCACGCCGTCCGGCAGCCCGGCTTCCGCAGCGAGTTCCGCCAGCCGCAGGACATTGAGCGAGGTCTGCTCGGCGGGCTTGAGCACCATGGTGTTTCCGGCGGCCAATGCCGGAGCGAGCTTCCAGACCGCGATCTCCAGCGGGAAGTTCCAGGGCACGATCGCGGCCACGACGCCAAGCGGCTCGCGGGTGACCAGCGCCGTGGCACCCGGCGGAACGGCCGGCAGTTCACCACTCTGCTTGTCCGCGGCCTCGGCGTACCAGCGCAGCGTCGAGATAGCACCGGGAACGTCCACGGTGGTGGTCTGCAGGATCGGCTTGCCGCTGTCCAGGGTTTCCAGCAGGGCCAGCTCTTCGGCATGGCGTTCCATGAGGGCGGCAAGCGCCAGCAGCAGGCCCTTCCGCGCCTCCGCGCCCATGCGGGACCACGCAGGGAAGGCGCGGCGTGCGGCCGCGACCGCGCGGTCGACGTCGTCCGCTCCGCAGGCGCCAAGCTCCGCCAGGGTGCGGCCGTCCACGGGGCTGATCGTGGGGCGCGTCCGGGCAGACGCGGTGCGGCGGCCGTCGATGAAGGCGCGTCCGTCGATCGCGAGCGCCTCGGCGCGGGCGTGCCAGTCGAGGGCGAGGTCGGCTGAAGTGCTGGTCATGGGTACTCCTTGTCAGGGTTTGCTTGGGGTCGTTTGGGGTGTCAGGGCCGGGCTTGGAGGACTGCCCGACGGCGGCCGTGCAGCCGGAGCGCGGCGGATGCGGCCATGAGGCACGCGAGTTGGACGGCGATCACGGCGAGCATGGAGTCCGCGTGGGCGCCTGCGTGAGGCAGGGCCGCCATCGCCGCTCCGTGATGGCCCCCTCCGCCGGATGACGTCAGGAGCACAACGTGGATGAGGATCATCGCGGCGCTCATGACGAGAAGGTGGCCAGCGGCGCGGCCCACGCAATGTTTCCGGCGCGGCATGGGAGCGGCACAGGCAAGGCAGGCGGCGCCCATGGCAGCCATCCACCAGGCCATCGCTCCGGCGGTTCCGGACACGAAGGCGGGCACGGCCGCTGCCGCGTGCGCACTCACGCCGGACACCACTGAAAGTCCCACGAGGCCCGCGGGAATCCGGGCACGCATCGCGCGCACAGGGCTCAGCAACGAACCACCGGAGCGCGGCAACGAAGCCGCAGGGCGCGGAATGACGGCGCGGTCCATGGTCCTCCTGCCTGGCCCGGAATCTGCGCGGACCGGGACTTTACGCACGGGCTGTGAGATGAGTAACATCAAGCGTTGGTTGAACAGTTGTACCATCAAAAACAGACTTCAGGAAGTGCCATGACCCTTCAGACAACTCCCTTGGCCACCGTGGCGCAGCACCCGCTGGACCAGCTTTCAGGCGCCGAAATCCAGGAAGCCCGCCGCATCCTCGACGCCGCCGGGCTCCTGGCCGACACCACCCGCTTCGCCTACCTCGGCCTGGTCGAACCGCCGAAAGCGGCCCTGTACGGAGACGGCGCCGACACCGCCGCGCCGGAGCGCCGGGTCCGCGCCATGCTCTGGGATGCCGCGCTGTCCCGCTCACTCGACGTCAGGCTGTCCCTGGCCACCGGAGAAGTCCTCGCACAGCGCGAACTGGACCCCGCCGTCGACGGCCAACTGCCCATCCTGTTCGAAGAATTCGAGATCATCGAGGAAATCCTGGCCGCGGATCCGCAGTGGAACGCCGCCCTTGCCTCCCGCGGGCTGACGCCCGCGCAGGTCCGCGTATCTCCGCTCTCGGCCGGCGTTTTTGAGTACGAGAACGAGGAAGGCAAGCGCCTGCTCCGCGGGCTCGGCTTCCGCCAGGACCACCCGGGCGACCACGCCTGGGCGCACCCGATCGACGGCTTGGTGGCGTTTGTAGACGTGGAGAACCGCCGCGTGAACCACCTGATCGACGACGGCCCGGTTCCGGTCCCCGAGGTCAACGGCAACTACACCGACCCGGCAATCCACGGCGAACTGCGCACGGACCTGAAACTGATCGAGATCACCCAGCCCGAAGGCCCCAGCTTCACGCTGGACGGAAACCACCTGAGCTGGGCCGGCTGGGACCTCCGTGTCGGCTTCGATGCCCGCGAAGGCCTGGTACTGCACCAGATCCACCACACCCAGGAGGGCCGTCGTCGTCCACTGATCCACCGGGCGGCGATCTCCGAAATGGTGGTCCCCTACGGCGACCCCGCGCCGTACCGCAGCTGGCAGAACTACTTCGACTCCGGCGAGTACCTCGTGGGCCGGGACGCGAACTCCCTCAAGCTCGGCTGCGACTGCCTGGGCGAAATCACCTACATGTCCCCCGTGGTGGCGGATGACTTCGGCAACCCGCGCGCCATCGAAAACGGCATCTGCATCCACGAAGAGGACGCAGGCATCCTCTGGAAGCACACGGACGAATGGGCCGGCTCCAACGAGGTGCGCCGCAACCGCCGCCTGGTGGTTTCCTTCTTCACCACGGTGGGCAACTACGACTACGGCTTCTACTGGTACCTCTACCTGGACGGCACCATCGAGTTCGAGGCCAAGGCCACGGGCATCGTGTTCACCGCCGCGCTGCCGGAAAAGGGGTACGCCTACGCCTCCGAAATCGCCCCGGGCCTGGGCGCGCCGTACCACCAGCACCTCTTCAACGCCCGCCTGGACATGATGATCGACGGCGGCACGAACCGTGTGGAGGAACTGGACCTGGTCCGCCTGCCCAAGGGGCCGGGCAACCCGCATGGCAACGCCTTCACCCAGAAGCGCACGGTGCTGGCCCGCGAATCCGAAGCCATCCGCGACGCCGACGGCAGCAAGGGCCGCACCTGGCATATCAGCAACCCGGAATCGCTGAACCAGCTGGGGCACCCCGTGGGCTACACCCTCTACCCCGAGGGCCAGCCCACCCTGGCCATGGCCGACGATTCCTCGATCGCCTCGCGCGCTGCCTTCGCCCGCCACCACCTGTGGGTCACCCGGCACGCCGAGGACGAGCTCTACGCTGCCGGCGACTTCGTCAACCAACATCCCGGCGGCGCGGGACTGCCGGCCTACGTGGCGCAGGACCGGGACATCGACGGCAAGGACATCGTGGTGTGGCATTCCTTCGGGCTGACGCACTTCCCGCGCCCGGAGGACTGGCCCATCATGCCGGTGGACACCACGGGCTTCACCCTGAAGCCGCACGGTTTCTTCGACAGCAACCCGACGCTCGACGTGCCGCCGTCGGCGTCCGGGCACTGTGCGGCACCGGGTGCAAGTACGGCCGCCTCCTGCCACTGATAAGTTGGCAGCATGCCCCGCTTGGTCGACCATCAGGAGCGCCGCCGCGCCATCATCGAGACCACGTGGCGGCTGATCGCCGGCCAGGGCATCGAGAATGCCAGCATGCGGGACATCGCCCGGGAATGCGGATACGCCGCCCCGGGGGTGTTGGCCCACTACTTCCCCAACAAGGATGCCCTGCTGCTGGCGTCCTATGAGCTGATCTGCGAGCGCACCAACGAACGGATCGCGGCCGGCACCAAGGGCCGCCGCGGACTGGCTGCCCTGCGCAGCATGTGCCTGGAGATCATCCCGGCGGACCCGCTGACCGTGGTGGAGGCGCGCGTGGCCGTGTCCTTCTGGCAGCGGGCCCAGACCGAAGACGCGCTGCGGGCGGTGGGCCGGGACGCCCTGCTGCACTGGCGCGGCCTGATGATGGAGTTCCTCACCCAAGCCGAGCACGACGGCGAGTGCGCACCTTTGGGCGATCCGGATGCGGTGGCCGATGAGCTGCTGAACATCATGATGGGCCTGCACGTGACGTCGATGCTGGACCCGGACACCGTCACCGGGTCCAGGCAGCGGCACCTGGTGGAGCGGGCGCTGGGGCGGCTTGCCTTGGAGGCGGCGCAGGCCTAGGCCCGTGCCGCCTTGGCCACGGCGATCTGGTGGCGTACCGCCTGCGCCACCGCGCGCAGGCGGGCCGTAGGCCGCTGCGTCCGCAGGTGGGCGAGCACCGTTTTCAGCTCCGGCACATTGTCCTCGATTTCCACGGTGGCCAGCTTGCCGCCGTCGTACGTTAAACCGTGCTGCGGGCGCTGGTGCAGGATCGAATAGCCAAGCCCCCGGGACACGAAGGTGCGGACCGTCTCATAGCTGGCGGAACGGAACCTGACGTCCGGCTCGCGGCCGCTGCGGCGGGCGATCGACAGCATGAGCTCCCGGCTGTGCGGCAGGTCCAGCAGCACGAACGGCTCGTCCTTCAGTGCCGACATCTTCACGCTCCCGACGCCGGCCAACGCGTGCGCCGGCGGCATGGCCAGGTAGGGCCTGGCGGTGTCGACGACGGAGCTCGCGACGGCGTCCGGAAGGTCCAGGTCGTAGCACAGGGCCAGGTCCGCCTGGCCGCTGAGGAGGGCGGAGACGCAGCCGGACATATCGGCCTCCGTGACGTCCAACTCCAGGGCCGGGTGGTCCTCCCGCAGTTTGCTCAGCACACCGGGAAGCAGAAAGGGCGCCAGGGTGCTGAAACATGCCAGGCGCAGGCGGCCTGCAACGCTTTGGTTCTCCCCGCGGGCGTGGTCCAGGCTCTCCTCCACATGGGCGAGGATCGACTGCGCATCGCGGAGGAAGAGCTCCCCGGCGGGCGTGAGGACCAGGCCCTTGGAGCGCTGGCGGATGAAGAACTGGGTGCCCACGTGGCGCTCCAGCTGGGCGATCGCGGCCGAGACCGCGGACTGCGCCACGTTCAGCCGCACGGAGGCGCCAGTCATGGACAGCTGGGCGGCGGCCTCAACGAAATAGCGGAGCTGGGTCAGCGTGACATCCATGCGATGAGCATAGCCAATTCATCGAAATTTTCGATACAACGCTTCTAAAACGACTGTTGGACAGATTTCAACTCCGGGCGCGAAGCTGATTCCCGACGACACCCTTCCTCCGAGACGAAAAGGCACACGCCCGTGAAGCACCAGCGCATCCGCACCTTCAACACCAAGGACACCTACCCCGAACAGAACCTGGACAACGATCTTTGCCAGGCCGTGGTGGCCAATGGCGTGGTGTACCTGCGGGGGCAGATCGGCCAGGACCTGGAGACCCGCGAGTCGGTGGGCATCGGAGACGTGGAAGCCCAGGCGGAAAAGGCCATGGCCAACATCGACATGCTGCTCAAGGAAGCCGGCAGCAGCCTCGAGGACATCGTGAAGGTGACCGTCTACATCATCGATCCGCGCTACCGCGAACCCGTGTACCGCACCATGGGCCGCTGGCTGAAGGGCGTGTTCCCGGTGTCCACCGGCATCGTGGTCTCCGCGCTGGCCCGCCCCGAGTGGCTCGTGGAAATCGACGCCACCGCCGTGATCTCCACCTCCGGCACTTCCGCGGAGGCAACGGCATGACGTTCAGCATCGCCGCCACCGACGGCAACGGCCGCTTCGGACTGGCTGTGTCTTCGTCCTCCCCCGCGGTCGCCGCGCGCTGCGCACACCTGCGCGACGGCGTCGGGGCCGTCAGCTCGCAGAACATCACCGATCCCCGGCTCGGTGGACTCCTGCTTGACCGGCTCCAGGCCGGCTACTCGGCTCAGGAGGCGGTTGACGCCGTCGTGCAGGAATCCCCCGCGGCCAACTACCGGCAGCTGGTGGTCCTGGACGCGCGCGGCGGTTCCGCCGTATTCAGCGGCGAGCACGCGCTGGGCGTGACCGGCGAGGGCCGCGGCGCCAACTGTGTAAGTGCCGGCAACATGCTGGCCGATGCGCGCGTGCCCCAGGCAATCTGCGACGCCTTCGAGGCCGCCACCGGTGAGCTCGAGGAGCGCCTGATGGCTGCCCTCCGCGCTGCCGAAGCTGCCGGCGGAGAAGCCGGGCCGGTGCGTTCGGCGGGAATGTCCGTGGTGTCCGGGCACGGCTGGCGGGACACCGACCTGCGGGTGGACTGGCACGAGGAGCCTATTGCGGAACTCGGCAGGCTGCTGGAGGTCTGGCTTCCGCAGCGCAATGACTACGTGGTGCGCGGCCTCGACCCCGCTGCATCCGTCGGCTACGGGGTTCCGGGCGATGACCGCTAAGGCGGCCCCTGTGGAAGCCGGGACGCGGGACCGGGTGCTTGCCGCCGTCGGGAGCCTGCAACCGGACCTTGTCCGACTCTCCGAAACCATCCACGCGAACCCCGAGCTCGGCTGGCAGGAACACCAGGCGGCGGCCTGGACCGCCGCATATCTGGAAGGCCACGGCTTCACGGTGGAGCGCGGGTACCTGGGCTTCCCGACGGCGATCCGCGCCGTGTTCGGGAACGGCAGCCGGCGCGTGGGGCTGATGGCGGAGTACGACGCCCTTCCCGGGCTGGGCCACGCCTGCGGCCACAACATCATCACCGCGGTGTCCTGCGGAGCCGCGGCCGTCCTGGCGGAGTTTGCCGCCGAGCGTGACCTCAGCGTGGAGGTCTACGGCACCCCGGCGGAGGAGGGCGGCGGCGGGAAGATTGAGCTCCTTAAGAAGGGCGCGTTCCACGGCCTGGACCTGGCCATGATGGCCCACCCCAGCCCGGTGGATTCCGCGGAAGCCAGGCCCTACGCGGTGGCTCACAACCACATTGAGTACCGGGGCAAGTCGGCCCATGCCGCCGCGTACCCGGACCAGGGCGTCAACGCCAACGATGCGTTCATCGTGGCCCAGGTGGCGCTCGGCCTGCTGCGGCAGCAGCTGCCTCCGGGCACGCGGGTGCACGGCATACAGACCCGCGGCGGCGAGGCCCCCAATGCCATCCCGGAAAAGACCGAGGGGCGCTGGTACGTCCGTGCCGAATCCTTGGCGCAGCTGGGCGAGTTGGAAAAGCGGGTCCACCGCTGCTTCGAGGCCGGGGCCGTGGCATCCGGCTGCGAGCTGTCGGTCACACCGGAATCCGAGCCATACTCCGAGTTCCGCACGGAGCAGCGGGCGCTGGAGCTGTACATCCGGCATGCGGAGTCGCTCGGCCGGAACTTCAACGCGCCGCCCGAACAGGCCACCATGAACCGGGCCTCCACCGACATGGGCAATGTGTCCCAGGTGGTCCCGGCCATCCACCCGTATATTGGCTTGGGCTGTTTCCCGGCGGCCAACCACCAGCCGGAGTTCGCCGCGCATTGCGTGGGCGGGGCGGCAAACCAGGCAATCCACGACGGCGCCGCGGCCCTCGCGCTGACGGCGCTGGACTTCCTGGCCTGAACCCCTGCAACGCGGGGTCACTTACGGCCCATGTTCTGGTAGAACATGGGCCGTAAGTGACCCCGCGTTGCTTGGTGTTAGACGGCTCCCACCAGGGCGTGCTGTTCGTTGTGGGCCAGGTAGCTTCGCTGGATCGCGATCTGGTCGGCCACGTACTTGGCGTCGTGCCACACACCCCAGATGAAGCTCGATCCGCGGCGCGACTGCCAGGGCAGGCCCAGGAAGTAGATCCCGGGCTCGGAGGAAACACCGCGCTGCTGCACGGGCTTGCCCTTCTCGTCGAAGGCATCGACCTGCAGCCAGCTGTAGTCCACCGCGAAGCCGGTGGCCCAGATGATCGAGCGGATGCCGGCACCGGCCAGCTCGAGTTCGAGGATCGGATCGCTGACGCACGCCGGGTCCGGGCGCATCAGGCGCGCTTCCGGTTCCTCGGGCAGGTCCAGGCCGTTGCGTTCAACGTAGGCGTCGGCGGCGTCGAGGAGGCTGAGGTAATGTGCGTCGCCGGCGGCAATGTTGTTGCGCAGGTCCGGGGCGAAGCTCATGGTGCCGTCGGTGTACGCGAGCGTCCTGCCGGTCAGCTGGATGCCGCTTTCGGCGAGGAGGCGGAAATCGACGGTATGGCCGCCGTCGGCTCCGCTCACCGCGATGGTCACGTGCTCCGCGCCGGCGCGCGGCGTGGCGGCGTCCCACATACCCAGCACGCCGAGCCACCAGCAGAAGTCGCGGCCGCGGTAGCTCCGCGGCGGCCGGTCGTGCGGGCCCACCGAAAGGTGCACCTGGCGGCCGGAGCGCTGGATCTCCGCGGCGATCTGGACGCCGGAGGACCCGGCACCGACCACCAGCACGCCGCCGTCGGGAAGCTGTTCAGGGTTGCGGTAATCGCTTGAGTGGAGCTGCACCAGCCCCGCGGATTCGGGCACGACGGCGGGAATCACCGGGGTCTGGAAGGGACCGGTGGCGGCCACGAGGTAGCGGACGTCGAAGTCGCCGTCGGTGGTTTCCACGTGGAAGCCGGGAGCGCCGGTCTTCCGGCGGACGGAGGTGACCTCGACACCGCAACGCACCGGAGCGTCAATCTTCTTCGCGTAGGCCTCGAAGTAGTCGGCCACCTGGTCCTTGGATGGGAAGTCGCCGGGTTCCATCCCGCTGAATTCGAGGCCAGGGAAGCGGTCATGCCAGGCCGGTCCGTTGGCGACCAGCGAATCCCAGCGCATGGTGCGCCAGCGTTCGGCGATGCGGCTGCGTTCGAGCACGAGGTGCTGGATTCCGCGCTCGCCCAGATGCTCGCTCATCGCAATGCCGGCCTGACCTGCGCCTACAACGAGGACTTCAACCTCTTGGCTCGCCATGTAAATCTCCTATGCAACGTGACGGTTTCACCCATCATCACGTGGCCTGCTGCATCTGCATAGTGAATAAATGCGAGCAAGAAAATCGAAAATTATGATGCAGTGGCACTGCGCCCGGCGAGGGCACGCGACCGGCGGATACCCTTGTCAGCATGCAGAGTCCTGAGTGGGAAGAACGGGTGGCGGCGCTGTGGGCCGAACTGGATAACTACGCCCGCGACGATTTCCACGCCGCCATGCAGAAGCTCTGCGCGGAACCGCCCGAGGGGACCGCGGACGCGGACTTCGAACTGGGCGCCGCCTACGATTCCACCGGCTACCCGCAGCGCGCCGTCCCGCTGTACAGCAAGGCACTGGAAACGGGACTGGAAGGCGAGCGCCGCCGTCGGGCAGTCATCCAATTGGCGAGTTCATTGCGAAACCTGGGCCGCCCGGACATCAGCGTCGCCATGCTCACGGACGAGCGCGGACGCGGCGAGGACCACCTGTCTGACGCGGTCGACGCCGTGCTGGCGCTGGCTTTGGCGGACACCGGCCGGGAGCGCGAAGGACTGTCCTTGGTGCTGGCCGCGCTGGCACCGCACCTTCCGCGGTACCAGCGTTCCATGAAGAACTACGCGCGGGCGCTGTTGGAGAAGCCTGCGACAAGCGACGAAGGCTAGCGCTTACTTGCCGGAGCGCCAGTGGTGCCGCCGCGGCGTATGCCGGACGGGCTTGGGCGCATGGTGCATGGCGCTGTGGATCAGCACCACGGCGAGGGCCGTGACCCAGGCCGGGAGCATCAGGAAGCCCAGCACCCCGCCGGCCCCGCTGGCGAATCCGCCGGCGTTGACGTAGCCGGTAATCCCGATCCACCAACTGAGGAGCGCCACGAATGCGGCAGTGCCCGCGAGGGACCCTCGCAACTGCTCACGCCCGATCAGGAGCCAATGGTCATCATCCCGTCCAGCCATGCCAACCTCCGGATGCCGTCCCGATACCACTCAGGAAAGCACTCCGCGGCCCGATTGGCCAGACCCTTGGCCTGGGTCAATTCCTGATTTTCTCGGAGAGGGCATGGGCGTGCTTCAGCAGCAGTTGCCCCAGGGCTGGCCGGCGTTCCGCGCCGAACCGCGACTCGATGCCGGTGATGCTGAGCGCCCAGGCCGGCTGCCCGGCGCCGTCAAATACGGCGGCCCCCATCCCCCAGCTCCCCGGTACGACCAGGCCCGGGTTCGTCGCATAGCCCGCGCTTCGTGTGGCTTCTATGGCCTGCCTGATGCGCTCCGGGCTGTGTTCGGGGCCGTAGTGTTCCTCAAGTTCCGCGTGCAGGAGATAACGGTCGACGGCGTCGGGCGGCATGAAGGAGAGGATGGCAAGGCCGGCAGACGCGATCCCAAGCGGGAAGCGCTTGCCCTCATAAAGGACAAACGAGCGGATCGGGAAGCTGCCCTCCTGGCGCAGCACGCAGACAGTTTCAGCGCCCCGGCGGGCGGAGAGGAACGCACTCTCTCCGGTTTCCTCTGCGATCGCCTGAACATGCTCACGCGCCAGATGGGTGATGTCATACCGTTCGGCGGCCACCGAGCCCATGAGGTAAAGCTCGGGCCCAAGATGCCACCGGCCGGACCTTGGATCATGGTCAAGGAAGCCTTCGGCGGCGAGGGACGAAAGCAAGCGATGGGCGGTGGGGCGCGCCAAACCGGTGGCGCGGGCGACATCACTCGTGCCGATGCCACGGGGCATAGCGCCACTGACGCTCCGGAGGACTTGGCCGATCCGGCCGACGACCTGGGCGCCAGGAAAGGTTCCGCTCATGTCTACATTATGGACGGTTACCTGCCTTCCGACCATATTCCGAGCAATCTTCGCGTCATACTGCCGTTCCATTGACCTTGGTTTTGGGCCGCATCTAGCCTCATGGAGACTCGACCACATAATGGACGGAGAAACCAATGGCATCAAAAATCTGGGATAGTGCCGCGGAAGCACTCGCCGGAACCATCGAGGACGGGATGACTCTGGCAGTCGGCGGCTTCGGCCTGAGTGGAATTCCACGGAACCTCATCGAAGCGGTCCGGGACAGCGGCGCCCGCAACCTGACTGTGGTGTCCAACAATATGGGCGTCGACGGCAAGGGGCTGGGCCTGCTGCTCGAGAACCATCAGGTCAGCAAGGTCCTCGCCTCCTACGTCGGGGAGAACAAGCTCTTCGCCGAGCAGTACTTGGCGGGCACACTCAACGTCGAGTTCGTGCCGCAGGGCACGCTCGCGGAACGGCTCCGGGCCGGGGGTGCCGGAGTCCCCGCGTTCTACACCCCCACGGGAGTGGGAACGCCGATCGCCGAAGGCAAACCGGAGGCTACCTTCGACGGCCGCCGGTGCATCCTGGAGCGCGGCATCGTTGCGGACATCGCCTTGGTGCGCGCCTACCAAGCCGACAGCGAAGGCAACCTGCGGTACCGGATGACCGCACGCAACTTCAATCCCCTCGTCGCATCAGCCGGCCGGCTCACCATTGCCGAAGCGGAGGAGATCGTGGACGGCTACCTCGATCCCGACGACGTAGTGACGCCCGGCGTCTTCGTCCAGCGGGTAGTCCGGACAGCAAACAACAGCAAAGACATCGAACAGCGGACTGTGCGCGTCCGCGTGGAGGCATGAACATGTGGACCCGTGATGAAATGGCCGCAATTGCGGCTGCCGAACTCGAAGACGGACAGTACGTGAACCTCGGCATCGGAATTCCGACCCTGGTGGCGAACCACCTGCCCGACGGCGTCCGGGTCACCCTCCAGAGCGAGAACGGCCTGCTCGGCATGGGCCCCTTCCCTTACGAAGGTGAGGAAGATGCCGACCTCATCAATGCGGGAAAGCAGACGGTGACGGTGCTGCCAGGCGGGAGCTTTTTCGATTCTGCGGTGTCCTTCGGAATGATCCGCGGCGGGCATGTGCAGACCGCGATCCTCGGCGCGCTGCAGGTTTCGGCCGCAGGAGACCTGGCCAACTGGACCATTCCGGGCAAGCTCGTCAAAGGCATGGGCGGCGCGATGGACCTGGTTGCCGGCACCCCGCGCGTCATTGTGATCACCGACCACGTGGCAAAGGACGGCACACCCAAGATCGTCGCGGAATGCGATCTTCCCTTGACCGGAGTCGGCGTGGTGAACCGCATCATCAGCGACCGCGCGGTCTTCGACGTCGTCGACGGCGCGTTGATCCTGCGCCAACTCGCCCCGGGACAGAGCATTGACGAACTCCGCGAACTAACCGGCGCGGCTTTCACTGTGGGCCAGGAACTCCAGGCCCTGGCGACGGCGGGAGCGGGCGCATGAGCGCACTGATCGCGGGGTACGCGCGGACGCCGTTTTCCAGGTTCAACGGACGCTTTGCCTCCATACCGGCCGTGGAGCTTGGTGCGCACGCAATCGCCGCGGCCTTGGACCGCGCCGGCATCAAACCCGGGGATGTCCAACGGGTTGTCGCCGGGCACGTCCTGCAGGGCGGCGCAGGCCAGAACCCCGCACGCCAGGCAGCCGTAGCTGCGGGCATCCCCTTGACGGTTCCCGCACTGACGCTCAACGCCGTCTGCCTGTCCGGCATGGAGGCGGTGGCGGCTGCCGCACGGCTCATCGAGCACGGCGAGGCGGACATCGTGGTGGCCTTGGGCCAGGAGTCGATGTCGCTCGCACCCCACGTCTTCAACGCGCGCACAGGCTGGAAGTACGGCTCCATCCAGGCCGTGGACACCCTTGAAAGCGACGGGTTGACCGACGCCTTCGAACAGCGGTCCATGGGCGCCTCCACCGAAGACGGCAATTCCCACTACAAGCTGGACCGCGCCACCCAGGACGCATGGGCGGCCTCCTCCCACCAGCGCGCTGCTGCACATGCGGCCTTCCACGCAGCCGAAATCGCAGCCTATACGGTCTCATCCCGGGGCGGTGGCACAGTGATTTCTGATGACGACGGCGTCAGGGCCGGAACAAGCCAGGAGCTCCTTGCGGGGCTGCGCCCGGCCTTCAGCAAGGACGGCACCATCACGGCAGGCAACTCCTCGCAGATCAGCGACGGGGCCGCCGCGCTGGTTTTGATCAGCCGCGCAGCCGCCGACAGGCTGGGCTTGTCACCCATCGCATCCGTGGAGTCCCACGCCCTCGTGGCCGGACCCGATGTCCGCCTCCACGATCAACCCGCCAACGCCATACTGGCCGCCCTCGGCAAGATCAACGCGGACGTCAAGGATCTTGCCGCCGTCGAGATCAACGAGGCTTTCGCCGCAGTGGCGGTCCGTTCCGCGCAGGTACTCGGCATTGACCAGGGCCTCATCAATGTCCGGGGCGGCGCAATAGCCTTGGGCCATCCCATCGGGGCCTCAGGGGCACGTATCGTCGGCACCCTGGCCCGGCAGCTTGCCGAAGCCGGACCGGGAAAGCTGGGAGCGGCCGGAATCTGCGGCGGGGGCGGGCAAGGTTCGGCGATCGTCCTGAGGTCCCTCTAGGCAGGAGCGCTGCCGGCCTGCCGCGTTCAGTCCTGCCACGCGGCGAGGCCCAAGCGGGCGCCGGATGCGAGGAGCGCGGCTGCGCTCCCCGCATCAACCATGAAGGTTTTGCCGTCCTTGCTGAGCAGGATCATGGAGCCGAGGTGCACGACGTCGGTCAGTATCTGATCCCAGTGACGGTACTGGACGTCGTGCCCTTCTCCGCTGTAAATGCGTTCCACGATGTCGCGCCCTGCTTTGCCGGAGTGAAGCGCCTTGCGCCACCGCCCGATATGTTCCACCGGGACGAGGGCGTCTTCACTGCCCCAGTACATGAACACTGGCGACTCCAGGCGTGAAAGGTCCGGCAGCGGCGATTCCGCGTACAACTCGAAGGCCTGCCGCAATCCCTCCGGCGGGGTATCCCTGCCCCGGGCAAAGACCGCACGGACCGCCTCTTCCACCGCGGAGTCCACGAAGCCGGAAATCCGATGGACGGCGCTGCCGGCCGGGAACATCCACCAGGACACCGGGTCTGCGGCTACGTCCCCGAGATCGAAAGTGATGCCCTTTGCGCCGATGGATTCGGCATACGCACACGCCAAGTGGAGCGAGCGCACGCGTTCCGGGCAAGCGACGGCGAGGTGTGCCGCATAAGGTCCCCCGCCGGATATAGCCACTATTGACGCGCTGCCGATTCCCAGGACATCGAGCAGGGACCATACGTCGGCGGTGTATTCCTTGAAGCCTACGGCCGGGTTGAAGGCGGTCTGGCCCAGCCCGTTACGTTCGACCGAGATCACCCGCACGCCCAGCTCTTCCCTGAACGAACGGGCGAACTCCATCAGCCGGAACGCGCGCACAGTGGTTCCGGCTCCACCCAGGAAAATGAGCGGAACAGCCGTGCGGGGGCCTTCATCAATGAAGTGGATTCTCCGCCCGGACACAAGCTCGGCGCTACGCACCTCAGGCCCTAATGAATCGAAGCCGGCCTGTCCGACGTCGATACGAACACGCGGCCCGATCCCAGCTTTCATGGAGCTTCCTCCTCCTCAGCAAAGTATTGCGCGTCACATTATCGCAAGATTGACTGAATCGAAATTAAACTCTTGCCATAATCGCAAGTCGGCCCCTAAGGTCGAGCCATGGCAACAACCACCCCGGAGAACGCGCAGCTCGCTGAACGCGCCCGCCTGTCGATCCAGAATTCAGGCTTGGTCCAGCGGGAAGTGGCCAGGCACATCGGCCTCGATGAAACCAAGCTGTCCAAGTCGCTGGCCGGCACGCGCCGCTTCCGCCCCACGGAACTGATCGATCTGGCCGATGTCACAGGAGTGACCGTGAACTGGCTGATGTCGGGTTCGGACCATACCCGGGGCGTGTCCGTACCTCCGCCTTCGAAGATCCTGCCAACCCGGCATGTCGAAAACAGGGACCACGCACAAAAAAGGCGGTCCATCATCGAAAAGGCCTGGTGGTTGCTGGCCCGGCGAGGGTATTCCTCGGTCCGGATCGCAGACATCGCGGCTGCTTGCGGCGTGAGCACCGCAAGCGTGCACTACTACTTCCCCACCAAAAGGGAAGTCTTCGCCGAAGCTCTCCGCTATTCCGTGAAGCTGGCCTTTGACCGCCAGATCGCTGAGCTCCACGCCATCACGGAGCCGGTAAGCCGCCTCAAGCGGCTCGTCGAGCTCCAGTTGCCGGCCGGAGACCGGGGCCGGGCCGAATGGTCCATCTGGCTGCAGACCTGGTCCTACGTGGCAGTGGACGAATCCGGCAAGGAAAACCACGCCCAAGGCTACCGGCGCTGGATCCAGACCGTGGAAGACGCCATCGCCTTTGGCCAGCAGGCCGGCGTTTTCGTCGACGTGCCCTCCGCCGACCTGGCGTTGGAGCTGACCAGCCTCATGGACGGCCTCGGCATCAAGGTGCTGACCGGAATGCTGACTTCGGATCAGATGCACCAACAAATCGAAAGCTTTATCGACCGCAATATCGTCAAACCCAAAGGGAGTAACCAATGAATCGCAAGGTCGTTGTCACCTGCGCCCTCACCGGCGCAGGTGACACCACGGGCAAAAGCGAGCACGTTCCCGTCACCCCCGAAGAAATCGCGCAGGACGCCATCGCAGCCGCCCGCGCGGGAGCTTCGGTTGTCCATATCCACGTCCGCGATATCGAAACCAAGCAAGGCTCGCGGGACGTGGCCCTTTACCGCGAGGTCGTGCGCCTGGTCCGGGAAAGTGACGTCGACCCTGTCATCAACCTGACCGCCGGAATGGGCGGAGACCTGTTCCTCGATCCCGGAGAGCCGACCAAGCAACTTCCCGGCACTGACCTGGTGAACGCGCTGGAACGCCTGGCCCACGTAGAAGAACTCCGACCGGAAATCTGCACCATTGATTGCGGCTCGCTGAACTTCGGGGAAGGCAGCCAGCTCTACGTCAGCACCCCGGACATGCTGCGTGAGGGCGCAGCACGCATCAAGGACCTCGGCGTCAAGCCGGAAATGGAAATCTTCGATACCGGGAACCTGTGGTTCGCCAACATCATGGTTGAAGAGGGCCTCATCGCCCCTCCGCCGCTCTACCAGCTCTGCATGGGCATTCCGTACGGGGCTCCCGTCAACGCCGGGCTCCTCCAGGCAATGGTGAACATGCTCCCGCAAGGAGCGCAGTGGACGTCCTTTGCCATTGGACGCGACCAGTTGCCGTGGGTTGCGCAATCCGTGCTTCTGGGCGGCCACGTACGGGTTGGCCTTGAAGACAACCTCTACCTCAGCAAAGGCGTCAAAGCGACGAATGCGCAACTGACCGAGCGCGCCATCCAGATCGTGAACGACCTTGGCTCTTCCGTGGCCACCCCGGATGAAGCCCGCGAAATCCTCCAGCTCGAAAAGAAGGCCTGACCTATGTCGACACTCGATTTCACTCCCCTGTCCATGCACGACGTCGACACCGTTGCCTGTGTGGGCATCGGCACCATCGGCGGCGGCTGGGCCGCATACTTCCTGGCCCAGGGCTACCGGGTCAAGGCGTGGGACCCCGCCCCGGACGCCGAAGCCAAGCTTCGCCGCCTCATTGATGCGGCTTGGCCCGCCCTGACCAAGCTCGGACTCGCCCCGAACGCTTCGAAGGACAACTTCACCGTCCACTCCGACCTCGCCGAGGCGGTCGCCGGTGCCGGCTTCGTCCAGGAAAGCGCCCCCGAAATCCTTGACCTCAAGCGCTCCCTGCTGGCACAGATCGATGCCGTCACCCCCGAAAACGTCGTCATCGCTTCGTCCACGTCCGGGTACGGCATGACGGAGATGGCGACCGAAGCCGCCAACCCGTCCCGGCTCGTCGTCGGCCATCCCTTCAACCCGCCGTACCTCATTCCCCTGGTTGAGGTCGTCGGAGGCGAAGCAACTTCCTCGGAGGCAGTGAAGTGGGCCTCTGCTTGGTACGAGCACATCGGCAAGTCCGTGATCACCATGGACCGCGAGGTGCCGGGGTTCATCGCGAACCGCCTGCAGGAAGCACTGTGGCGGGAAGCGCTGCACATGGTGGACAACGGCGAAGCCACCGTCGAACAGATCGACCTGGCGATCACAGACGGGCCGGGCCTCCGTTGGCCCCTGCAGGGCCCCATGCTCACCTTCCACCTGGCGGGCGGCGAAGGCGGCATGGCACACATGCTTGACCACTTCGGTCCTTCGCTGAAATCGCCGTGGACCCGCCTGGACGCCCCGGAACTGACCCCGAAGCTGCGGGACGCGGTGATTGCCGGTTGCGACGAAGAAATCGGAGACAAGTCGTTCCTGGAACTCGTTGCCGAGCGGGACGAAGCGATCATTGCCATCCGGAACGCGATCGCTGCGCTGAAAGCAGCCCAGTGACCGGCACAGCGACGGAGGTTCTTCCTGCGTACCGGTGCACCGTGCTGCCGGAGTGGATTGACTACAACGGCCATATGTCCGAAGCCTTCTACGTCCTGGTGTTTGGTTTCGCCACCGACCAGGTCATGGACGAGTTGGGCATGGACGAGGACTACCGCGGGGAAACCCGGAGTTCGCTCTACACCGTCGAAGCCCACATCAGGTACCTCCAGGAAACCGGGCTCGGCGCCGAGCTGACAGTCACGACGGTCGTCGTCGGCTCCGGGCCGAAAAAACTGCACCTCGCGCACGAACTGCGCTGCGGCGATCAACTGCTTGCGACCGAGGAAATCCTGGCACTCCACGTCAACACCCTCACGGGGCGCAGCGAACCATTTCCGCAAGCCGTCAGCGCCAACATCGCCACCCACATCAGCGGAAGGCCCACGCCGGAGTGGGTCGGCCGGAAAGTGACGGCGTAGGAGTTTTACGTCTTCAGAAAGAAGGATCAGTGAAACCAGCATCACCACCACACGGGCTGTCTGGGGGAACACCCGCACAATTGAGCCGGAGGCTCCTGCTCGGGACCGGTATGGCGCTCGGGCTTGGCGGCCTTCTGACGGCCTGCCGCGGCAGCCAGCCCAACGTCCTTGCGAACGTCGCAGGTCCACCCCGGACCGGAGGCAGGCTGCGCGTGGGACTGTCGGGAGGTGGCGCGGCAGACAGCCTGGATGCGCATTCTCCCGTCAGCACCACCGACATTGCCCGGGTACTCAACCTCTATGAAGGCCTGCTCTACCGGGACGAAAACTACAAACTCCAGCCCTTGCTGGCGACCCGGGCAACCCCCTCGCCCGATGCCAAGGTCTGGACCGTTGACCTCCGCACTGACGTAAAGTTCCACGACGGCAGGCGCATGACGGGCCGCGATGTGGCTGCCACGTTCAAGCGCATTACCGACCCCAAGAGTCCCAAAACCGGGGCGTCATCCCTGGCAATTCTTGACAAGGTGGTGGTGCTGGACGATTTCAAGGTCGAATTCCGCCTCAACACCCCCACCGCTACCTTCGATGATTCCCTCGGCCAGTACTCGCTTGGCATCGTCCCGGAAGACTACGATCCGGCCCGCCCGATCGGCACAGGTCCCTTCAAATACTCGTCGTTCTCCCCCGGCCGGAGCAGCCTCTTTGTCCGGAACCACAAGTACTGGCGAAACAATGAGCCGTATCTGGACGAACTCGAAATCCTCAACTTCAACGACAACGACGCACTCATCAATGCACTCCTCTCCACCCAGGTGGACGCAATCGGCCAGATTCCCCTGGCACTGCTGGAAGTCATCGACGCCGACCCGCGGATCAGCATCCTCAACTCCGAGACGGGCATGTGGATGCCGTTCAGCATGCGTGTGGACAGGCCGCCCTTCAATGACAACCGCGTGCGCCAGGCTTTCCGCCTGGTAGTGGACAGGGAGCAGATGATCGAACAGGTACTCAGTGGAAACGGGCGGGTCGGCAACGATCTTTACTCTCCATTCGATCCGGGCTTCGCCTCCCACCTGCCTCAGCGGGTCCAGAACATCCAGAAGGCAAAGGAGCTGCTGGCCCAGGCCGGATATCCCAACGGCCTCAGCGTCGAACTTGTCACTGCTCCCATTCAGGCGGGAGCGGTGGAAGCTGCCCAGGTGTTTGCCGAACAGGCAGCAGCAGCCGGCATCAAGGTCAAGCTGCGCAAGGTGGACACGACGACATTCTTCGGCGACGGATACCTCACCTGGGACTTCGCGCAGTCGTTCTGGTACTCCCGGAATTTCCTGCCGCAGGTCAATAACAGTTCCCTGACCACTTCCCCGTTCAACGAGACCCATTGGAACCACCCCGAATTCGCCCGGCTGGTCGCCAAGGCCAATGTCACCGTGGACGCGAAAGAACGCAACAAGCTGATTTCGCAGGCACAGGAAATCGAATACAACGAGGGCGGTTACATCATCTGGGGCCACCCGAACCAGGCAGATGCGTATCAGCAATACGTGGCCGGACTCGTGCCCAGCCGCACCGGCCTTGCCCTCTCGGGCTTTGAGTTCCGCCGCGTCTGGTTGGGAGAAACCAAATGACACAGCTGATTCTTCGCCGGCTGGCAACCAGCGTGCTGATCCTGCTGGCCGTGTCCCTTCTCGTCTTCATCGCAACGCTCCTGCTGCCCGGGGACCCTGCCCAGGCGATCCTCGGACAACAGGCAACGCCCGAACGGCTGGCCGCGCTCCGCGAGCAGATGCACCTCAATGACCCCGTCTGGCAGCGCTACCTGTCATGGCTCGGCGGACTCGCCGTCGGGAACTTCGGAATGTCCGCCGCCTCAGGTGGCGCTGTCACCGCGCTGCTCGGCGAGCGGATCGGCGCGTCCCTGGTACTGCTGCTCGCCGCAGCGGTGATCAGCATTCCCTTGGGCCTGCTGCTGGGAAGCTACAGTGCACTGCGCAAAGGCCGCGCGGGCGACCACATCACCACTGGCGCGAGCCTGGTGCTCGCCGCGCTTCCCGAGTTCGTGATCGGCATTTCGCTCATCACGGTCTTCTCAACAACCATCTTCCCCATCCTGCCGTCCGTGACCATGGCCCCGCCCGGCGAAGCGGTGTGGAATTATCCGAGCCAGTTGGTCCTTCCGACATTCACCCTCGTCCTCATGGTCACTCCCTATATCGCCCGGATGATGAGGGCCACCATGCTGGAGGTCCTGGATTCGGGCTATGTGGAGATGGCCCGGCTGAAGGGCGTGCCCGAAGGCCAAGTCATCCTGCGCCACGCCTTGCCGCATGCACTCTCGCCGGTGGCCCAGGTAATTGCCATCCAGCTGGCATGGATGGCCGGCGGAGTGGTCGTGGTCGAATTCCTCTTCCGCTACCCCGGAATCGGCCAGGCGCTCGTGGATGCCGTCGCCAACCGGGACGTCCAGGTGGTGCAGACGCTGTCGATCCTGATCGCGGCGGTGTACATCGTGGTCAACCTCCTCGCCGACGTCGTCGGTATCCTCACCAATCCCAAACTACGCACGGGAGGCGCCCGATGAGCGTCATCGATGCACCACGGCTCGTCGAGCCGGAAGCGAAGGTCCGGAAGGGCACGTTCCACCGTTTCATCCGCCAGCGCCAGGCGAAAATCGGCATCGCCCTGACCGCCGCCGTCGTCCTGCTTGCACTGCTGGGCCCGCTTCTGCTCCCCTGGGCAACCGGATACACCAGTACGGAATTCGCGGGCCGGCCGTTCAAGCCGGAGGGACTGCTGGGAACGGACAACCTGGGGCGTGACGTCCTCACCCGGTTCCTCGACGGCGGCCTGCGGCTGCTCCTGTTTGCCGGGCTTGCCACGCTGTTGGGCATGGTGATCGGAGGCTTGTGCGGCATGGTCGCGGCCTATCGGGGCGGCTGGGTGGACAGCGCCATCATGCGCACCAACGACATCCTCCTGGCCCTGCCCCAACTGGTCTTCGCGCTGCTGGCCATCACGGTCCTTGGCCCGCAGCCCTGGGTGCTGGTTGCCGTGATCGGCATTACCCACGCGCCGAGGATCGCGCGGGTCACCCGCGCCGCCACCTTGGCCGTGGTGACGGAGGACTTCATTCGGGCATCGGAGATGTATGCCGTTCCCAAATGGAAGATCGTGGTCCAGGACGTGCTGCCCAACATCACCGGCCCCCTCATGGTGGAACTGGGCCTGCGCATGACCTATTCAATCGGGGCCTTGGCCTCTCTGTCGTTCCTGGGCCTCGGCATGCAGCCACCCACCGCCGACTGGGGCCTGATGATCAACGAAAACCGGATCGCACTGGCGGTCCAGCCGTGGGGCGTCATCCTGCCTGTGCTGGCGATCGCCGTCCTGACCGTCGGAACCAACCTGATTACCGATTCACTGGCCAGGGCATCGGCCAGCCTGAACGTGGGAGAGAGCAAATGAGCACTTCCGTCGTGGAACCCCCGACCACCACCAAACCTGTCCTGAGTGCCCAGGACCTCCGGATTTCCACTACCTCGGGCCAGGAAATCCTGCACGGAGTATCCTTCACCCTGCAGCCCGGCAAGATCCTGGCCCTCGTGGGCGAGTCCGGTTCGGGCAAGACGACGGCGGGCCTGGCCTGCCTGGGCCATTTCCGGCAGGGCTTGAAGCACACCGGCGGCGAAATCCATCTCGCCGGAACGGGCAACACCGGCAGCATCCTGGATTTGCCGGAACAGGAACGCCGCAAGCTCCGGGGCGGTTCGATCTCCTACGTGCCGCAGGACCCTGCCCTGTCCTTGAACCCCGCGATGCCGATCGGCCGGCAGATCGCAGAGGTCCTGCAGGTCCAGCACTATGGCCGCTCCGAGGAAGAGCGGAGCGCGCGGGTCGCGGAGGTGCTGGCCGAAGTCGGCCTGAACAATTCTCCGGCCTATCAGCGCCGCTATCCGCACCAGCTTTCCGGCGGCCAGCAACAGCGGGTAGGCATCGCCATGGCATTCGCCTGCAGGCCCTCGGTGCTGGTCCTCGATGAACCGACCACAGGCCTGGATGTGACCACGCAGGCCCTGGTGCTGCAGACCATTGCGGAATTGACCGAACGCCATGGAGTCGCAGGGCTCTACATCACTCATGACCTGGCCGTCGTGGCGAAAATCGCCGACGAAGTGGTCGTCATGCTTTCAGGCGAAGTGGTCGAAAAAGGCCCCGCGGCCGAGGTGCTCTATCAGCCGCAGCATGACTACACGCGGAAACTGCTCAGCGCCGTTCCCGACCTGGCCGGAAAGCGGCAGGTGGGCCGGGTTGCGGTCATCACCGGGGAGCATCCCGTCGTCGGCCGTGAATCCACCGCGGCGGCGGCCGCCCGGCAGCAGCTTTCCACCCCGCCAACCACGGACGGCGGCAAACTGCTGGAGGTCACAGGACTGAAGCTTTCCTACGGGAAAACCCAGGTGCTGGACGGGATCGATTTCAGCTTGGCCAAGGGCGAGTCGATGATGCTCCTCGGCGAGTCCGGGTCGGGCAAGACCACCCTTTCCCGCTGCATTGCAGGGCTCAATGACGACTACAAGGGAACGGTGCGCCTCAACGGGGAGGAACTCCGCCCCGGCACCCGGGCACGGACACCCGAGCAGCGCCAGCAGGTCCAGTACGTCTTCCAGAGCCCCTTCTCGTCATTGAATCCCCGACGGACCATCTGCGAATCAGTCGAAGTCCCTCTGCAGATGTCCGGCACTTTGAACCGGAAGCAGCGGCGGATCCGCGTCCGTGAAGCGCTCGATCAGGTCCGCCTGGGCGAAAGCTACCTGGACCGCCGGCCGGGAGACCTCAGCGGAGGCCAGCGCCAACGCGTGGCCATTGCCCGGGCCCTCGTCAACGCGCCGCAACTCCTGGTCTGCGATGAAATCACCTCGGCACTTGATGTTTCGGTGCAGGCGTCCATCATTGACCTGCTGCGCACGCTGCAGGCCGAAACCGGTATGTCCATGCTGTTTGTCACGCACAACATCTGCCTGGCCCGCCATATCTCCCAGCGGATGGCGGTCCTGCAGCAAGGTCGGATCGTCGATCTCGGCAGCACGGACGAGGTGTTGCAGCGCCCCCGGCATGAGTACACCAGGGAACTGCTCGCCAACGTCCCCACGCTCTAGGCCCGTTGGGCTTGTACCCGGGCCGTCAGTCCTGACGCCCTGGAACAAAGCCTTGCGTCGGATTCCGCGGGATCATCCGGTCTGCACCTTTTGTCCCATGCCTGCACACCGAGGGTACGCACCCACGCCCCTGGAATGATGCCGCGGAATCCGACAGTCTTGTGCCCCTTACGCGAAGCGCGCCAGGGGGTTCTTCAGGCGCCCGGCCATCTGGAGCCCGCCCGAAGGATCGGTGAGGTCCAGCATCTGCTGGTTGTTGCGCAGCTGAAGGCGGTTCAGGCAGGACAGTTCGAAGTCCGGCGCGAACAGGTCATGCATGGCGAACTGCTCCGCCAGTTCCGGGTGCCGCTTCTGGTAGTCGCGTACGACGTCGGCCGTCACCTTCCAGAATTCGTCCTCGCCGAGCGTTCCGTCCTCCGCGAGGATTGCGGACAGGAAGCGGAAGATGCAGTCGAAGACGTCCGTGAAGATGGCGAGCACCATCTCCTCAGCGGGGATGTCCGCCTTGATGCGGGAGACTTCCTCCGGGAGTTCGAGCCGCTCCCCCATCACCACAATTTCTTCGGCGATATCCTTCATGATGGCCCGCACCGGCACGCCGTTTTCGAGCACCAGGATGACGTTTTCGCCGTGCGGCATGAAGGCCAGTTCGTACTCGAAGAGGCAGTGGACCAGCGGGACGAGGTAAGCCTCAAAGTAGCGGCGCAGCCACTCGGCCGGTTCCAGGCCGGACCGTGCGATCAGCGCGGACACCATGGAGTTCCCCTCGGCATCCACGTGCAGGAGGGCAGCCATGGTGGTGAGCTGCTGGCCTTCCTTGAGCAGCGGCAGCGGACTTTCCCTCCACAGGGCCGAGAGCATTTTGCGGTACGCGGAGCCCTTGGCGGACGCGGCCTCGTAGTAGTGGTTGTGGTAGCCGATCGCCGCGGTTTCGCGAATCATGGCCAGGCCCCGTTCCTGCAGTTCGGCGTCGCCGGCGATCAGTTCCTGCAGCCAGTCGTTGATGGCCGGGGTTGCCTTCATGTACTGCGGGGACAGCCCGCGCATGAAGCCCATGTTCAGCACGGACATGGCCGTTTTGACGTAGCACTTATTTGGCGCAGACGTGTTAAAAAATGTCCGGATGGACTGCTGCGCCTGGTAGGCGTCCGCGCCTGTACCCAGGTGCACGATGTGCCGCTGGGCGATCTCCGCCGCGAACGTCACGGTGAGCTTGTTCTCCCACTGCCACGGGTGCACCGGCATAAGCAGGTAGTCCTGCGGATCCAGGCCACGGGCGGAGAGTTCGGCGTCGAAGCAGGCCAAAATGCCGGCCCCGAGCTCGGCCTCGAAGTGGGCCCGGTAGCCCAGGCCGGCGCTGGAGGTGAACACGGCCTTGCTGCGGTGGACGGCAATCCACTGCAGCTGCACCGCGGCACCGGATTCCGGGGCGAAGGCGTGGTAATCCGTGATGCCGAAGCCCAGCCGGCCGTTGTTGGCCACGAAGCAGGGGTGGCCCTCGCTCATGGTGCGCTCAATCGCCTGGAAATCAGCCGCAACATCCTCGCCGCCGGTGATTCCGGCTGCGAGCTCCGCCGAGCCCAGCGGGTTGCCCTGCTTGTAGGCGTGGCCGGCCAGGGTGCTGCTGATTTCCTCCAGGTACACCGGCAGCTGTTCCTCGCGGATGGCCAGGGTGTCGCGGAATTCGGCGATGAAATCCAAGGCGTCCAGCGGCAGTTCGCTTGGTCCGGCCCCTTCCGTTGCCTCCGCCGGCTCCAACAGAGTCCGCACGATCGATTCCGCCGGAATGCTCCAGTGCTCAAGTTCCAGCACGCTCGCCTGGAAGCGGTACTCCACGGCGGCGTCGTCGCTCACCACCCGGTACGTCCCGACGCCGGCGCCCTCCTCCCGTACCAGTTCCGGCACCAGGATGCGCTCGTGCGAAAACTCGGCAATCGCCTTGCGGACCAGGTGCCGGTTGGCGGCGGCCCAGCGTTCCGGGGTGAGGTGTTCCACCGACGCGGCGTCCTGCCCGGCGACGGTCTCTTCGAGAATGGCGGTCATCGGCTTTCTCCTGCGGTGTCGTAAGCGGGGTCCGCTGCCGCGGCAGCGAGCACGGGGGTCAGGGTCGCGAGGAAATCGGCCCGGGTGCAAAAGCTCAGGAGCGCTTCCTTATGCTTCTCAGAAGGGTCGACGGCGGGAAGCGTCACCACCCGCTCGGGGCGGAAGCCCACCCGTTCGTTCAGGACGTGGATCTTGTGGTTCCTGGCGTCAGGTTCCACCACCACCCGTTCGGTCTGCGGGTCTTCGAAGAGCTGCGCCATGACGGACTGCATCACGGCGGTGGTGTACCCGGGCTGCGGTTCGCCGGCGGGTGGCGCGACCAGCAGGTGCATGCCGATATCGCCCGGCTGCACCTCATAAACGGCGGCCAAAGGCGATTCGCGCGGCTGGTACCGCTCCATCAGGAAGGCGGGTTCGCCGTCGTCGAGTCCCAGGAACGCCTGGTGGTGGCCGCTGGCGGCAATGCCCGCGTACTCGTCCTCAACATCCTGGACTGTGGAGGACAGCATGCCCCAGAAGCGGGCGTAGGGCTGGCTCACCCAGCTGTGGAGGAGCGGCGCGTCGGCCGCCGGGTCCACGGGGCGGAACGTGAAGCTCATGCGTTCACCGCCACAGGCTCGCCTGCAGCGGCGGGCGCCCCGGCAGCGGCTACGGCTGCCGGCGGCGCGCCGAACTGCTGGAAGGCGATGCTGCGTTCGATCGGGTAGACCTCGCGGCCGGTGACTTCGCGCAGGATCCAGGAGTTGCGGTAGGCGGCCATGCCGAGATCCGGGGTGACGAAGCCGTGCGTGTGCAGCTCCGCGTTCTGGACGAAGATTTCGCCGGGTTCGACGCCGGCGCTGTAGTTGCGTGCCACGTCGAAGCGGCCGCGGTAGTCACGGCGGATGCGGTCCTCGATTCCGGCCAGGAAGCCCGGCTCCTGGTACTTGTAGCCGGTGGCGAACACGACAGCCTCGGACTCCAGGGTGTAGTCCCGGCCGTGCTCTTCGTGGCGCAGCTCCAGGGTGTGGGCGCCCTTGGCGGCGTCCCAGGAAGCGGCGTTGAGCGAGGAGTGCGTGAACAGCTGCGTATCCACCATGCCGGAGAGGCTCTTGGTGTAGAGGAGATCGTAGATATCGTCGATCAGATCCGAGTTGATGCCCTTGTACAGGTTCTTCTGGCTGTCGATGAGCGAATCACGCTGTTCCGCCGGGAGGGAATGGAAGTAGTCCACGTACTCAGGGGACGTCATTTCGAGGGTGAGCTTGGTGTACTCCAGCGGGAAGAAACGTCCGGAACGGGTCACCCAGTTGAGCTGGTAGCCGTGGACGTCGATTTCGCTGAGCAGCTCGTAGTAGATCTCCGCCGCGCTCTGGCCGCTGCCGACGATCGTGATGCTGCGCTTGGACTGCAGCTCGGCCTTCTTCTGCAGGTATTCGGCGTTGTGGAGGACCAGTCCGCCGGCGTTCGGGCCGGAGACGATTCCTGCACAGGCTGCCGGAATGTAGGGGGTGGTGCCGGTGCCCAGCACCAGCCGCCGCGCCCTGAGCACCCCGGCGCCTTCCGGGCCCTGCACGGAAAGCGTGTACACGCCGTCGTCGTAGCTCACATCCAGCACATCCGTGCTAAAACGCACGGAATCCAGCTGGCCGGCCACCCACTGGCAGTACTGGTTGAACTCGGCGCGCAGCGGGTAGAAGTTTTCCCGGATGTAGAAGCGGTAGAGGCGGCCGGTCTGCTTGAGGAAGTTCAGGAAGGAGAACTTGGACGTCGGATCGGCCAGGGTGACCAGGTCCGCCATGAACGGAACCTGCAGATGCGCCGGTTCCAGCATCATGCCGGGGTGCCAGTCGAAGGATTCGCGGCGCTCCAGGAACACGGCGTCCAGGCCGTCGACCGGCTCGCTCAGGGCAGCCAGGCCCAGGTTGAACGGACCCAGGCCGATGCCGGCGAGGTCGTAGATGCGGCCTTCGGCAGAGGCCGGCGATTCCTTGGGGGCGGTGGTGCTCATGCTGCGTTGTCCTTGCTGTGTGCTTCCTTGGCGAGCAGGCCGGCGCCGGTGCGGCGCAGGAGCTCGATGATTTCGCGGATGTCGTTCCGGCTTGCCTCGGCGTTGAGGAGCGTGAACTTCAGGTAGTGGTGGCCATCCACCTTGGTACCGGCCACCACGGCTTCACCGGAGGCGAAGACGGCGGCGCGGATGGCGGGGTTGAGGCGGTCGGCGGAATCTTCGTCGAGGCGGACGCCGTCCACCCCGGCACCGTCCACAACGGGCCGGTACCGGAACACGAGGGTGCTCAGCTGCGGTTCGGCGGCGAGCTCGAAGTCCGGATCGTCGGCCAGGAGCGTGCCGACGCGGCCTGCGAGGTCGATGGCTTCGTCAAATAGGGCACCGATCGCCTCGGCGCCCATGGTGCGCAGGGTGAGCCACAGCTTGAGGGCGTCGAAGCGGCGCGTGGTCTGGATGCTCTTGTCCACCTGGTTGGGGACCTGGGCCTTGGCGGCGCTTTCCGGGTTGAGGTAGTCCGCGTAGTACGTGACGTGGCGCAGCATGGCGCCGTTGCGAACGATCAGGGCGCTCGAGCTGACGGGCTGGAAGTAGGTCTTGTGGTAGTCCACTGTGACGGAATCGGCCAGCTGCGTGCCGTCGATCAGGTGGCGGTAACGGTTGGAGACCAGCAGGCCGCCACCGTACGCGGCGTCCACGTGCAGCCAGGAGTCGTAGGCGCGGGCCAGGGCGGCGAGCTCCGCGAGCGGGTCCACTGAACCGAAGTCCGTGGTCCCGGCGGTGGCCACCACAGCCATCGGCACCAGGCCGGCGTCGTGCGTTTCGGCAAGGGCGGCCGCCAGCGCGGCGGGATCCATGCGGTGGTCCGCGGCGGTGGGGACCGCGATGACGGCGTCGAAACCGAGGCCGAGCATGGACGCGGACTTCTGGATGCTGAAGTGGCTGTCCTGCGAGGTGAAGATGCGCAGGCGGTCCAGCAGGTGCGGGAGGCGGGCCTCGGCGGCTTCGGCGCTGCCGGCGCGGAGCTTGGCGACGGCGTGGTTGCGGGCGATCAGGAGGGCCTGGAAGTTGGACTGGCTGCCGCCGGAGGTGAACACGCCGTCGGCGTCATTGCCGAATCCGAGGCGTTCAGCTGTCCAGTCGATGAGGCGGCGTTCGATCATGGTGGCGCCCGCGCTCTGGTCCCAGGTGTCCATGGAGGAGTTCACTGCCGAGAGCACGGCTTCTCCCACCAGCGCCGGGATGACCACGGGGCAGTTCAGGTGCGCGGCGTAGCGGGAATCGTGGAAGTAGATGGCGTCCTTGAGGTAGAGCTCGTCGAGTTCCTCGAGGGCGGCTGCGGTGTCCTGGAGCGGGCGGCTGAGGTCGACGGCGTCGACCTTCGCCTTAAGCCCTTCATGCCCGACGCCGGTGAACGGCCGGGCGGTCCGCTGGACTTTGGTGGCCACGGCGTTGACGCCCTGCAGCACCTGCGCCACATAGCTGGGCGAGTTCCGCGCATTGAAGAGCTGGTTGGTGGCGGCGAGGGCGAGCTCCACGCTGGAGCCGAAGTCCTGTTCCGCGGCAATCCCGCTCGCGCCGATCACCTCACCGGCATCTGCGCCAGTCTCTGCGCCGGCTTCTACACCGATTTCTACACCGGGGCGCATTTCCATGCTGGGCGACGTCACGTCGGCCTCCTTCCGTTGGGTTTGGAACACGTGCCCAACGGATGCTGCGCACACTGTTAGGCAAGGCAAGCCTTACTTAGCCTTACCTTTTAGTCAAACTTTTGTGCCCTAATTCACGAGGTATGACGGGGCGGGTACCGTTGACTGGCCTCGACCGGCCGGGGTGCTGTAATTTGCCCGGTTTCGGATGGCGGGTTCGGTGCCTGCGTTGCCGGGGCACTGCCCCGTTCTTCGCGCTACCGTCGGCAAGGTGCGGCAGCTCGAAGCTCCGGCGCCAGCGCGTGCGCTCCCTCCCGGTTGCTTCTCTGTCTCCGTCTCGGGATGCCCGGGATTCCGCGGATTTCCGGGGCCGTGTCGGAGAGGGTGGCTGGGCAAGCGGGACGGAAGGTTATAACAGCGCTTTCCCCTGCTCCAACTGCCTGGCCTGCGTCGCTGAGAGGTGGCGCTCCGCTTCTTTCTTTTCGCCGCGCTTCGTTCCTGGTGCTGCGGGAGTCCGCGCGTCGCCAAGGACGACGCGCGTCGAAAAGCACCGGCCGCAGCGCTCGATGCCGAGCCGTCGATGATGCCGTTCGGTGTAGAGTCCACAGCAACGTCTGCCCGTGGTGCCGCCCCGGGCATGGAACAGCATCCAAGGGGGGACGATGCAGGATACGAACAACGCCGGCGCAAGCTTCCGGGAAATCGACGAGCACGGAAACGCGGTCCCGCATGAGCCCCTTGCAGCTCCGGAAGAAACCCGGAAGTTCCAGATCAACCCGTTCATCGTGGCGCTCTGGGTCCTCGACGCGGCGCTCATGCTCCTCGTCGGGTGGGCCTTGGGCGAAAATTTCGGACCCGCCGGTTACGGCATTGAATCCTACTCCGGGCCTACCCCACTGTTCTTGATTCTGATGGGCTCCATCCCGCAGATCCTGCCCGTTCCCTTGGTAATGACCACCGCGTTGCTCTTCTGGCACGCCTGGCAGTGGCAGAAGCGCCGGGCCTCCTGAGTCTAATGGACTCTCCGAAACGGACAGTTCGGGATGGTCTTCTGCAATTCCTGGCAGACGAGATTCCCCATAACGGTGACCATTTCACCTTGGTCGCCGTCGATGGCGTGGACGGAAGCGGAAAGTCCACCTTTGCACGCGCATTGGCAGCCCGAATGAGCGGACCCGTCGTCGTTATCGAAGCGGATAATTTCCATCATCTGAGCTCTGTGCGCTACAGGCTCGGCCGAAGTTCACCCGAGGGTTTCTGGCAGGACAGCTACGACTACGAAGCGCTGCTGCGGGACGCAATCCTCCCCTTCGGGCCGGGAGGCAACGGACGGTTCAAGACCGCGGCAACCGACCTTGAGCGGGACGTTTACGTGGATCAGCCTGTCCAACAGGCTCCGCCCGGAAGCATCGCAATCATCGAAGGCATGTTCCTTCACCGCGACGAACTGCGCTGCTACTGGGACTACTCGATTTTCCTGGACGTGCCCTTCGACGAGACGGCAGCCCGCATGGCACGGAGAGACGGAAGCCCCGCCGATCCTGCGCACCCTAAAATGCGGCGCTACGTGGAGGGCCAGCGGATCTACTTCCGCACGTGTGCCCCGTGGTTACGCGCAAACCGGATCGTGGACAACAGGGACTGGAACCACCCGGCGATAGTCAGCCCTGAATCACGAGGTCTCAGCTAAGCCAGCCCGCCGCCCCCGCTACTCGTTCCCGGGCTCTCCCACAGGTCGCTCCGCCGGCCAGTCGACGTCGAGTTCGTAACCTTCGTGCTTGCGCAGGTAGGCGGCGATGAAGGGGCAGTGCGGAATGATGCGTTTCCCGGAGGCCACCACGTCGTCCAGGGCGAAGCGGGCCAGGACGTTCGCCAGGCCGCGGCCCTTGAATTGCGGCTTGGTCTCGGTGTGCGTGAAGTCGATATGGCCGGGCCGGTCCATGAACTGCGAGATCACCGCCAGTTCGCCGTTCACCAGAAGTTCGTAGCGGTGGAATTTGTCGTTCCGGACGGTGGTCACGTCGCCGTGGAACGACTCTGCCTGGGAATCCTTGGACTCGGTCATGGTTCGACCTTGGCACGTATTCCACGTTGGTGCAACGGCGCGGAACGGTCCGTCGGGGCCGGCTCCACCACCCGCCCGAGCAGCAGCACGGCGAGCATGAAGCACGCCGCTCCGCCGCCGAGCAAGCCCAGCGTCAGCCCGTTCAGCGCGGCGTCCACCATCGGGATGAAGACCACGACGCCGGCCGTCACCACGGCGGCCGGCGCGCGGCCCCGGGCGTGGACGGCCGCCGTCGGGCGTTCCTCGAGCCTGCCGAACAACAGCAGTACCGGCAGGAGCAGCACGACGACGGCGAGCAGCACCAGCGGCCGCGCCCACCACCAGGCGGCGGAGCCGGCAGCCGGTTGGGGGAAGTCGCTGAGCAGCAGCAGGCCGGACATCGCGACGAGCAGCGGAAGGTGCCAAAGGTAGACCGTCATGGAGCGGCGTCCGGCCACGGCAACCGCCCCGATCACCCAGCGCACCCGGCCCAGCCACGCCAGTGCGGGCCGGAGCAACTGCAGGGTGGCGGCCTGTGAGAGGCCAAGCAGCAGCATGCACAGGTTCGGCGGGTTCAGGTTCACGATCATGTTGCCGGAGTACACCCCGGCCCCGGTGACCAAGCCGAGCAACAGGTTGCTTCCGACCACCAGGCCCAGCAGCCATCCGCTGCTGCGGCCGGCCAGGAAGCCGTCGGCGATGAAGAAGCCGAATTGCTGCACCGCGCACCACACGAACACCATGTTGAGTGCCGCGATCAAAGGCAGCGCTCCCCGCAGGCTGTCCACCGCAATCACCGCGGCCACCAGGCCGCCCAGCGTCAGCCACGGAGCACGTGAATGCAGCCGGGCCAGCAACGGGACGCTCAGCTGCGCCGCGAGGTAAGCGGCCAGGAACCACAACGGCATCCCGGCGCCGGTGGCCATGAGCTGGATGACCTGCGGATGCACGCCCAGCAGTTGTGCCGCGAAGAGCCCTGCGAACATCACGGCCAGCAGTGCCGTGGCCGGCCGGACCAGGCGCAGCAGCCGTAGTTGGGCGTAGTCCACACCGGTTCCGCCACGGGCCCGTAGCCGCCGCCAGGATTCAAGCCCGGTAATCCCGCCGAGCACGAAGAACAGCGGCATGACCTGGAAAACCCAGAGCACGGGCTCGAACCAACGCTGCTCCATGAGGGTGTTTTCCGTGGTCACGGTGCCGTCGGCGTGAAGGACCGGGCTGACCATCATGCAGTGCGAGAGCACCACCAGCGTGAGGCAAAAGAAACGGGCGATATCGATGACCGGGTCCCGCCGAACCCCTCCGGCGGCCTGCCCGGATCCCGCCTTGGCCGGCTCGGCCCTGTTCCCCCAGAATCCCATCGCGCCCCCTGCGGCTGATGTTTCCCTGCTGGGTCCATTCTCCGCCGAGTTGGCGTTTCACGGCAGTGTTGCCGCAGCGGACTCCCGAGAAGTGCCATCTCGGCGAGCGGGAGCGCCCGTCAGCCCAGCGTGACCGCCAGGATTCCGAGCACGACGGCGAGCAGCGGCGTCGTGCCCTGGATCGCCGCCGGGCGGAGGTACTTGCTGCCGCCGCTCACCAGGACGAGCGAGGCAAGCAGCATCGAACCGCAGGAACTGAAGACCAGCGTCCAGCCGATCTGGGACTGGCCGGCCCCCACGAAAGCGATGCCGGCGAGCGCGCCGATGGCGAGGAACAGGTTGTAGAAGCCCTGGTTGAAGGCCATGGACTTGTTGGTGTCGGCGTCGGACTGGGATGCGACTCCGAAGCGCTTCCATGTTTCCGGACGGCTCCAAGTGATGGATTCCATGGTGAAGATGAAGATGTGCAGGAGGCCCGCGAGCAGCGCGAACACCAAGGAAGCGATAGTCATGTACCGATCCTAGCCGCGCCGCCCGCAGCGCCCCCCCACACACACTCAACATTCACCTCAGCAGCCGCTCCCGTTCCCGGGGATCCACGGCGGCGGCCGCCGCTGCCATCGCCAGGCCAAACGCGCCGTCGAGCACTGCGCGGTCAGCCGAGGCGGTGGCACCGTGCGCGGCGAACTCTGCGGTGTGGTGCGCAGCGCCGCCCACCTCGTAGCCCAGCAGCGGGTGGATGCTCGGCACCAGCAGCGAAACATTGCCCATGTCCGTGGACGCCACGGGCGCGGGATCGAACGCCACCTCACGCCCCCGGAGCACCATGGCTTTCCGGTAGGCCTCTGACAAATAGGGGTCCTGCCGCAGCTCGGCGTAGGGGTTCCCGGAAGGCGTCACCGTCAGCGAGGCACGGCTCGCCAGCGCCCCGGCCTCAAGGCAACGGCGCACCCGGTCTTCGATGATCCGCAGCGAAGCGATGTCCGGTGCGCGCATCTCCACGCTGGCCCGCGCGCGGTCCGGGATCACGTTGACGGCGCTGCCGCCTTCGGTGACGATCACGGACAGAATGGATCCGGCGGGCAGTTGCTGCCGGGCCAGGGCCAGCGCGGTCTGGGCCACCACCAGTGCATCCAGAGCGTTGATGCCTTCGTCCGGCGCGGCCGCGGCGTGGGCGGGCCGGCCCTCGTACAGGACCTCCCACATACACATGGCCAGGGACGTCCCGCCCACCACGTCTGCGGCGGCCGCGTGCGCCATCATGGCCAGGGAGACGTCGTCGAAGAAGCCTTCCTTGATCATCACCACCTTGCCGCCCAGGCTTTCTTCGGCCGGCGTGCCGAGCACCTTGACGGTGATGCCGAGGTCATCCGCAACGGCGGCGAGCGCCAGGGCGGCCCCCACGGCGCTGGCCGCGTTCACGTTGTGCCCGCAGGCGTGGCCAATGTCCGGCAGGGCGTCGTACTCCACGCACAGCCCCACCACCAGGCTGCCGCTTCCGCACTTTGCGCTGAGCGCGGTGGGCAGGGACGGTTGGACGGCGTCAAAGGCGAAGCCCGCTGCGGCGAGCAGCGCCCGCACGCGCTTGGCGGCCCGGAACTCCTCCCCGCTGAGCTCGGGGTCGGCGTGGATCGCGTGGCTCAGGCCCAGGACCTCCGGCTCCCAACGTTCCAGCGCGGATTCCAGCTGTTTTTGGACGACGGCCGGCGCCGTCACGGCCGTGCTCATGCCTGCATCTCCGCCTTGGCCTTGGGGTACCGGGCGGAAGCCGCCGAGGCGAGCAGCGCCGCAGCTGCCAGCGCGCCCCAGATCGTGAACAGGCCGCCTTCGCTGATCCGTCCGCCTTCCGCGGCAGTCGAGGAAAGCAACTTCACGACGGCGGCGCCCACCGCGATCCCGACGGACAGTGCCAGCTCATTCAGGCCGGCCGCCGTCGAGGTCTCCTCCATCGGCACCCCTTCGACGGAGAGGGCACGGGTACCCGCCTGATACATGCCCAGGCTCACGTTGAACAGGGCGAAGCCGATGCAGTACCCGGACAGGGAACCGTGGGCGAGAGCCATCACGGCGAAGCCGGCGGCCAGCAGCACGCCCGCGGAAACCAGGGTTGCGCGTTCGCCGAAGCTGCGCAGCACACGGGCGGTCAGCAGGGAGGACACAAGGGACAGCACCGAGCCGAGGGCCAGGATGACGGCGATGGCAAAGGAACTCATGGCGAAGCCGTACCCGGTCTTCTGCGGATCGGCGTGCAGGAAGATGCCGTTGGTGCCGAAGTAACTGATGGACGCGAAGCCGAAGAAGAACGTAGCTAGCGAGACGGTGCGGATCCGGGGGTTGGCGAGCATGCGCAGGTCCATGAAGCGCCGGGACTGCGGTGACGCTCCCTTAGCGGCGGGGCGCGAATCGATCCGGACCCACGCGGCGAGCAGGCCAAGCCCCAAGAGACCGGCAAGCAGGGTGCGGGGGTCCAGCCAGCCCCACTCCGGCCCCATGGACAACGCCACAACAAAGCCGATCAGGCCGAGCGAACAGGCCATCAGCGGGACCACGGCGAGGCCTTCGCGGGTGGGGGTTCCGGCGTCGGGCAGGATGAAGGAGGCCACCAGGCCGGCCACCGCGAACGGCACCGCCACCCAGAAACCGAGGGTCGGCTGGGAGGCGCCGACAATGCCGGCCAGCAGCCCGCCCGCGCCGAAGGTGATCATGAGGATGCCGATCATCACGCTGACGCCGGTGCGGGTGTGCGCGGGGCTGCTCACGCGGAGAATGCCCATCATCAGAGGGATGAAGCCCACCACGCAGGTGAGCAGGACGACGCCGACTGTCACCGTCCAGAGCGAGGGCCAGAACGCCATCATAAACGCGCCCAAGGCCACCACCGCGGTGGACCAGCGCAGCACCAGGCGGTAGCCGTAGCTGTCGCCCAGGCGGGAAATGATGGGTGTGAGGACGGCGAAGCTGACGTTGGAAATGAGGAAGATGCCGTTGATCGCGGGATCGTCGATAGCGAACACCGGTCCCAGCGCGGGCAGGATCGGGTTCAGGTAGCCCTGGGTGACGCCGCTGAGGGATTCCACCAGTGCCATTGCGAGAATCATGCCGATGATTGCCTTGCGGGTGAGGTCCGCCGTGGCCGACGTCGTTGTCGTGACCGACGTTGTCTTGCTTGCCATATGCTTCCTTGGAAGTTCGGGGCGCCCGGGGTGGCGCGTGTCACAACGTTAATGACGCCGTTCGGAAGCGGCGGATAATTGATGAAAACCACCGAGCAAGACAGATATTTGAAAGAATCGTCCATGATCTCCGAGTTAGATCTCGAAATCGTCAATGCCCTCCAGATCAATCCGCGGGCCGACTGGTCCCGGGTGGCGGACGTGCTTGAGCTCTCCGGGCCAACCGTGGCCCGCCGTTGGAGTGCCCTCACCGGACAGGGGCTCGCTTGGATCACGCCCTCGCCGGGGCCGCGGTACCTCAGCGCGGGCTGGTCCGCGTTCATCAACCTCTCCTCCGTGCCCGGACAGCACGAGGCATTGATCGACAAGCTGTGTGCGGAACCGGCGTTCGGCACGGTGTCCCTGGTATCCGGGCCGCACGACATCTTCGTGGACTGCTTTGCTTCCAGCCACGAAGAGCTGATGGCGATCGTCACCGGTTCCTTCGCCGACCTCCCCGGAGTGACCCGTCGGGAGGTGGTGTTCGTGACCCAGCTGTACCGGCAGGCCTCCGACTGGCGCAGCGGCACGCTGGAACCGGCCCGGGCCAGGCTCATGGCCCGGGAGTCCACTCCGGCGCCACCGGCGTACTCCCCCGACCGGCTGGACGCAGAACTCCTGGAGGCCCTCGCCGGGAACGGCCGGGCGAGCTGGACGGAGCTGGGCGCCGCCTGCGGGGTATCCGCACAAACTGCCCGCCGCCGGGTGGAACGTTTCCTCGCCGCCGGGTACATCACCATGCGCTGCGATACCGCCGCCGTAGTGCAGCAGAGCCTGCGCGAAGTGAGCCTGGTCCTCAACGTTCCGGCCACCCATGTGGACGAGGTGGGCCGCTACTTCGCTGCCCTGCCCAGCTGCCGGCTCAGTGCCCAGGTTCTGGGAGCCCAGAACCTGGTGGTTACCCTCTGGGTGCGCGATTACCTGGAAGTCCAGGCCCACGAACGCGAACTCGCGGCCCGGGCTCCGGGCAGCACCGTGATCTCCCGGCAGGCGGTGGTCCGCACCTACAAGCGCCTGGGGCACGTCCTGGACGAGCAGGGGCGCAGCACCCGGGTGGTTCCGCTGCCCCTGTGGCGCGAAGCTCCCTAGCCGGCCCATTCCGGAGTTCCAGACAGAAGCGCAGGTAATGCGGCCCGCGCCACAGGGCTTTCGTCGTTTAGTGGGAATCAGCCGGCGGCAACGACGCCACCGGCACCAGAAGATCGAGAACCAGGATTCCCATGCTTCCCGCAGCGCCTCCCCGCCAGCCCCGTGCCGCAGCCGTTCCGCCGGGCGGACCGGCCCCTTCAGCCACAGTGCCCGACGCCGGCACCCGCCTTCCGGGCCATCTCACCGAAGCCGGGACGCCCGGCAGCGAGGTTCCCGCCAGCGTTTGGCGCCTCCGGGTGGATGCGTGGGAGTACCTGGGTTACGCCGTCAAGCAGGCCGCCGCCGTCGGGCCCGGCAACGCGAAGCTGCCCGCCGAAGCCGCCCGGCTGCTGCCGCTGCTGGAGGCCGTGGAAATGTACTGGGCGTTCCCGGGCCAGGGCTACATCGCCGGCCTCCGGAAGTGCTTGGAAGACGGTGACTACTCCGCGGCGCTGGCACTGATCGAACCCGTGGCCCGCCGGCTCGCCCGGCATGTGCACGCGGCACCGGAAACCCCGGCGGACCATGAACGCGACGCCGAACAGCCTGAGGTGCCTGCGGATACGCGGCGCCGCTTCGAGGTGCTGGTGATCGACGACATGAGCGAGGCCGAGCGGGACATCATGCGCGCGGACCTTCTGGCGCAACGCCGTCCGGCCGACGAGTTCGTCTACGAACCGGTCTTCGTGCCCAGCTTCGAGGACGCGCTGGTGGCCGTGCTGCTCAACCCGGATATCCAGGCCTGCGTGCTGCGCCCCGGTTTCGTGGCCCGCAGCCGGCAGCGCCTGAGCCGGGACCTGCGCACCTTCCTGGCCGGATTCATCGGTGGCGAGGTTCCGGCCAGGCCGATGGACAGGATCCTCATGCTGGCAGAGAAGCTCGGCGAACTGCGGCCTGAGCTGGACCTTTACCTGGTGGCCGGGGTGTCCATCGAGGAGCTGGCAAGCTCCCTGACCCGCCGTTTCCGCCGCCTGTTCCGCCGCCAGGACAGCCTGGAACTGCACTTGTCCCTGCTGGGCGGGGCCGCCGCGCGCTACGAGGCGCCGTTCTTCCACGCAGTGCAGCAGTACAGCCGCAAGCCCGCCGGAGTGTTCCACGCCCTGCCGGTTTCGCGGGGCGGCTCGGTGGTGAATTCCAAGTGGATCGATGACCTGGGCGAGTTCTACGGCTTGAACCTGCTGCTGGCCGAAACCTCGGCCACGTCCGGCGGTCTGGACTCGCTGCTGGACCCGCACGGTTCCCTGAAGAAGGCGCAGCAGCTGGCGGCCCGGGCCTACGGGGCGCAGAAATCGCTCTTCGTCACGAACGGCACCTCCACGGCCAACAAGATCGTGCACCAGTCCATCGTGGCGCCGGGCGACGTGGTGCTGGTGGACCGGAACTGCCACAAGTCCCACCACTACGCCCTCATGCTGGCCGGTGCGCAAGTGGCCTACCTGGACGCCTACCCGCTGGACGAGTTCGCCTTCTACGGCGCCGTGCCGCTGGAGAGCATCAAGCGCATGCTCCTGGACTACCGGAAGGCCGGGCGCCTGCACGAGGTCAAGATGCTGGCACTGACCAACTGCACCTTCGACGGGATCGTCTACGACGTGGAACGCGTCATGGAGGAATGCCTGGCCATCAAGCCGGACCTGGTGTTCCTGTGGGACGAAGCCTGGTTCGCGTTCGCCGGCTTCCACCACATCTACCGCCGCCGCACCGCGATGGCGGCGGCGCAGAAACTCGAAAAGCAGTTCCGGGACCCGGCGTACGCGCGGCGGTACGCCGAACAGCAGCGGCGGCTTGGCGCCGTCGTCGGGAGCTTGGACTCAGTCAGCGACGAGCAATTGCTGCAGACCCGGCTCATCCCGGATCCGGCGCAGGCGCGGCTGCGCGTTTACGCCACCCAGTCCACCCACAAGACCCTCACGTCCCTGCGGCAGGGCTCGATGATCCACATCCACGACCAGGACTTCGGGCAGCTGAACGCGGAGAGCTTCCACGAGGCGTACATGACGCACACCTCCACCTCTCCGAATTACCAGATCCTGGCTTCGCTGGACGCGGGACGCCGGCAGGTGGAGTTCGAAGGCTACGAGCTGGTGCAGCGGCAGGCGGACCTGGCGGTGAGCATCGCGCAGGCCGTGGCGCGGCATCCCCTGCTGAAGAAGTACTTCCGGATCCTGGGCACCCGGGACCTCATTCCCGCGAAGTACCGCGAAACGGAACGGCAGATGCCGCTGCGCGACGGGCTGGCCGCGATGGCGGAGTCCTGGCAGCGGGACGAGTTCGTGGTGGACCCGAGCCGGCTGACGCTGCACATCGGCCTTACGGGCGTGGACGGCGATACCTTCAAGCACGAATACCTGATGGACAAGTACGGCATCCAGGTCAACAAGACCAGCCGGAACAGCGTGCTGTTCATGACCAACATCGGCACCTCGCGGAGTTCCGTGGCGTACCTGGTGGAGGTGCTGGTGAAGCTTGCCGAGTCCTTCGAGGACGAGCAGGCGGCCATGAGCGGCCTGGGCCGACGGGCACACGAGGCCCGGGTGGCGGCGCTGACCAGTTCACCGCCGCCGCTGCCGGACTTCAGCCGCTTCGCCGACCGCTACCGGGTGGATTCGCAGACGCCGGACGGCAACATGCGGGAGGCGTACTTCGCCACGTACAAACCGGGAGCCACGGAGTACGTGCCCGCGGCCGAGCTCGCCCGCCGGGTCGCCGACGGGGAAGAGCCCGTTTCGGCGTCGTTCGTCACCCCGTACCCGCCCGGTTTCCCGGTGCTGGTTCCGGGCCAGGTGATCACGGCGGAGATCCTGGCCTTCATGTCGGTCCTGGACACCCGGGAAATCCATGGCTTCAACCCGGAGCTGGGATTCCGGGTACTGACGGAGGCCTGACGGCTCGCCGGGGCGCTACTCCCCGGCGCTACTCCCCCAGCGTGCGCAGCGTGGCCGCGGCGAACTCCCTGGCCGAACCGCTCCAGCGGCCCAGCAGGCCTTGGAGGTTTTCGCCGTCGGCCCGGTGCGCGGCGGTTTCCGCCTCGAGTGTGGCGAGGATGCCGGTGCGCAGCTCGGTGTTGAAGTTGACCTTGCCCACGCCGAGGGCGCGGGCCTTCAGCAGCTCGTCCGCCGGGATGCCGGAGGCGCCGTGCAGCACCAGCGGCACGTCCGTGGCCGCGGAAATCCGCTCCAGGACGTCCCAGCGGATCTGCGGGGCGCCCTTGTACTTGCCGTGCACGTTGCCGATGGCCACCGCCAGCAATTGCGCGCCGGAGGCCTCCACAAAGGCGGGCACCTGCCCGGGGTCCGTGAGGCCGGTGGCCTCCTGTCCGGCGGCACCAGCGTCCACGCCGAAGGCCTTGTCCTCGTCGCCGGCCAGCCCGCCAAGTTCCGCTTCGAGCACGACGGCGGCACCGCCGTCGTGCTCGAAGGAACCGGCGCCGTCGGCGGCCAGGGCCGCACGCACCTCGCGCACCAACGCGACGTTCTCCTCGAAGGCGAGGGAGGAGCCGTCCGCGAGGACGCAGTCGGCGCCGGAGCGGACCGACTCGACAATGATGGCGACATCCGAAGCATGGTCCAGCTGGACGCACACGGGGACGGAGGCGCCGTCGGCCAGTCCGCGGAGGGCCGCAATGAGACGCTGCCCGGCGCGCGTCGCTGCCGTCTTCGGCGCCACGTTGAGGATGACGGGCAGGCCGGTGTCCTCGGCGGCTTCCACCACGGCGGTAGCGGTGGTGAAGTCATAACAGGTGAAGGCCGGGACGGCCGCCCCGCGCTGCAGGGCGGCCGTCACCAGTTCATCGAGTCTGGCTCGCATCAGACGGCCAAGCCTCCCACCAGGATCCAGGCCACGAAGGTCAGCAGGAAGCCTGCCACGCCCAGGATGGTGGTGAGGACGGTCCAGGTCTTCAGGCCGTCAGCCACCGTGATGCCGTAGTAGCGGACCACCACCCAGAAGCCGGCGTCGGTGACGTGGCTGAGGCCGAGCGAACCGAAGCCGATCGCGATCACGATGAGCGCGATCTGGGCCGGGCTGTAGTTGCCGTTCTGCACGGCGGCGGTGAGGAGACCGGTGGTGGTGACGATTGCCACGGTGGCCGAACCCTGGGCCGCACGCAGGGCCAGCGAGATGATGAAGCCGAGCAGGATGATCGGCAGGCCCATGCCGGAGAGCGTGGCGGAGAGGGCCGCGCCGATGCCGCTGACCTTGAGGACTTCACCGAACACACCGCCGGCGGCGACGATCATGAGGATCGAGGCGATCGGGGGCAGGGACTGTTCGAAGATCTCGCCGGTTTCGGACAGCGACCATCCGCGGCGCACCGCGAGGAAGAAGAACGCGAGGATCACGGCGACCAGCAGCGCGAACGCCGGGGTGCCGATGAAGGCGAACAGGCCGTAGAGCTCGTGGGTCTTCGGCAGCATGAGCGTGCCGACGGTGCCGACCATGATCTGCACGATCGGGGCCGCAATGAGGGCCATGATGAGGCCGGCCGACGGCGGTGCCATGACGGCGGAGTTCAGCGCGGCGGCGCCGGGGCCGGGCTTCGGGGCGTGCTGGCGCTTGTGGCCTTCGTGGACAGTTTCGCTGCTGCCGTATTCCTCAAGCTGGGCCTTCACGGAGGGCAGGAGTTCCATCTCGCGGCGGTTCATCAGCGCGCCCACAAAGTAGGAGAGGAAGCCGAGCGGCACGCAGATGGCCAGGGACAGCATGGTGATGAGTCCGACGTCGGCGCCCAGCACACCGGCGCCCGCAACGATGCCGGGGTGCGGCGGAACGGCCACGTGGATGGCGAGCATGATGCCGGCCATGGGCAGACCGAACTTGATGGGGTGCAGGTTCAGCAGCTTGGAGAAGGCGTAGACGATCGGGACAAGCACGATCACGCCGACTTCGAAGAACACCGGGATGGCCACCAGGAAGCCCACGGTGGTCAGGGCGATGCCCACGCGGGTGCGGCCGAAGCGGGCCACGAAATGGTCGGCGAGGGACTGCACGCCGCCGGACACCTCGATCATGCGTCCGAGAATGGCGCCGAGTGAGATGAGCAGCGCCACCTTGCCCATGGTGTTGCCGACGCCGGTGGCCACCACCGTGAAGACGTCCTTCAGCGGGATCTGGGCGGCGAGGGCGACGCCGATGCTCACCGTCAGGAGTGCCACGAAGGCCTGGACCTTGAAGCGGATGATCATGACGAGCAGCACGGCAACGCCGAGTGCCGCGATGGTCAGCAGCATCGGGGTGCCGAGTTCCACAGCGGGCTTAATGGGCGGCGCGTCGGCGGCACTGACCGTCAAAGATGCGATGAGGGGACTCATTGGGGAATGTCTCCTTTGACAAACAGGGTAGTGCGAACGGGGAGTTAGTTGCTGCGCTTTACGGGGGCGACCACCTTGATGACGGCGGAGTCGTCGGCGGCGGCGAGGCCCTGGGCCTGGCCCAGGAGGTAGAGCTGTTCGGCGGCGGCTGCGACCGGGGCGGCGAGGCCGGCGGCGCGGGTGGCCTTGCCCACGATGCCCATGTCCTTGACGAAGATGTCCAGGCGGGAGAGCACCTCGGCGCCGTCTTCGCTGTAGGCCTCGAGGATGCGGGGGCCGCGGTTGGAGAGCATGAAGGAGCCTGCAGCGCCGGCTTCGAGGGCGGCGAGGGTCTTCTCCTGATCCAGGCCGAGGGCGTCGGCGAGGGCCAGTGCTTCGGCTGCGGCGGCGATGTGCACGCCGCAGAGCAGCTGGTTGACGGTCTTGAGGGCCTGGCCATCGCCGGGCTTGTCGCCGACAATGCTCAGGGTGGAGGCCAGCAGTTCCAGCGCGGGGCGGGCCTTCTCCAGGGCGGCCGGTTCTGCGCCGACCACGATCAGCAGGTCGCCTTCGCCTGCGCGCTTAGGTCCGCCGGAGAGCGGCGCGTCAACGAGTTCGACGCCGAATTCCGCCAGCCGCTCGACAGTCGCCGGAATCGCTTCGGTGCCGACGGTGCTGCCGAGGATGACGACGGCGCCCGGCTTCAGCACCGGGGCCACGCCGTTCTCGCCGAAGAGGACATCGTTGAGCTGTTCGCCGTTGCGCACGGCAAGCAGCAAGGCGTCTGCGTCCTGGGACGCTTCGCGGGCAGAGGCGAAGGTCTTGATACCGGCTTCGGCGGCGAGTTCCAGGCGGGGTTCGGCGATGTCGAAGCCGTGGACGGTCAGCTGGCTGGCCATGCGGGTGGCCATCGGCAGGCCCATGGCGCCGAGGCCCAGGACGGTGACGGTGTAGTTGCTGGTCATGGTGTTCTCCGTTGAATTTGGCGGTGTAAGTCTGCTGGTGATCGAGCCTGTCGAGATCCCGGTTTCGACAAGCTCAACCACCGGTGATCGAGCCTGTCGGCCGGTGATCGAACCTGTCGAACGGTGATCGAGCCTGTCGAGATCCGGTTTCGACAAGCTCAACCACCGCTTAGAAAGAGGTGCTGAGCTTGCGGGTGACCTGGGCGAGCGATTCGTCGTTGCCCACGTTCCCGGCGAAGACGATGTACGGGATGCCCTTCGCGGGCCCGTCCACCGGCTCCCACAGCGAGACGATGCCCGGCAGCATGGGGCCCCGGACAATGGCATGGCGGATTTCCAGGCCGTGCGCCGCCACGTCCGAGGAGGTGATGCCGCCCTTGGCGATGACAAACCGCGGCGGGAAGGTTTTCAGCGTCCGGTTCACCACGCTCACGACGGCGGCAGAAACGGTGCGCGCGATCTGCAGGCTCGCGGCGGCGTCGTCGCTCTTGATGAGCAGGCGGCTGGTGTGGACGATCACGTCGCCTTCATGCAGGGCGTCGACGACGGCGGCCACCACGGATCCGATGTACGCGTCGCCTTCCGCTTCGTCCGCGAGGAGCTTCTCCACGTCGATCTCGACGATCCGGGCGGAGCCGTGCTCCGCGGTGAGGACGTTGAGCTGGCGGGTGGTCAGGCCCACGTGCGAGCCGACCACGATCAGGCCGCCGGCGGTGGAGGGTGTGTTGCCTTCGAAGGCTTCCTCGCCGCTAAGGGCCGGGCGGATTTCCTGGCCGATGCGGCCGCGAACGAACGGCGGCCCCACGCGGTAGAGCAGCTTCTTGCCGCGGCGTTCGGCTTCTTCCAGGCCCAGGGCGAGCAGGCGGAGATCGTTTTCGGTGACGATGTCGGCCACGACCGGGGTGGAGTCCGTGGCGGCGTCGATGGCGTCCGCAATGGCCTTGGCAGAGATCGCGGGGTCCCCGGCGGCGGCACCGGCACGGATAATGTTGAGGTCCAGGACGATCACATCGCTTGCGGCGAAGCGGCCTTCCGACTTCTCCTCCACATACTTGGCCATCTCGGAATTGGCGAAGCCGAAGGTAGCGTCCTTGGCGAATTCGGTATCGGATACCGGGGTGAGGCTGCCGGCGTCGCCGCGCATGTAGTGCACGCCGCCGATGGTGACGCGGCCGGCGTCGGGGAAGGCCGGAACGATCACCACGCCGTCGGTCGCCTCGCCGCTTTCAGCCGCGACGGTGGCGGCGATGACGTCGGTTTCCAGCGGGTAGTGGCCGCGCAGGGTGGAGTCGGAGCGGCTCACGAAGCCTACGCGGACGCCGGCTGCCGGCGCCGCGGCGAGCGCGTTGCGGACGATTTCCTCGTTGCGGGCGGCGGCCTCGGCGGGGTCCAGGCTGCGGGTGTTGGTGAGGACGTAGACGGCCGGTTCCAGGCCGTTCTCCACCACGCGACCGAAGGCCCAATCGAAGTCGGCCACGTCCCAGCGGGTCAGGACAGGCAGTCGGGCGACGGACTGGGTTCCGGTGGGGTCGTCATCCAGCACCACGAGGATGCGGGGCGAGGCCGCAGCGGACGCGGCGACGGCGTCGGCCACCAGCTGGGCGGGAACCTGGACTTCGGCCGGGAAGGCGGCCAGGACGTCGGCTTCAAGGGCCACGGGGCACTCCATTGTGTGGGAAGGCTGGTCTTGGAATCAGGAATGTAAGATGTCAGACATCTAGCATTTGCAATAGTGTGACATGAGCCTTGGCCGCCGCGCAAGGTGAGCTGCGTCCCATAGGCCGTCGCTAGGATGGCGGCATGGCTGACACCCTCATCTGGACCGGCTCCTACACCTCCGACGCCGGCGGCGCGGGCCGTGGAATCGGCGCCCTGCGGGCCCGGCCAGACGGATCGCTGGAGTCCCTTGGGCTCGCCGCGGCGGGCGATTCGCCGTCGTTCCTCGCAACCCATCCCGCGCTTCCGCTGGTCTACGCGGTCCACGAACACGCTCAGACGGTGCGCACATACCGCCGCAGCGGATCCGGCGTCACCCTTGAGCCGCTCGGCGAGGCCTGGCCCGCCGGTTCCGCCGCCTGCCATGTCGCCGTCGATCCCCGCGGCCGATTCCGGGTGGTTGCGTGCTGGGGCGACGGCCAGGTGCTGCTTTTCGAACTGGACGACGACGGCGCCATCGCCTCCCGCCACGCGGCGGAACCTTCGCGGGATCCTTACGACGCCGGACGCCCCAGCCGCGCGCACGCCACCCTGATGCTGGCTGACGGGCGGGTCATGACCACCGACCTGGGCCACGACCTGCTTCGGGCCTGGGATTACGCGCCCGGCGAGGGCCTGCGCCTCGTCCAGGAGATCACGCTGCCGAAGGATTCCGGCCCGCGCCACCTGGTGCAGCACCCGGACGGAACGGTTTTCGTCGTCACCGAATATTCGATCGAAGTCGCGGTGGTGGAGGCCGGCGCGGACGGCCGTTTCACGCTGGCGGCCATGGTTCCGGCGAGCGCCGTGGGAGCCCGCGACGGCGACGCCGCGGCCGAGATCGCCCTCTCCCCCGACGGCCGCCACGCCTATGTTGGCGTGCGCGGATCAAACCGGGTCTGCGCCCTGGCGGTGGCCAACGGCGGCGCCGCCGCACTTGGCGAGGTTCCCAGTGGGGGCGATTGGCCGCGCCACCACCTGGTGCACGACGGCTGGCTCCACGTGGCGCACGAGCGCTCCAACGACGTCGTGACGTTCAGGCTGGATCCGGAGACCGGCCTGCCGACCGGCCCGGTGGCGCGACTGGAAACCGGATCGCCCACCGCGCTGGTTGTTGGCGGAACGGCGTAGATCAGCACTGGAAACGCTTCCAGCTTTGGCGGCGCAGCGCCTCGAATGGCCCAATAGTTCCCAACTGCACCATGGATTAACTTCTCGCAAACGCTTACAGTTGTGACTTGCCACACAGCCCTCCTTTCGCGAAAGGCTCAGTCATGTCATCCCCCAGAACGTCCCCGGGCAGCGCCGCCCGCCGGAACGGCCGCCGTCGCCCGCTTAGCCGGGCCGCCGCCGTCGTCCTCGCCGCCGCGCTGACGTGTTCCGCCACAGCACTCCCGGCACCTGCGGCCGAAGCCGCCCGCAAGCCCGCTCCCGACGCCGGCCACTCACTGCGCCAGGGCAGCCTCAGCAAGCAGAACTTCTACTTCGTCATGGCCGACCGCTTCAGCAACGGCACCACCGCCAACGACACCGGCGGCCTCGGCACCGATCCTCTCGTGTCCGGCTTCGACCCCACCCGCAAGGGCTACTACAACGGCGGCGACCTCAAGGGCCTGCAGGACCGCCTGGACTACATCAAGGGCCTGGGCACCAACGCCGTCTGGCTGACCCCGAGCTTCAAGAACAAGGCCGTGCAGGGCGGCGGGCAACTGGACAACAGCTCCGCCGGCTACCACGGCTACTGGGTCACGGACTTCACCCAGATCGATCCGCACCTGGGCACCAACGCCGAGCTCAAGTCACTGATCGACGCCGCCCACGCCCGCGGCATGAAGGTCTACTTCGACATCATCACCAACCACACCGCGGACGTGATCCAGTACAAGGAATCCAGCTCCGCGCCGTACATTTCCAAGGCCACCGAGCCGTACCGCTCGGCCGCCGGCGAGCCGTTCGACGACCACGACTACGCGGGAACCCAGGCCTTCCCGGAGCTCGACGCCGCCACCTCCTTCCCGTACACCCCGTTCGTTCCGGAGGCGGAAAAGGACGTCAAGGTTCCGGCCTGGCTGAACGACGCCACGCTCTACCACAACCGCGGCAACACCACCTTCTCCGGCGAGGACGCCCTGTACGGGGACTTCTTCGGGCTGGATGACCTCTTCACCGAACACCCGCGCGTGGTCAACGGCATGGTGGACATCTACAAGGGCTGGATCCGGGACTTCGGAATCGACGGCTTCCGGATCGACACCATGAAGCACGTCAACGACGAGTTCTGGCAGCAGTTCGGCCCGCAGGTCCTCAGCTACGCCAAGCAGCAGGGCAAGGACGAGTTCTTCATGTTCGGCGAGGTCTTCGATACCTCCAAGACCTTCACCTCGAAGTACACCACCCGCAACCGCATGCAGGCCGTGCTGGACTTCGGCTTCCAGGGCGCGGCCCGCAGCTTCGCCTCCCAGAGCGGCAAGGCCACCGGCCTGAAGGACTTCTTCGGCGGGGACGACTGGTACACCGACGCCGATTCCAACGTGTACCAGCTGCCCACGTTCCTGGGTAACCACGACATGGGCCGGATCGGCACGTTCATCTCCCAGGACAACGCCGGCGCCGCCGACGCCGAACTGCTCAAGCGCGACAACCTTGCGCATGAGCTCATGTACTTCTCCCGTGGCAACCCCGTGGTGTACTACGGCGACGAACAGGGCTTCACCGGCGCCGGCGGGGACCAGGATTCCCGCCAGCCGATGTTCGCCAGCCAGGTCAGCGAATACCTGGACGACGACCTCCTGGGCACCGACGCCACGCACGCCACGGACAACTTCAACACCGCGCACCCGCTGTACCGCAAGATCGCAGAACTGGCCGCTCTCACCAAGGAGCACACCGCTTTGCGCGACGGCGCCCAGCAGCACCGCTACGCCTCCGACGGCCCGGGCATCTACGCCTTCTCCCGCACCGACGCCAAGGAACAGCGCGAATACGTGGTGGCGTTGAACAACAGCGAAACCACACAGACCGCCGCCATCCCCACGTACCGCGCCAACGCGGGATTCAAGCGGATCTACGGCGACGCCGCGAAGCAGCTCACTACCGCTGCGGACTCCACCCTGACCGTGACGGTCCCGCCGCTTTCGGCTGTGGTGTACCGCGCGGTGGACAAGCTTCCGGTCTCGACGGCGGCACCCGCCGTCGCGCTCGGCAAGCCCGCCACCTCGGCGGCGGACAGCGGCCGGATCAAGGTGGGCGCCGCCGTCGAGAGTTCCGCGTTCAATGAGGTCAGCTTCGAAGCGCGCGTTCCGGGCGGCGACTGGCAGCGCATCGGCGTGGACGACAACGCCCCGTACCAGGTGTTCCACGATGTGTCGGCACTGGCCGCCGGGACGGCCGTGGAATACCGCGCGGTGGTCCTGGACAATGCCGGGCACACCGCCGTCAGCGATGTCCGCAGCGGCGTGGTGGGTGAGGCCGTGCAGCCGGACTCGGTCACCGTGGCGGGCAGCCTCAACAGTGAGCTCGGCTGCGATTCCGACTGGCAGCCAGGCTGCGCCGAAGCCGGCATGAGCTACGACGCCACCCACCGGCTTTGGGTGCTCCGTGTTCCGGACCTCGCCGCGGGGCACTACGAATTCAAGGCAGCGCTCAACGGGAGCTGGGACGAAAACTACGGCGCCGGCGGCGAACCCAACGGAGCCAACATCGCACTCGACCACCCGGGCGGCGCCGTCACGTTCCTCTACGACCACAACACCAACGTGATCCGCGCGGCTCTCCCCGGGCCGCAGCCGGGAGCCGTGTCCGCCCCGGGCAGCCTGAACTCCGAACTCGGCTGCGCCGGGGACTGGATGCCGGACTGCGCCCAGGCGCAGCTCACCTTTGATCCCGCCGACGGCCTGTGGAAGCTGACCGCAGAGCTCCCCGCCGGAAGCTACGAATTCAAGGCAGCACTGAACGGCAGTTGGGCCGAGAACTACGGCCTGGGCGGCGCGGCCAACGGCAACAACATCGTGCTCAACCACCCCGGCGGTCCGGTGACGTTCAGCTACGACCATGCCAGCCACCTGATCACGGCGGGCTGAGTTTCCCTTCCCGCGAATGCGGGGCCCGCTCTGCGTCTTTTGCCTCGGCGAAAGCACGCAGAGCGGGCCCCGCATTTTTCTTTTCGCGTAAGATGTCAGACATCTAGCGCGCGGTCCCCGGGGGACACAGCTGCACACAAGGAACGGAGCACCATGGCACGGAAGTCGCTGGTCGGCGTCGTCGCGGACGAACTGCTGGACCGCATCGTGGCAGGTGAGTTCCCGCCCGGAACGGTTGTCCCCGGAGAGCTCGAGCTCAGCGCCAAGCACGAAGTCAGCCGCATGACCGTACGCGAGGCTATGAAAACCCTTCAGGCCCAGCAGATCCTCAGCGTGGAACGCGGCCGCGGCACCTTCGTGAACCCGCTCAACCGGTGGGCCTCGCTGGAAGCAGTGCTGCGCGCCGCCTCCGAAGGAAAGAACGACGCCGATGCCGCCGTTCAGCTCATCGAGCTGCGGCGGATGCTCGAATCGGGAGCTTGCGAACTGGCAGCCGGTAAAGTCACGCCGAAGGATCTCGCGCAGCTCGGCAAGCACGTGGACGCGATGCAGGCGGCCCACGAGAAGAACGATGTTGCCGCGTTCGTCGAGGCGGACCTGGCCTTCCATGACCTGATCCTGCACGCCTCGGGGAACGTGTTCGTGGCTGTTCTGTTCGAGCCCCTGCACCGCGTCCTCGAGACCCGGCGTACCCAGACGTCCAAGGTGCCCGAGATCCAGGAGCACGCCATCGGGCACCACCGCAGCATCCTCGACGCCTTGGCCGCCGGCAGCCCGGAACAGGCCCGGCAGGCCATGGACGCCCACATGCAGCAGACCCTGGACGACCTGAAGAGCTACGTGCTGGGCCGCTGATCCGTCACGCCCGGGAGGCCGTTCCGTCCGGAACCCCTCCCGTCCGGAAGGCTCAGAAAAGCGGGATCCGCGTTTCCTTGATCCATTCGCCGCGGCGGTAGTCGCGGGCCTTCACCACCACGCAGTCTTCGAAGACTTCCACCTGCAGGCCGCTGGCTTCGCGGCCGTCAAGGGCCCGCTCGCCTCCGGTGCCGTTGTCCTCCCAGAGGGTCTGGATGGCGCCGGTGTTGATCACCTGGAAGCCCTGCAGGTTGTCCGTGCCGGGAACGGTGCGGCGCACTTCCCAGTCGGCCAGCTGCAGCGCCCAGTGGGTGTGCGAGGTGAAGACGAAGGCGTTGGGGTACTTGCCCAGGATGCCCAGGAGCTGGTCCGCCTGCAGGTAATCGTTGAGGTACAGCTTGTTGCGGGTGCCGGAGACGGTGTCCGGGAAGGGGTGGTGGGTGAAGACCATGACCGGCTTGCGGCGCGCGGCCCAGTCGGCCAGGCGGGTTTCGAACCAGGTGATCTGTTCTTCGCTGAGCCAGACCTCGTCCCACAGCGTGCTGTCGTGGTAGTGCATGTACTTCTCGGTGCCCAGGATCAGGCCAGGCACACCGCCCAGGTCGATCTCCGTGTAGACCTTGTTCCGGCCGGTGAACTTGTAGAAGCTTTCAAAGAGGGACGCTTCGGTGGTGCCGTTGGGCCAGCTGGCCTGGGCCAGGGTGGTGGGGCTGGAGTATTTGGGGACGTAGAACTCGTGGTTGCCGATAGCCCAGTGCACGTTGGCGGCGTGGGGGTTGGCGTCCAGGACGGTCCGAACGGCTTCGTATTCGAAGTCGTAGCCGCGCGGGGTGATGTCGCCGTTGACCACCAAGCCGGCGCTTTGGGCAGCGGGGTTGGTCTTTTCGATGTCCTTCAGTGCCAGGGCGAAGTCGCCCAGGTCGCCTTGGACGTCACTGATCACGGTGAAGACCGTGGGGCGGCCGGAGGGGCGGGTGCTGCCGAAGCCGGCGGTGGTAGCAGTTGCGGGGCCTGCGGTCAGGGCGGAGGTCCCGACGGCGGCCAGGCCGGCCAGGGAGGCAGCGATCGCCGTGCGGCGGCTTGTGTTGGTCATGGGAAGGGATGCCTTTCAGCTTGCGGGAGGATGAAGTAACCCCGCCACGCTAAATACATCGGATGAATACGCGGCAAATTGACCGTTACGGTTCCGAATTTCCGGGCAAAATCGCGCCGGAAGAAAGGCAAACAACAGATGAAACCAGCCTGGCGTGGGGCCTAGTCCCGAGCCGCGTACTCGGCTAGTCTGCTCTCACCGCTTGCGGTGGATCGCCGTCCGGCGCAGGCATCAGACGATCGCAAGGAGTACTGCCATGGCCGACCACACCTACAGCATTTCCGAAATTGTTGGAACTTCCTCCGAGAGCATCGATACCGCCATCAAGAACGGCATCGCCACCGCAAAACAGACCGTGAGGAACCTGGACTGGTTCGAGGTGAAGGAAATCCGCGGCCACCTCAGCGACGGCGAAGTGGCCGACTGGCAGGTCACCATGAAGCTGGGCTTCCGCCTGGAGCGCTGATCGCGCGGCAGCGCCAGCACTGACAGCAGACATGGAAAAAGCGGGGCCGCACCCAGGCAGTGCGGCCCCGCTTGGCTTTTCATGGCCTTCAAGCGGAAGGCTAGACGGCCCAGACCTCGAGCGGATCGTTGCCGCAGATCAGGCGACGGCCGCCCTGCTCCAGGATGATCCACAACATCCGGTGGTCGCCGGAGACCTCGTCGACAACTCCGTTGTCATAGCCCCAGCCGTCCTCGTGGACCCAGACGGCGTCGCCGCGGTTGAGCGTGGACCAGTCCTCGGCGGGGATGAACGTTGCCCCGGGCGCGGGCTTGCTGGGGGCGACCATGTCAGGCATCATGCCGAGGCCGCCATTGCGGGCCGCGGGCGCCAGATGGTCGGGGTGCCGTTGTGGGCCGGGAAAACGTGGCCCTCAGTGAAGGTCTGCACGGCCTGCGGCTCGGCGTCGGGGCTCCACGGCCCGGAAGCGGGAACGTGGGAACCGGTGGGGCTGACAGGGGCGACGCGGTTGCCCAGGAGTGCGATGCGCTTCATCGTTGAACCTCATGCTTGGCCGTTGGATCGGAGAACTGCCTCCAGCCTAGAAAGTCGCGCAGCTCACACCAATGGGCATATGGCCAGAGATCGCCAAGAGCAATGTGCAATCAGACAGTTCGCGGACGGGCGCCTCTCCGCCGCCATTCGACACCGGAGAAAATCAGCAGCAAGCCGAAGAGTGCCGCAAACGCCGCAAGCAGACCTGCAAGGGCGAGAATCCCGGCGCCAGGGTTTGCGATCAGGAAGATACCAAGGACCGCGAGCACGGCGCCGGTCAGCGCGGGAATCCGCCACGGTTCGATTCCGGCACGGCCGTCAAGTGCCAGCAGGAGTTGCGAGACGCCTACGGTCAGCGCCCAGATTCCCGTGAGGACCGTCAGCGCGCCGTCGGTGATGCCCGGCCAGGAAACGGCGATCAGCCCGGCAACGATCGAGGCCATGCCACCCACCATGCTCCAGCGCGAATGCCTTGCAGGGTCGTAAAAGAAGTGCGCCACGTTCGCCAGCCCGTCAGCCATGGCATAGATTCCAAAGACGTACGCGAGCGCGAACACCGTGGAAACCGGTAGCGCGGCCACCGTCAGGGCCAGCAGCAGAGCCAAAGCACCGCGGAATAAGAGCGCGGTACCGGAGTGATTGAACAGCCTGCGTCCTGCTGCGCCGGACATACCCACAGTTTAAGCCGCGGCGCCTGCCCTGTCAGCGGCCGCCGTCGAGGTCACAGCACCCTGTCAGCTGCCCGTGGCCTTTGACGCTCTCGAAGCTTTGGCGGCAGCCTTGGCCGCCTGCTTGGAAGCCCGCACCTTCTGCAACGATTCCGGATCCACGATGTCCGCAACGGACAGGAAAGAACCTTCCTCTCCGTAGCTTCCGGCGGCTTCGCGCCAGCCCTCGGCCTGAAGACCGCGCTGCTTGCCGAGCAAGGCCAGGAAGATCTTCGCCTTCTGTTCGCCGAAGCCGGGAAGGGCCTTGAGTCGCTTCAGTACTTCCTTGCCATCCGGGTCGCCCTGTGTCCAGATCGCGGTGGCGTCCCCGTCCCAGTCGTGCTCCACCGCCTCGGCCAAGGCCTGGACCCGCCCGGCCATCGATCCCGGGAAGCGGTGCACGGCGGGCCGTTCCTTGAACATCTCCACGAAGGCCTCGGGGTCGTAGCCGGCCACTGTGGCGGGTGAAATCGAGCCGATCCGGGTGCGGATCTTCTCCGGGCCGGCGAACGCGGATTCCATGGTCACCTGCTGGTCCAGCAGCATGCCGGTGAGCAGGGCAAACGCGTCGTCGCTGAGCAGCTTGTCCGCAGCAGGGTCTCCTGTGATGTGCAGTTCCATGCGGCCTATCCTGCCACCCGGCCCGGCGCCCCGCCACGGCCCCACCCCCTGCAACGCGGGGTCAGTTACGGCCCATGTCGCGCCCCGGGATGGGCCGTAACTGACCCCGCGTTGCTGGGCGAGGGCGTTGCTGTTCAGGGGCGTCGGCCGCGCACTGCCGCGATTCCCCAGACCGCCAGCAGCACGGCCACCAGCAACAAACCGGCCTCGCCCAGGTCCACCGATGCCAGCCACGCTGTCACGGGATCCCCCAAATCGAACGCCGCATTAGCGAAACCACCCAGGGTAATGACGGAAATGAACAGCGCGGAGACCGCAGAAATGCCCGTAATCAAAGCGTTGAAGCCCAGCTTCCGCTGTGGATCCGCCAGTGCGGAGCGGTACATCCGCATCATCGCCACCCCGTTCACGGAATCGCAGAGAGTCATGGCGGCCGTGAACGCCAGCGGCAAGGCAAGCAGGGCGAGCGGCGGCACCCCGGCCAGCGAGGCCGCCGTCGTCATCACCAGAAGCCCGATGGTGGTGGCGGTATCGAAGCCCAGCCCGAACAGGAAGCCGATCACATAGATGTTCCGCGGCCGCCGCACGCGGGCAAGCGGCCGGGCCAGCAGCCGCGCAACGACACCCCGCGCTTCCAGGTCCTCCGCCGAAACCGCGCCGCCGGCCTTCGCGTGCCGGTACACCCGCGCCGCGCGGAGGAACGCGGAGCCGTTGAAGAGGCCCATCGCCAGCAGAAACAGGCCGGAGACACCGCTGCCGATCAAGCCCAGCACCAGGTTGCCGGTAGTGCCGTCCTCCATGAACTGCCCCACCATGCCGGCGCCGGCCACCAGCAGCACGCCCGCCAGGACCACCACGGAACTGTGCCCCAGGCTGAAGGCGAAGCCCACGCTCACGGGTTCGCGGCCCTGCGCCACGAATTTGCGGGTGGAGTTGTCGATCGCGGCGAGGTGGTCCCAGTCGTAGCTGTGCTTGACGCCGGCCAGGTAGGCCGTGAGCACCAGGCCGAGGGCCAAGGGCTGCCCGCCGGCGGTTGCGGCCGAACCACCCAAGAGGAGGAGCCCGACGGCGGCCGCGTGGAGGGCGGCGACCGCAGCAAAGGTGAACATCAGACGGGTCCGCAGCGGCAACCGTTCACGGTGCCGGTACATCGTGGCGAGTGCCGTCATTAGTACTTCCTCAGGTCGAGCGGTTCCTGGCCGTACCAGCGTTTGCGGAGGTGGGCCGTGCACGCGTTCAGCAAGCGGCTCAATTCCCCTGTGCTATTGGAGAGCGAGCGCAGCACGAGCCCCGCGGTTCCGGCCACCGACGCGGTCAGCGAGACGCCGGTGAGTGCGTCATGCGCGGCGGCAAGGGCGTGCAGTTCGTCAGCAAGCGCCTGGTCCGCGCGCGGATCGACCACCAGCAACGAGCCCAGATGGCTGAAACCCTCCATGAATCCGAGTCCATTGACGTCTCCGCCAGGCGGTTTGATGAGGACATTGTCGAGTGCCAACAGCCCGGCGTCCTCCACCCGGATCTCGCTCCGCAGCCGCAGTTCCTCGTACGAGAATGCGGTGCCTTCGGGCGACCAGCCGGGCGTGACGATTTCGCTCATGATCAGGCTCGACGACGGGTGGACGGTAATGCGCGTGCCTTGCCGGTAGCTGGCCTCGCGGTAGGCGATGAGCTGGTCCGGCGCCAGTTCCAAGCGCGCGCCCTCCCCCAGCCGGATGGACATGCGCTGCTCGGCAAAGGATCCGGGCGTGCGGTAGATCTTGGTGGCCGACTGGGTTGTCAGCAACAAGGCCGCCCCGTCTTCCACCTCCACATCAACCACATAGAGGTCCGCACCAAGGTAGGCCCCGCCGGGATTGACCATCACGTAGCCCACCTGCCCGGAACCATCCAGATAGTGCGGCCGCAGTACCCGCAAGGCACCCTGATGGAACTGGTGGACGGCCACGGAACGGTCGCCGCGTTCGCCGATCACCAACTTGAGTACGCCGCGAGCCTCCGGTGATTGAGCCTGCCCGCCCGGTGATTGAGCCTGTCGAAATCCCCCGGTCTCGACAAGCTCGACCACCGGTGACCCGGTCTCGACAAGCTCGACCACCGCGGTCATCGCGCCAGGTCGAGCATCAGGACGTCGTGCCGGATCCAGTGGATGACGGCGTCCAGGCCTTCGTCCGTCTTGAGGTTGGTGAAGCAGAAGGGCTTGTCGCCGCGGAACTCCTTGGAGTCGCGTTCCATGATGGCCAGGTCCGCGCCCACGTGGGGTGCGAGGTCGGTTTTGTTGATGATGAAGAGATCGGACTTGATCATGCCCTGGCCGGCCTTGCGCGGGATCTTCTCGCCCTGCGCGACGTCGATGATGTAGATCGAGAAGTCCACCAGCTCGGGGCTGAAGGTGGCGGAGAGGTTGTCGCCGCCGGATTCGACGAAGATCACCTGGAGGTCCGGGTGCCGCTTCTTGAGTTCCTCGATGGCGGCGGTGTTCATGGAGGTGTCTTCGCGGATGGCGGTGTGCGGGCAGCCGCCGGTTTCGACGCCGATGATCCGGTCCTCGGGCAGGATGCCGTTGGCGGCCAGGATTTTGGCGTCCTCGATCGTGTAGATGTCGTTGGTGATCGCGGCCATGGAGATTTCGCCGCTCATGTGCCGGGTGAGGCGTTCCACCAGCTGGGTCTTGCCGGCGCCCACCGGTCCGCCGATGCCGATCTTGATGGGTTCTGACATGTGTCCTCCTACTAACTCATGAACATGCGGGCGCGTTGTTTCTCGTGCCGCATCTGCGAAATTTCCAGTCCGGGGCTCACTGCCCCGAAGTCGTCCGGCGTGAGGCTCCGGACCCGCTCGACGGCGGCAGCAACGCCGTCGTGCGCGTTCCGCAGCACCCGCTGCCCGGCGTTCTGGCCGAGCGGGATGGCGCGGACCGCGTTCTGCGTGAGCGAGGTCGCCGCGGCGAAAAGGTACGCGGCGAGCGCTTCCTCGAGCGGAACCTCCAGCGAGCGCGCGACGACGGCGAACGCCAGCGGCTGATGGCCGGCGGCGCGGCCTGTGGTCACCGCATCCCGGTAGGCTTCCAACTCCGGCGACGGGAACACTTCGCTGCCGATCTCGAGCAGGCGGAGGCCCATCTTCACGCTGGCCTCGCGCACTTGGCGCGGCAGGAGCTGTGCGCTGAGTTGCTCGTCGAGTTCCTGCACCGGCACGCCTTCGTAAAGGAAGCGGATGGCCAACGCGTCCGAGTACGTCAACTGCTGCCCCAGGAACGCCGCGAGCCACGCCCCGAAGGACGCTTCGTCCCGCACCAGGCCGCGCTCCATGTACGTTTCGAAGCCGAAGGAGTGCGCAAAAGCCCCAATAGGCAGCGCGGAGTCCGTGAGCTGCTGCAGGGGGAGACGGTAGGTCGGCCCGGGGTCTCGACAGGCTCGACCACCGAGGTCGGTGATTGAGCTTGCCGGCACGGTGATTGAGCTTGTCGAAATCTCCGGGTCTCGACAGGCTCGACCACCGGCTTCAGCTCGACCACCGGCTTCAGCTCGGCCACCGGAACCGGCGTCAGTGGCTGTGTTCTGCATGGCGGAAGGGAACTGGCATCACGCGTTCCTGGCGGTCGTAGGGCACGCCGACGTGCTTCAGGTAGTCCTCCACAGTGTGGTCGTACTGGCAGACCATCACCTCGGCGGCGTACTCCGATTCGGCGTCGAAGAACTGTGCCTGCAGGTGCCGGTTGCCCAGGGAGTGCGCCACGACGCCCATCTCGTGAATGCTCCGCGGGGCGATCACCAGAACGTCAGTGGGCAGCACCGAGACCACGATCAGGTTCCTCTCCTCCACAGCCAGGATGTCGCCGTCGCGCAGGTCCGGGGAGCCGGACGGCAGCCGGATGCCCAGCTCCTTGCCGTGGTCCGTGGTGACCCGCTGGATGCGCTTGACCAGCAGCGCGCTGGGCAGCACCACTTTCTCCTTGTGGTGGCCGGCGTAGAGACCCGGCTCCGGCAGTTCGTGCAGATTGCCCTGGATTTTCTCAATGATCACAAGAGCTCCTAGAAGAGGAAGTAGCGCTGCGCCATGGGCAGTTCGGTAACCGGTTCGCAGGTAACGTCCTCGCCGTCCACCGTCACCTTGTAGGTCTCGGGGTCGACGGCGATGTCCGGCGTCGCGTTGTTGAACTTGAGGTCCACTTTGCCCAGGTTCCGGATGCCGGAAACCGGGCGGATCACCTTCTCCAGCCCGAGTTCCTCCGGTACGCCGGCCTCGATGGCCGCCTTGGACAGGAAGGTGATGGAGGACTTCTGCATGGCCTTGCCGAAGGTGGCGAACATGGGGCGCATAGTGCGCGGCTGCGGGGTGGGGATGGAGGCGTTGGCGTCGCCCATGATGGCGTAGGCGATCTGCCCGCCCTTGAGCACCAGCTCCGGCTTCACGCCGAAGAACGCCGGGTCCCACAGCACCAGGTCCGCGAACTTCCCCTCCTCCACAGAGCCAATCGAGTCCGCCATGCCCTGCGCGAGCGCCGCATTGATGGTGTACTTCGCCACGTAGCGCTTGAGGCGGAAGTTGTCGCTTTCCGCGCTGCCGTGAGTGCCGCCGTCGGGATCCACAAGCGCGCCGCGCTGCTTCTTCATCTTGTCCGCCAGCTGCCAGGTGCGGGTGATGACCTCGCCCACGCGGCCCATGGCCTGCGAGTCGGAGGAGGTGATCGAGAAGATCCCCATGTCCTGCAGCACGTCCTCCGCCGCGATGGTTTCGGCGCGGATGCGCGAATCCGCGAAGGCCACGTCCTCCGGGATGTCCGGGTTGAGGTGGTGGCACACCATGAGCATGTCCAGGTGCTCTTCGATGGTGTTGCGCGTGTACGGCAGCGTGGGATTGGTCGACGCCGGGAGCACGTTGGGCATGCCGGCGATCTTGATGATGTCCGGGGCGTGCCCGCCGCCGGCGCCTTCGGTGTGGAAGGTGTGGATCACGCGGCCGTCGATCGCCTTGATGGTGTCTTCCACGAAACCGCACTCGTTGAGGGTGTCCGTGTGGATGGCCACCTGCACGTCGTATTCGTCCGCGGCCTTGAGCGAGTTGTCGATCGCGGCCGTGGTGGAACCCCAGTCCTCGTGGACCTTGAGCCCGACCGCACCCGCGCGGATCTGCTCGGCAAGGGGCTCGACGGCGGAGGCGTGGCCCTTGCCGAAGACGCCGATGTTCACGGGCAGGCCCTCAGCCGCCTGCAGCATCCGCTTGATGTGCCAGGCGCCCGGAGTGACCGTGGTGGCCTTGGTTCCTTCTGCCGGGCCGGTGCCGCCGCCCACCATGGTGGTGATGCCGCTGCTAATCGCCGCGGGCACCTGGTCCGGGGAGATGAAGTGGATATGGGTATCGATGCCGCCGGCGGTGACGATTTTCCGTTCACCGGCAATGATTTCAGTGCTCGCGCCGATCACGATATCCACGCCGCTGCTGATGTCCGGGTTTCCGGCCTTGCCGATCTTGAAAATGTGGCCGTCCCGGAGCGCGACGTCCGCCTTGTAGATTCCGGTGTAGTCCAGCACGATCACGTTGGTGATGACGGTGTCCGGGACGCCTTCATCACGGGTGGCTTGGCCGTTCTGGCCCATGCCGTCGCGGATCACCTTGCCGCCGCCGAACACGGCTTCCTCTCCGTAGACCGTGTAGTCCTTCTCGATCTCGAGGAACAGATCCGTATCGGCCAGGCGGATGGCGTCGCCCGTCGTCGGGCCGTACAGCTCGGCGTACTGCCGGCGCGGGAGGTCGAAGCTCACTGGGCGTCCCCCTCTGCGGCGGCGTTCACGGAAGGCGCGGCGCCGCCGTCGAGCGTTCCGTTAACGGCGTTGCTGAGCCCGTACACCTCACGGTTCCCGGCAAGCTCGATGAGCTGCACCGTGCGCCGGTCCCCCGGCTCGAAACGCGCGGCGGTGCCGGCCGGGATGTCGAGGCGGCGGCCGAAGGCGGCCTCCCGATCGAATTCAAGCGCCCGGTTCGCCTCGGCAAAGTGGTAGTGCGAGCCGACCTGGACGGGCCGGTCGCCCCTGTTGACGACGTCGACGGCGATCGCCTCGCGCCCGCTGTTGCAGTGGACTGGGTCGGGCCGGAGCCGGTATTCGCCCGGAATCATGCGTCCTCCTAGCGGATGGGGTTGTGGACGGTGACGAGCTTGGTGCCGTCGGGGAAAGTGGCCTCGATCTGCACGTCGTGGATCATTTCGGGGACGCCTTCCATGACGTCCTCGCGGCTGAGGATGGTGGTTCCCCAGCTCATGAGTTCAGCAACGGTGCGGCCGTCCCGGGCGCCTTCGATAAGCTCGTAGCTGATGATCGCCACGGCTTCCGGGTAGTTCAGCTTGAGGCCGCGGGCCTGCCTGCGCCGGGCCAGGTCCGCCGCCACCACGATCATGAGCTTTTCCTGCTCACGGGGCATTAGGTGCATGGCTTCTCCTCATCGCCGGGCGCCGCTGAAGCGGAATGTGTGACAAGGCTAGGCTCGGGGTGTTTCGGGGAGATTTCCGGATTGCTACAGCTCCCGCACAAGGATGTGGCTTGTATTAGGCTGTGGAAAGCGTCGCGTGCCGATGGCGGACTGCGCCAGGCATGGAGGCGCCGTATCAAAGGGGTCTTACATGACCGTTTCTTTCAACCACACCATCATCGCTGCCAAGGACCGGAACGAGTCCGCGCGGTTTTTCCGGGAGATCTTCGAACTTCCCGAGGCACCCTCCTGGGGGCCGTTCACCAACGTCCAACTGGAAGACGGCGTGCTGCTGCAGTTCGCCGAGCCGCCCGTGGACATCCAGATGCAGCACTACGCCTTCCTGGTGGACGACGAACTTTTCGACCGCGCCTACGCACGGTTGCAGACGAAGGGCATCGAGCACTGGGCCGATCCGCAAATGCAGTTGGCCGGCCAGACCAACACCGAGCACGGCGGACGGGGCGTCTATTTCAAGGATCCGGCCGGCCACGGCCTGGAAATGATCACGCGGCCGTACCTGTAGGGACTTCCTGGCCCAGGGCTCCCTGAGCCTAGGCGCCGTGGGCCTAGGCGCCTTGGGCATCCAGCACTTCCTTCAGCCGCTTCAGGTCCTTGGTCATGGCGCTCTTCATCATCGGCGCCATGACCAAGGCCGCCAGCTTGGAGAAACCGGACGGCTTGCCTGTGTTGCGCAAGGTCATCCGGGTGCCGGCGCCGTGGTCTTCCCAGCGGTACGTGGTCTGCATGGGGAACGGGCCCTGGGATGTCCGCATCACCAGGACCTCGCCGGGCACGAATTCCACGAACTCGTAGGTGTACTCCAATGTCCGGCCAAGGAATTCCGCCGAGAACGCCAGCCGGGACCCCCGCCTCAGCGGCGGCTCGGTCTCCCAGCTCACCCGTTTGATGTTGGCGTACCACTCCGGGGCGTTCTCCGGATTTCCGGCGTAATCCGCGACGACGGCGCGGGACCTGTTGATGACTGCCTCCACCTGGACATCGACCATGGTCCGCCCCTGTTCCTTTCGCGGGCACCTCGCCTCGCGCTTCGACTGAGCCAAGTCTAGGCTCCGGGACGCCGTGGTCGCGGCCCACACACTAGGCTGGTGCCCACCCGACGGAACAGGAGGCTGACGTGGCCGGGACAATGCTGAGCGGAACAACCGTTGCCGAGGTGATGGCCGAGCTGGCCGCCCTTGAGGACCCCAAGGCCCGTGCGGTCAACGAACGCCACGGCGACGACCACGGCGTCAACCTGGGCAAGCTGCGCGCCGTAGCGAAACGCTTGAAGACCCAGCAGGACGTGGCGCTGGAACTGTGGGCCACGGACGACACCGCGGCCAAGCTCCTGTCCCTGCTCATCTGCCGCCCGAAAGCCTTCAGCCACGATGAGCTGGACACCATGCTCCGCCAGGCCCGCACTCCCAAGGTCCACGACTGGCTGGTGGGCTACGTCGTGAAAAAGAGCCCGCATGCCGAGGACCTGCGCCAGGCCTGGTTCGCCGATCCGGACCCCGTGGTGGCCAGCGCCGGCTGGGCCTTGACGAGCGACCGCGTGGTCAAGAACCCGGAGGGACTGGATCTCCCCGGGCTGCTGGACATCATCGAGGCCCGGATGAAGGACGCCCCGGAACGCCTCCAGTGGGCCATGAACACCTGCCTCGCCCAGATCGGAATCGAACATCCGGAACACCGCGCCCGCGCACTCAGCATCGGCGAACGCCTCGAGGTCCTCAAGGACTACCCCACCCCGCCAAATTGCACGTCTCCTTTCGCGCCGATCTGGATCAACGAAATGGTGCGGCGCAAGGAAGCCAAGTAGCGCAGGGAACAGTCCGGAAGGAGGCCCTCCCGGTACCCGTCTTAACCGAGACTCCCTCATCCGCGCGGGCGGTGATGACATGGATTGTCGGGGCATTCCCCGCACATCAACCGACGAAGGACCTCCATGTCACACGGCACTTCCCTTGGGCCTGACCGCATTGATTCAGGCCACGCCGAGCCCGCGAGCAATACCTCCGAAGAGCATCCCGCCCATTGGCAGGGCGTCTTCGCGATGTCGCTCTGCGCCTTTGCCCTGATCGCCTCGGAGTTCATGCCCGTCAGCCTCCTGACCCCGATGGCCGCGGACCTGCGCGTATCCGAAGGAATGGTGGGGCAGGGCATCGCGATTTCGGGGCTGTTCGCGGTGCTGACCAGCCTGTCGATCTCGACGTTGGCCGGCGGAATAAACCGTAAGACACTGCTTCTCGGTATGACGGCACTGATGGGCGTCTCCGGCGCGGTCGTCGCCGTCGCCCCGGACTTTTCCGTGTACATGGCGGGCCGGGCACTGATCGGCGTGGTGGTGGGCGGCTTCTGGTCGATGTCCGCAGCCACCGCGATGCGCCTTGTCCCGGCGTCCCGACTGCCGCGTGCGCTGGCCATCTTCAACGGCGGCGGCGCCCTGGCCACCGTGCTCGGCGCGCCGCTGGGAAGTTACCTTGGCGGCGTAATCGGCTGGCGCGGAGCCTTCTTCTGCCTTGTCCCCATCTCGCTGCTGTGCCTCGCGTGGCAATGGTTCAGCCTGCCGTCGTTGGAGGCCGCGAAACCCAGGGTCCGGGCGCGGCAGGTCTTCGGCATCTTCGCCGCCCTCAAGAGCCGGCCGGTGGCGCTGGGCATGGCCGCCTGCGGCGCCTTCTTCATGGGCCAGTTCATCTTGTTCACCTATGTGCGCCCGTTCCTGGAAACGGTCACCCGGGCGGACGCCACCACGGTGTCGCTCGCGTTGCTCATCGTCGGCGTGGCGGGCTTGGCTGGCACGCTCCTGATCGGCCGCTTCCTCGGCCCGGGCCTGTACCGCACTCTTGCGGTCATCCCGGCGCTGCTCGCCGTCGTCGCGCTGGCCCTGGTTCCCTTCGGCCCGTCACTGATCGCCGTCCTGGCGCTCCTGGGCGTATGGGGGCTGCTCGCCACCTCGGCACCGGTCGGCTGGTGGAGCTGGGTGGCCACGGCCATGCCCCACAACGCCGAGGCCGGCGGCGGGCTCATGGTGGCCACCGTCCAGACGTGCATTGCCTTCGGTTCCACGCTGGGCGGTGTACTGTTCGACGGCGGCGGGTACAGCAGCACCTTCATCGTGAGTGCCGCAGTGCTCGGGGCCGCTGCTCTGCTGGCGGTGCTGACCGCCCGGGCCGCGGGTCGGGACGCCTCAGTGGCCACCTGAATCGGGCACCCGAGCGCCGCCGCGCTCTAAGTGCCGGGCTGCAGGGGCCGATTCGCCGGGTGCCCGCCATATTCACTGACCGCCCAGGACGCGAGCAACTGCATGCGCTCGGCGGACGGCGTTCCCGGCTCCGCGGCGTAGATGGTCAGGGTCAGCCCAGGGTCGGAGGCCATTTCCATGCCTTCGAACGCCAGGGTCATCTCGCCGACCACCGGATGGCGGAACACCTTGAAGCCCGCGCCCGGGCGCCACACACTGTGGGCGGCCCACCGGCGGCGGAACTCCGGACTGTGCATGGAGAGCTCCCCGATCAGTTCGTAGTGTTCCTTGTCGTGCGGATTGCGGGCACCTTCCATGCGCAGGATCTGCACCGTGGTGTCCGCGGCACGTTCCCAGTCGGGATGGAAGTCGATGCCACGCTGGTCCAGGTAGATGAAGCGGGCGAAGTTGGGGGTGCGGCCACCGGCGTCGTACATGTCCTTGTAGAACGCCCGGCCCAGGAGGTTGGCGGCCAGTAGGTCCATCCGGCCGTTGCGGACGAAGGCGGGGCCTTCGGTGACGGCGTCGAGGATCCATTGAAGGCTGTCATGCGGGCGCCAGTCCGCATGGTTCCGCTTCCGGGGACGCCGACCCACCGGGCTGGCCGCCTGGGCGAGGTCGAAAAGGTAGGCCCGTTCGTCGTCGTCGAGCATCAGGGCGCGGGCGAGGCTGTCCAGGACTTCCGGCGAGGCCCCGCTGATGGCCCCGCGTTCCAGCTTGGTGTAATACTCAACGCTCATTCCGGCGAGCGCCGCCACCTCGATGCGGCGCAAACCCGCCACCCGGCGCTTGGACCCTTCGGGAAGGCCCACCTGCCTGGGCTGCACTTTGGCTCGGCGGCTCGTGAGGAACTCACGGACTTCTGCACGGTTATCCATGGAAGCAACCGTAGGCAGTCCGGACGCCGTGTGGGAGTCTCCGGCAGTACCTGCCTGGGCAGGATTCACCGGCACCCCGGCACCGGATAGAAAGCGGGGCGGCACCGGTCCGTCCGGTGCCGCCCCTTCCCGGCTCACGGCGCCGAAAGCCTCGGCAGCCGTGAGGTCTTGTCAGCTACACGGGTTGCCGGCGGAGACGGTGCCGTTCTGCACCTTCATCGCGCCTGCGCCGATCGTGTAGTTGTTGCCGCCGTTGTTATCCCAGCTGCCGGAGCCGTTGTTGAACGCGGCGGTGATGCCCGTGGCAGTGCCCAGGTCCACGGTTTTCTGGAACCAGCCGGGGCAGGCTGCGGTCATTCCGACGCCGGGTACCGCGGTCCATGCGCCGTCGCCCACCTTGTAGTGGATGTTGGGGCTGGTCCAGCCTGTGGCGTAGTAGACGGAGGTGGTGTTCGACGCCGGTGCGGCGCAGGGATTGCCCGTGCCGACCACGCCGTCCTTGACGGTGACCGTGCTTCCGCTGAGCAGGTAGTCCTGCCCGCCGTTGTTGTCCCAGGTGCCGGCGCCGTTGTTGAAGGCGGCGGTGCTGGTGGTGGCGGTGCCGAGGTCGATGGTCTTCGACACCCAGCCCGTGCAGGCCGCGCTCATCGCGACGCCGGGTGCGGTGGTCCAGCTGCCGGTACCTGCTTTGTAGTGCATGTTGTAGTTCGTCCAGCCCTTGGTAGTGGCGTAGTAGACGGTTTGGGAGTTGCCCGGAACAGGCGTGGTGCCGCCTGCCTTGGCGCCCACGTGGAGGGCGAGCGCGGCGTTCTGGCCGACGGTCGCAGTGAAGGTCCCCGCGGCATCCACGGTGATGACGCCACCGGCGGAGCAGCCTCCCGCGGTGGGCAGCCCGACGATCACGTTGCAGTAGTTGCCTGCGGGCAGGGAGCTCTGGAAGGTGCGGGTCAGGGCGGTGCCGCGGTTGATCGCCAGGTAGCCCTTGTCGCCGCGGCCGAAGGCGATGGCGTTGGAGCCGTTGTCCCATTTGTTCACGACGGCGGTGCCGTACGTCTGTGTGCGGAAGCCCACCATGTTCTCGATGGCCGTTTCCGAGTGTTCGCAGGTCCAGCCGTTCTGTCCGCAGACGGCGTCGTTCACGCGGCCGTTGGCCGCCAGGGACGGTCCTGCGTCCTTGTCGGTGAAGGCGTACCCGGAATGGATCGACGGCGAACCGTAGTTCCAGCCGAGCGTGAAGATCTGCGCGAGGTCGTAGACAGCGCCATCTTTGTAGCTGAGGGTTTCGCCGTTGCGTTCGGTGTCGTGGTTGTCGACGAAGACGGCGGCGTTGCTGTTAGCGAGGAAGCCGGACCAGCTAGGGCCGATGCCGTTGCCGGTGATGAGCCAGTTGATGGTGCCGCCGCCGAAAGCTTCCTTGAGCTTGCGGGCGAAGGCGAACTCGTGGATGTCGCCGTAGTCGAGGTATTCCTCGGGCTGGATCGGTTCGTTGGCGCGGATGACTTCCTGGACCACGTAGAGCCGGGTGCGGTCATTGACCTTGGAGAGGATGCCCTGCATATCGGCCGCGGCGATGTGCTTCACCGCGTCGATGCGGAGCCCGTCCACGCCAAGCGAAACGAGGTCATTCAGGTAGGCGGCAATCTTTCCCTGCACATACGGCGAAGAAGTGTTGAGGTCAGCCAGGTTCACGAGGTTGCATTCCTGCACCTCCCAGCGGTCCTGGTAATTGACGATGTTCCGCTTGCAGGAGTGGAAGTCCTGGCTCTGGTAGATGCCCGGGTAGTCGTAGTGCTGGAACGTTGAGCCCGCCCAGCCGGTTCCCCCGGCGGACTGGCCGCTCATGTGGTTGATGACGGCGTCGGCAATGATCTTGACGCCGGCGGCGTGGCAGGTGTCCACCATCGCCTTGAACTCGGCCCTGGTGCCAAGCCGGGACTCCACTTTGTAACTCACCGGCTGGTAATGGACCCACCAGGCCTGGCCCTGGACGTGTTCCTGCGGCGGCGAGGTCTGGACGTAGCCATACCCGGCCGGGCCGAGGTTCTCGGTGCATTCGCGGGCGATTGCGTTCCAGGTGTATTCGAAGAGGACGGCGGTGGCGTCCTTGGGGCCGGGCGCGGCCGCCTGGGCGGTGTCCACGCCGACGGGCGTGAACGTCGGAGCGGCAAGGGCCATCAGCCCCGCGAGGGCCGCTCCGGCAAAAAACTGCAAACGTTTCCTGAACGGTGCGCGGCGGGCGGCGGTGCCCGCTTCGAGTTGTGGCATGGAAAGGGAAATCCTCTGCATGTGAGTGGAATCAGGCCGGGAATCCTGATATCCACTGCCACCACCGCGTCGGTGCGGCGGTCGCGTCACGATGACGACTGCCCACAAGAGTAAAGCGCGAACTGAGAGCCCGCAAGCCCTTTTCGCGAAAAACTGGAAACGTTTACAGAAGCTGCGCTTCGGCCGTAACTCCCACCAAAGCTCCCACCAATCCGGGCGGCAGACGTTGCCCGGACACGAGAAAACCCCCGGGATTCCCGGGGGTTTAGAGGGTGGGCCCTGTGGGGCTCGAACCCACGACCCACGGATTAAAAGTCCGATGCTCTACCAACTGAGCTAAAGGCCCCTGCCGGCACCAAAACGCCGGCCCAGTCCATTTCTGGACGTTAAATACTTTACCCCACGCCACAGGACGCCATGACACCGCGGCCGGCGCACCGTCGTCGGGATCCGGGCGCACCGCCGTCGGGAACAAAACCCGGGCGCACGCCCCGAAAACCGGCCATCGCATGAGTGCACGAGCGAAAGCACAGGAGTAGCGTTGGGGCATGAGCGATCCAGCAGCCTCCAACGGTTCCAACGGAGCACCCCGGCACCACAAGCCCAAGCCCTTTGCGCCCATCGATTTCGAACCGTTCGCGGGCGGCGCGGACCCCGCACGGGTTTCCGAGGCGGCGCACCTGGCGGCGCAGGCACTGGTGCGGCACGGCCGGGACAGTGACGACCCCAAGGTCACCAAGCGCCTGGTCAAGCTCGCGGACGAACAAGGCCTGGACGCCATCGCCGAAATGTGGGCCGAGAGCCCAGCCCGCTCCCTTCCCGGGGCCCTGTGGCGGCTCTATGCGTTGCGGGCCGCCACCATCCAGAATCCCGAACGGATCTCCGTGTACTTCAAGGCCGGCCGGGACACCGCGCAGGTCTCGCACGTGGTTGCCGGGGCAGCGGAGCCGCCCGGGGCCGAAGAGATGAAACAGATGGCGGACGCCATCCTGTCCGGAGCGTTCGACGGCGATTTCGACGTCGCGCTGGAGCGTTCCGCCGCGTTCTGCCGGGTGGTGGCGCTCGGCCAGGCGACCATCGCGGACAGCGCGGAGCACTCCAACGAAGGCCACGCCAGCAAGCTCACCAAGAGCTCGCATCAGTTGGTGAAGACCGCCGAAGACCTTGAGCACGCGGCCAACGCGTGGCGCCTGGGCGAACTGGACTGACCGTTCCGGACCCCCGCCCCGCAAGGCATCCCGACACGTATCTGTCAATGTTGACTTAGTCAGGGCGAGGTATAAAACTAAAACTGGTGCCGAACCGCGAAACCCCCGGGCTTCAACTTATAGCCGCTTCGAGCGGCCTACCGCCGAGAGGCGTATCCGGTTCGGCACCATTTTTATGCCCTCTTCGCGGGCGGCGCCGCCGGCCCTACGCAGGAACCTTCGCACCCTCGGCGTAGTCAAAGACCTCTTCGGCCGCCGGCGCGGCCACAACCGCCACGTGGCAATCGCAGCGGCAGGTGAAGCAGGCCCCGTGCACGCCGTCCCGGCAGTCGAGCGTCATGTAGCGCGGCACGGCTACAGCAACAGGAGTTACGGCGGAAAGGCCCGAACGGCGGGCACGCCTGTAGGCACGGTACTTCTGGATCACGGCAAATTCCCTTCGCCCGGAGGCATCAGTTCTGGACTGAGTTCCCCACCGGGCAGGCTGCCCACTCACGTCTGTACACGTATCCAGTACCGGCGATTCCGGAATCGTGTCGCGGATTTCGGAGACTTTCTGCACACATTTTTGATTGACGCAAGTCACATTGGGCAACGATCCGGAAATTCAGTCATGAAGCAGTGCGTCACGAACCGGATTGCTGCGACACTGTACACATATGGGGCAGCTTAACTTCCGGCCGCGGCACAACCGCGGCCTCTCAGAACAGGACCTCGAATCAGCGGGGGATCCACAACTTATCCAGGCAGTACGCGCCGGCAACAGCGGCGCGTTTGCCGCACTCTACCGCCGTCACCAGGACGCGGCGTTTTTCGCTGCCCGGAACCACGCGGACAACCCCGGAGATGCCGAAGACATCGTGTCGGAAGCCTTCGCCTCTGTCTTCGCTTCCCTTGCCGACGGCAAGGGTCCGGAAGAGTTCTTCCGTGCTTACCTGCTGACAGTAGTCCGGCGGACGGCCTTCGCCCGCAATAAACTCGCCTCCCGCGCGCTGCCCACGGAGAACAACGAGCACCTGGACACCCCGGTCACCGACGTGGATCCGGTGCTGGCAGCCTTCGAGTCCGGGACCATGGCCCGCGCCTTCCGTTCGCTGCCCGAACGCTGGCAGGCCGTGCTGTGGTACATGGATGTGGAGCAGCTCAAGCCCGCCGCCGCCGCTCCGTACGTGGGCCTCAGCGCGAACGGCGCGTCCTCCCTGCTGATCCGCGCACGCGAAGGGCTCCGCCAGGCCTACCTGCAGCACCACTTCGACCTCGTCGCCGACGATCCCTGCGCCGAGTACCAAAGCCAGCTCGGCAAGCACGCACGCGGCAAGCTCAGCCCGGTCCAAGCCAGGAAGCTGGACCAGCACCTGGAAGACTGCGTCAAGTGCACCGCCCTGCTGCTCGAACTCCGCGACGTCCAGGCGAGCATGCGCGTTGCCCTCATTCCGCTCCTCGGCCTCGCCGCCGGCACCAAATGGGCCGCTGCCCTCATCCCCGGGGCGGCCGGAACAGCGGCGGTGGGAGGGGCCGCCGCCAGTTCCGCCCCCGCGCCGGGATTCCCGACGGCGGTGGCGGAGTTCTGGAAGCCTGTCGCCGCAACGGTGGTCGTCGCGGCCGGGGTTGCGGCCGCCATTGCCGCCAGCCAGGGCGTGTTCAATCCCGCCGCGTCTGTTCTTCCCAGCGCGGCCGCCGCGCAGCAAGCCCCCCAAGCACCGGCCGCCGAAGGACCCGAAGCGGCCCCGCCGGCGTCGACCTCTCCGAAGATCCCCTCGCCAAAGGCGCCCGCGGCGCCCAAGCCCAAGGCTCCCGCCGCACCGGTCGATCTCGCCGTACCTGCACCGGTGCCTGTGCCTGTGCCGGTGGTCCTGCCGCAACCGGCGCCCGCCCCGACGCCCACCACGGCGCCGCCCACACCAACTCCGACTCCCACACCCACACCCACACCCACACCCACACCCACACCCACGGAGACCCTCCCACCGGTAACCCCAACGCCGACGCCCACGCCAACCCCCACCCCTACGCCCACCCCTACGCCCACGCCGACCCCCACACCGCAGCCGGCCACGGCTTCAGCGTCCCTGGCCATGAACGGCCAGAGCGGCCAGGGGCAGCTCACGGTCACGTTCACCATTCCGGAGGGGACCACACCGGGGCCTGCCGCGGCCACTTTTGAGTTGGCCGGCCTTGTGGTGGACCCGGGGAGTTTCGTGGGGCCGGCGGGCTGGATGTGCCTGGAACCGGTGCCCGGCACCATCATCGTTACGTGCACGGGAACAGCAGGCCCAGGCTCCCTCACCTTCACCTCGGGCGTGCTGGAGATGCCAGGCGACAACGCGGCAAGCTACAGCTTGTCCGGGCCGGGAGCCGGACTCACCGCCGGCACCGTCTACTGATGGCGCGGCGTACCCCAGGGGCAACTGCCGTAAAGTTGGTGTCTGTGAACGATCCCGCGGTACGTCATGCGATCCTTTCCCCCCAACATCCCATCGACTCCGCAGAGCGGACCACCCCGTGAAACTGCGGCTCTTCCCCCAGGAGTCCGCAGGACTGAAGCTTCTTTCCCAGATGGCCCGCCAGATCCTTGAGGCCACCGGCACCCTGTCGGAGATCCTCGGCGCCCCGGTCACGGAGCATGAGCGGTTGGTCGACGAACTGCACGGCCACGAATCCAAGTCCACGGACCTGCACTTCGCTCTGCTGACCCACATGCGCACCAGCTTCATCAACCCGCTCCCCCGCGAGGATATGTACGCGCTCTCCCGCTTCCTCAACGAGGCCATGGAGAAGCTGGACGCCGCGGGTGAACTCGTGGCCTTGTACAAGCTGGACCGGCTGCCCAAACGCGCGGCGGACCAGCTGGAAATCATCAGCCGCCAGGCCGAGCTCACGGTCGAAGCCATGGTCCGCCTGGACGACCTGGATGAGCTCGAGGACTATTGGATCGAAATCCTGCGCCTGGCCAAGCGTGCCGAGCGCAGCCACAGGATCTGGGTTGCCGAGATGCACCGCGACATGAAGTCGGCGCAGTACGCGCGCAACCGGGACATCGCCAACCAGCTGGTGGATGTCACCAAGGACATGCGCAGGGTGGCCACCCAGGTAGGCAGCATCATCGTCAAGGAAGCCTGACGTGGCGCTCGGCCTCTATGCCCTCGTCGTCGCCCTCGCCTGCGGTTTCGCCTTCCTGAACGGTTTCCGCGATGTCTCCACCGCCGTCGCGCTTTCGGTACGGACACGCGCGCTGACCGCATCAGTGGCGGTGCTGCTGGCGGCGGTCTTCAACTTCGCCGGAGCCATGCTGAGCGGCGGCTTCGCGCTGGCGTCCAGCCAGGCGCTGTTTTCCCTGCCCGACGGCGTCAGCGGGCTGACGCTGCTGGCCTCCGCCCTCGCGGCGGCCATGCTCTGGGGCATCTATGCGTGGTGGCGCGGCATCCCGCTGTCTTCCACGCACGCCCTGGTGGGCGGCCTTGCCGGAGCGGGCGCGGCGGGCGTGGTGGTGGGCGGCCACGCCGTGGGTGGCGTGGACAACGCGCTGCTGTTCCAGGTGGTGCTGCCGCTGGTGGTCTCCCCCGTAATCGCCTTCGCTGCCGCGTACCTGCTGGTGTGGCCGGTCACCTGGGCGGCGCGCTTCACGCAGCCGGACGTGGTGCACAGCCGCTTCCGCCGGGCCGAGGCCGTGTCCGCGGCGGCCGTCGCGTTCGGCCACGGCCTGCAGGACGGCCAGCGCACCATTTCGGTCCTGCTGCTGGCCGGCGTTGCCGCGGGATTGTCCGACGGCGGCGACTTGCCCTTGTGGCCGGTCCTCCTGACCGCGGTGCTGCTGACGGCCGGCACCCTGTTCGGCGGCTGGCGGATCTCCCATACCCTGGGCCACAAGCTGATCCGCGTGGACCCGTTGCGCGGTTTCGTGGCGCAGAGCCTTAGTTCGCTGATGCTGTTCATCGGCGCCCTCGGCCTGCACCTGCCGCTGTCCACCACGCATACCTTGAGCTCTGCCGTGCTCGGCGCCGGCACCAACCAGAACTTCTCGGTCACCAACCGGCCCATGGTGCTGCGCATGCTGGGCTTCTGGCTGCTGACCCCGGCGGTGACGGCCGCCGTCGCGTTCGTCCTGGAACTGGCATTCTCGCCGCTGGCGAAGCTTTAGCGCGCCAGTTCGGTCTCCGCAGCCACGCCGCCCAGCTTGTGCGGGTTCCGCATGGCGAAGATCCGGGCGATCCGGCCGTCTTCCACCACCACGCTGATGAGCGAGGGCCCGCCCAGTTCGTCGTCGATCCGGATGCCGGGGGCGCCGTTGAGCCAGAGCAGTTCGATCTTCGGGTTGAGGGCCACTTTCGGGAACGGGCGGAGCAGGTTGATGACCTTCTTCGCGCCGTACACGGGCACCCGCACCGCATTCGCGATGCCGCCCCCGTCCGCCACGAGGACGACGTCGGGAGCCAGGACGTCCATGAGTCCCTGCACATCCCCGGTGGTCACCGCTGCCAGGAAGCGTTCGACGACGGCCTGCGCCTCGCTGCGGTCCACCTGCATGCGGGGGCGCCGGGCAGCCACATGCGAGCGGGCGCGGCTGCTGATCTGCCGCACGGCCGCCGTCGACTTGTCCACGGCCTGGGCGATCTCCTGATAGGGCGCGTCGAAGACCTCGCGCAGGACGAAGACCGCCCGCTCCACCGGCGTCAGCGATTCGAGCACGGTGAGCATGGCGATCGAGACGCTTTCGGCCAGCTCGACGTCCTCGGCGACGTCCGGCACGGTGAGCAGCGGTTCGGGCAGCCATTCACCCACATACTCCTCACGGCGCCGGCTCAGCGTCCGCAGGCGGTTGAGGGCCTGGCGGGTGACGATGCGGACGAAGTATGCCCGCGGATCGCGGACCTCCGCCCGGGCCCCGGCTTCCAGTCCGGACCACCGCAGCCAGGCCTCCTGCACCACGTCCTCGGCATCGGCCGCGGAGCCGAGCATCTCGTAGGCCACGGTGAAGAGGAGGCTGCGGTGGGTGACGAAGAGGTCCAGGCTGTCGGTGGTGCCGGGGCTGCTCATGGAGGCCACGCTACCTGCGGCCCGCCGGCTCCGCGAGTGGCTTCAGCCCGCAGGAGTCCGAGAAGCCTTCGGATTCGATCCCGAGCGCCACGTTGCCGCGGGTGGTGAGGTTGGCGTAGCCGATCACGCTGGTGAGTTCCACCATCGCCGCGGGGCCCAGCTGCTCCAGCAGGCGGGCGGCGAGTTCATCGGTGACGGTCACGGGCGTGGTGCTCATGGCCTCGGCGTACTCGAGGACGTCGCGCTCCAGCGGCGTGAAGACCCCGGAGTCCCGCCAGCGCGGAATCTGCTGTGCCTTGTCCAGGTCGAGGCCCCGGTTGTGCGCCATGAAGTAGTTGAAGTCCAGGCACCAGGTGCAGCCGATCAGGGACGCCACCGCCATGTGCGCGTACGACTTCAGGGACTCATCGCAACTGTCCCACTTCTGCAGCTTCTGGCCCATGCCCATGGACGCCTTTAGCACGGCCGGGTTGTGCCACATGACGCCAAGGGATTCCGGCACCTTGCCGAACATCTTCGCGCTGAACTTCTTGATGAGCGTGCCGTAGAGGCCGGTGATTTCTGCGGCGGGGATGCGGGTCATGATTCCTCCTGGGAGTCGGTTTCCTTGCCTTGCAGCATGGAGACACCGCCCGCGCCGGATCTGTGACAGGCTTCCGGAAAAAACCCGGAAAAGATTCGGGAAAAAGTCAGGCGAGGCCCTTGTACCGGCGCTCGGGCCGGCCGATCCCGCCGTAGCGCAGCTGCACCACGGCCCGCCCTTCCTCCACGAGGTATTCGAGGTACCGGCGTGCGCTGACCCGTGAGGTTCCCAGGGCGTCCGCGGCTTCGGTGGCGGACAGGTCCGCGCCCGCGGAATCCCTGGCGGTACGCCGCAGGAGCTCCTCCACCAGGCGCAGGGTTTCGGCGCTGAAACCCTTGGGCAGCGGTTTCGCCGTGCCGCCCAGGCCGAACACGCGGTTCACATCCGCCTGCTCCGCCGTCCCCTTCGCCGAACCCGGCGCCAACGCCCGGTAGCTCTGCCGGTAGTGCTCCAGCCGTTCGTGCAGGTCATCGGCCGAAAACGGCTTCATCAGGTAGTGCACGATTCCCCCGCGCAGCGCCCGGCGCACCGTCTCCACTTCGCGGGCGGCGCTGATCACTAGCACATCGAGTTCCGGCACCACCTCGCGCAGCTGCTGCAGCAGTTCCAGGCCGTTGATGTCCGGCAAATGGATGTCCAGGAGCACCAGGTCCGGCTGCAGGCGCCGCGCCTCGGCCACGGCCTGCGCGCCGGTGTGCGCCGCGCCCACCACTTCGAAACCCGGGAGCTGCCGGACGAAGCCCGAATGCACCTTGGCCACCATGAAGTCGTCGTCGACCACCAGGACCCTGATCATTCCGTTCGGCTCCCCTTCTGCTGATGCTGTTGCTGGACCTGTTGTGGCGCCTTCCCGAGCGTCGCGGTGAAGACCGCTCCGCCGTCGTTATGCACCTCCACGTCGCCGCCGCGCCGCAAGCACACCAACCGGGTGAGCGGCAGGCCGAAGCCGCGCCCGCCGTCGTTCCCGCCCGGCTTGGTGCTGTACCCGCGCCGGAAGATGTCCTCCCGTTGCGAGGGCTCGACGCCGGGACCGGAGTCCCGCACGGTGACCGTCACCTGATGCTCGTCCTCGCTGAGCTTGATGCCCACCGTGCCGCCCGGGGAACCACCGGCGGCGTCCATCGCGTTGTCGACCAGGTTGCCCACCACGGTAGTGAGGTCGCGGGAAAACTCCTCGTCCACCCGGCCCAGGCTGGAGGCGGGATCCAGCTGCAAGGCGACGTTCCGTTCGCCGGCCAGGCTGCTCTTGGCGATCAGCAGGGCCGCGAGGGCGGGGTCGTGGATGCGGGAGGTGATGCCATCGGAAAGCTTGTTGCGGCTCAGGCTGACTCCGTCCACAAAGCTCACCACCTCGTCGAACTCGCCCAGCTGGATGAGCCCGGAAATGGTGTGCAGCTGGTTGGCGAACTCGTGGGTCTGGGCGCGGAGGGTGTCCGTGGTGCTGCGGGTGCGGCCGAGTTCCTTCTCCAAGGAGGACAGCTCGGTGCGGTCTCGCAGGGTGGTCACGGAGCCGATTACCCTGCCGCGGGACATCATGGGCTTGCGGTTGAGCACCACCAGCCGTTCGCCCACCAGGAGCAGCCGGTCCGGCGTGGACTGTTCAGTGGTGAGCTCTTCCCGGAGCTGCCGCTGCACGCCAAGTTCGCCGAGGCTGCGGCCCACGCAGTCTTCCGGAAGGGCAAGGAAGTCCCGGGCGCTTTCATTGGCCAAGGTGATGCGTTCGTGCAGGTCAAGGGCGATCACTCCTTCCTTGACGCCGTGCAGGATCGCCTCGCGGTGCTCCACCAGCCCGGCAATCTCGCCGGGTTCCAGGCCGAAGGTCTGCCGCTTGACGCGGCGGGACAACAGCAGCGAACCCGCCGCGCCCAGCGCGAGGGACACCCCCAGGTACACCAGCAGGTCCGGTACCGTCTCGCCAAAGCGTTCCAGGACTGAGGGATATTCACGCCCGACGGCGACGATGCCCACCGTGGTGCCGGCGTCGTCGAGCACGGGAACGTGGGCCATGAGCGATTGCTTGCCGCCCATGTCCACCGGTCCGGTCCAGGCCCGTCCCTGCAGCACCGTGCTGTCGCCCAATGGAAGCGGCGTGCCGATCACTGCCGGGTCCGTCCCGGACGTGAGGATGGTGCCGTCCTTCTTGGCGAGTACCACAATGCTGGAACCGGATACCGTGCGCGCTGCCTCGGCAACTGAGGGGAGGGCCGCGCCCTGCCGGGGTTGCGCCGTCGGGATGTGGGAACGGACGGTGGGATTGGCCGCAAGCGACTCCGCGGCGGACAGGGCACGCCGGCCCTCCACGCGTTCAAAGGCCTCGGCCGACTGCACCAGGGAAATGGCGATCACGCCCAGCAGGACGGCCAGCACGATCAGCAGCTGCAGGCCAAGGTACTGCCCGGCCAGGGACATGCGGCGGCGCCGGGGCAGCGGCTTGACCGGCTGCGGTTTGCCTGGCTGTTTCAGCGGCACGTCTTCGGGCACGGGGTTCCTTCGGCTGGGATGTCCCCTTCATTATCCGGCCCCGCAACGCCAAGGCACCGTGACCACAATGAACAAAACAATCTTTGAGAACACAAGCGTGACCCGCATCACGTCAAGTCATACGGTGAATTCATTCCCACCCAATGATGAGAAGAGGAACAAAGATGCGTCGGATGAACGCACTGCGCGCCATTGCTGTCGCTGCAGGACTTGTCATCGCAGCCACCGGCTGTGGCGTCACCAGCGGCGGTGGCTCCACCGCCACCAACGGAAGCACCGCGGACGCCGGCCCGCTCACCGGCCTGCGGATCATGGTCCCCAACACTCCCGGCGGCGGCTACGACACCACGGCCCGCACCGCGGCCAAGGTCATGAACAGCACCAAGATCGCCACCAACGTGGAGGTCTTCAACCTTGCCGGCGCCGGCGGAACCGTGGGCCTGGCCCGCCTGGTCAACGAAAAGGGCAACAAGGACCTCATCATGCAGATGGGCCTTGGCGTGGTGGGCGCCAGCTACACCAACAAGTCCCAGGCAAAGCTCACGGGCACCACTCCCATCGCCCGCCTCATCCAGGAGCCGGGCGCCATCATGGTTCCCAAGGATTCGCCCTACAGGACCATCAACGAGCTCGTTGAGGCCTGGAAGAAGGATCCGTCCAAGCTGGCCGTCGGCGGCGGTTCCAGCCCGGGCGGCCCGGACCACCTGCTCCCGATGCAGCTGGCACAAGCGGTCGGCGTCGATCCCAAGAAGGTCAACTTCGTCTCCTTCGACGGCGGCGGCGACCTCCTGCCCGCCATCCTCGGCAACAAGATCGGCTTCGCAGCATCCGGTGCCGGCGAGTACATCCAGCAGATCAAGACCGGTTCTGTCCGCGTCCTCGCGGTAAGCGGCGCCGAGCGCCTCGAGGGCATCGACGCTCCTACTTTCAAGGAATCCGGAATCGACCTTGAGTTCACCAACTGGCGCGGCATCGTGGCCCCTCCGGGCATCAGCGACGCCGACCGCGACCGCCTGGTGGCAGCCCTCACCAAGATGCACGGCACCGATGAGTGGAAGGCCGAGCTGAAGCAGCGGGGCTGGACCGACGCCTTCATCACCGGCGAGGAGTTCGGCACCTTCCTGAAGGAACAGGACACCCGGGTTGCCGATGTCCTCACAAAGCTGGGGCTGGCGTGAGCCAAAAGACCGACGCCGGGACACCGGCAAGCAAAGGCCGCTCCGAGCTGGGCATCGCTGCCCTGCTCGGGGCGGCCGGCGCCGTCGTCCTCATTGACGCATCCCGCATTGCCGCACCGTACTCCCAGACCGACGTCGTCGGCCCCCGCACCATGCCGATCATCATCGGCTGCCTCCTCCTGGTCTCCGCTGCGGCCTTGGCCATCGCCGTTCTGCGCGGCAGCCGAGGCCAGGCCGAAGAAGGCGAGGACGTGGACCTGAGCCACCCCTCCGACTGGAAGACCGTTGTTCCCCTGGTGGGCGCCTTCGTGCTGAACATCCTGCTGATCGACGCCGCAGGCTGGGTGATTTCCGGAACCCTGCTTTTCTGGGGCAGCGTCTGGGCGCTGGGCAGCCGGCACTACATCCGGGACGGGCTGATCTCGCTGGCGCTGGCGCTCGGCACCTTCTACGGCTTCTACTTCGGCCTGGGCATCAAGCTCCCGGCCGGCATCTTGGCAGGAATTCTCTGACATGGACGTTTTCAATCTCCTCATGCAGGGCTTCAGCACCGCGCTGACCCCCATGAACCTGCTCTACGCCTGCCTCGGCGTGCTCCTGGGCACCGCCGTGGGTGTACTGCCCGGCATCGGCCCGGCCATGGCGATTGCCCTGCTGCTGCCGATCACCTCCAACCTGGAACCCACCAGCGCGCTCATCATGTTCGCCGGCATCTACTACGGCGGCATGTACGGCGGTTCCACCACTTCCATCCTGCTTAACACCCCGGGCGAATCCTCCACCGTCATCACGGCGATCGAGGGCCACAAGATGGCCAAGGCCGGCCGCGCCGCACAGGCACTGGCCACTGCCGCCATCGGCTCCTTCGTGGCGGGCACCATCGGCACCGCGCTGTTGGCTACGGTGGCGCCGTTCGTGGTGCAGTTTGCCGTGAGCCTCGGCCCGTCCAGCTACCTGGCCATCATGGTCCTTGGCCTGCTGACGGTTACCGCTGTGCTGGGCGCCTCCAAGATCCGCGGTTTCGCTTCGCTGGGCCTCGGCCTGGCGATCGGCCTGGTCGGAATGGACCCGGTCAGCGGCCAGCAACGGTTGACCTTCGGCATCCCGCTGTTGAGCGACGGCGTGGACATCGTGGTGGTGGCCGTGGCCATCTTTGCCGTGGGCGAGGCACTCTGGATCGCCGCGCACCTGCGCCGCCAGAAGCTGTCCATCATTCCCGTCGGCCAGCCCTGGATGGGCAAGGAAGACTGGAAGCGTTCCTGGAAGCCGTGGCTGCGCGGCACCGCCTTCGGTTTCCCGTTCGGGGCCATGCCCGCAGGCGGCGCCGAGGTGCCCACCTTCCTGTCCTACGTGACGGAGAAGAAGCTCAGCCGGCACCCGGAGGAATTCGGACACGGCGCCATCGAAGGCGTCGCAGGCCCGGAAGCGGCAAACAACGCCTCCGCCGCCGGAACGCTGACCCCGCTGCTTGCCCTCGGCCTGCCCACCAACGCCACCGCCGGCGTGATGCTCGCGGCCCTGATGACCTTCGGCATCCAGCCCGGACCGCTGCTGTTCGAGAATGAACCCGTCCTGGTATGGGGCCTGATTGCCAGCCTGTTCATCGGCAACGCCCTGCTGCTGCTGATCAACCTGCCCATGGCTCCTGTCTGGGCGAAGCTGCTGCGGATCCCCCGGCCGTACCTCTACGCGGGAATCCTGTTCTTCGCCACCCTGGGCGCCTTCGCGGTGAACATGCAGGCTTTCGACCTGATCCTGCTGCTGGTCCTGGGCGCCTTGGGCTTCGCGATGCGCCGCTACGGCCTGCCGGTGCTGCCGCTCATCATCGGCCTCATCCTTGGTCCACGACTGGAAGGCCAGCTCCGCAAGTCCCTGCAGCTCAGCGGCGGCGACGTCTCCGGGCTCTTCAATGAACCCGTAGGCGTGGTGACCTACATCCTGGTGGCCGTGCTGCTGGCCCTGCCGCTCTTCATCCGCCTGTGGCGGAAGTTCGGTCCGCAGAAGCCCGGCGCCATGCACGTGGAGGACCAGATCAACGCCTGAGCGTCCGCATTAAATAACGACGGCGGGCGGCACCCCCAAGGTGCCGCCCGCCGTCGGGCCTTAAACACCGACTGCTGAGTAGGTGCCGTTATCAGGGACCAAAACGGCAGATGCTCAGCAGCCGATGAGACTAGGGCCCACGGCCGCAGGGGTCCCCGGGCGAGCTTGCGAGCCTGGGGTGCGGCTGGGGCTTACCCGAAGCGGCCGGAGACGTAGTCTTCGGTGGCCTTCTGGGACGGGTTGTTGAAGATGGTGCTGGTGTCCGCGAACTCGATCAGCTTGCCCGGCTTGCCGGTGCCGGCGATGTTGAAGAACGCCGTCTTGTCCGAAACCCGGGCGGCCTGCTGCATGTTGTGGGTCACGATCACCACGGTGTACTGGTCCTTGAGCTCGTTGATGAGGTCCTCAACGGCCAGGGTGGAGATGGGGTCCAGCGCGGAGCACGGCTCGTCCATGAGGATGACCTGCGGTTCCACGGCGATGGCGCGGGCGATGCAGAGGCGCTGCTGCTGGCCGCCGGACAGGCCGGAACCCGGCTTGTCGAGGCGGTCCTTCACCTCGTTCCAGAGGTTGGCGCCCTGCAGGGAGCGCTCCACGAGGGTGTCGGCCTCGCCCTTGGAGATCTTCTTGTTGTTCAGCTTCACGCCGGCCAGCACGTTGTCCCGGATGGACATGGTGGGGAACGGGTTGGGCCGCTGGAAGACCATGCCCACCTGGGTGCGCACGGTTACGGGGTCCACGCCGGGGCCGTAGAGGTTGTCGCCGTCGAGCAGCACTTCGCCTTCAACACGGGCGCCCGGGAGGACCTCGTGCATGCGGTTCAGGGTGCGCAGGAAGGTGGACTTGCCGCAACCGGACGGGCCGATGAAGGCGGTGACCGACTTGGCGTCGATGTTGATGTTGACGCCTTCGACGGCCAGGAAATTGCCGTAGTAGACGTTCAGGTCCTTGACGTCGATCCGCTTAGACATGGTATTCCTTCAATGCTGTGGTGGGAAGAATATGGGGGCGCGGCACTAGCGGCCGGCCTTGGGGGCGAAGATCCGTGCGATCAAACGGGCTGCGAGGTTCAGCAGCATCACCAGGATGATCAGCACCAGGGCCGCGCCCCAGGCCCGCTGGTCCGAGGGGGCGGGGTTGGACGGCGAGGTCGGGTTGAGGATCTGGGTGTAGATGAACGTGGGCAGCGAGGCCATCCAGCCGCCGAAGACGTTGTTATTGATGGTGGTGGCGAAGCCGGCGGTGACCAGGATCGGCGCGGTCTCGCCGATCACGCGGGCGATCGCCAGGGTGACGCCGGACGCGATGCCGGAGATCGCCGTCGGGATGACCACCTTCAGGATGGTCCGCCACTTCCGCACGCCCAGCGCGTAGGAGGCCTCGCGCAGTTCGTTCGGGACGATCTTGAGCATTTCCTCGCTGGAGCGGACCACCACCGGGATCATCAGCACGGAAAGCGCGACGGCGGCCACCGCACCGGTCTTGGTGCCCGGGCCGACGACAGCGAAGAAGAACGCCGCGGCGAAGAGGCCGGCCACGATCGACGGGATGCCGGTCATGACGTCCACGAAGAAGGTGATGGCGCGGGCCAGCGGGCGGTCCTCGCCGTATTCCACCAGGTAGATCGCGGTGAGCAGGCCCACCGGCACGGAGATCACGGTGGCCAGCAGGGTGATCTGGACGGTACCGATCAAGGCGTGGTAGACGCCGCCTAGCACGCGGGTGCCTTCTTCGACGCTCTTGTTGTCGAAGGTGCCGGTGACACCGTTCATCGAGGTGCCCAGGAAGCCGGGGGTGATGATGCCGGGGATGCCGTTGACCAGCACGGTCCAGATCACGGAGACCAGCGGCAGCAGTGCCACGAGGAAGGCTCCGACCACCAGGCAGGTGGCCAGCTTGTCCTTGGCCTTGCGGGCGCCTTCAACCATGCCGCTCCAGGCCACCAGGCCCACGGTGAAGAGCAGCGCGGAGACGACGCCCCAGCCGAAGACGTTGAAGCCGACGAGGGCAAGGATGGCGGCGCCGAGAACCAGGGCGACAGCGAGCACCACCCACGGCGCGTACGACGGCAGCTGGCCCTTGGTGAGGGCGGAGCGCTTGCGGGTTACGGGGGCTGTGACAGTCATTTAGTTCGCTCCCGAGAATTCTTTGTGCTTGGTGATGATCCAGCGCGCCACCATGTTCACGGCCAGGGTGATGACGAACAGCACCAGGCCCGCAGCGATCAGGGTGTTGACCTTGAGGCCGCTGGCTTCGGGGAAGTTCAGCGCGATCTCGGCGGCGATGGTCTGGTTGCCGCTCTGGATGAGGCTGGCGGTCAGTACGCCGGAGGAGAGCACCAGGGCCACGGCCATGGTCTCGCCGAGCGCGCGGCCCAGGCCCAGCATGACGGCGCTGATGATGCCGGGGCGGCCGAAGGGCAGCACGGCCATCTTGATCATTTCCCAGCGCGTGGCTCCCAGGGCAAGCGCGGCTTCCTCATGCAGCTTGGGGGTCTGCAGGAAGATTTCGCGGCTCAGGGAGGTGATGATGGGCAGCACCATGACGGACAGCACGATGCCGGCGGTCAGGATGGTCTTGCCGGTGGCGGAGGCGGGGCCCTGGAAGATCGGCAGCCAGCCCATGTTGTCCGCCAGCCAGTCGTAGGCCGGGGCGATTTCCTTTGCCAGGAACGCCGCGCCCCAGGCGCCGTACACCACGGAAGGGATGGCGGCGAGGAGGTCGATCACGTAGCCCAGGCCGGAGGCGAGCCGGCGCGGAGCGTAGTGCGAGATGAACAGGGCCACGCCAATGGCCACGGGGGTGGCGATCACGAGGGCGATCAGGGCAGCGATCAGGGTGCCCAGGACGATCGGCCAGATGTAGGCGAAGAAGCCCTGGCCGCCCTGGATGTCGGCGGCCGGGGCCACGAAGGCCGGGATGGCCTGGACAACCAGGAAGAGTGCGACGCCGAACAGGACGGCGAGGATGAGGCATCCCGCGGTCAGTGCGGCTCCGGAGAAGACCTTGTCCCCGGCGCGCCCGGCGCCTTGGGAAGTGGTCAGGGAGTTGGTGGTCACGTCTACCTTCAACATCGGTACGGAAAATGGCCAAGTTCCCTGCCCCGCCCCGGGCTTGTGGCCCTTTCAAACGGCGGGACAGGGAACTTCGGTGTTCCCTGGCTGCCGGCGCCGTGGCGCCGGCAGCCCCAGGGGTCCTTAGGACTTGGCCTTGATGGACTCGATGGCAGCCTTGGCCTTGTCCTGCAGCGCCTTGGAGAGCGGGGCGGACTTGGCGGCGTCGGCAGCGGTCTTCTGGCCCTCTTCGGACACGACGTAGTTCTCGAAGGCCTTGACGAGGTCGGCGGTTTCCTTCTTGTCGTAGGTGGTGCAGACGACGTGGTAGGAAACGAGGACCACCGGGTAAGCGCCGGCTTCAGTGGTCTTGCGGTCCAGCTTGAGTGCGAAGTCGTTGGCAGCGCGGCCTTCGACCGGCTTGCTGACCTCGACGGCCTTGGCAGCGGCCTCCGGGGAAATCTTCACGAACTCGTTGCCGACCTTGACCTGGGCAACGCCGAGCTTGCCGGAAACGGCGGAGTCGTCAGCGTAGGTCACGGCGCCGGGGGTGTCGGTGACGGTCTTGACGACGCCGGAAGTGCCCTTGGCGTTTTCGCCCTTCAGGGATGCCGGCCACACGCCGTCGGCCTCGTCGGTCCAGACGTCGGCAGCGGTGGCGGCCAGGTACTCAGTGAAGTTCTTGGTGGTACCGGAGTCATCGGAGCGGTTGACCGGGGTGACCTTGAGGTCCGGGAGCTTGACGTCCGGGTTCAGGGCGGCGATTGCGGGGTCGTTCCACTTGGCGATCTGGCCGCGGAAGATCTTGGCGATCGTGGCGGAATCCAGCTTCAGCTCGGTGATGTCGGGCAGGTTGAAGGCCACGGCGATCGGGGAGATGTAGACCGGGATGTTGATGGCGCCGTCAGGACCGCACACCTTCTTGGAGTCGGCGAGCTCCGCGTCCTTCAGGTAGGCGTCGGAGCCGGCGAACTGGGCCGAGCCGTCGATGATGGCCTTGCGGCCCGCGCCGGAGCCGTCCGGGGAGTACTGCACGGTGGCGCCGCTGTTGGCGGCGGCGAAGCCGGACTTCCAGGCGTCCATGGCCGCGCCCTGCGCGGAGGAGCCGATGCCGGTAAGGGTGCCGGTGACCTTGGCGCCGCCGGCGGACGGGGCGGCGGTGTTGGTGCCGGCCGGGTTGTCAGAACCGCAAGCGGTGAGCGCCAGGGCGCCGGCTGCGATGACCGCGAGTGCCGCGTTGCGGCCGAAGCGAGTTGCCTTCACTTTGATGTACCCCTTCCAGGGATTCTCAGATGCGTGCCGAGGAGATTTTCGGCCGTTGGGAGATTCGTACTCGTTTTGTACCTTGATCGACGGTAAGAGCCTCAAGTAAAGGGATCGGCCGTTAAAGGTGAACGGAAGGTGAACGGAAGCAGGCCATTCGTTGACAAATCCAGCGCCGCCCTTGCGCCCGGATGCCTGCATAGACTTGAGGCATGGATGCCCGGCCCGGACTCTCAGCCACCTCGAAATTCCTTCGGGGCAGGCTGCGCACCGGAATGGCCCGCACCCGGAAATCGGTGGTCCCGGCCGTCCAGATGACCATCTGCGCCGTGGGCGCCTACGCCTTCGCCGAGCACATCCTCGGCCACACCGGCCCGCTTTTCGCCGCCACGTCGTCGCTGATCGCGCTGGGTTTCTCCCGCGACCCGCGGCTTCGCCGGGTCATGGAGGTGGGCCTCGGCTGCACCCTGGGCATCGTGGTGGGCGATCTGCTGGTGCACTGGCTCGGCTCCGGGGTGTGGCAGGCCGCCGTCGTCCTCCTCTTCTCGATCCTGCTGGCCCGCTTCCTGGACAGCGGCACTATCTTCACCACCCAGCTGGGCCTGCAGTCGCTGCTGGTGGTCCTGCTCCCGGCCCCGCCGGGAGGGCCGTTCACCCGCAGCCTGGATGCCGTCGTCGGGGGCGTCTTCGCGCTGCTGGTCACCGTGCTGATGCCGAAGGATCCGCGGCTTGAGCCGCGGCAGGACGTGCGGAAACTGCTCCATGAGCTGGCGGAGGTGTTGCGCGAATGCGCGGACGCCATGATCGACAGCGATTCCACGCTCGCCTGGCACGCGCTGGTCCGCGGCCGCAACTGCCAACCGCTGGTGGACCGGATGCGCCAGTCGCTGCTGGCCGCGGGCGAGGTGGCCACCCTGGCCCCCGCCTACCGCAAGCACCGCGACGAGTTGAACGCGATGGAGACCTCGCTGGATTCCATCGACCTCGCCTTGCGCAACAGCCGCGTTTTCGCGCGCCGGCTCACCAGTGCCATCAACCACGCCGCGCTTTCGGACGAGGCGATCGACAGCATTTCGGAGGTGCTCCGGGACACCGCGTCCGCGGTCGACGAACTCTCGCTGGGCCTTGCGGAAGTGCACGACGGCGCCCGCCGCACCCACCTGCGCGTCGCCCGGCAGGACCTTTCCGACGTGGCCGCCCGCCTGCACCCGAAGATGCTCAATGTGCAGAAGCTTGAGGGCGAAACGGTGGTGATGCTGTTCCGGCCGCTCATGGTGGACCTCCTGGAGGCCGCCGGCATGGAACCCGGAGAAGCCCGGGACGCCCTGCCGCCCTTGTAACGGCTTTACTGTCATGGCCCTCAACTAGCCTTGTACGCATGGCTACCAAGACTTCCCGCGCCTCCAAGGCTCCCGCGTTCAAATGCGCCGAATGCGGCTGGACCACCGTCAAGTGGGTGGGCCGCTGCGGCGAGTGCCAGGCGTGGGGAACCGTTGAGGAGGCCGGCGCCACCGTAGCGCGTACGACGGCGGCCGCCACCGTTCTGGAGCCGGCGCGCCGGATTGCCGAGGTGGACGGGACGACGGCGGCGTTCCTGCCTACCGGCGTCGACGAACTGGACCGGGTGCTCGGCGGAGGCCTGGTTCCCGGTGCGGTGATCCTCCTGGCCGGGGAGCCCGGCGTCGGGAAATCCACCCTGCTGCTGGATGTCGCGGCGAAATTCGCGCGCACGGGGCAGGACGTCCTGTACGTCACGGGCGAGGAATCCGCCGCCCAGGTGAAGCTGCGTGCCGAACGGATCAGCGCCATCGCGGACACGTTGTACCTGTCGGCCGAAACGGACCTCGGCCAGGCCCTGGGGCAGGTGGAAAAGCTCGAACCCAAACTGCTGATCGTGGACTCCGTGCAGACGCTCAGCAGCGCCGAGGTGGAAGGCAGCGCCGGGGGTGTCTCGCAGGTCCGCGAGGTCGCCGCGTCCATCATCGCCGCCGCCAAGCGCCGCAACATGACCACGCTCCTCGTGGGCCACGTAACCAAGGACGGTTCCATCGCGGGCCCGCGGCTGTTGGAACACCTGGTGGATGTGGTGTGCCAGTTCGAAGGCGAGCGCCATTCCCGCCTGCGCCTGCTGCGTGCCGTCAAGAACCGCTACGGCGCCACGGATGACGTCGGCTGCTTCGACCTCAACGAGGCCGGCATCGAAGGCCTTGCCGATCCCAGCGGGCTCTTCGTCTCCCGCACCCGCGAGCCCGTCTCGGGAACGTGCATCACCGTCACCATGGAGGGCCGGCGGCCGTTGCTGGCCGAGGTGCAGTCGCTCCTGGCCGAAAGCGCCAATTCCCAGCCGCGGCGTGCCACCAGCGGCCTGGACAGCTCCCGGGTTTCGATGCTCCTGGCTGTGCTGCAGCAGCGGGCGGGTTGCATCCTGCACAAGGACGATTCCTACGTGGCCACCGTGGGCGGCGTGAAGCTCAGCGAACCGGCCACGGACCTCGCCGTCGCACTGGCCGTGGCCTCGGCCAAGTCCCGGAAGGCCCTGCCACAGCGGCTCATCGCCTTCGGCGAGGTGGGCCTGGCCGGCGAAGTGCGCCCCGTTCCCGGCATCAACCAGCGCATCCACGAAGCCCAGCGCCTTGGCTTCACGCACGCCGTGGTCCCGGCCAGCCCCAACGGGCCCGGACCGGTCCCGGAAGGCTTCTCCGTGCGGGAGGTGGCCCATGTGGCCGAGGCCTTGGAGCTGCTGATCGGCTGAGACCGGTGCGAGAGGGCGCCGGGGTGTCGCCCGGCGGCGGCAAGCCCGGTAGGCGAGAGTAAGGGCATGACCAAAAGAACAGTGCTTATTGGGGGACGCTTCTTCTTCGGCCTGCTGACGCTGGTGGCTGTTGGAACGCAGCTGGGCGTGCACATCAGCTTGAGTTACGACGTCGGGAACTTCTTCAGCTACTTCACCAACCTGTCCAACCTCTTCGCCGCCGTCGTGCTGCTGGTCAGCGGCTACCGCCTGCTCATCCGCAAACAGCCCACCGAGCTGGATGAAACCGCCCGCGGAACGGCCACCATCGCCATGGCCATCGTGGGCATCGTCTTCGGTGCCCTGCTCACCGGCCAGGACCTCGGCTCGATGGTTCCGTGGGTGAACTTCGTGGTGCACTACCTGATCCCCGTGGTGATGGTGGCGGACTGGCTCTTCCAGCCCCCGCGCACCACCATGACCGTCCGGCACCTTTGGTACTGGCTGGTGTACCCGATCGCCTACCTCGCCTACAGCCTCATCCGCGGCGCGATCGTGGACTGGTACCCGTACTGGTTCATTGACCCCGCGCGTGCCGGAGGCTGGGGCGGCGTGGCGCTCTTCGCCGTCGGGATTGCCGCCGGCTTCCTGCTGGTCAGCTTCGCGATGCTCCGCCTCGGCAACAAACTCAAGCGCCAGGCGGACTACTAGGAACAGATCCCCCTGCACCACCAAAACGGCTCCCCGCGGCAGGTCCCGGGGAGCCGTTTGCGCACCCATCCGGGCCAAGGAGAAATGAGCCACTTTGAGGCTTGCCTGTGCGGTTAATGGTCCTGCGAGGATCTATCATGGTGCTTGCCACTGCCGGGGCACTTTGCTGAACACTTTCCTGAACACCGCCGGCATTGATGCCGGCCCGGTCGCGGGCCCTTTGCCCACCTTCGAAGGGAAGACGCATGGCCCGCAGTCCCGAGGAATCGCTCAAGGCGACCCTGGCGAGAGTTGCCCCCGGCACCGCATTGCGGGACGGCCTTGAGCGGATCCTGCGCGGACGCACCGGTGCCCTGATCGTCCTCGGCTCGGACCGCACCATCGATTCCATCTGTTCGGGCGGCTTCGAAATCGGCATCGAATTCTCCCCCACCCGGCTCCGCGAACTGGCCAAGATGGACGGCGCGATCGTCTGCGACAAGGACGCCAGCAACATCGTCCGCGCGGCCGTGCAACTGGTCCCCGATTCCAGCATCGAAACCCAGGAATCCGGCACCCGCCACCGCACCGCCGAGCGCGTCGCCATCCAGACCGGCGTTCCGGTCATCTCGGTCAGCCAGTCCATGCAGATCATCGCCCTCTATGTGAACGGCCTGCGGCATGTGCTCGAAGGCTCGGAAAAGGTGCTGGCCCGCGCCAACCAGGCCCTCGCCACGCTCGAGCGCTACAGCGCGCGCCTGGACCAGGTCACCAGCTCGCTTTCGGCACTGGAAATCGAGGCGATGGTCACCGTGCGGGACGTCGCCGTCACCCTGCAGCGCCAGGAAATGGTCCGCCGCATTGCCGAGGAAATCGCCCAGTACGTGCTCGAACTCGGTGAGGACGGCCGCCTGTTGTCGCTGCAGCTCGAAGAGCTCACCATGGGCCGCGGCCCCGGCAGCGACGTCATCATCCGCGACTACGCGGGCGCCAACGCCTCGCCCGAGGACATCGACGCCGCCGTCCAGGCGCTCATGGACCTCGGCCCCACTGAGCTGATCGATCTCAGCCGGATTGCGGGGATCATCGGCCATGCGGGCGGCATGGACGTGCTCGACGCCGGCGTGCAGCCGCGCGGTTACCGTCTGCTGGCGGGGCTCAAGTCAGTCCCCAAGGCCGTGGCGGACCGCTTGGTGGATCATTTCGACGGCTTGCAGAACCTGATGGCCGCCACCATCGAAGACCTCATGACGGTCGATGGCATCGGCGACCAGCGTGCCCGTGTTGTCCGCGAAGGCCTCAGCCGCATGGCCGAAGCCAGCCTCCTGGACCGCTTCCTGTAGAGCCAGTCCTGTCGCAGGATCCGCTCAGCGGAGCTGGAAGACCGCCTTCGGGCTGACCTTGTTGCCCAACGACGCCGTAAAGACGTACGTACCGTTGCCGGGTTTCGCGTTCACCACATTGCAGCCTTCCACGGTCCTGTTGCGCTGCCACACGAAGTTGGCGGTTTCGCTCTTGCCCGGCGCGATGGTCTTCACCAAATCCTCGCTCTTGGCCTGGCAGTCCCGCGAGGAGAAGATCCGGTCCGGGCCGCTCATCACCAGGAATTCCATCTGCGAAGTGCCCACGTTGACCTGGCACGGCGTGGTTCCGCCGTTGCTGACCTTCAAACCGAGGACGGGGTTCTGGCCGGCGGCGTAGGAGGGCTTGTCCGTGCTGGCGGTGACGGTCACCAGGTTCAGGTCGCACACGGGAGACGCCTTGGTCGAGGGGCTTGCTGTGCCCGAGGCCCCCGGCGCGGGGGTTTGGCCCCCCTGCGGTTGCTGGGTGTTGGCAGGCTGTGCCGCCGGTTCCGCCGCGCCGGAAAACGACGAGACGATCGCCACGACTCCGGCCGCCATGAGTCCCAGCACCAGCAGCAACGCGACAGAAACAACCAGCCGGCGACGGCGGTAGACGGCGGGGCTGGGCTTGCGGCGGCCAGTGCGTGTGGAGCTGGAGCGCGGGGTACTTGGGCGTGGGGCGGACGGGCGCGGCTTCGCACCACTCTTGGGGCGACCCGCGGCCGTGGTCCGGGCGCCCGTGCCTGACGTGCGCGTTCCGCGCGCGTTCGACTGACTGCCCTTGGTGACCATATGACTAGGCTAGGCAACACCCGCCCCGGATGCCGCCTCACCACGCCGCCTGGGCCACGCCCGCAGGTATGAGCTCGCTCATGCGCGACGCCGCCAACAGCCCGCACGGCCCCGGTCGTTCGTCCTGCAGATCAGGTGGCTTTGCGGGCCTCAAACCCGCGTGATCTGCAGGATCAATCGCGGACTGGCTGCTTGCCCTGTGGATAACCCCACAAGGCACGCGAGTTTCCGTGAAGCTTGTGATGTGAACAAGGCCAGACCGTTGCCGCCCCATCTTGCTGCGGTTTCTTTCACGCTCCAAGAGGGCCTCGCTGCAGGGCAGTCCCGTAGCAGGCTCAAGGCCAAAGACCTTCGGAGCCCGAGCCGCGGCATCAGGGTGCCGGTCGGCGTCGCGCAAACCCTGGCCGAACGGGTGCGCCCATACCTGCTCCCGGAGGCAGGACTGTTCGCCAGCGATACCACCGCGGCCAGGCTCTTGGGAGTGCCTCTGCCTGCGGACTTGGAAGACGAAGCACGGCTGCACCTGAGTTCCCGCTCGGCTACGGCGCCGAGGCGAAAGCACGTTGTGGGGCACAGCAGGGTCCTTCGGGCCGATGAGGTGACGTGGCTGAACGGGATTCCCCTGACATCCCCGGCCAAGACCTGGCTGGACCTGGCAGCGGTCTTCGGCCTGGAAGACCTTGTTGTCGCCGGCGATTTCCTGGTCTGCACCCATGCGGAGCGCGGCTTCGGCAAAGCGGGACCGCCACTGGTTTCCCTGGAGGAGTTGGCGGCCTATCTTTCCCGGGCGCGGCGCGTTCCCGGGCTTTCGATGGCGCGCAAGGCCCTTCCTTTGCTACGGGTAGGCGCTGACTCTCCGCAGGAAACCCGGCTCCGGCTTATGTTGCAGGCCGCACCGCAGTTGCCGCCGTTCCGGGTGGATTATCCCGTGTCTCAGGATGATCACAGCTTTCCACGATGGGTGGACCTCGCCTGCCCGGAATTCCGGACGTGCGTTGAATACGAGGGCGCCCACCACCTCACGCCTGCCCGGCAGGTGGCCGACAAAGGCCGGGACACTTTCATGCTCGACTGCGGCTGGAACCAGGTAAAGATCTACGCGCGGGACATGGAGCTGGGCGCCGAATGGGTGGTTCCCCAAGTCGAAGCCGCGCTGCGGCGGGGAGGCTGGCAGGCGCCGTCGTGATCAATCCTGCAGATCAGGCGGCTTTGCGGCCCTCAAACCCGCCTGATCTGCAGGACAAACACGGCCTCCAATCGTCTCAGCTACAGTGGAGGGCAGGAAACCGGCGGCCCGCGGCCCCGGGAGCAACGCAGCCGCAACAAGAGGGTCTCCATGTCATCGCCATCAGCCACGGCAGCCGCCGGCACCCGGCGAAGAGGCGCCCCACGAAACCCCGCCCCACAAAGCACAGCCCCGCACACCCCGCCCCACAAGCTGGACCCAGCTGAACTCCAGGCCCTGCACCACGAGCTGAACGACTGGTTCGCCGCGAACGCCCGGGACCTTCCTTGGCGCAAAGCGGATTGCAGTCCATGGGGCGTCCTGGTCAGCGAAGTGATGCTGCAGCAGACTCCGGTGGTGCGGGTCCTCCCGGTGTGGCAGGACTGGATGCAGCGCTGGCCGGAACCTGCGGACCTCGCCCGCGAAGCGTCCGGCGAAGCCGTGCGCCACTGGGGCCGGCTCGGTTACCCGCGGCGCGCGCTGCGCTTGCACGCGGCCGCAGTCGCGATTGTCGAAGAACACGGCGGCAAGGTGCCCGGCAGCTACGAGGGCCTCCTCGGCCTGCCCGGCGTCGGCGACTATACGGCGGCCGCCGTCGCGGCTTTTGCCTTCGGCGAGCGCGAAACGGTGGTGGACACCAATATCCGCCGGGTGCACGCGCGCCTGGTTTCGGGCACGGCCCTCCCGGCACCCTCGCTCACGGCGGCCGAGATGCGCCTGGCCGATTCCCTCCTGCCGGAAGACACCGCTCTGTCGGTGCGCTGGAACGCCTCCGTCATGGAGCTGGGCGCACTGGTGTGCACCGCCCGCTCCCCCAAGTGCTCCGACTGCCCGGTGCGCAGCAGCTGTGCCTGGCTCGCGGCCGGCGAGCCGCCGCCGTCGTACGTTCCCAAGGGCCAGGCGTGGCACGGCACGGACCGGCAGGTGCGCGGCGCCGTGATGGCCGTGCTCCGCATGGCCGAGGTGCCCGTGGCGCGCGAGCTGTTCGAGCGGGCCCCGGCAGACCTCGGCTTCGCGGCCGAAGGAACCGCAGTCCCGTTGGCTGCCTTGCACCGCCTCAATTCCGCACCGGAACAGCTTGAGCGGGCCTTGGACGGGCTGGTCCGCGACGGCCTGGCGGAGCTGCTGGACAGCGGCTACCGGCTGCCGGCCTGAACGAGCCTGAGCACCCCCGAACCCCTGAAAGCCCACCCGAACAACGAAACGGAGACCACATGAGGACAGTGCTCTACGTCGTCTGGGCCCTCTTCCAGCTCGCGGCAATTGCCGCCCTGGTGCACACCGTCCGGAAGGAGAAGAACCGGGACAAGCGCACCGTCGGCTGGCCCCGAGTCCAGGCCGTGGTCACCGGCAGCACTTCCGGCTGGGAAGGGAAGGTGGGCAGTGGCGATCCATCGCGGCGTTTCTACCCCACGTACCAGTTCACCGGTCCCGGCGGGCAGCTGTTCACCGGGAAATCCGACGTTCCCACGGTGGAAACCCCGACGCCCGGCTCGTACATCGAAGTTGCGGTCAACCCGGCCAACCCGCAGGAGTCCTACCACCAGTCCCCCAAGGAGAAGGTGGGCATCGGCTGCGCCATCGCCTTCTTCGTGGCCTTCTCCGCGGCTTCGTTCTGGTTCATCGGTATCTTTCCGCTCTGATTCCGCCCCGGTGTCAAAGCCCGGCGTTACCGCATTGCGCGGCACCATAACGATGTCGCCGCCACTTCCGGCGCTGCCGTTCCGGCCCGCGCCAGGCGGTCCTACCCTGAGGTATGCGCAAGTTATGGGCGGCCGTGGCATTAAGCACGACGGCGTTGCTCGGCTCAGGCTGCCAGCCTGAGTCCGCGCCGTGCCCGGCCATCGCGCCGGCACCTGTCGTGGGACTGACCGTCGCGGAAGACTACGTGCCCACGGTCCAGTCCGTGCACCTGCGTGCGTGCCAGGACGGCAAGTGCAAGGAAGCGGACCTCGAACTCCGTCCGGGCAGCAGGGCCGTACCGCAGGCCTGCAGCACCGGCCCGGACGGTACATGCTCTGCCACCATGTCCCCGGACGGCACCATCTACGGAATGCTGGACATGGGCGTGCTGACCGCATCACCCATCAGCGCCAAGGTCACCGGTACTGCCTCAAGCGGCCGGCCGCTGCCCGTCGGCACGCTCGAGTTCACGCCCAAGAGCCTCAAGCCCTTCAGCGAGAAATGCGGAACCATCATCGCCGCGAACCTCATCCTGGACGCCACGGGCCTCAGGCAGGCGCCCTGAGCCGCGCGCCGGACCGCCCGCACTCAGCCGTGCGCCCTAAGCCGCAAGTCAGTCAATCGAGCGCCGGTACATTCCCGGCGTGAACCCCAGGTATTTCCGGAAATCGTTGCTCAGGTGCGCCTGGTCCGCGTAGCCGAACTCAGCGGCAATCACCGCGAGGTCCACCGAGGGCTCCAGCCGGGCGCGCTCCACCGCGTCCTGCAGGCGCCGGCGGCGGATCAGCGCGGACGGACTGAGTCCCACGTACTTCTTCGCGAGCCTCTGCAGCGTCCGCGGCGACACCGCGAGCCGGGAGCTGACGTCCTCGATCCGGACCACGTCCGGATCGGAAGCGATGATGTCCATCATGGCGTTCGCGGTCAGCCCCTCTTCCGACGCAACGCCGCCGAAGGACGCCAGCCACGCCGCGAAGGCATCCACCGCTCCCTGCCGGCGGGCGCCGTCGTCGGGCACTGCCATCGCTGAAACCACAGCGCGGTGGAGTTCGTCCAGCGGAAGGGGCACTTCGGCGTCCTGCAGGCCGGCCGGATCATCGGTGAACAGGGGCACGGCGGCGGGGCGAAGGAGCGCGCCGACGGCCCAGCCGCGGCCCGTCAGATCGCGGAAGCCGGCCCGGGTGGTAGGCCCGGAGAACCCGACGCTGTGCGGCTCAACGGTGAGGTTCGAGGCAGGGTAGGCGATCACATGCTGCCGTGAGGAGCGTCCGGCGTCGATGTCCCATTCGGGGATCCAGAACCACTGCACCAGGTGTTCGACGGCGGCCGGTGCCGGAAGCCGATGAAATATCGGGAGCCGTGCCGGGTACAGGATGCCCTTGAATGACTCGTCCACGCGGCACCCCTTCCGCTGCGGCCCCCACGAAGACGGGCCGCTGCCGCCACCTTGTCGCAAATCTCCAAGCGCCGGCGGTCCTCCGGCGCCTAGCGTCGTATCCATGACAGATACTACAAGCACCCAGACAACCGCAGCCGCCCACGGCGAACACACCAGCCACGGCATTCCGCACGGCTGCACGAGCCTCACGCCGTTCCTCGCCATCGCCAACGCCAAGGAGGCCCTGGCGTTCTACCGGGACGTCTTCGGCGCACGGATCATCAGCGCCACGGAATTCGGCGGAATGGTGGTCCACGCTGAGCTCGACTTCGGTCAGGGGCACCTCCAGATCGGTGAACCGAATCCCGAATACCACCTGGTCCCGGCGCCGCAAGGCGGTGACGACTGCTACTCCCTGGGCCTGTACTGCTCCGATGCCGACGCCGTGGTCGCCCGCGCCGAGGAAGCCGGCGCCACTGTCCGCGAACCATTGGCGAACTTCGTCTCCGGTGACCGTTACGCCAGCATCCGGGACCCGTTCGGGGTCCGCTGGTCGATCATGACCCGGGTGGAAGACCTCTCGGAGGAGGAAAGCGGCCGGCGCGTCGAGGAATGGGCCGCCCGGCAGGGCTGATCTATTCCTCGCCGAAGCCTTCCGCCACCAGGCGCTGCACGTAGGCCACCGCTTTCGCGGCGTCGCTGCCGGTGGCCCGCACCGTGAGGGTGCCGCCCTTGCCCACTGCCAGGGTCATCAGTTCCATGACCGAGGTGCCGTCGACGCCGTTGACGGTCACCTCGGCATCCAGCCCGGCCAGGCCGCCCGCGATCCTGGCGGCCGGCCGGGCGTGCATCCCTGCCGCGTTCCGAAGCACGAACTCCCCTGTCTCAGCGGGGACCGCAGCCTCTGAATGCGCGACGCCGGACCCCGCCTCCGCTGCCGGCCCGCCTTGGCCGAACCGCACCGCTGCCGCGGCAGCTTTGACCGCTTGGGCGTCGGCCCCGCCCTGCGCCGCCACGCCCGCCGCGACGAGCCCTTCCACAAGAGGCGCGTCGGCGAGCAGCACGTCCTCCGGCGAGCTGCAGAATTCGACGGCCGATTCCGCCGTCATGACCGCCGAACCCAGGTCGGTGAGCACCACGACGCCGGAACCGGCAGCGGCCTCCAACGCCGATTCAAAAGCGGCCAGCACCAGCTCGAAGCTGGTGCCGATCCTGCCGTCGCCGGTGCCGCCCGCGGCGAAGAAGGCAACGCCGTGCGCCATCTGTTCCGCGAGTTCAACGGCCCCTTCGGCGATCCTGGCGCTGTGCGAAACCACCACCAGGGCGACCGTCACGCCTGCTTCCCGTCGGGAAATCCGGCCGCAGTGGCAGCAGCACGGAGCAGGAGCGCCGTGGACACGGCGCCGGGATCGCGGTGGCCCGCGCTGCGTTCGCCGAGGTAGCTGGCACGTCCCTTGCGGGCAATAAGCGGATCAGTGGTGACTGCCCCGACTTCGGCGGCCTCGGCCGCCGCGGCAAGGACCGCGACGGCGTCGGCGCCCAAAGCCACGGCCTCGTTGGCCGCCTCCACCGCGGGCGTCCAGGCGTCCACCATGGTCTTGTCGCCGGGCTCTGCCTTGCCGCGCGCCACGATGCCATCCCGTGCCGCGGCGAGGGCCGCCGCGAGCGCTGCGGAGTCAATGTCCTCCGAGGTTCCCAACGCCGTGGACGCCCGCAGGTACGCGGTGCCGTAAAGCGGCCCGGCGGCCCCGCCCACTTTGGACATCAGGGCCATGGCGGCCAGCTTCAAGGCTGCGCCCGGGGTGTCCGGTGTTCCTTCGGCGATTTTCTCCAGCACGGCCCGGAAGCCGCGGTCCATGTTTTCGCCGTGGTCCGAATCGCCGATCGCACGGTCCAATTCAATGAGCTCAACACGGTGCTCGGACATTTTCTGTGCGGACAGCTCCAGCCATTCCAGCGCCCAGGTGATCCCCAGCCCCATGCTCACATCCCCCAGCGCAGGGCGGCGGTGTGGACCGGCGCATCCCACAAGTCGACCAGCTCATCGTCCAGCCGGAGCACCGAGATCGAGCAGCCCTGCATCTCCAGCGAGGTGACGTAGTTGCCCACGAGGGACCGTTCAACGGTGATTCCCTGTTCTTCCAGCATGCGTGCCGCGCGGCGGTACACGATGTAGAGCTCGCTCAGCGGGGTGCCGCCCATGCCGTTGACGAACAGCAGCGCCCGCTCGCCTTTCCGTAACGCGAGGTCCTCCACCACCGGTTCCAGCAGCCGGGCCGTAATGGCATCTGCTCCTTCCATGGGGATGCGGTGGCGGCCGGGCTCGCCGTGGATTCCGATGCCGATCTCGATTTCGTCGTCGGCCAGTTCGAAGCTGGGGACCCCGGCATGCGGCACAATGCACCCGGAGAGGGCCACACCCATCGTGCGCACATTCCGGGCGACTGTTTCCGCTACGCCGGTCACGGCGTCGAGGGTGTCGCCACGGACCGCCGAGGCGCCGGCGATTTTCTCGACGAGCACCGTTCCGCCCACGCCGCGCCTGCCTGCTGTGTACAGGGAGTCCTTCACCGCAACGTCGTCGTCCACCAGCACGGTGCGGACGCTGATGCCTTCGGCCTGCGAGAGTTCGGCGGCGGTCTCGAAGTTCAGGACGTCGCCGGTGTAGTTCTTGACGATATGCACGACGCCGGCGCCCGAGTCGACTGCCTCGGTGGCGGGAATGATCTGCTCGGGCGTGGGCGAGGTGAAGACGGCGCCGGGAACCGCGGCGTCGAGCATGCCGTGTCCGACGAAGCCTGCGTGGAGTGGTTCGTGTCCGCTTCCGCCGCCGGAAACCAGCGCCACCTTGCCGGGAACCGGCGCACCCTTGCGGACCACGTAGGCCGGATTGGCGTGGACGTCCAGGAGATCGGCGTGGGCCAGGCCGAAGCCTTCAAGGGATTCGTCCACCACCGCGCGTGGGTCATTGATGAGCTTTTTCATGGCTGCTCCTGGCACAGATCCGGGTAGTTTGCTTTGACCCTACTACCCGCCCGGCAGCCGCGGTAGATGCCTAGAACGGCAGTGCAGCGGATGTGCGCCAGGCGCTTTCCTCGTCCGGCTGCGGGTGCTCCCTCACGGGAGCGTCGGGCCAGAATTCGAGGTACTCCGCCGGACTGCTTCCCGCGTGTTTTCGCGGCTCCGCAGACGCAGCGGCTCCCGGGATCTCCACTTGGAATCCTGAGAAATCGGGGAACATAACGTTGTGGGTCATGGTTCGCCTCCACAGAACGGCGGCCTTGGGTAACAGGCCTCGTCCAGTTTATCCATCAAGTAGATATATGGAAAGGTTTTAGGGACGCCGAAATAGTCGCCCGCAGAGGCTTAGAGGAATTTGATCATCCGGGTATTGCCGAGGGTGTTCGGCTTCACCCGCGCCAGGTCCAGGAACTCGGCCACGCCTTCGTCATGCGAGCGCAGGAGCTCCGAGTACACCTCCGGGTCCACGGCGGACTGGTCGGCCATGACTTCGAATCCGTGGCGCTTGAAGAAGTCGACTTCGAAGGTCAGGCAGAAGACCCGCGAAACACCAAGCGCCTTAGCGTCCTCGAGAAGCTGCTGCACCAACACATGCCCCACACCTTTGCCACGCCAGTCGGCAGCGGCGGCGAGCGTGCGGACCTCGGCGAGGTCTTCCCACATCACGTGCAGGGCGCCGCAGCCGATCACCTGCCCTTCGGATGATTCGGCGATCCGGAATTCCTGCAGGCTTTCGTAGTAGGCCACTGTTTCCTTGGCCATCAGGATCCGCTGCGCCGCCAGCGGTGCCACGAGTTTCTTGATTGCGGCAACGTCGCCGGTGCGCGCGGGGCGGATGCTGAAGCTTGAAGTCACAGCCCCAATCCTATGTCCAGCGTCCCCCGGCCCGGCCGGCACGTTCACCGTGCCGGCCGGGCTCTCCCCATTCAGGCCGGACCTCCCCGCCCGGCCGAGTTCCGGCGGCCGTCCCCACAGCCGCCGGAACAGGCTTACAGGCCCAGGTCCTCCGGCAGGGCGATATCTTCGCCCAGGACCTGCTTGGCCAGGAAGTGTTCCACCACGCCGTACCAGACCTTGGCGTGCTGCGGTTGCAGCACCCAGTGGTTCTCGTCGGGGAAGTAGAGGAAGCGGTGCGGCGTCTCCCCGTTGTCATCGGCAGGCAGTTTCGAGCCGGACAACAGTTCGTACCACAGCCGAAGCCCTTCCCCGATCGGCACCCGGTAGTCCTTGTCACCATGGATCACGAGCATTGGCGTCGAAATGTTCCCGAGGTGCAGGTGCGGAGAATTCTCCAGCGCCATCTCGGGCGTCATTTCCTTGAGCCAGTACTGCGAAGCGTCGGTGGTGGGGCCGAACTGGTCCAGCGCCCACAGGCTGGCGTGCGTCACGATCGCCTTGAAGCGGTCGGTGTGACCAGCCACCCAGTTGGCCATGTAACCGCCGAAGGAACCACCCATGGCCGCCGTACGGGTTTCGTCGATGTCCGGCCTGGACACCACGGCGTCGGTGATGGACATCAGGTCCGTGAAGGGCGCCTTGCCCCATTCGCCCCAGCCGCGCTGGATGAAGTCCTGACCGTAGCCGGTGGAAAGGGCGGGGTCCGGCAGCAGCACGGCGTAGCCCTTGGATACCAGCAGCCATGGGTTCCAGCGCCAGGTCCAGGCGTTCCAGGAGCCCAACGGACCGCCATGGATCCAGAGCAGGAGCGGGGCGGGCTTCTCAGCGGACGCATCCTCGGGCAGTGCCAGGTAGGCGGGCACGCGGGAGCCGTCGGCCGCCGTCGTTTCGACCCGCTCGAGCGAGCCCTTGAACGCGGGCCTTTCGGCCGGGGCGGGCAGCCGTACAGCTTCACCGCTCGCGAGGTCGATCCGGACCGCCTCGGCGGGGAACTCGTAGGAGCTGCGCAGGGCGTAGGCGGTGGTTCCGTCAGGCGAGACGACGACGTCGGTGTACGCGGCGGCGTCGTGCGTCACCCGGGTGACGGTGCCGCCGGCGACGTCGATCCGGAAGACCGGCGTCGCGCCATCCTCATCTGCGGTGACCAGTAGCGACTTGCCGTCCGGCAACCATGCCGCAGGGCTTGCCCAGCGGTCCCATTCGGGCGCCAGGGGTTCGAGCCCGGCCTGTGGGCCGTCTCCCACATCGAGCAGGTGCAGCTTCACCTCCGGGGCTTGCAACGGCGTACTGTCGCTTTCGCTGACGACGGCGAGCGTCCGGCCGTCCGGGCTGACCGGCCCGGGGAAGTAGCTCATTCCTTCGCGGTCGAGGATGACCTTGAGGTTGCCGGACGCAACGTCGACGGCGGCCAGCACATAGCGGGAGTCGGCCTTCGCGAGCGGCTTCTGGAGGCTGGTGTAGATGGTCTTGCCGTCCGGGCTGACCACCGCTTCGGTTTCGCGGAGCCGGCCACCCACCTCCGGGGTGAGATTACGGAGCTTCAGGGCCGGGGCGGCGTCGATCGTTGCCGGCTTGCCTGCGTTCTCCTCCTCGCCCGCTTCGACGGCGAAGATCCGCGGCTGCGAAGGGCCGAGGTCCGCATCCCAGAAGCGGACCGGGTAGCCGCTGTGCAGGATGGCGGACACCTTGTTGTCCTTGCGGCTCTTGCGGCGCTCCTCGTCGTCCTTTTCGTCGCTGGAACCGGCCAGGACGGACGCCTTCACGAAGGTGGCGTCGGCGTCCTTGGCGGTCAGCACGGCGCTGATTCCGCCGGACCGGGAGTGCACGACACGCGATTCGCCGCCGTCGGCCGGGAGCAGCCAGAGCGCGTTGACCGGTTCCGCATCCGGGCTGTCCGGGTCAGGGCGTGCCGAGGTGAAGTAGAGGTCGCCGTTGGCGGCAAATGCCGCGCCCGCCTCGCCCTTGGCGCTGCGCGTGATGCGCCGGGCGTGCTTGACGCCTTCAGGGTCCAGTTCCCACAGTGCGGTGCCGTATTCGGTGCCCTTGCCGTTAAGCGTGGCCACGGTAGTGACCAGCCGCTTGCCATCGGGACTCAAGGCAAGGCCGCTCACGCGCGGGATCGCCAAATAATGGTCCAGCTCGTGGAACGGAGTTTCGGGCTGTGCTTCCGGGGTTTCGGAGGAGTTCGCGTCCATGGTCCGATTCAACACGCATTGTGCCGCCAATCACAGGGAAGTTCACTAAGAGTGAAACAGTACTTTCAAATATAGGCGGCTGCGGGCGTCCCGCGGCCCTTTCCCGGACGCAGCAACGCCCCGCATCAGTGGCGATGCGGGGCGTTGCCGTACCGCCCTCCGTCGGGCGGAAGTTCCTATTCCTGGTTGCCGTACCCGGATTCAGACTCCTCGCGGTCGCTGCCATAGCCGCCCTCAGAGCCGGAACCGGCGCGGGAAGACTCACCATCGCTGCCATAGCCGGACGACTCTTCCTGGCTTCCGTAGCCGCTTTCGGAGCCGGATTCCTCACGGTCACTGCCGAAGCCGCCGCCGGAGGACTCGCCTCCGCCGTAGCCACCCTCGGAACCGGAGGACTCCCCGCCGCCGTAGCCGCCCTCAGAACCGGAGGACTCGCCACCGCCGTAGCCGCCCTCAGAACCGGAGGACTCCCCGCCGCCATAGCCGCCCTCGGAACCGGAGGATTCCCCGCCGTCGTAGCCGGAGGACCCGGAGGACTCCCCACCGCCATAGCCGGCGGACCCAGACTCCTCGCGGCCTCCGCCGTAGTTCGATTCGGAAGAGTCGCCGCCGTAGCCGCCTTCAGAGCCCGAGGAATCACCCCCGCTGTAGCCGGAAGATTCCCCGCTTTCACCACCCGGCTCGCCGCGACCACCGAAGCTGTCCCCTGCTTCGGACTGGGTGTCGCGCTGGCCGAACTCCTCGTTGCCGCCGTAAGACGCGCCCGAGCTGACTTCTTCGTTTTCCGGATTGATTTCGGTATTCATGGCCATCCTCATTTCCGTTCACATCCCGAGCGGTGCAGCGCCTGGACCGCCCAGGAGCCCCGGAGGACACCGGAGCACGTCCACCGTAAACACAGAATTCAGGGACCCGCCAGACCTCACAGTCAACTTTCGTCACCCCCTTGACTGTCATTTACAAGCAGTGACAAATTTGTCAATTTCGGCCATCCTGCCCGGAACACACGGGGCCCCCGTTCCGTGATGGAACGGGGGCCTCGCGTTTGAGGTAAGCGCCTCCGCTAGGAGGTCGGCGCGATCTCGGGGATCCGCGGCTTGGCGTTTCCGGCGAACGTGAACTTGGCGTCGTCGCCTTCGCCCTCCACATCCACTACAACGATGTTGCCCGCGTGCAGTTCGCCGAAGAGGATCTTCTCGGACAGCTGGTCCTCGATCTCGCGCTGGATGGTCCGGCGCAGCGGCCGGGCGCCCATGGCCGGATCGTAGCCGCGGGTAGCCAGCAGGACCTTGGCGGCGGGCGTCAGCTCGATGCCCATGTCCTTGTCCTTGAGGCGTGCCTCGAGGCGCGTCACGAACAGGTCCACGATCTCGATGATCTCTTCCTGCGTCAGCTGCGGGAACACCACGACGTCGTCAACACGGTTCAGGAACTCGGGGCGGAAGTGCTGCTTCAGCTCTTCCGTGACCCGGGCCCGCATGCGGTTGTAACCGGTCTGGGTGTCCGTGCCGGACTGGAAGCCCGTGGCGACGCTCTTCGAGATGTCGCGGGTACCCAGGTTGGTGGTCATGATGATCACGGTGTTCTTGAAGTCCACCACGCGGCCCTGGGAGTCGGTCAGGCGGCCGTCTTCCAGGATCTGCAGCAGCGAGTTGAAGAGGTCCGCGTGGGCTTTCTCCACTTCGTCGAACAGCACCACGGAGAACGGACGACGGCGGACCTTCTCGGTCAGCTGGCCGCCTTCTTCGTAGCCCACGTAACCCGGAGGAGCACCGAAGAGCCGCGACACGGTGTGTTTCTCGGAGTACTCGGACATGTCCAGGGTGATGAGGGCGTCCTCTTCGCCGAAGAGGAACTCCGCAAGGGCCTTGGCCAGTTCGGTCTTGCCGACGCCGGTGGGGCCGGCGAAGATGAACGAGCCGCCGGGACGCTTGGGGTCCTTCAGGCCCGCACGGGTACGGCGGATCGCCTGGGACAGCGCCTTGATGGCTTCGTCCTGGCCGACAACGCGCTTGTGCAGTTCCTCTTCCATCTTGAGCAGACGGCTGGACTCTTCCTCGGTGAGCTTGAAGACCGGGATGCCGGTGGAGTTCGCGAGGACTTCGGCGATCAGGTCTTCGTCCACCTCGGAAACGTCGTCCATGCCGCCGGACTTCCAGTTGCGTTCCTTCTCGGCGCGCTCGGCAATGAGCTTCTGTTCCTTGTCGCGCAGCGAAGCGGCGCCTTCGAAGTCCTGGGCGTCGATGGCCGATTCCTTCTCGAGCTTCACTTCGGCGATGCGCTCGTCCATGGCCTTGAGCTCCGGCGGAGCGGTCATCCGGCGGATGCGCAGCCGGGCGCCGGCCTCATCGATCAGGTCGATCGCCTTGTCCGGCAGGAAGCGGTCCGAGATGTAGCGCTCGGCGAGCTGCGCGGCCGAGGCGAGGGCGCCGTCGGTGATGGTCACACGGTGGTGCGCCTCGTAACGGTCGCGCAGGCCCTTCAGGATCTCGATCGCGTGCGCAACGGAGGGTTCCTTGACCTGGATCGGCTGGAAGCGGCGCTCCAGCGCTGCGTCCTTTTCGATGTGCTTGCGGTACTCGTCCAGCGTGGTAGCGCCAATGGTCTGGAGTTCGCCACGGGCCAGCATCGGCTTGAGGATGGACGCGGCGTCAATGGCGCCCTCTGCGGCACCGGCGCCAACCAGGGTGTGGATCTCGTCGATGAACAGGATGATGTCGCCACGGGTGCGGATCTCCTTGAGGACCTTCTTCAGGCGCTCTTCGAAGTCACCGCGGTAGCGGGAGCCTGCCACCAGGGAGCCGAGGTCCAGGGTGTAGAGCTGCTTGTCCTTGATGGTCTCCGGGACATCGCCGCGGACGATCGCCTGGGCAAGGCCTTCGACGACGGCGGTCTTGCCGACGCCGGGCTCGCCGATCAGTACCGGGTTGTTCTTGGTGCGGCGGGAGAGGACCTGCATGACGCGTTCCATCTCCTGCTCGCGGCCGATGACCGGATCGAGCTTGTTTTCACGGGCAGCCTGGGTCAGGTTGCGTCCGAACTGGTCCAGCACCACGGAACCGGCCGGGGTGCCTTCCTGCTGGCCGGGGCCCGTTCCGGCGCCGGCCGTCTCCTTGCCCTGGTAGCCGGAGAGCAGCTGGATGACCTGCTGGCGGACGCGGTTCAGGTCCGCGCCAAGCTTGACCAGGACCTGCGCGGCAACGCCTTCGCCCTCGCGGATCAGGCCGAGGAGGATGTGCTCGGTGCCGATGTAGTTGTGGCCGAGCTGCAGGGCCTCGCGCAGGGAGAGCTCCAGCACCTTCTTGGCACGGGGGGTGAAGGGGATGTGTCCGGAAGGGGCCTGCTGGCCCTGGCCGATGATCTCCTGCACCTGTTCCCGGACGCCGTCGAGCGAAATGCTCAGGGACTCAAGCGCTTTGGCAGCAACGCCTTCACCCTCGTGGATCAGACCCAAGAGGATGTGCTCGGTACCGATGTAGTTGTGGTTGAGCATGCGTGCCTCTTCCTGGGCAAGCACGACAACGCGACGGGCACGGTCCGTAAATCTCTCAAACATTTCGCCACACTCCTAGCTACGACGTACTTTGATGCTACGTGGCGCGGCAAGGATTTTGGGGCGTGTTCGCCACAGGGGAAACAGCAAGGGCGCGGGGAATAGTTTCCCCGCGCCCTGCGCTGCACTCGGGAGCGATTCGAGCGACCCGGCGGACCTGAGCCTCCGCCTGGATGCCTCCCCGGACATCCGCCGCAATTCGAATTCCCCCATGGTTTTCGAAGCCGCGGATAAACCGGCAATTCGTCCCGTTTTTGGATTCCCGCATCCGGACCAACCGGATTCCTGCGGATTCCCTAGGAATTTGCCTTCTGGTAGGCTTCCTGAATTTCAGCCTGGATACGGCCGCGGCTGTTCACGGTATACCCGTTTTCGCGGGCCCATTGACGGATCTGTGCCGAATCCTGATTCCTGCCGGCCGCTGCCCTGCCGCGCGAGGCGCGTCCGGACGAAGTTTTGCGGGCTTTGGCGACAAAAGGCTCCAGCGCGTCACGCAACTTTGACGCGTTTGCCGTGGACAGGTCCATCTCATAGCTGACGCCGTCCAGGGCAAAGCGGACGGTTTCGTCTGCCTCGCCCTCGTCCAGGTCGTCAACCAGGATGATTTTGACTTTCTGTGCCATTGAAAAGACTCTCTTCGGGGGATGGGGGATGCAGAATTTGTGTCCTGCTAATTAGAGATTATTGTCCAGCGCACCATAGGACGTCAAAGACATAAACAATTTCCGCGGAAACCCCGCTCCGAAAGGAGCTATTTCGAGGCGGTCGGCCCGCCCTCCGGCGTCGTCGGATTTTCAAATCCGGCCTCGTGGCGGGCGCGTGCCTCTGCCTGCCGCTCTGCCTTGTCCGCATTGAAAATCGCCTTCATTGCGAACCAGAACAGCAGCCCCACCACAACGGAGGGCAAAAGGACTGCTACATACTCCATGTTCAGTGGCCTTCGGGCTTGAGGAGCGGGAAGAGAATGGTTTCGCGGATGCCCGCTCCGGTGAAGAGCATGACCAGGCGGTCGATGCCCAGGCCGATTCCGCCCATGGGCGGCGCACCGTATTCGAGCGCGCGGAGGAAGTCCTCGTCGAGCTGCATCGCTTCGACGTCGCCCGCTGCCGAACGGCGGGACTGCTCGGTCAGCCGTTCGCGCTGGATGACGGGGTCGATCAGCTCGGAGAACGCGGTACCGCGCTCCATGCCACCGATGATCAGGTCCCATGCCTCGATCAGGCGGCCGTCTTCGCGGTGCGGACGGGCCAGCGGCTGGGCGGAGGGCGGGTAGTCGTACACGAATGTCGGGTTCAGCAGCGTCGGTTCGACGATTTCGCCGAACAGTTCAACCACGAGCTTCTCGGCATCCCACTTGGGGTCGACCTTGACGTCATGCTTGTCTGCAAGTGCGCGGAGTTCCTCCACGGTGGTGTCGGGCGTGACCTCGACGCCGACGGCCTCGGAGAGCCCCGGGTATACCGCAAGCCAGGCCCACTCGCCGTCGAGGTTGATTTCCCCGGCCTCGGTCTGGATGGTGCGGGTACCCACGACGTCGGCCACATTCAGGACGAGTTCCTTCATGCGCTCGGCCATGACGAACTGGTCGGCCCATGCTTCGTAGCATTCGAGCGTGGTGAACTCGGGGCTGTGGGTGGAGTCGACGCCCTCGTTGCGGAACACGCGACCCATGTCGTAGACGCGGTCGATGCCGCCCACCACTGCGCGCTTGAGGAAGAGTTCCGTGGCGATGCGCAGCGTCATCTTCTGGTCGAAGGCGTTCATGTGGGTCTCAAACGGGCGCGCCGTGGCCCCGCCGTGGACCAGCTGCAGGATGGGGGTTTCCACCTCCACGTAGCCGCGCCGGTCCAGGGTGTCGCGGATGGAACGGGTGATCGCCGCGCGGGTGTAGACCATTTCGCGCGCTTCGTCGCGGACCATGAGGTCCACGTAGCGCTGGCGCACACGCGTTTCTTCGTTAAGCCCTGCGTGCAGCACGGGCAGGGGGCGCAGCGCCTTGGAGGCCATGGACCAGGAATCGGCCATGACGGAGAGTTCGCCGCGACGGGAAGAAATGACTTCGCCCTTGATGAAGACGTGGTCGCCGAGGTCGACCAGGGCCTTCCAGTCGGCCAGGCCTTCCTCGCCGACATTGGCCAGGCTGAGCATTGCCTGGAGGCGGACACCCTTGCCGTCCACGCCGCCTTCCTGGAGCGTGGCGAAGCAAAGCTTGCCCGTGTTGCGGATGAACACCACGCGGCCGGTGATCCCGACCGTTTCGCCTGTGGTCTCGTCCGCCTCGAGGTGGCCGTACTTTTCCCGGACCTCGGCAAGGGAATGGGTCCGTTCAACACCCACCGGGTACGCTTCGCCGCCGCGCTCGATCAGCTTGTTGCGCTTCTCCATGCGGATGCGCATCTGTTCGCTGGCGTCTGCGGGTTCTGTGGAGGGGGTGTTTTCTGAAGTCACAAGGCTTAATTCTAGCGGAGCCGGAAACCACGCTTTGCGGGCGGTCCGGCGCGTGGCCGGCCGCCATTTAGACTGGCGCACGTGGAGGAACGCACCCTGGATACCGACGACGGCGGCCGCCTGGCGCTTTACAGCTACGGAGCCGCCGGGGCCCCTCCGGAGCGCCGCGTCCTGGTGGTCGGCGGGGCTTTCCTGACGGCGTTGATCTACCGGCCGTTTGCGATGGCATTGTCGGCCGGCCTCGGCGATGAATGGGCCGTGGACGTCTACGACAGGCGTGGCCGCGGCCAGTCCACGGAACAGCCGCCGGACTACTCGATGGCCACTGAAATCGCGGACGTCCGCACCGTGCTGGACACGACGGGTGGCCGGAACGTCTTCGGCCACAGCCTGGGCGGATCCGTGGTCCTCAACGCCGCAGCGGAATTCGCCGGGACAAAACATGAGGCAGCGAAACTGGCGGTCTACGACGCCGCCGTCAACTTCGAAGGAAGCATCGATACCGCGTGGCTCGCAGGATTCGAAGAAGCCGTCAACGCGGGCCAGGCCGGCAAGGCCATGGCACGTGCGAAAAGGGGGCTGGCCCCGGGCAGTCCCCTCGCGCGGGTCCCTGAGCCGATCCTGGCCGGGCTCATGGCCGTCGTTTCCCGCACCCGCGTCAACCGCATGTTCCGGGAACTCATGCCGACCGCCGTCGGCGAATTGAAGGCCGCCATGGAAGAACCCCTCGGCGCGGCCGACTTCGCCGGGCTGCCCGCCGGCACCTGTTTCCTTGTGGGCGCGAAGAGCCCTGATTACTACAAGGTCACCGCAAACCGGCTGCATGCCGCGGTCCGCGGAAGCGAGCTGAAGATCTCGCCGAAATGCGTGCACGGTTCGGTGCCGGCCGCGGTGAAGGAACTCGTGACGGATATCGCCGCCTACTTCAAGGAGTAGGCCCGGAAGAGCGGCAGCGTTGCGTACTGCCTACGCTCAGCTAGCTCCGTTAGGCTCAAGCCATGACGAGCGAGAAGATCACCACTCCCGACGGCGCGACACTCGAGGTCTTCACCACCGGAGCGGACACAGGCACCCAAGGCAACGGCATCGTCGTCGTTCCTGCCTCCATGGTGACCGCCGCCGACTATTCCAAGTTCGCCCAGAAACTGAGCGCGGCCCTTGGCCGGCCGGTGCACACTTTCAACCGTCGCGGCCGCGGCGCCTCGTCACCACAGCCGGCGGACTACACCCTCGACGTCGATATCCGGGACCTCTCCGCGGTCATGGACCACACGGGGAGCACAGATGTCTTCGGGCACAGCTTCGGCGGCGCCGTGGCGCTGCATGCAGCGCGCACCCTCCCCGTGGAACGCCTGGCCGTCTACGATCCCGCCGTGTCCGTCAACCACAGCGTCAAGGCGGACTGGACCGCCGAGTATGAACGCGCGACGGCGGCGGGAGACTTCGACCGCGGGCTCGCCGTGCTGGTGAAGGGCGTGGAGACCGAAGGCGCCTTCTCGCGGATGCCGCTGTCCATGCTCACCCTGGCGAACAAACTCACCGCCGGGACCCACATGGGCAAGCAGGCGCGGGAGCTGATGCAGGCGGGAGTCCGAGAGATCAAGGCCGTCATAGCGGCTGACATGCCTGCCGAGCCTTTCCTCGAGTTGCCCCTGGAGACGCTGATTGTGGTGGGCGAGAAGAGCCCGGCCTACTTTGGGGTGGCCTGCGGACAGATCCACGATGTGCTCTCCGGTTCCAGCTACACGATTCTTCCCGGATACGGACACGACGGCGCGAACAAGGCCCCTGACCGGCTCATCTCGGAACTCTCCGCGTTCTTCTCCGGCTAAGCCGGTTGCACGGCGTGTCCCTGCCTGTGGCCGAAGGGCACGCCTTCAATCCCATCGGCCGTAACGCCGAAGACGGCCAAGACATGGGCGTGGATGTCCGCGTGGTCCAAAGAAGCGATGGCAGTCGGCAAGCCCGGGCCTGACGCCGCGATCCAGGCGGTCCGTTCCTCCTCGCTTTCACCCCCGTGTCCGCCCTCGTCCACATGGCCGTGGTCCGTGACGACGATGACTGTCCAGCCTTCACCAGTGCGCCCGGGCCTCGAGTCGATTGCCGCCAAGAGCGCGCCCAGCCGTGAGTCACAGCGCTCGATTGCGGCGGTGTATCCCGGGCCGGTTCCGTGATCGTGTGCTTCGACATCGGCCTCGCCGAAATAGACAAAGGAAACGGCAAGATCCTCGGAGGCCAGCCGCTGCGCCGCATATGCAGCCACTGCATCATCGGCAACGAGCCAGCTGCCGGCGTCGTTGGCTTCTTCCGGATCAGGCACGGGGACCCAACCCTGTGAAGAGAAGACCGGGCCGCACGCGATCCCTCTGGCGAGCGGATACCAGCTGGCGGCGATCATGGTCTCCAGCTCCGGCCACGCGCTCCGCAGGCGGGCGGTGAAATCCGGCAGTCCGTCCAGTTCCTCGGGGTGGTGGTGGTTGCCCGTGACCAGGTGGCGGTCGGCATACACCCCGGTTGCGACGGTGCTCCAGACCGGCCCCGAGATGGTGGCGTTCTTGTCGTGGACACGCACGGGGAGCAGCGTGCCGGTCGATGCCAGGCCGTCAAGGAACGGGGTGTCAGCCGCCATCAGGGCGTCATAGCGGACGCCGTCGATGCCAACGACCAGCACATGGGGGCGCAGGGGAGCCGAAGGGTTCACAAACACGACCGTACCGTGCCCAGGCTCGCGGAAGCGGGAGGCCGCTTAAGTGCGAAAGGCCCTGACCGTCGTGGTCAGGGCCTTTCGTGAATGGTTGTCCGGCGGTGTCCTACTCTCCCACACCCTCCCGGGTGCAGTACCATCGGCGCTGTGGGTCTTAGCTTCCGGGTTCGGAATGGGACCGGGCGTTTCCCCCACGCTATGACCGCCGTAACCCTTGTACCCGTCCCCGTGTGTGGGGTGGGAAGTCTTTGTGGTTACCAGGTGCTTGCTGGTTCTGTATTTTGTTGTGTTGGTTCCCTGACGGTTTGGTGCCGTGGTGTTGTTGGTTGGGAAC
>NZ_MJLT01000004.1 GCF_001766675.1 Arthrobacter sp. SW1
AACGCACCGCTTTCGCTGAATCCGGATTCAACCAGCACGGTCTGTCCGTAGTACATGATCGAATTGATCCCGGTAAGCTGCTGGGCCACGCCGAGCCCGATGCCGACAAGCAGGATGCGCAGGAGGTTGCGGTTGCTGAGGATGGCACGCCAGCCAACCTCGTTCGACTTCTCGGTCCGCGCAATGTATTCGACCTCGGCAAGTTCGGCCGCCGCCCGCTCCTGGGAGCGCACCGTCTTCAACACGGCAAGCGCCTCGTCCCGGCGCCCCTTCTCCACCAACCAGCGGGGTGATTCAGGCATTCGCAGCATTCCGAAGAAAAGGGCGACTGCCGGCACCGCACACACCGCGAACATGATCCGCCACACGCCCTCAATATGGCCGAACAGCCCGCCGATGATCGCATTGATGATGAAGGCGGCAAGCTGTCCGACAACGATCGCAAGTTCATTCCGGCCCGAGAGGGAACCCCGGATTTCGTAGGGCGCCAGCTCCGCCAGGAAAACGGGGACGACCGCGGAAGCGCCGCCCACGGCAAGGCCCAGCATGATGCGCCCGGCGACCAGCACTTCGAAGTTGGGGGTGAAGACAACAGCGAGCGTTCCTGCGAAAAACAGCACCGCGAGCAGGATGATCGTCTTGCGCCGGCCCCAGCCATCGGAAATCCGCCCGCAGGAAATCGCGCCGAGCGCGGCGGCGAAGACCAGCGAACTGGTGACGATGCCTTCAGTGATGGCGGTCAGGCCAAGCTCCGCAGTCATGGGGCGGAGGGCGCCGTTGATGACCCCGGTGTCGTATCCGAAGAGCAGGCCCCCGAACGTGGCAACGAGGGCCACCAGGCCAAGACGCTTCCGGTGCGGCCCTCCCGTCAGGGGCGGGAGCTTGGCGCCGTTCACAACATTGCGTGCAGTGGAATGGGAACTCATGAGACTCCTTTGTCGTCGCATCCTGCGATGTGGATCACAGCTAGCCTAACGCGCGAAAGAGACTTTGTCAGGTCATACTCTCAAGAAAGTTCATTCTGCCACTGCGCATGCCATCATTGATCCCATGCACAGCTCGGATCCGGCGGCTGCCAGGAAAGCGGTGACACAAAGCGACGTTGCCCGGGAACTAGGAGTTTCACGCACCCTGGTCTCCTTCGCCATGCGCGGTGCTCCCGGCGTCAGCGAAGACACGCGTCAACAGATCCTGCGGACCGCCGGCTTGCTCGGGTACCGCCGCAACGTCGAGGCCGCGGATCTCGCCCGCAAGCGGCCCACTGCCGTGGGCCTGCATCTCATGGATCTGCATAATGACGTCTACGCTGACATCTTCAGTGGCGTCCAGGAAGCACTCAGTGGAACCGGCTCCCGCTTGGTCATCGGCGTCAACGCCGCACCGTACCGGCCCGGCCCCGGCGTCCTGGACCCGTTACTCGAGAGCAAGGTGGGCGTCATCATCGCTGCGACCCTGCTGGATTCCGACGACCATATCCGGGAATTGAACCGCGCGGTTCCGCTGGTCAACGTCACCCGCTCAGTGCCCGGCGTCGACAGCATCCATTCCGACGACATCAGCGGAAGCCGCCTGGCAACGGAGCATCTTCTCGGGCTGGGCCACCGGAGAATTGCGCACCTGTGCGGGCCCTCCTTCGAGGGACACTTGGAGCGCCGCATCGGGTACAGGCGAACCATGCTGGCGCACGGCCGTGATCCCGTGTTCATCGAGGCCCCGGGTTTCGGCCGTTCCGATGCCGCGGCCGTTGCGGTCGAAGCACTTTCCGCGGCTCCGGGCGAACGGCCGACCGCCGTTTTTGCGCACAGCGACGAGCTGGCCCTTGGCGTCCGGGAAGCCGCCGCTTCCCTTGGCCTGTCGGTCCCGGGCGATCTTTCCCTCGTGGGCTATGACAACTCCCGTGTCGCAGCACTTCACGGAGTCGAGCTGACCAGCGTCGACCTGCACGCCCACGAACTTGGCCGCGCCGCGGGACAGGCAGCGCTGGAGCGCATCCGCTACCCCAAGTTAGCGGCCGTCGACCGCGTCCTGACCCCTACGCTCGTTATCCGCTCTTCAACTATGTCCCCGCGCTGAAGCCACCCGCCGCCGTCGTACGGTGATCGAGCCTGTCGAGACCGGGGTTTCGACAAGCTCAACCACCGGATGGACAAGCTCAACCACCGGATGGACAAGCTCGCATTAAACAGCAAACGCGGGGTCACTTCAGGCCCATTCCATGCTCTGGAATGGGCCGTAAGTGACCCCGCGTTGCTGGTTTGCCGGCTCTTAGAGGGCTGCGTAGACCTCACGGAGCAGCTTGGCGGTCTCGGACGGCGTCTTGCCGACCTTCACGCCCGCGGCTTCGAGGGCTTCCTTCTTGGCCTGGGCGGTACCGGCGGAGCCGGAGACGATGGCGCCTGCGTGGCCCATGGTCTTGCCTTCGGGAGCGGTGAAGCCTGCCACGTAGCCGACAACCGGCTTGGTGACGTTGGCCTTGATGAACTCGGCTGCGCGCTCTTCGGCGTCGCCGCCGATTTCGCCGATCATGACGATCGCCTTGGTCTCGGGGTCGGCCTCGAACGCGGCGAGGGCGTCGATGTGGGTGGTGCCGATGATCGGGTCACCGCCGATGCCGATGGCCGTGGAGAAGCCGAGGTCGCGCAGTTCGAACATCATCTGGTAGGTCAGGGTGCCGGACTTGGAGACCAGGCCGATGGGGCCCTTGCCCGTGATGTTCGCCGGAGTGATGCCGACGAGAGCTTCGCCCGGGGTGATGATGCCGGGGCAGTTCGGGCCGATGATGCGGGTGATCTGCTTGCCGTCGGCGTCCACCTTGGACTGGGCCAGGGCCCAGAATTCGGCGGAGTCCTGCACCGGAACGCCTTCGGTGATGACAACCACCAAGCCGATGCCGGCTTCGATGGCTTCAACGACGGCGGACTTGGTGAATGCCGGGGGAACGAAGACGATCGAGACGTCCGCGCCGGTCTCCGCCATGGCTTCCTTGACGGTGCCGTAAACGGTGATTTCCTTGTCGCCGTGCAGAACCGTTGTGCCTGCCTTGCGGGCGTTGACGCCGCCGACGATGTTGGTGCCGGCCTTGAGCATCAGGGCGGTGTGCTTGGTGCCTTCGCCGCCGGTGATGCCCTGGACGATGACCTTGGAATCCTTGTTCAGGTAGATAGACATTCTCGAGTCCCTTACTTCGCTGCGTTGGCGAGCTCGGCGGCCTTGTCGGCGCCCTCGTCCATGGTTGCTGCCAGGGTCACCAGCGGGTGGTTGGCCTCGGTCAGGATGCGGCGGCCTTCGTCCACGTTGTTGCCGTCGAGGCGGACAACCAGCGGCTTGTTGGCGGAAGAGCCGAGCTCGGCCAGTGCACCGACGATGCCCTTGGCCACGGCGTCACAGGCCGTGATGCCGCCGAAGACGTTCACGAAAACGCTCTTGACCTGCTCGTCACCAAGGATGACGTCCAGGCCGGCAGCCATGACCTCGGCGGACGCGCCGCCGCCGATGTCCAGGAAGTTGGCGGGCTTCACGTTGCCGTGGTTCTCGCCTGCGTAAGCGACGACGTCGAGGGTGGACATCACGAGACCGGCGCCATTGCCGATGATGCCCACTTCGCCGTCCAGCTTCACGTAGTTGAGGTCCTGCGCCTTGGCCTTGGCTTCCAGCGGGTCAGCTGCGTCCTTGTCTTCCAGCTCGGCGTGGTGCACGTGGCGGAAGTCGGCGTTCTCGTCGAGGGAGACCTTGCCGTCGAGGGCAACGATGTCACCGGCGCCGGTGCGGACCAGCGGGTTGACCTCCACCAGGGTGGCGTCTTCCTTCTTGAAGACGTCCCAGAGCTTCAGGATGACTTCGGAAACCTTCGGGGCGAGCTCTGCGGCGAAACCGGCGGCGGCCACGATTTCGTCAGCCTTGGCCTGGTCGATGCCGACTGCGGGGTCGATCGCGATCTTGGCCAGGGCCTCGGGGCGTTCAACGGCGAGCTGCTCGATTTCCATGCCACCTTCAACCGAGCACATGGCCAGGTAGTTGCGGTTGGCGCGGTCGAGCAGGATGGAGAAGTAGAACTCTTCGGCGATGTCTGCGCCCTGGGCGATCATCACCTTGTTGACGGTGTGGCCCTTGATGTCCATACCCAGGATGTTGGTGGAGTGCTCAAGTGCCTCGTCGGCGGTCTTGGCAACCTTCACGCCGCCGGCCTTGCCGCGGCCACCGACCTTAACCTGCGCCTTGACGACAGTGACTCCGCCGATCTTCTCGGCAGCTGCCTTTGCTTCTTCAGGGGTGTGCGCCACGATGCCGGCGAGCACGGGTACACCGTGCGCTTCGAACATATCGCGCGCCTGATATTCAAACAGGTCCACGGTTTAGTGTCCTTCTACGTCGAAGTAGTGTCGGTACAGCCGGCGTCCGCGGTGACCACGTAACCAGCTGCGGAAGAGAAGTGTGCAAGATTCCGCCAAAACTGCCGGTCACATTGCGCAAGTTCCTCTGGAACTCTAGCCGCCCGCGGAGGCAAGCCGGTTCTACAGTACCCGTTAAGTGAGTAACCACACACTTCTATGAATCGTAGAAAATCCGCGGAATCACGCGGATTTTTGGTAGTCCATTCCCGCTTGGCGCGCTACGCGGGAGGCATTTTGCCGCTGGTGACGGTGCCGCCGTCGGAGACCAGCATGTAACCGGCACGGTTCACGAAGAAGGCGACCCCCGCCGAGATGTTCCCGCAGGCCACGCCGCCGTTGTAGGTAGAGCAGCGGAGGCCGTTGCGCTCAATGTTCTGGCCTTCGGCAAGGACAGGCAGCTCGGCTATCGGACCCGTGCGGGTGCCCTTGGGGCCGAATTCGGCTTCCATTTCGGTGACGCCGGAGCGGCAGCTTCCGTACGTCACCGTGTCCGGGCGCAACAGGACGGTGCCGCCACGGTAGCCCAGGCGGGTTCCGCTGCAGGTGTCGGCAACATCCTTCGTTTGCGGCTCGGGGTAGACGGCCAATTCGCAGTGCACCACCGGAACGGTGGCGAGCTTGCCGTTGGCACTGTCGCCATAGTTGTTGGCCTCGTAGGGCAGGTTCAGGTGGTTGCCCCGAGCGGAGGTCATGGCGCAGACGATGTTGCGGTCCTCGGTCACGAACGCGATCACGTCTTCGCCGCTGCCCAGCTCGCTGGGCTGGGTGACGGGAACCTGCTTGATCTGCTCCAGCGGCGGCAGGGGTGGCGGCGGCACATAGTCCGGGTCTTTGGTGGCCACGGAGCACGCCGTAGCCAGCGTGAGCAGGCAGGCGGCCAGAATCCCCAACACAGTCTGTCGCATGGCACCCATTATGCCGTGGCGCTTAGCCCTCGAGTTTCGTGAGCGGCGCGTAACGCAGCAGCAGGCGCTTCTCGCCGACGTCGAACACCACCTTGGCGACCGTCTTGTCGCCGCTGCCTTCGACGCCGGTCACGGTGCCGTTGCCGAAGCTGGTGTGGTTGACTTTGTCCCCCACTGCCACCGAAATGACTTCCTTTTGCGGCTGCACCCGGTTGCGCGCGACGGCGGCCGGCACGTCGGCGTCGAACCCTGCGGTGGGGCTGGCGGCGGCACCGCGCGCGGTGCCCGCTCCCCAATAGGAACCGCCGTAGCGGTTGCCGCCCAGGGACGGGCCTCCCCAGCCGCCCAGTTGGCGGGAGCTGCCTTCGCGCTTCCATTCGACCAGTTCGGAGGGGATTTCCTCGATGAACTGGCTGGCCGGGTTGTACTGGCTTTGGCCCCACATGTTGCGGACCTCGGAGCGGGTCACGTATAGGCGCTTGCGCGCCCGGGTGAGGCCCACGTAGGCCAGGCGGCGTTCTTCGGCCAGTTCCTTGGGGTCGGTGGCGGAGCGCTGGTGCGGGAAGATGCCGTGCTCCATGCCGGTCAGGAACACCACGGGGAATTCCAGGCCCTTGGCGGTGTGCAGGGTCATGAGGGTGACCACGCCCAGGCGCTTGGCTTCGGCCACGGCGGCGTCGATATCCGCACCCGGGGCGTCCGGGATCTGGTCGGCGTCCGCCACCAGGGAGACCTGCTCCAGGAACTCGCCCAGCGAGCCTTCGGGGTTGTCGCGTTCGTATTCGCGGACCACGGCCACCAGTTCGGCCAGGTTTTCCACGCGGGATTCGTCCTGCGGATCGTTGCTGGCACGCAGCCCGGCCAGGTAACCGGTCTGTTCGAGCACGGCTTCCAGCGCGGCGGCGGGACCGGAGCCGGCGGCCACCACGGCGAGGTCGTCCAGCAGCTTCACGAAGCCCAGCACCGCGTTCACGGAGCGGGTGGCCATGCCGGGAGCCTCTGCGGCGCGGCGGGCTGCGGCCATGAAGGAGGTGCGGTCGCGCTCGGCGAGGGCCGCCACCGCGCCTTCCGCCCGGTCACCGATGCCGCGCTTGGGTTCATTCAGCACGCGGCGGAGGTTGACGTCGTCGTCCGGGTTCACCAGCACGCGCAGGTACGCGAGGGCGTCCTTGATTTCCTTGCGCTCGTAGAAGCGGGTGCCGCCCACCACCTTGTACGGCAGGCCGACGCGCACCAGCACGTCTTCGATGGAGCGGGACTGCGCGTTGGTGCGGTAGAAGATGGCGACGTCGCCCGGGCGCAGGCCTTCCTCGTCCTGCAGCCGGTCGATTTCCTTGGCGATGAACTGGGCTTCGTCGTGCTCGTTTTCGCCCACGTAGCCGATGATCTTTTCGCCGTCGCCTTCGGCGGTCCAGAGACGCTTTTCCTGGCGGTTCGGGTTGCGTGAAATCACCGAGTTGGCGGCCGAGAGGATGTTCTGGGTGGAGCGGTAGTTCTGCTCCAGCTTGATGGTGCGGGCGTTCGGGTAGTCCTGTTCGAACTCCACGATGTTGCGGATGTCCGCGCCGCGGAAGGCGTAGATGGACTGATCGGAATCGCCGACGACGGTCAGCTCGCTCGGTGGGACGTGTCCGGGACCCGTTTCGGCCGGGTTTGTGTGGGAGCCGGCATCAGTGCCGACAATCTCGCGGACCAGCGCGTACTGCGCGTGGTTGGTGTCCTGGTATTCGTCCACCAGCACGTGGCGGAAGCGGCGGCGGTAGGACTCGGCGAGCGCAGGGAAGGCCCGGAACATGTAGACGGTCTGCGCGATGAGGTCATCGAAGTCCATGGCGTTGGCCTGGCGCAGGCGCTGCGTATAGCCCTTGAAGACCTCGGCCACGGCCTGTTCGAACGGATCGTTGTAATTGGCGGCCGCGGCGTAGGCGTCGTCGTCGATCAGTTCGTTCTTCAGCGCCGAGATCTTGTGCTGGATGGCCTTGGGCGCGAAGCGCTTGGGGTCCAGGTCAAGGTTCTTGGCCACGAGCGTGATGAGCCGCAGGGAATCCGCGGAGTCATAGATGGAGAAGTTGGAGTTCAGGCCCACATTGGCGGCCTCGCGGCGCAGGATGCGCACGCAGGAGGAGTGGAACGTGGAGATCCACATGCTCTTGGCACGGCCGCCCACCAGGGCTTCGATGCGTTCCCGCATTTCGGCGGCGGCCTTGTTGGTGAAGGTGATGGCCAGGATTTCGCCGTGGTGCGCGCGGCCCGTGGCGATCAGGTAGGCGATCCGGTTGGACAGCACACGGGTCTTCCCGGAACCGGCGCCGGCCACGATCAACAGGGGGCTGCCGGCGTGCTTCACGGCCTCTTCCTGCTGCGGGTTCAGGCCAAGGAGCAGGGCCTCTGCACTGGGCATGGACTGGCCGCCGTGCTGCCCTTCACCCCACTGGGCAGGGCTGGCAGGAGCGGCACTGCCGCGCGCCGAATCGCCCGCTGTCGGACCTCCGAGCGCACCGGACGCGCCGGACTCCGGGCCAGGCATTCCGCCCCCGGCAAGGGAACGGGCAGGCTCGGTTGCGGTCTTGTAGGAGCTTCCTGCGTAGGGGTCGAACAACATATCCATGGTGACTACAAGTCTAGGCGGTGGGACTGACAGGAAAGTCCGGGCGCCGGTGCGCCCGCCGCTTTACCGGCGGGCGCACTAAGGCAGCGTTTACCGCGCCTATTTCACTGCGGTGGTGGGCGCCGAAGTCCGCGAGGCCCAGCTGTAGCCGGCCTTGCGTCCTGTAACGGTCACCGTAATGGTCTTGCCGATGTCTGCGGACGCAGGGACATACATGCCCGCAGTCGCCCCCGTAATGGCGAGACCGTTCGCCTTCCATTGGTAAGCGAAGGTGACCGGAGCCGGACCCCAGGCGCCGGGGTTCGCCGTCAAAGCCTGTCCGACGGCGGGCGTACCGGTGATCGTCGGAACTGCAGTGGTGAGCGTCCCTGCCAAAACCGCGGCAGTCGCGGCAGAGGTTTTCGAGACGCTGGTGTACCCCGGCTTGGAGCCGCTCACGGTGACGGTAATTGTCTTGCCACGGTCACTTGCCGCCGGTGTGTAGCTGGGGGCTGTCGCTCCTGTGACAGCTACCCCGTCAACCTTCCACTGATAGGCCAGGGCGACCGGGGACGGCCCCCATGTCCCGGAGCTCGCGGTCAAGGCTACGCCGACTTTCGCCGTGCCGGAGATCGTCGGGACCGGCGCCGTAAGGGTCCCTGCCACGACCGCGGTGGTTGCAGCAGAGGTCTTGGCGGCCGTTGTGTAGCCGTCCTTTGTACCTGTCACGGTCACTGTGATGGTCTTTCCCAGGGTTGTTGAGGCAAGTTTGTGCGTCGATGCCGTGGCTCCGGCAATGGAAACACCGTTCGCCTTCCACTGGTAGCTCAATGCAACCGGGGCCGGCTCCCAGGTGCCGGAATTCGCGGTCAGGGTGAGCCCGACCTTTGCAGTACCGCTGATGGTCGGAACCGGTGCAGTCAACTCACCGCCCGCGGCGACCACCGCAGCGGTGGCCGTTGAAGTCCGTGACGCCCAGTTGTAACCGGCCTTCTTCCCGGTCACGGTCACGGTAATCGTCTTGCCAACGTCCGCCGCCACCGGTTGGTAAATACTGGCCGTGGCCCCGGCGATGGCCGTACCGTTTGCCTTCCACTGGTAAGCGAACGTGACCGGCGCAGGCCCCCAGGCACCCGGGTTAGCCGTCAGCGTCTGCCCGACGGCGGCAGTGCCGCTGATCGTCGGAACTGCGGTGGTGAGCGTCCCCGCCAGAACCGCAGCAGTCGCCGCAGAGGTCTTCGCGGCAGTCGGATAACCCGCCTTGGTACCAGTCACGGTCACCGTGATCGTCTTACCCACGGTTGTCGAGCCAGGCGTGTACGTCGCCGCAGTAGCCCCTGCGATGGCAACCCCGTTGGCCTTCCACTGATACGCCAACGCCACCGGGGCCGGACCCCACGTCCCCGGATTCGCCGTCAACGTCACCCCAACCCTCGCCGTCCCGCTGATCGTCGGAACCGGAGCCGTCAACTCAGCGACGGCCGCGTAGGAAAGGTTCAAGGTGGTGGTGCTTCCGGATGTGCTTGTCACCAGGCTCGCGTTGGCCTCCGAAGTTACGTTCCCGGAGTAGAGGTCTCCAAGTGGGCTCTCGAACGGCAGCACCCTCACGATGTACTTACCTGTGGTGGTTCCGGAGATCGTGTACTTCCCCAGGCTGTCCGTGCCTGTTGATCGCGTCACGAGGGAACCATCGGGCGTGTAAGCCTGAACCATGACGTTGGGCAGCGGGTTGCCTGCTTTATCCAGGACCGTTCCGCTGATTTTCGCTCCGGTTCCCAAGGTCGCGCCGACATTCGACGTGGTCTGGCCCACCTGCACCGGGACGCCGGTGGCCTGCGCAGGCCCTGCGGATTCCGGCTTGTTCAGGTAGAACTGGGCTTCCTCCGTGGTGAACCCGCTGGAACGGTTGAAAGCCACCTTGTAGGTGCCCGAGGCGAGTCCCTTGATGCTGTAGCTGCCATCCACACCCGAATAGGTGTTGCGAACCAACCCGCCAGCGGCATCGAGCACGCTCACCGGGTAGAAGGACTTGGCTCCGGCAACCTTTCCTGAAATAGCCCCGCCGGTCTGGACAGAGAAATCGATCCCGGTACGGCCCGAACCTGCGGTCAGGCTCAGAGCGGATGCATCGGAAAATGATGTTCCACCGAACCATTGGTCCATGGCCCCGCTGGAGCCGCCGTCGAACCGGACTTTGTAGCTGCCGCTCGGGAGTCCGATCGCCTTGTAGCTGCCCTCAGGTGACACCGGAACAGAGAAAGCAGCCTGAGCGGGAGCATCGCTCCTGAATATCAGCACGCCGCTCTCTTGGAGGGCAATGCCGGCTGGAGCTGTAACTTTGCCGCTGAGCGTCGCACCCTTCACCAGGGTGGCGTTGATGCCGGTCAGGTCCTGACCCGTGGTGAGGCTTACCGGAGTCGCGGTCTCGAACGAGGTCTTGTTGTTGTACCACTGGTCAAGGGCACCGGACCAACGGCCGGAGAACTCGACCTTGTAGCTGCCTGCAGGGAGTCCTGAGATCTTGTAGCTTCCATCGGGACCCACCGACGCGCTGCCGGCCCACTCGTTGCTCGCCGTTTTCGCAATGACGGCGACTTCACTGAGCGTGACACCTACAGGCGCAATGACCGTTCCGCTGATGGTCGCACCTTTGATAAGGCTCGCGTTGATGCCGGTCAGGTCCTGGCCGACAGCCAGGGTAACAGCCGTGGCCGTCGCGAACGACGTCGCATTGTTGTACCACTGAGTAAGGACGCCTGTCTCCCATCCGTCGAACTCCAGCTTGTAACTTCCGGACTCGAGGCCTGCGACCTCGTAACTACCGTCGGCGGCAACTGTCGCGCTGGTCACCCAGTTGTTTCCGACTGCCGTGTACACAATTACCGACAATTGCGAGAGGTCAACCCCTGCCGGCGCGGTGATCGTGCCGCTGATGCTGGCGCCCTTCACCAAGGTGGCGTTGATGCCGGTGAGATTCTGCCCGTCCGCCACCTCAACCGCTGTGGCCGTTTCGAACGTGTCCGCGTTGTTGTACCACTGCTCAAGCGCGCCCGAACCGGAACCCGAGAACTTCAGCTTGTAACTACCGGCGGGAAGTCCGCTGATCTTGTAGCTGCCGTCGCTTGCAACGACAGCACTGCCGGCACTGCTCCATTCGTTGTCCGTGTACGCGCCTATCCAGAGCCGGCTCAGATCAACCCCAGCCGGAGCACTGACGCTGCCACTGATAGTGGCGCCTTTCACCAAGGTGGCGTTAATTCCCGCAACGGCCTGACCAGCCGCCACCGCTATCGGCGTCGCATTCTCCGGGCTCGAAGCGTTGTCGTACCACTGGTCAAGGGCGCTTGGGTTGTAGAACTGGACGACGAGGCTGCCTGCAGGTAGGAAATCGACGGCATAGCTGCCGTCGTTATTTACCTGCGCGTCACCAACCCATTCGGGAAATCCTTCAGGCCCTGTTGTCCAGACGGTCACCCAGGTTTCTTCTGCATTGACCCCCGCCGGAACCGTGACCGTGCCGCTGATACTTCCGGTTCCTTCAGCGCTTGCGGGTAATCCTCCCGCCAGGATCAGCAGGAAGCTGGCAACCAGGGCCAGGACAAATCTCGGGCACAGCTTTTGAGCAAGGTGTGGCATCATTTCTCCCCATTTGACGATGACGTCATCGAAATTGTCCAAGCCCTTGAGGAACCCGGAGCAAGCGAAAGAGTAGCATTCAGTTGACTTGACAAAGAAGGGGCGTCGTCTCATGGGGATCTTGCTACGCAATATGTCGGAATACGGTTTGTAAAAAGTGGGAAAGCGAAGAATTCCGAACGGTTTCCAGCAAATCACCACGCTGGCGCCGGTCGCTTGTATTGCGCTGGCGGCCATCTCACTCCTCGTATTCCAACCCGGCGGCCTCTACCGTTTTGTGTGGGCGAAAGTCATAGTCCTGGCCCTGATAATCATCCTTGGTCTGTTATCCCCCCGCGGCGGTTCAGTCCCCCGCGCGCTTTGGCTGGTCCTGTCTGTCATGGCTGCATGGCTCCTTCTCGCAAGCGCTCAGTCAGACAGCCCTGCCGCCAGCCTCATGGGGCGATGGCCCCGCTATGAAGGCTTGCCAGTCCTCGCGATCTACCTTGGCCTGTTCGCAGTCGGGGCAAGGGTCCTTGCGGGCCCGCACTCGGCATACCGCTGGTCGCTTCTTCGCGTCTGCCTCTCGCTGGTCTCATTCGTACTGCTCGCCATAAGCGTCCTTGAGGCAGCGGGCCTGCGCCCTTTGGGCGGTTCCCTTGATTCACGGCCGGGAGCCACACTCGGCAATGCCACTGATCAGGGCTTGATAGCCGTACTGTCGTTCGGTTTGCTGCTCGCCCCCGCCGGATCGACGTCGATGGCTGCGAAATGGACCGTGCGGGCCGGTCGCATCGCGTCGATCCTTGTCGGGTTGCTTTCGGGATCCCGGGCCGCGCTGCTGGGCTTGGTGCTGCTACTCGTCACCGCGTTTCTCTGGCAGCTACGCGAGTCCAAAGGGCGGTCCTGGTCTATCGCCGGGATGGGTTTCTTTGCACTTACTGCGATTGCCGGCGCGGCCTTTCTCCTACCCGGGATCGGCGAACGTCTTCTGAGCGGAGAAACGGTTACAGGACGATGGCTCCTCTGGAAGCAAACGAGCCAGCTGATAGGAGACCATTTCTGGCTTGGCGTCGGCGCAAACGGATTCGTCGACACGTTTCCGAGCTACCTAAGCGCAGAATGGTCCCGGACCGTCGGAAATGATTTTCCCGTTGACTCTCCACATATGTGGGTTCTTCAGGCCGCGGCTGCAGGTGGTATCCCACTTCTCGTGCTGGCTCTTCTTGTGTGCACATTCAGCCTTGCCTTGTGCCTAAGGAACATTCGGTCAGTTGAAAATTCCGAGCGGCGCCGCGGATTGTATTTTTCCCTGTTCGCTGCAGTGGCTTGCGGCGCCGGAATGCTGACCCATTTCACCTCACCGGGAACAACCGGGCTGTTGGCCTTCATTTGCGGTGGCATCCTTGGCACGGCGGGCGCAGCGTCCGCAAAACTCCCGGCACAGGAAACCACCCCAGGAAGATGGTCGGACGGCCTCCGCTTTGCAGGAATGCCGGTGTTCGTCCTCATCCTGGCCATCGCGATTCCGGCGGCTGTAGCGGAATGGCCGATGAAGGCCGGCGTCCAGCAGGCAGCCGCCGGAAGCATGGACGCAGCCAACGAGTCCTTCGAAGCGGCGTACTCATCACGCAATTGGGACTCCGACACTGCCCTGTTGGCGGCACAAGCCTTTGCCGGGCCCGCCGCTGACGGCGATCAGGCAGCGGCGTCCTTCGCCATCAAGTGGGCAGACCAAGCACTACAAGGAACCCCGCACTCTTTTGAAGCGGGACTCGTACTGGCAATCGGCCAACTGAACTCGGGTGAACTGGACACGGCAAGGGAGCGCCTGGACGAACTCATTCGCCGGGCGCCGTTCCACGAGGCTCCGTACATACAGCGCGGAATCGCCAACTTCGGACTCGGAAACGTCGACGCGAGCATTGCCGATCTCCACAAGGCTGCAGAACTGTCGCCACGTTCGGACACCCCGTGGACCATCCTTGCCCGGATCTACGAAAGGATCGGCAACGACGCAGCGGCAGCGTCAGCGTTATCCCGTGCGGTTGCGCTGGCGCGCTAAGAAAGCGAGAAGCCCCGCCGCGGCAACTCCCGCCAACGCGCCCGCGGTGTTCGCGATGACATCCGAAAGCGCCGTGACCCGCCCGGGAATCACCAGCTGTACAAGCTCAATGAGCACGGACGCAGCCGTCCCTGTGAGGGTGATGCGCCAGGCCACCGCCGCCGGCCGCAGCAAGCGCAGGCACAAGCCGAACGGAACAAACAACACGATGTTCGCCAGGAACTCCACAACTGTCACCGCAGGATCGAACGGCATCCCGAGGTACGTCAGCCACCCCGCGATCACCCCCACAAAACCCGTGACCGCCCCGGCTTCGCGCGCAGGCAGGAAGACCACAAAGCCCAAAGCCACCAGGTAGGCGGCAAACGCGGTCTGCAGCCAGCGCCGCGCGGCTCCCGTAAACGAGGCACCCAAAGGAGCCACAGCTAAGCGAACTGCGGCACGGATTGAAGGGCCTCGCCCAAGGCGCGGACCGCCGTCGGGCCTCCCGCGATGAACCAGTCCAGTCCGTTCACGCGGACGACGGCGGTGTCCCCACCGGCTGCGCGGACAATCGCCTTGCCGGGCAGCCAGTCCCATTCGGGGCAGCTGTGCTGGAACCAGCAGCCGAGTTCGCCGTCGGCCACTCGGCCGAGGTCGCAGGAGCCGGAGCCGAACATCCGCAGGGACGCGGCGGAGATGGCGGCGGCGTGCCAGGGCATGGCGGCGCGGGGGTCGGCCAGCCACGTGGGGTGGATGTAGGTGGCGGCGCAGAGTTCCCCGAGCGGTGTTGCGGACGGCCCGGCGATGGTTTCGCCGTTGAGGGTGGCGGGGCGGCTTTCGCCACCGATCCAGAGCTTGTCGGCCTCCGGCTGGTAGACGGCGCCGAGGATCACCTCGGCGTCGGGGTCCGGCGTCCCGTCCGGGGAATCGCGCCTGAGGGCGACGGCGGAGCACCAGTACGAGGAGCCATGCAGGAAGTTGTAGGTCCCGTCAACGGGGTCGATCACCCAGGTGCGGCCGCTCGTGCCGGCCACCGAGCTGCCTTCCTCGCCCAGGATGCCGTCCTCAGGGCGGCAGCGGCGCAGCTGCTCCAGGACATAGGCTTCGGCGGCGCGGTCCGCGGCGGTCACGACGTCGGACACGGAGGTTTTCCGGTCCGCCTGCAGGCCGCCCATCCGCACCAGGAGTGCGAGCTGCCCGGCCTCACGGACGAGCGCCGCGGCGAGGTCGTGGTCGTCAAGCGAAGGGTCAAGTTCAACAGCGGAGTGCCTGCCAGTGGTCATTGATCCAGCATAGGTGGCGGGATAATGGGTGGATGGCCAAGACCCCCGCCCAACGGATCAAGAAGCACGGCGCCAAGGCCGTGGTCCCTTCCACCCAGGCACCTCCTGTCATCAACCCCACCACCAAGCGCACTCCGGCCCAGGCCGAGGGCAACGGCAAGCTGGTGGTGATTGCCGGCGTCGTGGCCAGCCTGTTCCTGTTCTGGTACCTGCACCTGCTGACCCTGAACCAGATGACGCAGCTTTCGGACGGCTTGGCGATGCCGGATTCGCTGATCGGCGGTTTCTCCACGGAGTACGTCCAGCAGCTGCACGGGGCCATGGACGACGACGCCCGCGGGCAGCTCAGCTACATCCACAAGACCGCGGGCACCCTGTTCCCGCTGATTTTCGGTTTCAGCTGGCTGCTGCTGGTGGGCACCAATGTGGCCCGCAAGTCACTCCGCTGGGCCCTGTGGGCCGCTCCCCTGGCCTTCGCGGTGGTCCGTTTGTGGGGCAACGTCGCCATTGATTCGGTGCTGGCCCAGGCAACGCCCGACGCCGGCCAGGTCGCCTTGGCGTCCACGCTCACCGTGCTGGGCTGGGTGCTTTTCCTGCTGAGCCTCGCCGGCGGCGTGCTCGCCGTGTTCCTGGGACGGCGCAAGTCGGTGGAAGCACGCGCGTCCAAGGCCTGATGGGCACGTCTGCCCATGGCCATCTCCGGCCCCTGACCGTAGCGTAACCCCCAACGAACAGTGCCGCGGACGTCGCGGCACCTGGGGCGAACGGGGACGCCATGACCACCCTTGAAGGGCACAAGACCGTCACACTGAGCGCCATGGCCTGGGCTTTGGCCGTGGACAAAGCGGCCCACGCAGCACCGGATACATCCGGTGCTTACCTGGAGTCCGCCGGAGCAGCAACCATCGCCGCCCTGCCACAGGAGCTTCGCGAGCCGCTGGAGCGCGAGCTGTTTGCCGCCGGAATCACCGGCGGAAACGGTGCCCTCAGCGCCGACTGGCTCGCGGTCATCAGCCAGGCAGGCGCGGCGCCCATCACCGGAACTGTTGTCTCGCGGCATGCGGACACGTCCACGCACTGCGAACTGAACCTCTTCCACGGCCTCGGCCTGGCGGTGGAGTTCTCCCGCACGGTCCGCCGGGAGCCCGGCGGCGGCACCGCCGTCGAGCGCGTCCACAACAGCGTGTCGGTCACCCTGTTCCCGGAAGAAAACGTCTGGGCCGTCGTGGCAGCGTCACTTCCGGACCTCCGGGAGCTGACTGCGGACGGGAGCGGCGCCGCCGGGCTGCCGCCTGCCGACAGCAAGCGCCGGGTGCCGGCCGCCGCTCTCGAAGAGCTCGACGCCGGGGCCGAGGCCACCGTGCACTTCGCCCTCACCGCCGGGCGCGGCCCGGAAGACGCCAGGCAGTACCAGGCAGCGCACATCTGGATCCTCAACGATGGCCTCCACGAAGTGAAGACCGTTCCGGGCGGCGCACCGGATGATCCGCCCGGCGAAGCCGTGCTCATCCGGCGGGAACCCGGCGCCATCGCGCTCCAGCTGGTCTGGGACGTGCTGGGCGCCCACGAATTCCTGTCCGCTGCCACCGGAAGCGAGGCAGCGTAATGGGCATCTTCGGGATGGACATCGAACAGGGCAAGGCCCTGGGCAAGCAGATGGAACAGGCTGCCGAACGCTTCACCCAGCTGGGCCGGAACCTCACCCCGGTCATCACGGGCAGCCCGTGGGACGGTCCTGACGGCAGGCGCTTCAAGAACGACTGGGAAGGCCACCGGCACCAACTGCTCAGCACCTCCGAGGCTCTGCGCGCTGCCGCGAAGAAGGTCCAGGAACACGTCCGCGAACAGGAAAAGGCCAGCGGCTTCAAGGGTGCCCAGGGCGGACCCGGATTGTTCGAAAGCTTCGGCAGGCTGCTGTCTTCGGGTGCGTCCCGGGTGGAGTCCGCGGTGGATGGCCTGGTGGACGGGATCAAGGGCGGCATCGATTTCCTGAAGGACGGCGCCGAAGACGTCGCGGGCGGCGTGCGGGAAGGCGCCGAAGACGTGGCGGACGGCCTCAAGGACGGCGCCGGAAAGCTCCTGGGCGGGCTGAAGGACGGCGTCGACTTCTTGAAGGACGGTGCGGAAGACATTGCGGAGGGCGTGCAGGACGGCGCCGAAGACGCGCTCGACTGGGCGATGAACAGCCCCTACTCACCGATCAACAACCTCCTCGACGCCGAAGGCGACGCGCTGGACGCCATCGGCAACATCGGCCGCCTGGGCTGGGACGCGCTGCGCACCGGCGAGCCGCCGTCGATCACCGAACTCGTGGCCGGCGGCGGGCAGCTCCTGGCTGCCGGGGCGAACCTGACGGCGGTCATTGGCAGCGGTGGCTTCTTCCACCCGCACCTGCTCGATGACGGCTCCCCCGAGGCCAGCGAACCCTACGAGGTGGGCGTCGGTGACGCTCCCACGGTCGACGGGCACAAGAACACCCCGGTTCCGGACAGCCTTTCCAGCATCCTGGGCGGCGTCACCGCAGCGTACGACGACGGCGGCAAGGACAACACCCCGGACGCCGCCGTCCGCATCACCACCGTGGACAAGGGGGACGGCAACGGTCCGGCCTACATCGTCAGCATTCCCGGCACCTCCGAATGGAATGTGCAATCGGGCTCGAATCCCCTGGACACCGTAGGCAACCTGTCCGCGGCGTCCGGTGACTCGTCCACCGCCAGCCAGGCCGTCCAGCTTGCCCTGGAGGAGGCCGGAGTCCCGAGCGATGCTCCCGTGATGCTGGTGGGCCATTCGCAGGGCGGAATCATCGCGGCCGGGCTCGCAGCCGATGAGGATTTCCGCAACGACTACAACGTCACGAACGTCCTGACCTACGGGGCTCCGATCGATTCGACCCATATCCCGGACAACATCAACACCGTGGCCATCCAGCACCCGTACGACGTTGTCCCGCGCCTGGACCTCGGCAACGCCAAGCCGAGCCCCTTCGCCGGGATCCCGGCCATCCCGTGGTCCACCAGCCACGACGGTACCGTGGTCACCCTGCCCACCCCGGACGGCGTGGACGCCTGGGACGCCGCCGGCAACCACGATTACAACAACTACGCCGACTCGGTGGCCGCCAACGAAGGCTCCGGTGCCCTGGCCGATTACCGGAACGATCCGTCCACGCAGCGGTTCATCACGGACGATCCCAGCCATGTAACGTCGACGACGTCGAACATCAGCCGGAAGGAATAGCGGCTTTGCGGAAACTCAAGGTGGTCCTGCTTATGGGAATCCTCTCGGCGCTCCTGGGCGCCTGCATGGGAAACAAGGGAACCTCGGACGCCGACTACGCCGGCAAGTACAAGGCCGCGGTGGCCTCCCTCGCGCACGTCGATAGCGTCGAGAGCAGCTACAAGACCGACGCCGGGATGGGCCGCACCGCCAGCCTCTACATCCGGGCGGACACCTCGGACAAAGCTGAGATGATGGGGCTCCTCGAGGAAGCCTTCCCCGCGGTGGTCAAGGCGGCGGAGGGCGATCCCAACGTCAGCCTGGACATCCAGGTCACCGCCGCGGATGGTGCTACCGCCGTCTCGCCGACACATCTGGGCTACTCCGGCACGGGGACCCTGAACAGCTACCGGGACTTCCTGAAGAAGAAGGGCTAGGACCCGGGCTGCAGGGAGCGGAGGGCGCGGAGCCGCCTCCGCTCCCGCTGCACCCGGTACGCGAGCAGGAGTCCCACGAAGGACAGCCCCAGGATGATCGGATACGCCATCATCCGTTCGACCGCGCCGGGCTCCTCCACGCGCAGGCCCGAGGCCAGCACGAACACCGTGGCGCCGAGGGACACCAGGCCGAAGAGCAGCACGAGCCAGGACATCGAGGTGCGGCGCAGCCACACGAGGCCCAGCAGCAGCAAGGCCAGCGGCGCCGCGATGAAGTAGAACCCGGCCCCCGTCAGGTGCCAGGCCAAGAACGTGTCTTCCGGGACCAGGCCCACCACGGCCTGGCCCACCCCGCCCAGCAGGACCAGGGCCCGGAACGCTCCCGCGGCCAGCCACGGAATCCTGCCGGGCCCGCGACGGACCACCCGCTCCCCCGGCTGCGCGGCCACGCTCAGAAGGGGCGAACTCAACAGGACCGCGCCCAGCACCATGGCCACGCCCTGCAGCACGAAGGACGCGTTCATGAGCCAATTCAGCGGGGAGCAGACTTCATAGCCGTTGAACGGTCCGCAGTGGGCCGCGCCGAGGTCGCTGATCACGTGGCTGCGCCGGTCGTACGCAGGATCGCCCTGCCACGCAGTCATCGCCGCGGCCTCCACCACGAAGTAGTGGATCAGGCTCAAGGAGGCCCAGGCACCCACCAGTTCGCGCCGCCCGGCGAGGTCCGGCAAGAGTCCACGGTCCCGCGTGCGCGGGGCACCCGCCGTCGTCATAGCGCCAATTATGGACCCGCGACGGCGGCGCCGCACCGGGGCCGGATGCCCGACGGCGGCCTGCCGCCCTCAGCCGGCGGCGCGGTTCGGGCGTGCGGCGCGGGCCTGCGCCTTCAGGACCTTGCGGACGCGGCGGACACGGCGTCCGATCACCAGGCCCGCGGCGGAAAAGCCGATCGTTACGGGGTAGGCCATGAGGCGTTCCAGGGTCCCTGGTTCAGGGATGTCCATGCGGGTCACCGCGCCCACGATCAAGGCCACCAGTGTGACGCCTCCGCAGGCCAGCAGGAACCAGCTGGCCCGTGTATGTGGAATCCACAGGAAGCCAAGCAGGAGCAGCGCGAACGCGCCGCCGGTGAAGAACATCAGCGCCCCCACGAAGTGCCAGGGCGAATCGAAGTCCTCCGGGACCAGGCCGACGATGATGGTTCCGGCGCCTGCCACCCCGGTAAACACCCTGGCGGCCACGGCGCCGCTCCATCCGCGCCGGAAAGCCAGGCCTTCCCCCGGTTGTGCGCCCGGTCTGGCGGCGATGCTCAGTAGCGAAGAACCCAACAGGATGGCGCCGAGGAGCAGGCCCAGGCCCTGGACCACGAAGGACAGGTTCATGAGCAGGTGCAGGGGCGAACAGACGTTGCGGCCGTCGTAGATTCCGCAGCTGACGGCGCCCAGGTCGCTGATGAAGCCGGTGCGGCGGTCGTACGGTTCGGGGCCGGCCCAGGCGGCAATCACGGCGGTTTCGGCGGCGAAGTACTGCACCACGCTGAGCTCGGCCCAGGCGCCCACCAGCGCCCTCGGGTTGCCAAGGTCCGGCAGGAAGCTCCCCGGTACGGCCCGGGCGGGCATCTGCTTTCTCATCAGGGCCCAGCCTAGTATGGGCTCACTCGCGCAAGCAGCGCGGTGGTTCGGAGGGCCCGCACCCAGCTTGTATGCTTGTATGCGTGTCCGGCGCCTTGCGGTAACCGGGCACATGCCCTCGTAGCTCAGTGGATAGAGCACGGCTCTCCTAAAGCCGGTGTCGTTGGTTCGATTCCAATCGAGGGCACTTGACTGACATGCAGCCCGTCCCGGATCTCCGCGCCTGGCTTGCCGGCCGCTGGACCGTGGAACGCACCTTGTGGGACCGCGGCAGCGGCACCCGCGGAACCTTCACCGGCGTCGCGCACTACTCTGAAACGCCCGACGGCGGCCTCCACTACCGCGAAGACGGAACCCTTGAGTGGGGCAGCCACAGCGGCCCGGCCTCCCGCGAGTACCTTCTGAAGCCGGCGGACTCCCCGGATGCGATGGACATGTTCTTCCCCGACGGCCGGCCCTTCCACCGCATGAGCTTCGCGCCGGACGCCGCGCAGGACCGCCATTGGTGCGATCCCGACGACTACGCCGTGAACTACCGCCGGCTCGGCCCCGATTCCTTCGCGTACAGCTGGGATGTGCACGGCCCGGCGAAGGACCTTTTGCTCGAATCCACCCTGAGGAGGCACCCGTGAAGGATCTGATCGTGGTCAGCGCGGTTTGTGTGTATGACGAAGCCGGCCGGCTGCTGACGGTCCGCAAGCGCGGCACGGACAAGTTCATGCACCCCGGCGGCAAGCCGGAACCCGGCGAAACCGCTGCCCAGGCGGCGTCGCGGGAACTCGCCGAGGAAGTCGGCATCAACGTTGCCCCCGAGGACCTCGAGCTGATGGGCGTCTACCTGGCCACCGCCGCGAACGAGGCCGCCACGGACATCGAGGCCACCGTTTTCACCGCCCCGGGACACTGGGAGGCGCACCCTTCGGCAGAAATCGCCGAGATCCGCTGGCTGGACCTCGGCGCCGAACTGCCGGAGGACCTTGCCCCGCTGCTCACCGAGCATGTCCTCCCGGCCCTCGCCCGGCAGTAGCGTTTACGCCTCCGGCATGGCCTCCTGCGCCACGGCCGTCGCCTCCGCGAACTGCGTGTTGTAGAGCTCCGCGTAACGTCCGCCCGCGGCGAGGAGTTCACCGTGCGTGCCGCGCTCCACGATCCGCCCGTCCTCCACCACCAGGATGGCGTCCGCCGCGCGGATCGTGGACAAACGGTGGGCAATCACGACGGCGGTGCGCCCCTGGAGTGCCTCGCCGAGGGCCGCCTGCACGGCGGCTTCGCTCGTGGAGTCCAGTGCCGCCGTCGCCTCATCGAGGATGACCACGCGCGGCTGGGCGATCAGCAAACGGGCAATGGTGAGCCGCTGCCGTTCGCCGCCGGAGAGCCGGTAGCCGCGCTCCCCCACCACGGTCTCCAGTCCGTCGGGCAAGGACCGGACCATGTCTTCCAGCCGGGCACGCCGCAGCACATCCCACATCTCTTCCTCGGTGGCGTCGGGCCGGGCCAGGCGCAGGTTGGAGGCGATGCTTTCGTGGAACAGGTGCCCGTCCTGGGTGACCATGCCCAGGGTGTCGCGGAGCGAATCGAAGGTGACGTCGCGGACGTCCAGGCCGGTTCCGGGCCCGTGTCCGCCCAGGCGCACGGCTCCGGAGTCGACGTCGTACAGGCGGGAGAGCAGCTGGGCCACGGTGGACTTGCCGGCGCCGGAGGAGCCCACCAGGGCTACGGTCTGGCCGGCCTCCACGCGGAAGCTGATCCCGTGCAGCACCTCTTCGCCGCCGCGGGTGTCCAGCACCGCCACTTCCTCGAGGGAGGCCAGGGACACCTTGTCCGCGGAGGGATATCCGAAGCGGACGTCGTCGAACTCCACGGCAACCGGCCCCTCGGGAACGGCCACGGCTCCGGGCTTCTCCTTGATGAGCGGCTCGAGGTCCAGGATTTCGAAGACACGCTCGAAGCTCACCAGGGCACTCATGATCTCCACCCGGGCGTTGGACAGCGCGGTAAGCGGGGCGTACAGGCGGGTCAGCAGCAGGGCCAGCACCACGACGTCGCCGGCTGCCAACTGCCCTTCCAGCGCCAGCCAGCCGCCCAGGCCGTAGACCAGGGCGAGCGCGAGGGCCGAAACCAGGGTGAGCGCCGTGATGAAGGTGAACTGCAGCATGGCCGTCCGGACGCCGATGTCCCGGACCCGGCCGGCCCGCAGCGCGAACTCGGCGGACTCGTCGTCCGGCCGGCCGAAGAGCTTCACCAGGGTGGCGCCGGGCGCGGAGAAGCGCTCAGTCATCTGGGTGCCCATGGCGGCGTTGTGGGACGCGGCTTCACGGCGAAGGTCGGCCAGTTTGGAACCCATGCGCCGGGCCGGGATCAGGAACACCGGCAGCAGCACCATGGCCAGCACGGTCACCAGCCAGGAGGTGTTGAGCATGACCGCGAGGGTCAGTGCGAGCGCCACCACGTTGCTGACCACGCCGGAAAGGGTGCCGGCGAACGCGGACTGCGCGCCGATGACGTCGTTGTTGAGCCGGCTGACCAGGGCGCCGGTGCGGGTGCGGGTGAAGAAGGCGATCGGCATGCGCTGCACGTGGTCGAACACGCGGGTGCGCAGGTCAACGATCACCCCTTCGCCGATCGTGGAGGACAGCCAGCGGGTCAGCAGCCCCAGCCCGGCCTCGGCCACGGCCACGATCGCGATCAGCACGGCCAGCCACACCACTGCGCCGGCGTCGGAGCCCGCGATGATCGCGTCCACCACGCGCCCGGCGAGCACCGGGGTGGCCACAGCCAGGATGGCGCCGCCGATCGAGGCGAGCACGAAGGCGATCAGCCGGGCCCTGTGCGGCTTGGCGAACGCCAGGACGCGCTTGAGGGTTTCCTTGGAGAACGGCTGCGAACCGCTCTTGGCCCGGGTGATGTTGTAGAGCGACGTCCACGCCACGCGGTCCATGCTCATTGTGTGGGTCCTCCTGTTGCATGCTGGAGTTCGGTGACCTGGCCGTCCTCGACGTGCCAGCGCAGGTCCAGGCGCACGTTGTCGAGCAGCCGGCGGTCGTGCGTGACCAGCAGCAGCGCGCCATCGTAGCTTTCCAGGGCCTGTTCAAGTTGTTCGATGGCGGGCAGGTCCAGGTGGTTGGTGGGCTCGTCCAGGACCAGGACGTTCACGCCGCGGGCCTGCAGCAGCGCGAGCGCGGCGCGGGTCCGCTCCCCCGGGGACAGCGAGTCGACGGTCCGCGAGGTGTGGTCGGCTTTCAGCCCGAACTTCGCCAGCAGGGTCCGCACCTCTGCGGTCGGCCAGTCGGCCAGGACATTTTCGACGGCGGCCGCCAGGGTGAGGTGCCCCGCCAGGAGGCCGCGGGCCTGGTCGATTTCGCCGATGGCGAGTGACGCTCCCAAGGAGGCCTCGCCGTCGTCGGGGGCTGTAATGCCGAGCAGCAGGCCCAGGAGCGTCGACTTTCCGGCCCCGTTGGGGCCCGTGATGCCGATCCGCTCGCCGGCGTTCAGCTGCAGGTTCACCGGTCCCAGCGTGAAGTCTCCCTGGCGTACGACGGCGTCCCGCAGCGTTGCGACCACCGCGCTGGAACGCGGGGCGGCACCGATGCTGAACTGCAGCTGCCATTCCTTCCGCGGCTCTTCGACTTCCTCGAGGCGCGCGATCCGGGATTCCATCTGGCGGACCTTCTGGGCCTGCTTCTCCGAGGATTCCGTGTTGGCGGCGCGGCGGATCTTGTCGTTGTCCGGGTTCTTCTTCATGGCGTTGCGGACGCCCTGGGAGCTCCATTCGCGCTGCGTGCGGGCGCGGGACACGAGATCAGCTTTGGTAGCCGCGTATTCCTCGTAGCGTTCGCGGGCGTGCCGCTTGGCCACGGCGCGTTCTTCGAGGAAAGAGTCGTAGCCGCCGTCGTACACGGCCACCGAGTTCTGGGCCAGGTCCAGTTCCACGATCCGGGTGACGCAGCGGGCCAGGAATTCGCGGTCGTGGGACACCAGCACCACGCCGCCGCGCAGGCCCTGGACGAACTTCTCCAGCCGGGCCAGGCCGTCCAGGTCGAGGTCGTTGGTGGGTTCGTCCAGGAGGACGACGTCGAAGCGGCTGAGCAGCAGGGCCGCGAGCGCCACCCGCGCGGCCTGCCCGCCGGACAGCCCGGTCATCAGGGCGTCGTCGCCGGTCTCCAGGCCGAGTTCACTCAGCACGGCCGGAATGCGTTCTTCGAGGTCCGCGGCGCCGGAGGCCATCCAGCGGTCGAAGGCAAGGGAGTACGCGTCATCGCTGCCGGGGGCGCCGCTGCCCAGGGCTTCGGCGGCGGCTTCCATTTCCGCGGTCGCAGCGGCGCAACCGGTACGACGGGCGATGTAGGCGGCCACCGTTTCACCCGGCGTCCGTTCATGCTCCTGCGGCAGCCAGCCCACGAAGGCATCGGCCGGTGCCAGGCTGACGGTGCCTTCCTGCGGGCGGTCCGCCCCGGCCAGGATGCGCAGCAGGGTGGACTTGCCGGCGCCGTTGGCGCCCACCACGCCCACGACGTCGCCGGGCGCCACCGTCAGGGAGAGCTTGGAGAAGAGGGTTCGGTGACCGTGGCCGCCGGAGAGGTCCTTGGCGACGAGTGTTGCAGTCATTGTCCAATCCTCTCACCGGAAGCGGGCCTGCGTTTCCGGGCAGTCCGTTTCCGGGCATGGAAAAACCCGCTGGTCCGGACTTGGGGGGTGTTCGGACCAGCGGGTTCGAAACACGAGCATAATTCAAGATGATCCGCAAGTAAAATCGGACCGATTACCCTGTTTTTGTTCATGTACCCGTCGCGAAAGTCGAGCATGTCGATTCCTTCCAAGGCGTTCCAGCGCTGGCTTCACGGAGTTGCCCCGGACGTCAGCACCTCCGACGTCTGCAGGGTGTCCGGACTCAAGCGCACCACCCTTGCCCAGCAGCTGGTCCGCGGCAAAGTAGCGGAATCCTCACTGGTGCGGATCAGCCGGGCCTTGGACGTCAATCCTGTGTCGGCCCTCTCAACCTTCGACTCCTACGCGGATTTGCGCGGCACCCCGGTGGCGCCCACGGATGCCGAGCTCCTCAGCCAGGTGGCCACCATGGACCTGCTGCGGGCCGTCATCGCCCGTAACGATCCCGGTGCTCCGCAGGACTTTGAGCTGGCGGCAGCCCCGCACGACACCTCAGTGCGCGCCTGGGTGGAAGCAATCGACGACGGCGGCTTGCGGCACCGGGTCAGCCGCGCCACCGGGATCGCACCGCAGAATTTCTCGGCCCACCTCACAGCCAACAAGCTGCCTCCGGAACTTGCGGTCGCCACGGCCCGGGAGGCCGGCGTCGGGCCCGCAGGCGGACTGATTGCCAGCGGCCTGGTGAGCGAGGAGGAAGCAGGATGGCGGCGCGGCGCGCGCCGCGCCGCACTGGACCGCCTGGGCACCGCCGAGCTCGTGTCCCTGGCCGGGGAACGGCTGCAGGCACTGGGCAAGACGCTGCACCGGCAGGAAAACGAACGCGACCGCACCGAACGGATCTGGGAGAACCTGGGATGACCGCCGCACTGCCGTGGCTGACGCTCATTGTCTGCGTCGCGATGACAGCCGTCCGCATACCCAGCGCCATCAGGGGCCGCAACCGGACCATGTTCTTCCTGTTCGCCCTGCTGTCGGCGGACATCCTGCTCAGCATCAAGGAGCCGTACCTGGCCATCGACGCCGTCCTGGGCGGCTTCAATCTGGCCAACCTGCTGCTGCGCTTCATGCTCTACGGCACGTTCCTCCTGCTGGGCGTAAAGACCGCGGCGGCGTTCGGTTCGGAGGCGGGGCTGCGCGCCATCCGCGGACCGGTCGGCCTGGCGGTGCTGGGGCTCGTCGCAGCACTGACCGCATGGATCTTCTTCACTATGGACACCCGAGGATCCAGCGTGGGACTTTCCGGGCTGCACCAGAACGCGGCACTGGAGAGCTACGCAGCGCTGGGCCGGTTCTATCCGGGCTACGTGGCGGTCTGCCTGCTTCCGGGCATCTGGAAGGCCGTGCGCAGCTCGGCTCCGACGCTGCTGCGGATCGCCTCGGCCACCCTGTTCACGGGCCTTGTCCTGCTGGTGCTGACGCAGGGTTTCCCGCTGCTTCCTGACGGGGCTTCCTGGCTGCGCCCCGTGCTCAATTACTCCGCCGCATTGGCCAGCGCGCTGGGCATGGGAGGCATCTGGCTGTCGAAATCACTTGCCCGGCGGACAGCCCGAGGATAACGTTGGTGACGAATCCATAACATACCGCGTAACCTCTTTCGCAAAATCATTAAAGCGTGCCACAATAATGATTGTGTGAATGAAGCGCAGCCTGGCCCTTGAATCATGAACGGGTTTCGAGAAGCCGTGGCGCGAACAGGAGCACCATTGGGGGGATGAGTGGTGGGCGGGCTGTTGGGGACCGCCCCCCACTCAGCCTTTTTAACGGCCCTTTACGCCGGGCGGCGTGCCCGCCATCTCCCGCTTGCCGCATGGCTAAGATGGCACTCATGAAAAGCCTGCTCACCCGCCGCACCGCCATTTCCGCAGCGTTCGCCGCTGCCGCCCTCACCCTGGCCGCCTGCGGCGGAAGCCCCGCACCGTCGTCGACTGCTTCCGACACCTCCCTCTCCGACATCAAGTCCAAGGGCGAGATCGTGATCGCCACGGAAGGCACTTACCGGCCGTTCAGCTTCCATGACGAGGGCGCCGGCAAGCTCACCGGCTTCGACGTCGAAATCGCCGAGGCCGTCGCTGCCAAGCTCGGCGTCAAGGCCAAGTTCGAAGAGACCCAGTTCGACGGCATCTTCGCGGGCCTGGACTCCAAGCGCTTCGACACGATCGCCAACCAGATCTCCATCACCGACGAACGCAAGGCCAAGTACGCCTTCTCCGCCCCGTACACCGTGTCCACCGGCGTCGTGGTCACCAAGGCGGACAACAACGACATCAAGAGCTTCGAGGACCTCAAGGGCAAGACCACCGCCCAGTCGCTCACCAGCAGTTTCTACAAGGACGCTGTCGAAGCCGGCGCCAACGTGCAGTCCGTGGAGGGCTGGGCCCAGGCAGCCACCCTGGTCCGCCAGGGCCGCGTGGACGCCACGGTGAACGACAAGCTGACCTACCTCGACTACGCCAAGACCACCCCGGATTCCGGCCTGAAGCTCGCCGCCGAGACCACGGAAAAGACCGAAAGCGCCTTCGTCTTCCGCAACGGCTCCACGGAACTGGCCAAGGCCGTGGACAAGGCACTAGAAGAGCTGCGCACGGACGGCACCCTGGCGAAGATCTCGCAGAAGTACTTCGGCGCGGACGTCACCAAGTAGCCGATGACTTTCAACTGGGACCTCGTCTGGAGTTCCTTCGGGCCGATCATCGGCGGCGCCATTGCCGGCACCATCCCGCTGACCCTGGCGTCCTTCGCGTTCGGCCTGCTCCTGGCGCTGTTCGTCGCGCTGTTGCGGCTGAGCCCCAACAAGGTGCTCTCCGCCGTCGCACGCTTCTACGTCTCGGTCATCCGCGGCACTCCCCTGCTGGTGCAGCTGTTCGTGATTTTCTACGGCCTGCCCAGCCTGGGAGTGAAGCTGGACCCCTGGCCCAGCGCCATCATCGCGTTCTCCCTGAACGTGGGCGGCTACGCGGCGGAAATCATCCGGGCAGCCATTCTCTCCGTGCCCAAGGGGCAATGGGAGGCCGGGCACACCATCGGCATGTCCGGCGCGCAGACCCTGCTGCGGATCATCCTGCCGCAGGCCGCCCGGGTGTCCGTGCCGCCGCTGTCCAACACCTTCATCTCGCTGGTGAAAGACACCTCGCTGGCCTCGCTCATCCTGGTGACGGAGCTCTTCAAGAATGCGCAGCAGATCGCCGCGTTCAGCCAGGAATTCATGGTGCTGTACCTTGAGGCGGCGCTGGTTTACTGGGTGATCTGCCTGGTGCTGTCCACCGCGCAATCGGCCCTGGAACGCAGATTGGACCGCTATGTCGCCCACTGATCCCCTCGATGCGTCCCTGGTGTTGTCCGCCCGCGGGCTCACCAAGTCCTTCGGCAGCAATACCGTGCTGCGCGGCATCGACCTCGACGTCCGCCGCGGGCAGGTGGTGGCCCTGATCGGGCCGTCCGGTTCGGGCAAGACCACCGTGCTGCGGTCGCTCAACGGCCTTGAAGTGCCCGACGGCGGCACGGTCACCTTCGGTGCTTCCGTTGCCGGCGGCGCGACCGCGGGCGGTTCCGCTGCTGCAAGCGGCGGCGACCTCGCGCTGGACTTCTCGGTACCTGTCGGCAAGCGCGGGATCGCCGCCCTCCGGGACCGCAGCGCGATGGTGTTTCAGCACTACAACCTGTTCCCGCATATGACGGTGCTGAAGAACGTCACCGAAGGCCCGGTGCAGGTGCAGAAACGCCCCAAGGCCGAGGCCGAAGCGGATGCGCTCCGCCTGCTGACCCGCGTGGGCCTGGCCGACAAGCGGGACGCGTACCCCTTCCAGCTCTCGGGCGGCCAGCAGCAGCGCGTGGGCATCGTGCGTGCACTTGCCCTCAAGCCGCAGCTCCTGCTCTTCGACGAGCCCACTTCCGCCCTGGACCCTGAGCTGGTGGGCGAGGTCCTCGCCGTCATCAAGGAGCTGGCGGAGGAAGGCTGGACCATGGTGATTGTCACGCATGAGCTTGGCTTCGCCCGCCACGTGGCCGACGAGGTCGTCTTCATGGACGGCGGCGTCGTGGTGGAGCGCGGACCGGCCGCCGAGGTGCTAGGCGCCCCGCGGCAGGAACGCACCAAGCAGTTCGTCAAACGGATCCAGCACGACGTCTGAAGGATCAATCACAAGGACCCAGGCCCGCACGGGCCTGGGTCCTTTGTCATTCGCATCCTCATCGGCCGAAGCGCAAGGTCACCAGTTGGAAGGGCCGCAGGGCCAGCTCAGCATTGCCGTCGCCGACCAGCACGCCGGGTGCGTCGACAGGACGCTCCAGCAGATCCACCACGCGCACGGAACGGGCCGCGAAGTTGGCCGAAACCACTCCCCTGGAGCGTTCGCCCAGGGATTCGTAGAGCCGCACGATGACGTCGCCGGAACCGTCTTCGGCCAGCTTCACGGCCTCCATGACCACCGCCTTCCCGGACACCGAGAACAGCGGCTCCGCCGGGGCGGCGCCGGTGACCGTGCGCGGCGCGAGGTTGCGGCGGTAACCCTCCTCGACGGCGTCGGCGATTGCGGCACCGGGGCGCACGCTCAATTCCAGCACGTGCATGCCGCGGTCAGCCTGCGGATCGGGGAACTTGGGGGCCCGCAGCAGCGAGACCCGCACGTTGGTGGTGGTGCCGCCGTCCTCCCGGATGGCCCGGGTGACATCGTGCCCGTAGCTGGAGGCGTTGGCCACGGCCACCCCGTAGCCGGGTTCGCCCACGTGGATCCAGCGGTGGGCGCAGATCTCGAACTTCGCCGCTTCCCAGGAGGTATTCGTGTGGGTCGGCCGGAACACATGTCCGAACTGCGTCTCCGAGGCCGAACGGTCCGCCCGTACGTCGAACGGGAAGGACACCTTCAGCAGCTTTTCGCGCTCCTGCCAGTCGACCGCCGTCGAGATATCCAGCGACGGCGAAGCGGCCGCCAGGCTGATGCGCTGGGTGATCGTGGAGGAACCCACCTCGCGTTCCACCACGACGACGGCGTCCCCGCCGTCGCGCTCCAGGCGCAGCGAACGCGCTTCGGCCAGGGAGCGGACGTTGCGGCGGTAGAACTCGTCGATGTCCCAGGCGTCCCATTCGTTGGGGGTATCGCGGAACAGCTCCAGGTGGTTGCCCGGCAGGCCAGGCGCGATCGCTTCGCGGCCGCTTGCGTAGTCGGACAAGGACGTGAGCAGGCCGTTGGCGTCCAGCACGGCACGGATCACGCCGTTGTCCAGCACATAGCCGCCGTCCTGCTCGATGGCCTCGACAGGCCGTTCCTCCGGCGTTGCCTCGGCCGCGGCCAGGGCCGGTACACCGCGGCGTGCGTGCGGGGCGGCGTTGAGCAGGAACGGGGTACTGCCTTCGCCGAGCAGGGCCTTGGCGGCACCGGCGATGATGCCTTCAAGCTCCCGCGCGATCGCCGCGTAGTTGCGTTCGGCGTCCTGGTGGACCCAGGCGATCGAGCTGCCCGGCAGGATGTCGTGGAACTGCTGGAGCAGCACCAGCCGCCACAGCCTCTTCAGCTCAGCGGCAGGGTACGTGTAATCGCTGCGGACGGCCGCCGTCGCGCACCACAACTCGGCTTCGCGCAGGAGGTGCTCCGAGCGGCGGTTGCCCTGCTTGGTGTTGGCCTGGCTGGTGTAGGTGCCGCGGTGCAGTTCCAGGTACAGCTCGCCGACCCAGACCGGGAGGTCCGGATACTCGGCCTCCGCCTGCCGGAAGAAGTCCTTGGCGGTTCCCATCCGGACCTTCGGCGAACCTTCCAGGTTTGCCGTGCGGTGCGCCGCGGCGACCATTTCGCGGGTAGGTCCGCCGCCGCCGTCGCCGTAGCCAAACGGCACCAGGGACACGGTGCCGCGGCCGTGCTCACGGTAGTTGCGCTCGGCGTGGGCCAGTTCGCGGCCGTGGAGTTCCGAGTTGTAGCTGTCCACGGGCGGGAAGTGGGTGAAGAGCCGGGTGCCGTCGATGCCTTCCCAGTTGAAGGTGTGGTGCGGCATCTTGTTGACCTGGTTCCAGGAAATCTTCTGGGTGAGGAACCAGCGCGAGCCGGCGGACTTCACGATCTGCGGCAGGGCACCGGAGTAGCCGAAGGAATCCGGCAGCCAAGCTTCCTGGCAATCGACGTCAAACTCCTGCAGGAAGAAGCTCTTGCCTTCGACGAACTGGCGGGCCATGGCTTCGCCGCCGGGCATGTTGGTATCCGATTCGACCCACATGCCGCCCACCGGCATGAACTGCCCTGCCTTGACCTTCTCCCGGATGCGGACAAAGAGCTCAGGGTAGAACTCCTTGATCCAGGCCAGCTGCTGGGCGGAGGAGCAGGAGAACACGAAGTCCGGGTTGTCATCCATGAGTGCCACGACATTCGAGAAGGTGCGGGCGCATTTGCGGATGGTTTCGCGGACCGGCCAGAGCCAGGCGGAGTCGATGTGGGCATGCCCGGTGGCCAGGAGTTCGTGGGCCGAAGGATAGGCCGGGCTGGCCAGGACTCCGGCAAGTGCTTCGCGCCCGGCGGCCGCCGTGCCGGCGATGTCGTCCGGGTCCATGACGTCCAGCATGCGTTCGAAAGCGCGCAGGATGGTGTGGCGGCGCGGCAGCTCCATGGGCAACTCGTGCATCAGGCCGCTCAGGGTCCAGATGTCCTGGTTCAGCTCCCACACGGTCTCGTTGAGCTCTGCAATGGCGATGCGGCCCAGGCGATAGCGGGGTTCGTCCCCGGCCGTGGCTTTGTCGCCGAGCGGGGTGGCCGCGAAGGTCCAGCCCTGGCTCAGGTCCGGATTGGCCGCGGCTTCGACGTAGAAGTCCACGGACATGCCGCCGCCGAGCAGCTTCAGCGGCACGTGCTGGTTGCGGGGCGAGATGGCCTTGATGATGGTGGCGTCCGGGCGCCAGGCGATGCCTTCGCATTGGAAGCCGGGGGCATCGTTGTTGAAGCCGAGGTCGACGACGACCTCCACCGTGGTGCCTTCTGCGGCACCCCAGCCGTCCGGGACTTCGCCCTGGAGCCGGATCCACTTGGTGCTCCAGGCGCGGCCCCACTCGGAGCGGTGCTCCAGCGGTTCGTACTCCTGGTGGATGGCCTCGGCCGCCGGCACGGGTTCGCCCGGCACATCCCAGCTGCTCAGGTTCAGGGGTACCGTACGGCCGTAAACGGCGGGCGCGATCCGCTCGCGGACAAAACGGTCCAGGCGCTTTTCGGTCAGTCGCCGGTCGTCGTGCAATTCAGATCCCCCTAGCGCCCCGCCGTGTGTGGCAGCCGGGGCAACGCCCGTTACGAAGCAGGCTTGTCATGGTACGGACCACGCAGTCCCCCGGAAGGGATAACGCTTCCAATCGATGGATAAAAATCTACGTTGTCCGAGGCCAATAGCCAAGTGAATGACGACTCTCCCTGATTTCAGGAGGGTTCAGGAGGATTCAGGCCGGCGACGGCGCCGCGGCCAGGATCCGTCCGCTCCCCGCGTAGACATTCAGGCTGGTCCGGCGGCTGAAGCCCACCAGTGTCACACCGGTTTCCTCGGCGAGTTCCACCGCCAGGCTGGAGGGTGCGCTGACGGCGGCAAGCACCGGGATTCCGGCGAGGGCGGCCTTTTGCACCAGTTCGAAGGATGCGCGTCCGGACACCTGGAGCACGGTCCCCGAGAGCGGAAGCTTCCCTTCGCGCAGCGCCCAGCCCACCACTTTGTCCACGGCGTTGTGCCGGCCCACGTCTTCGCGGAGGCACAGGAGTTCTGCGGAACCGTCGTCGTGGATCCGGAAGAGCCCGGCAGCATGCACGCCGCCGGTCTTGTCGAACACGGCCTGGGCCTCGCGGAGCTTGTCCGGCAGTGCGGCGACGGTTTCCACCGGAAGCCGCAGATCGTCGTCGGCAGTGTTGTACCGCAGCGTCTTGCGCACGGCCTCGATCGAGTCGGTGCCGCAGATCCCGCAGGAACTGGAGGTGTACACCTTGCGGCCGGTGTCCGGCAGTACGACGTCGGGCCGCAGCTGGGCTTCCACCACATTGAAGGTCTGGACGCCGTTCTCGTCCTCACCCGCGCAGAAGCGCAGGGAAACCAGCTGCGCGGGGTCCCAGATGACGCCTTCGGACACGAGGAAGCCGGCCACGAGGTCGAAGTCGTCCCCCGGGGTACGCATGGTCACGGAGAAGGACATCCGCCCGAGCCGGATCTCCAGAGGCTCCTCGACGGCGAGCACATCCTCCTTGTGGCGGACCGGATGTTCGGATGCCTGTGCGGAGCCGTCCAATACGAACTTGTGCACCTTCCGGCGCTGCGTGACGCGTCCCATTCACTTGCCTTCCGGAGTTGAAACGTGGGGTACAAAGCGGACCACCATGGCCTTGTAGCCCGGGGTATTCGATTCACGGGCCACGAGCTCACGGTGCACCAAGGCGTTGGCCTCCGGGAAGTACGCTGCGGCGCAACCCCGTGCGGTGGGGTAGGCAATGAGCCGGAACCTGTCCGCACGGCGCTCGGTGCCGGCGAAGGTGGAAATGACGTCCACCAGGTCCCGGTCTTCGAAGCCAAGCTCCGTAAGATCGTCCGGGTGCACCAGGATGACGCGGCGGCCCTCGGAGATCCCGCGATAACGGTCATCAACGCCGTAGAAGGTGGTGTTGTACTGGTCGTGGCTGCGGACCGTCTGCAGGATCAGATGCCCGGCCGGGGCCTCCAGGTATTCCAGGGGGCTGACGGTAAAGCGTGCCTTGCCGATATCCGTGGCGAAGGTGCGGGTGTCCCGCGGCGGATTGGGCAGCACGAAGCCGTTCCTGCTCCGCACCCGGGTGTTGAAGTCCTCGAAGCCCGGAATGACGCGGGAAATGTGGTTGCGGATGACGTCATAGTCCTCCGCCATGGAGCGCCAGTCCACCTTGTGCTCGTCGCCGAAGACGGCCTGCGCCATGCGGGCCACGATCACCGGTTCACTGAGCAGGTGCTCGGAGACAGGCTCCAGCCGGCCCTGCGTCTTGTGGATGACGGACATGGAGTCCTCCACTGAGAGGAACTGGCGGCCGCCGGGGTGTTTGTCGTCCGTGTCCGTCCGGCCCAAGGTGGGCAGGATCAGCGAGGTCTTGCCGTGCACGACGTGTGCGCGGTTGGGCTTGGTGGAGATGTGCACGGTCAACCCGGCCGTCCGCATCCCCGCTTCCAGGGCCGCAGTGTCCGAGCCAGCGGCGGCGAAGTTGCCGCCCATCGAAACGAAAACGTCCACCTCGCCGTTTTCCAGGGCGTGCTGGGTTTCCACGGAGTCATAGCCGTGCTCGCGCGGCATGGTGAAGCCGAACTCCCGGTCCAGTGCCTGCAGGAACTCTTCCTTCGGCTTTTCCCAGATTCCCATGGTGCGGTCGCCCTGGACATTCGAGTGGCCGCGCACCGGACAGGCGCCTGCGCCGGGCTTCCCGAAATTGCCCTGCAGCAGGAGCAGGTTAATGATCTCGCGCAGCGTGTCCACGGAATGCGGCTGCTGGGTCAGGCCGAGCGCCCAGCAGATGATGGTGGCCTTGGACTTGGCCATCATGTCCGCAAGCTTGGTGATCTCGTCCCGGCGCAGGCCCGTGGCTTTTTCCGTAACTTCCCAGTCCAGGGTGGCGCGTGCTTCGGCGTAGGCTTCAAAGCCGTCCGTCTGCGACTCCACGAAGGCACGGTCCACCACCGTGCCCGGATTGCGCTTCTCCTCTTCCAGGAGCAGGTGGCCCAGGGCTTGGAAGAGGGCGAGGTCGCCGCCGACTTTGATCTGCAGGAACTCATCGGCAATGGTGGTCCCGCTGCCGATCACCCCGTTCACGCTCTGCGGATCCTTGAAGTTCAGTAGCCCGGCCTCGGGCAGCGGGTTCACCGCCACCACCTTGCCGCCGGCGTCTTTGCACTCCTTCAAGGCGCCGAGCATGCGGGGATGGTTCGTCCCGGGGTTCTGGCCAACCACCAAGATCAGCTGGGCGGCGTGGAGATCGTCCAGGGACACCGTGCCCTTGCCGATGCCGATGGTCGGGTTCAGCGCGGAACCGGACGATTCGTGGCACATGTTCGAGCAGTCCGGCAGGTTGTTCGTCCCCAGCGAGCGGGCGAACAGCTGGTACATGAACGCCGTCTCGTTCGCCGTCCGGCCGGAGGTGTAGAACACGCAACGGTCCGGCGTCGTGGCCTTGATGTGCTCGGCGATCAGCGCGAAAGCGTCTCCCCAGCTGATCCGTGAGTAGTGGGTGTCCCCCGGCCGCAGCACCACGGGCTCGGTGATGCGGCCCTGGCTGCCCAGCCAGTACTCGGTCTTGTCCTCCAGCTCCGCCAGGGAATGGCTCGCCCAGAACTCCGGGGTGACAGTGCGCGTAGTGCTTTCCTCGGCGATGGCCTTGGCGCCGTTTTCGCAGAACTCCGCAGGGCTGCGCCGCCCCGTGATGGTTTCCGGCCAGGCACAACCCGGGCAGTCGAAGCCGTCCCGCTGGTTGACGCGCAGCATCGAACGGACGGTGCGGCTGACGCCGGCCTGCGCTATGCCCCGTTCCAAGGCGACCGTGACGGCCTTGACGCCGGCCGCGGAGCGCTTGGGCGCGTGGACCTGGAGGTCATCTTCGTTGATGTCCTGCTGGGGAGCTTGCCTGTTCATACGTCCATCATTGCTCAGGCGTCCAGCGCACTCCAGTCCACCGGACCCGATGGCGTCTTGCGCGCAGCCCTGGCGGACTTCTTCGGCTTGTCCTCGGCAGCTTTCGGGACCGGAAGCGGCGGCCCCCACGGAAGCGGAAACGCCGGAACCATTGCCCCCAGCTGCACGCCGTGCGGCGGAACGACCATGACGCCGTCGGCCCCTGCCAGTCCGCGCATCATCCCGGAGCCGGCGTGCTGCGCCGGGGATGCCAGCCCGTAGACGAGCTTGAACGGAATCAGCCGTGTGCGCCCCGGCAGGGGCTCGAGCGTGGAGCCGCAGGGCACCTCCCCCACCTCGGGCAGGCGGCCATGGCCGAGCGCAGCAAGCAGCGGCGCCCCCACAGTGAACAGTGCCATCATCGCCGCGAGCGGGTTGCCGGGCAGCCCCAGCACGAACCGCCCGTCCGGCAGTTCCGCCAGTACGGCCGGGTGCCCCGGCCGCATCGCGATGCCGTCGATCAGCAGCCGCCCGCCCAGTTCCGCAATCGCCTTGCGGAAGTGGTCGGTGCCGGATTTGCCGGTTCCTCCGGTGGTGATGACGACGTCGGCCGGCGCTGTTTCCGGCGCGTCCTCACCTTCGCGCAGTGCCTCCAGCCATTCCTCATAGGAATCGCCGGCGCGCGCCTGCCCGCCGCGGATACCACCAAGGAGTTCGACGACGGCACCCAGCTGGGGGCCGAAAGTGTCCCGCACCTGCCCCGGGACCGGGACTCCTTCGGTGACGACTTCGGAACCGGTGAAGAGGAACTTGACCAAGGGCTTGCCCAGCACAGTTAGCTCGTCGCGGCCGGCCAGGGCTGCGACGGCCAGGTGCACGGGGTTCAGGACCGTTCCGGACTTGATGAGGACTTCCCCTTCGGCGGCTTCCTCGCCGGCCCGTCGGATGTGCTGGCCGTTGCGGGGCTCCCCCGGCTTCGCGCCGCCGCCCAGGGCCAGGACCGGCAATCCCTCATCGTCGTTGGTGATCACGCCGCTTTCGCTGCGCAGCACCGCTTTGGCGCCGGGCGGGACCAGCCCGCCGGTGACGATGGGACTCGCCTGGTGGGGTGCCAGCCGCTGCCCGGGTTCGGCGAGGATCCAGGGTCCGCTGCCGTTGACCGCCCAGCCGTCCATAGCGGACGACGCATAGTGCGGCAGGTCCCGGGGTGCGCAGACATCCTCGGCGAGGGTCCGGCCCAGGGCCTCGGCCAGGCGGACGGGCCCGGCGGGTATGGGAGTTGCGCAGTCGAACGCCAACTGCCGTGCTTCTTCCCAGAGGTGGTCCAGGTGGCCGTGCCCGTGCGCGGCCTCGGCTTCCGTCATCCGGCGTCGGTCTCCACTGTGTTTCCGGGGGCAGCGCTGTTCTCAGCCGCATATTCCTTGGAAAGCTTCCGGGCAAGCGCAAGCGCGGAATCCATGGCCGCGGCCCGGTCCGAGTCCCCGGAACCCGCTGCCAGGCCGGCGGCAAGGCCGGCAACGAAGGTGGTCAGCGGTGCAGCCGGCCGCACCACCGAGTGGGCCGCCACGCCGGCGAGGGACAATACGGCGTCGATATCGATGTCGGCATCTTCGAGTTCAAAGGCCCGCAACAGCGTCCTGCACCATTCTTCGAGGGTCTCTTCCTGGCTCTTCACGATTGCCTCCACGTCCGGTGCCGGTGTCACGACGGTTCGCCGTGCACGCCGAGCGCAGCGGCATCATCCCAGGTGTCGACGTCGTCGGCGGCGTGATCGGGGACGGCTGCGGTCAGCATCTCAAGACTAGCAAGCAGGCTGAACACGGGCGCGTTCGTTAAGGACGCAGCACCGCACCGCGCCGAAATCGAACGCTGCAGCGCCGCCGTCGAGTACACCGCAAGGAGTGGCTGCTTCCGGCCATCGGGCGAAAGCGCCAGCACGCCGTCTGCGCCGGGATGCTCCCGAAGCTCATCGAACAGCGCTGGGACGGCCGATCCGGCGTGCGGCATATCGCAGGCGAGGACCAGCAGCCACGGCGCTTGGGGCCTGCCGCGTTCCGCGGCATCTTGTTCCAACGCGGCCAATCCGGCGGCGATCGCTGCGGCAGGCCCCGCGAACGGCGGCTCTTCCCGGGCCGTCAATACACCCGCCGGCAAGGTTGCAGGACGGGGCCCGACGACGACGAGCGAGCCAGCGCCGCGCGCCGCGGCCAGTGCACGCTCAAGGAGCGTCACGCCGTCGTGCAGCAATCCCGCCTTGGGCACACCGCCGAGGCGGGAGGACCTGCCTCCCGCAAGGACAACCGCGTCGAATTCCACCCGCCAAGCCTAGCCGCCGAGGGCCCCGAAGTGAGCGTAGCGAGCTTTGGGAGGCGGCTATGCGCGACGGTCCCGCGGGCATGCCGGAAAACGGCCGGTCACGGCCGTGACGCACACCCTGGAATCAGGCTGCCGATTCAGGCAGCAGGAAAGGATCCCATGCAGGAGCAGGCTTCTCGAGCTCCTTGATCTGCCAGATGGTTCCCGTGGGAGCCGCCGGTTTGAACCGCAGCGTCCAGCCCATTTCGGCGGGCGTGTGGTCACTCTTGGCGTTGTTGCAGCGCAGGCACGCCGCCACCAGGTTTTCCCAGGAATCCGCGCCGCCCCTGGATTTGGGGAGGACGTGGTCAATGGTGTGGGCTGCTTTGCCGCAGTAGGCGCACCGGTGCGCGTCCCGCCGCAGCACTCCGCGGCGGGTGACAGCGGTGATCCGGTTGTACCTCGGCCGGATGTAGCGGTTAAGGAGGATCACGGACGGTCGTCCAAGAACCTCCCGAGGCCCGACGACTGGATCGTCGCCTTCGGCCACTACGCTTGCTTTTCCGGTGAGCACAAGGACCAGCGCCCGGCGGAATGTGACTACCGCCAGCGGTTCATATCCAGCATTCAGAACGAGTGTGCGCATGCACGTACCTCTTCACGGCCGCACCCGTCAGGGGCGCGAGGGCCGGCTGCCCTCTGCATGTACGGGCTGTGGATCGACACCTCCAGAGTAAACATTCAAGGGCCGGAACAACGAATCCACGCGCCCGGACACGGGAGGTGTCGGCCAATGTTCATGTCCCGGACATGTCCTCGAGAGGCTGCTTTGGGCTCCCGGAACCGGGTGCCCGCTGCGGCATTGTCCCCGGGTTGAGGCGTTGTCTCCGGATTAAAGCAGGAAGCCCCGCAGGTCCGTGACCTGCGGGGCTTCCCGGAAAGCTCTGAATCAGCCGCCGACGCGGATGAAGACCGGGCCGGAGCCTACGTTGGCGCTGTAGACAACGGTGGTTCCACCGTTCCAGCCGCCGTGCACGGCCTGGCCGTTGCCGACGTACACAGCGATGTGGGCCATGCCCATGCCACCGTCTGCGTAGTAGATCAGGTCGCCCGGCTGAGCCTCGGCGGCGCTGACGGTGCGGCCGAGGGACAGGTAGTCTGCCGGCCAGCCGTGGAAGTTAATGCCGACAGCAGCCAGGGAGTTGCTGGCCAGTGCGGTGCAGTCCTGGGCAACGCCGAGCTGGGCGTAGGCTGCGGCTGCGATGGCGGCACCCTGGCCGCTGGCGACCTTCTTCGGAGCCGGGGCAGCAGCCGGGGTGGTCACGGAGATCTGGGCGGCCGGAGCGGCCTCAACCTCGGCGGCGGGAGCTTCAACGGCTTCCACGGCCGGAGCCTCGGCTTCCTGGACCTCGACCGGAGCCTCTTCGATGACCGGGGCTGCAACGGTCTTGACGGCGGGGCGCTCGAACTTGATGGAAACGCTGGAGCCGGCAGCGATGCTTGCCTGTGCGACAGTCTGGACTTCCAGGGTGGAAGCTGCGCTGGATTCGCGGGAGACGTTGGTCTCGGCGGCGTTGGCGGCGATTCCGCTGGTCAGGACCAGGCCGGATGCAGCGGCGATAACGGCTGCCTGGCGGCCCATGCCGCCGGCGTTGCTGCCGACGGTCTTGGCGATAACGGCAAGCGGTGCAGTCTTGGCGGCTGCGGCGCGATGACGCGCAGGAATAGTGCGTGAAGACACGAAGAAGCCTCTCCCTATGCCCGCGAGGTAAGCTGTCGGATTCGGATGGGAGTCATCCGGCCGCAGGGTATTTCCTTACGGAAATGATCTGCGACTTAACCCCAAGGCCACCGTGATGGTGACCGGAAGTGGGTCCCCCGCCTCTGCCAGACGATGTTTTGCGAACGGGACTTGAGCAGTGGCAGAGCTAGGCAATCCACTCAAGTGCATCAACCCTCTAGAAGTTGACGCGGTTTAGACGGTACAGCAATTCGGATCGAATGTCACATTCAGGTCACGGACGGTGACATTAATACGAGAGGTCACCATCAGATCGGCTTTTTAGAGCCAGCCCAAGGGCTCAACGACGTCGCCGTTGACCATGACCTCGAAGTGCAGGTGGCAGCCGGTAGAGGCGCCGGTGGTGCCGCTCAGGGCAATCACATCGCCGCGGTTGACGCTCTGGCCAACCGTGACGTCAAAGGACGACAGGTGGTTGTACGTGGTTTCCAGGCCGTTGCCGTGGTCCACCACAACGCGGTTGCCGCCACCGTAGGGGTGCCAGCCGGCGAAAGTGACCTTGCCGGAAGCGGCGGCGAAGACCTCGGTGCCGCACTGGGCGGCATAGTCGCGGCCACGGTGGAATTCGCCGTAACCACCCGTGAACGGGTTGATTCGGTAACCGAAGGGCGACACGGAAACCATGTCCGCCAGCGGGGCGCCGAGGCTGCCCTTGGAGGATTCAGCCTGCACGGTGCCGGCGGACTGCGCGCTCAGCAGCTGACGCAGCTTGGCGTCGGGATCGGCCTTGGTGGACACGGCCATGCGGCTAAAATCGACCTTCGCGGCCGCGGATACGGGGATTTCAGGCTGGGAGCCAAGCGCTGCAGCTGCCATGGGGGACCCGGTAACGGCACCGGGCGAAGCGGTCATGGCCCCGGTTCCCGGAAGGGCTACCGTCAGGATGAGACCGGTGGCGGCAAGGGCCACGCCGGCTTTCTGGCCGACGCCGCTCGCTGCGGCGAAGTCGGCAAGCTGCTGGACAGGGGTCCTGCGGCGACGGGATTCACGGTGGATATCACGGGGCCGCTCGACGCCTGCGACGGCCCGAGGCCGCAGTTCAGCAACGGGACCGGACGCGCGCCTGCGGCCCCTGGTGTTCTGCGTGGTCAAAAAGGTTTCCTCTCTGGAAGCCTGCGAGGTTAGCTGTCGGATTCAGGTCAGAGAGTTCAAAGACCTGGCCCACAGGGCAATACACGCGGCACAGAGCTATCCCCCGAAAGGCCCTGCGGAACTTGCACTCCCCATGCGGACTTCACCCCAAGATTGCCTTCCGGCAACCAGTGATGGTTCCCCCGCCCCTGCCAATGAACGGATTCAATCCACCTGATCCGCTGGCAGAGTTCGACTCCGGAACAGGTAACGCTTTGGTATCGGCGCTAGTAGACAACTATAGGTGATTAACGCCCTCAGTAATAAATTCGTTATCTTCGCGGGACGCTCAGGCCACGGTCACAAAGACATGGGCCGCGACTTCCGGCGGCAGTTCAAGGGCGCCTTCGATCCCGGGGACGCGTACCGAAATGTACTCGCCGGCGCGCGCCAGGGAGACCTGGGCGCCGGGGCGGATCCCGCCTTCGTCCAGCTGCACCAGCAGTTCGGGTTCAACCTGGATCGGTTCGGCCAGGCGGCTGACCACAACCTTGGCCTCCGGAGCGTAGTCCTCCATGGCCTGCAGCAGGTTCACGACGCCTGCGCCGAAGGGATGGGACGCGGTCCCACCGATTCCTTCAAGGCCCGGGATCGGGTTGCCGTACGGGGATTCGGTGGGGCGGTCCAGGAGTTCGTAGAGCCGGCGCTCGACACGTTCACTCATCACGTGTTCCCAGCGGCACGCTTCGTCATGGACATAAGCCCAGTCGAGCCCGATCACATCGGCCAGCAGGCGTTCGGCCAGGCGGTGCTTGCGCATGACTTCAGTGGCGCGTTTGCGGCCGGCGGGCGTCAGTTCAAGGTGGCGGTCGTTGGAAACAACCACCAGGCCGTCCCGCTCCATGCGTCCGACGGTCTGGGACACCGTGGGACCCGAGTGGCGGAGGCGTTCGGCGATCCGTGCGCGAAGGGCAACGATGCCTTCTTCCTCGAGCTCCAGGATGGTTCGAAGATACATCTCAGTGGTATCGATCAGATCCGTCATCAAGCTCAGCTCCTCGAGCACAGTATGTTGCGTGATTTCCACCGTACCGCAAGCGGACGGGCTGCCGTTTCGCGGGCGTTTCCGCCCGGACCGGTATACCCCAGCTTAGCTTATTTGGAATTACTCTTGATAATTCCAAAGGCCGTCCGTGGCAGATGGCAGGCCCGTGGCGGACTGTGACAGTTCGGTTCTGCCATCCCCGTGGCGTCAGGCAGAATTGGGGAGGCGACGGAGCACCCAGCCCCCGCCGTGAACCACCAGGCCGCTACACCGTTTGGAGCTAACCCGTGAGCGAGAACAGCATCACTATTCCGGCCGATCTGAAGCCCGTCGACGGCCGGTTCGGTGCCGGGCCGTCGAAAGTCCGCCCGGAGCAGATCGAAGCACTGTCCGCCGCATCCGCAACCATCCTCGGCACCTCGCACCGCCAGGCACCGGTCAAGAACCTGGTGGGCTCGGTACGCGAAGGCCTCAGCGAATTCTTCCGCGCTCCCGACGGTTACGAGGTGATCCTCGGCGTCGGCGGATCCACCGCGTTCTGGGACGTCGCAAGCTTCGGCCTGGTCGAAAAGAAGGCCCAGCACCTCTCCTTCGGCGAATTCGGTTCCAAGTTCGCCGCCGCCACCAACAAGGCCCCGTTCCTGGAAGCCTCCTCCATCATCAAGTCCGAGCCCGGCACGCGCCCGGCAGCGCAGGCCGAGGCCGGCGTCGACGTTTATGCCTGGCCGCAGAACGAAACGTCCACCGGTGTTGCCGCACCGGTCAAGCGCGTGGACGGAGCCGACGACGGCGCGCTGGTCCTGGTGGACGCCACCTCCGCTGCCGGCGGCCTCGACGTCGATGTTGCCGAAGCCGATGTCTACTACTTCGCTCCGCAGAAGAACTTTGCGTCCGACGGCGGCCTGTGGCTCGGCCTGTTCTCCCCCGCCGCGCTGGAGCGCGCCGCCCGCATCAAGGACAGCGGCCGCTGGATCCCGGACTTCCTGGACCTGCAGACTGCGATCGACAACTCGAAGCTGAACCAGACGTACAACACCCCGTCCCTGAGCACGCTGGTCACCCTGGATGCCCAGGTGCAGTGGCTGAACAAGAACGGCGGCCTCGACTTCGCTGCCAAGCGCACCGCCGATTCCGCGCAGCGCGTCTACCAGTGGGCCGAAGCCTCCGAGTTCGCCACCCCGTTCGTCGCCAAGGCCGAGGACCGCTCCAACGTCATCGCCACGATCGACTTCGACGACTCCGTGGACGCCGCCGCGATCGCCAAGGTGCTGCGCGCCAACGGCATCGTGGACACCGAGCCCTACCGCAAGCTCGGCCGCAACCAGCTGCGCATCGCCACCTTCGTGGCAATTGAGCCGGATGACATTTCGGCCCTGCTGGCCAGCATCGACTACGTGGTGGGCGAACTCCGCAAGTAGCAGCCCGCGCACAAGCAGCAGCCCCCTACAGCAGCGCCGCCCGGAATCCGGGCGGCGCTGCTCTTTTAAGCCCGGGGTGGTTCCTCGGAGACCGACGCGATCCTGAAGACCCGCAGCCCCTTGGCGCTGCGGTCGAAGCGCAGGCGCAGCTGCCGCGCGCGGATGATCCAGACCAGGCCCACCAGCGACGCGGAAATTCCCGCCGCAGCTGCCACCCCGAGGGACCACCGCGGTCCGGCAACGTTGGCGATCCAGCCCACCAGCGGAGCGCCAATGGGTGTGCCGCCCATGAAGATTGCCATGTACAGGGCCATGACACGACCACGCATCACCGGTTCGGTGGTGGACTGCACATAGCCGTTGGCGCTGGTGATCATGGTCAGCGCGAAAAGGCCCACCGGAACCAACGCGGCGCCGAACAAGGCATAGTTCGGCGCGAGGGCGGCCAGGAGGCTGGCTGCTCCGAATCCGCCTGCGGCGCCGAAGATCAGGCGCAGGCGCGGACGGCCCCGCCTGGCCGAGAGAAGGGCACCTGTCACCGAGCCGATGGCCATGATCGAATTCATCAGTCCGAAGGCGCCGGCGTCCATGCCGAATTCCGTGCCTACCATGGCCGCGATGAAGAGGACGAAGTTCAGCCCGAGCGTTCCCATGATGAAGATCGCCACGAGGACCACCACGATGTCCCGGCGGTGGCGCACATAGCGGAGGCCTTCGCGGATGCGGCCCTTGCCCGCAGCGGCCCGGGGCTGGGCGCGCAGGGTCCTGGTGGGTATCCTGGCCAGCGCCAGGATCATGGCCACGAAGGTCAGCGTATTAAGCAGGAACACCCAACCGGGTCCGACGACGACAGTCAGCACCCCGGCGACGGCCGGTCCGATCATGCGGGCAACATTGAATGAGGCGCTGTTGAGTGCCACCGCATTGGCGAGGGAGTCATCCCCCACCAGTTCGGAAACAAAGGTCTGGCGGACCGGGGCGTCCAGCGCCGAGACGATGCCCAGTAACAGGGCAAACACATAGACATGCCAGAGCTGCCCCGCCCCGGCCACCACCAGGATGCCAAGGCCGGTGCTCAGCAGAGCCATGATTCCCTGGGTCAGGAACAGGAGACGGCGGCGGTTGTAACGGTCCGCCAGCAGCCCCGCCCACGGCGCCAGGAACAGCTGGGGCCCCAGCTGCAGGGCGAGGGTGATGCCCATGGCACCGGCGTCGTGGTTGCTCAGGTGGTCGAAGACCAGCCAGTCCTGGGCGGTCCGCTGCATCCAGGTTCCGATGTTGGACACCAGGGCGCCGAGGAACCAGACGCGGTAGTTGCGGATGTGCAGGGATTTGAAGGTGGACATCATCTGCCGCCTTCTCCGCTACTCCCCGCCGTACACGCCAAGGGCTATTCAGCCCCGGTTTCGTCGGAGGGAGCTTCGTCGGAGGGAGTTTCGCCGGCGGGAGCTTCGTCCGCCCCGGACTCCTCATCCGGTCCTTCAGCCGCGGAACCGTCGGAGGCCTCGGCGCCGTCGGTTTCCGCGTCGCTTTCCGGATCACTTTCCGGCGCGGGCGCCTCGTCTTCCGGCCGGACGCGCTTGGCCCACGGAATCCATTCCGGGGCCAGGATGGAATCTTCCGACGGCAGCAGTCCGAGTTCGCTGACGGTGACCGTCTTGGAGCGCGAGTTGCGGGTGACCACCGCGTACCACTGCCAGCCGCCATAGCCGGGAAGCCGTGATTCGAACAGGTGGGTGACCACGCGTTCGCCCTCGGACTTCGCCGCGATGTGCGGGCCGATTTCAGAGTCCTTGGCGATGGTTGCCACGGCGTCGCGGGCAACGTCGACGGCGGCAGCCAGGAATGCGTCCGGCTTGCCGGTGCGCCACACCGGTACGCCGGCGCGCGGTTTGGCGGCCGGGTCCTTGGCCGGAGGCTTGGACGTCATGGCCGGCCTAGGCCTCGAGCTCTTCGGCGACCTTGCGCAGCGCTGCCGCGATGGCCTTGCCCTTGGCGCCTTCGGGGTACTTGCCGGCCGAGAGGCTGCCGGAAAGCTTGTCCAGTACGGACACGAGGTCCTGGACCACGGGGGCCAGTTCGCGGGCGCCCATGCGCTTGGCCTTGGCAACGGAGGGCAGCTTGTCCAGCACGCGCAGGCCGAGTGCCTGGGCGCCGCGGCGGCCGTCGGCGACGCCGAACTCCACCCGGGTGCCTGCCTTGAGTTCGTTTACGCCCGCGGGCAGCGCCGATTTGGGCAGGAAGACCTCCTGGCCGTCTTCGGCCGCGAGGAATCCGAAACCTTTGTCCTTGTCATACCACTTGACCTTGCCGGTGGGCACGTATTCAACCTTCTTCGTTCTTGCGTGGAGACACGGCCGGCACGTCGCCGCATCCGCAGGGTCCCTGCGGGATCGGGGGCACTTGCCTGTGTCCGTGTTGGTCTGTTCCCTCAAGGTTATCGTGCCGGGCCGCGATCCCGCGCTTCCGCGCAGGCTGTTAGCGTTGCTTGCATGAGTATCACCGGCTACCGCCGCCCCCTGACGATCGCCGCCGCCGTCGTCGCTTTGCTTTCGCTCGCCGCCGTTGGCGGTGTCATGGCGATTGCCGCCGCGGGCAGTGCCGCCCCGGTCTGGATGACCTCGCTCGCCCTCTACGGCCTGCCGCTCGCGTTCCTGGGCATGCTTGTCCTGGTGGTCGACGCCGTGGTGCTGCGCCGGCGGAAATAAGCCGGGGCGCAGCGGCTCCCGCGGGCGGTAACGTTGAAGTAATGTCCCTCATCCGCGCGCTCAGCAAAGACCTGGAAGCGCGCAGCGACGACTCGCTGCGGGCGCTTTTTGCCGCGCGGCCGGACCTGATGTCGCCGGCGGCCCCGGATTTCGCTGCCCTGGCGGCGCGGGCGAGCGCCCGGGTAAGCGTGCAGCGCGCCATGGAGCGGCTGAACAAACCGGAGATGCAGGTCCTGGAGGCGCTGCATCTGTGCACCAACCCGGATACCGGGCACGGCATTTCGGCTGCGGGGCTCAAGAAGGTGATCGCGGGCGCCACGCTCACGGCGCTGGACGGAATCCTGCACCGGCTCGAGGACCTGGCGCTCATCCAACGCTGCGAGCCTCCTGCGGGGACGCCGCCCGCCCCCAAGCAACGTTTCTACCTGCCGGTCGGCAGCCTCAAGGACGTCGTCGGCATCTATCCCGCGGGGCTGGGCCGTAGTTACACGGAACTGGTCCGCCTGCAGCCGGCCTTCGCGCAGCGGGCGGTGCAACTGGTCACCGAGTTGCGGCACAGCGGTGCCAGCGTGCCGGAGGCCGCCACTCCCATGGACGCCGCGCTGGCCCTGCAGCGCTGGACGTCGGCACCGAAGGCCCTCGAGGGCATCCTCGCGAAAGCGCCGGAGCGTACCCGGGCCCTGCTGGACAAGTTCGGGAGCTGGGCGATGGGCGCCGTGCCGCAGGCGCAGCGGATGGCCTCGATCGCCAATGAAGGTCCCGACGTCGGCCCGATCGACTGGCTGCTGGCCCGCGGCCTGCTCGTCCCCCTGGATGCTTCCCATGTGGAGCTGCCGCACAGCGTGGGCCTGGCGCTCCGGGGCGGCATGATCGTTGACCATTTCACGGTCCACGCGCCGCGCCCGGAGTTGGGCCTCACCAGCGCCCTCCTGCGCAGGAACGCCGCCCTGGGCGCCATCGCCGAAGCGCTGCGGCTCCTGGCGGAACTGCTGGCCGCCGCCCGTGAGCAACCGCTGGCCACGCTGCGCAGCGGCGGCGTGGGCGTCCGTGAGCTCAAGCGCCTCGCAGACCGCCTGCGGGTGGATATGCGCGAGGCGGGGCTGTTCCTCGAAATTGCCGCACTGGCCGGGCTCCTCCGACTGGACGTGGACAGCTCAACGTGGGTCCAGCCTGCTGGCTTGGAGTGGATTTCCCTGCCGCGCCAGGAGCAATGGCTGTGGGTGGTCAATGCCTGGCTGGCCAGTGAACGCGCCCCGTCGCTCGTGGGCCAAGCGGTTTCCGCCTCCGCCGGCCACCAGGGCAGGCCCAGCTCCGCCGGAACCACCATCAACGCACTGTCCGCCGAAGCCCAGCGGCCCGACGCCCCGCTGATCCGGCGTCGGGTGTTGGAGATCCTGCACGAACTGACCGAAGAGGCGTCAGCGCCGGACGGACGGGCACCGGTGCTGGACGCCCGTTCGGTGCTGGAACGCGCGGAATGGTCCCAGCCCCGGATGGCGCGCCGCTTCAGTTCGCTGGTGCCCGGGATCCTGCGCGAGGCAGAACTTCTGGGGCTCATTGGATCCGGTGCGTTGACCCAGCTTGGCGCGGCAGTCGCCGTCGAGCAGCCGGAACGGGCCCTGGACATCCTCGGCGAGCACCTGCCCGCCGCTGTCAACCATGTGTTGCTGCAGGCGGACCTGACCGCCGTCGCGCCCGGCTATCTGTCCCCCGGCCTCGGCGAGCGCCTGGCGCTGCTCGCGGACGCCGAAGGGCAGGGACCCGCCACCATCTACCGTTTCTCCGAAGGTTCCATCCGCAGGGCGCTCGACGCCGGACAGGACGCCGCGTCCATCCTGCAGTTCCTGCGGGAGCACTCAGCCACCGAGGTTCCGCAGCCGCTCGAGTACCTGGTCCAGGACACTGCGTCCAGGCACGGCAGGCTGCGTGTGGCCAGCAGCGCGAGCTTCATCCAGAGCGACGACGAAACGGCCATCGCCGAGCTCCTCCAGGAGTCAGGGACCGCCAGCCTCGGACTGGTCCGGCTCGCCCCCACGGTGCTCACCTCGGCGGCCAGTCCGCGGGAAACGGCGAGGGTGCTGCGCGAGCTGGGACTCTCGCCCACCGTGCAGGAGGCCGAGCCCGCCGTCGTGCGCTACAAGCGGACAACCGCCGTACCCGGTAGCGCGCGGCCGGTGTATTCCGCACCCCGCTCGGCTCCGGCGGAGGACGACGTCGAAGCGCAGCTCGCGGTGCTGCGGCAGCGGCCGGCCGGGCCGCCCGCGACTTCGGGCGAGGCGGCAGCGCAGCTGGGGCTCGAGGCCCTGGAACGCGCGATCCGTTTGAAGCAGGCCGTGACGATGAACGTGGTGGACGGGCAGGGGAATTCCGCGACGGAAACGGTTGTTCCAGTATCCGTGTCCGGCGGCAGGGTGCGGGTGTTCGATCCCGCGCGGGACACCGAACGGGTACTGTCCATCCACCGTATTGTGGACGTCGAGCCCGCGGCAGGCCAGGTGGCCGGGCACGCACACAAGCAAGGCACGTAAGGGAGCAGAGTGAGCGACGGTCCGCTGATCGTACAAAGCGACAAAACCATCCTGCTGGAAGTGGACCATGAACTCGCCACCGAGGCCAGGCATGCCATCGCGGCGTTCGCCGAGCTCGAGCGCGCCCCGGAGCACGTGCACAGCTACCGGCTCACCCCGCTGGGCCTGTGGAACGCGAGGGCTGCAGGCCTTGACGCCGAAAAGGTGTTGGACACCCTGCTGCGCTATTCGCGCTTCCCTGTGCCGCATTCGCTGCTGGTGGACATCGAGGAAACCATGTCCCGTTACGGGCGGCTGCGCCTGGAAAAGGATCCGCAGCACGGCTTGGTGATGCGCACGGACGACTATCCCGTGCTGGAGGAAGTCATCCGGGCGAAGAAGATCGCTCCCCTGCTGGGCCCCCGGATCGACGGTGAAACCGTGGTGGTGCACTCCTCGCAGCGCGGGCAGCTGAAGCAGTTGCTGCTCAAGCTCGGCTGGCCCGCGGACGACCGTGCCGGCTACGTGGACGGCACCCCGCACCTGATCCACCTCAACGAGGACGGCTGGCAGCTGCGCCCGTACCAGAAGCTGGCCACGGAGAACTTCTGGGCCGGCGGCAGCGGCGTCGTCGTGCTTCCCTGCGGCGCGGGCAAGACGATCGTCGGGGCGGCCGCGATGGCCACCGGCTGCACCACCACGCTCATCCTGGTTACCAACACGGTTTCGGCCAGGCAGTGGAAGGACGAACTGCTCAAGCGGACCTCGCTCACCGAAGACGAAATCGGCGAGTACTCCGGCTCGGTCAAGGAGGTCCGGCCCGTCACGATCGCCACCTACCAGGTGCTCACCACCCGCCGCGGCGGCATCTACCCGCACCTTGAACTCGTCGACGGCCATGACTGGGGCCTGATCATCTACGACGAAGTCCACCTGTTGCCCGCCCCCATCTTCCGTATGACTGCGGACCTGCAGGCCCGCCGGCGCCTCGGGCTCACGGCCACGCTGGTGCGCGAGGACGGCCGGGAGGGCGAAGTCTTCTCGCTGATCGGGCCGAAGCGTTATGACGCGCCGTGGAAGGACATCGAGGCGCAGGGCTACATCGCGCCCGCGGACTGCGTGGAGGTCCGCGTGGACCTGCCGCGGGACGAGCGCGTGGCCTACGCCATGGCGGAGGATGCGGACAAGTACCGCTTGTGCTCGACGTCGGAGACCAAGACCGCGCTGGTCGAACAGCTGGTTGCCGCGCACCCGGGCGAACAACTGCTGGTGATCGGGCAGTACATCGACCAGCTCGACGAAATCGGAGCACGCCTGAACGCCCCGGTGATCAAGGGCGAAACGTCGGTGCGCATGCGCCAAAAGCTCTTCGACGCCTTCCGGGCCGGGGAAATCCAGACCCTGGTGGTGTCCAAGGTGGCCAACTTCTCCATCGACCTGCCCGAGGCCTCCGTGGCCATCCAGGTCTCCGGTTCCTTCGGCTCGCGGCAGGAGGAGGCCCAGCGCCTCGGCAGGCTCCTGCGGCCCAAAAAGGACGGCCGGGCCGCGCGCTTCTACGCCCTGGTGGCCCGCGACACCCTCGATCAGGAGTTCGCCGCGAAGCGCCAACGCTTCCTGGCCGAGCAGGGCTACGCCTACCGGATCATGGACGCGAAGGACGCCGGCGCGGCGGAGTAACGGGGCCGGAAAAACGCCGCCGGACGGTACGGCGCCTGAACCCAGACAGCAGCTCACGGGCCGCCAAAATTGCCGCTTTCAGGCAATTGTCGGGCCGTTACCGGATAGCTATAATCGGAGCCGCCGGGGGTAACGCAGGACGGGCTGGATTCAGAACAGCCTGCCGTGTCCCGCCGAAAGGCCGGGCCGGCGTCGCAAGACGCCATCAAGTGCGCACCGCCACCCGTTCCAGCTGATGCCCGGCACATTCCGCATGACTTCCCGCCCGGTACCGGCACGTCCGGCAGTGCCGCTGCTCATTGGGCACCCTCAATGTTGGGAAGCGATCATCATGCAGAAAAAGACACGCGCGCAGATCGGCGTCGGCCTCGCCGTCTTCGCGCTGGCCATGAGCGGCACCACTGCCGCCCGGGCCAACCTCACCGGCAGCAGCTTCGACGCCGGTGACGGCAACCTCGTGGTCAACGACGAGGCAATGGACTGGGCCAACGCCGGCATTGATTGTCCACCCGGATCAGTCCTCGGTTGCGCCATCGACAAACCCACCGGACAAACGGACGATTCCTTCGGCAACGGCACCAAGGAAGACGACGCCGTCCCGTCCGTCGTCGCCGGCTCCATCCCGAACAACAAGAGCGATCTCCTGCGGTTCTACACCCGGCTCATACCTGAAAACGGCGACGATTTCCTGTACCTCGCCTGGGAACGCGTCCAGGAACCGAACGGCACCACCAACATGGACTTCGAGTTCAACCAGTCCAAGGTGCTCTCCGCCAATGGGGTCACCCCGGTCCGCACGGCCGGCGACGTCCTCATCAAGTACGACCTCTCCCAGGGCGGCGTGAACCCGGTTCTCGGCTACCACCTGTGGGTGACCAGCGGTAATCCACAGCAGGTCTGCCAAGCGTCGAACAGCGTCCCCTGCTGGGACAAGGTCCACAGCCTGACCGGCAACTTCGAAGGCTCGATCAATACGGAGCCCGTCACCGATCCGATTGCTCCGGATGCGCCCCGTACGCTGAGCACACGCACCTTCGGTGAAGCCGCCATCAATCTGACCGATTCCGGCATCATCGACCCCGGCGCGTGCCTGCCCTTCGCATCCGCCTACCTGAAGAGCCGCGCGTCCGACTCCTTCACCTCGGCCGTGAAAGACTTCATCGCACCGATCAGCGCCGGCGAATCCCGGTGCGGGACCATCGACGTGGTCAAGCAGGATGACGACAGCCCGGCATCAGCACTCCAAGGCGCGGTCTTCACCCTGTACGCGGACAACGCCCCCGTAGGCGGAACCCTCGGAGCAGAGGACACCGCCACAACCACCACCTGCACCACCGGTGCAGACGGCAAGTGCTCGTTTACGAACGTCCCGGCAGCCAGCTACTGGGTGGTCGAAACCACCACTCCGGCGGGCCACGATACCGCTGCCCCGCAAGCCGTAACGGTGACTGGCGGCTCCTCGGTAACGCTCACCTTCGTCGATCCCCGCGACTTCAAGGTGATCGTCCTGGTCTGCAAGGAAGCAGGCAACACGCTCTACCCGAGCACCGTGACGGTAGACGGCGTGGACAAGACCTCGCTCGCAGCGGCACCGGCCGGCCTGACGGCGGCACAGCTCTGCGGCCTTGGCGGCGCAGCCTACGACGACAAGAGCTACGGAAACCACCCGGCGAACGTCAACATCCCGCAGTAGGCGGGCCCACCCGGCCAAGGCGGTGCGGTCAGCGCCGCCCCGCCTTGGCTTCCGGCTGGAGCAGATAATCGGCAGCCGTTTTCCGCACCACCTCGCTGACGGTGTCCAGCAACGGCGAGGCCGTACGCCAGCGCTGCCAGAACAGGGGCACGTCGAACGGCCGGTCCGGGGCAAGCTGGACCAACCGTCCGGCGTCGATCTCGGGACCGCACTGCACTTCCGGAATCAACGCCCAGCCGAGGCCAAGCCGGACAGCGTCGAAAAAGTCCTGCGACGCCGGAACATAGTGCCGCGGCCCGCGCGCGCGGGCGGTGCGGATGCGGTGCTTCGTGAACAGCCCGTCCAGGAAGACGTCCTGGTAGGTGTCCTTGCGGTCGAAGTCGACGGCGGGAGCGGCGTTGAGCTGAGCGGGGTCCGGATGCTTTCCGGATGCGACGTCCGGGAGCCACCGTTCCAGGAACTCCGGAGCCGCCACCGCGCGGTAACGCATGACTCCCAAGGGCTCCACGCGGCAGCCCTGCACGGGGTCCGGGGTGGCCGTCACGGCGGCCATGACGTCCCCGGAGCGCAGCATGCCGGCGGAATGTTGTTCGTCGTCCCGGCGCAGGTCGAAGACGACGTCCAGTCCCTCCGGCATCTTCGCCAGGGCACGCAGGAACCACACGGACAGGGAATCCGCGTTGACGGCGATCGGCAGGCTATGGTGCCCCGGGGCTGCGGCAGCCAGGCCGAGTTCGCGCCCCGCGTCCTCCTCCAACTGGGCCATCTGGCGGGCGAGCCGCAGCACGACTTCCCCGGCCGCCGTCGCCTCCACCGGATTGCTGCGGCGCAGGAGCACCTGGCCTGCGCCGTCCTCCAGCGCCTTGAGCCGTTGGGAGACGGCCGAGGCCGTGACGTGAAGCTTCCGTGCGGCTGCTTCGAGGGTGCCCTCGCTGACTACCGCGGCGAAGGTGTGCAATTGCTCGGAGGAAAAACGGCTCATAAGAAGAGCTTACGGAAGCTAAGAATATTTAGCTGGTCTAAGTTCATTGGCGCCCGTAGCGTCGATGCTGTGGAAATCAGCGGAATCATTCATGCACTCGTCCTGGGCCTGGGAACAGGCCTCGCCCTCATCGTGGCCATCGGAGCACAGAACGCCTTCGTCCTGCGTCAAGGTTTGCTCGGCCGGCACGTTGCCGCCGTGGTCCTGGTCTGCGCGGCCTCGGACGCCGTCCTCATCGCAGCCGGAGTCGCCGGGATGGGCAGCCTGGTCAGCTCGGCGCCCGGAGTCGTGGTGGTGGTCCGCTATCTCGGCGCCGCGTTCCTGTTCTGCTACGGGGTAATGGCCGCGCGGCGTGCCCTCCGGCCGCATGCCGCATTGCTCCCGACGCCGGCCGGCGGGGAAGGTTCCAGTGCGGGACTTCCCGGGGCCGGATCGTCTGGAACGCGAGCGGGCGCCGCTTCCTCCGGAACAGCCATGGAGGAATCTGCTGCGCCAAGCGCGCTCGCGACGCGGCCCAAGACAGCACCGCGCCCGGCATCAGGCTCACGGCCCGCCGGCCTCGCCGCCACCGTGGCGACGATCCTGGCCCTGACGTGGCTGAACCCCCACGTCTACCTGGACACAGTGGTGCTGCTTGGCTCGGTGGCCAACTCGCAGGGCAGCGGCCTGCAATGGTGGTTCGGTGCGGGCGCCGTGCTCGGGAGCGTGCTGTGGTTCTCGGCCCTGGGTTTCGGAGCGCGGCTGCTGCGCGGCTTCTTCGCCCGGCCCGCATCCTGGCGGGTGCTCGACGGCATCATCGCCGCCACGATGGTTGCCCTCGCCGTCACCCTCGCGTTAGGTGCCTGATACACCCACCGGATTCAGGCCGCCGCGCGTCCCTCGCCCATCGCCGGAACGGCGTCGACCGTGGCCCAGCAATCCGCGGAGACGAGCTTGGAATCTGCGAAGCGTTCGGCCTCCGCCAGGAGCGCGAACGTTTCGTGACCCAGCTTGCCGGACTCGGCGTCGAGGTAATGCACGTGGTATTCGGTGGCGTCCGAAAGGGTTGTGGTGCCTGTCAATGCTGTGTTCTCTGCCATGACTCCAGTGTGGAACCGGGCACTGACATTTTTCCTTCGAGGCGGCGGCGTGTCCGCATTCCGCAGCCTGGACGGCCGACCGGCCTGGATGTTCCTCACAACAACCTTCCAGCCAACTCACAGTATCTGGGAGGATCATGAATGGCATGAAGAAGAACGGTCCCGAAGCCAAACTCCTCGTTGTCGATGACGAACCCAATATCCGCGAGCTGCTCTCCACTTCGCTGCGGTTCGCCGGTTTTGACGTCGTCGCCGCAGCCAACGGACGCGAGGCGCTGGCCGCCGTCGAACAGCACTCCCCCGACCTCGTGGTCCTGGACGTCATGCTCCCGGACATGGACGGCTTCACTGTCACGCGCCGCCTGCGCGCGGCCGGGAAGCACTTCCCGGTCCTGTTCCTCACCGCCAAGGATGACACCGAAGACAAAGTCACGGGCCTCACCGTGGGCGGCGATGACTACGTCACCAAGCCCTTCAGCCTGGACGAGGTGGTAGCCCGCATCCGCGCGGTCCTGCGGCGCACGCAGCCGCTCGAGGACGACGATGCCGTGATCCGCGTGGATGACCTGGAGCTCGACGACGACGCCCATGAAGTGCGCCGCGGCGGTACCGTGATCGAGCTGTCACCCACGGAGTTCAAGCTGCTGCGCTACCTCATGCTGAACCCGAACCGGGTGCTCTCCAAGGCCCAGATCCTGGACCACGTGTGGGAGTACGACTTCAACGGCGATGCCTCGATCGTGGAGTCATACATCTCGTACCTGCGCCGCAAGGTGGACATCGATCCTGATTCGGCTGCCCTTATCCAGACCAAGCGCGGCGTAGGCTACGTGCTGCGGACGGCGGAGAAGCGCTGACCTTGAGCGATCGTTGGAAGTCGGCCTCCCTGAAGTCGCAGCTTGTCGCCATCATCATGGGCCTGCTGCTGCTCGCGCTGGCCGCCACGGGGGCCGGAACCCTGACCCTGGTGCGCAGCTACCTGCAGGACCAGGTGGATGACAAGCTGCAGGCCGCCGTCGAACTGGCACGGCAGCAGCGTTCCTTCGACAAGCTCTCCGAGCGGAACCCGGACGTCGTCCCCACCGACTATTCGCTCATGCTCTTCACGCCGGGGGCGCCGTCCTACGTGTTCGGCGGAGACAAGAAGAACCATCCCGAGATCGATTCGATCTCGCCGGACGCTGCCCACAGCTACGGGCTGGAGCCGTTCCAGGTACGCGGCACGGACGGCAAGAACTGGCGCGTCGTGGCGGTCGTCGTCCTGGACACCAGTACCGGCCAAAACGCGGTGGTGACCGTCGGCCTGCCGCTCACACCGGTGGACAAGGTCATGGAGCACGCCACACTGGTGGTGGTCGGAGTGGGCCTGCTGACCCTGGTCCTGGCATTCTTCATCGCCACCTGGACGGTAGGCCGTTCCTTCCGGCCACTGGGCCGCGTGGAGAAGACCGCCGCCGCCATCGCCGCCGGCGACCTCTCGCGCCGCGTGGACATCGAAAACCCGGCCACCGAGGTGGGCCGGCTGAGCGCCTCCCTGAACGCAATGCTGGCGCATATCGAGGCCTCCTTCGCGGCGCGAGCCGCCTCCGAAGCCCGGATGCGGCGCTTCGCCGCGGACGCCTCCCATGAACTGCGCACCCCGCTCGTCACCATCCGAGGCTTCTCCGAGCTGTACCGGCACGGCGCCCTCGCCACACCGGAAGACGTGGGGACCGCAATGGGCCGGATCGAAAGTGAAGCCAAGCGCATGGGATCCATGGTGGAAGACCTGCTGATGCTCGCCCGCCTCGACGAACAGCGGCCCCTGCAGCTCAACCCGGTGGACCTGCGGCTGCTGGCCAATGACGCCGTGGTGGATTCACTGGCCAACTCCCCCGGCAGGGCCTTCTCCCTGACCGGCATCGACGGGCATCCGGCCACGGCAGCCCCCGTGCTCGGCGACGAAGCGAAGCTGCGCCAGGTGCTCGGCAATCTGGTGGGCAATGCCCTGCGCTACACGCCGGAAGGCACCCCCGTGGAGATCGGAGTCGGAGTCCGCAGCACGGACGCCGGTGAAGTTTCGGTCCTGGAAGTGCGCGACCACGGCACGGGCGTTCCTGTGGAGGAGAGGTCGCGGATCTTCGAACGCTTCTACCGCGCGGATACTTCCCGCACCCGGGAAACGGGCGGAAGCGGACTCGGGCTGGCGATCGTCTCGGCGATCATCGCCTCGCACGGCGGCACGGTACGGGTGGAAGACACCGACGGCGGCGGCGCCACCCTGGTGGTCAGCCTCCCCAAGCGGGACGGGCTGTCCGTCCCCGGCCGCGACGCTGCCGGCGCCACGGCCGCGTCCTGACGCTCTCCGGATACGTTGGGTTTCCACATACGTTGGGTTTCCACATACGGACACCCGGCTCTGGCCGCTGTTGCGTGGCCCTTCCTAGGCTCGTTGGCGTGGACCACAGCAAGCCGCAGCAGCGGACCCGCCAGAGTCGAAAGGCAACACCATGAGTGTCATTTCCGTCGATACCGAACTGCTCCACCTGAAGTCGGGCAGCATGACGTCCACCAGCGAACGCATCAGGGCTGACGTGCAGGCCATGAAAATGGGCCTCGCCGAACTCGAAGGCACATGGACCGGCGCCGCCGCCGCCCAGTTCCAGGCCATCATGGCGGAGTGGGCACTGACGCAGGCCAAGGTGGAAGCGTCACTGGCCTCCATCAACCTCGCCCTTGCCACGACCGCCACGAGCTACGCCCACACCGAGGAGGGAAACGCCCGCAGGTTCAGCTTCTAGGGCACAGCCGCTAGGCCAGGCGTCCGCAGTCCGGCTCTCCCCCAGGCCGGACCGCGGACGCTCTGTTCAGGGACGCTCTGTTCAGGCCGCCGGCCTACTTTTCGGGTGTGCCTTGGTGGAAGCGGAGCCGCCACTGGTCCCGGTCAAGCACCCACAACGAACTGCGGAGTGCGGTCCCCGAGCGTGCCACGGTGCGGTAGGTGAGCAGGATGGACGTGTCGCTGAGCCGGTCAGCGCTGAGGGGTTCGAGCACGACCGCTTCGCCCGGGTTTTCCTCAAGGGCCATCAGCATGGCGTCCCGGGTCCAGTAGCGGCCGGAGCTGCCGATTTCGGCGAAGTCGGGGTGCAACAGCACACCAACCCTGCCGATGTCTGCCCGGACATCGGGGCGAAGCAATTCCCGTTCAAGCTCAAGCACCACGTCCTCGGCAGGAATCCCGCCCGGACGGATTTCGTCGTCGAGTTCGCTGAACAGATCCGCCTGGCCGAAAATGCCGGATTCACCGAAGAGCGCGGGCTCAGCGAGCAAACGTGAAGCCGCGGGCGCCGGCTGGACCGGTTGGCCGGCCGGGGCTGCGGGAGCCGCAACGCCTGGCGTGGCCGGACCTGCCGCAACCGCCTGCAGGGCGCCGGGGAACCCCGGACCGACTGGCGCGGCGGTTCCTTGCTGGTAGGCCAGGGCAACGGCACGGGCACGCTCGTCAGCGGCCTCATTGAGATCGTGGCCTGCGTGGCCCTTGACCCATTCGAAGGTGTACTTGCGGCCGGCGATGGCCTGGTCGATTTCCTTCAGCAGGTCGACGTTGAGGACCGGCTTGCCGTCGGCCTTGCGCCAGCCCTTCCGCTTCCAGCCCGGCATCCACTTGGTGATGCAGTTGATGACGTATTGGCTGTCGCAGAGGATCCGGAGGTCCTCGTGGGGCAGGTGGGCAGTGGACTTGAAGAGGTCCAGCACCGCCATGAGTTCGCCTTGGTTGTTGGTGCCGTGCGGCCAGCCCCCTGCTTGCCAGCAGGAGTCGTCAACATACCAGGCCCAGCCCGCGGGGCCGGGATTGCCGAGGGCGGAGCCGTCGGCGGCAGCAATAATCGTCATGCTTTCAATCCTGCCAGAGAGCCCTGACAACGCAGGCCACTGACCGCGGCCCGGGCGGGCGAGCCGAAGAAGCAAAGCCCGGAAAGACTCAGCCGGGGAAACGCCGACGGCGGCCCCCACCAAAGTGGAGACCGCCGTCGTCGTTAGCTATCCGCGGATGAGCCGGGAGGAATGGGGCTTAGAAGCCGCCCATGCCGCCCATCTCGTCGGCGCCGGGGCCGGCCGGGGCAGCCTTCTCAGGCTTGTCGGCAACGACGGCCTCGGTGGTCAGGAACAGACCGGCGATGGAGGCAGCGTTCTGCAGGGCAGAGCGGGTCACCTTGACCGGGTCGTTCACGCCGGCAGCCAGCAGGTCTTCGTAGACCGAGGTGGCGGCGTTCAGGCCGTGGCCGGAAGGCAGGCCGCGGACCTTGTCCACCACAACGCCCGGCTCGAGGCCTGCGTTGAAGGCGATCTGCTTCAGCGGGGCGTCGATGGCAACGCGGACGATGTTCGCACCGGTTGCTTCGTCGCCTTCGAGCTGCAGGTTGGCGAATGCCTTCGCACCGGCCTGGATGAGGGCAACGCCACCACCGGCGACGATGCCTTCTTCAACGGCAGCCTTCGCGTTGCGGACGGCGTCCTCGATGCGGTGCTTGCGTTCCTTGAGCTCAACCTCGGTTGCGGCACCGGCCTTGATGACTGCAACACCGCCGGCCAGCTTGGCCAGGCGCTCCTGCAGCTTCTCGCGGTCGTAGTCGGAATCGGAGTTCTCGATCTCGGCACGGATCTGGGCCACGCGGCCGGCGATCTGCTCGGCGTCGCCTGCACCTTCGACGATGGTGGTCTCGTCCTTGGTGACGACAACCTTGCGGGCCTGGCCCAGCAGTTCGAGGCTGGCGTTCTCCAGGGAGAGGCCGACCTCGGAGGAGATGACCTGGCCACCGGTGAGGATGGCGATGTCGGCGAGCTGGGCCTTGCGGCGGTCACCGAAGCCCGGAGCCTTGACGGCAACGGACTTGAAGGTGCCACGGATCTTGTTGACGATCAGGGTGGCCAGGGCCTCGCCCTCGATGTCTTCGGCGATGATCAGCAGCGGCTTGTTGGACTGCATGACCTTCTCCAGGACCGTGACGAGTTCCTTCACGTTGGAGATCTTGGAGTTGACGATCAGGATGTACGGGTCTTCGAGGACCGTTTCCTGGCGCTCTGCGTCGGTGACGAAGTAAGCGGAGATGTAACCCTTGTCGAAGCGCATGCCCTCGGTGAGCTCAAGCTCCAGGCCGAAGGTGTTGGACTCCTCGACGGTGATGACACCTTCCTTGCCGACCTTGTCCAAGGCTTCGGCGATGAGGCTGCCGATTTCGGAGTCGCCGGCGGAGATCGACGCGGTGGCGGCGATTTCTTCCTTGGTCTCGATCTCCTTGGCGGAGTTCAGCAGTTCGGCGATGACGGCGTCAACGGCCTTCTCGATGCCGCGCTTGAGGGACAGCGGGTCGGCACCGGCGGCAACGTTGCGCAGGCCTTCCTTGACCAGGGCCTGGGCCAGCACGGTAGCCGTGGTGGTGCCGTCGCCTGCGACGTCGTCAGTCTTCTTGGCAACTTCCTTGACGAGCTCGGCGCCGATCTTCTCGTACGGGTCGTCGAGTTCGATCTCCTTGGCGATGGAAACGCCGTCGTTGGTGATCGTAGGGGCGCCCCACTTCTTTTCCAGGACAACGTTGCGGCCACGCGGGCCGAGGGTGACCTTGACGGCGTCGGCGAGGGTGTTCAGACCCCGCTCGAGACCGCGGCGTGCCTCTTCATCAAATGCAATGATCTTGGCCATAACGGCGGTAGTCCTTTCGGGACAGTCGTTAAGAAGGAGCCCTGCTGCGGTGCCCGCGACGGACGGCCGTTTCCTTGCGGCCTCTGTATGCCGCGCAGTCCCGGCCTCACCCCGGCAGGGTTTTCTTGATCTCCTGGCGACCACGCCTCCCCCGATGGCCGGAGCCGTCAGAGGATTAGCAGTCGATGCCAGTGAGTGCTAAGTCAATAATTAGCACTCACCCGTGGAGAGTGCAAGCAGAAGGCCAACGCTGAAGCGCTGCACCGGCCTGTGTTCGCCAGCGGTGAAGCAGCGGGCCGGAGATCGGCTCAGGCGGCCGAGCGCTCGGGCAGCGAACGCGTGGCGGTTTCCTTGCCGTCCACCGTCGCGGTGTTGTCCGGTCCGTAGCTGAACACCATGTAGTTCGCCGAGGTGACATCGCCGTTGGCGTCGAACGCGATCGTCCCCGATTCCCCGTCATAGTCCGGAGCCTTGCCCGCTTTCAGGAGCTCCGTGCATTCCCCGTAGCTGCCGCATGGCGTCCGTTCCTCCACGGAGGAATCCTGGGGCAGCACCCCGCCGGAGACCGTGGTGAGCCATGCCGCGATGGAGGCTCCGGCGTCGTCCTCCGCTGCGGCGGCCGCGACCGCCGCGAGGTTCACGGCGTCGAAAGTTTCGGCGGCGAACGTCATGTCCTTCAGCTCAGGGTCGATGCCCACCAGTTCGCTCTGGAAGTCGGTCCCGGGGAAGACGCCGGGCAGCACGCCGCGCGCGCCGTCAAGTCCACCGGCGCCCAACTCGCTGCCGTACTGGCGGATGGCACCGTCGGCGAGGATCAGTTTCTTGCCGGAGATGCCCGCGTTGAGCAGTTCCGCGAGGGCGCCTTGGGCGCCTTTCCTGGCCAGGACAACGACGGCGTCAGGCGCCGCTTCTTTGAGCTTCGCCACCGCGTCCCCCGCCTTGCCCTCGGCGAAGCCCGCCGCGGGAACGACTTCCATGCCCATCCGCGTGGCGGCATCCGCCACGGCGCCGGACACCTGCGCGCCGTAGTCGCTGTTTTCGTGCAGGACGGCAAGGCGCTTGGCGCCGCCGTCCTGCGCCAGCTTGGCCAGCACGCTGCCTTGTGCGGAGTCGGCTGCCGCGGTGCGGAAGTAGTAGCCGCCGCTCTTGTAGCTGCTCAGGGCCGTAGCCGTGTTGGCCGGCGAGATCACCGGAACCTTCGCGCGGGACAGGACATCGATCGCGGCCGGCGCGTGGCTGGAATCGCTCGGTCCGATCACGACGTCGGCACCCGCCTCGAGCAGCGAACGCGCCTGCGCACCGGTGTCGCGGCCGAACTCCGCCGCATCCGCGGCCGCCCCTTCGGGCAGAAGCTCCACGGTGCGGCCTTTGTGCCCGCCCGCGGCATTGATCTGTTCAACCGCCAGCTTGGCGGCAGCCAGCTGCGATGCATTCAGGAAGGCGGAGTCGCCCGCGTTGTCCAGGATCAGGCCGATCCTGAGCGCTCCGTCCCCGCTGGCTTCCACGGAATCCAGCCGGGCGTTCCCGGACGGAGCGGCGCACGCCTGGACGCCAAGCAGAAGTGCCGGCACGAGGGCCGCGGCCCACACGCCGCGGCGGGCTGCCGGAAGCCGGCGGAACATTGAGCGCACTAGACCAGCCGGACGCTCTCTGCCTGCGGCCCCTTCTGGCCTTCGCCAAGTTCGAATTCCACCCGCTGGCCCTCTTCCAGGGCGCGGAAACCGTCCATCTGGATAGCGGACCAGTGGACGAAGACGTCGTCGCCGGATTCATCGACGGTGATGAAGCCGTATCCCTTTTCGGCGTTGAACCATTTGACGGTTCCCAGAGCCATGTTCCCCACTCTTTTCAGTCTGTGCGTGCCGTCGCCGGGATCTCCGGGCGGCTTCAAACTACTGTAACGAAGGTCACCGTCACCCGGAGGCGCCGGGACGGCGTGGGGAAGCAATGTTATTCAGGCGTAACCGGGGAGCCGGCCGCCCTATGGCTGCGGTCAGTTGTAGCCGGGGCCCAGGACGACGACGAGCGGCACTGTGTAATCGGCGGACTCGCGGATCTCGGTAATTCCGAGGAGCTGACCGAGGGCCTCGGCGTTGCCTTCCTGCGCGGCGCCGTTGTAGAAGATGACGGACGTCTGCTGCGGGGCGCCCTGCCAGTTGCCGACCTCGGACGGCACCCAGCCGTCATTCTGGACCGTGGTGGACACCCGTGCCGCCAGGCCGGCGACGCCGGCACCGTTGTAGACGGCCACCGGGGAAGCTTTGTCCACGGCGGCGGTGCTCGGCGTGGGGGTTGGAGTCGGCGTCGGCGTCGGAGTGGCGCTCGGGGAAGCGCTCGGGCTGGTGCTCGGAGTGGTCTTCGCGGATGGCGAAGGCGCCTGGCTCTCCTGCGTGACGTTCTGCTGGCTGGCGTTCTTGCCGTCCAAGGCGGAGGGCGCGGGCTTGGGCAGGAAGAGGAAGGCCGCCAGGCCCACCACCAGTGCCACGGCGCCCAGGACGAGGACGGGCCACAACACCGGACGGGAGGCTGTGGTCACTACACGGTGGACGCCCTGCCGCGAGGGGTTCTGCGGCACACGGTCGAATTCGTCGCGGGCGAATTTGGTCATGATGAAGCGGTGTCCTTGCTGCTTGCTGCGGGAATCAGCCCTGTACCCAAGCGGCGGTGGCTCAGGCGTCGGATCCGAGGCGGCGGGCCGTGCGGGCCCGCTGACGTGACGTACGTAGTCTACGCAATCTCTTCACGAGCATGGGATCGTGGGCCAGCGCATCCTCGGAGTCGATGAGCGCGTTGAGCAACTGGTAGTAGTGCGTCGCCGAGAGGTCGAAAAGTTCCCGGATGGCTTGTTCCTTGGCGCCGGCGTACTTCCACCATTGGCGTTCCAGGGCGAGCATCTGCTGCTCGCGGGCGCCGAGCGGGGAATCGCTGCGCACTTCCGCAGCCAGTTCCTCCGGGGCCCATCCGCCAGGTCCGGGCGCCATGGGTTCCTGCGCGGGCTCTGCCACGACACACTCTCCTTCACCAGTACCGGCTTTCGCCTGGACAATCCTCCCCTATGGTATCGGGCAAATAACAGCAGTGTCATTTGTCTTGCCGTTTCGCCTGCGGAGCTGTCCCGGGAAGAATGGAGCCGTGGAAAGCGAAGGAACGCTCTTTGACCTCGAGACCGGGGGCGGTGCGGCGGAGTACGAAGAACTCTGCGGCCTGCCTTTGGACAGCCTGCTCGCCCCGGACTGGGCTGCGGCACTGGCGGGCGTGGAGGCGGAACTGCGCTCAGTCCTGGAATTCGTCGCGGCGGAATGCTCCCGCGGCGTCCAGGTACTGCCGGCCGCCGCGGACCTGCTCCGGGCATTCCGGCAGCCACTGGCCGACGTCAAAGTCCTCATCGTGGGCCAGGATCCGTACCCCACGCCTGGACATCCCATCGGCCTCTCCTTCGCCGTCTCGGGACACACCCGCCCCATTCCGCGCAGCCTCGCGAACATCTACCGCGAGTTGGAGTCCGACCTCGGCCTGCCCCCGCGGACCCACGGAGACCTCGGAGCCTGGAGCCGCGAAGGCGTCCTGCTGCTGAACCGCGTGCTGAGCGTCGCCGCCGGGGCTGCGGGGTCCCACCGCGGGAAAGGCTGGGAGGCCATCACGACGGCAGCAGTCACCGCCGTCGTCGGCCGCCGGACAGCGGACGGGAAGCGGAAGCCGCTCGTCGCCATTCTCTGGGGCAAGGACGCCGAGGCGATGCGCCCGCTGCTCGACGGCACGCCGTCGATCTCGTCCGCGCACCCCAGCCCGCTGTCCGCGTCCCGCGGCTTCTTTGGTTCGCGGCCCTTCAGCCGGGCGAACGAGCTGCTCGTGGAACAAGGGGCGTCGCCCGTGAACTGGGAACTGCCGCCGACCGTCTAAGGCCGCCCCAAGCCCGCGGGCCCGGGACAGCTTAGGCTTGCCTTATGAGCATCCTGCCGGCAACCTCCTCCGCCAACCGCACCAGCCGTCCCCAGGTACACCTCGACGTGCTCCGCACGGAACAGCTGTCCCCGCACATGGTCCGCGTGGTCGCCGGCGGCCCCGGCTTTGCCGCGTACTCGAACAACGCATTCGTGGATCGCTACGTGAAGATCGTCTTCCCGCAGCCGGGCGTGGACTACCCCGAGCCCCTGGACCTCTGGGCCATCCGCGAGACCATGCCCCGCGAGCTGTGGCCCTACACCCGCACCTACACGGTGCGCTGGGTGGACGAGGCGGCACAGGAACTCGCCATCGACTTCGTGGTCCACGGCGACGAGGGCCTGGCCGGTCCGTGGGCCCTGCGCGCCCGCCCCGGCGACAGCCTGGTGTTCACCGGGCCCGGCGGCGCCTACAACCCTGATCCCGACGCTGGCTGGCACCTGTTCGCCGGCGACGACGCCGCGCTGCCGGCCATCGCGGCCTCGATCGAATCCCTTCCGGCGGACGCCCGCGGGCTGGCGTTCCTGGAAGTGGACAGCGCCAGGGATGTCCTGGAGATCCAGGCTCCGGCCGGCGTCGAAGTGTCCTGGCTCTTCCGCGACGGCGCTCCTGCCGGCTCCGGCACCCTGCTGGTGGACGCCGTGCGCGATGCCGCCTGGCCGCCGGGCCGGGTGCACGTCTTCGCCCACGGAGAGCGCGGCTACATGAAGGGGCTGCGCGACATATTCTTCCGCGAGCATGGACTGGAACGCAGCCAGGTCTCGCTGTCCGGGTATTGGGCGCAAGGCCGGGTGGAGGACCAGTTCCAGGCCGAGAAGAAACTGCCGATCGGCCAGATCCTCTAGCCGTTCCGGCACGCACGGAGGCGGCGGGCAGCTGCCTTCGGCCTAGCGGCGACGGCGGATGCGGCGGCGTTCGTTGCTGGCGAGGTTCTTGGTCATGGGGCGTGCGAGGTTGTCGCCCAGGACGATGCCGGCCGCCGTCGCGAGGACTATCGCGCCGGCGTTGAGCATGCCGCCGAAACCGGCCAGGATGTCCGCTTCCTCGATCGTCAAAACATACATGGAGCGGAATATGGTGAGGCCCGGCAGCAGGATCAGGGCCGCGGGAACGGCCACCACCAGCTGGGGAGCTCCCAGCCGCAAAGCCACGATCCGTGCCAACAGGCCGATCACCACAGCGGAAAGGGCCGGCGAAAGCCTGCTGCCAAAGCCGAGCGTCGTGGCACCCCACAGGACGAAAAATCCCACCAGGCCGACGGCCGCCGTCGGGAACAGCAGCTTGAGCTGTGTCTGTTCGGTGACGCCGATCGCCAGTACCGCGACGCCGATGAGGATCGCCTGCGCCCACAGCGGATAGGCGTCCGGGAAGGTTTGGGTGACGTTGATGGCTTCGCTGCCGAGGCGGTCTCCCAGCACCAGGGCGATGGCGATGCCGGCCACGATGGCGCCGAAGGTCAGGATGGTGGACAGGAAGCGGCCGGCCGCCGTCACAGGGAAGCCGTTGATGGCGTCCTGCACCGAGGAGACCAGGCGCCCGGTGGGCAGGAGAAGGAGGATGCCACCGGCCACCACGATCGCCGGAGCGATGTCCGCGCCGGCCCAGCGCAGCATCAGCGCGATGAACGTCACCAGGAAGGCGCAGGCCATGGTCACGTAGAAGTCCGGGGTGCGCCAGCGGCCCAGTTGCCGGGCCAGGAGGCTGACCAGGAGGTTCGAAACGAAAGCCAGCGCTGAAGCGCCCGGACCGCCGCCCAGCACGCCGACAAAAGCCGCGGCAAACACCCCGAAGGCCACCGTGACCATCCACCGCGGGAAGGGCTTGCTGCGCCGGATGATCTCGTTGAGGCGGCGGACTGCCTCATCACGGCCCACGCCGCCGGCCACGATGTCGGTGACCAACTGGTGCACCTGGGCCAGGCCGGCGTAGTTGTTCGTCCAGGAGCGGACGACCCGGATGAGGGTGACCGGGGTCTGTTCCTTGGGCGAATAGTTGATGGCCACCGACTGGTTGGTGATGTCCACCTCGATGTGCTTGAGGCCGAGGGAAGCGGTGACGGCAATGATGCTCGTCTCCACCTCAAGGGCTCCTGCTCCGTAACGGAACATGGTTTCGGCCAGGTGCAGGGCGAAGTCGACGGTCTTCCGGGCGGACTCGTCCACCCCGCCCACCTGGATGGTGGGATTCGCATAAGGGCTGCCGGCCAGGCGGTCGACAATGCTGAGTGGAGCCGTGGGCGGGTTCTCGCCCTGGACAAGGCGCCGGAGCATCCGCCGCGCATTGATGTTCTGTTGGACCTGCGAAGGACGGATCGGCTGGGTCTTCGGCAGCCCGTCCGTGTGCGGCCGGCTGCTTCCGTCCGGCTGCTTCCCAGTTTCCGGGTGGTGTCCGGGGCGGTCGGTCACGCGGGTTTTCCTCCAGTCCGTGCGGCCGTCAGGCGGGTTCACAGCAGCTGCTGCTGCGATTCTAGTAGAACTGCTGCCCGGTCCGGCGCGTGTAGAGCTGCCGGGCGATCCGCTCCCCCGCCACGGTCCAGAGCTTGTACTTCAGCGGGCTGAGCACCTGGTCATAGCAGCCCACGAAGTCCGTGACGGTTTTGCTGAAACTGGTCTTGAACAAGCCCAGGCCATGGAAGGGGTGGCTGGTGTCCTTGACCTTGTCCGCGGGCGGGGTGCCGCAGAAATCGTATTCAGTGCAGCCGAGCTCCTTGACTTGGTTGATGGCGGTCCACTGGACCAGGTGCGAGTCGCCGTACTGACCGCGCTTCTGAAGGGATCCGCCGTCCTTGTAAGTGCCCTTGCGGCCGTAGTTGATCACGAAGGCGCCCACGGACGGGACGCCGTTTTCGTAGACGAACAGCAGCCGGCCTTGGCCGCGCTTGATGAAGGCCGTCCAGAACTGGCGGTAGTAGTCGAATTCGCGGACCCGCACCTGGGACTTCGCTTCAACGGTGTTGGTCATCAGCCCGTACATGGCGCGGAAGTTTTCCTCCGTGGGGTCCATGTTCAGGACCTCCACGCCTTCGCGGATGGCCCGGCGCACCGCATTGCGGCCACGGGAATGGAGGGTGCGCAGCAACGGCTGTTCGTCCGGGGAAATGTCCAGGAGCGCGGTGGAGTCGTTCGGCTGCAGGTTGGGAGTCTTCACCAGTCCCGTGGCCTCGATGGCTGCCCGGCTCTCATCGCTGAGCACAATGTCCGGTTCGATCTTGATGGCGAACACGCCCGCCTTGCTGCGCTTCACGAACTCGGCGTTGGCCTTGACGATGCCCGCAATGTCCGAAACCTCTGCGACGTCCGGGCCCTTGATCAGGTACCAGAGCTTGCCCAGCACCGGGAAGGACTTTTCGAGGACCAGGTTGTAGCTGGTGTAGTCCGGTCCTTCGTAGACCAGGTGCAGGGGCTTCCAGCCGTAGTGCTGCTTCACCTCGGCGAAGGCCTCGGACTGCAGGAGGTTTCCGCCGTTCGGATTGGCGGTGACCAGGGCGTCCCAGTTGGCAATTTCCTCGGCGGTGGCGAAGCGGGCGGTAAATTCACGCAAGGGGGCCGTATCCAATCAGTCGCGTACAGGAGAAGCGCAGCCACAAGTCTATCGGCTGGTTAGTACCTGATCTGCGTGGCACTCTCCAGGAACACCGCTGCCGGTTTCTCCCCCAGGGCGCGCTGGCCGCGGACCAGGCGGTCGGCGTCGGCCAGGCCGTCAAGCGACAGGCCCGTCAGCTCCGCGATGTCCTGGATGGGAACCTGGAAGGTCCGGAACGGGCCCAGCGGCGGCGGCTCATCCTCCAGCAACCGCTTCCGGGTGAGCTTCTCCAGCTCCACCTTGTCCAGGAGCGGGGTCTGGTCCACCAGGAAACCCACGGCGCCGAGTTCGGAATCATTGGTCCAGGCGGCGATCTTCCAGAACTTCCGCGGTACCTGCACGCCGCGGTAGGGAGGATCGTCGTCGCGGAACACCGGACCGGTGAAAACGCTCAGCCGGGCATCGAAAGTATCCGCGTGTCCCAGGACATGGTCCTCCAGCCCGACCCAGAGTTCCTTGCCCTGATTGAAGTCATCGATCTGCGGCGCCGCGTTGGTGAAGGCGAAGGTGTCCTGGTTGGCTTTCTTGGCGGTGACGGGATCGCCCCATACCGGATCCAGCCGGCGCACCAGGTGGCCGCGGTCGAAGGCGTTGTTCTTGTACACCTCCGGGCCCGCCTGCTGTTCCTTGGGCACCCGGGGGTCAAAATGCCAGGTGCCTTCCCGCGCCAGCGGGTCCAGTTCCCTGCCGTTGATGTTCACCCCGACAATGGCGGCGAGCTTCCGGTCCGGGCGCAGCCGCACCGAGAAATGTGTGTAGTCCAGAAGAATCGTCTCTACCGACGGACCGGGCAGTTCAAGGCCTGCCCGCAGGAACCCGCTGTCATATCCCCCGCTCATGGGAAAAAGCATGGCACCCGCCCCTGACAATAAACAGGGGGCAGGTACCAAAGCTTAGGCGACGAAGAGAATCAGCATTCCACCACGTTGACGGCCAGGCCGCCCATGGCGGTTTCCTTGTACTTGTGGGACATGTCCTTGCCGGTTTCGCGCATGGTCACGATCACCTCGTCCAGGGAGACCCGGTGCGAGCCGTCACCCCACAGTGCCATCTTGGCGGCGTTGATGGCCTTGGCCGCGGCGATCGCGTTGCGCTCGATGCACGGGATCTGCACCAGGCCGCCGATGGGATCGCACGTCAGGCCGAGGTTGTGTTCCATGGCGATTTCCGCGGCATTTTCCACCTGTGCCGGGGTGCCGCCCATGACCTCCGCCAAACCGGCCGCGGCCATGGACGACGCCGAGCCGACCTCGCCCTGGCAGCCCACCTCGGCGCCGGAAATGGATGCCTGTTCCTTGTAGAGAACACCGACGGCACCGGCCGCGAGCAGGAACTTCACGACGACGTCGTCGCGGTCCTCCTGGGTGGCCTTGTCCATGCCCGGGGCGAAATGCAGCGCGTAATAGAGCACGGCGGGGATGATGCCGGCCGCTCCGTTGGTGGGTGCCGTGACCACGCGGCCGCCGGAGGCGTTCTCCTCGTTCACGGCCAGGGCGATCAGGTTCACCCATTCCTGCCAGTACTTGGGATCGTTGTCCTTGTCCTCCTTGAGGAGGCGTTCGTGCCAGTCGGGAGCCCGACGGCGGACCTTCAGTCCGCCGGGAAGCACGCCTTCGCGCTTGATCGACTTTTCGACGCAGCCTTCCATAACGGACCAGATGTGCAGCAAGCCCTCACGGATCTCCTCCTCGGAGCGGGAGGCGAGCTCATTGATGAGCATGATTTCGGAAATGCTCAGGCCCTTGGAAGCGCAGCGGCCCAGCAGCTCGGCGGCGGTGCGGAACGGCAGCGGGAGTTCCTTCTTGGACTCATCCAGTTCCTTCTGGGCGTTCTCCTCTTCGCCCTCGCGCACGATGAAGCCGCCGCCCACGGAGAAGAAGGTAGCGGTGCTCAGCACCTCGCCGTCGGCGTCACTGACCGTGAACGTCATGCCGTTCGTGTGGCGCGGCAGCACAGTCAAGGGGCGCAGCACCATATCGGACACGCCGTACGGCAGGGCGACGCCGCCGTCGGGATCCAGGGAACCGGCCAGGTGCAGCGTGCCGGTGTCCGCAATGGCGGCCAAGCGCTCTTCCACTTCCTCCGGCAGGATCACCTCCGGGTAATACCCCTCAAGGCCCAGCAGGATGGCCGTCATGGTGCCGTGCCCATGGCCGGTGGCGGCAAGCGAGCCGTACAGGTCCACGCGCAGGGACGCGACGCGCGGAAGCACACCGCTCTCCTTCAGCTCGCCCGCGAACACCGCGGCGGCACGCATCGGCCCCACGGTGTGGGAGCTCGAGGGTCCAAGGCCAACGGTAAAGAGGTCAAAGACGCCAACAGCCATGTCGGTTCCTAACTAGGTGTGTTACATCTGGGGTGCCGTTGAAACCGGCATCCTCTGCGGGCGAAATGGGCCCACACCGTCCGGGTTCCCTGGCTGAGCTTGCGAAGCCAGGGGGACGGTGGGGACGCCCGCTGCCGGATGCCGGCCCCAACGGTTTGCCAGCAAGCACGTCGTTTGGAACGGCATGCTGTTGGCTTTGAAGGGGTGGTGTCAGCCGAGGTTGCTGACAGCCGGGTACAACGGGTGTGCTTCGGCGAGGACCTCGACGCGGTGACGCAGGCCCGAAAGGTCCGCGTCGGCGTCGGCGATCAATGCCTCAGCGATGATATCGGCAACTTCGCGGAAAGCCGCCTCGCCGAAACCACGGGTGGCCAGCGCCGGGGTGCCGATACGCAGGCCGGAGGTGACCATCGGCGGGCGCGGGTCGAAAGGTACCGCGTTGCGGTTGACGGTGATGTCAATCGCGGCGAGGCGGTCTTCGGCCTGCTGGCCGTCCAGCTCGCAGTTGCGCAGGTCAACAAGGACCAGGTGCACATCGGTGCCGCCGGACACCACGGAGATGCCCTTGGCTGCGACGTCCGGCTGGACCAGGCGTTCGGCCAGGATCCGGGAACCGGCCAGAACACGTTCCTGGCGCTCCTTGAACTCCTCCGAGGCGGCGATCTTGAAGGCCACGGCCTTGCCGGCGATCACGTGCTCCAGCGGCCCACCCTGCTGGCCCGGGAAAACGGCGCTGTTGATCTTCTTGGCGATCTCGGCGTCGTTCGTCAGGATGATGCCGCCACGCGGACCGGCGAGGGTCTTGTGCGTGGTGGAGCTGACAACGTGCGCGTGCGGCACCGGGCTCGGGTGCAGCCCGGCTGCCACCAGGCCGGCGAAATGCGCCATGTCCACCATCAGGTACGCGCCAACGAGGTCCGCGATGCGGCGGAACTCGGCGAAGTCCAGCTGGCGGGCGTACGCCGACCAGCCCGCGACGATCAAGGCCGGCTTGTGTTCCAAGGCCAGGGCCTCGACCTCGGCCATGTCCACGGTGTGGGTGTCTTCGCGAACGCCGTAGGGCACCACGTTGTACAGCTTGCCGGAGAAGTTGATCCGCATGCCGTGGGTCAGGTGGCCGCCGTGGGCCAGGTTCAGGCCCATGATGGTGTCACCCGGCTTGATCAGCGCGTGCATCACCGAAGCGTTGGCCTGCGCACCGGAGTGCGGCTGCACGTTCGCGTACTCGGCCCCGAAGAGCGCCTTGACGCGGTCGATGGCCAGTTGCTCGATGACGTCCACGTGCTCACAGCCACCGTAGTAGCGCTTGCCCGGGTAGCCCTCGGCGTACTTGTTGGTCAGCACCGAACCCTGTGCCTGCATGACGGCCACGGCGGTGTGGTTCTCCGAGGCGATCATTTCCAGGCCGCCGCGCTGGCGGCCCAGTTCGTCGTCGATCTTCGCCGCGATTTCCGGGTCCAGTTCGGCCAGCACTGTGTCGAGCGCCGGAGACACTACCTGTTCGAAGGTGGTTCCTGCTGCGGTGCTCACAGTTCGCCACCGTTCTTGGCGGCGTATTCCTCGGCGGACAGCAGGGGGCCGTCAGACACGGCAGCGACCTTGAAGAGCCAGCCGGCGCCGTACGGGTCGGCGTTGATGACGGCCGGGTCATCGATGGCGGCGGAGTTCAGTTCCGTGACCTCGCCGGTCACCGGGGAGTACAGATCGGAGACGGACTTGGTGGATTCGACTTCGCCGCAGGTCTCGCCTGCGGTGACGGTGGAGCCGACCTCGGGCAGGTCAACGTAGACGATGTCGCCGAGGGCGTCGGTGGCCACGGCGGAGATGCCTACGGAGACCAGGTTGCCGTCTTCGCGGGCCACCCACTCGTGTTCTTCGGAGTACTGGAGTCCTGCTTCGACCTTTGCCATGTTTCTTGTTCCTTCTGTTATCGATGATCGAGCTGTATCGGTGATCGAGCTGTGTCGGTGATCGAGCCTGTCGAGATCCAAAGGTTTCGACGGGCTCAACCACCAGGGTCTGTTACCGGTGATCGGGCCTGTCGAGATCCAAGGGTTTCGACAGGCTCAACCACCGGATCGACAGGCTCAACCACCAGGGTCGGTTATTACTTGGCGCGCTTATAGAACGGCAACGCGACAACCTCGAACGGTTCCGCCTTGCCACGCAGGTCCGCTTCCAGCGCGGTGCCGGTTTCGGAGTGCTCGACGTCGACATACGCCAGGGCCACCGGGTAGCCGAGCGTCGGGGACGGCTGCCCGGAGGTCACCTCACCGATCACGGCGCCGTCCTTCAGCACCGGGTAGTGGCTGCGGGCGGCACGGCGGCCGAGGCCCTTCAGGCCCACCAGGCGGCGGCCGGAGGTGGTGCCTGCACCGGCTGCCTTGAGTGCCGCGAGGGCCTCCTTGCCGACGAAGTCGCCTTCCTTGGACAGCGCCACGACGGCCCCGAAACCGGCCTCGAAAGGGTTGCCTTCGAGGGAGAGCTCGTTGCCGTAAAGGGGCATGCCCGCTTCCAGGCGCAGCGAGTCGCGGCAGGCCAGGCCGCACGGGATGAGGCCCAGGCCCGCTCCGGCTTCGCTGATCGCGGCCCACAGGGCGGCTGCGTCCTCGTTCGGCAGGAACAGTTCGAAGCCGTCCTCACCGGTGTAGCCGGTACGGGCCAGGATGACGTCGTGGCCGGCCACCGTGACCTCGGTGAAGGCGTAGTACTTCAGGGCGGTGACCAGTTCGTGCTGGGAGTCGTCCGTGAGCTTCAGCAGGATGGATTCGGCGTTCGGACCCTGGACGGCGATCAGGGAGGTGGCGTCGGAGGCGTTCTCCACCACGACGTCGAAACCTTCCGCGCCGGAACCCTTGACGCGGGCGGCGAGTTCCGCTGCGACGGTAGGCGTGTTGCCCGCGTTGGGGACCACAAGGTACTTTTCCGCAGCGAAACGGTAAATGATGAGGTCGTCGATGATGCCGCCGTCGGCGTTGCAGATCAGCGAGTACTTCGCCTTGCCGTCCACGACGGCGGAGAGCTTGCCGACCAGTGCGTAGTCGAGGAACGCGCCGGCATCCGGGCCGGTGACCCAGACCTCGCCCATGTGGGAGAGGTCGAAGAGGCCCGCGGCCTGGCGGACGGCGTGGTGCTCGGCCAGTTCGGAGGAGTACTTCAGGGGCATCTGCCAGCCGCCGAAGTCCGTGAAGGAGGCGCCAAGCTTCTTGTGTTCTTCGTAGAGGGCCGTGTAATTCGTAGTCATGGTCCTAGCCTTCCGATCCGGTGGTTGAGCCTGTCGATCCGGTGGTTGAGCCTGTCGAAACCTCGAACTCTTCGATGGGCGGGCAGGAGCAGACCAGGTTACGGTCACCTGCCGCGCCGTCGATGCGTCCGACCGGAGGGAAGTACTTGTCCTGCTTGAGCGACTTGACCGGAAAGACGGCCTGCTCGCGCGGGTATTCGCGCTTCCAGTCGGAAGACACGACGGCGGCCGCGGTGTGCGGTGCGTTGCGCAGCGGGGAGTCCTCCACCGTGAAGTCGCCGTTGGCGACCTGTTCGATCTCGGCACGGATGGTGATCATGGCCTCGATGAAGCGGTCGATCTCGCCCAGGTCCTCGGACTCGGTGGGTTCGACCATCAGGGTGCCGGCCACGGGGAACGCCAGGGTGGGTGCGTGGAAGCCGAAGTCGATGAGGCGCTTGGCCACGTCTTCGGCGGTGACGCCGGTGCGGGCGGTGAGCTCGCGCAGGTCCAGGATGCACTCGTGCGCCACGAGTCCGCCTTCGCCGCTGTAGAGCACCGGGAAGTACTCGTTGAGGCGGGCAGCCACGTAGTTGGCAGCCAGCAGCGCGGACTTGGTGGCTTCGGTGAGGCCCTCGCCGCCCATGAGCTTCACGTAGGCCCAGGAAATCGGCAGCACGCCGGCGGAGCCGTAGCGCGAGGCGGAGATCGCCACGCCGTGGCCTTCCTCGTGCGCGGCCTTGGTGGCGTCACCGGGCATGAACGGCGCCAGGTGGGCCTTGGCTGCCACCGGGCCGACGCCCGGACCGCCGCCGCCGTGCGGGATGCAGAAGGTCTTGTGCAGGTTCAGGTGCGAAACGTCGCCACCGAACTTGCCGGGCTGGGCCAGGCCCACCAGGGCGTTCAGGTTGGCGCCGTCAACGTACACCTGGCCGCCGGCTGCGTGCACGGCGTCGCAGACTTCGCGGACGTCGCCGTCGTACACGCCGTGGGTGGACGGGTAGGTGATCATGATGCAGGACAGCACGTCCTTGTTGGCATCGATCTTGGCCTGCAGGTCATCGTGGTCGATCAGGCCTTCGGCCGTGGTGGCGACGACGACGACCTTCATGCCGGCCAGGACGGCGGAGGCGGCGTTGGTGCCGTGGGCCGAGGCCGGGATGAGGCAGACGTTGCGCTGCTCATCGCCGCGGGACAGGTGGTAGCCGCGGATGGCCAGCAGGCCTGCGAGCTCGCCCTGGGAGCCGGCGTTCGGCTGGATGGAGACCTGGTCGTAGCCGGTGATGGTGGACAGGTCAGCTTCCAGGCCTTCGATCAGTTCGCGCCAGCCGGCGGTCTGGGACTCCGGGGCGAAGGGGTGGATCGAGGCGAATTCCGGCCAGGAGATGGCTTCCATCTCGGCGGTGGCGTTCAGCTTCATGGTGCAGGAGCCCAGCGGGATCATGGTGCGGTCCAGCGCCAGGTCGCGGTCCGAGAGTTTGCGGATGTAGCGCAGCAGCTGGGTTTCGGAGCGGTGGGTGTTGAAGACCGGGTGCTGCAGGAAGTCGGAGCTGCGCACGACGGCGGCGGGCAGCTCGAAGCCTTCGGCTTCGGCGACGAGCGGGCCGGCACCGAAGGCGACGGCGACCGCGGAGAGGACCTCCGGCGTCGTGGTTTCATCCACGGAGACACCGACGGTGTCGGCGTCGATGCGGCGCAGGTTGATGCCGCGGGCTTCTGCCGCGGCGATGACCTGTTCGGCCTTGCCCGGGACCTTGACGGTGAGGGTGTCGAAGAACTCACCGGCCACCAGTTCGCGGCCGGCGGCCTGCAGCGTGGCGGCGAGGATGCGTGCGTTGGCGTTCACGGTTTCGGCGATGGCCTTCAGGCCGTCCGGGCCGTGGTAGACGGCGTACATGGAGGCGGTGATGGCCAGCAGCGCCTGCGCGGTGCAGATGTTGGAGGTGGCCTTCTCGCGGCGGATGTGCTGCTCGCGGGTCTGCAGGGCCAGGCGGTAAGCCGGGGTGCCCGCGTTGTCCTTGGACACACCCACGATGCGGCCCGGAAGCTGGCGCTCCAGGCCCTTGCCCACGGCCATGTAGGCGGCGTGCGGGCCACCGAAGAAGAGCGGAACGCCGAAGCGCTGGGCGGTGCCGACGGCGATGTCCGCGCCCTGCTCGCCGGGAGGGGTGATGAGGGTCAGGGCCAGCAGGTCGGCGGCCACGGTGACGAGCGCACCACGTTCCTTGGCGGCGGCGATCACGCCGGAGTGGTCCCACACCCGGCCGGAAACGCCGGGCTGCTGCAGCACGATGCCGTTGATGTCGCCGTCGGGCAGGCCCTGCGACAGGTCGGCGACCTCGACCTCGAAGCCGAGAGCCTCGGCGCGGCCCTGGACGATCGCGATGGTCTGCGGAAGGGCGTCGGCGTCGATGACGGTCTTGCCGTCCGCGGCGGCCTTGTTCTTGTTGGCGCGGCGCATGAGCAGCACGGCTTCGGCCACGGCGGTGGCTTCATCCAGCAGCGAAGCGTTGGCGATGGGCAGGCCGGTGAGGTCTTCCACCATGGTCTGGAAGTTCAGCAGGGCTTCGAGGCGGCCCTGGGAAATTTCGGGCTGGTACGGGGTGTAGGCGGTGTACCAGGCCGGGGATTCGAGGATGTTGCGGCGGATCACCGGCGGGGTCACGGTGTCGTAGTAGCCCTGGCCGATCATCTGGACGGCGGTCTTGTTCTTGGCGGCGAGCTTGCGCAGCTCGGCCAGGACCTCGACCTCGCTCAGGGCCTTGCCGAGGGTCAGGGGCGATTCCTGGCGGATGTCGTTGGGAACCGCGGTGTCCACGAGGGAATCGACGCTGTCATAGCCGACAGTCTTGAGCATGTGGTCGATATCGGCCTGGCGGCGGGCGCCGATATGACGGTCCACGAAGGCGGCTGATGCTGAACTAACAGTCACGAAGGAACTCCATTGACGAAAGAGGGCGCTGGGTACGCCACAGTGGGTGGGTTCCTCCCCGCTCTGTCTTGGACCTGAGAGATTCCGCAGATGAGTCTGCTTGCACCGTCGGTGAGCACCTTGTCCTGAGGGGACAGCATGCTGCTTTCCAGAGTTGCCTTGCCGCGGCGGTACATGGGCCTGAGAGATTCCTGGGGAGGATTTGCTCCTACGGCGCCTGCATCACGTGTCTGCAGGACTCTCCCGCCGCAGATCAGAGGCTTATTCATTTGTGGATGTTGCTGCTGGTGGCAAGCCGTGATGGTTGCCACAAGGCTCAATTGTCCTACGGAGCGGACGTGTCCGCAAATGTAGCCGGCGCCCTGTTTTCAGCGCCGCTCTTTCGATGCCGGCCGGTTGCCGCGGAGGAGCGCGGGCCTTCAGCCCTTGCGGAGGAGCTCGACGGCGGCGAGCAGCGCCTCGACGTCGGCCTGGCGCGCGGCGGCGGCTTCGCCGTGGCCGCTTTCGAACATGGCGTTGAAGTAGAGGCCATCGCCCATGTAGCGGACGGCCTTGGCGTGGTCCGGGCCGATTTCTTCGGCGAGGACATCGAGCCATTGCTGCTGGATCCCCGCGAAGCGCCGGCGGGTCTCCTCATGGGCCACCTCGGCAAGGCGGGTGGCGGCGACAAAGACGCGGTCCATGGGCGTGTCAGCCCAGAGGGAAGACTTGATGAAGAACGCGGAAGCGCCTTCCGGTGCGGCCTTCATGGCGCCGATTTCCACCTCGGCCAGCCGGTCCAGCCGTTCGAGCAAGGCGGCGATCATCGCTTCCTTGTTCGGGAAGTGGTAGAGCAGCCCGCCCTTGGAGACACCGGCCCGCTTGGCCACGGCGTCAAGGGTGGCAGCCCGCTCCCCCACTTCGATCAGGAGGGCTTCGAAGGCATCCAGGACGGCATCCCGGGCAACAGGTTTACGCGGCATGGTGTCCATCATCCCCCACAAGCGCCGCGCCTTCCGGTCCGGTTCCCGGCGGGCGCGCCGCAGGGGCTAACGCGCGGCGGCTTCCTCATGCGCTTCCCCGCGTCCGGCGCCGGACTCCTCGCCTCCCCGGCCCGTGGACGGAAACAGCAGCATCAGGGCGCCGAGACCTACGGCGGCTCCGGCAAGTTGCGCCGCGATGAACGGCAGGACGGACCCGGGCGCAATACCGGCAAAGGTATCGCTGAAGATCCGGCCGACGGTCACGGCCGGGTTGGCGAACGACGTGGATGAGGTGAACCAGTACGCGGCACCGATGTACGCAGCGACCGCCGGGGCGGCCAAGGCTCCACGATTGGTGGACGCGAGCGAAAACACCAGCAGGACCAGCCCCGCAGTGGCCACCACCTCGCCGATCAGGTGCCCGCCGCTGAGCCGGTCCTTGCCGGAGATGGAGGTGCCGACGTCGAACATTGCGTTGGCGAGCGCGCTGCCCGCGATGCCGCCAAGCGTCTGCGCGGCAATGTACGCCCCCAGGTCCCGGACGCCGAGGCCGGAACGGTTGCGCCTGCCCAGGAAACAGTCGACGGCCGAAACCACCGGGTTGAAGTGCGCGCCGCTGACAGGACCGAACACCAGGATCAGCACCCCCAGGCCGAACACCGTTGCCGTGCTGTTCTGGAGGAGCTGCAGCCCGGTGTCCCCGGGAGAAAGCTGCTGCGCGGCGATCCCGGAACCGACCACGACGGCGACAAGAAGGCAGGTGCCCAGGAACTCGGCAGCGGCGCGCCGCCACAACGGCGGTGGGGATGAAGTCATGGAAAAAGCTTGACCCGGAAATTTAGTTCAGTCAACATTGAAGCAATGAACGCTGAAGTAATGAGCCCGTTTGAAGCACGCCTGGCGAAGCACGCCGCGCTTGCCGATCCCACGCGGCTGCGGATCGTGGACCTGCTGACCTTGGGTGATCTCTCTCCGGGCGAGTTGCAGCTTGAACTCGGGCTGCCCTTGAACCTGCTGTCCCATCACGTGCGCACCCTCGAGGACGCGGGGCTCCTGGTGCGGCGCCGCTCGGAGGCGGACAAACGCCGCAGTTACCTCAGGCTGACAGGTGGCGCCCTGGACGGCCTGGTCCCGGGGCGCGAACACCAGGCCGGCCGCATCCTGTTCGTGTGCACCCGGAACAGCGCCCGTTCCCAGCTCGCGGCCGCGCTGTGGAGCAAGGCAAGCAGCATTCCCTCGGGCTCGGCGGGCACGCATCCCGCGGAAGAAGTAGCCCGGGGCGCCGTCGATGTCGCCCGCAGGCACGGCCTGGACCTCTCCGGCTGCGTCCCCCGCTCCTTGGACGAGGCAGGCAGCGCCGCAGATTTCGTCGTCACTGTCTGCGACAACGCACATGAGGAACTCGGCGGCACCGGCGGAGCGCACTGGTCCGTCCCGGATCCTCTCCGGCTCGGAACCCCGGAGGCCTTCGAAGCCGCCTTCACTGAAATCGAGCACCGCGTCAACGAGCTCGCGCCCCGCCTGCATGCCGCCTGAACTCCAGCACGAAGCCGCCACCGAAAGGAACCTCCCATGAGCACAGAAACCACCAGGAAGCCCTCCGTACTCTTCGTCTGCATCCACAACGCGGGCCGTTCCCAGATGGCCGCTGCATTCCTCACCACGCTTTCCCGAGGCGCCATCGAAGTCCGCTCCGCGGGCTCCAAGCCGGCGGACAAGGTGAACCCCGCCGCGGTGGAGGCCATGGCGGAACTGGGCATCGATATGTCAGCCGAAATCCCCAAAATCCTCACCACTGAGGCCGTCAAGGAATCCGACGTCGTCATTACGATGGGCTGTGGGGATGAATGCCCGTACTTCCCCGGCAAGCGCTACGAAGACTGGGTACTGGAAGACCCCGCAGGCAAGGGCGTGGAATCGGTACGGCCCATCCGGGACCAGATCAGGGCCCGGGTCGAAGACCTCATCGCATCCCTGCTGCCCGCCGCCAAGTAGACGCAAAAGATAGCCGCCACACCAAAGGAGCACACCGTGAGCACCGAACAGCTGATCATCATCGGATCCGGTCCCGCCGGCTACACCGCGGCCATCTACGCGGCCCGGGCCGGGCTGGAACCCTTGGTGCTCGCCGGCTCCGTAACCGCCGGCGGCGCCCTGATGAACACCACGGAAGTGGAGAACTTCCCGGGCTTCCCCGGCGGAATCCAGGGCCCCGAGCTGATGGACGGGCTCCAGGAACAGGCGGAGAAGTTCGGCGCGAAGATCGTGTTCGACGACGTCACCTCGGTTGAGCTGAAAGGTCACCTCAAGCGCGTGGTCACCGGGGCAGGTGAGACCCACGAAGCACCCGCGGTCATCCTCGCCACGGGCTCCGCCTACAAGGAACTCGGCCTGCCGGAAGAAAAGAAGCTCAGCGGTCACGGCGTCTCCTGGTGCGCCACGTGCGACGGTTTCTTCTTCCGCGAACAGGACATCATCGTGGTCGGCGGCGGCGACTCCGCCATGGAAGAGGCCACCTTCCTGACCCGCTTCGGCAAGTCGGTCACGGTGGTGGTGCGCAGGGACGAGCTCCGGGCCTCGCGGATCATGGCCCAGCGTGCCAAGGACAACCCGAAGATCAGCTTTGCCTGGAACTCGGCGGTGACGGCAATCCACGGGGACACGAAGGTCACCGGAGTAACGCTCACCGACACGCGTACGGGCCAGACCCGGGAACAGGCTGCCACGGGCATCTTCGTGGCGATCGGCCACGTGCCAAGGACTGAGCTGCTCACCGGCCAGGTGGACCTGGACGACGAGGGCTACATCAAGGTGGACTCCCCCACCACCGTCACGAACATTGCCGGCGTCTTCGCCTGCGGCGACGCCGTCGACCACCGCTACCGCCAGGCGATCACCGCGGCCGGCAGCGGATGCGCCGCGGCCCTGGACGCCGAACGCTACCTTGCCGCCCTCGACGACGCCGACAGCATCGCCACCGCCATGGTGGAAGAACCCACGCATTCCTGACCCCTAACAGCAAGGACCCCCATGACCGAAATCCCCGGGAAGCCCAGCGTCCTCTTCGTCTGCAGCCGCAACGGCGGCAAATCCCAGATCGCCGCAGGCCTCATGCGGGAACTCGCGGGCGATGCCGTCGAGGTCCGCTCCGGCGGCACCAATCCCGGGAACTGCCTGAACGAAGAATCGGTGGAATCTCTGGCCGAACTCGGCATCGACATCTCCGGCGAGCAGCCGCGCGGCGTGACGGACGAAGACCTGGCCGCCGCCGACGTCGTGGTGGTGCTGGGAACGGAAGCGAAGCTCGAACCGAAGGGACCGGCTCGCTTCGAAACGTGGGTGACGGATGAGCCGTCGGCCCGTGGAATCGAGGGCATGGAACGCATGCGCCTGCTGCGCGACGACATCCGCGGGCGGGTGCAGAAACTGCTTGACGGACTCGAACGCTGACCTCACCTCGGCGCGGACAGCACACGGCTGCATTATTACGTCACGCGCGCTTTGCGTAATAGGGCACCAATCCGCCATCCTAGGAAGGTTCAAAGGTTTGGCTACCCTAATCTCCGGCGGCCTCCCTTGGATTCTCAGCCACTTGGCTCCTGTTCGCAGAAAGTAGCACCCATGATCCGCAAGAACGCGCTGGCAGGGATTGCCCTCGCCGCAGCCGCTGCCCTCGGCCTGACCGCCTGCGGCGGTTCCACCCCCTCCGCGGAGAACAGCAGCCCGGCCGGGCCCACCGACATCACGGTGTACAACGCCCAGCACGAGAGCATGACCAAGGAGTGGATCGACGAGTTCACCAAGGAAACGGGCATTACCGTCACCCTGCGCCAGGGCTCCGATTCGGAAATGTCCAACCAGATCATCCAGGAAGGTGCCGCCTCCCCGGCCGATGTCTTCCTGACGGAGAACTCCCCCGCCATGGCCCAGGTGGAAAACGCCGGGCTGTTCGCCGACGTGGACAAGGCCACCCTGGCCCAGGTGCCGGCGGCGTTCCGCCCCTCCACCGGCAAGTGGACCGGCATCGCAGCCCGTTCCACCCTGTTCGTCTACGACAAGAACAAGATCAGCGAAGACAAGCTGCCCAAGTCCATGCTTGACCTCGCCAAGCCGGAGTGGAAGGGCAAGTGGTCCGCATCGACCTCCGGCGCCGATTTCCAGGCCATCGTCTCGGCCCTCCTTGAACTCAAGGGCGAAGCTGTCACGAAGGAATGGCTCAAGGGCATGAAGGAAAACGCCAAGGAGTACAAGGGCAACCGCACCGCCATGAAGGCCGTGAACACCGGCGAGATCGATTCCGCGCTGATCTACCACTATTACTACTACGGCGACCAGGCCAAGACCGGCGAGAACTCCAACAACGTCACGCCGTACTACTTCAAGAACCAGGATCCGGGTGCGTTCATCTCCGTTTCCGGCGGCGGCGTGCTGAAGTCCTCCAAGAACGCGGCCAAGGCCCAGGCCTTCCTGAAGTTCATCACCAGCAAGAAGGGCCAGGAGATCCTGCGCGACGGCACCTCCTTCGAGTACTCCATCGCGTCCAAGGTGGACGCCAACAGCAAGCTGGTTCCGATCAAGGAACTGCAGGCTCCCACGGTGGACCCGGCCAAGCTGAACTCCAAGAAGGTCACCGACATGATGACCGAGGCCGGCCTCCTCTAACCCGGCGACCGGCAGTTCAGTGACATCTTCCGCATTCCCGGAACCACCGGGGAGCACGACGACGGCGGGCAAGGGCAAGCGCCCTCGCCCGCCTTTCGGCGTTCCGGCGCTGTCCGTCACGGCGGTGCTGATCGCCCTGTTTTCGCTCCTGCCGCTGGGCTACGTGGCCTACATGACCGCGGCAACCGGTTGGGACACCGCCGTCGGGCTGATCTTCCGGCCGCGCGTCGCCGAACTGCTGGGCAACACTGTCCTGTTGATTGTCCTCACGGTGCCACTGTGCCTGCTGCTCGGTGTCGGCGGCGCGTGGTTGGTGGAGCGGACGTCGCTGCGCGGGCACCGGATATGGGCAGTGCTCCTGGCCGCGCCACTGGCGATTCCGGCGTTCGTGAACAGCTACGCCTGGGTCTCCGTGGTGCCGTCGCTGGAAGGCATCTGGTCCGGCGTCCTGATTGCCACTTTGTCCTATTTCCCGCTGGTCTATATTCCCGCGGCCGCGATGCTGGGACGCCTGGATCCGGCGATCGAACAATCCGCGGCATCGCTGGGCCTGGGCCCGTGGGCCGTCTTCTTCCGGGTGGTGCTGCCGCAGTTGCGGATCGCCATGACGGGCGGGGCACTCCTGGTGGCCCTGCATCTGCTGGCTGAATACGGTGCGTTCGCGATGATCCGCTTCGACACCTTCACCACCGCGATCATGACCCAGTTCCAGTCGACGTTCAACGGCACGGCGGGGAACATGCTGGCCAGCGTGCTGGTGTTGTTCTGCCTCGGCCTGCTGCTGCTGGAGGTCCGCAGCCGCGGCACCGCGCGGTATGCCCGGATCGGTTCCGGGGCCCAGGCCAAGCCGACGCGCCTGCCCCTCGGCGCCTTCCAGCTTCCCGCCCAGGCAGCCCTGCTGGCGCTCACGGCCCTGGCCTTCGGGCTGCCCTGCTGGCTGGTGCTGCGCTGGGTGCTGCTGGGCGGCGTCGAGGTCTGGGATGCCGCCGAATTCATCCCGGCGCTGTTCCAGACGCTCGGCTACGGACTGGCCGGGGCCCTGGTGACCACCGTGGTCGCATTCCCCCTGGCCTACCTCGCCGTCCGGCACCCCAGCTGGTTCAGCAAGGCGTTGGAGCTCTCCAACTACATCACCAGCTCCCTGCCGGGCATCGTGGTGGGCCTGGCCTTCGTCACCATCAGCATCCGGCTGGCCCCGGGAATCTACCAGACCTCCGGCCTCCTCATTGCCGCCTATGTGCTGCTGTTCCTGCCGCGGTCCCTGGTGAACCTGCGCTCCGGCCTGGCGCAGGCGCCCAAGCAGTTGGACGAAGCCGCGCGATCCCTGGGCAAGTCTCCGCTGGCGGCGTTCCTGAGAGTCACCCTGCGGCTGAGCGCGCCGGCGGCGGCGGGCGGCGCTGCCCTGGCATTCCTCGCCATCGTCAACGAACTGACGGCCACCCTGCTGCTCTCCCCCAACGGAACCAGCACGCTGGCCACCGAGTTCTGGAGCAAGACCAGCGAGATCGACTACCCCGGCGCCGCACCGTACGCCCTGCTGATGATCGTGCTGTCCGCTCCGATGACCTACTTCCTTTTCCAACAGTCCAAGAAAGCGGCCGGGCAGTGACCGAACCATCTTCTTCCACCGTTTCCGCCCCTCGCATCGCCCCGGCCATCGCGTCCACCACGGATCCGCACCTGGACATCACGGACGTCACCAAGCATTTCGGCACCCAAGCGGTACTCCAGGGCATCAATCTCTCCGTAGCCAAAGGCGGCAGCACGGCGATCGTGGGCCCCTCGGGTTCCGGCAAGACCACCCTGCTGCGGCTGATCGCGGGCTTCGAGTACCCGGACTCCGGCTCGATCGGCCTGAACGGCAGGACCGTGGCCGGCAGCGGCGTCTGGCAGCCGGCCCATAAGCGGCAGGTCGGCTACGTGGCCCAGGACGGTGCGCTGTTCCCGCACCTGACAGTGGGGCAGAACATCGCCTTCGGCCTGGACCGGGCGGACCTCCGGGCATCAGGGCCCGACGGCGGCCGGGGTACCGTGCGCGGGCGGGTCGCCGAGCTGCTCGAGATGGTGTCGCTGGACCCCGCGATGGCCAAGCGCCGCCCGCATGAACTGTCCGGCGGCCAGCAGCAGCGGATCGCCCTTGCCCGGGCGCTGGCCCGCAAGCCTGAACTGATGCTGCTTGACGAGCCCTTCTCGGCACTGGATGCCGGGCTCCGGGTGGCGACCCGCCGGGCCGTCGCCAAGGTGCTGAACGAGGCCGGCGTCACCACCATCCTGGTCACCCACGACCAAGCCGAGGCGTTGTCCTTCGCGGACCAGGTGGCGATCATGCGCGGCGGAAGGCTAGCCCAGATCGGCAACCCCTTCGTCGTCTACACGCGGCCGGCCGACCGGGCCACCGCGGAATTCCTGGGCGATGCCGTCATCCTGGACGCCTGGCTGGAGGGCTCCTTGGCCACCTGCTCGCTGGGCGGCATTCCGGTCCGGCGCTCACCGGCGCAGGGCGCCGTGCAGCTGATGCTGCGTCCGGAGCAGATCCGGATCGCCCCCGACGGCCCGATCCGCGGCGTGGTGGTGGATACCGACTACTTCGGCCCGGAAACCACAGTCCGGATCCGCCTGGCACCCTTGCCGGGTGCGGGCTCGGACCACCGCTTCCCGGGTGGCGGCGAAGTCATCACCATCCGCCATTGGAACGCTTCCATCACCAAACCCGGCACGGAACTGTGCTTGCGCGTGGTGGGTGAAGGCGTGGCCTTCCCCGCGGAAAACCGCTCCTGAGCACCAAGCCAAGCAAACAAAAAAGTGATCCAGCTTGCATTGGGGCCGCTCTGCGCCCATACTAAATGAACGCTATTCATTTAGTGATTCTTGTCTCAATGGCCGCCTGGCGACAGCATTTCCTCCCCCACCGCGCCCGGCCAGCTAGAAAGGGCCCACATGAGCCAGACAATCAACCGGGACGGCAGCGCCGCCGGATCCGCACATAAGATCAGTGGCAAGGGACTGAAGACAGGGCAGCTGGGCCTGCTCGCCGTCGTCGTCCTTGGTATTTCCACCATCGCCCCCGCGTACACCCTGACCGGCGCCCTCGGCCCCACCATCGCCACGGTCGGGCTGCAACTCCCCGCCATCTTCCTCATCGGCTTCATCCCGATGATCCTTGTCTCCCTCGCCTACCGCGAGCTCAACGCCGACTCCCCGGACAGCGGCACCACCTTCACCTGGGTCACCAAGGCCTTCGGCCCCTGGGTGGGCTGGATGGGCGGCTGGGGCCTGCTGGCAGCCAACATCATCGTGCTGTCCAACCTGGCCGGCGTGGCCGTGGACTTCTTCTACCTGTTCCTCTCGCAGCTGCTGAACAACCCGGGCATCGCGGACCTCGCCGCCGACAAGTTCCTCAACGTCATCACCTGCCTGGTGTTCGTTGGCCTGTCCGTCTGGGTCAGCTACCGCGGCCTGCACACCACCAAGATCGTCCAGTACGGACTGGTGGGCTTCCAGGTCCTCGCCCTGGGCCTCTTCGCCGTCATGGCCTTCGCCAACTGGTCCGCCTCGGAAACCGCCATCGCCTTCAGCTGGGACTGGTTCGACGTCAGCAAGGTTGAAAGCTTCGGCCAGATCGCCGCCGGCATCTCGCTGTCCATCTTCGTGTACTGGGGCTGGGACGTCTGCCTCACCGTCAACGAAGAAACCGCCAACGGCAAGAAGACCGCAGGCCTCGCAGGCACCCTGACCGCCCTCGCAGTCCTGGGCATCTACCTTGTTGTCACCATCGCCACCATGATGTTCGCCGGCGTCGGCGACACCGGCGTCGGCCTGAACAACGAAGAGAACCACGCGAACATCTTCACCGCCCTGGCCTCCCCCGTCATGGGCCCGCTGGCCATCCTGATGTCCCTCGCCGTGCTCTCCAGCTCCGCCGCGTCGCTGCAGTCCACCATGACCGCACCGTCCCGCAGCCTGCTGGCCATGGCGCACTACGGCGCCCTGCCCAAGCCGTTCGCCCACATGAGCGAAAAGTTCTCGACGCCGGGCTTCGCCACCATTGCCGCCGGCGTCCTGTCCGCGGGCTTCTACGCGATCATGCACATCGTCAGCGAGAACGTCCTCAACGACACCATCCTGGCCCTGGGCTTGATGATCTGCTTCTACTACGGCCTCACCGCGATCGCCTGCGCCTGGTATTTCCGCAACAGCATCTTCAGCAGCGCACGCAACTTCGTGCTCCGCGGCCTGTGCCCGGTGCTGGGCGGCGTCGGCCTGTTCGTGGTGTTCTTCCAGACCGCCGTGGACAGCTGGGCTCCGGAGTTCGGGAGCGGATCGGAAATCGGCGGCGTGGGCCTTGTGTTCATCCTCGGCGTCGGAATCCTGGCACTGGGCGTGGTCTGCATGCTGATCCAGGCCCGGCTGCGCCCCGGCTTCTTCAAGGGAGAAACCATCCGGAAGGACACCCCCGCGCTGGTGGTTCCCGAATGACTTTCGACGTCTGAGCGGAGCGTCGGAAAGAGCGGCGCCGCCTGAAGCGTTTGCTCGCAGCGAAGCCCTGGTCCGGAGTCCGGACCAGGGCTTCACTGTGCCCCCTGATTACTGCACGCCCTGCCTGCTCAGCTGATCACGCAGCGGCTCACCAGTAGTGCGCCACATCCACCACCAGCCGGGACCCCGTTCCCGGTCCGGCGAGGGTGAAGACCCGGAACGGAAGCCGTGCACGGACGCCCAGTCCAAGCGTGGTGTAGCCTTCGAAGCTGCCTGCCCAGGCCACCTGCCGGAACGTCTGGTAACCGGACACGTTGCTCAGTTCCTTCTTGTTGGCCGGGTTGTACGTGGCCTGGCCGCTGCTGTTGTACGCAGGGGCGTTGACCGTGACCTGGATGAAGGCACCGCCGCGCAGCGGAACAGGGAGGCCGGAGCCGTCCTGGACCACCTGCGACACGTACTTCACCGTGTAACCGGCAACTTTGCCGTTGAGGTCGATCACCAGGCGGTCGAAGCATGGCTGCTGGCCCGTCCTGACGTTCGTGACTTGTGCACCGGACATCGCGGCGTTGGTCTTGGCCAACGACCCCCAGGTGATGCCACAGTATGAGGCCGCCGAAGCGGGCCCCGGGACGATGAGACCAAGACCGGCAGCCATAGCCAGGGCCACCAACCAGGTGTAGAACTTTTTCATTGCGGGCCACCTCCTTGAGTGATTGATACGTCAAGGGTAGGAGCGTTTCGGGCCGAAAGAACCGGCTGTATCCGCTTCGGCGCACAACCGTTAGTCCGCCCTTCCGCGGGTCACGGAGCGTCATCGCAACGGCGCCCAAAAGCCGTTTTCCGGGGGTTTGCGGCCCCTTCCGCAACCCCGTTCGTTATGCGGCATAACGACGGCGGCGGGCGCCGCCGGGGCGCTCAGCCCGGTGCCGCCGTCGGACACTCCCGCGAACGCCGGCGCCGGCGCCGGCGCCGGGAAAAATGCCAGGGAAAAACAAAACCCCGCCGCGCTGGAATCCAGCGGGCGGGGCATGATGCCGCGAAGCTTAGCCTTCGCAGTCGTAGCAGTACTTGAGGCCGTTCTTCTCCAGCGCGATCTGCGAGCGGTGGCGGACCAGGAAGCAGGACGAACAGGTGAATTCATCGGACTGCTCCGGAACAACCACAACGGTCAATTCTTCGCCGGACAGGTCGGCGCCCGGAAGGTCGATGCCTTCAGCCGTGTCGTTTTCGTCAACATCGATGACAGCGGTCTGGGCAGCGGCGCCGCGGGACGCCTGAAGTGCCTCAAGCGATTCGGCGGGAGACTCTTCTTCGGTCTTGCGTGGGGCGTCGTAATCGGTAGCCATTAGTGTGGTTCGCTTTCGTTGCTGCACAGTGCCATTCCGGCACCTCAGTGAAGGAGTTTAGGGCATAGTACACGGCTTCAACGAATAGTGTGTCCAAGAAAACATTTTCACGACTTGGGCAGGGCTTCGGAGCTTGATTCACAGGGTAATCCGGCTGATTGCCCACCCGGGTTAAATGCGGGAGCTTCCGCGGATTGCTCCGCGGAAGCTCCCGTGCCTAACCGCTTCCGGTCAGCTGGTGGGGTATCCCGGTCCGTACATGACCGAGTAGTGCGACAGGTTCTTGCCGGAGGTGTGCCAGATGGTCACGCTGGTGACTCCGGGATCGTAGTAGGTGATCTCGGCGCCGAGGCCCTGGTTGGCCGAACCTGCCTTGACGCAGGTTGCCGTGATGACCATGCCCTCAGGTGCTTCCAGGGTGATCGATCCAACGCCGTCAGCGACGTTCACGCGTCCGGTGTCCCAGTCAGGACAAAGTTGTCCCGCAGGAACGGCAGCGCCGGCGGGCATGGCCCCGCCGAGGATAGCCAGGCCCGCAACGGCAACCGCGGCCAGTGTTCGCTTCATTTCTTACTCCTCAATGAGCATTGAAAACTCCCGGCCCCGGGACCTTGTGGTTCCCGCGGCCTCTGCGTTCTGGCCGGCCATTTCAAGTGATGAAATCCGCGCACTCGGATCGTTGGCACATGACGCGCCCCAACTGTGCACCATCTCCACCGTCCAGCTCGTGACAGATGGCATCCCGGTGAATGCCCACACGCCATATGCGTGCTGCTAGAAACGATAGGCAGGCGCGGGAACGGGCGCCCGAGTAGTTTGTACTCGTTTTTCGGCACCCGTTTCCGCGCCTTTTCCCCGCGATTACTCAGTTCCTGCGCAGCTGTCCGCCGCCGCTACCCGAAGAGCCTTACGGAAGTTGCACGGGGTCGCCGTCGCTGAGCACGAACCGTAGCGCCCGGCCATCCGCAAGGACTCCGATATCCGCCAGCGGATCACCCTCCACTGCGATCAGGTCCGCGTAGCAGCCCTCAGCGATGACACCGGCCCGGCCACCTTCTCCGATGATCTCCGCGCCCACCAGGGTGGCGGAGCGGAGGATCTCCAGGGGCTCCTGGACACGGGCCCGCAGGCGGAACTCCTCAAGTTGGAACTCGAGGCCGGCGCCATGCAGGTCCGTGCCGTAGCCGATCCGGACACCGGCAGCGGAAGCCTTGGCCAAAGATTCGAGGCCGCGCTCGAAGATGTCCTCCACTGCAGCTTTCTTGGCCGGGTCCAGACCGTGGCCCGTGGCGCCGGACAGGATCGCCCAGTACGTGGCCAGGGTAGGCACGTAGAAGGCTCCCTTGGACAGGAAGAGATCGATGCATTCGCCGTCCAGGAGGTTGCCGTGCTCGATCGTCCTGACGCCCAGCCGCAGCGCCCGGGAAACGGCTTCCGCGGTATAGACGTGCGCGGCGATGTAGCGGTGCGCCAGCCGGGCTTCGTCGACGGCGGCGCTCACCTCCGCGTCCGAGAACGCCAGGGCTTCGAGCCGCATCTTGGAAATGACGCCGCCGGAGAGGGTCATCTTGATGTGGTCGGCGCCGTCCCGGAAGCGGGCCCGCAGCGCCCTGCGGATCTCCACCTCGCCGTCGACCACTTCCGTCAACGCATGGCCCCCTGTGGGCGCGAAGATCGGCCCGCCTGCCTTGAGCCGCGGCGCGGTGAGCAGCCTTTCATCGATCGCCTGGGCCAGGCCGTTGTCCGCGCCACCCATGTCCCGGACCGTGGTGAAGCCGCGCAGCAGCATCTCGTGCAGCACCCGTGCCGTGCGGGCGGCGTGGTAATCCGGGGACCAGGACAGGATCTCGTTGAAGTCGCCCGAAGCCTGGGTGACGTGGGCGTGCGCGTCGATCAGGCCGGGCAGCACGGTAAGGCCGCGGAGGTCGATCTCCGTGGCGCCCTCCACGCTGCGGGTGGACTCCGAAATCTCGGCGATCCTGCCGTCGCGGGCGACGATGCTCCGCTCCGGTCCGAGTTGTCCGGTCTCGACGTCGAGAATCCTCGCGTTGCGAAGGACCACGGGTTTCCGTGGCGGGTGGTGCGGTTCGAGGCGTACTGCCATCGGCTAGTTCCTTTCTGCCTGGAGCGGCTGTTCGTCCTTTAGCGGTTCTGCGCGGTCTTCTTCGTGATCGTCCGCGCCCCGTGAGCGGATGCCGGACACCGGGCTCGCGTCGATCTCCTCCAGCGAGCGGCCGCTGGTGGACAGACCGAAGAGGAGCACGACGACGGCGGCGGCGCCAAGGACGGACATCACCATTACGAAGACCCCGCCGAAGCCGAGCGAGGGATATGCCGCGCCGATAAGGATGGGAGCAGTGATGCCGCCGATACGGCCGAAGGCCGAAGCGCTTCCCATGCCCGTGGCCCTCAGCTTGGTGCCGTAGACCTCCGGTGTGTAGGCGTACAGGCCGGCGTAGCAGCCGTTCATGAAGAAGGACAGCAGCGAACCGCAGGCCAGGACCATGCCTTCCGAGGACGCCTGCGACAGGAAGAAGGCGGATGCCGTGCCGCCGATCAGGTACAGGGCGATGGTCACGCGGCGGCTCAGCCGTTCGTTGAGGTACGCAGCGCTGTAATAGCCGGGAACCTGGGCGAGCGTGATGATGAGCGAATAGGTGAAGCTGGTTGTGATGTTCATGCCCTTCGCCACCAGCAGGGACGGAATCCAAGTGAAGAAGCCGTAGAAGGAGAACGTCACGGAAAGCCAGAGAAGCCAGATCACAGCGGTCCGGCGCGCGTTGCCGTTCCGCCAGAGGTCAAGGTGCTGGAACAGCGGCGGAGTCTTGGTCCCGGGCGCCACCCGGACCGGTGTTGCCTTCGAAGGGGTGGGGACCAATCGCCCTTCTTCCAGGCCGCGCACGATCTCCTCGGCCTGGGCTTCGCGTCCGCGGGTCAGCAGCCAGCGCGGGGACTCAGGCAGGACCCGCCGCCACCAGATCAGCATGAAGACCGGGAGCGCCGTGATGAGCTGGGCGATGCGCCAGCCTTCGGGCAGGTTGGCCACCACCGTGGTGCCGATGAACGCGGCGGCAACGTAGCCGAGCGCGAAGAATCCGGCCACCGCGCCTACGAAGAAGCCGCGGCGCTTCTTCGGGATGAATTCCGCGATGAAAGTGGGCACGATCGCGCCTTCCGCGCCGAGGCCGATGCCGGCGATCACGCGCATGACGAAGAAGAATTCCCAGTTCTGGGCGAAGGCCGCCACCACGGTGGCCGCGGTGTAGACGAACAGGGCGTACATCATGACCTTGCGCCGGCCGATCCGGTCGCCGAGCACTCCGGCGGCGAGCGCACCGAACAGGATGCCGATGAGCAAGGCGCTGCCGATCAGGCCCGTCTGGGCGCCGCTGAGCTGCCACATCGGTTTGATGATCGGCATGAGGTAGGAAATGAGGGAGCCGTCCATGGCGTCAAAGAGGAGGCCGAGCCCGCCGATCACCGCTAATTGGATATGCGGCTTCTTGATGGGCATGTTATCCATCCGGTCAAGGAGTGACCGCGTCGTTGCCATCACACTGCCTTTCTGTCGGAGCAAACGTTTGGGTGGAAAGGGGGCGCCCCCACACCCTTGGCATACAGAGTTTCACTAAATGTGTGCAATGTCACTAGTAATAGGTGACATTGCACAGTTTTGGTATGCCAAACGTTCCCGACGGTGGCCCCAATGAAAGGCGTGTTAAACCACGCAGGCACCCGGGAGTCCCGGGTGCCTGCTCCTGGCCGCGGTGCGCTTAGCCGTGGTTGTAGTTGTACACGACGTGCTTGGCGCGGGAGAAGTCCTCCAGGGCGTAGGCCGAAGGTCACTGCCGTAGCCGGAGCCCGTGAAACCACCCCAGAGTATCTCGGTGGCGATCACCAAGTGGGAGTTGCCCCGTGCCGAAGTCGAGCTTGCGCGGCACGGACAGCGAGCGCGCGGCGTTCGTGGTCCACACCGGGGCCGCCAGTCCGTATACAGTCTCATTGACGCGCGCAACGGCTTCTTCCTCGGTGCTGAAGGTTTCCACGTACACCACCAGGCCGAAGATCTCCGTGCTGGCGATCGGAGCACCCACCGGGACGCCGGTCACCGCGGTGGGCTCGATGAAGTAGCCCGGGCCTTCCAGGCATTGCCGCCGACGGCGATGGTCAATCCGTCCTTGCGGGCGTCTTCCAGTGCGGCGAAACACGCTCCTAATGGGCATTGGAAATCATCGAACCAATTTCCGCGTCCTCCTCGGAACCTGGAGGGCCCACGGCGATCTCGTGTACCAGCAATTCGGCGACCTTCTCCGCCACCGATTCCGCCAAGAGACGTGGCAAGAGCTACCCGCCCTAAAAGGGGAACTTAGGCCGTACCCTCAGGCACGTTCTCGGCGGCAACTACCGTTTGCTCTACACGACTACCAAGCCAGACCGACCGACTTGATTTCTGGATGCAGCCTATAGATGCTTTCCGTAATACAGATCTCTGCGTGCTTTTGACGCGCGCTGCCCTCGTCAAGCGGAGTACCTACCATCGCAAGGTAGCTGCGTGCCGAATCTGGAACAACATGGCCCAACTTCTCCATGCATTCCTGAGCCGCTAGGCGGACCTTTTCCTCCATGATTTGCTCATTGGTGTTGGTGAAAACCGAAGACACTGTCGCCCAGTGCCGCTTCTCGCAATCAAAACTGTGTCGGTCCATTTTTGCCAGGTCGCCGCCACGCGAATCATAGGTAAAGAGAAAAGATATCCCATCACCGGGGTTCAAAATTGGTTCAGAAACTCCATACCCGCCCTCAGCCATGCATTTTCTTAGATTCGCAAATGCGCTCGCATACCTGGATTTATCAATAAAGCCCTCAGACAGGAGTTCCGACGACTCAAGATTGCCCAGCTCGCGCTCCTTCTGCGCCATCGTCTTTATCTCATCCGAGCTAAGAATCTTCGGCTCCTGCGGGACCGGGCCTTGCGCGCATCCAATCACCGAAATCGAGCTAGCGAGGGCTAAGCTAAACGCCGACGTATAGCGAGCAAGACCCGGGCCCTTGGGCATTAGGAGTTACCCCAAGCATTCCCAAAGGAGTGAGACCCCCCGTAGTGTGCCCAGTTCTTAGGATCAGACGCGCCATACGAAGCCAATGTGTAGTTATAGCCATATGTCCGCGAACCGACAACGTAACCATTGCCAATCCAATTGTTTGTTACGGCAGCACTTACCGTCTGGCTAAGGCAAGGGTTGTTTCGCTCCGCCGTACTCGCATATGAAACACTTCCCGAGTAGTAGGACGATCCGGCCCACTGAACTGCCCCCCAGCAGTTGGAGGGAGCGTTGTTAAATACTCTGGACTGATAAGCCTGAGCAGGAGCTCCGGTTAAGACCATACCAGCGAGCGCAGTCAGCGCTACTCCAGTCGAAAGCACACGTCTAATCATTTCCCCCTCATTTCTGAAAATGTCGGGACGCTAATGTTGCCCCAACAGAGGCGAGACTAAATGCGCCAATACGCGGTGTCAACTTTGTGAACAACTGTCCTGTTTTGACGCTTCGAACATTCAAAACGGACTTTGCCCCCAGCAGGCAATGCTCATCACGTCCGCAGCGATTCCACGGAGTCGAAGGAATAGATTCCGGAAGCTCGGAAAATACGCCCGCGCCAGCGCCGGTCAGACCACCAGGAGCCCGGAAAACAGGACGGTCAATGAGCGCTCGAGCGAGGCGCGCAGACCTTCGGGCAGGAAGTTAAGGCCGGGATCGGTGGCGTACGCGTCCCGCACCGCCTGGGGCGGATGGGCATGGGACCAGTAAGCCCCCACCAACAGCATGATGGTGCGCGCCGCCTCCCGGGCGCGCGGCATATCCAGCTCGGGGATGGCTTCGTGGATCGCGCCGGCAAAATCGCCGAGGATCGCATGGCCTTCGCGCTTGTAGCGCACCACGGTTTCAGCGGACACATTGCGTTCCAGGACTCCAGCCTGGGAGCTGAGCAGCTCGCAGAACATATCCTGCGCGGCGAACGCCGAAGCCAATGCGGCGGACACCGAAATGACGCGCTCCTGCACAGGCTGGCGGACGTCGACGGCGCGCAGCTGCCCAACCGCGCCGGACAGGAAGTCGCGGGCCAGCTGCGCGAAAAGGTCGAGCAGCACCCCTTCACGGGATTCGAAGTACCGCAGCACATTCGACTTGGCCAGGCCGACGCGGCGGCTGAGTTCATTGAGGCTGAGCTCTGCCACCGGCATTTCGGACATCATGGACGCCGCTGTTTCAAGGATGGCCTGCCGCCTTGCCTCGCGCTGCTCATCGCTTCTGGCGCGCTGGAATGTCGTCACCACGCCATTTTACAGACTGGCGGTCTATTGACAACGAACCGTCGGTCTTTTAAATTAGAGACCATCGGTCCGATAAAGCGGACCAAGCAGCCACGGCGAGGAAAGAAGACATGATGGACAGCAAGGTCGCACTGGTCACCGGCGGTTCCTCCGGCATCGGCGAGGCCGCCGCGAGGGACCTTAATAAGGCCGGTTTCACGGTCTACGCCGCCGCCCGCCGGACGGAACGGATGGCCTCGCTCGAACAAGACGGAATCCGGACGCTCGCGCTGGACGTCACGGACGACGCATCGGCGCGTGCCGCCGTCGAGCGGGTCATTGCGGCGGAAGGCCGGATCGATGTCCTCGTGAACAACGCCGGATACGGTTCCTACGGAGCGCTTGAAGAAGTGCCCCTGGACGAAGCCCAGGCGCAGTTGGACGTCAACGTGCTCGGCCTGGCGCGTATGACCCAACTTGTCCTGCCGCATATGCGCGCCCGCCGCTCCGGCACCATCATCAATATCAGCTCCATGGGCGGCCGCTTCGCCACGCCTTTCGGCTCCTGGTACCACGCCAGCAAATACGCCGTCGAAGGCATGAGTGACGCCATGCGCCTGGAACTGGCGCCGTTCGGCATTGACGTGGTCCTCATCGAGCCCGGCGGGATCCGCAGCGAATGGGGCGCTATCGCCGCCGATCGGCTGCGCTCCGTTTCCGGGCGGGGCCCCTACCGCGCCCAGGCTGAGGCGACGACGGCCACGCTCGCGGCGAGCTCGGAGCCGGGATATCGCCTCGCCTCGCCTCCCGGGGTCGTCGCCCGGGCCATTACGACGGCGGCCACCGCCCGCAAGCCGCGGACCCGCTACAGCGTGGGAATCGGCGCTGCCCCGATGATCGCCCTTAGCCGGATCCTCCCTGACCGGGTCTTCGACAAGTTCATCACGCGGCTTACCGGCGCCGCTACCACCCGGTTAGCCAGCAGCGCCTAGATGCCGTGCTCCGAGCAGGTGCCGTGCTCCGAGCAAAGGAAAACCCCGTCCGGGCCACGTTTCCGCGGGCCCGGACGGGGTCCGGTGGAGCCCCCTGCCGGATTCGAACCGGCGACCCCCTGTTTACAAGACAGGTGCTCTGGCCAACTGAGCTAAGGAGGCGTGCCCCGGCCAAGCGGGGCGTTACGCACAAAGAGCGCTCAACTGCGTCGCTAAAAGCAGCGCTCAACAAGGGTAGCCCATTCCTGGCGTTCCCCACCAAAACGCAAAATGCGGGCCGCGCGCTGGTTCACCAGCACACGGCCCGCATCCGTAGCGCGGAAGGACTACTTCTTCGCGGTCTTCGCGGCGATCGCCTTGTTCAGCTCGCCGGGGAGGTCCTGACCCGCCCATTGCTTGCCGTCGATGAAGACGGTGGGCGTACCGGTAACGCCGATGACTCCCGCTTCCTGGGTAGCAACCTTCACGTACGGGCGGAAGGTCTTCTCCTCCACACAGGAATCGATGCTGGCTGCACCGACCTCGGTGGCCATCTTCTTGAGGTCGTTGTCCGAAATGCCGGCGCCGCCTTCGGCAGGCTGGCGTTCGAACAGCAGGTCAACGAAGGCGGAGTACTTGTCCGGCGAGGTGTTCACTACGCAGGCCGCGGCGTTGGCGGCGCGGGACGAATAGTTAGTGGTGGAACGGGTGTCCAGGAAGCCCAAGGCACGGTATTCGAGGGAGATCTTCCCTTCGTCGCGCAGCTTGGTAAGCATTTCTCCGTAGTTGGCCTCGAAGTCCTTGCAGATGGGGCAGATGAAGTCGATGTAAGCAACCACCTTGACGGGCTTGCCGGCTTCCGCTTCCGCGCCGGGCGCGACGACGGTGGCAGGCTTCGTCGGCGGGGCGGAGGGCAGTGCCGCGAGGTCCACAGTGGCCGCCTCGGACTTGGCAACTTCGGTCCCCTTCAGCAGCGTGACACCGCCGTGCACGTTGCCGTTGGCCGGCGTCGGGCCCTTGTCCGCAATCGGGGCGTTGTTCTGGATGCCCTGCATAACAGTCAAAGCGATGATGCCGATGATCAAAACAACGGCAACCACGATGCCCCAGCCGATGAGCAGCTTGTTCCTCTTGTCCTTCTTAAGCTGCGCTTCGCGGATCTCTCGGGCCTTCTCGCGGGCCTGGGCGGTGCGCTCTGCCTTGGACAGGCGCGGTTCGTTTGCGGGGCTCATCAGTTCCTCGTTGATCGGTGGCTTGGTACAGGGTGTGGCACTTGGGCCAGTTTACGGGTGAAGACCACCCTGACGGCCGAGGCACCAACCTCCGTTCAATGAACGAGCGGATGTAGGCGATGATTCCCGCCGGTAGGGTGGGATGTGAGTCACAAGCAATCCCAGGGAGCAGCAATGCACAAACCGGCAAGCGAAAAACTCACAACAAAGGAAAAACGGAAACCCTCGCCATCAGCGGCCAAGTACGACTTCATGGTGGTTTCCAACAGGTTGCCCGTGGACCGTTGTTCCGCTGAAGACGTGGCGAACGGGAGCGCTGGCTGGCGCCGCTCACCCGGTGGCCTGGTAACGGCACTCGCACCCATGATGGCCAAGAGCGACGGCGCGTGGGTGGGCTGGCACGGCGCCCCGGACGAGGCACTGGAACCGTTCAGCCATGACGACATGGACCTGGTCCCGGTAGAGCTCAGCGCGGACGATGTTGAGCTGTATTACGAAGGATTTTCGAACGCCACTTTGTGGCCGCTCTACCACGACGTCATCGCCCCGCCGGAGTTCCACCGCACCTGGTGGGACGCCTACCGCAGGGTGAACCAAAGGTTCGCCGACGCCGTCGTGCAGTTCGCGGACAAGGGCGCCACCGTCTGGGTGCAGGACTACCAGCTGCAGCTGGTTCCGCAGATGCTGCGCAAGGCGCGGCCGGACCTGCGCATCGGCTTCTTCAACCACATTCCCTTCCCGCCGCCGGAGATCTTCGCCCAACTGCCGTGGCGGCAGGCGATCATCGAGGGCCTGCTCGGTTCGGACCTGGTGGGTTTCCAGCGCCCCAGCGACGCCGCGAACTTCATGCGTTCAGCCCGCCGTTTCCTGGGCGCCAGCGTCAAACAGCAGCAGGTGCACGTCCGGGACGCTGAAGGCCGGATCACGCATATCGCCCGCGCCCAGGCGTTCCCGATCTCCATAGCGGTGGAACAGATCAGCGAACTGGCCACCCGCCCGGACATCGTGGAACGCGCCCAGCAGATCCGCCAGGACCTCGGCAACCCGCGGACCATCCTGCTGGGCGTGGACCGGCTGGACTACACCAAGGGCATCCGCCACCGGCTCAAGGCCTTCGAAGAACTCCTGCAGGACGGCCGGCTGACCGTCCAGGACGCCACCTTGATCCAGGTGGCGAGCCCCAGCCGGGAGCGGGTGGAGCAGTACCGGATCCTCCGCGAAGAGGTCGAAGGCACCGTGGGCCACATCAACGGCAGCTACGACACCATGCAGAACACGGCGGTCCGGTACCTCCACCACAGCTATCCGATCGAGGAGATGGTGGCGCTGTACCTCGCCGCGGACGTCATGCTGGTCACCGCCCTCCGGGACGGCATGAACCTGGTGGCCAAGGAGTACGTCACCGCGCGCACCAACAACACCGGCGCCCTGGTCCTGAGCGAGTTCACCGGCGCGGCCGATCAGCTCAAGCAGGCGCTGCTCGTCAACCCGCACGACATCGACGGGCTCAAGAACACCATCATGCGTGCCGTCGACCTTCCCGCAGTCGAGGCCCGCCGCCGCATGCGCGCCATGCGCAAGCAGATCCTGGACCACGACGTCGACCATTGGTCCTCGGAGTTCCTGGCCGCCCTGGCAGAAAAGGCGGTGCGCGATGACAGCTGAGAACAAGCCGCCCCTGAGCCTCTCCCCCGGACTTCTCGAGGCCGTGCGCGCCATCGCGGAAACCGAGCAGCTACTGGTGGCCATGGACTTCGACGGCACCATCTCGCCGATCGTCGACCACGCCGAGGACGCGCGCCCGCTCCCGCGCTCGGCGGCGGCGTTCGCCGAACTCGCCTCCCTTCCGCGGACGACGACGGCGCTCATCTCCGGGCGCGCACTGTCCAGCCTGCGGGCGGTTGCCGCACCCCCTGCCGCCACGCTGCTGATCGGCAGCCATGGCGCCGAAGCCTGGCTGGGCCCCGGCTCTGCCGGGCTCCATCTGGACCCGGAACAGGAAGCGCTGCTGGCGGAAGTCCGCAGGACGCTGGCCGAGATCGTGGCCATCGCTCCCGGAACGCTCCTCGAAGACAAGCCCGCCGGCGTCGTCCTCCACACCCGGCTGGCCGATGACGATGTTGCCGAAGACGCTGTCGAAGCAGCCCGGACCGCGCTCCAGGGCAAGCACGGCGTTTACCTGAAGGACGGCAAGCGGGTGCTGGAAACCTCGGTGGTCCACGCCTCCAAAGGCGAAGCCGTGGAGTTCCTGCGGCAGGCCACCGGCGCCACGGCGGTCCTCTTCGCGGGGGACGACGTCACGGACGAAGACGCGTTGGGCAGGCTCCTTCCCGGCGACGTCGGCGTCAAGGTGGGGCTGGATTTCACGCAGGCGGAGTTCCGCGTGGAGGCCCCGGTCCATGTGGCTGAACTACTTGAGGCCGTGCTGCGCGAGCGGCGGGACAACGTTGCGTCAGGCTAAGGCCGGAATGTGACGGCCGTAACATTCGCTTCGTTAAAAATGATTTCTGGCATACTCTCTATGTGACGCGGCGCACAGACACCGTGCGGCGTCGCATGAGCTCCCCGCCAAGCGCTCCGGCGCGACTCGCGCTTCCAGGCGTGAATGGCGGGGAGTCCAACTGAATAAAAAGAACCATTCACAACGGATCGTCCGGCACGTACCTGCCGGTGAAGGGAAATGAGAACTGTGGCAACAGTTACTTTCGACAACGCTACGCGTCTGTACCCGGGCACTGATAAGCCCGCCGTCGATAAGCTCAACATCGACATCGCCGATGGCGAATTCCTGGTCCTCGTCGGACCCTCCGGTTGCGGTAAGTCCACCTCCCTGCGCATGCTCGCAGGCCTCGAGGACGTCAACTCCGGCCGCATCCTCATTGGCGACCGCGACGTCACCGACGTTCCGCCGAAGGACCGCGACATCGCAATGGTCTTCCAGAACTACGCCCTGTACCCGCACATGACCGTGGCGGACAACATGGGCTTCGCCCTCAAGATCGCCGGTGTTTCCAAGGAAGAGCGCGCCGAGCGCGTCCGCGAAGCCGCCAAGCTCCTCGACCTCGAGCAGTACCTCGACCGCAAGCCGAAGGCCCTCTCCGGCGGCCAGCGCCAGCGTGTTGCCATGGGCCGCGCAATCGTGCGTAACCCGCAGGTCTTCCTCATGGACGAGCCGCTGTCCAACCTCGATGCCAAGCTCCGCGTCCAGACCCGCACCCAGATCGCGTCCCTGACCCGCCGCCTCGGCGTCACCACCGTGTACGTGACTCACGACCAGGTCGAGGCCATGACCATGGGTGACCGCGTGGCAGTTCTGAAGGACGGCCTCCTGCAGCAGGTGGACACCCCGCGCAACCTCTACGACAAGCCGCAGAACGTGTTCGTTGCCGGCTTCATCGGCTCCCCGGCCATGAACCTGCTGGAACTGCCGGTCGTCGGCGACGGCGTGCAGTTCGGCGGTGCCGTCTACCCGGTCAAGCACGACGTCCTCGAGGACGCCACCGGCAAGACCGTCACCCTCGGTGTCCGTCCGGAAGACCTCGAAACGGTCGGCCAGGGCGAAGGCCTGCAGGTTGAGGTCGACGTCGTCGAAGAACTCGGCGCCGACGCCTACGTTTACGGCCACACCACGCTGGACGGCAAGGACCACGACATCGTGGCCCGCGTCGACGGCCGCCGCCCCCCGATGAAGGGTGAGGCCATCTTCGTCCGTCCGCAGCAGGGCCACGTGCACCTGTTCGACACCAAGACCGGCCTGCGCCTGGGCGACTGACCCAACTGCGTCACCGCATCACCGACGGCGGCTCCTCCACACGGAAGGGCCGCCGTCGGCGTTAACCGCACCCCGACATACGGAAGAATGACACCATGACCGAGCAAAGCGGAGCCCAGTGGCATGACGAACCGACCGACTACGGGCAGATCGGCAAGCTGCCCCGCACCGAGGCCGCCAGCGCCAAGGACACCGCTCCTCCGGCGAGCGTCATCGGCTCGCTCAACATCACCGCAGCCGCCGCGGACCCGGAACTCCTCGATCTCCCCTGGCACATCGCCCTGGAGGACTGGCCGGCCGAGAACCTCGCAGCCCTGCCCCGTGGTATTTCCCGGCACATCGTGCGTTTCGCGCATCTGGGCGGATCGGTCATCGCCATCAAGGAAACCTCGGAGCACGTGGCCCGCCACGAGTACCACATGCTCCGCAAGCTGGCCCGGCTGGACGTCCCCTGCGTCGAGCCGGTAGCCGTCATCACCGGGCGCACCACCGCGGACGGCAAGCCCCTGAACCCGGTGCTGGTCACCCGGCACCTGAAGTTCTCCATGCCGTACCGCGCGCTGTTCTCGCAGATGCTGCGCAAGGACACGCTGACCCGCCTCATCGACGCCCAGGCCCTGCTCCTGGTGCGGCTGCACCTGATCGGCTTCTACTGGGGCGATGTCTCGCTCTCCAACACCCTCTTCCGACGCGACGCCGGCGCCTTCGCCGCGTACCTGGTGGACGCCGAAACCGGCGAGCTCTACCCGGACCTGTCCACGGGGCAGCGCGAGTACGACCTCGAAATCGCACGCGTGAACATCGCCGGCGAACTCATGGACCTCCTGGACGGCGGGCTGATCGAGGACAAGGTGGACCCTGTGGCCACTTCGGAGCTCATCATGGATTCCTACCGGCGTCTGTGGGCCGAACTCACGGAGAAGGAGTCCTTCGAGCTTGGCGAACGGTGGCGCGTGGGCGCCCGCATCCGGCGGCTCAACGAACTCGGCTTCGACGTCGAGGAATACGCCATCAAGACCACCGCGGACGGCTCCACCATCCAGCTCCAGCCCAAGGTGGTGGACGCCGGCCACCACCAGCGGCGCCTGCTCCGCCTGACCGGGCTGGACGCCCAGGAGAACCAGGCCCGCCGGCTCCTCAACGACATGGACCAGTTCCGGGCGGACAACAACCCCGGCATGGACGAGGAATACAGCGCGCACCTGTGGGTGAGCCAGATCTTCGAACCGATCGTGCGCTCCATCCCCCGGGAACTGTCCGGCAAGCTGGAACCGGCCGAAGTGGTGCACGAGGTCCTGGAGCACCGCTGGTACATGAGCCAGAAACAGGACCGCCACATCCCGCTCGCCGAAACGGTGCAGTCCTACCTGGACACCGTGCTGCGGCACCGCCGCGACGAAGCCGCGATCATGCTCAATCCGGACACCGAACTGTTGAAGATCCTCGAGGTGGAAACCGAGGAGTCGCGGTACGACGAACTGGAAGAGTACCCGGACTCGGACGACTGACGACGACGGCGCCCGGCCCCCAAAGGCGGCCGGGCGCCGTCGTCCGTTCTGCCGGGCTGTTGCGGCCTTACGGCTCCAGCTTGCCGGCGAGGCCTGCGAGCACGGGCACGCGGCCAAGCTCGATGTGGGAGTACGCCAGGGAATAGGCCAGTTCCGCGTGGCCGCCCAGGATCGCCTTGCACAGTTCCACGTGCTCGTCGCGCTGGAGTTCGTTGCTGCGGTTGTGCGCCAGGCCGAAGATCCAGCGCATGCGGCCGAAAAGCGGTTTGACGGAATCAATCAGGAGGCGGTTGCCGGAGAGCCGCACGATCTCCGCGTGGAACGCGGCACTCAGCCGTACGACGTCGTCGCCCCGCCCTTCGTCGATGGCGGTCCGGCCGTCTTCCAGCAACTGGCGCAGGGTCTCGCCCGAGGCGCCCTGCCCCACCTGGACGGCAGCCAGCCGCGCGGCGAAGGTTTCCAGGCAGAGCCGCATGTCGAAGAAGTCATTGACGTCGCTGAGCGTCAGCCGCCGAACCACCGCGCCGCGGCGCGGGAAGGTTTCCACGAAACCGTCCTGCTCCAGGCGCTGGATGGCCTCGCGCACGGGGATCCGGGAAACGTTGTAGATCTCGGAAAGCGCACGCTCGCGGAGCCGCTCACCCTGGGCGTAGTCGCCGGCAACGATGCCTTCGAGGACCAGCTGGTAGACCTGTTCGGCCCGGGCTTCGTCATCCCGGCCATTCAGCGTTCCAGTCACCGGCGTCGACATGGGCTTGGCCCCTTTCCCGTTCACTGCCCCGGCAAGGACTCCGGGAGCTTGGCGGGTCAAACCGCCCATCACTTCAACCGAGCATACACGGGCGGCAACGCCTCATCCGCAGTTGGTATTGCGCCGTATTTCCGCATCTTTCCCGCCCGTCCTTCGACTCAGGTCTGGTATCCCAGAAGTAGCCGTTTTGTGATTTACATCGCATTTGCTCTAGCCTAACTTAGGTTTGGTATACAAGATGTTCCGGAGCGCGCTCCTCGAACCACGAAACGAGCTTTCCGTTGACCCAGCTTCAATCCCCGGCCGAACCTGGCACCGCGAGCGCGGCCACAGCCGAAGCCCGCCCTGCCGAGGCCCGTTCCCTGCTGGCTACCGCCTGGCTGAGGATCCGCCGCAGCAAGATCGCCCTGCTGAGCCTCTTCGTCGTAGTGGCCATCATGCTCTTCGCGATCCTCGCACCGGTCCTCAGTGCCATGTCCGGCAATGACCCCTTCACCTCGAACACCAGCCCGGAAGTCCTGGACGACTTCGAAACCCCGGGACTCCCCCTTCCCGGCTACATGTATCCTTCGGCCAGCCACTGGCTCGGCGTGGAGCCCGGCCTCGGCCGCGACCTCTTCGCACGCCTCGCCTACGGCGGCCAGGTGTCCTTGACCATCGCCCTGCTGTCGACGCTTGTCTCGGTGGTCCTCGGCACCGTGCTCGGCGCAGCGGCCGGCTACTTCGGCGGCAAGACCGATGCCATCATCAGCCGCCTGATGGACCTGTTCCTGGCGTTCCCGCACCTGCTCCTGGTCCTGTCCCTGACGCCCATCCTGCAGTCCCGCCTCCGGGACACCCCCCTGGGACAAGGCAGCTTCCTGCCCATGGCGTCCCTGGTGATCATCCTGGGCTTCTTCGGCTGGGCCTACCTTGCGCGCATCGTCCGCGGCCAGGTGCTGAGCCTGCGTGAACGGGAGTTCGTCGAGGCCGCCCGCTCCTTCGGCTCCTCCCACCTGAGCATCCTGTTCCGGCAGATCATCCCGAACGTCATGGGCGTCGTGCTGGTCTACGCCACCATGCTGATCCCCACCAACATCTCCGCGGAAGCCGCGTTGTCCTTCCTCGGCGTCGGCGTCAAGGACCCCACACCGTCGTGGGGCCAGATGCTCAACGCAGCACAGGCCGGCAACTGGTACCTCAGTGATCCGTGGTTCCTTGCCGTTCCCGGCGTCATGCTCGTCATCACGGTCCTGGCCTTCAACCTGCTGGGCGACGCCGTGCGCGATGCACTGGATCCCAAGGCCTCGCGCCACTGATCCCCTTCCCCCATCTGTTCCACCCGACGTTCCGTCACCTCCACTCAACTCCGTCACACCCACTCAAAGAGGAGAACCATGAAGAACAGCAGCAGGGCACTTGCCCTTGCCGTGCTGATCGCCACCGCAGCCACCGGTTGCGCGGCAGGTCAGAGCCAGCCCGGCAACACGTCGTCGGCGAAATCGGTCACCGATTCCGCGCCGCAGATCGTGAAGTCCGGCTTCAGCACCAAGGGCGGCAACGTCAACGTCCTGATGTCCTCTGACTTCCAGACCCTGGACCCCGGAAACAGCAACTACGTCCAGACGGCCAACGTCGGCCAGCTGTACTACCGCACGCTGACCATGGCAAAGGAAACCGCGGGCCAGCCGCCCAAGATCGTTCCGGACCTCGCCACCGATACCGGCAAGGTGTCCAAGGACGGCCTGAGCTGGACCTACACCCTCAAGGAGGGCATCAAGTTCGAGGACGGCACGCCGATCACCTCGGCGGACATCAAGTACGGCATTGAGCGCACCTTCGCGCAGGACGTGTACACCCAGGCCCCGCAGGAGCTCAACGCCGCGCTCGACGACGGCGGCTACAAGGGTCCGTACAAGAACCCTTCCGCCGTGCTCAAGGCAGTGGAAACCCCGGATGCCCGGACGGTGGTCTTCCACCTGAAGAAGCCGTTCGCCGAGTTCCCGGCACTGGCTTCCCGTTCCAACACCGCCCCGGTGCCGAAGGCCAAGGACACCAAGCTCGACTACACCAACCACCCGGTGTCCTCCGGTCCGTACATGGTGCAGTCCTACAGCCGCGGCAAGTCCCTCAAGCTGGTCCGCAACCCGCACTGGGATCCGGCCACCGACCCCAACCGCACCGCTCTCCCGGACACCTTCACCTTCACCTTGTCCACGTCCCAGAGCACCATCAGCCAGCAGCTGATCGCCAACTCGGACCCCAACGCCATCACGCTTGACTCCAACGGCGCGCTGCAGACCTCCGATTCGGCCAAGCTTGCCGACCCGCAGGTCAAGGACCGCGTGGCCTCAGGCCTGCTCGGCTGCAACGACGTGCTCAGCCTGAACACAGAGAAGCTCAAGGATCCGGACGTCCGCAAGGCGATCGCCCTTGCCTTGGACCGCCAGTCCATCCTGGTCCAGTACGGTGGACGCCGTTTCGGTGAGCTCACCCAGAGCCCGCTGAACAGCAAGATGGTGGGCTATGCCGATCCCGGCCTGGAGATCGACCCCGCGGGCAAGCCCAAGCTGGAAGAAGCCAAGAAGCTCCTCGAAGGCAAGGACTACCCGAAGACCCTCACGTACGGCTACGCCACCAACCGCGATGCCTACAAGAACACCGGCACCGTGGTCCAGCAGAACCTGAAGGCCCTCGGCATCGACGTCCAGCTGGTGCCGATCCCGGCGCCGAACTACTACTCCGTGCTGGCCAGCGACCAGCTGCCGGACATGGGCCGCTCCGGCTGGTGCGGCGGCGCCGACCCGTCCTCGGTCCGCACCTCGGCAGACCCGATCCTTGGCCCGAACAACGACGGCACCAGCTACGGCTTCTCCAACACCGCCCGCTACTTCGACCCGCAGGTGTCCAAGGCCATGTACGAACTGCGCAACACGGCCGGCACCTCCGAGGAGCTCGGCAAGAAGTGGGCTGAAGAGTTCAACAAGGCACTGAAGACCTACCCGATCATCCCGCTCATCCGCAGCCACACCAACAGCGTGGTGGGCTCCAACATCCGCAACGCCCAGGTGGGTTACTTCTTCGGCGGCATCGACCTCTCGATCGTCGGCGTCGAACACTAACCGGCCTCATCGCAAAGGAGACGCGGGCCGCCCGGAAGACCCCGGGCGGCCCGCAACCAGCACCATGATCCGTTTCATCCTCCGCCGGACAGGTTCACTGTTCCTGCTTCTCGTCGCAGTCAGCTTCATCACCTTCACCCTTTTCCAGCTTGGCCCCGCTGATCCGGCTTCCGCCGCCTGCGGCCAGGAATGCACCCCCGAGCGCGTGCAGGAGGCCCGCGTCGCCCTCGGCATGGACCAGCCCTTCTTCGTGCAGTACGCCGAGTACATGCGCGGCCTGGTCGCCGACCGCATGATCGGTGCCCCCGGCGCCGAATCGCTCTGCCAGTGGCCCTGCCTCGGCAAGTCGTTCCAGACCAATGAGAACGTCTCCGACATCATCGCCCGCTCGCTCCCCTACACCTTCTCCATGGCCATCGGTGCCCTGGTCCTCTGGACCCTCTCCGGCGTCGGGCTCGGCCTGCTGGCCGCCCTGCGCAAGGGCTCTCCCACGGACAAGTTCATTGTCGGCGCCGCCTCGGTGGGCGTTTCGCTGCCGATCCCGGTGACCGGCCTGTTCCTGCTGCTGGTCTTCGTCAACCAGCTGCACCTGCTGCCCTTCACCACCAACGAGATCAACAGCCCCTTCGGCCCGCAGGGGCCCTGGGCGTGGGTCCTGAACTACCTGCTGCCGTGGATCGCCCTGGCCGTGCTTTTCAGCGCCTCCTACATCCGGGTGACCCGCACCAACATGATCGAAACCTTCGGCGAAGACTTCATCCGGACCGCCCGGGCCAAGGGCCTGGCGCCCCGGACCGTCACATTCAAGCACGGCGTCCGCGCCGGCATCACTCCTGTGGTCACCATGCTGGGCATGGACATCGGCCTGCTCCTGGGCGGCGCCGTCCTGACGGAACAGATCTTCTCGGTGCCCGGCCTCGGCTTTACCGCCGTCCGCGCGGCTGTTTCCGGCGACCTTCCCGTCACCATGGCGATCACCATGCTGGCCGCCTTCTTCGTCATCGTCGCGAACGTCGTCGTCGACCTCGCCTACGCAGCCATCGATCCCCGAGTGAGGCTCCAGTGACCCAGTCCCAAACAAGCCCGACGGCGGTCGCCGCACCGGAGCCGGCCGCCTTCCTGGACGTCCGGAACCTTTCCGTGAAGTTCCCCACCGACGACGGCGTGGTCTCTGCCGTGAACGGCATGGACTTCACCCTGGACCGCGGCCAGACCCTCGGCATCGTGGGCGAATCCGGGTCCGGAAAGTCCGTCACCAGCCAGGCCCTCATGGGACTCCTCAAGGGAACTTCCGCGCAGGTCACCGGCCAGGCACTCTTCCAGGGCAAGGACCTGGTGACCTTGTCCGAAGCCGGCATGCGGCAGCTGCGCGGCCGGAACATCGGCATGATCTTCCAGGATCCGCTCTCGGCCCTGCACCCCTTCTATACAGTGGGCCACCAGATCGCCGAGGCGTACCTGGTCCACAACAAGGCGACGAAGAAGCAGGCCCGGGCGGCCGCCGTCGACATGCTGGGCAGGGTGGGCATTCCCAGCCCGGACATGCGCTTCGACGAATACCCGCACCACTTCTCCGGCGGCATGCGACAGCGCGCCATGATCGCCATGGCGCTGATCTGCGAGCCCGAACTGCTGATCGCGGACGAGCCCACCACGGCACTCGACGTCACCGTGCAGGCCCAGATCCTGGACCTCATGGCCGAACTCCAGCAGGAGACGAACTCTGCGCTCATCCTCATCACCCACGACCTCGGGGTTGTGGCAGAGGTGTGCGATGACGTCCTGGTCATGTACGGCGGGCAGTGCGTGGAATCGGGGCCGGTGGACGAGATCTTCTACGACACCCGGCACCCGTACACGCTTGGCCTGCTCAAGTCCATGCCGACCCTGACCACAGCATCCGGCAAGCTGAACCCGATTCCCGGCTCGCCGCCGTCGCTCCTTGCCCTGCCGCAGGGCTGCATCTTCAGCGCCCGCTGTGAGTACGCGTCCATGGTGGCCGACGGCCTGTGCCACAAGCAGCGTCCGGAGTTCACCGCCGAAGCCGGGCACGGCACCCGCTGCCACCTGGGCGGCGAACAGCTCCTCACCATCCGGACTTCCCGATAGGACCACCATGGAACAGCAGCCGATTCTCCAGGTGGAGAACCTCCAGAAACACTTCCCCGTCAAGGGCGGCCTTTTCGCCCCGGGCGGCAAACGCACCGTGAAAGCGGTCGACGGCGTCTCGTTCAGCCTCGGCCGCGGCCAGACTTTGGGGCTCGTGGGTGAGTCCGGGTGCGGCAAGTCGACCACCGGTCGGATGGTCGCCCGGCTGATGGACCCGACCGCCGGGCGGATCCTGGTGGACGGTGTGGACATCAGCCACCTGCGCGGCAAGGACCTCTACCATTTCCGCCGCAAGGTGCAGATGATCTTCCAGGACCCCTTCGCATCCCTGAACCCGCGGCAAAGCATCGGCACGGCCATCGCGGCGCCGATGGTGGCCCAGAAGATCACTCCGCCGGGCGGCCTGAAGAACCGCGTCAAGGAACTCCTGGAGCAGGTGGGCCTCAAGGCCGAGCACTACAACCGTTTCCCGCATGAGTTCTCCGGCGGCCAGCGGCAGCGCGTGGGCATCGCCCGGGCCATTTCGCTGAACCCGTCCGTGATCGCCTGCGATGAGCCGGTGTCCGCCCTGGATGTCTCGGTGCAGGCCCAGGTGGTCAACCTGCTGCAGGAAATCCAGAAGGACACCGGGGTTTCGTACATCTTCATCGCGCACGACCTCTCCGTGGTGCGGCACATTTCGGACCAGGTCGCCGTGATGTACCTCGGCAAGATGGTGGAGCAGGGCTCCCGGGACGAACTGTTCGCCGCACCCCGCCACCCCTACACCCAGGCGCTGCTGTCCGCCGTGCCGCTGCCGGACCCCAAGGCGGCCCGCGCCCAGCAGAAAATCCGGCTCCGCGGCGACCTGCCGTCGCCCGCCAACCCGCCCAGCGGCTGCGTGTTCCGCACCCGCTGCCCGCTGTTCGGCACGCTCAGCGAGGAACAGAAGCAGCTCTGCGTCGGCGAAGTCCCGACGCCCGCCGTCGCCGGTTCCCCTGCCTGCCACCACACCGCGCTGGCGAGCCCGCTCGCCGCGGGTGTGCAATAGACCCATCACTAGCAAAGGAGCATCCCTGTGAAAACCCTGATCCGTGCCGCCCGCCCCTGGGGACAGTCGCTGAGCGACGTCACCATTGCGGACGGCAAGATCACCGCCGTCGAACCCCATGACCCGGCCCGCCCGGCCGGCGACGCCACCGTCGTCGAGGGCCGCGGCCGCCTGCTGGTCCCGTCTTTCTCCGATGTGCACGTGCACCTGGATTCCACCCGGATCGGGCTGCCCTTCCGCGAGCACAGCGGCGCGCCTGGCGTCTGGGCCATGATGATGAACGACCGCCTGAACTGGCGCAAGGCCGAAGTCCCCCTGAACGACCGCGTCCGGGACACCCTGGGCCGCATGATTGCCCGCGGCACCACCCGGGTACGCTCCTACGCGCAGGTTGACGTGGACTGCAAGCTGGAACGCTTCGACGCCGTCATGGCCGCCAAGGAACACTTCAAGGACCAGGCGGACGTGGACATCATCGCGTTCCCGCAGGCCGGCCTGCTCCGGGAAGAAGGCACCCCGGAACTGCTCGAGGAAGCCCTGAAGGCCGGCGCCAACGTCATGGGCGGCATCGATCCCTGCACCCTGGACCGCGATCCCGTGAAGCACCTGGACATCGTGTTCGGCCTGGCAGAGAAATACCAGGTGCCCATCGACATCCACCTCCACGAGCCCGGCCACCTGGCTGTCTTCAGCACCGACCTCATCCTGGAGCGCACCCGCGCCCTCGGCATGCAGGGCAAGGTCACCATGTCCCACGCCTACTCGCTGGGCAGCGTCAACGAGGCCACCACCCGCCGGCTCATCGACGAATTCGCCGAGCTGGACGTGTCCATGGCCTCCGTCGCCCCGGGTTCCACCGGTGTGGCGGACCAGCTTCCCATCCCGCTGCTCTCCGAAGCCGGCGTCCGCCAGGGCCTGGGCCAGGACGGCCAGCGCGATTACTGGTCCCCCTACGGCAACACCGACATGCTGGACCGCACCTGGCAGCTGGCCTTCACCCACGGCTTCCGCAAGGACGAGCTGATCGAGCACTGCCTCGCGATCGCAAGCATCGGCGGCGCCAGCATCCTTGACCCCAACGCCACCCGGCTGAAGGGCACGGCCCACCGCCCCGGCGTCGACGTCGGAGACCCGGCCGAGCTGCTGCTGGTCGACGGCGAGACGGTCGCCTCCGCCGTGATGGACCGCGGCACGGACCGCACGGTCCTGCACCGCGGCCAGGTGGTGGCGGACCAGCTCGAGCTGGTCTAAGCCTCCCCCGCCTCAAGCGCGAACGTACACTTGGGGCCCCGAATCCGCGGATTCTGGGGCCCCATCTGTACGTTCGCGCTGTGACTTTAACGCCCGACGGCGGCCGGTTCCGTTGCGCGCCCGGCCGTCTCTCCGCCGTCGACCTCCGGACCGTTGACGGCGAGGAAGCCGGCCACCGCCACCAGCAGCGCAACGCCGGCGAGAAACACGAAGCTCGGTGCCCAGGTGCCGCTCCATTCGTGCAGGAGGCCGGCGGCGAGCGGGCCCAGGGAGGCGACGGCGAAGCCGAAGCCCTGGCTCATGGCGGACAGTCTTCCCGCCGTCCGGGGCCCCGAGGAGCGAAGAACGATGAGGGCCATGCCGAGTCCGAACGGGGCACTCTGGGCGAAGCCAAGGATGCCGATCAAGGGCAACTGCATCTCCGCCGGGGCCAGCAGGACGCCCAGCAGGGAGGCGGCGATCAGGAGCCCGAGTCCCGGAGCCATGATCCGCAGCACGGCAGGGCGGCCCGCGAAGACCGGCACCAGGAGGCCGGCGGGCAGCCCCGCGAAGCTGAACCAGGCCAGCATCGCGGCAGCGTCAGCGGGGCTGAGGCCCTTGGATTCGAGGAACACCGCCAGCCAGGATGTCACGGCGAAATAGAGCAGTGCCTGCAGCCCGAAGAAGGCCGCCACTGCCCACGCAGTGCGTTGCGTGCGCAGGCGCCGTCGGACCGGCCTTTCGGAAGTGTCCGCGTACAACGCCGCGCGACGTGGGCCGGTCTTCACGGCCGCCCCCACCACCACGCCGCCGAGCACTGCGGGCACGGCCCAGATCGCCAGTGCGCCACCGAGGCTGCCGCCAAGCGCCGCTTGCAGGGGCTGGACGAGTCCGGCGCCGAGTGCGGCGCCCAGCCCGAAGCCCATGGTGCACAGTCCGGTCCACCAGCCGGTGCCGTGGTACTCCTTGACGATCTGGGGCAGGAGCACGCTGGCCGTCATGATCGCAGCTCCGGCAAGGAAGGTCCCGGGGAGGAGGAGACCGGGAACGAGGGCGCGGGCTGCGAGCGCTGCAGCGAGGACGAACAGGGCAAGCGCCACCGCGCGGCCGGTACCGAGGCGTTTCGCCAGCCATGGACCGAGCGGGGCCGAGACGCCGAAGGCGAGCACCGGCAAGGCACCGAGGACCGGCAGCAGGTGCCCGTCCACGCCATAGCCGTGTTCGAGCCGGCCCATGACGACTGCCACGGTGGTGATGGCAGGCCGGAGGTTGACCGAGACGAGGAGGAGCGACACCATGACCGCAGCCGTGGACCATGCCACCATTGCCTTGGACGGCCGCCGTGCGCTCATGTATCCCCCTCGATCCTTTTTGGTATACCAAGAAAGATAGATCTCAGGGTGGCTAAAAGTAAATGAGCGTCCGAAGCGTGATCAATATGTCTTCATGTTGCAGCTTGGGATACCAGCGAGGGTGAACCAGCCAGACTTGCGCTAAATCGCCTTGCCCGGATTCATGATCCCCAGCGGATCGAACACGTCCTTGAGCTGCCGCTGCAGCGCGCGCACGGGTTCGGGGAGTTCCAAGCCCAGCCAGCGCAGCTTGTACTGGCCCACGCCGTGCTCCCCGGTAATGGTGCCGCCGAGCTGCAGGCCCACCTCGATGGATTCGTCCAACGCGGCGTTGAGCCTGCGGATGGTGGCGGCGTCAGTCAGTTCATCCACGCGGTCCGCCCAGAAGGTGGGATGCAGGTTGCCGTCCCCGGCATGCGCCACCACTTTGAGGCGGACGTCGTGCCGGGCTGCCATGTCTTCCAGCGCCGCGACGAAGTCCACCAGCTTGGACCGCGGCACGGCAATGTCTTCGCCCACGCGGAATTCGTCGTCCACCTCGGTGCCGCGGGCGTTGCGCCGCATGTCCACCAGCCGTTCGGCTTCCTCGCTGGCCTCGGTGGTCACCGTTGCTCCCCCGGCGGCCAGCACCTCGCGGACCACATCAGCTTCGGCCTCGGCGCCGAAACCGTCGGTCTGGACCAGCAGCAGGGAGTGGCCGCGCGCCAGCAGGCCGCTGCCGTTGATCTCGTCCAGCTGCTCCAGGCTCCCGCGGTCCAGGAGTTCCATGATGGCCGGCTGCACGCGCGCCTTGCCCACCGCAAGCACCCCCGCGGCCGCGCTGCGGAAGTCCGGGTAGAACGCCGCGATGGTGCGGACGTCCCGGGGCAGGTAGCGCAGGCGCACGGTCACGCCCACCACGATTGCCAGGGTGCCTTCCGAACCCACCAGCAGGGCGGTGAGGTCGTACCCGGCCACGCCCTTGAAGGTCTGGTGGCCGGTGTGCATCAGGGAGCCATCTGCCAGCACCACGTCCAACGCAAGCACGGAATCCCGAGTCACGCCGTACTTGGCGCAGCGCAGCCCGCCGGCGTTGGTGGCCACGTTGCCGCCGATCGAAGAGATCCTGAAACTCGCCGGATCAGGGGCGTACATCAGCCCGTGTTCGGCGGCAGCGGCGTTCAGATCGGCGTTGATGACGCCGGGTTCGACGACGGCGGTCTCGTCTTCCGGGTTCAGCTCCAGGATGCGGTTCATCCGTTCCATGCTGAGGACGATGCATCCCCGGATGGCGTGCGCGCCGCCCGAAATCCCCGTACCGGCACCGCGGGGCACGATCGGCACCCGGTACTTCGAGCAGGTACGCACAATGTGCTGCACGTCTTCCACCGACTCGGCCCAAACGACGGCGAGCGGCAGCTGCCAGTCGGTCACCGGGCCCTGGTCGATGGAATACGTGGCCAGGAGCCCGTCTTCGGCACTCACCTGCCCGGTGCGGAGGCCTTCGGCGAGTTCTTCCATGAATCCGGCCGGTGCTCCGGCGTCGAGCCCGTTCTCCCGGGCGTTTCCGGATGCTGTCTGCTGTGACACGGTGTTTCCTCACATGCGCACCGCGGACTTGCCAGGCCGGCAGTCTTCGCAGTGGTTCAGTGCCATCCAGCTTAGCCCGCCCCGGCCTGGGTCAAGCGGCGGCGCCGGCCGCGCCTCCGGAGCCTCAGCCCAGCAGCCACACCGCCGCCGCGGGGCCTGCCGCGCGGAAGCGTATCCCGCCGTCGTCGGAGGTACCCAAGGCAAGGCGCCCGACGGCGAGCGCGGCTTTCGCTCCCACCCCAAGTCCCGCGGGCAGCAGCTCCGCCGGAAGGACGGCGTCGGCCTCGTCCCGGGCGGCGACCACCAGCACGGTACTCCCGTCCAGTTCACGGACGAAGGCGAGGGTGTCGGCGTCGGCGTGGAGCCAGCGCAGGGACCCGGTGCGGAGGACCTGCTCGCGGCGGAGTGCGCCGAGCCCGGAGTACAACGCCCGGAGGTCCCGGACCACGCGCTGCGGCGAATCCCACGGCATCGGCGTGCGGGAGTGTTCGCCGTTCATGCCCTCCAGGCCGAACTCATCGCCGGCGAAGACGGTGGGCATGCCGGGAAGGGTGAAGGACAGCACGGCGGCAACGGCCTGCCCGCCGGGGATCATGGCGGTGGCGGCCCGGGCGGTGTCGTGGGTGTCGATCGCCACCAGGCTGTGCAGCCGTGCTGTCCAAGGGTAGGCCGCGGCAAAGGTGCGGTATTCGGCCACGAACTGCGCGGCCGTGATCCTGGGCGGGTGCGGCAGGGGCAGTCCGAAGTAGTTCACGGCGGTGCCATCGCTCAGCCAGGCCCACAGCGGCCGGGTGAAGGAGGCGTAGCTCATGGAGCCGTGGTAGGTGTCGCCCTGGAAATCGGGAGCGGCGTCGCTGGTGGATTCGGCCACGAGCAGCGCATCGGGGCATGCTTCCAGCGCGGTGTTCCGTACCAGGGACGCCACCTCGTGGTTCCAGTCCGCGGCGCCCAGCCGGCCGGTCATATTGCCGACGTCCACGCGCCAGCCGTCCAGCCTGAAAGGTTCGTTCAGCCAGTGCGCCACCACGGATTTGGGGCCTTCCACGAATTCGCGGCGCAAGCCGTCCGAGGCCCAGTCCAGCTTGGGCAGGCTCGGCACGCCCCACCAACTCTCATAGCTGCCATCCGGGCGGAAGTAGTAGAAGGACCGCTCCGCCGTACCGGGGTCGGCGAGCGCCGTGCGGAACCATTCGTGGGTGTCGCCGGTGTGGTTGGTGGTGAGGTCGCCGATCACCCGGATGCCGCGCTCGTGGCAGGCCTCCACCAAGCGGATGAGGGCCTCGTCCCCGCCCAGCAAGGGGTCCACGCGGCGGAAGCTTTCGGCGTCGTAGCGATGGTTGGAACCCGAGGGGAAGAAGGGCGTGAGGTACAGGACCTCGACACCGAGCACCGTCAAGTGGTCCAGGCGTTCCCGGACGCCGTCCAGGTCGCCGCCGAAGAACTGCAGCGGGGTGTACGGTCCCTGGTAGACGACGTCGGCGTCCCAGTCCGCGGGAACCGCCCAGTCCGGCGCGGTGCGGGTGTCTGCCTCGGCCGAACGGCCGAAGCGGTCCGGGAAGACCTGGTACATCACCGCGCCGGCGGCCCAGTCAGGTCCGGGCGCGGCGGTGGCCAGGCGGAAGTCCTGGGCGTCGGGAACGTCCTGGGCGTGCACGCCGGCAGCGTTCAGCCAGGTGATGCGCCCCTCGGGGTCGCGCAGCAGGAAGCGGTAGCGGACCAGCGGGTTGACCGCGTGGAGCTCCGCTTCCCACCAGTCCCAGCCGTCCGTGCTCGCCAGCCGGCGTGCCTCGGCGTACCGCGGCTCGCCGTCCTCGACCGTCCGCAGCCAGACGCGTCCGACGGCGGCCGGCCGCCCGCCGTCGGGCGTTCCGCTACCGGAAGGGCCGCCGTCGGGAGCCCCGGCAGCAGCCGCACCCGCCCAGCTGCGCATCCGCACCCGGGTGGTATCCCCGAGCGGTACCGGGCCGTCCGGCAGGTAGAGCGGGGAACCGTCGTGGTGCGCTTCAAAACCGAGCATGCTCATCCTTCCAAGAATCCATTCGCAACTGCGGGCCCGCGTTCCAGGAGGGCCCGGATGGCTTCGCCGATCACCGGGTCCACGGGGTACCGGGATTCCAGCCAGCCAAGCGTGGCGGATGCGGCCGCCCGGCACTTTCCGTAGCCCGGAACCATCTCCGCGAACGGCACGCCCGGCACGGACTCCGCCCGGCGGCTGGCGTCGAAGACGTCCCGCTGCCAGTGGACGGCCGGGTCCAACCGCAGCAGCGCAAGCACACGGTCCATGGCATGGACCTGGATGAAGCGGAACGCGGCCAGGTGTTCGCCACGCAGTTCACGGTGCAGCCCCACGTACAGATTGGTGAGGGCCTCGTTGAGGTGGAACTCCTCGGTATCCAGCACGGCCGGTGCCGGCACGGGCAGGTCCCCGAAGTTGAGGGCGTCGGGCTCGCGGCTCCAGGCAACCCGCACTCCCACCACCGGAAGCGTGTGGAACTCCTCGGAGGTGAAGACGGCGTATTCGGTGAACAGCCCGTCGTCGAACAAGGCCTTGCGCCCGTTGGCGTCGTTGACGAAGCTGTAGGACACTGTCCCGCCCAGCCCTTCGAGCCAGGAAGGATCCTCAAGCAACGCCGCCTTCTCCGAAGCGGAACCCGTAATCACGAAGAAGTCGATGTCCGAATGCTCATCGAAACGTTCGAACTCCGCGCCGGCCGAGCCCAAGCCCAGCACGGCAACTGTTCCGGGCCGTTCGGCGAGGCTGGCGGCCAGCCGGTCGAGCCGCCGGAGCGTGGGGTGCATCAGCCCTTGACCGAGCCTGCCGACAGTCCGGACACGATGTAGCGCTGCAGGAACAGGAACAGCGCCATGACCGGGATGGCTGCCAGCACGGCACCGGCGGCGAACACGCCCCAGTCCTCGGTGCGCTGGTTGGCTACGAAGGAGTACAGGCCCACCGCGAGGGTCTGGCTGTTGGGGTCGGTGAGCACCACGCTGGCGATCACGAATTCGCTGCTGATGCCGATGAAGGTCAGCAGGCCCACCACGGCCAGGATCGGGGTGACCAGGCGCAGGATGATGCCAAAGAAGATCTGCACGTGGCTGGCACCGTCCAGCTTGGCCGCCTCGTCCAGGGACTGCGGCACGGTGTTGAAGAAGCCGTACATGAGGTAGGTGTTCACGCCGAGCGCGCCGCCCAGGTACACCATGATCAGGCCCAGCTGGCTGCCGAGTCCCAGGGCCGGGATGATCTCGCCGATGCCGCTGAGCAGCAGGAAGATCGCGACGACGGCCAGCAGCTGCGGGAACATCTGCAGCAGGAGCAGGCTGAGCAGGCCCACGCGGCGGCCGGTGAAACGCATCCGGGAGAAGGCGTACGCGGCGAGCGCGCCCAGCAGGACGGAAGCGGCCGAGGTGATCAGGCCGATCACCATGGTGTTCACGAACCAACGGCCGAAGGGCCGCTGCTCGTTGCTGAACAGCTTGGCGAAGTTGTCCCAGGACACCTGGCTGAACAGGCTCGCGGAGCCGGCCAGGGTTCCGGTGGGGTTGAACGCCGCGGAGAGCACGTACAGCAGCGGGAACACCGCGAAGATGCTCGTGAGCACGCCTACCACGTGGCGCCAGCCCTTCTCGCGGAACCAGCGCTGGAAGCTGCGGCGGGGTTCTGCAGCAAGGGGTTCTGCAGCAAGGGGTTCAGTAGCAACACTGCTCATGTCAGTTCACGTCCTCGAGGGCCTTGGTCTGCTTGAAGCTGATGGCCGAGATCGCGGCCACGATGATGAAGATGACGATCGCCAGGGCGCTGGCCAGGCCGTAGTCGCGGCCCGTGCCCACGCCGAAGGCGCTCTTGTACACGAGGGTGATCAGGATGTCCGTGGCGCCGATGTCCCGCGTGGTGTCCTCGAAGCGCGGTCCGCCCGCGGTCAGCATGTAGATGACGTTGAAGTTGTTGAAGTTGAACGCGAAGGAGGAGATCAGCAGCGGGGCCACGGAGACCAGCAGGAGCGGGAGCTTGATGGACTGGAAGATCCGCCAGGGGCTGGCACCGTCCATCTTTGCGGCCTCGTCCACGTCTTCGGGCAGCGACTGCAGGGCGCCGGTGCACACCAGGAACATGTACGGGAAGCCGAGCCAGAGGTTCACCACCAGCACGCTGATCTTGGCCAGCACCGGGTCGGTGAGCCAGGCGATCCCGGCACCGCCCAGCAGCGCGTTGTTGATGAAGCCGAATTCGGGGTTGAGCAGGCCGGACCAGACCAGGCCGGAGAGGAAGGCCGGGAAGGCGTAGGGCAGGATCATGATGATCCGGTAGATCTTCTTGCCCTTGAGGTCGCTGCGGTTGAAGGTGATGGCCAGGAAGAGTCCCAGCGCGAAGCACAGGAACACGGAGACCACCGCAAAGGTGAAGGTCCACAGCGTCACCGAGAGCAGCGGTCCACGCAGCTCAGGATCGGTGAAAGCCGTGACGAAGTTCTTGAAGCCGACGTCGATCTTCCAGCCGGTGGCGAGCTTCTCGCCGGTATCGGAAACGAAGTCGCCTTCGCCGGAGTCCCGGTAGACCGTGCCGGTGTCGGTGTCGGTGAGGGTATCCGCGGCCTTGTCATAGACCATGTTCGAACGGAACACGTAGGCGTTGCTGCCGTCCTGGGTGCGGAGAGTGCCTGCCGCGGGGTCGTCGGAGAGCGGAACCACCAGGCCCAGCACGTCCTTCTGGTTCGCCACGATTTCCTGGAAGTTCAGGGTCCGGTACCCTGCCAGTTCCTTGGCCTTGCCGGTGGAATCCTTGACGGCGTCCGGGGCGTCTTCGAGCTTGGATTCGGTGGTCCCGAGCTGCGCTTCACCGTCCGGGTTGGTGACCAGCAGGTAGTAGCTGCCGCCCTTTTCCAGGACGGAGGTGCGGTAGGCGGGCGAATCCGGCACGCGTTTCTGGGAGGACGTCAGGATCGAGGAGATTGCATCCTCTTTGCTGCCGTTGTGTCCGTCGCCGTAGTTGGTGAAGGCGATATAGCCGGAGAAGACCACCACGAACACCTGGAACACCAGCAGGAACAGCACGCCGGGAGCCAGGTACTTGGCCGGCAGGCCGCCCGGGCGCAGGTAGATCCAGTTGATGCCCAGCGTGACCAGTGCGGCGATGGCGAGCACCGCCCAGGACTGGCTGAGGAACAACGCCGTGAGGATGTACACGGCCACGGCGTCCACCAGGCCGAGCAGGATGATCTTGGCCAGTGTCCCCTTCCAGGATTCCGGGCCGCGGCGGCCGGCCGGCAGGACCCGCCGGGGGCGGGACGGGGCAGCTTGCTGCGCGCCGTCGTCGGGCGTCACCTCAAGGGCGGGCTTGGTTGTTGGGGACATGGGAAGGTTCCTTCAATGGGGTCTGGCGTACGACGGCGGAGATCGCCAAAGCGCGCCCGTCCGGCGGGTGGGTTCCCGCCGGACGGGCGGCCGGGGAGGCTGCGGCTGCCGGCTATGCGGCCGGGGGCTTCGGGCGGCTAGGAGCCGATCTTGCCCTTGATGTTGGCGACCATCTTGGCCCATTCGGTTGCCGGATCGCCCTTGCCCTTGATGAGGGCCAGTTCGGTGGCGCCCCAGTCGGCCCAGACGGCGGACATTTCGGGGATGGCCGGCATCGGAACGCCCTGGGCGCCGATGTCACCGAAGGCCTTGACCACGGGATCGGAAGCAGCCTTGTCGAAGGAAGCCTTCAGGGCCGGCGGCAGGCTGCCGGTGGCGAACATGGCGTCCTGCACCGCTTCGGTGGTGAGGTAGTTGACCACGAATTCGTTGGTTGCCAGGGCGTTGGCGCTCTTGGCGCTCACGAAGAAGCCGTTGACGCCGATGAACGGCTGGGCGGGCTTGCTGCCGGTGGTGGGAAGCGGGTCGACGGCGAACTTGATGCCCTTCTTCTTCATGTCCGGCACGTTCCACGGGCCGGTGATGAAGTACGGGCTTTCGCCGGCAAGGAACTTCTCCTTGGCGATGCTGCCGGTGATGTTGGAGTTGAGCACCTTGGAGCCGGAGTCGCCCCATTCCTTGAGCTTGGCCGCGAACTCGGCGCCGCCCGGGCCGCCGAGGGCCAGCTGCTTGGGGTCGTACTCGCCCTTGTCGTTGGTGCCGAACACCGGAACACCCATGGAGGTCTGCAGCGGGTACAGGTGGTAGGGGTCGCCCTGCTTCGGGTCGAGGCCGGCGAGGAAGGCGTACTTGGCCTTGCCGGCAGCCACGGCTGCCTTGCCCTTGCTGAGGACCTCGTCAAAGGTGGTGGAGGCGCTGTCCACGATCGCGGTGTTGCGGACCAGGCCGATGTTCTCGATCGCGTAGGGCACGCCGTAGACGGAGCCGTTGTAGGTCATGGCACGGATGGCCGAGTCCTGGAACTGCGACTTCTTGTCGCCGAGTTCCAACGGGGCGATCACGCCGTTCTGGACAAACTTGCCCAGCCAGTCGTGGGGGCCGACCACCAGGTCCGGGCCCTTGCCGGTGGGCACCTGGGTGATGAAGTCGTCGCGTACGGCGGCGAAGTCCTTGATGACCAGCTTGACCTCGATGCCGGTGTCGGCCTTGAACTTCTCTGCAACGGCCTTCAGCGCCGGTGCGCGCTGGGCGTCAAGCCACATCGTGATCGTGGTGGCGCCGGAGGCGGCCAGGTCCTTCTTTGCCTCGGTCGAGGCCGGGCTGCTCGGAGCCGCGCCTCCGCAGGCGCTCAGGCCCATGACGGCCGCAAGCGCAGCGGCCCCAATGGTGAAGGTCCGGCGGCTCAGGCCAGGCTGCTCAGTGAAACGCACCATCGTTGGTGTCCCTTCTGGATGCTTGGGGAGATGAACAGATGTTCGGACTGAAGCTTGCTTCGCTGCCTCGCGAAGTGAACCGCCTCACATCTGGAAACGTTTCCAAATCTTACTCAGAACTTCCGCTGTTGCCAACAGTCCGGAGAAAAATCCGCGTAATCATGGGGGAAACTTCTTGCAAGCGTTTCCAGAATTTCAGCTCTGGTGCATAGAATGCACTATGTCTTCCACCACATTCGCGGCATCTTCGGCATCCGCCACGACCGCTGAGCACCCCGTCCTCGGCCCGCTTGAGCACATTCACGCCGCGGACTCCGACGATTCCTGGTGGCGTTCCGCCGTCATCTACCAGATCTACCCGCGCTCCTTCCGTGACGCGTCCGGCGATGGCGTCGGCGACCTCCCGGGCATCACTGCCGAGCTGCACCACATTGCCGGGCTGGGCGCGGATGCCATCTGGCTATCCCCCTTCTACGCCTCCCCGCAGCGCGACGGCGGCTACGACGTCGCGGACTACTGCGCAGTGGACCCGCTCTTCGGAACACTCGACGACTTCGAACAGCTCAGCGCACGCGCGGCGGAACTCGGCCTGCGCATCATCGTGGACCTGGTCCCGAACCATTGCTCCGCCGAGCACCGGCTGTTCCAGGCCGCCCTCGCCGCCGCGCCGGGCAGCCCCGAGCGGGAGCACTTCATCTTCCGCGACGGCCGCGGCGAGGCCGGCGAGCTGCCGCCGAACAACTGGCAGTCCCACTTCGGCGGCTCCGCCTGGACCCGCATCACCGAGGCTGACGGCACCCCCGGCCAGTGGTACCTGCACCTCTTCGACTCCAGCCAGCCGGACTTCAACTGGGACAACCCTGCCGTTGCCGCCGAGTTCGAACGGGTCCTGCGTTTCTGGCTGGACCGCGGTGTGGCCGGTTTCCGGGTGGACGTCGCCCACGCGCTGGTCAAGGCTCCGGGCCTGCCGGATTGGGGAGGAAAGGCCGACGGCGGCTCCTCCGACGGCTTCCCTGGCCACGAAGCGCCGATGTTCGGCCAGCCGGCCCTGCACGACATCTACAGCCGCTGGCGGGAAATCCTGGCCGAATACGGCGAGGACCGCATCCTCTGCGCGGAAGCCAACGTCGACCCCATCGAACGCATGGCCGCCTGGGTGGCACCCGGCCAGCAGCACCAGGCCTTCAACTTCCCGTTCCTCGCCACGCCGTTCGAGGCTGAGCCGCTGCGCGCGGTGGTGAGCCGCTCGCTCGCGGCGTTTGACGCCGTCGGCGCCCCCACCACCTGGGTGCTCTCCAACCACGACGTCGTCCGGCACGCCAGCCGCCTCGGCCTGAGCGATCCCGGGCTGGGTCTCGGCGATGGCATCGGTCCGGAGCACCCGCAGCCGGACACCGCGCTCGGCCGCCGCCGGGCACGTGCCGCGAGCCTTTTCATGCTCGCACTGCCGGGAAGCTCCTACCTCTACCAGGGCGAGGAACTCGGCCTTCCGGACAACACCGCCATCCCGGCCGAGCGCCGCCAGGACCCCACCTTCCACCGGACCGGCGGCGAACGGGTCGGCCGCGACGGCTGCCGCGTGCCGCTGCCTTGGCGTGCAGGCGAAGGCGCCCACGGCTTCAGCCCAACGGGCATGAGCTGGCTGCCCCAGCCACACGACTGGGATGTGCTCGCCCGGGACGTCCAGGCTGCGGATCCGGCTTCGCACCTGTCCATTTACCGCCGCGCCCTTGAGCTCCGCCGGGAGTACGGCCTGGGCTCCGGTTCGCTTGCCTGGGCCGAGTCATGGTGCCGTCACGGAGCGCTTGCCTTCGTCAATGGCACTATTCTGGTGATGCTGAACCTCGGCAACGAATACGTCGAACTCCCTGATTTCGACATCCTGCTCAGCAGCCAGCGCAAGGACGGACGGGTCCTCGCCCCGGGCGAGGCCGCATGGCTGAGCCTCTCCCCGCAGGCCTGAGCACGAACCATTAACGAAGAGGACGGAGACCGCTGTGAGCGTGAGCATCCGTGATGTCGCGCAATCAGCCGGCGTTTCCATGGCCACCGTTTCCCGCGCCCTGAGCGGGCGCGGGAACGTCTCCGAGCGCAGCCGGCAGCGCGTCCTGGACGCCGCCGCCGAGCTCGGTTTCGTTCCGTCCTACAACGCGGCCAGCTTGGCGTCCGGGCGCACCCGGAACATCGGCGTCATGCTGCCCACCGTGCAGCGCTGGTTCTTCTCAAGCGTCCTGGAGGGCGCCTCGGGCGCCCTCCTCGAGGCCGGTTACGACCTCACCCTCTACACCACGGGCGAGGAGCCGGGCCAGCGGCAGAGCGTGCTGAACGACTTCCTCCTCCGCCAACGGCTCGATGGCATCGTGGCGGTGTCGCTTGAACTCTCCCCGGAGGAAGTCGAACAGTTGCTGCGGGTCAAGCGCCCCGTGGTGGGACTGGGCGGTCCGATCGAGGGCGTCGCTACCCTTCACATCGACGACGTCGAAACCGCCCGCCGCGCCACGCAGCACCTGATCGGTTTGGGGCACCGGGAGATCGCCCACCTGAGCGGTTCGCCCGAGTTCGAGCGGGACTTCGCCCTCCCGGTGAACCGGCGCGTGGGCTTTGAGACCGCCATGAACGACGCCGGCATCCCCGTCCGTCCGGAGTGGCTGGTCCCCACCGATTTCACCGTCGCCGGTGCGCACGCCACAGCCAAACGGCTGCTCGGCTCGCCGTCAGGACGCCCGACGGCGGTATTCGCCGCCTCGGACGAGATGGCCATCGGCGTCATCACCGCAGCCCAGGAACTCGGGCTGCGGGTGCCCTACGATCTTTCCGTGATCGGCATCGACGGCCACGAACTCGGCGAAGTCTTCGGCCTCACCACCTTCGATCAGGCACCCCGCCGACAGGGCGTGGACGCCGTGCGCATGCTGTTGAGCCAGCTCGACGGCGACGCCGCACCCGTGAGTGGCATTGTCGAGCCCGAGTTCGTGGTGCGCCGCAGCACGTCCACGCCGCCCCAGGCACACTGAGCGTCCTCTAGCCCACCTTTGCGGGCGAAAGCGGCCGTTCCATGGTCAGCTCATGCTTGGCGGACGCTTCTCCCCCGGGGCCATGGGGGAACGGCTTGGAATGGCCCGTAAAGGTGAATCCATGGCGCAGATAGAAGGCCTTGGCCCGTGCGTTGTCCTCGTGGACGCCCAGTTCCAGGACGGCAGCACCAAGATCCAGTGCGGCCACCCGGCAGGCTTCTTCCAGAAGGTCCTCGGCAAGGCCCAGTCCACGGTAGGCGGGAGCCACATATACACTCAGGAGCATCGCCCGGCGGGGCTGGTGTCCACCTTCTGCGCCCGGTTCATCAAGCACCACGCGCATCAGTCCACGGACCCGCGGATCGTCGGGACCGCCGTCGGCCACCAGTGTCACATTGCTTCCGCTCGACATCGCGGCGGCCCGCTCCTGCCACTGCGTATCGGTCTGGCGCCGCGCGGCAGACAACGTTTCAAGATAGGCCAAGGGGCTGTCCGCCAGCATCTCAAGGCGCACCGCCTTGAACAACGCCCAGTCATCCCGGACCAGCCGTCGAATCCTAGCCATCCGAGCCGCCCATGAAGCGGACGTAGCGGGCCAGGACACCCGGCCAGCCTTCCTCGTACGAGGCCCGCGTAGCCACAGGGTCCTCGGCGCCCTCCCACCCTTCGTGGACCAGCCGGACTTCCGTGCCGCCGTCAACTGCCCGGAATGCGACGCGGAGCTCGGTGGACCACAGTGCCGTGCTCGCCGGGTACCAGCTCGCATGGAAGGACAGCGGTGGTTGCCAGTCGTCAATGGTGCCCCAGACGGACGTCCGTCCGTCCTCGGCAGTTTCCAGGATCAGGTTCTCTTCGAATTCAACATGGGAGCCGGCACCGTAAACGCTGTGCTCCTCCATGGGCCACCACAAGTGCGGGTGGTCGGTGAAGCCCATGAACGCATGGGACACCGGGGCCGGGACCACCACCGTGAAGACAAGGGGCTCCAGGTCGAAGGCCTGCCGGTCAGGGCCGGGTTCCGGGTGGCTGAAAAGGCTGTCCATGGGCAACAACTCTACCGGGATGGAACGGGGCGCAAGCCTCATGGGCAGAGCTCACCATTGGCACGCCGGCACCGCGCTGCCAGACTCACAAATGAGAGCACAGCTCGACTTAACCGCATTCAGGGGCCAACGGTCCCCGGCAAATGGAGAAACTTATGTGCAATGACCACCACGGCCTTGAACAGGCACGCAACCTCGCCGCAGCTGCCGGCAGTCCGCTGAACCGTCGGCTCTTCCTGGGCGGCGCAGCAGCGGCAGCAGTGGGCGGCTTCGCCCTCCTGACGGCAGGCCCGGCTGCCGCGGCCACATCCCAGAACGGCTGGCCGGCGTCGACCACGCTGCCGCTCAGCACCCTCACTGTCGGTGCGGTGACCTTCCCGCAGGGTGTGCGCAGCGGCGCACCCCACACCATCCTTGGCTACGTCGCCCGCCGTTTCAACAATGAGGTGGAAACCCTCCGCAAGGGAGAGTGCTGGGGTTACAACTTCCGGACAATCAGTGGCAGCTCGTCCTATTCGAACCATGCAAGCGGGACGGCGATCGACGTCAACGCGCCGGAACACTTCCTTGGGGCTTCCGGCACCTTCAGCGCAGCGCAGGTACGGGCCATCCGTTCCATTCTTGCCGCATGCGACGGTGTTGTCCGCTGGGGCGGCGATTACTCGACCCGCAAGGACGAGATGCACTTCGAACTGAACCGGGGCCCGAGCGACCCTGCCGTAGCGGCACTCGCCCGGAAGCTCGGTGGAAGCTCCTCGACTCCCGCCCCGGCGCCCACCTCACCCACGTGGCGGGTTGTGCGGCGCGGGCAGCAGGGTTACTACGTGGTTGCCCTGCAACGGCTCCTCCGCCAGCACGGCCGTACGCTCACGGTGGACGGCGTCTTCGGTTCCGGCACCGAGGCACAGGTCATCGGCTTCCAGCGTTCCCGGGGCCTCGTTGCCGACGGCATCGTTGGAGCCAAGACCTGGACGGCGCTCCAAGTTACCCGGCAGGAAGGCAGCAGGGGCCACGCAGTCTTCGGCATCCAGCACTGCGTGAGCGTGAAGGGCTTCCGCACCACCCAGGACGGCATCTTCGGCCCGGGCACTAAGTCGGTGGTTATCGCCTTCCAGCGTTCCAAAGGCTTGGCCGCTGACGGCGTGGTAGGACCGCGCACCTGGGCGGCCTTGGTGGCATAGAAGCCCTGCCGCGGTAGAAACACGGGATGTCCTGGACTTCGCAGTCCGGGGCGTCCCGCGCTGATACCCAAATGGAAGCACATCTATGTTAAACAGTTCAGGCCCCGACATTCGTTGTCGGGGCCTGAACCTTGAAAGTATGTCCGGCGGTGTCCTACTCTCCCACACCCTCCCGGGTGCAGTACCATCGGCGCTGTGGGTCTTAGCTTCCGGGTTCGGAATGGGACCGGGCGTTTCCCCCACGCTATGACCGCCGTAACCCTTGTACCCGTCCCCGTGTGTGGGGTGGGAAGTCTTTGTGGTTACCAGGTGCTTGCTGGTTCTGTATTTTGTTGTGTTGGTTCCCGTTGGTGTTGTTGGTTGGGAACCACATAGTGGACGCGGAGCATTGATCGTTACCACCGCCTTTTTGGGGTGGTGTGTGGTGTAAGTTGTTGGCCTATTAGTACCGGTCGGCTTCGACAGTCGTTGGTCCTGTCTTCCACGTCCGGCCTATCAACCCAGTGGTCTGGCTGGGGGCCTTCAACACCCGAGGGTGTTTGGAAATCTCATCTTGAAGCGAGCTTCCCGCTTAGATGCTTTCAGCGGTTATCCCA
>NZ_MJLT01000005.1 GCF_001766675.1 Arthrobacter sp. SW1
CTTCATCGTTCGACTTGCATGTGTTAAGCACGCCGCCAGCGTTCATCCTGAGCCAGGATCAAACTCTCCGTCAAAAAAACAGACACAACCACCAACCCCCGGAAAAAGAAGGCCGAATGGCTGCACAAAATCTGAAACCAGCTAAAAACACCAAACCATCCACGGGGGTGGACAACCTGGCGCCTAACCAATTCAATAAAAAATCGGTATCAACAAACTTGGCACACTATTGAGTTCTCAAACAACAGGTCACTATTCCAAAGCAGTACCACCCAAACCAACCGGTCCAGGATCGCTCCGGAGCAACTTTTCAAACTTACCAGACCATCCACCCCGGCGCAACTTCCGATTTCCCGGAAACACACACGGATCAAACCATCCAGGACTCCCGGGACCAGGCCGGACGCAATAAAGCGAACCAGCAATCTGGTTTCCGTTTGAAAGGGAGTCGGTCGCAATTTTTCCGCTTCAGCGGCGGCGACTCAGAAAACATTACACCCCTTTGAACACCCCGGGCAAATCACCCTGCACGTCCTTCACCCACCCCGGAATCCCGCATGATTCCGGGGAATATGCGCTTCCCGGCGCCCGATCCTGCGCGAAAACCCGCTCTATGAAGCACGTCACACCACCGGAACATGTCCACCCCTCGGTCCGGAAAACGCGCACAACAGCACTCTGTCCACTGCAAGCCGGGTGCAGAGGACATGTGCGGCGGGGACGGGACGCTCAAACTACGCCGGCAAGCACACCCGGGTACACACAACGGCGCCGCCCCACCGGAAGGTGGCACGGCGCCGTCGGGCACTTTGAGGGAAAGGCGCGCCTAGTGCGCGGCGGCACCTTCGGTCTTGCGCATCATCGCGGACAGCACCACGGCGGCAAGCGCAATGACCGCCGCCGTAAGGAATGCCGCCTGCATGCCGGCGACAAAGCCGGAAGCCGCGGACACGACCGCGAAGATCGAGATGAGCAGCGCAGTGCCGGCGGCGCCGGCCACCTGCTGGAGCGTGCTCATGATCGCGGAGCCGTGCGAGTACAGATGCGGCGGCAGCGGATTCAGGCCGGTGGTGAAGGCCGGCGTGAACAGCAGGGCGAGGCCGAAGCTGAGCACGACGTGCAGGACAACCACCCACCACAGCTGGCTGGACTGGTTGAGCACGCTGAACTGCCACAGGGTCAAGACCATCAGCACCGAGCCGCTGACCGTCAGCGGCAGCGGTCCCACCTTGTCGAAGATCCGGCCGATCACCGGGCCCAGGAGGCCCATGGCAAGGCCACCCGGGAGCAGGGCCAGGCCGGTTTCCATGGGCTGCAGCTCGAGCACGTTCTGCAGGTACAGCGGCAGCAGGATGACCCCGCCGAAGAGTGCCATCATGGCCACCACCATGAGCAGGGTGGACACGGTGAACATGCGGAAGTTGAAGGCGCGGAGGTCCAGCAGCGGGGTATCGGCCTTCTGCAGCTTGAGCTGGCGCAGCACGAACACCACCATGCAGACGATGCCGATGGCCAGTGCCAGCAGCGGCACCGAACCGCCACCGCCGCCACCGATCTGGCTCAGGCCGTACACCACGCCGCCGAAAGCAGGGACGGTGAGGAGCACGGAGAGGAAGTCCAGCTTGATGGAACCCTGCTCACCCACGTTGCTCAGGTAGCGTGCGCCGATGCCCAAGGCCGCAAGGGCAACGGGCAGCACGAAGATGAACATGAAGCGCCAGGAGAAGTGGTCCAGGATGATGCCGGAGACCGTGGGGCCGAGCGCCGGAGCCACCGAAATGGCGATGCTCACGTTGCCCATCACGGCGCCGCGGCGCGACAGCGGAACCAGGGTGAGGATGGTGGTCATCAGCAAGGGCAGCATGATGGCCGTGCCGCTGGCCTGCACAATGCGTGCCAGCAGGAGCACCACGAACCCGGGTGCCAGGGCAGCCAGCAGGGTGCCGCCGCTGAACAGGCCCATCGCCAGCAGGAACGCCGCCCGGGTGGTGAGGCGCTGCAGGATGAAGCCCGTGGTCGGAATGACCACGGCCATGGTCAGCATGAAGCCGGTGGACAGCCACTGGACAGTCGGAGCGTCAACCTTGAGATCGGTCATGAGCCGCTGCAGGGCGACGTTCATGATGGTTTCGTTCAGGATCACCACGAAGGTGGCGACAAGGAGAGTGATGATGACCGTGACGGATTCACGGGGCATCTTCTCAGTAGTGGTGGTAGTGGTGTTCTGCACGGGATTGCCGTGGGAGTCGGACGTAATGTCGGTAGACAAGAGGGTCCCCCAAATGGGTGCTTCGAGTGTGGAGTCGGCCGGAGATCAACCGGTGAAAACTGAAACAGTCTAGGCCGCTCCGGCATTCCCGTCAGCAGGAAAACCCAAAGTTCACCTCAGGAATTGAGCGGAATGTTGTCGATCAGCCGCACCGGCCCCACCTTGGCGGCGATGATCGCCAGGCCTTCGCCGCGGAAGGGCGTGTCCTGGCAGTTCTCGGCAAGCGGCTCCAGCGTGCGCGGATCGACGACGTCGAAATAGTCCAGTTCCACCAGCGGCTGGGAACGGACAAGCGCGACGGCGGACGGCAGGTCGAGCGGTTCGTGCGCGTTGGCTCGCTGCTCCAGCAGGCGGAGCGCACGGGAAAGGACCAGCGCGGCCTCGCGTTCGTCGTCGCTGAGGAAGCGGTTGCGGCTGGACAGCGCCAAGCCGTCTTCGGCACGCACTGTAGGAACGGGGACGATCTCCACGGGGAAGTTCAGGTCAGCCACCATGCGGCGCACGAGCGCGAGCTGCTGGGCATCCTTCTGGCCGAAGTAGGCGCGGTAGGCGGCAGCACCGCCGTCGGCCGCAGAACCGCCCGGCAAGGCACAGAGCGGAAGGGCGTAGTGCAGCAGTTTCGCGACGACAGTGAGGGCGCCGTCGAAATGGCCCGGACGCGAGGCGCCCTCCCACTTTTCGCCCAGCGGACCCGAGGTCACGCGGACCAGAGGCTGGCCGTCCGGGTAGACCTCGTCCACGGAAGGGGCGAACACGAGGTCCACGCCTTCGGCGTCGAGGAGCTGCATGTCGGCGTCGAGGGTCCGGGGGTAGCGGTCCAGGTCAACGGCGTCGCCGAACTGCAGCGGGTTGACGAAGATCGAGACGGCGGTGACGTCGTTCGCGGCCACGGCGATGCGCGCGAGGGTGGCGTGCCCGGAATGCAGGGCGCCCATGGTGGGAACGAAACCAAACGAGTTGCCGCCCTTTTCCTTGAGGAGCCGGGCGCTTTCGGCGCGCAGTTCCGCAGCGGTGGTGACGAGCTTGATTGCCATGTTCAGTTGCCTTCCGGGGTGTCCGCAGTTCCGTTGCTGCCAGTGCCGTTGCCGCCCGGGTTCCGGGCGTCGAGGGCGGCGTCGATTCCGCTGAGCTGCCGGTCGTTGAGCAGCCCGCGTCGCGCGGCGCGCGTTGCTGTAGCGCGTGCCATCGCGAGGTATGCGGACAGGATATCGCCGCCGCTGCCGGCGTCGTGCTCGCGAAGTGCCTCGACGTGCCCGGCGACGGTCCCGGAATCGCCCCGGACCACGGGCCCGGTCAGCGCGGATTCACCCGAGGCGAGGGCGTTTTCGAGGGTGGCGCGCAGCAACGGGCCGAGGAGGTTCTCCGGCTGTTCGACGCCGATCTCCCGCAGCAGCTGCGAGCCCTGCGCCACGAGGGTGGCCATGTGGTTGGCACTGTGGGCGAGGGCCGCGTGGTAGATGGTGCGGTCTGCCTCGGCGATGACGACGGGTTCGGCGCCCATCTCCATCACGAGGGCCTGGGCGATCGGGAGCATGGCCGCGTCCGCCGTGACCCCGAAAGTGCAGTCCTGCAGGCGGGTCAGGTCCAGGCTCATGCCGGTGAACGTCATGGCCGGGTGCAGTGCCAGCGGGATTGCGCCGGCTGCGCGCACGGGCTGCAGGATTCCGACGCCGTAACGCCCCGAGGTGTGCGCCACCAGCTGGCCGGGCTGCCAGGCGCCGAGCTTGGCCAGGCCCTCGACCAGCCCGCCGAGGGCGTCGTCCGGCACGGCGAGGAGCACCAGTTCAGCGCGTTCCACGATCTCCTGGACCTCCAGGACGGGGACGCCCGGGAGCAGCGTTTCGGCACGCTCCCGGCTGTCCTCCGAAACGGCGGATACCCCGACGACGGCGTGTTCGGCCGCGCGCAGTGCGGCACCGAGCACCGCACCCACCTTGCCGGCGCCGATGATTCCGATGCCGAGTCGTCCGGGCCTAGCCATGATGGGGTTCCTCCTGGGGTGGTGTGTCGTTAACCGGAGCCGTGGCGGGCACCGGCAGGGAGCCTGCCCGCGAAATTTCGGCCAGCCATTGTTCGCTGGTCTGGCGCTTGCGGGCTTCCCTGGCCCGCGCCGCCTGCTGGTCGAACAGCGCGACCGCCTCGTCGACGTCGGCCTGGATCAATCGCGGGACCACGGGACCGGCGGTGGTGTGCAGCACGAGGTCGGCGACCCCGAAGCGGCGCGCGAGCGGCCCTTGGCTCAACGCCATGGACTGGGTGCGCTGGTGCGGGACGAGCACGAGCTGCCGCCACCAGCGGCCCGAACGCAGCAGCAGCGCGGTACCGGTGGCCAGGAAACCGTTGCGCCGCCAACCCAGCGGGGCAATCAGGCGGGCGCGGCGCGGCGTGATGGTGAATCCGGCGTCAGAATCCAGGCCGTTGAGCGCCGCCGTGAACACCCGCACGGGATCCGCGGTGCCGGGATCGGGCAGGACCAGGGAGAGCGCCAGCATGACGTCATTCAGGGTTCCCACGGGGAGCAGGGTGGTGCGGGCCGCGTTCTCGTTGCCTGCGCTGCCGCCGTAACCCGCGACATTCACCTGGATGCGGTACCAGCCGAAGATGCGCCACAGCGGTGACTGGCTGACCTTCAGGGCCTGGATCCTGCCCGGCGGGACGGTCTGCGCCTGGGTGTCCAGCAGGCCGTAACGCAGCCGGATGCCGTCCGGCGAGATGGCAGAGGTGAAGTTGAAGCCCTTGTTGAAGGACTTCCAGTACGCGGCGGCCAGGCCAAGCATCGCCGGAATGAGGTAGAGCATGACCGCCCCGGACTCCGTCAGCACCGAGACCACTACGGAAGCGATCGCGCCGAGGACCACGAACAAGCTCTGTTCGCTCAGCAGCAGCGAACCCACCAGCCGGCCGTGCGGGACGCTGAGGACCACGTGTTCGGGCGCTTCGGGAAGGGGTGCCGCTTCGGTCCCGGTTTCCGAAGCGGGGCCCGGGCCCGGCGCGATGCCGGCCGCCCGCCCCAGGATGGTGGCGCGCAGCTGCTTCGCCTCCCCCAGCGGCAGGTACGCCAGGCTCACGGCCGATTCGCCGGCGTCGGCCACCTCGAACTTGAGCTCGGCGAGGCCGAAGATCCGGGCCAGCAGGGGCTGGACGATGTCGATGGCCTGCACCCGGTCCAGGCGGGCCTGGCGCTGCTGCTTGAAGATGAAGCCTGAGTTGACCCGCACGTAGCCCTCGCTGAGCTGGTAGCGGGTGAAGTACCAGCTGAGGATGAAGCCCGCCACGGTGACCAGCAGCACCGCGGCGCCGCCGGCCAGGAGCCACAGAACACGCCCGTTGAGGCCGTGGTCGATCAGTTCGCGGCCTTGCAGCGCGCGCTCGAAGATGTCCCGTCCGAAGAAAACCACGACGGCGACCAGCGCCACCCAGCCCCGCACGAACGGCGACGCCGGGTGCACGCGGTGCCAGCCGGCGTCGACCGCTGGCTGTTCCGGGCTTGAGTTCACAGCGTCCACCGGCTCACAGGCCGGCCAGCCGCGCTTCGCCGCGGGCCGTGAGTTGTTCGCGGAGGCGGGCACCTTCCGCGGCGGGGAGCCCGGGCAGCAAGGCGTTCGTTCCAGGCGAGGCCGTGTGCAGTTTCAGCGTGCACAGGCCCAGGGCGCGTTCCACCGGACCCACGGCGACATCCACATACTGCATCCGTCCGTACGGCACCACCATGGTGCGCTGGAAGAAGATGCCGCGGCGGATGAGGAGGTCGTCGTCCCGTTCGGCGTACCCGATGGCCCGGACCTGGCGCGGGATCAGGACCAGCCGCCACAGGGCAAGCACGAGCATGGCCGCCGGAACAGCGATGGCCAGCCACAGAGGCGGCCACTCCCACCACCCAAGCAGTACGAACACGAGCGGCAGGCTGAGCAAAGCGGTGAACAGGAGGTTGCCCGCGGCCCAGCCCACCAGGCAGACGGTCACGTACTTCGGCGAGACGCGCTGCCACTCAATGCCGGGCGGATCAATCGCGGTGGTAGGCATACTCACCTTCGCCCTTGGCGTCGCCGCGCCGCGGCCCCGGGGCTCCGGTTCCCCCTTCGAGGTCCTCCGGAGGGATGCGGCAGAAGCGCTCCACCACCAGGCCCACCACGATCATGGCCAGCCCGCCGCCGCCCATGACCAGCGCGAGCCACAGGATGGGCTGATCGCTGCGGAGGTTCCAGATGCGCAGCTGCTCCACCACGATTCCCGCGTGCCAGCCCAGCAGCACCGTGCCCACGTAGGCGCAGGCCTGGGCCAGGACCAAGGTGCGGGCGGCAAGGATCGGGTTCAGCAGGGACTTCTTCTTGCCGTTGCGCCAGCGCAGCACCCGGATGCCCATGACGAGGGTGATGGCGGCGATGATGCCCATGGTGACCAGTGCCGACGCCGGAAGCACGGGGGTGGCCAGGCCGTAGCGGTTGGTGGCGATGACGGTCAGCCAACCCGCCGCCGTAAGCACGACGGCGATGATCACCAGGACCAGCGGGCGCATGGCTTTCATGCGGACCCCGTCCCGGTGGTGGCGCTGCCCGCGACACCGTCGGCGTCGTCGAAGCCGTCAAAGGGACGCAGGCCGTGGAAGTCCGCCGCCTTGAGCGCCAGCTCCGCCACGCTTTCGCCGTTGAGCCGCGCGGCCGGCTCGAGCTGGGCCCACGGGAAGAGCACGAAGGCACGCTCCGCCGCGCGCGGATGCGGAAGCGTCAGTTCCTCGTCGTCGCTGCGCAGATCGCCGTAGGTGATGATGTCCACGTCCAGCGTGCGCGGGCCCCAGCGGACCTCACGGACACGGTGGTGCTTCTGTTCGACGTCGTGGCAGTGCTGCAGGAGTTCGCGGGGACCGAGGGTGGTCTCCACGGCGATCACCATGTTGAGGAAATCCGGCTGGCCCTCCGGCCCGCCCACGGGCTTGGTCTGCACGATCGGGGACACCCCGAGCAGCCGGACCTCCGGGCGGTCCACCAGGTCCGCGACGGCGGTGGACAAGGTGTCGTTCCGCTCGCCCAGGTTGCTGCCGAGCGCCAGGATGGCCTTGGTAGTGTCACTCATCTGCCGGCTCCGACGGTGCCGATGATGCCGGTGGCCCGGCTGCGGTGGACGCTGACCGTCACGTCGCCGAACGGCACCTCGATGGGCGCCTTGGGCTTGTGGACGGTGACGTCGACGGCGGCAACCGGGAATCCGGCAAGGATCCCTTCGGCGATCCGCACCGCCAGGCCTTCGATGAGGTTGAGCGGTTCGCCGGTGATTTCGGAGACGATGAAATTCGCTACCTCGCCGTAGTGCGCGGTGTGCCCGATCTCGTCGGTTTCGACGGCCTTGGAAAAATCACAGTGCAGCACCGCGTCCACCACGAAGGGCTGGCCTTCGCGGCGTTCAAAGTCGAACACTCCGTGATGCCCGACGGCGGTGACGCCCGTCAGGGTGATCTTGTCCAAACCACTTCCCCTAAATCAGTGCGGATAACTTCGGTGCGGATGCGGCTTAGTGCCGGACGCGTGCGGCGACCTTGACCGCGTCAAGGCTCGGTCCGACGTCGTGCACGCGCACGCCCCAGATGCCGCGGGCGGCGCTGATCGCGGTGATGGCTGCGGTGGCGTGGTCCCGCTCCTCGGGGGCGGCGGCCTTGCCGGCGACGGTCAGCAGGCTGCCCAGGAAACGCTTGCGGGAAGCCCCCACCAGGATCGGGTGGCCCAGCGAGTCCAGCTTGCCGATGTGCTTGAGGAGTTCCCAGTTCTGGGCCTCGTTCTTCGAGAAGCCCAGGCCCGGGTCCACGATGATCTGCTCCGGCGAGACGCCCGCTGCGTACAGCTTGCCGCGGACGCCTTCGAGTTCCTCGATGACCTCGTCCACCACGTTGCCGTATTCGGCCAGGCTGTCCATGGTCTCGGCATCGCCGCGGCGGTGCGTGAGGATGTACTTCGCCTTGCTCGCGGCAACGAGCTCGGCCATTCCGGGCTCGATGCTCAGGCCGGAGACATCGTTGATGATCGCGGCACCGGCATCCAGCGCAGCCGCCGCGGTGGACGCGTGCGTGGTATCGATGCTGACCAGGGCCCCGGCCTTGACCAGCGCCTGGATGACCGGCAGGACCCGGCGCTGCTCTTCCTCGGGGCTGACGGCTTCCGCGCCAGGGCGGGTGGATTCCCCGCCGACGTCGATGATGTCCGCGCCCGCGTAGAACATCCGCAGGCCGTGCGCGATGGCGGTGTCCGGCGTCGGGTGCTTGCCGCCGTCGCTGAACGAATCGGGGGTGACGTTCAGGATCCCCATGACCACGGTGCGGTCTGCCGGCAGGTCCTCGAAGCGGGCCGCCGCACGTGGTTTGCGGAGGATCGGCAGGGGGCTGGTGGCGGGTCCTGTTCCGGGTGCTGCTGCGAGGGAATCCATGGTCTTTTTACCTTCCGAGTATGAGGCTCATGGCTTCGGCGCGGGTGGCCGGGTCATGGAGTTGACCGCGCACCGCGCTGGTGACGGTCTTGGCGCCGGGTTTGCGGATGCCGCGCATGGACATGCACATGTGTTCGCATTCGACGACGACGATCGCGCCGCGGGGGTTGAGGTGCTCAACGAGCGCCTCGACGATCTGCGTGGTGAGCCGTTCCTGCACCTGCGGGCGGCGGGCGAAGATGTCCACCAAGCGGGCCAGCTTGCTCAGGCCCGTCACCTTGCCGTCATGCGACGGAATGTAACCGACGTGGGCCACGCCGTGGAACGGCACCAGGTGGTGTTCACAGGTGGAGTAGAACGGGATGTCCTTGACCAGCACGAGTTCCTCGTGGTCCAGGTCGAAGGTGGTGGACAGGACGTCCGCCGGATCCTGGTGCAGGCCGGCGAAGACTTCGGCGTATGCCTTGGCAACGCGCTTGGGCGTATCCAGCAGGCCCCCACGGTCCGGGTCCTCGCCCACGGCGAGCAGGATCTCGCGCACGGCGGCCTCGATGCGGGGGCGGTCTACCTTGGAGTGCTTGCCATGGCCGTGGGAGCCGCCGGAATCACCGGCGGACACCACGCCGAAGGCACCACTGAAGTCGTCGTCGTCGAAGTGAGTCACAGCAGAAAGCTTAGCCGTGATGTGCGACGTCGGTGCCCGCCTCGGGTTCACTCTGGCCCGAGGGACGCTGGGATTCGTGTCCGGGAACCCCGCTGTCGTAGGGCCGTTCCGCCGCCGGATGGGCCAGCGCCGGAGGCAGGAGCTCACCTTCCCCGTCTTCGCCGGCGGCGGCCCGGGCGGCCGCTTCCGCAGCGAGCTGGGCACGTTCGCGGGAGGACAGGACCGGGGCGATGTGCTGGACGGGGCGGGTCTCCTTGGAGAGCCAGATGGGCCGGACCACCGGCTTGCGGACGCCCGCGGTGAGGCGTTCGACGTCGGCCTGGTTGATGGTTTCGCGTTCCAGCAGTTCCAGGGCGATCTGGTCCAGGATGTCGCGGTTCTCCGTGAGGATCTGGTACGCCTCGTCATGCGCTTCATCCAGGAGGCGACGCACTTCGTCATCAATCAGGGCGGCCAGCTGGTTGGAGATGATCGGAGCGGAACCCTGGCTGCCGCGTCCGCTCAGCGGATCGGAGTCGCCGCCGCTGACCTTGATGGTGCCCACTTTCTCGCTCATGCCGAGCTCGGTGACCATGCGGCGGGCCGTGCTGGTGGCCTGCTCGATGTCATTCGAAGCGCCCGTGGTGGGGTCGTGGAAGACGATTTCCTCGGCAACGCGGCCGCCCATGGCCCAGGCCATGCGGTCCAGGAGCTCGTTGCGGGTATAACCCTGCGGGTCCTCGTCCGGAACCACCATGGTGTAGCCGCCGGCGCGGCCGCGCGGCAGGATGGTCACCTTGGTGACGGGCGGGGCGTTGTGCAGCGCCGCTGCCACGAGGGCGTGGCCGCCTTCGTGGTAGGCGGTGAGCTTGCGGTCGTGTTCCTTCTGGACGCGGCTGCGCTTCTGCGGGCCGCCCATGACGCGGTCGATGCCTTCGTCGAGGGCGCGGTCGTCGATGAGCTGGGCGTTGGAGCGCGCGGTCAGCAGGGCGGCCTCGTTCAGCACGTTCGCGAGGTCCGCTCCGGTGTAGCCGGGTGTCTTCTTCGCGACGGCGTTCAGGTCGACGCCGGGAGCCAACGGCTTGCCCTTCGCGTGCACCTGCAGGATGTGTTCGCGGCCCAGGCGGTCCGGGGCGTCCACGGAAATCTGGCGGTCGAAACGGCCCGGGCGCAGCAGGGCCGGGTCCAGGATGTCCGGCCGGTTGGTGGCCGCGATCATGATGACGTTGGTCTTGGCGTCGAAGCCGTCCATCTCGACGAGCATCTGGTTGAGGGTCTGTTCGCGTTCGTCGTTGCCGCCGCCGATGCCGGCGCCGCGGTGGCGGCCGACGGCGTCGATCTCGTCAACGAAGATGATGGCCGGGCTATTTGCCTTGGCCTGCTCGAAAAGGTCACGGACACGGGACGCCCCCACGCCGACAAACATTTCCACGAAGTCAGAACCGGAAATCGAGAAGAACGGCACCCCGGCTTCGCCGGCGACTGCGCGGGCCAGGAGGGTCTTGCCGGTACCGGGAGGGCCGTACAGCAGCACGCCTTTGGGGATCTTGGCGCCCACGGCCTGGAACTTGCCCGGCTCCTGCAGGAATTCCTTGATCTCCTGCAGTTCCTCCACGGCTTCGTCCGCACCGGCCACATCGGCGAAAGTCACCTGCGGCATGTCCTTGCTGATCATCTTGGCCCGGGACTTGCCGAACTGCATGACCTTGGAGCCGCCGCCCTGCATGCGGGAGAGCAGGAACCAGAAGAGCAGGCCGAGCAGCAGCACTGGAATCAGGAGGGAGAACAGCCCGGAGAACCAGTTGTTCTCGACGGGCTGGTCGGTGAAGCCCTTGCTGGGCTTGGCGTTGGTGACGGCCTTGACGACGTCCGCACCGCGCGGGTTCACGTAGAAGAACTGGACATTCTTGCCCTTGTCCTGGCCGTCGATGACCAGGTTGTCCTTCAGCACCAGGTCCACGCGGTTTTCCGCGTCGAAGATCTTGGCCTGCTCCACCTTGCCGCCTTCGGCGAGGAGCGAGAGGCCGCGGTCCGTGTCGATCCTGGTGGATCCGCCGGGTGCCAGGGTTGCAAAGGCCACCAGGAGCAAGGCGACCACGACGACAATCCAGATGCCCGGGCCCTTGAAGAAACTCTTAGCTTTCATCTATTCCGGGGCCAGGCCCCGTCCCTCCTGGTAGTGCTGTACGGCGCAGCTTCAGTGCGCGTGCGGTGCTGCGACAGTTCTAGCTTTACACCGTTCCGAGTAATTCACGCATAGACGGAGGCAAAAGTTCCCTCTGGGCGTACAGGCCGGGCAGGCCGCCATCAGGACACCGTACAGCTTGGGTTGGCGCCCAAAGCACCCATGGATGCCTTGGCTTCCGCCAGCGTGGAGGTCCAGCCTGAACCGTCTTTCGTTTGAACATAGACCCCGTAGGAACCGCCCAGCAGGCCGCCGAGCAATCCGGACTTGAACTGGGTGGTGTACTCCCCCGCGAGCGGCCCGGTGGTGGTCAGCTCCGAGCCCAGCAGAACGGACGTGAGGTTCGTCAGCAGGCCGTCCTTCGCCACGTAGTAGTTCACGTTCGCGGGGATCGCGTAACTGCTGCCCGCCGGGAAACGCCATTTCAGCGTGATCACCGGGTTCGCGCCGAGTGTTCCCGGGGCCAAAGTGCAGGAGGTGATGACAGGGCGCTGGATGGTGGCGGCCGCGAAGGAGCCGCGCCCGAACTCCGAATCCGTCCAGGCGGCCAACGTGCCGCCGTTCGCTGCGGGAAGTGCAAGCAGGAATGCCAGCGCCCCGGCGGCGAGCACCGTTTTTGCCCGCCTCCACGCGTAGCTGCCCGACGGCGGCCGCGGGCTCATGCCTGGACCTTTCCTGGTGCGGGCGCCATCCGCCGTGCGAACGCCGCTGCCGCGATCCCGGCAGCTGCCGCGGCGGCGCCGAGCAGGGCCAAAGCGCCGAGCCGCCATCCGGTATCCGGAAGGCCGCCGTCGGGCACCTTCCCGCCGGGCGGGGTGCCGCCGTCGGGACCCGTTTGTCCGGCTGCCTCAGCGGCGTCAACGCGGGCAGTCAGCTGCGCGCTGAGTCCCTGGACCTCGTTGCCGGCCGCCGGAGACAGGGTCACCGCGATGCGGAGCTCGACGCCGGCGGGGATGCGGCCGCCGGGTTCGGCCAGGCTGCGGGCGGTTCCGTCAAGGGAGCCGAGGGAGGTGCGCGGGATGACGGCGGTTTCTCCCGCGGGGCAGGAGTCCGCGGTCCAGCGCCCCGGGCAGGCGCTGACCTGGACGGTCACATGGCCCGGCGGCATGGCGTCCGTGAGCGGCCCGGCGCCGCTCAGCCGCAGGGACAAGGCGCCGGCTTCGACGCCCACGGTCGTCACGCCGAGGGTCCAGGTACTGGTGGATCCGGGCACCAGCACGGCAGGCGGTTGCCCGCGGTTTTCCAGCAGGAGGTCGGGCCCGGCGCCGGTTTCCGCCGTCGCAGGAGCCTGCGCCAGGGACGTCAGCAGCAGCGCCAGGGCGAGCCCTTTGAGCGTCCGGCTACGCATCGCCGGCCTCTTCATCCATGGGTCCTTCATCCCTAGGCCCTTCATCCCTGGGCCCCTCATCTCTAGGCCACAGCACCCAGGTGACCAGCCCCGCGACGCTGAGGGTCACCCCGCCCAGCACGAACGGGTTGGACGCCTGCGCCACCCATTGCGCCAATCCGGGTGCGGACCAGAGCACGGTGCGGACGGTCGACACCGTGTACGGCGCGGGGTCCTCCACCGGATTGGCGTCGCCCTTCATGGTGAGGGTGCCGGTTCCGTCCTCGCCAAGCCGGACCGAAGTAACCCGATGCGTGACCGGAAGCTTTCCCTGGCGTTCAACGGTGACGACGTCGCCGGTTTTCACCTCGGACACGGGCACTTCACGCACCACGGCCAGCGATCCAGCTGGAATGGCCGGCGCCATGGAACCGGTCTTGAACATGATGAGCGACACGTGGAAGAAGACGGCGGCCAGGGTGACCAGGATGCACAGTGCCCCGCCCGCTGCCGCGACATTCAGCAGGACGTCGCGGACGACGGCGGACGCTCCCCGTCGGGCATCCGAGCCGGCGCCGCTCCCCCGTAAGTGCCGTGCCGCAGGCTGCGCCGTCATGAGTCCGACGTCCCCCGGATTTCCCAGGTGGCCCCGGCGCTGCTTCCCTGCAGGGAATTGTCCGCGGTGGCCTTCATGGTGATTTCGAAGCACAGCTGCACCGGGCTGCCCGCGTTTGCCGCCACGGCTGTGGTGGATCCTGCAGTGCCGAGGGCTGCCTTCGACGCCGCCGTGCCCACCAGGTAGGTGGCCCCGGCGCCGAACTGGCCGGCGTCGCACGCACCGGAGCCGTACCGGACCACGCGGTAGTCCAGGGCGGCAAACAGCGCGGCGCTCCCGCCCTGGACCGGCTGCCCACCCTGGAGGGCGAGGGTGCCCGCCACCGAGCCGGACGTTGTCCGGACCCAGAGGCTTGCGTAGTTGGTTGACCCGGGGGACATCCCCGCGGCGTTGAAGGACATGACGGCGGCAGTCGCCGCAGTGCCGTGGTCCTGCCACGCACCGCCGGAATTCGTGGACGACTGCAAAGCGAAGGAACTGGCCGTGAACGTTCCGGCCGCGAATTCCGAATCGTTCCACGCGGCGAGGGTCATGGTTCCGCCCACGCCCAGCACCAGCCCGCCGGCCAGCAGGGCGCGGACGCGGAGCAGCAGGTGGCGCTGCGCGGCACGGCGCGCAGGATTACGGCGCGCGGAACGCCGACGGGCAGCACGTCGCGCGGAAGGAGGGGTGTTCCCCATATCGGTCATGGCAGGCTCCGTCATGGGAGATCCAGGAGCCGTGCTCAGGAGGTGGACGCTGCCGCGAGCTCCCAGGTGGCCGTGCCGGTCTGGCCTTGGACGAGTCCGGCACCTGCAGTGACTTTGAAGCACAGGAAGGCGGCCTGGCCAGGGTCGGTCACGGGCGAACCGGCCGCGAGGTCGAAGGTCACACCGCTGAGGGCGCCGTCCAATGCGGTTCCGGCGGCCACGAGTTCGGTTCCCGTCGTGTCCGCGGAGCAGCCGAAGCTGGTGGTCTGGAGCAGCTGGTAGCTCAGGTTGGCGACGCTGCCGCCGGCGGTGGCCCCGTTGACGGTGACGGTGGCACCCGTGGAGGTGTTCGCTGCCAGGCGCACGGCGAACGGTGCGTAGACGGTATCCCCCGGCGCGAGGTTGGCCGGATTGACGGTGAAGGGCAGGGTGGCGCCGGGTGCCGCGGCGTGGTCGGCGTAGGTGGTGCCGTCCGTGCTGCCCTGCATGTTGAAAGTGCCTGCCGTGAAGGTTCCGGTTCCGAACTCGGAATCGTTCCAGGCCGCGAGAACCACCGTGGCACCCACACCGAGCACCAGGCCGCCGGCCAGGAAGGCGCGGACCTTGCCGCGGGCCCGGGTACGTGTTGTTTGCTCTGTCACTGCGTTTCCCCCTATTTTGCGTATGTGAAGCAGTCCCCCGCGAAGCGCTTGCACGCAGCCAAGCGGGGCACAACAGGGCTTCAGGGTACGCACAAGGACGCCAATAAGTGAAGGCTGCCTCCCGGAAAAGGGAAGCAGCCTCCTTGACTGTGGTGCCGCCTTTGGCGGGCGGCCTGCGGATTACTCGTAAACGTGCGGTGCGAGGGTGCCGACAAACTCGAGGTTGCGGTACTTCTCGGCGTAGTCCAGGCCGTAACCGACCACGAATTCGTTGGGGAGGTCGTAGCCGATGTACTTGACGTCCAGCTCCACCTTGGCGGCATCCGGCTTGCGGAAGGCGGTGCAGATTTCCACGGAGGCCGTGCCGCGGGACTCGAGGTTGGTCTTGAGCCAGGAAAGGGTCAGGCCGGAGTCGATGATGTCCTCGACGATCAGCACGTCCTTGCCCATGAGGTCCGTATCAAGGTCCTTGAGGATGCGCACCACGCCCGAGGACTGGGTCCCGGAGCCGTAGGAGGAGACAGCCATCCAGTCCATGCTGACGTGGCTGTGCAGGGCACGGGCCAGGTCCGCCATGACCATGACGGCGCCCTTGAGGACGCCCACGATCAGGAGCTCGCGGCCCTCGTAATCCTTGTCGATCTGCGCTGCGAGTTCAGTGATCCGCTGCTGGATCTGCTCTTTGGTGTAGAGAACGTGCTTGAGGTCTGCCTGGACGTCGTTTGAATCCACCAATGGCTCCTGTGTTGATGCGGGTCTGCGGCTAGTGCTGGGGCGTTTTGTGATGCCGGAATACTAGCTTCCCACAGCCGTCCGCTTCGCGGGGAACACCGGCCTGCACAGAGAGCGCTTCCTGTGCCCGCTTCTCCTCGGCCTGCCCGGCGAGCGAGAGCCGGTACACGCTGACATTGCCCGGCAGCTGGACCGGGCCGGCGGAACCCTGCCGCCGCAGCAGGGCTTCGGCAGCCTGGAGGCGGCCGTACCCCGGTTGCTGGCCGCCGACGTCGGACGCCGCCTTGGCGATCACCCGGAACCTGAGTGCCGCGGGCAGTTCCCGCACGGCGGCTTCCGGAAGCCAGACGCCGTCTTCCGTTCGGCGGACCAGCGCGGCGTAGCGTTCGACGGCGAGGTCTTCGAGGAAGTCGGCGTCCTGCTGCAGGATGGCCGCGGTGCGTGCGAGCGATTCGGCGACGCCTGGGCCGAGCTTTTCCTCCAGCACGGGCATCACCTCCACCCGGGTCCGGGAGCGGGCGAACGCGGGGTCCGTGTTGTGCGGATCGTGCCACGGCTCGAGGTCTTCAGCGGCGCAGATCTCCAGGGTTTCCGCACGTCGCAGGCCCAGAAAGGGGCGCAGGAGCTTGCCTCGCGCAGGGCGCATCCCGGCCAGGGAACGGGTGCCGGAACCGCGGGCCAGGCCAAGGAGCACCTGTTCGGCCTGGTCATCCAGGGTGTGGCCGAGCAGGATCGCACCGCAGCCGAGCTCTTCCGCCGTGGCGTCCAGGGCAGCGTGGCGGGCATCCCGGGCGGCGGCTTCGGGCCCGAAGCCGGTGGACGCAACCTCGACGGCCCGCAGCTGCACTGGCGAAAGGCCCAGTTCCTCCAGCACAGCGACGGTTTCCGCGGCAATCTCCGCCGAACCGGGCTGCAGCTGGTGGTCCACCACGACGGCGGCCACGGAGACCGGGTGCCCGTCCACATTTCCACGGCGGGCAAAGTACGCAGCTACTGCAGCGAGCGCGAGGGAATCGGGGCCGCCGCTGCAGGCGACCAGCACCCGGGCCGGGTAGCCGGCGGCGGCGAGCGCGTCCCTCAGGTGGTTGCGCGCCTTGCCGACGACGGGCGCCAAACGGCCCGGCCGGCGTCGGCCCCTGCCCGCAGGCCGATCCGTCCCAGCCCCCTCATTCACAGCCCCATCCGCTCGAGCCACAGCTTGGCGTCGTGGATCTCCTCTTCGGTGGGCAGGTGTTCGGCCGATTCCCAGACCTTGTTGAGGCCTTCCATACCCGCCACGGCCACCACGGCGCGCACGAACTTGGCGCCGTCGCTGTACTGGCGCATCTTGGCGTCCAGGCCGAGCAGGTTGCGGATGAACTTTTCGATCACGCCGCGGTCCTTGCCGCGGGCGTTGAAGCGCTGGCGGATGGTCTTGACCGACGGAACCAAGGAGGAGTCGACGGCGTCCATCACCACGTTCGCGTGGCCTTCCAGCAGGCTCATGACCGCCGTGAGATGGGACAGGGACGCCTTTTCCTCCGGGTCCTGGAGCAGGTCCAGGATGGCGCCGCGGCGCGGCATGTCCCCCGGGGCGGAACGGTCCCGCAGGGAGCGGGCGGCCGCGGCGGCGCGCTCCATGAGGGAATCGACGTTGCCCAGGAGGTGGCCGCTGAGCTTTTCGATCTCGTCCAGCATGTGATGGCGCAACCAGGGCGCGGCGGCGAACTGCACGCGGTGCGTCTGTTCGTGCAGGCAGACCCAGAGGCGGAAGTCTTCCGGGTCCACGTTGAGTTCGCGTTCCACGGAGATGATGTTCGGCGCCACGAGGAGCAGGCGGCCTCCCGCGGGAGTCTTGGATTCGGGGGCCAGCGCGGCGAAAGGATCGTACTGGCCCAGGACCTTGCTGGAGAGGAACGCGAGGACGGCGCCGAGCTGGCTGCCGGTGATCGCACCGCTCGTGGCGGCCGCGGCCGGGGTCAGGGCGGCCCCGCGGCGGGAATCGAGCATCTGCTGCAGCGCGGGCTGGAGCATGACGGCGAAGCTCTGGGTGTTCGCCTTGGACCAGGAAGCACGGTCCACTACCAGCACGTGGGAGTCACGCAGGTCCCGGGCCGCTTCGATACCGGTGATCTCGTGGACATGCGGCACCGAGGCATCGGCGCTGCGGCGCAGGCTCTCCACCGCCTTGCCGATCTCCGAAGGGCTCATGGCCGGGCCCGCCGGTGCGAGCCGGGCCGCCGTGGACGCGGCGAGCTCCCAGTTGATGAGGGACTGTGCAGTGGTCTTGGACGACTGTGCAGTGGTTTTGGACGTGGTGCCTTGCTGCTGGGACTCCATGCTTCCAATCACACCACAGCCCCCTGACAACCGTCCTTTAAGTTCGCTGCGCGCGGAGGGTTGGGGCCAGGCTGCGTCGCAACGAAACCCTGCGGTTCATTCGTCCTGCAGATCAGGCGAGTTCCAGGCCGCGTACGTCACCTGGTCTGCAGGATCAACCCGAATGCCCGCGCTCAAAACGCGCACCGTCACTTTGTGAACTTGCTCAGCCTCCACTGGGTGCCATCAGCCATGGGAAAAAGCAGATAAGGACGCTTGAGAATCCAGCTGTGATGTTGGGTTGGCAGCCTGTCGCTGAGGAGAAACTCCGCAATGGCAGAGACGGTTTCCTGCAGAAACTCCACCTGTTCCGCGATACCTTCACCGATCAAGCAGAGCTGGATGTAGCTGGCGTCATACACAATTTCCGGCGCCTCGCCGCCGAGCACCAGGGTGAAGGCTTTCAGTCTCGGCCCACGGATGTCGACGTACACCTGGCCACCTTCGATGCTTGCCCCGCCGTGGATACCTTCCGGCAAAGTCGCAAGAATCTTGTCAGCCTCGTGCTGGACTTCCAGTAAGTACCGACGCACGGCGTCGTCTCTGTGGGCCGTCATCGGCACCCGCACGACGCCAGCGCCGAGGCCGCCCGGTCCAGCGCCACCTTGTTCCCGGCCGCGCCCGGGGTGAGCCCGTTGCCGATGAAGGAGAACACCAGGAGCCGGCCGTCGGCGTCCACCACGTAACCACTGAGCGCGATCACCGAGTTCAGGGTGCCGGTCTTGGCGCGCACCAGGCCTGCTCCGCCGGCGGTGCTGGCGTCGCCGTAGCGGTCGTCCAGGGTTCCGGTCAGGCCGGCCACCGGGAAACCGGCGAGCGCAGCCCTCAGCCGCGTATCCGGGCCCGAGGTAATCAGCCGCACCACTTCGGAGAACTGCCGGGCCGAAACCTGGTTCGCCAGGGACAGCCCGGACACATCGGACAGCCGCATCGAGGCGGTGTCGATTCCCAGCTCGCCGAGCTGTGTCCGCACAGCTGCCGTGGCGCCGTCGTTGCTTGCCGCCCCGCCGGACGCGAGCGAGGCCATGCGGCCGAGCACCTCGGCCAGGTAGTTGTCCGAGGTCTCCAGCATGAGGTCCACCTGCTGGCGGACCGTGGCGGATTCGACGGCGGCCAGCACCTCGGCATCGGCTGGCGCCTTGGCCCGGACGACGGCGGCACTGACCTTGATGCCCTTCGGCGCACCGGCTGCCTGCAGCTTGCGGGCGAAGGCCTGCGCAGCGTCCAGCGCGGCGTCCTTGGGCCGGGGCCCGCCAGTGGTTCCGGGCGCATTCCGGCCCCCGTGCATGGCCAGCGGGAACAGCGGCGCGGTTTCGCCGGCGGCGACGTCCGCGAGGTCCCACGCCGGGTTCAGCGCCGGGCCAGTGAAGAGGGAGTCGTCCAGCTGCACCGTCAGCGGCCCCTTGGCGCCCTGAGCAGTCAGGGCCGCCACGGTGTCGGCGGCCAAGGTCTCCAGGCCGGCGCGGCCCATCACCTCATCCGGCTCGGAAATACCTTCGCCCAGCAGTACGTCCCCGCCGCCGCGCAGCACCACGGTGGAAGGCTTCGCACCTGCCACGACCTCCGTACGGAAGCGGGACTCCGGACCTGCCGCCCGCAACGCCGCGACGGCGGTGAGCAGCTTCATGTTGGACGCCGGCACCCGGTTCCTGCCGCCGTCGCGCTCGTAAAGGACATCGCCGCTCAACGCGTCCTGGACCACCGCGGTGAAGGTGCCGCCGCCGTCGGGCTTCAAGGCCGGATCCAGCAGCGCGCCAAGCTTCGCGGGCGAGGGGACGGGAGCAGAAGGATCAAGCGGCGCGACGCCGGCCGGCAAGGAAAGCTGTTCCGGAGCGAGCTGCCACGGCGGGGTCTGCGCGGCAGGCGCCTGCTGCGGCGCGAAGAAAGCGGGCGCGACGTTCACGGCCATGGGCACGGCAAGCGCCGCGACCGCCGCAACGAGGAGCAGCGACTGGAGCCCGCGGACGGGTGAGCGCCGGGCCTCTCCACGCACTTCGGGCGCGGCCCCCTGTTTCTGGCCCTTCATGTGGCTTGTGGTCCTTTAACGTCCTGGATGTCCCCCGGTTCAAGAAACCTGGACCTCTCGCTATATCCTCAATAGTAGTCGGCGGCGCCGGCCGTTCTTTTGCCGCGCCCACGCCAATACCGTCAAGGAGCATTCCATGAAGCATGACGTCACCATCGAGATCCCGAAGGGATCGCGCGTCAAGTACGAAGTTGACCACGAGACCGGCCGCGTCCGCCTGGACCGCATCCTGTTCACGTCCATGCAGTACCCCACCCACTACGGCTTCTTCGAGAACACCCTGGGCGAGGACGGCGACCCGCTGGACGCCCTGGTGCTCCTGCAGGACTTCGACCTGCACCCCGGCGTGATCGTCGAGGCCCGCCCCATCGGCGTCTTCAACATGACCGACGACGGCGGCGGAGACGCCAAGGTCCTCTGCGTTCCCGCGGACCCGCGCTTCGACCACATCCAGGAAGTCTCGGACGTCAGCGAATTCCTCATCAAGGAAATCGAGCACTTCTTCACCCGTTACAAGGACCTCGAGCCGGGCAAGTGGGTCAAGGCCGAAGGCTGGGCCGACCGCGCAGCCGCCGAGGCCGAGCTGGAAGCCTCCATCAAGCGCTTCGAGGCAGAGGGCCACTAAGCGGCCGGGGCGGTTTCCGCCCGTTTCACCGTTTGTCTTGCACCTCGCTTGACTTGCACGACGGCGGCAGGCCGGGTTCCATGTGAACCTGGACTGCCGCCGTCGCTGTTTTAAGCCGCTGCGTTTAGGCCGCTGCCCACATGGGGAGGGTTCCCCATCGCGCGGTTTCCGGCCGGTCCATAGGCTGGTGGGAACTGAGCAAACACATGGAGAAACGGGGGGAATCCGGATGGCAGGGTTCTACGGAGCCGACGTCGCGCAGCTGCGGTCGCTCGCAGGAGTCATGGGCAAAGCCGCGGACACGATCGCCCTGCAGGGCACCCAGCTGACCCAGCTGATCAACTCCACCACCGCGTGGAAGGGGCAGGACGCCTCGACGTTCAAGAACGAATGGAACGGCAAGCACCGGCAAAGCATCATCAAGGCGGCGTCCATGCTGCGTTCCGGTGCCAGCGAACTGAAGAAGCACGCGAACCAGCAGGAGTTCACCAGCCACAAGAGCGGCGAAAGCTCGGTGGGTGTCATCAAGGACGTCTACGACACCGCCAGCGGCGTCAAGGACGTTGCAGCCCAGCTCTGGCAGGCGTACAAGCTCGGGAAGCTTGGTTGGCAGGAGTTCGCCAAGACCAAGGAGATCCTCACCAACTGGCGGGCCGGCGGAACGGTACTGCGCGAAGCCCTCGATGCGCTCCGCAACGGCGGCAAGATCACCGACGTCATCTCCGACCTGAAGGCCAACATCCCCTACAGCCAGGCATTCCAGGAGGCGTCGAAGTTCTCCAAGGGCCTGCGCATCGCCGGCGCCCTGGCTGCCCCGTTGAACATCGTGGGCGGCATCAGCGACATCATCAACCCCCAGCACGACGGTTGGCGCGGAACGGGAGACCGGATCGCGGGAGGCCTCTCCGTGGTGAGTGGCGTCGGCAGCATCATGCTGATGACGGCCGGCGGCGCGGCACTGCTGGGGCCAATCGGCGCACCGATTGTCATCGGCGCCGGACTTGTTGCCGGCGCTTGGGCGCTCGGCAACCTGGTGGCGGACAACTGGGACTCAATCAAGAACTTCGCCAGGAACCCCGGCAGCTACATCGCCGACGGCGCCAGGGAAGTGGCCGGATTCGCCAAGGACGTTGGCACTAAGGTTGCAGATGGGGTCACGAACGCGGCCAAATCAGTCGGAAAGTTTGTTGGAGGGATTTTCGGATGACCACGAACACGATCAATTGGACCGAGCGCGATGTGCGCTGCGCGGCGGCGGTGTTGGGACGGGCGTCGGACGAAGGCTTCGCCCTCCCCACGCTCACGGACGAAGAAGTCGTGGCCCTGGACGGCGTCCAGCGCGAGCAGATCGTCGCCCTGCCGTGGCTCTCCGCCCAGGAGGCACGCAAGGACATCATGTGTGCCGTGGCCCTGCGCGGGCTGCTGGCCAAGGAACTTGTCTACCCCGTGATCTTCGAAGGTGAAAGTGAACCGAGCCGCCTGCACGCGGTTGATGACATTACCGGGGCGTTGACGCTGCGCCGCAGCGGCGACACGGTTGTTTCCATCGAGCGCACTGTTTCCACCGGCCGGCGCTGGCTGTACGCGTACACGCACGCAGAGGGCGTGCTGCTGGAAGAAGTCGACGACGGCGGCCTGCACGGTTTCACCGTTATCTCCCGGGATGCGCTGCCCGGCCGGATGGCCGCCTTTGTGGATCCCGAAGGCGCCGCCGCGCAGGACACCGAGGCCGTTTCCTACACCGAGACGGAATTCGAGGAGCACGCGCCGACCGCCCTGGCCGACACCCTGGCCGCCAGCAACGTGGTGGCGTTCAAGACCGACTCGGACGAATTCCCCACCGTCACCGTCTACACCGGGCCATCCGGCGTGCAGGTGTTGACTCCCAGCGCCCAGGGCGAGTCGGTGTCACTCGAGCTGCGCGGCACATCCCGCGAGACCTTGACGGGGATCTTCGGAAGCCTGGCCGGACTGTCCTGACGCCTGTACCCTCCACTCCGAAAGACATTCATGAGCAGCAAACACGCCCGCAGTACCGGCTTGGTTGACGCCGTCACCGGCCGCCCCGTCCTGCGGTACACGGAGACCGGGAACTACTACGTGCGCAAAGGCGGTTGGGCACATTTCTGGGGCCGGACGCTGGATGCACTGGTGGTCATGGCGGTAGCCGGGATCCTGATGGCCGTTTTCAACAGCCTCGTCCAGAACGGCACGCTCGGCTACACGTTCATGTTCAGCACGGGGGCGTTTTATGGCGTCATTGCAGCAATCTGGTTCGGGGTTCTCTTCGGCTACGGCATGATCTGCGGCGCTTTCGGTGGTTTGGGGGACGCCGCCGCGGGCATGCGCGGAGTCCGCGTCTCGGACGGCACCACCTCCGGGGCGTGGCTTGGCGGCTGGCGGGCAGTGTGCTGGTCCTTCGCCCCCGTCTACGTCATCCTCGCGATCGGAGCGGCCCTCAGCGGAAGCGGCGGCGACAGCATCGACACGAAATTCGCCGCCATCGATCTGCGGTCCGGGCTTGCCCGCGGCCAGCAGCCCATTCCCGATCCGAAAGCCGTGGCTGAGACCGAAGCGGCCCGTGCCGCAGATGCGGAGCGCCGGAACCTGCCCAATTTGTACGGCCGCCGCCCCGATGCGGGGTCGTAACTGGCTCGTCCGGCGGGCTGAGCAGCGGCTTGAACCCCGGCTCGGCAAGCTACGCCATGTGGCCATATCGCGAAAGATCTTCTGGAAGGCGCTGCTGCCTTGCCTGGCCGTCGGCTTCATCTACGGAGCGATCGCACAGTTCGTCACGCCGCGTTCGAGCCGAGAGCCAGGCTATTTCAGCGACATTCCGGGATACGTCCTGGTCAGCGCGCTCACCGGCCTGGTGCTGTGGTCCCTGATCCTGCTGATGGGCTTCCGGAAGCTGCTGGTGTTTGACGGCGGCCTCGCAACGCGCATCGCCCAGAAGCAAACCACCAAGGTCTTCCCCTGGGCAGACATCGACGCGGCAACCATCAAAACCGTCAGAACGCCTGAAGGTAGCAGCCCATCGCGCCTGCTGGAGTCGCGAAAGAAAACGTCCCTGGGAGTTTCGGGCCCGAACGCCTTGGTTTTCCGCGCGGGCGGAGAGTTCTGGCTGTTCGAAAGCAAAGAGGACCCCACAGCGCTGGTGATAGCCATCCAACAGGCCATGCTCGACGCCGGGGTGCCCGGCGCTGCGGGCGTCGCTGCGCGTGCATTGCCGCCGGTCGTGGTTACCCACCGAACCAGCCTGGACTGAACCGGCCCATCCTGTGTCCCTGTGTTTCCTCCCGTTTGCCGCAAAGCTACCTGCCGGTAGGCTGTGATCCACATGTTCACGCTGACCATCAACCAACGCGACAGCCGCAAAGACGGCGACCTGGTGCCGCAGCTCCTCAAGGACCTGAGGCACATCCCTGCGCGGCTGGACTTCGACCGCTCTGTGGAAGACGAAATCCAAGGAATCGTGGACTGCCCGCACCAGGCCGTGGAAACCGCACTCATCGCCCTGCGCGGCGGGCACTGGTACGTGGGAATCGGCGTCGGACCGGTGAACGAACCGCTGCCCAACCAGATCAAGGATGCCTCCGGCCACGGGCTGGTGTACGCGCGGCGGGCCGTGGACAGGCTGCGGAACGGCAAGGACCGCGTAACCGTCGCGGTGGAGGGACCCGTTGCCGCGCTGGCCGCCGAGTCCGAGGCCGTGCTGCGCCTGCTGGGGCATATCGTGCAGCACCGGACCGCGGCGGAATGGCGGGTCCTGGACCTGCTGACTCCCGGAGTGCGCGGCCAGCAAAAAGCCGTGGCCCAGGAACTCGGCATCACCACCCAGGCCGTCAGCAAAGCCCTGGCCCGTGCCCAGTGGGCCGAGGAACACGCAGCCCGGCCCGCCGCGGCGCGGCTCCTCTCGCTGATCCTCGAGGTTCGCTAGCCCCTACCCGAGGAGGCCGCGCAGCACCCGGGCGGCGCCGTCGTCGTACACGGACGCGGTGACCTCATCCGCCACGGCGATCACCTCTTCGGGAGCCTGGCCCATGGCGACGCCGCGGCCCGCCCACTCCAGCATTTCGATGTCGTTGCGGCCGTCCCCGATGGCCAGCGTGTGGCGGGGGTGGGTGCCGAGCCGGTGGCGGAGCTGTTCGAGGGCGCTGGCCTTGGTGACCCCGGCCGCGGCGATGTCCAGCCACGCCGTCCAGCCCACCGAGTAGGTGACGCCGGAGAGGCCGACCTGCCGGATGGCCTCGGAAAATTCCTCGGAGGTGTTCTCGCTGCTGAAGACCACGACGCGGACGGCGGTGGCGTCCAGCATGGTCTGGAAATCGACGCCGACGGCCTCGACGCCGAAGCTGGCGTCCTGGAAGCGCTCCGTGGACAGGAAGTTGCCTTCCTCGTCCTCCAAGGCGTACTTGGCGGCGGGGAGCCGTTCGCGCAGTGCCTTGAGCGCCGGTGCGGGGTCGAAGGTGGCCTTGTGGATGATCTCGTAGCCGGATTCCAGGGCGGGATCCAGGCGCAGGGTCACGCCGCCGTTGCAGCAGACCGCGTAGCCGCGTTCGAGGCCGATCTGCTCGATCACGGGCAGCGTGGCATTGAGGGAGCGGCCGGTGGCGATGAGGACGTCGTGCCCCTCCGCGACCACTGCCCGGGCGGCCTCGCGGACGCCGGGGGTCATGTGGCCGTCGTGGTCCACGAGGGTCCCGTCAACGTCCAGCGCGATCATGAGCTTCTGGTGTGAATTCCGCTGGTCATCGATGCCAGCTACTGAAGTGTCAGTCAAAATAGTCATGGTCCTTAGTGTTGCAGAGACCCCTGACAGTCACCAGAACGGGAGGTCCGCCCCGGGTGAATAGCGGATGAAGACCTGGCGCGGGGCGTGGAACGAAAATCCCCGGCCCACGGACAAATCCACACCGAACACGGCCGGGAAAAGTCCACAGGGACGGGACGAACTGTTTGGCCGATTTGTCCACATAGCCACCCTGGAACGTTTTGCTCCGCTCAGCGACGCCCGAGGCTTGGTACATGCCCACGACGCCCACACTCATTGTTGCCTCAGACCAGCGGCGCAACACCGGAGACATCCGTTCCCTCAGCCTGCGCTACCAACGGGGTGAACTCGTGCGGGTCCGGCGGGGAATCTACGCGGACAAAGCAGGGTGGCTGGCCATGAAACCGTGGGAACGCTACGCCGCCACGGTCAAAGCCGTCTCCCTGGAACTGTCCGCTCCGCGGCTGTGTTTCGAATCCGCCGGACTGGTTTGGGGGCTGAACCTGGTCGGCGTGCCTGGGCACGTGCACCTCGCAGGCGCGTCGGCGAGCCGCTCAGGCAGGTCGGCGCCCACCACCAGCGCCGCATTCCAGGCAGCGACGCAAAGCACGGGCCTTGAGAAGATCCGCGGATACGGGGTCTTCCGGCATTGCTATGACGCCGAGACAGTGGTCCACCAGGGATTCCAGGTCACCCCGTTGGCCCGCACGGTGGTGGACATCATCGCCCGGTCCGATTTCGCAAAGGGAGTGGTGCTCGCCGATCACGCCCTAAGCCCTGAACGGTTCAAAGGTCAGTCCTGCAGCCAGGCTGAGCTTCTCCGCGAGGCAGAACGGCTGGCGTCGGCTGCCAAACGACGCTGGGTAGCCTCCGTGGTCGCCTTCGCCGATCCCCGCTCGGGGTCGGCCGGAGAGTCGTTGAGCCGTGCCCGGATCCATGCCCTCGGCTTCCCTCCGCCGGAGCTGCAGGCCAGCTTCCAGGATGACGACGGCTTTGTTGCCCGCACTGACTTCCATTGGCGGAAGTTCCGCTTGATCGGCGAGTTCGACGGCGACGCCAAATATCTGCGCGACGAGTACCTGGACGGCCACTCAAGCCGCGAAGCCGTGCTGGCCGAGAAGAAGCGCGAGGACCGCCTCCGGGCACTCGGCTTCACCGTGGTGCGCTGGGACTGGGCCACGGCGAACGACCCCGAGCGGCTCAAACGCAAACTCGCAGCGGCAGGACTTCCCGCCGTCGGGCATTAACGAAGAATCCCCGGCCTGCGGACGAATCCACACCGAACACGGCGGGGAAAAGTCCGTAGTCCGGGGAGTAACCTACAGGACCGGGAGCACCTCGAGGCCGCCCAGGTACTTCTGGAGCGCCTTGGGAACGTTGACCGAACCGTCCGGGTTCTGGTGGTGTTCCAGGATGGCCACGATCCAGCGGGTGGTGGCCAGGGTGCCGTTCAGCGTGGCCACGGAGCGGGTGCCCTTCGGGGTACCGTCCTCGGCGAAGGCGCGTTCGCGGACGTTGAGGCGGCGGGCCTGGAAGGTGGTGCAGTTCGAGGTGGAGGTGAGCTCGCGGTAGGCCTGCTGCGTGGGAACCCAGGCTTCGCAGTCAAACTTGCGGGCCGCGGACATGCCCAGGTCACCGGCGGCGGTGTCGATCACCCGGTAGGGCAGCTCGCACTTGGCCAGCATTTCCTCTTCCCAGGCGAGCAGGCGTGCGTGCTCGGCCTCGGCCTCTTCCACCGTGGTGTAGATGAACATTTCCACCTTGTTGAACTGGTGGACGCGGATGATGCCGCGGGTGTCCTTGCCGTGCGAGCCGGCTTCGCGGCGGTAGCAGGAGCTCTGGCCGGCGTAGCGGATGGGGCCTGCGGACAGGTCCAGGATCTCGTCGGCGTGGTACCCGGCCAGGGCCACCTCCGAGGTGCCCACAAGGTAAAGGTCGTCTTCGGCGAGGCGGTAGATCTCGGCGTCGTGCTTCACGTCGAAACCGGTGCCCTGCATGGTCTCCGGACGCACCAGGGTGGGCGTGATCATGGGGATGAAGCCGGCCTCGATGGCCTGGTCCATGGCCATCTGCAGCAGCGCCATCTCCAGGCGGGCACCCACGCCGCGCAGGAAGTAGAAGCGCGCGCCGGACACCTTGGCGCCGCGTTCCATGTCGATCGCGCCGATCAGTTCGCCGATTTCCAGGTGGTCCTTCGGCTCGAAGTCGGTGAATTCGCGGGGCGTGCCGACAGTCTTGACCACCACGTAGTCATCCTCGCCGCCTTCGGGAACGCCGTCGATCACGAGGTTGGGGATGATGCGCAGCAGTTCGTCGTGCTTGGCCTGCGCGGCGTCGGCATCAGCGGAGGCTGCCTTGACGGAGTTGGCCAGTTCCTTGACCTCGGCCAGCAGGGCCTGCTTCTCTTCGCCCTTGGCTTGGGCCACCTTCTTGCCGAAGGCGTTCTGCTCTGCGCGGAGGGTCTCAAAGTGGATCAGCGCGGCGCGGCGTTCGGCGTCGGCGGAGATGATCGCATCCACCAGGGACTCGTCGGCACCGCGGGCGCGCTGGCTGGCACGGAACTTGTCCGGGTTTTCGCTGAGGTCTTTTACGTCGATCACCTGACAAGGGTATCGAATCGCACGGGCCCTCCGCGGTCCGGGAAGCGCGGTGCGCCGGGATAATCTTGGAGGACCATGAGCGACTGGATCCTTTACGCGGTTCTCGCTGGGGGCATGGTGGTCTTTCTTGTCTCCAGCTGGTGGGGCGTGCGCCGCCTCAAAGCCAAGCACAGCCGGAGCGCCGTCCGCGGCGACTCGCACAAGCCGCTGCCCGGGGAACAAAAAGTGGCGGTGATCCTGAATCCCGTGAAAGCCCGCTCGGAAGAGGCCCGCCGTGAGATCCGGGAGGCCTGCCAGCTGGCCGGCTGGGACGAACCCGTCTTCTTCGATACGACGGCGGAGGATCCCGGCCATGCGCAATCGCGCGCGGCCCTGGACTGGGGAGCCGACGTCGTCCTCGCGGGCGGCGGCGACGGTACCGTGCGCGTCGTGGCCGAGGCCCTCGCGGGAACCGATACGGCCATGGGCCTGGTTCCGCTGGGCACCGGCAACCTCCTGGCCCGCAACATCGAGCTGGACGTCAACGACCTCCGCGGCAGCATCCACACTGCCCTGTTCGGCCACCAGCGCTACATCGATACCGCACGGATGGCCATCGCCAACAGCCGCACCGGCGAATCATCCGAGCACGTTTTCCTGGTGATCGCGGGCATGGGCCTGGACGCCGAGGTAGTGGGCGACACCAACGCGGAGCTCAAGAAGGCGGTGGGCTGGCTGGCCTACACCGAGGCAGGGGTGCGGCACCTGCCCGGCCGGCGGAAGCGCGTCAGCATCTCGCTGGACGGCGAACCGGAACAGGCACGCAAGATCCGCAGCGTGCTCTTCGCCAATTGCGGGCTGATCCCGGGCGGCATCGACTTCATCCCGGAGGCGATGATCGACGACGGCATGCTGGACGTGGTGGTCATGAGCCCGCGCAGCGCCATCGGCTGGCTGGCGATGTACGCCAAGGTGCTCTTCAAGCACAACAGGAACCTGCCGGTGATGAACTTCTACCGTTCAGGCAAGGTGGTGATCCGCAGCAGCGAACCGATGGCCACACAACTCGACGGCGACCCCGCCGGCGAGGCGACGGAAGTCACCGTCCAGGTGGACGCGCGGTCATTGCTGGTGCGGGTCCGATAACGACGCTTAGCTCGCGTCCTTTTCCTCGTTCGCTTCGGCTGCGGCCTTTGCGGCGGCGCGGGCCTCGGACTGCTCCCGGATCATGGCCTGCTCCTCTTCGAAGCGCAGGCGGTCGGCGCGGTCGGCGTCGTCTCCGTCCCAGTCCTGGTTTTCCGTTGTCGGCTTGGGATTGACGATCATTCCCTGGCCGCCGGTATCGATGTTTTTATCTGTCATGGCCCGCTTCCTCCATCCGAGGCATGGTCCATCCGCTCTGGATCAAGTAAGCATACGCACTGTTTTTACCCGGCGGTAGGGGCACCCTCCAGGATGCCGTTCACCCAGGCATGGGCGGCGGTGAAGGCAGCATCCGAGGTGTGCGGGGCAACCGGCGTCCTGGCTTCGTCGGCCCTCGCGTAGGAGCCGAGGAAGCGGGTTGCCGGGCTGATCCGGTGGAGGCCGGCGAGGGCATCGGCCACGCGGGCATCCTCGGCGTGGCCGTCGGCGTCGATGCTGAAGAAGTAGTGGCCCAGGTACTGGCCGGTGGGGCGGGACTCGATGCGGCTGAGGTTCACTCCGCGGGAGGCGAACTGGTCCAGGATTTCCATCAGTGCGCCGGGCCGGTCCTCGGGAAGCGGCACCACCACGGTGGTCTTGTCCGCGCCGGTGCGGGGCGTGAGCGGGCCCGGCCGGCTGACGAGCACGAAGCGGGTCACCGCTCCGGGATTGTCGCCGATGTTCTCCGCCAGGATGTCCAACCCCGGGCGCTCGGCGGCCACGAGCGGCGCGCAGATCGCAGCGTCGTAGTGCGGCTCGTCGTCGAGGAGCCCGACGGCGGCGGCCGCCGTCGAGGATCCCGGAACGTATTCTGCACTGGGAATGTTTTCCTCGACCCAGAGCCGGCACTGCGCCCAGGCATGGCCGTGGGTGGAGATGCGGCGGATGTCCTCGATGCGGACGCCCGGCCGCGCCACGAGCACGAAGGTAATGGGGACCAGGGCTTCCCTGATGATCCGCAGCTCGGCACCGGTGGCGATGGCGTCGAGCGTGGCCGTCACGCCGCCTTCCACGGAGTTCTCGATCGGCACCATGGCGGCATCCGCCTCGCCCTGCCGTACGCGCTCCAACGCGGTGTTGACGCTGGAGCACGGGATCCGGATGGCCTCGGCAGCGCCGGGAACCTGCAGCAGGGCGGCCTCGGTGAAGGTGCCCTCCGGGCCCAGGAAGGTGTAGCGCAGGGCGGATGCCGGCATTGAATATTCCTTAACAGCTATATCTTGGGGAAGGCTAGAGGACCACGGGCTTCAGGCCGTTGTCCGAAACAATCGGACGCCCGGCTTCGAACCACATGTCCATGCCGCCGGCGACATTGGTGGCGGTGTAGCCCTGGCCCACCAGCCACTGGGCGGCCCGCATCGAGCGGCCCCCGGTGCGGCAGATGATGAAGAGGTCCTCGTCGGCGTCGAGTTCATCCAGGCGCTCGGGCAGCTGGTCCAACGGAATGTGCCGCGCTCCGGCAACGTGGCCGGCGGCCCACTCGTATTCCTCGCGGACATCCAGGATGCTGGCGCCTTCCGGGACCTCGCTGGCCGGAACTGTTTCGAAATCGCTCATGGTGTTTACTCCTCGTTGGCTCCTTCCCAGCTTACGGCGCGGAGGCAGCGCCCTGCCGCCGTGAAATACCAGGACCCCTGGCGGAAACACGCGTGCAACAACAGCGGGGTGTACTGGCTCCTGCAAGAGTCTCTACCCCAGAGGAGAAAGCGTGAACCTGCCGAACACCTCCGGCACGCAGCAGCCGTCCCACCCTGTCCAGCACCGGATCCTCGCCTACCTGGAACGCCATGGGGCCAGCCGGGTGGCAACGATCAGCAACGGCCTGGGAATCTCGCGCGACAGCACCCAGTACCACTTGAAGAAACTCGAAGTATTCACGATCGTGCGCTCAAACATCCCCCTGGAGGCCCGGCAGCGCCGCACGCCCTACTACTCGCTGAACACTGCTACACACTGAACACCGCGCGGCGTTAGGGTGGGCGGCAGGAACACGCCAGCAAACCAACGCGAGGAGGCCCGCCCATGCCCGCCGGAGAACCGACCATCCTGGCCACCTCCGGCGGCTACAAGTCGGGGCAGCGCACCCGGCTGGAGTTCGACGCCCTGGTGCATTACGCCGTCGAGCTTTCCGGGGTGAGCGGCCGGGCGCCGCGGATCGCGCATCTCGGCACGGCGTCCGGGGACCAGCGCTGGTTCGCCGCGGAGATGGACCAGGCCGCCCGGATCGCCGGATTCGACCTCAGCCACCTGAACCTTTTCACCATGCCCAGCCAGGCGGACCCCGAGGCGTACCTGATGGAGCAGGACGTGGTGTGGGTGCACGGCGGGTCCGTGGTGAACCTGCTGGCAGTGTGGCGCGCCCATGGGCTGGACGAGGTCCTCCGGAGAGTGTGGGCTGCCGGGGTGGTCCTGGCCGGCGTTTCGGCCGGGTCCATCTGCTGGTTCCAGGGCGGCGCCACCGACTCTTTCGGACCCGAACTGCGGCCCGTCACCAACGGCCTGGGCCTGCTCCCCTACGCCAACGGCGTCCATTTCGACTCCGAACCCGGCCGCCGGCCGCTGATCCACGAGCTGGTGTCCGGCGGCGTGCTGGGCGAGACGCACTGCACCGACGACGGCGTGGGCCTGGTGTACCGCGGCACGGAACTGGTGGAAGTGGTGGCCGAAGTCCGGGAGCGGGCGGCGTACCGGGTCACCGTCGCGGGCGGAACCGCGGTGGAAGAACGTTTGGAGCCGCGCTTCCTTGGCTGAGATGCACCTGCTCAGCGCCGTGTCCCTGCGGGACGCCCTGGCTGCCGGCGAGTTGTCGGCCCGGGATACGGCCACCTGTTTCCTGTCCCGGATCGCCGCCCGCAACCATGTGCTGGGCGCCTTCGTCACTGTCACGGCTGAACAGGCCCTGCTCGACGCCGGGGCTGCGGACGCGCTGCACGCCCGGCTGCGGCGGGAGGGCCGGATGGCGGAGCTGCCGCCGCTGCATGGGATGCCGCTGGGGTTCAAGGACCTGACGGATGTGGCCGGCGTGGTGACCACGCATGGCAGCGCGGCATTGGACCATAAGCCGGCCCCCGCGGACGGTGCCCTGGCCTCCGCACTCAAGAGTGCGGGGGCAATATCGCTGGGCAAAACGCAGGTTCCCGAATTCGGCCTGACGGCGTACAGCGAGAACCGGATCGCGCCGCCGTCGCGCAATCCGCACTCACCGGGACGCAGCTCCGGCGGCTCCTCCGGCGGGAGCGCGGCGGCGGTGGCCGCCGGGTTCCTGCCGTTCGCACCGGGCAGCGACGGCGGCGGGTCCATCCGCATTCCGGCGGCGGCCTGCGGGATCCTCGGCCTGAAGCCGGGCCGTGGTCTGGTGCCGGCCGGTGAAAGCCCGGGGGACGCCGCACGGCTGGTGGTGGCCGGGCCGTTGGCCCGGAACGCCGCGGACGCCGCACTCATGCTGGACGCACTGGTGCCACCCGAATCACGGCCCGACGGCGGCTACCTCGCCGGTGCAGGAAAGGCACCGCCGCGGCTGCGGATCGGAGTGAGCCTGGACAGCCCGTGGAGCGGCGTCTTCCCCTTCGAAACCGAACCGGAGGTGCTCGATTCCCTCAACCGCGGCATCGCGCTGCTTGAAGAAGCCGGCCACACCGTGGGCGGGGCTGACATCCGCTACGACAACCGCTACCCGGACGCCTTCACCACGGCCTGGACCGCCGGCGTCGGGAGCGCCCGGATCCTGCCGCAGCGGGAAGCGCTCCTGACCCCGCTCACCCGGACGTTCCGGAAGCGGGCGCAGCAGCGAAGCCCGCGGAAGGTGGCCGAGGCCGTGGGGTTCCTGCGGCAGTTCAGCCAGGACACCGTCGCGCAGTACGCGCAGTGGGACGTCATCCTGACTCCGGCGCTGGCGCAGACGGCGCGGCCCCTAGGCTGGTTCAGCGGCTCCGGCAACCGCTGGGAAGCGGATCCCGACGAGGACTACCGCAGGCAGTGCGAATTCGCGCCATGGTCTTCGATGGTGAACGTGTGCGGGCTTCCCGCGGTGAGCATTCCCCTGCCGCCCGTGGAGGGCGGCCTGCCGACGGGGATCCAGCTGATCGGGCAGGCGGGGTCGGAGCTGCTCTTGCTGCAGCTCGCGGCGCAGTTCGAGCGACTGCGCGGGACGGAAATCCAGCCGCTATAAATCATCTTTTCGCCGTCCCATAGCAGCTCAAAGCGCCCGCGCCGGGGTGTCCGCGATGTGACATTGACTACCGTTAAGTGCCAGCATGGTGTAAATGAGCACATCGCAAACGACGGTGTCCCCGGCCAAAACCCCGGGCGACACCTCTTTTTTCGGCCACCCAAAGATGCTGGCCAGCCTGTTTTCCGTGGAAATGTGGGAGCGTTTCTCCTTCTACGGAATGCAGGGAATCCTCCTCTACTACATGTACTTCACCGCCGAGCAGGGCGGCCTGGCCATCGACCAGACTCTTGCCGCGGGCCTGGTTGGCGCCTACGGCGGCGGCGTGTACCTGTCCACGATCCTGGGCGCCTGGCTGGCTGACCGCATCTTCGGCTCCGAACGCGTCCTCTTCGGCTCCGCCATCCTCATCATGGCCGGCCACGTGGCTCTCGCCCTGCTGCCCGGCATCCCCGGCCTGATCGCCGGCCTGGTGCTCGTGGCCATCGGCTCCGGCGGCCTCAAGGCCAACGCCACCGCGCTGGTGGGCACGCTCTACGACGAAAAGGACGACCGCCGCGATGCCGGCTTCTCCATCTTCTACATGGGCGTCAACATCGGCGGCCTCGTGGGCCCGCTGGTAACCGGCTTCCTGCAGGAAAGCCACGGATTCCACTGGGGCTTCGGCGCCGCCGCAATCGGCATGGCGATCGGCCTGGGCATCTACGCGATCAACCGCAGCAAGCTGCCGCAGGAGGCACACCACGTGCCGAACCCGCTGCCCGCCGCCCAGCGCGGCCGCTACGGACTGATCTTCCTGGGCATCATCCTGGTGATCATGGTCCTGCTCCTGACCGGCGTGGTGAACGCGGGCAACCTGGCCCGCTCCATGGCCTACGCCGCGATCGGCGCCTCGGTGATCTACTTCCTGCTGATCTTCCGCAGCCCCAAGGTCACCTCCACCGAACGCAGCCGCGTACTCGCCTTCATCCCGCTCTACGTAGCCTCCGCCGCATTCTGGGCCCTGTTCCAGCAGCAGTTCACCTTCATTGCCGTGTACTCGGAGGAGAAGCTGGACCGTAGCCTGTTCGGCTGGGAAATGCCGGCCGCCTGGGTGCAGTCGATCAACCCGGTGTTCATCATCATCTTCGCCGGCGTGATGGCCGCGCTGTGGACCAAGCTGGGCCACAAGCAGCCGAGCTCGCCCATGAAGTTCGCCGCGGGCCTCTTCGTGATGGGCCTGGCGTTCCTGGCCTTCATCCCGCTGGCCGGTGAGGGCAAGACCCCGCTGCTGGCGCTCGTGGGAATCCTGTTCCTGTTCACCCTGGCGGAACTTTTCCTCTCCCCCATCGGCCTGTCCGTGAGCACCAAGCTCGCCCCGCAGGCCTTCCACACGCAGATGGTGGCGCTGTTCTTCCTGTCCGTCTCCCTGGGTACCACCCTTGCCGGCATCCTGGCGGGCCTGTACAACCCGGAGAACGAGCTGCCCTACTTCATCGGCGTGGGCGGCGCCGCGGTCATCCTTGCCGTGGCACTTGCCGCAGGCGCTCCGGCCATCCGGAAGCTGATGGCCGGCGTGCGCTGATTACTTCAGCCGCTTAAACCACGACGGCGGCAGGCACCGTGGCGGGGATTCCCGCCCGGGTGCCTGCCGCCGTCGTCGTTAATCAGTACCTGCTCGCGTCACCGAGCACGGCGAGGCCGATCAGCAGGAACACCAGCCACAGCACGCCGAAGAGGACGCCCAGGTAGCCCGTGATGAGGCCGGTCAGGGCGAAGCCGCGGCCCGCGGGTTCCTTCTTCATGCCCATGTGGCCCAGGATCACGGCTGCGATCTGCGGCAGCACGAACATGCCGCCCGAGATCACGCCGACAATGCCGCACACCATGGCCGCGATGCTCAGGCCCTTGGGCTCGGCGGGGACGCCATAGTAGGCGGGCTGTCCGTAGGGGTTCGCCGGCTGTTGTCCATAAGGCTGCTGGGGGTAGGGCTGCTGGCCGTACGGTTGCTGCGCGTAGGGCTGCTGCTGGTAGCCGTCCTGGCCGTAAGCGGGAGCCTGCGGCTGGCCGTATTCCGGCGCGGGCGGAGCCGGCGGCGCGAAGGACGGCGGCTCGTAAGCGGGCGGCTCAAAACCCTGCGGGCCGGAGGCCGAGGGAGTGTCGTTCCGTGGTGTTTCGTCCGGTTTGGCTGGCTGGTCGCTCATGGTTTTCCCCTTGAAAAGTCCTGTTTTGCCCAGCCTACCGCCGCCTGCCGGGAACCCGCCCGGTAAACGGACGGTGAAACCTTCGGGGCCTTGGCGGGTATCCGGCGTCACAGGGGCCGTTTCGCGGTCACAACACTTCAACGCCATGAAACGGTCTGGCATGCTGGGGCAATGGCTAGCCGTGCGGGCACAGTTGCCCTTCCCCAGGACCTTGTAGACCTCACTGCCCTCCTTGACGCGTATTACGACGTCAAGCCGGATCTGGGCGATCCTTCACAGCGCGTGGCGTTCGGTACGTCCGGCCACCGCGGCTCGAGCCTGAAGGCGTCGTTCAATGAGGGCCACATCCTCGCCATCACGCAGGCGATCGTGGAGTATCGCGCCGGGCAGGGCATCACGGGCCCGCTGTTCCTGGCCAAGGACACCCACGGGCTGAGCGAGCCGGCGCAGAACTCGGCGCTGGAGGTCCTCGCCGCGAACGGCGTCAACGTGCTGATCGATGCCCGCCACGGCTACACGCCCACGCCGGCCCTGAGCCACGCCATCCTGAAGTACAACCGCGAAGCCGCCCCGGGCACCCCGCGGGCCGACGGCATCGTGGTCACCCCCAGCCACAACCCGCCCGCGGACGGCGGCTTCAAGTACAACCCGCCGCACGGCGGCCCGGCAGACACCGACGCCACCGGCTGGATCGCCAAGCGCGCCAACGAACTGCTGGAGGACGGGCTCCGCGGCGTGAAGCGCATGCCGCTCAACGACGCCCTGAAGGCCGAAACCACCGGGAAGTTCGATTTCCTTAGCAGCTACGTGGACGATCTCCCCTCCGTGCTGGACCTGGACGCCATCCGCCGCGCCGGCGTACGCATCGGCGCCGACCCCATGGGCGGCGCCTCCGTGGACTACTGGGGCGAGATCGGCGAGCGCCACCAGCTGGACCTCACCGTGGTGAACCCCACCGTGGACCCGCAGTGGGCCTTCATGACCCTCGACTGGGACGAGAAGATCCGTATGGACTGCTCCTCGCCGTCGGCCATGGCATCGCTCATCCAGCGGATGTCCGACGGCGGTGCGGGCGGGGCCGCGTATGACGTCGCCACCGGCAACGACGCCGACGCCGACCGCCACGGCATCGTCACCCCCGACGGCGGGCTGATGAACCCGAACCACTACCTCGCCGTCGCGATCGACTACCTGTACCGCAACCGCAGCGGCTGGAACCCGGCGTCGGTGGTGGGCAAGACCCTGGTGTCCTCCTCGATCATCGACCGTGTGGCCGGCGGACTGGGCCGCAAGCTCGTGGAGGTCCCCGTGGGCTTCAAGTGGTTCGTGCCGGGCCTGCTCTCCGGCGAGGGTGCGTTCGGCGGCGAGGAATCCGCGGGCGCGTCCTTCAATAAGAAGGACGGCAGCGTGTGGACCACGGACAAGGACGGCATCCTGCTGGCGCTGCTGGCCTCGGAGATCACCGCCGTGACCGGAAGCTCTCCGTCCCAGCTGTACAAGGGCCTCACTGACCAGTTCGGCTCGCCGGTGTATGCGCGCATCGACGCCGCTGCTACACGTGAGCAGAAGGCCAAGCTCGGCAAGCTCTCCGCCGCTGACGTCACCGCCACCACGCTGGCCGGCGAGGAAATCACGGCCAAGCTCACCGAAGCTCCCGGCAACGGCGCGTCGATCGGCGGCTTGAAGGTGGTCACGGAGAACGCCTGGTTCGCGGCCCGCCCCTCCGGCACCGAGGACGTCTACAAGATCTACGCCGAATCCTTCAAGGGCGCCGAGCACCTGAAGCAGGTCCAGGACGAGGCCAAGAAGCTGGTGGACGGGGTCATCGCCTAAAGCTCCTCCGGGCGCCCCTCGGAAGGAAGGCGCCACAGTTTCAGCACCCGGCGGATCGTATGGTTTCCGCCGGGAGCCATGTCAACGAGGGCGACGCGGTCCAGCAGGACGGCGTCGCCCTCGTGCGGCCTGCGGCCGTTATGGTGCGAGATATGCGGGCGGTAGCCGGCCAGGGTGTGATGCGGGGTGGCGACGTTCCCGCCCAGCTCCGCGACGGCGTCGAACAGTTCCTCATGGAGGCCCTGCAACAGCGGGTGGTGCTCCACCAGGCTGACCGGAATGGAACCCTGCCGCCCGAAGCGCTCGTCGGCGCCCACGGTGAGTTCCGCGCCCAGGGCGCCCTTGACGGGAGCCGCGGCGCGCTCCGCCAGGTGATGGACGACGTCGGACGGCGCCTCCGGGGGTGACTCAAGGTCGAAGCGGAGCAGGGTGATGTGCAGCGGCCAGTCGTCGCGGGGAAAGACGAGCCCCTCCGCCACCTCCTCGGTGAACACCACCATCACCAGCTTCCACATAGGGACAGTGTGCCACCGGCGGCTTTGAACTCGCAGTCCTTAAACACGCAGGCCCGGTGCTGCGCTGCGGGCGCGCACCGGGCCTGGCTGCACTGAGTCCTGTTGTGCTTAGACCGTGCGGACGACGTCGTCGTAGGAGAACTTCGGCTTCGGCTCACCGAAGGCGTCCGGGCCGGGCTGGCCGATGTTGACCACCAGGAAGCTCTTCTGGTCGCCGGCCGGGAAGAAGTCGCGGTCGATCGCGGCGAAGTCGGCGCCGGTCATCGGGCCCGCGGCGAAGCCCAGGGAGCGGACGGCCAGGATGAAGTAGCCGGCCTGCAGATGGGCGTTGTTGTTGCCAGTGGCGGCGGTGAACTCGGCATTGGCGTCGTACATGGCCTTGGGGGCGTTGTAGCCGGGGAGGAAGTTGTCCCACTGCTCGTGCCAGGCGGTGTCGTAGCTGAGGATGGCGACCAGCGGGGCGGAAGCGGTCTTGGCCTTGTTGCCCTGCATGAGGGAATCCACCAGCTTGGCGCGGGCCTCGTCCGAGCGGACGTAGGTGACGCGCAGCGGCTGGGAGTTGAAGGCGGTGGGGCCGAACTTGGTCAGTTCGTAGATGGCGCGGGCCTGCTCTTCGGTGACTTCACCGGCAAAGGAGTTGGCGGTGCGGGCTTCGGCAAAGATGGCGTCGACTGCGGCGGCGTCAATCACTGCTTCTTCGTGGGCGATAGTCATTCGCGTACCTTTCGCTGGGCCCGTGGCTTTCGGCTTGTTTGGCTGCTGGCCGGGCGCTGTTGCTTTCCATGGTTGCAACTTCAACTGTTTGTGCGCGATTCCCTTAACGCCGCGTGACCTTTGGCACACCTGGCCGGCTGCCGGCCAGGCGTCCTCAGCGCTTCGGCCCCGATTTCGCCCGGACGTGCATCCGTTCGCCCTGCTCGCCGAACACGCTCAGCACTTCAACCGGCTCCTTCCCGGCGCTGCCGAACCAGTGCGGCACCCGGGTATCGAATTCGGCCACCTCCCCGGGGCCGAGAACCAGATCGTGTTCACCGAGGACGAGCCGCAGCTTGCCTGAGAGCACGTACATCCATTCGTAGCCTTCGTGGACCCGCGGATCCGGGTCAGCGCTCGACGGCGGGATGACAATCTTCCAGCTTTGCAGCCCGCCCGGCTGCCTGGTCAGCGGGATGACCGTGCGTCCGTTCGCCTGCCGGGGTTTGAGGGTGATGCGCGGGTCGCCCACCTCCGGCGCACCGACCAGGTCATCGAGCGGTACCCGGTACGCCTGCGCCAGCGGCAGCAACAGCTCCAGGCTGGGCTTGCGCTGGCCGGTCTCCAAGCGGGACAGCGTGCTTTTCGAGATTCCAGTGGCTTCGGCGAGCGCCGTGAGCGTGATGTCGCGCTGCGTGCGGAGCCGCTTGAGCCGGGCGCCCACTTGGTTGAGGGCTGCCGTGATTTCTTCCGGTTCGTTTTCCACGCAACCATCCAATCCGCAATTCCCGGAATCAGCAACGTTTGTTGCCGCTTCCGCGATGGCGGGCCAGCCTTGGTGGCATGAGCGAATACGACGTAGTGGTTATTGGTGGCGGCGCAGCCGGACTCTCGGCGGCCTTGGTCTTGTCCCGTGCGGGGCGGAGGGTCCTGGTGGTGGATGCCGGGGCGCCGCGGAATGCGCCCGCGGCGCATATGCACGGCTTCCTCTCGCGGGACGGGATGCCGCCCGGCGGGTTCCTGGCTCTCGGCCGCGAGGAAGTGGCGGGTTACGGCGGCGAGGTGATTGACGGCGTCGTACGCGAATTGGTGCCGGACGGCGGCACGGGGTTCTGGGTACTGCTGGCAGATACACCAGGCGACGCCGGCGGGCGCAGGATCTCCGCGCGGCGCGTGCTGGTGGCCACCGGGCTGCGGGATGAGCTTCCGGAGATCGAGGGCCTGGCCGAGCTGTGGGGCAAGGACGTGCTGCACTGTCCGTACTGCCATGGCTACGAGGTGCGGGACCGGCCGCTCGGCGTCATCGGCAGCACCCCGGATTCCGTACGCTACGTCCAACTGATCCGCCAGTGGGCCAAGGACGTGGTGCTCTTCGTGCCCGAAGGCTTACTGACGGTCCAGCAGGAGGCCGAGCTGACGGCGCGGGCGATCGGGACGGTGGAAGGAACCGTGCAGCGCGTACTGAGCGAGGACGGGCACCTGTCCGGTGTGGAAATGGCCGATGGCCGCGTGGTTCCTCGCGGCGCCCTCTTTGTGCCGCCGCGCTTCGTGCCGAACAACGGGCTGCTGAGCGGCCTGGGCTGTGGAATGGACGACGCCGGATGGGTCGCCACGGATGCCGGCGGCCAGACGAGCGTGCGGGGCGTGTATGTCGCGGGGAACCTGGCCAATCCGCGCGCACAGGTGATTACCGCAGCCAGCGAAGGTTCCATGGCAGCGGCAACCATCAACGCCGACCTCGTGGAAGAGGACATCAAGGAGGCCCTGCACAGCTTCAAGCTGGGGTACTGAGCGGGCATTTCAGGGGTAAAGTTTCAGCGAACCCCCGCAATCTCCTGAGGAAGGCCCCTGCCATGAGCATGCTCGGAATCAACTGGAAGCTCCACGGCAACGGCAAGACCATCCGCCCCGGCCACGTGGTTGCGCCCGAGGAACGGCTGGCCTGGCCGCTGACCATCGGCGTCGGCATGCAGCACGTGGTGGCGATGTTCGGCGCCACCTTCCTGGTGCCCATCATCACGGGCATGCCACCGGCCACCACCCTGCTGTTCTCCGGCATCGGCACCCTGCTGTTCCTGGTGATCACGCAGGGCCGGGTGCCCAGCTACCTCGGCTCCAGCTTCGCATTCATCGCGCCCATCATGGCGTCCCAGCAGCAGTACGGCGTGGCCGGCGCGCTGGGCGGAGTGGTGCTGGCCGGCGTCGTCCTGGCGCTGATCGGCGCGGTGGTGAACAAGTTCGGCGCGGAATGGATCAACCGGACCATGCCGCCGATCGTCACGGGCGCCATCGTGGCGCTGATCGGCCTGAACCTGGCGCCCGCCGCGAAGGCGAACTTCGACAAAGCCCCCATCACGGCTCTGGTCACCCTGGTGACGATCATCCTGGTGAGCGTGCTGTTCCGCGGGATTCTGGGCCGCCTGAGCATCCTGGTGGGCGTGGTGGTCGGGTACCTCGTGGCGATGGCGCGAGGCGAAGTCTCGTACGAGAAGATGGACGCCGCGGCGTGGATCGGGCTGCCGCACTTCCAGACGCCGGAATTCCACCTGGGCGTGGTGGGCCTGTTCGTGCCGGTGGTGCTGGTGCTCGTGGCCGAGAACGTGGGGCACGTGAAGTCCGTGGCCACCATGACCGGCCGCAACCTGGACGACGTCTCCGGCCGCGCGCTGATCGCCGACGGCGCCGCCACCGTCCTGGCCGGCTTCGGCGGCGGTTCCGGGACCACCACCTATGCGGAGAACATCGGCGTCATGGCCGCCACCAAGGTGTACTCGACGGCGGCCTACTGGGTGGCGGGCGTGTTCGCGATCCTGCTGAGCTTCTCGCCGAAGTTCGGCGAACTGATTGCCACCGTTCCGGCCGGTGTGCTGGGCGGCGCGGCCACCATGCTGTACGGCATGATCGGCATCCTGGGCGTGAAGATCTGGGTGCAGAACAAGGTGAACTTCTCCAACCCGGTCAACCTCACGACGGCGGCCGTCGCCTTGATCATCGGTATCGCCGACTACACGTGGACCCTCGGCGAGTTGAAGTTCACCGGCATCGCACTGGGTTCCGCCGCGGCCCTGGTGATCTACCACGGCATGACCGGCCTGGCCCGCTGGCGCGGCACAGCCGCCGAGCCGGAGACCGAGACAGCGGGATTGCCGCCCGTTGTTAAGTCCGCCATGAACGCGGCGGCGAAGCGGCACCCCAAGAAGAAGTAAGGCAGACGGGGGCCGGGGTCCTGATCGGACCCCGGCCCCTGCTGTCTGCGCGTTGTCTGCAGATGCGGCACCCGCTCAAGCGGCGGCGCCCAAGCCGCTATCCGGCGTCGAACCTTTCGCCTTCTTCCTCGTCATCACGCGGCGACTGCTCGTCCGGCAGTCCGGTCCCGCCGCCGTCGGGCGCCCCTTCTCCAGGTGCTGTTTCGCCCGGCACTGTTTCGCCCGGCTCCACCGTTTCCTCGGCCGGGCCCGCAACGTCCGGGCGGTCCAACACGTCGGTGTTTCCTTCGTCCATCGGGGCTTCCGCAGAGGGCAGCGCGACATCCGGTTCGGCGCTGTCCTGCTCGGCCTTGGCCTGGTCCTCGGTGCCGCCCATCCGCCCGGCGCCTGGCTCGCCCGCACTGTCCGCGTCCTCGTCCCCAAGATGGCTCAAATCCGGGGCACCGCCCGGGTAGCCGCCGCCTTCGCCGCGTTCCTCCTCAAGCCCGGCCTCATCGATGGCCTGCTCGGGGCGCGGCTGCGCGAACTGCTCCCCCGCGGTCTCCTGCTCCGCCGTGGGCGTTCCGTAGCCGCCCGCTTCTTCCTCCGGATTCCTGCGATCCTGATCCATGGTTTCCTCCTCTGTTAGTTGCGCTTACAGTCCCTCTTGGCTACAGCGCCTTGCCTCGTTACAGTCCCTTGCCGCCGGTGACGGGCAGTACCGCACCCGAGATGTACGAACCCTCGTTGGACGCGAGCAGCACGTACGCCGCGGCCAGCTCGGCGGGCTGGCCGGCACGGCCGAGCGGCGTGTCCTGGCCGAACTTGGGCAGGTGATCGGGCCATTCGGTGGCCGGGATCAGCGGAGTCCAGATGGGCCCGGGCGCCACGGCGTTCACGCGGATGCCCTTGGGCCCGAGCTCCTGCGCGAGCGCCTTGGTGAACGCCACCTGCGCCGCCTTGGTCATGGCGTAGTCGAAGAGCCCCGGCGAGGGGTTGAAGGCCTGGATGGATGCCGTGGTGATGATCGACGCCCCGGGCCCCATGTGCGGGATGGCGGCCTGCGCGGTCCAGATCAGGCTGTAGAGGTTGGTTTTGAAGACGCGGTCGAACTCGTCCGTGGGCGTGGAATCGAGGCTGTCGCGGTTCTTCTGGTACGCGGCGTTCAGGACCAGGACATCGAGCCTGCCGAACTCTTCCACGGTTTTTTCGACAATCCCGCTGCTGAATTCCTCCTCGCGCCCGTCTCCGGCGAGCAGCAGCGAACGCTTGGCGGCCTCCTGGATGAGATCCGCCGTCGCCTTCGCATCCGCTTCTTCTTCCGGGAGGTAGGAAATCGCGACGTCGGCCCCCTCCCGTGCGAAGGCGATCGCCACCGCCCTGCCGATACCGGAGTCGCCGCCGGTGATCAGTGCCGCCTTGCCGTCCAGCCGGCCGTGGCCCTGGTAGCTGCGTTCGCCGTGGTCCGGCGTCGGTTCGGTTTTGCCGGTGAGGCCCGGCTGTTCCTGTTCCTGCTTGGGGAACGGCCCAGAATGGTAGCCGCCGCGCGGATCCTGCGGGGGTGCGTTGAGGGCATCTGCGGGCGTCTGCTGCTGTGATTCGCTCATGGTCCACCTGCTTTTCTGCTTGGTTTGTGCGTTGTGCGGGAGTTCCACCTTTGACGCTATCGGCGTCCGAAACGCGAGTCCATGGTTTCCGGGAAAATAATCAGCAAACTTAGCAGTTTGTTTTCTTACGGGGTTTTCGGGGCGGTTTTCGGGCGAGGCTAAATTGTCGGTGCCTGCTGTTTGGATTGGTTCATGGAGAACAGCACGGTGTTGGAGCAGGCGGCGGGGAAGCGGACTCTTCCTTTCGACGCGCTCGCTGACGTCGTGTCCTCGCTGGAATCTCTGGAGCGGGTGCAGGCTCGTTTGCACGCGCTGCGTGAGGGCTTGTTGGTGATGGCTTCGCAGTTGGCCGAAGCGATGGCGGACGACGGCGCCGGCCCGGGTTCGGGGTGGCGGGCACCTGGGCGGGAGGTGGCGGAGCGGGCGGTGGCGGCCGAGATTGCCGCGGCGACGCGGATGAGTGACCGGACCGTGCAGCGGCAGATGGGCCAGGCGGTGGAGCTGGCAGTGCGGTTCCCCTTGGCGTACCGGGCGTTGTCGGAGGGGCGGATCAGCCTGGCCCATGTGCGGGCGATCCAGGAGGCCGGGGCCGGTTTGTTCGATGACGACGCCCGTTCCCGGTATGAGGCCGTGGTGGTGGACTGTGCTGAGCGGCAAGCTCCGAACCGGGTGCGGCGCCTCGCGGCCCGGGAAGCGGAGAAAGCCCAGGCAGAGCCGTTGACGGTCCGGCATGAGCGGGCGGCGGCCGGGCGGTGCGTGCGGGTGCATCCCCTGCCTGATGGCATGGCCGAGCTGGCCGCGACCCTGCCTGCGGCTGTGGCGTACGGCATCCATGACCGGCTGACCCAGATGGCCAAGAAGCACACGGAACTGGGCGCCGCTGGAGGAGGCCAGGCCGCCGGTGTGGATGCAACCGCCGCCGGCACAAGCACCGGCGAACCCCGATCCATGGACCAGCTGCGTGCCGACTTGTTCGCAGACATGTTGCTGCGCGGTGCACCAGCCGGCCACGACACCCCGGACGGGCTCCTGGCCGCGATCAGCGCCCGGGTGGATATCACCGTCCCGGTGCTGACCTTGGTCGGCGACGATGGGCCGGATACTGAGACGGGCCTTGGCGAATCCGACGTCAACGGGCCCGGCGCGGCCAGCCCGACGGCGCAGACCCCAGCCCCCAAGTCCGGCTCCAAACCTGGGCGCCTGTCCCGGGCCGCGGCCGAGTTGAACGGCCGGCACCCGATCGACCCGGACACCGCCCGCGCCCTGGCCGGCGCGGCAACAGCCTGGAACCGGGTGCTGACTGATCCGATCAGCGGCGCCGTGCTTGCCGTGGACAGATACCGGCCGGGTGAAGACCTCAAGCGCCTGCTGACAGCCCGGGACTCACGCTGCCGTTTCCCTGGCTGCGGCATCCCCGCACGCGAACTCGACCTCGACCACACCCACGATGCCGCGCTCGGCGGCGCCACCGAAGCCGGAAACCTCGCAGGCCTCTGCCGACGCCACCACGTGCTGAAGCACCAGAGCCGCTGGACCACCCGACAAAGCGGAAACGGAACCCTCGAATGGACCAGCCCCACCGGCCGGATCTACACGGACAGTCCGCCAACACCCGCCGCGAACACGGTTCCGGCCAGGTATCCAGAAGCCGCCAAACCGCCGGAAGAACCTCAGCCGCCGCCCTTCTAACCCGGAACCAAGGGCTGACCCCGGAGCCAGGGGCCACGGTCCAAAATTTCGGACCGATCTGTTTCGACCGCACACTCACTCCGAACCGGAGCCGGGGCGGGCGTTACCTCACACTGCCGCGCTCTACTTCCCGCCGCCGTCGTCGTTCGTGTCCGCATCGGCATCCGACAACAAGGAGCCCGAACCATCCGGTTCCCAGCGCAGCAGCTCGCCGGGCTGGCAGTCGAGTGCCTCGCAAATGGCTTCGAGGGTGGTGAAGCGCACGGCCTTGGCGCGGCCGTTCTTCAGCACCGCCAGGTTGGCGGGCGTGATGCCGATGCGCTCCGCGAGCACCCCCACGGGCATCTTGCGTTTGGCGAGCATGACGTCGATGTCCACGATGATGGGCACTTAGATCACCTCGTCGAGCTCGCTGCGAAGCTTCCGGGCTTCGGCGTCGCGGTCAACGGCCTGCGCCAACAGGGCGCGAAGCACCAGCACGATCAGCGCGACACCGGCGATCATCACCGCGGCCCCGCAGATCAGCAGGATGATGCCGGGTGCGATTTCGCCGGGCGCAAGGATCACGGCGATCCCGAACACAAGGACAGCAGCCGCCGCAATGGCGCCGAAGATGATGTCCACGTAGCGGAAGGCGCCATGGGAGAACACCGTTCCGCGGCGCACCATGGTGAGCAGGCGCCAAACGCACACCGCGGAAACCTGGGCACACACGATCCCGAGGACCACCACCACAAGAAGCGCAATCCGCGGACCGTCCGGGGCGCCGGCCTCTTCCAGGTCCGCCGAAAACAACGGCACCATCCAGACCTGGACGAACACCGAACCGGCCAGGACCATCGCGATCACGATCCGCAATGCCAGCGTCGTCAGTTTCCCCACGGGAGCCTCCTTTATCGAACGACAACACTATTCTATCGAAAAACGATAGATCCAAAAGCCTGGACGACGCAAAGCGATAGGCTGGCCCTGTTTTGGGACGGGGACTCGGGAACGGAACTTGGGGGTAAATCGTGGGTGACTGGGTGTGGCCGGCATACGTGGGAATCATCGGCGGAGCGGCGCTGTTCGCGGCCTTCATGATCCCGATCGTCGCCATCCAGTACCGCATGTACGGCCGCTTCACCTGGCTCCGGTTCCTGGGCGCAGCCGGCCTGAGCGTGTACGGCGTAGCCCTGGTTGCCTACACCCTGCTACCGCTGCCCGATCCCGAAACGCTCCGCTGCCCGCCCGGCGGCAGCACCTTCCAGTGGATCCCGTTCAACTTCATCGCTGACATCCAGCGCGAAACGGCGGGCCTCGGCGTCGCCGGCACCTTGGCCAGCCGCGCCACCCTGCAGGTGGCCTTCAACGTCATCCTGTTCATCCCGTGGGGCGTGATCACGCGGCGGTACCTCTCATGGGGCGTCCCGGCGTCGGTCCTGTCCGGCGCGCTGGCTTCGCTGGCGATCGAAACCACCCAGCACACCGGCTTGTGGGGACTCTACGATTGCGCCTACCGCGTGGGCGACATGGACGACCTCATCACCAACACCCTGGGCGCCCTGATCGGCGCGGTCATCGCGCCCTACGTCCTCTGGTTCATGCCGCAGCGGAAGGAGCTTTTCGCCGCACGCAGGCAGGCCCGGCCGGTCACCGTCCTGCGGCGCTGGCTCGGCATGGTGATCGACTACGCGGCGTTGTCGATCATCGGCTTCGTCCTGGTGGTGCTGTACCGGACCGCCTTGCTCGCGCTGGGCGCCGAACTCCCCGCTACGGAGGACCCGTTCTCCCAGGTGTTAGCGGTAGTGGTTCCGGGCATCCTCGTGTTCTACCTGCCGGCCTTCTCCGGCAGCGGCGCTTCCCTCGGCCAGCGCGCCGTCTGGCTGAAGCCGGCATGGGCGGGCAAGCCCCGCCGCCTCCTCCGGGCGAGCAGCACCGGCGGCCTGTACACCGTGCTGGCGTTCCTCGCGGCCGTACTGCCGCTACCGGCGCTGGATCTGCTGGCGTCGATGGTGCTGCTGGCGGCCTTCGTGGCCGTGCCGCTCAGCGGGAAGCGCGGCTTGTCCGGACTGCTGAGCGGCGCACGCATGGTGGATGCGCGGACGACGGCGGACGTGCCTAGTGTCCTGTGAGCCCGAGTTCCTCGAACACCGCCACCAGGCCCTCTTTCGCGGGCGGTGCCGCCGTGCGGTCGGCCAGTGCCAGCAGCTCGGGCGAAGCGCCCTCAATGGCGACCGCGACCCCGGCGAACGCGAGCATCTCGAGGTCGTTCTCGCCGTCGCCGACTGCGATGGTGTGCTCGCGCGGCATGCCTAGGTGCGCAATCACCGCGGCGACGCCGTCGGCCTTGCTGATGCCGCGCTGGTACAGCTCGCCGGTGTGGCGGCCTTCGTCCGCGATGGAGTTCTCGACGACCGCGATCCCCTCGCCGATCTCGTCGACCAGCTGCCGCATGGGTGCTGCGGCGTCGAACACCGAGACCTTGGAGAACGGCACCTTCGCGAGGTCCGCGGAGTAGTTCAGGGCGCCGAGAATCGCGGACGATCCGGCATCGCGGCCGTCGGCCCGTTGGCTGAAGTGCTCCTCGATGATGGCGCACAGGCGCTCCCGGGCGGAAGGCGGAGCATGGAGGGCTTCCTGTGCTTCCAACACGTACACGGCGTCATGGGCGTCGAGGGCAGCGACGGTCCGGACAGCGAGGTCCCCGGGGAAGCGCAGATCGAGCAGCACCTCGCCGTCCACCTCCGCATAGGCGCCGGCGCTGGCCACGAGCCCGTCAAAGCCGGCTCCGCGGATGGCATTCGGGAGCATCGACACAGGGCGGCCCGTGCACAGGAACACCTTGTGGCCGGCGGCCCGGGCGGCCTGGACCGCACGCACATGGCCTTCCGGCACCACCCCGTAATCGGCGTAGGTTCCATCCACATCGAGGAAAACCGCGCGGACCGCGCCCTCCGGCACCCCGGCGCCCACGTTCCTTACGCCCCTTCCAGCAACTGGCTCGTGGCCCACGCAAGGTATTTGGCAGCGTTGGCGACGGCGTCCGCGACGTCCGGTTCGCCGTCGTGCTTTTGCGCGATATCCAGCAGCTGGGCGGCCGCCTCAACGCCGTGTTCGGCGAGGTCCTCGGGCGTGACGGCGATCCGCCCGGCCACCATGAGCACGGGAATGCCGCGTTCCTTGGCGGCGTCGGCAAGTCCGATGGGCCCCTTGCCGCTGAGGGACTGGGAGTCGAGGGAACCTTCGCCCGTAATGACGAGGTCCGCGGTGGTCAGCTCGGATTCCAGGCCGGTGAGCCCGGCAACCAGCTCGAAGCCGCCTTCCAGCTGCGCCTCCGTGAAGGCCAGGAACGACGCCGGGAAGCCGCCGGCCGCGCCTGCGCCGGGGACGTTCACGTCCCGCCCGGTCGCTTCCCGCAGCACGGATGCCCAGTTGCGCAGGCCGGCGTCGAGCAGTTCCACGGCGTCGGCGTCGGCGCCCTTCTGCGGACCGAAAACGTGCGCGGCACCGTCGCCGCCGTACAGCGGATTACGGACGTCGACGGCGATCCGGAAGCGGGTCTTCGCCAGCCGCGGATCCAGCGCGGAGACGTCGAGGGCGACGACGTCAGCGAGCGAACCACCGCCGAGCGGGACGATGTTGCCCGCGGCGTCGAGCGGCTTCAGGCCGAGCGCGCGCAGGGCGCCGCTGCCGCCGTCGGTCATGGCCGAGCCGCCCAGGCCGAGCACGATCTCGGTGGCACCGGCGTCGAGGGCCGCTGCGATGAGCTGCCCGCAGCCGTAACTGTGGGCACGGAGGGAGTTTTCCGGCGTCGGCTCCATGCTGGCCAGGCCGGATGCCTGGGCGGTCTCGATGACGGCCGTGGCGCCACCGAAGGAGTTTTCACGGATGGCCCAGGCCGCGCCCACCGGCTTGAGGATGGGACCGGTGACCGCGGTGATCCGTTCCTCGTAGCCGGCGGCGACGGCGGCCTCAAGGGTTCCCTCGCCACCGTCGGCGATGGGGAAACGGGTAACGACGGCGTCCGGGTAGACGCGAAGCGCCCCCTCGGCGATGGCGGCGGCGGCCTCGGTGGCGGTCAGGGAGCCTTTGAACTTGTCCGGGGCGATCAGAATGCGCATGCGCCCATCCTGCCATCCGGGACCGACAGGATAAGCAGCGTTACGCGGAGGATGACGGCGGCGGCACCGGGCCCCCGACCGCGAGCAGCGCCGTCAGGTACGCGCCGCCGAAATCGATGCGGGTGAGTTTCCTGAGCTTCCAGCCTTCGCGGTGGCCATCCCAATGCGCCTGGGGATCGATCCGTTGGAGCCAGACGCGTTCCGCGTCGACCTCCGGGGAGCCGATGTAACACTCATCCGGCCACTTCTGCTCAGTAAAAACCGAAACCAGCGTGTCCCGCTTGGCGGCGTCGCGGATGATCGTGCCGGGGCCGGAGAGATCGATCTCGTCCGCAACCCCGAGGGGAACCTCCTGGCCGATCGCCTCCAGCAGCCGGGCCGCGAAATGCCTGTCCTTGCGGACCTTCCTGACGTCCGTGGTGCGCAGTGCAGCCGTCCAGGTAGCCGCCCTCCATGGTGGTGGCCAGCAGCAGCCAGGATTTCCCGACGGCGATGACGTACCCATGGATTCCATCGGTGCCTTTGAGGCGGCGTTCGACAATGACGTGCCGCTGCCGGGACATGGCCCGTTTGAGGACGTGCTTGATCCTGCGTTGTTTCACTTATTCCCCCAAGAACATCCGCACAAACGAACAGTTGCCTCAGTTTAGGACCGGGACGGGTTCCAGGACAGCCGCAGCACGGACCGCGGCACGCCGCCTGCCCAGCCAGCGTTCCACCAGGCCCAGGAACTGCATGGACACGGCCCAGTACGCCACGCCCGCCGCCAGTGAGGCCAGCAACGCAAGCAAGGGGCTGGTCCCGGCAAACAGAGGGAAGACCAGCCAGTGCGTCAGGTAGATGTACAGCGAAGCACTGGCCAGCAGGCCGAGCGGGCGGCGCAACACCACGGGCACCAGGAGCGTGGGCAGCCAGATCAGCATGAGCACTCCTGCGATCACCGTATTTTCACGGAACTGGTCGCCGAAGAAGTAGCCCGGAACGGTCAACACCACCAGCGCGGACATGAACAGGCGCTTCGGCAGCGTCTTGGCCCGCGCCACCAGCCAGCCGAACATGAACAGCCAGAACGTGGGCATGGGGTGCGGAATCTGCGGGTCCACGATGTCGTAGCGGCTGATCAGCGCCAGCCCGGCGATCGCCAGCGGGAACGCGAACGGGAACCGCCGCTCCAGCTTGCCGACCCCGGGAACCGCGAGCAGCACGGCCAGCACGGCGAGCATGTACACGAGCACCTCGATGAACCAGAAGTGCCATTGGGTGGTCACTTCTTCCGGGCCGACGATCGAGTTGAGCAGGAAGATGTTCGCCACGGTGTAGTCGTCCGTCAGCAGGAACGCCACGCCGATGAACGCCACCGCCGGAATCACCAGCCGGCCCAGGCTGTGCAGCTGCCTCTTGAACCGTGCGAACCCGCGCCCGCTCAGCTGGAAGCGCGCGAAGTTGTACCCGGCCACGGCCATCAGGATGTGCGCCGCACCCTCCCAGTGGAACAGCCCGATATGCGTGGACGCGATCAGGATGATCCCCACTGCGCGCAGCAGGATTCCGCTCTCCAGCGGTGCGAACAGGCGCTTGCCGAGCCGCTTGGCCGGGGCGAACCGTCGCGGCGTGGCCGGAGCCTTCCGCGGTACCAGGTCCCGTACCGGGGTGATGTGCCAGTCCGGCGGCAGGTAGCCGAGCGCCTTCTCCAGCCGGATGGACGCCGCCACGTAGGACAACGAGTCGCCGCCCAGGCTGACGAAAGTGTCGCCGTCCGCGATGTCGTCGCGTTCCAGCGCATCGGCGAAGATCGCGCGGGCGGAAGAACCCCCGACGGCGGGTCCTCCGACGCCGGCGACCCGGCCGCCGTCGTCCGCGCCGGCGTCGTGCGTGCCGTCCGGAGAAACGGCCCCCAGCGCGAGGACCGCCGGGTAATCCGTCTTCCCGGTGGCGAAGCGCGGGATCGCGGGGACGACGCGCATCTGGAGCGCGGCGCGCGGCAGGCCGAGGCCCTGCGTGACGATCTTGGCCAGGAGCGTGGTGTCGTGTTCGCCTTCGACGGCGACCACGAGCTTTTCGTCCGATCCCGCCGCGGCAGCGGTGACCCCGAGTTCGCCGAGCATGGTTTCCACCTGGCCGAGGTCGATCCGCAGGCCCACGATCTTCACGAAGCGGCTGCGCCGGCCGACCACCCGGTACAGGCCGTTGTCCTGGCGGCGGGCGAGGTCGCCGGTGCGGAGTTCCGTGATGGTCCGGCCGAGGGCCAGGTCCGCGGGGTCCTGCGCATACCCGAGCATGACGTTGGGGCCCGTGTAAACCAGTTCGCCGTCTTCCAGCCCGTCCACCGCCTCGATCCGGAACGAGCCGCCCGGCACGGGAACACCGATGCTCGACGGGTTCTCCGCCGCGAGCGCGGGCGGCAGGTACGCCATGCGGGCGGTGGCTTCGGTCTGGCCGTACATGACGAACAGCTCCCAGCCGCGGCGCCGGCCGAGTTCCGCGTAGTGGCGCACCTTCTCCGGCGCGAGCCGCCCGCCGGCCTGCGTGATGTAGCGCAGCGCGGGCAGGTCCATGGATTCGAAGCCCACCCTCTCGAGGAGCTCGAAGGTATAGGGAACCGCGGCGAACGAGCTCACGCGGTGCCGGCGCATCAGCTCCCAGAAACAGGGGTCCACCACGGACAGCTCCGTGAGCACCAGCGCGGCACCGCGGAGCAGGTAGCTGTTGATGACCGACAGGCCGTAGCAGTAGGACATCGGCAGCGTGGTGGCGGCGCGGTCATCCGCACTGATCCCCAGGTACGCGGCGATCGATTCGGCGTTGGCCTGGACGTTTTCCTGCGAGAGCCGTACCAGCTTGGGCGATCCGGTGGAGCCGGAAGTGCTCATCAGGAGGGCGAGCTCGGGGTGCAGTTCGTGGCGGCTGCCGGGGCGGCGCTCCTCAATCGCGGGGCCACTTCCGGCGGCGGCGCCCGAACCAGGACGGATGACGACGTCGGGATCGTAGGCCGCAAGCAGCGACTCCAGGGCGGCGGGTTTGTCCGCCGGGACCACCATCAGCGGATGGCCGCCGGAGAGCGCGGCGAGGTAGCCGACCAGGGAGTCGACGTCGTTCGCGGCCGCGAGCGCCACGAGGCGGCGGGTGGTGCCGAGACGGTCCGCGACGGCGGCAACGCGGCCTGCGAGTTCCGCATAGCTGATGGCGGTGTCACCGTCGATGACGGCGGCGCGGTTGCCGAAGCGGGCCAGGCCTGCGACAAAGGGGATCCGCGCGAGATCAAGGGGGATGGTCACCCGGCCAATTTTATAGGTAAGGCTTAGCTAACTTCATTTGGGTTTCGCTCTTGGTCGTCCCGCGGATCACTGGCGTCACTCGGCCACCACTGGCCACGCTTTTCCAAGACTTTCCGCAACAGATCGGCCCGGTCCGTGACGATTCCGTCCACGCCAAGCTCGAACATTTCATGCATCTCCGCCGGATCGTTCACCGTCCAGACGTGCACCTGCAGCCCGTGGCGCCGGGCGCGCGCCAGGAACCCGGGCGTCACCAGCCGCAGCGGTCCGTAACGGACGGGCACCTGGAGGGCGTCGACGTCGTGCATCACGCGGGCAAGCCAGCCCGCCGGCAGTAGCGGGCCGAGCAGCGCGAACGCTGCCGTGCAGGCGATCCCCGCGGACGACGCCGGGCGGCGGCTGAGGCTGTTGAGCACGGCCCGGCGGCGGCTGTCCGAAAAGCTCGTGATGAGGACGCGGTCATGGGCGCCGCAGCGTTCGATCACGGCGGCCAGCGGAGCGATGGTGTTCGAATCCTTGACGTCGATATTCAGCCGGGCATCCGGAAAACCGTGCAGGATGTCCTCGAGCAGCGGGATGGGCTCGAGGCCGCCGATCCTCGCGCGGGAGATTTCGGCGGCGGGCAGTTCGCTGATGCGGCCGCGGCGGTCGGTGACACGGTCCAGGGTGTCGTCGTGGAAGAGGAAAACGGTGCCGTCCCGGCTGGCGCGGGCGTCCGTCTCCAGGTGCGTGATGCCGAGTTCGACGGCGGCGCGGAAGGCTGCCGCGGAATTCTCCAGCCCCTCCAGGGAAAAGCCGCGGTGGGCCAGCGCGAGGGGCCGGCTGCTGCCGTCGGCATTGAGGCCGTTGGGATGCAGGAAGTAGGGCAGGATCCGGCTCACCCGGGTAGCGTAACGCGCCTCAGCCGCAATCCCTCAGCCCTCGTGGCGGACGATCTCCACGCCGTCGCCGCAGTGCACCAGCGTGCGGCCGCGGCCGCCGTCGAGGTTGATCCACACCATGCTGTGGTCGCCGGAGACCGCGTCCACCAGGCCCCGGTTCTCATAACCCGGGGCAAGCTTCACGCTGACGCGGTCGCCCTGGCGCAGTTGCTTCCAATGCTCGGCCGGCTCGGCGCGGCGAATGGGCGCGTCGTAGAAGCCGTTCGTCTTACGCTTGGCCATGGGGTCCCCCTGAAGTGAGCTCTCGTTTATGGCGCCAGCCTACGGCGCGAAGTTGAACGGCAGTTGGATTCAAGATGTGAGTTTGCACTGAGCTTAATTGCGGTTAATCGGCTTAATTGCGCACCAGCCGGGCGGTGACTTCGCCCGTGCGCTTCACCGTTGCCCCGGCGCCTTCGGCGATGATGCCGGGAAGTCCGCGCTCTTCGAACACCGCGATAGCGCGCGAGGTGATGGTTTCCGGACCGGTCATCGCCTGCCGCAGTGCGGACGCCGTCGCGCCGGGCGCAGCGAGCATAAGGCCCGCACCGGCCACGGTTTCGCGGGCCAGGAGCTCGGCGAGCCCCGGCTCCAGGCCCAGACCGGCGCCTGCAGCGGCCATGGCCTCGGCCAGGTAGTAGGCGTACGCCGGGCCCGAGCCACTGATGGCCGAAACCAGCGCGATCTGCTCCTCCGGCACCTCCACCACCGTGCCGGAACCTTCGAAAATGCTCCTGGCCTGCTGCAACTGCGCGGAGGTACAACTGCTGCCCGGCGTAAGCGACACGATGCCGCGGCCCACCTTGAGCGGCGTATTCGGCATGCTCCGGACCACCGCCTGGCCTTCCGGCAGCGCCGCCTCGAGCTGCGCCAGCGGCAGCGCCGCAGCCACGCTCACCACTACGGCGTCCCGGCGCAGCGCCGGGCCGACCGCCCGGGCGAGTTCCGCCGTCGCGCCCGGAGCCACACCCAGCACGACGACGGCGGCGCCGATGCACGCCGCCCTGTTGCCGTCCGGATTTTCCTCGGTGGAGATGACGGTGACGCCCGGGTAGCTGCCGCGCAGGGCGGCCGCCCGGTCCGCGCTGCGGACGGTGGCGACAACCCGGTCCGGGGAAGTTCCGGCCGTCAGAAGGCCGGCCATGATGGCCTCGTTCATTTCACCGCAGCCCAGGAAAGCGATCATGGCCGGCATTCTTCCTTCCTGGGGGCGGGTCATGGAAACGGGTACAAAAAATACAGCGGCGGTGCGCACCCAGTCCTGCCGGGACCTGGAGTCCTGTCCGCACTCCCGGCAGGAACGCACCGCCGCTGTGGCTTGTTGGCGCGCCTTAGATGATGGCGGCGCGCAGTTCCTTCGCGGCGACGCCCGGATCGTCGGCGCCGTAGATGGCACCACCGGCGACGGCGACCTCCGCACCGGCGCGCTGCACGGCGGCGATGGTGGAGAGGTTCACGCCACCGGCCACGGAGAACGGCACGCGGGCTTCCTCGCCGGCGTTCAGCAGCACGTTCAGGTCGTAGCCGGGCTGGGCCTGCTCGTCCAGGCCCGCGTGCATCTCCACGAACTTCGCACCCAGGGCGCGGACCTCCTTGGCACGGGTCACCTTGTCCTCGATGCCGATCAGGTCGACCACAACGCCTTTGTTGTGGGCCCTGGCGGCCTTGACCGCACCGGCAATGGTGGAATCGTCGGCGGCACCGAGCACGGTCACGAGGTCCGCGCCGGCCTTGAAAGCAATGTCGGCTTCGAGTTCGCCGGCGTCCATGGTCTTCAGGTCGGCGAAGACGATCTTGTCCGGGTGGGCTTCCTTGACGGCCGTGATGGCGGAGAGGCCTTCGCTCTTCACCAGCGGGGTGCCGAGCTCGATGATGTCCACGTACTCCGCAACCTGGCCGGCCAGCTCAAGGGCGGCTTCAGTGGAGAGGACGTCGATGGCGACTTGCAGCTTCATGGGCATCTCTTTCTTGTTGCGGGAGCTTATGGGTGGTTTACGGCGTGGCACCGCGTGGGCCTATTCGAGGTTCGCGTGACGGAGCCAGAGTTCCTCGGCCGGGGTGGCGTCGTGGTCCCAGAGGGTCTGGAAAACGGCTTCCGAGGCCAGGAAAAGCACCTGCTCGAAGAGGCTTCCCGAATACTGCGCGGACAGCGCGGAGCCGTGGTCCGTTTTCTGCGCCGCGGGAATGGTGACCACGACGTCGGCCAGTTCCGCGAGCGGCGAGTCCGGGTTTGCGGTGTACACAGCCAGGCGGGCGCCGGCTTTCGCCGCCGTCTGCGCCGCGCGCACCACGCCGGACGTGATGCCCGATCCAGAGGCCAGCAGCAGCACATCGCCCGAACGGATGGCGGGCGTGGTGGTATCGCCAGCAATGTGGACGTCCAGGCCCAGGTGCATCAGGCGCATGGCTGCCATCCGCAGGACCAGGCCGCTGCGGCCCGCCCCCGCCACGAACACGCGCTGCGCACCACGCAGTTCACCGGCCAGCAGGGCGAGCTGTCCGGGGTTGATCCCGGCAGCAGTCCGGGTGATCTCTTCCTGCACGAGGGCAAGGTTGGAACGGATCAGGCGGGAGGCTTGTTCGGACGCTGCCTCTTCGGAAACGGCGTCTCCTGAAACGGCGGCGACTGCCTCGACCGTGAGGGTCATGCCTTGCCTCCTGTTCTGCCCTGAACGACTTCGTTGATCCATGGTCGCGTCCCTGAACGGGTAGGAAGAACAGCGATGATGGGCAGTAATGGCTACCCGTTCGGGTAGCCGGGAGCCGGATTGGGCGGTTATCGTGGCGGGATGACCACTGCGCCTGCTGCCACCACCGCGCCCGTCCGGGACGCCGCGCCCGCTGCCTACACTGCGCACCAGGAACTGCTCGACGCCGTCGCCGCCTTGGTGAATGCGCCCCTGCTGAGCATCGCCGAGCGTTTGCGGCAGGCCGTGCTGCCCTACGCCGGCAACAGCGCGCTGATCATCTTCACCGAGGACTGCACCGGCCGTCCGCAAAAGAAGGCCGGGGCCGAGGCCATCATCAGCAGGGTGTCCGTCCCCGAACTGGACCAGCTGCGTGCACGCATTCCGGACTCCTGGACCCCGGAACAGGGCCCATGGGAAGGCACGGCCGTCATCGCGGGCCAGGAACACCCGGTCCTGGCCCTCCCCTCGGAGACCAACGCCCTCCTCACCCTGACGTCCCCGCAGCTTCCGTCCGACAGCGCAAAGCGGGCCGAGGCACTCAGGATGCTGGACTACCTGTGGCGGCTGGCAGCCCGCCGCATCCGCGAAAAGGTGGCGGACGCTCCGCCGTCGTACTTGCTGGAATCCCGCGCGGCCTCCGCCGAACGGCTCCGCGTCACCGCCGAATTGGTGGACCGGCACTCCACCACCCTCGAAACCCTCCTGGCGGCGCTGCGTTCGAACAGCCTGGACGACGCCGCGGCGCGGCGGAACGTCACGGATCTCGCCGTTAAGGCACTCGTGGAACTCCGCACCGTCAGCGACCGCACCACCGACCTGGTGGAAGAACCGGTGGCCACGGCCTTCGAGCGGCTCCGCGAGGAGCTGCGCCCCCTGACGCATTTCAGCGGCATCGACGTGCAGTTCATCGAGCCGCCGGTCAACGGCCGCGCCCTGCCCGGCGAGGTGGCCCACGCGGCACGGGCGATCGTGCGCGGACTGGTGCTGGCGATCGTCGAACAGCCGCAGGTGCGGCGCGTGCGCGCCCAGTGGGATTGCGACGGCGAGAACCTGCTGATCAACGTCCGCGACGACGGCCAGGGGGAACTGTCCGCCGACTCACCCAACATCGCGCGCCTCAACGCGCGGGTGGCTGCGCTGAACGGCCGGATGAACATGGAGGTGATGGCCGGCTGGGGCGCCGATGTGCAGGTGGTCCTGCCGCTGGACCCGCCGTCCGCTCCGGTGGCCGACGCTGATGGATGGGGCCTGGCCGAACGCGAAATGGAGGTCCTCCAGCTGCTCGCGGCGGGCCAGCGCAACCGGGCCATCTCCGCAAAGCTGTTCATCAGCGAAAACACGGTCAAATTCCACCTGCGGAACATCTTCCGGAAACTCGGCGTCAGCTCCCGCACCGAGGCGATCGCCCTGGCGCACAGCCACGGGATCCGCGCCCACTCCTAGACATTTCCTGACGCTGCCACGCGTCACAAACTGCGCGGAGTGGTATACCCCAAGCGGAAATCTCCTTATTTTCGCACTATTATCGCATCTCCTACGGGCCATACGTATCATTTGGTATACCGCATTGCCCTACCCCAAGGAGAACATCGATGACCGACTCACAGACTGCCAACGAGGCCTACCTCGTCGCCGCAGCCGCCGGAGACCTGGAAGGCGTCCGTGCCGCCCTCGCTGATGGCGCCGACAAGAACGCCGTTGACCGCGAGGAAGCCACCGCCATCCTGCGGGCCGCCCGCGGCGGACACCTCGACGTCGTCCGCGCCCTCATCGCCGAGGGAGTCGACATCGACGCTCAGGACCAGACCTGCGCCAACCCGTTCATCTTCGGCTGCCTCAACGACAAGCTGGAACTGGTCAAGATCATGGTCGAGGCCGGCACCGACCTCAAGCGCCTGACCCGCATGGGCGGCAACGGCCTGACCCCCGCCGCCGAGAAGGGCTTCCTTGAGCTGGTCCGCTACCTGCTCGAGAACACCAACATCAACGTCAACCTGACCAACAACCTCGGCTGGACCGCGCTGATCGAGACCATCATCCTCGGCGACGGCGGACCGGTGCGCCAGGAACTCGTGGAGCTCCTGCTCAAGCACGGCGCCAAGCCCGGCATGCCCGATAAGTGGGGCGTCCCGCCCATCGAGCTGGCCCGCGAGCGCGGCTACACCGAGATCGTCAGCATCCTCGAGCGCTACCAGGCCTAAGGGCCTCCACCCTCGTCCCGGAAAGGAAAACGATGACCAGGCACATCGATATCAGGAAAAACACCTACCTCGACTCGGTCTCGCTCATGTCCATGAGCACCAAGGCCAACGCGCTCGAGGGAGTCAGCCAGGCGTTCATCGCCATGGCAACGCCGATGAACAAGGAAGTTCTGGCGAACCTCAACATCACCGACCCCGCCATCGAGGCAGCCAAGCCCAGCGACCTGATGATCATCGTCGACGCCGCCGATGACCAGCTGGACAACGCGATCTCCGGCGTCGAAGACATCCTGGCCCGCAAGAACAGCGGCGGCGCGGATGCCGCGGCCGTGCGCTACCGCACCCTGGACGGCGCCTTCGAGGAAGCCGCCGACACCAACCTGGTGATCATCTCCGTCAACGGCGCCTTCGCCGCACGCGAGGCCCGCAAGGCGCTCAACGCCGGCAAGCACGTGATGATCTTCTCCGACAACGTCTCCGTTGAAGACGAGGTCGAGCTGAAGACCCTGGCCCACGAAAAGGGCCTGCTGGTCATGGGCCCGGACTGCGGCACCGCCATCATCAACGGCACCGGCCTGGCCTTCGCCAACGCCGTGCGCCGTGGCAGCATCGGCATCGTGGGAGCTTCCGGCACCGGCAGCCAGGAAGTTTCCGTCCGCGTGCACGACTTCGGCGGCGGCGTCTCCCAGCTGATCGGCACCGGCGGACGCGACCTGTCCACCGAAGTCGGCGGCATCTCCATGATCGACGGCATCCGCGCCCTCGACGCCGACCCCGAGACCAAGGTCATCCTGGTCGTCTCCAAGCCCCCGGCGGAAGAGGTCGCGGACAAGGTCCTGGCCGTCGCCGGCGCCGCGTCGAAGCCCGTCATCGTGACCTTCCTTGGCTCCACCCGCACCGAATCCGGCTACGACAACGTCAAGCTCGTCTCCGGCACCAAGCCTGCCGCCGCGGCAGCCGTCATCGCCTCCGGCGTCGACGAGTCCACCCTGGACATGCACCCGCTCAACCTGCCGCTTATCGCGGAAGTCCAGGCGAAGCTGGCGCCCGAACAGAAGTACGTCCGCGGCCTGTTCTGCGGCGGCACGCTCTGCGACGAAGCCATGTTCGCTGCCCTGGCCAAGTACGACAACGTGTACTCCAACATCCAGAAGGATCCCTCCTACACGATGGGCGCCACGGACGCGTCCAAGGAGCACACCTACCTGGACATGGGCGACGACGACTTCACCGACGGCCGCCCGCACCCCATGATCGACCCCTCCCTGCGCCTGCAGCGCCTGGTCCAGGAAGCCGATGATCCCGAGGTGGGCGTCATCGCCATGGACTTCATCGTGGGCTTCGGCTCCCACGAGGACCCGGTGGGCGTGACCATCCCGGCCATCAAGGAAGCCAAGGCCAAGGCCGAGGCCCGCGGCCAGCACCTGGAAATCCTGGGCTACGTGCTCGGCACCGACCTGGACACCCCCGCCGTGGAAGACCAGATCGCCCAGCTCGAAGCCGCCGGCGTCACCATCGCCTCCTCCTCCACCAACCTCGGGCTCCTGGCCCGCGAATTCGTCGCGAAGGGTAACAACTGATGAGCGTCAACGATCTGTTCAGCTCCGACCTCAAGCCGGTCAACCTCGGCCTGGACATGTTCGCCGATGACCTGCGGGCACAGGGCGCCACGCCGGTCCTCATGGACTGGACCCCGCCGGGCGGCGGCGACCCGGAGATCATCTCCGCCCTGGGCCGCCTCGAACGCCCCGAAATTGCCGAAAAGATCGACGCCGCCAACCAGGAAGCGCTCAGCCGCATCCTGGCCGCGCAGCCGTTCCTCGACGGATTCGGCCAGGCGATCGACACCGTTCCGGGCATGACCAAGACCACCATCCTGCACTCCGGCCCGCCCATCACCTGGGAGCGCATGTGCGGCCCCATGAAGGGTGCCGTCACCGGTGCGCTGGTGTTCGAAGGCCTGGCCAAGGACCTGGACGAAGCCGGCGAACTCGCGGCCTCCGGCGAGATCACCTTCTCCCCGTGCCACGAACACCAGTCGGTCGGTTCCATGGCAGGTGTGACCAGTGCCAGCATGTGGGTCCACAAGGTCACCAACCGCACGCACGGCAACACCGCTTACACCAACCTGTCCGAACAGCTCTCCAAGATCCTGCGCTTCGGTGCCAACGACCAGAGCGTCATCGACCGCCTGAACTGGATGCGCGACGTCTTCGGCCCGGTCCTCTCCGAGGCCATGAAGCTCAACGAGGACGGCCTGGACCTGCGCCTCATGCTGTCCCAGGCCCTGCACATGGGCGACGAGGCACACAACCGCAACGTTGCCGGCACCACCCTGCTCATCCAGGCGCTGGCCCCGTACATCCTCGAAACGGACTTCACCACCAAGGAAAAGCGCGAGGTCTTCGACTTCGTGGCCTCCTCGGACTACTTCTCCGGCCCCACCTGGATGGTCACCGCCAAGGCCGCCATGGACGCAGCCAACGGCATCGAAAACTCCACCGTGGTCACCACCATGGCGCGCAACGGCGTCGACTTCGGCATCCGGGTCTCCGGCACCGGCGGCCAGTGGTTCACCGGCCCCGCGCAGCAGGTGGTCGGCCCGATGTTCGCCGGCTACACCCCGGCCGACTCCGGCCTGGACATGGGCGACTCCGCGATCACCGAAACCTACGGCATCGGCGGCTTCGCCATGGCCGCGGCGCCGGCGATCGTGGCCCTCGTGGGCGGCACCGTCCAGGAGGCCATGGGCTACTCCAAGACCATGAACGCCATCACCACGGGCAACAACCCGAACGTGACCATCCCGGCGCTGGACTTCATGGGCGTCCCCAGCGGCATCGACGTCCGCAAGGTCATCGAAACGGGCATCCTGCCGCTGATCAACACCGCGATCGCACACAAGGATCCGGGCATCGGCATGATCGGCGCCGGCATCGTCCACCCGCCGGTCGAGGCATTCCAGCAGGCGCTCCTTGAGCTCTCCCGCCGGATCGCGCAATGAGCACGGCCCTCGCCGAAACCGGCCTGAAGTGGTGGAAGAAGGGTGACGTAGCGGCCTACTTCGGCCTGTTCACGAACAACCTCACCAACCTCCTCACCATGACGGCGCTGCTCACCGTGGTGGTGGGCCTCCCCGCGGAACTGGTGGTCGGGCGCATCGCCCCGGCTTTCGGCCTGGCGATCCTGGTCGCCTCCGTGGCGTACGTGACGTTTGCGCGGCAGCTGGCCAAGAAGGAAGGACGCGGCGACGTCGTGGCCCTGCCTTCCGGCCCCAGCGCGCCGTCGATCTTCACCGTCACGTTCCTCGTGCTGCTGCCCGTGTACCGGGAAACGCAGAACGCTGAACTGACGCTCGGCATCGCCCTGGTGTGGGGCTTCGCCGAAGGCGCCATCCTGTTCGCTGGCTCCTTCGTGGGCGACTGGCTGCGCCGCGCCGTTCCCCGCACGGTGCTCCTTGCCTGCCTCGCCGGCCTTGGCCTGCTGCTGCTGGCCATGAACCCGATGCTGCAGGCCTTCCAGTTCCCGGTGGTCGCCTTCGTGGTGCTGGTGCTCGTGTTCATGAACTGGTTCGGCCGTTCGCCGTTCCTGAAGAAGATCCCCACCGGCCTGCTCCTGCTGGTGGTGGGCACCGCCCTCGCGTGGGCCTTCGGCCTGCAGTCGCCCGAAGCCATCACCAAGGCCCTGGCGCACGCCGGCTACCACCCGCCCACCGTGCACATCACCACCTTCATCGAAGGCCTGGCACACGCCGGTCCGCACCTCGCTTCGGCCGTGCCGCTGGCGCTGGCGAACTACGTGTTCGACCTTGAGAACATCGAATCCGCGGAAGCCGCGGGCGACCGTTACAAGGCCCGCCCGGTGATGCTCGCCAACGGCAGCTCCTCGATGATCGGCGCCCTCATGGGCAACCCCTTCCCGGTCACCGTGTACGTGGGCCACACCGCGTACAAAGAAATGGGCGCCGGCATCGGCTACACCCTGCTCAACGGCATCACGATGTTCCTGGTGGGCCTCTTCGGCCTTGGCGCACTGCTGCTGTCCATCATCCCGATGGCGGCCATCGCTCCGATCCTGATCTACATCGGCATCGTGACGGCCAACCAGGCGGTGCGCGAGACCCCGAAGCCGGAAGTTCCGGTCATCTTTGTGGCCTTGTTCCCCTGGATCGCCAACTGGGCGAACACCCTGGTAGGCAACACGCTCAAGGCCGCGGGCACCACCGTGGGCGAGGTCGGTGCACAGGCCCTGAACGGGGCCGGCACCTTCTTCACGGGCATCGCCCACCTCGGTGCGGGCGCTCCGCTGTCCTCGCTGCTGTGGGGCTGCATCGCGATCTTCGCCATCCGGAACAAGTCGGTCCACGGCATCGTGGCTGCGGTGATCGCAGCCACCCTGGCCTTCTTCGGCGTCATCCACCAGCCTGTTCCGGGCTTCGGTGAATCGCAGAACACGTTCATGATGAGCTACCTGATGGTGGCGGCGCTCTTCGGGGCCAAGCTGCTCCAGGACCGCATGATGCGTGAAAAGGAACCGCCGCGGGAACTCGCCCTGGCAGGCGAACAGTCCGGCGAGTAAGCGGCAATACAGCGGCTGTGGCCGGGGAGGAGCGATCCTTCCCGGCCACGGTTGTATCGCGGGCCGGGAAGGTGGGCGGCGCGGGGAAGCCGGTTCAGGCTCCCAGCTTCATCCCGGCGAGGAGCGTCTCGATCACCTGGGCCACGCCGTCGTCGTCGAAATGCGGCGCCTGGCGGCCGGCCGCGGTGATCGCTTCCGGATGGCCGCTGGCCATGGCGTAGCCGTGGCCGGCCCAGCGGAGCATCTCGATGTCGTTGGGCATGTCCCCGAACGCCACCACCTCCGACGCCGGGATGCCCAGCGAGGCGGCGTATTCGGCGAGGGTAACGGCCTTGTTCACCCCGGGCGCGGACATTTCCAGCAGCGCGGTGCGCGGCGCCGAGTGCGTGGTTTCCACCAGGTGCGCGACGACGGGCTGCACCTGCGCGAGGAACGCGTCCGGGGTGCCGGTGCGGGTCACCGCGAGGAACTTCACGACGGCGTCCTCCGCCGTGAGCGTCTCGTCCAGTGGTGCGGGGCTGAACTCGGCAAGCAGTTCGCTGGTGGGGTTCTCGACGAAGCCGGGTTCGAGGTGGAAGCCGGCGACGGTTTCGGCGGCGAACAGCGCGTCCGGGCACAGTTCCTTGATGAGGCGGCGGGCTTCGAGGACGGCGTCGAGCCCGATGGCGCGGGCGGACAGCAGTTTGTCTTCCTCGAGGTCCCACAGCACCGCGCCGTTGGAGCAGATGACGGTGCCGCTGTGGCCGAGCTGTTCGCGGAGCGGGTAGAGCCAGCGCGGCGGGCGGCCGGTCACGAAGACGATCTCGACGCCGGCCTCGGCGCAGGCGTGGAAGGCGCGGACGGTGCGGCTGCTGATCCGGCCGTCGTGGCCGAGGATGGTGCCGTCGATGTCACTTGCTACAAGCCGCATCCTGCCAGTCTACGGGGCCTGTTCCGGGGCTACTTCCCGGCGTTGAGGGCGTTCATCTCCGCGCGGGTGGGCGGATTGGCGCCGGCCCGGGACACCGTGATGGCGGCCGCGCTTGCCGCGTGGGCCAGCAGTTCGCGCAGCACCTCAGCGGGCATGGCGCGCAGGGCTTCCCGGTTCTGCGCGCCGTCCAGCCCGCGGTCCACCACGCCGGAGAGCAGGGCGGCCATGAAGGAATCGCCCGCGCCCACAGTGTCCGCGACCTTGACCTTGGGCGCGGGAACCTCGGCCTCACCCGCGGCGGTGACACCCCACGGACCGGCGGAACCGCGGGTGACCACCACCATGGCGGGGCCCTGACGGCCGGAGGCGCTGCCCAGGCTGAGCCAGCGGCGGGCGGACTCGCGCACGTCCACGCCGGGGTAGAGCCATTCGAGGTCCTCGTCCGAAGCCTTGACGATGTCCGCCAGCGCCACGAAGCGTTCGGTCTGGGCACGTGCGTACTCCAGGTCCGTGATGATGCTGGGCCGGCAGTTGGGATCGAAGCTGATGGTCGCGTTCGGGTGGGCGTGTTCGACGGCGGCGAGCACCTCGGCGGCGCCCGGTTCCAGCATGGTGGCAATGGAACCGGTGTGCAGCAGGGAGGCGCCCTGCAGCATGAACGGAAGACGCTCGGCCAGGCCGGGGAGCTCCCAGGCGAGGTCGAAGGTGTAGCTGGCGGCGCCGTCGTCGTCGATCACGGCGGTGGCCACGCTGCTGGGTTTGCCGTCCGGCGCGAACGGAACCATCACGGAGCTGGAGCGGAGATGGGCGGCGATGGCTTCACCGTAGGGGTCCTTGCCGAAACGCCCGATGAACTGCACGGCGTGGTCCAGCCGGGCCAGGCCCACGGCCACGTTCAGCGGGCTTCCACCCACGTGCGCTTCTTCGCCCGAGGAACGGCGGACCACGTCCACCAGGGCTTCTCCGATCACAGTCAGCATGGGGAACACTCTGCCAGAGCGGCCAAGCGGCGGGCCAGAGACGGCACTTCTGTTACTCCCGCCACAGGATCACCAGCGATTGTGCACGTTTTCCCATTTTCGGGGCGACGTTATTGCAGCAGAAGTTACCGACAAGTAACCTGCTGGGACTTGGGGGAATGTGATGTGCGCCACTGAGGCGCGGAACCTTCTCAATGATTGGAGTGCCCTATGACAGTGCACCGCCCTCAGACAACGCACAAACGATCCGTTACGGCAGCCCTGTCCGCCGCCGCCATCCTGGTGCTTTCCCTGTTCGCCGGACCCGCCGCGGCCTCGGCTGACACCCTGGACATCGACCCGCCCGGCGCCAACGACTGGGCCTGCAAGCCAACGGCGGAACATCCCTATCCCGTCGTCCTGGTCCCGGGAACCTTTGAAACGATGGCCAAGAACTGGAGCACCCTCTCCCCTGCGCTGAAATCGCAGGGATACTGCGTCTTCGCCCTCAACTACGGCGAAGCCAACGGAATTGCCGCCTCCGGTCCGGTGGCTGATTCGGCCCGGGAACTGGCGCCCTTCATCGACGCGGTCCTGGCCGCCACACAGGCACGCCAGGTGGACATCGTGGGCCACAGCCAGGGCGGCATGATGCCCCGCTACTACATGGGCTTCCTGAGCGGTGCGAAGAAAGTGCACCACCTCGTAGGCATTTCGCCCTCCAACCACGGCACCGAAGGACTGATTGTCCCGCCGCCGGACGGCACGCCATCGGAGATGCAGCTCTTCGGCCCGATCTGCCAGGCCTGCATTGACCAGGAAGCCGGCTCGGCGTTCATGACCGAGCTGAACTCGATCGGCGACACCGTGAAGGGCCCTGCCTACACCGTCATTTCCACGAGGTACGACGAAGTGGTGACGCCGTACCGCAGCCAGTTCCTGGCGGGCAGCCCGGAGCAGGTCACCAACATCACCCTCCAGGATGCCTGCCCGCTCGACGTGTTCGAGCACGACCAGACGCCCAACGATCCCGTGGTGCACCAGTGGGTGGCGAACGCGCTCGCCCAGGACGGCCCGGCGGACCCGGCGTTCCGGCCGCTGTGCCTGTAGTACCTGTAGTGCCTAGGCTCCGGTGAGCATCCGCTGCACCAGCTCGCGGCACTTCTTGTAGGCGGCGGCGCGGGGATCGATGAGGTCGTAGTGGGTTCCCGGGACCTTGAGGAGCTGGGCCGCGCCGCCCGCCGCAAGGGAAGCGTTGACGTAGGCCTCGGACAGGCTGGCCGGAACGTCCTCGTCATCCATGGCGTGCACGGCATATACGGGAATGCTCAGCGGCAGGCACTTCATGGGGTCGGCGTAAATATGCCGTTTGGGGTATCTGACGGAATCGCCGCCCATCAGGTTGTCCACCGCGCCGTTGCTCAGGTTGAGGCGCTCGGCCTCCGCGAGGTTCAGTACCCCTGACTGGCTGACGACGCCGCTGAGCTGCACCGCGGCGTCGTCGCCGTTGCGCACCAGCTGCCGGTCGGCGTCGGGCGTTCCGATCTTGTCCAGGCGGCGCCGGCCGGCGGCCCACACCGCGAGGTGGCCGCCGGCCGAGTGGCCCAGCGCCACCACCTTGCTGAGGTCCAGCCCGTGTTCCGGGGCTACTTCCTTGAGGTGGTCGATGCCGCTGAGGACGTCCTCGAAAGTGTGCGGCCAGCCGCCGCCGTTGCCGGCCCGGCGGTATTCGAGGTTCCATGCGGCGATGCCGTGCGCGGCGAGGTCGCGGGCGAGCGGCTCACCCAGTTCCGCACCGTACTGCGAGCGCCAATAACCGCCATGGATCACTACTGCGACGCCGGTGGTCACCGGCCGATGGCCGTTGGAGCCATGGGCGGGTTCCGGTAGGAAAAGCTCGGCCCACTGGCTGGGGTGCTCGCCGTAGTGGTACTTCTGCCGCTTCACTGCGTGCCTCCTTTGGGGTGCTGCAAGAGCCTCCCACGAGCCTACAACGCATTTCGCGGCCGGGTGCGGTGTCAGCCCCGCGCCGTAAGCTTGGGGGCATGGCAAGCAATTGGGAGAAGCTGGATCCCCGGCTGCGCGAATCGGTGCAGGCGAACGTCGAGATCTATGAGCGCGTGCGCCCGGCGCTGAAACTCGTCACCCGGGACGTGCTGCTCACGCTGCGCGACATGTTGAAGAACAGCGATTCCGTGCCGTTGTTCGTCACTGGCCGCACCAAGACCGTGGATTCCTTCCGTGAAAAGATCTCCCGCACGGATGAGCCCCTGGAGCCGGGCGGGCCGCGGCAACTGAAGTTCCCGGATCCCTTCCGCACCCTCAATGACATGGTGGGCATCCGCGTCATCACCAAGCTCCCGGCGGAGAACGCCGCCGTGGCCAACCTGATCAAGCGCCAGCGCCAGCTCTTCGACTGCCGCGGGGACCGGGAGAAGGACATCGGCTCCATCGAATCGGGCACCTACGGCTACTCCAGCCGGCACCTGATCCTGCGGACCATCCAGAACGAATCGGTCAAGGAATACCAGCAGATCTTCAACCCGGAGCTGCCGGCCAACGGCAGCTACTTCTTCGAGTGCCAGATCCGCACCGTGTTCGCGCACGCCTGGAGCGAGATCGAGCACGACATCCGCTTCAAGGCCGAAGACCCCCGGGCCTGGACCCCGCATTTCGACCGACAGTTCACCGCCACGGCCGCCATGCTGGAAACCGTGGAGAGTGCGTTCTCCGACCTCAACGAACGCTATGCCGAGGTGCGCGGCTACTGGGACCTGGAAGGTGAAGGCGCCAGCCCGCTCACGCCCAACCGCGTGCGGGACGTCTGGCGCACCCTGTTGCCGCACGTGGACCGGAAAGTGGACGACGACTGGGGCTGGGCCGCGGAACTCCTCGCCGCGCACGGTCTGAACAAGACCGTGGAGCTGGCCGGGCTGCTGAGCGCCGGCCGCATCACCGAGGTCCGGAAGGCCCTGGACCACCGCTACTCCCCCGGCCCGGACCGCCTGCTGGACGACCTCCTGCTGTGGGAGTACGGCCCCCGGCATATCGAACTCACCGCCGAAGGGCCCGACGTCGTTCCGCACCCGCGGCGTGACAGCCTCCAGCGGCGGCTGAAGCAAATCGAGCGCTACCGCCAGACTGCCCGCCCATGACGCCTGGACAAGAACTGACGCCTGGACAAGAACTGAAACCCGAACACGCCACTCCGGAACAGCTGCAGTCGCTGCGCTTCACTTTCCGCTCGCTGCGCCGCCTCAAGACCGAATCGTTGGCCGCCCTGGTGGTGGCGCTGGCCCTGATCCCGGAGGCCATCGCGTTCTCGGTGATCGCCGGCGTCGACCCGCGGGTGGGCCTGATCGCCTCCTTCACCATGGGCATCGTCACGGCGATCGTGGGCGGCCGCCCGGCCATGATCTCCGCGGCCACCGGTGCCGTGGCGCTGGTGATCGCGCCGGTCATGAGGGAGCACGGCCTCGATTACCTGATCGCCACGATCATCCTGGCCGGGGTCTTCCAGATCCTGCTGGCGGCGCTCGGCGTCACCCGGCTGATGCGGTTCATCCCGCGCTCGGTGATGATTGGCTTCGTCAACGCCCTGGCCGTCCTGGTCCTCATGGCGCAGCTCCCGGAGCTGGTGAACGTGCCGTGGATGGTCTATCCGATCGTGGCGGTGGGCCTGCTGATCGTCTTCGCCCTGCCCAAACTCACGACGGCGGTGCCCGCGCCTTTGGTGGCGATCGTGCTGCTGACGCTGGCCACCGTCCTGGCAGGCATCGATGTGCCGACGGTCAGCGACGAAGGCGAACTGCCGCGCAGCCTGCCTGGTTTCTTCTTCCCGCAGGTCCCGCTGAACTTGGACACCCTGCGGATCATCGCCCCGTACGCCTTGTCCATGGCCTTGGTGGGCCTGTTGGAATCCTTGCTGACGGCCAAGCTGGTGGACGACATCACGGATACCCGTTCGAACAAGACCCGGGTGTCCTGGGGCCAGGGCGCGGCGAACATCGTCACGGGTTTCCTGGGCGGCCTGGGCGGGTGCGCGGTGATCGGCCAGACCATGATCAACGTCAAAGGCTCGGGTGCCCGGAGCCGGCTCTCCACCTTCCTGGCCGGGGCGTTCCTCCTGCTCCTGGTGGTAGTACTGGGCGACGTGGTGGGCATGATCCCCATGGCCGCGCTGGTGGCCGTGATGATCTTCGTTTCGCTCATCACCTTCGACTGGCATTCAGTGCGACCCTCCACCCTGCGGCGGCTGCCGAAGTCGGAAACCGGCGTCATGCTGGTCACCGTCGCGGTGGTGGTCGCGACGCACAACCTGGCCATCGGCGTCGGGGCCGGCGTGCTCGCGGCGATGGTGCTGTTCGCACGGCGCGTGGCCCATTTCGCCACGGTGGAACGGACGGAACTGGAGCTCAACGGCGAAACCGTGGCTACGTACACAGTGGACGGCGAACTGTTCTTCGCCTCCTCCAACGATCTCTACACCCAGTTCGACTACGCGAAGGACGCCGAGGACCGGATTGCCCGCGTGGTGATCGACCTGCACGCCTCGCACGTCTGGGACGCCTCCACCGTGGCGGTGCTGGATTCGGTCACGGAGAAGTACCGGAACCACGGCCGCGAGGTGGAATTCATCGGCCTCAACACGGCCAGCGCCGCCATGCGCGAGCGGCTGGCGGGGAAGCTGGGATAGCTCCCCCGCCAGCCGGCGTCGGGCACACCTCGGCAGAGCCCTTAGGACGCCAGCCGCTCCCGGCGGACCGGCTTCCATCCCGGCCCAGGGACGGCGGCGCGCAGCGAGCGCGTGTAGGGATGCACGGGGTTGGCCAACAGCTCGGCAGTGTTGCCGGCGTCGACCACCCGCCCCTGCTCCATCACGATCATCCGCTCCGAGACCTGGTTGACCACCGCCAGATCGTGCGAGATGAACAGGTAGCTCACCTCGCGGCGGGCCCGGATGTCGCTGAGCAGGTTCAGGATCTGGGCCTGGATGGAGACGTCCAGCGCCGCCACGGCCTCATCGAGGACGATCACCGCCGGGTCCGCCGCGAGCGCCCGGGCGATGGCCACGCGCTGGCGCTGCCCGCCGGAGAGCTGGTGCGGGAACTTCCTGTGGAAGGCGGAGCCCAGGCCCACGCTGTCCAGGATTTCCCCGGCCTTCAGCTTCAGCTCCCGCTTCCCCGGATTGCCGGGCGCGTGCAGGGACAGGCTCGCCTGAATGATGTCGCCAATGCCCTGCCGCGGATTGAGCGAGGAGTAGGGATCCTGGAAGACGTACTGCACCTCGCGCGCCCAGCGACGCCGCCCGGCCAGGCCGCGCGCGCCCTTGTTCCGGTCTTCGCCGCGGACGCTGAGGCTGCCGCCGGTGACCGTTTCCAGGCCCACGAGCATCCGGGCCACCGTGGTCTTTCCGGAACCGGACTCCCCCACGATCGCCAGGCATTCGTTGGGGAACAGCTCAAAGGACACGTCATCGACGGCGACAATCGGCTCCGACTTCATCCCCTTCGGGGCGGGGAAGACTTTCCTCAGATTCTGCGCGACAACCAGCGCTTCGGTGCTCATGCTTCCGCCTTCAGTTGTTCGTGGATGTCCCGGTTGTACTGCAGCACCGGCAGGCGCTCGAGCCGCTGGTCGATGCTTGGCCGGGCGCCGAGCAGTTCGATCGTGTACGGGTGGCGTGGCGATTCATAGACGTGGGCGCCCTGCTCCACGATCTCCCCCGCGTACATCACTGCGAGCCGCTCGCAGCATGCCGCCGCCAGCTCCAGGTCATGGGTGATGAACAGCAGGGAGAGCCCGCGGGCGCGGCGCTGTTCGTCGAGGATTGCCATGACGTCGGACTGCGCCGTGACGTCCAGCGCGGTGGTGGGTTCGTCCGCCAGGATCAGCCGCGGCTCGGCCAGGAGCACACTGGCGATCATGACGCGCTGCAGCATGCCGCCGGAAAGTTCATGCGGATACTGCGTGAGGCGGCGTTCCGGGTACCGCACGCCCACCTCGTCCAGCAGGGTGATGGCCCGCTGCTCCACCTCCTCCCGGGCCAGGCCGCGGTTGCGCACCAGTTCTTCGGTGAGGAAATCGCCCACCGTGTGCACCGGGTTCACGTGCGCCCGCGGGTCCTGGAAGATCATGCCGATGTCCCGGGACCGGTAGTTGCGCAGCTCGGCCGGCCCCATGGACAGCACCTCGGCGCCATCGAAACTGATGGACCCGGACACCTCGAAGGCGGGGTCCAGCATCCGGGTGACGGCGCGGGTGGTGAGGGACTTGCCGGAGCCGGATTCGCCCACCAGGCCCAGGGCCTCGCCCTTGGCGATGCTGAAGCTGACGCCGTTGAGCAGGGACTGGGACTGGTGCCGGGAATGCAGGACTGCCCGGACGTCGGTCAAGGTCAGCAGGGCTTCGCTCATCGCATGCTCCTTGCAGTGCTGGTCAGGCGGTCACCGATGACGGTGACGCACCAGACGATCAGGATGATCAGGACGCCGGCGGAGATTGCCTCGCCGGGGTGGCCGCGCAGCACGGAATCAAAGCCGCTCTTGACCATCAGGCCGAGATCCGCGGTGGGCGGCTGCACACCAAGGCCCAGGAAGGACACGGAGGCGAGGTCGATCACGGCGAAGCCCAGTGAGGACACGGCCTGGGCGATCACGATCGGCTGCACGTTCGGCAGGATCTGCGTGAAGGTGATGCCCACGCCGGACTGGCCCTGCAACCAAGCCGCGGACACGTACGGCAGGTTCCGTTCCCGCAACGCCGCGCCGCGCACCACCCGGGCCACGTACGGAACGTACGCCACGGCCAGGCCGGCCACGACGGTCAGCAGGCTCGGCCCCCAGATGGCCACCGAAATCAGTGCGAAAACGATGCCCGGAACCGCGAAGAGGATGTCCAGCACCCAACTGATGACGGTGTCCACCCGGCCGCCGCACCATGCCGCGACGAGCGCCAGCGCGGTGCCCACGACCGTCGACAGCAGGATCACCAGCCCGGGGCCGGCAAGGGTGACCCGCGCACCCCACATGAGGCGGGAAAGGATGTCCCGCCCCAGGGCGTCGGTCCCCAAAGGGTGCTCCGCCGTCGGGCCGCCCAGGGCCGCCAACAGGTCCGGGAAGTCCGGATCGTACGGAGCCAGCACGGGTGCGGACACCGCGGCCAGCACGATGACCAACAGCACCGCCGCGGCGGCCGTTCCGACCAGGCCGAGCCGTTCGTAGCCCTTTTGCAGGACGCCGGGCTGCCGCAGTTCCACGGCCGCCCGCTTCACGGTTTTCACAGGTGGCTTGATGCTCAGTGTCATTGCCGGCTCCCCAGTGCGATGCGTGGATCGATGATGGTGTACAGGAAGTCGACGATCGCGTTCACCACCACGAACGCCACCACGAGCACCAGGATGACCGCCTGCACCACGGCGAAGTCCCGCTGCAGGATGGCCCGGACCAGCAGGGAACCCAGGCCGTCCAATGCGAAGACGTTCTCCACCACCACGGCCCCGGCAATCAGCGTGGCCACGGTCAGGCCCATCACCGTGGTGATCGGGATGAGCGCGTTGCGCAGCACGTGCCGGCGGACGATCACTCCGGCGGCGAGGCCCCGCACGGTGGCGGTCTGCACGTGCTCCCGGCCGCGTTCCTCGTTCACGGCGGCCTTGGTGATCCTGGCCAGGTAGGCCGCGCTGGCCACCGAGAGAGCGATGGCCGGCAGGATCAGGTGCACCAGGGTGTCGAAGCCGCCGGAGCCGACGCCGAAGGTGGGGAACCAGCCCAGCCCGACGCCGAACACACTGATGAGCGCGACGCCCACCACGAAGGACGGCGTGGACAGCCCGATCGCCGCGAGCGTGGACACCACCGTGTCCACCCAGCGGCTCTTGAGCGCGGCGAGCGTTCCGAAACCGACACCGGCGACGGCGATCAGCACCGCCGAGAGCGAGACAAGTGCCGCCGTGGTGCCGATGCGGCCGGACATGAGGGCGGAGACGTCCTGGCGGTAGACGATCGAATGGCCAAGGTCGCCCTGGACAATATCGCCCAGCCAGCGGAAGTACCGCACGAAGAAGGGATCGTCGAAGTGGTACTGCGCGGTCACGGCCGCCACCTGTTCAGGCGTGCCGCCCCGGGGGCCGAGTACGAAGGCCAGCGGGCTGCCCGGTGCCAGGTACATCAGTCCGAAGACGATGAACGAGGTCACCAGGAGCACCAGCAGCAGGCCTCCCAGCCTCCGGAGGAGGTAGGAACCCATGGACACCGGCTATTTCACCCCGCCGATGGTCGCGGCCCACGGGTAGTAGAGGTACGCGAAGGACGCCGTGGCGCCGGAAATGCGCTTGCTCTGCACCAGGGTGTTCGGCTCGTAGGCCAGCGGGATGCGCGGGTTGCCTTCGGTGATGAGCTTCTGCGCTTCGATGGTCAGCTTGGCGCGTTCGGCCTTGTCCGTGGTTCCGACGGCCTTGTTCAGCTGGGCGTCGGCGTCGTTCCAGCCGATGTAGTCGCCATGGGCGCCGGTGCGGAAGATCTGGTAGACGTCCAGGGGGTCGGCGAAGTTGCCGTAGTAGGTGGTGAAGAAGCCGTCGATTCCCTTGCGGGCGGCGGGATCGAAGTACAGGTTGCCGAACTGCTCCACCGGGATCACCTTGGTTTCGACCTTCAGGCCGATCGCGGTTCCGGCGGCCTGGAAGACGTTGGCGGTCTGTTCGTGCACGGCGGAGCTGCCCTGGACGCCCAGCACGATCTTGCCGTCCTGCGGGCCGGCCTCGGCCAGGATCTTCTTGGCCTTCTCGAAGTCCGGCGCTGCGGAGAATCCGGCGTGGGCCTTGGCGAAGGCGTCCTTTTCATAGCCCCAGTAGTCCGGGCCCACCAGGGTGGGTGCGGGGATGGCGGCATCCTGGAAGACCACCTTGGCCAGGGCGTTGCGGTCGATGGCCAAGGACAGGGCTTCGCGCACCTTGGGGTTGGCAAACGGGCCGCTCTTGCTGGTGGCGGCAAGGGTCCAGAACACCAGGGACTTGCCGTGGGTCAGGGTGACCTTGTCGCTCTGCTGCAGCTGGGAGAGGCCGGCCGGCGGCAGGTAGAAGTACTGGCCGTCGATGTCGCCGCTGCGCAGGGCGTTGACTGCGGTGGATTCGTCGGCAATGAAGCTGAAGCTGAGCTTCTTCACGAGCGGTGCCAGCTTGCTGTCCCAATAGGCAGGGTTCTTGCTCAGCTCGATGCTCTTGCCCGGGGTCCACTTGTCCAAGGCGAAGGGGCCCGTGCACTGCAGCTTGCCCTGCGGCGTGCCGAATGCCTTGCCACCGGCCTCGGCCGCCTTCTTCTGGACGATCGCGCCCGCTGCGCTGGCCATTGCCTGCTCAAAGAGGACGTCGGGCTTGCTGAGCTTGACCGTCACTTCGCGGTCGCCGGTGACCTTAACGGAGGCGACATTCAGGAAGTAGTCGGCAAAGTAGGAGCCGCCGTTGCCGGTCTGCCGGCTCAGGGAGTATGCGACGTCCTCGGCCGTGAGCGGGCTGCCGTCCCAGAACGTCACGCCGGCGCGGATCTTGTAGACGCGGGTGGTGTCATCCGGAGCGGAGACGCTTTCGGCGAGGCCGGGTTCGGTGCCGAGCTCCGGCGTCATGCGCATGAGGCTTTCGCACAGGTTCGCCGTCACGGTGTTTTCGGCGTAGTTGAAGCCGAGCATCGGGTCCAGGGACAGCGGCTCATATGGCAGGTTCCAGGCCACTTTGTCCACGGCTTCGGTGCCGCGCGGGGTGGTGGTGGCGAGATTGGCCAGGTCCACGGAAACCTTGCTGGCTTCAGGCTTGCTGTTCGATCCGCCGCAGGCGCTGAGTGCCAGGGCTGTTGCCGCGAGGACCGCGGCGCTGCTGAGGATTTTTCGGGGGAAAACGCTTCTGGACAAGACGAGAACTCCTTTGTTGACGTGTTGTTGGGGGAAGGGCTTGTGGGGGAAGTCTGGGGTGCTACGCCGGAGGGGCCGACGCCGGCACGGGCTTGGTGCCGAGCAGCCGGCCTGAGCGGAACACGCGCTGCGGCGCGGGCCGGTCCGTAACCAGCTGGGCCAGCGATTCGGCGTGGAACTCCAGCCGGGTGGGGGCATCCGGGCCCGGCCAGGAGGCGAGGTCGTCGATGCCGAGCATGCGGCCGCCTTCGGTGGAGGCCAGGGCGTAGCAGCGCTCCAGCTCGGCGTCCGTCACGGCGCCCGTGCGGTAGGCGAGCAGATGGGCCCGGTCCACCATGCTGCCGGTGCCGAACGGCGTCCAGGCGTCCCGGACGCCGTCGGACCCCAGAGCGAGCTGCACCCCGTGGGAGGCAAGCAGCCCCAGGTCCGGAACCGGTTCGGAGCCGAGGGCGCAAGTGGTGATCCAGAGGCCGGCGTCGGCCACCAGGTCCAGCGTCTTGCGCAGGGTAGGGTCCGAGTCTTCGGAGAGGGCGAAGGCGTGGCTGACGGTGACCTTGCCGCGCATGCCGGTGGCGATGGTGCGGGCGGCGATCTCACGGATCTGGGCCAGCCCCGCGGCGCCGCGGTCATGCAGGTGGATGTCGAGGTCCCGGCCGCTGCGCTCAGCCAGGCCGAAGACGGCGTCGAGGTGGCCGTCCAGGTCGCCCTCCAGGCTCAGCGGGTCGATGCCGCCCACCAGATCCGCGCCGGAGTCCAGGGCCGCGGCCATGACCTCCAGGGTGCCGGGATTGCTGAGCAGGCCGAACTGCGGAAACGCCACGATCTGCAGCGTGAGGCCGGGGATGCGTTCGGCGGCAGCGCGGACGCCTTCGACATTGGCCGTGCCGAGTTCGCTGGACACGTCCACCTGCGCCCGCATGGCGAGGGTGCCGTTGGCGACCGCCGTGCTCAGCAGCCCGTAGGCGCGCTCCTCGACGCTGCGCGTGTAGGCCCGCTGGGTGGCGAGGTCATTGGCGATGAAATCGCGCAGTTCCACCGCTTCCTTGCGGGACAGCCAGCGGCCGCCCCAGCTTGTTTTGTCCGGGTGGATGTGGGCATCGACCAAGGCCGGTGCCGCGAAATTCGAAGCGTGCGCTTCGGGAAGACCGCTCAAATCGTGAACTCCTTTGTCCATCGAAAGCCTTGCTGCAGGCCTGTTCAGGGCCTGCAGTTCAAAACAGCCAGGGCCCGCATCTTGCGCCGGAGCGCCCGCCGCGGGAACATGGGTCAGATGGTATGACGTCTGATCGTAAGAGGTCAATGGTTATGGAAATATTGGAATCGTGAAGCCAATCCAGCGAATGTCACTCGTCGACACGATCGTCGACCGGCTGCAAACCGAGATCAGCTCCGGAAACTGGCCCGTGGGCAAGCGGATCCCGGCGGAGAGCGAGCTGACCAAGGTGCTCGGCGTCAGCCGCCCCTCGCTGCGCGAAGCCGTGCGCTCGATCGTCCAGCTCGGCCTGCTCGAAATCCGCCAGGGCGACGGCACCTACGTGGTGGCCAGCGACCCCAGCGAGGTGGCGCTGCGACGCATGCTCAACGAGGCAGACACCCGCGAGGTGCTCAGCGTGCGGCGCGCCCTGGACGGCCTGGCCGCACGCGACGCCGCCCTGAACCGGACCGACGCCGAGGTGGCGGAGTTGGAGGCCCATTTCGCGAAGCGCCGGGAGGCGATCGCAAGGGATGACCATGACGCTTTCGTGGACCACGATGTCGCCTTCCACGTCGGCATCGCCGTGGCGTCCCACAACCGCCTGCTTGCCGCCATCTACGCCAGCTTCGACACCTCGCTGCGCTTCGCCGTCGGGCCCAACAACTGCATGTCGGACAACACGGACGCCATCCTGGACGAGCTGCACTCAAAGCTTCTGCTCGCCATCAAGGAACGTGATCCGGACGCCGCGGCCGCCGCGGCCCTCGGCCTGCTGGACCACAGCGAAGCCATGCCGGATGAGCGGCGGGACGGGGACACCTGAGGCTTAAGCGAAGGAGGGCCGGCACCGCATGATGCGGTGCCGGCCCTCCTGCCATTGCCCCCGGACAGTTAGCCTTCGCGGCGTCCGTCCACCAGGCGCGGGACGCCCAGCGGGTTGTCCTCGCGCACGGCCTCGGGCAGCAGGTGCTGCGGGAAGCCCTGGTACGCCACCGGGCGCAGGAAGCGTTCGATAGCGGCGGTGCCCACGGAGGTGCTGCCGGCCGCGGTCGTGGCGGGGTACGGTCCGCCGTGCTGCTGCGCGTAGGTGACCGAGACGCCGGTGGGCCACTGGTTCCACAGGACGCGGCCGGCCTTGCGCGCCAGCACCTCCACCAGCTTGGCCACTTCGCAGGAGTCGGTGCCGTGGATCGTCGCGGTCAGCTGCCCCTCGAAGGTCTCGGCGATCTCCGGAAGCCGGGACTCGTCGTCGTACTCCACCACCACGGCGGTGGGGCCGAAGCATTCGGCCTGCAGCGCGTGCGGCTCGGCAAGCATGTCCGCGGCGGTGGTGAGCAGGAGCGTGGGCGCGGGCGGATCGGCCAGCGGTTCCTCGCCCTGCGCGAGCACGGACAGCCGCGGGTTGGCCTGCAGTTCGCCGAGGACTTCCGTGTAGCCGGACTGGATACGGTCATTCAGCAGCGGTGCCGCGGCGGGCAGGGCGGCCTGGCGCAAGGCCTCGACCATGCCGGAGGATGCGGGCACGAACAGCGTCCCGGGCTTGGTGCAGAACTGGCCGGCGCCCATCGTGAAGGAGCCGATGAACGCTTCGGCGATCTCCGCACCGCGCTCGGCGGCCGCGGCCTCCGTGACGAAGACGGGGTTGTTGCTGCCCAGTTCGCCGAAGAACGGGATGGGCTCGGGCCGCGAGCTGGCGATGTCGAACAGCGCGCGGCCGCCCGGAATCGACCCGGTGAAGGCGCCGGCCTTGACGCGTGGATCCTTGAGCGCGGCGGATCCAGCGGCGGTTCCGGTGATGAGCGCGAAGGTCCCTTCCGGCGCGCCGGCGGCGGCCAGGGCGGAGACCACGACGGCGGCCGTCGCCCTGGACAGCTCCGGGTGCCCGGAGTGCGCCTTGAGGATCACGGGGTTGCCCGCCGCGAGCGCCGAGGCGGTGTCGCCGCCGGCCACGGAGAAGGCGAAGGGGAAGTTGCTCGCCGCGAAGACCACCACCGGGCCCACGGGGACCAGCAGGCGGCGGAGTTCGGGGCGGGGTGCGCCCATGGGCCAGTCGGGGTCGGCGTGGTCGATCCGGGCATCCAGGTAGCCGCCGTCGCGCAGCACTTCGCCGAAGATCCGCAACTGGAAGGTGGTGCGCTTGAGTTCGCCGCGCAGCCGGGCCTCGGCGAGGCGGGTTTCCTGCTGCGCGATCGGCACCAGTTCTTCGACGGCGGCGTCGAGGGCGTCCGCGACGGCGTCCAGCAGCGCTGCACGGTCTGCCGGGCGGAGTGCGGCGAGGGGTGCGGCCGCGGCGTGGGCGGCGGCGAGGTGCAGTTCGAGTTCGGCGTCAGTGGTCGCGGCAACGGTGCCGGCGTTGTGGGTGATCGCGGTCATCGCGGTCTCCTTCCGTTGAGGTCTTGGTCTGGTTGTCGAGCGCACTAGTTGTCGAGCGCGGCCAGTTCGCCGATGCCCACGGGCGCGGCGAGAGGCCGCTTCGCGCTGGAGGCGAGGGATCCGGCGTCGGGCATTTCCCCCGGACCGGCGCCCAGGCAGCCGGCCGCGAAACCGCAGACCCGGCCCTGGCACCAGCCCATGCCGGCGCGGGTGAAGGACTTGAGGCTGCGGATGTCGCGGGCGCCCAGGCTGTCCCGGGCCTCCGTGATTTCCCCGGCGGTGACTTCCTCGCAGCGGCACACGGTGGTGTCCGGGGTGAGCCAGTCCTGCCAGGCGGCAGGGACCGGATGGGCGTGGTGCATGGCCCGGGCGAAGCGGCGGTGCCGGGCGATCGCGGCGGGCTGCTTGACCGGAACGTGCGAGTCCGGGCGGGCGGCCGCGGCTCCCGCGGCGAGGCCTTCCAACACAGCGAGGGTCGCTCCCCCGACGCCGGTCACCTCGCCCGCGAGGTAGAGCCCGGGAACGCTGGACTGCTGGCGTTCGTCCACGACGCCCACCAGGGAGCCGTCGGCGTCCAGCCGGGTTTCGACGCCGAGCGCAACGGGCAATTCCATCTGCGGGGTGAAGCCCCAGCCGAAACCCACCACGTCCACGTCCGCGTACTCCCGTTCCGTTCCGGGGCGGACCCGGCCGTCGGCGTCAACCTTCGCGGTGCGCACTCCCTCCGCCTTATCCGGGCCCAGCACCTCGGTGACGATGCTGCGAGTTCGGTACGGAATGCGGTGCTTGGCGAAAACCGCCGCGTATTCGGCGCCTTCGAGGGCCTTTTCCGGCACGCCCGTGGCCGCACCGAGGTGCGGCAGCCACGCCGACGGCGAGGAGGACTCGAGCACGGCCAGCACCTTTCCGCCGGCCTCGGCGATGCCCGCCGCGACGGGCAGCAGAAACGGACCGGTGCCCGCAATCACGAATCGCTTGCCGGGCAGCACGCCGTTGGCCTTGATGAACGCCTGGATGCCGCCCGCCGCCATCACGCCGGGCAGCTCCCAGCCGGGAACGGGCAGCTGGCGGTCGTAGCCACCCGGGCACAGGACCAGGCGGTCCGCGGCGACGGTGGCCGGCGCGGCCCCGGACGAGGCGACGGCCGCCGTCGTCCGCAAAACAAATTCGGCGGAGCCGGGAAGGCCAGTGCGCTCAGCCATCCACACCTGCAATCCCGGCAGGTACGTGATCCGCCCGGCGCCGCGCGCGGCGTCGAAACGCGCGCGCAGGTCCAGGTAGGTGCTCCAGCCGTGGTGGCCGTGGCCGTCCGCTTCCCGGACCGACTCCGGCGCGTGCCGCCAGAACTGGCCGCCCGGCTGGTTTCCGGCGTCGACGACGGCGACCCTCGCCCCCGCTTCGGCGGCCGCCACCGCGGCGGCGAGCCCGGCCGGACCGACACCGACGACGGCGACGTCTGCAGTGACGCTCATGAGCCTTCCACCTCCATGCCCTCGCAGGCTTCCACGAGGCAGGCGCGCTGGTTCGGCTCGCCGTCGACCGTCACGAGGCAGTCGAAGCAGACGCCGATGCCGCAAAACAGGCCGCGCGGCTTGCCGCCCTTGCGGGTGCTGCGCCAGGCGGTGATGCCCTGGGATGCCAGGGCCGCGCCGACGCTTTGGCCGGCGGCCGCGGTGAGCGGGCGGCCGTCGAAGCTGATGGTGACCGGCTGGGTGGTCATGCCGTGGCCTCCTCTCGGTGTTCGGAGTTTCGGTGGTGCCGTACAGAGCCAAACTCGCCAAAGCGGGCCGGCGCGAACGGTGAAAGGTCCATGTCCGGGGTGAGCCCGGCGAGCGCCTGGGCCAGGAGCTTCCCCGTACCGGCGGACAGCCCGATTCCGGCGCCTTCGTGGCCGGCGGCGTGCCAGAGCCCGGGGGCACGGTCGTCGTGGCCGATCACGGGCAGGTGGTCCGGGCAATACGGCCGGAAGCCGTGGTAGTGCCGGATGGCTTTGACGTCCTTGAGGAACGGGAAGAGGGAGGTGGCGTTGCGGGCCAGCAGGCCAAGCGCGGCGGTGCTGACTTTACGGTCGAAGCCGACGCGTTCGCGGGTGGAGCCGATGAGGATGCTGCCGGCGGGCGTGCCTTCCACCACGGGCGAGGCCTGGAGTCCGGCGTCCGAGCTGCCCACGTTGTCGATGTATTCGGCGGCGTAGACCTTGTGGTGCACCATGGGCGGCAGCGGCTCGGTGACCATCACGAAGCCGCGCCGCGGCAGCACGGGGACCTCGACGCCGGCCATCGCCGCGAGCTCGCCGGCCCAGGTTCCGGTGCAGTTCACCACGGCTCCGGCGGGGAAATCGCCGCGCGGGGTGCGGACGCCGGTGACCCGGCCGCCGTCGCGCGCTGAACGCAGGAAGCCCGTCACGGGAGTATCGGCGATGAAGCGGGCACCGGCTTCGGTGGCGAGCCGGACCAGGTGGGCCGCCACCAGCATGGGCTGCACCTGGCAGTCTTCGCGGTAGCTGGCGCCGCCCAGGGCTTCAGGGGAAATGTGGGGTTCGGCTTCGCGGAGGGCGGCCTGGTCCAGTTCCTCGACGTCCACGCCGTAGCTGTTCTGGACGGCCATCACCCGGTTGAGGGAGGCCAGGCTGCTTTCGCGGGAGGCCACGATGATGCCGCCCTTGGATTCAAACTCCCAGAGTTTCTTGTGCTCTTCGAGGTCGTTGTGCCAGACGCCCAGGGAGTAGCGGGTCAGTTCGAGTTCGGGGCCGAGTTCCTTGTCCGAGACGAGGATGTTGCCTTCGCAGGCGGAGGAGGTGCCGCTGGCGGGGAGGCCCTTGTCCAGCACGGTCACGCTCTGGCCCTGCTGTGCGGCGAAGTACGCGGTGGCGGCTCCGATGACTCCGGCGCCGATCACCAGCACATCGCTGGATTGGCTCATGTCTGTTGCTCCTGTGGGGTTTCGTCATCGCCGGTGGCCCAGAGCCCGCGGGCGTGGCCGATGTGGCGGCGCATCAGTTCGCGGGCGGCGGGGCCGTCTCCGGCGGCGATCAGCTCCAGCAGTTCGTGGTGTTCCTGCGCGGAATCGGCCAGGCGGTTGCTCTCGCTGAGGGTCTTCAGGCCGTACATGCGGGTGCGGGTGCGCAGGCTGGTGGCCAGTTCCACGAGCTGTTTGTTGCCCGAGTATTCGAGCAGTTCGGCGTGGAAGTCGCGGTCCGCGGCCAGGTAGGCGGCCAGGTCGCCTTCGCGGGCGGCGTCCACGATGTCCTCGGCGAGCTTGTGCAGGCGTTCCATGTCGGACTCCGGGACGGTTCCGGCGACGTCGGCCATCACCGGCGGTTCCAGGAGGAGGCGGATCTCGGTGATCTCGTCCAGTTCGCGGTCGCTCATGCTGGTGACGCGGAAGCCCTTGTTCTTGACCGTCTCCACCAGGCCTTCCCGGGCCAGGTCCATCATGGCCTCGCGCACCGGCGTGGCCGAGACGCCGAACGCCGCGCCGAGGGCCGGCGCCGAATACAGGGTGCCCTCCTCCAGGGTGCCGGCGATGATCGCGGCACGCAGCGACTCGGTGACCGATTCGCGCAGGCTGCGCTGGCGGCCGAGCGGGGCGATGGGGAGGTTGTTGGCTGGCACGGTGAGCACTCCTTGGGCGGGCGTCATTCTCTGGTGCCTCCTTCATACACCACGGCCGCCGTCACGAGGTCCTCCCAGGCCATGCCCACTCCCGCGTACAGGCAAGGCTTCCCGGGCGTGCGTTCCAGCTTGCCGGCCACGAGTTCCTGCAGGTTCAGCGGGTGGATGGCCTCCCATTCCTCCACGCTGCGCGCGGGAATGAGGTCGCCCGCCTCGCGCATGGCCGAGGCCCGGCCTTCCACCACGACGTCGGAGCGCAGTACCAGCGCGGCATCCACTTCGCGGGCGTCCAGTCCGTGCTGCCCGACGGCGGCCACCACCGCGCCGTCCGCCACCAGCCCGCCGTCGAACAGCGGAGTGCGGGAGGAGGTGGTGCAGAGGATGACGTCCGCCTCCGGGACGTCGGCAACGCTGCCGGCCCGGACCTCGATGCCCTCCGCAGCGAGCGTTCCGATCAGCGCCTGTACCCTTTCCGGACGCTGGCCGACGACGGCGAAGCGCGCCCCGGGCAGCACGGCGTGCGCCGCGCGGAGGTGGTTGAGTGCCTGGATGCCGGCGCCGAAGACGAGGATCTGGAGGTGCTCCGTGGTTTCGGGGCCCGCGGCGAGGATGTGCTTGACCGCCATGAGCGTGGTGGCCGGGGTGCGGATGGCCGTGAGCTCCGTGCCGTCCATGGTGGCCAGCGGTGCCAGGGTGTCCGAATCGATCAGCAGGTAGATGCCCTGGATCTTCTCCAGCCCGCGGGCCGGATTGCCCGGGGCCACGGTGAGGGCCTTGACGCCTGAATAAGCCTGCCCTGCCTTGGTGAAACCCTGTGCCGGCATGATGAGGAACTCCCCGCCCGGCGCCGGGCTGAACAGCCTGGGGCTGTCGGACTCCGGGTCCACCCCGTCTGCGAGCGCGCGCTCCAAGGCCGCGACCGCCGTCGGCCACGGAGCAGCGGCACGCACGGCGGCGGCGTCGAAATAGGGAAGGCTCACAGCAGGAAGCCTTCCGGGAAGGGATCCGTGGGATCCAGGAAGTACTGCGCGGTGCCGGTCAGCCAGGCGCGTCCCGTCACGGTAGGCACGACGGCGGGGCGGCCGGCCACTTCGGTCTCCTCCACCAGGCGGCCGATGAAGCGGGATCCGATGTAGGACTCGTTGATGAAATCCGTGTTCAGGGCCAGCTCGCCGCGGGCGTGCAGCTGGGCCATGCGGGCGCTGGTGCCGGTGCCGCAGGGCGAGCGGTCGAACCAGCCCGGGTGGATGGCCATCGCGTGCCGGGAATGCTCGGCCGTGGAGCCGGGCGCCTTCAGGTACACGTGGTGGCAGCCGCGGATGTCGTCCCGTTCCGGGTGCACCGGCTCGTCCTTGGCGTTGATGGCGTCCATGATGGCCAGGCCGGCCTTGAGCAGGTCATCCTTGCGCTCCCGCTCGAACGGCAGGCCCAGGCTCTCCAGGTCCACCACGGCGTAGAAGTTGCCGCCGAACGCGAGGTCGTAGTTCACCAGGCCGTAGCCGGGCACCTCCACCTCCGCGTCCAGGCGGTCCACGAAGGAGGGCACATTGCGGATGGTCACGGACTCGGCATGGCCGTCCTTCACCGCGACCTCCGCGATCACCAGGCCGGCCGGGGTGTCCAGGCGCACCGTGGTGACAGGCTCCACGACCTCCACCATGCCGGTCTCCACCAGCACCGTGGCCACACCGATGGTGCCGTGCCCGCACATCGGCAGCAGGCCCGACACCTCGATGTACAGCACCCCGTAATCCGCATCCGGCCGGGTAGGCGGCTGCAGGATCGCCCCGCTCATGGAGGCGTGGCCGCGCGGCTCGGTCATCAGGAGGGTGCGGATCCAGTCGCTGTGCTCCATGAACCACAGCCGGCGCTCAGCCATCGTCGCGCCGGGGATGGTCCCGATGCCGCCCGTGATCACGCGCGTGGGCATGCCCTCGGTGTGGGAGTCCACGGCATGGAAGATGCGGCTGGTTCTCATGTGCTCTCTCCTTGTTGTTTCTGCCGGCTTTCGCCGGTTGCCCGTCCGCTTCCGCTTCGGTGTTCGTCGCGGCTGGGTTCGCCGGATTCCGGCCCTCCGGCGTCGCTTAGACACGAACGATATGCAGTGCTTCGGTCGCTGGGCGACCTCCGCGCTGCGATCGCTCGCGATGCGCTCCTTTCCGGAGGACCGAAATCCGTCGTGTGCTTATCTCACCGTTTCCGGAGGACCGCCGGCCCGGCTTGTGGGTTGGTCACCAATCGCGTCAGGCACCGTGGCAACCAGCCCTTTTGTTTTTGTTTATTTGTAGCCCTTGGCGAGGGCTGCTTCTGTGTCCCTTACTACTGCTGCGTGGGCTTCGGGGGTCATCGGGCCGCGCGGGGGGCGGCAGGCTCCGCCACGGAGGCCCACGATGTCCATTGACAGCTTGATCGACTGGACGAACTCGGTCTTGCTGTCCCAGCGGAGCAGGGAGTGCAGATCCGTGTAGATCTCGCGGGCACGGGCCAGGTCGGCGACGTCGCCGGAAGTGGAGAGGCGGTACAGCTCCAGTGTGGACTCCGGGATGGCGTTCGGGTAGCCGGCCACCCAGCCCACGGCACCTGCCAGGCCCATCTCGACGACGGTGTCGTCCGTGCCGATGATCAGGTCCACCTCCGGGGCGAGCTCCTTGATCTCGTAGGCGCGGCGGACGTCGCCGGTGAATTCCTTGACGCCGACAATCAGGCCCTCGCCGTGCAGGCGGGCGATCAACTGCGGGGTCAGGTCTACCTTGGTGTCGATCGGGTTGTTGTAGGCCACGATGGGCAGGCCGACGGCGGCAACACGGCGGTAGTGGTCAACCACTTCGTCGTCGTTGGCGCGGTAGGCGTTCGGCGGGAGCAGCATGAGCGAGGAAGCGCCGGCCTCGGCTGCCTGCTCGGCCCACTTCACGGACTGCAGGGCGCTGTACGCACCGACGCCGGCCATTACGGTGAAGCCTTCCGGAGCGGCCTCGACCGCCGTCGAGATCACGCGGCCGCGTTCCTCTTCGCTGAGGGTCTGGTACTCGCCCAGGGAGCCGTTGGGGGCAACGCCGTCGCAGCCTGCGTTGGCCAGGAAGCGGACATGCTCGGCGTAGGCGTCGAAATCCACGCTGAAGTCGTCATTGAACGGCAGCGCGGTGGCGACGTGTACGCCGTGCCAGGGCTTGCGGGTTTCAGTCATGATCAGGTCCTTTCGGTCTGGCACACTCGGCGCCGTTTATCTTTGCTGCCGTGAGGTGCCTCACAGCCCAGCTTACCATGTGACATTGCACAGGTGGATTAAGGGGATGCCGGGCAGGCGCCCGGCATCCGGGGCCCGCCGCGGAGCGCGGCGGGCCGGGACGTCAGCTCGCGGGAACCACGTACTGCTTTTCGGCGACCTTTCCGAGGCCTTCGGAAAGGCCGGCGTCGGTGAGCAGCTTGGTGATGGTTCCGTCTTCGCGCTGGGCCTTGATGCCGGCGTCGAGCGCTTCCTTCAGGCTGGTGTTGCCCTTGGTGATCGGGAAGGCAGCCTCAGGCGCCTGGGTGATCGCCCCGACGCGGGCATCCGGCTTCTCGTTCGCCAAGGCGACCTTCACTCCGGAGGCGTCCTTGAACTGCAGGACCTGCACGCCGTAAGCGTCGACGTCGGCGTCCAGGCGTCCGGCGTCGAAGTCCGCCTTCAGCTCAACGCTGGACGGGTAGGTGACCAGTTTGTCGCCGAGGATCTTGCGGAGATCCTCCACCCAGAGGTAGCCGTCAATGGTGCCCACCTTATTCATCTTTTCAAGGTCGGCAACGGTAGTCGCGCCGCTCTTGGACGCGATGCCCATGCCGTCCAGGTACAGGGAGGCGGAGAAGTCCACGGCCTTCAGGCGCTTCTCGGTGGCATCGATGGTGCCGAGCGCGAGGTCGATATTGCCGCCGGAGATGGACTGCACGGCGTCGGCGTAGGTGGCCTGCTGGTAGACGGGCTCGAGGCATTCGTCCTTGGCGACCTTCTCCACAATGGAGATGTCGATGCCGGTGGGCTTGCCGCTGTTGTAGCTGCTGAACGGCGGGATGTCGATGACGCCGACGGTCAGCTTGCCCTGCGCCACGGTCTGGACGCCCTGGTGCTTGGGCGTGCAGTTCGAGTTGCTTGCGGTCGAGGAGCCGCCGCAGGCGGTCAGGCCCAGGCCGGCGGCGAGGACGACGGCGGCCAGCGCACCGGTGGTCTTGAGCTTGCGGATGTTCATACTTTCCTCCTGAGGTGGTGGGGAATGCTTGGGAGTTCTGGGTAAGGGATCAGGCGTGGCGGGTGTTTCAGGCGTGGCGGGCCATGCGTTTTTCGAAGTACACGGTGATCCACGTGGCCGGCATGGAGATGGCGGCGTAGCAAATGCCCGCCAGGGTGAAGATCTGCAGGTAGTTGAAGTCCTGCGAGCCGATGTTGTACGCGGACTTCATCAGCTCCGGCACGGCGATGGCGTAGGCCAGCGAGGTGCCCTGGAACATCTGGATGGCCACACCCATCAGGCCCGGGATCGCCGAGCGCATGCCCTGCGGCATGATCACCCGGAAGAAGGTGTGGCTCCAGGACAGGCCCAGCGCGGCGGACGCTTCGTGCTGGCCCCGGGCCACGGACTGCAGCCCGGCGCGCATGATCTCCGAGGAGTAGGCCGCGGCGTTCCAGCTCAGCGCCAGGCAGGCCGCGGTGATGCTTTCGAAGGCGATGCCGAACTTCGGCAGCCCGTAATAGAAGAGGTACAGGATCACCAGGGCCGGGGCGCCGCGGCCGATTTCGACGACGGCCAGGCCCAGGGTGCGCACGGCCAGGTTCTTCGCTCCGACCATCACGCTGAGCACCAGTCCCAGCGGATAGCCGGCCAGGATGGAGACGCCGGCGATCATGAGGCTTACGCCGAGGCCGGACATCAGCTGCGGCAGGTAGGCCGCCCATTCGATCAGCCAGTTCATGCGTAGACCGCCTTCCTCATGCGGGCATCAAGGCTGCGGGACAGGTACGCCACCGGCAGGCTGAGCACGATGTACAGGATGCCGACCAGCACGTACGGCAGGATGCCTTCCACGGTGGGGTGCTGGCGGGCGAAGGACTGGGACTGGAACACCATCTCGGCCACGATGATCGTGGACGCGATCGAGGAGTCCTTCAGCAGGCCGGTCAGGTAGGTGGCGATGGACGGGGACACGATCCGGAAGGCCTGCGGCACCAGCACCCGGTAGAAGGTGGTGGAACGGGCCAGGCCCAGGGCGTCCGCGGCCTCGTTCTGGCCGCGCGGCACGGATTCGAGGCCGCCGCGGTAGATCTCGGCCAGGTACGCGATGGACACCACGCCCAGGCCCACGATCGCCGCACCCACAGGGTTGAACTTGAAGGTGCCGATCTGGATGCCGAACTTCAGCAGGAACAGCCACACGATGATCGGGACGCCGCGGACCAGGTCCACGAAGAGCCGGCACACCAGGCGGAGCACCGCGTTCGGCGAAGACAGTCCCACCGCCAGCGGCACGGCGCCGACGATGCCGATCACGAATGCGGACACCGTCAGCAGCAGGGTCATGGGCAGTCCTTGGAGGACCGCGGAGAATGCGTCCATCTCAGCGCTCCAGGACGGCGCGCAGGAAGCGCCGGGTGCGGGCCTCCTGCGGATCGCTCATGATGGCCTTCGGATCACCCTGCTCGATGATCTTGCAGTCGGCCATCACCACGAGCGTGTCCGAAACGTCGCGGGCGAACTGCATCTCGTGGGTCACCACGATCATGGTCATGCCGTCGTCGGCCAGTTCGCGCATGACCGCCAGGACCTCGAGCCCCACCTCGGGGTCCAAGGCGGATGTCGGTTCGTCGAACAGCATGATCGACGGGTCCAGCGCCAGGGCGCGGGCGATCGCGATGCGCTGCTGCTGGCCGCCCGAGCAGCGGCCCGGGTGCTGGTTGGCCTTGTCCTTCAGGCCAACGCGCTCCAACAGTTGCAGGGCGCGCTCATCTGCTTCTTCCTTGCTGCGGCCCAGGACCTTCTGCTGCGGGAAGCTGATGTTCTTCAGCGCGGACATGTGCGGGAAAAGATTGAAGGACTGGAACACCATGCCTACGGTGCTGCGCAGTGCTGCAAGGTCCTTGGCGTTGATCACCTTGCCGGGCTCGATCGTATGGCCGGCCACCCGGATGGTCCCGGAATCGGGACGTTCCAGCAGGTTGATGCAGCGCAGGAAGGTGCTTTTGCCGGCGCCGGACGGGCCGATCAGCGCCGTCACGGTACCGGGTTCGACATCCAGGGAAACATCGTCGATCACCACGTGGTTTCCGTAGCTCTTGGAGATGTTCTCCAGCTTGATGCCGGTGCGGGGCGCGAGCTTGCCGTTCGCGATTTCTGAAAGGGTCATAGCGATCTTCCATGTGGGGAACTGGTGGGAACATCGTTTTCTGTGTTCGATGTCACATCATATGTGCAATGGTACATGACACAAGAAGAGATGCAAGGGCGGATTTTTGGGCTCGTTTTCCCGGTTGGCGCGGCTAGTCGAGAGGGTGCGCTTCGCAGGCCGGCCGCGGAATCGATGGTTCCCTTCAGGGACGATGGTGCGCATCATCGTCCCTGCAACGAATCATCGATTCCGCGGACGCAGGACACCCGGATTCTTTGCCCGCGCGATTGACCGGGCCAACCGCAGGGGCACACACTGTGGCTCAGGCCAAACTGTTTGGGGGAAAACATGGATACTCGGGCCAAGGCAATCCTGGCGGTCTCAGCGGTGATGTTGCTTGTCGTCGGCGGATTCCTTGTGTACGGGATGCTGCAGCCTGCTGCCGGCGTCCAAGCCGGGCCAACCCCTGATGCGCAGAAGACAATCGCGGTGACCACCGTCGAGCGGCCTTCGCCGGAGAAGGAAAGGATGACCGCCATGATCCTGGCAGCCGTTGAGGACAGGAATTCGGGCCTCCTGGCCGAGCCGCCGGCGTCGAAGCGTTTGGCCGACAGCGACTCCACGGCCGCCTTTAAGGAAGCCCAACCCGGGATGCGGCGGAGTTGGCAGCCCGCGCCAAGCGCTTTAGGGACACCGGCTTTTGGTACATCGGGGCGTCCTCCACGGTGGAAATCCGCGGCATCAAGGTAACTGCGGACCAGCGCTACACCTTGGTGGCTTTCAACGAACTCACCGAGTTGCGGCTGGCATCAAAGGCGGGCCCGAGCGATGTCCCCACAATGTACTCCCTGGACCAGACCGCTCGTTTCGTCTCCACCAGCAACGGCTGGCAGCTCAGCGAACTCGGCCTGAGCGACCCCGGGTCGAAAGGCCTCCTGCCGTCGACGATCGTCCCTCCGCCGGGCATTCCGCGGGAATGAGCGGGCCGGCCGCGTCCCGTAGGCTTCGGCCATGGGGAAACAAGGTGTACTGAGCGTCATTGTCGTTGCGGCCGCCGTGCTGCTGTCCGGCTGCGGGGTGGCGACGTCGCCTGCCCGGCCAGCCCCTTCCAGCCCAAGCCCGACGGCGGCCTGCCCTTATGTTCCGGAAGGCCCGCAACCATCGAATTGCGCGCTCTATGACCCCGAAGCCGCCATGGCCGAGAACGAGCGGTACCGCGAACAACGGCCGATCAGCGCAGACGCCAAGGCCGAATTGAACCGCCGGATCCCGGCCGTCCGCAAGGCGCTCGAGGCCCTTCCGGACCCAGCGGGCACCAAGGACGTTGAGCGCGCATTCGAGGCCGCCGGCTTCCATGCGCAGGACGTGCGGACAGACGATACCGGCCGCGGAATCCGCTTCGGCGCCGCGGCTGCGGGCGGCTGCCTTGTGGGCTTCGTGGGCATCGACGGAAAGGTGGAACTCTCGCCGCGCGGCTCCATCCTGGACGGCGGCTGCCTGGCGATGTCCGGCCACTGAACCGCACACCGCCAGGCGCAGGAAACCCTAGCCGGCCGGAACCGCAGCCTTCGCGCGCTCAGGTGAGCCGGCGCCGTCGGGCCCCTTGCCGGAACCGGGCTTCGCCGTCCGGTGGTGCAGCCAGTTCGCCGCCGCCAGGACGCCCACCAGCACGAAGGTGCTCACAAGCTGCGGGCGGGAGTCTTCGCCGATGAAGCCGACCACGAAGATCGCCGCGAGGATGAGCAGGCCGATGCCCGTCAGCCACGGGAAGCCGGCCATCCGCAGGGGCAGGGCGGTTCCTTCGCGGTCGGCACGGAGGCGGAGCGCCAGCTGGGCCAGGAGCGCGGAGGTCCACACCAGCAGCGAGGTGGAGCCCACGATGTTCAGCAGGACCGGGAGCACCTTGTCCGGGAAGATCACCTCGAGCACTGCGGTCACGACGCCGAAGGAGACGCTCGCGAGGACCGCCACCACCGGGACCTGCGCCTTGGAGACGAAGGCGAGCGAGCGGGGAGCCTCGCCGCGTTCGGCCAGGGAGAACGCCATGCGGGAGGCGCCGTAGAGGTTGGCGTTGAGCGCGGAGAGCAGGGCCGCGACGGCGACCAGGGTGATGGCGGTGGCCGCGCCGGGCATGCCGGCGGCGTCGAGCACGGCGGCGAAGGGGCTCTTGAGCCCGGCCGAGCCGACCGGGATGACGGCGGCGATGATGAAGATGGCGCCGATGTAGAACACCAGGATGCGCCACAGCACGGTGCGGACGGCCTTGCCCACGCTGCGGGCGGGATCCTCGGTTTCGGCGGCCGCCACGGAGACGATTTCAGTGCCGCCGAAGGCGAAGGCCACCACGAAGAGCGCCGTTGCGATGCCCGCGAAGCCGTTCGGAGCGAAGCCTTCTCCGCCGAAGTTCGCCAAGCCCGGAGACGGAACGCCGGGGATCCAGCCGAAGAGCAGCGCGGCACCGACCAGCAGGAAGCCGACGATCGCGGCGACCTTGAGCAGGGCGAACCAGAATTCGAATTCGCCGAAGTTCTTCACGCGGGTAAGGTTCACGGCGGTCAGCACGGCGATGAATATGAAGGCCATGAGCCAGACCGGGAGTGCCGGGAAGATCGTGGCCAGCAGGGCCGCGGCGCCGAGTGCTTCGGCCGCGATCACCACCACCAGCTGCAGCCACCAGAGCCAGCCCACGGTGGCACCGGCCACCGGGCCGAAGGCGCGGGCGGTGTAGACGGAGAACGCGCCGCTGTCCGGATTGGCGGCGGCCATCTCACCGAGGGCCCACATCACCAGGATGATGAGCGTGCCCGCCACGAGATAGGAAATCAGCACGGCGGGCCCGGCAGCCTGGATGCCGGCGCCGGATCCGATGAAGAGGCCTGCGCCGATGGCGCTGCCGAGGCCCATCATCGTGAGCTGGCGGGGCTTGAGGGCCGCGCCGAGCGACCGGCCACCGGGTTCCGGGGCGGAGGCGGCGCGGGCAGACGTCATTGTCCGTTGTTCCATGGGGAGTCCTTTGGGTAAGAGGTGGAACGGGGTGTTGGGGGTCAGGCTGTGAAGCTTTCCAGGACCGCGAGCACACGGTCGTTGGAGGCGGGGTCGGCCACAGTGATCCGGATGCCGTCGCCCTGGTAGGCGCGGACCAGGATGCCGGCGTTATCGAAGGCGTCCATGAGCCGGGGGCGGAGTTCGTCGTCGGTCCGGATCCACAGGAAGTTGCCCTGGCTGCGGGGCAGCGTCCAACCGCGGTCCTCCAGGATGGCGGCCATGCGGGCGCGTTCTTCCTTGACGACGGCGACCCTCGCCTCCATCTCGTCCGCCGCGTCGAGCGAGGCGATTGCGGCGGCCTGGGCCAGGGCGGTCACGCCGAAAGGGATGGCGGTGCGGCGCAGGCCTTCGGCGATCTCCGGCGTCGCCACGGCGTATCCGACGCGCAGCCCGGCCAGGCCGTAGGCCTTGGAGAAGGTCCGCAGGATGCACACGTTCGGGAAGGCGCGGTACAGCCCGAGCGAATCCGGTCCGCTGCCGGCGTCGGCGTATTCCACGTAGGCTTCGTCGATCACCACCAGGATGTCGGAGCGCACCGAGCGCAGGAAAGCCTCGATGCGTTCGTGGCTGATCGGAACGCCGGTGGGATTGTTGGGGGTGCAGAGCAGGATCACCTTGGTCCGCTCCGTGACGGCGGCGGCCATCGCGTCGAGGTCGTGGCCCTCGGCAGCGTCCAGGGGAACGCGCACGGCGCGGGCCCCGGCCACTTCCACCAGGATCGGGTAGGCCTCGAAGGAGCGCCATGCGAAGACCACTTCGTCTCCGGCGTCGCATAATCCGGTGATGATCTGCTGCAGCACGCCCACGCTGCCGGGACCCACGGCCACTTCGTCTGCGCTGACCCCGAACTGCGCGGCGATCCGTTCCCGGAGCCCGACGGCGGCCATGTCCGGGTAGCGGTTCATGCGGGCTGCCGCTTCGGCCACCGCGGCGGCGGCAGCGGGCAGCGGTTCGTGGTGGCTTTCGTTGCTGGCGAGGGCGGCGATGTCCACGCCCGTGCCGCGGCGGCCCGGAACGTAGGACGGGAGTCCGGAGACTGCCGCACGCAGGGCGGGTCGGACGGCGGTGGGAAGCAGCTCGGTGCTCGAAAGGCTCATGAGGCTCGATGATGAAAGTGACCCGGAGCACATTGCAAGATACGCTGAGCACATTGGGATTTCTGCTCAACTTCTACTAGCCGTGGTGAAAATATGACCATCCCTGGTGCCCGCAACCTTGATTCCCTCGATGCCCGGATCATCCTCGCCCTGGACAAGGACCCGGAAGCGAGCGCCTTGGCGCTTTCCCGGATCCTCGGCGTCGCGCGTAATACGGTGCACGCGCGCCTCTCACGGCTTGAGCGCAGCGGCGCCCTGCGTTCTTTCAGCCGCAGGCTGGATCCCGCGGCACTTGGCTACGGGCTCATGGCGTTCCTGTCCCTGGCCATCAGCCAAACCCGCGCCGGCTCGGTGGAGAACGGCCTGGAAGGAATCCCCGAGGTCATCGAGGTACACGCGACCACCGGAGACGCCGACCTGATGGCGAAGGTGGTGGCCCGCGATACCGCCGATCTTTACCGCATCACCAACCAGATCCTCGAAATCGAAGGCATCCAGCGCACCAGCACGGCGATCTCGGTGCTCGAACTCATGCCGCCCCGCTACGATGGCCTCCTCAACAGGCTGTCGGAGCAGGAAAGCAAGCCGCAGGGCTGAACCTTAGTGGCGCACGCCACACTTGTGCAGATTTTCACTATCCACTGCTGGAAACTGCCAAATATCCCATCAGAATTTTCGGGTGTTGCCAGCACAGTGCGGTGATCCGAAGATTCCTGCATGACTTCACTGACCGTCTCCGGCCGCGTGGCACAGGTCCTCAGCGGCTACCTCAGCGATGTATTCGGCGTCATGGGCAACGGGAATGTCTACTTCCTGGATGCCGCCGAGAAGCAGGGCCTCCGCTTCTCCCCCGTGCGCCATGAAGGTGCCGCGATCGCCGCGGCCGACGCCTACTACCGCGCCTCCGGACGGCTCGCCGCGGGAACTACGACTTACGGCCCGGGCTACACCAACGCCCTGACGGCCCTCGCCGAAGCGGTCCAGGCGCAGATCCCCGTGGTCCTCGTGACCGGCGACGCGCCCAGCACCGGACCCCGCCCCTGGGACGTGGACCAGGCCGCCATCGCTGCCGGCCTCGGCGCGGCGACGTTCACCGTCACCCGCGAATCCGCGGGCTCCATCACCCGGCAGGCGGTGGAGTACGCGCTCACCAAGCGCACCGCCGTCGTGATTGCCATCCCGTACGACCTCGCCGCAGCTGAAGCGGCGGACGAAGAACTTCCGGCGGCGTCGGCAGCTCCGGTTCCGTCCGACGTCAACGGCGGACTCGGGCGGGTTGCCGAACTGCTCGCTTCGGCGAAGCGGCCGCTGATCCTGGCCGGCCGCGGCGCGCACCTCGCCGGAGCGGCACCCGAACTCCGGGAGCTCGCCGACCGGCTCGGCGCCCTGACCGCCGGCACCGCGCTGGCACTGAACCTGCTGGAGGGCGAGGGGTATCTCGGCGTCGCGGGTGGCTTCGGCACGGACACCGCGGCAGGGCTCATGGGCGAAGCCGACGTGGTCCTGGTGGCCGGCGCGAGCCTGAGCCCGTTCACCATGCGCTTCGGCCACCTGATCGGGCCGGACAGCGTGCTGGTGCAGATCGATACCGCCCTGCAGCCCACGAACCCGCGGGTGGACATGTTCATCAGCGCGGACGCGAAGGCGGCAGCGAAGCGGCTGCTGGAACTGCTTGACGGCGGTGCGGTTCCCTCCGGACGCGCCGCGGCTTGGCGGGCGGAGGCCCGGAAGCGGCTGGCGTCCGGCGCCGGGCATCACCCCGGTTCCGCGGACACCGCGGACGGCCGGCTGGACCCGCGGGCCCTGGCCACAGCCCTGGACGGCATCCTTCCGGAGCGCCGCACGGTGGTCCAGGACGGCGGGCACTTCCTCGGCTGGGCACCCATGTACTGGCGCATCCCGCGGCCGCAGGACCTGGTGATGGTGGGTACGGCGTACCAGACCATCGGGCTTGGCCTGGCCAGCGCGGTGGGGGCGGCGCGCTCCATCGAGGACGGCCGCACCCTGGTCCTGGCGTCCGGCGACGGCGGCTTCCTCATGGGCCTGTCCGACCTCGAGTCACTGGTGGGCGCGGCGAAGAGCGCCATCGTGGTGATCTACAACGACGCCGCCTACGGAGCGGAAATCCACCAGTACGGCTCCCAAGGCCTCACCGAAAAGCCGATGCTGATCCCCGAAGTGGACTTCAGCGGTATTGCCCGCGCGCTTGGTGCAGAGTCGGCGGTCATCCGCACCCTCTCGGATCTCGAGGCGCTGCAGGACTGGATCGACACCGGCGCGCGCGGAACGTTCGTGGCGGACTGCCGGATCACGTCCAGCGTCCGCGCGCCGTGGCTGAGCGAGTGGATGAAGGCCTCGCAGGCCGCGAAGGAGAAGGTGGCGGGGTAGGGGTCTGCGGCCCAGCGGGCTCCGGTAGCACCGCTCCGTCCCGGTTGCTTCGCCCGGCATACTTCTGACGCCCCGTGTTTGCGCGGGCGGCGGACAAGATTCCGAGAGCAACTGGGGAGGAGCGTCAAGGTACGGCGATGGGGATTCCGCCAGCACCGCGATCAATCTTGCAGATCACGCGACCTCCCGGCCGCGAAACCCGCCTGATCTGCAGGATCAATTGAGCAAGATGCGACGGCGGCCGCGCACCCTCGGCGCCACTCCGCGCCTGCGTGAAACAATCACCGGATGGACGCCGCCGAACCCGAGATCGTTGACTGGCCGTCGCTGCTTCTTGCCGTGTTGCTCGACTCCCTCATCGTGTGGACGCCGGCGGTCCTGGTGTTCGCCCTCGGTGGCCCGGCCGCCGTCGCCCTCGGGTTGCTGACTGCAGCGGTGGCGGCGTACTGGGCGTTCCTCGCCCGCGGCGCGACCCCCGGGACCGGGCTTTGCGGATTCAGCTTGCGCACCAGATCCGGCGACAAACCTGGCCCGAAGTATGGCTTGGTCCTTGCCCTGATGGCCCTGTTTTCGGTCCCTGCCGCCGTCGCCATCGCTGTCATCAACGTCCCCGGCGCAGACGCTGGCGGGCCCCCCGGAGACCCGGCAGCCTATCCGATCCGCGGGGAACGGATAGCCCGCCGGCGGCTCCTCGAAGCGGCCGATGCCTACTGGGAACGCCACTCCGGCTAGCACCCTGTCCAATCTCCCCACCCGGGGCCATACTGAGGCATGGCTGCCAACGACGACTTCCTGTCATGGGTAAAGTCCACGCTCTACCAAGCTGAACTGGCCCTCCACAACGGCGACTCGGCTCCGCGCCGGGCCATCTGGTCACGCAACGATCCCGTGAGCATCCTGGGTGCGTGGCGCAACGCGTTCGGGCAGGACGAAGTGAACGAGGTCTTCGCCTTCCTTGAGCGCTCCTTCTCCGACTGCATCTCCTACGCATTCGAGCTGCAGTCCTACGACGTATCGGGCGATATGGCCTACACGGCGGGCCTTGAACGCACCTCGGTTTCTGTCAACGGCGAACCCGGAAGCTACGTCCTGCGGGTCACCCAGGTCTACCGCCGCGAGGACGGCGAATGGAGGGTGGTTCACCGGCACGCGGATACGGTGGCAGAGTAAGGCGGCCGGAGGCAGGTACTCGAAGGGTCTCCTTCACCAGCCGGTACACGCCTATGGTGAATTCATGGACAACCGTGCCGACGTTCGCGAATTCCTGACCTCCCGCCGGGCCCGCATCTCCCCCGAAGACATCGGGCTGCCCACCGGGAGCAACCGGCGCGTGGCCGGCCTGCGCCGCAGCGAGGTGGCAACACTCGCCGGCGTAAGCGTGGAGTACTACACACGCCTGGAGCGGGGGTCCATCAGCGGCGCCTCCCCCGAGATCCTGGACGCGCTGGCCCGCGCGCTGCGCCTGGACGACGCCGAACGCGCCCACCTCTTCGACCTCGCCCATGCGGCAAGCCCGGTAGCCCGGCCGCCCAAGCGGCGCAGCGCCAAGAGCTGGGCTCCGCATGCCAGCCTCCAATGGGTGCTCGACGCTGTGACGGCGGGACCGGCTTTTATCCGGAACGGCCGGATGGACCTGGTTGCCGTCAATTCCTTGGCCCGCGCCTTCTACAAGGACGTCTACGATATGCCCGGCCAGCCACCCAACCTGGCCCGCTACACCTTCCTCGACGAGCGCAGCAAGCACTTCTATGCGGACTGGGACGCCGCCGCAGATATCACCGTAGCCATCCTGCGCACCGAAGCCGGCCGCGATCCGCACAACAAGGAACTCCACGAGCTGATAGGCGAGCTGAGCACACGGAGCGAGGAGTTCCGCCGTCGTTGGAGCCTGCACAACGTCCGCCAGCATGGCACCGGCTTCAAGACGTTCCGCCACCCGGTGGTCGGCGAGATCACGGTGGCGTACGAAGGCCTCGAAATGGCCGCCGAGCCCGGCCTCAGCCTGACCATCTATGCCGCTGAACCTGCCTCCCCGTCAGAGGAAGCCATGCGCCTGCTCGCCTCCTGGGCGGCCACGGAGTACGCGAAGACAAGCGGGCAGGGAGCCGGAAAGCAGCACGCGGGGTAACTCCAGGGCCGGCTAGCTCCGCCGCTCCAGCAGGACCGTGTCCCGCCACACTCCCGCGTGGGGCCCATAGTCCATCAGGCCGATCCGCTGCCGGATGCCGACACTGACGAAACCAAGGCTGTGATGAAGACCGAGCGAGGCGGTGTTCTCCGGGAAGATCGTGGACTGGATGGTCCACACGCCCTGCGCCTGGCAGTGCTCAATGAACTCTGCCAGCAACCGCCGCCCGAGTCCCTTGCCTCGCGCCTCGCTGCCCACGTAAACGGAGTGTTCCACCACGCCCCGGTAGACCGGGCGCACGGACACCGGAGAGGCCGCGGCCCAGCCAAGCACCCGCCCGCCGAGCTCGGCCACCAGGCGCAAGTCCCGCCGTCGGCTGCTGTCAAAGTCCGCCCAGGATGGCGGCACGGCCTCGAACGTCGCGTTTCCGGTGGCGATGCCTTCGGCCCAGATGGCCTCGACCTCCGCCCAGTCGGCAGGAACCATCGGCCGGATGACGGCCCTACTCACGGGGCGGCCGTTTCCGCCGCGCGGCCGTGCTGCAGCCCGCTGGCGAAGCCCAGGGTGACCGGAACGGGGCCGGCGTCTCCGCAGCATGAATCGGCGTCCGTGTCCGCCAGGCCGGTGGAGCAGACGCCCGTTTCGGGGAGTTCGAGTTCGACGGCGGACGCCGCGGCGGCGTCTCCGGCCAGGGCGGCGGCGATGGAGCGGATTTGTTCGTAGCCGGTTGCCAGCAGGAACGTGGGTGCCCGGCCGTAGGATTTCATGCCCGCCAGGTAGAAGTCCTTCTCCGGGTGGGCCAGGACCGCCGCTCCGTGCGCCGGGACTGTTCCGCAGCTGTGGAAATCCGGATCGATCAGGGGGCCGAGCGCCTTCGGGGCATCCACCGCGGGGTCAAGCTCCAAGCGGAGTTCGGACAGCATGCCAAGGTCCGGACGGAAGCCGGTGGCGGGAATGATCCGGTCCACCTCGATGCTGCGGCCGTCCTCGGCGTGGACCGTCGCGCCGTCGCCGCGCACGTCAATGCGGGCGGTCCGGAAGCCCGCCAGGAGCCGGACGGCGCCGCTTTCGACGGCGGTGCGGAGCCGGGTGCCGAGCTGGCCGCGGGCGGGCAGCTGGTCGGCGTCGCCACCGCCGTACGCGCGGGCGGGGCTGTCCGCGCGGATGACCCAGGCCACCTCGGTTCCGGGGTTGCTGCGGGCCAACCGGGCCAGGTCCAGCACCATGTTCGCCGCCGAATGCCCGGCCCCGACCACCAGGGTCCTCCGGCCGGCAAAGCCGTCCGCGAAGACGTCCGGCAACGGGGCGGGGACCAAGCCGGCCGCCCGGGCTTCGGCTTCTCCCGGTGCGGACAGGCCGGAGGCGCCAAGTGGCGCGGGGGTGTTCCAGGTGCCCGAGGCGTCGATCACCGCACGGGCCAGCAGTTCCGAAGTGCCGCCGTCGGCGTGCTGGATCCGCAGCAGGAATGGGGCCTTGTCCCGGCCCGCGCTGCGGCCCTTGTCCAGGCCGTGACGGGTCACGGCGATGACCCTCGAACCGGTCCGGATCCTCCCCTTGAGCTGCGGCGTTGCCGCCAAGGGCTCAAGGTAGTCGCTCACGATTTCCGCCCCGTACGGCAGCGCGGTAGGCCGGGGCGGCACCCAGCCGGTGCCTTCGAGCAGGCGGACGGCGGCGGCGTCGAGGTTGTAACGCCAGGTGGAGAAGAGGCGGACATGGCCCCAGGCGCGGATGGCGGAGCCGACGGCGGGGCCGGCCTCGAGCAGCAGCGGTTCCAGTCCGCGTTCCAGCAGATGGGCCGCGGCCGCGAGTCCGACAGGTCCGGCACCGATCACGGCGACGGGCAGCGGGTTTCCGTTCATCAGGCTGCGCCTCCGATCAGGGCGGCGAGCTCGTTCAGGACCTCGGTCCGGGCGCGGTAGTAGACCCACACGCCGCGCTTTTCCCGGTCCAGCAGTCCCGCCTCGTGCAGGACTTTCAGGTGGTGGCTGATGGTCGGCTGGGAGAGTTCGAAGGCGTCGTTGAGATCGCAGACGCAGGCTTCCCCGCCGTCGCGCGAGGCCACCAGGGACATCAGGCGCAGCCGAACCGGATCGCCCAGGGCCTTCAGGAGAGCGGCAGCGCGCTCAGCGCCTTCTTCAGTGAGTGGCTCGCGGGACAGCGGGGCGCAGCACCCCAGCGGCGAGGCTTGTTTTGCGGGCGCCAGAGACATAGACATACGTAAATATATACAACCGTCTATGTCGGCAATCAAGGGTTGGGACAAGGATTATCTCGATGCCGGCACCCGCGGCACCCAGCACCGCACGTCCTCGCGGTACCGCCTGAAGTCCTCGCCGAAGCGGTCTTCAAGGTCGGCTTCCTCCAGCGGCCGGATGGCGTAGTTCCACAGCAGCGAACCGGCCACCGCGTACGCCACCACCAGCCACGACTGCAGGATCAGGCCGACCGCCACGCCTTGGGTGATGCCCGCGAGCGCCATCGGATTGCGGACCCAGCGGTACGGCCCGGCAACCACCAGCCGGTTGGCCATCGCCGAAGGCAGCGGAGTGCCCTCGCCTCGCGTGGACATGGCCACCGCCGAGGCGATCCCGAGCACGCTGGCCGCCGCCAGGATCACCGCTCCGGCAAGCCATGCAAACCACGGAAACGGCAGGCCCACACCCCAGCGCATTTCGAGGAGCTGGACCGCAAGTGGCACCACGGCCAGGAAGAATCCCCAGAACACCACCAGCTGGGCAAACGTCCTGGCCACATGGTTCGTCCCCGCCGTCCGCGGGGCAGAACGGAAGGCGAACGGACCGCGGAGGAGCCACTCATTCGGAATCCGGCCCAGCCACACGGCGCTCAGCGCCAGCAGGGAGCCCGCCGTCGCGGCTGCCATGGCCAACACGCCCCAGCCCGCCTCGCCGGTGACCGTCGCGTAAGCCGCCAGCACGACGGCGACAATCACCGTCCAGCCGGCGCCCACTACAGCGGCCGCGCGGCTGCCTGCTGCGGCCGCTGCTGACGCCAGGACGAAAAGGGGAAGGTCGAAGGCGGCGACGATGACCGGGTCAAGGCTGCCGAGCGTCGCCTCGCGCACTGCGGGCATCGTGAAAACCAGCACCCACCAGATCGCGCCGGCGAGCGCCTGCGCCGCGAAATAGGCCCGCCCCCACAGAACCACGCACACCACCGATCATCCGGAACCCGGCAGGTGAGGCCGGAACAAACAGTGGCTTCAGCGTAGCGAACCGGGCGCCCCGAGCCGCCGCGTGAGGAAGGCCACATAAAAGTCCGTCATGAAATCGGCCCCTCGCCGGTACTAGAGATGTGGGTGCTGATGGGGAGGGCACCTGTCGGACTCATTGAGAAGGAGAAAGCCATGGAGCACGGAGCCTCTCCCGAACTCGTCGCCGTGGATGCGGCACGGCTGCGGGAGCTCACCTACAAGTACGTCGAATACCGCCAGTCCCTCACCAGTTCCATGGATCCGGTCCAGGTCCTCAACCTGACCGGCGATGTCCTGGAAGCGGTGCGGCGGGTCATCAACCTGCCCACCGGGACTCCGGCCCTGAACCGGCAGGCCGGCCATGCCTGATTTGAACCTCCTCGTTTACGCAGGAACGCTGGCCCTTTTCGTCCTGGGCGCCCTCGCCGTCGGAGCTCTGTCTTTGCTGCTGTTCAGCGGCATCGCGCTGGTTCACAGCGCCAGGCAGGCCAGGCGCCGGAAGCGTCACGGCATGCGGAAGGAGTAGGGTGGCGAGGGCCAGGCCCGGTCCAGCAAACCTGGAAGAACATCATGACCACAACTGAGATTTCGGACGAGGAGCTCATCCGCTCCGGCCGTTCCGGGGACGCCGCTGCCTTGGAGGCGCTGTACAGCCGGCACCACGACGCCGGCCTCCGCTACGCGCGGCGGCTCATGGCCAACACGGCCGACGCCGAGGACGTCGCGCAGGAAGCATTCCTCAAGGTCGCCGCGGCCATGGAGCGCGGCAAAGGTCCCGAAGAGATGTTCCGGCCCTACTTGCTGCGGACCGTACGCACCGTGGCCACCGACCGCTGGAACCAGCAAGCCAAGGAAACACCGGTGGACAGCACCGGTGATACCCCTGTTGAAGACGCGTCCCTGGAAGCTGTCCTGCACCGCAACGACCCGGGCCTCGCACTCAGGGCCTTCCAGTCCCTTCCGCCACGGTGGATGACCGTGCTGTGGCATGCCGAGGTGGAAAAGGAACCGCCCCGGCGTATCGCGCCGATCCTGGGCATGGAGCCGGGCGCCGTCTCGGCCCTGCTTGTGCGTGCGCGCAAAGGGCTGCGGGAGGCATACCTCAGCGCGTACGCCGCCACTCCACCCCGGCCCGAGTGCGAGCCGACCTTCCCCTTCCTTGCGGCGACGGTCCTCGGCACGGGCGCCGCCCGGGACCGGCGGAAGGCCAAGGAGCATACCCGCGATTGCGAGGACTGCGCCAAGGTCCTGGCCGAACTGACGCACGTGGGGGCAACCATGCGCGGGGTCCTGGCTCCGCTGTTCCTGGTTCCCTTACTTCCGGCCGGCGCCGCCGTGTCCGGAGGAACGGCCGTGCTGCTGCCGGGGCCACGTTTGTGGCCGCCCGCTCCGGGGATGACGACGGCGCTCGTCGCCACGTGCGTGGCCGTTGCCGCCGTGGCGGGCGGCTTCAGCCTGGCCGGCAACACTTCTCCGGCGCCGGCGGTTCCCGCGACGCAGCCTGCAGTTCCGCCAAGCGACGCTTCCCAGGACGGCCCGGCGCGGGAAGCTCCGCCGCGGAGCACTCCGTCGCCGTCTCCTCCTAAGAGTCCCGTCGTGCCGGTCCCTGCGGTCAGCTCCGCCAGCTACCCGACGGCGGAAACCACCCCGGTGGTTGACTCGCCGGCGGCCACCGCGCCGTCGTCGACAACAACGCCGAGCCCGGCGTCGACCGCCAGCGCCACGCCGACGCAGCCACCCGCGCCTCCCCCGACGGCCACTCCGGCCCCGGCTCCGACCTCGGCGCGGCCGCCGTGCAACGACGTGCTGTTCTTCTGCATGCCGCGGATAAGTCCGCCGCCGCAGCGATAAGAATAGGCACCGGAAAACCGGGGCGAAAAGACGCTCGTGCTGCTACATTCGTCGCAGTGGGGGCGCGTCAGGGTACTCCCCTGTTGCAAGGAGCCCCGATGAGCGCTCAGTTTCCGCCCCCGCGAACAGTCCTTTTCCCGCCGGTCGAGGATGGAAACGCCAGGCGCTCCCGCGTCGGCAGGACCTCTCTCGGTGTTGCACTCCTTGTCATGTGCGCGATTGGCGCCGCCGCCGGGGTCTGGCTGTACTCGCAGCTCCTCCCCGTTGTCGACTTCCTGGACGACGGCCAGCGCGACGAGGTGGTGGCCAGCACCGCCTTGGGCGTGCTCATGTTTCTCGCTTTGCTGGGAACCGGCATCTGGAACCTTGCTGCGCGGCGCACTTGGGCGATCGCCCCGCTGGTTACCGCAGTCATCGTTTCCGGCGGGAGCTTTGTCTTTTCGGTGATCAATGCCATTGACCTCGCCATTTCCATGGAAAGGCGGCCGATCTTCTGGGCGGCCTGGGTGTATCTCGGACTGGTGATCCTGGCCGTCGGACTCCTTCGGCTCAAGCCGACGCCGGTCGTTTCCTACCCACGGCCACCGGGCTACTAGTTTTACTCGATATGCCCCAGCACCGAGCCAGGCGACACGACAGCGCCTGCTTCTGACAGCACGGAGGAGAGCGTTCCGCCTCGGTGCGCGGGCACCTGGGTTTCCATCTTCATGGCTTCGAGCACCACCAGCGGGTCGCCTTCCGCAACGGACGATCCGGGCTCCACCAGCCACTTCACCACGGTGCCGGCCATCCCGGACACCAGCGCGGACTCGGGGACAGCAGACTCAGGAACAGCGGCACCGGAAGCGTCGCCCGCAACCGGAGCGCCGCCGTCGAGCGCCACAGAAGGCAAGGAGCCACCCGACCTCGCCCATCCGTCCAACAGATCGGCGGGCAGGCCGACGGCAAAGCGCCTGCCATCCACATCCACCGTGATGGTGCGCCGTTCACCGGAGGGCGCCACGGGACTGTATCCGGGGTCCGCGGGGATACGTTCGGCGAACTCGGTTTCGATCCAGCGGGTGTGCACCCCCAGCGCATCCGGGGAGGTGAATTCCGGGGCTTCAAGCACGGCCCGGTGGAACGGCAGCACCGTGGCAACACCGGAGATCTCCATCTCTGCCAGCGCGCGCCGGGCGCGGCGAAGGGCCTGTTGCCGGTCGGCGCCGGTGACGATCAGCTTGGCCAGCAGGGAATCGAACTGCGGCGGCACCACGGAGCCGGCACGGACGCCGGCGTCCAGGCGGATACCCGGGCCCGTGGGACCGGCAAAAGCGGCAACCGTCCCCGGGGAGGGCAGGAAGCCGCGGCCCACGTCCTCGGCGTTGATGCGGAATTCGAAGGAGTGCCCGCGCGGCTCGGGATCCGCGGCAATACTCAAAGGCAATCCGTCTGCGATGCGGAGCTGCTCCTGCACCAAGTCCACGCCGGAGGTTTCTTCGGTAATGGGGTGCTCCACCTGCAGGCGCGTGTTGACCTCAAGGAAGGCCACCGCGCCGTTGGCCGAAACCAGGAATTCCACCGTTCCGGCCCCCGTGTAGCCGGCCTCGCGGCAGATCGCCTTGGCCGCAGAGTAGATCGACTCACGCTGCGAATCCGTAAGGAACGGTGCGGGCGCTTCCTCCACGAGTTTCTGGTGGCGGCGCTGCAGGGAGCAGTCGCGGGTGCCGACCACCACCACGTTTCCGTGGGCGTCGGCAAGCACCTGGGCCTCGACGTGCCGGGGGCGGTCCAGGTACTGCTCCACGAAGCATTCGCCCCGGCCGAACGCCACCACGGCCTCGCGCACGGCGGAATCGAAGGCCTCCTCAACCTCGGCCAGCTCACGGACCACCTTCAAACCGCGCCCGCCACCGCCGAACGCCGCCTTGATGGCGATCGGCAGTCCGTGCTCCTCGGCGAAAGCCCGGGCCTCGGCGGCGGACGCCACCGGCCCGTCGCTGCCGGCCACCAGCGGCGCCCCGGCACGGACGGCGATTTCGCGGGCGGTGATCTTGTTGCCCAGCTGCCGGATCGCCTCCGGTGACGGCCCGATCCAGGCGAGTCCGGCGTCGAGCACTGCCTGCGCGAAGTCCGCGTTCTCGGACAGGAAACCGTAGCCGGGGTGCACGGCGTCCGCGCCGGAACGGGCCGCGACGTCCAGCAGCTTGGGGATGTTCAGGTACGTGTCCGCCGGGCTGTTGCCGCCCAGGCTGTACGCCTCGCCCGCGGCGCCCACGTGCATGGCGTCGGCGTCGATGTCCGCGTAAACAGCCACCGAATCAATGCCGGCGTCCTCGCAGGCACGGGCAATCCGGACGGCGATTTCGCCGCGGTTCGCGATCAGGACCTTGCGCATCAGGGTGCTCACTTTCGTGCCGAAGTTCGTGCAAAAGAAGGGAAAACGCGGAAGCGGATGCTCCCGCCGATGGGGACCTGCGCTGCGCGGTCCAGGTGCTCGTCGGTGACCACCGCGATCACGGGGTAGCCGCCGGTGATCGGGTGGTCGGCCAGGAACAGCACGGGCAGGCCAGCGGGCGGAATCTGCAGCGCCCCGGCCATGGTGCCTTCGCTGGGCAGTTCGCCGTCGCGGCTGCGCGTGAGCGGTTCGCCGGCCAGGCGCATGCCCACCCGATTCGACTGCGGTGTCACCTGCCAGTCCTGGCTGCACAGGGCTTCGAGCTGGGACGGATCGAACCAGTCGTCACGCGGACCGGGCACGATGTCCAGCACCGTGACGCTGCCGGGTTCCGGAAAGTCCGGCTGCAGTTCGGGATTCCCGACGGCGGCGGATTCCGTTTCGCTTCCGACGCCAAGCACCTGCCCGGCAGCCAAGGGGGCCGGTCCGAGCCCGGACAGGGTGTCCGTGGAGCGGCTGCCGAGCACGGCCAGGGCATCGACGCCGCCGCGGACGGCGAGGTACGTACGGAAGCCGGCCTGCGGGGCACCGATGGTGAGGGTCTCGCCGTCGAGCAGCGCGAACGGCGTGGCCATCGCAACGGTGCGGGGCGCAGCGGGCCCGGCGTCGCCGTCGTCGTTACTCGAGCCGGAAACAGCGTCCGACGGCGGCGTGATGGTGAGGCTGGACGGCGCACCGGCCACGGCAATCACCTGGTCCCCCACAGCCTGGATGGTGAGCCCGCCGTTGACGGTCTCGATCGCGGCGGCCGTGAGCGCGTTGCCTACCAGCCGGTTGGCCCGGCGGAGGGAGGACCGGTCCAGGGCGCCGGCAGCGGACACGCCCAGGCCGCCGTGGCCGCGCCGGCCCAGGTCCTGGACGAGGCTCAGCGCGCCGGGGGCAACAATGCGGATCCCGGTGGCGGGCTCGGCAGCAGCCGCGGGTGCCGGAGCGGAAAGTTCCACGATTTCGCGGACTGCCCGGTACTGCACCCGGTCCCCCGGCCGGACCAGCGCGGGCTGTTCCCGGTCCAGGTCCCACATGTGCGCGCCGGTGCGGCCGATCAGCTGCCAGCCGCCCGGCGAGCGCCGCGGGTACACCGCCGAGTAGTTCCCGGCCAAGGCCACGGATCCGGCGGGGACTGCGGTGCGCGGGGTGGAGCGGCGCGGGACCTCGAGGGCCTGGTTTTCGCCCACCATGTAACCGAATCCGGGGGCGAAACCCGCGAAGGCCACAGTCCAGAGCTGGCCGGTGTGCGCGGCAATGACTCCGTCCACACCCAGGCCGGTGAGCTCGGCGACTTCGGCCAGGTCTTCGCCGTCGTACACGGTGTCGATGACCACCAACGCACTGTCGCTTTCCGCCGCTCCGCCCAGTTCGAGCTCCAGCAGCCGGGCGCCGATGGCGCGGGCCGCGGAGGCGGATTCAGCCACCACCATCACGGTCCCGGCCGCGGCAAGCACGTCCAACTGGCCCGGCAACGGGGAGGCGGTCAGCTGCGCCTGCAACGCCAGCACGTCCTCCATGCCGTCCAATTCGGCGAGCACCGCGCGGGTCCCCACAGGCCGGACGGAGCGCACCTTGCGGGCCGTGTGCATCCTGGTCTCCATCATCGTTTCCTTCAGCAAGAACTCGGGCAGGAACGGCTCAGGCCGGGGCGTCCTGCAGGAGCTGGATGTCCTCTTCCGGCTGCGGGTCGCGGCCCAGCAGCAGGCCCACGATCGTCACCGCAGAGGCGGCCAGCAGGTAGAGCGCGATCAGCCACCAGCCGCCCGACGCTGCACCGTAGAGCGCGGTGAAGATGATCGGAGCAACGGCGCCGCCGATCACGCCAGCCAAGGTGTAGGCCAGCGAGCTGCCCGCGTAGCGGAGGCGGGCCGGGAACTGTTCGGTGATGTAGGCGGCTTGCGGGCCGTACATGAAGGCGTGCAGCGCCAAGCCGATCACCACGCCGACGGTCAGCATCACCACGGACTTGCCCTGGATCATGAGGAAGAACAGCGGGATGTACGCGGCCGTGGCGGCGGCGGTGATGCCATAGACCAGGCGGCGGTTGAAGCGGTCGGTCACGGCGCCGGCCAGCGGAATGAGGAACAGCTGGAAGGCCGAGCCGATCAGGATGGCGGCCAGCACATTGCCGGTGGTCAGGCCGAGCTGCTTGGTGGCGTAGACGGCCACGAACACCGTGAACAGGGCGTAGAGGATATCCGGGCAGACGCGGGACAGGGCAGCCGAGATGAGCGCCTTGGGCTCGGTGGTGAAGACTTCCTTGATGGGAGCCTTGGGGCGTTCGCCGTGGGCCTGGATGGCCTTGAAGACCGGGGTTTCCTCAAGCTTGAGGCGGATCAGCAGGCCGAACGCCACCAGCAGGGCCGAGGCCAGGAATGCCACGCGCCAACCCCAGGAGAGGAACGCTTCGTTGCTGAGGGACGCGGCCAGGACGGCCAGGACGCCGTTGGCCAGCAGGTTGCCGGCGGGCGGCCCGATCTGGGCGGCGGAGGACCAGAAGCCGCGCTTGTTGGGGTCGCCGAATTCGCTGGAGAGCAGCACGGCGCCGCCCCATTCGCCGCCGACGCCGATGCCCTGGGCCAGTCGCAGCAGCACCAGGATGGTGGGGGCGGCGACGCCGATGACGGTGTAGTCCGGCAGCGCGCCGATGAGGACCGTGGCGACGCCGATCAGCACCAGCGTGAAGACCAGCACGTACTTGCGGCCGATCTTGTCGCCGAGCCGGCCGAACACCACGCCGCCGATCGGACGGGCCAGGTAGCCCACCGCAAAGGCCGAGAAGGAGAGCAGCAGGCCCACGAACTCATCCCCCGCGGGAAAGAAGATCTTGGGGAACACCAGGGCCGAGGCCACGGAGTAGATGGCGAAGTCGTAGTACTCCAGCGAGGTTCCGGTGAGGCTGGCGATGTACGCCTTGAGCGCGCCGGCCGGCGGCTTCCTTTTCACGGCGGCGGCCGCCTTGCTGTTGGTGGTCATGGTTTCCTCCGGGGGTGAGGGTGGTGCTGGGGATTCTTGGGGTGTTTGGGTTCAGGCGAAGCTGGCGATGGTGACGCCGGCGTCGCCAAGGGCAGCCTTCACGGCGGCGGCCATGGCCACGGCGCCGGGTGAGTCGCCGTGCACGCAGATACTCTCCGCGCGGACGCCGAGGATGGAGCCGTCGATCGCTTTGACCTTCTGTTCCGTAGCCATGCGCAGCACGTGCTCGGCGACCTCGGCGGGATCGTGCAGCACGGCTCCCGGCTGGCGGCGGGAGACCAGGGTGCCGTCCGGGTTGTAGGCGCGGTCGGCGAACGCTTCGGTCACGGCGCGCAGCCCGGCCTTTTCGGCCAGCCGCAAGACTTCCGAGCCCGGCAGCCCGAGGATCGGAAGGCTGGGGTCCACAGCCTTGACGGCGTCGACGACGGCCTGCGCCTGGGCGGTGTGCGCCACGATCGCGTTGTACAGGCCGCCGTGCGGCTTCACGTACTTGACCCGGGCTCCGGCGGTGGCAGCCAGGGCTTGCAGCGCGCCGATCTGGTACACGACGTCGTCAGCCAGTTCGACGGGATCCACGTCCAGGAAGCGGCGGCCGAAGCCCGCCAGGTCCCGGTACCCCACATGCGCTCCGATCACGACGCCGGCCTCCGCCGCCTTCTGCGCGGTGGCGCGGATGACGCTGGGGTCGCCGGCGTGGAAGCCGCACGCCACGTTGGCGCTGGAGACGGACTGGAACATCGCGGAGTCGTCGCCGAGGGTCCAGCGTCCGAAGGACTCCCCGACGTCGCTGTTCAGGTCGATGCTTGCCACTGTGATCCTCATCTCATCGGCTGTGGTCCATCTAGGATGCACTACATCGTCGGATTGTTCAACGATTCTTCGATCCGGAAATGTGGCAATCGGGTAAATTCATGTCATGGCACCTCCTCTGACCAGCAGCGCACGTGTCCGCATCGCCGTGCCCTCCGTGGCCGAACGCGTGGCCGAAGAACTGCGCTATCAGCTGGCCGAGGGCATGCTGCTGCCCGGCGCACGACTCACCGAGGCCACCATCGCCGAGGACCTGGGAGTCTCGCGGAACACCGTGCGCGAGGCCTTTGCCGAACTTGCCAGCGAACGCCTGGTGGTCCGCCAGCCGAACCGCGGCGTCTTCGTGGCCACCCTCGAAGCCGGAGATATCCACGATCTCTATACCGTGCGGCGGGCCATCGAGGTCAGTTCCATCCGCGGCGGCGGAAGCCCGGAACGGATCGCCGCCGTGCGGGCCGCCGTCGAGGAGGGCAAGCGCGCGGCAGCTGCCGACGACAACGACGCCCTCGGCAGCGCCAACCAGCACTTCCACGGCGCCATCGTGGCCCTGGCCGAGAGCAAACGGCTGGACACGATCATGCGCCACGTCCTCGCCGAGATGCGCCTGTACTTCCACAAGGCCACCGCGGATGCGCACTTCTACAGCGCCTGGCTGGAGGAGAACGAGGCCATCTGCGCCGCGCTCGAAGCCGGGGAATTGGAACGCGCCGGCGAGTTGCTGACCGGGTACCTCAACCGCTCCGAAGAGCAGCAGAGGGCCGTCCACGGGGAATAGCAGTTCCGGAGAAGCCATCCCCGGCGCGCCCGCGTAGCGTTGCTCCCATCACAAGCGACAGAGGGGGAACTGCCATGACCGAAAGCAACAAGTCCTACGACGGCTTCACCGAAGAAGAGCGCGCCGCCATGAAGGAACGGGCGCAGGAGCTGAAGTCCTCCGCAAAGCGCCGCACCACCGGCAAGGCAGCCAAGCCTGACGGCGAAAGCGAGGTGCTCGCCAAGATCGCTGAGCTCCCCGAACCGGACCGGGGCGTGGCCGAACGCATCCACGCCATCGTCAAGGAAAGCGCCCCGGAACTCGAGCCAAAGACCTGGTACGGGATGCCCGCCTACGCGCGGAACGGCAAGGTTGTCTGCTTCTTCCAGGGCTCGGGAAAGTTCAAGACCCGCTATTCCACGCTCGGCTTCAACGATCCCGCGCAGTTGGACGACGGCGAGATGTGGCCGGTTGCCTACGCCCTCACGGAGCTGACCCCGGAGGTCGAGACCCGGATCGCAGAGCTCGTGAAGAAGGCCGCCGGCTAAGCGGACCACAAACAACGGCGCCCCCTCCCGGAACTGAACTGCTCCCCGGAAGTTGGACTGAGAAATTCAGTTCCGACTCCCGGGGAGCAGTTTTATGCACGTACGTAGTTCATTGGCCGCAGCACAGCGTGAGGCGGCTGTAGCGTTGTTTGATGAGGGCATCGGGTACAAAGCGGCGGCCAGGTTACTGGGTGTCTCCAGTACGCCGGTCAAGTCGCTGTATCGGCGGTGGAGGATTCATGGGCAAGGGGTGTTGGTGACCAAGCCGACGAAACACTC
>NZ_MJLT01000006.1 GCF_001766675.1 Arthrobacter sp. SW1
TCGCAGCGGCGGGTGCATTCGGAGCCGCCGATCAGGAAGGTCGCTTCCTTGTCTTCCCAGCACTCGAAGATGTTCGGGCAGCCGGCTTCCTCGCACACGGTGTGCAGGCCTTCTTTTTTGACCAGGTTCTTCAAACCGACGAACTCCGGCCCCATCTGGACCTTGGCCTTGATCCACTCGGGCTTGCGTTCGACCGGAACCGCTTTGTTGCGCTGCTCAACACGCAGCAACTTACGGCCTTCAGGTGCCAGGGTCACTGGATAGCTCCTTCGGGGCTGAGGACGAGTGCTTCTTCGTGCTTGCGGAATTCCTCCACGAAGCGGTCGACGATGTCCGCGGGGTTGATGGTGCGGCCCGTCTCCAGGGACATGGTGGTGACCCCGGCGTCTGTGATGCCGCAGGCAATGATCTGCGCGTACGGGGCAAGGTCATTACTGCAGTTGATGGCGACGCCGTGCATGGTCACGCCGTCGAGGACCCGGATGCCGATGGCGGCGATCTTGCGGTCCGGGCCTTTGTCGTCGGCTTTGATCCAGACGCCGGCGCGGCCCTTGATGCGTTCGGCCTTGATGCCGTAATCGGCCATGACGGCGATCATGGTCGCCTCGAGGCGCTCAACATAGTCGCGGATGCCGGACCGGTTCCTGAGCTTGATGATCGGGTAGGCGATCAGCTGCCCCGGGCCGTGCCAGGTGAGTTTGCCGCCGCGGTCCACGGGTACCACAGGGGTTCCGTCGAAGGGGCGCTCGTGGTCTTCCGTCAATTTGCCTGCCGTGTAGACAGCAGCGTGCTCCAGGAGCAAGACGGTATTAGGTCCCTCGCCGGCAACAACCTTGTTGTGGATTTCGCGTTGTACATCCCAGCCGTGCATGTAATCAACGAAATCGGGGGCAAGACCCAGTTGTGAAAACTCAAGAGTCATGCGTTCAAGCTTAGACCCCGTGGCTGGTCCGCCATGATTTTGTGGCCAAGCTCTCAGTCATGAGCGGGGATTTGGCGGCCTGTGGATAACTTCTGCGGCGTTTCTCCGTTTTGGGCCATCCTTGACGCATGGATACTTCCGCCTCCCCGCAGATCCCCGGTTATGCAGCCGTCCGTGAGCTGGGACGTGGTCCCTCCGGTCCTGTGTGGCTTGCCGTGAGCAAGGACCAGCGCCGCCAGCTCGCCGTCAAATGCTTCAGCGGCGGTTCCGGCGCTCCCCGGGCCTGGGACGAACAGGCCATGTCCGGGGTGCAGCGCGAAGTCAGGATCTTTTCCAGGCTGCAGCATGAGCACCTGGTGCGCGTTCATGAAGCAGTCCGCCTAACAGGCGCGTTCGAGGGCATGCCCGGGCTGCTGATGGACTATGCGGCCGGCGGTTCCCTCGAGGCATTGCTCAGCGCCCGCGGGAAGCTCAGTGTGGGCCAGACGGTCACGGTGATCACGCCGCTCGCGCGCGCGGTGGCCTTCCTGCACCAGGAAGGTGTGGTGCACGCTGCCATCACACCCGGAGAGGTCCTGTTCACCGCACAGGGCAAGCCGCTGCTGGCGGGAGCCGGCATGGCCCGGATGCTCCGTGGTGCCGCCGGCGAGGAAGGTGCAGGCGAAGGCACAAGTCAGGAAGGAGCACGCCAGGAAGATGCGGAGCTTCGGAGCGCCAACCTATTTGACGACCCCGCAGCCGCTTCGCCGCCCGGAATCGTCCGTCCGGAGCGCGACTGCTATTCATTGGCGGCGCTTGCCTGGTACTGCCTCACGGGGGCCCCGCCCGAACGGTCCTCTTCGCGATTGCCATTGACGATGCTCGTGCCCGACGTGCCGGCAGCCCTGGCGGCTGTGATCGAGGCGGGGTTGGAAGAAGATCCGGCCGCCCGTCCGGCGGCAATGGCCTTCGGCGCAGCCGTCTACCGCAGCGCGGCAGCCGCACCCCTTGAGCTTCCGGCCGGTCCGCACGTGGCGTTGCCGGAGCCTGCGCAGCCGCGAGGAGTCCTGCAGGGAAATCGGGTCCGTTTCAGAAGGCCCGGCAAGCGCCAGCGGCGGCATGCCAGCGGAAGGGAAGGGCGGCCGACGGCGGCCAGGCGGCGGAAGGCGCTGACTGCGGGCATTGCCGCGCTGGCGCTTGTCCTTCCAGTGTCGGCAGGAATCTGGTGGTCTGCCGTCCACGAGCCGCAGCCCGCGCCGGCCCAGGACGGTGCGCCGATCGCAGCGCCCGCGCTGGAAACCCCGGAACCCGTGACCCCGTCCGCTTCCCGCCCACCAGCCGCGGGCGAGGGCCTCGATGATGACATGCGCGCCCGCCTGCGCTCCGATAATCCGGAGGAAGCCCTCGTCGCGTTGTCCGCCCTGCGGGACTCCGCGCTGCGCACCGGGAAGCTGGAACTGCTCGACTCGGTCAATGTGAAAGGTTCCGCAGCAGCGGCGGCGGACGCCGGAATTGCTGCACAGATGAAAAAGGCGGGCGTGGTCCTGGCAGGATTCACCACCACCTTGAACAACATCCGCCTGATTGCCTCCACAGGCGACGGGGAAGCGTCAGTCACCGCCGCCGTCGGGACGTCCCGCTTTGACGAGCGCAACGCCTCCGGGGTGCTCGTCCGCCCGCGGCCCGCCGCTGCGCCTCAGCAACTGCGGTTGGTCCTTCAGAGGGTGGAGGGTGCCTGGCGGATCGCGGACATCCTGGCCGCAGGCACCTGACCCCTCCTAGTTGCTCCCCGAAGCCACCCATTCCGCGGCGCCCGAAAGCGCAGGATGCTTCCAGCGGAAGCCGGCGTCGAGGAGCCGCGCCGGCTCCATGCGCTGGCTGGCCAGGACCAGCTCGTCGGCAAGCCTGCCGAGGGCCAGGCGCAGGGCGGGGGCAGGAACCCGGAAGAACGCCGGCCGGTGGAAGGCACGGGCCAGAGCAGCCACCAAGGCATTCACGTCGGCGCTTTCGGGAGCACATAGATTCACGGGGCCTTCGATCCCGGCCTCCAGGAGGAAGCTGAACGCCGACACCTCGTCGGCCAGGGTGATCCACGGCCAGAACTGGCGTCCGTTCCCGAACGGGCCGCCGAGGCCCAGCTTCAGCAAGGGGAGCAATGGACCCAGGGCGCCGCCTTCCGGGCTGAGGACCACTCCCGTCCGGGGCGTGACAACCCGGACTCCGGCGGGCGCGGTGTGTGCGGCGGCTTCCCACTCGACGCACAAGCGGGCCAGGAATCCGCTGCCGGAACCGGAGTCTTCGCGGAGGACGCCGTCGCGGGAACCGTAGTACCCGGAGGCCGACTGGCTGATGAACACGCCGGGCGGTTCGGGAGTCCGGGCCATGGCTGCAGTCAGCGTCTCCGTTGTCCGCAGCCGTGAAGAAGCCAGCTCACGCAGCCGCGCCTTGCTCCAGCGCCGTGCGCCGATCCCGGCGCCGGACAAGTTGATCACCGCGTCCGCACCGTCCAGGACAGTCGGATCCAGGATCCCGGCTGCCGGATCCCAGAACTGTTCATCACCGGCAGCGGCAGGCCGCCTGACCAGGCGGAGCACCTCGTGCCCGCTTTCGCGAAGGCTCTCCGCCAGCGCGCTGCCAATAAACCCCGAGGCCCCCGACATGACGATCCGCATGCCTTCATCACACCATGGCACGCGGATTTCCGGCACCGTTGGCACCTCCCCGAAGCGAAACAACCGTTTGACTATGATCGAACAATGACCTCCTCCAGTTACTTCCGTTTCCCGCATCTGCACGGCAATCTGGTCACCTTCGTTGCCGAGGACGACGTCTGGATCGCACCGCTCGACGGCGGCCGTGCCTGGCGGGTATCGGCCCAGCAGTTGCCCGCCCGCAACCCGCGTTTCTCGCGGGACGGCAAGCAACTCGTGTGGACCACCGTGGTGGGTACCGCCCCGGAGGTCGTGGCCGCAGACGTCGACGGCGGCGGGTACCGCCAGCTGAGCTACTTCGGCCACAGCAGTACCCGGGTCCGTGGGTTCACGCCCGCCGGCGAGGTGCTGGTCACCAGTTCCTACCGGCAGGCCGAAAGCCGCCACACCCACGCCTATGCTTTGCCGCTCGACGGCGGTCCCGCCGTCGAGCTCCCTTTCGGCCCTGTGGAATCTGCCGCGTTCGGTCCGGTTGTGGGGGACGAGCGTCCGGTCGTCCTGGCAAGCGTGCTGTCGAGGGAACCGGCCTGGTGGAAACGGTACCGCGGCGGCACGGCCGGGAAATTGTGGATCGACCGCGACGGCAACGGGGAATTCGAACGGTTGGCCGCGGAAATCGACGGCAACCTGACAGACCCCATGTGGATCGACGGCCGGATCGCGTTCTTGTCCGACCATGAAGGCCACGGCAACCTGTATTCGGTGCTCCCTGATGGCAGCGGCCTGCGCCGGCACACAGACCACGAAGATTTCTATGTGCGCCATGCTGCGACGGACGACACGCGGGTGGTCTTCGAATCCGCCGGCGAACTGTGGCTGCTCCCGGGCCTCGGTACCGACGCGACGGCCGTCAAACTGGACATCACCCTGGGCTCGGCGTCTCCGGCGCGCCGCCCGGCCCCGCTGAAGGTGGCATCCCACCTCGGCGAAGTTTTCCCGAACACCACGGGCACCGCCAGCGCGGTGGAAAGCCACGGCACCATCCACTGGTTGCGCCACAAGGACGGCCCCTCCCGTGTTGTCGAGGCGACCCCGGGCGTCCGGGCCCGGCTTCCGCGTCCGCTGGGCGACGGCAGGATCGCATACGTCGCGGACCATGACGGCGTCGAGGCCATCTACCTCAAGGACATCGCCGCCCCGCTCCCCGGACAGGAAGCCGTACGGGCCGCCGTTGGCGAAGAAGCGCGTCCGCTCGACCCGGAGGCCGAGGAAACGGCCGCGCTGCCCCGGCCGGTCTCCGCGGCCGCTGTGACGGGAACCGCTGCTGCCGCTTCCGATACGGACACGTACGACGACGGCGCCGCACCGAACCCCGCAACCGCGCCGGATGCCGCAACCGCGCCGGAGGCCGCGATCGGTGAAGGGGCGCCGTCCGCCGAAGAGCCTCCGGCGGTCCGTCGGATCGACTTCCCCCGCCCTGCCCGGCCGAGTGCGCTGGAAGCCAGCCCTGATGGCCGTTGGCTCGCCGTGGGCACTGCCTTCGGCGACGTCTTCCTGGCCGACACCCGCGACGGTTCCCTCCGTTCCCTGGTGACGATCGGCGAGGGTTCCATCGAAGACCTGGCCTGGTCGCCGGACTCCCGGTGGCTCGCCTGGTCCGAACCCGTGACGTCCTTCGGTTCACGCAGCAAGCTGCGGATGGCCGAGGCCGACGGCGACGGCGCAATCGTGGAGATCACCGACGGCCGCTTCCGGGACGAATCACCCGTGTTCACCCCGGACGGCAGGTTCCTGGCGTTCCTGTCGAACCGCAGCTTCGATCCCGTCTATGACGGACACGCCTTCGACCTCTCTTTCCCGAGCCCCATCAAGCCGTACCTGCTGGCACTTGCCGCGGACACGCCGTCGCCGTTCGGACCCGCCGTCGAACTTACTGATGTCGATTCGCCGGAGGATGCTCCGGCGGGCGACGGCGAAAATGCGGAGGAGGCTCCTTCCGGAACGGACGTCCCCGAGGTGCGGGTCGACGTTGACGGCCTGCCGTTCAGGGTGATCGGCGTTCCGGTTCCGCAGGGCAACTACTCGTGCCTGTCCGCGCAGGACGGCGCGCTGCTGTGGCTCGATACTCCGCTGGCCGGCGTCACCGGCGACGGCCGCGGCAGCCTGCAGGACAAGGCGCCCGCACCGTCCTTGGTGCGCTATGAGCTGGCCAAGCGCAAGCAGACCACGCTGGTGCAGGCCTTGACGCGTTACCGGCTGTCCGCTGACGGCAAGAAGATTGTCTTCGTCCACGAAAAGCAGCTCAGCGCCGCGCCGGCTACTGCCAAGGCAGATGAGGAATCCGGCGAGTTGGTCAAGGTGGACCTGCAGCGGATCCGCGTCCAGCTGGACCCGTTGGCCGTGTGGGGCCAGGCCTTCGACGAGGCCTGGCGGCTGCAGCGGGACTTCTTCTGGACCGAGGACATGGCCGGCCAGGACTGGGACGGCGTATACCGCAGGTACCGTCCGCTCGTGGAGCGGCTCGGCTCCCACGACGACCTCGTGGACCTGCTGTGGGAACTGCACGGCGAACTGGGCACCTCGCACGCCTACGTGCGCCCGATGGCGGTCAGCGAGCCTGGAAGCAACGGACAGGGCCGGCTCGGCGCCGACCTCGAATTCCGCGACGGCGGCTGGGAGATCACCAGGATTCTCTCCGGCGACTCGTCGGACCCGCTCGCGAACCCGCCGCTCAAACGTCCCGGAGCGGACGCGAAGGAAGGTGACGTCCTGTTGGCGATCGACGGCGTCGCGCTCTCCGCCGAAGTCACTCCCGCGAAGCAGCTGCTCGGCGCCGCCGGGCGCGCCGTGGAGCTGACCCTGCGCAACGGTCCCGGCCACGGTCCCGCCGCCGGGCGGCAGAGACGGATCGCCGTCGTTCCGCTCAAGCACGAGGAACGGCTCCGCTACCAGGAGTGGGTGCACGGCAACCGCCGTACGGTCCGCGAAGCGTCCAACGGCGCCTTCGGATACCTGCACGTTCCGGACATGATGGCCAACGGCTGGGCCCAGCTGCACCGTGACCTGGACACTGAGACCGCGCTGGACGGCCTGATCGTGGACGTCCGGCGCAACCGCGGAGGGCACACCTCCCAGCTCGTGGCAGAGCTGATCGGCCGCAAGGTCACCGGCTGGAGCATGCCGCGCGGCGAGCGGCCTCGGACCTACCCGCACCACGCCCCGCGCGGACCGGTGGTGATCCTCGCGGACGAGTTCGCGGGTTCCGACGGCGACATCATCACCCAGGTCTCCAAGCTGCGGGGGATCGGCCCGGTGATCGGCACCCGGACGTGGGGCGGCGTCGTCGGCATCGACAACCGCTTCACCCTGGCTGACGGTACCGGCGTCACGCAGCCGCGCTACGCCACCTGGTTTGGCGAGGGAGTCGCGTGGGGCGTCGAAAACCATGGTGTTGAGCCGGACATCGAGGTACTCTTCCCGCCTCACGCCTATGCCGCCGGCACAGACCCGCAGCTGGAGTACGGCATCGGCGCCCTCAAGGAAATGGTCGAGGAGCTCCCGACGGACCGGCCGCCGCTGCGCGAGGGGTACCGCAACCTCCGCCCGGCGCCCCTGCCGCCGCGGCCTTAACGCGTGAGGCCCTGGCCCTCCGGAAGGAGGGCCAGGGCCTCATTCATTGATGCGCGGGTGCGCGCCGCGCGCGGGTGCGCGCCGCAATCACTAGGATGCGAGCGTGGCATCCAGGGTGATCGGCGTGGCCTTGAGGGCGGCCGACACCGGGCAGTTGACCTTGGCGTCCTCGGCCAGGCCGCGGAACTCCTCCTCGGAGATGCCGGCGATCTTGGCGACCAGGGTCAGGTGGATGCCCGTGATGCCTTCGCCCGGCTGGAACGTGACGTCAGCCTTGGTGTTGACCTCTTCCGGGGTGTGGCCGGCGCCGGCTGCCGCGTGGCTGAATGCCATGGAGAAGCAGGCGGAGTGCGCTGCCGCGATGAGCTCTTCCGGGCTGGTCTTGCCTTCGGCGGACTCGGAGCGTGCCTTCCAGGTGACATCGAAGGTGCCCAGGCCGGAGCTGTCCAGGGTGGTGTTGCCGGCGCCCTCAATCAGGCTGCCGTTCCAAATGGTGTGTGCGGTGCGTGTAGTTGCCATGTCCACTCCTCAGCGTCGTCGCGATTCGGCTGCCGGCAAATACCGGCGGCCACCACGGTCAATCCTATGGATTCCCGGCCCGCCCCGCACGGACTGTCCGCTGCGGGTGGAATATGACCCCGGGTCCCTAGACTTTGCTGCATGGAGAACACCGAGGAACGTATTATCCGGCCGCGGATCGCTTCGATCATGGTCAATGCCAGTGATGCCGAAAGTCTGGCCGCTTTTTGGAGCGCAGTGCTGGAACTGCCCGTCGCTTCGCGGCATGGGCAGTTCATCTGGCTTGAGGCACCGGGCCCCGGAGCGCCCCAGGTGGCCTTCCAGCAGGTGCCGGAACCATCAGGAGGGCGGCGGCTGCATCTTGACCTGCACCATCCGGACCCGGCGGGGCTCCGCCGTCGCGCCGAATCCCTGGGCGCCGTTTTCGTCGAAGGCCACGACATCGGCGACTTCCACTGGGACGTCATGCAGGATCCGGAAGGGAACGAATTCTGCATCGCCGCGGATTAAGCGCCGAAGGCCACCCTGCCGGGCAGGGTGGCCTTCGGAGATGCCGTTGCGGGTCTGAAGCGTCCTAGTTCCAGATGGTGGCAATGGCGATGTTGATCAGTGCCAGGCCGCCGACGCCGTGGGCCAGCCCGGTGGAGACCGGTTCGCCCTTCTTGACCTTGCGGGAGCCGATGACGGCCAGGACGGCCACGGCCAGGCCGATGGCGAACTTGATGCCGAGCTTGAAGTAGTTGGCGTCCATGTCGAGGGCCGGAATGAGGCCCATCATGGCGATGCCGGTGAGCAGCTGGAGGAACGCGCCGTCGCGCTGGCGCGGGTGGACGGTCGGTTCCTTCATGGTGGCGATCCAGTAGCCCACAATCATGGCCGCGCCGACGATGTGCAAGAAGACCAGAATGCTGTAGAGAATACTCATGGCTACAGCTTAGCGACACTTTGTCAGGGAATTCTACTGATTGTAGAACGACGGCGGCCCGCCCCCTCAGTGGGGACGGGCCGCCGTCGTGTTTCGCTTGGCTTAGAGACCGAGGTCGCCCTCGAAGGCGCCGCCTTCGAGGCGGGCCTTGACGGTCTGCAGGAAGCGGCCGGCGTCGGCACCGTCAACCAGGCGGTGATCGTAGGTCAGGCACAGGTACATCATGTGGCGGATGGCGATCGAGTCGTTGCCGTCGGCGTCGGTGACGACCATCGGACGCTTGACGATGGCACCGGTGCCGAGGATGGCGACCTGCGGCTGGTTGATGATCGGGGTGTCGAACAGGGCGCCGACAGAACCGATGTTGGTGATCGAGAAAGTGCCGCCGGAGAGCTCGTCCGGGCCGATCTTGCCGGAGCGGGTGCGGTTGGCGACGTCGGCGATCTTGCCTGCCAGTCCGGCGAGGTTCAGGTCACCGGCGTTCGACACGACGGGAACCAGGAGGCCCTTGTCGGTGTCGACCGCGAACGCCAGGTGCTCGGCGTTGTGGTAGGTGATCTGCTGGGTCTCTTCGTTGTACTCGGCGTTCAGCTTCGGGTGGGCCTTCAGTGCCTCGGCGACTGCCTTGGCGATGAACGGCAGGTAGGTCAGGTTGACACCGTTGACGGCCTTGAAGTTGTTCTTGGCCGAAGCGCGCAGCTTGACGATGCGCGTCATGTCGATTTCGTGGACCTGGGTCAGCTGGGTGGAGACGTCCAGGGACTCACGCATGCGGCGGGCGATGACCTGGCGGATGCGCGGAGCCTTCTCGGTGGTGCCGCGGAGCGAGGACGCCACGACGGCGGGGGCTGCTGCAGCAGGAGTTGCGGCGGCGGGAGCTGCGGGAGCTGCTGCAGGAGCCGGGGCGGCTGCCTTCTTGGCTTCCGCTGCGGCCAGGACGTCCTGCTTGCGGATGCGTCCACCGACGCCGGTGCCGGTGACCGTGGTGATGTCCACGCCGTTCTGGTTGGCGAGCTTGCGCACCAGCGGGGTCACGTAGGAGGAAGACTCCGACGACGACGGCGCTGCGGCCGGAGCGGGAGCGGCAGCCGGAGCGGCGGGAGCCGGTGCTGCTGCAGGGGCGGGGGCAGCGGCGGGTGCCGGTGCTGCAGCCGGAGCGGGCGCAGCGGCCGGGGCCGGAGCTGCCTCAGCGGCGGGTGCCGGGGCGGCCGGAGCCTCAGCCGGGGCTGCCGCGGCAGGGGAGCCCGAACCGATGACGGCGAGGACGGAGCCGACCTCTGCGGTGTCGTCCTCGTTGACCCGGATCTCAAGCAGGGTGCCTGCGACAGGGGACGGGATTTCGGTGTCGACCTTGTCGGTGGAGACTTCGAGCAGCGGCTCGTCCACCTCGACGCTGTCGCCGACGGCCTTGAGCCAGCGGGTGACGGTGCCTTCGGTAACGCTTTCGCCCAGTGCCGGGAGAGTGACGTCGTGGCCTTCGGCGGCAGCCGGGGCAGCGGCGGCAGGAGCGGCCGGTGCTTCCTCGGCGGCAGGAGCTGCGGGGGCTTCTTCCGCGGCCGGAGCGGGAGCCTCTTCGGCGGCGGGTGCGGCAGCCGGGGCTTCAGCTGCGGGTGCTTCGGCGGCCGGAGCGGCGCCGTTGCCGATACGGACCAGGGGAGCGCCAACCTCGGCGGTCTCGTCCTCAGCGACGAGGATTTCCTCGATGATGCCTGCGATCGGAGAAGGGATTTCGGTGTCTACCTTGTCAGTGGAGACCTCGAGCAAGGGCTCGTCGACTTCCACGCGGTCACCAACCTGCTTGAGCCAGCGGGTGACGGTGCCTTCGGTGACGCTTTCACCGAGGGCGGGCAAGTTAACGGATTCAGACATGTCGTCCCCGTTCTCCTTATTGGTTTTTTGTGCGGATGGGTGTTGCCTGTGATGCCCTGCGCCGGCAGTTCGTGCCGGCGCAGGGCGGCTGTCTGGGTGGCTGCTAGCCGTGGAGCGGCTTGCCGGCCAGGGCGAGGTGCGCTTCGCCCAGGGTTTCGTTCTGGGTGGGGTGCGCGTGGATGAACTGGGCGACGTCCTCCGGGTAGGCCTCCCAGTTGACGATCAGCTGGGCTTCGCCGATCTGCTCGCCCATGCGGGAGCCGATCATGTGCACGCCGACCACGGGGCCGTCCTTCTGGCGGACAACCTTCACGAGGCCGCCGGTGCCCAGGATGGAGCTCTTGCCGTTGCCGGCCAGGTTGTATTCCTGGGTCTGGACCTGGTCGTCGCCGAACTTCTCCTTGGCGCCCTTTTCGGTGTAGCCGACGGTGGCGATTTCCGGCTCGCAGAAGGTGACCTTGGGGATGTTGATGTCTTCGACGATCACCGGGTTCAGGCCGGCGATCTCTTCGGCGACGAAGATGCCCTGCTGGTAGCCGCGGTGCGCGAGCTGGACACCGGGGACGATGTCGCCGACGGCGTAGATGTTGCCGACGCCGGTGTGCAGGCGCTCGTTGGTGATGACGAAGCCGCGGTCGATGGTGATGCCGGCTTCTTCGTAGCCGAGGTTCGCGGTGACCGGGCCGCGGCCGACGGCGACGAGGAGCAGCTCGGCTTCGAAGGTCTGGCCGTCGACGAGGGTGACCTTGACGCCGTTCTCGTCCTGCTCAACGCCCTGGAAGAAGACGCCGGTGCTGAACTTGATGCCGCGCTTCTTGAAGGCGCGCTCGAGGGTCTTGACGATGGCGGCGTCCTCGTTCGGAACGAGGGAGGGCAGGCCTTCGACGATCGTGACGTCAACACCGAAGGACTTCCAGACGGAAGCGAACTCGACGCCGATGACGCCGCCGCCGAGCACGATGGCGCTCTTCGGGATGTAGTTCAGCTCGAGGGCCTGGTCCGAGGTGATGACGCGGCCGCCGATTTCCAGGCCCGGGAGGGAGCGCGAGTAGGAACCGGTGGCGAGGACGATGTTCTTGCCCTTGTAGGCGGTGCCGTTGACCACGACGGTGTCGGTGCCCTGGAGCTTGCCTTCACCTTCGATGACGGTGATGCCCTTGGCCTTGATGAGGCCCTGGAGACCCTTGTACTTGCCGGCGATGATGCCGTCCTTGTACGCGTTGACGGCGTCGATGTCGATGCTGTCCAGGGTGACGTTCACGCCGTACTTGGCGGCGTCGCGGGCGTGGTCGGCCAGTTCCGCGGAGTGCAGGAGGGCCTTGGTGGGGATACAGCCGTTGTGGAGGCAGGTGCCGCCGAGCTTGGCCTTCTCAACGAGGCCGACGGTGAAGCCAAGCTGTACGGCACGCAGGGCCGTGGCGTAGCCGCCGCTGCCGCCACCGAGTACCAGGATGTCGAATTCTTGCGCAGTTGCCTGATCGGCCACTATGACGCTCCCTCGCGTGAACGATGGCACGAGATCACGCGCCATCTGGTCTTGGAACAAGTTCTGCCGCGATTATGCCAGCACGAAAAGTTCTCTTGCATTTGTGACTACCGTGGTTCACCTTAGCGAACCACCTATTCATGCTCCACCCTCCGAAGCCGTTTTGGGTGGTGCTTGTGGCCAGACTCACGTCCGGCCGTGGGGCCGGTCATGGACCGGCCCCACGGGGTCAGGCTCCCGCTCAGGAAAGCAGGTCCTCGGCGTAGGCGACGAGGGTGCGCACCGTGCAGCCGGTGCCCTGCTTGGGGGTGTAGCCGTAAGGGCCTCCGTTGTTGAAGGACGGGCCGGCGATGTCGATGTGCGCCCAGGGGATCTGCGCGCCCTGCGCGTCCTTGCCGACGAATTCGCGAAGGAAGGCCGCTGCCGTCATCATGCCGCCGTGGCGTTCGCCGATGTTGGCGATGTCAGCCACCTGGGAGTCCAGGCTGGCGCGCAGTTCTTCCGGGATGGGCATGGGCCAGACAAGTTCGCCGGCGCGGTCGGCGGCCGACTTCAGGGCGGCGGTGACGTCGTCGGATCCCATGATGCCGGCAGTCCGGTTGCCGAGGGCGATCAGCTGGGCACCGGTGAGCGTGGCGACGTCGATGATCGCATCCGGGTTTTCCAGGCTCGCGGCCACGAGGCCGTCCGCCATGACCAGGCGCCCTTCGGCGTCGGTGTTCAGCACCTCGACGGTCCTGCCGCCGTAGACGGTCAGGACATCGGCGGGACGCTGCGCGGCGCCGGAGGGCATGTTCTCCGCGATGCAGAGCCAGGCGGTCGCCTTGACCGGCAGGCCGAGGTCAGCGATCGCGAGCACAGTATTAAGGACGACGGCGGCGCCGGCCATGTCGCTCTTCATGTCTCCCATGCCGAGGGCCGGCTTGATGGAGATTCCGCCGGTGTCGAAGGTGATGCCTTTGCCGACGAGCGCGATCTTCTTCGTCGCCTTGGTGGGGGAGTATTCGACCTTGACCAGGCGCGGCTGGCGGGTGGAGCCCTTGCCGACGCCGAGGATGCCGCCGAAGCCTTCCTTCTCGAGGCGCTTCTCGTCCCAGACCGTCACCTTCACGGGCCGGCCCTTCGCAAGTTCCTTAGCGGCATCGGCGAACGACTCCGGGTACAGGTGGCTGGGCGGCTGGTTGACCAGGGTGCGGGTGGCGTTGACGGCGCGGCCGAGGACCGCGGCGCGGTCCAGGGCCGGCTGGGCTTCCTTGGCATCCACGGCGGTGTGGACCAGGACCTTGGCGACGGGGTCCTTCAGGCCGTTCCGGCTGGAGCGGTGCTCCGTGTAGGAATACGAACCCAGCGCGGCACCTTCGGCGACGGCGGCGACATCGGCAACGTCCGCCGTCGGGAACGCGAGCGTCACGCTGGCAAGTCCGGCGAGCTGGCGGACGGCCGAACCGGCGGCGCGGCGCAGGGCCTCGCCGGTGGTGCGGCCATCGGCGGCAGGCTTGCCCGTGCCGGCGAGCACCAGGACGGGGGAGCCGGTTTCCGGAAGACCGGGCAGACGGTGGACCTGGTCTGCGGCGCCGGTGATACCGAGGACGCCCAAGGAGTCGGCAAGGGCTTCGGCGGCCTTGGCGCTCAAGGGGTTGTCGAGCAGCACGGGGCCGTCGGCCCCCTGTGCGACACCGATTACGAGTGCTTCACTGGGGGACTTCTTCAGGTCCTTGGCGATGATGCCGAGGGTGATGTCTGTAGTCTTCACCACGAGGATTTGTCCTCATCTCTCTTTGCATGGCTTGGCCGGGCTGCATGTCAGGCGCCCGGTTCCGGTCGCCTGCGGACCGTCTGGTGGACGGGTCCTCTGCGGCCTGGAGCCGCCGCGGCGGCACGTGTCGATCGTAGCCGTTCCGGCGCGCCGGACAGCAAACAAAAGAGATCTGCGGCACATGCGCCGCAGGAATGCGCTGCCGGTGGCGGACGTTGTACCGGGAGAAGTTGTATAGATCGAAAGGAACCTGCCGTGTTTGAAGGTATCTCCGGCTCACTCCTTGACCCTGAATCCCTCTACGCCGGCAACATCGGGCTCTTCCACAGCCCCGAACTCAAGGGCCTGAACATGCTGGTGGGGTTCACCGGCTTTGCCGATGCGGGGCATGTGGTGCAGCAGGTGAATGCCGAGCTGCTGGAGGCGCTCGACGCCGAGACCGTCGCAGTGTTCGACGCCGACCAGCTGATCGATTACCGAAGCCGCCGCCCGCGGATCAGCTTCGTCGAAGACCACCTGGCCGATTACGAGGCACCCCGCCTGGCGCTCTACCGCCTGCACGACGGGCTCGGGCAGCCCTTCCTGCTGCTGGCCGGCTTCGAGCCGGACCTGCAATGGGAGCGTTTCGCCCGCGCCGTCATCGGCATCGTGGAGGCACTGCAGGTCAAGCTGGTCACCTGGATCCACTCCATCCCCATGCCCGTGCCGCACACACGGCCCATCGGTGTCACCGTGCATGGCAACCGCCCCGAACTCGTGGAAGGCATTTCCACCTGGAAGCCCACAGTCGACGTTCCGGCCGCCGTCGGGCATGTCCTGGAGTACCGGCTCAACGAGGCCGGGCACAATGTGGCCGGCTACGTCATCCACGTCCCGCACTACCTGGCCGACGCCGAATACCCGCCGGCCGCCGTCGCGGGCCTCGAATACCTCGGGGCGGCCACCTCGCTCATGCTTCCCACCGACCGGCTGCGCGAGGCAGGGCGCGAGGTAGGCCGGCAGATCGCCGAACAGGTTGAAGCTTCCGACGAGGTCAAGCAGGTCGTGGCCAACCTGGAGACCCGTTATGACGACAAGGCCGAAGGGCTGGTGCGCCGCTCCTTGCTCGCCGGCGAGAACGACGAACTGCCCGACGCCGATGAGCTCGGAGCCGCCGTGGAGGCGTACCTTGCCCGCAAGGACGCCCGCCCCTAAGGCGTCTTAAATCTGCTTTACTGCCGTGTTTCGGTGATAATTGAACGGTGAACGCACCCCGAGCCTGGATCATCTGGTCGATCGGGGTGCTCGCTTATCTGGTGGCTGTTGCGCAGCGGACCTCCTTCGGGGTGTCCGGCCTCGAGGCCACTGAGCGCTTCCACGCCGGGGCCGCGGCCGTTTCCTTCTTCACGGTCCTGCAGTTGCTGGTCTACGCGGCGCTGCAGATTCCGGTGGGCATCCTGGTGGACCGTTTCGGTTCGCGGGTGATGATCGCCGGCGGCGCCGTGCTGATGGGCCTGGGGCAGCTCGAACTGGCCTTCGCCGATTCAATCGGGGCCGGAGTCTTCGGCCGTGTCCTCGTCGGTGCGGGGGACGCCATGACCTTCATCTCCGTGATCCGCCTGATTCCGCTGTGGTTCGCGCCCCTGCGCGCACCTCTGGTGACCCAGCTGACCGGCATGACGGGGCAGTTGGGGCAGGTCATCAGCGTGGTTCCGTTCGCGCTCGTGCTGCATTCCGCCGGCTGGACCCCGGCCTACCTGATGCTGGCCTCCTTGTCCGCGCTCGCCGTCGTACTGGTGCTCGCGATGCTGAGGGACGCCCCGCCCGGCCACCCGCCGCGCGAAGGCGGCCAGGGCCTGCGCGCCACGGGCGTCAGCCTTGCGCATGCCTGGCGGCAGCCCGGCACCCGGCTGGGACTCTGGAGCCACTTCACCGTGCAGTTTTGCGGCACGGTCTTTGCCATGTCCTGGGGCTACCCGTTCCTGGTCTCCGCCCAAGGCATTGAGCCTGCCGCGGCCTCCGGAATCATGGGCCTTTACGTGGCCGTCGGCATGGTGGCCGGGCCGTTCTTCGGCAGCTTCGTGGCCAAGCACCCGATGCGGCGCTCTGCCATGGTGCTCCTTATTTCCGCTGCGACCGCCGTGACCTGGGCGGCTGTGCTGGCCTGGCCGGGCAGGGCGCCCCTGTGGCTGCTGGCGCTGCTTGCCGCGGTGCTCGCGGTGGGCGGTCCAAGCTCGATGATCGGTTTCGACTTCGCCCGGACCTTCAACCCGTCGCACCGGATCGGAACGGCCACGGGCATCGTGAACGTGGGCGGGTTCGTGGCTGCGTTGCTCACGATCTACCTGGTGGGTCTCGTCCTGGACGTCCTCCATGCTTCCGGGTTCTCAGGAGGCGAGCTTTACGGCCTGGCGTCCTTCAGGCTCGCGCTCAGCGTCCAGTTCGTCTTCCTGCTGCTGGGCGGTGTGCTGATCGTGCTGGTCCGCCGGAAGGTGCGGCGGCAGATGGCGGCGCAGGGCGTCCACGTGCGGCCCCTGCCGGCCGTCCTGGCGGAGCGTTTCCGGGAACGGCGCAGGCGCGGCCGCGAATCCGAAGGCACGCAGGACACCACCGTCGGCTGATCTGGCTGGGGGAGACGCGCCCCGGACGTGGCGGCACTTCTCCTCCCCAGCGTGGTCTTTCCGTGGCTGTCCACATACGCGCATCCGCGCCTGCCCGCCGGGCGACGGACTGCCGATGCTGGGACCATGACCAACGAACGCATGACAGTTTCCCGTCCCGAAGACATCCTCGGCTACATTCCGCACGTCCTCGGCATTCGCCCCGAGGAGAGCCTCGTGGCCATGACCATGCAGGGTAAGGCCCTGGGCGCCACGCTGCGCGTGGATCTTCCCGTGGACCTCGCGCCGCGACGGTTGGCGGCCTACGCGGAGCGTGTCTCTGATTACCTCACCACAGACGAAACCGCCGACGGCGTCCTGCTGGCCGTCTACGCGGCGGCGGGCTGGGAGGACGGGAGCGTCGCTGAGCGGTACGCGCCGCTGCTCGCCCACCTTGAAGGCGCGTTCGAGGCCGACGGCCTGGAGCTGCGCGACGCCTGGCTGGTGGGACCGGAACACTGGCGCGGCGCTTTCTGCGACGATCCTGCCTGCTGCCCTTGGCCCGGACACCCTGTCGAGCGGATCCGCGACAGCCGGCTCAACGCCGAAATGGTCTTCCGCGGAAGCAGCGTTGCCGACGCCGTGCCACCCGGCGACGCCGGACGGTTCGCCGGCATGTCCGAGCCCGGCTTGCAGGAGGAGGAAGAGACTGCGAAGGACAGCTTGGACGGCCATTGGCGGGACAAGGCTGCGCTGGACCGCATGCTCGACGCCTGGTTCGCTGTCCTGGACCGGCCCGGTGCGACAGGCCGCAAGCGAGCGGTGGACGCCGGGAGCGGGGCTGCCGTGGGAAAGCAGGCCGCGGGCTGGCTCAGGGCAAGCCTCTGCATTCCGGCCTGGCGCGATGCCGTGGCCGTCGGCGCGGCGGCCGGGAAGGAAACGGCCTGCGCGGGGGCGGAAGCCTTTGGCTTTTTCCGAAAGGGGCAGGGAAAGCAATTGCCATTACCGGCAGAACTGGAAGCCCTGCTTGGCGACGGAAATGCCGGGGACAGGCAGGACCGCATGCCGGCCAAGCCGCGCCGTAGCGCCGCCTCGGTGCTCCAAGCTTCGGTGCTCAAATACGGCGACGTCCTGCTCGGACTGCATCCAGCGGTGCCTGACTGGACGCGCCTCAACGCGCTCGACGCCCTGCTGGAGGACCTCGCAGCCCGGGGCGGCGGCGAGGCCAGGGCGGCTGCCCTCACGATCCGCGGCTGGATCCACTGGTGCCGGGGGAGCGGATCCATGGCGGACGCCCTGCTCAGCCAAGCCGATGCGGAGCAACCGGGGTACCGCCTGGCGGCGCTGCTGACGGAGCTGGTGCATCGCGGAACGCTCAATGGCTGGGTGAAGAACAGGGACGCGGCATGGCGGCGTTTTGGCGGGGCCGCTGCCTGAATACCCGCCATAGTCCGGGCAATTCGCCCTTGTCGGCGAAAAGCGTGAGACAATGTAGGCCGAGACCCGGTTGGGTCCGTGTTTCAAGTGCCCGTCGCAGTCCCCGTACCGGGAACATTTCGGTGGCGCCAGCAGTTTTACCTAGTGACTCTGCAGGCGCTGATCGCACTTGATGTTGATCGCGGACTTGACAGGGTCATAGTGGTGTTGCCCCCATGGTGATTCCACAGACCGCCGCTAGAAAGGTTTTCTGTGACCCCGTCTCCCGCCGAGAAGGAACCCGCCGCCCAGGCCGAGCTGACCGCCGAAGAAAAGAAGGCGGCCGCGGCTGCCAAGCGTGCGGCAACACGTGCAGGCAAGGCTTCAGACGCAGAGAAGCCGGCCCCCAAGAAGCGTGGGCCCAAGCCCGGTGCCAAGGCAGCCGCCAAGGCCACCGATGAATCCGAAGAGACCGAGGAAGAGCCGGAAGAGGACTTCGACGCCGCCGCTCCGGACGAAGCAGAACTCGGCGAAGAAGCGGAAGAGGACGAAAAGAAGCCTGCCGGCACCGGCTCCGGCTTCGTCTACTCCGACGCCGATGACGACGACGCACCGGTCCAGCAGGTCATGTCCGCCGGCGCCACTGCGGACCCCGTCAAGGACTACCTGAAGCAGATCGGCAAGGTCGCGCTGCTGAACGCCGAGCAGGAAGTGGACCTCGCGCTCCGCATCGAGGCCGGCCTGTTCGCCGAAGAGAAGATCAACGCCGATGACGGTTCGATGGACCCCAAGCTCAAGCGCGAGCTCGAGTTCATCATCCACGACGGCAAGCGGGCCAAGAACCACCTGCTCGAGGCCAACCTCCGCCTCGTGGTCTCCCTGGCCAAGCGCTACACCGGCCGCGGCATGCTCTTCCTGGACCTCATCCAGGAAGGAAACCTGGGCCTGATCCGCGCCGTGGAGAAGTTCGACTACACCAAGGGCTTCAAGTTCTCCACCTACGCCACCTGGTGGATCCGCCAGGCGATCACCCGTGCCATGGCCGACCAGGCACGCACCATCCGTATCCCGGTGCACATGGTGGAAGTCATCAACAAGCTGGCACGTGTCCAGCGCCAGATGCTCCAGGACCTCGGCCGCGAACCTACGCCGGAAGAACTCGCCCTGGAACTGGACATGACCCCGGAAAAGGTCGTCGAAGTCCAGAAGTACGGCCGCGAACCCATCTCGCTGCACACCCCGCTCGGCGAAGACGGCGATTCCGAGTTCGGTGACCTCATCGAAGACTCCGAAGCCGTGGTTCCGGCAGACGCAGTGAGCTTCACCCTGCTGCAGGAACAGCTGCACTCCGTCCTGGACACCCTGTCCGAGCGCGAAGCCGGCGTTGTGGCCATGCGCTTCGGCCTGACCGATGGCCAGCCGAAGACTTTAGACGAAATCGGCAAGGTCTACGGCGTGACCCGCGAACGCATCCGCCAGATCGAATCCAAGACCATGTCCAAGCTGCGCCACCCCTCGCGTTCGCAGGTGCTGCGCGACTACCTGGACTAGGATCTCCGTGGACCGGGACTCCCGGACCACCACGCCGCCCGGCGGATGCTACGGCACCGGCCGGGCGGCGTCGTTTAAGTCCGCGCCTCTGTCATCGAGTCCGGCAAGGCAAGGAAACAGCAACGAAAAAGCGGGCGTGGCCCCTCCGCGAAGGAGGAGCCACGCCCGCCTTTTCGAGCGGTGTATCCGTGGCTTGGGTGTCCCGCGGCCTACTCGGCCGGAACGGCTGCCTTCTCGTGCAGCCGGGACGTTTCGTCGTGCCATTCAGAGGTCTGGGGACGGAGAGTGGCTTCCACTGCACGGGCGTGGTGCCCGCAGAAGAGCAGCTCGCCGCCGGAGGTCTCGAGTACAACGCGGACGTACGCCTGGGCTCCGCAACGATCGCACCGGTCAGCAGCAGTGAGTGTGCGGTCTGCAACAGCTGTTGTCATGGTCGGCCTCCTTGATAGTTCTGTAGATCCATATAAGCAGCAAGAACGGCCAAAACCCGGCAAGGAAGGGTCACGTTCGCTGTGCGCGTATCACATGTGCGTAACACCACCGGTGAGGCCGGGGCTCCCGGGTGTGGCAAAACGGACTGCGGGCGCGTGTGCGGATAGCCTAGGAAGAGCCAGTTTTCCCCTGTCATATCCCCGAAGGAGCGCTCCGCCCGTGGCCCCGAGCTCTGAATACAACGCCCGGCATCTCTCGGTCCTGGAAGGACTCGAAGCGGTCCGCAAGCGCCCGGGCATGTACATCGGCTCAACGGACTCCCGCGGCCTCATGCACTGCCTCTGGGAAATCATCGACAACTCGGTCGATGAAGCCCTCGCCGGCTTCGGCCACGACATCAAGATCATCCTGCACGCGGACAACTCCGTGGAAATCCACGACGACGGCCGCGGCATCCCGGTGGACGTGGAGCCGAAGACAGGGCTCACCGGCGTCGAGGTCGTGTTCACCAAGCTGCACGCCGGCGGCAAGTTCGGCGGCGGCTCCTACACGGCGTCCGGCGGCCTGCACGGCGTGGGCGCCTCCGTGGTCAATGCCTTGTCCAGCCGCCTCGACGTCCAGGTGGACCGCGGCAGCAAGACCTACCAGATGTCCTTCCGCCGCGGCGAGCCCGGCCGCTTCAAGGACACCGGCTCCAAGCTGAGCCCCACCGCACCTTTCGAACCGTTCATCGAAAACTCGGTGCTCGACGTCGTCGGCAAGGCAAAGCGTGGAGTCACCGGAACGCGCATCCGCTATTGGGCGGACCGCCAGATCTTCACCCCGGACGCGAAGTTCTCCTACGAGGAACTCGCCGCCCGCGCACGGCAGACCTCCTTCCTCGTCCCCGGCCTGAAGCTGACCGTGCGCGACGAGCGCCGCCTGGCCGGCACTCCCGGCGAGGAAGGCCCGCACGAGGAAGTCTTCCACCACGACGGCGGCATCTCTGAGTTCGTGGACTTCCTGGCCGCGGACACGCCCGTCACGGACATCTGGCGCCTGCACGGAGCGGGGAAGTTCAAGGAAACCGTTCCGGTCCTGGACGAGAACGGCCACAGCACCATCGCCGACGTCGAACGAGACTGCGAGGTGGACATCGCCCTGCGCTGGGGCATCGGCTACGACACCACGGTGCGCAGCTTCGTGAACATCATTTCCACCCCCAAGGGAGGCACCCACCAGGCCGGCTTCGAACAGGCCCTCCTGAAGACATTCCGCAAGGCCGTGGAAACGAACGCCCGGAAGCTCAAGGCCGGCAACGACAAGATCGAAAAGGACGACGTCATGGCCGGCCTCACGGCCGTACTGACGGTGCGGCTGGCGGAGCCGCAGTTCGAGGGCCAGACGAAGGAAATCCTGGGTACCTCGGCCGTGCGGGCGATCGTGGCCAAGGTGGTGGAGCAGGAGATCGGCGCCCGGTTGAACTCCAGCAACCGCAACGACAAAGCCCAGTCCATGCTGCTGCTGGAAAAGATCGTCAGCGAGATGAAGTCGCGCATCTCCGCGCGCGTACACAAGGAAACGCAGCGGCGGAAGAACGCCCTGGAAACCTCCTCGATGCCCACCAAGCTCGCAGACTGCCGCACGGACGACGTCGAACGTTCCGAACTGTTCATCGTGGAAGGCGACTCAGCCCTTGGTACCGCCAAGCTGGCGCGCTCCTCCGATTTCCAGGCGCTGCTGCCCATCCGCGGCAAGATCCTGAACGTGCAGAAGGCCTCCGTGGGGGACATGCTCTCCAACGCCGAATGCGCCGCACTCATCCAGGTGGTCGGCGCCGGCTCCGGCCGCAGCTTCGACCTGGAAGCGGCCCGCTACGGCAAGGTGATCCTGATGACCGATGCCGACGTCGACGGCGCGCACATCCGCACCCTGCTGCTGACCCTGTTCTTCCGGTACATGCGGCCCATGGTCGAAGCCGGCCGCGTCTTCGCCGCCGTGCCGCCGCTGCACCGCGTGGAGGTCATCAACCCCGGCCAGAAGGCCAACGAGATGATCTACACCTACTCCGAAGCCGAACTGCACGCACTGCTGGCGAAGCTCGCCAAGGAGGGCAAGCGCTACAAGGAACCGATCCAGCGGTACAAGGGCCTGGGCGAAATGGACGCGCAGCAGCTGGCCGAAACCACCATGGACCCGCGGCACCGCACGCTCCGCAAGGTGGGAATCGAGCACCTGGAGCAGGCCGAGCACGTCTTCGACCTGTTGATGGGTTCGGATGTAGCCCCGCGCAAGGAATTCATCATCGACGGCGCCGCCCGCCTGGACCGCGAACGCATCGACGCCTGAGCCGCCGGGTGCTCCCGGCGGCCCGGTTCAGCCCAACAGGCCCGGGACGATCAGCAGCGCGGTAGGCACTGCCAGCAGCAGGGCCGACGCCGTCAGCACCATGGCGCGGTAGGCGGGCTTGAGCGGCGGCTCGGGGGAGAGCAGGCGGCTGACGCGTGACGCCGTCGTCCGCGGTGAATCGGCGCCGCCTGTCGCGCTGAGGCTGCCGTCCCCGGGACCGTTCGTGTCGGCGGGCCCTGAGGCAGTGGCGGACGGCGCCTGACCGCCGGCCACGAGTGCGATGGCGCGGATGAGTGTCGACTTGCTTTCGCTGCGGAGCGCGACGTCGTCGGCCAGCATTTCGATCAGGGAGTTCACCGCAAGCTGGGCGTAGCGTGTGGTGGGGAACCAGGGGAGCGCCTGGCGCCAGGCTGCGAACGCCCACAGCAGCAGGTCATGGCGCTGGCTCAGGTGGGCGTTCTCGTGGATCAGCACGGCCCGCAGTTCGTCCGGTTCCAGCCGCGCCATGAGGCCGTCGGAGAGCACGGTCACCGAGCGGGCGCCGCCGGGCAGGCAGTACGCCACGGGGGAGTCGTGGTTGATGACCACCGTGCCTGCGCGCTCGGACGACGGCGAAGCAAGAAGGGCGAGCAGTTCGCGGTGCCGGTGTCGCTGCCGCTCGATCTTGACGTAGGTCAGCAACAGGGTGAAAACCAGATGGGCGCTCAGCAGTGCAGCGGCAGACAGGGCGAAGAGGTGCCAGAAGCCCAGGGCCGTGGTGGGTTCGTTGCGGAAGACCATGCCGGCCAGGGCGCGCAGGCCGGCGATGAGGTTGTCGCCGATGGGTTCGAGCCCGTAGACGAGCATGGCGCCGATCATCGAGAGGCCACCGGCGAGGGCGATGGCCTGCCAGAGGACCATCGCGGTGAAGGGGGCACGCGCCGGCCACGCGGCGCGGGAGAGAAGAACGGGTACCGGCCACGCCAGCACCAAAGCAAGGACCGCCAGAAAGTATGAGGTCCAGAACATGGGGTTTAGTGGCCGCCGAGCAGTTTGCGCAGCGTTGCGGCTTCACTTTCGCTCACGGATCCGATGAACCGTGCCAGCACGGCTTCGCGGTCCGGTGCGGAGCCGAGGACCTCATGCATGAGTTCCGCGGTGTGGTCTTCCCTGCTGGAAACGGCCTGGTAGCGGTGCGGGCGGGTGCCGCGTTCGCGTTCCACGAGCCCCTTCTTTTCCAGGCGGGACAGCACGGTCAGGACGGTGGTGACTGCGAGGTCCTTGCCCTGGTGGCCGGCGCTGCCGCCCTCGGCCTCGGAATCCTGCGCGAGGAGATCGCGGAGCGTGTTGGCGGTTGCCGCCTCCTGGCTTGCCCAGAGCAGATCCATGACTGCCCGTTCCAGTTCGCCAAGACTTGCCATCAAAACATCCCTGCTTTCCGCATCCCGGCGGCATTCCTGCCGCGTCGGGCGCGATGATCCAACATTCCGTATCAAATCTAGCGCTTTTCGCCCGGCGTTTCTACGTGAAGTAGAACATGCGGCGTGGCGGACCCTTGCGGGGCCCGCAGGCCGCTGGAAAAGTGGTGCACACAAGCGGCCGACTTGTTCTACACTTTGTAGAAGAAAGTTTTCTACGAATTGTAGAAGAAGCAGGCCGCTCTGCGGGCAGCCGGACAAAGGACAGCCATGGACGCTTTGGAAATCGCACGCTGGCAATTCGGAATCACCACCGTCTACCACTTCATGATGGTGCCGCTGACGATCGGGTTGGGGCTCGTCGTCGCCATCATCCAGACCCTCTGGTACCGCACAGGCAAGCCCGAATACCTGCGCATGACCAAGTTCTGGGGCAAGCTCTTCCTCATCAACTTCATCATGGGCGTAGCCACCGGCATCGTGCAGGAGTTCCAGTTCGGCATGGCCTGGAGCGAGTACAGCCGCTTTGTCGGGGATGTCTTCGGCGCCCCGCTGGCCCTCGAGGCCCTCCTGGCCTTCTTCGTGGAGTCCACCTTCCTGGGCCTGTGGATCTTCGGCTGGAAGCAGCTCAAGCGCGGAGTGCACCTGGCGTGCCTGTGGATTGCCGTGATCGGCTCCCTGTTCTCCGCCTACTTCATCATCGTGGCCAACTCCTGGATGCAGCACCCGGTGGGCGTGGAGATGATCGACGGCCGCCCCGTGATGACCGATGCCTGGGCCGTCTTCACCAACAACACCGCACTCGTCGCCGTGCCGCACACGCTCTTCGGCGCGCTCGGGGTGGCCGGCGCCTTCCTGCTGGGCATCGCCTGGTACCACCTGTGGCGGCGCCGCCACGACGGCATCGACACCGTCGGCGCGGACGGCCGCATCATCCCGGGCGAGGCTCCCGCCGTCCCGGGCCGGGACAAAGCCGACTACACCGTATGGATGCGTTCGCTGCGGATCGGCGCCGTCGTCGCGATGATCTCCTTTGGTGGCACCGCACTGACCGGTGACCTCCAGGGCAAGCTGATGTTCGAACAGCAGCCCATGAAGATGGCCGCCGCCGAGGCCGCCTGCCACGACGGCACCGGCTTCTCCGTGCTGAGCGTTGGCAACCTGGGCGGCAAGAACTGCGATGACATCGTGGCGGTGATCGAGGTCCCCGGCATCCTGTCCTACTTGGCCAAGGGCGACTTCATTACCGAGGTCAAGGGCGTGAACAGCCTGCTGTCCGAATACCAGGAGAAGTACGGCACGCACCTGCCGGACAACCCGCTGTACGGCGACCGTGCCGGCAAGGAAATCCAGTACGTTCCGGTCATGGAAGTCACCTACTGGGGCTTCCGCATGATGATCGGCTTCGGCGGAATCGCCGCCTTCGCGGCGCTGCTGGCGCTCTGGGTGACCCGCAAGGGCGTGCTGCCGCAGTCCCGTTGGCTCATGCGCCTGGCCGTCTTCGGCATCCTCGCTCCCTTCGGCGCGAACTCCGCGGGCTGGATCTTCACCGAGATGGGCCGCCAGCCCTTCGTAGTGGCCCCCAACCCGGACCCGTCCGGCATCGACCAGGTGTTCATGTTCACCGCTGCGGCCGTCTCCCCGGGTGTTTCCGCAGCCGAGCTCCTCACCTCGCTGGTCGTCCTCACCGCGATCTATGCCGTACTGCTGGTGGTCGAGGTTCGCCTCCTGGTCAAGTATGTGCGCGGCGGCGTGGCCTCCGCCATGCCGGAACTCGCCCACGCCGCGAAGGACAGCAGGAGCAAGGACGACGGCGGCACGCCTCCGTCCGCGGGCAGCGGCGACGACGTCCTGGCCTTCGCCTACTAGGAACTGCAGAGGAAAACGGACATGGAAACCTTGCCCACCATCTGGTTCATCGCGATCGCCGTCCTCTGGACCGGCTACCTTTTCCTGGAAGGCTTCGACCTCGGCGTCGGCATGCTCATGAAGCTCTTCGCCCGCAACGACACCGAGCGCCGGGTGCTGCTGAACACCATCGGCCCGGTCTGGGACGGTAACGAGGTGTGGCTGCTCACCGCCGCCGGCGCCACGTTCGCGGCCTTCCCGCTCTGGTACGCCTCGCTCTTCTCCGCCCTGTACCTGCCGTTGCTGCTGGTGCTGGTGGCCCTGATCTTCCGGGCCGTGGCCTTCGAATACCGCGGCAAGGTGGATTCGGAACGCTGGCGGACCCGCTGGGACTGGGCCATCGCGCTCGGCTCTTTCTTCGCCGCCTTCGGCGTCGGTGCGGCCCTGGCATTGACCACCACCGGCTTGCCGCTGGACGCCAACGGTGACCGCGACGGCGGCCCCTTCGCCTGGTTCAACGGCTACGCGGTGCTGGGCGGATTCGCCGTCGTCCTGTTCGCCCTGGTGCACGCGCTCGCCTTCCTGGCACTGAAGAGCGACGGCGAGGTGCGGCACCGGGCCCGGCGCGCCTTCGTCCGCTGGGTGCCGTTCGCGGTGCTGCCGATGCTTGCCTGGTCCGTTGCCGTGCAACTGCAGGCCGGCAAGCCGTGGACCTGGGCGCTTGCCGCCGTTGCTGTCCTGGCCGCCGCGGCTGCGTGGCGCCTGGCATCGATCGGCGGGGAAGGCCGGCCGTTCATGGCGCTCGCGGTATTCATCGCGGCGTCGGCCGCCTCGATCTTCGGTGCGGCCTACCCCGTGGTCCTGCCGTCCACGATCGACCCGGCCTTCAACCTGACCGTGGCGAATGCGTCCTCTTCGGACTACACCCTGGGCCTGATGAGCATCGTGGCCGCCTTCGGCCTGCCGTTGGTGATCGCCTACCAGGCGTGGACCTACTGGGTGTTCCGCCGCCGGGTCAGCGTGGACCACATTCCCGCCGCCCACGGCTTCCTCCCTGCCATCGCGTCGAAGGTGCTTGCCGGGGGAGCCGGCGACGGCGCAGCCCACGGGAAGGCCGGACACTAAAGCATGAAGCCCGCCCTGCCGTCCGGCCCCGCCACCCGTTCCGCGCTCTACCTGCTGGGGCTGCTCGCTGCGCTCAAGGCCTTGTCCCTGGTGCTGCTGGGCCAGGCGGTCGCTTCACTGCTCGCCGGACTCGCCGGCGGCAGCGGGCAGTGGCGGGAACAGCTCGCCTGGGGCGTGGCCGGTGCGCTGCTGCGCGCCGTCGCGGTGTGGGGGCAGGGCGTGGCTGCCAGGCGCGCGGCGCTTGGCGTCAAGGAGGAACTGCGGGCGGGGTTGCTGGAGCATGCGCTGGACGGCGGGGGAGCCGCTACCGGCTCCGGCAAGGCGATGAACGACGGCGGCCTGGCCGTTTTGGCAAGCCGTGGCCTGGACGCCCTGGACAACTACTACACGCAGTTCCTGCCGGCCCTGGTCAACTGCGCCGCCATCCCGCTGCTGCTCGGCGCGCGGATCCTGTTCGCGGACTGGCTCAGTGCCGTGGTGATCGTCCTGACGCTGCCCCTGGTGCCACTGTTCATGGTGCTGATCGGCCGGCACACCGAGGACCGGGTCCACGAAGCCCAGTCCACGCTGCGCCGGCTCTCCGGGCACATCCTGGAACTGGCCAAGGGGCTCCCCGTCCTGGTCGGGCTGGGCCGCGCGGCCGAACAGCGGGCAGCCCTCGAGGACATTTCCACCGAGTACCGCACGCGCACCATGGGAACCCTGCGCACCGCGTTCCTTTCCGCCCTTGCCCTGGAACTGATCGCCACGATTTCGGTGGCCGTGGTGGCGGTGTTCATCGGCGTCCGGCTGGTCCACGGCGACATGGGCCTCGAGGCCGGGCTGCTTGCCCTGATCCTCGCCCCGGACTGCTACCTGCCGCTGCGCGAACTCGGAACTGCGCACCACGCCAGCGAGGAAGGCCGCGAAGCGCTCGCCGAAACCACCAACATCACGGAGGCGCCCGCCGGCAGCCGCCTGCTTCCTGTCTCCGCCCACGGCGCGGACGGACTCGCCGTCTCGGGGCTCACGGTGCGGTACGCCGGGCGCCCGTACGACGCCGTCGGCCCCCTTGACTTCCGCGCACCCGCCGGTCGCATCACCGCGCTCGCCGGTCCCAGTGGCAGCGGAAAGAGCACCGTGCTGGGCGTGCTCGCCGGAACTGAGCGCCATGCGGGCGGGGAAGGAACCCGGATCGCCGGGACCATCAGCGGGCCCGACGCCGGACAGCTGGCCTGGGTGCCGCAGCATCCCGCCATGGTGGCGGACACGGTCCTGGCAGAAGTAAGCCTGTACCTCGGTGATTGCGACAGCGCCGGGGCCGACACCGCACTGCGCTGCCTGGAACGCGTCGCTGCGGGGCACCTCGCACACAAGCATCCGTCCGAGCTCAGCCCGGGGGAGCTGCGGCGCGTAGCCGTGGCCCGCGGCCTCGCCCGGATCGAGGCTGGCGCCACCGTCCTGCTGCTCGATGAACCCACCGCCCACCTCGATCCCGTCACCGCCGACGCCGTGCGCACTGCCATCACCGGCCTGCGCGGCCGTGCCACGGTCATCCTCGTTGCCCATGATGCCGGGACGCGCGCGCTTGCCGACCACGTGGTGGAGTTGGCGCCCGCCATGGCCACCGGGGAAGCAGCGGACGCCGTGCCCGCCCACGCGCAGGCCGAAGCGCCGGAGCGCCTACGGGAACAGCCGCGAGGCAGCGGGCAGCAGGACACTGCCGGCCCATCCGTGCCCGGCCCGTTCCGCGCGTTGGCACGGATCCTGGCACCCCTTGGCCTCCGCTTCACGGGTGCCGTGCTGCTCGCGGCCTTGGCGGCGCTCTTCGCGGTGGCCCTGTCCGGATTGTCCGGCTGGCTCATCATCCGGGCCGCCGAGCAGCCGCCTATCCTCTACCTGCTGGGGGCAATCGTCGGAGTCCGCTTTTTCGGCATCGGCAGGGCGGTGCTGCGCTACTGCGAACGCCTCCAGGTCCATGACCTCGTGTTTGACGCCATGACCCGGCTTCGGGGCCTGCTGTGGGCGGCGTTGAGCCAGCGTGCCCTGTCCCTGCGTCGCCTGCTGCGGGGCGGCAGCGTCCTCGGGACCGTGGTGGACGACGTCGACACCCTCCGTGACCTCATTCCCCGTGTGGTCCTGCCGCCGCTCTCGGCGCTCGCCGTGGCAGCCGCGGCAGTGACCGCGACGGCGATGCTCCTCCCCGCGGCGTTGCCCGCCGTCGTGCTGACTGCTGCTGCCTCGCTTGTGGCGGCGCCGCTGGTGGCGCTCCTGGCGGACCGGAACGCGGCACGGGCAGAACAACAGCTGCGTTCGCTGGTGCTGCGGGATATCGCCTCGGCGCTTGACGCCCGGGCCGAATTGGCCGCGAACGGCGTGGCCGGCCCGGTGCTGGCCTCGCTCGCGGAGCGGGACTCGGCGGCCACGCGTGAGGCCCGGCGCGCGGCCTGGGCAGAAGGACTGGGCCAGGCCGCGACCGTGCTGGCCTGTACTCTCGGAGCCTTGGCCGCCGGGGTCGCGGCCGCCGGCCAGGTGGAGGCTGGAGCCGTCCCGGCCGCTGTCGTGGCGGTGATCGTGCTGATGCAGCTGGCCCTCACGGAACCTTATGGTGCGGTGGTGTCCGCGCTCCGGCAGGCGCCCGCCCTGGCTGCGGTGCTGCGGCGGATCGCCGCGACCGGTGCACTGGATGCTGCGTCCGGCACCGGTGTGGTTGCTGTTCCGGACAGGCCGGGGCAGCGCCCCGGCGTGGAGTTGCGGGGACTGGAGGCCCGCTGGCCCGGCGGCACGCCGGTTTTTAGCGGCATCGACGCCGACGCCGCCCCCGGCCGTTGGCTGGCCGTCACCGGGCCGTCGGGCTCAGGAAAGTCCACCATGCTCTCGGTGTTGCTCGGCTTCCTGCCGCCGTCGGACGGAACCGTTGCCGTCACTGGTAAGGCCGCGTGGTGTCCGCAGGAGGCGCACCTGTTCGACTCCACCATCCGCGGCAACCTGCTGCTCGCACGGCCGGCCGGGGACAAACCGGACGAAACGCAGATGCGTGAGGCCCTTGCTGTCGTCGGGCTTTCGGATCTGCTGGCGGCGCTGCCAGGGGGGCTCGACAGCAGGATCGGGCCCGCGGGGTCCTGCCTGAGCGGGGGAGAACGCCAGCGCTTGGCGATGGCCCGCACTTTGCTCAGCGGCGCGGAGGTCCTGCTGCTCGACGAGCCCACCGCCCACCTTGACGCGGGAACAGCCGCCGTGATGATGGCCGAGCTGCGGAGCGGGCTGGAGGACCGCACCGTGGTGCTGGTGACACACAATCCGGCGGATCTCAGGCCGGCGGATATGCGCTTGGAACTCGCTGCCGGGAAGGTGCTGGTGGAGCCCGCTACCGGCCAGTAGCCTAGGGGAATGACTCCGCTCCCGCTTCCCTCGACCGCCCCTGTTCCGCTGCCCGATTCCGCTGCGACCGGCCTGAGCTGGCGTGCCGCGGGGGCCGCCGACATCGATAACTGGGCCGCGCTGATCGCGCGCACCGCCGCCGTCGAACGGCCCGTCTGGTACGAAAAGGCCGCGGACCTGGAGCAGATCCTGCAGTCCAGCAAGAACGACCCCGCCGTGGATACCGTGATTGGCCTTGATTCCGACGGCGTGGCGCGCGCCTACGGCCGGGTGTCCAAGAACCTCGACGGCGACAAAGCCTTCGGTTTCGGCTGCGTGGACCCGGAATGGCAGCGCAGGGGCATCGGCACTGCGATCCTCGGCTGGCAGGAAGGACGGACCCGGCGGCGCTTCGCGGAGGATGCCGCTTCGGGGGAGCAGCAGGAAACGCGGCTCCGCCTCTTCATGGAAGAGAAGATGTCCCATCAGAGCGCCCTTTTTGAGGCGCGTGGTTTCGGGGTCGTGCGCTGGTACAACGAGATGCACCGCCCCCTCGACGGCGCCCTTCCGGAGGTGAGGCTGGCACCCGGCCTGGAACTGCTCACCCTGGAACCGGCGCTGCATGAGGCCGTGCGGCTGGCCCATAACGACGCTTTCCGGGACCACTGGGGCAGCGAACCGCGCGACGAGGAAGCGTGGCGCTTCACCATGGAGGACCCGCTCCACCGGCAGGACCTCAGCACCGTGGTGCGGGATGCCGCCACCGGGGAGGTCGCCGGCTACCAGATCGCCACCTTCGACCCGGACACCGCTGCGGCCCGCGGATTCAAGGAGGGCTACACCGATCTCCTCGGCGTCCGCCGGGAATACCGCGGGCGCGGGGTGGCGAGCAGCCTCCTGGCCGATGCGATGCACCGTTTCGTGGCCGCAGGCATGGACGTAGCGTCACTCGACGTGGACTCCGAGAACCCCACGGGCGCCCTGGCCCTCTACCTGAAGATGGGCTACAAAGCGGTCAACCGCAGCATGGCCTGGGACAAGCTGCTTTAGCCGCCTCCGGCCGGGCCCCTCAGCGGCCGCCCAGCCGTCCGAGCACCTCGTCGGCCTGCCGGACAAAAAGCTCCACCAAGCGGCCGGCGTCGCGCTCTTCGGTGCCGCCGATCAGCGGGCTTGCCTGGCCCGCCCACAGGGACATCAGATCCGTCCGCCCGCGTTGCCCGGCCTCCGGGCGGAATTTTCCCGTCAGCCAGTTCTGCACCGGGAACGGCGCGTGCGCGGAAGGGTCCGGCAGTTCCTTGATGACCCGGTTGGGGATGCCGCGGGCCAGCCGCCCGCTCAGGGCACGCGTCAGCACCGTCCGCGCGGTGTCCGGTCCGCGGAGCACCGCCCGGTACGCGGGAACCGCTGCCGACTGATCGGTGGCGAGGAACGCGGAGCCGAACTGCACGGCATCCGCGCCAAGGGCCAAGGCTGCTGCCACTCCGCGTCCGTCGGAGATACCGCCCGCGGCGATGACCGGGACGTCCACGGCGTCCGCCACCTGCGGGACAAGCGCCATCGTCCCGACGAGTGACTCCTCTGCGGGCCGCAGGAAGGATACCCGGTGCCCGCCTGCTTCCATGCCGGTGGCGACGACGGCATCCACGCCGCCCTCGGCCAGCGCCACGGCTTCCTCCACCGTGGTGGCGGTCCCGACGACGGCGATTTCGTTCCGGTGGGCGCTTTCCACGACCGCGGGGGACGGAACACCGAACACGAAGCTCAGCGCCGCCGGGCGGGCTTCGATGGCTGCGGCGATCTGTTCGTCGACATCGGGCATCCATGCGTCCGGCTGTTCAGGAAGCTCCACGCCGAGTTCCTCGAAGTACGGCCGCAGGACATCCACCCAGGCCTGGAACTGTTCCTTGTCCGGCTGCGGTTCTTCCTCCCCGGGAACAGGGAGCCAGAGGTTGAGGGCGAACGGAGCCGCCGTGGCTGCCTTGATGGCCTGGGCGGTGGCGGTGATCCGGGCCGGTTCGTAGCCGTAGAGGCCGAAGGAGCCCAGGCCTCCGGCGTTGCTGACCGCGGCCGTCAGTTCCACCGAGGAGACCCCGCCGAAGGGCCCCAGGACGATCGGCACGCGTGTACTGAACAGCCGGGTGGCGCGGGTCTCCGTCCACGGCATCGACGAAGCCATGGGCTCAGGCCTTCACGTCGTGCAGGTGGTGGACGAGGTCGTGCATGAAGTAGCGCGAGAAGGTCAGCACGGTGAATTCGGAGCCGTTGCTCCGGAGGCCCGTGCGCGGCCACTGCGCTTCCGTGACGGCGGCGAAGGAGGCAGCCACCCGGCGTCCCTCCTCCTCGAGTTCAGCGGCCACCGCCGCCGGATCCGCAGAGGCGTATCCGCCGTCGAGCGCTGCCTGGTCCTGGTCCCAGTTGGCAAAACGGGCATCGTCCTGGTCCAGCATGAGGTGCAGGCGCTCGTCGAAGAGGCTGAAGACATCGCGCACATGGCAGGCGTACTCGAGCGGGGACCAGGTGCTGTCATCCGGGCGGGTGCCCGCGTCCGGACGCTCAAGCACGGCGCGCCAGCGCGGCAGCATGTCCAACACCTCTCCGGATACCGTTGCGGGAGTAACCGTGGAGGGCTCGAAACCGCATTCCGGGCAGGGCTTGTGCAGGACCCAGGTCCAGTCTTTGTCATCGGGAATGATCGCCATGCGGCCAGTCTACGGGGCCTCCCGCGCACCCCTTCCATCCTGCCGTGCCAGGAGTAGAGTGACCCCGGGGGTGGGCTTGGAAAGGAACTGCCATGCTAAAAAATCTCAGCGTCGCGGCCGTACTTCCCGCCAGCGACATCAACCGCGCCCGCGATTTCTACCGGGACAAGCTGGGGCTTGAACCGGACAATCCGGACGCCAGCGACAACCTCATGTACCGCTGCGGCAACGGCACCGGATTCATGATCTACCAGACCGGCAATGCCGGCACCGCGAAGAACACCCAGATGGGCTGGGCGAGCGACGATCTCGACGCCGAAATGGAGGAACTCCGCTCCCGCGGCGTGGTCTTCGAAGAGTACGACTTCCCCGGCCTGAAGACCGAGAACGGCGTAGCCAGCTTCCCGGACGGCGAACGGGCCGCCTGGTTCCTCGACACCGAAGGAAACATCCTCAGCATCAACAGCATGTAAGTACCGCTAGCCGGCGCCGTTGTCCTCCGCCCACGCCATGCTGGCGCCGATGGCGTCCACCGGCTGGGACAGCGGAACGCCGGAACCGTCGCGGCGGCCGTGCTCCACGGGCAGCGCCCGGGCCACGCCGGCAGCGGATGACGCCTTCGCGGGTCCATGCCCGGCCCACGCGAGCAGCAGCGTGTCCTCGCCCTTCAGGAAACGGTGGGCGCGGACACCGCCCGTGGCGCGGCCCTTCGCCGGGAACTCATCGAAGGCGGTCACCTTCGCGGTGCCCGGAGCCGTGCCCGGCAGGGCGCCGTTGCTACCGGCGATCGTGACGACGACGGCGGCCGGATCGTCCGCGCGGACGGTACCGAAGTGGATCACTTCGTCACCCGCGGCCAGCTTGATGCCGGCCATGCCGCCTGCCGTGCGGCCCTGGGGGCGCACGGCCGAAGCAGCGAAGCGGAGCAACTGGGCCTGGCGCGTCAGGAACACCAGTTCGGTGCTGTCCTCGGCCGCAGGCTCAGCGGCGATCACGCGGTCCTTGTCCTTGAGTGCGATGATCTCGAAGTCTTCACGGTTCAGCGGGTAGTCGGGCTGGACGCGCTTGACCACGCCCTGGGCAGTGCCGAGGGCCAGGACCGAGTCCAGCGGCACAAAGGCCACCAGGGTTTCGCCCTTGAGCAGGGTGATGAAATCCTTCGCGGGCACGCCGCCGGCCAGGTTCGGGAGCCCGGCCACCGGCGGCAGCACGGGCATGTCCATGACCTGGACGCGCAGCATGCGGCCCTGGGAGGTGACGGCCCCGATTTCGCCGCGGGCCGAGGTCTTCACGACGGAACGGAACACATCGTGCTTGGCGCGCGGGCCTGCCTCGGCCAGCGGGTCCTGGTTCGCGGTGCGTGCGATCTGCCCCGACGCCGTCAGGATCGCCCAACAGGGATCGTCCGGGATTTCCAGCGGTAGCGCCGCAGCCTTGCCCTTGGGACCCGGCGCGGCTGCGGCCAGGGCGGCGGCAACGGTGGGGGAGACCGCCTCGGATTCGAGCAGGACGGTGCGGCGCGGGGTGCCGTACTTGGCGGCCACTTCGGCCAGTTCGCCGGAGACGAGTTCGCGCAGCAGGGTGTCCGAACCGAGGATCGCCTCAAGCTCGGCGATCTCGCGACGCAGCTCCTCCTGCTCTTTCTCCAGCTCGATCCGCGAGTACTTGGTGAGCTGGCGCAGGCGCAGTTCCAGGATGTAGTTGGCCTGGATCTCGGAGAGGTCGTAGATGGACATCAGGCGATCACGGGCGGCGGCTGCTTCATCCGAGGAACGGATGATCTGGATGACCTCGTCGATGTCCACGATCGCGATGAGGAGGCCTTCCACCAGGTGGAGGCGGTCCTTCTTCTTGCCCAGGCGGAAAGCGGTGCGGCGGCGCACCACGGAGAGCCGGTGGTCCACATACACCTGCAGCAGGGGCAGCAGGCCCAGGGTCTGCGGCTGCCCTTCCACGAGGGCCACGTTGTTGATGCCGAAGGAGTCCTCCATCGGCGTGAAGCGGTAGAGCTGCTGGAGCACGGCGTTCGGGTTGAAGCCGTTCTTCAGTTCGATGACCAGCCGCAGTCCGTGCTGGCGGTCGGTCAGGTCAACGACGTCGCTGATGCCGGTCAGCTTCTTGGCGTTGACGGCGTCCTTGATCTTCTCGATCACCTTTTCAGGGCCCACCATGTACGGCAGCTCGGTCACCACCAGGCCGGTGCGGCGGGCGGTGAGCTGTTCGATCTCCACCTTGGCGCGGGTCTTGAAGGAGCCGCGGCCGGTGGCGTAGGCGTCCCGGATGCCGTCCAGTCCGACGATCCGGCCGCCCGTGGGCAGGTCCGGGCCCGGGACGAACTGCATGAGGTCCTCGAGCGTGGCCTCGGGGTTGGCGATCAGGTGCCGGGCGGCGGCGATGACCTCGCCCAGGTTGTGCGGGGCCATGTTGGTGGCCATGCCGACGGCGATGCCCGTGGTGCCGTTGACCAGCAGGTTGGGGAATGCGGCGGGAAGGACGTCCGGCTGGGTGAGCTGGTTGTCGTAGTTGGGGATGAAGTCCACCACGTCTTCGTCGAGGTGGTCCGTCATGGTCAGCGCGGCCGCCGCGAGCCGTGCTTCGGTGTATCGCGGCGCCGCCGGGCCGTCGTCGAGCGAGCCGAAGTTGCCGTGCCCGTCGATCAGCGGCAGGCGCAGGGAGAAGTCCTGGGCCATGCGCACCATGGCGTCGTAGATCGCGGCATCGCCGTGCGGGTGCAGCTTGCCCATGACCTCGCCCACCACGCGGGCGCTCTTGACGTGGCCGCGGTCCGGGCGCAGGCCCATGTCGCTCATCATGTAGAGGATGCGGCGCTGGACGGGCTTGAGGCCGTCCCGGGCATCGGGAAGGGCCCGTGAATAGATCACCGAGTAGGCGTACTCCAGGAAGGAGCCTTCCATTTCGGACGTGACGTCGATATCGATGATGTTTTCGGTGTAGTCGCCGCTGCCTGCAGCGGCTGCTGCCTTGGCGCGGGACGGACTTTGGCTGCGTGCCATGGAGTCGGCGGATCCTTAGGGGTGTACTGCGGAAGATTTAGCTACGCTAAGCCTATGGTGGATGAGCCCGGCACCGGCGTATATCCGGAATATTGGGAAGCCGATGTCGTGCTGCGTGACGGTGGAATCGCCCACCTCCGGCCCATTTCGCCGGCTGACGCGGACGCCGTCCAGGCCTTCCACGCAGGCCAATCGCAGGCCTCCATCTACATGCGCTTCTTCAGCTACAAGGCCAGGCTGTCCAGCAAGGAACTGCGCCGTTTCACCGAGGTGGACCATGTGGACCGGGTGGCCTTCGTCATCACCATCAGCGGCGCGATCGTCGGCATCGGCCGCTATGACAGGCTGGACGATCCCGCCGAGGCGGAGGTCGCGTTCAACATTTCCGATTCGCAGCAGGGCCGGGGCATCGGTTCCATCCTGCTCGAACACCTTGCCGCGGCGGCCCGCGAAAACGGCATCCGGCGCTTCAGTGCCGAGGTCCTTCCCGAGAACAGCAAGATGCTGCGCGTCTTCGCCGACGCCGGGTACGAGCTCTCGCGGACCTTCGACGACGGCGTCGTGAGCGTCGAATTCAACATCGACCCCACCCGCAAATCGCTGGCCGTCATGGAGTCCCGCGAGCACCGCGCCGAGGCGCGCAGCGTACGGGACCTGCTGGCGCCGTCGTCGATCGCCGTGATCGGGGCCAGCCGCAAATGGGGGAGCATCGGCTACCAGTTGCTGGAACACATCATCGAGGGCGGCTTCAGCGGCCAGGTGTTCGCCGTCAACCCGGAGGCGTTCGAGCTGGCCGGCATGAAGTCTTACGCCCGGATCGCCGACATCCCGGTCCCAGTGCAGCTGGCGGTCATCGCCGTGCCCGCCGAGGAAGTGCCGAAGGTGGTGGACGAATGCGCCGCCGCAGGCGTCAAGGGCCTGGTGGTCGCCACCGCCGGATACGCGGACGACGGCGAACGAGGGCTCCAGCGCCAACAGGAGCTGGTGCGCCAGGCCCGGGCGCACGGAATGCGGGTGATCGGGCCCGAATCCCTCGGCATCATCAACACCCACCCGGGCATCGCCCTGAACGCCTCCATGGCGCCGGCCCTGCCGCGGCGCGGCGGACTGGGCCTGTTCACCCAGTCGGCGGCGATCGGCGTCTCCGTGTACGCTGCAGCGGTCCGGCGCGGGCTGGGGCTCTCGTCCTTCCTGTCGGCCGGCAACCGGGCGGACGTGTCCGGCAACGACGTCATGCAGTTCTGGGAAGACGATCCGGACACCGCCGCCGTCGGGCTCTACCTGGAATCGATGGGCAATCCGCGCAAATTTTCCCGCCTGGCCCGGCGCCTGGCCCGCAGCAAAGCCGTGATCGTGGCGAAGTCCGACCTCACCGGGCTGAGCCTCCCGCCCGGGCACGTGGGCAGGACCACCATGGCCCCGCCGTCCGCGCTCGACGCCATGATGCGCCAGTCCGGCGTGATCTCGGTGGAGACGGTGGAACAGCTCATGGACGTGGCGCAGATCGTCGCCAGCCAGCCGTTGCCAAAGGGGCCGGGCGTTGCCTTGGCCAGCAACTCCTCGGCGCTGGGCAAGGTGGTGGCCGATTCCGCCGGGCACCACGGTCTCCGCGTGGAACGCCTGCTCACCGGCATCGACCTGGACGCCGGAGCGTCGGTGTCCCTGGCGGCCCTGCGCAGCACCCTGCGGGAAACCCTCGCCGACGAAGACGTCCACGCCGCCATGGCCGCCATGATCCCGGCCCGCAGCGTCTCCACCGAGGACGTCGCCCGCGTCCTTGCCGAATGCGCCGCCGAAAGCGGCAAACCCGTCATTGCGGCCTTCGGCGGCGTGCTGGACCCGGCCGCGCGGCTGGACGGGCTCCTGCCCGCCGATGCCGCCGATGCCGGAATTCCGTGCTACTCAAGCCCCGGCAACGCCGTGGCGGCGCTGTCCGCCGTCGTCGGCTATTCCGCCTGGCTGGGCAGGGAACAGGGACTTTTCGTCGAACCCGAGGGCTGCGATCCGGACGGCACGCGGGAGGAACTTGAACGGCTCCTGGCGCCCGTGCACGGCGAGCAGCTGCTCAAGCTCGACGCCGGGGACGCCGCCTCACTGCTGGCCCGCTACGGCATGGCGGTGGAACCGTCCACGGTCTTCGAGCACGACGACGACGCCGTCGCCGCCGCGGGGCGGCTGGGCTGGCCCGTGGTCCTGAAGACCACCGATCCGGCGCTGCGCCACCGCCTCGACCTGGGCGGGGTCCGGCTGGACATCGAGGACGCCGAATCCCTGCGCCGCAACATCGTGCAGATGCGCCGGGCCCTGAAGCCCTTCGGATCCCCGGCCCTCGAAGTCCAGGCCATGGCGCCGGTCGGCCAGGCCTGCACCTTCCGCGCCATCGAGGACCCGCTGCTCGGACCGGTGGTGTCTTTCGGGCTGGCCGGGGACGCCGTGAACCTCCTGGACGACTGGGCGCACCGGGTGCCGCCGCTTTCGGCAACCGACGTGCGGGACTTCATCCGCTCGCCCCGCGCCTCGGCGAAGCTGTTCGGCTACCAGGGGCTGCCCGCCGTCGACGTTGCCGCGCTGGAGGACCTGGCTGCGCGGCTGGCGCTGCTCAAGGACGAGCACCCGGAGATCGCGCTGGTGGAATTCAACCCCGTGCTCGCCGGGCCGGAAGGTGCCCGCATCCTCGCTGCGGAAGTCTGGATCGGCAACGCCGCACAGCGGACGGACAGTGCCCGCCGGGCCATGCGCCGCTGAGGGTTAGGAAGTCCCGGACGGGATCTGTGAAAATGGGGGAATGAGCCCGAAGTCCCCGATGTCTCCTTCCGGCCCGGCCTCCGCCGGGCACCATGCGGCGCACAACCACAGCACGCAGGGGCAAAGCCTGGACCAGGCGCTGCAGCGGGCCGGTTTCTACCCCGTGCTGGTTGCCGACGTCGTGGACGACGCCCTGGACGGCCGCGACTGCCTGGCCCACCTGGTGCACCTGGAAACGCACTTCGAGCGCGCCGAGGTCCGCCGCCATATCACCGTGCTGGTCCTCACCGAAGACATGCTGGTTATCACCCATGTTGACGACCAGCAGCTCGACGACGCCGGCGAGCAGATCGTCGCCCAGATCTCCACCGAGTCCGTTCCGGTGGCCCAGATCCGCTCCGTGGTGCTCAGCTACATGTATTCCCAGCCGCAGAATTACACGCCCGGCGACCCCGTCCGCGAACTCACCCTCTCGATTGCCTGGTCCGGCGGCCAGCGGCTCGACGTCGGCCCCGCCAGCTGCGGCGACCCGCAGTGCGAAGCGGACCACGGCTACACCGGCACCATCAGCCAGGAAGACATCGTGCTGCGGATCAGCTCCGAGGCCGACGGTCCGCGTGCCGTCCACGACGCCAAGGTCTTCGCGCGGGCGCTGCGGGCAGTCAACACCGGCACCATCGCCCCGGCCCCGCACGCCACCATCCCCGCGCCCCGTCCGCGCTCGGGCGTCTTCGGCAACCGCCTCAGCCGCGGACACCAGCGCTGAGCATGGAATTGTCGCAGCAGCCGGCACAGTCCGGACCCGTCGCCATGCCTTCAACGTCCGGCCACGCGGAGCTTCCCGCCGCGCCCCTTTACGGAAAACAATCCATCGCCGAAGTCCTCGGCAGCGCCGCCGCCAGCCTGGGCCTGCCCGGTTTCAGCAACATGCTGCAGTTGCCGCCCGCGCAGCGCGTCTGCGTGGTCCTGGCTGACGGTCTCGGCCGGAACCTGCTGAAGAAGAAGGCCGCGCACACCCCGTTCCTGCGCTCCGTGGCTGCCGCCGGGCAGGGCCGGGTTCCGGTCTGGCTCGATTCCGCCTTCCCCTCCACCACGGCGTCCTCCTTGGCCAGCCTCGGCACCGGCCGCACGCCGGGCGAGCACGGCATGGTGGGCTACGACGTCCTGGACCCGGCCCAGGACAAAGTCGTGAACCTGCTGGGGAACTGGGACGCCAAGGTGGATCCCCTGGAGTGGCAGCCTTTCCCATCGATCTTCGAACGGGCCGCCGAAGAGATCGACGTCGTGACGGTCAGCCTGCCGCAGTTCGGCCACTCGCCCATGACCCGTGCGGCCCTGCGCGGCAGCCGCTTCCTGGGCGGCACCTCGCTGCACGCCCGCACGGCCCTCGCCGCCGAAGCCATGGCCGGCGGCAACCGTTCCCTCATGTACTTCTACGTGAACGAACTCGACAAAGCCGGCCACCGCTACGGCTGCGGTTCCGAGCGCTGGGAGCACCAGCTCGAAGAACTCGACTCCACCGTCAAGCGGCTCTCCGCCACCCTCCCCGCAGGAACCACCATCCTGGTCACCGGTGACCACGGCATGCTGGACGTGCCCGAATCCCAGCGCCTGGACTACTCGGCGGATCCCGCCCTGATCGCCGGGGTCCGTCACACGGCCGGTGAACCCCGCATGGTGCACCTGTACATGGAACCGGACGCGGGGGAGGCCGCTCGTGAGGCCATCCTGGACGCCTGGCGCCGCCGCTTCGGCGAACGGATCTGGGCCTTCACCCGTGAACAGGGCCTGGCCGCGGGACTCTTCGGCGCCCTCCGTCCCGAGGTGGCGCCGCGGATCGGTGACGTGATGATCGCCGCCCGCGACACCCTGGCCCTGTACGACACCCGCCGGGTCCGCCCCGCCGCCATGGAAGTGGTTGGCCAGCACGGTTCCCTGACCAAGCCCGAACGCGAAGTGCCCCTGCTGTGCTTCCCGGCGGCCGGATCGAAGCGCCGGCGTGGCTGAGCTGGTCTTCTTCTCCGGAACCATGGACTGCGGCAAGTCCACCCTGGCGCTGCAGATGGATTACAACCACCGGGCGCGCGGCCGCGGCGGCATCCGTTTCAGCCGCAACGACCGCGCCGGCGAATCCGTGATCTCCAGCCGGCTCGGGCTGCGCAGCGATGCCGTCGAGGTCACCGACCGCACGGACTTCTGGGAGGAGACCGTACGACGCCGGACCGGCGGCATGCGCGTCGACTACCTGATCTGCGATGAGGCCCAGTTCTACTCGCCGGAGCAGGTGGAGCAGCTCGCCCGCCTGGTGGACGAGATGGACGTTGACGTGTTCGCCTTCGGCATCACCACCGATTTCCGTGCCCGGCTCTTCCCCGGTTCCCAGCGGCTGGTGGAGCTGGCGGACCGGATCGAGGTCCTTCAGGTCCAAGCCCTGTGCTGGTGCGGCCGCCGCGCCACGCACAACGCCCGCACGGTGGACGGCATCATGGTGGTCACCGGTGCGCAGGTGGTCGTCGGGGACATCGCCGGCGACGACGGCCGGCCCGCGCCGGGCGACACCCCGGTGGTCGGGTACGAAACGTTGTGCCGCCGCCACTACATGCGCAGGGTCACCGCCCATGCCGCCGGGCTGATGGCCGGCCGGGAAGAGTCGCTCCCGTTCGAGCTCGATGCCTGCCTGTGGCAGGGCTCAGGAAAGCAGCAGCCGGGGAACTAGTCGCCGCGGGTGCCGAAGACGATGTCGTCCCAGCTGGGAACGCTGGAGCGCTTGGGCCGTGCCGGCTGGCGCTCGGCGGGTGCCGCTTCCTTCGTATCGTTCTTCGCCGCGGGGGTTTCAGCATCAGGCTTGGCGGTTTGAGATGAGCTGCCGGATTCGCTTGCAGTGCCGCTTCCGGGTGAGGCATGCCGGGTCCAGGCACTCAGCGGGGTCCGGCGGCGCCGGGGTTCCTCGCTCTGGCGGCGGGATGCTCCACCGAGCAGTTCGTCCAATCCGGCACGCTGAGGGGCCCCGCTGGCGTCCTCGTCGCATTCGGTATCGAGGGCGGCCGTTTCCGGAACCTGGTCGTCAGCCGCGCTCTCGTCAACGTCGTCCCCGTCGGCCTTTGCGGGGGGATTGCCGAGCGCGCGCAAGGACGCGGGAACCACGGTGATTTCCCGGGTATCGGTGCTGACGCCCTCGTGCAGGTGGAGGGAATCGTCGTCGGAGTCGTCCCGGGAACCTTCCAGGACATCGGGGTTCAGGGAGGCGAGGCTCAGGCGCGCCACGGGGCGGGTTTCCTGCGCATCTTCGGCTGCAGAGTCGTCGTCGAGGTCTTCGTCCCGCGGGTGGGCGGCCGGAACTCCGCCGCCCAGCAACAGGGCGAGGGCGTCGTCGCCGTCCTCATCGATGCCCAGCCGCTGGCCGCGGCGCAGCCGGAGCATGTCCAGCAGACCGTCGGCGTCCGGGCCGGTGGAACCTTCGCCTTCGTCGGCGTCGGTCTCGAAGTCGAAAGGCCGGTCGGCGACGGCGGACAGCCGGCGGGCGGGCAAAGGGCCGTCCAGCGGCTCCAGTTCGCTGAGCTGCTGCGCCCAGCGGTTGGCGTTCTGCAGCGTTTTGCGGCCCGGGGTGAAGGTCCACATTGCCGGCGGTTCCTCGCCGATGCTGGCCGGCGCGCCGGTGTTCGGTTCGAAGCGCGCCACCACGGTCCACGTGCCGTCGTTGCGGCGCCAGGAGTCCCACTCAACGGTGGCGGGGTCGATGCCGTGGGCTGACAGCCGGTGGTTCACCATGTCGTCCAGGCTGGCCGGGGCATCGCCGAACGCGGCCCGGTAGGCATCGTGGCCCGGAGACGGAGAAGCGACCTCCACCTTGCGGGCCTGCTGTGCGATGTATTCGCGTTCGGCAAGAACGGGGCCTTCGTAGCGCTGGACGTTGGCGAGGGGGAGGCCGGAGAGTTCGGCGACGTCGGCGGCGCTGGCGCCGGAACGGATGCGGGCCTGGATGTCGCGGGGAGACATGGCGACGGGTGCGATCGAGGCGCGGGCGGCCACCTGGGCGGGTGTGCGGCTGGCAGCTACACGCAGTGCTTCGTCGATCGGCAGCTGGAACATTTCGCCGCCGCTTCCGCTCAGCAGGAGATGTCCGCCGTCGTCATGGACGCCAACAAGCCGTAGTTCCCGCATCAAATCCTCCACCATGGCCTTTTCCGACATTCGAAACTCTGCCACCAGCACGGGGCAATTCCTACTAGGCCAAAGGGCGTGCCGCGAATTTCCACGCATTCCGGGGCCTTGGGGGAGTGCGGGCACAAAAGCGGATGCCCCTGCGTTACATACGTAAGCCAGCGGGCCGGTGCCCGCGGCGGCACGGTGGAATGCACCATGCAAGTCAACGCAACGCAGCAAAGAAGGGACCATGGCAACGGATTACGATGCCCCGCGCAAGACCGAAGAGGACGCGGGCGAGGAGTCCATCGAAGAGCTCAAGACCCGCCGGACGGAGAAATCCTCCGCCGCGGTCGACATTGACGAAAGTGACCTGGCAGACGCTTTCGAGCTGCCCGGGGCCGACCTGTCGAACGAGGAACTTCAGATCCAGGTCCTTCCGGCGCAGGCCGACGAGTTCACCTGTGCCAACTGCTTCCTGGTGAAGCACCGTTCCCAGATCGCCTTGGAAAAGGACGGAAAGCTGTACTGCCTGGAGTGCGAAGGCTAGCGCCTCGCTACGCCGTGGGTGCGGCCAGCGCCTTGAGCAGCTCGTCCGGACGGCGGGTCGAGGTGAGCCAGTAGGGGGTGCGGTCCTCGGGATCGTTGACCGGGATGCGTACCACGGGGTCGATCCAGCCGCGGATGCACAGGAAAGCGAGGCCGTTGAGCCGGGTACCGCGCTCCGCGGTGGCTTCGTCCTTGCGGAACGCTTCGGCCTGGCCCAGCAGCGCGCGCGGAATGCTCGCCCGGCCCACCTGCAGGGAATCCCGGCGGACGACGATCGCAGGCGTGGAGAGCAGCAGCAGGACCGTCATGATCCCGGCGAGCACCAGGGCCGCGATGATGCCCGCGAGGGCGCTGATCGGAGCGAAGACCAGGATGCCCGCGCCGGACAGGCCGGCGACGATCAGCCAGATCCATACCGAAGGCCATAGCTTCTCCGAGAACAGGACGTCGGATCCGTTCAGGGGCTGGCCGGGCATGGGTGAGGAGGCGGTCGCTTCAGGCATGGCTCCAGCTTATCCCTCCGCCTGCCGGCCTCCGGACCCGCACCTGCCTGCGCGGACCGCGCGGCATCCGGGCAGCCTCTGGAGGCTAGAATGAAGCATTGTGAGCCAGGAGTCAGCAGTCATTAGCCCAGAAGAAGCTTCCGCCGAATACGGCGCCCCGACCCTCCGGGTCGAACTGAAAATGCTCGACGACGGCCTGGAAGCGCCGTCGTACGCGCACCCGGGCGATGCGGGTGCGGACCTCCGCGCCCGTGAGGACGTCACCCTCGCCCCCGGCGAGCGGAAACTCGTGCCCACGGGAGTATCGATCGGGCTGCCCAACGGCTACGTCGCGCTGATCCACCCGCGCTCGGGCCTCGCCACGAAGCACGGACTCACCGTGGTCAACGCCCCCGGAACCGTCGACGCCGGGTACCGTGGTGAAATCGCCGTGACCCTGCTCAATACCGACCAGAGCCATCCGATCGAGCTCAAGCGCGGCGACCGGATCGCCCAGATGGTGATCCAGCGCGTGGAATACGCCGGCTTCGTCCAGGTGGAGGAGCTGTCGGAAACTGTGCGCGGGGCCGGCGGATTCGGCTCCACCGGCGGGTTTTCAAGCGCCAGGCCCTAAGGACGCAGGCAGGCACGCCGCCCCGCGGGCATGACGGCAGGGCGCGGCCGGCCGGGGGATCGACCACAACAAAGGAGAGGACCCAATGTTTTTTGGGCGCGGTAAGAAGTCCAAAGACGTCCGCCCGGACGCGGCGGACCAGGACACGGCGGACCGGGACGAGGCCGCTGCGGCCGACGGCGGCGCCGCGGAAACCACGACGGCCAAGGGGGACTTCCGGGTCGCCAAAGGCCCGTGGGATGTGTCCGAGATCGACAGCCAGGAGGGCTACCTCGATCTTGGCGCCCTGCTGATCCAGCCGGTCGAAGGCCTCCAGCTGCGCCTGGAAGTCGAGGAAGCCAGCCAGCGCGTGGTTGCGGTGACCATGGACCTCCACGGTTCAAGCCTGCAGCTGCAGGCGTTCGCCGCCCCGCGCTCCGAGGGCCTCTGGGGCGAAATCCGCGAACAGATTGCAGAATCCGTCGCCAGCCAGGGCGGCGAAACCGAAGAAATCGACGGCACCTTCGGCCCGGAACTCGTGGCGAAGCTGCCCAGCGAAACCGCCCAGGGACTCCAGGGCTTCCGCGCCGCCCGCTTCATGGGCGTCGACGGCCCGCGTTGGTTCCTTCGCGGCGTGATCGGTGGAGCTGCCGCCCTCGAACGTGACCAGGCTGCCGGGCTCGAAGAGCTCTTCCGCCGGGTCGTCGTCGTCCGCGGGGACAATCCGATGCCGCCCCGCGAGCTCCTCCAGCTCCGCCTGCCCAAGGACGCCGTCGCGGCAGGCCAGGACGGCACCCCCGCCCCCGGCCTGGCACAGCCCGAACGCGGACCGGAGATCACCGAGATTGGTTGACGGCCAGTTCCGGGGGACGCCGTCCGGCGAACCCCGCGACATCAGCGATCTGCCCCGCCGCGGGCGGGTCAGCTGCATCGGATTCATCGAATCGGTGACCTACCCGCCGGCCAGCGAACAGGCCCAGTTCTCCGCCATCGTGGTGGAGGACATCAGCCACGGTGCGGCCGCTGCCGCACCGCCGCGCCTGCGCGTTGTCTGGCTTGGCCGCCGCCGGATGCCCGGACTCGAGCCCGGGTCCAAGCTGCGTTTCGAGGGCATGGTCACCGTCCGTGACGGCATGCCCACCATGTTCAACCCCCGCTACGAAATCCTCACCCGGCAGGAGCATTGATGACCGCGCCCCACGGAAACGAACCGGACGGCACGATCGAACCAGGCAACGGTTCCCCGCCGGCCAACGGCACCCCGCGTCCGGCCGAAACCGCGCCGGAGTCCGCGCCCGGGATTGCCGCGCTGGCGGCCGGCTATGCCGAAAAAGCGGGCCTGCAGCGCAACAAGCACGGCCACGTGGACATCCTCAAGTCCGCGGGTGGCGTCCAGGGTATTGCCGAGAGCATCCTGCCGGGCCTCGTGTTCCTCATTGCCTTCACCATCACGCGCGAGCTTCCGGTGTCCTTGATCGCGGCCCTCGCCGCGGCCGCCGTCTTCACGGTGGTCCGCCTGGTGCAGAAGCGTCCCCTGACGCAGGCACTCGCCGGAATTGCCGGCGTCGCGATTTCCGCGTGGCTGGCCAACACCACCGGCAAGGCGGAGGACTTCTACGTCCTGGGCTTCTACACGAATGCCGCCTATATCGCGGGCATGGCGTTGTCCGTGGTGCTCAAGTGGCCCATTACCGGCCTGCTGTTCGGCTTCGTGCGCAACGAAGGCATCGAATGGCGCAAGGATCCGGAGCGGCTGCGCGCCTACAGCATCGCCACCTGGGTGGTGGTCGGCGTGCTGGCGTTGCGGCTCGTCGTGCAGGTTCCGCTGTACCTGCAGGGCGAAGCGGGCCTGGCGGCGCTGGCGACCATGCGCCTGATCATGGGTGCGCCGCTGTACATCCTGGGCTTGTGGGTGGCCTGGCTGTTGAGCCGGCCCGCGGGGCGCGGACCGGCTGCCTGAACATCACAAGCTAGCCGTCGAAGCCGTCGTCCTCTGCCTGCTCCGGCAGTTCTTCCTCGGCGGAACCGCTGCCGTGCGCTGAGGGGGACAGCAGGGCACGGAGCCCGTCCTCCGCGGCGATGGTGGTGACGAAGAACAGTTCGTCGCCGCCGTCGATCACATCATCCCGGCTTGGCGTGATGGGGGCGTGGTCGCGCAGGATCGCCACCAGGGTGGAGTCCTCCGGCCAGTCGATCGCGCCCACCGTGCTGCCGATGATGTGCGAGTCGTGCGGCACCGTGAACTCGACAAGCGAGGACACGCCCGTCTGCAGGGTGAGCAGGCGCACCAGGTCGCCGATCTCCACTGCTTCCTCCACGAGCGCCGTCATCAGCTGCGGAGTGTTGACCGCGACGTCGACGCCCCAGGAGTCGTTGAACATCCAGTCGTTCTTGGGGTTGTTCACCCGGCCCACCGTGCGGCCCACGCCGAATTCGGTCTTCGCCAGCAGGGACACCACCAGGTTGACCTTGTCATCACCGCTGGCGGACACCACGACGTCGGCCTCCTCCAGCTTCGCCTCCTGCAGCGTGCTCAGTTCACAGGCGTCGCCCACCAGCCAGCGCGCACCGCGCAGGCCGCTGCGTCCGATCACTTCGGGCTTGAGGTCGATCAGCAGGATTTCGTGCTTGTGTGCCAGCAGTTCACGGGCGATCGATGATCCCACGCTGCCTGCGCCGACGATGACGACTTTCACTCGGACTCCTTCGCGGGAACACTGGCCAGGATGCGCTGCACTTCGCTGCTGCGGCTTGTCTCCAGCATCACGTGTACGGTGTCGCCCTCCTGGTAGGAAGTGCCATGCCCGGGCAGGATGCCTTCGCCGAAGCGGGTGAGGAAGGCCACGCGGGTGCCGGAGGCGGCTTCGATGGCATCGATGGAATGGCCGATCCACTTGTCGTGCAGATCCACCTCGGCCAGGACCAGCCGTCCGGAGGGTTCGCGGTAGTCGCCGGCGAGGTGCTGTTCGGGCAGGATCCGGCGGAGCACCTGGTCGGCGCTCCAACGCACCGCCGCCACCGTGGGGATGCCCAGGCGCTGGTAGATTTCGGCGCGGCCGGGATCGTAGATCCGGGCAACGACGTGCGGGACGTGGAAGTTCTCACGGGCCACGCGGGTGGCCAGGATGTTCGAATTGTCGCCGCTGGAGACGGCGGCGAACGCGTAGGCCTCATCGCAGCCGGCCTGTTTCAGGGTGTCCCGGTCGAAGCCGACGCCGGTGACCTTCCGGCCGGTGAAACCGCTGCGGAGCCGGCGGAACGCGCGGTCGTCCTGGTCGATGATGGCCACCGAGTGGCCGGAGTCCTCCAGGGTGTGCGCCAGCGTGGCGCCGACCCTTCCGCAACCCATGATCACGAAGTGAGCCACGGTCTCTCCTTCTAAACTTGTGCTTGTCGCTGCGTAAGACTCTACCGGGGGCAATGTCGCTTGCCATGACATCGCCTGTGAATACGAGTAACGTGGCCGGGTGCTGACTATTTTCAACGCGGTCAAACGGGTGCTGGTGGGGCGGCCCTTCCGGAATGACAGCTTGTCCCACACCCTGCTGCCGAAGCGCATCGCACTGCCGGTCTTCGCCTCGGACGCACTGTCCTCGGTGGCCTACGCGCCGGACGAAATCCTCCTCACCCTCGCCTTGGCCGGCGTGAGCGCCGTGGCGTTCTCCCCGTGGGTGGGCCTCGCCGTCATGGTGGTCTTGCTCACGGTGGTGGCCTCCTACCGGCAGAATGTCCACGCCTACCCGTCGGGCGGCGGCGACTACGAGATCGCCAGCGTCAACCTCGGCAAGCAGGCCGGACTCACCGTCGCCTCCGCGTTGCTCGTGGACTATGTGCTCACCGTCGCCGTGTCGATGTCCTCGGCCGCCACCTACCTGACCACGGCGGTGCCCGCCCTGCACGGGCAACAGGCCCTCATTGCCACTGTCGGCGTCGTGGTCCTGGCGCTCGTCAACCTGCGCGGCATCAAGGAAGCCGGCACCATCTTCGCGATCCCCAGCTACATCTTCATGGCCTCCATCCTCGGCATGACCGCTGTCGGCATCTTCCAGGCCGCCACCGGGCAGTTGGGGGAGGCTCCGTCCGCGGAGTTCACGATTGTTCCTGCCCATGGATTCGACGAGGGCCTGGTGGGCCTGGCCGGGGCGTTCCTGCTGCTGCGGGCCTTCTCCTCCGGCGCCGCGGCCCTGACCGGTGTCGAAGCCATCAGCAACGGCGTGCCCAACTTCAAGAAGCCCAAGAGCAAGAACGCTGCCACCACCCTGCTGCTGCTCGGGGTGATCGCGTCCTCCATGCTTGCGGGCATCATCTACCTGGCCAACGCCACCAAGGTGCACATCGTGCTGGACCCGGCCACGGAGTTCCTGCTGAACGGGCAGCCGCTGCCGGATGACTACATCCAGAACCCGGCCATCAGCCAGATCGCGCAGACGATCTTCGGCTTGGGCTCCATCCCGTTCTACATCGTGGTGGCGGCCACCGGCACCATCCTTGTTTTCGCCGCCAACACGGCCTTCAACGGCTTCCCCGTGCTGGGCTCCATCCTGGCCCAGGACGGCTACCTTCCGCGCCAGCTCCGCACGCGCGGCGACCGCCTGGCCTACAGCAACGGCGTCCTGGCCCTCGCCGCCGGTGCGCTGGTACTGATCCTGGCGTTCAATGCGGACGTCACCAAGCTGATCCAGCTCTATATCGTGGGCGTGTTCATCTCCTTCACAGCCAGCCAGCTGGGCATGATCCGGCACTGGGGACGCGAGCTCAAGCTCGCCAAGGACAAGGCCGTGCGCCTGCGGATCCTCAAGTCGCGCACCATCAACATGGTGGGCTTCGGCATGACCGCCCTGGTGCTGACCATCGTGCTCATCACCAAGTTCGAACAGGGCGCCTGGATCGCGTTGCTGGCCATGTTCGTGCTGTACCTGATCATGTGGAGCATCCGTGCACACTACGACAACGTGGCCAAGGAGCTGGCCGTGGACGAGGATTCTTCGCCCCGAGCCCTGCCCACCAGGGTCCACGCGATCCTGCTTGTGTCCCACGTGCGCAAGCCGGTGCTGCGGGCCCTGGCGTACGCGCGGGCGTCCCGGCCGTCCCGGCTGGATGCCATCATCGTGGACATCGACTCCGAGGAAACCGCGCGCACCGTGGCCGACTGGGACAAGCTGGACATCCCGGTGCCGCTGACTGTCCTGGCCAGCCCGTACCGTGAGACCGTGACGCCCATCCTGTCCTACGTGAAGAACATGCGCCGCGATTCCCCGCGGGACCTGATCGTGGTCTACATTCCGGAGTACGTGGTGGGCAAATGGTGGGAGCAACTGGTGCACAACCAGACCGCCCTGCGCATCAAGGCACGGCTCCACTTTGAACCCGGCGTCATGGTGGCCAGCGTGCCATGGCAGCTCAAATCCTCCGAAGAAGCAAAGGCACTGCAGGACACCCTATGACGCATCACCAGCTTTCCCGTCCCCGCCCGCATTCCAGCGCGGACGAGGCGCCCCGCGAACTGGTGCTCGACGTCGGGCCGGTCGCCCACGGCGGGCATTTCGTGGCCCGCCACGAGGGCCGGGTCATCTTCGTCCGGCACGGCATCCCGGGGGAGAAAGTCAGGGTCCGCCTCACCGACGCAGGCGACGACTCCCGCTTCTGGCGCGCCGACGTCGTCGAGGTCCTGGAAGCGTCCGCGGACCGGCGGCCGCACTTCTGGCAGCAGGCGGATTCGCCGGCGGCCTGGCGCAAGGGCGGACCGCCCGTGGGCGGCGCCGAGTTCGGGCACATCAGCCTGCAGCGGCAGCGGCAGCTGAAGTCCGAGGTGCTGGCTGAACAGCTCAAGCGGCTCGCCGGCGTCGAGCTTGCCGTGGAGGTGGAGCCGGCCGGCCCTGGTGATCGCGACGGCGGCGGGCTGGCTTGGCGCACCCGCGCCGGTTTCGCTGTTACTCCGGAAGGCCGCCTGGGCATGCATGCCCACCGCTCCGACGTGGTAGTTCCGGTCCGGGAGATGCCCCTTGCCGTTCCGGCGATCAATGAGTTGAAGCTCTGGGACATCGACTTGCACGGAATTGTCCGGATCGAGGTCGCGGCCCCGGCCAACGGTTCACGTCCCCTGGTGCTGCTCGCCTTGGAGGAGGACGCCGATCCGAAGCGGCTCGGAAAGGTGCTCGCCCGGCTCCCGCATGAGGTCTCCGTGGCACGCTTCGATCCTGCGAAGGGCGATGTGCTTCAGCTGCGCGGACGCACCTGGGTCCAGGAATCCGCGGCCGGGCACGAATACCGGGTCACCGGCGAGGGCTTCTGGCAGATCCACAAGGACGCCCCGGACACGCTGGTGGGTGCCGTCAGCGCCTTCCTGCACGACGGCGGCTACCTCCTTCCGGGCTCGACGGTCGCCGACCTGTACGCCGGAGCGGGGCTGTTTACCGCGCCGCTGGCCGACGCCGTCGGCGTCACCGGATCGGTGCTGTCCGTGGAAGGCTCGCCGGGCACCAGCCGCGACGCGCGGAAGAACCTGCACGGCGAAGGACACGTGGAAATCGTGCAGGGCAGGGTGGAGCGGGTGCTGCGGAACCGGCCGCGCCGCTTCGACTCGCTCGTCATCGACCCGCCGCGCGCCGGCGCCGGCAAGGCTGTGGTGAAGCAACTCATGGATTCGGGACCGCGCGCCATTGCGTACGTCTCCTGCGATCCGGCGTCGTTCGCCCGGGACCTCGGCTACTTCCGCGCCGGCGGCTGGAAGCTCGGGGGACTGCGGGCCTTCGACCTGTACCCGCACACCCACCACCTGGAAACCGTGGCATTGCTGGTGCCGGACGCGTAGGCGACATTACGATGGGGCCATAGTCGTCCCATGTCGCGTCCTTGGCCATGGCAGGCCTCGATGCCCGGCGCTTGAATTAGGTTTGCCTAACTAGATAGCGCTGACCCGCGCGACAAAGATGAAAGCTGTTGCGAGAGGAGTCCTGCCATGAGCACTGTGGACAGCTTCGGTTCCAAAGGCGTACTGAATGTAGCCGGCACCGATTATGAAATTTTCCGGTTGAACTCCGTTGAAGGCGCAGACAGCCTTCCGTTCAGCCTCAAGGTATTGCTTGAAAACCTCCTGCGGACCGAAGATGGCGCCAATATTACGGCCGACCATGTCCGCGCCCTGGCCGGCTGGGATCCGAACGCGGAGCCCGACACCGAGATCCAGTTCACCCCCGCCCGCGTCATCATGCAGGACTTCACCGGCGTCCCCTGTGTCGTGGACCTGGCCACCATGCGTGAGGCCGTCAAGGACCTCGGCGGCGACCCCAAGCGCGTCAACCCGCTGGCACCGGCCGAAATGGTCATCGACCACTCCGTCCAGATCGACGTCTTCGGCAACGCCGGCGCCCTCGAGCGCAACATGGAAATCGAATACCAGCGCAACGGTGAGCGCTACCAGTTCCTGCGCTGGGGCCAGACCGCGTTCGATGACTTCAAGGTCGTTCCCCCGGGAACCGGCATCGTGCACCAGGTCAACATCGAATACCTGGCCCGCACCGTCATGACCCGCGAGGTCAACGGCGTGCTGCGCGCCTACCCGGACACCTGCGTCGGTACCGACTCCCACACCACCATGGTCAACGGCCTGGGCGTGCTCGGCTGGGGCGTCGGCGGCATCGAAGCCGAGGCCGCCATGCTCGGCCAGCCGGTCTCCATGCTCATCCCGCGCGTCGTCGGCTTCAAGCTCAACGGCAGCATCCCGGCCGGCGCCACCGCCACCGACGTCGTCCTCACCATCACCGAAATGCTGCGCAAGCACGGCGTGGTGGGCAAGTTCGTCGAGTTCTACGGCGAAGGCGTTGCCGCGGTGCCGCTGGCCAACCGCGCCACCATCGGCAACATGAGCCCCGAATTCGGCTCCACCGCCGCCATGTTCCCGATCGACGACGTCACCCTCGACTACCTGCGCCTCACCGGCCGCTCCGAGGAAAACGTCGCCCTCGTGGAGGCATACACCAAGGAACAGGGCCTCTGGCACGATCCTTCCCGCGAACTGCGTTTCTCCGAGTACCTCGAGCTGGACCTGTCCACCGTGGTACCGTCCATCTCCGGCCCGAAGCGTCCCCAGGACCGCATCGAGCTCACGGACGCCAAGGAGCAGTTCCGCAAGGACATCCACAACTACGTCGCCATCGCCGACGGCAGCGTGGACGAATCCCTCGCCGAGTCCTTCCCGGCCTCGGACGCCCCGTCCTTCACCCACGCGGATTCCCACACCACGGAAACTGCCCGCGTGGAGTCCGCAGCCAACGGTGCGCACGGCCGCCCGTCCGCTCCGGTGCACGTGAAGACCGCCGACGGCCGCGAATTCGAACTGGACCACGGCGCAGTGTCGATCGCCTCGATCACCTCCTGCACCAACACGTCCAACCCCTCGGTCATGCTCGCCGCGGCACTGCTGGCCCGCAACGCCGTGAACAAGGGCCTCACCGCCAAGCCGTGGGTCAAGACCTCCGTGGCCCCGGGCTCCAAGGTCGTCACCGACTACTACGAGAAGTCCGGCCTCACCCCGTACCTCGAGAAGCTCGGCTTCTACATCGTCGGCTACGGCTGCGCCACCTGCATCGGCAACTCCGGCCCGCTGGAACCGGAGATCTCCGAGGCCATCCAGGCCAACGACCTTTCCGTCACCGCGGTCCTTTCCGGTAACCGCAACTTCGAAGGCCGCATCAACCCGGACGTCAAGATGAACTACCTGGCGTCCCCGCCGCTGGTCATCGCCTACGCCCTGGCCGGCACCATGGACTTCGACTTCGACACCGATGCCCTGGGCACCGACTCCGAAGGCAACGAGGTGTTCCTCAAGGACATCTGGCCGAACCCCACCGAGGTCCAGGAAGTCATTGACTCCTCGATCGACGAGGGCATGTTCGCCAAGGGCTACGAAGGCGTCTTCGACGGCGACGAGCGCTGGCAGGCACTGGACACCCCGGCCGGCGACACCTTCGCCTGGGCCGAGGACTCCACCTACGTCCGCAAGCCCCCGTACTTCGAGGGCATGAAGGCCCAGCCGGATCCCGTCCAGGACATCCAGGGCGCCCGCGTGCTGCTGAAGCTGGGCGATTCGGTCACCACCGACCACATCTCCCCGGCCGGTTCCTTCAAGTCGGACACCCCGGCGGGCCAGTACCTGCTGGCCAACGGCGTGGAGCGCAAGGACTTCAACTCCTACGGTTCCCGCCGTGGCAACCACGAAGTCATGATCCGCGGCACCTTCGCGAACATCCGCATCAAGAACCAGCTGCTCGACGGCGTCGAGGGCGGTTTCACGAAGGACTTCACCCAGGAAGGCGCCCCGCAGGCCTACGTCTACGACGCCGCCCAGAACTACCAGAAGGCCGGCACCCCGCTGGTCGTCCTGGCAGGCAAGGAATACGGTTCCGGTTCGTCCCGTGACTGGGCTGCCAAGGGTACCGCGCTCCTGGGCGTAAAGGCCGTCATCGCCGAAAGCTACGAGCGCATCCACCGCTCCAACCTGATCGGCATGGGCGTCCTCCCGCTGCAGTTCCCGGCCGGCGAATCCGCTGCAACCCTGGGCCTGAGCGGCAACGAAACCTTCTCCGTGGAAGGCGTCACCGAGCTGAACAACGGCACCACGCCGAAGACGCTCAAGGTGACCGCAACGGCCGAGGACGGCACCGCCAAGTCCTTCGACGCCGTGCTGCGCATCGACACCCCCGGTGAAGCGGACTACTACCGCAACGGCGGCATCCTGCAGTACGTGCTGCGCCAGATCTCGGCGAACTAGCAGGCAGAAGCACGACGACGGCGGCCCCGGCTGGTCATCTGACCGGCCGGGGCCGCCGTCGTCCGCGTTGTAAAGTTAACAGGCACGTCAATCACCTAAGGAGGGGCCGTTGGGACTCTTGGAGACAATCCGGACTCCGCAGGACCTGGCCACGCTGGGCAGCACCGAACTCGAACAGCTCGCGGGGGAGATCAGGTCCTTCCTGATCACCAACGTCGCCCAGACCGGCGGCCACCTCGGCCCCAACCTCGGCGTGGTGGAACTGACCATGGCGATCCACCGGATCTTCGAGTCCCCGCGTGACAGCATCGTCTTCGACACCGGGCACCAGTCCTACGTGCACAAGCTCCTCACCGGACGCCAGGACTTCAGCACGCTCCGCCAGCAGGGCGGCCTGTCCGGCTACCCGGACCGCGGTGAATCCGAGCACGACATCGTTGAGAGCTCGCACGCGTCCTCCTCGCTGTCCTGGGCGGACGGCATCTCCCGCGCCCGCCAGCTGACCGGAGACGGCGACCGCTACGTCGTGGCCGTCGTCGGCGACGGCGCGCTGACCGGCGGCATGGCCTGGGAAGCCATCAACAACATCGCCGCGGACAAGCGCCGCCGCGTGGTGATCGTGGTCAACGACAACGGCCGGTCCTACGCCCCCACCGTGGGCGGCCTGGCCGACTATCTGGCGTCCCTGCGCCCCACCATCGACTCCTTCCGCGCCGCACCCGCCTATGAAGGTGCGCTGGAATGGTGGAAGAAGCGCCTGCAGAACGGCGGCCCGCTGGGCCAGTTCACGTACAAGAGCCTGCACGCCATGAAGAAGGGCGTGAAGGACTGGTGGGCGCCGCAGGGCATGTTCGAAGACCTCGGCATGAAGTACATCGGCCCGGTGGACGGACACAACCTCCAGGCCCTCGAGAACGCTCTGACCACGGCCCGCAACTATGGCGGGCCGGTGATCGTGCACGCCATGACGGAGAAGGGCCACGGCTACGCGCCGGCCCGGGCCAATGAGGACGACCAGTTCCACGCCGTCGGCGTCATCGACCCCGAAACGGGCGAGCCCACGGCCGCAGCCGGAGCCCAGTCCTGGACGTCCGTGTTCGCCGAGGAAATCGCGGACATCGCGGACGAACGCGAAGACATCGTCGGGATCACCGGCGCCATGCTCATTCCGGTGGGCCTGCACAAGTTTGCCGCCCGGCACCCGGAGCGCGTGTTCGACGTCGGAATCGCCGAACAGCACGCCCTCACCTCCGCGGCGGGCATGGCGTTCGGCGGCCTCCACCCGGTGGTCGCCGTCTACGCGACCTTCCTCAACCGCGCCTTCGACCAGCTCCTCATGGACGTGGCCCTGCACAAGGCCGGGGTCACCGTGGTCCTGGACCGGGCCGGCGTCACCGGCCCGGACGGCGCGAGCCACCACGGCATGTGGGACATGGCGATGGTGCAGATCGTGCCCGGGCTGCACCTGGCCGCACCGCGCGATGCCACCCGCCTGCGCGAAGAACTGCGCGAGGCCGTGGCCATCGACGACGCCCCGAGCGTGGTGCGATTCTCCCGCGGCAGCGTGGGCAACGAGGTCGAGGCCATTGAACGCCTGGCGGACGGCGTGGATGTGCTGGCCCGACGCCCCGAAGGTTCCACCGAAAACGACGTGCTGATCGTGAGCGTCGGCGCCATGTCCGAGCTCGCCCTCGACGTCGCCGCACGCCTGGGCGACCAAGGCATCAGTTCCACGGTGGTGGACCCCCGCTGGGTGCTGCCCGTGCGGAAGTCCATCATCGCCCTCGCGGCCCGGCACCGCCTGGTGATCTGCATCGAGGACGGCGTGCGCGCAGGCGGCGTCGGCTCCCGGATCCGCCAGGAAATGCGCGCGGCCGGCGTGGACACCGCACTGAACGAGGTAGGCCTGCCCGTCGAGTTCCTGGCGCACGGCACCCGCAGCCAGGTGTTGGAACGCGTAGGCCTGACGGCCCGCCAGATCACCCACGACGTCGTGGCCCAGGTGCTCGGCACGAAGGTCCCGTTCGCGCGGCCGCTTCCGGGCCAGGAACATCCGAGCACCGGCAGCATTCCCACCCTGTGATGGCCGCCAACGTTCAGGGTGATCGGGCTCCCGAAGGCCTCCAGCCCGGCGACCTGGTGGTGGCCCGCAACCGCAAATGGGACGGCACTGCGCATTGGGTGGTGCCGGGCCGCTACCTCGGCGAAGACATCCATGGCTGGTGGATCTTCCAGGGCCGGAACGAGTTCTGTTCCCGCCCCGGCGCGGCCTTCTACACCGCGTCCGACGCCGTGCTGCTGATCCCGCGCAGCGGCGACTGGGTGGCCACCTTCTACGACGACAGCTACCCGGGCGATTTCCGGATCTACATCGACCTGGCCCTTGACCACGGCTGGAACTACCTGCGCGAAGGCGTGGCCGAGTTTCACATGGTCGACATGGACCTGGACGTCATCCGTTCCACGACGCGCGGTGTGTTCATCGACGACGAAGACGAGTTCGAGGAACACCGGGCGGCCATGGCCTACCCGGACCACGTGGTGTCCGGGATCCGCGCGGAAGCGGAGCGCCTGCGCCGGGCCGTACTCACACAACAGGAACCATTCGACGGAACGGGACCGGCCGGCACATGTGCGGCATGGTTCGGAAAAGGACGGGCATGAGCGGGATCATCCGCAGCTACAAGCGCGACGACGACGGCGTACTGCTGTTCCGCGAGGCGTGGTACGACGAGGACTACGGCCAATTCGTCATCAACCACGGCACCGTGGGCCACCAGAGCAGCACCGACGCCACCGACGTCGAGGACGAGGACTCCGCTGAGGGGCTGCTGGCGGCCTTCGCCGCGCAGTGCGAGGAAGACGGCTATGCCGAGCTTCCCGAGAACGAGCAGTTCCATGTGGTGGCCCAGTTTGCGCTGAAGAGCAAGGACGGCACCGAGCGGGACCGGTACCTGGAACGCAAGGCAAGCGCGGCCCTGCGCAGCGCCTTGGCCTGGCGGGGCCTGGGGACGGTGGAACGCTCCGAAATCGGCAACTCGCGGCTGAACATCTTCTGCCTCTGCCCGGACGTGAACAAAGCCGTCAACGCCATCAAGGTCTGCATCCGCGGCGAAGACCTGGACTTCACCAAGCTCAGCATCGCCGCCGCGCCGTACAGCGATCCCACGGCATTCAAGGTCAAGCACTCGCCCAAAAACGCCACGGGCTTTACCCTCTAAGGAACACGAGCACCCGCGTGGAAAGGGAAACCTGGTGACCTCCAAACGGAACTGGCCCGGCCATACCCCCTTGCCGAAAGGACTTGCCGTCCCCGCCCGGCGGGCCCTGGCGCACGAAGGCCTGGAAACCCTGGAACAGCTCGCCGAGTTCGGCGAAGAACGCGTGGCGGGCCTGCATGGCATGGGGCCCAAGGCCATGGCCCAGCTGCAGGACGCCATGGAGGAAGCCGGAATCAGCTTCGGCGGCTGAGGACGGCCGAAGCCAAGCCCCTGGCGCCCGGAACCGGGGCGCGCCAGCCGCGTTATAGGCTGGCTCCATGACTGAATACCGCCGTCTTGGAAACTCCGGATTGACCGTCTCGGTGGTCGGCCTCGGCTGTAACAACCTGGGCCGGGCCAACACCGCCACCGAATCGCAGAAGGGCACGGACGCCGTCGTCCACGCGGCCCTGGACGCCGGGGTGACGCTCTTCGACGTCGCGGATATCTACGGCAAGGAACCCGGGCTCAGCGAAACGATGCTCGGCAAGGCGCTCAAGGGCCGCCGGGACGACGCCGTGGTGGCCACCAAGTTCGGCATGGGCATGAAGGGTGCCAACGGCAAGGATTTCGGCGCCCGGGGTTCCCGCCGCTACATCATCCAGTCCGTGGAAGCCTCGCTGCGCCGCCTGGGCACCGACTGGATCGACCTGTACCAGTACCACACCCCGGACCAGCTGACCCCCATCGAAGAAACCCTCGCCGCCCTGGACGAGCTGGTGCGCAGCGGCAAGGTCCGCTACATCGGCCACTCCAACCGCTCCGGCTGGCAGATCGCCGAGGCCGAATACGTGGCCCGGATGAGCGGGGGCGCCCGCTTCATTTCCACCCAGAACCACTACAACCTGCTGGACCGCCGCGCCGAACTCGAAGTAGTCCCCGCCGCGCAGCAGTTCGGCCTGGGCGTGCTTCCGTACTTCCCGCTCGCCAATGGCCTGCTCACCGGAAAGTACGCTCCGGGCCAGGCGCCCAAGGGCTCCCGCCTCAGCCACACCCGCACCCACATGGTGCACGACGCCGACTGGGAACAGCTGGGCCGGTTCAGCCGGTTCGCCAAGGAACGCGGACTGAACGAGCTGCAGCTGGCCTTCTCCTGGCTCGCCGCGCAGCCGGCCGTCAGTAGCGTCATTGCCGGCGCCACCCGTCCGGAACAGATCGTGGAAAATGCCTCCGCGGTCCGCTGGGTTCCCACCGAGGCGGAACGCGCCGAAATGGATGAGATCTTCCCGCCGGAACCGAAGGTGGCCCTGTTCTGATGCCGGAACCGGTCAGCCTGCTGCTGGACTGCGATACCGGGATCGACGACGCCCTCGCGTTGGCGTACCTCTGCAGCCAGCCGCATGTGGAGCTGGTCGCTGTCAGCAGCACCCCAGGGAATGTGGACGTGGAGCAGGTGGCGCGCAACAACCTGGCCCTGCTCGAACTGTGCGGCCGGCCGGACGTTCCCGTCGCCATCGGGGCGCGGACGCCCCTGCGGATCCCGCTGGTCACCACGCCGGAAACCCACGGACCGCAAGGCATCGGCTACGCCGAGCTGCCGGAACCGCGGAGCAACGTGCAGCCGCGGGACGCCGTCGAGCTCTGGATCGAAGCCGCACGGGCGCGGCCGGGGGAGCTGACCGCGCTCCTGACGGCACCGCTGACCACCTTCGCCCTTGCGCTGCGCGCCGAGCCGCGGCTGCCGGAGTTGCTGCGCGGCGTCGTGATCATGGGCGGCAGCTACTACTACCAGGGCAACACCACGCCCACCGCGGAATGGAACACGCACGTGGATCCGCATGCCGCCGCGGAGGTGTTTGCCGCGTATTCCGGGATGCCCGAGGAGCGGTTGCCCGTGGTGTGCGCGCTGGAAACCACCGAGCGGATCGAGATGCGCCCGGACCACCTGGAAGCACTTGCCCGGGAGGCCGGCTGCGCGGAGCCGGAACTGGTGCTTCCCGGCCAGCCCGAAGGGCAACGCAGTACCGCATCCAACGTTCTGATACGGCACCTCAGCGACATGCTGCGCTTCTACTTTGAATTTCACCGCGCCTACGACCAGGGCTACATCGCGCATGTGCACGACTACTTCGCAGCAGCCGTTGCGGCGGGAACCGCCCGTTACGGCACCCGGACCGGAACGGTCCACGTGGAAACCGAAGCGCCGAAGCTGATCGGCACCACCGTGGCCGACTACCGCGGACTGTGGGGCGAGGCGCCGAACGCGAGGATCGTCTCGGAGAACCACCCGGAGGAGGCCTTCGCGGAGCTGATCCGGTCCGTGGGAAGGCTGGCCCGGCAGCTGGGGCAGTTGGGGGCGGGGCGATAGGACCAGGGCGATAGGATAAGTGCTGCGCCGAGGTGACATAGGCGGAACGCGTGCCCAGCCACAATCCAAGGATCTTCCATGACCTCCCCGTCACCGCAGCAGTCCTCCCTCCTCCTCCCTGACGCCCCGAAGCGCCGCAGGCTCCTCGAATTCCTGGGCGCCGCCTCGATCATCGCCACCTACGTGGTGCTGGTGCTCACCCAGCCCGCTGACATCGCCGCTGGCCCGGGAAGCCTGGCGGCCCTCGCGGCCATGGGCGGTTTCCTGCTGGGTGCTGTGCTGCTGGTTGTCGCGGTCCTGCCCACCCTGCCAACCTCCACGGTGGTGCTCATCCCGATCGCCATGGTGCTCAACATTGTCCTGGGCCAGTTCGTGGGCAGCACCCTGGTGCCGTTCTACCTGGACGCCATCGGCACCGTGCTGGTCGCGGTCCTCGCCGGGCCCGCTGCCGGCGCCGCGACGGGCGCGCTGAGCTCGCTCGTGTGGTCCTTGTTCAACCCCACCGTCCTGCCGTTCGCCGCCGGTGCCGCGCTGATCGGCTGGCTGGCCGGCGTCGCCGCCCGTGCCGGGGTGTTCCGCCGCTTCTACCTCGTCCCGTTTGCGGGCTTCCTCGCCGGCATCCTGGGCGGCGTTGTCTCCGCCCCGATCGCCGCCTTCGTCTTCGGCGGAACGTCCGGCCTGGCCACCGGGGCCATCGTGTCAGCGTTCCGCGCCATGGGTGACTCGCTGCTGGCCGCCATCACCAAGCAGGCCCTCATCTCCGACCCCGCGGACAAAGCCATCGTCTTCACCGTTGCCGCCCTGCTGGTCTACGCCCTGCCGCGCCGCACCTCCTTCCAGTTCCCCTTCGTCCGCCGCCACCGGGTGCTTGCGGGCAAGGGCGCCGCGGACGGGGCGCCGGCACCGAAGGCATGAGCTCCGGCCGATTGTCGCTGGAGCGCCTGAACCCGCTGACCACGCTCACCGCCGCGGCCGCCGTCGCGGTCATTACGACGGCGGCCGGGAACCGGCTGTTCTCGGCAGCGGTCTTCGCCGGGCTGCTGCTGCTCGCCGCACGCCAGGCGCGGGCGGCCTCGATCCTGGGCAGCTCTGCGGCGATCCTGCTGCCGTTCTGGACCGCGTTGTTGCTCATGCACGGACTGTTCTTTCCCGAAGGCCGCGTCGTGCTGCTGGAATTCGGCCCGGCGGCGGTGACGCGGGAGGGCCTCCTTTTCGCGCTCGACGCCGGCCTGCGCACCGGGGTGTTCGTGCTCGCCTTCCTGCTGTTCTCCTTCACCGTCCGGGTCCCGGAACTCGTCGCCGTCCTGTCCGCCCGCGGCATGCCGCCCCGGCTCGGCTTTGCCGCGGCTTCGGCGCTCACCCTGCTCCCGGCGGCGGGCGAACGGCTGCGGCGCATCCGGGCCGCCCAGGAAGCCAGGGGGCTGGTGGTCGGCCGCAGCCTGCCCTCGCGGCTCCTGGCCGCCAGGCTGCAGGCCGTGCCCCTGGTGCTCTCGCTGGTCCACGAATCCGGGGAGCGGGCCCAAGCCTTGGACGCCCGTGGCTTTTCCGCGCCCGGTCCCCGCAGCGCGCTGCTTGCGGTACGCGACTCGTTCCGCCAACGGACCGCCCGGCTGCTCCTCATTGCGTCGGCCGTTGCCGCCGTCGCCGGCCGGGTGGTCTTCGCCCTGACAGGCGGGCCGCAATGAACGGGACTGTTCTCGCCGCGCACGTGGAGTCTTTCCGCTTCCACGACGCAGACGCCCCGGCGCTGCATGACGTCACTGTGAGCGTGCCTGCGGGCAGCCTCACCGCGGTGCTGGGCGGCTCCGGCAGCGGCAAGAGCACACTCGCGCGGCTCCTCGCCGCCTGGCTGCCCGGGCACCATGGCGGAACCCTGCGCGGCCGCCTGGACCTGGGTGCCGCTGCCTTTGAGTTCAGCGGCACCGGCGACGACCCCCGGATCGACCCCGGGGCCTGGGCGGCGCACGTGGCGTACGTTCCCCAGGACGCGGCCGCCGTCCTGTCCACGATCAAGGACACAGTGGCCGGAGAGCTGGCCTTCGGACTGGAAAACCAAGGCATTCCGCCGGAAGAGATGCGGCTGCGGATCTCCGAAACCGCCCGGCTCACGGGAATCGAGGGTCTCCTCGAACGGGACCCAGCCACGCTCTCCGGCGGTGAGCTCCGCCGTGTGGCCATCGCGTGCGCCGTCATCGGCCGGCCTGCCGTGCTCCTCGCCGACGAACCCTTGGGTTCCCTGGACCCCGAAGGTGCCCGGGCCGTCGAAGACCTCCTTCGGCGCCTGCCCGGCGAAGGAAGCTCCGTCGTGGTGTTCAGTTCGACGGCGGACTCCCTGTGCCGTGCCGCTTCGCACTGGACGGTCATCGGCGGCGGGCAGCCCGGCGGTGCAGCGTACGACGGCGGGCGGCAGCTGGCCGTCGGGACCCCCGGTGAACTGCTGGCCGGGAACGCCCTGGCGCGCTCCGGCGTCGTTGTTCCAGACATTGCAGTTCCGGAGGGGGTGCCGGCAGCTGCGGCTGCCCGCACGGCCGTCGTCCACACAGCAGCGCCGCTCCTGGAACTGCGGGATGTCTGCTTCAGCTACGGCGCCGGCACCGTGGACGTGTTGCGCGGCGTGGATCTGGCGGTGCGGCCCGGCGAGGTGGTGGCCGTGACGGGACCCAACGGCAGCGGGAAGTCCACGCTGCTGCGCCAGCTGAACGGACTCCTGCGTCCCAGCGGCGGCGAGGTGCTGCTCAGGGGCCGGCCCACGGAGGACACTGCGGCCGGCCTGCTCGCCGCCGACGTCGGGCTCCTCTTCCAGGACCCGCGCTTCCAGCTGTTCGAGCGGACGCTGGAGCGGGAGGTTGCGTTCGGACTGGGCGACTGCCGGCGCTTTGGACGGCGGACACGCGACGGAACGGCGCGGGAACGCGCACGGGCTGCCCTGGCCGCCGTCGGGCTCGAAGGGCAGGCGGGCGGGCATCCGCTGGAACTGCCGGCGTCCGCGCGCAGGTTGCTGGCCCTGGCCACGGTCATCGCCAGGGAACCGGCAGTCCTGGCCCTGGACGAACCGACCGTCAGCCTGGACCGGCCCGGACTGGACATGCTGGACCGGGCCATCGCGGCCGCCACGAAGCGGGGTGCGGCGGTGGTCATGGTCACCCACGAGCTTCGGTACGCGGAAGCGCGGGCGCACCGCGTGCTCCGTCTTGACGGCGGGGTGCTGGAAGCGGCGGACTAGCCCGGATACGACGGCGGGGCGGTACCGGAGGGTGCTCCGGTACCGCCCCGCCTGGGGTCGGCACGTCCGGCTTGTGCCCGGACAGGCCTGGATGCCGCTGGTTCCTGGCTTTGCTCCTGCGGTGCGGAGGGCTAGGAGGCGGCGGGTGCGGAGGCCACGCCGGGGGCCAGGAAGCGCTTGCCGTTGACGCGCTCCGAGGCTCCCGTGCGGTCCAGGTACGGGGTGATCCCGCCCAGGAACATCGGCCAGCCCGCACCAAGAATGACGCAGAGATCAATGTCCTCCGGCCCGGCCACCACGCCTTCCTGGAGCATCAGGCCGATTTCCTCGGCCAATGCGTCCTGCGTGCGGCGCAGCACCTGCTCCGCTGTGGAGGGGGAGTCGCCGAAGGACATCAGGGACAGGGTCTCCGCGGGGATCTCCCGGGAGCCGTCCGGACCCTCGACCCAGAGCGTTTTCACTCCGTTGTCGATCAGCTTCTGCAGGTTGTGCGAGACAGCGAAACGGTCCCCGAACGCGGTGTGCAGGGATTCCTGCACATGCTGGGCCACCGGGAGGCCGACCATCGCCGCCAGGGTGAACGGCGACATCGGCAGGCCCATGGGCCGCAGTGCGTTGTCCGCCACTTCGGCCGGGGTGCCCTCGTCGAAGGCCGCGATCACTTCGCCCATGAGGCGCAGCAGGATGCGGTTCACCACGAAGGCCGCGGCGTCCTTGACCAGCACGGCGGTCTTCTTCAGGCCCTTGGCCAGTTCGAAGGCGGTGGCGAGGACGGCGTCGTCGGTGTGCGGCGCCCGGACGATTTCCAGCAGCGGCATGACCGCCACCGGGTTGAAGAAGTGGAAACCCACCAGGCGCTCGGGGTGGGCGAGGCCTTCGGACATGGCGGTGACGGAGAGGGACGAGGTGTTCGTGGCCAGGATGCAGTCCTCGGAGACAATGGCCTCGACCTCGGCGAAGACCTGCTTCTTGACGTTGAGTTCCTCGAACACGGCCTCGATCACGAAGTCGGCGTCCGCGAAGGCCTCCTTGGACACCGAACCGCTGACCAGGGCCTTGGTGCGGTTGGCGGCGTCCTGGCTGATGCGCTTCTTGCCCAGCAGCTTGTCCACCTCGGCGTGCACGTAGGCCACGCCCTTGTCCACGCGTTCCTGGTCGATGTCCGTCATGACCACGGGCACCTTGAGCTGGCGGGCGAACAGCAGCGCCAGCTGGCTTGCCATGAGTCCTGCGCCGACCACGCCGACCTTGGTGACCGGGCGGGCCAGCTTCCGGTCCGGTGCGCCGGCGGGCCGCTTGGAGCGCTTCTGCACCAGGTCAAGGAATGCGTACACCGTGGAACGGAATTCGTCCGTCTGCATGAGGCCGGCGAGGGTTTCGCATTCCAGGGCGGCGGATTCCGCCTGGCTCAGGGTGCGGTTGGCCTCCATGATCTCCAGGACCTTGGCCGGGGCCGGGGAAGCGTTGGAGGTCTTGCCCTCCACGAAGGCGCGTCCGCCCGCGACGGCGGCGGCCCAACGCTCCGCGACGGCGGAATCGGAAGGATCGACGGCGTTGCGCCGCTCCGGGGAGGCTGTACCGGCGATGACCTGCGCGGCCCAGGCGATGGACTGCTCCAGGAAGTCGGCGGGTTCGAAGATGGCGTCCGCGATGCCCAGTTCGAAGGCCTGGGGTCCGCTGAGCGTGCGGTTGTTGCTCAGCGGGTTCTCGATCATGACCTTGACGGCGTTCTCCGGTCCGATGAGCCGTGGCAGCAGGTAGACGCCGCCCCAGCCCGGGACCAGGCCGATGAAGGCTTCCGGAAGCGCCAGCGCCCCGGCGCCCGTGGAGACCGTACGGTAGCTGGACTGAAGTGCGATTTCCAGGCCGCCGCCCAGGGCCAGGCCGTTGATGAAGGCGAAGCTCGGCACGCCCAGGGAGGCCAGGGTGCCGTAGACCTCGTGACCCAGCTGTGCCATCCAGAGGCCGTGCTCGCGTTCCTGCAGGGTCTTCACCGCCGACAGGTCGGCACCGGCCACCAGGAAGTACGGCTTGCCGGTGACGCCGACGCCCACGATCTCCCCGCGGGCCGCGCGTTCCTTGAGCGCTTCCAGGGCCGTTCCGAGCTCCACCAGGGTGTTCGGGCCGAGGGTGGTCGGCTTGCTGTGGTCGAGGTCGTTGTCCAGGGTGATGAGGGCGAAGGTTCCCGGACTGGTCCCGTTCACCGCCGGGAGGACGATGTCCTGGACATAGGAGTGGGTGACCGTTTCATCGGGGAAGAGATCGGCCAGTTTGCGGAAATCTGCGGCGCTCATGCTGCGGCTCCCTCGCTGTTGTCGGTGCTGTCGGCGGCGGCCCCGTAGCCGGGGTGGTGGGGGTTCTCCCAGATGACGGTGGCGCCCATGCCCAGGCCGATGCACATGGTGGTGATGCCGTACCGCACCGAGGGATCTTCCTCGAACTGGCGGGCCAGCTGGTTCATGAGGCGGACGCCGGAGGACGCCAAGGGGTGTCCGACGGCGATAGCCCCGCCATAGCGGTTGACCCGGGGGTCGTCATCGGCGATGCCGAAGTGGTCCAGGAAGCTGAGCACCTGTACGGCGAAGGCCTCGTTGATTTCGAACAGCCCGATGTCCCCGATCGACAGGCCGGCGTTCTTCAGCGCCTTTTCGGTGGCCGGGACGGGGCCGATGCCCATCACTTCGGGTTCGACGCCGGCGAATGCGTAGGAGACCAGGCGCATCTTGACGTCCAGGCCCAGTTCTTCGGCGGCGTCCGCGGAGGCGAGGACCGCCGCCGTCGCGCCGTCGTTCAGGCCCGCCGCGTTGCCGGCGGTGACACGGCCGTGCGGGCGGAAGGGCGTACGCAGCTCGGCGAGATCGGCCACGGTGGTGCCGGGCCGGGGCGGTTCATCGCTGGTGTGGAAAGCCCAGCCCGCGCCCGGCTTCTTTGCCGCGACGGGCACCAGGTCCGGCTGGATCTGTTCCTTGGCGTAGGCGGCGGCGAGCTTGGCCTGCGAGGCGGCGGCGTACGCGTCCGTCCGTTCCTTGGTGATGGCGGGGAAGCGGTCGTGCAGGTTCTCGGCGGTGTTGCCCATGTTCAGGGCGGCGGGATCCACCAGGCGTTCGGACATGAAACGCGGGTTCGGATCGGCCCCGGCTCCCATCGGGTGGTTGCCCATGTGCTCCACTCCGCCGGCGATCACGACGTCGTAGGCACCGAAGCCGATGCCGCTCGCCGTCGTCGTCACTGCTGTCATGGCGCCGGCGCACATGCGGTCGATCGCAAAACCGGGGACCGTACGGGGGAGCCCGGCCAGCAGGGCAGCGGTGCGGCCGATGGTGAGGCCCTGGTCGCCGGTCTGGGTGGTGGCGGCGATGGCGACTTCGTCGATGCGTTCCGCGGGCAGGGCAGGGTTGCGGCGGAGCAGTTCGCGGATGCACTTGACCACGAGGTCGTCGGCGCGGGTGCCGGCGTAGATGCCCTTCTCTCCGGCCTTGCCGAATGGCGTGCGGACTCCGTCGACGAAGACGACGTCGCGGACCGCCCGCTGCTGCGTGTTCCCGGTGGGGCTCATGGGTACTCCTCTTCGAGACTCATCGTGTACTGCCTCTTCGAGACATGGGATGTGGCGGGCGCACTGGGTGCGCCGTTCTCCACTTATGTTACTCACGAGTAACTTATGGGGCAAGGCCGGAACCGGCGCGGCGGAATTCCCCCGGACGGGGGAGCCGCTCCACCCGCGGAGGGGATCAGCGGCCAGGGGCGCCGCCGCAGGCTGGAACCATGACAACACACCATCACCCGGCACGACATGACGCATCCGCCGCCTCCCGCACCGCCAACACCGTGCGCTGGCTGGCCGCCGCAACGGCCGTCTTCGCCGCACTCTACGCGGTCACCGGAACGTTCGTGGGGCTTTCCGGCCGCCCGTTCCCCGTCGGCGACGGCGACCCCTACTCGATGGCCCTGCTCCATGACGCACCGGAATCCCTGCTCGGCTGGGCCCTGACGGCGCTCGCCGGCGCAGCGGCCCTGCTCGCCACGCTCCTCGCCGCCACCGCCACACGCAAGCGGGTCCTTCCCGGCCTCCGGGCGGCAACCACGGCAATGGCCGCCGTCCTGGGCCTGGCAGCGCTGGTCCTGGTGGGCGATGCCCGCCTGCTGTCCGTCCTCGGCTACATCCCCGTGATCCTCGTGAAGGCTTCCTACGATCCGCAGATCCAGCAGGCCCTCCCCAGGCTGGTGGATCCGGCCCAAGTGAACCTGCTGGCCCTCGCCGCCGGCGCGGCGCTGTGGCTCCTCCTGGCCGTCGCCGTGAACCGCAAGGCACGGAACGCCTGCACAAGGTGCGGCCGCAGCGGGCGGACCGCAGGCGGTCCCTTCAGCAGGGACGCCGCGGTCCGGTGGGGACGCGTCGCCACGGTGGTGGCAGTGCTCGCCCCGCTGCCCTACGCCGCCACCCGGATCTGCTGGGCCCTCGGCTTTCCGCTCGGCGTGGAGCCCGGCATCCTGGACGGCATGCAAACGCAAGGCATGGACACCAGCGCCCTGGGCCTGGGCGGAATGGCCGTCCTCGGATCCGTACTGACGCTGGGCTTGATCCAGCGTTGGGGCGAGGTCTTTCCGCGTTGGATCCCCGGCCTTGCCGGCAAGCGGGTGCCGATCTCCCTGGCGGTCGTTCCGGCCTCCTTCGTGGCGATGGCGATCATCCCGGCCTCGGCCACGATGCTCATGATGGCGGGACTGCCCTCCGAGGGGACCATCCCGGGCTTCAGCCTCAGCAACTGGGCGCCGATCGGTCCGGCCTTCCTCTGGCCGCTGTGGGGCGTGGCGCTCGGTGCGGCCACCATGGCCTACTGGCTGCGGCGGCGCGGCAGCTGCGCTTCGTGCCATCGCGCGGAGTGATGGGCAACAATGGTGCCCGTGGGCCATATCAGCTCGAAGCAGCGTCCGAAGCCCCGCCCTCCGGCAAAGGCACGGCTGTCCGCGGTGACGCGGACGGCCGTGTTCCTCATGATCGGCGGGCTGCTCGCGGTGCCGTATGCCGCCGTCGCGCTCTGGATCGCACAGCTCTGGCAGGTGGCCGCAGCCAACCCGCTGGCCCTGCCGAGCGGCTTCCTCATTGCCGCCGGGCTATTGCTGGTCCCGTCCACCCTCCGCGTGATGCGGGCACTGGAGCGGACGGCCGCCAACGAACTCCTCGGCATCGCCCTTGAAGAGGCCGAAGGCACCACCCGTCTGGCCGACATTGCCCGGGGCGCCGTCTGGTTCATCACCCACCTGCTGTCCGGTGCGCTCGCGGTCGCCGTCCTGGTCTTCGTGCTGCCCACCTTGGCGGCCATCGCGTTCGCGGTGCTCGACGGCGGTGGCGCGGCGGGCCTGGCACCGTTCACCTCCCAGCTGCTGCCCGGCGTCGACACGGGCACTGCGGCCTGGCTCCTGACAGCCGCGGGCCTGGGCGCCATGGCGTTGCTCGCCGCGATCGCGAGCCAGCTGCGGGTGTGGGCCGTCCTCCTGCTAGGGCCGTCTGAACAGGGGAAACTCGCCATCGCGGAGCGGCACGCGCGGGAGCTCGCCCGCCGGAACGAACTGGCCCGGGAGCTCCATGACTCGATCGGACACGCCCTGACCGTCACCACCCTGCAGGCGGCGGCCGCGCGCAGCCTGTTGGCGAGCGATCCGGAGAAGGCCGCGGCGTCCATGGCTGCGGTGGAGGATGCCGGACGTGCCGCCCTCGAAGAGCTGGATTATGTCCTGGGCATCCTGCGCGCACCGGCCGGCGCTGCCGAAAACCTGGCGGAACGGCTGCGCGGCCTGGTGGCCAGGCACGGTTCGCCGGGCCCTGCTGGGCTGACGCTGGCCGGGGACACCGCCGTCGTGCCGGAAACCGTGGCGGCCGAAGCGTTCCGCATGGTCCAGGAAGGCCTCAGTAATGCGGCGAAGCATGCGCCGGGTGCGGTGTGCGCCGTTGAGGTGGACATCCGGGGAGCCGCTGCGGCGGGCGTGCTTTCCCTTCGGCTGCGGAACGGGCTCCCGACGGACGTCCGGTCCGCCGCGCCGCAGGCGCCCCGTGCGGGGACCGGCGGCCGCGGCCTGGGCGGGCTTGCCGAGCGGGCCATGCTGCTGGGCGGCACCTTCAGCGCCGGAGAGTCCGACGGCGCCTGGTGCCTGGGTGCCGAACTGCCCTGGGGAGGAGGGGAATAATGATCCGCCTGCTGATCGTGGACGACGAACCGCTGGTGCGCTCCGGATTGCGTGCGATCCTCGAAGGCGCGCCGGACTTGGAGGTGGCCGGCGAAGCCGGGGACGGCGCGGAGGTGCCGGCACTGGCCGCCAAGGTGCGGCCCGACGTCGTGCTCATGGATGTCCGCATGCCGGGCATCGACGGAATCCAGGCCACCCGGCTGCTCCTGGCCGGCAACGGTGCCGCAGGGAGCACGCCGAAGGTCCTCGTGCTGACCACTTTCGGCAGCGACGACTACGTCTACGAGGCCCTGCGCTGTGGTGCCGCCGGCTTCCTGCTCAAGCGCGCCCGGCCGGAGGAAATCATCCAGGCCGTCCGGACCGTGGCCGGCGGGGACAGCGTGGTGTTCCCGGAGGCGGTGCGGCAGCTGACGGCGCCAAGCCGGGACGGATCCGCCGCCCTCGCCGCCCTGAGCGCGCGCGAAAAGGACGTCCTCACCGAGCTCGCCGCCGGGCGCAACAATGCCGAGATCGCGGAGGTCCTGTACCTCAGCCCGGAGACGGTCAAGAGCCACGTGGCCTCGCTGCTGGGCAAACTGCAGGTGCGGGACCGCACCCAGGCCGTGATCCTGGCCTACGAAACAGGCTTCGTCAGGCCGGGCCGGCGGTAGCCGGGGTCAGTCCGACGACTTGGCGTCCTTGGCGTCTTTGGGCGGCAGCGGCTCGGGATGCAGGCTGGCCTCGGCCAGGATGGGCGCCGTGATGCCGATCTGCCACTCCCGGGCGCCGAGTTCGCGCAGTTCAGCGGCAATGGACTCCGTGGTGATGTCCGACGGCGGCCGCCACAGCACGCGCCGCAGGTAGTCCGGCGTGAGGAGGTTCTCGACGGGGAGCTTCAGCTCCTCGGCGGCTGCCTGTAGGCGGGGACGGGCGGTGGCGAGGCGGGCGGCGGCGTCGGGATCCCGGTCCGCCCAGACGCGCGGCGGCGGGGGAGCGTTCGTGGGAAGGTGCAGCGGCGGGAGTTCGTCCAGGCCCTTGGCGATCGAAATGCAGCGGAGCCAGCGCGGGGCTTCGCGTTGCGCCGCGCGCCCGTGGAAGCCCTTGGTTGCGAGCAGCTGCGGAACGGTGGAGGGCAGCGATTTGGCGGCGGCCACGAGGGCGGAATCCGGGATGAGCCGGCCCGGGGCGACGTCCCGCTTGCGTGCCAGTTGGTCCCGTTCCAGCCAGAGTTCCCGTACTGCGGCCAGTTGGCGGCGGTCACGGATCTGGTGCAGCCCGGACGTCTTGCGCCAGGGATCCACGCGCGGGGCCGGGATGCCGTTCGCCAGGATGCCGGCGAATTCCTGTTCCGCGAACTCCAGCTTTCCGTCCGCCTCGAGCAGTTCGATCAGTTCCTCGCGGAGTTCGGCCAGGACCTCGACGTCGAGCGCGGCGTAGCGCAGCCAGGGCTCCGGGAGGGGACGGGTGGACCAGTCCGCCGCGGAGTGTTCCTTGGCCAGGCCGAAGCCCAGCAGCTGTTCGATGACGGCGGCGAGCCCCACTCGCGGCAGCCCGGCCAGTCGGGCGGCGAGTTCGGTGTCGAAGAGCTTGTCAGGCCACATGCCAAGCTCGGCCAGGCACGGCAGGTCCTGGGTGGAGGCGTGCAGGATCCACTCGACGCCGGCGAGTGCTTCGTTGATGATCTTGAGGTCGTCGAACGGTTCCGGATCGATCAACCAGGTGCCCGCGCCTTCGCGCCGGATCTGCACCAGGAAGGCCCGCTGTCCGTAACGGAAGCCGGAGGCTCGTTCCGCGTCCACGCCCGCCGGGCCGGTGCCGGCGGCGATGGCTGCCGCGCAACGTTCCAGCCCGGCCGGGGTATCGATGACGAGCGGCACGCCTTCGCGGGGCGCGTCGAGGTCGATCACCTCGGGAATGGGATTGTCGAAGCCCTCCACGGTGATGTGGGGGGCGGGTTCAGCAGCCGGGCCGCCGGCTGTGTTGGGTTCCAGGTTTTCAGGACTCATGGTGCCTTACAGTCTAGCGATCAGTTCAGGCGCCGGGACGGCAACGGCGTGACTCCGGGCGGCAGGGGCGGCAGGCCGGCGAAGGTGCACACCATGTCCGACCATGCTTCGAGGTGCGGGCGGGCGTCGGAGGAAGCAGGGGTCCAGGAGGCCCGCAGTTCGATGTCGATAGTCTCCGGGCGGCCCGCGAGGGTGCCGAAGCTTTCGGAAAGGATGCGCGTCGCGGTGCCGCCGGCTGCCCGGTAGGGAGCTCCGTGGTTTTCGAGGGCTTCGACCAGCCAGGTCCAGGCGACGGAGCCGAGCATTTCATCGTTGCCCATGTCGGCCTCAAGCTGCGCCCGGATGTAGGTCACGATCCGGAATTCGCCGTCCCAGACAGCGGAGCCGTCCGGATCGTGCAGCAGGATGAAGCGGCCGGTGGCGAGTTCGTTGTCTTCGTCGTCGTCCGGAGAGCCCGCGCTGTCCGCCGCGAAGGCCAGCGCCGCGGGGCCATGGACGGGCTGCTGCCGGCGGGCCGTCGAGGGGGCGAACACTTCGGCGCCCATGGCAACGGCGTAAGGGGCAAGCCGGGTGGGCGCCGGGATCTCGCCGAGCCTCAGTTCGCGCCGGCACTGGGCCTTCCGGAGCGACCCCAAGGCGTAAAGAAAATCCTCAGGAAGCTGTGATATCGCGTTCACCTTGGCAGGTTATGTGGCCGGGGCGGCGAAGTCCCGGAGGCACGCCGCCCCGGCCGGGGTGCTACTTGGCGGAGAGTTCCCGCTGGATCGCCGCGGCAAACGCGTCGATGTCTTCTTCGGTGGTGTCGAAGGAGCACATCCAGCGCACTTCACCGGTGGATTCGTTCCAGTCGTAGAACTTGAACGAGTTCCGGAGACGGTCCGCGACCCCCGGCGGCAGGATGGCGAAGACGCCGTTGGACTGCGTGTCCTGGGTGGGCTCGACGCCGTCGATCAGGTCCACGGCGGCACGCAGGCGGGTGGCCATGCTGTTCGCGTGGGCCGCCGAGCGCAGCCACAGCCCGTCCTCGAGCAGGGCGATGAACTGGGCGGAGATGAAGCGCATCTTCGAGGCGAGCTGCATATCCATCTTGCGCAGGTACTTCAGGCCATGGGCGGCCTCCGGGTTGAGCGCAACCACCAGCTCACCGAAGAGCAGCCCGTTCTTGGTGCCGCCGAAGGAGAGGATGTCCACCCCGGCGTCGCGGGTAAAGGCCCGCAGGGGAAGGCCGAGGTGCGCCGCAGCGTTCGCCAGCCGGGCGCCGTCCATGTGCAGCTTCATGCCGCGTGCGTGGACGTGGTCCGCGATCGCTTTGATTTCCTCGGGCGTGTAGCAGGTGCCCAGCTCCGTGGTCTGCGCGATCGAGACGGCCAGCGGCTGGGCACGGTGCTCATCACCCCAGCCCCAGGCTTCGCGGTCGATCAGTTCCGGGGTCAGCTTCCCGTTGTCCGTGGGGACCTGGAGGAGCTTCATGCCGCCGATCCGCTCCGGTGCGCCGTTCTCGTCAACGTTGATGTGCGCGGTGGTTGCGCAGATCACCGCACCCCAGCGTGGCAGCACGGACTGCAGGGCGACCACGTTTGCGCCGGTGCCGTTGAACACGGCGAAGGTCTCGGCGCCCTCGCCGAAGAGCTCCTCGATCATGCCTTCGAGCTTGCGGGTGTATTCGTCTTCGCCGTAGGCCACCTGGTGGCCGCCGTTGGCGGCTGCGAGGGCCGCGAGCACCTCCGGGTGGACGCCGGAGTAGTTGTCGGAGGCGAAGCCGCGGACCGCGGGATCGTGGATCCGGCCGTGGACAGCCTGGGCATCCGCGGACTGCGTTTCAGCGGACTGCAGGGCAGTAGTCATGGGTTCATTCACTCTTTCAGTCTAAGGAGGAGGGGGCCGGGCGCCGGCTCAGGGAGCCAGGAGGATCCGCTGGCCATTCAGCTCCGCTGCCGGCTGCTTGAACAGCCCGACGGCGGCCGCGGCCAGGTCTTCGACGTCCGTGAATCCGGGGAACTTCCGTTCGGGCTGGGCCTGCCGCATGCGGGCGTCGACGAGTGCCTTGACAGCGAAGACGACGGCGGCGCTGTGCTGCTCCACCGGGTTCTCCTTCGCGCCGGACTGCTCCTTGCGGAAGCCGTCGGCGACGGCGAAGGTCCAGGCCTCCGCGGCAGCCTTGGCCGCGGCGTACGTGGCCGCGGCGGCAGTCGGGGAGGCCACCGCCGTCGAGCTCACCATGGCGAGCCGGCCGGCGGGGGAGTCCGCGAGGTCGCGGTAGAAGACGCGGGACACATTGCGGAGGGTGGTCACCGCGGCGGTGGAGAGGACATCCCAGTCCTCATCGGGCTGGTCCTCGATGCCCGTGGCTCCGCGCCAGCCGCCCACCAGGTGGAGGACACCGTCCACGGGGCCGGCCGCGGCGTGCACTTCGGCGGCAAGCTCCCGCACGGCGTCCAGGCTGGCGAGGTCGCACACCAGGGGAGTGACGCCGTCGCCGGCTTGTTCCGCGGCGGCCGCGATGCGGGCGGGGTCGGAGCCGACAGTGAAAACGCGGTGGCCCGCGAGGGCAAGGCCGCGGGCGGCAGCGACGCCGGAAGCGCTGCTGCCGCCCGTGACCAGGACGTTAAGGGTTGCCATCAGGCGGCCGTCGAGCCCGTGATGCCCGTGGTGGATTCGATGACCGGACGCATCTTCTTCTCCAGTGCCTCGTAGAACATGGACAGCGGGAATTCGTCATCCATGACCTGATCGGTCATTTCGCGCGGGGTGCCGGTCAGCGGAAGCGCGTCGGGGCCCTTGGCCCAGACCGATGCGGGGTTGGGGGTAACAGTACCGGAGATCAGCTCGTAGGCGGCCAGCCAGTGGGCGGTCTTCGGGCGGTCGATGGAGCGCCAGTACAGTTCTTCGATCCGCTCGCCGAGTTCGACGACGACGTCGGCAACGTCCTCCCAGTCGATGCTGAGCTTGCTGTCGGTCCAGTGCAGCACGCGGTGCTGGTGCATCCAGGCGAACAGCAGCTGGCCGCCGAGGCCGTCGTAGTTGCGGACGCGGTCGCCGGTGATGGCGAAGCGGAAGATGCGGTCGAAGATCACCGCGTACTGGACCAGCTTGGCGTGCTTGCGGGCGTCCTCGGAGGCTTCCTCGTCCTTTTCGATCTTCACGGATTCACGGAAGGCGGTGAGGTCGCAGCGCAGTTCTTCGAGGGAGTACAGGAAGAACGGCATGCGCTGCTTGATCATGAACGGGTCGAACGGCAGGTCGCCGCGCATGTGGGTGCGGTCGTGGATGAGGTCCCACATGACGAAGGTGCGCTGGGTGAGTTCCTGGTCGTTGAGGAGCTCGGCGGCGTCTGCCGGCAGTTCCAGGCGGGTGGTCTCGGCGGCGGCCTCCAGGACACGGCGGAAGCGGGCGGCTTCACGGTCGGCGAAGATGCCGCCCCAGGTGAAGGAAGGGGTTTCGCGCACGGCGACGGTCTCCGGGAAGAGCACGGCGGAGTTGGTGTCGTAGCCGGGGGTGAAATCGAGGAAGCGGATCGGCACGAAGAGCTTGTTGGAGTAGTCTCCTGCTTCCAGTCCGCCGATGAACTCGGGCCAGATGACCTCGAGCAGCACGGCTTCCACGAGGCGGTTGGTACTGCCGTTCTGCGTGTACATCGGGAAGACGACCAGGTGCTGCAGTCCGTCCACACGCTGTTCCTGCGGCTGGAAGGCCATGAGGGAGTCCAGGAAGTCCGGGACGCCGAAGCCGGAGTCGGCCCAGCGGGTGAAGTCCTTGACCAGCAGTTCGAGGTAGCGGGCGTCGTGCGGGAAGGCCGGGGCCAGCTCCTCGACGGCGGTGGTGATGGCGGCGACGTGGCCGCGGGCGGCCTCGTGGTCGCCTGCCTCGGGGACGGAGCCGTCCTTGATCTGCAGGGCCTGCAGCGCCGTGGCGGCGGCCTTCAGGGAGCCCCATGCGGGGTTGTCAGCGGTGATGCGTCCGCGGGTCGCGGTGGCGGTGGTGGTCATCGTTGACGGTGCCTTTCCTCAGTGGTTTTCGATCTGAGGCGAGCGTAGCAAGCGAACAGCGTTGCTAAGTCAAAAGATGCCCGAGCATAAGAAACTCTATTGCATAAGGCCCGTGAAACGGCCGGGAGATCCAGCCCCCGAAGAGGCTGGACCTCCCGGTCCCGTCCGCACCGCCTTTATGCCGGTGTTTCCACGAGCTTCAGCGACACCGAATTGATGCAGAAGCGCTGGTCGGTGGGCGTCGGGTAGCCCTCGCCGTCAAAGACGTGGCCCAGGTGTGAATCGCAGTTCGAGCACCGCACCTCCACCCGTTCCATGCCCATGCTGCGGTCGTGCAGGTAGCGCACAGTGCCTTCCGCGAGCGGTGCCCAGAAGGACGGCCAGCCGCAGTGCGAATCGAACTTCTCCTTGCTGGTGAAGAGCTCGGCCCCGCACGCCCGGCACTGGTAGACGCCCGCCGTGTGGGTGTCCCAGTATTCCCCGGTATAGGGGCGTTCGGTCCCCGCCTGGCGCAGCACCCGGAATTCCTCCGGCGTGAGCTGTTCCCGCCATTCGGCCTCGGTCTTTTCCACGCAGGCGCCCTTTTCCGGCACCTCCTGGTGCGGGACGCCGGCGGTGAGGTCGGCGGCGTCGAAATACTTGCTGTTCTCCGCAGTGTTCATGCTTTCCTCAACGCTCAGGAGTCGCCGATGAATCCCGAACCGGCGTAGAGATGCAGCACAGGCAGTCCCAGCTGGTCCTGGGCCTTGTTCGCCCAGTCCGTGTGGAAGGTATCAGCGATGGCGTGCGGTCGGGTCACGACCACGGCCTGGGATGCATTGAGCGCCTTGACCTTCGCGACCAGGCCGGCGACAGCGCCGCCGTCGACGATCTCACCGGTGACGCCGCCGCCCAGGCCTTCCAGCGCCTCGAGCGAGGCTTCCAGGGCGCCTTGCGCGCTGGCGCGCTCCGCCTCCGGATCCGGCGCCTCGGAAAGTAGTTCCCGGAAGGCTTTCGCCACCTCCAGCATGGAGAGGTTCTCCAGGAAATCCACCAACAGGTGCCGTTCAGTATTCGCCGGCACCAGCACCACGATGGGGGCATCGCTGCCGTCCACCAGCTTGGCGATGTTGGCACGGTCGTCGTGGCCGAGGGGCTCTTCGCTCAAAATCACGATGGGATCGCTCATGGCTACAGCGTAGACCCGCGTCCGGCCGCACGGCAGGGTTTCGCCACCGAATCCGCGGGCGTTGCGGCGATTCCGGCAAAGCGTGGCCCGGCGTGCAAAATGGTCACATGGCAACCACCGTGCGCCCGGCCTCCGAATCCCCAGGCACTGGGGCCATGTCCGCCCGCGCCAAATGGACGCTGGCCGGGATCGCTGCCGGCAGCGGCCTGGCCGCCCTGCTTGGCGCAGGCAGTTCGGCCCTCGCGGCCTACTTCGCCCGGCGCGTCATTACGCCGACCGCCCGCGAAGCCAACCAGGAAATCCTGGCGGTGGTACGCGGCGACGACGGACTGCAGGTCATTCTCGCGGCCAACGAGGACACCACCTGCCACGGCACGTTCAGCCTCTTCTTCGATGGCGGCGCCGGGCACGCCCGGGTCGGCAGGATCGTGTCCTATTCGCCCGCGGAACGGACGGTCCAGCGCGAGGTCCAGGAGGTGTACAGCGGGGACCTGGCCGCGGCCCGCCGCGGCTGGTGGAGCGGCGCAGTGTACGCGTCCCCGGCGTCGCTGGGCCTGGCCGCGGAAGACATTGAAATCGAGGTCGACGGCGGACGTGCGCCGGCGTGGCTCGTCCGGGCAAATCCGGGTTCCACTGCGCGTGTGTGGGCCGTGATGGTCCACGGCCGCGGCGCCACGCGGCTCGAGTGCCTGCGTGCCGTCCCGCTCGCCCGCAGCCTTGGCATGGACAGCCTCCTGGTTTCCTACCGCAACGACGGACTGGCCCCCGCGGCCCCGGACGGCCGCTACGGCCTGGGCTCCACCGAGTGGCGCGACGTCGAAGCGGCCATCGGCTTCGCCTTGGAACAGGGCGCGGAGGAAGTGGTGCTGTTCGGCTGGTCCATGGGCGGGGCAATCTGCCTGCAGACCGCGGATCTTTCACGTTACCGGCACCGCATCCGGGCCATGGTGCTGGACGCACCCGTCATCGACTGGGTGAACGTCCTGGCGCACCATGCCCGCCTGAACAGGATCCCGTACGCCGTGGGCCGCTACGGCCAGTTGATGCTGGGACATTCCCTGGGCCGCAGGCTTACCGGGCTCGCCGCCCCCGTGGACCTGCGGGTCATGGACTGGGACACCCGGGCAGTGGAACTGCGCACGCCCACCCTGGTGATCCACAGCGTCGATGACGAGTACGTGCCGTACGGGCCGTCCGCGAGCCTGGCCGAACGGAATCCCGAGATGGTGACGTTCGAGCCGTTCCGCAAGGCACGCCACACGAAGGAATGGAATGTGGACCCGGAAAAGTGGGGGCGCCTGGTGCGTTCCTGGCTGGAGCCGCGGCTGACGCCCTTGGCACCCCAGCTCACGGGCAGCCGCTAGGGCCCCAGCATCAAGGTCTTCAGGTTCCTGACCGGCTCAGGCTCCCGCGATCGGTGCAATGCGCGCGTTGGTGAGCCGCGCGAGGTCCGCGGGGGCAAGCTCGATGTCCAGGCCCCGCCGTCCGCCGGAGACGAGCACCGTGGGAAAACCCAGCGCCGATTCGTCCAGGACCGTGGGTGAGGACTGGCGCTGGCCCAACGGCGAGATGCCGCCCAGGACGTAGCCCGTCCGCCGCTCGGCGGCTTTCGGGTCCGCCATGGCGGCTTTCTTGGAACCCAGTGACGCGGCGATGGCCTTGAGGTCAAGTGTTCCGCTGACCGGGACGATCCCGACGGCGAGCCTGCCGTCGATCTCGACCATCAGGGTCTTGAACACCCGGGAAGGGGCGACGCCAAGGACCTGGGCGGCTTCCATCCCGTAGCTTTCAGCCGCGGGATCGTGGGTGTAGGGGTGCAGCGTGTACGGTACGCCGGCCGCAGCCAGTGCGGCTGTGGCCGGCGTTCCGGACGATGCCTGCTTCTTTGCCATGAGCGTCAGGTGCCCTGGTGTCTAGGACTGCAGCCGCTCGGCGGCGGTGACCTTGCGCTTGATGCGGCCGAGCATGGCCGTCATGCCCCGCATGCGCAGGGGTGTGATGGCGCGGGTGAGGCCGAGGAGTTCCGGCATGTCGTCGGGCACGGCCAGGATTTCGGCCGCGGTCAGGCCGTCGAGGCCTTCGTGCAACACGCCTGCGAAGCCGCGGGTGGTAGGTGCCTCCGGCGGGGCCTTGAAGAACAGGCGGTAGCCCGGAGCGCCGTCGTCCTTGCGTTCCTGCTCAATGGTCAGGAACAGCGGCGACTGGCACTCCACCACCTGTTCGAGGAGTTCAGGATGGTCCAGGAGGCGTTCTGGGAGTTCCGGGAGGCCCCGGGAGAATTCCAGCAGCAACTGCAGGCGTTCGGGCTCGCTCAACGCCTGGAAGTCATCGACAATTTCCGCCAGTGCGGCGGGAAGGGTATTGGTACTCATCACGTCCAGCTTACGCAGTCCGGGCGGGGGAAGTGCCCCGCCCGGACCGATGATTCAGGAATGCAGGCGGCAGTCAGTTGGCCGATGCCGGAACGGAGCCGCGTTCGGCGCCCTTGACGATCGGGACGCGCACGGCGTTGCCCCATTCGGTCCAGGAACCGTCGTAGTTGCGCACGTTCTGGAAGCCCAGCAGGTACTTCAGGGCGAACCAGGTGTGGCTGGAACGCTCGCCGATGCGGCAGTAAGCCACCACCTCGTCGCCTTCCTGCAGGCCGGCTTCGCCGAGGTACAGGGCCTCGAGCTCCTCGCGGGTACGGTAGCTGCCGTCCTCCGCTGCGGCGCGCGCCCACGGGATGGAGGCCGCGGTGGGGATGTGGCCGCCGCGCAGTGCGCCTTCTTCGGGGTAAGCCGGCATGTGGGTGCGCTGTCCGGTGTATTCCTCGGGGGAGCGGACGTCGATCAGCGGCTTGCCGAGGTGCGCCAGGACGTCTTCCTTGAAGGCGCGGATCGGGGCATCGTTGCGTTCGACCACGGGGTAGTCGCCCGCGGCCGGCTGCGGAACATCGGTGGTCAGTTCGCGGCCCTCGGCGATCCACTTGTCGCGGCCGCCGTCCAGGAGGCGTACGTCTTCGTGGCCGAAGAGGGTGAAGACCCAGAGGGCGTAGGCGGCCCACCAGTTGGACTTGTCGCCGTAGATGACCACGGTGCTGTCGCGCGAGATGCCCTTGGCGGCGGCCAGGGCGGCGAAACCGGCTCCGTCCACGTAGTCGCGGGTGACCTCGTCGTTCAGGTCGGTGTGCCAGTCGATCTTGACGGCGCCCGGGATGTGGCCGGTTTCGTAGAGCAGGACGTCCTCGTCGGATTCGACGACGACGAGTTTGCCGTCACTGAGCGCGCCGCCTTCAAGGGCCGCGGCGAGCCATTCGGTGGACACCAGGCGCTCCGGGTGCGCGTACTTCGCGAACTTTTCGTTCTGTTCAACGGGGTAGGACATGGGCATGGCCTTTCACTGAAGATGGACGGCGCCGGAGCGGAAGACGGAACATCCGGCTGCCCGGCATGGAACCAACACTATCGACGCACCTGCGTGATTGCTGCGGGGCGGTCACATGGTGAAACATGGCTGCCCGCTCAGCCGTCCGCCGTGTCCGTGGCCGCCGCGCATTGCCGGTATTCTTGCTGAGGACTTACGACCGGAAGAACGGACCGTTTTGGTACAGATTGAACAGCTCGCCGCACGCACACCGGCGGTCTCCGCAGCCGAAATCCTGCAGGGCTTCCACCCTTCCCCCCGGTTCGGGGAGGTTTCCTTCGCGAGCTACCGGCCGGACCCGGCGCAACCCAGCCAGGCGGCCGCCGTCAAGGCGCTCGAAAGCTTCGCCGCAAGCGTCGGAAACGGCAGCGGCGGGGGGCTTTTCTCCCGGATCTTCGGCAAGAAGGACAACGGCCGCGCCGGCATCTACCTCGACGGCGGCTTCGGCGTCGGCAAGACCCACCTCCTGGCTTCGTTGTGGCACTCGGCCCCCGGGCCCAAGGCCTTCGGCACCTTCGTTGAGTACACCAACCTCGTGGGCGCGCTGTCCTTCCGCAAGACCGTTGAAGCGCTGAGCAGCTACAAGCTCGTCTGTATCGACGAATTCGAACTGGATGATCCGGGCGACACCGTGCTGATGTCCCGGCTTATGCGGGAACTGGCCGACGCCGGTGTCCGCCTTGCCGCGACGTCCAACACCCTGCCGGGTTCCCTCGGTGAGGGCCGCTTCGCCGCCGTCGACTTTCAGCGCGAAATCCAGGTCCTGGCGGACCAGTTCGATGTCATCAGGATCGACGGCGAGGATTACCGCCACCGCGGCCTGCCCGCGGCTCCGGCCCCGCTGAAGACCGAGGACCTCAAGCGGCACATGCATGCCGAGTTCGACGGACAGACGGTCGCCGTCGACGACTTCCGCCAACTGGTGGACCACCTCGCTGGTGTCCACCCCAGCCGTTACCGTCAGCTGATCGCCGGGATCGACGGCGTGGTGTGGCGCGACGTCGAAACCATCACCGAGCAGGCTGTGGCCCTGCGTTTCGTGGTGCTCGCCGACCGCCTGTACGACAAGGACGTGCCGATCCTCGCCAGTGGCGTACCGTTCGACAAGCTCTTCACCGAAGAGATGATGAACGGCGGGTACATGAAGAAGTACTACCGTGCAGTGTCCCGCCTGACGGCACTGGCCCGCGAAGGCCAGAACCACGAACCTTCCTAAGGTTTACTGCGGTCCTTGAGGACCCAGCGGATCACGATTCCCGCCACCAGGGCCCAGAACGCGGCACCGATTCCTGCCACGCTCAGCCCTGACGCGGCCAGCAGGAAGGTCACCGAAGCGCTGATCCTTTCCTCGGCCACGGCCAGTGCGGAGGCGATGGCTGACGCCATGGTGCCCAGCAGCGCCAAGCCCGCCACAGCCTCCAACAGGCCTTGGGGCGCGGCAGCGACCACGGCCACCAGCGCGGCCGAGAACGCCGCCAGCACCAGGTAGGCCAGGCCCGAGGTGAAGCCCGCGATCCATCGCCGGCCCCGGTCCGGCCCTGCTTCTTCTCCGGCTGCCAGGGCGGCACTGAGCGCGGCCAGATTAATGGCGTGGCCGCCGAACGGTGCGCCAAGGACCGTTCCCGCGCCGGTGACCAGCATCGACGGCCGCCACGGCGTGCTGTAGCCGAAGGACTTGAGAACGGCCACGCCGGGGATGTTCTGCGATGCCATGGTCACAATGAACAGCGGCAGGGCAATCCCCGCTGCGGCCTGCAGCGTGAACGCGGGCGTGGTCCATTCAAGCTCCGGGAGCAAGCGCCCGGCCGGAACAGCACCACCGTTGACGGCGATGTAGATGCCGATCACTCCCAACGCCACACCGAGCGACGCCGGAACCGACCAGCGCGGAGCCAGTTTCATCATCAGCAACCAGCACGCGATCACCGGCGCCACCAGCAGGGGAGCCTCGCCCAGGGCTTTGAACGGTGCGAGGCACAGCGGCAGGAGCACGCCTGCGAGCATCGCCTGGGCCAGCGAGGTGGGAATCTTCGCCATCAGCCGTCCCAGCGGAGGCAGCAGACCGGTCAGTGCGATCAGCACCCCCGCGAGCAGGAAGGCCCCGACGGCGGCCGGCCACCCGCCGTCGGGCGCTCCGGCTCCCGCGAGAAGCGCAGCACCTGGTGTGGACCAGGCGAGCGTCACCGGGACCTTGGAGCGCCAGGAAAGCCAGAGGACGCCAATGCCGAAGCAGATCGTCAGGGCGAGCAGCCCGCTGGCCGCCTGTCCGTCCGTGGCGCCGACGGCGCGCAGGCCGGCGAGGACCACGGCGAAGGATGAAGTGAAGCCGACCAGCGCGGTGACGACGCCTGCCGTCAGGGGCATCGAGAGCTGCGGGGAGCGCGGGGTCGGGGGAGCCGGTGGTGCGGCGGGTGCGGTGTTCGAATCAGGGGAGGGCATGATGTTCAACGGTACCCGAGGCCGCCGGACGGTTTCCGGGCGACCGGTTAAACGCCAAGGGCACCGGTGCCGCCTCACGGCGGGACCGGTGCCCCGTTGACGTAACTGTTACGGGAGCTCTTTACTGAGCCTCATCCGCGGCGGGAGCGTCGCCGGCCGGCTGGCCATCGGCGTTCTCCACGAAGTCGGAAGCTGCATTCTGGGCTGCGTCGACCTGATCGGCGAACTTTCCACCGGTCTTTTCGTCGATGAAATCGCCTGCCTTCTCGATGCCGTCCTTGATGGCTTCTTCGTTGCCACCAATGAGTTCCTGAGCCTTGCCCTTCAGATCGTCAAAAAGTCCCACGGGCACCTCCCTTCGTTCGCGGAGCCAGTTCGCTCCTCCGCCCTCGAGCCTAGCCCGTCATGATGGGCTTGCCAAGCACGGTTTTACAGTTCTTGTCACAAGCTCGCGTCTTCGATGTCACGCTGGAGGTGCCGCGGACTGTCCGGGTTCATGAGCGAATGCCGGCGTCCGTAGCCGAAGTAGATGGCCAGGCCGATGACCAGCCACACCCCGAAACGCAGCCAGGTGTCCCACGGCAGCTGGGTCATCAGGAAGCCCGAGGAAAGCACGCCGAAGGCGGGCACGAGCGGCATGAGCGGCAGGCGGAAGGTGCGCGGCGCCTCCGGCTTCTTGTAGCGGAAGACGATCACGGCCACGCATACCACCACGAAGGCGGCCAGGATGCCGATGTTGGTCAGGTCGGCCACTGACTTGATGGGGAAGACGCCGGCAAGGAAGGCAGAGGCGATGCCGGCGATCCAGGTGACACGCTGCGGGGTTCCGTGGCGGTCGGTCTTGGCGAACCAGGTGGGCAGCAGCCCGTCCCGGCTCATGGTGAACCAGACGCGGGTGACGCCCAGGAGGAAGGTCAACATCACGGTCAGGATGGAAAGGACCGCGAACACGGAGATGATGGTGGCGATTACCGGGAGTCCCACGCCGGTGAAGGCCGAGGCGAAGCCTGCGGTGGGGTTGATGTCCTTGTAGTTCTGCATGCCCGTGAGGACGAGCGTGGCGGCCACGTAGAGGAGCATGGCGATGACGAGGGAGAGCACGATTGCCTTGGGCATGTGCTTCTTGCCGTCCTTGGCTTCCTCCGCCGCGGTACTCATGGCGTCGTAGCCGAAGACCGCGAAGAAGACGGTGGCCGAGCCTGCCAGAACAGGGCCGAAGCCGCTGGGCATGAACGGGTTGTAGTTCTCGGCGTTGATGTAGAAAATGCCCAGGCCGATGATGAACACGATCAGCAGCACCTTGATGCCGACGGCGATGAGTTCGAAGCGGCCGAAGGTCTTGGTGCCGCGGCTCAGGATCCAGGTCACGATAAGGCAGACCACGATGGCGGGCAGGTTGATGACGCCGCCCTTGCCTTCATCCACGGTGGAGGTCATCCAGACCGGCATGTGGATGCCGATGCCGGAAAGGAACGCGTCGAAGTAGCCTGAGATGCCGATGGCGACGACGGCGACGATCGCGATGTATTCGAGCAGGAGGTCCCAGCCGATGAACCAGCCGATGATCTCGCCGAGGGCCACGTAGCCATAGGTGTAAGCCGAGCCGGCGCGGGGGATCATGCCCGCGAACTCGGCGTAGGAGAGGGCCGCGGCTGCCGAGGCGAGGCCCGCCACGAGGAAGGAAATCAGCACGGCGGGGCCGACGCCGGGATTGCTCTCATTTCCGTGGGCGACGAGGCCGGCCAGGGAGAAGATGCCGACGCCGATGATGCCGCCGACGCCGATGGCCGTCAGCTGCCAGAGGCCGAGGCTCTTGAAGAGCCCGCTGTGCTTGTTCTCCTCCTCGATCGTGTCGATCGGTTTCCTTCTCATGATCGAGTTCGGTGTTGCTTGGTTCACCGGGGTGCTCCTGCCTGTAGGCGATATGGGTGCATGCCAAAAAGGTCCGAAGAAAAGTATGCGAGGCGAATCACATCAGATAAAGCGATTTTTCCTTAGCTTTATTCATTGGATTTCCTGAGCGTTTGGAGCGTGGTCCTCCCAGTGTGCGCGGAATCGGGGCACAAAAAAAGCAGCTCCGCAGAGCTGCTTCACGATTCAGGGACGGATCCATGAGAGCGGACGACGAGATTCGAACTCGCGACATCCACCTTGGCAAGGTGGTGCTCTACCAGCTGAGCTACGTCCGCGTGTGCCGGTAGTCCGGCACTGAAACAAGTTGCCTTGTTCCGTGGGCGATACTGGGATCGAACCAGTGACCTCTTCCGTGTCAGGGAAGCGCGCTACCGCTGCGCCAATCGCCCGTGTCCGGCTTGTGCCGGCACTATCCGTTTCCGGATTCCTTAAAAACAGGAGAGCGGACGACGAGATTCGAACTCGCGACATCCACCTTGGCAAGGTGGTGCTCTACCAGCTGAGCTACGTCCGCAAATGTTGAGCGGATGGCTGGAGCCATCCGCTCAACTCGAAGCAAGTTTCCTTGCTCTCGTGGGCGATACTGGGATCGAACCAGTGACCTCTTCCGTGTCAGGGAAGCGCGCTACCGCTGCGCCAATCGCCCATAGTGATCCGGCCGGAACCGGAATCCAGGGTTTTCACCGAGGTGGGTACGGGATTCGAACCCGTGTATACGGCTTTGCAGGCCGCTGCCTCGCCTCTCGGCCAACCCACCGTGTAAGCAGGAATCCCGAATTACCGGAGATTCATTGCCGTGACAGTGTCCTGCGAGCGGACGACGAGATTCGAACTCGCGACATCCACCTTGGCAAGGTGGTGCTCTACCAGCTGAGCTACGTCCGCATTGCCGGATTTCTTCGTTCCGTCCCGAGGGGCGGTCCGTCGCTTTCCGACGAGTAAAAACTCTATAGGAGGTTCGGGGAAACTCCAAATCGCTGCGGTGTTTGCGCGCGGCGACGCCGTCGCTTCCGTGGAATGGCGCGGATTTTCGAAGTTACACGGCTGTGATTAGCTTGCGGTTCGCCGCTGCGTACGGAGGGGTGGAGTGCAGGGTTCGGCGCCTGTTCCGCCCGTTTTTGATTTCCGGCCGGAGTCGGTTAGTGTTTTTGATGCACGGGCGATTGGCGCAGTGGTAGCGCGCTTCGTTCACACCGAAGAGGTCACTGGTTCGAACCCAGTATCGCCCACCGTGGAAACCCCCGCTGGTCATTAATCGGCGGGGGTTTTGTCGTTACGCGCCACTGGCTCGGTTCCTGTCAGGGGTCTGTGAAAGAGTTTTCCCATGACAGATCCACTGCTTGCCCACGCCACCGACTACGGACGGATGTACGCCCGGTCCACCACGGAGGGCTTCTCCGTACCGTCCATCACCACGGTGATCGGGCAGCAGGCGCATTCGCTGGACGGCTGGTTCGGTTACATGGGAGCCAACAGCCTGGCCAACGATCCTGATCTTCCCCGCCTGCTCGGCAGCCCGGCCGGGCTCCGCCAGGCTGTCAACAAGGCAGCCAAAGCGGCGGAGGTCTACCGCGATGACGCCGCCCAGCGTGGCGACCGCGTACACAACTACTGCGAGCAGGTCGCCCTCCGCGCCCTCGGCCGGGAGCACAGGGTGGAGGAATCGCGCGACATCCTGGCCTCGCACGGAGAGCAGGCCTTCGCCGCCAGATTTGATGAATGGTGGGAGTTGTACCGGGTGGAGCCGCTCGCGCCCGAGATCACCGTCTGGAATTCGAGCGTCGGATACGCGGGCACGCTGGACCTCGTGGCGCGCATCAATGGCAGGATCTGCCTGATCGATTACAAGACAAAGGGCACCAACCGCGACGGCACCGTGAAGGCACTGGATGACAAGGTGGTCATGCAGCTCGTCGCCGGGATGAAGGCAGAGGAAAGCCTGGTGGATCCGGTGGCCGGGCAGTGGGAACCCTGGAAGTACGGCGAGGATCCCGTGCTGCTTGCCGTGGCCATCGGTGAAACCGAGGTGCGGCCGCAACGGGCCAACCCCGAGGTCCTCAAGCACCACTGGTGGAAATTCTGTGCGCTCAAACGGGTGTGGGACATGTCCGCGGAGGTCAGTACGGCCGGCCCTGCGCTGCTTGGAATCGCGCCGCCTGCCTACCCGGCCGCCCCGGCCGCGGTGGGCTCCACTAAACTGGCTTAGCTTCACTTATCCGCGAAGCACAGGAAACGCCGACCGTGAGGACTGACAGCGCATGGCCATTTTGAGCATCCGGATCATCGGGGACCCCGTACTGCGTACGGTTGCCGATCCCGTGACGGACTTCGGGCCCGAGCTCGCCAAACTGGTCGCCGACATGACCGAAACCATGGAAGACGTGGAAGGTGCAGGGCTCGCCGCCCCGCAGGTCGGCGTGAGCCAGCGTGTCTTCACTTACCGGATCGGCGGCGTCGAAGGACACATCATCAACCCCGTGCTGGAGAACAGCGAGGACTTCCAGGACGACGAGATTGAAGGGTGCCTGTCCATCCCGGGGCTCGCTTATCCCGTCCGCCGGCGCCGGACCACCCGCGCCACCGGTGTGGACCTTCACGGCAACCCGGTGACGATCGAGGCCGAAGGCATGCTCGCCCGGTGCTTCCAGCACGAAACGGACCACCTGGACGGCATCCTCTTCACCGACCGCCTTGAAGGCGAGGACCGGAAGTCCGCGCTGCGGGCCATCCGTGCCGCGAACTACCACGCGGTGACGGAGCAGACCACCAGCAAGCGGGCCACCACCGTGGGCTCGAGCTTCGGCAGCTTCGGCACTACCGAATGAGGGTCCTCTTCGCCGGCACTCCGGCCGTCGCCGTTCCTTCCCTCGACGCACTGGTCGCCGCCGGCTTCGACGTCGTCGCAGTCCTGACCCGCCCCGATGCGCCCACCGGGCGCAAGCGGGTCCTGACGCCGTCACCGGTGGCCGCACGCGCCGTCGAACTCGGCATCGAGGTGATCCACGCGGCCAAGGTGGATGAGGAAACCACCGCGCGCATCGCCGCTTTTGCGCCCGATGTCGCGGCGATCGTCGCCTACGGCGGCATCGTCCCCAAGAACGCCCTCTCAGTGCCGCGCCACGGCTGGATCAACCTGCACTTCTCCCTCCTTCCCGCCTGGCGGGGTGCGGCCCCTGTGCAACGGGCGCTTATCGCCGGCGACGACATCACCGGCGCGGCCACCTTCCAGCTGGAAGAAGGCCTGGACACCGGACCCGTCTTCGGGACCGTTACCGAAACCGTCCGCCCCGAAGACACGGCAGGGGATCTGCTCGAACGGTTGTCGCGCAGCGGCGCCGTCCTGCTCAGCCAGACCCTCTCCGCCGTCGACGCCGGAAAAGCGGCACCGGAACCCCAGTCCGGCGAGGTGTCGCTGGCCCCCAAGCTTGGCCTCGAAGACGGGCGCATCGATTGGGCGCAGCCTGCGCTGGCGCTCAACCGCCGCTCCCGCGGCGTCACCCCTGAACCCGGCGCCTGGACCATGCTGGACGGTCAGCGCGTCAAGCTCGAACCGCTCGGGCTCCGGCCGGACATCCGGGACCTGGAACCCGGCCACCTCCGTTTCGACGGAAAGTCCGTCCTCGTGGGAACAGGTTCCCACGCGGTGCAGCTTGGCCGGATCCAACCGGCCGGCAAGAAGATGATGGCGTCGGCCGATTGGGCCCGCGGCCTGGCAGCAGCAGAGAGCGTGGTATTCGAATGAGTGAGTCCGGCCGACGGAACCCGGCAAACCATGGCGGACGCGACGGCGGTGGCCGGGGCGACCGCAGCAATGTCCGCCGTGACGCCAAGGGCCGCGAACGCAACCGCGGGCCGCAGCGGGGCTTTTCCGCCAGTGCCCCGTCGCAACGGACCCGCCGTGCCGATCCCGCACGCCTGGTTGCCTTTGAAGTGCTGCGGGCCGTGGCGTCCGAGGACGCCTACGCCAACCTGGTGCTCCCGGCCAGGATCCGGCACCACCGCCTGGACAAGCGCGACGCCGGATTCGCCACTGAGCTGAGCTACGGCGCCCTGCGCGGGCAGGGGACCTATGACGCCATCCTCGCGGCCTGCGTGGACCGGCCGCTGGCCCAGCTGGATCCCGCGGTGCTGGACGCCCTCCGCCTCGGCGCGCACCAGCTCCTCGCCATGCGGGTCCCCGCTCACGCCGCCCTGGACCAGACGGTGGGCTTGGCCCGCGCGGTCATCGGTGCCGGTCCGTCGTCGCTCATCAACGCGGTCCTGCGCAAGGTGACCGCACGCACGCTTCCGGAATGGCTGGACCACCTCCTGGCCGGCGAAAGCGAACAGACAAAGATCGACGCCATCCGTCACGCGCACCCGGAATGGATCGTCCGCGCCCTGCGCCAGTCCCTGGTGGCCCACGGCCGCCCGGCGGAGGAAATCACGGAGCTGCTCGAAGCCGACAACGCAGCACCCGTGGTGAACCTCGTCGCGCTCCCGGGCCTCGGCAGCCTCGACGAAGCCCTGGAAAACGGTGCCACCCCCGGGCCGCTCGTGGAGGGTTCGGCGCTCTCCAGCGGCGGCGACCTCGGCCGCTTGTCCTCGGTGCGGGCAGGCACCACCCGTGTCCAGGATGTCGGTTCGCAGCTGGTCGCCCGCGCGGTGGCGGCCGTCGACCTCGGCAATGCCACACGTGAAGGCGAGAAGTGGCTGGACCTCTGTGCCGGCCCCGGCGGCAAGGCGACGCTGCTCGCCGCCTTGGCCAACGAAAGCGGCGCCACGCTGCTGGCCAACGAGCCGGCACCGCACCGTGCCAGGCTTGTCAGCCAGGCCTTGGCCGCAGTGCCGGATTCCGCCTGGTCGGTGCGCACGGGCGACGGCCGCGACCTTGGCAAGGAGCAGCCCGGCGGTTTCGACCGCGTGCTCGCGGATGTGCCATGCACGGGTCTCGGTGCCCTGCGCCGCCGCCCCGAATCACGCTGGCGCCGCACGCCGAAAGACCTCGCCGAACTCGGCCCGCTGCAGCGCGAACTGTTGGAATCCGCCATTGACGCCGTCCGCCCGGGCGGAATCGTCGCTTACGTGACCTGTTCCCCGCACCCGGCAGAGACCACCGCCGTCGTCAGCGACGCCGTCGCGAAACGTGACGACCTCGAACTGCTCGACGCCGGCGCGGCACTGGACGCCGTCAGCCTTGACGGAACCCTCGGTGCCGGGCATGAACAGACTGCTCAGCTCTGGCCGCACCTGCACCGCACGGATGCCATGTTCATGGCGCTCATCCGGAAGAAGTCCTAGTTCCGGAAGCCCTCAGCCGGAAAGCTCCCGCTCCACAGCAACCCGCCACCGCCAACGCCAAGGGGAACCAACTTGTCCACCTGCTGCATCAACCCGAGCATCCTGTCCGCCGACTTCGTGAACCTGGAAGCCGAGCTGAAGCGCATCAGCAACGCCGACGCCGTCCACGTGGACGTCATGGACAACCACTTTGTTCCGAACCTGACCCTCGGACTCCCCGTGGTGGAACGGATCCAGGCCGTCAGCCCGGTTCCGCTGGACGCCCACCTGATGATTGCCGACGCCGACCGCTGGGCTCCTGCCTACGCCGACGCCGGTGTGGCTTCCGTGACGTTCCACGCCGAGGCGGCCGTCGCGCCCATCAAGCTCGCACGCGAGCTGCGGGCCCGCGGTTCGAAGGCCGGCATGGCATTGCGCCCGGCGACCCCCGTGGAGCCGTACCTCGACATGCTCGGTGAACTCGACATGCTGCTGATCATGACCGTGGAGCCCGGTTTCGGCGGGCAGTCCTTCCTCGACGTGACCCTGCCCAAGATCCGGCGGGCACGTGCCGCCATCGACGGCTCGGGGATCGGTGTCGCGCTCCAGGTGGACGGCGGCATCACCGAAGAGACCATCCTGCGCGCGGCCGAAGCGGGGGCCAACGTGTTCGTGGCCGGTTCAGCCGTGTACGGCAAGGAGGACCCGGCCGAGGCCATCGAGCGCCTCCGCGAAGCCGGCCTCGCCGCGGCTGCCAAGCGATGAAATGCAGAGCATGACGAACTGTTGACGGCGACGGCCCGGGAATAGCCGGGGCATCGCCGAAGTTGTGCCACAATAGCAAACACACATTACGTGCTCCGGGGTCGGTGTAATTCCGAACCGGCGGTCATAGTCCGCGACCCGCGAGCCTTCGTTTCCGGCCAGGAAGCGGCGGCAAACGGTTGAACTGGTGGAATTCCAGTACCGACAGTCAAAGTCTGGATGGGAGAAGCACGTACAGTCATGCTGTGGCGTCCCTTTAAGGACGCCCGGCGCGCTGTCGTACACCCCCGGAGCCATCGCGGCTTTCAGGGAAGGAACGGCATGGATATCCTGCGATGGCTCTTCGAAGCACAGATCCCGATCGGCGGGTCTGCGCTTGTTCTACGCGAAGTGCTGGGAAACATTTTCGGGCTGGCCAGCGCCCTCGGCGGAATGCGCCGCAAAGTCTGGGCATGGCCCGTGGGTATCGCGGGCAACCTGCTCCTCCTCACGGTCTTCCTCGGCAACGTCTTCGGTACCGCTACGCCGGCAACCCTGTGGGGTCAGGCCGGCCGCCAGGTGATGTTCATCGGCGTCGCCATCTACGGCTGGTACCGCTGGCAGCAGGGACGCAACACCGCCACGCAGGGCCGGGCAGTCGTTCCAGGCTGGGCCCCGGCGAAAGTCCGGATCGCGCTCGTGGCCGCATTGTTCGCCGGCACCGCCGCGCTGACCCCGTTGTTTGATTCCCTGGGCTCCTACCCGCCGGTCTGGGCCGACGCCTGGACCTTCATGGGATCCTTGCTCGCCACCTACGGCATGGCCCGCGGCTGGACCGAGTTCTGGCTGATCTGGGTGGCCGTGGACATCGTGGGCGTCCCGCTGCTGTTCAGCGCCGGCTACTTCGCCAGCGCCTTCATGTACCTCTTCTACGGTGTGTTCACGCTGGCCGGTTTCTTCGTCTGGTGGCGGGCCGGCCGCCGCGAAGCACCAGTGGCCCCGTCCACGTCCGTCGCTGCCGGAGCCGCATCGTGAGTGCCGTCCTCGAAGGCGGCACCGTCTTCACCCAAGCCGAGGAAACCGCGATGGAGGCTGCCCTCGCCGCTGCCCTTCGCGGTCCGCGGGGCGCCAACCCGCTGGTCGGCGCCGTCGTCCTCGATGCCGACGGGACGCAGCTGGCCACGGGTTACCACCGTGGCGCCGGCACCGCCCACGCCGAAGCGGACGCCATCGCCGCCGCGAAAAAGGCCGGGACCGACCTCCGGGGTACCACGATGGTCGTCACTTTGGAGCCCTGCAACCACACGGGACGGACTGGCCCGTGTGCCCAGGCGATCATCGACGCCGGAATCGCGCGGGTGGTGTACGCCGTCGATGATCCCCACGACCCCGCTGCCGGCGGTGCCCGCACCCTCCGCGCCGCCGGTGTGCTGGTGGCCGACGGCCTTGGAGCGCAGGAGGCCTTCGAACTCAACCGCGACTGGTTTGCCGCCGTGGCCGCCCGCCGGCCGTTCGTCACGCTCCACATCGCCCAGACGGTGGACGGCCGCATCGCCGCCGCGGATGGCACCAGCCAATGGATTTCCAGTCCGGAGTCCTTGGCCGACAACCATGGCCTCCGTGGCCTCATTGACGCCATCCTGGTCGGCACCGAGACGGTCCTGGTGGACGATCCCCGCCTGACGGCCCGGGATGCCAACGGGGAACAGCACGGGAAGCAACCCCTCCGGGCCGTCATGGGACTGCGCGAGGTTCCCGCCGCTGCCGCCATCAGGGGCACCGACGGAAAATTCCTGCACCTGCCCACCCGCGACCCCGCCGAAGCCCTGGAAGCACTTTTCGCGCGCGGGATCCGGCACGTCATGGTCGAAGGCGGCTCTCGGATCCTGGGAGCGTTCCTGGCCGCCGGCTTGGTGGACGAGCTGATCGTCTACCTCGCCCCGACCCTGTTGGGCAGCGGGACCCCCGCGTTGCGCGAACTCGGCATCACCACGCTCGCGGATGCACAGCATTGGAGCTGGGACGACGCCGGCGGAGGCGCCGTCCAACGGCTCGGCCGGGACCTCCGGCTGCACCTGAAACCCCTGGCGAAAGCCACAGAAGACCACGCTTCCGGCAAGGACGCCGAAGCCATCGAAGGAGAGCACTGAATGTTTACCGGAATCGTTGCCGAACAGGGCAAGGTCCTGGCCATTGACCACCAGGGAACGGAAAGCGCCACCCTGCGCCTCTCCGCTCCCAGCACCACGGGAGGCCTCGAACTCGGCGGCTCGATCGCCGTCAACGGAGTCTGCCTCACGGCGACCGGGATTGCCGGGCAGGAATTCAGCGTGGACGTCATGGGGGAGACGCTCGTCCGCACCACGATCGGCGAACTGGCTCCCGGCGACGCCGTCAACCTCGAACGCTGCGTTCCGGCCGGTGGCCGCCTGGACGGGCACGTGGTCCAGGGGCACGTCGACGGCGTCGGGCAGCTCCTCGAGCGCGAGACCCAGGGCAACTGGGACCGCCTTCGCTTCGGTGTCCCGGCCCAGCTGGCACGCTACATCGCCGAAAAGGGGTCGATCGCCGTCGACGGCGTCTCCCTGACGGTGACAGCCGTGAGCCCGGCAGCGGAAAGCGAACCCTGGTTCGAAGTAGGACTTATCCCCACCACCCTCGAAGAGACCGGCCTGGGTGCCAAGGCAATCGGTGGCCGGGTCAACCTCGAAGTGGACGTGCTGGCCAAGTACACCGAACGGTTGCTGTCCTTCGCTGCACGTCCCGCCGCCGACGCAGGCGCCACCGAAGGAGCCGCACTGTGAGCACCGTCCCCAAGGAAGCAAGCACTGTTGCCCGTGAAGGCGGCGCCGCGGTCCGCCACGGACTCGACCCGGTCGAGGATGCCATTGCCGCGATGGCTGCCGGCCGCGCCGTCGTGGTGGTCGACAACGAAGACCGCGAAAACGAAGGCGACATCATCTTCGCCGCAGAGCACGCCACCCCGTCGCTCATGGGCTGGACCATCCGATACAGCTCCGGGGTGATCTGCGTGCCGCTGGAGGGCAGCCGCGCCGATGCCCTTGAGCTGCCGCCCATGGTGGAAATCAACGAGGACGCCAAGGGCACCGCTTACACGGTCTCCTGCGATGCCGCCATCGGAGTCAGCACCGGAATTTCCGCGGGCGACCGTGCCCTGACTGCCAGGATCCTCGCGGACCCCGCCAGCACGCCGTCGTCGATTACCCGCCCGGGGCATATTTTCCCGCTCCGAGCGGTTAACGGGGGAGTGCGTGAGCGTCCCGGACACACCGAAGCGGCAGTGGACCTGTGCCGGCTGGCCGGGCTGGCCCCGGTGGGCGTGATCGCCGAAGTGGTCCACGATGACGGTGAGATGATGCGCCTGGACAGCCTCAGGGACTTCGCCGCGCAGCATGGCTGCCCGCTGATCTCGATTGAAGATCTGGTGGCCTACATCGCGGCGGCCGACGACGGCGGCCGGGCAGGAGAAAAGGAGACACGATGACCGCACAGCGAAAGAGCGACGGCGGCAGCACCGCACCCGGCAAACATCCGGTCAGCGGCGGGCCTGTGGTCCAGCTGCCCACGGCCTTCGGCGAATTCATCGCCCAGGCGTGGATCGACGAGGCCACCGGCGTGGAACACCTTGCCGTGAGCTCCCCGAACGCTCCGCGCAACGGACTGGCCCCCTTGGTGCGCCTGCACTCCGAATGCCTCACCGGTGACGTGTTCGGCTCCTACCGTTGCGATTGCGGCGAGCAGCTTGCCTACGCCCTGGAACTGATCCGGGAGGAAGGCGGCACCCTGCTCTACCTGCGCGGACAGGAAGGCCGCGGCATCGGCCTGGCCAACAAGATCAAGGCCTACGCGCTGCAGGAAGCAGGCTTCGACACCGTGGAAGCCAACGAACAGCTCGGCCTGCCGGTTGATGCCCGCTGCTACAAGGCGGCCGCGCAGATCCTCGCTGAAATGGGCCTGCACGAAATCCGGCTCCTCAGCAACAACCCGGACAAGCAGAACCGCCTTGCCCAGGCCGGTGTGAAGGTCGTCGAAATGGTGCCCACCGAGGTTCCTTCCCGGGAAGAGAACGTGCGCTACCTGCAGACCAAGAAGGACCGCATGGACCATCGCCTCACCTTGGCCGACCCGGCAACGGCCGGCACCGGAACTTTTGACCACGAACAAGACTGAACGGAATCCCTGAAAACATGAGCGGACACGGCGCCCCCACCATCGACCTCACCACCCTCAACCCCGAGGAAAGCTCCAAACTCAAGCTCGCCATCGTCGCGGCCAGCTGGCACACCCAGATCATGGACGGGCTCCTCGATGGAGCCCTTCGCGCGGCCAAGGAAGCCGGCATTGCCGAACCCACGGTGCTGCGCGTTCCCGGCTCCTTTGAACTGCCGGTCGCCGCAGCGCGCCTGGCGCCGCACTTCGACGCCGTCGTGGCGCTCGGCGTGGTGATCCGCGGCGGCACCCCGCACTTCGACTACGTCTGCCAGGCCGCGACGTCGGGACTCACCGACGTCAGCGTCCGCACCGGCGTGCCGGTCGGCTTCGGCGTGCTCACCTGCGACACCGAACAGCAGGGCCTGGACCGCGCGGGCCTTCCCGGTTCTTCCGAGGACAAGGGCCACGAAGCCGTCACGGCAGCCCTGACCACGGCACTGACCCTCAAGCAGTACGCCACGGCCTGAGGCTGATGTGAAGCGAAGGGGATGCGGGCGGCACCTACCTGTGTGTTCGCTCACATCCCCTTCGTCATGCAAGGCCGCGGGAAGCGGCCCCGGCCGCCGAACAAGTAGGCTGTAGGGCGTGAAGAATTTCGAAACGCTGTTCGCGGAACTGAGCGAAAAGGCAGCGAGCCGCCCGGCAGGGTCCCGTACCGTCGCCGAACTGGACTCCGGAATCCACGGCATCGGCAAGAAGGTCGTCGAAGAAGCCGCCGAAGTCTGGATGGCTGCAGAATACGAATCCGATGAGGCTGCCGCCGAGGAAATCTCCCAGCTGCTGTACCACCTGCAGGTCCTCATGCTGGCCAAGGGACTGAGCCTGGAGGACGTTTACAAGCATCTGTAGCCACAACGCGTGGCCCAGGCTTGAAAACTTCCCCTTCCCTCACCATCCCCCAGAAAGACTCACCATGCTGCGAGTAGCCGTCCCCAACAAGGGCTCCCTGTCCGAAGCCGCCTCCGCGATGCTCAGCGAGGCGGGGTACCGCCAGCGCCGCGATTCCCGCGAACTGGTCATGGTCGACCCCGACAACGAGATCGAGTTCTTCTTCCTGCGTCCGCGCGACATCGCCGTGTACGTCGGCCAGGGAACGCTCGACGTCGGCATCACCGGCCGCGACCTGCTCCTGGACGCGCAGGTGGAAGCCGAGGAACTGCTGCCCCTGGGCTTCGCCGCCTCCACCTTCCGCTTCGCCGGTCCGGTGGGCAACTTCTCCGGCGTCGAACAGCTTGAAGGCAAGCGCCTCGCCACCAGCTACGACGGCCTGCTGCGCGCCTACCTCGCCGAACGCGGCGTCAACGCCAAGGTGGTCCGCCTGGACGGTGCCGTGGAATCCTCGGTACGCCTCGGCGTCGCGGATGCCATTGCCGACGTCGTCGAAACCGGCAATACCCTCAAGGCCGCCGGCATGGAGATCTTCGGCGAACCGATCCTCCGCTCCGAAGCCGTCCTGATCCGCCGCACCGGCGAGGGCGGCGCGGCCAACGGCACCGCCAAGGAAATCGAGGTGCTGATCCGCCGCCTGCAGGGCGTGCTGGTCGCCCGCCAGTACGTGCTCATGGACTACGACATCCGCAAGGACCTCGTCGAGGACGCCGCCGCGCTCACCCCGGGCCTGGAATCTCCCACGGTGTCGCCGCTGCGGGACTCGGACTGGGTGGCCGTGCGCTCCATGGTTCCGAAGAAGGAAACCAACCGGATCATGGACGAGCTGTACGACCTCGGTGCCCGTGCGATCCTGGTCAGCAGCATCCACGCCTGCCGTATCTAGTCCGGACCACAGGAACCCACAGGAGTAAACATGGCTGTAGCAGTACGTGTCATCCCGTGCCTGGACGTTGACGCCGGCCGTGTGGTCAAGGGCGTCAATTTCGAAGGCCTCCGCGACGCCGGCGATCCGGTGGAACTTGCCCACCGCTACGACAACGCCGGTGCCGATGAGCTGACTTTCCTCGACGTGACCGCGTCTTCCGGTAACCGCGAGACCACCTTCGACGTCGTCCGCCGGACTGCCGAAGAAGTCTTCATTCCGTTGACGGTCGGCGGCGGCGTACGTGGTGTGGCCGAGGTGGACAAGCTGCTGCGCTATGGCGCGGACAAGGCGTCCATCAACACTGCCGCCGTGGCCCGCCCGGACGTCATCGACGAAATCACCCGGCACTTCGGATCCCAGGTGCTGGTCCTCTCGGTGGATGCCCGCCGGACCCGCCCGGGCTCCGAGCCCACCGCCTCCGGCTTCGAGGTGACCACCCACGGTGGCCGCCAGGGGACCGGAATCGATGCCATTGCCTGGGCCAAGGAAGCCGCGGACCGGGGCGTGGGGGAGATCCTGCTGAACTCGATCGACGCCGACGGCACCAAGGACGGCTTCGACCTGGAGCTGATCCGGCTCGTCCGTGCCGCGGTGAACATCCCGATCATTGCCTCCGGCGGCGCCGGCGAACCCGCGCACTTCCCGCCCGCCGTTGAAGCAGGAGCCGACGCCGTCCTGGCCGCCTCCGTCTTCCACTTCGGACCGGACGACATGATCGCGCAGGTCAAGACCGCGATCCGCGAGGCGGGCTTCGAAGTCCGCTGAGACGCCTTAAACGACGGCG
>NZ_MJLT01000007.1 GCF_001766675.1 Arthrobacter sp. SW1
AGGGCAACTGCTACGACAACGCAGTGATGGAGAACTTCTTCGGACACCTCAAGGAAGAACTCTTCCACCACGTCCGGTTCCTCAACACCGACGCACTGGCACCGGCTCTGCACGAGTACATCCACTGGTACAACAACGACCGGATCTCCACAAAGCTCGAGGGCCTGAGCCCGGTGCAATACCGCGCCCAGGCCCTCGCGGCCTAGGATCCTACTTAGCCAGTCCAACTATCGGGGACCAGTTCAAACGGTGCGGGGCCTGCGTTGTTAAGCAGGATGCTCAGGCGATGTTGTCTTCGAACTCGCGGTCCTTGGTTTCCTTGGTCATCAGGAGTGCGACCAGGGTGCAAACCGCGGCCACAGCCAGGTAGACACCAACCAGGACCGTGCTGCCCTTGCCGGCCTGCCACAGTGCAATGGCCACAAACGATGCCGGCGCGGCGCCGATCACGGAGGACAGGTTGTAGGCCACGGCCGAGCCCGTGTAACGGACGTTTGCCGGGAAGAGCTCGGGCAGGATGGCGGCCATCGGTCCGAAGGTCAGGCCCATGAGGGTGAAGCCGACGATGAGGCCCACCAGCGCTGCACCCTTGCCCGGGCCGAACATCAGGCCCCAGGTGAGGCCGAAGACCAGGATGCCGAGCGTCACGCCGATGAGGAACTTGCGCCGGCCCCACTTCTCGGCCAGCGGCCCGGAGACCACGGTGAAGATGCCGAAGAAGACGACGCCGAGAATCAGCATCCAGAGGAACTCGCTGCGCTGGATTCCCAGTCCGGGGACGAACGCGGCCTCGTTGAAGGCCTTGCCTGCCTTCTCCGCCGCGGCGCGGGCCACCTCGGCGCTGGCCGGTGCCGTGCCGTAGGTGAGCGTGAAGCTGGTGGTCAGGTAGAACAGCACGTAGGTGGCCAGCATGATGAAGGTGCCGGCGATGACTGCCCGCCAGTGGTGCTTGAAGGTGGCGGCAACCGGAACCTTGGCAACCTTTTCCGATTCGACGACCTTCTGGAAGGACGCGCTTTCGACAAGCTTGAGGCGGACGTAGAGACCCACGGCCACCATCACGATGCTGGCGAGGAACGGAATGCGCCAGCCGAATTCCATGAACTGCTCTTCGCTGAGGGCGGCAGCGAGGCCGACGAACAGCACGTTGGCGAGGATGAAGCCGATGGGAGCGCCCAGCTGCGGGAAGGTGCCGTAGATGGCGCGCTTGCCGGCAGGTGCGTTCTCGGTTGCCAAAAGGGCGGCACCGGACCATTCGCCGCCGAGGGCAAGGCCCTGGCAGAAACGCAGCACCACCAGAAGGAGCGGTGCGAGCACCACCCAGCCGGCCGTCGTCGCCGGCGGCAGCAGGCCGATGAAGAAGGTTGCAAGACCCATGGTGAGCAACGACGCCACCAGGGTGCCCTTACGGCCAAGCTTGTCGCCGTAGTGGCCGAACAGGATTGATCCCACCGGGCGGGCAATGAACGCGACGCCGAAAATGGCGAAGGAGCTCAGGATCGCGTTGATGTCCGTGGCGTTGGGGAAGAACAGCTTGGGGAACACCAGCACCGACGCGGTGGCGTAGGCGTAGAAATCGAAGAATTCGATGGTGGTTCCGATAAGGCTTGAGAAGATCACACGGCCTCTGGTGTTGGCCGGGGCCGACTCACTTTCCTTGGGTTCAGCTATGGATGACATTCACCGCTGCTTTCGTTCGCACCGGTCCGGCGCCTGCGGCCTGCCCGGCAAAAAGAGGATTTATTGAGAATTCAATAATAGTTCCCGGTATCCACACAGTGGACACTGAGTCCATTATGTGGACAATCTGGAACGTCCCACGATGTGGTCAAGGCCACACTAGCCCTCACTGCTTCTCACGCGGCGCCGACACCCTCGGATAGGCAAATGTCACAGCACGTTTACACACGGCGCCGGTCTCCGAAACGAGCCGTTCCTACCTTGGAAGTACCCCCAGTCCCCACCAAGGAGGCATCCGTGACTGTCGAACAACGCGTACAGACCCAAGGCAACGAGGCCACCACCGCAGTACCTGTCCTTGAGCATCGCCCTGGCCGCTGGATCGCCAACTGGGATGCCGAGAACAAGGGCCAGTGGGAAGCCGAAGGCCGCGGCATCGCCAAGCGCAACCTGTACTGGTCCATCTTCGCCGAGTTCCTTGGCTTCGTCGTCTGGCAGCTCTGGTCCATCGTGGTGGTCCAGCTTCCGGGCGCCGGCTTCAAGCTCAGCACCTCCGAAATCTTCTGGCTCATCTCCATGCCCAGCCTGGTCGGCGCCACGCTGCGCATCCCATACACCTTCATGGTTCCCAAGTTCGGCGGCCGGAACTGGACCATCATCTCGGCGCTGCTCCTGCTCATCCCGTCCATCGGCCTGGCAATCTGCGTCTCCAACCCGCAGACGCCGTTCGGCGTCCTGCTGCTGGTGGCGGCCCTCGCGGGCTTCGGCGGCGGCAACTTTGCCAGCTCGATGGCGAACATCACCTTCTTCTACCCTGCCCGCGAAAAGGGCTGGGCGCTCGGCCTGAATGCCGCGGGCGGAAACCTCGGTGCCGCCGTCGCGCAGCTGGTGGTTCCGATCGCTGTGACGCTGCTGGCGGCCGGCACCGTCAACCTGCCCGTGGCCGGCCTGATTTGGGTTCCGTTCATCCTCCTTGCAGCTTTCGGCGCCTGGAAGTACATGAACAACCTCACCAGCGCCAAGGGTGACGTTGCCGGTTCCGTCGCCGCGCTGAAGGAACCGCACCTGTGGATCATGGCATTCCTGTACATCGGAACCTTCGGCTCCTTCATCGGCTTCGCAGGTGTCTTCCCGAAGCTCATCAAGGACTACTTCCCGGAGTTCTCGGCCATCCACATCGGTGCCGTGGCCCTGTCCCTGGCCTTCCTCGGCCCGCTGGTCGGTTCCCTGGCCCGCCCCTACGGCGGACGCATGGCCGACCGCCGCGGGGGCGCCCGGATGACCGTTTCGTCCTTCGCTGCGATGGCGGTTATCACCCTGACGATGATCTGGACCCTGCCGCTGAAGAACTTCTGGCTCTTCCTGGTCCTGTTCCTGCTGCTCTTCGTTGCCAGCGGCTTCGGAAACGGCGCCACCTACCGCATGATCCCGGTCATCTTCGCCACCTCCAGCCGCGCAGCCCGCAACGGCGCCGCGCCGGCCGCCACCCAGCGGCTCGCCTCGTCCTCCTTGGGCCTGATCTCCGCGATCGGCGCCTACGGCGGCTTCGTGATCCCGCAGGTCCTGAACGCCTCCAACACCGCTTCCGGTTCCTACACCCCGGCGTTCTACGGATTCGTCGCAGCCTACGTGGTCATGCTGACGGTCTGCTGGGCCTGCTACCTCCGCAAGGCACGCACCACCCCGATGGGACACATCTGAGATGTCAGCCGGCACCGCCACCCACTGCCCGTACTGCGCGCTCCAGTGCGCCATGACCCTGTCCCCGGCCGGCCCCGTTGCCGCAGCGCCGGGGGCGGGGTCCCCCGCTGCGGAACCCACGACGCCGGGCACCGCCTCCGCGGCTGCCGCACCCCTTGAGGTGGCGGGCCGCGAGTTCCCCACCAACCGGGGCGGGCTGTGCCGCAAGGGGTGGACCTCGGCGTCGTTGCTGGGCCATGCGGGCCGGATTACGGAGCCGCTGCTCAAGGGCTCCGACGGCGTGCACCAGCCCGTCAGCTGGGACCAGGCCCTCATGCTCGTGGCGGCCGCGGTGAAGGACAGCTGGGACCGGCACGGGCACGACTCGGTGGGCGTGTTCGGCAGTGGCGGCCTCACCAACGAGAAGGCGTACCAGCTGGGCAAGTTCGCCCGCCTGGCCTTGCGCACTTCCCGAATCGACTACAACGGCCGTTTCTGCATGTCCTCCGCAGCGGCCGCCGGAAACCGGGCCTTCGGCGTCGACCGCGGCCTGCCCTTCCCGGTGGAAGACCTGGACACCGCCTCCGTGATCCTGCTGCTCGGCTCGAACGTGGGGGAGACCATGCCGCCGTTCGTCCAGCACCTCCAGGGTGCCCGCGATGCCGGCGGACTGATCGTCGTGGACCCCCGGCGCTCGGCCACCGCGGCCTTCACCGGCAACGGCGGCGGCCTCCACCTGCAGCCCCTGCCGGGAACCGACCTCGCCCTCATCCTGGGCATCTCCCACGTGGTGGTCCACGAGGGCCTCGCAGACGCCGCGTACCTCGAGAACCGCACCAACGGCCATAAGTCCGTGATGCGCAGCCTTGCCGCCTTCTGGCCCGAACGCGTCCAGTCCATCACCGGCGTTCCCGCCACCCTGATCCGCGAGGCCGCCCGCCGCCTCGCCAAAGCCGCCCGCCTGGCCAAGGACGAAGGCCGGGGTGGTTGCTACATCCTCGGCGGCCGCGGCGTGGAACAACACGTGGACGGTACCGATACCGCCACCGCGGCCATCAACTTGGCCCTGCTCCTGGGCCTGCCTGGCTCGGAACGCAGCGGCTACGGCACCCTCACCGGCCAGGGCAACGGCCAGGGTGGCCGCGAACACGGCCAGAAGTCCGACCAGCTTCCCGGCTACCGCAAGATCACCGATCCCGCCGCCCGCAAACACATGGCAAAGGTCTGGAGCGTGGACGAGTCGCTCATCCCCGGAGCCGGACTGCCCGCCGTCGAGCTCCTGAAGTCACTGGGAAAGCCCGACGGCGTCCGCTGCCTTTTCGTGCACGGAGCCAATGTGGCGGTCTCCGCCCCCGACGCCGGCGCGGTGATCGAAGGCCTACGCAGCCTGGACTTCCTGGTGGTGTGCGACTTCTTCATGTCCGAGACCGCCGCCGAAGCGGACCTGGTGCTGCCCGTGGCCCAGTGGGCCGAGGAGGAAGGCACCATGACCAACCTCGAAGGCCGGGTCATCCGGCGCCGCCGCGCACTCACCCCTCCCCCGGGCGTGCGCAGCGAACTCTGGCTGATGGCCCGGCTCGCCGAACTGCTCGACGCTCCCTCCACCTTCAGCGACGATCCCCGGACCGTCTTCGAGGAACTGCGGCGCGCTTCCGAAGGCGGGCTGGCGGACTACTCGGGCATCGACTACGACATGCTCGACGCCGGCGAGGCCGCCTATTGGCCGTATCCGGCCGGCAGCAAGGGCACTCCCCGGCTCTTCACGGACAGCTTTGCGCACGCCGACGGCCGGGCGGCGATGGTCGCCGTCGTTCCCTCACGGCGGGCACAGCGCACCTTCGCCAGCGCCGCCGAACCGGAGTCGCTCGCCCTCGCCACTGGCCGGCTGCTGGAGCACTACCAGTCCGGGGCGCAGACCCGTCGGGTGTCCGAACTCGCGTCATCACAGCCCGAGGCACGGCTGCAGTTGCACCCCGAGACCGCAGCCCGCCGGGGCATTGCGGACGGCGAACTCGTCTCCGTCAGCAACGAACGCGGCGACCTTAGGGTCCGCGCCGAAGTCAGCACCGCCATCCGGCCGGACACCGTCTTCCTGCCCTTCCATTTCCCCGGGGCCGGCAGCGCCAACCGCCTCACGGAAGCCGCCACCGACCCCATCTCCGGCATGCCGGAATTCAAGACCAGCCGGGTATGGGTCACGCCCCTGTCCGCGCACCGCAAGGAGGAATCATGAGCGAGCGCATTGTCGTCGTCGGTTTCGGGCCCGTAGCAGCCCGCCTGGTGGAGGGCCTCCTCCCGGCGGTACGCCGCGGAAGCGTGAGCCTCATGGTCTTGGGACAGGAAGCCGAGGCCGCGTACAACCGCGTGATGGTGGCCGAGCTGGGCGTGGGACGCAGCACCGCGGAGGCCCTCGCCATGGCCGACGCCGCTGAGCTCATCGCCGAGGGCGTGGATGTGCGCCTGGGCGTCACCGTCAAGCGCGTGGACCGGGCCCGGCAGCGCGTGGTGCTTTCGGACGGCAGCACCGAAGCCTACGAGCGCCTGGTGTTCGCGACCGGCGCCCGTCCCGTGATTCCGAACCTGACGGGCATCAACCCGGACCCGGCCCGCCCGGTGCTGCCGGCCGGCGTCACCGCCCTGCGCACCCTGGGCGACGCCGAAACCCTGCGCCGCTCCGTGACCGCCCGGCAGCGCGTGGTAGTGCTGGGCGGCGGCGTGCTCGGCCTGGAAACCGCCTTGGCCGCGGCCGAGGAGGGCGCCACCGTGACCGTGGTGCACAGCGGACCGCATCCCATGGGCCGGAACATCGACCGCGGCGGCGGCGCCGTCCTGGCCGCGGCCCTGCGCGCCGCGGGCGTCACCGTGGTCAGCAACGCGGTGTCCACGGCGGTGGAGCACAACGGTCCCGACGGCGCCTTCTCCGCTTTGGTGCTCGACGACGGCGCGCGCGTGGAAGGCGATCTCCTGCTGCTTTCCTGCGGCGTGCGTCCGCGCATTGAACTCGCGGAGGGCTGCGGCCTTCCGGTCGCTTCCGGCATCCTCGTGGACCACCGGCTGCGGACCCACCACGAACCGCACATGTTCGCGATCGGTGACTGCGCCGAAGTCCGCTGCGCCACTGCCGGATGCCCGGACTGCAAAGGTGCCACGGCGCCGTCGGGCCTGGTGGGTCCCGGGTGGCGGCAGGCCGAATGGCTGGCAGGCTACCTCGAAACGCTCGCCGAGGACGGCCAGGAGGCCGCGAACGGACTGGCTCCGCTGGCGAAGGAACAGGCCGGCGTCGTGGTCCTGAAGGCGCGCGGCATCAACTTGGCCGTCGCGGGCGACACCTCCGCCGAGCCGTGGGACGAGCTGCTGTGCCCCGCGCCGGACGGACTGCCACACCGTGAGGTAGCGCAGTGGGCCGATCCCGGGCATGGCCGCTACGTCAAGATGACCACCCGCGGCGGCGTCCTGGAGGGGCTGGTGTCCGTGGGTATGCCCCGCACCGCGGCCGAGTTGGTGGTGTTGTTTGAACGGGGAGCCGAGCTTCCTGCCGACCGTTCGCTGCTGCTGCGCCTGGACGGCACGGACCAGCCTTCCGGCGCCGCGAACAACGACCCAGCCCGGACAGTCTGCCGTTGTGCCGGAGTGAGCGGCGCGGTGATCGAGGAATCCGTAGTGTCCGGCTGTTCCTCGGTGCCGGAGGTTTCAAAGGCCACCCGGGCCGGCACCGGCTGCGGCGGCTGCCACGAGGACATCAAGGCGATCATCGAAAAACATTTCCAAGGGGCCGTAGCGGCGTAGGCCCCTTGCTTTCCCTGGCCCGCCGCTGGTTTGCCACTTTGGGCCGCTTCAGGGCGCAATATTCCGGCCCAAAATGGCGAATGGTGGCCGGGCCCGCAGGCCCGGTTCTTACGCCTGCCCCGCCATCTCCCGGATGAGCCCTGCAACAAGCTCCGGGTGGGACAGGAACGGTGAATGGGAGGTGTCGATCTCCCGTACGGCGCCGCCAACCCTCGCCGCCATCTGGCGTTGGGCGAACGGCGGGATCGCCTGGTCCTGGCTGCACACGATGTAGGTGGAAGGAATCTCCCGCCACGCAGCGGCGCCCAGTTCTTCGGTGAACGCGGCTTCGCTTTGCGGGCGGAGGTTCTCCAGCGCTTCCGCCGTGGCCTCCGCGGGGACGCCGTTGTAGAAGACCGACGCCGGATCGGTCACGGTGATCCAGCCGTCGCCTTTGATGTTCCACCAGTGCGGGGCCACCCCGCCTACGGCTCCAAGCAAAGACTCGCCGGCGTCCAGCGCGAACGCGCACAGGTAACCGATATGTTTGACGTTCTGCAGGCCGGCCAGCGCCTCGGAGGCAACGGCGCCGCCGTAGGAATGCGCGACGACGACAACCGGGCCGTCAATGCCCTGGACAGCCTCGCGCAGGACGGCAGCGTCCGCATGAAGGCCGGCGGCAACGGTGCCGACGCTCGGCAGCTCGACAGTGCGCACCTCGAAGTCGGAGAGCTGCGAACGCACGGCGTTCCAGCAGTCACTGCCGTGCCAGGCACCGTGGACAAGAATGAGTGTGGTCATGCCCCACAGTCTGCGCGAGGCGTGACCCACACCACAACGAGCCTTCCATTCAATGGCAGGCACCCGTCAATGCACCGTCAAGGCACCCGTCACGCCAGCCCGGCCGCAGAACTACATGTGCACGTGCAGGCGGCGCGCGGCTTCGGAGATCGAACCGGTCAGGGACGGGTACACCGTAAAGGTGCTGGCAACGTCATCGACGTGCAGCTTCTGGGTGACCGCCACGGAAATCGGGAAGATCAGCTCGGAGGCGTTCGGACCAACCACCACGCCGCCGATCACGGTGCCGGAACCCTTGCGGGCGATGATCTTGACGAAGCCGTCCTTGGTATTGCGCATCTTGGCCCGGGCATTGGCCAGCAGCGAAAGCATCACCACATCGCCCTGGTACTTGCCGGACTCCAGGTCCGCCTCGGAGACGCCCACGGAGGCGATTTCCGGGGAGGTGAAGATGTTGGAGGCCACCTGGTTCAGCTTGAGCGGCTTCACCCCGTCGCCCAGGAAGTGCGCGATGGCGATGCGGCCCTGCATGGCGGCCACGGAGGCGAGCGCGAAGACGCCGGTGCAGTCGCCGGCGGCGTAGATGTTCGGGGCCGTGGTGCGGGAGACGCCGTCCACCTTGATGTGGCCGGACTCAGAGACGGCGACGCCGACCTCTTCGAGGCCGATCCCGTCGGTGTTCGGAATGGAGCCCACGCAGACCAGGCAGTGGCTGCCGGTCACCGTGGTGCCGTCACCCAGGGTGACCTCCACACCGGTTTCGGTGCGGACGACGGCGTTCGCGCGGGAACGCGAGAGGACGCGCACCCCGCGGCGCTTGAAGACGTCCTCCAGCACGGCTGCGGCGTCCGTGTCCTCGCCGGGCAGGACCTGGTCGCGGCTGGAAATCAGGGTGACCTTGGAGCCGAGGCCGTTGTAGGCGGAGGCGAATTCGGCACCGGTGACACCGGAACCGACCACGATCAGTTCCTCGGGCAGTTCCTCGAGGTTGTAGAGCTGGGCCCAGTTGAGGATGCGTTCGCCGTCCGGCTTGGCGGTGGGCAGTTCACGCGGGTGGGCGCCGACGGCCAGCAGGATAGCGTCGGCCGAGACGGTCTTGGTGCCGTCCACCGTGAGGACCTCGATGGTGTTGTTGTCCACGAGCTTGCCGGAGCCGATCATGATCTCCACGCCCAGCTGCTCGAGGGCCTCGTGGATGTCTTCGGACTGTTCACGGGCCAGGCTGAGGAGGCGGTCGTTGATGTGGCCGAGGTCGGCGCGCATGTGCGGGGCGACGTCGCCGCCGTCGACGGCGAACTTGACGCCCAGCTCCCCTGCCTCGCCGACGCGGGTCATGAGGTCCGCCGTCGCGATCAGGGTCTTGGAAGGCACGACGTCGGTCAGTACGGCGGAGCCGCCGAGGCCGGCCCGTTCGATGATGGTGACCTGCGCCCCGAGGGACGCTGCGACCATGGCGGCTTCATAGCCACCGGGGCCTCCACCGAGGATTGCGATACGGGGGGAACTGAAGTCAGGATGCATGGTCACAAAGGACAATTCTGACTCATTGCGGCAGGCCCTGCCACTAAGCCCCGCCTGAGTGGCCCACGCCTCACTGTTCAAGATCGCGGCGCGCCCTGTAGCTTGTACCCGTGAGTAACAGTGAGCTGCTGAACACCGACCCCTTCGAAGCCGCCCGGGACGCCGCCGATTACATCGCCGCGGAGACCGGCGTCGAACGCCATGATGTCGCGCTGGTGCTCGGCTCCGGCTGGGGCGCCGCCGCGGACCTGATCGGCGAAACCACCGCAACCCTGACAGCCGCCGAGGTCCCCGGTTTCTCCGCCCCCGCCGTCGAAGGCCATGTGGGAACCATCCGTTCGGTGCTGACCCGCGAAGGCAAGCGGGCACTGGTGCTCGGCGCGCGCACCCACTACTACGAAGGCAAAGGCGTGCGGGCCGTGGTCCACGGAGTGCGCACCGCGGCCGCTGCCGGCTGCAAGACCCTGGTGGTCACCAACGGATGCGGCGGCCTGAACGAAAACTGGGCTCCCGGCACCCCCGTGCTCATCAGCGACCACATCAACCTCACCGCTACTTCGCCCCTGGAAGGCGCCACCTTCGTGGACCTGACGGACTTGTATTCCTCCCGCATCCGCGGCCTGGCCCGCGAAGTGGACCCCACTCTCGACGAAGGCGTGTACGCCCAGTTCACCGGCCCGCATTACGAAACCCCGGCCGAGGTGCAGTACGCCAAGCGGATCGGCGCCGACCTGGTGGGCATGTCCACCGCACTTGAGGCGATCGCCGCGCGCCACGCCGGCATGGAGGTCTTCGGGATCTCGCTGGTCACCAACCTGGCCGCCGGCATCAGCCCGGTGCCACTGAGCCACCAAGAGGTCATCGAGGCCGGGCAGGCCGCAGGGGCACGGATCTCCAAGCTCCTTGCGGAAATCATCGCGAAACTTTGAATGTCAGTCCGGGCTCGTCCTGACTAATACGGTCACCGGATTTCCCGTGACGCCATCCGCCGTCGCGGTGATCTCGGCGTCACCTTCCTTCACGCCGGTCACCAGGCCGGAAACATCGACCGAAGCGATGAGCGGCCTGCTTGAGGCCCACTGGACGTCGGATCCGGTGCTTCCGTCGCTGTACAGCACGACGGCGCTCAACTGGACGCTTCCGCCCGGTTCGGACTGCAACGGGCCCGCCGGTGAAACCTTGATGCTCTTCACCGACGGCACCACGGTGATTGCCGCCTGGCCTTGGATAAGTTGCCCGCCGGCGCCGGGGACCGTGGCCACCACCGTGACGCTTCCGGTCCGGCGTGCGGCGACCAACCCGGCGGCGTCCACTTCGGCGATACCGGACCCTGCCGGCAGCGTCTCCCACGTGGCGTTCCCGACGGCGGCGCTGCTGCCGTCCGAGTACCTCGCCACCGCGTCGAGGCGGACAGTCCGGCCCTCCTTGAGGGTGGATTGGGCGGGAGCCACCTCGAGCGATGTGATCTCCGGTTTGGGTGCCGCGAGCACCGTGATGGTGGCCCTGCCCCGTTTGCCTTCCTGCGCGGCGGAAATGACCGTTTGCCCCGGAGCGACGGCGGTGACCCGGCCGGCGCCGTCGACCGTCGCGGTGCCCGGAGCGCCGGATGACCACTGCGCCGAAGCGTTCAAGTTCCCGTGCGAGCCGTCGCTGAAGGTGCCCTCGGCGGTGAGTTGCAGGACACCGCCCGGGAAGAGCCGTGCGGACTCCGGGTCCAGCCGCAGGGAGGCCAGGGTCGCAGCGTCTCCGCCCACGACCACCAGCGTCAGCCTCCCGGAGACCCCGTCCAGCGTGGCGCTCAGCTCCGCGCTTCCTTTGGCAACCGCCGTCACGACGCCGGCGCTGCTCACCGTGGCGACGCCGGTGTTGCCGGACGCCCATTCGACCCCGGCGAGGAGGCGCTTGCTGGTTCCATCGCCGTAGTGGCCGGTGGCGGTCAGCGGGATGGTCGCCGTAGGGCGCAGTTCCTGGGCCGCCGCGGTGACGGTGATCGATTCGAGGGCCGGCGGCGGAGGCGGGACCATGGCCAGGCGCCACGCCACGAACGCCGCCGTCAAGGCAAGGGCCAGGGCCAACGCCACGGCACTGCCTGCGAGGAATTTCCGGCGCACCATGGTCATTCCCTTGCCGAGGGCCATCGACAGGTCCGCGGGATGCTCCAAAGCCCGTACGGCGGCCTCGTCCAGCAGTTGCTGGCGCAGCTCCCTGTTCACCGCAGCTCCCTGTTCACCGCAGCTCCCTGTTCACCGCAGTCCCTTGCTCATGAGGGACCTGCGGTAAGCGCCCTGGCGCTCACCAGCTCGTCGGTGACTTCCGCCGTCGTCCGTCCTGTCAGGCCGGCGACCTCGACGATGGTGAGGTTGGCAAACTCGTGCAGCACCACCACGATGCGCTGTTCGATCGGCAGGCCCGCGAGCAGTCCGGCGTCTGGAGCTTGCCCGGGCCCCGCATGGTGGACCGCCCACAGTTCGTCCTTGCGGATCAGGCGCACCAACAAGCAGAGGACGTACACGCGAAGTTGCGGCGTCACGGGCCCCCGCCACGCCGCGGCAGCCTGCGACCACGCCGCTTCAAGCAGCCGCCGGGCGGAGTCCGGATTGTTGGACAGCAGGTGGGCGCAGTACTCCAGATCGCCCCTCTGGAGTTCGAAGACGCTGCGCAACTGGGCCTCGCGGTCTTTGAGGGCCGGGGAGAGCTTGAACCCCGGGGAGAGCCCGAACTCGATTTCCTTGACGGCGGGCAGGAGGACTGCCGCCACGAGGGTCAGGAGTCCGGCGCCGATAGGAATGGCGGACAACAGGCCCGGAAACAGCCACCCCACCGCGACGACGGCGACAGCCAGGACAGCGAGGACCACGCGTAAGGGATTCACGGATGGAAGAAAGCGCCGCTTCGGCAATTCACACATGCTGCACCAGCTCACGATGTGGCAGCGGCGCCGGCTTGGGCAGCAGGCGGAATCCGCTACCACATTTTACGTCCACCGATTGGACTTCAGAAGGGCCCGGCCGGCGGGTGCCCGGGCCTCGCATACCCGCAGAATCCGGGCCTTCCGTCAAGTCAAAAGGCTGCTTCCTTAACGGCGAATGAACTCTGCGAAATATTCGCCGCGAGCCCGCAACATTTGCGTCCGGAAGGATTGCTGTGGCACGCGCGCGATGTAAAAATGTAAGCGCTTGCACACATTTGTCAGACATCTCGCGGAATCACCCGAAGGCCCGTTGAAACAGGGTTTGATCCGCACGAAGGGAACGTGCAAGCGTTGAAAACGTTCCGGCAGCGATCCCCCGCCGGAACCACCGTTGGCCCTCCACCAGGACGGCCAACGCCACCCGAACGATGGCGTCCCCCGAAGGCGCTGCCATCGTCACCGGGGCGCCGGAGTAGAGGCCCGGGCAGGTTCGCCCGTTCCCCGATGTCCACACTCCGCGAGAAGAGCGAAGCATGAACACCCACTCCACCCCGGCCCGGCCTGTTCCGGCCCGCCGGCTCCGCGCGGCCGCATCCCTGGCCGGCGCCGGCGTCGCCGCATCCCTCCTGCTTGCCGCACCGGCGAGCGCCGCACAGGAACCCGTCCCGGGATTCCCGCCTCCCACTGAGCACACGCAGAAGGCGTATGCGCCGGAGTCCGGGTTCACCGCCAAATGGACCCGCGCAGACGCCAAGCAGATCATGGCCCAGGCCGCACCCGAAACGCCCTTCGGCGGCAATTCCCTGCACCCTGACGTGACCATGCCGGAGATCCCGCGCGACTTCCCGGTGATGAAGGACAGCAGCGGAGACCATGTGTGGGTCTGGGACACCTGGCCGTTGACGGACGAGTCCGGCAACCAGGTGTCCTACAAGGGCTGGGACGTCATCTTCTCCCTCGTCGCCGATCCCCAAGCCGGCTACACCTTCGACGAACGCCACTTCAACGCCCGGATCGGTTACTGGTTCCGGCCGGCGGGACAGCCGGAGAGCGAATGGGTGTACGGCGGCCACCTCTTCCCTGGCGGCACCACCCTGGGCAAGGCCGAGTGGTCCGGCTCCACCCGCATCTTCGACGGCGGCAAGCTGGCCACCCTCTACACCGCTGTCACCGACTACCCGGCCACCGGGGCACCCATGAAGTCCGTGATCGCCAAGAGCGAGGGCAAGCTGAAGGCCGATGCCAAGGGCATCAGCATCGAAGGCTTCACCAAGCACACCCAACTGCTGGAGCCGGACGGAAAGATGTACCAGACGGGCGCCCAGAACCGCTACTACGCTTTCCGCGACCCCTACACCTTCGAGGACCCGGCACACCCCGGCAAGACCTTCATGGTGTTCGAAGGCAACACCGGCGGAAAGGCCGGCGAGCTGAAGTGCACCGAAGCGGACCTCGGCGGCTCCGGCGAGGACGCGCAGGCCGTCACCGACTCCGGCGCACGCTTCCAGGCAGCCAACATCGGCCTGGCCGTGGCCGACAACAGCAAGCTGGATTCCTGGAAGCTGCTGCCCCCGGTGCTCTCGGCCAACTGCGTCAACGACCAGACCGAACGCCCCCAGATCGTCATCCGGAACGAAGGCGGCAAGAACAAGTACTACCTGTTCACCATCAGCCACCAGTTCACCTATGCGGCGGGACTGCGCGGTCCTGACGGCGTCTACGGCTTCGTGGGCGACGGCATCCGCTCCGACTACCAGCCGATGAACAACAGCGGCCTGGTCCTGGCAAACCCCACCAACCTCTCCGTGCCCTCGTGGGACCCGGCGGCCAATCCGCGCCAGTTCCAGTCCTACTCCCACTACGTCATGCCCGGCGGCCTGGTGGAGTCCTTCATCGACAACGTCGACGGACGCCGGGGCGGCACCCTTGCCCCCACCGTGAAGATCGACTTCGCGGGCTCCACCAGCCGGGTGGACCGTGGCTTCGGCAACAACGGCCTGGGCCCCTACGGCTTCATTCCCAGCAACATCCGCACCGGCGGCAACGGCCACTACTAGGCCCGCCGCCCCCACAGACCCTGTGCCGGAATACCTCCGGCACAGTCCGGGCCCCGGCCCGTCTTCCCCCGAAATACAACTCCGCGAGAAGAGCACATCATGAGCACTCACCCAACTCCCGCACGGCCCCGTCGCCGCCTGCGCACGGCCGTGTCCGTCGCGGCCGCGGCCGGCGTCGCCGCTTCCGTCCTGTTGGCCTCCGCCGCCGCGCAGGCCAACATTCCGGCCGACCCGCCGTCGAACGACATGCCGGCACCCACCGCCGGTTTCCCGCTGCCCACGGTCCACAGCCAGAAGGCCTACGACCCGGCCGCGGACTTCACCGCCAAGTGGACCCGCGCTGACGCCAAGCAGATCATGGCCCAGAGCAACCCCAACGTGGCTCCTGGTGAAAACTCCATGAGCCCGGACGTCACCATGCCGGAAATCCCGCAGGACTTCCCGGCCATGAACGACGACGTGTGGGTCTGGGACACCTGGTCCCTGACTGACGAGCACGCAAACCAGATCAGCTACAAGGGCTGGGACGTCATCTTCTCCCTGGTGGCCGACCGCCACGCCGGCTACGGCTTCGACCAGCGCCACTGGAACGCCCGGATCGGCTACTTCTTCCGCAAGACCAAAGCCGACCCGGCCAAGGACAAGTGGAACTACGGCGGACACCTGTTCCTGCCGAACAGCTCCATCGGCAACACCGAATGGTCCGGCTCCACCCGCCTCATGCAGGGCAACCAGGTGAACGTGTTCTACACCGCCACCACCTTCTACGACATCGCTGAACGCAACGCCGGTGGCGGCGGCATCGCCCCCGACGCCGTGATCGCCAAGGCCCTGGGCAACATCCACGCGGACAAGAACGGCGTGAGCTTCGACGGCTTCAAGCACACCAAGCTGCTTGAGCCGGACGGCAAGATGTACCAGACCAAGGCCCAGAACCCGGGCTTCGCCTTCCGCGACCCGTACACCTTCGTCGACCCGGCACACCCCGGCAAGACCTTCATGGTCTTCGAAGGCAACACCGGCGCCAAGCGCGGCGAATACCGCTGCACCAAGGAAGACCTGGGCTACCGCGCAGGCGATCCGCACGCCGAAGACCTCAACACCCTGAACACCACCACGGGTGCCTGGTTCCAGACCGCCAACGTGGGCCTGGCCGTGGCGGAAAACAAGGACCTCACCAAGTGGAAGTTCCTGCCGCCGATCCTGTCCGCCAACTGCGTCAACGACCAGACTGAGCGCCCGCAGATCTACATCCAGAACGAAAACGGCAAGAACAAGTACTACCTGTTCACCATCAGCCACCAGTTCACCTACTCTGACGGCATGCGCGGCCCCGACGGCGTGTACGGCTTTGTGGGCGACGGCATCCGTTCCGACTTCCAGCCGGTGAACAACAGCGGCCTGGCACTCGGCTCCCCCACCGACCTGAACCTGCCGGCCAACGCTCCGGAGAGCCCCTCCCAGCAGCAGAACGGCCGCCAGTTCCAGGCCTACTCGCACTACGTGCAGCCGGGCGGCCTGGTCCAGTCCTTCATTGACAACGTCAACGGCGTGCGCGGCGGCTCCCTGGCCCCGACCGTGAAGATCAACTTCAAGGACGGCGTCACCCAGGTTGACCGCAGCTTCGGCCAGAACGGCCTTGGCCCGTTCGGCTACCTGCCCACCAACGTCCGCGTCGGCGGCGAAGGCCTCTACAAGTAGGCCTCAGCAACACCCGCGGGGCAGGCGCAATCCGCCTGCCCCGCACCTGCGGGGACCTCCGGCACCATTTCGGGGGTCCCCGTTCCGCTTCCACCCCAGGATTTGATCCCATGCTTTTGCAGAACGCCCCCAAAACCATCCGCGCGGCACTGTGCGCGGCAGCCGTCGTCGTGCTCGCCTTCACCGCCGGGTGCACCGCGCCGGACACCCCGCCCGCCGGTCCCGCCCCGTCCGCAGGTGATCCTTGGCGTCCGGCCGTCCACCTGAGCTCGGAGCGGAACTGGATCAACGACCCCAACGGCCTGGTGTACGAGAACGGCACGTACCACGCCTTCTACCAGCACAATCCGCACGGCAACTTCTGGGGAAACATGTCGTGGGGCCACTCCACCAGCACGGACCTGGTGCACTGGACGCAGCAGCCCGTGGCCATGGAGGCGAGTGAGGCCGAGGAGATCTTCTCCGGCTCGATCGTGCTGGACAAGGAGAACGCGTCCGGGCTCGGCACGGCGGACAACCCGCCCATGGTGGCCCTGTATACGAGCGCCTACGGCAAGGGTGGCGCCCGGCCGGCCGGCGTGCAGGCCCAGTCGCTCGCCTACAGCCTGGACCACGGAAAGACCTGGCAGAAGTACCAGGGAAACCCCGTCCTGGACCTGCAGCCGAGCTCCAACAACTTCCGCGATCCCAAGCTCACCTGGTACGAACCCGGCAAGTACTGGGTGATGACCACTGTGGTGGCCGATGCCAAGGTGGTGAAACTCTTCAAGTCGAAGGACCTGCTGCACTGGGACTTCCTCAGCGATTTCTCCGGCGTAGGCGCCCAGGGCGGACTCTGGGAAGTCCCCGAACTACTGGAGATGGACGTGGAAGGATCCACCGCCAGGAAGTGGGTCATGCTGCTGAGCATCAATCCGGGAGGGATCGCGGGCGGCTCCGGCATGCAGTACTTCGTGGGCGATTTCGACGGGACGACGTTCACCGCCGAAAACGCTGCCCCCGCGGACGCCCCGCTGGAGGACTCCCAATGGCTGGACCACGGCGCCGACTACTACGCCGCCAACTCCATCACGGGTGCCCCGGGCGGCAAGCCCGTACTCCTTGGCTGGATGGGCAATTGGGACTACGCCCAGCACACGCCCACCACTCCATGGCGCGGTGCCATGGGCATCCCCCGTGAGCTGGATTTGGTGCGCGACGGCGGCCGGTACGCCCTGCGTTCAGGTATCGCGGCTGCCGCAACCGAAGGCCTCGGAAAGGCGGCCCGCGGCGAGGCGCGGAAGGAACTCAGCGTTGACCCCGGACCTTCCGCCGAGCCGCTGGGCGGCGACTTTGCCGCGCGCAGCCAGCTGATCGACGTCGAACTCGAGCCGGGCGGGGCGGCCAAGGCGGGCCTGCTGCTGCGTGCCTCCGCGGACGGCAAGCGCGCACTCCGGATCAGCTATGACCGGGCTGCCGGCACCCTGACCGTGGACCGGTCGAACGCTGGCACGGCGAACTTCTCGCCCCTGTTCAGCCCGTACCACCAGGCCCGGGTGCCGTTGCGGGATGGCACGTTGCGGCTGCGGATCCTGCTCGATTCCTCCTCCGTGGAGGTCTTCACCCCGGACGGCACAGTGGCCATCACGGATACTTTCTTCCCGGACTGGGAGGACACCGGAACCCTGGCCTTCAGCGAAGGCGGCACGGCGGACTTCCGGGTCACCTCCACCGCCCTTTGATCCAACGCGGGGTCAGTTACGGCCCATGTTGAGCACTTTCATGGGCCGTAACTGACCCCGCGTTGCTATTTAAGAGGGGCATTGCGGATAGTTTGGTCCTATGACATCGAGCGATGCCGAAACCAAGCCGTCAGATTTCGATCAGCTGATCTCCGCTGCCCGGGTATGGGCCCGGCAGGATCCGGACCCCGTCACCGCAGCCGCGCTGGACGAACTCGCCGACCAGGCCAGCGAAGGGATCCCGGCGGCCCGCCAGCAGCTGGAAGACAGCTTCAACGGCACCCTGCAGTTCGGCACGGCCGGGCTGCGTGCCGCCCTCGGCCCCGGCCCCAACCGAATGAACCGCGTGGTGGTGCGGCGGGCAGCGGCAGGCCTGGCGGCCTTCCTGGACAACGCCGTAGCCGCCGCTGCCCCGGGAAGCCGGCCGCGCGCCGTCGTCGGCTACGATGCCCGGCACAACTCCGATGTCTTCGCCCGCGAATCCGCCGCGATCTTCGCGGCGGCGGGCATCGAGACCTTCCTCATGCCGTCCGCGCTGCCCACTCCCCTGCTGGCCTACGCTGTGCGTGCGCTGGACTGCGACGGCGGCGTGATGGTCACGGCCAGCCACAACCCGCCGCAGGACAACGGCTACAAGGTGTACCTGGGCGGGCGTGCCGTGGAGGAAAGCGGCCGCGGCGCCCAGATCGTCACCCCGTATGACGCCCGGATCGCCGAATGCATCGAGGCCGTGGGCGGGCTGGAAAGCATCACCTTGGCAGACGAGGGCTGGACGGTGCTGCAGGATTCGATCGTGGACGACTACCGGGCCGCCGTCGTGGGCCTCGCCCGGCCGGAACAGTTCCCCGCGCGGGACCTGAAGATCGTGCTGACGCCGATGCACGGCGTGGGCGGCGACACCGCCGTCGCAGTGCTCCAGGACGCCGGATTCCGTGACGTGACGCTGGTGGAAGAGCAGGCCCTGCCGGACCCCGACTTCCCCACCGTGAGCTTCCCCAACCCTGAAGAGCCGGGGGCACTGGACCTCGCGCTGGCAGCAGCCGAACGCCTGGAGGCGGACATCGTGCTGGCCAACGATCCCGACGCCGACCGCGCGGCGGTTGCGGCCCGGGACCCCGAGAGCGGGGCCTGGCGGATGCTGCGCGGAGACGAAGTGGGAGCCCTGCTGGGGGCGCATGTGGTGGCCCGCTCCCTCGCCGACGCTCCTGCTGCCGAAACCGCCGACGGCGAGCTGCCGCCGTCGCCGGGCGTGTTCGCCAATTCAATTGTCTCCTCGCGGCTGCTCGCCCGGATTGCCGCAGCCGCCTGCGCCGCGCACGAGGAGACCCTCACCGGCTTCAAGTGGATCTCCCGCGTGCCCGGGCTGGTGTATGGCTACGAGGAAGCGCTGGGCTACTGCGTCGCGCCCGGCCTGGTGCGGGACAAGGACGGCATCTCCGCATCGTTGCTGATCGCCGAACTTGCCGCCGCGGCGAAGGCTGCCGGCCAGACCATTTTCGACACCTTGGACGAGCTCTACCTGCTGCACGGACTGCACGCGAGCGACCAGCTCAGCATCCGTGTGGCGGACCTCGGACTGCTGGACGCCATGATGAACCGGCTGCGTTCGGATCCGCCGGAAGCGTTCGGAGGCTCCGCCGTCGAACAGTCCATTGACCTGTCCCAAGGCAGCGAGCAGCTGCCGCCCACCGACGGACTGCTGTACCTGACCCGGGACCAGAGCCGGGTGATCATCCGGCCCAGCGGCACCGAGCCGAAGCTCAAGTGCTACCTGGAAGTGATCGTTCCCGTGGAATCGGCGGCCGGCCTGGCGGAGGCGCGCGCTGCGGCGAGGGCTGCACTGGACAGGATCCTGGCAGACGTGCGGGAGGCCCTGGGGCTGTAAGGCTGACAGCCCGGGCGATGCCATGGAACAGATCATCATCCTCACTGGCCCGCCCGGCGCCGGGAAATCAACCACCGCACGGGCTTTGGCGCAAAGATATCCCCGCGCCGTCCACCTGCATACCGATGATTTCTGGCATTTCATCGCGATCGGTTTCATCCCGCCTTACCTGCCCGCCTCCGACGCGCAGAACCACACGGTTGTTGAAGCGACCGCCGCGGCAGCGTGCTCCTATGCGCTCGGCGGCTTCACGGTGATCGTAGATGGAATTGTGGGACCGTGGATGCTGGACCACTACCGGGCTGCGGTGCGGGGCCGCTCCATCGCGCTCGATTACGTCGTGCTGCGGCCGGACCGCGCCGAGACCCTGGCCCGGGCGCAGGCCCGCCCGACGCCGGAGGCCCTCACGGACGAGGAACCGCTCCTTGCTTTGTGGGAGCAGTTCTCCGGGCTGGGTGGGATGGAACGCTTCGTCCTGGATACCAGCAGCCAGACCCCGGCAGAGACGCTCGATGCCGTGGCCGGCGCCGTGGGCTCCGGCCGGTACCGCCTGGAACGCGAGGGCCGGTAGCCCCTACAGCTCCACTTCGACGGCGCCGTCCACCAGGCGGGTGGCAAAGGCCTGGAGCCGGAGCTCGGGCTTGGTGAAGCACTCGCCCGTGCGGAGGTCGTAGACCTCCTTGTGCAGGGGCGAAGCAATGGTGGGGCTGTCGCCGCGCGAGCCGAGGATGCCGCGGGCCATCACGTTGGAGAGCGTGGCCGGGTCCTGCTGGGCGACGGCGTAGACCTCGCCGGACGGCAGGCGGAACAGTGCCAGCTGCAGCCCATCGATGATGGCGGCCTCGCCCCAGTTGGGCTCAAGGTCCTCCAGCATGCAGACACGGTGCCAGCCTGCCGCGGGGGCGGTGCGGGTTTCGCGTTCCAGTACAACCGTCATGTCCTTGTTCCTTTCACCGTGCCGGAACTTGCCGGAACCTCGTTGCCGGGGCAGCAACGGGATAGCAAAAACGGTAGGTGCGGCAGGTTTCACCGGAAGGCCCGCTGTGTGTCCGGCACGTAAAAGAGAGCTCACGTCGCCCGAAACGCAGGCGTGACCCAGAAGTTAAACCCACGAAACAATCGGGAAACTGAGGCGAAACTGGCCCTCCGTACGCTGGTTGGACCAGCTGCGGAGCAACACATTCCGCATCTTCTGCGAAAGGCCAGCAATGACCGGATCATCCCCCACCCCAGAGCTCCGACGGATCGTCGTCGCCGGCGGCGGCCCCGCCGCGCACCGCTTCACGGATGCCATGCATACCCGCGGACTCGAGGGCTGGCATGTAACGGTCCTGGCCGAAGAGGTGCATCTCCCCTACGACCGCGTGGCCCTGAGCAAGGCGCTCACCGATACGGGCTACGACCTCACCATGGGTGACACCGCCATGTGGGAGCACGACGCCATCACCCTGCGCACCGGCGAACGCGTCACCTCCGTGGACACCGCCGCTCAGACCGTCACCACGTCGACGGGCGCCAGCTACCCGTACGACCACCTCGTGGTGGCCACCGGTTCCGACGCCGCGAAGCTCCCCTTCCCCGGCGGCGAGCTGGCCCACGTTTACCGCACGCTGGACGACGTCTGGACCATCAACAAGACAGTTGCCGAACTCGGCGAGAAGCTTGGCCGGAAGGTCCGCACCGTGACCATCGGCGGCGGGCTGCTCGGCCTGGAGGCAGCCGCCGGCACCATGGAACTCGGCGCCGAGGCAGCGATCGTCAACGGCTCCCGCTGGCTCATGAACGCCCAGCTGGACGAAGGCGCGGGCCAGGCACTCGGCCGGCTGGTTGCCGCCAAGGGCCTGGAGGTCCACACCGGCAGCTACCCCGCCGAAATCCTCTCCGACGACGCCGGCCAGGTCACCGGAGTACTGCTGAAGAACGGCACGGTGATCCCGGCGGACATGGTGATCGCCTCGATCGGCATCCGTCCCCGCGACGAACTGTTCCGCGACGCGGACGGTACCGCTCCCGACGGCGAGTCTCCCCTTTTCGAGCTCGGCCCCAAGGGCGGCGTGGTCATCAACGACCACTGCCGTACCGCCGTCGGGAACGTCTGGGCGATCGGTGAGGTGGCGAACTTCGACGGCATGTGCATGGGCCTGGTGGCCCCTGCGAACACGATGGCCGAAATCGTGGCCGACCGCCTGCACGGCGGCGAGGCCACCTTCCCGGGCTTCGATACCGCCACCAAGCTCAAGCTCTCCGGCGTGGACGTGGCCAGCTTCGGTGACGCCTTCGCGGAAACCGAGCACTCCCTGGAGATCGTCTACGCGGACCCCGCCCGCGGCGTGTACCAGAAGATCGTCACCACCGATGATGCGAAGACCCTGCTGGGCGGCATCTTCGTGGGCGACGCCACCCCGTACATGAGCCTGCGCCCGCTGCTGGGCCGTGAGCTTCCGGCCGAACCGGGCGCGTTCCTCAGCGCGGCCGGCGGCGGCGAGGCTCCGGAAACCGAGCTGCCGGACGACGCGATCCTGTGCTCCTGCAACAACGTGGCGGCCGGCTCCATCCGCGACGCCATCAACGGCTGCGGCAGCTGCGAAGGCAACGCCCCCGTGCAGGACCTGGGCGAGCTGAAGACGTGCTCCCGCGCCGGCACCCAGTGCGGTTCCTGCGTGCCGATGCTGAAGAAGCTGCTCGAAGGCGAACTGAAGAAGTCCGGCGTCGAGGTTTCCAAGGCCCTGTGCGAGCACATCAGCCTGTCCCGCCAAGAGCTGTTCGAAACCATCCGCATCCTGGAACTGACCTCCTTCGAAGAGATCATGGCCCGTTACGGCACCGGTGCCGGCTGCGATATCTGCAAGCCGACCATCGCCAACATCCTGGCCAGCCAGAACAGCGCCTATGTGCTGGACGCCGGCCGCGGCACCCTGCAGGACACCAACGACCGCGCCTTGGCGAACATGCAGAAGGACGGCACATACTCGGTGGTGCCGCGCATCGCCGGCGGCGAGATCACGCCGCAGAAGCTCGGCGTGATCGCCGCCGTCGCGGAAAAGTACGGCCTGTACACGAAGATCACCGGCGGCCAGCGCATCGACATGTTCGGCGCCCGCCTGGAGCAGCTGCCGGAAATCTGGAAGGAGCTGGTGGACGCCGGCTTCGAGTCGGGCCAGGCCTACGGCAAGAGCCTTCGCACGGTGAAGTCCTGCGTGGGCTCCACCTGGTGCCGCTACGGCGTGCAGGATTCCGTGGCCATGGCCGTCAACCTGGAACTGCGGTACCGCGGCCTGCGCAGCCCGCACAAGCTCAAGATGGGCGTCTCCGGCTGTGCCCGCGAATGCGCCGAGGCCCGCGGCAAGGACGTGGGCGTGATCGCCACCGCGGACGGCTGGAACCTGTACGTGGGCGGCAACGGCGGTGCCACCCCGGCGCACGCGCAGCTGCTGGCCAAGGACCTGGACGACGAAACCCTCATCAAGTACATCGACCGCTACTTCATGTACTACATCCGCACCGCCGACCGCCTGCAGCGCACCGCCCGCTGGCAGGAAGAGCTCGAGGGCGGCCTGGAACACGTCCGCCAGGTGGTAGTCGAAGACTCCCTCGGCATCGCCGAGGAACTCGAAGCCGCCATGGCCAAGCACGTGGACAACTACGTGGACGAATGGGCCGACACCCTGAAGGATCCCGAGCGCCTCCGCCGTTTCCGTTCCTTCGTCAACGCCCCGGACCAGAAGGACGAATCCATCACCTTCGTTCCGGACGAGCGCGGCCAGATCCGCCCCGCCACCAACGAGGAAAAGGGCAGCGTGCTCATCGCCACCAGCATCCCGGTGCGGGCCGGCGTTACCAGCGGACAGGAGAACTGACCATGGAACTCAGCATCGACCTCAGCGGCCGCGACGTCCTCGTCACCGGCTCGGACCTTGCCGCCCGTCAGGCGGTCCGGCGTTACGCGGCCGCCGGGGCGAACGTCTTCCGGCTCAGCGTCCCCGAGGGAGCCGCGGGAGACGGCCCCCTGCCGGAGCGCCCGTTCCTGATTGCCGCCGTCGACGACGGGCAGCCGGGCTGGGAGCCCCTGCTTGAGCGGGCGCGGGCTGCCGGAATTCCGGTGGCGGCCGAACCGGCCGCAGGCCCGACGGGACACGTCACCCTGGTGGGCGGCGGCCCCGGCACCCTGGACCTGCTCACCGTGGGTGCGGTCACCGCCCTGCGGGACGCCGACGTCGTGTTCTACGACCGCCTGGCCCCGTACCAGGAACTGGAGCGCCTCAGCAGCGGCCGGCTGGTGGATGTCGGAAAGCAGCCGGGCCACCACAAGATCCCGCAGGCAGACATCGAAAAGCTCATGGTGGACGCCGCTTTGGCCGGCGAGAACGTGGTGCGGCTCAAGGGCGGCGACCCGTTCGTCTTCGGCCGCGGCGGCGAGGAAGTTGCCGCCTGCGTGGCCGCCGGTGTTCCGGTGAACGTCATTTCCGGCGTCACGAGTGCCATCTCGGTGCCGGCCGCCGCGGGCATTCCCGTTACGCACCGCAATGTGAGCCACATGTTCACCGTGGTCTCGGGCCATGCCCCGCTGACCGAAGAGGAACACACTCACCTGGCGGGGCTGGGCGGCACGATCGTGGTGCTGATGGGCATCGGGACGCTGCCGCAGCTGGCCGCGGGCCTGCGCCGCGCCGGGATGCGTGCGGACATGCCCGTGGCCGTCGTCGAACGCGGTTACCGCCCCGGCCAGCGCACCACCATCGCCGAACTCGCTACGATCGAATCCGCGGCCTCAGGCTGCAGCAACCCGGCCGTCCTGGTCATTGGCGAGGTGGTCGGGGTGGCGATGGCCAGCCGTAATCATGCCGCCGCCTCCGCTGACCTAGACCGCCTCGCGGCTTCGCTCCTTGAAGCCTGAAGGGACTTTCATGACCACCACCGCACCCGAGCCCGTACTGTCCGAGGAGACCCCTCTGGACGGTTTCCTGATCGGTGTGACCTCGCACCGGCGCTCCCGGGACCTGATCGAGGCCCTGGAACGCCGCGGAGCCGAGGTGCTCCATGCCCCGGCGCTCAAGATCGCCCCCGTGCAGGAGGACACGGCACTCATCGAGGACACGCGCGCCATCATCGCCGCGCGTCCTGATATCTGCATCGCCACCACGGCCTACGGCATGCGCCGCTGGTGCGAGGCCGCGGACTCCTTCGGCATCGGCGAGCAACTGCTTGAAGTACTGTCCGCCACCCGGATGTTCGTCCGCGGCCCCAAGGCCCGCGGTGCCGTGCGCGCGGCCGGCCTGGCCGACGTCGGGATCAGCAGCGACGAAACCACCGCCACGCTGGTGGACATGCTCCTGCAGGAAGGCGTGCGCGGCAAGACCGTGGCGGTACAGCTGCACGGCTACACGGACGTGCGGCAGCTGGAACGGCTGCGCATGTCCGGCGCCACGGTCCTGACCGTCACCCCGTACCGCTGGGTGAAGCCCGAAGGCAGCGACAAGCTGCCCCGCCTCATCGAAGCAGCGTGCGCCGGCAAGCTCGACGTCCTCACCTTCACCAGCGCGCCCGCGGTGGACGCGCTGTGGAGCACCGCCCACGAGATGGGCATGTACCAGCAGCTGATCGAGGCGCTCAAGACCCAGGTGACGGTCGCCGCCGTCGGGCCTGTCACGGCACAGCCGCTGCACGACGCCGGGCTGTCCCCGCTCATCCCGGACCGCTACCGCATGGGGGCGCTGATCCGCCTGGTCACCGAGCACCTTTCCCTGAACCACGTGCGGCGCCTGGACACCAAGGCCGGCAAGGTGGAGCTGCGCGGCCGCTGCCTGAAGGTCGACGGCGAAGTGGTGGACCTTGCCCCGGCTCCCCTGCTGCTGCTCCGGGCCCTGCTCGGCGCTGGCGGCGCGGTGCTCTCACGCGAGTCGCTCTCGGAGCTGCTGGACCTGCGCGGATCGGTGCATGCGCTGGACATGACCGTCAGCCGCCTGCGCTCCGCACTGCCGGACGGAAGCCTGGTGGAAACCGTAGTGAAACGGGGCTATCGCCTGCGGGTCTAGCTGCCCGGCGCAGCATGCGGAAGCAATTATTCCAAGCCATGGACAGATACCGTGGCCGGTGGGAACATGTCGCTATATTCCGCAGCTGCTCCTAAGGAACGGCCATGACCCAGCCGGGCAAGATTCAACAGGAAATCGTGGACGCCGTGGTGGTGGGCTCCGGATTCGGTGGTTCCGTGGCAGCCTTGCGGCTGGCCGAGGCCGGTAAATCCGTGGTGCTCATGGAGCGCGGAAAACCGTACCCGCCGGGCAGTTTCGCGCGGACCCCCGCTGAGATGGGCAGGAACTTCTGGGACCCGGACCGCGGGCTCTATGGTTTGTTCGATGCGTGGACCTTCCGCGGCATGGAAGGCCTGGTCTCCAGCGGGCTGGGCGGCGGCTCCCTGATCTACGCCAACGTGCTCCTGCGCAAGGATCCCAAGTGGTTCGTCAAGGAATCCCCGGTGCCGGGTGGCGGCTACGAAAACTGGCCTTTCGATTACGACGACCTCGAGCCGTTCTACAAGGACGCCGAGGACATGCTGCGGCCGGTCCCCTACCCGTACCAGGACACGGCCAAGACCGCGGCCATGGAAGCCGCGGCGGAGGCACTGGGCCTGTCCATCACGCGCCCGCCGATCGCCGTTACCTTCACCACCGGCCCCGGCGCCGATCCCGGCAGCAACCAGCCGCTCCAGCCCGCGCCCTACGGCAGCATCCACGGTTCCCGGGCCGTACGCACCACCTGCACCCTCTGCGGCGAATGCGACCTGGGCTGCAATTCCGGCGCCAAGAACACCCTGGACCACAACTACCTCTCCGCGGCGAAGAAAGCCGGGGCGGACATCCGCACGCTCCACGACGTCCGCGGCATCAGGCCGCTCGGCTCACCAGGCTCTTCGGATGCCGGCTACGAGGTCCGGTATGTGGTGCATGATCCGCAGAATCCGGGCGGGCTGCTGCGCGAACGGATCATCCGCTGCCGCCACCTGGTACTGGGTGCCGGGACGTTCGGCAGCAACTTCCTGCTGCTGCGCAACCGGGCATCGCTGCCTGGGCTGAGCGATGCCCTGGGCTCCCGGTTCAGCGGCAACGGCGACCTCCTGACCCTGGTGATGAACGCCAAGATCCGCAACGGCTCCCCCGTCCCGGCCGTCCGTACCCTCACCGGCAGCCGCGGGCCCGTCATCACCACGGCCATTCGGGTGCCGGACACTGCGGACGGCGGCAGCGGCCGCGGCTACTACGTGGAAGACGCCGGCTACCCGGCCTTCATGAACTGGCTGATCGAGACCGGCCAGCTGGGCAAGGTGGCCCGCCGCACCGCCCGGGTGGCCGTCCAGTTGCTCAAGGACCGGCTGTTCGAAGCCCGGCGTTCCAACATCTCCGCGGATCTCGCTGCCGCACTCGGCGACGGAAGCCTGTCCGCCAGTTCGCTGCCGCTGCTGGGCATGGGCCGCGACATCCCGGACGGCGTGCTGAGCCTGCAGGACGGCCGGCTCGCGGTGGACTGGACGCTTGCCACCTCGAAGAACTACTTCGGCCGGATGCGCAAGACCATGGAAGAGATCGCCGGAGAGCTCGGCGGGGACTTCGTGGACAATCCGCTGTGGTGGGCCAAACGGGTCATCACGGTGCACCCGATCGGCGGCGCCCCGGCGGGCCGGAGTCCTTCCGAAGGCGTGTGCGATTCCTACGGCGAGGTGTTCGGCTACCCCGGTATGTTCGTGGTGGACGGCGCCGCGATGCCCGGACCTGTGGGCGCCAATCCGTCCCTGACCATCGCCGCCTTCGCCGAACGTGCCTGCCGCCGCCTGCTGGAGGGAACCCGGCCGGGCACCCGCTCGCTCATGCCGACAGCACTGGCGCCGTCCGCCGTCGTCGACTCCCCTGCGGAGTCCCTGCGCGAGCTGGCTCCGGACGCCACCAAAGGCAACGCCGCCAAGCCCGAACGCCCGGCCAAGCCGGCGACGGCGGCACGCGGCCTGGGTGCCCCGGAAACGGCGAACGCCGACGCAACCTCAGTCAGCTTCACGGAACAGATGCACGGCTGGTTCAGCCCCGGCACGGCCGAGCCTGCCAAGGGCCACAGCCTGGGCCGCGACAGGGACCGCCGCATCATGTTCGAACTGACCATCACCGCCCCGGACATCGACGCCTTCGTGGCGGACCCCCTGCATCGGGCCACCGCCGAGGGGTATGTGCTGGCGGACCAGTTCGGCGGGCGCATGCCCGTGGAGAAGGGCTGGTTCAAGCAGTTCGTGGCGGACGCTTCCCCGGACGCGCGCCCGGCCCGGCGCATGCTCTACCGGCTGTGGCTGCGGGATCCGGGCGGCACCCCGCTCACCTTCACCGGGTTCAAGGTCATCCATAACGACGCCGGCCTGGACTCCTGGGCGGACACCACCACCCTGTATGCCACGATCGTGCGCGGGCACGTGCCGCCGCCTGAACTCTCCCCGGAAGCCGCCCTGCCGCCGTCGGCCGAGTGGGCGCCGCCGGAGCCGGCATCCGTGGCGGGCTCCGGAATCCTGCGCATCCGCCCGCTCGACTTCGCGAAGCAACTCACCACCTTCCGTGCCAAAGGCCCGGATCCCCTGCCGGCGCTGGCCGCGTTCGGGAACTTCTTTCTGGGCGAACTGTGGCGGGTCTACGGCAAAACCACCGCGAAGCCACGGCCATGAAACGCCTGCCATGAAACGCCACGAGCTCGCACTGCACAGCAAGGAACTGGGCTTCACACCCCGGGAGGCCGTGCGCTGGCTCGCCCCGATCGCCCTCGCCCGTACGGCGTTGAAGGTCATGACGGCCACGGTCTTCGCCGACTTCGGGGACAAGCGCGAACTGGAAGCGGGCCTTCCCGGCACGCCCCTCGATCTGGGCCGCCTGCCGCTGCCGGGCCAGGCCGGGCAGCCACTGGTGGCGGAGAAGGAGCTGCGGGTCCCCGTCCCCTTGAAGGTTCCCGACGGCGGCCTGTGGCTGGACTTCGCGGCGGACCTGGGCGACGGTTTCGACGCCACGTACACCGTGGCCTACCTCCTCGCCCAGGAACGCCTGGCGGTGGACGGGATGGAGCTCAAGCGCGGCAACATCCTGGTGCTCGGCGGCGACGAGGTGTATCCGGTGGCCTCGCCGGGGCAGTACGAGGACCGCATGCTCGGGCCGTACCGCAAGGCCTTCCCTGCTCCCGCCGCGCCGGGCCCGCCCGTGGTGGAGTGCCCTCCGGCCACCGTCATGCTCGCGCTGCCCGGCAACCACGATTGGTACGACGGCCTCACCTCCTTCATCCGCATCTTCACCCGGCATCGCAGCATCGGCTCCTGGCGCACCATCCAGAACCGCAGCTACTTCGCGGTGCGGCTCTCCGGCGGGGCCGGCACCCCGGGCTGGTGGCTGCTGGGCTTGGACAGCCAGCTGGGCCAGTACATCGACGAACCGCAGCTGGAGTACTTCTACCGCAACGTCACCAGCCAGCTCGTCAGGGGCGACTCGATCATCCTCTGCCTCGCCTCGCCGTCGTGGGTGTATTCGGAAATCGCCGGCGACCCCGCCTTCCAGCAGGCGGACTTCTTCGAGCAGGACTACCTGCGCCGGCGCTTCAATCCGCGGACCGGCCTGTTCGAGGACACCGGTGCGGAGGTCCGCCTGTGGTTGAGCGGGGACCTGCACCACTACTCGCGGTATGAAGAAGCAGCGCCCTCCGGAACTGCAGCGCCCGACGACGGCGGGCCGGCCCAGCTGATCACCTGCGGCCTGGGCGGAGCGTACCTCTCCGAGACGCACTGGCTGCCGCCGGACATCGAACTGCCTGCCCCCGCGCAGGCATCGGCCCCGTCCCGCTCGCCGGGCCCGTCCCGCAGTTCCGCCCCGGGCCGCCGTTTCGTCCGGGCCCCCGGCAGCCACCCCGCCACCGACATCAGCCGGCAGTTGGCCCTCCGCCTGGCCAATCCGTTCTCGCCCTACTGGCTGCCCGCCCGGAATCCCGCGTTCGGCCCCCTGCTCGGCCTGCTGCATGCCGTGGTGTTCCTGACGGGCTGGGTCATCTACGGCAGCGTCCGGAACCGGCCCCTCATGGAAGCACTCGAAGGCGTGGGCCTGGCGCGGGCGCTGCTCTTCGGCGTGCTCGGTCCGTTGCTCGCGCTCGCGCTGCTGGTGCTGGGCTGGAACCTCCTCGGCAGGGTCCGATGGTTCCGCGACTGGTTCCGGGACCGCGGCGGAACGTTGACTTTCCTCCGCGGCCTCCTCTACCAGCTCACCGCGCTCGGCGCCGGGCTCAGCCTGGCAGTCATGGTGTCCTGGCTCCCCCTGCCAAGCGGACCGGCCGCCCTGCTGGTGCTCGGCGTCGTCTTCCTTTCCGGCTGGGTGCTGGGCAGCGAGGCGTTCGCGCTCTACATCCTGCGCACGCCGGGCGGCGAGGTGGCCTCGTGGAAGATGTCCGGCCAGGCCGTGGAGGACCACAAGGGTTTCCTGCGCATGCGCCTGGACCCGGACGGCAGCCTCACCGTGCACCCCCTGCTGGTGGAAACGGTCTGCCGGGACTGGGACCTTGAAGACACGCACGACGGCGCCCGGCCGGTTCCAGCAGCCGGCCTGCCTGCCGTGCGGCTGCTGGAGCAGCCCGTCACCGTCCGGCCAACCGCCCCTGCCACCCCAACTGCCACCGCACCGCGGGAAGGAACCCGACCATGACCGTTACCCGTAGCGAGCACCTCAGCGAGGTCATTCCCTTCCCGGCCGGCGACGGCACGCCGCTGAACCTCGTGCACGTCACCTCACCGGTGGAACCGGCGAAAGGGCCGGTGCTGCTGGTGCACGGTTCCGGGGTGCGGGCGGAGCTGTTCCGGCCGCCTGTTCCCACGACCATCGTGGACGTGCTGCTGGAGGACGGCTGGGACGTCTGGATGCTGAACTGGCGCGCCTCCATCGACCTGGACCCGCTGTCCTGGACGCTCGGCGACGCCGCGGTGTACGACCATCCCGCCGCCGTCGAGCACGTCCTCAACGCCACCGGTGCGGACACGCTCAAGGCGGTGGTGCACTGCCAGGGCTCCACCTCCTTCACCATGTCCGCCGCGGCGGGGCTGTTGCCCCGGGTGGACACCGTGATCTCCAACGCGGTGTCCCTGCACCCGGTGGTTCCGGCGTTCTCGCGCTTCAAAATCGACCATTTCACGCCGATCGTGAAGGCCTTCACCCCGTATCTTTCGCCGGCGTGGGGAAACCGCTCCAAGGGCTACTTCACCCGTTTCCTGCGTTTCCTGGTCAAGGCCACGCACCACGAATGCGACAACACCGTCTGCAAGCTGGTGAGCTTCACCTACGGCAGCGGCCGGCCCGCGCTGTGGTCCCATGAAAACCTCGACGACGCCACGCACGAATGGATCAAGGGCGAGTTCGCCGAAGTGCCGGTGAGCTTCTTCGAGGAAATGGGGCACAGCATCCGCGCCGGGCACATGGTGGCTGCCGGAGCCCACCCCGAACTTCCGGCCAATTACGAAGCCCAGGCGCCCCAGACAAACGCCCGCTTCGTGTTCCTCGCCGGGCAGGACAACCGTTGTTTCCTGCCCGAGAGCCAGGAGCGCACCTTCCGGTTCTTCCAGCAGCACCGGCCCGGCAAGGACGCGCTCCACCTCATCCCCGGCTACGGCCACCTGGACGTCTTCTTCGGCGCCCGTGCCTGGCGGGACACTTTTCCGATCATCGTCAAGGAGCTGAACCAGTGAACAAGCTCAACGGACTGCTGGCCGGGCTCCTCCGGCTGATGCCCTCCCCGCTGCCACGCCGGCAACAGGAACTGCGTGGGCGCTTTGCGCAGGCGGACGGCATCCCCTACTCCATGCCCGTCAATTCGGACGACTCCCCCGTGTTCATGGCCGCGTTCCCCATCAACAAGCGCGCCGCTGCGGCCCTGCTGCCCGGCGAGGAAATGCGGCCCTTCACCCTGTTCGGCAAGGGCCTGCTGGTGGTGACCGTGGTGAACTACAAATCCACGGACATCGGCAGGTACATCGAATACTCCCTGGCGATCGCTATCACCCACAGCAGGCGGCCGGTGCCGCCGCTGCTCCCGTTGCTCTTCCAGAAGACGTTCGGCCTGGGGCAGTTCGTGGTGGACCTGCCCGTGAGCACGGAGATCTCGGTGAAGGGCGGCAAGGGCATCTGGGGCATGCCCAAGCACCAGGCAAACCTGGACTTCGTGGTCACCGATGCCACGGTGTCCGCGCAGTACGACAAGGACGGCGTGCTGGGCTGCTTCGTGGAGATCGAGCGCCCCGCACCCTGCGGCCTGCCGCTGAAGCTGGCGGCCTCCAATTACTGCGCATTCCGGGGCATGCTCTGGAAATCGGATATCTATTTCGAAGCCACAGGTGACATCGCGCTCGGCAAGGCGGCCAAGGCCCGGCTCATTCTGGGCGACGCACCCGGCGTCGCGCTCCTGAAAACCCTGCAGATCGCCGATAAGCCGGTCTTCACGGCCTGGCTACCCGAAGCGCACGGCGTGCTGGACGACCACTATGAAGCCTGGTTCCTCACCGCACAGAGCGCCGCCGAAGCCGCGGCGCTGCGCGGCGGCGAGATGATGGACAGCGTCGCCGGGCTCGGCCAGGGCCAGGAATGGCTGGAGCCCCCGGACCGCAGCCGGATCGGGGCCTGGTCTACGGGTGGCGCAACGGGAAAGGCTGCGTCATGAACTGGCTCCTGTTGCTGAACGCGTTGTACTTCCTGTTCGGAGCCACCATGTATGTGGGCACCATGTGGGTGTTGAAGTGGTTCCTCTACCCCACGTGGGAATCGCTGGAACGCGGCAACGTGGACATGCACTTCGGCATACCCACCACGCAGGCCACCAAGTTCTTCACCGTGGTGGTGCCGCCCATGTTCATTTCCGGCGGCATCCTGGTCTGGAGCGAATGGGGCAGCGTCCGGGTCATCCCCGCCGCCATCTGCCTGCTCGGGATCATCACGCTCACCCTGGTGGGGCAGGGAATCATCATTCCCATCAATAAGCGGATCCGTGGCGGGGACTTCAAGGACGACGCCGAATTGCGCGGCCTGCTGCGCCGCTGGATGTTCCTCAACGACATCCGTTTCTACGTCTCCACGCTCGTATGGTTGGCCATGGTCTGGCTCTTGGTGGACCGCGGGCAGTTGGTGGAGTCGTACCTGTGAAAGCGTCGCCTGCTGCCTGGGCGGCTGCGGACCCGTTGCGGGCCGTCCTCGCCATCATCGCCGTGATCACTGTGCTGACCGGCGTCGCGGAGATTCCGTTCGGCTGGTTCATCCTGCCGCTGCTTGGCGCCGAGGCCACGCCCGCGGCCCTGCAGCTGTTCGGCACGGTGGGCATGTTCATGATCGTGGTGGGCGGGCTCCTGCTGCACACCCTGCTCAAGGAACATCCCGCACCGGAAGTCATTTTCTGGGCCGGGATCCAGAAGTCCGGTGCGTTCGCGGCGGTTGCGATCGGGGTCATGAACGGCGTGTTCGCCGGGCCCGCGCTTGCGGTGGCCATTTTCGACCTCGCGACGGCGGTGCTCTGCTTTGTCTACTGGCGCGGCGTGTACTGGAAGGGAGTGCTGCGCCCATGAAACGCTCCTTGGTGCTGGCCGGCGGCGGCATGCGGGTTGCGTGGCAGGCCGGCGTGGTGCGTGCCCTCGCCGAAGAAGGCCTGGAGTTCGAGCACGTGGACGGCACCTCCGGCGGGATCCTGACGGCTGGCATGCTGCTTTCGGGGCTCGGCCCGGAGGAAATGTGTGCCCGCTGGTCCGGCGTGGATGTGAAGGATTTCGGCTCTGCGCTGCCGTTCGGCGATTACCTCAAGGGGCCGTGGTCCCTGCCCGCACTCGGCGATGCCGACGGCCTCCTCAACAAAGTGTTCCCGGCCTTGGGAATTGACGACGCAACCATCCGGGCCCGCGCGGCGGAACCGGGCGCCGTCGGGGGTTCCTTCAACGTGGTGGAGTTCACCGGCAAACGCTGCCACGCGATCGACGCCACCCTGATCGACGCCGAACTGATGGCCGCGGGCATGTCCCTGCCGATCTTCCTGACGCCGCTGCGACGCGACGGGAAGGTATGGACAGACGCCGTCTGGGTGCGCGACGCCAACGTGCAGGAGGCGCTGCGGCGCGGGGCGGAGGAGGTATGGCTGATCTGGTGTATCGGGAATTCACCGTATTGGGGCGACGGGCCGCTGGAGCAGTACGTGCACATGATCGAGATGAGCGCCATGGGAGCGCTCCTGGCCGATTTCGAGGCGGCGTCCGCGGCAGGGCGGGAGTTCGTGCTGCATGTGGTGCGGCCCGAGCATCCGCTGCCGTTGGATCCGGAGTTCTACCTGGGCCGGATCAGCGCTGATGCCCTCGTGGCCATGGGCTACCGGGATGCCCGGGCTTATCTTTCATCCCGGTCCCCGGGCGGGCTGCCCAAGGACGAGCGGTGCACGGCGATGAGCGAGGCTCCTCCCGGTGTGCGGTACACGGACCGGCTGCACGGGTCTTTGGAGGGCGCGGACCTCGGGTTTACGGCCGTGGTGGAGATGCCCTCTTCCGGAGCCGGCGCCCGGCTTTCCGGGTTCCTGGATTGCCCGGCCTTCGGTGCCCGGCGCTTCCTGGCCGGTGGCCGCGTCGAATCGTCCGGTGAGACGCTCCGGTACCGCGCACAAATAATGCTCGACGACGGCTGGCACGGTGTGTTGGTGACCCGCACCTTCCACGATGATCCGGGTCCGGATGCGTGGGCGGATTCGCGGTCTGCGGTCCTGGAGGTGGAGGGCTTTCCCGCGGTTGAACTGCGCATGGCCCTGGGCGATGCGGCCGCCTTGATCGCCTCCGTGGAACCGATGGGGTCGCACGGTTTCCTGGACCGGGCCTCAGCGGCCGCGGGATTCATCGGCAACGGCCTGCGGGAGTTGCTGGCGAGGTATTGAGTGCACCCCAGGCGGCAGCATCACGGGCGAACCCGGGCGAACCAGCGCAAGCCCGGTCAGCCCAGCTCCTCCGGCAATCCAGCCAATCCGGATCAAAAGGGCGGCGGATGTGCCTGGCTCGCTGATGATGCCGCCGGCGGTGTTGTTCCCGGCGTTCCCGACGTTCCCGACGTTCCCGACGTTCCCGGCGGACCGGATCTGGGCTCCATTTCGCTGTCCATCGTGCTGCTTGCCGGTGTTGGCGGACTGTCCTTGTAGATCCGGCCGGTGGGGCTGGTCCATTCAAGGGTTCCGTTTCCGCTTTGTCGGGTGGTCCAGCGGCTCTGGTGCTTGAGTACGTGGTGGCGTCGGCAGAGGCCTGCGAGGTTTCCGGTTTCGGTGGCGCCGCCGAGCGCGGCGTCGTGGGTGTGGTCGAGGTCGAGTTCGCGTGCGGGGATTCCGCAGCCGGGGAAACGGCAGCGTGAATCGCGGGCTCTGAGGAGGCGTTTGAGGTCTTCACCCGGCCGGTATCTGTCCACGGCAAGCACGGCGCCGCTGACGGGATCGGTGAGGACCCGGTTCCAGCCAGTGGCACTGCCGGCCAGGGCGCGGGCGGTGTCCGGGTCGATCGGGTGCCGGCCGTTCAGTTCGGCCGCAGCCCGGGACAGGCGCCCAGGTTTGGAGCCGGGGGCTGGGGTCTGTGCCGTCGGACCGGCGGGTCCGGGCCCGTTGACGTCGGATTCGCCAAGGCCCGTCTCAGTATCCGGCCCATCGTCGCCGACCAAGGTCAGCACCGGGACGGTGATATCCACCCGGGCCGTGATGGCGGCGAGGAGTCCGTCCGGGGTGTCGTGGCCGGCTGGTGCACCGCGCAGCAACATGTCTGCGAACAAGTCGGCACGCAGCTGGTCCATGGATCGGGGTTCGCCGGTGCTTGTGCCGGCGGCGGTTGCATCCACACCGGCGGCCTGGCCTCCTCCAGCGGCGCCCAGTTCCGTGTGCTTCTTGGCCATCTGGGTCAGCCGGTCATGGATCCCGTAGGCCACAGCCGCAGGCAGGGTCGCGGCCAGCTCGGCCATGCCATCAGGCAGGGGATGCACCCGCACGCACCGCCCGGCCGCCGCCCGCTCATGCCGGACAGCCAACGGCTCTGCCTGGGCTTTCTCCGCTTCCCGGGCCGCGAGGCGCCGCAAGCGGTTCGGGGCCTGCCGCTCAGCACAGTCCACCACCACAGCCTCATACCGGGAACGGGCGTCGTCATCGAACAAGCCGGCCCCGGCCTCCTGGATCGCCCGCACATGGGCCAGGCTGATCCGCCCCTCCGACAGCGCCCGGTACGCCAAGGGGAACCGCTCCGCCAGTTCCACGGCCTGGCCCAACTGCCGCTGCACGGTCCGGTCGCTCATCCGCGTCGCCGCGGCAATCTCGGCCGCCACCGCCCGCTCCGCCAATTCCCGCTCAGGTGCCCGCCACCCCGAACCCGGGCCGGCGCCGTCGTCCGCCATTGCTTCGGCCAACTGCGACGCCATCACCAACAAGCCCTCACGCAGCGCATGCAAACGCGCCTGCACCCGCTCCAGAGATTCCAGCGAGGACACGACGTCAGCGAGCGCGTCGAAAGGAAGAGTCCGCTTCCCCGCCGCCTGCTCCAACACCGTGCTGTTCTCCATGAACCAATCCAAACAGCAGGCACTGACAATATTGGGCCCTCGCCAGCCTGGTTACGTTCCCCAGGGGTCCGGGGCCCCAATAGTCGGACTCCCGGTCGAGTTCGGACTTTCCGAAGCGGCGAAGAACCAAATCCAGTTCGACCCACGACGTCGCTCTGCTGCGAGCGACTTCCGCCCGCAGAAACGGCAATCTCGAAGCGGACGGTCTCCTGATTCCCGGCCGCCGTCACGAACATCTGCAGCAGCGTGTCCTCAGATCCCGTGCCATTCCGCGGCGACCTCGATCAGCCGATCCGCACACACCCGCGCAGCCCGCAACATCGCGTTGGCCGGTTCACTTTCCGGCAAATGCAAAGCCCACTGCTCCTCGATGAAGTCAGGGCTCAACCCGAGAATGTCCTTCGCCGCGAATTCCATCTCGGCGGCGAGGTGAAAGGCATGCAGCGCATCAGCGAACTCAAGATATTCCGAATCCACCCCGGCAAGGCGAACAGCAGCATCGTCGAGATACATCGGATGCAGCGCACAGCTTGCGATGGCCTCGAGCCAGTGTTCGGCCTTCCTGCTCGCTTCCTTCCTCCGCGCAGGACTGAACCCGGACCTGAACCACCCCATGCGGGCAAGGCTACAGCCACCCACCGTGTGACCCACCTCATTACCGGCCGGTAACAGCCAGCGAACGGGTCCGCGAAAAACCGCAACCACCGGGAAACACCCCGGAAAACACGGACTCCTACGCTGGAGGCAACCGCGAAACACCGCCTGAGCCCCGCTCCAGGCAACACCGCCCACAAAGCGAAAGGACCCGCCATGCCGGACACCTCCACCCACCTCGTCATCGCAGGCGCCGGCCCGGCAGCGCAGGCCCTCCTCCGCCACCTCACGGGCATGGAGAGCATCATCCAGCAGGGTTCCTCCACGGCACCTTTCGAAGGCCGGATCACCGTTCTGAGCAACCGCGACGAATGCCCCGAGGCGCTGCTGGAATCCGCCGCGCACCCCAAGGTGTCGGTGCGCTTCGGCCAGGCGGCCAGCTTCATCGACGCGGCGAACCGCAAGGTCACCACCACCGAGGGCCTGGAATTTGCCTACGACCAGCTCGTCATCGCCACCGGCTCCGCCCCTGCGCTCCCGCCCGTGCACGGCGCCGAACACGCCATGGCCTATTCCACCATCGACGACGCCGAGCAACTCGGCACCCACATCAAGACGCTCACCGAAACGATCGGCCGCCGGCCCCTCGGCATCCTCGTGGGAACCGGCCCGTCCGCCGGCCAGGCCGAGGCAGTCCTCCGCGCCCGCGGCGTCCGTCCGGTCCGCACCACGCTGCGCCCGGCCGCCGTCGTCTCCTCCCCCACCTCCGGCAGGAACGGCGCCGGCATCATCTTCGACGACGGCAGCATCATGAACGGCGACCTGGTGGTCCTCGCCGAAGAGCGTGCCCCGCGCAGCAGCCTCGCCGAAAGTGCCGGCCTGGAGACAACGCCCGACGGCGGCATCCTGGTGGGGAGCGGATTCGAAAGTTCGGTGCCGGGCATCTTCGCCCTCGGGGACGCCGCGGCACGCGACGGCCTGCGGTTGGGCCTGGTGCTGTCCGCGAAGGAAGCCGCGGCCCGCTGCGCCGCCCGGCTCGCCGAAGACGCGCTCCGCCGTCGTCCGTCACTGGAATCCGCGGCCGCCTGACAGTCCGCCGGCGGGCCCGGGGCCTATGGCAAGATGGTCCTTTGACGAGCCACCAAGCGGCCACCCGGCCCGCCACGGAAGGACTGCCATGAGCAACGACGCCGCTACCGCAGCAAACGCCAGCGCAGCAAACATTGCCTCCTACATCGACCACACCCTCCTCAAGCCGGAAGCCAGCGCGGCGGACGTCGAGAAGGTCTGCGCCGAAGCCATCGAATACGGCTTCAAGTCGGTCTGCGTGAACCCCATCTGGGTCAAGACGGTGTCCAAGGCCCTGAAGGGCTCAGAGGTCCTGACGTGTGCTGTGGTGGGCTTCCCCCTGGGCGCCACGCCGAGCGACGTGAAGGCCTTCGAAGCCCGCGGCGCGGTGCTGGACGGCGCGGATGAAATCGACATGGTGATCGACATCGCGGCGGCCCGCGCCAACGACAAGGGTGCGCTGGTTGACGACATCACCGCCGTCGCCGAGGCCGTCCACGCGGGCGAAGCGATCCTTAAGGTCATCATCGAAACGTCCCTGTTGAACGACGAGCAGAAGGTCATCGCCTGCGAAGCGGCCGTGGAAGCCGGCGCCGACTTCGTCAAGACGTCCACCGGATTCAACGGCGGCGGCGCCACCGTTGAGGACGTGGCCCTCATGCGCAAGACGGTCGGCCCGGACATCGGTGTCAAAGCGTCGGGCGGAGTGCGTTCCCTTGCCGACGCGCAGGCTATGATTGCTGCTGGTGCAACACGTATTGGCGCCAGCTCCGGAATTGCCATCGTCAAGGGTGAACAGGGTTCATCCGCCTACTGACGGGCCCGGCAGCGGCCATGGAATTTGAGCCCCGCGGGGCCGAGGAGGAAAGAATGTCCCAGCACGCCGGCAACAAGCCCATCGTCAAAGAGAACAACCTGGGTGTGAGCCTGGCGATCTTCCTGGTCATCATCGTGATGTTCCTCGGCGCCATCTACTCGCTGTCCTTCCTGACCCTGGACAACCCGTGGCCGATGGCCGTCTGCCTCGGCCTGTTCGCCCTGGCGTTCTGGATTCCGCAGACCATCCTGGGCCGCTCCGATTCGGCCGGCGAGAACTAAAGACTTAACCCGCAACGCGGGGTCACTTACGGCCCGTCCCGAGGGACTTTATGGGCCGTAAGTGACCCCGCGTTGGTGTTTAAGGCAGCAGGCCCGCGAACGCCGTCACTACCGCCGGCCAGTGTGTCTTCGCCAGCGCCCAGGCCGCGCCGCAGATCCCCACCATCGCGTAGGCGCTCACCGGAATCAGCACCAGCCACTCCCGGCGCGAACCCGCTTTGCCAAGCAGCGGGATGGACAGTGCTCCGTTGGCCTTCCAGATCCCGCTCACCAGCGGCAGCTTCCGCCAGAATTTCGGCGGCTTGATGACGATCGGCCACAGCAGCGGCACTCCCCCGGTGGTCACCATGTCGCCGACAATGTGGACCACGACGCCGGTCAGCATGGAAATCGGCAGCCACGCCCACTGGTGCGGGGCGAACCACGTCACCAGTCCCGCGGTTGCCAGCGCGAACACCCAGTTGGCCAGCCAGCCGTGCTCGGGGAACAGCTTCAGCGCCTTGGCGGCCAGGTTGATCATGAACATGCACAACAGCCCGGCGCCCACGGACAAGCGGCCCACCGGGGTGTCCAGCTGGAACTGTGCCGCCATGGCCGCGAGCACCACGAAGGCAGCCGCCCCCAGGATGGAATGCGTGCCCTGCCGGTGCCCGCCGCTGGCCTTTTCGATCCCGACGGCGATCAGCCGGGACAGCGGCGGCAGCGAGTGGGCGATGGTGCTTGAGCGGTGGTCCCAGTCGCATACCAGGGCGGTTCCCGCCGTCGTGATCGCTCCGATCAGGATTCCGGTGGAATCCAGCGGGTACCAGCCCAGCGCGTACGGCCCCGTGGACGCAATAGCAATCCACGCCGCGGCTCCCGACGCGGCGTGGTGTCCTCCCATCATGCGGCTAGCCCGCGCTTGCCGAGGTGGAACCGGACGCCGGGGCGTCCGTGAAGAGCGCGGTGATGACCGTGTTGGCCCAGGTGAGGATCTCGGCGTCCTGCAGGTCCCTGCCGCCGATCTTGGCGGTCTTCGGCTTGGGAATCAGCACCGAATCCAGGGCAGGCTTCACCTGCGAGCCCGGGTACATGCGGTTCAACCGCATCACCTTGGACTCCGGCAGGTTCGCCGGCGAGAAGCGGATGAAGTTGCCCTGGAGCGCGACGTCGGACAGGCCGGCTTCGCGGGCCGTGACCCGGAAGCGCGCGACGGCAATGAGGTTCTGCACCGGCAGCGGCGGCTCGCCGTAGCGGTCCACCAGCTCGGCGAGGACCTCGTCGATGGCCTCGTTCGTGACGGCGGCGGCCAGCTTGCGGTAGGCCTCCAGGCGGAGCCGCTCCCCAGGCACGTAGTCGTGCGGCAGGTGGGCGTTGACGGGCAGCTCGATCTTCATCTCGGCGGCCTTTTCCTCGGCCTCGCCGCGGTATTCGGCCACGGCCTCGCCCACCAGGCGGATGTAGAGGTCGAAGCCGACGCCTTGGATGTGGCCGGACTGTTCGCCGCCCAGCAGGTTGCCGGCGCCGCGGATTTCCAGGTCCTTCATGGCCAGCTGCATGCCGGCACCGAGCTCGTTGTGGGCTGCCACGGCCTTGAGCCGTTCCAGCGCCACCTCGCCCAGCGGCTTCTCCGAGGGGTACAGGAAGTAGGCGTAGGCGCGTTCCCGGCCACGGCCCACGCGGCCGCGCAACTGGTGCAGCTGGGACAGGCCGTACTTGTCCGCGCCGTCCACGATCAGGGTGTTGGCGTTGGAGATATCCAGGCCGGTTTCGATGATGGTGGTGCAGACCAGCACGTCGAAGCGCTTTTCCCAGAAGTCCACGATGATCTTTTCGAGGCGGCTTTCGGACATCTGCCCGTGCGCCACCTCCACCCGGGCCTCGGGCACGAGCTCGCGGATCTGCGCCGCCACCCGCTCGATCGAGGACACCCGGTTGTGCACGAAGAACACCTGGCCTTCGCGCATCAGTTCGCGGCGGATCGCGGCCGAGGTCTGCTTGTCCGTGTATGGACCCACGTAAGTCAGCACCGGATGGCGCTCCTCCGGCGGGGTGGCCAGGGTGGAGGTCTCACGGATGCCCGTGAGCGACATTTCCAGGGTGCGCGGAATCGGGGTGGCGGACATGGCCAGCACGTCCACGTTGGTGCGCATCTTCTTGAGCGCTTCCTTGTGCTCCACGCCGAAGCGCTGTTCCTCGTCCACGATCACCAGGCCGAGGTCCTTGAACTCGAAGTCCTTGGAGAGCAGGCGGTGGGTGCCGATCACCACGTCCACGGAGCCGTTCTTCACGCCCTCCGCGGTTTCCTTGGCTTCCTTGGCGGTCTGGAAGCGGGACAGCGGACGGACGCGCAGCGGGAAGCCGGAGAAGCGTTCGGTGAACGTTTCGTAGTGCTGCTGGGCCAGCAACGTGGTGGGCACCAGCACGGCCACCTGCTTGCCGTCCTGCACGGCCTTGAACGCGGCACGCACCGCGATTTCCGTCTTGCCGTAGCCGACGTCGCCGGACACCAGGCGGTCCATGGGAATCTCGCGTTCCATGTCCGCCTTGACCTCGTTGATGGTGGTCAGCTGGTCCGGGGTCTCCACGTACGGGAAGGCCTCTTCGAGCTCGCGCTGCCACGGGGTGTCCGGGCTGAAGGCGTGGCCGCGGGAGGCCATGCGCGCCGAGTACAGGCGGATCAGCTCACCGGCGATTTCCTTGACGGCCTTGCGGGCCTTGGACTTGGTGCTGGCCCAGTCCGCGCCGCCCATCTTGCTGAGGACAGGAGTGTCGCCGCCCACGTAGCGGGTCACCTGGTCCAGCTGGTCCGTGGGCACGAAGAGCCGGTCGCCCGGGGCGCCACGCTTGGAGGAGGCGTATTCGAGGACGAGGTATTCGCGCAGCCCGGAATCGCCGGCCGAGGATCCGGCCACCTTGCGCTGGATAAGTTCGACGAACTTGCCGATGCCGTGCTGTTCGTGGACCACGAAGTCTCCGGCGTGCAATTGCAGGGGGTCGACGGCGTTGCGCCGCTTGGAGGGCATCCGCCGCATGTCCTTGGTGGAGGCCGCCGAGGCCCGCCCCAGCAGGTCCGCTTCGGTCAGCAGCCCCAGCTTGAGTCCGTCCAGCACGAAGCCGCGTCCGACGGCGGCCGTGGTCACCTCGATGATGCCCGGCTGCGGCTCCTCGGCCAGGGAGTCCACCCGGGCGCACGGGATGTTGGCGTCGTGGAAAAGCTCAGCCAGGCGCTGCGCCGGGCCGGGGCCGTCCGTGGCCACCACGATCCGCCACTGGTCCCGGACGTGGGAGCCGATGAAGTCGAGCATTTCGGCCACATCGCCCTGGTACCCGCGGGGTTCGCGGGCGTGCAGGTTGAGGACGTCGATGTCCAGGACCAAGTCCTCGTCAGTGGCGAGGGAGGTAATGGACCACCAGGAGACCTCGTGCGCCAGCGCGGAGCTGCGGGTCTCCGTCAGTGAACGGAAGCTTGCGGCATGCAGGTCTGTGGCGGCCTGGCCGGCAAGGTCAAGCGGCGCCGCGCCGCCGTCGGACGCCGTGGACCAGGCCGCCTCGAGGAATTCCTCGTTGGTGGCCGCGAGGTCGTGGGCGCGGGTGCGGACCTTCTCCGGTTCAATCACCACGGAGATGGAACCCGCCGGCAACTGCTCCACGAAGGGCACCATGGCGTCCACCAGCACGGGGGCCAGGGATTCCATGCCCTCGACAGCGATCCCGCCGGCGATCTTTTCCAGCATGTCCGCGGCGGCCGGCATCTGCGGTTTCAGGGTGGCGGCGCGGGACATCACGGATGGCGTGATGAGGATTTCCCGGCAGGGCGGGGCGTACAGCTCGGTGGGGTGCTGGATGGTTCCGGACAGTGACGTAAGGGAGCGCTGGTCGGCGACGGCGAACCAGCGCATCTGCTCCACCTCGTCGCCGAAGAATTCGATGCGCACCGGGTGGTCTTCGGTGGGCGGGAAGACGTCCAGGATGCCGCCGCGGACGGCGAATTCGCCGCGGTGCGTCACCATGTCCACGCGCGAGTAGGCAGCGTCCGACAGGCTGCGGACGAGGTCCGTGAACGGAATCTCCTGGCCCACCTTGACGGTCACGGGAACGAGGTCGCCCAGGCCCGCCACCACGGGCTGGACCACGGCACGCACCGGGGCCACCACCACGCGCAGCGGAGCGGCTGTTTCCGGATGGGCCAGCCGGCGCAGCACGGCCAGGCGCCGGCCCACCGTGTCCGAGCGCGGCGAGAGCCGCTCATGCGGCAAGGTTTCCCAGCTCGGGAACGCCGCAACGGAGTCCGCCGGAAGGTACGCGGCAAGCGCCGCCGCCAGGTCCTCGGCCTCGCGGCCGGTGGCGGTGACGGCCAAGACCACGGGGGCTCCGCCGTCGGGCGCTCCAGCAGAAGCGAGGCCGTCCGCCATCTCCGCCAGCAGCGCGGCACGCAGGCCAGCGGGCGCACTGATCTGGTAGTCCTCGCTTCGGCCGGCAAATCCCCGCGCGGCCTCGGGCCGGACGCGGGCGAAACCGGCATCCTCAGCGAGGACGCGACGCAGGCCGTCGAGGGCGGCACCGGTGCCGGCGTGCGCTGAAGTGCCTGCGGACGGCTGGCCTTTGGGGCTCATGAATGGCGCTCCTGGAAACGAAGGGAAGCTTGGAAAGCAACACGAAAACCCGAAATTCTGGCGAATCCCGGGGACTTTCCTAGCCTACCCCGCCCACGCCGTAGGATGTTTGGGAGCCTCGAGAGCTCTCAACCGATACACCACGGAGGACCCCCATGGCCCTGGCCGCATCCACCACCCTGCCGCACAGCGTTGACCGCGTTGCCGCGGTTTTCGTCGACGAGGAATTCCTGAAGCACACCAGCGAACTGGTGGGCGGAACCCTCGAATCCTTCACCGTGGAAGGCGACACCGCGGGCGCGTTCAGCACTGTCACGGTCCGTACCCTCCCCACCACCCGCCTGCCGGAAATCGCCCGCAAGTTCGTCGGCGAGAAGCTCACCGTCACGCAGACCGAACAATGGGCTGCCCCGGCCGCCGACGGCTCGCGCAGCAGCACCATCGCCCTGAAGGTGGCCGGCGCTCCCCTGGACGTCACCGCCACGCAGCGCCTGGTGGCCGACGGCGGCAACACCCGGATCGAGCTCGAAGGCACCGTGAGCTCCTCCGTTCCGTTCCTGGGCGGCAAGATCGCCGAAGCCGCCGAACCCATGGTGGGCAAGGCCCTGAACATCCAGTCCACGCAGGCCCAGGCCTGGCTCGAAAGCCACTAGCATGCAGATCCCCGCGATCCTTGGCTGGGTGCTGATCGTCGCCGGCGTGTGGTCCCTGGCCGTGTGGCCGCAGTTCCTCAAACGCGTCATGAAGGATCCCCGCGCCCGGGACGCCTCCGGCAAGGCCACGAAGTTCCTCACCGTGCACGTGGTCCTGGTGACCGTCTCCATGGTGCTGGGGCTCGCGACGGCCGCCATCGGCGTCGCCGGCCTGCTCGGCTAAGGCGTTACTGCGTTACTCCGCTAAGTGCGGCGCGGCTCCCGGCGCACCTTCCCGGTAAGATGGACGAAGGTGCGCCGGGAAGTCTGGTCGGCAATGTCATTTGCCGACCCCTCCCAAGGAGCCGCATGAGCCCGCACCAGCCTTCTCCCCGCCGCAGCGTTTTCTCCCGCGCCAGCTTCCCCGAATACCAGCGTGTCCTGGCGATCCTCCGCACCGAAACCGTGGGCGGCGCGCTCCTGCTCTTCGCCACCGTGGCCGCCCTTGTCTGGGCGAACTCCCCGTGGGCCAGCGGGTACTTCGCGCTTCGGGACATCAAGCTCGGCTACGAGCCCTGGCACCTCGAACTGAGCGTGGGCCATTGGGCCTCCGACGGCCTCCTGGCGGTGTTCTTCTTCATCGCCGGCCTGGAACTGAAGCGCGAATTCGTCTCGGGCGAGCTCCGCAACCCGGCCAAGGCGGTGGTCCCCGTGGCCGCGGCCGTGGGCGGTGTGGCCCTCCCGGCCATCATCTACGTGCTCTTCAACCTGGGCAGCGGTGCCGAAACCCTGAAGGGCTGGGCCATTCCCACGGCCACGGACATCGCCTTCGCACTGGCCGTCCTGGCCGTCATCAACACCCACCTGCCAGCAGCACTGCGGACATTCCTGCTGACGCTGGCCGTCGTCGACGACCTGATCGCCATCGGCATCATCGCCTTCTTCTACTCCACCGGGCTGGAACCGCTCATGCTGCTCGCTGCCCTGGTGCCACTGGCCCTCTTCACCTTCCTGGTCCAGAAGCGCATCCGCAGCTGGTACCTGCTCCTCCCCCTCGCTGCCGCCACCTGGGCGTTCGTGCACGCCTCCGGCATCCACGCCACCGTGGCCGGCGTGCTGCTCGGCTTCGCCGTCCCGGTGCTGTCCGCCGGCAAGAAGGGCGAGCCGGAGAACGGACTGGCCGAAAGCTTCGAGCACCGCCTTCGCCCCTTCTCGGCCGGCGTCGCCGTTCCTGTCTTTGCGTTCTTCTCCGCAGGCGTGGCGCTCGGCGGTGCCGAGGGCCTGGCCTCGGCCTTCAGCGACCCGGTGGCCGTGGGCATCGTGGCTGCCCTCGTGGTCGGCAAGACCGTGGGCATCTTCGGCACCACGTTCGTCCTCACCAAGTCCACCCGCGCCAGCCTGGACAGCAGCCTCTCGTGGATCGACGTCGCCGGGCTGGCCCTCCTCGCGGGCGTCGGCTTCACGGTTTCCCTGCTCATCGCCGAGCTCAGCTTCGGCGCCTCCGCCCACAATGACCACGCCAAGGTGGCCATCCTGGCCGGTTCCCTCACCGCGGCGCTGCTCGCCGCCGTCGTGCTCCGGGCCCGCAACCGGCACTACCGCCTGGTGGAGCTGGAAGAACAGCGGGACGACGACGGCGACGGCGTTCCGGACGTCTTCGCCGCGCCCGAAGAACGGCGCTGAGGCAGCCCGCGCAAGTTATTGCCCCGTACACGGTGCGCTCGGCCGCGGTTAGTCGTACTGTGTGTTCATCGATGCGTCGTGTTCATCGATGCGTCCGGGCATGGGGATCATATGCGCATTTCAGTCATCGGTTGCGGCTACCTGGGGGCGGTCCATGCGGCATGCATGGCGAAGCTGGGGCATGACGTGGTGGGGATCGAAACGGACGCCGCCAAAGTGGCCGGGCTGTCCGACGGCCACGCCCCGTTCTACGAGCCGGTGCTGGACGAGCTGCTGAAACGGCTGGAGGATTCCGGACGCCTGCGCTTCACCACGGACATGGACGAGGCCCGCGGCTGCCAGGTGCATTTCATCTGCGTCGGCACCCCGCAGAAGCGCGGCGAAAACGCGGCGGAGCTGCGGTACGTGGATGCCGCCGTCGTGTCCCTGGCCGAACGGGTGGGACCCGGCGAACTGGTGGCCGGCAAGTCCACGGTTCCGGTGGGGACGGCGGCCCGGTTGGCGGAGATCGTGCACGAAAGCCAGCCGGAGGCAATGCTGGCCTGGAACCCCGAGTTCCTGCGCGAAGGCCACGCCGTCAGTGACACCTTGAAGCCGAACCGCCTGGTGTACGGCGTGGACTCAGGCTCTGAGGATGATCCCGCGGTCGCCCTGCTGGACGAGGTGTACGCGGAGCCGATCGCCGCCGGGGTGCCGCGCATGGTGATGGATTACGCCACGGCCGAGCTGGTGAAGACCGCCGCCAACTCCTTCCTGGCCACCAAGATTTCCTTCATCAACGCCATGGCCGAAGTCTGCGAGGCCACCGGCGCGGATGTGGTGCGCCTGGCCGAGGCGATCGGCGTGGACGAGCGGATCGGCTCGAAGTTCCTCAGCGCGGGCATCGGTTTCGGCGGCGGCTGCCTGCCCAAGGACATCCGGGCGTTCATGGCCCGCGCCGGCGAACTCGGTGCCGACCAGGCGTTGACCTTCCTGCGCGAGGTGGACGCGATCAACATGCGCCGCCGCACCCGCGTGGTGGAGCTGACCCGGCAGCTGTGCGGCGGTTCGCTCATGGGGCAGCGGATCGCGGTGCTCGGGGCGGCGTTCAAGCCGGAAAGCGACGACGTGCGGGACTCCCCCGCGCTGAGCGCCGCGGCGCAGTTGCAGCTCCAGGGCGCCGTGGTCACCGTGACGGATCCGCAGGCCCTGGACAATGCAGCGAAGCGCTTCCCCGAACTGCCCCTGGAACCGGACCTTGAACTGACGCTGGACCGGGCCGACGCCGTGCTGCTGCTCACCGAATGGAAGCAGTACCGCGAGCTCGATCCGCATGAGACCGCCGCGCTGGTGGCCAACCGCCGGATCCTCGACGGCCGGAACGTGCTGGACCCCGCCAAATGGCGCGCCGCGGGCTGGACCTACAAGGGGCTGGGGCGGCCGTAACCGGCCGGTCGTTAAGCCGTTGCCTGGCCCAGGGCGTCTTCCGCTGCCACCCAGGACAGCATGGCGCACTTGACCCGGGCCACGTAGCGGGCCACGCCTTCGAAGGCAGCGGCGTCGCCCAGGACCTCCGGGTCGGCCGCGATCTTGCCGCGGGAACGCAGCATGTCGCGGAAGGTGTCGATCAGCGTGCGCAGTTCCTCGGTGTCCGTGCCTTCGGCGAGTTCGGTGAGGACCGACGCCGAAGCCATGGAGATCGAACAGCCGTCACCGTCCCAGCGCAGCTGGCTGACCTTTCCGTCCGCGACGGCGACCCGCACCGTGATCTCGTCCCCGCAGGTGGGGTTGAGTTGGTGCGATTCGCCGCAGCTGGCGCCTTCCGGCGCGGCCTCGGAGAGGGCGTCTCCGTGGCGGAGCTTCGAGTGGTCCAGGATGATCTGCTGGTACAGCGCGTCAAGGCTCATGGGTTCCCTAAAGTTCAGGCTCGGAAGTAGGAGCGTACGCCGGCCACAGCCTCAAGGAAGGCGTCGACGTCGTCGGTGGTGTTGTAGAGGTAGGTGCTGGCGCGCGTGGTGGCGGTCAGCCCGAGCCGGCGGTGCAGCGGCTGGGCGCAGTGGTGTCCCACGCGCACGGCGATGCCGCGGTCGTCCAGGTACTGCCCGACGTCGTGCGCGTGCACGCCCTCCACGTCGAACGCGGCCAGGCCGATCCGCTCCTCGCCGGCGGCGGGTCCCAGGACCCGGATGCCCGGCAGGGTGCTCAGTCCGGCAACAAGGCGCTGGCCGAGCACGGTTTCCCATTCGTGGATCCGGGCGATGCCGGTTTCCTTGAGGTAGTTCGTGGCCGAAGCCAGGGCAATGGCCTGGGAGATGCGCTGGGTGCCGGCTTCGAAGCGCTGCGGCGCCGGCAGGAACGCGGCCTTCTCCATGGTGACCGTGGTGATCATCGAGCCGCCGGTGAGGAAGGGCGGCATGGCGTTGAGGTGCTCCGCCTTGCCGTACACGGCGCCGATGCCGGTGGGGGCGAGCATCTTGTGGCCGGAGAGCACGGCGAAGTCCACGTCCAGTGCCTTGACATCCAAGGGCATATGCGGGGCGGACTGGCAGGCATCCAGCACCACCAGCGCGCCGTGTTGCCGGGCCAGGCCTACCAGGAGATCCACCGGGTTGATGGTGCCCAGGACGTTCGAGGCGTGGGTGAAGGCGAGGACGCGGGTGCGCGGGCCGATGATCCGGGCGGCCTCGTCCAGGTCCAGGGCTCCGGAATCGTCCACCGGAATGTAGCGCAGCGTGGCGCCGGTGCGCATGGCCAGCTGCTGCCACGGGATGAGGTTGGCGTGGTGCTCCATTTCGGTGACCACAATCTCGTCGCCGGCCGCCAGCGCGAAACGGCCGGCCTCCGCGGGCGCGCCCGGCAGGGAGGCGTTGAGGAAGGAGTAGCTGAGCAGGTTCAGGCCCTCGGTGGCGTTGGAGGTCCACACGAGTTCGTCGCTGCGGGCGGCGATGAAGGAGGCCACGGTTTCGCGGGCTTCCTCGAAGGATTCGGTGGCTTCCACGGCCAGGTAATGGGCGCCGCGGTGCACGGCGGAATTGCGCTGTTCGTAGAACTCCTGCTCGGCTTCGATGACGCTCAGCGGGTTCTGCGAGGTGGCGCCGGAGTCCAGGTAGACCAGGTCCCTGCCGTTGACCTGCTGATGCAGGATGGGGAAGTCGTTGCGGATCCGCAGCACCTCGGCGTTGTCGATCGCGGCTGCCGAGTGGAGCAGATGTGTGGGAATGGCAACCATGGCTTCTCCTGGTGGAACCGTTAGGACAATGTGGCGCAACGCAATTACGTCACATTGACTAATCGTAATTATCCCATGGCGCCCGGGATAGTTAGGCGATGCACACCTCGGCTGCGCTGAGTCCCGCCACGGCGAGTTTCCGGAACTCGACGGGAGCGCCGCCGTCGGGGGCCGGCATCGCAAGCAGCGCAAAGTAGCCGCCCCGGTACGTGGTGTCCGTGCTTTGCGCACTCCAGCTCCGGCCGCCGTCGGACGACGCCGTTACGCGCAGGCCCACGGGCGCCATCTCGACCCGGATCCGCACCCACTGCCCCGGTCCCGTTTGGCCGCCAACGGAGGCCAGCCGCACGGGCTGTGCCTGGCCCTTGTCGAGCCGGCCGAGTTCCAGCGCGCCGTCCGGTGCGAGGTCCAGGCGGTATCCGCCTTGCGTCGCAGCGGCGCTTGCGGGCCCGACGGCGGGCGGCGGCGCCGGGGAATCGTCGCCGAGCGCGAAGGCCATCCCCGCCCTGGAGCCTTGGGGCGCGCCGTCAGGCCAGCGCACCTCGGCCTCAAGCCGCCACGCGGGCACCGCGAGCGGAGCCATGGAACCCGGCGAGTATGAGCCCGCTGTGTCGAAGCGCAGCGCGCCATCGGCGAAGGCCGGCTGTTCCTTCCAGTCGCTGCCCGTCTTCCACGGCAGGTCCCCGGCGGGGCGGCGGCCTTGGTCAAGGCTGTCCGTGCTTGCAGGAGCCAGCCGTTGCAGCACATAGGGCGCGTTGGAGCACATCATGCCGCGCACGCCCAGCCGGCGGAGCCGCTCGCGCTCCCAGCGCCGGTGGACTTCCCAGGCGATGACCGGCTTGCCGGTGTCCACGAACTGCCGAAGGGCCGCTTCGGGAGCCAGCGCGGGCACGCCCAGCAGATCCGTCCGGTCCTGGAAGTCGGCGAGCCGGCCCAGTTCACGGCTCGCGAAGTAGCCCCACGTGGTGTAGCCGCGCTGCCGGGCGTACAGGTGGCCCGGGGACATGGCGGGCTGCTTCCAGACGATATGGGCACGGCTGTCCGGGTAGTCCTGGAGCATGGCGATGATCGCGTCCGCGTTGGTGCCGGCCTTGTCCTCCAGGAAAATCACGTGGCTCGCGGCGAAGGCGTCCAGCACTTCGCGAAGGGTCGGCAAGGGCTCCAAGGGAGTGGCCGGGCCCAGCCAGGCCCGCGCATCCACGCGCAGGCCTGCCAGCGTGCTGTACGGGGTATCCGGGATGCTGAGGTCCTGCCCCGTGGTGCGCAGGGTGTTCGCGTCATGGTGGCACAGGAGGATGCCGTCGGAGCTGGCCCACACGGAGACCTCGATCGCCTTCAGGCCGAGCGCCACTGATTCCTTGTAGGCGCGCATGGTGTGTTCCGGCCAGTTGTCCCCGGAGCCGCGGTGGGCAATGTAGAAGGTCTGCGTGTCCAGGAGGTCCGGCAGGGCATACGGCCCGCCCGGCGTCAGCGGGACGTCCGGAACCGGCTCGAGGGCGGGGAGCGTTCCCGCAGAAGCGCCGGCCGGCGTCGGGCATCCTGCGCAGCCTGTGAGCGCGCTTCCGGAGGCGAGCGCCCCGCCCGCGAGCGCCGCCAGGGCCAGGAAGCCGCGGCGTCCGAAGGGCGCGCCGGGGTCGCTCACCGGAGGCTCCCTGTGCTGCTCAGTTCTTCTTGCTGCGGGGCGGCCTTCAGGAGCTGCTGTTGCCGGACCACTTCGTCGCCGGCCATGACCAGCATGGCAAACACGGTCCAGATCAGGATGGCCGCGGCGGATCGGGTGGCCAGGGAGCTGTACGTCTGCGGCACGGCGATGGCCAGGAGCCCGGCGAGGGTCAGGCCGCGGAAATGGTGCCGGGGGGCGTGCTTGAGCACCAGGTAGCCCATGACGGCGAAGTACAGCACGGCGAAAACGATCCCGAAGTCGATGCTGTACATCACCAGCGGGTTCTCGAAGCTTGTCTGCAGCCCGCCCTGCACCGCCACCCGGTAGCTGGCACCGATCCCTTGGCCCGCGATGAAATAGTCGGACCAGTGGGCCACGAAGTATTCCAAGGCCCGGGCCCGGGCTTCGGCCGAGCCGGTATCGTCCTCCAGCCGCTGGGCCACCCCGGCCACCAGCGGCGACTGCACGATGAACCAGGTGGCCACAGCCAGCACGGCCAGGAACACGATCTTCACCCAGACCCGGCGCTTGGCGAAAAGCACCACGGCCACCACGGAGAAACCCACCACGAACAACCCCACCCGTGACTGGGTCACCAGGACGCCGGCGATCATCAACAGCAACAGGACCGCCTGGAGCGAGTTGTACTTCAGCCCTGCAACCAGCGGCGCCGCCACGCAGATGGCCAGGGACAACGCCAACGGCTGGTCCAGGGTGCCCATCCAGCGGTCCGTGTCCGGGTTGAACCAGTATTGGGTGAGGAAGCCTTCCTCGTAGAAGAGGACGCTATGGCTCAGCCACTGGACCAAGGCGATCACGCACGTCACGGCCACCAAGGTGAGCAGCATGGTGCGCAGCGCCGTCACGAGGTCCGGGTCCGACAGCGCAGCGGAAAGCAGCACCAGGAAGAACAGCACCGGCGCCACGATCTGGTCCACCAACAGCACCACGCCCCCGCCCTCCGGCGAGCTGCGGGAGGCCAGGAACGCCGCGAGCACCACCAGGGCGAGCGCCATGAACAGGAAGAACTCGCGGCCCAGCACCCGGCGCAGGGACACGGGATCGTGCAGCAGCCGCACAATGAAGGCCGCGAAAATCAGCCAGCTGGCGGCGTGCAGGGACAGGGCGCCGCTGTCTACGCCGGTGATCAGCGGGCTGCCGACTGTAGGGACGAGCATCCACAGGCCGAGCACTGCGGCGAAGACCCAACGGATCCGCCAGCGGAATAGCCACGCGAAACCGAAGCAGCAGACGATCCACAGCGCCAGCCTGACCATGGCGCGCCGCTAGCCGCGCCGCGGAGGCGGCAGCACAGTGTTTGAATCGACGCCGTTTGAATCGGCGCTGCTTGAAGCGGCACCGTTTGAATCGACACCGTCCGCATCGTCGGCGGCGGAGGCGCCGCCGTCGCTCTTTCCGGAATCCTTGCCTTTACCGGGACCCTTGCCCTGCTCCGGCCAGCTGCGCAGGCGGCCCGGGTCCACGGTGTCCGCGCGGTGGGCCCGGCGGGTGCGGGGCGCGGCGCGCCGGTGGGCTTCGGCGAAGCGGTCCGGCAGGGCGTTCAGCGCGACGCCGAGGATGCGGCTGTCCACGGCCCTCAAGTTGCCGATCGCCGCGGCAAGCACCTGCCGGGTGACCTTCTCGTGCCGCACCACCAGCACCACGCCGTCGGCCAGGGAACCCATCACGGCGCCGTCGCTCAGCGGCTGCAGGGCGGTGGCATCAATGACGATCCGGCTGTACCTCTCCTTGAGCGCCTCCAGGACCCGGGGCGTCAATTTGCTGCCCAGCAGTTCAGTGGGCTGCATCGGCACCGTGCCCGCACCGATGCAGTGCAAGCCCTCGAAGGACGTGTGCTGGATGACCTTGTCGAGGGGAAGCTGGCCGGAGAGCACATTGGACAGGCCCGTGGTCTTCGCCAGGCCGATTTCGAGGGCCAGCTGCGGGTGCCGGAGGTCGGTCTCGAGCAGCAGCACGGTGTGCCCCGACTCGGCCCAAGCCTTCGCCAGCAGCAGGGCCGCCGTCGACTTCCCCTCCCCGGCCGTTGCGGATGTGACGGTGACGGCCTGCAGCCGCTGGGCCTGGAACATTTCAGCCCCGGACAGGTGGTCCACGTTGGTGCGGAGCCGGCGGCCGGCCTCATCCACCAGGGAGTCCGGCCTGCGGCGCAGCAAACGGCCAAGGCTGCGCGCCGTGGAGGAGTACGGGATGCGGGCCAGCAGGGGCAGTCCGGTGGCGGTTTCCACCTGTTCGGGAGTGCGCAGGGAGTGGTCCATCAGGCGGCGGCCGACGGCGATGCCGATGCCCACCGCCACGCCCAGGAGCAGGCCCAGGCCCAGGTTCAGGCCCACCCGCGGCGCCACGGGGGCGTCCTCCGGCGTAGGCCCGGAAACCACCTTGAGGACGGTCTGGGATGAACCTTCGGGCCGGCGGCCCTCTTCGAGCTCGTTCACGGCGGGGCCGAAGTTCTTCGCAATGGCCGATGCTGTAGCCACGGCCTGGCTGGCGTCCGGCATGGTCACGACGACGGTGAGCAGCAAGGTGTCCCGGTCGCTGGACGCGCTGATGCTCTCCTGCGCCTGGGTACCGTCCAGTCCGATTCCGCTGTCCTTCAGCAGGCGGTCCACGAAAAGGTCGTTCTTCACCAGGGCTGCATAGGTGGCGATGCGTCCGCGGGACAGCTCATCGGACTGCAGGGCGGATTGGCCGGTGACCGGCGGCGATACCACCAGGAACCGCACGGTGCTTTGGTACTGCGGCGGCATGTTGTCCGTGACCACCCAGGCAGCACCCAAACCGGCCACAGCACACAGCAGAACAATCCACCAGCCGCGTGCGATCGCGCGGAGATACTCTGACAGTTCCAAAACGCCGCCCCCAGGTAGCCTCCAGGACATTTCCGTTGTTCGGTCGTGCCCGGGCCGCATTGTCTGTTCGCACCATTATTGAACGCCCGGCGCCGCTGCGGAAGGCTTCCGGGCAGCACCGTTCCGTGCCCGGCGTCCGGGGTTCTCCGTGCCCGCCGTCCGGCGCTCCGAAGCGCTGGCAAAAGCCCTGCTGCGGACCTAAGCTTCTGCTACCACGGGCGGATCTTGCGGACAGGAGAAAAGTGCGCAATCCCCAACCCCGGACCTCCGTTGTGGTGGCCCATCCGAGCGCCGATCTCTACGGTTCGGACCGTGTCCTCCTGGAGACGGTCGACGGCCTGCTGCGCCACGGCGCCCGCGTGCTGGTCACCGTTCCGGGCCCGGGCCCCTTGGTGCCCGCCTTGCAGCAGCGCGGAGTGAACGTGGTGTACTGCCCGACGCCGGTGCTCCGGAAGAGCTTCCTCTCCCCGATGGGATTGCTGCGGCTTGCCGTGGCCGGCGTCCGTGGCGGGTTCGCCGGAGCCGGGCTGCTGCGTGGCAGCCGTCCGGACGTCCTCCTGGCGAATACCATCACCGTGCCGCTCTGGACCGTCCTGGCCAGGTTGTTCCGGATTCCCGTCCTGACCCATGTGCACGAGGCCGAATCCAGCGCCTCCCCCGCCCTTCGCGCAGCCCTTGCCCTTCCCCTGCTGCTGTCCACGGACATCGTCACCAACAGCACTTTCAGCGCCGAGACCCTCGGCGCCTCCCTGCCGCGGCTGCGTGGCCGCGCCACAGTGGTGTGGAACGGCGTTCCCGGGCCTGCCGCCGTCGTGCCCGCACGGAAGTCCCTCGACGGCGGACTCAACATCGCCTATCTCGGCCGGTTGTCCCACCGCAAGGGCGTGGACGTGGCCGTCGACGCGGTCGTGCAGCTCCGCGCCCGCGGTATTTCCGCCAGCCTGGCCCTGGTGGGGGCGGTCTTTCCCGGCAACGAGGCCTACGAAGAACAGCTCCGGACCCAGGTGGCGCAGGCCGGGGCCGCGGACTTCGTCACCTTCCACGGCTTCCAGCAGGACGTCTGGCCCTACCTCGCGGCGGCCGATGTGGCGGTGGTCCCGTCCCGCCTGGATGAACCGTTCGGCAACACCGCCGTCGAAGCACTCCTCGCGGCCCGCCCGGTGGTCGCCAGCAACACCTCCGGGCTGCGGGAGGCGGCCGGCGGCTATGGCGCGTCCTGCTTCGTCGAGCCCGGCAACGCCACCGCCCTCGCGGAAGCACTGACCGGCATCCGGGAGTCCTGGCCCCGGTACCGGGAGCTGGCCGAGGCCGATGCGATCCGGGCCCGCGAGCGCCACAGCCCCGCAGCCTACGGGGACAATATGGCCCGCCAGGTATCCGACGTCGCCGCCCGCGGGAGCGGGAAGCGGGACGGGAACAGCTGAGCGCCGTGGGGAAGCAAGCAGCGCACAAGCAAGCAGCATTCGCCGGCAGGACCGCCGTCAGCGGGGTCCGGTGGAGCTTGTCGGCGGTGCTGGCGCGGCAGGGCTTCCAGATGCTGTGCGCCATTGTCCTGGCCCGGATCCTGGGGCCGGAGAGCTACGGCATCATTTCGGCGGCGATGGTCTACACCACCTTCGCGGCCCTGTTCCTGGACCAGGGACTGTCTTCGGCGCTGATCCAGCGCCCGGAACTCGGCCGCCGTGCCGCCGGCGCCACCGCAACGGTAAACCTGCTGTTCGCGGTCCTGGTGGGCGGCGCCACCGTGCTGCTTGCCCCCTGGGCCGGGGACTTCTTCCACGCTCCCGGCGTCACGGCCCTGCTCCTGCCGTTGGCTGCGGCCATCCCGCTCAAAGGCCTTGCCATCACCCCGCGCGCCATGCTGTCCCGCGATCTGATGCTCCGGCCGGTGGCGCGGGCGGACATCCTCGCCGCTGCCGCGGGCGCGACGGCGGGAATCACCGCGGCGCTGCTGGGCGCGGGATACTTCGCGCTCGCCTACCAGGTGCTCACCACGGACGCGCTCACGGCGGCCCTGCTGCTGGCGGCGTCCCGCGGCCCTTGGCCTAATCTGCACCTGCGCGAGGTGGGCCCGCTGCTGTCCTTCAGCCTGAGCGTGTTCTTCACCGATTTCCTTGCCTACTTTTCGCGCAATGTGGACAACATCCTGGTGGGCCGCTTCCTGGGCGTGGTGCCCCTTTCGCTGTACAGCATGGCCTACAGGATCATGGTGGTCCCGGTGCAATTGGTGGGCCAGACCGTCAACCGGGTGATGTTTCCGGCGTTCTCCCGGGCCGCGGGGGACGCTGCGCTGGTGGCGGCGCATCTGTCCCGCGCCATGCACATCCTGGCCATGTCCGTGGTTCCCCTGATGGCGTTGGTGGCGTGCGCGGCACCGGGGCTGGTCCAGGTGGTCCTCGGCGATGCCTGGCTGCCGGCGGCGCCCTTGGTCAGCGTCCTGGCGGTAGGCGGTGCCCGGGAAACCATCTTCTACATCACGCCTTCGCTCATGAAGGGCCTGGGCAAAGGAAAGCTGATCGTCCGTTACGAGATCACGGCCGCGCTGGTCCAGGTGGGCGGGATCGTCATCGGCCTGCAGTTCGGGCTGTTCTGGGTGGCGTTCGGGCTGGTGGCGGCCGGGTTCGTGCTGACGCCGGTACTGCTGCTCCTGCAGTCCAGGCTGGCCGGCCTTGGTGTACGGAAGCAACTCGGCGTGATCCTGCCGGCGGTGCACGCGGCGCTGTGGGCCTCGGCCGCCTACCTTGCGCTGGGCCTGGCACCGCTGCTGCCCGTAGTGCAACTGGCCCTGGGGCTTCCGCTCTTTGCGGCCGTGCATGCCGCGGCGTTGTTCCTGTTCCACCGCAGCCACTTGAAGCTGTTCATCTCCCAGGCCAGGACCCTGTTCTCCCGGCAGGAAAACCACGCCGCTGATCCCGCCAAGGAGGAAGCATGATCGCAGGATCCACGGTGATTGCCGTCCTGACCTACAAGCGCCCCGAGGACATCGCGCTCGCCATCCCCCGGCTGCAGGAACAGCTCGATACGGTCGGGGGCCCGGCGTCCGTGCTGGTGGTGGACAACGATCCCGCCGGCAGCGCCCGGGCCACGGTCGAGGGCTTCGCATCCCCCCGCATCAGGTATGTCCATGAGCCCCGCCCCGGCATCGCCGCCGCCCGCAACCGCGCCTTGGCCGAGTCCGCGGGCGACTCCGTGCTGGTGTTCATCGACGACGACGAGGTTCCCACGCCGGACTGGCTCCGTACCCTCCTGACCCTGCACCGCGAAACGGCCGCGGCCGCCGTCGTCGGCCCGGTGGTAAGCGAATACGCCCGGACGCCGGAACGCTGGATCCAGGAAGGCCGGTTCTTCGACCGGCGCCGGCTCAGGACGGGTACGCGGCTCACCGTTGCGGCCACCAACAACCTGCTGCTGGACCTCGCGCAGATCCGGGCCCTGGGGCTGGCCTTTGACGAGCGTTTCGGCCTCAGCGGCGGTTCGGACACGCTCTTCACCCGGAAGCTGGCCAGGCTCGGCGGCCTCATGCTGTGGTGCGACGAAGCAGCCGTGATCGACCGCGTCCCCGAGTCCCGGCTCACCCGCAGCTGGGTGCTGCGGCGGGCCCTGCGCAGCGGCAACTCCGCTGCCCGCGTGAGCCTGGAGCTCGCGGAAAACACCGCTGAGAAGGTCCTGGTACGCGCCCGGCACCTGGCCTCCGGGACGGTGCGGATCGCCGGCGGCGGGGCCCGGCTGCTGGCAGGAGCGGTCACCGGGTCCATGTCCCTGCGGGCGCGCGGCCTGCGGACCATCGCCCGCGGCACCGGCATGGCCTCCGGCGCCTTCGGCTACGTGTACAGCGAGTACAAACGGAAGTAGCAGTTCAGGGGCTGCCGGGAAGCTGCCGCTGCCGCACCACGCGTGCGGGCGCCCCGACCGCGATGCTGTTGTCCGGGATCCGGCTGCGGACCACGCTGTTCGCCCCGATCACGACGCCGGAGCCCAGTTCGGTGCCGGAGATCAGGGCCGCGCCGCGGCCCACCCAGCTGTTGTCGCCGATGCGGATCGGCTTGCTGCGCAGGGGCGCCGTGCTGATGAGTCCGGCAGCATCCACGCCGTGGTCGGAATCCCGGATGGAGCTGAGCTCGGCGATCTGGCAGTCGGCGCCGATCTCGATCCGTTCGCCGGCACCGATGATCACGTAGTGCATGAGCTTGCTCCGGTCCCCCACGCTGAAGACGGCTCCAGGACGGATGTCCAGGATGACGCCCTCGCCCAGGTAGACGCCGTCCCCGATGGACCACCCCCGATGCGGCAGGTGGCGTAGCCTCAGCCTGCTGTCCGCCAGGATGCCGTGGCCGGCCGAACCACCCCACAGGCGCACCCAGGCCGCGAAGACTTCTCCCCGGAGCCGGCGCCGCCAGCGCCGTACCTTTGCTATTGCCCTCCTGGCGAAAGCCACCCGGACCTCCCTGCCTGCACCCGCGCCGTGAACCCCACCATAAGCCCCGCGCCGTGAGGCAGGCCACAGCTCAGCAAGCTGAGGGCTTGCTGTCTCCGAAAGACTTTTATAACGATTTCCCCGCAGCGCTGCTTCGCTGGACGCCACCGCGGAATGACGCGGATTATCCCGGCGTGTCGCCCTTCTGACCAGACTCCGTTACCAAGTCGAAACCATTACGCGCGGGTAGCTATGCGCCGTTATCAATTTGCAACAAAAACGGCGGCTCCACTACGGTTGGTTTCCGCAACCATCCGGCCAAAGCCCGCCGCGATGCCTGACGCCCACCCGCTGCCGGACCGGTTCCACGGAGCCAGTGCCGCACGCCGGGTCCCGGAAGCATCGACCCCGGCTCCAGTAGTTCCCTTCCCGTCACCCGGGGTGCCTCTGCCACCTCCCGCGGTCTTCCGGGAAAATCCGCCGGCACCGACACGCTCGCGTTGCATTGCCTGGACCGCGCAGCCACATAACCTGCAACGGCCAGTGCTCCACAAGCCCGGGTCTTTTCCGGGGTACCACGGCCGCTGGGGAGCCGTGGTCCTCCGGGATGCCCGACCACTTCAAAGAAGGAACGAACTTTTGAAGCAAAGCATTGAACTGTCCCGCCGCAAGGCCCTCGGTCTCGGCGCCGCAGGCGTCGTAGGTGCCGTTGCCGCGGGCTACGCCACCGCTGCACCTGCCACAGCAGCCGTCCGCGCGGACCTGATCCCCGGAACGTACAAGCCCACCAGCCTGACCACCGGCGTCATCACCGGCACGGTCCTCAAGCCGTACAACACCAGCTACGCGGACCTCGTCATCACCCGGGACGGCACCGTCCTGGAAAACCTGGACATCTACGGCGACATCAAGGTCCGCGCCCGCAACGTCGTCATCCGCAACTGCCGCCTGCGCGGCGGTAAGCACATCCCGTCGTCGAACACCGGCGTCGTGGACGCCAACAGCGCGTACTGCTACAACCTGCTGGTCCAGGACTGCACCATCATCCCGGACCGCCCCTCCTACTACCGGGACGGCATCGTGGGCCATGAGTTCACTGCCCGCCGCAACACGATCATGCGCAGCAACGACGGGATCGGCGTCTTCAACCGCCCGGGCGGCTCCGTGTACGCCAACGTGGTGATCGAGGGCAACCTCATCAAGGAGCTCACCTACTGGAGCAACGACCCCGCGCACAGCGACGGCACCCACAATGACGGCATCCAGGTCCAGGGCGGCCAGAACATCCGGATCGTCGGCAACACCGTGATCGGTTCCATCGTGACCGGCGCGGGCAGCGCCCCCAGCCCGCGCGGCACCCACGGCGGCTGCACCATCATGCTGCAGCAGAACGTCGCCAAGCTGGCCAATGTGCTCGTGGAGCGCAACTGGGTGGATGACGGCCAGACGTCCATCAACATCGCCGTTGGCAGCAAGTACGCGGACATCGTGGTGACCGTCCAGAAGAACTTCCTGGGCCGGAACCAGTTCGATTTCGGCAACGGATCGAAGTACCCCATCCGCATCATCAGCCGTTCGCGCAGCAAGGTCTCGGGCCTGTTCACCAACCGTTGGGAAGACAACAACGTGTACCTCGCCGAAGGCCGCAACCTCGGCATCCGCTACGACAGCTAAAGGATCCGGCCTGTCATAAAGGCCGCACCACGTAGTCGTCGAACAAGGCATTGACCGGCGCGTTTGTCGCCGAGCCGGACAGGTAGGCCAGCAGCCCCACGTTTCCGGGCGCCTGCAGGGCAGCCACGGTGTTGTCCGTGGTGGACAGCTGCCATCCGACCGGCTCGGCGGTGCCGCTGCGCCATGCCTTGGCCCTCAGGGTGGTGGGCGAGGTTCCGGTGGCCTGGACCCGCAGCTGCAGTCCCTGGCCCGCCGCCACGTCCAGCCCGGTGACGAACTGGCCCAGCGTCGTTTCGCTGGTCCCGGACAGCCGGGTCAGTTGCACGGTGACCAGGCCACCGGAATCGACCTTCACCTTGCCGCGGTATTCGGCGCCCCCCACCTTGCGGGCGATCACGCCGAAGAAGGTGCCGCCGCCGTTGCCGATCTTGTCCAGGGCCAGGGTGACGGTGGTGTCGGTGTCGCTGCTGAACACGCTGCCCAGGTAAGCGGAGGTGCCGCGGCCTGCCGCCAGGTTCATCCGGCCGTCACCGCCGGCCACGGAGTAGAAGGACGTTGAGCCACCCACGGTCCAGGGCCCGCCGCTGTCGGCTGTCCCCCACCCCGAGCCCAAAGCCCGGCCAAAGGCATCGGCGGCGAGCGCCCCTCCCGGATCCGCGGCGACGGTGACGGACCGCGTGGTGGTGTCCACGGCGCCGTCGTTGTCCGTCACGGTCAGGGTGATCGTGTAGGTTCCGGACGCCGCGTAGTTGTGCTGGGCGCTGGCGCCCGTGGCGGTGCCGCCGTCGCCGAAGGTCCAGCTGTAACCGCTGATGGTGCCGTCCGGATCGGAGCTGCCCCCGGCGTTGACCGTGACGCTGAGCTGGTTGGCGGTGACCGTGAAGGCGGCCGACGGCGGCTGGTTGCCGCCGTCGCTCACGGTGACCACGCGTGAGGTGCTGGTGCTTGCGCCCTCGTTGTCGCGCACCGTGAGGTTGACGGTGTAGCTGCCGGCCGCGGCGTACGTGTGCTGTGCGGTGACTCCTGTCCCGGTGCTGCCGTCGCCCCAGCCCCAGGTGTAACTGCTGATGCTGCCGTCCGGGTCGGAGGATGCGGAGGCGTTCACGCTCACGGTCAGGAGGCTGGTGCTGCTGGTGAAGCTTGCCACGGGCGGTTCATTCGTGGTGCCCACGATGGTGATGCTGCGGGTGTCGCCCGTGACGGTGTTCCCGAAGGGATCCTGGACGCGGATGCGGTAGTTCTGCTGGCCTCCGGCCAGGCCGGAATCGTTGAAGACCAGGGTGGGCCGCTGCCAGAAGGTGGACAGCTGGGAGACGCTGTACACGGGATTGCCGTTGCGCAGCACCGTGTATGTCAGGTTGGAGTTGTCCCGGTCCCAGTTCGCCTGCCACTGCACCCGCACCTGCCCGGCGCCGGGACTGCTGAGCGTGGGCACGAAAGCGGCTCCGGACACCCGCGGGCCTTGGTCGTTCGGCGCGATCTGGCTGACGGCGAAGCGGGAAAGACCTTGCTGCGGGCTCTGGTTCACGTTGCGGAATTCGCCCACCATCACCACGTAGCTGTTGGTGCCCGTGACGGCCCAGGGGCCTTGGCTTTGCCCGCTGGCGGTGCCGGTGTCCATGTCCGGGAACCAGTTCAGCATGGACGGTGCCGGTTGGCCGGTGAAGGAGGGATAGCCGTAGATGTCCCGGGTGAGGGTTCCTGTTGCGGCCCTGCCGAAGGCCACGGCCCGGTGCCAGCTGCGTGGCGTCGTCTCCGGGAAGCCGCCGAAGTTGCCGCAGTAGTGCGGGTGCCCGGCCACGTACACGGCGGTGCTGTTCGCAAAGGCTCCGTAGGAATCCCCGTGGCAGTCCTCCACCCATTTGATCCTGGCATCGGACCAGTTGGCAGCGAAGGCCCCTTCCAGGTTGCCGCCCGTGCCGAAGATGTACCCGGTGCCGTAGAACTGGGTGCCGTCGGTGGACAGGGAGAGGATGGCGGAGTCGTCGCCCGCGTTCCGCACGATGTCGTTGGCCTGGATGGCCAGGGTGGCGCCGCTGCCGGAGGTGACCATGCCCAGGCCGTAGCCCGGGCGGCCGGAGCCGTTGAGGGTGGTGAACGCGCCGCCCACCACCACACGGTCCGCCGACGGCGACAATGCCAGGGCGTTGACCCTTGCGTTCGCGTTCGGCGCCCAGGACAGCAGCGCACCGTCCGCGGCGCTGACCGCGGCCAGACGGTTCCGGGTGGCCGAGCCCACCGCGTTGAACGTGCCGCCGAACCACACAGTGGAGTTGCTGGCCACGATCGCCCTGACGCTGGCGGACACCTTGGGCGCGAAGGAGGACACCAGGCTGCCGTCATCCGGGTCGAAGGCAGCGATCCGGTTCCGCTGGATGCCGTTCACGGTGGTGAAGTCCCCGCCTACGTAGATCCGCGAACCGTCCGGAGAGGCAGCGATGGACAGCGCCTGGCCGTTCAGGACCGGGGCGAAGTTGCTCTTCAGGAGCCCGCTGGCGAGGTCGAAGGCGAGGATGTTCCGGCGTGCCACGAGTTGTGTTCCCGGCGCCGCCCCGTACGGACGGGCGTTGTTGAACCTGCCCGCCACGTACACGGTGCCGCCCACGGTCACGGCTTGCCAGGCCACGCCGTCGTGCTGGGCCGTGGGCAGGCTGTCCGCGGTCACGGTGACGGGCGTCTTGGGATCGTTCGGGTCCACCGGCGCCGAATCCGCCACGGCCGGCGGTGCGGTGAAGCCGCCCCACGGGGCAGCCAGCGCCGTAATGACGGCGAGCCCCAGGCACGCCAGTCGCCTGCGGAACGTCCTTCGTGGTGCGGCCGTCGCTGCAGCGGTCATGAGCGTGTTCCTCCCCCAAATCCACGTCGCCATTGCCGGGTGTGGAGTGGGCGCTGAGCCGCTCACCGTTCCCTCCGGCGGGCACCGCCGAAGGGTTGATTGCTGTGTATTGTGTGCACCTGTCCCCCTCAGGCTACTCTCACGGAACCCGCACGAGGTAGTCGTCGAAGCGGGCAATCACGGGCATGTTCGTGGCGGACACGGACAGGTAGGCGTTCAATGCCGTGGTCCCGGCTGCCTGGAGCGAGGCGGTGGTGTCCGTCCGGCTCAGCAGCCAGGCCGCGGGCTCCGCGGTTCCGTCCCGCCAGGCCTTTGCCCGGATGGTGGCCGGATTCGCCCCGATCACCTGGAAGCGGATCTGCACGGCCTCGCCCGCGGCCACGGTCAGCCCTGCGACGTTCGCGGACACCAGGGTGGTCTCCGCGTTGCCCGAGGTCCGCGTCAGGTACAAAGTGGTGGCGCCCGTGGCGGCGATCTTCAGCTTGGCGCGGTAATCGTCGCTGCCCACCCGGCGCCCGGTGACGCTCAGGAAGGTGCCGCCGCCGTCGCCGAGCTTGTCCAGCGAGACCTTGACCTGCACGTCCGTGTCCGGCCCGCCGGCCCCGGGCAATGCCGCGGAGCGGGATGCTCCGGCCGTGCCAAGCAGCATGGTGCCGACGCCGCCGGAGACGTTGTAGTTCGCGGCGCCGCTGCCGATCGTCCAGGCGCCGCCGCTGTCAGCGCTGCCCCAGCCGGACGCTACCGCCCGGCCGAAGGCATCGGCAGCAAGAGGCGCCGCGGGCGGCGGATCCGTGACGGTCACCGCATGCGTCACCGCATCTGTGGCGCCGTCGTCGTCCGTTACAGTCAGGGTCACCTGATAGGTGCCTGCCGCGGCGTAGGTGTGCGACGGCGCCTGGCCGCTGCCGTTCGAGGCGTCGCCGAAGTTCCACGCATAGGCGGCGATGGTTCCGTCATTGTCCGTGGAACCGCCGGCGTTGAACGAGGCGGTGAGGTTGCTGACCGAGGAGGTGAAGGCGGCCACCGGCGCGACGTTCGGCGTCGGGTTGCCGCCGGCCGTGGCGTTCAGTCCGTCGTAGCGCAGCACGACGGGAACGTTCGTGCTGGAGCCGGACAGGTAGCTCACCAGCCCCACGCCGCCCGGTACTTCGAGGGCGTCCGTGGAGTCGTTCACCGTGAGCTGCCAGGCCGCCGGCTCCGCCGTCCCGGCCCGCCACACCTTGCCGCTGACCGCCGTGGCGTTGACGCCCTGCAGCTTGAGCCGCAGGACCAGCCGCTCGTTTGCTGCCACCGTGAGCCCGGCGATGTTCAGCGGCCCGGCGATGGTTGCTTCGGCGCCGCCCACCACGCGGGTGAGGTACAGGGAAACCGCACCGGTGCTGGCCACCTTCACCTTGGCCCGGTAGTCGTTGCTGCCCGCGTGCCGGCCCAGCAGCGAGGCGAACCAGCCCCCACCGTTGGCCACCTTGTCCGCGGAGACCTCCACCCGTGCGTCGACATCGGCCGAGGACACGGAGTTCAGCAGCGCGCTGCGGCTTTGGCCCGCTGTGCCGATCGTCATGGCGCCGCTGCCGCCGTTGACTGCGAAGTTGGTGGCCCCTCCGGCGATGGTCCAGGGACCGCCGGTGTCGGCGCTGCCCCAGCCGCCCGACGTCGTCCGCCCGAAGGCGTCGGCGGCCAGGACGGTATCCGGCGGCGGCGCGGTGACGGTGACGTTCTTCGTCAGGGTGCCGGTGGCGCCGTCGTCATCGGTGACGGTGAGTTTCACTGCGTACGTACCAGCCACCGCGTAGCTGTGCGAAGGCGCCGCGGTGGTGGCGGTGCCGCCGTCGCCGAAGGTCCAGGCGTAGGCGGCAATGGTGCCGTCCGGGTCCGCCGAGCCGCTGCCGTCGAAGGCAACCGCGAGATCGTCCGCGGTGGCGGTGAAAGCGGCCGACGGCGGCTGGTTGGGCGGCGGGGCCGTCACCGTGACGGGGTGGGTTTCGGAATCGGTGTTGCCGGTGTTGTCCGTGACCGTCAGCGTGACGGTGTACGTGCCGCCGGCCGCGTACGTGTGCTGCGCGGCCACCCCGCTGCCGGTTCCGCCGTCGCCGAAGTTCCAGGCGTACGCCGTGATGGGGCCGTTGGCGTCCGAGGACGTGGTGCCGTCAACGCTCACAGTGAGCCCGTTGGTGCTCGTGGTGAACCTGGCCACCGGCGGCGCCGGCGGGGCGTTCACCGTTCGGCCGGACGCCACATAGTGGGCCTGCACCCGGGACAGCGGCAGCACGGCCGGATAGATGGCCACCTCGTCGATCTGGCCGGCCAGGTAGCGGCTCAAGGGCCGGTCCGCCCAGCTGCCCAGGGTGTCGCCGCCGATCCGCCAGTAGGCATCGATCGGCCAGGCCGTGGTGACATCGGCGCGGCTGGCCTGCAGCACGCCGTCGACGAACAATTGCATGCCGTTCGGGCCGAGCGTGGCCACCACGTGGTGCCACTGGTTGTTGTTGTAACTGCCGGTGGTGTTGATGGTCTGCCGGGTGCCGCCGTCGGGCCGGACGCCGAAGTAGAGCCGGCCCGTATTGGACATGTAGACCGTGCGGTCCTTGTCCGCGGAGACGTCGGACTGGGTGTTGCCGTAACCGATGATCTCGCCGCCCGTGATGGTGTTGGTGCGGAACCAGGCCTCGACGCTGAACACGTTGGGCCGCTTGGCCAGGGTCGGGTTGAAGGCCACGCTGCTGGTGGTGCCGTTGAAGGACGCGGCCGTATTCGCCTCGCCGTTCACTGCGCCGGACGCGCCGAAAGTGACGCCGGGCATGAGCTCGAGGTCGTCCTTGCCGGCAGAATCCACGCCCGTCACGCCGGAAGGTTCGCCGAGGCGCCAGTAGTTCACCGGATCGTCGGCCTGTACGGAGGCGGCGTAAGCGCTCGACGGCGGAGCGGTGCCGCCCGCGGTGATCGTCACGGTATCGCTGCGGGCTTCGTTGCCGAACGGATCACGGGCGAAGACACGGTACCGGTATTCCTGGCCCGGGGTAAGCCCGGTGTCCAGGAAGGTCATCCCGGGCCGGTCCCAGAACGTGGAGGGCTGTTCGATGGTGCGGATGACGTTGCTGTCCCGCAGCACCTGATACGTGAGTTCGCGGTTGTCCTGGTCCCAGTTCGCTTGCCAGCGCACGCGCACCTGGCCAGGGCCGGGCGTGGACAGGGTGGGATTGAGGTTGGTGCCGTCCACCCGCGGGCCGCGCTGGTTGGGCGCGATGCTGCTCTTGGCATAGCGGACCAGTCCCTGCTGCGGCTGGTTGTTGACGATGGTGAATTCGCCGGCCATGGCCACGTAATCCGCGGTGCTGGCCACGCTCCACGGGCCTTGGTCCTGGCCGGTGAAGGAACCGGCATCCAAGAACGGGTACCAGTTCAGCAATGAAGGCGCCGGGGTGCCGGCGAAGTTGGTGTAGCCGTGGCTTTCCTGGGTGAGGACCCCGGTGGCCGCCTTGCTGAAGGCCAGCGCCCGGTTGAACTGCCAGGGCTGCGTTTGCGGGAAGCCGTCCACGTTGCCGCAGTAGTGGGCGTGCCCCGCCAGGTACACCACGTCCCCTTGCGGGGCGATCGAGTAAGTGTCGCCGTGGCAGTCCTCGATCCATTTGGTGGAGTTGTCCGACCAGTTCACGGAGAACATGCCCTCCAACGTGCTGGTGCGGCCAAAGGTGTATCCGGCGCCGTACACGTTGGCACCGTCCGTGGCCAGGGTGGTGATGGCGCCGTTGGTTCCGCCGTTGCGGACCACGTTGTTGATGGGGAACGGCATGAGGGTGCCGGTGTTGGTGTCCACGCGGCCCAGGCCGAAGCCTGGGTTGGTGGAGCCGTTGAGGCTGGTGAACGCGCCGCCCACCACCATGCTGGCGCCGTTGGGTGCCAGGGCCAACGCGTTGACCCGTCCGCCGGCGGCCACCGGGTTCCATGGCAGCAGGGTGGCGTTGGCTGCGGTCACGGCGGCGAGCCGCCCACGGCTGACCGAACCGACGGCGTCAAACAGGCCGCCGAAATAAACGGTGTCCGCCGTCGCCACGATTGCGCGGACCGAGGCGGACACCTTGGGGAGGAAGCTGGTGATGATTGCACCGTTGGCGGGGTTCAAGGCCACCAGGCGCCACACCGTGGAGCCGTTGACGGTGGTGAAGGAGCCGCCGGCGTAGAGGCGTGAGCCGTCCGGGGACGCTGCGAGCGCGGTGACTTCGCCGTTGGTGGTGGGCGCGAAGGTGGTGCTCAGGGCGCCGGTGGTGAGGTTGTAGGCCAGCAGGTTGGCACGGGCCACGCCGGTGCCGGGTGCCGCGCCGAACGGCCGGGCTTCGGTGAAGTTGCCGCCCACGTACACCGTGTTGCCGATGATCACCTGGGTCCAGGCCACGCCGTTGATCTGTGCGGTAGGCAGCCCGTCGGCGGCCACGGTCACGGGCGTCTTCGGGTCGGCGGGGTTGGCGGGGGCGGTGTCAGCCCGTGCCGGTACTGTCCCGACGACGGCGAGCGACACCGCCGTCGCGAATCCCAGCAGCGCTGCCAGGAGGGGCGTGCGGAAGCCCCTGCGTGCCGGGCGCCGGTGGCCTGCCCGGGAATCGTCACTTATGCGCATTGTCTTCCCCGTCCCAGAGATTCTTGGTGAAGCGTCGGTGTTCCGTACGGCCTTCTGCCAGGCCCGCCGCGGTAAGCAGTTCGATGTCGGTGTGCGAGTACAGCCCGCGGATCCAGTGGTCGTTGCGGTGCTGCTCCACGTTCAGTTCGTTCAAGGGGGTGTGCTGGCTGCCGGGGATCATCGGAAAATGCCGCGGCATCCTGTCCACCTGCCGCACCGGGATGCCGGCGCGGAGGGCCACCCAGTGCAGCCAGATATCGTCCGCCCCCGGGCAGACATCCATGAAGAGCACGCCCCTGCGCCGCAGTTCGCGCAGCATGGCCGGCGGGTAGATCACCCCGGAGACGCCGAGGGCGAAGTTGTTGAATGCCGGCCGGGTATCCTTGCGGCGTTCCCAGGCGTCGTAGTGGACGATGCTGCCGTTGTTGATCCCGATGGCGCTCACCCAGTGGCCGTGGATCATGTCCGGGTGGGCTACGTTGGCATCCAGCAGGACCTCAAGCCAGGTGGGCGGGTAGATGATGTCGTCATCCGCGGTGACCAGCGGGTAGCCTTCCAGCTCCGGAGCCGACACGTAGGGGTAGTACTTGGTGTGCGGGCCGTAGTTGCCGCTGAGCCGTACCTCCACGCCGCGGCGGCGGAGCCGGCGCAGGGCGGCCGGTTCGTCGTCGAGCAGCCGCGGGTCGTCCAGCCAGAGGATCATCCGCCGCGGTTTGACGGTGCCGCGCGCGATCGACTCCAGTGCCACGGAGACTGTCCGGATCCTGGGGCCGTAGCTGGTCATGGACACCACGACGTCGGCGCTGCCGGTGGCGCTGCTGCGCACCAGCAGGTTCCGCAGCCGCAGGTGGAGCAGCCCCGCGTAGGCGGCCAGGCGGCGGGCGGTCTTGCGGGCCCGCCGGGCCGCGCGGCGCGCGGGTTGCGGCAGGCCGTGCCCGAGCCGGGTGTGGACGGGCCGCGCGCGTCCGGGCCGGGCCGGGCGGGCGATGGTGCCGGTCATCGTGGGGCCTGCCCTTCAAAGACCGCGATCGGAGTGAGCGCATCGAGGCTGAAGGAGATCCGCACCTTGCCGCGCTGATCCAGGGGAACCGCGAAGACGAGCGTGCTTGAGGCGCTCGCTCCGGCGGCCACACTCAGCGGGAACTCCGTGGCACCCGGCCCGCTCAAGGGACTGGCCGGGGAATCGTCAGCGCCGTAGCTGACGTTGACCAGGGCCGTGCCGAGCTTCAGCGCCGAGGCCGTTCCGTTGCTGACCGTGACGGTGAAGCGCAGCGCGGGTCCGGCGATTTCGCCGACGCCGCGGGCTTCCCCGTCCACGGCCTGCAGCCCGGTGATGGTGGCGGTGACGCCGTTCCGGACGGTTTTCTTCTCCGTCAGCGGCACTGCGGGGGCAACCGGCTGGGCGATCGTCGCCAGTTCCTTCTCGCTCTTGTTCCGCGGATCCACCGGTGCCGGGTCTTTCGCGGGGACTTTCGCCGGCGCGGTCGCGGAAGGGGCGGCTTGTGGAGCCCCGGGCGACGGCGACGCGGTAGCGGGCGGTGGCCCGTCCGGCGTCGTGGTCCCTCCGCCGCCGGGGACGGGACTGACGGGCACGCTGACGGCGGACGGCGCCGACTCGCTGATCCGCGGCGCGCCGGACACTCCGGCCTGGACAGCCGCCCAGACAACCAGTGCCGCGCCGGGCACGGCAAGGGCGGCCACCAACAACGCGGTCCGTAGCCTCGCCTTCGGGAATATGGAGCTTTTCATCATGGTCCCCCAGAGACTCATGTGGTGTCCGGGACGGCTTCCCGGAGGTGTTTTCCATGCGGCGGTTCAGGGAGCACCGAAAGCTCCCGGAACCATTTGACGGAGGCCAAGACCAGGAACGCCGCCGTCGCCACAACAATCACGGTGTACACAGACATGAACACCGGCACCGCTCCGTAGAGCACAAAGACCCAGCACAACAATCCGTAGTCCATGGGCACCACCAGCAGGGAACGCACCCAGGAGGGCCGGCGGGAATCGTCGGCCAGCGATTCGACGCCGCGCTGCCGGCGCAGTTGTTCGGTCAGGATCATGCCGAAGAACAGGACCGCACAAACAACAGCCGCGGACAACGGCACCAGCAGCACGAGCGGCGGAGCGGCGTCGAACCGGTACAGGCCCACCGCGAGGGCGAGCGGAAGCAGGGACGTCTTGGCGGCGTCGACCATATGGTCCAGCCACTCCCCTGCGGACGAGCCGGACCGGGTAAGGCGGGCCAGCTGCCCGTCCGCGGAGTCCAGCGCATAGCCGGTGGCCAACAGCAGCGCCACCGCAACCCCAAGCCCCAAGGACGGCGGGAACAGCATGAGCAACACGATCCCGGCGAAAGTGAACACGGCGCTGATGCCGGTCACCGCGTTCGGTGAGAGCCCCGCCGCGAAGGCGAGCGCCGCCAAGTACCGGCCGAGCCTGCGGTTGACGTAGCGCGAATACGCCGGGGCACTGCGCGCGGCCTTCTTCTGCGCCCCGCCCAGGCGGTCGAGCGCAGTGCGCAGTGCCGGGGAATTCCCGACGCCGGAAGCTGCCTTGACGCTCACCGTGCCACTCCCGCGGTGCCGTGCTTGATGGTGCCGTGTTTCTCCGCGCGGTGCCTCCGTGCGGGGTGGCGTTGCCCGGCCGGGTGGCGCTTGGCCGCCAGCTCCAGGCACAGCTGCTCGTAGCCGTCCGCCACTTTGTCCCAGTCGTAGCGGCGCGCGAAGGCGCGGGCCAGTTCGCCCCGCTCGGCGAGTTCCTCGCCGCTCCCGGCATCGTCGGCAAGCGCCGCCACGTCCTCCGGGCTGCTGAAGTAGCGGCCCGCGGTGGAGAGCACCTCGCGGTTGAAGCCGACGTCGAAGGCATTCGTGGCCGTGCCCGAACCGATGGCGCGCAGCAGCGAAGGATTGGTGCCGCCCACCGAATGCCCGTGCCAGTAGATCCGGGCGTTGGCGTACAGCTGGTCCAGCAGTTCCTGGTCCCACACGCCGCCTACGAAGCGCACCCGCTCATCGCCGAGCTCGTGCACGGTGCGGGTGTACTCATCCGAGTACGGCGCCGATCCCACCACCACGAGGGGCTCCTTCGCCGCGCTGCGGACGTAGCCTTCGACGATCAGGTGTACATGGTTCTCCGGTTCGAAGCGCGCCACCACCAGGTGGTAGCCCTGCGGCGCCAGGCCCAGCTCCGCCAGCTTCCCGGACTCTCCCCCGGCGTGGATCGGTGCGCCGTACGCCAGGTACACGGTGTCGGCGTCGAACTTTTCCCGGTAGTAGTCCTGGATGCCGATGGCGTCCGCGATCAGCAGGTCGGAGCAGCGCACGGCGAGCGCTTCCATCCGCAGATAGTACTTCTGTCCCGCGGGCCCCCATTTGGCGCGCTTCCATTCAAGGCCGTCCACGTGCGTGGCCACCGGGATTCCGGCCGCACGGATCAGCGGCAGGAACGGGGCGTTGGCGGCGTTGAAGACGATCGCGGCGTCGCTGCGGTGCCGCAGCTGCTGCCCGATCAGGTGCGTCACCGAAAGACCTGTGTGGCTCAGGGTTTCCAGCGCCCGCTTGCGCAGGGCAGGCAGGAACACCAGTTTCATGCCCAGGTACTCGCGCGGATCGTCGTCCGGGTTGCCGTTGCTGTGGCGGCAGTACACGGTGACCTCATGCCCGCGGGCGGCCAGGCGCTGGCCGATTTCCTCGATGGCGGTTTCGAATCCCCCGTACCGGGCGGGCACGCCGCGGGTTCCCAGCATCGCGATCCGCAGCCCGGTCATGGCCGGCTCCCCGCGGTCCGGCGGACGGACGGTTCACCGATCAGTTCCAGCGCGGCCCTCAACGCTGTGCTGGAGGTGTGCACCGTGTAAGGGAAATAGACCACCTCGACGCCGACCTTCGCGAACGCTTCTTCGAGCCGGTTTCCCTCTGCCGTGCCTTTCCAGTCGTCGCCCTTGAAGAACAGGTTGAAGCGTAGCTCTTCCCACACCTGCAGCTTGTCCGGCACCGTCTCGGCGAAGGCCATGTCAACGTAGCCGATGTTGCGGACAATCTCGATCCGTTCGGCCAGCGGCACCACGGCCGCCCGGCCCCGCACCAGTTCGAGCATCTCGTCGGAAACGACGCCGGCGATCAGGTAGTCGCAGCGGCTCTTGGCGTGCTTGAGGATGTTCAGGTGGCCCACGTGGAACAGGTCGAAGGCGCCCGGTGCGTATCCGATTCTGAGACCCATGTTGCAAACACCCCTTTCGGTGCGGTCCGCTTAGTAGGCCCCGACCGGCTTCATGACCACCTTGGCGGTGCGCCAGAGGATCATGATGTCGCCGGTCAGAGACCAGTTTTCGACGTAGTAGAGATCGAGGCGGACGGATTCGTCCCAGTCGAGGTTCGACCGTCCGTTGACCTGCCAGAGGCCCGTGATGCCCGGCTTGATGAGCAGGCGGCGCCGGGCGTGGCTTTCGTAGCCGTCCACTTCGCAGGGCAGCGGAGGCCGCGGACCCACCAGGCTCATGTCGCCACGGAGCACGTTCCACAGCTGGGGCAGTTCGTCCAGGGAGTACTTGCGCAGCCAGCGGCCGGCACGCGTGATGCGCGGATCGTCCTTGATCTTGAACAGCGGGCCCGCTCCCTCGTTCAGCTCCGCCAGGCCGGCCAGTTCCTCTTCTGCCGTGGCCACCATGGAGCGGAACTTGTACATCATGAAGCGTTCGCTGTTGCGGCCCACCCGTTCCTGCTTGAAGAACACGGGGCCGCGGCTGTCGTGCCACACCACCCAAGCGAGCACCGAAAAGAGCGGGAGCAGCAGCAGGAGCGCGGTACCGGCGACGACGATGTCCACCGCCCGTTTGAGCACGTGCTTGCCACCGGCGAACTGCGGAAGTTCCACATGCATCAGGGGCAGGCCCTCCACCGGGCGCCAGTGGATCCGCGGCCCGGCCACGTTGGTCAGGCTCGAGGCCAGGGCCAGGCCGGCGTCGGTGCATTCCAGCGTCCATGCCAGCTCGCGGATGGCCCGCGGTCCGCCCGGCAGGCTGCCCGCCACCACCACGGAGTTCACTCCGGTCCGCTGTGCGGTGGCGGCCACCTCTTCGGCATCGAGGCCGCACAGCACCGGGATGCTCTTCTCCGAAAGCTGCAGGCTGCCCCCCGCCGGCGTTCCGGGGAGGGCCGCGCCCACCACCTCGTAGGCCGCGCCGGACACCTTGCCGAACTGCCGCACCACGTATTCCACGTCGCCGCGCTCGCCGACCACCAGCACTTTGGAGAGGTAGTGGCCGAAGTGCCGCTGGCGGCTCAGCCAGGCCCGCCACTGCCAACGGCTGAGCAGCAGGAGGAAGGCACCGGCCGGCATGGCGAGGGCGAAGTAGCTGCGGACGATGTCGACGTCGAACACGATCATGAGGATCGCCATGGCGCCGAACACACGCATGGTGGCGTCCAGTACGCGCTTGTACTCGTCCGAACCGATGCCCAGCACTGTGTCATCCCGGGTGTGGTAGACCTCCAGGGCCAGCACCCAGAGCACCAGGATCGCCGCGCTGACGATCAGGTAGGAGGTACTCGAACCCGCGGCCAAAGCGTCGGCCGGTTCGAAGCGGAGGGTATAGGCCGCCGCCACGGTGAGAAGCACGATTGCTGCGTCCGTAATGCGCAGGAAGCGCCGGTACCTTTTCGCCCAGGGCGTCCCGGAATCAACGGACGACGCCGGCGCGAGCAGCGCGGCGTCCCAGGCCGCGCGGTGCGGCACGTGCCCTTTCAGGGCCGGGCTGCCGCTTTGGCGCCAGTAGGCCGAGTGGTTGACGGTGCGGGCGTGGAAGTCATCGATGGCGCTCATGCCGAGACCAGGACGCGGAAGCGGACAGCATCGAACCGGGCAGCAGGGAACCGGGAAACGGCCGGGTTCAGGGAGCCGGCGGCGGCTGGGGGTAGAGCCTTGGTCTCAGAAGACTCTAACGCCGCCGGCTCCGTCTTGGGGGTACTGCCGGATCCATGCCGGCGGTACCGGGAAAAACCGGAGCTTGGCGCGGGGCCGGACATCCGGCCGGACAAACCGGCCGGCTGCCCCCCATCGCCAGCGCACACCGAACCGGGGTGCGCTGCCACTGGAGCCGCCTGCGCTTCGACCGCTGCGCGCGACGATGCACGATCGTCGAGACGGGCTGGTTGTTGGCGCATTGTGAGACCCTTTGGCTGTTTTCCAGTGGCTGGAATCAGTCAACCGTCTGCCGAAGCGCGGCACATCCGTAACCACTACTCGACTTGGCCGCGGCCGGGACGTCCTGGTCCCGCCTCGGGTACTCAGTTCGGGAAGGGACGGCGGGAGGATTACTTGGGTGTACTCACTCTGATTAATCAAATCATTTTATTAACTACTTGGCGGGAGTGCGGCTACTCAGTTCGGTGGTTTCCGGGGGTGAGTAGTGCTCAGGAGGCCGGCGCGTGGGTCCACGCCGGCCGGGTTCCCTGGCCGACGCGAAGCGAGGTCAGGGGGCCGGCGGGTGGGCCCACGCCGGCGGGGTTCCCTGGCCGACGCGAAGCGAGGTCAGGGGGCCGGCGGGTGGGTCCACGCCGGCCGGGTTCCCTGGCCGACGCGAAGCGAGGTCAGGGTGCCGGCGGGGAAAGTTCGTCGCGGCTGCGGATGCCGAGCTTCGCATAGCTGCGGTACAGGTGGCCTTCCACGGTGCGTACGGACACCATCAGCTTGTCGGCGATCTGGCGGTCGCTCAGGCCGGAAGCGGCCAGGGCGATGATGTCCCGCTCCCTGCGCGTCAGCTGGACGGCGCGGGCCTTCGGTGCTTCCGCCGCGGGCGCGGCCTTCTTCTCCCCCAGGGCAAGTTCGCAGGCGTCCTTCCCGGCTGCTGCCTGCCGCGCCGCGGCCCGCTCCCCTGCCGCTTCCGAGAGGGACAGGGCGATCGAGTAGCAGTCCCGCGCCAGGCGCATCTGGCCGAGTGCGCGGAGGTAGTCGCCGGAGGACAGGACCGTCCGGATGTCCTTGCTGCCGCGGGCCGTGGCGAAGCGGGTCCAGGCCGAGGCCCAGGCGCCGCTCATGGCCCCTCCGCGCTCGACGGTGCGCTGGGCCGCCGCTGCGCTGCCGAGTTCCAGCCAGAGGGACAGCGCTTGGAGCTCGACGCCGGCCGGGAGCCTTCCGCACTCGCCCACCACCAGGTCCTGGAGCCTTTGGAGGCCTCCGCCGTCGCGGTCCAGGGCTTCTTTCGCCGCGGCGGCGAAGACCTCCGCGAGCAGGGCATCCGGCCCGCTTCCCCGCGTCCCGCCGAGCCCGTCCAGGAGGGTGCGTGCGCTGCCTGATTCGCCGGCCCTGACCCCGGCGTACGCGGCCATGGCGGTGGCCTGCGCCAGCAGTTGCTGGGGGTCGTTCAACCGGAGCATCTCGACGGCGGGCCGCAGCAGGCTGAAGGCTTCGGCATAGTGCCCCTGGCGGAGGCAGGACAGCCCGCGGAAGTACTGGACCGTGCCGCCGAAGGTGATGAGCCCGGCCCCGGACTGTGCCTCATAACCGGACAGATCCTCCTCCGCCCCGGCCCAGTCACCGGCGTCGAGGGCCGCGGCGACTTTTCGGTAGAGCACGAACTCGGGGTAGAAGAACAGTTCCTCCGGGTCCATGTCCAAGGCGGAGGCTGCCTGCTTGGCCAGCACCTGGGCCTGAAGCGGGTCCCCTTGGGAACGCAGCAGGTCCGCGCGGAGGGCGAGGAGGAACGCCCTGGCGGATCCGCCGTCGTCGGCCAATGAAGCGGATGTCCCCGGCTCTTCAAGGAGGCGGGCTAGCGCATCGAAGTCCCCGGCGAGGTCGAGGGACAGCAGCCGGGCCATCAGCTCCCCGCTGTCGTGGCCTGCCGGAGGAACCTCGTCCATGGACTGCTCCAGGAGGAGCCGCAGCAGGGCCGCCCCGCCGGTCCACTTGCGCCGCGCAGCCCTGCCATTGCCGTTGTCCGGTGCTGCGGTTTCGGTCAGGGCGCGGGCTGCCTCGGCGAAGGCCCGCCCGGCATCGGCGTAGCGGCCGGCATTGAAGTGTGCCCTCGTGACCGCGAGTTGTCCGTGGGCCTTTGCCGGGCCGTCGGGCAGGCGGGCCGCCAGGGAAATCGCGGTGTCGTTCTGGAAGGTCCGGGCCGCGTGCACGGAGGCGCGGAGCAGTTGACGCTCGGGCACTTTCACCCCGGATTCCAAGGACCAGGCCACCCTCCGCAACAGCGCCCCCTCGGAACCCTGCTGCTGTTCCAGGCGCCACGCTAGCTGCTGGTGCAGCTGCAGGCTCCGCGATGCGGAGACCATGCTGCGGATCGCCTCGGCGTAGACGGGATGCCGCAGCCGCAGGGTTCCTCCTCCGCCGGACGCCACCAGGAGCTGGCTCTCCACGAGGTTCTGCAGCAGCTCGACGCCGAAATCGTCTTCCAGCGCGTCGATGCTTACCGGTTCGGCCAGGGCGATCATGGTCAGGGCGTCCCGCTCCTGCGGCGTCCTGCGCAGCAGCTGGTTCCGCACGAACCCCGTGAGGGCGGGGCCATCGCTCGCCAGCGGCCCGTGGAGGATCCAGATCCCGTTGCGTTTGGCCAGGGTGCCTGCCGCACGCGCGTCCTCCACCAGGCAGTTCAGCAGCAAGGGATTGCCTTCGGAGGCGGCCCAGAGGAATTGGACCGTGCTGGCCAGGACGGGGCCGTCGAGGAGATTCCCGCAGATCTTGCCGACGTCGTCCTTGCCCAGGTGGGGCAGGTCGATCCGCTCCGCCAGGCTGTCGTACCAGAGCTGCATCATCGGAGCAGGGAGCCCCGGCCGGGGACGGGCCGAGGCCACCAGCTTGGCCCAATTGGCCGTGATGAGGTCCACGATCACGTTTGCCGTGGCTTCGTCCAGTTCGTGGGCGTCGTCCACCAGGAGGAGCAGCGGCTGTTTCCGGCCTTCGCGGAGGCGTTCGAACTGGGCCCAGAACGCACGCAGGATGGCGATATGGGAACTGGTGGGGTCTTCCGGAAGATCCACCAGGTAGGGAGCAAGAACGCCGTAGGGAACGTTCGCGAGGGACGGGCTGCCGTGCACCCGCATGACGATGAAGTCTCCAGACAACGCGGCGGCGATCGACTCCGCCAGGCTGGACTTCCCGGCCCCGGCTTCGGCAACCAGGAGCACTGCCGCGGTGGCGCCGCCCCGCAGGGCCTGCGTTGCCACGTCAAGTTCGTGGTCCCGCCCCACCAAGGGCCGGGACCGTACCGGGTTGACGTCGGCAAGGCCGCCGGGGCCTGCGCTGTTCCTGTTAGATGAGGCCAAGCAGATCACGTCGCGAGGACACACTCAGCTTGGCAAACACTTGGTAGAGATGGCCTTCAACGGTGCGGACCGAGACGCCGATGTCCTTGGCAATGTCCCGGTTGGAGACACCGTGCCCGGCCATCCGGGCGATCTGGCGTTCGCGTTCGGTCAGCAGGGGTGCGTTGCCCCGGGGCATGACCGGAAGCTCCACCAGCAGCTGGGAAAGCCGGTCCAGCCGTGCCTGGGCCTGGCGGAGGGTGGCGTGGTCGGAGACGGACCTGGAGTAGTCCAGGGCGAGTGCAACGCAGCGCGCTTCCATCGCGTCCAGTTCCAGGCTTGCAGCGAGGTCCGCGGCTTCCATCATGATCCGCGCGCTGTGGGCCAGGCAGCCCTTGGCCATCAACGCCGACAAGCGGGCGAGCGGGCCTTGGCGGTGCGCGGCGACCTCCTCCATCAGGCGGAAGTCCTCATCGCGGCCATTGACCGTGGCTCCCACGATGTTCAGCCCGGCCGTGGTGTAACGGCCGTGCGCGATGTCCTCCTTCGCCGCGGCGATCAGGCGCTCGCGCGCTTCAGGTTCACCCAGCCAGCGGCGGGCCATGTCCGAACAGAATTCCCGCGCCCGGTTCGACAGGAATGCGCCGGCGGATCCGGCGTCGCTCTCCATGGAAAGGTAGCTGTAGGCGTTCGGTGAGTCGCCCAACTGCGCGTAGGCGAACGCGGTGGCGGCGTAGCCAAGCTGCAGCAGGTCCATCACCGAACGGTGTTCCAGCTGCGCCACGGCGGGCAGCAGGGAATCCAACGCCTTGGCGCCCCGGCCCGCGAAAAGGTTGGCCAGCCCGACTGCCAGTTCCAGGGCCGCGCCCCGGTACTGCAATTCCGACGGCGAAGCGAGCGGCCCGGTGCCGAGCAGGCGCAGGCAACTGCGCCACTGCCCGGCCTGGAGGTTGGCACAGAAGGCGGTCAGTCGGAAGTAGTCGCGCAGGCCGTGGCTCTCGGGCAGCCCTTCCATCCTCTGGCCTACGAATTCGACGAGGCGCAGGGCGTCCAGCTCACGGCCGGTAACGGAGTAGGCCTCGATGAGTATCACGGAACATGCCAGGCTGTGCTCCATATGGGCGGGATCCTGGTCGGCGGACGCGGCCTCCAGGGCCTCGATGACCTCGGTATAGTTTCCGAGGTACGCGGCGTGGGCGAATTCCTCCAGGTCAAGGCGCCGTCCGGCCGCGGCAAGCTCGTCCCGGAGTGCCGGCGCCTGCGGACCGGACGCCCGGAAGGCCTCCAGCCGCCCGCGCGCTTCACGGAGGGCGGCGCTCGAGTCTTCCGCACGGCCCGGCAGCCAGCGCAGGGCATTGGCCTTGGCGGCGAAGTACGCGGCCAGCTCCTTGGCTGTCAAGGCATCGATCTGCCCGGCCGTGACATCCTCCACCTCGGCCAAGGCACGCCGGTAGTCCGCCATGAGGATCAACGCTTCGGCCTTGCGACACTGCCCGGCCACCCACTCGGGGTCGGAGCGTTGGATTCCTTCAGCGCACTTCAGGGCGAAGCCCGGATCGAAGTGGCGGACCGCGGCACCCGCGGCGGCCAGGGCGTGCGCCGGGGCCAGCGGGACCTGCGCGTCGTGGGAGAGGGCCGCGTAGCCCAGCACCTCCTGCTCGGACATGTCCGCCATGTCCGGTTCCTGCCCGTCCAGCAGCGTGGCGCGCAACTGCCTGCGGCGCGGCACGGTCAGCCAGGACCGGACGATATCCGCCACGTACGGCTGGCGCAGCGAGGTCCAGCGCATGGGGCAATCGTCCACCGCGATCAGGCCGGAATCCTCCATGTCGGCGAGGGTCTTGGCATCGAAAACCGCGGCCAGCCGGCCCAAGGGAACCCGCCGGGCACAGGCCAGCATCTCCACGATTTCGCGGGTCTCCGGATTTTCCCTGCTCCACCGGGCCCGGACGACTTCTTCGAGGCCATGGGCGTTTTCAATGACGAGTTCGCCGCGCAGCGTCCAGACGGAATTGACCAGCACCAGGTTTCCCGCCGCGCGTTGCTCGGCCACGAGGGATTCGAGCAGGAGCGGGTTGCCCCCGGACGCGGTATGCAGCCGGCTGACCAGTGCGGCGGTCATGCGGTGGCCCAGCATGGTGGCCAGGACATCGGCGGTCTGCTCATGGCCCAGGGTTTCAAGCTGGACCTCGGCCAGGCGGCCTTCCTGGAGGAACCAGTGGAAGTCCACGGGAAGATCGCTGGACTGCTGGGCGATGGCGATGATGCGGGCGGCCCCCGTCAGCAGGATGTTCATGAGCACCCCCGTGCTCATTTCATCGGTGCCACCTGGGTTGTCCAGGACCAGGATGACATCCCGGCCGCCGGCATCCTCCCGGATCAAGGACGTAATTCCCTGGAGGATTCCGGTGGGCGAGGCCAGGTACTTCTGGGGCAGCCTGGCGAGCATGAAACTGAAGCAGCCATACGGGGTACTGTCCCCCGTGGAGGAACTCCGCAGGTGGATCACGTAGGGATCGTTGTCGAGCGAGGCAACCACCAAGCGGCCCATGGAACTTTTGCCCACGCCCTGGGCGCCGGTGATGACCACGCCGAGTACTTCGGGATGGTCAAGTGCCTCCTTGACCCTGGCCATTTCGCGGCCGCGCGCGGCAACCGACCATTGCATGTGGCTTCCCGCCACCGTTTCCGGCTTGCCAGGATCCAACGCCTTCGAAGCATCGCCCCAGCTCTGCGTCTCCCTCGACATTTATCTGTCCTCAAGTCCGGCGGCTAAGGGCCGAACGGTGCCCGGGCGCCACTTAACGAGTAGAGTACTACTCCCTTTTCCAAGTAAGTAGAGCATCCACCCGGATACCGACAGTGTGAGTACGCGGGTAGTCGTCAGCCCTTGGCCGGGTGGAATTTCTGCTGCGCGGCCAGCAAGCCGCTGGATACCAGCATTTCGACGGCGTCTGCCGCCTCATCCAGGAGGAACGGCAGGTCCTTCTTCTCCGCCGTCGCAAAATCCCGCAGCACGAAGTCTGCGGTGTCCATGCGGCCGGGCGGGCGGCCGACGCCGACGCGCACCCGGAGGTAATCCTTGGTGGCGAGGGCCTTGGAGATGTCACGGAGCCCGTTGTGGCCGCCTTCGCCGCCGCCGATCTTGAGCTTGACCGTGTTGAAGGGGATGTCGATCTCGTCGTGCACGGCGATCACATGGCCGGCGTCGATGCCGAAGAACTTGGAGAGCGCGGACACCGGGCCACCGGACACGTTCATGTAGCACATGGGCTTGGCCAGGACGAGCTTCGGGCCGCCGATTCCGAGCCGGCCTTCCGCCACCTGCGCACGGGCCTTGTGGGTCTTGAAGCTGCCGCCGATCCTGGCAGCAAGTTCGTCCAGGACCATCTGGCCCACATTGTGCCTGTTGTTGCTGTATTGCGCGCCGGGGTTGCCGAGGCCGACCACCAACCAGGTATCTGTCATGGACCCATCCTAGGAATCAGGGAATGAAAGGGAAAAAGAAGTGGCCGGGACCCGCAAGGGGTTCCGGCCACTTCCAAGGCATCACTGCCCCGGCTCCGCGGTTCCAAGAACCAGGCGGAGCCGGCAAGGATTACTCGGCGGCGGGAGCGGCTTCCTCAGCAGCTTCTTCGCCGGCTTCCTCTTCCTCGGCCGGTGCAGTGGCTTCGGAGAGGTTGACGATCAGGGTGTCGGCGTCGCTCAGCAGGGCAGCGCCCTTCGGCAGTGCGAGGTCGGAAGCGTGAACGTGCGCACCGGCTTCGCGGCCTTCGATGTCGACCTCGATGGCGGTGGGCAGGTGGGTGGCTTCTGCCTCGAGGGAAACCGTGGTGGCTTCCTGGTTGGCAACGACGCCGGCAGCGGCTTCGCCGATCACGTGGACGGGAACGTCAACGGTGACCTTTTCGCCCTTCTGGACGGTCAGCAGGTCGATGTGCTCGATGATCTGCTTGATCGGGTCGCGCTGGATGTCCTTGACGATGGCGAGGTGCTCTTCGCCGTTGATGTCCAGGGCCAGCAGGGCGTTGGCAACGCGGACGGCCAGGGTGGTGGCGCGGCCCGGGAGGTTGACGTGCAGCGGCTCTGCGCCGTGGCCGTAGATGACGGCGGGGATCTGGCCGGCTGCGCGGGCGCGGCGGGCGTAGCCCTTGCCGAATTCGGTGCGCAGTTCTGCTGCGAGCTTCTGCTCAGACATAAGAGGCTCCTCTATGTTCAATGGCCGACGGCGCGTGGCCGGGCCAGGTGGGCGGCGGGACTCGTCCGGCCGCCCCGCGGTCGGACGACCGGCATGGGAGCCAAGGACCCAGTCGATAACGGGACCGCAGGAAAGCGGTCCCCTCGCCAAGGTGACGTTCCATCCTAGCAGAGCGCCGCCGTCGGGCTTAAACGGCGAAGCGCGAACGTACAGCTGAGGCCCCGAAATCCGGGCGGGTTCTAGCGGTCGTTGCAACACCCTGACTTCGGGAGTTGCAACGACCGTGGTTCGTTTAAGCGGTGATTCATCAGGTTCTGGCTGGTACCGGCAGGAACATAAGGACGCATTTTTCGTAGTGTTTGATCGTCTGCAGGACACGACGGCGGCTGCTAAAGCTTGCGGGATTAATCCAGCGACCGGGGCAGCCTGGGTTCGGAAGGCTGGGTTGAAGGGCCTCGGGAAACGGGGAAGAG
>NZ_MJLT01000008.1 GCF_001766675.1 Arthrobacter sp. SW1
CCCGCGTTGCTGGTTTGCCGCCCAATAGACTGGCGGACATGAGCGGGGAAACCATCGTCACGATCCTGTGCGGCCTGGCCATTGCCGTGGGTGTTGCTGGCACTGTCATTCCTGTGCTGCCCGGCAGCATCCTGGTCGGGGCGAGCCTGCTGGCCTGGGCCCTGTGGGGCGGAGCCGGCACGGCAGGCTGGGTGGTCTTCGGCGTCGGCCTCACGTTCGTAGCTGCGGGCATGGCAGCCAGTGCGGTCCTCACGGGCCGCAAGCTCAAGCAGCACAGCATCCCGAACCGCTCCATCCTCGCCGGAATCGCGCTGGCCGTCGTCGGGATGTTCCTCATTCCCGTAGTGGGGCTCTTCGTGGGCTTCGCCGTCGGGCTCCTGCTGAGCGAGCTGCTGCGTACCCGCGATTTCAGGACCGCAGTGACCTTGAGCCTGGCCGCGCTCAAAGCCACCGGGCTGGGGATCCTGGTGGAATTCGGCCTCGCCTGCCTGGCGGCAAGCACCTGGGCCATCGGCGTCTGGGTGGCGGCGCTGAGCTAGCCCGCTTTCCCGGACCGTCGTTGTCCGCAAGGCCATGGCCGTGGGAGCCCGACGCCGGAATACTCGGGCGCATGATCGGAAAATTCCATGCCCTCGTGATCGACTGTGAAGACATTGAACCCATGGCCGCCTTCTACCAGGAGCTGCTGGGGATGCAGCGCGTGGAGGGCGACGCCGACTGGATCACTATCGGCGACGCCGCGGACCGCCCGGCGGTGGCCTTTCAGCGGGTCGACAAATTGATCCCGCCGCAGTGGCCGTCCGCCGAGCACCCCCAGCAGATGCACGTGGACGTGCGGGTGGACAACCTGGATAAGGCAGAGGAACAGGTCCTTGCCCTGGGTGCCACGAAGGCGCACCAAGACAAGACCTTCCGTGTGTACCTCGACCCCGCGGGCCACCCGTTCTGTTTGGTGTCCTGGTAAGCGGGCCTAAACCAGCAGGGACAGCGGTGCTTCCATCCGGGCCTTGAAGGCCTGCAGCCATTGCGCCGCTACGGCGCCGTCGATCACCCGGTGGTCGGCGGACAGCGTGCACGTCATCACCGTGGCTACGGACAGCGCGCCGTCTTCCACCACGGGCCGGGATTCGGCGGCGCCTACCGCCAGGATCCCGGACTGCGGGGGATTGAGGATGGCGGTGAATTCCTTGGTGCCGAACATGCCGAGATTGCTCACAGAGAAGCTGCCGCCGGCGAGTTCCTCGGGCCGGATCTTTCCAGCCTTGGCGCGGGCCACGAAATCGGCGATCGTTGCGCTCAGGCTGCTGATCGAGGCCTTCTCGACACCGCGGACCACCGGGGTGAGCAACCCGCCGTCCACGGCCACAGCCACGGAGATATCGGACGAGGTGAAGCGGCGCTCGGCGTCATCCGTCCAGATCGCGTTGGCCGCCGGCACATCCTGCAAGGCCAGGCCCACCGCTTTGACCACCAGGTCGTTGACGGTGATTTTCCGCTCCGCAGCGGCATTGATCTGTTGACGCAGCGCCAGCAGCGCATCCATGCGGACATCGGCGCTGAGGTAGAAATGCGGCACAGTGGACTTTGATTCCGTCAGCCGCCGCGCGATCACCTGGCGCATCCTGCTATGCGGCACGTCCGTGTAATCGCTGGTGGTTTCCGGCACGGCCGGAGCAGCGGCCGGGACCGATGCTGAAACGGCCGAAGCCGGTGTCGGAGCCGCTGGCGCTGCCGCCGGAACAACAGCCGTCAACGCGGCTTCCACATCCCGGCGCAGGATCCGTCCGCCCGGGCCCGAGCCCTTCAGCGAGGCGACGTCCACGCCGTTATCGCGCGCGATCCGGCGCGCCAGCGGCGAACTGAAGATGCGCGCAGCGGAGGGGCCGCCGTCGGGCGTTGCTTCAACAGCCGCCGCAACCGGAACGGGAGCGGCAACAGCAGCCGCGTCACCCCCCACGCCGAGCGAGGCGAGCAGATCGTCGACGGCGGACGCGGCCTCCCCGGCGGCCAGCAGCACCGCGACGGGGGCGCCGACGTCGACGGACTCACCGGCTGCCACGAGCAGGCGGCCGATCACGCCGTCGGACTCGGCCTCCATCTCCACGGTGGCTTTTTCGGTTTCGATCTCGGCGATCGGATCGCCGGCGGCCACGGTGTCGCCTTCGTTCTTGAGCCAATTCTGCAGCGCGGCCTCGGTGGCGTTGGCCATGACGCCGGGCATGGTCAGCAAGGTAGCCATGTTCGTTTCTCCTGGAATTGGGGGTGCCCGGGCTAGCGGCCCAGGCCTTCCTTGACGGCGGTGAGTCCGGCGGCGGCTTCGGCCGTGCCGGCGTAAGCGGCGCGTTCGAGCACCTTGGAGATGCTGGGCGAGGCTTCGCCGCCGGTGACGCGCTGGATGGGCTGGTCGAGGTAGTCGAAGAAGCGGCGCTGGATTTCGTCGCTGAGCCAGGCCCCGTACGAGGTTCCCCGGGCGCCCTGCTCCACGATCAGCACGTTGTTGGTCTTCCGGATGCTTTCGCCGATGGTGTCCCAGTCGATGCTGGCGCGGTCCAGCCAGCGCAGGTCGATCACTTCGGCATCGATCCCGACGGCGGACTCCGCGGCTTCCAGCGCCGGCTGCACCATGGCAAGGTACGTCAGCAGGGTGACGTCCGTGCCGGCCCGGCGGACCGTGGCCTTGCCGAACGGCAGCTGGTAGCTGAAGTCGTCCACCGGTGCCGGGCCGCTGCTGGCATACAGGCCCACATGCTCGATCACCACCACCGGATCCTTGAGGTCCAGGGCGGCGTTCATCAGGCCCACGTAGTCGAACGGGGTGGACGGCGCAACGATCCGCCAGCCGGGCTGGGTGGCGAAGATCCCGGCGGGGTCCATGGAATGCTGCGAGCCGTAGCCGGTGCCCATGGCCACCTTGGAGCGGAGCACCAGCGGCATTTCACCGGTGCCGCCGAACATGTGCCGGGCCTTGCCGATCTGGTTGAACAACTGGTCTGCCGCGACCCACATGAAATCGGCGTACATGAACTCGACCACCGGGGTGAACCGCCCGTCCATGGCCATGCCGCCGGCCAAGCCCGCGAAGGCGTTCTCGCTGATCGGGGTGCCGAGCACGCGCTCGGGATGCGCGTCCTTGAGGCCCCGGGTGGCGCCGTTGGTGCCGCCCTTGAGGCGGTGGACGTCCTCGCCCATCACCACCACGGACTTGTCCGCGTCCATGCGGGCCTGCATGACATCGGCGACGACGTCGATGAACTTCCGCTCGGCGAGCTCACCGGCGAACGTCCCCTCTTCCTCGACCCGCGCCCCGGCGAGCTCGGAGGCGTCGCCGCGCACGCCGACGTCGACGAATCCGGGATCCGGCCACAGCTCCGGCCGGATGCGGCGGCGGCCGGGCTTGCCGTCCGGGTCCTGTTCGGTGAGGGCGTCGACGGCGGCGGCGCAGGCCTGCTTGATCTGCGCGGTCATCTGCGCCACGGCTGCGCTGTCGAGCAGTCCGCGCTTGTCCAGTTCCGCGGCGACGCGCAGGATCGGGTCCCGTTCGCGCCAGGCCTTTTCCTCGTCCTTGCTGCGGTAGCCGAAGGCGCTGCCGGGGAAGGGCCCGTTCTGGTGGAAGTAGCGGTACACCTCGGCCTCGATCACGGCCGGGCCCTTGCCGGAGCGCATGTGCAAGGTGGCTTCTTCCATGGCCAGGTGGACGGCGAGCGGGTCCATGCCGTCCACGCGCCAGGAGGTGATGCCGAAACCGGGGCCGCGGCCGGAAAGCCGGGACTCACCGGTGACTTCGGAAACGTGGGTGGAGACGGCATAGAGGTTGTTTTCGATGAAGAAGCACAAGGGGAGCTTCCAGGCCGCGGCGAGGTTCATCGTCTCCAGGACGGAGCCGATGTTTGTGGCGCCGTCGCCGAAGTAGCTCACGGTCACGTCCGTTCCGGCTTCCCCGCCCGGTGAGCCGATGGCCGTGGTGCTGGGGGAGTGCTGCTGCGCCCAGGCGTTTCCCGCGGCAAGGGGGACGCCGCCGCCGACGATCGCGTTGGTGCCAAGGCAGCCGGCCTCCATCCACTGCAGGTGCATGGAACCGCCGCGGCCGCGGCTGAACCCCTGTTCCAGGCCAAGGATTTCGGCGAGGGTGCGCTGCAGGTAAGCCTGGACTTCCGTGCTGACCGGCGCCGCCGGATCCATGCGGCCGCCGGTGCCGCGGGACAGGTAGGCGAGTCCCTTGGCGAGGAACTGGTGGTGGCCGCGGTGGGTGCCGTTGACGCCGTCGCCCGCTCGGAGGTTCACGGCGGATCCGACTGCGCCGCCTTCCTGCCCGATGCTCGAGTGCGCCGGGCCGTGGACGAGCCCTTCACCGGCCAGTTCCAGGACGGACTCTTCGAAGGAGCGGATGATCTGCATCTGCACCAGCATCGTCTTCAGCAGTTCCGGATCAGCCTTCTTCCAGTCTTGCTCGGTGGTGCGCAGCTCGATCCAGTCGGCTGCGGGGCTGAGGGGTGTGCGGCGGCTCATGGCACCTCCATTGGTGGCGGAAAGTCCGGGATTTCGGGTGACTCCAGTCACGTATTGGATCCAAGATTGGCAAACTTTGGATCCAAAGTAAAGGCGAGCTTTGGGGATTCTGCGGAAGATTGCCACTTGCGTTCCCAATATTGGATCCATTAGCATCGAAACTCATGAGGCCTGGATCACACAGGCCGAACCCTTCAGGAGACTTCCATGACCCCCATCCCTGCCGGCCGTCACGTGGCTGCCATCACCGGCGGAGCCGCCGGGATCGGCCTGGCCACGGCGCGGCGCTGGCTGGCCGACGGCGGCGCGGTCGTCCTGCTCGACCTGCAGCAGGACGCGCTGGACAAAGCGCTCGCCAAGCTGGGTGCCGCCGCCGGCGCACCGGCCCGCGGCATCGCCACCGACGTCCGCAGCACCGACTCGGTGGAAGCCGCCTACCGCAGCATCGCCGCTGTGGAGGGCCGGCTGGACGCCGTCGTGAATTGCGCCGGCATTGCCCGTCCGGCACCGAGCGCCACCATGGACGACGCCGGCTGGGCCGCCATGCTGGACATCCACCTCAGTGGATCCATGCGGTCCTGCCGGGCCGCGTACCCGCTGCTGCGGAAATCGCGGCGCGCGGCAATCGTCAACATCGCCTCGGTGGCCGCCCTGAGCGGCATGCCCGGGCGGGCCAGCTACACCACCGCCAAGGCCGGGATCGCCGGCCTCACCCGGACCCTCGCCGTCGAATGGGGCCGCGAGGGAATCCGCTGCAACGCGGTGGGTCCCGGGTACGTGCGCACCGCCCTGACGGACACCTTGATCGCCGAGGGCCGCCTGGACGACGGTCCCATCCGCGCCCGCACAGCACTGGGCCGTTTCGCCGAGCCCGCCGAAATCGCCGAAGCCGTCCACTTCCTGTGCACCCCGGCGGCATCCTTCATCAACGGCCACCTGCTCATGGCAGACGGTGGCCTCACCATCGACGGGAACTGGTACGAATGAGCGCCATTACTTACGACTTCAGCGGCAAGACGGCCCTGATCACCGGAGCGTCAGGGGGCATCGCCCGCGAGGTCGCCCGGATCTTCCACGGTGCCGGAGCCAATCTGGTGCTCCTGGACCTCGCTGAAGAACCCCTCGCCCAGCTGGTCAGTGAACTCGGCGGGGAAGACCGCATCGTGGCGATGGCCGGAGACGCTTCCAGCCGGGACGATATCGAAGCACTCCTGGAACTCGCCGCCAAGCGCTTCGGGGGCCTGGACTATGTGCTGCCGGTGGCGGGAATCTACCCCGAAGCCACCGTCCGCGACACCAGCGACGAACTGTGGCGCACAGTCATGCAGATCAACCTCGACGGCGTTTTCTACCTGCTCCGGTCCGCTCTCGGGCACCTCCGCCCCGGCGGGGCCGTGGTCAACTTCGCGTCCGTTGCGGGCCACCGTGGAAGCCACAGCCACGGGCACTACGCGGCCAGCAAAGCCGCGGTGATCGCCCTCACCAGGAGCCTTGCGATGGAAGTGGGCCCGGACATCCGGGTGAACGCGGTGTCGCCGGGAACCATCGAAACACCCATGACCAGGGACCTGGTCCGCGACCGGGGCGGCAACCTCCTGGCTAACACCCCCATGGCCCGTTACGGCCACCCCTCGGAGGTGGCCGCCGTCGCCGCCTTCCTCTGCAGTTCCGCCGCCAGCTACATGACGGGTGAAGTTGTGCACGTCAACGGCGGCCTGTTCCTCGCCGGTTAGGCCCCACCGCAACCGGCCCCCAACCAGCCATACTTACTGGAGACCCATCATGAGCGAATCAATGACGATTGAGCGGACCACCCCGCAGCTGAACCGCGGGCGCTCCCTGCGTGCCGCCGTCGCGGGCAACGTCCTGGAATGGTTCGACTGGACGCTGTACGCGATCTTTTCGACCTACCTGGCTGCCAACTTCTTCAACAGCGCGGACCCCACCTCCGCGCTTCTCTCGACCCTCGCCGTCTTTGCTGTCGGCTTCTTCGCCCGCCCGCTCGGCGGCCTGGTGTTCGGCCGGCTCGCCGACAAGAAGGGCCGTAAGTTCGTCATGGTCCTGACCATGGTGACCATGGCGGCGTCGAGCCTTGGAATCGCGCTGATCCCCACCTACGCGCAGATCGGCGTCGGGGCATCCGCGCTGCTGCTGGTGTTCCGGCTGCTGCAGGGCCTGGCGCACGGCGGCGAGGCCGGGGTTTCCTACACCTACGTGGCGGAGATCGCCCCGGTGGAACGCCGCGGCTTCTGGGCCAGCTCCGTGTTCACGGCCGTCACGGTCGGCGTCATGGGTGCCACGCTGCTGGGTGCCGTGCTCACCGGGCTGCTCGGCAAGGGCGACATGGGGATCTTCGGCTGGCGCATCGCTTTCGGTGTCGGCGCCCTGCTGGGCATCTACGCCCTGATCCTGCGCCGCCTCGCCTCCGAATCCCCGCTGTTCCACGAGGAGACTGCCTCGGATAAAGCGCACGACGCCGGTGCTGCCGCCACCGCCGCTGCCTCCGCAGGGGATGCGAAGCTCAGCAAGAAGGACGTCCTGAAGATCGGTGTCCTGATCATCATGTTCTCGGCCGGCCAGAACGCGGCTTACTACACCTGGGCCACCTTCGCCTCGACGTACGCGATCTCCGCAAAGGGCATGGATCCTAACGGCGCGTTCGTGGCCAGCCTCCTGGCGCAGCTTGTTGTGCTCGGCCTGCTGCCGTTCTTCGGACACCTTTCCGACAAATTCGGCCGCCGCAGGATGATGATGGCTTACGGCATCTCGGCCGCGGCCCTGGTGCTGCCGATGGCGGCGATCCTCACGAACGCGCCCTGGACCCTCTTTGTCACCCAGGCGCTCGGCCTGGCAATCTGGGCCCTCGCTGCTTCGATGTATCCGGCGTTCATGTCCGAGCTGGTTCCCACGCGGGCACGCGCCATGGGCGTCGGGTTCGCCACTTCCCTTTCCGTGGCCCTGTTCGGCGGCACCGCACCGTTCCTGAACACCTGGCTGACATCCCTCGGGCTGCCTTGGGTCTTCTCGGTATACGTCGGAGTGCTTTCCCTGCTGGCCGTAGTTGGCGCGCTGCTGATCCGCGAAACCAGGGGGACGGACTTGAAGAACGTCGGGCTGCCGTTCCGCAAGGGCGCCTGAGTGTTCCTTCCGCCGTACGCCGGCCCCCGCCCCGCTTCCCGCGGGGCGGGGGCTTCCGGCGTTGGCCATATGCTGAAGCCATGACCAAGGACATCGAGGGAAACGGCAAGTCGGCTGCCGTCAGCCAGCGGATCGCGGACAGCATCAAGGCCGCCATCCTGGACGGCACCCGCCAGCCCGGGGAGCGGATCCGGCAGGAAATCATTGCCGAGGAATTCGGGGCAAGCCGCCTTCCCGTACGCGAGGCCCTGCGCATCCTCGAATCCGACGGCTTGGTAACCCTTGTAGCCAACACGGGCGCCTGGGTCACCAAGATGAACCTGGAGGAGTGCACGGAGACCTACCTGATCCGTGAACGCCTGGAGCCGCTCCTGCTCGGACGCAGCGTCGCCAATTTCACGGATGCGGACATCGCGGCCCTCGTGGCGCTGGAGGAAGAGATTGAGGCCGCCGGGGATGTGGAGCATTACCTCGTCCTGGACCGCCGTTTCCACCTGCAGAGCTATAAAGCCGCAGGCATGCCGTCCCTCAACGCCATGGTGGAGCGGCTGTGGAACACCACCCAGCACTACCGGCGCGCCTACACCCGGCTCATCGGCTGGGAAGGGTTGAACCTCACGCACGACGAACACCGCCTGCTCATCGCCGCTTACAAGCACCGCGATTCCGAGGAAGCGGAGCGGCTGATCTATGGCCACCTGCGGCGCACGCGCCTGGAGCTGGCCCGGCACCCGGAGATCTTCGAAAGCTAACCGCCCAACGCCGCCGGCAGGCCAGGCAGCGCCCTTCCCGTGACCGGCTTGATCTCGGTCACCGTGGCGAACCCCGCGGCCAGCAAGGCGGCATCGCTGTCCGGATCGGGCTCCTCCGTGGTGTCCGCGATGGCCAGGCGGACGTGATGCTGGCCGCGTTCGGCAAGGGTTGTTTGGACAATACCGAAGCGGGTCAGTGTGGCCGTGCGGTATTCGGGCAGGCCGGGACCGGCCTTGTTGGGGACGTTGAGGTTCAGGACGCTTCCGGCTTCCAGTTCCCTCAGGAACGGCAGCAGGCCCATGGCCAGCCGAGCGGCGACATCCCAGTGGAACGCGTCCGGATTCAGGCCGGTATCCAAAGAGACGGCCATTCCGCGTCCATCGTTGACGCCCGCCGTCAACGCAGCTCCGACCGTCCCGGAATGCAGGATGGCGCGCCCCACGTTGGCGCCGCGGTTCACCCCTGAGAGGACGAGGTCCGGCGGCGGGCCAAAGGCGCCGTGCGTGGCGATCATGGTGATGAAGGCGGGCGCTCCATGGACGGCGTAGGCATCGATGTCGTCCAGGCCTTCAAGTTGGCGCTGCTCGATCGAAATCATGCCGTCATTTTCCACGGCGGTGATCGAGGAACTGCTGCCGCTGGATTCGGCGGCCGGAGCTGCCACCACAACGCTGAGGCCGGCCTCGGCCGCTGCGGCAGCGAGGGCATGCAGGCCCGGCGAGGCGATGCCGTCGTCGTTGGTGATCAGGACGCGCACAGGCTGGTTCATGGTTCCCGGACCTTTCGTGCCAGTTCGTCGGGGCTCATCTGCTGCGCCGTTTCCTCGCCGTCCAGCGGGACGATCTTGACGAGCCCGGCGAATTGGCGGATGACGGCGGCTTCGCCGGTGCCCAGGCCGTGGCGGGTCACGTTCTGTGCTCCGGCCGCGGTACCCAGGACCACGCCGTCGAGCAGGGTCCCGTGTTCGGCCAGGACGGCGGCCACGCCCGCGGTCAGGGAATCGCCCGCGCCGCTGGTGTCCACGGCCTGCATTTCCGGCACATGGATCTCGCTGAGCGCGCCTTTGCTGAGGACCAAGGAGGGAAGGTGGGCCCGCGTGACGATGACGGCGGAGGCGCCTTCGCGGGCGAGCGTGTGCATGGCTTCGATGATCTGCCCGGTCTCGCTGGCGGCGGCGCGGCCGCTGCTGACGATTTCGTTGTCGGCCATTTTGATCACGGCGGGTTTTCCGGCCAGGACGGCGTCCAGCCTTTCGCCGGTGAGATCGGCGACGACGGTGCATCCGGCGGCGCCCAGATCGGCAGTCAACCTCCGGTACATGTCCGGGGGTACCGCATCTTCCTCGACGGCGCCGCTGAGGATCACGGTGCCGGCTTGCATTCCGGCCTGAAGCGTCAGCCCGTACAGTTCGTCCAGTTCATGGCGGGTGAGCTTGTGGCCGGCCGATTCCGCGAGGACTTTCCGCTCGCCGCCGCGCCGGTCATGCAGGTACGCGCCGCTGCTGCCTTCGCCGGAAACGGACACCACCTTGATTCCCTCGTCCGCGATCAAGTGGCGCAAAACCAGGCCCGTCTCGCCTGCAAACACCGCGCAGATGGTTACTGATGCGCCCAGTGCCGTCAGCATCCGGGCCTGCCACACGCCCTGCCCTCCGGCATGGACGTGGATATCGGCGTTGCCTTCGAGGTCCTCGACGGTGACAGTCAGCACAGGGGATGGGGCGAAAACTACTACCGAGCCCATGCCGCACCGCCCTGTTCGGAAGTTCTGCCGTACATCGTGGCCATGGTTGCCTCCTGGAGGTTGGGATGCCCGATCGCGCCAGCACCTAATCCTAAGCACACTTAGCATCCGCGGGGGAAGAGGAACCCCAAAGGATGAAACAGCTGGCTTTCCGGTGGAGATCGCCGTCGCGCCGCCGCAACAAGGGGGTCCATGCAGTCCCGCACGGATACTGTGGCTGGCATGGAACAGACCCTGAAAGTTGTGCGGCATTGGGGCGCCCCCGCGGCGGCCGTCATCTTCTTCGCACTGTGGTGCGTCGGGGAAGCCGGCAGGATGGGGCCGTGGCCGGGGCTGCCGTACTGGCCGGGTACCTGGGCCCTTGTGGTCATGACGACGGCGATCGCCGTGGCCGTGTGGCAGCCATACCTTTCGCTGGGGCTGACGGCCATGCTCCTGGCCGGCCAGCTGCTTTACGTCTTTCCGATGATGGAGGCCAACCACTGGGCCATCTACATCGGCTCCTTCATTGCCCTGTCCTTCATCCTCTGGACAGCGCCGAACCGTGTCCGGCTGGTCGCGGGAATCTCCAACGTGGTTTTCGCGGGCATCATGACCTACCTGATGATTTCCTGGCGCTACGGGTACGGCGTCGGTTGGTTCATGCCCCTCGATCTTGGCGACCGCTGGGCACTTCACTACTACGGCTGGCAGCTGTTCGCCGTCCTGCTCCTGATCGCCGCCGGCTGCTCCGCCGTCGGGATTGTGCTGCGCCTCTACCAGGAGCGCGGCACCCTGTTCCTGGCCCGCAACGAGGCGCAGGCGAGCCTCAAGGAGGCTGAGGTGGAACTGGTCATCGAGCAGGAACGCACGCGGATCGCGCGGGACCTGCACGATGTCCTGGCCCACTCGCTCGCGGTCATCGCCGCCCAGGCGGACGGCACCCGCTACCTCAGTAAGGACCAGCCCAAACCGGTGCTGGACGCGCTTGAGAACATCGCGGTCTCGGCCCGGCACGCCCTGGTGGACGCGCAGCGCGTCATCGAAGGCGTGCGCGACGACGCCATGATGGCCCCGCAGCCCAAGCTCAGCGACGTGGGGCCGCTGGTGGAGCGGATGCGCCAGGGCAGCCTCAAGGTCCAGCACAGTGAGAGTGGTACGCCGGTGGACCTCGGCGGCGGGCAGCAGCTGGCCGTCTTCCGAATTGTGCAGGAATGCCTCACCAACGCACTTAAGCACGGCGGTCGCGGCACCGCCGTGCGGCTGCACCTGGACTGGAGCGGCCCCGGCCTCACCATCCATGCGGCCTCGAAGCTGCCGTCGTCCGCTGTTAATGGGGGAGCGGACGACGGCGGAACCCCCTCCCGTACCGGGCGCGGCATCCCCGGAATGCGGGAACGCGCGCACCTGGCCGGCGGCTGGCTCACCGCCGGTCCGGACGGCGAGCAGTTCCGGGTGACGGTATTCATCCCGTACGGGCCGCACGCCCTGCCGCGGTCCGAGGCGGAACCGGAAGGGCCCGGCGTCGAGCCCCGCACCGAAGTACTTGGCGAAACGGAGCCCACGGCCCATGGCTGAAAATCCCATAACCGTGGCGCTGGTGGACGACCAGCCGCTCTTCCGCGCCGGAATCCGGATGCTGATCCAGAGCCAGGCGGACATGGCGCTGGCCTGGGAAGCCGGCGACGGCGACGAAGCCGTGGACCGCGCGGCGGAGGAACGGCCGGACGTCATGCTGATGGACCTCCGGATGCCCGGGACCGGCGGAGTGGAAGCCACCCGCCGGATTTCGGCGGCGTCCGCTGCCGCCGGCGTGGACAAGCCGAAGATCATCGCGCTCACCACCTTCAACCGGGACCAGGCCGTGGTGGAAGCAGTACAGGCCGGGGCCAGCGGCTACCTGCTCAAGAGTGCCGAGCCCGAATTCCTTCTGGCCGCCATCCGCACCGTGTATTCGGGGTATTCGGTGATCGCGCCCGGTTCGGTGCACGAACTGTTCCAGCACGCGGCGCGGACGGTTCCCGCGTCCGGGCCGGACCTCAGCGTGCTGAACGGCCTTTCCGCCCGGGAACGCGAGGTTTTCCTGCTGGCCGCCAAGGGCTTGTCCAACGCGGACATGGCCCAAGGGCTCTTCGTATCCGAGGCCACGGTGAAGACGCACCTGCGCAGCGTGCTCACGAAGCTCGGCCTGCGGACCCGGTTGCAGTTGGTGGCGTTCGCCTACGAACACCGCCTGCTGGGCTGAGCGCCACCCGCCGGTTTGGCACTTCACGGCAGTGTCGTTCGCGCGGATTGCCGCGAAGTGTCAACTCGCGCGGAAAGAAGCGGTGGCCGCCCCCTCAAGGGGAGCGGCCGCCGTCGTTGTTTCCAGGAAAGGCGCGCTACATGGCGCGGCCCTTCGTCTCCTCCCTGACGTCACGGCCAAGCCACAGGCCAAGTGCAACCATCACCACGCCGAGCACCAGATGGAGCCAGTTGTCGGCGGTGTTGAGGGGCACAAAGTTGGCCATCGAGTCCATGGCGATGACGAGTCCGTACACCCACAGGGCCAGGTAGAGGACGCCGCCGCCTACCAGGTACCCGCGTGCCATCCTGGCGGTCCGGGCCATGTAGAGGCCGGCCGCGCCGAACAGCATGTGGACGATGTTGTGCAGAATGGAGACTTGGAAGATTCCAAGAAGCATGGCGCCCGACTCATGCCCGGCGAAGGTCATGGCGCCGTAGTTGCTCGTGATGCCCGGAATGAATCCGAGGACACCAACGACCAGGAAAACCCAGCCCAAACCCAGCGCCGTGTTGTGCAGTGAAAGCCCCATCACGTGGTGGTGCTGTGCCGGGTGTGAAGCGGTGGTCATAACTCCTCCCAACCACATTTTGTACCGGCCAACCAAGTGGCTGGCCGCCTCGCGGCAAGGAGCTGTCGGAACCCTGCCGACGTGCATAGTTTACTCCCGAAACCCCCGGAAATAGAGGGGAGTGCCCGCCTGCCGCCAGTGGTCGCCGGGCCCGCTCGCTGCCACTGGCAGCTGCCTCCGGCGGATGCTCCGTGGTTAGCATGGAGCCATGACTTCCGGGCACCCCGTTCCCGGGTATCGCGACACCCGGGACCTCACGCCGTTCCGCCGCGCCCGCGTCCGGACTCCCGCAAGCGGCCTGGCCGACGGCGTGGGCGGCGCCGTGTCCGGCGTGCTGCGCCCGCGAAGTGCCGGCCGGCTGTCCGTGGCGGGGGACGTGCCGCCGCTCAAGGCCTTCTCCGGGCGCACGGCCAAAGCCATGCATTCCGCAGTGTTCACGGGAACCGAGCCGGAGCGCCTGGTGCTGCTGGCCCGCGCGAATCCGGCCTGGGCCGGCCTTTGCCAGGTCCTGGCGGGCCTGCTCGCCTACAAGCACGGCAGCTATTTGCGTGCCGCGGAGCTCCTGCGGCTGGGCATTTCCACCAGGATCGACGACGCCGCCAGCCAGTTCTCCGCCACCTACCTTGGGCGGGTGGTCAGCCGGGTGGAGGTCGCCGAACGCGTCGAGGTTCCGGTGCTGTTCAGCGAAGAATCGGTGTTCCTGGCGCTCTCCCACTGCCTGCGGGAAACTGGCCAGTCGGTCGCCGCGCTGGAAGCGCTGGCCGGCCTGCCGCCGTCGTTGCCCGCTGCCCTGGCCCGCTCCACGGCGGCGTCGGCACTTGGCCGGCACCGCGACGTCGTCGACTGGACCGAAGGTTTGCTCAACGCGGATGACCTCTCCGCGGCACTGCTGCTCCTGCGTGCGCGTTCACTGCGGGCGCTCGGCGACCGTGCCGGCGCGCAGCTGGCGCTCGCCGAGGTGCTGCGTCGCCGCAAGACCAGCCTGGCGTTGCGCAACGACGCCCTCACCGACCGCGCCCTCCTGGCGTTCGACGCCGGCCGCCGGGCTTTGCTGCCGCGCTCGCGGCGCGCTCCTGCCGAACCGGAGAACGGCGTCATACTCCGCGACGCCGAGATGCGCCGGCTCTGGGAGCAGGACTGGAAGGATCTCGGCGGGGACTGACCCTTGTGGATGTCTTTGGGGAGGCGTAACTTTGAAGTCAACCAGTTGGTTGATCAACTGGATGGTTGTCTAAGAGGTAAGAGCGTGCCACACCAGGATCCGGCTGAAGCGGCCCTTCTTGATAGGGCGTTCATGGCGCTCGCGGACCCGGTCCGGCGGGAGATCGTGGCCCGGCTGTCGCGCGGCGACGCCACGGTCAACGAACTCGCCGAACCGTTCGCCATCACCAAGCAGGCCGTGTCCAAGCACATCCAGGTCCTGGAACATGCCGGGCTGGTCACCCGTTCCCGCGACGCCCAGCGCCGCCCGGTCCATCTGGACGCGGCGGCGCTTGAGCGGCTCACGGCATGGATCGACCAGTACCGGCTCCTAGCGGAAGGGCGTTACCGGAGGCTGGACGCCCTCCTGGAAAACCAGGCCTCCGCGCAGGCCCGCGGGTCGGCGCAGACTCCAAGGAGTGGGGAACAATGAGCAATCCAACCAACATCACGGCTGAGCCCGGCGTCCCGTTCGTGGACACCGTCCGCGAATTCGACGCGCCCGTGGACGCCGTCTACCGCGCCCATGTTGAACCCGAACTGCTGGTCCAGTGGCTGGGCCCGCGCGAGGACAAGGTGGAGAACGTCCGCTACGACACCCGGGTAGGTGGCCGCTGGAGCTTCGACGGCGCCAGCAGCGGCGGCTACGAGTTCACCTTCAGCGGCGTCTTCCACGCCGTTGAACCGGGCAAGCTCCTCATCATGACCTTCGAATTCTCCGGAGCCCCCGGCGAGGTCGGGATCGGGACCACGCGCTTCGAGGACCTGGGCGGCGGGCGATCCCGGATCTCCATCCACGATGTCTACCCCACAGTGGAGGCGCGGGACATGGCGATCGGCAGCGGCATGAACTCCGGTGTGATCGAAGGCTACGAGCGGCTGGACGAAGTGCTCGCCGGGGAGCGCGTCTAGGGCTTTACGCCAGCTTGCCCGCCAGCGGGATGAGCTGCTCCACCAGCAGTACGACGCCGAGGCCCACCATCACCACGCCGCTCGCCAGGGTGACCACGCGGGCGGCGCCGGGCCGGGAGTGCAGCAGCTTGCGGGACCCCAGGGCGACGCCCGTGTAGATCAGCGCGGCCAGTGCCACGAAGGTCAGGCCCAGCAGCCCCGACTGGACGGGAACCGGCAGCGCCGCCTCCGGGCTGACGAACTGCGGCACGAGCGCCAGGAAGAACAGCAGCCCCTTAGGGTTGATGCCGCTGGTGCCCATGCCCACCAGGAAGGTGCGGAGCTGGTTGTGGGACTGCCCGACGCCGTCTCCCGCGCTGAAGCGCGCACCCCGCCACGAGCGGATGGTGCTGATGCCGAGCCACAGCAGGTAGCCCGCGCCGGCGACGGTCAGCCAGCCGAGCAGCCCCGGGACCCCGGCCAGCAGCGCGGCAAGGCCGAGCACCATCAGGGCAGTGTGGAGCACGTATCCGCTGCAGAGCCCGGCGATCGCGGGCACGAAACTGCGCTGGCGCAGGCCTGCGGAAATCGAGTAGGCCCAGTCCAGTCCCGGGGTGCATGCCAAGGTGATGGCCACGATGACGAACGCGAGGAACAGCTGGGGATTCACGGGGGCTCCTGGGGTCTTCAGCCGGATTGGTCCGACAGGAAAACCTTAAGGAAAAGATGGCCATAAGTGTTCGTGAATTTATCTCGCTCTACGGCAGTTTCGGTAAGATATTTGCGTGATTGACGGAATCGACAAAACTATTTTGCGCCACCTCAAAGAGGACGGCCGGATGACCGCCACGGCGTTGGCCGCCAAGGTGGGTTTGACCGTGGCGCCGTGCCACCGCCGCTTGCGGGACCTCGAGTCCTCGGGCGTGATCCGGGGCTACCGGGCGGACATCGATCCGGGCGCGATCGGCCTGGGCTTCGAGGCGATCGTCTTCGTCACCTTGGCCAGGGTGGAACGCACCACCGTGGCCGAGTTCGAGGAGCGGGTGGAGGCCATGCCGAACGTCGTCGAAGCCCAGCGCCTGTTCGGCTCGCCCGACTACCTGCTCCGCGTGATCGCCGTGGACCTTCCCGCCTACCAGCGCTTCTATGACGAGCAGCTTTCCTCCCTGCCCGGCGTCGAACGCCTCACCTCAACGCTGGTGATGAAGAACCTCAAGAGCTACACGGGCCCACCGGTGTAGCTGGGCGGCCGGAACGGCCAGCGAAGCTGCGCAGCGACGCCTCAGTTCATTGCGCTGGCGTCACGTGTGCGCAACGAGTCCCGGCTTCGGTGCGCAGCCGTGCACCGGGCGGCCGGCCCTAATCCCGCAGCAGCCCCGTGGTGCGGTACGGAATGACTTCGCGCAGGAACATGCTGGTGGACGTCCGGACGATGCCGGGGCAGAGCCGGATTTCCTCGGAAACACGGTAGAGGTCGTCCGGGCTGGTGGCGACCACCCGGATGATGAGGTCGGTATCGCCGGCGGGTGCGTGGCATTCCAGGACTTCGGGGATCTCCCGCAGCGCAGCGATGGCCTCGTTCAGCCGGTGCTGGTCCAACTCCGCACTCACGGCGGCGGCCACCCCGCGTCCCAGGGCTGCGGGCAGTACACGGCTGCTGTTGGGCCGCAGCGCGCCCGATTCCGTCATCCGTTCCAGGCGCGACTGGACCGTGCCGCGGGCGAGCCCCAGGCGCTGGGCGAGAACCATGACGGGAAGGCGGGGATCGTCGTCGAGCGCGGCGAGGATCCGCTTGTCCGTCGCGTCCAATTGCTGCAAAGTGACCACCTAGTGTCCGATGTTGCTCGCCTTGATTGATCAGATTGACCAGTGTAACGAGAGTCCGTTGCACCAACTGTAGCGTCCCTGCTCAAATGGTGGCAGCTAGAGGGAAAAGGCTACCGCCGGATCCCTCCCGGCAGCGGAATCCCCGGCACACCACCCGGGCTCCGCACGCGCGTCCCGCAAGGACGCCGCCGCTGATTGACTCTTGTTCACACCAACGTCAGTCCCACATTGAAGGGCCCCTGAACTACCGATGCTGACGGTAGTTGAGGGGCTCTTCTGTCGTACCCGCCAATTACGCTGGGACCATGACATCAGCCGGCCGATTTGCTCCGAGCCCCTCCGGTGAACTGCACGTCGGAAACCTGCGCACGGCGCTGCTGGCGTGGCTGTTCGCGCGTTCCACGGGCCGCCGCTTCCTGCTGCGCGTGGAGGACCTGGACCGTGCCCGGGCCGGGGCCGAAGAGGTGCAGCTCCGGGACCTCGCCGCGGTCGGCGTCGACTGGGACGGAGAGGTAGTGCGCCAGACGGACCGCGGTCCCTTGTATGACGCAGCCCTCCGGACATTGCGTGACGCCGGACTTACCTATGAGTGCTTCTGCACGCGCCGCGAGATCCAGGAAGCTCCGTCCGCCCCGCACGCTCCCCAGGGCGCTTACCCCGGAACCTGCCGCCGGCTGACGGACGAAGAACGCGAACAGCGCCGGGCCAGCCGTCCCGCGGCCATCCGGCTCCGTGCCGGCGTTCGCGAATGGACTGTGGAGGACGAGTTGCACGGCCGCTACCTCGGAACCGTGGACGACTTCGTGCTCCGCCGCAACGACGGCGTCACGGCCTACAATCTCGCTGTGGTGGTGGACGACGCCGCGCAGGGCATCGACCAGGTGGTCCGCGGTGACGATCTTCTGTCTTCAGCGCCCCGGCAGGCGTACCTCGCCTCGCTGCTCGGGCTGCCGGTACCGCAATACGCGCACGTTCCCCTAGTGGTGAACCACGACGGCGCCCGGCTCGCCAAGCGCGACGGTGCGGTGACGCTTGCGGATCTTGCCGCCGTCGGGCTTTCCGCTGAAAAGGTGCGGGAGCTGATCTTGGCGTCGCTCGGGCTGCCCGGCGATCTGAAGGAGGCGCTGGCGGTCTTCGACCCCGCGGCGCTGCCGCGCGGGCCGTGGGTGTGGGATGCGGCGCTGGCCGGGGCGGATCATCTAGGCTGAGCCGGTGGATTTCCGTACCGTCGCCCCCGGATTCGAGCCCGTCGCCGAACTCTTCGGCCGCTACCTTGCCGAAGACCCCGAATACTCGGCCCAGTTGGCCGCATACCACCACGGCGTGAAGGTACTGGACCTCAGCGGAGGTCCCCACGTCCGCCCGGATTCCATGACCGGCGTGTTCTCCTGCTCCAAGGGCATGGCAGGCCTGGTCATTGCGCTTCTTGTGCAGGACGGTGTGCTGGACCTGGACGCGGAGGTGGCCAAGTACTGGCCGGAATTTGCTGCGAACGGCAAGGCAGGCATCACGGTGGCGCAGCTTCTGTCGCACCAGGCCGGGCTGCTCGGGGTCGAAGGCGGGTTGTCCCTGGAGGAGTGCAACAACTCCGAACTTGCCGCCGCCAAACTTGCAGCGCTTCCGCCGCTGTGGAAGCCGGGCGCCGCGTTCGGCTACCACGCCCTCACCATCGGCGTGTTCATGGAGGAGCTGTGCCGGCGGATCACCGGGAACACGCTGCAGGACATCTACGAACGGCGGATCCGTGCCGTGGCAGGCGCCGATTTCTTCCTGGGACTGCCCGCATCCGAAGAACCCCGCTACGCCACCCTGCGCTGGATGGCCGACCCCTCGCGCCCTTGGACCGACCCCGCCAGCCACTTCGGACTCGCGGCCAACGCCGGAACCGCCGAGATCCTGGACCTGCCGAACATCCTCGAAGTGCGCGCCGCGGGGCTCAGCTCCGTGGCCGGCGTCGCCAGCGCGGAAGGCATGGCGCGGGTGTATGCGGCAGCACTTACCGGGCTCACCGCCGAAGGTAACGGTGGTTCCGGTACCGGCCGTCCCGCCATCGCGCCCCTTCTCAGCGAGGAGACCATCCGGGCGGTCTCGGCGGAGCAGGTGTTCGGGATCGACCGCGTCTTCGGTGAGACCGGCTGCTTTGCCACGGTTTTCATGAAAACCCACGCCCGCATGCCGTTTGCCAGCTACCGGGCCTTCGGCCACGACGGCGCCGGCGGAGCCCTCGGCTATGCGGACCCGGTGTACGGGCTGGGCTTCGGGTACGTGCCGCAGGCAGCGGAACAGGGCGGCATCGGCTGCCGCAATTTCGAGCTGAGTGCGGCCGTGCGGAAGGCGGTTTCAGAACTGGCGTTGTGAGGCCTGCCCTACGTTGTTTCGCAGGTTCCAGGTACGCAGAGCAGGCCCCGGCAACGCGGGGTCAGATACGGCCCATGTTGGACCCCAACATGGGCCGTATCTGACCCCGCGTTGCGGAACTCAGCCTTTCGCTTCGGCTTCGATCTTCTCCAAAGCTGCCGCGCGGCGTCGATGTCCTGCCAGTTCATCCACCACGATGGCCACCGCCGGTGCCACCACGATCACCAGCAAGCACGCGGTGACTGGAACACCTGCGGCAGCGAGGCCAATGCTGGCGGCGGAAACCACAACCACCAGGGACGTGAGCCCCACGTTGATCCGGTTGATTCCGAGCAGGCTGCCGTACACCCAGGCCAGGGCGACCTTGAAAATGGCTACCGGAATGGCAACTGAAGCCACGGCGGCGGCCGCGCTGATGTGGGACTCGTGGTCGATGTAGTAGGCCAGCACATGCAGGCCCGCACCGGTGGCGGCGATGGCCGCGAAGATGATCATGTGCCCGTAGCCGAAGGTGAACGCACGGTGGCGGCGCACATGCAGGGCGTGGCCCGCGGGCAGGATGAAGTAGACCCACCACAGCGTGAAGGCCAGGCCCGTTCCGCCGAGGCCGATCAAGGCGGCATCCATGGTCCAGCCATGCAGCGCGACGATGGAACGCAGTGTTTCGATGGCGCCGATCAGGCATTCGCCCAGCGCGATGATGGCCAGCAGACCGTAGCGTTCGGCGATGTGGTGCGCGTGCCAGGGGGTCTTGGTTTTGCGTTCGGCGATCACCGGAACCAGCATTTCCGCGGCGATCAGCGGCGTGTAGATCATCAGCGTGGTGGGCACATCCGTCTTCACGAAGATGGCCGCCACCCAGCCCAGTTGCACCACGGCCAGCAGGTCGGCGTACGTCAGGCAGGTCTTGCGCCGCTGTGGGTCCTGGCGCGCGGCCCGCAGCCACTGGGCAATCAGCGCCACGCGCATCACCACGTAGCCGAGCACCAGGACTTCGTTGTCGACGTCGTGGCCTTCCAGGACCGAGTGGAACACGGGCTCAATGCCCATGGTCAGGATGAGCACGCCCACCATCTGCGCCATGGTGACGATGCGGAAGATCCAGTCGTCGGTGTCGTAGGCGCTGGCGAACCAGGAGAAGTTGATCCAGGCCCACAGCACGCCGAACATCGCGATGGCGAAGCCGATGAAGCCTTCGAGCGCGTGGTTTTCGGCCACGGCGTGGGCGAACTGGCTGCCGGCCACGCTGAAGGCGATGACGAAGGTCAGGTCGAAGAAGAGCTCAAGCGGGGTGGCGGCGCGGTGCTTTTCATGGGGATCGCGGCCGCCCATGCGGGAGAGGGCATGGCGGAGTGGGTTGGACATGTCCAAAACAGTACCGACTGCGGCAACGCGGGGTCACTTACGGCCCATTAATGCCGCGAACATGGGCCGTAACTGACCCCGCGTTGGGGGCGGGGGTTAGACGCGGCCCAGGACGTCGATGTCTTCCAGGAACTCCTGTTGCACTTCCGGGCTGACGGTGGTCTTGGTGTCCGCGATCGCGTCCAGGTAATCCTGCGTGGTGGGCCCCTTCCGCCCGTTCGACGCCGGAGCCGGGCTTCCCCCGGCGGCCGCACCGCCGTCGTCGTACACTGCCTTTTCCAGCGCCCGCTGGGAGGCGCTGCGGGCAGCGAACTCAATGTCCGCGGGGGAGAACCCCTCCGTCCTCGACACCAGCAGCGCGATATCCACGGTGTCCACCACGGCTGCCGGGATGAAACGCTGCCACATGGCCTCGCGGGCGTGGACGTCGGGCAGGCCGATGGGGATCACGTAGTCGAAGCGGCCGTGGCGCAGGAAGGCGGAGTCCAGCGCGCGGATGAAGTTGGTGGCGCAGACCAGCAGGCGGCCCGGCTGTTCGCGGAAGGCCGGGATGATCTTGAGGAGTTCGTTGGTGACGCCCTGCAACGGCGACGGCGGATCGCCCGCGCGCTGCGCCGCGATCTCCTCCACCTCGTCGATGAACACCACGGCGTGCTCCAGCTCGGCGATTTCCAGGAACGTTTCCCGCAACGCGCCGGCCAGGCCCTTGGGGTCGGAGGCGAGGCGCGACGGGAAAACCTCCACGAACGGCCATTCAAGCCGGGACGCAATCGCCTTGGCGAAGGTGGTCTTGCCGGTGCCGGGCGGGCCGAACAGCACCACCGCGCGCGGCGGTACCACGCCGTATTCGTCTGCCAGATCGGCCTCGGCCAGCGGCAGCACCAGCCGGCGTTCCAGCAGTTCCTTCTCGCGCTTCATGCCGGCCACGTTTTCCCACAGGTCGCGGGCCAGCACACGGCCGCCCAGCAGGCTCAGCGGTTCGAGTTCGGCGCGCTGCACGGGAATGGTCCGCTCGAAGTAGCGCAGGTTCTTCTTCACCACGAAGCCGCGGCCCAGGAACGCTTCCACTCGCGTTTCCGTCTCCGGCATGAGGGCGGAAAGCTTGTTGAGGCCGTGCGGGGCCATGCGGTTCTCGACGGCGGCCAGCAGCGAGGTGCCGATCCCGCGCCCGCGGAACTCGGGCAGCGTGGACAGGAAAACGATCCAGCCTTGGTCGTGCGCGGCCCGTCCGACGGCGGCACCCACCAGTTGCTCGCCCTGAACTGCCACCACGGCATGGTCTTTTTCGCAGGAGGCCAGGACTTCGGAAAGCGCATAGACGGGTTCGACGCCGTCGGCCTTCAGGTTCTCCCAGAGGTGCAGGATGCCGTCAAGGTCGGAGGAATGGAAGTCCCGGATGCGCCAGGTGGTCATGTGCTGCTCCTTGGTGGATCGCCGTCGATACCTTGGAACCGAGCATAGGGGACGGCGCGGGCGCGCGCGGCGGGTGTTACGGAGCTGGCGCTTACCTGGCTGCGGCGTCTCCTGCGAAGGCGGCGTCCCCGGCGGAGACCGCAGCGAGGTTTCCGTCCGCGCGGAAGAATTCCTGGCGCTGGCGTCCGAGGCCTTCGACTTCGATCTCGACGACGTCACCCGGCTGGATGAACGGGAAGCGGCCGGAGAGGGCCACGCCTTCGGGGGTGCCGGTGAGGATCACGTCGCCCGGTTCCAGCACCATGTACTGGCTCAGGTGGTGCACCACGGTGGCGGGGTCGAAGATCATGTCCGAGGTGTTGGAGTCCTGGCGGGGTTCGCCGTTGACCCAGGTGCGCAGGCTGAGGTTCCCGGCATCCACCTGGCCGGCGGGCACGAACCACGGGCCCAGCGGGCTGGATGCGGGGAGGGACTTGCCCTTGACCCACTGGCCGGCAGAGCCCGGGATCTGGTAGTCGCGTTCAGAGAGATCGTTGGCTGCCACATAGCCGGCGATGTGTCCAGCGGCTTCCTCTACGGAAGAAAGGTAGGACGCTTCCTTGCCGATCACTACGCCGAGTTCCACTTCCCAGTCGTACTTTTCGGCCGACGGCGGGATGGGGGCGGCGTCGAAGGGGCCCGCTACGGTGTTTGCCGGTTTCAGGAAAACCACCGGAACTTCAGGCGGGGTAGCGCCGGACTCCGCAGCGTGCGCGGCGTAGTTCAGGCCGATGCCGATGACCGACGACGGGCGGGCGATGGGGGAGCCGACGCGCAGGCCTTCGGCGGAAATCTCCGGAAGTTCACCGGATTCGAGGGCTTTCCGGGTGCGGGCGATGCCGTCCGTGGCGAAGAATTCGCCGTTGATGTCCTGCGTCAGGCCGCTGAGGCTGAAGTACTTGGCGGCACCGTTGCCGTCTTCCACGAGGACAACCGGCTGCTCGTTTCCGGCTGCTCCCAGCCGGGCGAATTTCACGTTCATGTCTTCCTCCATGTTCAGCGTCATTGCTCGGAGCTACAAGTGTGAAGTCCGCCCCGGACTTAAGGAAATGTGACCCATTGACAGGCGAGACATCGGATGTTTAGCTCGGCTATGAAACGGCACGCAGGCCGCCAGCGAGGAGCCCAGATGAGCGTCGTCACCGCCATGGACGTCTTCGACATCCGCTTCCCCACGTCCCGGGACTTGGACGGTTCCGATGCCATGAACCCGGACCCGGACTACTCGGCCGCTTACCTGGTCCTCCGCACGGACGCCGCGGACGGCCATGAAGGCCACGGCTTCGTCTTCACGATCGGCCGCGGCAACGAGGTGGAAACCGCGGCCATTGCCGCCTTGCGGGAGCACCTCCTGGGCCGGGACGCCGAGGAACTGCTGGCGGACATGGGCGCTACCTGGAAGCTGCTCGTCCACGATTCACAACTGCGCTGGCTCGGCCCGGAGAAGGGCGTCATGCACATGGCGATCGGCGCCGTCGTCAATGCCCTCTGGGACCTGAAGGCCAAGCGCGCCGGGCTGCCGCTCTGGGAACTGCTCTCCCGGATGAGCCCCGAGGAGCTTGTGGCACTGGTGGACTTCCGATACCTCAGCGACGCCCTCACCCCGGACGAAGCGCTTGGACTTCTCCGCGCCGTCGTACCCGGCCGGGAAGACCGGCGGCGGCAGTTGCTCGCCGAAGGCTATCCGGCCTATACGACGACGCCGGGCTGGCTGGGATACAGCGACGCGAAGCTTTCGCAGCTGGCCAGGGAAGCCGTGGCTGAGGGATTCGGCCAGATCAAGCTCAAGGTGGGGGCCTCCGTGGAGGACGACATCCGCCGCGTGCGCGCCGCCCGTGACGCCGTGGGACCGGAGGTGGGGATCGCCGTCGACGCCAACCAGCGCTGGGACGTGCAGGAAGCGATCGAGTGGATCCGGCAGCTCGCGCCGTACGGCATCGCCTGGGTGGAGGAGCCCACCAGCCCGGACGACATCCTCGGCCACGCCGCCATCGCCCGGGCCGTGACGCCGGTTCCCGTGGCCACCGGTGAGCATGTCCAGAACCGGGTGGTGTTCAAGCAGATGCTGCAGGCCGGGTCGCTGCAGGTGCTCCAGCTCGACGCCGCCCGGGTGGCCGGCGTCAACGAGAACATCGCCATTCTGCTGCTGGCCGCGAAATTCGGGGTCCGGGTGTGCCCGCACGCCGGCGGGGTGGGCCTGTGCGAAATGGTCCAGCACTTGGCCATGTTCGACTTCGTTGCGGTGTCCGGGAGCAAGGAGGAGCGCATGATTGAATTCGTGGACCACCTGCACGAACATTTCGCCGCACCTGTTGAGGTGCGCGGCGGCCGCTATTGGCCGCCGACGGCGCCGGGTGCCGGTGGCGAGATGCTCACCGCCAGCCTGGCGGACTACCGTTATCCGGACGGAGCGGTGTGGGCCGCCGGGGCGGGCGCCGCCGTCGAACGTTCCGCCGTCGAGATCTGAAGGGGGCGCCGTGATCCAGCACGCTCCGTGGTTCGAAGAGTCCCGCTTTGGCATGTTCGTGCACTGGGGGCTGTATTCGCTGGCGGCCCGGCACGAATGGGTGATGAACCGCGAGGAAATGACGGTGGAGGAGTACTCGCGGTATTTCCGCCGCTTCGATCCGGACCTCTACGATCCCCGCGAGTGGGCCCGCGCCGCACGGAACGCCGGCATGAAGTACGTGGTGCTGACCACCAAGCACCACGAAGGCTTCTGCCTCTGGGACTCGGCTCTCACGGACTACAAGGCCACGAACACCCCCGCGGGCCGCGACCTCATTGCGCCCTATGTGGACGCCTTGCGTGCGGAGGGCCTGAAAGTGGGCTTCTACTACTCGCTCATCGACTGGCACCACCCGCACTTCACCGTGGACTCGGTGCACCCGCAGCGGAACGCCCCGGACATCGAACGCCTCAACGAAACCAGGGACATGGCCCGCTACAGGGATTACCTGCATGGCCAGGTCCGGGAACTGCTCAGCAACTACGGCACCATCGACTACCTTTTCTTCGACTTCTCCTACCCGGACGGCATGGACGGCCACCCGGCCGGCGGCAAGGGCCGGGACGACTGGGGCTCGGAAGAGCTGCTGGCCATGGTCCGGGAACTGCAGCCGGGCATTGTGGTCAATGACCGGCTGGACCTGCCGGGAGATTTTGTCACGCCGGAGCAGTACCAGCCGGCCGGTCCCATGATGTCCGACGGCGTTCCGCTCGCCTGGGAAGCGTGCCAGACCCTCAACGGCAGTTGGGGCTACGACCGGGACAACCTCGACTACAAAACCCCGGACCTCTTGGTGCGGATGCTCATCGACGGAGTGTCCAAGGGCGGCAACCTGCTGCTCAATGTCGGGCCGACGGCGCGTGGCAGCCTGGACCCACGCGCGCACGAGGCCCTGGAGGGCATCGGTGAGTGGATGCGGCTGCACGGCCGCGCCATCTACGGTGCGGGGCCGTCGTCGTACACTCCTCCGGCGGACGCCCGATATACCCGGCGCGGCAAGCGGCTCTACGTCCACCTGTTCGCCTGGCCGTTCGGTTTCGTGCACCTGCCCGGGCTGGCCGGGAAGGTCGAGTACGCCCAGCTGCTGAACGACGCCTCCGAACTCCGGCTGCAGGAGCCGGATCCGGAGCAGGAGGCCTACGCCACCACTCCCGGCGCCCAGCCTGCCGGAACGCTGAGCATCGCGCTGCCCGTCCAGCGTCCGCCGGTGGCCGTGCCGGTGCTGGAGCTGTTCCTCACGGAGGGCGCGGATGGCTGACAATCCTGTCCTCCACAGGGTCGGTCGGCTCGGTTTCGGCGGCGCGCCTATCGGCAATCTGTACAGCGCCATTCCCGACGGCGAGGCCCTCGCCACGGTCCTGGCCGCCTGGGATGCCGGAATCCGCTACTTCGACACCGCCCCGCATTACGGGCTCGGCCTGTCCGAACGCCGCCTCGGGGCCGTGCTGCGCGACAAACCGCGCGAGGAATTCGTCATCTCCACCAAAGTGGGCCGGCTGCTGGAACCCCAGCACGCCGCCGGCCGCCGGGACGCCGAAGGGTTCGACGTGCCCGCCGACGCCGTCCGCCGCTGGGATTTCAACGAGCAGGGCATCCGCCGTAGCCTCGAAGACTCCTTGCTGCGCCTCGGCCTGGACCGCGTGGACATCGCCTACCTGCACGACCCCGATGCCCATGACCTCGACGCCGGAATCCGCCAGCCCTTCGTCCTGGAGAAGCTCCAGGACGAAGGGCTGGCGGGCGCGATCGGCGTCGGGACGAATTCCGTGGACGCCGCGCTCGCCTGCGTCGACGCCGCGGAGCTGGACCTCGTGATGCTCGCCGGCCGCTACACCCTGCTGGAGCAGCCGCGCCTTCCGCTGCTGGAACGCTGCATGGAACGCGGCACCGGAGTGGTCGCCGTCGGCGTCTTCAACTCCGGCCTCCTGGCCCGCCCCGAGGTCCCGGCCGACGCCCACTACAACTACGGCCAGGCGCCCGCCGCCGTGCTGGAACGCGCCCGGGCGCTTGCGGCACTGTGCCGGGACTTCGGCGTCGAACTCCCGACGGCGGCCCTGCACTTTCCGCTGCGGCATCCCGCCGTGGTGAACGTGACCGTAGGGGTCCGCAGCCCGGAGCAGGTGGTCGCCAATGCGGCACGCATGGACGCCGCCGTGCCGGACGAGCTCTGGGACGCGGTGGCGGCGCTGGGTCCGTTTGAAGCCGGTCCGTTCGGATCCGGCGCGTCCGGGGCCGACGCGTGATCGACGCGCACCTGCACCTCTGGGAACTCACTCCCGGCGCATACCCGTGGCTCGGGCCGCAGCACGGCCCACTGTTCCGCAACTTCGGAGCTGTGGAGGCGGAGTCGGTCCTCGCAACGGCGGGCGTTGGGGTGAGAGGCGCCGTCCTCGTCCAGGCGGACGACACCGTGGCGGACACCGAGGCGATGCTCGCGGTGGCGGACAGCAGCGACTGGGTGCTTGGCGTCGTCGGCTGGATCCCGCTGGAGGAGCCCGCCCGGGCGGAGGCTGAACTCGAGCGCCTGGCCGCGCATCCAAAGTTCCGCGGCGTGCGGCATCTCCTCCACAACGATCCGCGGGACGATTTCCTGGACCTCGCGCCCGTACGGGAGTCGCTGCGCCTGCTCGCCGCGCGCGGCCTGCCTTTCGATGTCCCGGACGCCTTCCCGCGCCACCTCGGGGCCGCAGTCCGCATGGCGCGTGAGATCCCCGGCCTGACCGTTGTGCTGGACCACCTCGGCAAGCCGCCGCTGGGAGACGGAACAGGCTCGGAGCCAATGGCACGCTGGCGCGCGGAGTTCCGGGCGCTCGCGGAACTGCCGGGCACGGCGGCCAAGCTTTCCGGCCTGCACCTGCCCGGCGTCCCCTACACGGCCGAAGCCCTACGCCCGCTATGGGACGAAGCCTTGGAGGCGTTCGGGCCGGAGCGGCTCATGATCGGCGGCGACTGGCCCGTCAGCTCGCTGGGCGCGCCGTACAGTGAAACCCTCGCCGTGCTGCTGGAGCTGCTCAGCGAACTGTCCGACGCCGAACGGCAGCAGATCCTCGAGGGAACCGCGGTGCGGGTGTACGGCCTCTGACTACAGCGCCTGCCGCAGCCAGTTCTCCACGCCGCTGATGTGGACCGTGACCAGGGCGCGGACCAGCTCGGCATCCCCGCGTTCCAGGGCATCCGCGATGGCCTTGTGCTCGGCCAGGGTGTGGGCCACGGCCTTCTCCTGGGTGATGCCGCGCCAAATGCGGGCGCGCACAGTGTCCCCGGAGAGGGCTTCGAGGAGGCCGCTGAGGTAGTCGTTGCCGGCGGCAGCGGCGATGATGCTGTGGAATTCGAGGTCGTGGGCCACGAGTTCTTCGATGTCCGTGTCCTCGTCGATGCCATCGATCGTGGCGCGCAGGGCGGCGATCATCTCGGGGGTGATGCGGCTGGCGGCCATGTGCGCGGTGGCCGGTTCGAGGATCCTGCGGACTTCGAAGAGCTCCAGGATGGAACGGTTCTGGTGCAGTTCCACCACGAAGGCCACGGCTTCGTTGAGGAGTTTGGCGTCCAGGCTGGTCACGTAGGTGCCGTCGCCGCGGCGTACATCCAGCACGCGGATCAGTTCCAGGGCTTTGACGGCTTCGCGCAGGGAGCTGCGGGAGAGGCCGAGGCGCTCGCTGAGTTCCTTTTCCGGCGGCAACCGGTCCCCGGCCTTGATTTCGCCGCGGATCAACATGTCCTTGATCTTGCCGATCGCCTCGTCAGTCACAGCCATGGCTCCATCGTAATGGCGGGTGATCCGATGTCTGGTGAGGAGGTTCACGCCGTGACGCACTTGAAACTGTACCGTCTGGACGGTAAAGTTTTGGGATGGCGGAACTCCCGCCTTTTCCATGAACTTCGAGTACGAAAGCAGCCGATCATGACCCTGTCCGTCACCAAGCGCAGCCGCTTCACCGAGAATGAGGCGGCCTTCCGTCCCGATCCCGGCCGTGGCAAGCAGCCCGGTGCCGGACGCAATCACGGTCACCGGGGAGTGAACCGGTGGTTGAGCCTGTCGAAACCAGGATCTCGACAAGCTCGGTCGCTGGGGGCCGGGCAGCGCTGGCTCGCCCTCGCCGCACTGATGTTTCCGGTGCTGCTGATCTCCGTTGACAACACCGTGCTCAGCTTCGCGGTCCCCTCGCTGTCCGTCGCCCTGCAGCCCAGCGGCACCGAACTCCTCTGGATCATCGACGTTTACGCCCTGGTGCTGGCCGGCCTTCTGGTCCCCATGGGCAGCATCGGCGACCGGATCGGCCGCCGCAAGCTCCTGCTCATCGGTGCCACCGGCTTCGCGCTGGTCTCCGTGCTGGCGTCTTTCGCCACGGACGCCGGCCAGCTGATCGCGGCCCGCGCGCTACTGGGCGTCTTCGGCGCCATGTTGGGCCCGGCAACGCTCTCGCTGATCCGGAACATCTTCACCGACGCCGCCGAACGCCGCACCGCGATCGCCGTCTGGGCCGCGGGCTTCTCCGGCGGCGCCGCGCTCGGCCCGCTGGCCGGCGGCCTGCTCCTGGAGCACTTCGAATGGGGCGCCGTGTTCCTGCTGGCTGTGCCCATGCTGCTGCCGCTGCTGATCCTCGCACCGCTGGTGGTGCCGGAGTCCAAGGACCCGAACCCCTCGCCGGTGGACCCGGCCAGCATCCTGCTGGTCATGGCCGCGATGGTTCCGTTCGTGTACGGCATCAAGGAATTCGCGCACGACGGCGGCCCGGCCGTGCTGCTGCCGCTCGCCGTCGGGCTTGTTTCGGGTGTGCTGTTCGTCCGCCGGCAGTTGCGGCGCCAGCGCTCCGGCCGGGCGCCCATGCTGGACATGTCCCTCTTCCGGCACAAGGCATTCAGCGTCTCCCTGGCCGCGAACCTGCTGAGCATCTTCTCGCTGGTGGGCTTCATCTACTTCATGTCCCAGCACCTGCAGCTGGTTGCCGGGCGCACGCCGCTCGAGGCCGGAACGCTGATGCTGCCCGGCCTGGCGCTGACCATCGTGGCCGGCCTGGTGACCGTGCCGGTGGTGCGCAGGATCCGCCCGGCCCACGTGGTCACGGCGGGGCTCCTGCTGAACATGAGCGGCTACGTGGTGGTGCTGATGTTCGGCCAGGGCGGCGAGCTGTGGGCGCTGCTGCTCGGCTTCGCTGTGGTGGGTGCCGGCGTGGGTGCGGCGGAGACCATCTCCAACGACCTCATCCTGGCCAGCGTCCCGGCGCCGCAGGCCGGGGCAGCCTCGGCCATTTCCGAGACCGCCTACGAGGTGGGCTCCGTGATGGGCACGGCCGTACTCGGCAGCATCCTCACCGCGGCCTACCGCTCCGCCGTCGAGGTCCCGTCAACTCTCGCCGGGGACGCCGCGCGGCATGCGTCAGAGACGCTCGGCGGAGCGATCGACGCCGCCAAGCTGCTCCCGGTGGAGCAGGCCGAAGCGCTCCTTGAGTCCGCCCGGCACGCCTTCGATTCCGGCGTCGGGATCACTTCGGCGATCGGCATGGTGCTGATGCTGGCCGCGGCGGTGATGGTCGCCGTCGTGCTGCGTCAGCCGAAGACTGCGTAAGCGGAAGGCCCCTTAAACGAGTTGGCAGTTCGCGGCAATGTTCTCGAAGAACACTGCCGCGAACTGCCATTTCGCGCTTAAGGGGCGGGGAAGACTAGATGGCGTCTTCCGAACCCGGGGCCGGGCGGTTGGCCACTACCGGGGACATGCCGGTGTAGCCGTCGCGGGCCTCGGCGATCTCGTGGATCTGCTTGCGGCAGGCGTACCAGCCGGCCACCATCAGGGCGATGGCAACCAGGGTGACCAGCAGCGTGAACGGCGAGTCGATGAACACCATGGCCAGCACCACTGCGAGGAACAGCAGCGTCAGGTAACCGGTCACCGGGGCACCGGGCATCCGGAACGCGGGGCGCTTGAGCCAGCCCTTGTCAGCCCAGCGCTTGAGCTGGATCTGGCAGAGGACGATCGTGGCCCAGGTGGAGATGATGCCCACGGAGGCTACGTTCAGCACGATCTCGAACGCCTCGGACGGAACCAGGTAGTTCAGCGGAACACCGAGCAGGGAGACACCGGCGGTGATGGCGATGCCGCCGTAAGGCACACCCGCCTTGTTCATGCGCTGGGCGAACTTCGGCGCGGAACCGGCCACGGACATGGAGCGCAGGATGCGGCCGGTGGAGTACAGGCCGGCGTTCAGCGAGGACAGTGAGGCGGTGAGGACCACCAGGTTCATGATGGTGTCCACGCCCTGCACGCCGATGGAGCCGAAGAAGGTCACGAACGGGCTGACACCCTTCTGGTAATCCGTGAACGGCAGCAGCAGGGAGAGCAGGACCACGGAGCCCACGTAGAACACGGCGATACGGAAGATCACGGAGTTGATGGCCTTCGGCATGATCTTTTCCGGGTTCTCGGTTTCGCCGGCTGCGGTACCCACCAGTTCAACCGAGGCGTAGGCGAACACCACGCCCTGCATGAGCAGGATCATCGGCATGATGCCGTTGGGGAAGACGCCGCCGTTGTCCGTGATGAGCGAGAAGCCCGTGGGAGCGCCGGTGGGCGTGCCGAAGATGACGAACCAGACGCCGACGAGGAGGAAGGCAACCAACGCGGCGACCTTGATGAGGGCGAACCAGAATTCCATCTCGCCGAAGACCTTCACCGAGACCAGGTTCAAGGCCAGCACCACGACCAGCGCGATCAGCGCCCAGGCCCACTGCGGTACGGCGCCGATCCAGTCCACATAGCGGCCGAAGAAGTTCATGTAGATGGCCGCAGCCGTGATGTCCACAATGGTGGTCATGGCCCAGTTGATCCAGTAGAACCAGCCCGAAGCGAACGCGGCCTTCTCGCCGAAGAACTCACGGGCGTAGGACACGAAGGAACCGGAGGACGGGCGGTGCAGCACCAGTTCGCCCAGGGCGCGCAGGATCAGGAACACGAAGGCGCCACAGATCGCGTAGGAAAGCACCAGGGACGGGCCCGCAGCGTTGAGGCGGCCGCCGGCGCCCAGGAACAGGCCGGTGCCGATCGCGCCGCCGATCGCGATCATCTGGATCTGACGCGGCTTGAGGTTCTTGTGGTAGCCCTTGTCCTCTGCGTGCAGCAGCTTCTCGGTGGCATGCGCCTGCGGCGGCACCGTGTGGTCGGTGATGGGTTGATTGCTCATGGGGATCCTTAGGGGTGTCCTGTTGGGGAGGTTCCGGATAGGGGAGGGTTCCGCTAGGGGAGGACGACGGCGGAAAGCCGGCCGCCGCCGTCGTGCTCGCTGCCGTGGTGACCAGCCGGGGCCGGTGACCACGGCAGCGGGGAATCAGCTGCTCAGGTTGGCGAGCCGCTCGGGACGCAGCAGCTCGTTCAGCTGCTCTGCAGTCAGCATTCCATGCTCGAGAACCAGCTCGGCGACGCCGCGCCCGCTTGCCAGTGCCTCCTGGGCGATGGCGGTTGCGGAGGCGTAACCGATGTGCGGGTTCAGGGCGGTGACCAGGCCGATCGACTGCTCGACGGTGAGGCGCAGGCGCTCGGCGTTGGCGGTGATGCCACGTACGCACCGTTCGGTGAGCGTGTGGCAGGCAGCTTCCAGGTGGGAAATGCTCTTGTGGATGCTGTGGACGATGATCGGCTCGAAGGCGTTCAGCTGCAGCTGGCCCGCCTCGGCCGCCATGGTGACGGTGACGTCGTTGCCGATGACCTCGTAGGCCACCTGGCTGACCACTTCCGGGATCACCGGGTTGATCTTGCCTGGCATGATGGATGATCCCGACTGCACGGCCGGGAGGTTGATTTCGCCCAGTCCCGCACGCGGTCCGGAGGACAGCAGGCGGAGGTCGTTGCAAATCTTGGAGAGCTTCACGGCCACCCGCTTGAGCACGCCGGACAGGTGCACGAAGGCGCCGACGTCCTGGGTGGCTTCGATGAGGTCGACGGCGGTGACCAGCGGCAGGCCGGTGATCGCGGCCAGGTGCCGGCAGGCTGCCTCGGCGTAGCCCTTGGGGGCATTGAGGCCCGTGCCGATCGCAGTGGCGCCCAGGTTGATCTCGTGGATCAGCAGCTGCGATTCGGCCAGGCGGGCGCGGTCTTCGCCGATCGTCACGGCGTAGCCGCCGAACTCCTGGCCGAGGGTCATGGGAACCGCGTCCTGCAGCTGGGTGCGGCCCATCTTCACGATGGTGCGGAACTCCCGGCCCTTTTCCGCGAAGGCTTCCTCAAGGATTTCGAGGGCCTTCAGGAGTCCCTGGACGGAGAAGATGGTGGCCAGGTTGACGGCCGTGGGGTAGACGTCGTTGGTGGACTGGCTCAGGTTGACGTGGTCGTTCGGGTGCAGGCGGGCGTAGTCGCCCTTGGGGTGGCCCAGGATTTCGAGGGCACGGTTGGCGATGACCTCATTGGCGTTCATGTTGGAGCTGGTGCCGGCGCCGCCCTGGATCACGTCCACCATGAACTGCTCGTGGAGCTTGCCGTCCAGGATTTCCTGGCACGCCTGCTCGATCGCACCGGCGCGTTCAGCATCCAGGAGTCCGAGTTCCTGGTTGGTGCGGGCGGCGGCGAGCTTCACTGCTGCGAGGCCGCGGACCAGGTCCGGGTTGCTGGAGAGCCGCTGGCCCGTGATCGGGAAGTTCTCAATGGCCCGCAGCGTGTGCACGCCCCAATAGGCGTCGGCGGGAACGTCGCGGTCGCCCAGGAGATCGTGTTCCGAGCGGAATCTCTCGCTGCTGCCGAGATCGATGTTGCTCATGGCTGTCCTTAGTGTCAGTTGGTCGTCTGGAAGTCTGCGGCGGGTGCCGGTACGGGCTCGGAGAGGAAGTCTGCGGCGCGGAGGACGCCTACGGGCTTGCCGCCGCCCAGCACCGGCGGGATGTCCAGCGAAGCCAGCGCGCCGGCGTCGACCCCTGGCTCGTTGAAAACGCCGAGCTCGGCGAGGACCCGCACGGTGACGGGGAGGCGGGCGCGGTCGCCGCCGTCGGAAATCTTGATCGCGATGCCGGTGCCGTCCGCCAGGCCGATCAGCTGCAGTCCTTCGAAACCGTCCTTGGCCAGCAGGCCCGGGACGGCACGCATCATGGCGGTGACGTCGCGGCCCTCACCGGCAACCATCTCGGGGAAGGCGCGCATGGCGTGGGCCACCTGGCCTTCGGGAGTTTCCGGGGCTGCCGAGGCGAGGAGGCCGTAGGCGCGGGCCATGCCGCGGAGGCTGTGCGCGAAGAGCGGGGTGCCGCAGCCGTCGGTGCTGACCACGGCGGGTCCTTCGCCGGTGAGCTCGGTGACGGTTTCCCTCACGAGGACCTGGAGCGGGTGCTCAGGGTGCAGGTAGCCCTCCACCGGCCAACCGTTGATGGTGCAGACGGCGGCCATGGAGGCGTGCTTGCCGGAGCAGTTCTGGGCCACCTGGGTGGGGCCGTTTCCGGCGCGGAGCCACGCTTCACGTTCCGCGACGCCGTACGGGAGGTCGGTGCTGTTGGCGAGGGCTGTTTCGTCCAGGCCGTGGAGTTCGAGGATCCGGCGGGTGCCGTCCTGGTGCATGGCCGCGCCTGAGTGGCTGGCAGCGGTGAGCGCGAGGAGGTCCTGGCCCAGGGTGAGGCCGGCACGGAGCAGGGCCACGGCCTGCAGCGGCTTGAGGGAGGAACGCGGGTAGAAGGGAGCGTCGGGATCGCCGGCGCTGAGCTTGACGGGGCTATCCGGGTTCTCACCGGCGGGGCCGAGCGCGATCAGCGAGCCGTAGTGGATGCTCTCCACGAGGCCGTCGCGGGTCTGCTCGGCCAAGGGGACATGGTGCGGTAGCGGCATGGCGTCCTTCGTTTCGGTGGGTTGTTTGGTGGCTTGCCGGGCTGGGGTCAGTGGTCGGAGCTGAGGATGCTGTCCAGGGCGACGCTGACGGCGTCGAGGTGGTGCGCCATGGCGGCCTCCGCGGCCTTGGCGTCACCGGCGTCGATCGCTTCGATGATGCGCAGATGCTCATCGTCTGAGGCGTGGCGGCGGTCGGCCACCATGTTCAGGGTTTCGGACTGGTGCGCCAGGGCCTCGCGGATATCAGCCACCACGCTTTCGAAGACCTTGTTGCCGCTGGCCCGGGCAATGGTGGAGTGGAAGGCCGCGTCCAGACCCACCCAGGCTTCGGGTTCGTTCTCGGCCAGCATCTCTTCCATGATTCCGCGGAGGTGCTTCAGGTCTTCGTTGCTGCGGCGGGTGGCGGCCAGGCCCGCTGCCGGAATCTCGATGTGGGGGCGGGCTTCGTTGAGGTCGCGGGCCGAGTACTGGCCGAGCGTGAGGTCGTTGGCCACTTTGTTGGCCACCACGAAGGTGCCCTTGCCGGTCTTGGTGACGGTCAGGCCCAACGCATTGCACGAACGGAGGGCCTCGCGGATGACCGAGCGGCTCACCCCGTACTGGCTGGCAAGCGTGGCTTCGGAGCTGAGCTTCGCACCCAGTTCGACGGTTCCGGATTCGATGTCCTGCCGGATGGCGCTGAAGACGGCCTCGGCCGCGCTGAGGCGGGCGAGGGGTGTGGCGGGACGCGGCGTTGCGTCGTGCCGGATGCTCGACGGCGAATGGCCGCCGTCAGCCTGTCCGGCTGTCCGGCTGTCTGACAGGTTCACGGTTAAAAATATGGCACTGGTCACAGGGCGGTGTCAATTGGGGTTGGGTTGGGGGTGGTGGGGGTGCTTGGTTGGTGGGGCCTGCGGGCGGACTGGGGTTCCCGCCCGCGGGTGCCCGCTAATACCCTGAACCGTGATGCACCCCAAGCCCGTCGCCACCGCGCCCGCGCACAAAGCAGCGCAAGAGGCCTTCGCCCATCCCGCCATCGCCGCAGCCATCCAGGATCTTGAGCTCCGGCTCAAAACCACACAAAGGCTCATCCTCGGTATCAGCGGCGCGCCCGGCGTCGGGAAGTCCACCTTCGCGGAATGCCTCTCACGGCACTTCGGCCCGGAACGCAGTGTCGTGGTCCCCATGGATGGCTTCCACTTGGGCGAGGCGGTCATCGCCGGGACGGAACTGAAGGCGCGCAAAGGCGCCATCGATACCTTCGACGTCGGCGGCTACCTTTCCCTGCTGCGGCGCCTGAAAGCCAGGGATGAACCCACCGTCTACGCGCCCCTGTACACGCGTGAGCTCGAGGAACCGATCGCCGCGTCCATCGCGGTCCCGGCCGCCATCCCGTTGGTCATCACTGAAGGCAACTACCTCCTCAGCGACGAGCCTGCTTGGCGGAAGGTCCGCGGTGAGCTCGACGCCGTCTGGCACCTCGAGCTCGAACCGCGCCTCCGCCGGCAGCGCCTGATCGCGCGGCATATCGAGTTCGGCAAGGATCCCGCCGCGGCCGAGGCGTGGGCGCTCGGAACTGATGAAGCCAACGCCCGGCTGATCGACGCGGGCAGCCACCGCGCGGACCGCATCCTGCCCTGGAGCTAACAACACCCGGTACCGTGGAACTGACCTGACGCCGATCCCGAGGACCCCATGTCTCCGCGCACCCTGTTCCGATCCCTTGCCTTCGCCGAGGCCGTCACGTGGACGGTGCTGCTGATCGGCCTGGTCCTGAAGTACGTCACGAACACCACGGAGCTTGGCGTGCGGATCGGCGGCGGCATCCACGGATTCGTCTTTCTTTGCTACGCCGCCGTCGCTGCCTTCACCTGGGTCAACCAGAAATGGAGCGCCGGAACCGGGCTGCTCGCGATCGCGTCCGCCGTCATTCCTTACGCGACCGTTCCGGTGGAGAAGTCTCTGGACCGCCGCGGACTGCTCGACGGCGGCTGGCGGCTTTCCGCGGGCGGCGAGACCCCCGTCGGGGTGCTGGAAAACGTGCAGGCCTGGGTGCTCCGCAAACCATGGCTCGCGGTGGGCATCGCTGTGGTTGGCGTGGCCGCGGTCTTCAGCTTCCTGCTCTTCATGGGCCCGCCGGACACCTGGTTCGCCTAAGCCGACGAACCTGAGCCGGACGAACCTGGGTCGGACGGGCTGAGCGTCCGACGCCCTGTAATCCGACGCCCTGTAATCGATAGTCTTGCGTCAATTTACGTCGCAATTGTTGACCTATAGGCATAAGTAGATGTTTACTGGTCATCAATCTCGCTTGTGACGAGAGCCACATATTGGGGGCCGATCAAGGGATGGAGTCCCATGAGCCTTACCGAAAGCGACGTCGCAGCAGCAGCCGAAGCCCTCGTGGCCGCCTTCGGCGCCAGCGACACGGACGCGTATTTCGCCTGTTTCGCGCCTGACGCCACGTTCCTGTTCCACACCGAGCCCGAACGCCTCGATTCCCGCGCGCAGTACCGGCAGCTGTGGGACGGCTGGGCGGCCGAGGGTTGGGGCGTGGTGGACTGCATCAGCACCAACAAGCACATCCAACTTGCAGGAACCAGTGCAGTTTTTACACACGACGTCCGCACCACCATCGAGGTCAACGGCACCCGTGAAACCCTCCACGAGAGGGAAACCATCGTCTTCGCCAAGGACTCCTCCGGGAAAATCCTCGCAGTCCACGAACACCTCTCCCCGGCAGCGCCGTAATCGCACGAGGCCCCCAAGGCTCCCCGCACCAAGCTCCTCCCCAACCCACCCGTTCACCCAGTGAGGCCCTGACATGAGCAAAGATCCCAACGTCCCCGCCGTGGCGGAGGTCGAAAAGCACGGCATCGAACCGATCCCGGCAGAGGACCGCACCGCCAAACCCATCGATCTTTTCCGCCTGGTTTTCGGTGGCGCCAACACGTTCGCGACGGCGGTGCTCGGCTCCTTTCCGATCCTCTTCGGCCTGTCGTTCAAGGACGCTGCGCTCGCCACGGTGCTCGGCGTCGTCGTCGGCGGCCTCATCCTGTGCCCCATGGCGGTCTTCGGACCGACGAACGGCATGAACAACGCGGTGTCTTCCTCGGGCCACCTGGGAGTGCACGGCCGCGTGGTGGGATCTTTCCTGTCGCTGCTCACCGCGCTGGCGTTCTTCTCCATCTCCGTCTGGAGCTCAGGCGACGCCCTGGTGGGTGGCGCCAACCGCTTGGCCGGCCTGCCGCAGAACCCCATCACGCTGAGCATCGCGTACGGCGTGTTCGCCTTGCTGATCCTGACCGTCTGCATCTACGGGTTCCGCTTCATGCTGTGGGTCAACAAGATCGCGGTGGTTGCGGCGTCGGCCCTGTTCGTCCTCGGTATCTTTGCCTTCGCAGGCACCTTCGACGCCTCCTACGCAGGAGTTTTCGGTCCGGGCGCAGACGAGGCAACGAACGCGCTGTTTTGGCCATCCTTCATCGGTTCGGCACTGATCGTGATGTCCAACCCGATTTCCTTCGGCGCGTTCCTGGGCGACTGGTCCCGCTACATCCCGGCCGAAACTCCGAAGATCCGGGTCATGTCCGCGGCCTTCCTGGCCCAGATCGCCACCCTCGTTCCCTTCGGCTTCGGCCTCCTCACCGCTACGGTTATTGCCACGCAGGCGCCGGAGTTCTTCGAGAATTCGGATTACGTGGGCGGCCTCCTGGCCGTTTCGCCGAACTGGTACTTCCTGCCGGTCTGCCTTATCGCCCTGATCGGCGGCATGTCCACCGGGACCACGGCCCTGTACGGCACCGGCCTGGATTTCTCCAGTGTGTTCCCGAAATTCTCCCGCGTGCAGGCCACCCTGTTCATTGGCTCCTTCGCGATCGTGTTCATCTTCGTGGGCCGCTTCGCCTTCAACGTCGTCCAGAGCATCTCCACCTTCGCAGTACTGATCATCACCTGCACGGCACCGTGGATGATCATCATGATGGTGGGCTACGTGACCCGCCGCGGCTGGTACCACGCCGACTCACTGCAGGTCTTCAACCGCCGCCAGCATGGCGGCCGCTACTGGTTCAACAAAGGCTGGAACTGGCGTGCCATGGCTGTCTGGATCTTCGCCGCAGTCATGGGCATCTTGTTCGTCAATGTGCCCGGCCAGTTCGTCGGCGCGCTCGGCAACCTGGCTGCGGGGGTGGACCTGAGCATCCCGGTGTCCATCGGGATTGCGGCAGTCCTGTACCCTCTGGCGCTGTGGTTCTTCCCGGAACCGGCGGACGCCTTCGGGCCGGAAGGGCCGCGCTTCATCAGGGCATCGGCGCCGAAGAACATTCCGATCGTGGCCGACAAGGCAGAGTTGGACGCCGCCATTCTCTAGGACCTTTAGAGGTGCTGGATCCCCGCCCGTTGCATGGCGTCGCGGTACGTCTCGATGGTCTTCTCCAGGAGCTCCTGCTGCTTCGCCTCGGACAACGCGAACGCACGGCCGCCCAGCGCACTCGCTTTGTAGACCTTGATGCCGCTCTCCTTGAGGGATGAGTGGTAGGTCTTCTCGAACAGGGTGAGGAAGGACGCGGCTTCCGCCCCGTGCGCGACGACGGCGGACACCCGGCTGTTGATTTTCAGGAACTGCCGGAAGGGCTTGAGTCCGTCCAGCTTTTCCTGGGCGCTCAGCGACGGCGGCAGGCCGGCGTCGCGCACCCAGGGATAGCTGTGCCAGGGCATGACGTAGCGGGGATCCAGTTCCGCGCCGGTGAAGATTTCCTGCGCACGGCGGGCGGCGTCGTCATCGTTCAGATAGGAGACGAAACCCGATGCCGTCCCTCGGCTCGGACTCACCTGGAGGCTGACAATCCGGCATTCGTCCTCGTCGTGGACGGGGTCGATATACGGGACCAGGGAACCGGGTTTCCGGGCCATCAGTTCCTCGCACAGCTCCGTCACGGCAGCAATGTTCGGTTCGCGGAGCAGGGCCCGTTTGCCGTCCCAGTCAATATCCACGTTCTCTCCTTCGGAAGAAAAGCGTCCAGAAACCGCCCGTCTCCTGACACTTTACGCGCCGCACCCGCCCGCCGTCGCGGGTAATTTTTGCCGGGCGGCTGAACGGCTGCCGCATGCTCTGGTGGCCGGGGTCCACGCTCCCTAAACTGGCATTTACCATCGTGCGGAGTCCCCGCAGCGGCGGGCCGGCTCCCACGGAATTTCCGTTCCAGGGAGTACTGCCATGCGTTCCCGCACCACCCCGAAAGCTTTCCGTGCGGCACTCGCGTTCGCGGCCGCCGTCGTCCTTTTCCTTCCGGTGCCGGCCACGGCGGCACCGGCACCGCTCAAGCCCCACGGCCCGCAGAAAACAACCTCGATCGTGCTGCCCGGCGCGGGCGGGGCCGAAGGGATCGCCGCGGGCAAGGGCACCACGTTCTACGCCGGCGACCTCGCCACCGGGGATATCTTCCGCGGCGACATCCGCCAAGGCACCGCCGAACTCTTCATTGACGCGCCGGACGGCAGGGTGTCTGTCGGCATGAAGTTCGACCGGCGCCATGAGCTGTTGTTCGTGGCGGGCGGCCCCTCCGGCGCGGCCTACGTTTACGACACCAAGACCGCCTCCGCCAAGGCCGCCGTCCAGCTGACCGGGACCCAGCCGGCGTTCATCAACGACGTCGCCCTCACCCGCGAAGGCGCCTGGTTCACCAACTCGAACGCCGCGGAACTCTACTTCGTGCCGCTCAATGCCGACGGCAGCCTCGGAACCGTCCGGACCCTCGCCCTCAGCGGCCCGGCGGCGGACACCGCGTCACAGTTCAACCTCAACGGCATCGCGGCGGCGGCCGGCGGACGGACCCTCATCGTGGCGCATTCGGGCAACGCGGCGCTGTACACCGTGGATCCGGAAAGCGGCGCCAGCGCGGCGATTGCCGGCGTCGAGGTCCCGAATGTGGACGGCATCCTGGTGCGCGGGCGCACGCTGTGGGCCGTGCAGAACTTCAGCAACCAGATCAGCAGGGTGAAGCTGTCCGGGGACCTGTCCTCCGGCGTCGTGAAGGACGTGATCACCAGCCCGCTGTTCCAGATCCCGACGACGGCCGCCAACTTCGGCGGGAAGCTCGCCGTGGTGAACGCGAAGTTCGGGGTGCAGGACCCGGAGAACTTCAATGTGGTGGTGCTGCGGGGCAGGTCGCGCTAGCGGGCGTTCCTGAGCTTTTCCATGTCGCGGCGGTCCTTCTTGGTGGGCCGCCCGGCTCCGCGGTCGCGCTGGGGAAGGCCCAGGGCTGCCGGTTCGGGCCGGGCCGGGGTGTGGTCGGTGAAGCAATGGGACGCGGCCTCGGCGCCGACGCGCTTGGCGATCAACTGCCGTACCTCCAGGATCCGTTCGAAGCCGGGCTGCCGGACGCGCACGGTGTCGCCGATGATCACGGTCTGCGAGGCCTTCACCGGGTTGCCGTTGATGCGGACGTGCCCGGCGCGGCAGGCAGCGGTGGCGGCGGAACGGGTCTTGTAGGCGCGGATCGCCCACAGCCACGCGTCGATGCGGGTGGCGGAGGAAGTCGGCTTGCTGTTCATGGCTGCGAACGAGTCTAGCTGGAGCAGCCCTGGCTAGCGGCGCCGCAGCTCCGCGTACTCCAGGTGCGGCACCACCGTGCCGGCGTCGCGCTCAAGGAAGTTGGTGCCGGGCGCCACGATGTCGTCGATCGCGTCGAGCAGGGAATCGCTGAGTACGGTGTCCGCTGCCTTGAGGTAATCGGTCAGGTGCTCCTCGGTGCGCGGGCCGATGATCACGCTGCTCACCGCGGGGTGGTTGAGAGCGAAACCCACGGCCAGTTGGATGAGGCTTAGGCCGTGGTGCTCGGCCAGGCGGGCCAGGGCATCCGCTGCATGGAGCTTGTGCTGGTTGAAGGGGGCCGTGACGTCGAAGCGGCCGGGCAGCGCGTTGGCCCGCGAACTGGCCGGCTGGCGCGCGCCGAGCCGGTAGCGCCCGCTCAGCCACCCGCCGTCGAGCGGTCCGTAACTCAGCACGCCCAGGTTGTACTGCTGGGTGATGGCGAAAACGTCGCGCTCATTGGCGCGCACCAGCAGCGAGTACGGCACCTGGTCCACCACCGGCGGGATGAGGTGGTTGGTGTTGGCGATCCACTGCGCCTCCACCAGCTGGGCCGGCGTGAACACGGAGGTGCCGTAGTAGAGGATCTTGCCCTGGCGGATGAGGTCGTTCAGAGCCGTGATGGTTTCAAGGACGTCCGTGTTGTAGTCCGGCCGGTGGGCCTGGTAGAGGTCAATCCGGTCTGTTTGCAGCCGGTTGAGGCTGCCTTCCACAGCCTTCATGATCCAGCGGCGGGAATTTCCGGCATGCGCCGGGTTCGAGCCCATTTGCCCGTGGAATTTCGTGGACAGGAAGACGTCGTCCCGGCGGCCCTGCAAGGAGCGGCCCACGATCGCCTCCGCTTCGCCCTGCGAATAGATGTCCGCGGTATCCACGCTGGTGATTCCGGCGTCGAGCGCTGTACGGATGATGCGGATGCTTTCCTCCGGGCCGGTGGGCGCCGATCCCGTGCCGAAGTTGAGGGTGCCCAAGGTGAGCGGGCTGACGGGGACGCCGGTTCGGCCCAGGGTTCGAAGCTCGCTGAGGCTCATCTACGGCTCCCTTCGCGGAGGAAAATCCTGCAAAAGCAGGAGCGGACAATCGCTTGACACGACGCTACACATTCGCGCGAAACACTGCCCGGAAAGCGTAGGAGTTCGTAGCTTTTCGTATTCCGCGGTAACGAAAACCGGATCGTGACGAAGCGTGAACCGCCCCGTGGACATGCAATTACACAAATATTGCCCTCTGCCCGAAGCAGTGAATTAGTTGAAAAGGACGGCGCAGGAATCCGGAGAGAGGAACAACGGCATGAGCCAGTCAGCAGTGGACGGGACGGCTTCGATCAAGCAGGCCTTCGCGCAATTCCCCTCGGGGGTGGCAGCGTTCAGCGCCATGGTCGGCTTCGCTCCCGAGGTGCTGGTGGCCTCGAGCTTCACCGTCGGCGTGTCCTTGGAACCGCCGCTGGTGATGTTCGCGGTGCAGAACTCCTCCACCACCTGGCCCAAGCTGCGCAGGGCCCCGCGCCTGGGCGTCTCAGTGCTTGCCGAAGGCCAGGAGGCCGCGTGCCTGCAGCTTTCCTCCCGCAGCGGGGAGCGGTTCGCCGGGATCGCGAGTTCAACCAGCGACGCCGGTGCCGTGCTGATCGACGGCGCCGCCCTGTCCCTGGAATGCGAGATCGTCTCCGAAACTCCCGCCGGCGACCACACGATCGTAGTGCTGGAAGTGAAGTCCACGCAGATCAACCACGGCGCCACGCCCCTGATCTACCACGGGGCGTCCTTCCGGCGCCTAGGCGGAGTGGCTGCCTGACGCTTTCCCCGGCCTTGCCGCAACGCGGGGTCAGTTACGGCCGGTGTTGGGCGCCAACATGGGCCGTAACTGACCCCGCGTTGCTTTCAGCGGCAGCTTCCCGGGTTTCCTCGCGGGCTTCCTCGGCGGCTTCTTCCCGCGCTTCTTCGCGGGCGTCGGCTTCGGCGACGGCGGCGGCCCACTTTTCGTTGAGGACGGGCGGTTCCGGGGTTGCGGCAAGGAGCAGCGGGTGGTGCTTCGTTTGGTTCCCGACGGCGGCCGCGGTACCTTCTGCGATCTTCGTCTTGAGCTCGGGCCACTCCTTGGGTGAGGCCAGTTTCTTCCACGGGATGCTGCGCGTGGGTTTTTCGGGTGCCGTCTGCTCAGCCCCGGCTGTCCCGGCCACGGCGGCGGCCGGCGGACGCTCGGGGGCGGGAGGCGCCGTCGTCGTCCCGGCAGAAGTTGCACTGTCAGAAGCCCCGGCAGGAACGGCACCCGCCGGCCGGCCGTGGCTGCGCGGAAGGTGCACTACGGGGCCGGCGTCGTTCTTCGGGAAAATGCCCACCATCGCGAGCACAATGATCGACAACAGCCGGGCAATTCCCGCCAGCACCAGCGTGACCACCATGCACAGGCCCAAGGCCAGGAACATCAGGAACGCCACGCCAAGTGTGCCGAAAAAGGTCAGGTTGAGGGCGATTGTTGTTGCATCCATTCAGCCTCCCCACGCCGCAGTTTCGACCGCCCGGATACCGGGCACTTTTCTTAGCCTACGATTGAATCCCGCCGGAATCACCCGGCCAATCGCCTGTTGTGCCCGCTTGTAGCAAAGCTGTTATCTCGTCCGGGAGGACCCATGCCGCTCGACCCTTCCGTGCTCCGCAACGGTGCCTGCCCGTGCCTGTCCGGCGAGCAGTACGAACAATGCTGCGGGGTGTTCCACCGCGGCGACGCGGAGGCCCCGACGGCGGAGCAGCTCATGCGTTCGCGGTACAGCGCCTTCGTGCTCCTGGACACCACATATCTGTTGCGCACCTGGCACCCGGACACCCGGCCCACCGCACTGGAGCTCGAGCCGGACATGCAGTGGCGGCGGCTCGACATCATCGGCACCTCGCGCGGCGGCCCCCTGGACTCCGAGGGGACCGTTGAGTTTGCCGCGCATTATTCGTACGACGGCGAACGTGGGGTCCAGCGCGAAAGGAGCCGCTTCCTGCGGGTGGACCGCCGCTGGTACTACGTGGACGGTGTGGTCGCCTGAGGAACAGCGCGGTACTTCCGGTGCAGGTTTTCCTTGGCTGAAGGGCCGGGGGAGGCGTCTGCGATCCACGGGCCGGTGCCTTCGGAGGAATCCAGCACCCCGGCCTCCAACCAGGCGTAGTCCCCGGCGAGGACTTTCGCGGACACCGTCCGGTCGGCGTCGTCAGTGTTCCTCCACAGCTCTTCGAAGGAAGCGTCCACGCGCAGCCGGGCCTGCTCGCAATAGGCGTCCGCGAGCTCGAACGCGGAAGCGCCATGCTCCGGGGTGCTGCGCAGCAAGGCCTCGGCCCGCGAACAACTCGCGGCCATGGCGAACAGTTCGGCCCCGATATCCACGATCCTGCCCAGGAACGCCTGCTTGTGCTCCAGCCCTGCCTGCCAGCGGCCCATGCCGTAGAAGGTCTGCCGGGCAAGCTTCCGGGACGCCCGTTCCACGTACCGCAGGTGCCGGGCCAGCCGGCCGAACTCCCCGTAGGAGCGCGGGTCCAGCCCCGCGCCGGCTACCAGCTTGGGCAGCCACTTCGCGTAGAACCCCGTGGCGCCGACGGCGGCCCGCGCCTTGTCCTGCAGGCTCGCCTCCGCGGAGGCGAGGTCGCCTGCTGCCGCGAGGTGAGCGTCCACGGCTTCCCGGGCGATGAGCAGGCGCATGATCTCTGAGGATCCTTCGAAGATGCGGTTGATCCGCAGGTCCCGGAAAAGTTGTTCCGCGGCGACCGCGCGTTCGCCGCGGGCCTCCAGGGAATCAGCGGTTTCGAAGCCGCGGCCGCCGCGGATCTGAACCAGTTCGTCGGCGATCCGGCAGCTCAGCTCAGTCGACCAGAGCTTCGCCAGGGCGGCTTCGATGCGGATGTCCTTCTGCCCGGCGTCGGCCATCTCGGCGGAGAGCTCGAAGACCGCTTCCAGCGCGAAGGTGGTGGCGGCGATGAACGCGATCTTCTTGGCCACGGCTTCGTGCCTGCCCACCGGGCGGCCCCACTGGGTGCGGGCGTTGGACCATTCGCGGGCGATCTTCAGCGACCATTTGCCGGCAGCCATGCACAGGGCGGGGATGGAGAGGCGGCCTGTGTTGAGGGTGGTCAATGCGATCTTGAGGCCCTGGCCTTCGCCGCCCAGCCTGTTTTCCGCGGGAACCCGGACCTGGTGGAAACGTGTCACGCCGTTCTCGATGCCGCGCAGGCCCATGAACGCGTTGCGGTTTTCCACGGTGATGCCGGGCGAATCCATGTCCACCACGAAGGCCGTGATTCCGCCCTTGCGTTCCGTGCCGTCGGGGGCGGTGTACGGCGGGATCTTGGCCATGACCACCACCAGTTCGGCGATCACCCCGTTGGTGGTCCAAAGTTTCACGCCGTCCAAGAGGTACGCACCGCCGTCGTCCGTTGGCACTGCGGTGCAGCCCATCCGCGCGGGGTCGCTGCCGACGTCGGGCTCGGTCAGCAGGAACGCCGTGATGGCGCCGGCGGCGCAGCGCGGAAGGTACTTCTCTTTCTGCCCGGCGGTGCCGAAAACCTTCACGGGTTCGGGGACGCCGATGGACTGATGGGCCGAGACCAGGGCGCCAAGGCTCGGGTGGACCGAGCCCAGCAGCGCCAGCGCGCGTCCGTAATAGACAAGGGACAGGCCGAGCCCGCCGTACTCCTGCGGAATCTTCATCCCGAAGACGCCCAGCGCGGCAAGGCCCGCGAGGTACTCATCCGGGATGCGGGCATCGCGTTCGATGCTGCGGCCGTCCATGGTTTCGCAGTAATCGCGCAACGACGCCATGAACGCTTCGCCGCGTTCGACATCGTCCTGACGGGCCTGGGGCCACGGATGGATCAGCGAGAGATCGAAGGCGCCCAGGTAGAGGCCTTTGGCGAAGCTGGGGCGGGACCATTCCTGCTCGCGCGCGGCCTCGGCGACGGCGCGGGCTTCGGCGGCGGTCACGTCCGGGGTCGCGGCGCCGGCGGTGGCAGGGTTCCGGGTGCTGGGCTTCTGGGTGGCGGAGGTCATGGCAGGACTCCTTTGGCTGCGCTTGTGGCGCCTGGCCTATGGCTTGACCTGAGGGTCCGCCGTGGGTGGTGAACCCTTCAGCTGTCCCTCAATGCTACCCGCGGGTAACTGCCTGTGCCAGAGCCCGGAGCGGCCTGGAATTCGGCCGGCAGCTCCACTTTTCCGGCGTGATGGACCAGGCGCTCCCAGGCGAAGTTGATGCCCTGGACGGTGGCCTTCAGCAGCGCACCTACCGTGTTCCGCAGCACGAACCACAGCAGCTGCGCGCTGCCGGCCAACGCCAGCGTGGCCAGCGCGGCCAGCGCCATGAAGGCGGCCAGCGCCAACGCGATCAGCAACGTCCCGGCGAAGACGTAGATGGAAGTGTCCAAAGCCGTAAGATCCATTGTTCCCCCTGAGCAATGAGTACTGAGCAATGACTACTAAGCAATGAAGGGTGATGCGGGAAACCGGCCGTGGCCGTGCGATCGGAGGCCGGTGTTTCGAGAATAGGGGCGCGCGGAGTCCCGGGCCAGCATTGCGGCCGCGGCACACGGAGATGTTGCCTGATTGAAATCCTCGCCGGAAGGAAGGTCACGGAGCGGTCGCGGCGGATTCAACTGTGTTGCCGCCTCCGCAGCTCGGTGTGCTGCTACTCGGGCATGGAAGGGCCCTGCGTCTAGACAAGGTGCATCCTAGGCGCAGGGCCCTTCCTTCCCATGGCCTTGTCCGGAGCCCCAGCGGGCGCTGCCGAACTGGGCCGGTTACACGATCTCCTCAAGCCACCAGGTGCCTTCCATGGCTTGCGGGCGGATCCTTTCAAATGATGTTTCGTAGATCTCCACCAGACGGAACACCACCCCGTAGGCGGCCCAATCGTGGATGCCACCGTATTCATTGGAATAGCGGTTCCAGATCTCATCGCCTTCGTCTTTAGGCAACTCGAACCGCGCCCCGAAGGGGCCTCTTAAATCATTGGGAAAGCCATCGTAGAGAATTTCGATGCAGCCATCGACAATCGACATACCTCGCGGTCTCAAGGCTTGGGCGAGGTCTGAGTCGGCAAAAATTGCCCGGACCTCGGCAAGGATCAACGTGTGCAAGCCTACCGAAGAAGTCATTGATTCATTATCCCGCTGTTGCGGCTACCCACGCCGGGCAAGTCATAGGTCCCACACAGTAGGTTGTAATGACACCCTTCTGCAGGCCGTCTCCCATGCGGGTGTTGTTCACAACAGCTCGCACGTCCATGGTCCTTTTGATCCTGCAGATGCCCAGCCAGCAATCATATTCGTTGGCGGGGGTCTGATACACAATCGTGTTCCCGCCCTGGATCGATCGAGTCTTGGGGAACATTGTTGTTTTCTTGATCATGTTCAACGTCACGCTGTGCTTCTGCACGTGTGCCCACCCGAAGGCAGCAGTCCCCTTGCGAATGACCGTCGGCTTGGCCAAGTTATCGTTCCATCGGGAATGGATTACATATGCCGGATCTGCCGCGAGGGACATTGCCGTTCTAGGCGCAGCTGTGGCATCAGCAGTAGCGTTCTTGATGGCCATGACGTCTGATTCCAGCACGGTGCCGTTCAAGCAAATCAACTCCTAATGCCCGCTTGCTGGACGAGATGCCGTGGGCTTAGCCTGCCTGTCCTCGAACCGGTTAGGGGTTGTTGGAATCTGTGAAGGAGCGGCGCTCGCCGCTTCACCCTGCGGACCGCGTCCAAGCCACCCTGCGTTAACCTTGTACGGGGCAGTTTTCGGGAAATCCCGCTGCCATTGACGTACCGCGGCAGCTGAAGGAGAGTGTGTGTCCCGCTCGGCGATGTCCTCGGCAGACGCCATCAGTGCCCGGCTCCGGGACCTGGAACTTCTCACCAAAGGCCCGGCCTGGGCCCTGACCCGCTCGGCGCCGTGGGTGATCGCGGTGCTCCAGGCGTCCTTTACCCGAGCCCGCCCGCAGCTTCCGCTCGAAGAGTTCCACGCCGACGTCGACGCTTTCCTTGAACAGCTCCGCCGGCAGGACCCGGGGCTGGGCGGTTCGGCGAACGGCAAGGCGTTCGGCGACGAATGGACCCGCAAGCAGTTCCTGACCCGCCGCAACCAGTCCGGTCAGATCGTGTACGAAGTCACCGAAGCCGCGGCCCGCGTGCTGGCCTTCCTGGACAGCCTCTCCAGCGAACGCTCCACCCTGAACGGCTCGCGCCTGGGGACGCTGCTGGGCGACGTCGAGAAGCTTGCCAACGAAACGAACCCGGACCAGAGTGCCCGCCTGGAAGCCCTCGAAGAGGAAATCCAGGAGCGGCAGCAGCTGATCGAGGACATCAGCTCCGGCGATTTCGACGGCCTGCTGGACGATGAAGAGGCCGTCGAAGCCGCCGGAAACATCCTGGACCTGGCCGCGAGCCTGCCCGCCGACTACAAGAAGATGCGCGACCGCATCGAAGAACTGGTGGGCGAACTGCGCAACCAGATCATCGAAGAGTCGCTGAGCAAGGGCGCCACCATGGCCCAAGTCCTGGAGGCGGACAAGCGGCTGCGGCAGAGCCCCGAAGGCAGGACCTTCCGCTCCTTCACCGCGTTCCTTGAGGACCCGCAGCAGCAACTGCGTTTCCGTTCGGCGATCGGTGAGGTGCTGGGCCGGCAGTTCGCCGATGAGCTGAGCCACGAGGACCGCGAAACCCTCCGGAACCTGGTGGCCGAACTCCGCACGCAGCACAGCCAGATCCAGCGGATCTACGGCAAGCTCTCCGAGAGCCTGAACGCCTACATCCAGAGCGACGACATCCGTCAATCCGTACGGTTGCGGCACGTGCTGCGGGAAGCGGAGCAGGCCATCCGCTCCATGCCGTACGAGCGCGACCGGCCCGGCCTGGTCCGCGCACCCGTGCTGTACAACGCGGCGTTCGAGTCGCTCGCCATGGTCAAGCTCTTCGACCCGGACGAGTTCGCCGCGCCGCCCAAACTCGCGGAGCCGATCGCCTTCAGCGATGCGGACCGGGTGCGGTCCCTGCGGTCCGCGAAGGCGAGGCCCGACGTCGTCCGCGCGGCTGCCGCGGGAGCCGCCACCTTGGCGGAGGCGTGGCAAAACCTTCCCGACGACGAGCGGCACATCAACACCGTCCGCGCACTGCTCTCCCACGCGCTGCACAGCGGTGCGGCGTTTGAGCGGGACAACTGGGAAAACATCGACTTCGAACAAATCGACGGCAGCACCCGCACCGCGTACCTGCCGCTGGTCACGCTCAAGGAAGACTCCTAATGACTGAAGAAACTACGACGCCGCATCCGGTCGTCGATCCGGTGGTCGAGCCTGTCGATCCGGTGGTCGAGCTTGTCGATCCGGTGGTCGAGCTTGTCGAGACCCGGATTCCAAGCATTGGTGGCGTGACGCCGCGCGATACCTTCGTGGACGGCGCCGCGCTCTTCCCCGGCGACACCGGTGTGCTGCCCATGAAGCTCCGCCAGGCCCTGGTGCGGTTGCTGAAGGGGCCGTATGTCGACGGCGGCCGCGACGAGAAGCTGTGGACCACCCTGCTCGACAACCAGCAGATCCTCCGCAGCCGCCTCTCCGAGCTGTTCCTGAGCCTGCAACTGGACCACGAACGCAAGATCGCGGTCCTGCGCCCGGTGGATCCCGAGGTCATCGGCGGCAGCGCCCGTTCCAGCATCCTGCGCCAGCAGCGTGCCCTGAGCCGTGTGGAAACCATCGTGCTGCTGCGCCTGCGGCTCCTGTTGGACCGGCACGCCACGGCCCAGACCGAGCCCACCATTACGCGCGAAGAGATCGCCGAACTCGTGGCCCACTACCAGCCGGCCGGCCAGCAGGACGCCCTCCGCGACGCCGACGTCGTCAACCGCACCATCACCAAGCTCCTGGCGCGCCAACTCCTGCTGGCCACCGGCATCGACGACACCTTCGCCATCTCCCAGGCCCTCCCGCTGGCGCTGCCCTTCGAAAACATCGGCGACATCCCGGCCCAGATCGAAGCCCTGGTAGCGGCAGGATCCGACGAAACCGGCACCGAGCCGCTGCTGGAGCTGTCAGAAACAGACGATCCGGCGGTTGAGCCTGTCGAAACCGACGATCCGGTGGTTGAGCCTGTCGAAGCCGACGATCCGGTGGTTGAGCCCGTCGAGACGGACGATCCGGTGGTTGAGCCTGTCGAAACGGACGACGATCCGGTGGTTGAGCCCGTCGAAACCGCCGCTCCGGTGGTTGAGCCTGTCGAAACCGACGAAACGGACGACGATCCGGTGGTTGAGCTCGTCGAAACCGACGAAACTGTCGAAACCGGGGTCTCGACAAGCTCGACCACCGGGGTCTCGACAAGCTCGACCACCGGGGGCCCAAGCTCGACCACCGAGGAGGCGGCCAAATGACCATCGCGAGCATGCTTCCGATCGGTGACCAGGTGAACCCGGGCCAGATGCGACTGGCGCTGGTCCAGGTGGTCAACTGGGGCACCTTCCATGGCGCGCACACCATGCACGTGGACCGCAACGGCACCCTGCTGACCGGTAACTCGGGCGTGGGCAAGTCCACGTTGTTCGACGCCATGCTGCGTGTCTTCGACGCCCGCCCGCGTTCCAACGAGGCCGCGGCGCAGCGGGCCGGCGGCTCTGTGGAGGACAAGCGCACCACGTTCACGTACATGCGCGGCAAGGTGGGCGACAAGGCCGTGGGCGAGGGCTCGGCCAGTGCCTTCCAGCGTCCGGGTGCCACGTGGTCCGCCGTCGCGCTGACGTTCGACAACGCGGCCGGCACCAAGGTGACGGTCTCGGCGTTGTTCGACCTGCCGAAGAACGGCACGGAGTCCAGCGTGGGCCGCTTCTACCTGATCGACAACAAACCGCTGGACCTCGCCGCAATCGAGGGCATCGCGGAAAAGCGCTTCACCAAGGGTTCCCTGGAGGGCATCTTCCCGGACGCCCAGATCTTCGATGTCCACAAGGCGTTCGCGGAGCGTTTCCGCCGCCTGCTGGGCATCAACTCGGACCAGGCGCTTCCCCTGCTCCGCGTGATCCAGGCCGGCAAGGGCCTGGGCGGCAGCGTCAACACCTTCTTCCGGGACCAGGTGCTGGATCCGCCGGCAACGCTCGCCGCGGCGGATGACGTTGTGGAGGAGTTCAGCAACCTGATGTCCATCCGGCAGCGGCTGGAGGATGTCCGCCAGCAGCGTGACCAGCTGGCACCGGTGCCCGGGCTGAACAAGGAGTACGCAGAGTCCCTGCTGGAGGCGAACCGGCTGCGGGAGCTCAGCGGCGAGGAATTCGATTCTTACAAGCAGCTGCTCGCGGTCGAGGTCCACAGCAAGACTCTGGCCCGTTTTAAAGACCTTGCCCAGCAGAAAGCCAAGGAGCTCAGCGCGGAACGTTCGGTCCGGGATGCCCTGGCCAAGGAACTGCGGCAGCTCGAATCGGATTACAACAACCAGGGCGGCAACGCGATCTCGGCCATCGAGCAGTCGCTGGAGAACGCCCGGCTCGGCCTGAAACTCCGCCAGGATGTGGAAGCGGCGGCGAAGAAGGCCCTTGCGGACGCCGGCCTGGACCTGGAATGGACCGCCGATGGCTGGAACCAGGCGCACGAGCAGGCCGCAGCCCGGTCCGCCGAGCTCAAGGACGACTCCGAGGCCCTGCGCGAGCTGCGCTTCGAGGCCTTCGACGGACACGCCACCAAAAAGCGCGAACTCGCCGCGGCGCAGCAGGAACTCGCATCGCTGCGGAGCCGCAAGTCCCTGCTGCCGCCGTCGAGCATTGAAAACCGCACGGCCATCGCCGCGGCGACCGGCGTTCCGGAAGAACGCATGCCGTTCGCGGGCGAACTGATCGATCTGGCGGAGGGGGAGGAGCAGTGGCGGCCAGCCGCCGAGCGCGCCCTGCGCAGCCTCGCCACCACGCTGTTGGTCCCGGGCGAGCACTTCGCCGCCGTCACGCGCTTCCTGAACGACAACACCATCCGGGGCGCCCTGCGCGCGGTTGACGTGTCCAAGCCGCTCGCCGGCGGTGCGCTGGCTGTGGAGGACGTGTCCGACGGCGATCTGCTGACCAAGCTGGACATCCTCGCCTCGGGCGTTAACGCCGACGCCGGTGAATGGGTCCGTGAGCGGATCGCCTTGGACTTCGCATACCCGTGCGTCGAGGACCCGGACGAACTGGCCGGGCTGGACAAGGGGCTCAGCCTGGGCGGCGTGGTCAAGCGGAACCGGCACACGGTGGAGAAGGACGACCGCTTCACCGGCCGGCACGACTATGTGCTGGGCTTCGACAACGCATCCAAGCAGGAACTGCTCGCCGCAAAGGTCGAGGAGCTGGAAAACGAGCTGGCCAAGGCCGCCGAGCTCGCCCAGAGCCGCGAAGATTCGCACCAGGGCATGGCCCGGCAGCTCGAAGCCCTGCGCCGCGTGGCCGAAGACGAACGCAGCTGGGAGCAGGTCTCCGCCGCCGTGGCTGTGGAGGAACTGTCGCGCTTGGAGCAGCGGCTCAAGGACGCCCTGGCCGCACAGGCCGACCTCGAACCGTTGCGCGCCAGCATCGAAGCCGTACGTGAAAAGCACCAGTCCTCCACAGGTGCCGCCGCCGTCCTCCAAAGCGAATACAAAGCGCTGGACCAGCAGATGACCACGGCTGACTCCTTGCTGGACGCCGCGCGCAAGCGCCTGGCGGACGCGCCGCCGTCGGACGCCACGGTGGCCGCGCTGGAACCGCAGTTCACCGACTTCGGCGACATCACCGAATTGCACGAGCTGGACAACCTGGCCAACAAGGTCCGGAACTCGCTGCTCGCCGAACTGCACGCGGCTGAATCCCGCGGCCAGGCACTCGCCGAGCGGCTCAGCCGCATCTTCGAAGGCTTCGTCCGCGAATGGGGCACCGCGATTTCCGCGGACCATGGCACCTCGATCGGAGCCGCGGGGGAGTTCGAATCCCGCTACCATCAGATCGTCAGCGAAGGCCTGCCCGCGCAGGAGGCCGAATTCCGGCAGTTCTTCAACCAGCGCACGCACGAATCCTTCAGCACCCTGCTGCACCTGTTGGACGAGGAACGGCGGGCCATCACCAGCCGCATCCTGCCGCTGAACGGGATCCTGTCCGAAGTGAATTTCCACGAGGGCAGCTACCTCGAGCTGGACATCAAGCAGACCATGCCGGCCACGGCCAAGCAGTTCAAGGACGCCATCCAGAACGCCCTCAAGGCCCGCCACACCCGCCGCGGGGCTTCCGCCGGTGCCGCGGTGGAGGACGACGTCGAACTCGGCAACCGCTACAAGTCGCTGGAGACGCTGGTCAAGCGGCTTGGTTCGCAGGCGCCGGAGGACCGCCGCTGGCGGGCCGAGGTGCTGGACGTGCGTGGGCACCTGTTCATCCAGTGCAAGGAGCACCGGAAGGTGCAGGGTCCGCGGGGTGGTGTGAAGACGGAGGTCTTCATGCACACGGATACCGGTTCCATGTCCGGTGGCGAGCGGCAGCGCTTCACGGCGTTCATCATGGCGGCGGCGCTGAGCTACCAGCTGGGCATCGCCGAGCAGGGCTTCACCACGTACGGCACGGTGATGATGGACGAAGCTTTTGTGCTCGCGTCCGAGGAATTCGCCGGCGCCGGCATCAAGGCCCTGCACGAGTTCGGCTTCCAGTTGCTGTTGGCGGCGCCGGAAAACGTCATCGATCTCTCCCGGCACCTCGGCTCGGTCACCGAAATCCTCCGCGACAAGCGCACCAACCGTTCCGGCGTCCTCACGGCCCCCGTGATCAGCGGCCCCGGAACGCCGGGTGAATGGCGTTCCGAGGCCAATCCGGTGGACATCGTCTTCCGCTAATTCCCAACGCGGGGTCACTTCGGGCCCATGTTTTGGGTATTTATGGGCCGTAAGTGACCCCGCGTTGCCGGGTTGCGGCCGGTTCTAGCCTTGGCGGACGCGCGCCAGGAACCGCGATGTCCGCTCCTGCAGTCCCGCGATCTGGCGGAGGACGACGGCGGCCGGGTCGGGGTTGATCTCGTTGGCCGGCGGTTCCTTGCGCACGTTCGCCGAACACAGGAAATCCGCGCAGATCAGGGTCCCCACGGTGTTGCCGTCGCGGCCCGACTGACCCGCGCGCTTGGACACCCAGAGGTAGACGTCTTCCTTGGAGAAGACGTCCCGGCACAGCTCGCACAGCACGGCCCTGTTCTTGCCGGCACCGCCTTCGGGTGCGCGGAGCATGATCCCGGTGAGCTTCCCGTTCTCGGGCATCACGAGGTAACCGCGCAGGGGCATCTTCGGGTCGCGCCAGCCCAGGAAGTCGAGCGAATCCCAGTCCAGGGCCTCGAAATCCCGGGGGAGATTGAGCTTGGCGGCCTCTGAACGGCTCGCGTTGATGAAGGACGAACGGATCTGCTGGGCAGTGATTTTCTGCATGGTGATGTTCTTTCGCATCGGATGGACCCGCCTGCCCGGTGCGGGCATGGTCCTGTAAGGACACAGCCTTCAAAGGTGCGGCGGGGTGAGGTGGACATGAGGCGTCCGCCGATTCCGGCATGCAGGGATTACCCGTGAGGGCTCATTGGAAGATTTCCGGGGCCGACTCCGGAAAGAATGGCGGCCGGGGTCAGAAACCCGGGCGGCCCTGCAGGATGGCTGACGCAGAAAGAGGTGCAAAGCAGGCCGAAACGGCCACCTCACTCACCATGGCAGCGTTCGCTGATGCAGCGCGCATGCTCATTTCCCCCGATCCTGTACGGTTCCGCATCCTAGGTCCGGGGTGCGGTTGACCACTTTGTTGACTCCGGCAATTATCCGGCCCTGCCATCCTGCCAAAAACCGGGCGTTCCTGTCCACGCGCCCGGCGCCAACGCCCCCAGAGCCAACGCGGGGTCAGTTACGGCCCATGCTCGCAGGATTTATGGGCCGTAAGCGACCCCGCGTTGCCAGGCTCGATGCGCTCTCGGAATTAGGTGATGTAAGTGTTTCGTAATATCGAGAAGGATAGGCTAGCCTTACTTGAGTTCGCATCACTGACTTAAGGATTCACATGGCTTCCCTCCTCCCGCGCCGTGCCCTGCTCAAGACCGCAGGCAGCGCAACTGCCGCCCTTGCCGCCGTCGCGCTTTCCCTGACTGCCTGCTCCACCGGTCCGGCAGCGACGGCTACCAAGAGCGAATCGGCGTCGGCCAGCGCTGCACAATTCCCGGTGACCATCAAGAACGTCTTCGGCGAAACCACCATCAAGGAACAGCCCAAGCGCGTTGTCACCATCTCGTGGGTCAATGACGACATCGCCCTCGCGCTCGGCGTGGTTCCCGTTGGTGTCCCGAAGAACGAGTGGGGCAACAACGACAAGGGCTCCACCCCGTGGAAGGACGCAGCCCTCGAGAAGCTCGGCGCTTCCTTCGGCACGGACAAGGCCCCGGCCCAGTTCTCCGAGGCCGACGGCGTCAACTTCACCGAGATCGCCAAGCTCAACCCGGACGTCATCCTGGCAGCGTACTCGGGCCTCGAAGCCGCCGATTACAAGAAGCTCAGCGAAATCGCGCCCGTCGTGGCTCAGCCTGAGCTCGCCTACGGCACCCCGTGGCAGGAAGCCACCACCCTGATCGGCAAGGCGCTCGGCAAGACCGCCGAAGCGGAGAAGCTTGTTGCCGACACCGAGGCCACCATCAAGACCGAAGCCGCCAAGTACCCGCAGATCACGGGCAAGACCTTCATCTACGGCAACCTGGAGCCGGCCAAGGGCGACGGCGTGAACGTTTACCTCGCCGCCGACAACCGCCCGCGCTTCCTGAGCGAGATCGGCATGAAGCCGGCCGCCATTGTGGAGGAGAAGTCCAAGGGCTCTAAGGAGTTCTTCGCCGCTTGGTCCGCTGAGAAGGCCAACGAGCTGGACTCCGACGTCTTCGTGACCTGGGTTCCGGATGCCAAGACCAAGGACCAGATCATCAAGGATCCGCTGCTGAGCCAGATCCCGGCCGTCAAGAAGGGCGCCCTGGTTGCCGACTCGGACAACACCCTGACCCTGGCGATCTCCGCTTCCTCCCCGCTGAGCCTGCCGTGGGCCCTGGACAAGTTCCTCCCGCAGCTCGCGGCCGGCGCTGACGCAGCCGCCAAGTAGGCGCGCAAGTAGACAGAACATGACACCAAGCACGACGACGGCCCCCTCCGGGGAGCGCGAACGTACAGTTGAGGCCCCAAAAAGCGCCGAAACAGGGCCGCAACTGTACGCTCGCGCGGAGGTTCGCGCCGCGAAAGGCAAGCAGCCCGCCTGGCTGCTCACCGCCGTCGTCGTGCTTGTTGTCGTCTGCGGCGCTTCGTTCGCCGTGGGCGCGCGCGCTATCCCGCTGGAAACAGTCTGGGATGCGCTGATCAATTTCAACCCCGACGACGGCAACCACGCCGTGGTCCACGCCCGCATCCCGCGGACGGTGCTCGGCCTGCTGGCCGGCGCCGCGCTCGGCCTGGCCGGTGCCGCGATGCAAGGCGTGGCCCGCAACCCCCTGGCGGACCCCGGCATCATGGGCGTTAACGCCGGAGCCGCACTGGCCGTCGTCGGCGGCATCTATCTCTTCGGCATCACCGGCCTCAGCCGCTACATCTGGTTCGCGTTCGCCGGTGCCGCGGCGGCTGCCGCCGTCGTCTACCTTCTCGCGTCCATGGGCCGGGACGGCGCGACGCCGGTGAAGCTCGCCTTGGCGGGTGCGGCCCTGAGCGCAGGCCTTTATTCGCTCATGAACGTTGTGCTCGTCTCGAGCCAGGACACGCTGGACCGCTTCCGTTTCTGGCAGGTGGGCGGCGTGGCCGGGCGCGACTGGTCCGTGATCCTGCCCGGCCTTCCATTCCTCGCGGCCGGCGCCCTGATCGTGCTGCTCAGCGGCCGCATCCTCAACGGACTCGCCCTGGGCGACGACCTCGCCCGCGGCCTCGGCCAGCGGGTGGGGCTGTCCCGCGGCGTCGTGGCGCTCGGCGTCGTGCTGCTCTGCGGAACAGCCACGGCCCTCGCCGGCCCCATCGCCTTCCTTGGCCTGGTCATCCCGCACGCCGTGCGCTTCTTTACCGGGCCCGACTACCGCTGGATCCTGCCGTTCTCCATGGTCCTGGCCCCGGCAGTCCTCCTGGCCTCGGACATCGTGGGCCGCGTGGCGCTCCTTCCCGGCGAAGTCCCCGCCGGCATCATGACCGCCATCCTCGGCGCCCCCGTGTTCGTCTGGCTGGTCCGCCGCGGAAAGGGGGTGTCCCTGTGAGCCGCACCGTTGAACCCGGCACCGTTGAACCCGGCACCGTTGAACCCCGCACCGTTGAGCGCGAATGTACAGTTGGCGCCCCTAAAACGGCCAAAAAGGGGCCGCAACTGTACGTTCGCGCAGCAAAGAAGCCCAACAGGACCTGGTTCCTGGCCGCCGCCGTCGTCATCCTGTTCGTCGTGAGCATCCTGCTCGGCAGCTACACCGTCACGGTCCCCGACTTCTTCACCATCGTCACCGCCCACCTCACCGGCGGCGAGAAGATCCCCGGCGCCAGCTTCATCGTCATGGAAAACAAACTTCCCCGCGCCATCATGGGCCTGATGATCGGCGTCGCCTTCGGCCTGTCCGGGGCGCTGTTCCAGACCATGCTCCGCAATCCGCTGGCCAGCCCGGACATCATCGGCATCAGCTACGGAGCCAGCGCGGCCGCCGTCCTCGCGATCGTGGTTTTCGGTGCGTCCGGCGCCACCGTGTCCGTCGCCGCGCTGCTTGGTGCCCTCGGCGTCGCCCTCCTCATCTACGCGATCTCGCGTGGCGCGTCCGGCCGCAACGGCAACGCAGCAGGCAACCGCCTGGTCCTGTCCGGCGTCGGCATCGCGGCCGCGCTCGGCGCGCTGGTCAACTTCCTCATGACCCGGGCGGACATCCGTACAGCCGCAGAAGCGCTCATCTGGCTCAACGGGTCCCTCAACCCGGCCACGTGGGAACGGATCGGCGTGCTGCTGCTCGCCCTGGCCGTTCTGCTCCCGGCCACCGCAGGACTCGCCGGCCCGCTGCGCATGCTCGAACTCGGTGACGACACCGCCGCCGGGCTGGGCATCAAGGTCGGTGCCGTGCGGCTCGGCCTGGTGCTCGCAGCGGTCGGCCTCGCGGCGGTCGCGACGGCGGCAGCCGGCCCGGTCTCGTTCGTCGCCTTCCTTGCCGGGCCCATTGCCCGGCGCTTCACCGGGAAGCCCAGCCTCCCGGCGGCTGCCCTCACCGGTGCCGCGATCGTTCTGGCCGCCGACTACTTCGCCTACAACGTGGCACCCATGGTGCTCGACGGCACGGTGCTGCCGGTCGGCGTCGTGACCGGCGCCCTTGGTGCCCCCTTCCTGCTTTGGCTTCTGGCCACGTCCAATCGAAAGGACTCCTGAAATGGCCCGTCTCAGTGCCCGGGACCTGACGCTGCAATACGAGCAGCGCCGGGTCATCGAAGGACTCCACACGGAGATTCCCGAAGGCAAGGTGACCATGATCGTGGGCGCCAACGGCTGTGGAAAATCCACGCTGCTCCGGGGGCTCTCGCGCCTGCTCAAGCCGGCCGGCGGTGCTGTCACCCTGGACGGCAAGGACATCCACAGCCGCCCGGCGAAGGAACTGGCCCGGACCCTCGGCCTGCTGCCGCAGCACCCCACGGCGCCGGACGGCATCACCGTCCGCGACCTCGTGGGCCGCGGCCGCTATCCGCACCAGGGCTTCTTCCGGAACTGGAGCCATGGCGACTCCTCGCCGCACGACCTCGCCGTCCGCCACGCACTCGACGTCACCGAAACCACCGAGCTGGCCGAGCGCAATGTGGACGAGCTTTCCGGCGGGCAGCGCCAGCGGGTCTGGATTGCGATGGCCCTGGCCCAGGAAACGGACGTCCTCCTGCTGGACGAACCCACCACCTACCTTGACCTTGCGCACCAGGTGGAAGTCCTGGACCTCGTCACGGATCTGAACCGCCGCCGCGGCACCACCGTGGCGATCGTGCTCCACGACCTCAACCTCGCCGCGCGCTACGCGGACCATGTGATCGCCATGAAGGACGGCGCCGTCGTGGCCGAAGGCACCGGCCCGGAGGTCATCACCGAAGAACTGGTCCGCGCCGTCTTCGGCCTCGAATCCCGGGTGGTCCCGGACCCCGTCTCCGGCACCCCGCTGATCGTTCCGATCGGCCGGCACCACTCGCCGTCGCCGGCTGAGGGCGCCCAGCCGGCTGAGGGCGCCCAGCCGATGGCCGCCGCCCAGCCAGCCGAAACACCCGCAGCATCCACACAACGAGTCCTGGAGGTCGCCTCATGAGCACGGAAACCGCACCGCTGGCCAATGGTTATGCCACGGAGCCCATGGTCCTGGCCTTCGACGTCACCGTCACCGCCGTCCAGGAAATCGGCCCCAACTTCCGCCGCATCACCTTCGGCGGCTACAGCCTGCGCGACTTCGGCGTCTCCGGCAACACCCTGGACCTGCGCATCAAACTCCTCATCCCCTCACTCGACGCCGACGGCCGCACCCTGCCACTGCCCGCCTTCGAGATGGGCAACCTCGGCTGGTACCAGGAATGGCTCACCATGGACCCCGCCGTCCGTGGCGCCATGCGCACCTACACTGTCCGCAGCGAACGGCTCGACGCTGTCTACCCGGAGATCGACGTCGACTTCGTCATGCATTTCGACGGCGACGGCCGCGGCGGCCCCGCCGCCAACTGGGCCCTGAACGCCAAACCCGGCGACTCGCTCACCATCATCGGACCCAACAACCGCGCCGCGCACTGCGTCACCGCCGAGATCTACTCCGGCATCGAATGGCGCCCCGGCCTCGCCCAACGCGTCCTTCTCGCCGGCGACGAAACCGCCGTCCCCGCCATCAGCGCCATCCTGGAAAGCCTGCCCGCCGGGATCAACGGCCACGCCTTCCTCGAGGTCCCCGAAGCCGGCGACTTCCAGGACCTCCAGACCGCCGCCGACGTCGAAATCACCTGGCTCGCCCGCGGCGCCTCGATCGGGCGCTCCCGCCCGCACGGCGAACTCCTGCAGGACGCCGTCCGCAAGGCCGTGCCCGTGCCCGGCTGGGTGGGCATCGCCTCCGAGGCCGCCGCCGGCCCCGAGCCCGAGGACGTCAACGTGGACCAGGACATCCTCTGGGAAACCCCGCAGCGCATGGACACCGCCTCCATCCAGGCCACCCGCAACCCGGACCTGCCAGCCGGCGCCCTGCCCTTCTACGCCTGGATCGCCGGTGAAGCCGGAGTCATCAAGGAAATGCGCCGCTACCTGGTGCGGGATGTCGGGATCGACCGGAAGCAGGTTGCCTTCATGGGGTACTGGCGCAAGGGGAAAGCGGAGCTTTAAGCCCCTCGTTCCAGCGCCCGACGGCGGTCGCTCGTCCGGCTGCGTGCGTCACCTTTGGACGCGTACGACGGCGGCCGCTCGGCTTTCGCCTTCGCCGCTACTTTGCAGTCGCTTAGACACCTCCCGCCGCTCCGCTTCGGTCGCTGGGCGACCTGCGCTTCGCTCTGGTCGGCGATGCGCTCCCTGCAAAGCACCGGCTGCGGCTGGTGCGTTTGTTGCCTTTTCGCCGCTCACCTCGGCCCTCCCCGTTCGCTTGCCGTCCTGCGCCGCTCCGTCCCTCTCCGTTAAGCTCGCTGTTCCCTTGCGGTTGTTTCGGGTGGGTAGGGTCCCGGGGTGTGGGTGGTTTTCTTTCTTCCTCCGAGGGGCGGCGGCTCTATGTCGCGCTGGGGGACTCCTTCACTGAAGGGGTGGGCGACAAGAACAAGCACCTGCCCAACGGGGTACGGGGCTGGGCGGACCGCGTCGCGGAGAAGCTGGCCAAGGCCGAACCCGGCTGGGAATACGCCAACCTGGCCGTGCGCAGCAAACGGCTCCGGCAGATCATCGACGAACAGCTGGAACACGCCCTCGCCCTCAAACCAGGCCTCATCACGCTCTACGCAGGCGGCAATGACATCCTCGACTTCGGCACGGACATGGAACAGCTCATGGCCGAATACGAAGAACTCGTCGCGCGCCTGGCGGGAACCGGCGCCACCTTGGTCCTCTTCACCGGCTACGACGTCAAGGTCTCGGCTGTGCTGGAACCTTTCCGGAAACGCAACGACCTGTACAACCAGCGCGTCCGTGAGCTCGCCGCCAAATATGCTGCCGTGCTGGTCGATTACTGGTGCATGGACGCCTACCACGACCGCCGGATGTGGGCCGCGGACCGCCTGCACATGTCCAAAGCCGGCCACAAGTACCTCGCCGCCAGGGTCCTGGACCAGCTCGGTGTGCCGCACAAGATCTCCCCGAAGGACTGGGACCCGCCGCGGCGCCTGAAGCTGCGCGAATGGGAACGCCAGCAGCGCCGCTGGATCCACGACTGGGTCTTCCCCCTGTTCCGGCGCAAGCTCCGCGGCGTCACCCTCGGCGATTCCCTCAGCCCCCGCTGGCCCGAACCGGTCAAGGTCCCACGCAAAGGCGGCCTCCGCAAACTCGTGGAACAGCGCAAACTCGTGGAAGAGCGGAAACCCGCGGAACAAACGGAAGCGCAGGAGACAGCATGACCCCCAACATCCTGAACGCGGCCCCGGTGCGCTTTGTCGCCGTCGGCGATTCCTTCACGGAAGGCGTGGGCGACCGGGACCTTCGCCTCCCCAACGACTGCCGCGGCTGGGCGGACCGCGTCGCCGAAGAACTGAGCCGCAACGATCCCCGCACCCGCTACGCCAACCTCGCCATCCGCGGACGCCGGCTCCGCCGCATCGTGGACGAGCAGCTGGACGCCGCGCTCGCCCTGGATCCCACGCTCGTGAGCTTCCACGCGGGCGGCAACGATCTCCTCGCCGCGCGGCTGGACCTCGGCGCGCTGATCCGGCGCTTCGAGGCCGCCGTCGCCAGGCTCGTCGAGAGCGGCACGCAGGTGCTCCTGTTCACCGAGTACAACGTCCCGCTGTCCCCGGTGCTCGAACCGCTCAAGCTGCGCACGGCCATCTACAACAAGCACATCCGCCGCATCGCCGCCGAGTACGGCACGCTCCTGGTGGACCACTGGTGCTTCGAACGGTTCCAGGACCGCCGGATGTGGGCCCCTGACCGTTTGCACATGTCCACTCCCGGCCACGAATACATGGCGGTGAAAGTCCTCGAGGTGCTCGGCGTGCAGCATTCGCTGCGGGCGCCGGTGCTCAGCCCGCCGCGGCAGCGTACCCGCGCCGAAATAGTCGCCGACGACGCCGCCTGGCTGAGGCGCGACGTCGCCCCCTGGCTTTCGCGGCGGTTCCGCGGGATCTCCAGCGGTGATCACCTCGGCGCCCGCTGGCCTGCGCTGATGCCGGCGGTCCTTCCTGAGCGGCTCGGCACCGCCAAGGCCGCCGGCACGGCAAAGGTGGCCACCCGCGCGTAAAGCGCGGGACACGTTCAGTCGAGCAGGTTCTCGTAGCCTTCGGACGCCGAGGTTACGGTGAATTCGATGACCTCGAAGTCGGCCACGCCGTTCACGTAGAACGGATCCCGGCCCAGGGCTTCGTTCAGGGTGGCGCGGTCGCTGCGGGACAGCAGCACGCCGCCGATCGCCGGAACGCGCCGGCCCGAGGCCACGAAGATCCCGGCATCGAAGGTCTCCTTCACCCAGGCCATATGGGCGGGGCGGTGGAAGTCGACAATCTCGTCCGGAACCTTGTACGTCAGCGACACAATGAACATGCCACCAGAGTACCCAGCAGCCCGCCACGGGAATTCTCCTGCAGTGAATTCTCCTAGGATGGTTTCCATGACCGAACCCCGCTGGCTGAATGCCGAGGAACGCCGCGCCTGGCTGGCCCTCGTCAGTATCAACACCCTGCTGCCGGCGGCATTGGACACCAAGCTGCAGGCGGCGGGGAAGCTTTCCTTGTTCGATTACAACGTCCTGGCGATGCTCTCGGAATCCCCGGACCGGTACCTGCCCATGAGCGAACTCGCCGCCCGCACTAGCGCCTCGCTCTCGCGACTTTCGCATGTGGTCACGAAGCTCCAGAAGCGCGGCTGGGTGGAACGCGAGACGCACCCGAACGATGCCCGGGTCACCGTGGCGCACTTGACCGACGCCGGCATGGGCACCATCGTGGGCCTCGCCCCGGACCATGTGGAGTCCGTCCGCGAACTCATGATGGACGCGATGACCGAGGAAGACGTCGCGGACCTGGCGCGGATCGGCGAAAAGATCGTGGCCCGCCTCAAGCCCGACCACTGGATCCTGCGCGAGCACTGACTTTGCGGCAGACTGTCGGCATGGATTTTTCGAGCCGCTATGTCGCCCTGGGGGATTCCTTCACCGAAGGCGTCGGCGATCCTGATCCCACGCGGCCCAACGGCGTCCGCGGTTGGGCGGACCGCGTCGCCGAACAGCTCGGCCGCAATGACAGCGGATTCGGCTACGCCAACCTCGCCATCCGCGGGAGGAAACTCCGGCAGATCATGGCAGAACAGGTGGCGGCCGCCGTCGCGCTCCAACCGACGCTGGTCACCCTGTATGCCGGGGCGAACGATATCTTCCGTCCGAAAGTGGACATCGATTCCCTGATGGAGGATTACGACGCCGGCCTGGCCGCCTTGGCTGCCACGGGCGCCACGGTGCTGCTGTTCACGGGGTTCGACGCCCGCAGTTCGAAGGTGTTCGGCACCATGCGCGGCCGCACGGCTATCTACAACGAACTGGTCCGGGAAATCGCGGACAGGCACGGCGCGCAGCTGGTGGACTACTGGCGCTTCAGCGAGTACCACGACTGGCGGATGTGGGACCAGGACCGGATGCACATGTCCACCGCCGGCCACGCGAACATGGCGAACCGGGTGCTGGACGTGCTGGGGCAGGAGCAGGCTGAGGTAGCTGAGTCGGACGTTGCGGCAGGCGGGCACCTGACCGGCGGAAGCACCGCCGTCGGGCGCTTGGCGGTTGCCCGGAACAACGCCCGCTGGGCGCGGGAGCACGCAGTCCCGTGGGTGGTACGGCGCATCAAAGGCACGTCCTCGGGCGACGGACTGAGCCCGAGATACCCGCAACTGACCCGGATCACGGCTCCCGAACGGTAGCCGCCGCCGGAGTCCCATATACACCGGATTGGTCTTAATTTCACGTAGCACCTACACTTATTAGGCGCTAGGTGGCGCGGAGCGTGTGCAATTGCTCCGGTTGGCGGTGACTGCTGGAAACAGCGGAAGATCCGGTGGCCGGTAGTTAGGGGCTCAAGTTGCTTCGTTCCTCCATCCGCCCGGTATCCGGAACCAGTGTCCGGACCCACTCTTCGCCGCAGCGGCAATCCCGTACTGGTTGTTTCAACCGGTCCTTGATGCTGCGGGAACTACCGAAAACACAGTGGACCGACGGCGGACGTCACCGATCGCACGGCAGGCAGGAAATCCTGCGGCCGTTACTTTCAAAACTTTGAGGAGAGTCGACATGGCAGCACACTGCCAGGTGACCGGAGCCGAGCCGGGCTTTGGACACAGCATTTCGCACTCGCACCGCCGCAACAAGCGCCGGTTCGACCCGAACATCCAGAAGAAGCGCTACTGGGTTCCGTCCCTGCGCCGCAATGTCACGCTGACCGTTTCGGCCAAGGGCATTAAGACCATCGACGTTCGCGGCATCGACGCAGTCGTCGCCGACATCCTTGCACGTGGGGTGAAGCTCTAATGGCAAAGAAGGACAAGGACGTACGTCCGATCATCAAGCTGAAGTCCACTGCGGGCACCGGCTACACCTACGTGACGCGCAAGAACCGTCGTAACGACCCGGACCGCCTGGTCCTGAAGAAGTACGACCCGAAGATCCGCCAGCACGTCGAATTCCGAGAGGAGCGCTAAACATGGCTAAGAAGTCCAAGATTGCTCGCAACGAGCAGCGCAAGGTCATCGTTGAGCGCTACGCTGCCAAGCGTCTCGAACTGAAGAAGACCCTGGTTGACCCGAACGCGACTGACGAAGCACGCGAAGAGGCTCGCCTCGGCCTGCAGAAGCTGCCCCGCAACGCCTCCCCGATCCGCGTCCGCAACCGCGACGTGATCGACGGCCGCCCGCGCGGTACCTTCCAGAAGTTCGGCATCTCCCGTGTCCGCTTCCGCGACATGGCCCACAAGGGCGAACTCCCGGGCATCACCAAGTCTTCCTGGTAATTCCAGAAGCCTGAAAGGGCCGGCAACCGTTTGGTTGCCGGCCCTTTTCGCGTCTCCGGGCGCCTTTTCCGGGTTCCGGTGCTTGGGTACGGCCCGGTTCCGCCCGGACATGTTCTTCCGTGGAGGTGTGGGGTGGACATAGTGCTGTCATGCGCACTCCTCGCCGTCACGGCCGGACATGTCCGGTGGTGTGAGGGGCTTCACCTGGTCGGTTAGGCCTCCATTGCGCGGCTGGCAGCGCTTCATGGGCGTGTTTCGCCCGGGATTCCGGGGTTCCCGCGACGGCGCCAGGCTGATTTGCGCAGGCTCCGCGGCCCGTGTAATGTTTTCTGAGTCGCCGCGAGGGGGACAGCGGAAAGCTGAGACCCGGAGGCGGCCAAACTCCCTTGAATTCGGCTGGTGTTTCCGGCTGGGCTGATGCCTTCAAGGCTGGTTCTTTGTCCTGGTTTTCGGCGGTAGCGCTGATTTGCCTGGGAGCGGAGGATCGGGTAAGTTTGAAAAGTTGCTCCGGAGCGATCCTGGACCGGTTGGTTTGGGTGGTACTGCTTTGGAATAGTGACCTGTTGTTTGAGAACTCAATAGTGTGCCAAGTTTGTTGATACCGATTTTTTATTGAATTGGTTAGGCGCCAGGTTGTCCACCCCCGTGGATGGTTTGGTGTTTTTAGCTGGTTTCAGATTTTGTGCAGCCATGGTTGGTGTTATTTCCATCGTTGTGGTTGTGTCTGTTTTTTTGACGGAGAGTTTGATCCTGGCTCAGGATGAACGCTGGCGGCGTGCTTAACACATGCAAGTCGAACGATGAAGCACCGCTTGCGGTGTGGATTAGTGGCGAACGGGTGAGTAACACGTGAGTAACCTGCCCTTGACTCTGGGATAAGCCTGGGAAACTGGGTCTAATACCGGATATGACCTTTTACCGCATGGTGGAGGGTGGAAAGCTTTTGTGGTTTTGGATG
>NZ_MJLT01000009.1 GCF_001766675.1 Arthrobacter sp. SW1
CTCTTCCCCGTTTCCCGAGGCCCTTCAACCCAGCCTTCCGAACCCAGGCTGCCCCGGTCGCTGGATTAATCCCGCAAGCTTTAGCAGCCGCCGTCGTGTCCTGCAGACGATCAAACACTACGAAAAATGCGTCCTTATGTTCCTGCCGGTACCAGCCAGAACCTGATGAATCACCGCTTAAACGAACCACGGTCGTTGCAACTCCCGAAGTCAGGGTGTTGCAACGACCGCTAGAACCCGCCCGGATTCCGGGGCCTCATGTGTACGTTCGCGCTTAGTGCTTGGCCAGTGCCCCTGCAACGAGGAAGGCCATTTCCAGCGACTGCATGTGGTTCAGGCGCGGGTCGCAGACGGACTCGTAGCGGTCCAGGAAGGCGTCCTGGTCGATCGGGTCCGCGCCTCCCAGGCACTCGGCGACGTCGTCGCCGGTCATTTCCACGTGCAGGCCGCCCGGAACGGTGCCCAGCGACTGGTGCACTTCGAAGAAACCGCGCACCTCGTCAATGACGTCGTCGAAGTTGCGGGTCTTGTAGCCGTTGGGCGAGGTGACCGTGTTGCCGTGCATCGGGTCGGTCACCCAGAGCACCTGGGCGCCGGAGGCCGTGACCCGTTCGACGACGGCGGGCAGCTTCTCGCGGATGTTCTTCGCACCCATGCGGGTGATGAAGGTGAGGCGGCCCGGTTCGCGGTTCGGGTCCAGCTTGTCGATGAGGCGCAGGGCGTCGTCACCGCTGGTGCCCGGGCCGAGCTTGACGCCGATGGGGTTGCGCACGCGGGACAGGAAGTCCACGTGGGCGTGGTCGAGCTCGCGGGTACGTTCGCCGATCCACAGGAAGTGGCCGGAGGTGTCGTACGGCAGGCCGGTGCGGGAGTCGATACGGGTGAGGGCGCGCTCGTAGTCCAGGAGCAGGGCTTCGTGGCTGGCGAAGAACTCCACGCGCTTCAGGGCTTCGAAGTCCGCGCCGCAGGAGTCCATGAAGCGGATGGCGCGGTCGATGTCCCGGGCCAGGGATTCGTAGCGGGCGTGGGCCGGGTTCTCGGTGAAGCCCTTGTTCCACTGGTGCACCAGGCGGAGGTCCGCGAAGCCGCCCTGGGTGAACGCCCGGATGAGGTTCAAGGTCGAAGCGGAGGTGTGGTACGCCTTGAGCATGCGGCCAGCATCGTGGGCGCGGGATTCCGGGGTGAAGTCGTAGCCGTTGACGATGTCGCCGCGGTATGCGGGCAGCGTGACGCCGTCACGGGTTTCCTCGTTGGAGGAGCGCGGCTTGGCGAACTGGCCGGCCATGCGGCCCATCTTGATGACGGGCATCGCCGCACCGTAGGTCAGGACCACGGCCATCTGCAGGATGGTCTTGACGCGGGCGCTGATCTTGTCAGCGGTGGCGCCTTCGAAGGTTTCCGCGCAGTCACCGCCCTGGAGCAGGAAGGCACGGCCCTGGGCCGCAGCGGCGAGCCGCTCACGCAGGATGTCCACTTCGCCGGCGAAGACGAGTGGCGGCAGCACCGAAAGTTCCTTGACGGAAGCGTCGAAAACGTCCTTGTCCGCCCAAGTGGGCTGCTGCGAGATCGGCAGCTCACGCCAGTCGTCCAGGCCCGGATAGTCAGCGGCGCCGCTCTGCGCGGTGCTGGTCATGGGGCCGGTCATGGAAGGTGCGGGAATTAGCTCAGTCACCCTACAAGACTAGTGGCCCGCCGGGCGCTTTGGGGCACGGCTGCCGTAACCCGGACGCACGGTGCCGTCATACTTTCCCGGGGCGCCCGCCGTCGTCCTCTTTGCCCGCGAGCCGGGCCTTCACATCGGCCGCGTACTCGTCCACGTACTCCTGCCCGGAGAGCCGCATGATCTCGTACATGATGCGGTCGGTGACCTCGCGCTGGACGGTCCGGTCTTCTTCATTTCCGTAGTGTTCGCTGAAGTCCAGGGGCTGGCCGATGATCATGCCGATGCGCCGGATGTTGGGAATCCTCTTGCCGATGGGCTGGACCTTCTCGGTTCCGATCATCGCCACCGGGATCACCGGCACCCGGGTCTGCAGCGCCAGCTTCGCCACGCCGGCCTTGCCACGGTAGAGGCGGGCGTCGGGGCTGCGCGTGCCTTCCGGATAGATGCCCAGCAATCCTCCGCCGTGCAGGACACCGCGTCCGGCCTGCAGCGATACTTCCGAAGCCGCACCGCCGGACCGGTCCATGGGCAGCTGCTTGCTCAGCCGGAAGAACAGGGCAGTCAGGCGGCCCTTGATGCCGGTCCCCGTGAAGTACTCGGACTTGGCCAGGAAGATCACCGGCCTCCGCACCATCAAGGGAAGGAAGATCGAGTCCGAGAAGGACAGGTGGTTCGACGCCAGGATCGCGGCACCGCGCTCTGGAATGTTGTCCAGGCCCTTGATCCACGGACGGAACAGCAGTTTGAGGATCGGACCGATGAAGATCCGTTTCATGACCCAATAGAACACCGTGGTTCCTCCCCGGCGGCATATGAATATGGCCGGACGCTTCCGTTCGGCGCTCACTGCCACCCTAACTCGTGTGTGAATTGACCGGAACAGTGACACGATGGACCCATGACGGAAACCAGCGCGAACCCCGTGCCTTCCGGACCGAAGCCGTTCCGGTACGCCGGGCACGGAGCCAACGCCGGCACCGGAATCGCACTCTGCCACGGCTTCACCGGCAGCCCGCTCAGCATCATGCCCTGGGCAGAACACCTGGCCTCACTGGGCTTCGCGGTCACCGTGCCGCTGCTTCCCGGCCACGGCACGCACTGGAAGGACCTCGCCCGCACCTCCTGGAAGGACTGGTACGGCACCTTCGAAGACAGCTACCTCGAGCTCGCGGCCGGAACGTCCCGCTGCTTCGTCGCCGGCCTATCCATGGGCGGGGCCGTGGCGCTGCGGACCGCTGCCCGCCACCCGGTGGCGGGGGTCGCCGTCGTGAACCCGGGACTGAGTTTCTACGACCGCCGGGTGCGATACATCGCCGCGCTTAAGCACGTCATGCGCACCACGGTGCCGGTGCAGGAGGAAAACCCGACGGCGCCGCACACCGACGACGGCGACTACTCCCTCACGCCGCTTGCAGCGGTGCACGAGCTGAAGAAATTGTTCCGCTCCACCTACCGGGCCCTGCCGGCCCTCACGGCACCGGCTTTGGTCTTCAAATCGGCGGAGGACGCGGTGGTGCCGCCGAGTTCCGTGGAGATGGTCCGCAAGCGCATCGGAAGCAGGGAATTCACGGTCCGCCCCCTGCCGCACAGCGGGCATGTGGCCACGCTGGACGTGGACGCGCCGCTGATCTTCGAAGAATCAGCCGCCTTTTTCCTGCGCCATGCCGCGGACAGAGTAGCCTCGGAGTCATCATGAATTCCCTCCCTGATTTCTCTCCGTTTTCGAGCAGCTTCACCGGCTCCGGGCCCAGCATCGGAGTGGTGATGAGCCATGGATTCACGGGCAGCCCGCACAGCATGCGGCCGTGGGCACGGTACCTCGCCGAAGAGGGTTTCGCCGTGCGCCTGCCATTGCTTCCCGGCCACGGCACCACCTGGCAGGACATGGCCACCCGGCGCTGGCAGGAATGGCACAACGCGGTGGACGCCGCCTACCTTGAACTGCAGTCCGAATGCGACTACGTCTTCGCCGCAGGCATGTCCATGGGCGGCGCCTTGGCACTGCGGATCGGCGCCACCCGGCCGGTGGCCGGGACGATCGTGGTCAACCCGGGCCTGGTGCTCGACGATCCCCGGGCCGTGGTGGTGGGACTCCTCAAGCACGTCATGAAGTCCACGCCGGCCATCGCCAACGACATCCGAAAGCCGGGAGTCGATGAAGGCGCCTACCCCCGCACCCCGGTGGCCGCCGCCCATGAACTGAAGAAAATGTACAAGGACACCTGGGCCCTGCTCCCCCGGATCTCCGCGCCGGTACGTGTCTTCCGCTCCTCGGTGGACCATGTGGTGTCCGATGCCAGCATCCGGCAGCTGCGGCGGCTCGTGACGGCTCCCGTAGAGCTCACGGTCCTGGAAAACAGCTACCACGTGGCAACCCTCGACAACGACGCCCCGGGAATCTTCCAGGCGTCTGCCGAGTTCATCCGGAAGACCGTTGCAGAACTCACGGCCTCCTCACCCGAAGGACAGCACCCATGAACAGGCCCGGACCGGATTCGGCGGACCAGAGCGCGAACAAGGACGACGACGCCGTCTGGCTTGACCTTGTCGCGAGGCTCGAAGCCATGCCGGAGGAGCTCCCGGAAACCGCGGACGACGCCCCCGGGGAACCCGAAACGCCCCGCACCGGCAGCTTCAGCGATTTCGATCCCTTGGGGCTTTCGCGCACCTTCTCCGGCCCGGAAGCCAGCAATCCCGCAGCCCCCGGCCCCCGCGACTACGAGGTGGCCGACGACGAGGAAGGCTTCATCCCGGAGGAACCGCCAAGCCTCGCCGGCACCGAGCCGTTGACCATGCTCGCCTGGCTGGGTGCCATCGGCGGGCCCTTGGGCCTCCTGTTCACTGCCATGTTCTGGCGTTCGGCTCCCCTGCCGGCCGTCCTGGGCATGGTGGCGGCATTCCTCGCCTCCGTGGTCTACCTGATCATGCGTTTACCCCGTGAAAAGGATGACTACGACGACGGCGCCCGCGTCTGACTAGCCGTGCCGCCTGCCGCTGACCCGGGAGAGGTCCGCGGCGCCGATCATCCCCGCCTTGGGGCCGAGTTCCGCCAGCTTGATCGCGGCCGGCGGCCGGAAACCGCGGCCGGTCAGGTTCCGGGCGAAAGCCTGCCGGGCCGGGCCGGCCAGCAGCTCACCGGCGTCGCACAAGCCACCGCCGATCACGAAGGTCCCCGGATCAAGGGCTGCTGCAAGGTTGGCCAGGCCCAGGCCAAGCCACTGCCCCACTTCTTCGAGCAGTTCCTTCGACGCCGGGTCCCCCGCCTTGGCCAGCTGGGACACGGTCAGGCCGGTGATGTCATCCACCACGCCACCGCTGGCCTTCAGCAGTTCGTGCGCCAGGGGTGAGTTACGCCGTGCAAGTTCGCGCGCTTCCCGGCCCAGGGCGTTGCCGGAGGCGTATTGCTCCCAGCAGCCGCGGTTGCCGCATTCACAACGGTGCCCGCCGGGGACGGCCACCTGGTGGCCGAATTCTCCCGCCACTCCGAACCGTCCGCGTTCCAGCCGGCCGTCCATCACCATCGCACCGCCGATGCCGGTTCCCAGGGTGATACACACAAGCCGGCTCTCGCCGCGGCCCGCGCCGAACCGCCACTCGGCCCAGGCGGCGGCATCGGCGTCGTTGACCACCAGCACCGGGCGGCGCAGCATCTCCTGCAGCTTGTCCCGCAGGGGCTCGTTCCGCCAGGCGAGGTGCGGACTGAACAGCACCGTGCCGCCGTCGAGATCCATCCACCCCGCGGCGCCGATGCCCAGCGACGCGATCCGGTGGCGTTCGCCCAGATCCTGCACGAGCTCCACGATCACCCGCTCGACGGCGCGCGGGTCGCGGCCGGGCGTCGCCCGGCGCTGCTCCTCGAGGACCCGGCCTTCGGCGTCGACGACTCCAGCCGCGACTTTCGTCCCGCCGATGTCGATTCCGATCGCCAGCCCCCGGCGGTGCTGGCGTACGGCTCCACGACGGCGGACGGCAGCTGAGCTGGACCAGCGCACTGTGCGGGTGGCGCGGCCTGCGGGCAGGGCGAAATTCAGCATCCCGCCATCTTAATCCGGGCGCCACCGGATCACGCCGCGCACATACGGCCTATTGGCGGAAATCCGGGCTTCACCGTAAAGTTACTCGCCAGTAGGTGAACTCCGACACACCCGGTGACCCGGAGCGTTAGAGTTAGAGCAGCCCTGCATTGGTCTGTTGATATCAAAGGAGCTATCGTGCGTGAAGTCAGTGTTCCGCCCCTGGTGAATGTTGCCCCTGAAACCAACATCACGGACCTCGTGATCCGGCAGGCAAACAAGCCCTCCAACCCCGCCCTGTTCGCCAAGCTGAACGGCGCGGGCCAATGGCAGGACATCCGGGCACGCGAGTTCCTTGCGGATGTGTCCGCCCTGGCAAAGGGCCTGATCGCCAACGGCGTGCAGGCCGGCGACCGGGTGGGCATCATGTCCCGCACGCGCTACGAATGGTCCCTGGTCGACTTCGCCATCTGGTTCGCCGGCGGCATCTCCGTCCCGATCTACGAAACCTCCTCCCCGTCCCAGGTGGCCTGGAACCTCGGCGACTCCGGAGCGGTGGCCGCCTTTGCCGAGGCTGCACACCACGAGGACATCATCCGCCAGGCCGTCGCCGGGCAGGACCTCGGTACCGTGGCCAACGTCTGGCAGCTTGAAGGCGGCGGACTCGATCTCCTCCGGAGCGCCGGCGCCGGTGTCAGCGACGAGGAACTCGAATCCCGCCGCAGCAAGGCCGTCCTGTCGGATACCGCCACGATCATCTACACCTCCGGGACCACCGGCCGCCCCAAGGGCTGCGAACTGAGCCACGGGAATTTCGTGGAACTGTCCGAAAACGCCCTGGCTTCACTGGGCGATGTGGTCAACGAGAACGCGCGGACCATCATGTTCCTGCCGCTCGCCCACGTGTTCGCCCGCTTCATCTCGGTCCTGGCCGTGGCGGCCGGCGCGCAAGTGGCGCACACCCCGGACATCAAGAACCTGCTGTCCGATCTCCAGAGCTTCAAGCCCTCCTTCATCCTGGCCGTGCCCCGCGTATTCGAGAAGGTGTACAACTCGGCGCTCAGCAAGGCCGAAGACGGCGGCAAGGGCGGTATCTTCCACAAGGCGGCAGACACGGCGATCGCGTACTCGAAGGCCCGCCAGTCCGGTTCGGTAGGCCTGGGGCTGCGGCTCAAGCACGCCCTGTTCGACCGCTTGGTCTACGGCAAGCTCCGGGCGGCCATGGGCGGCCAGGTCAGCCACGCGGTCTCCGGCGGCGGCCCGCTCGGTGAACGCCTCGGCCACTTCTTCCAGGGCATCGGCTTGCAGATCCTCGAAGGCTACGGCCTCACGGAGACCACTGCGCCGGTCTCCGTGAACACGCCGTCCCTCATCAAGATCGGCACGGTGGGACGCCCGCTTCCGGGCAACGCCGTCAGGATTGCGGACGACGGCGAAATCCTCGCCAAGGGCGTCTGCGTCATGAAGGGCTACTACAAGCGCGACGACTTGCTGGCCGAAACCTTCGTGGACGGCTGGTTCCGCACCGGCGACATCGGTGAGCTGGACGGCCAAGGCTTCCTGAAGATCACCGGCCGCAAGAAGGAAATCATCGTCACGGCCGGTGGCAAGAACGTGGTTCCTGCCCTGCTTGAGGACCAGATCCGGGCTGACGCCTTGGTGTCCCAGGTCCTGGTGCTCGGCGACAACCGCCCCTTCATCGGCGCCCTGGTGACCCTGGACGAAGAAGCCCTCCCCGGCTGGCTCGAACGCCATGGCCTCCCGGCCGGCACCACCCTCGAGGAAGCGGCCGGAAACAGCGTGGTCCGGGCCGCCGTGCAGGAACTGATCAGCAAGGCCAACCAGTCGGTATCGCAGGCCGAGGCCATCAAGTCCTTCCGGATTGTCGCCTCGGATTTCACGGAAGCGTCGGGGCACCTGACCCCGTCCATGAAGGTCAAGCGCGCGCAGGTCATGAAGGACTTCGAAACCGTCATCGAGGAGATGTACTCGGCGCCGCGCGGCTGACCCGCCGGTGGTTGAGTCTGTTGGTGGTGGTTGAGCCTGTCGAAACCTGGATCTCGACAAGCTCGATCACCAGCCACTCGATCACCGTTCACTGAAGGAGGCCCCGGGCTGCTGCCCGGGGCCTCCTCCATATCTACTGCGGGCCGCCTACTCGACGACGATCAGCAGGTCTCCGCCCTGGACCTGTTCCACGGCGTTGACGGCGATCCGGGAAACAGTGCCGGCCACCGGCGTCGTGATGGATGCTTCCATCTTCATCGCCTCAATGGTGGCAACGGTATCGCCCGCGTTGACGGCATCGCCCACCTTGGCCGTGACGGTCACGGCACCGGCGAACGGAGCGGCCACCTGGCCCGGCTGGGACGGATCGGCCTTCTCCGCCGTCTTGACGTTGCTGACCACGGACTTGTCCCGCACCACCACGGGACGGGACTGGCCGTTGAGCTTGCACAGTACGGTGCGCATGCCCTTTTCGTCGGGTTCGGACACCGCCTCGAGGGAAGCGATCAGGCGCACGCCCTTTTCCAGTTCGATGACGTGTTCAGCGCCGCGCTGCAGGCCGTACAGGTAATCGCGGGTATCCAGCACCGAGAGGTTGCCGTAGCTTTCCACGCTCTTCAGGTAGTCCTTGGTGGGACCGGCGAAGAGCAGGCGGTTCAGCGTCTGGCGGCGGGTAGCGGAGTCGGACTTGAGCGCGGCGCTGTCTTCGGCGCTGAGCTCGACGTCCCGCACCTTGATGCTGCGGCCCTGCAGGGCCTTGGTGCGGAACGGCTCCGGCCAGCCTCCGGGAGGATCGCCGAGTTCGCCGGACAGGAATCCGATGACGGAATCCGGGATGTCGTAGTTCTGCGGGTTCTCGTTGAAGTCGGCAGGATCGGCGTTCAGGCCCACCAGGTGCAGGGCAAGGTCGCCCACCACCTTCGACGATGGCGTGACCTTGACCAGGCGGCCCAGGATGCGGTCGGCGGCGGTGTACATGTCCTCGATGGCTTCGAACTGTTCGCCAAGGCCCAGGGCGATGGCCTGCTGGCGCAGGTTGGACAGCTGGCCGCCCGGGATCTCGTGCTGGTACACACGGCCGGTCGGACCCGGCAGCCCGGATTCGAACGGGGCGTACACCCGGCGCACGGCTTCCCAGTACGGTTCCATCGCGCTGACGGCAGCCAGGTCCAGGCCGGTGTCCCGCGGCGTGTGCGCGAGGGCGGCCACGAGCGCTGAGGCGGACGGCTGGCTGGTGGTGCCTGCGAGCGAGGCGGAGGCGGCGTCGACGGCGTCGACTCCTGCATCCACGGCCGCCAGCAGGGTGGCGAGCTGGCCGCCTGCGGTGTCGTGCGTGTGCAGGTGGACCGGGAGGTCGAAACGCTCGCGCAGTGCCGTGACAAGCTTGGCGGCCGCGGCCGGACGCAGCAGGCCCGCCATGTCCTTGATGGCGAGGATGTGCGCGCCGGCATCCACGATGCGCTGTGCCAGCTCAAGGTAGTAGTCCAGCGTGTAGAGCTTCTCTTCCGGATCCAGCATGTCGCTGGTGTAGCACAGTGCCACTTCCGCGACGGCGGTGCCGGTGGCCCGGACAGCGCGGATGGCCGGAGCCATCTGGTTGACGTCGTTCAGGGCGTCGAAGATGCGGAAGATGTCGATGCCAGTGGCAGCGGCCTCGTTGACGAAGGCCTCGGTGACTTCCTCCGGGTACGGGGTGTAGCCCACCGTGTTGCGGCCGCGGAGCAGCATCTGCAGGCAGACGTTGGGCAAGGCCTTGCGCAGGGCGGCGAGGCGGTCCCAGGGGTCTTCGCCGAGGAAGCGCAGGGCCACGTCGTAGGTGGCACCGCCCCAGGCTTCGACAGAGAGCAGCTGCGGCGTCAGGGCAGCGACGGCCGGGGCTGCGGCCACAAGGTCCCGGGTGCGCACGCGGGTGGCCAGCAGGGACTGGTGAGCGTCGCGGAAGGTGGTATCCGTGACGGCGACGCCGCTCTGCTCGCGCAGCGCCTTGGCGAAGCCTTCGGGGCCCAGTTCCAGCAGCTTCTGGCGCGAACCGGCCGGGATCTCCTTACCTTCGACCGACGGCAGCTTGGCTGCCGGATCGGAGTGGACAGGGAGCTCGCCGTTGGGCTTGTTGACGGTGACGTCGGCCAGCCACGTGAGGAGCTTGGTACCGCGGTCGGCAGACACGCGGGACTTGAGCAGTTCGGGGCGTTCGTCAATGAAGGACGTGGCCACGTTGCCGGCCACGAAGTCTTCGTCGTCCAGCACGGCCTGCAGGAACGGGATGTTGGTGGACACTCCGCGGATGCGGAACTCGGCCAGGGCACGTCGGGCGCGCTTGACGGCGGCCGGGTAGTCGCGTCCGCGGCAGGTGAGCTTGACCAGCATGGAGTCGAAGTGCGGGCTGATTTCGGCACCCGAGTACACGGTGCCGCCGTCGAGCCGCACACCGGCGCCGCCGGCGGAACGGTAACCGGTGATCTTTCCGACGTCCGGGCGGAAGCCGTTGGCCGGGTCCTCGGTGGTGATGCGGCACTGCAGTGCTGCGCCCTTGATGAAAACGCTGTCCTGGCTGAGGCCGAGGTCCGCGAGCGTCTCGCCTGAGGCGATGCGCATCTGGGCCTGGACAAGGTCGACGTCGGTGATCTCTTCGGTGACCGTGTGCTCCACCTGGATGCGCGGGTTCATTTCGATGAAGACGTGCTGTCCGGCGCGTTCGCCGGCAGTGTCCACGAGGAACTCGACGGTACCGGCGTTGACGTAGTTCAGCGCCTTCGCGAAGGCGACCGCGTCGCGGTACAGGGCCTGGCGGATGGAGTCGTCCAGCTGCGGGGCCGGTGCGATCTCGATGACCTTCTGGTGGCGGCGCTGCAGCGAACAGTCGCGCTCGAAGAGGTGGATGACGTTGCCCTCGGCGTCGGCGAGGATCTGCACCTCGATGTGGCGCGGACGCAGCACGGCCTGCTCCAGGAACATCGTGGGATCACCGAAGGCGGCGTCGGCTTCGCGCATGGCGGACTGCAGGGCCTCGGGAAGGGCCTCGCGGGTTTCGACACGGCGCATGCCGCGGCCGCCACCACCTGCGACGGCCTTCGCGAAGATCGGGAAGCCGATCTCGTCCGCAGCGGCGATCAGCTCGTCGATGTCACGGGAGGGGGCGCTGGACTTCAGGACCGGCACGCCAGCCTTGCGGGCGGCCTCGAGCGCCGCAACCTTGTTTCCGGCGAGTTCCAGGACCTCGGCGGGCGGGCCGACGAAGGTGATGCCCTCGGCCTTCGCGGCACGGGCAAGGTCCGGGTTCTCGGAGAGGAAGCCGTAGCCCGGGTAAATGGCGTCCGCCCCGGCTTCCTTCGCTACCCTGACAACCTCCGCAACATCCAGGTAAGCACGGACCGGATGGCCCTCTTCACCAATCAGGTAGGCCTCATCGGCTTTCTGCCGGTGGATCGAATTCCGATCCTCATGGGGGAAAACCGCTACAGTCTTGGCGCCGAGCTCATAGCCGGCGCGAAAGGCACGGATCGCGATTTCGCCGCGATTGGCCACCAGAACTTTGGAAAACATACTTCTCCTGCATCATTGCGGGTGTAACCGGTCGGTGGTCACAGTGTGTAAGAACGGCCCGGACAAACACAAATCTTTGTGTCGACCGTCACAATGACGGCCGTCACGTGAGGTAAACGCCCTCCAATGTGCTAGGAAAACGGACCGCGGCAGGCCCCGAAAACCGTGAAGCCGGGAATCCCCGCCTCCTCCACATAGAATGTTCTGGGGCGTGAGCCAGGCCCCCGTTCCGGCCGGGCCGGGACACTCACCACAGCTACACGGCAACCGGCGTTAGGTTTTGGGTTTTCAAGTGCAAGTAGTCAGCATCAGCAGCCTCAAGGGCGGCGTGGGCAAGACGTCCGTGACGACGGGACTGGCATCGGCGGCACTGGCTGCCGGCATCCCCACCCTTGTTGTAGACCTTGATCCCCACGCGGACGCAACAACAGCACTGGGCGTCCAGCCCACCGAACAGCTCGACATCGGCCGGATGCTGAAGAACCCCCGCCGGGCCCGCCTGAACGAGAATGTGGCAGCCAGCGGCTGGATCGGCCAGATCCCGGCTGCCGGGGGCGAGGCCTCCCCTGCTGAACGCAACGGCCGCCCCGTCCTGGATGTCGCCGTCGGATCCGCCTTCACCGGTATCTATGACCGCCCGGACCTCGGACGCCGCGACCTGCGCAGACTCTCCTCGGTATTGGCCGGGGCCGCCTCGTACGAACTGGTCTTGGTGGACTGCCCTCCGTCACTGAACGGGCTGACCCGCATGGCATGGAACGCGAGCAACCGCGTTGTCCTGGTAGCCGAGCCGGGCCTGTTCTCCGTGGCCGGCACCGAACGCACCATGCGCGCCATCCAGCTCTTCCGCAAGGAATTCGCACCGCAGCTGGCTCCGGCGGGCATCGTTGCCAACCGGGTACGCAGCGGCTCCTCGGAGCACGGCTTCCGCCTCGCCGAGATGGAGTCGATGTTCGGCGAACTCCTGCTCTCGCCGCACATCCCCGAACAAGCGAACTGGCAGCAGATCCAAGGCGCGGCCCACGCCGTGCACCACTGGCCCGGCGATTCCGCCAAAAGCACTGCGAAGCTCTTCGACGCACTTCTGCAGAACCTGTTGGCCTCCAATGGCCAGACCCGCCGTCGCGCCCAGTAATACGCAAAAGCAAGGCCTCCTTCCCGGAACTATCCGGGGAAGGAGGCCTTCTTGGCGTCTTGGGTGTATTCCGGCCTAGCCGGTGCGGCGGGCCGAGCGGCGCTTGCTGAGTTCGTCGTCGGGGAACGTCTGGTCGGCTGCGTGCTCGCTGGGAAGTTCGGCGAGGCTGCCTTCCACCTCGCGCCAAACGCGGCCGACGGCGATGCCGAAGACGCCTTGGCCGCCCTGCACGAGGTCGATCACTTCATCCGCGGAAGTGCATTCATAGACGCTGGCGCCGTCGCTCATGAGGGTGATCTGCGCGAGGTCTTCGACGCCGCGCTCCCGCAGGTGTTCGACGGCGGTGCGGATCTGCTGGAGGGACACCCCGGTATCGAGGAGGCGCTTGACGACCTTGAGGACGAGGATGTCGCGGAAGCTGTAAAGCCGCTGGGAACCGGAGCCGGCGGCACCGCGCACCGCGGGTTCGACGAGGCCGGTACGCGCCCAGTAGTCGAGCTGGCGGTAGGTGATGCCCGCCGCCTTGCACGCGGTGGGGCCACGATAGCCGGCGTCTTCGTCAAGGACGGGAAGGTCCTCGGTGAAAAGAAGACCCTGGGCACCGCTAGCGGGCGCAGCAACACCAATCGAGGCCTGCTTCAGCTCGCCTGCTTCGCCTTTGGGACTCACGTGACCCTCCTTGTCCGAAGTTCCCCTGGGGATGGCGCCTCCACAGCCGACACGAATGGAACGTCAATCGTGTAATTTCAAACGCGTCCGCACTCTCCAGTGTGACTTGCGCAGGCCGTGTATGCAACGGGAACTTGATACCTCCGACGTTAGGCGGGCGGAGGCCCAAGGTCAAAGACGTTTGGGGCATTTTCACGCCGTGTCGAAACTTTCACCTTCGACTTTAACGTTAAGAAGCCCTCAGCCTTCAAAATCCTCGGGTTCGACGTCATCCAGGAACTCGCGGAAACGGCGCATTTCGCGTTCCTCGTCCACGGTGGGCTCGGCTTCCTCGCCGTCGTCGTGCTCGGTGATCCGCACGCCGGCTTCTTCCATCACGGCGTCCGCGCACCAGATGCGGCACTTGGCCCGCAGCGCCAGCGCCAGCGCGTCCGAAGCACGGGAGCTGACGGTGGTGCCGTCGTCGAACTGGAGCTGCCCGTAGAAGATGTTGTCTTCCACGGCCACAATGTTCACAGTGACGATCGCATGGCCGAGGGCCTCCACGACATCCACCAAGAGGTCATGGGTCATGGGCCGGGGCGGGACGACACCCTGCTGGGCCAGGGCGATGGCACTGGCCTCGGGCGTGCCGATCCAAATGGGCACGTGCCGGTCTCCCTGGAGTTCCTTCAGGAGGACCAGCGGCTGGTTGGAGGGGAGCTCGATCCGTACTCCGACAATCTCGACTTCAATCATCACGATTCCATGCGCGAGATCCGGTCCTGCACCAGGGCCCGGTGCAGGGTGAGGCAAAGTTCGCTGATTTCCCGGGCAGCTTCCGCTGCGCGGGCCTGCGAAGCGGCGTCTTTCCGGGACATGAGCGGTCCGACGGCACGCTCCACAAGGCCGAACTCACGCTCAGCCGCCGCCTGGAACGGACGGAGGTGCCGCGGCTCCAGGCCGTGGCCCTCCAACTGGACGCAAGCACGAGCCACCTGCAGGGCGTGCTCATCGAACTTCCCGTTCACATGGCTGATCAGCCCGAAACTGAGCAGCGACTGCAGGAGCGGGACGCTGGCGCCGGACTCGGTGCGCAACTGCTCCTCCGTGAGGGCGCGCGCACGCCCCTTCAGCTCGGCGGCAAGTTCGTCCGAGACGATGCGCGGGGAAACAGTGACTCCCGGCGGGAGGTTCTCTGGCCGTTCGCCGCGGTCGATCGCGTCAAGGTAGTCCTTGATGACCTTCAGCGGCAGGTACTGGTCGCGCTGCAGCGCCAGGACAAAGCGCAGGCGCTCGACGTCGCTGTCCGAGTACTGGCGGTACCCCGCGGGAGTCCGCTTCGGATTGATCAGTCCCTTTTCTTCAAGGAAGCGGATCTTGGACGCGGTCATCGCGGGGAAGTCGTCGCTCAACTGGGCGAGGACCTCGCCGATGTTCAGGACCTGGGGTCCACGCCGTTCCGGCTGGGCAAGTGCCACAGGCAGGTACTCCGGATTCAGGCCTGGCCTGCAGCGCGCGCAGGGCTCAGGTAGAAGGTGAGGCGGAACTTGCCGATCTGGACTTCGCTGCCGTTCTTCAGCTGCACGCTGTCCACACGGTCGTGGTTGACGTAGGTACCGTTCAGGCTGCCGGTATCCACCACCTCGAAGCCGCCGGCGGTGCGGTGGAATTCGACGTGCTTGCGGGAAACCGTGACGTCGTCAAGGAAGATATCGGCGTCCGGGTGGCGGCCCGCCGTCGTGTTGTCCGAGTCGAGCAGGAAGCGGGCGCCGGCGTTCGGGCCGCTGTGCGCGATCAGGAGCGCCGAACCGGGAGGCAGGGCGTCAACTGCTGCGCGCTCTTCGGAGAGCAGCTTGGGGGTGATGCCCGGCTCGCTGCTGATCGGGGTGAGTTGGATCGAGGTGGTCTCCGAGGTCGGCTGTTCCAGTCCTTCGGACCGGCCCGGGACCGGGTTCTGTTCGCCGCCAACCATGGAAATCCTCCTCATCCGCCGGCGGCTCACACAGACGCCGGTTCGCTGCTGCCCGGTTCCGCCGGGCCAAACGGGTTGCTGGTCCGCCGGTTCTCCCGGGGAGGGAGAACCGGCGTTCCTGACCAGTTGGTTTTAGCCTACCTGCTGTTCGTACTCGGATGCACTGAGCAGCGATTCGGTGGCATCTGCTTCGGCAAGCTTGATCTCCAGGAGCCAGCCTTCGCCGTACGGATCGGAGTTGATCAGGGCGGGGTCGCTGTCCAGGGCATCGTTGCGCGCGATGACTTCGCCGCTCACCGGGGCGTAGATGTCGCTGACGCTCTTGGTGGATTCGACTTCGCCCACCACTTCGTTGCCGGTGATGGTGGTGCCGGGCTCGGGCATCTGGACGTAGACGACGTCGCCCAGGGCGTCCTGCGCGAAGTCGGTGATGCCGATGCGGACGACGCCATCGGCGTTGGGGGCAGCCACCCATTCGTGCTCGGCGGTGTAGGAGAGATCGGCAGGAATGTTGCTCATGGGTCGCCTTTCATCGGGACGTTGAGGACCACGACGGCGGAGCAGGCTTCCGCGCCGCCGCTGAAAGTATAGGCACAATCCTCCCGCCTCCCCACGGGTCTCTGGAATGATGGGCGGAAGAGGGTCCGCCCTGCTTTTGGAGGAGCATTGCCATGCCTGAACTTCCCGAACTCACGGCCCTGGCGGCCTGGCTGGACGGGCAGCTTGCAGGGGCCACGGTGGCCAGCCTGCAGTTCCCTACGGCGTTCGCCCTGAAAAACAAAGACGTCTCCCCCGACATTGTTGCCGGACGCACCCTTATCCGGGTGGTGCGGCGCGGAAAGTTCCTGGTTTTTGACACGGATCCCGACGGCGGCGGGCCGGCCCTCGTTGCCAACTTCGGGAAGTCGGGGTGGGTGCGGGTGTCCGGGAAACTTCCCGAGGTCAAGGACGCTCCCGAAGCGGTGTCTGCGGCCAAGCCGGCTGCCGGGCCCATCATGGCCCGCATTGGCCTGGTAAAGGACGGAACGGAGCATGGCGTGGACCTCATGGACTACGGACGATGGAAAGGCCTGGCCGTGCACATCGTCCACGACCCGGAGGTGGTTCCCGGGATCGCGGAGCTCGGCCCGGAAGCGCTGGACCCGGAATTCACACTGGAAGACTTCGCCCGGCTGCTGACCTCAAAGCAACGGATCAAGGACATCATCCGGGACCAGAAAAAGATCGCGGGTATCGGCAACGGCTACAGCGACGAGATTCTGCACGCAGCCAAGCTCTCGCCCCTGGCGCCGGGAGCATCGCTGGACACGGGCTCGGTGGAGCGGCTCTACACCGCCATGCGGCAGGTCCTGAGCGATGCCGCCGGAGAGTTGACGGGGCTCGCACCGGACAAGCTCAAGGCTGCGAAGAAGGCGTCAATGGCAGTCCACGGCCGTAACGGCGAGGACTGCCCGGTCTGCGGAGACACCATCCAGGAACTGGCCTACGTGGGGACCTCCTTCCAATACTGCCCCGGCTGCCAGACCGGCGGGCAGGTCCTGGCCAGGTAACGCCGCCACGGCGGATTTGACAAGGCAGGGAGCCCGCGTTCTGCCATGATGGGTCCCATGACAGAACAAGCACCAGTACCCCCGAAGAAAAAAGGCAACTGGGGCGCCAAGATCATCCTGATCCTTGTCGCGTTGGTCTTCGCCGTCATCTCCTACTTTGCCCTCGCCGCATTCCTTCCCCGCTGGTGGTCCCAGACCATCGGCCAGCAGGTCAACGGCAGCATCTCCGGCGGCATCCTGGCCGGCATGTTCTATGGTTTCGTCTTCACGTTCGCCGCAACCCTCGTAGCGCTGATCGGTTTGAACAAGAAGGTGGGCTGGCCGTTCAAGATTGCCTTGGTGATCCTTGGCGTGGCGATCTCGACGCCGAACCTGCTCACCCTCGCCATCGCACTGGGTTCCGACAACGCGGCCCACGCCGGCCAGCGGGTCCTCGATGTCGATGCACCGGGTTTCCGGACCTCAACGCTGATCTCCGCGATCGCCGGTTTCGCCGCCGCGGTGCTGCTGGTGGTTCTGATCGGCCTGTGGCGCGGCCGGGGACGGAAGATGAAGGCTCTCAAGCAGGCCGAAAAGGAACGCCTCCAGGCAGAGAAAGAGGCTGAACGCGCCGCAGCCGGCCGGCCGACGTCGGGCCCGGCCGCTGCGCTGGGCGACGCGAAGGCGAGGATCACTGATGTCTTCGACGGCTCGCCCGATTTCGACGGGCAGCCGGACCAGAAGTAATTCCCGCAGAGGCCCGTCACCGCATGGTGACGGGCCTCTCGCATGCGCGGGCTGGCTACGTGGGCCGCACGGCCGTAGAATATTAGTTGCACGCGCTCTATATATGGTGGCGCGCACTACAGCCAGGCCACCGCCGGCGCGTTCCCCTCAATCGGCAGGAGTTACAGGAAATGGGCATCAAGGACGACGCCGTGGAAGTCCGCGCGCAAGGCTGGCGGACCCTCGCCGCCCTGCACGCAAGCATCGAAACTGCACTGGAGAAGGCGCTGCAATCAGCCGCCGGCCTGTCCGTGGTGGAGTACACGGTGCTCGACGCCCTGAGCCGGCAGGACGGCTGGCACATGCGCATGCAGCAGCTGGCGCGTGCCACCGCCCTGTCCAGCAGCGCCACCACCCGCCTGGTGAACCGGCTTGAGGACCGCGCATTGCTCACCCGCATCCTCTGCGCCGATGACCGCCGCGGCATTTACACGGAACTGACCGACGCCGGGCAGAAGCTCCTGCTGGCAGCCCGCCCGGTCCACGACGAAGCACTGGAGAAGGCACTCCAGGAAGCCGAAGCCGTTCCGGAGCTGGAACCGCTCGTGCGGGCCCTGGGAGCACTGCAGGCGGTTTAGCTCTTCAGCTAGGCCTTCTTGACGACGCTCGACTTCAGTTGCATGGGGCCGAAGCCGTCCACTTTGCAGTCGATGTCGTGGTCGCCCACGCCATCCACCAGGCGGATGTTGCGGACCTTGGTGCCCACCTTGATGGACGTGGAGCTGCCCTTGACCTTCAGGTCTTTGATGATGGTGACGGTATCGCCATCGCTGAGCACATTGCCCACGGCGTCCTTGATGAGGCGCTCCCCCTGGCTCTCACCTTCGGCCTGAGCCTCCCACTCATGGGCACATTCGGGGCAGACGAGCAGCGCACCCATTTCGTAGGTGTATTCGCTGGAACATTCGGGGCACGGGGGCAGGGATTCACTCACCGTCCAATGATACCGGCGCGGGCCGGTCGAAATTCTGCGAGAACTGCAACGGACCGGCGAGCGCCCCGCCGTCTACCGGGAGCGTGACACCGGTGATCCATGCGGCGTCGCCGGAGGCAAGGAAAGCGATCGCGGAAGCGACATCCTCCGGCTCGCCGACCCTGCCGAGCGGGTACAACGGCGCCAAATGGTCCGGCCCGCCCTGCGCGTCCCAGACCCGGGTGCGGATGGTTCCGGGCGCCACCATGTTGAGGCGGACGCCGTCCGGGCCAAGGGTAACGGCGAGGTTCTTCGCCAAGAGGCCGAGCCCCGCCTTTGCCGCGGAATAGGACTCTCCGCCGAACGCAGCAATTCCGTTGACGGAGCCGACCAGCACCACGGCCCCGCCCCGCGCGCGCAAATGCTGCACTGCCGCGCGGATCAACCGCATGGGGCCGCTGAGGTTGAGGTCGAGGTCGGCGTTCCAGTCCCCGTCACTCATTCCCTCCGCCAGGGGCGGGTGCCTGAGCGCACCGCCGGCGACGTTCACCAGGACGTCCAGCCGCCCGAAACGTGCGACGACGGCGGCAACCGCCGCGTCCACGGAGCCGCGGCCAGTGAGCTCGCAGGACAGCACGAGGCTCCTGCCGCCGTCGGGGTCCAATTCCGCGGCGAGCCGCGCGGCGGCGTCGACATCCAATTCCGCGAGCGCGACGGCGGCACCCTCCGCATAAAGGCGGCGCACCGCGGCGGCGCCGATCCCGTGGCCGGCTCCGGTCACCAGGCAGACCTTGCCTTCGAAGCGCTTCATGATCCTCCTTGATCGTGCGGGGCACGGCGTACGGACGGAACCCAGGCGACGCATCTCACAATATAGTTGCTTGCGCCTGATACTTGCGTGTGCAACTATAGATTCATCGGCGAAATAACCAGCGCCTGCAAATACTTTCCCAGTGTAACAGGAGACCCCTCATGCCTCTCGGCCTACTCGCACTCGCCATCGGCGCGTTCGGCATCGGGCTTACCGAATTCGTCATCATGGGCCTGCTGCCCGAGGTGGCCGCAGACTTCGCAGTCACCGAAGCCGCCGCAGGATGGCTCATTTCCGGATACGCCCTCAGCGTGGTGGTCGGCGCCCTGCTGTTGACCGCAGCCACCACCCGGCTCCCCCGCAAAACCGTCCTGCTCAGCCTGATCGTGCTGTTCATCGTGGGCAACGCGCTGACCGCCCTGGCCGGCAACTACAACGTGGCCATGATCGGCCGCATCATCGCCGCCCTCTGCCACGGCGCCTTCTTCGGCATCGGCTCCGTGGTTGCCGCCAGCCTGGTGGCACCGGCCAAGAAGGCGGGCGCCATCGCCATCATGTTCACCGGCCTCACCGCTGCCAATGTCCTCGGCGTTCCCTTCGGCACCTTCATCGGCCAGCAGTTCGGCTGGCGCGCCACCTTCTGGGCCATCTCGGCGATCGGCGTGCTGGCGTTCATCGGCATCGCAGTCCTAGTTCCCGTGCTCCGCCAGTCGGGCGAACAGATCAGCCTCCGCAGCGAACTGGGCGCCTTCCGCTCCGGCCAGGTATGGCTCTCCCTCTCGGTCACCATCCTCGCCTACGGCGGCATGTTCGGCGCCTTCACCTACATCGCCTACACCCTCACCGAGGTCAGCGGCTTCGCCTCCTCCGCCGTGCCGTGGCTGCTGGTGCTCTTCGGCGCCGGACTGGTGATCGGAAACTGGCTGGGCGGACGCATGGCCGACCGTTCAATCGACGGCACCCTGATCTTCTTCATCGTTGCCCTGATCGTCGTACTGGCGCTGTTCGGCCTCTTCGCCGGATCCCAGCCGGCCACGATCATTGCCCTCTTCCTCATGGGCGGCTTCGGCTTCGGCACCGTTCCCGGCCTGCAGAGCCGGATCATGATCTACGCAGGCCAGGCTCCCACCCTTGCCTCCGGTGCCAACATCGGCGCGTTCAACGTGGGCAACGCCCTGGGCGCCTGGACCGGCGGCCTCGGCATCGCAGCGGGCCTCGGCTACACCTCGCCCATCTGGATCGGGGCCGTCATCACCGCTTCGGCCCTCGTGGTGATGGTGATCGCGGCGATCACCGCCAAGCGGGCAGGCATCCCCGCAAGCCCGGCAGTCGCCGTCGACGATTCAGCGGTTGCTGTGCACTAAGGCCGTACCGTGCGGGCGCCATGCCCGTCTCCGCGTACGACGACGGAACCCCCGGGATATCCCGGGGGTTCCGTTGTGTTCGGGGTTGGCGGAGGTCAGTCCACGATTGCCATGCGGTGCGCCTTGGCGACCCTGGCAAGACCGGTCGACACGAGCGACCCCACGAGTGCGAGCGCGGCGAGCGCGACGAACACGATGTGATAGCCGCTGGCCCCCGGATTGGCATCGAGGATGGCCCCGTAGCCGATGAAGGCGAACATGCCGGGTGCGTAGCCAACCAGGCAGGCGATGCCGAAGGCTGTGCCGCTGATCTGCTCAGGGATGCCCACCTCGTCCATGGGCGCCCAGAACACCCCGCGCATCGTGAAGACGATCAGCGAAAACAGCAGGGTGACGATCATCGCCGGTATTTGGCTTCCGGGATCCGCCGGCAGGAGAAGCAGCACCGTGACCACCGGGATCAAGCACAGGAACGCCACGCGGATGTACCAGCTTGAACTCTTGAACACCTTGTCCGAGAGCACGCCACCGATCGGCCCGCCCAGGATTTTCAGGCCGTACTGGTTGATGATGCCGTAGGCGCCGACCAGCGCGACCGGCAGCCCGTAGACGTAGGTCAGGTACGGGATGAAATAGGTCAGGCCGCAGTACACGACATAGACCATGAACACCGTGAAGCTCACCCACCACAGCTGCGGCAGCCTCGCCGCGCGCCAGATCTCAGCGATGCCGGCTTTCTGCTTCGTCGCTGCCTCCTGTCCCGCCACTGGTTCTTCCGCGCGGGTCCGGAGCAGCAGGAACAACAGCACGCCGACGGCAATGTCGATGATCGCGTAGAAGGCGATGGCCGCGCGGAATCCGCCGGTTCCGGAACCCATCCAGACGAAGATCCCGAGGGCCGAGAACGCCACCGCGGTATCCACGATGCCGCGGCCGCCTTCAAGCAGGCCGAAGAGCCGGCCCTGCTCCTTCGAACCGCCAAGCTGCCGGATGCTCTTGAGCAGCGCAGGCCACACGAGGCAGTCGGAACAGACGGCAAGCAACGCAAAGACGAGAAGCAAAGTGCCGAAACCCGGGAAGGTGCTGAGGTACAGGCCAAGGGTGCCCGTGCCGATCAGGCCGAGGGGAATGAGGATCCTTGTGGAGAAGCGGTCGGCGAGGAAGCCACCCACCACGAAGAGCGCCGTCGCCACGATCGAGTTGATGCTCAGCAAGGTCCCGATCTCAGTGTGGTTGAGCCCCATGGCTTCCTGCATCGGAACGTAGAAGGCGTCCTTGAGGTTGGCGAGTTTGTAGATGGTGCCACCGGCCATGACGAGCAAGGCGAAGCGGATCCACTTGCTCCAGTCAACGGGCTTAGTGGATTTCGCGGGGGTTTGGGTCACCGTAGTCATCGTGCACCTGCCAGGGAGATCGTGGGGTCGAGTTGCGCGGCGGCGATGCTGCGCATGGTGGAAAGCAGCTCCTTGACGTAAGCCACCTGATGGTCGGCCCAGCCGGGCTCAGCGGCGAGGAGATCATCCAGGCTCCAACCGTCCGGAATGCCCGTCGTGCTGAGGTCCCGGTACGGAATGAACGGGTTGTCGCCTTCACCGGCATGACGGAAGGCGGGAGCGTAGTAGAGGTTTTCCTGTTCGAGTGCCAGCGCGATGACCTGGGGTTCGTCGTCGCCGAGCATCAGGAGCTCGAAAAGCATCCGGGCACCGGGCAGGTCGTCCTCGGGGCTGCCCTGCAGGACACCGCGGTGCCCGAAGCCGTCGCCTTCGGGAAGAATGTGGACGCCTTTCAGATGGGCTTGAAGGATATGGGGTGCCAGTGCGGACAGGGCATCCAGCGGGCGCTCGCAGGCGTTGACCATGTTTCCGAAGTCGAACATTGCGTACAGGCGCGGATGGTTGACGCGGCGGAGCAGCTCGGCGATTTCCGTGGAACGAAGTTCTTCATGCTGTTCGAAAGAGAACGTCAGATCATGCTGATCGGCGAGGGCGGCGAGCCGGAGGAGATCCTGTTCAATCCGTTCCATGACCTCGGACAGCTGCCCTTCGAAGCGGGAATACACCCGGATGTTCCGGACACCGAGGATACCCGCGATCCGGACCACCTGATCTACGTCTGCACGCAGGGTGGTGCTGATCTCCAGGTGGATGTCCAGGCCAAGGTTCTCCGCTTTGCGGGCGAACCTGCGCAGTTGTTCATCGCTCATCCGGCCCAAGCTCCGCTCCTCACCATCAAGGAGGTGGATGCATACGCCGGCCAGGCCGTGGCGATGGGCGAAGTCGAGTACGTCGTCGGGCCCGAATCCGCCGTATGTCAGGTTTCCCAGGAGCGCATAGGCGTGGCCGAACAGGCGGACGCCGTCAATCCGGTCAATCAATTTCCGGGCAAGGTCGTCGTCGAGACGGGGCAGGGACGCTATCTCCGCGTCATTGAGGCGCGGGCTGAGAAGCGCCCGGAATTGTTCTTCGGGTGGGGACATGATCGGCTCCTCGGGAAGCGGGTCAGTGGTGGTGGCGAATGTCACGCACTATTTGTACGCCGCCAATGGATGCCGAAAAAGATCCATTATGGCCACTGCCGTTAAGTCCATTCCCGCAGTTAAGCCGTTTCAATATCTCCTGCTGGAACGCTCCCAGCGGTCCCAGGCCGCAGCCATCCGGCCTACCGCATAAGGCATATGCGCTTCGTCCGTCCCTGCGAAGCCGATAAGGAGCGCTGGCGGCAGCCGCCTGGTGAGCCGGTACTCCCCCAGCGGATAGGTGTACACCCCGCCCGCTGCCAGTCCGCGCGCCACGACAATATCGTCAATGTCTTCGCGAAGCCGGCCGACCACATGCAGGCCGGCATCGACCGGGCGGGCCTCGATTCTATGCGCCAGCTGCTGGCCGACCGCCTCAAGCAAGGCATCCTGGCGTCCGGCGTACAGACGGCGGGTGCGGCGAAGGTGGGCGTGCAGGTGTCCTTCGGACAGAAAATCCGCGAGCGCGGCCTGGAGCACCATGGGCGGCGGACGCCCGATGACGGACGACGCCGAGGCAAAGGGCTCCACCAGGTCCTCCGGAAGCACGCAGTATCCGAGCCGGATCGACGGAGAAAGCACCTTGCTGAACGATCCCACGGTGATCACGTGCCTGCTCAGGTCAAGGCCGAACAAGGTAGGCAGGTGCTTCCCCCGGTACCGCAGTTCGCTGTCGCAATCATCTTCGACGATCCAGCTTCCGTTCCGCTGCGCCCACGCGATCCATTCCGCGCGGCGGGCGGGGCTCATCGTCATTCCGAGGGGGTGTTGCCGTGCGGGAGTCAGGCAGGCCAACCGGGCCGGGGACCCGCCCTCGTGCGCTGGCCCGTCCGGAACGACCGCGCCTTCGTCGTCGACCGGGACGCCCTGGACGGGACACCCCAGAGACTGGAAGGCCAAGCGGCCGGAAATATGCCCGGGGTCCTCGACGAGGACCATATCCCCGACGTCCAGGAGAAGGACCGCCAACACGTTGAAGGCCTGCTGCGCTCCAGAGGTGACGACAATCTGCTCTGCTGTACAGCCGAGGCCACGCACATCATTGACGTAGTCTGCGATGGCCTCCCGAAGAGCCCGGTAACCGTGCGGATCGCTGTAGCCGATCATGAGTGGATCGGTGCGCCCCGCGTGGCGTCCCAGGAGGCGCTTCCAGGTGGTTGCCGGAAAGGCCGAGGACGCGATCTGGCTGGCCACGAAGGACTCCGTCTCGGCCGGCGCCCACGAGTAGGGTGCTTCGCTGAACAGATCGGTACCGCGCGACGACGTCGCCGCACTGCGGGCGGACAACGGCGGCCGGGGCATGGGCTGCTGCGGGGCGGCCTCGCTCCACAGCGTGTCCACGTACGTGCCGTCACCGGCCCGCGAGCGCAGGAAGCCCTCAGCGGTGAGCTGTTCGAAAGCCGAGACGACGGTGATCCGTGAGACCCCGAGTTCGGCGACCAGCGTGCGGGTAGAAGGCAGCCTGGTTCCGCTCGGGAGCGCACCGGTGAGGATCTGCATGCGTAATTGACCGTACAGCTGCCGGTGCAGGGGTTGTGAGGCAGCCCGGTCGAGTTCGAGCCCTGCCAGCAAGCGGCCGCCGGCACTCTTCATCGTGCGTGCCGGGAGGCTGGATTCACCATGACGGCCATTTTACGGCGCGGCCCGGCCCGGCCCTCGCCTCCAAGGTCCTGTCCGAGGCCAAGATCGAAACACCCCGCGGGGGACGGCACCTCGGACGGCGCTATGGGCGCCGGGCCGCAGGGCTGCCCGACTAAGGTGCGGGCGGGGGGTGCCTTGGGGAAGACTGTGGCGTTTGGCGACGGGAGTTGGCGTTGGCTGATCGTGGAATCTGGGGCACAAGAAATCGGGTATAGGCATTCAGATGAATCGCTTGGAGGCCACCAACAACCGACAACGGAATCAAGTAGTAAGAAAAGTCTCCATCAATGATAAAGAAGTCATCGATTTCGTTCGGACCATAGATAGTACGGCCATGGCGCGCCGTCGAGAGGTACACCTTCCACGAATTGCCGCTACGCGTGGTCGTCGTCTTGACTTGAACCCTGCGGATTCGGGAATTGTCCAAAACCAAGAGATCATAGCGGCTAGGCTCCAGAGGCCACGAGACGTCGCTACCGCATAGGGTGAACCACGCCGCAGCTAAGAGGGATCCTGCTCGCCGGAGGTGCGCGACATCCATGGCCGTAATGGGCTCCGGCCCTTCGCCTTTAGCCAACTCAATCGTCAGGTGTGAGATGTCGATCCCTAGGCGCGTTGCATGCCCTTGCACCAGTACCATGTCAGCTTCCTTTAGGCGTAGTTCCCTTAGAACGCCCCGCCAATCGGTGGCCGCACTAATCGCTTCGCGTAACCTTTGCTCCGACCATCGGCGCCGCCCTGCGAAATGCTCATAGTCGGCCCCGATACGGTCGGCATGAGCACGCACTGACTGTATTGCGCTTGCGGAAGTCGCGATAAGACCGAGGCCGCGAAGAACGCCGCGCCAGGAGTTCGAGGAAATAACCGCTTCGCGAAGCTGGTCATCTGAGTAGCTGCGTCCCATGCTCATGACGTCACGTTATCTGCCAGCTCGGACAATAAAGCTCACAGAGCTCAAACGGCAGAAACAGAAAATCCCCGACAAACCCTTCTTGTCAGGGATTCTTGCGGTCGGGCTGACAGGATTTGAACCTGCGACCCCCTGACCCCCAGTCAGGTGCGCTACCAAGCTGCGCTACAGCCCGCCTTGCCTGACCGTTATCGCTGTTCGCGGCCGTTCAAGCAACGCGTATCAGCCTATACGAAAGCGGCCCGGATGAGAAATCGAAGGTCCTCCGACACGCCGTGTCGCCACGCACCTAAAGCTGCGGTCAGGAACCGGCGAGCCACCTGCGGTTCAAACCCTGTTCAGTCGGCGTCGTTACGGTTCCGGAGCACCCCAATCCATACCACCCCAGTTCCCCCAACTCGAAAGGCTTCCCCTATGGACCGCCGTCGTTTCTTCACTGCAGCTGCCGCCACCACCGCAGCCGCTTCGATCCCCCTGCTCACGGCCGGCACAGCGCAGGCCGCTTTCTCGGACACCGCGCAGGAGCAAAAGCTCACACGCCTCATGCTGGACGCGCTGAGCCGCGAGCTGGATGATCCGGGGACCGCCGCCGTCGTCGAGCCCTACATCCAGGACATCGGATTCAACTGGCAGCCGCCGGTGACGGGGCTGGAGAACATCGATTACATCGTTGCCTACGCTTTCGGGAACCGCGCCCCGGCTGGTGGCGGCGACCCGTCCAAGGTCCTGTACGAGCCCGGGCCTGTTAACGAAGCCCTCGCGGACACCATCGCCGCGGTCCGCGAGCAGAAGGATGTGCCGGTGTTTGCGCAGTGGGAGATCGCCCGATTCCTTGAAAGCAAGTACGGCATGGACCGCGTGGCGTCCATTGAGCCGGTGATCGGGGCGGATGGCACCATCACCTATCTCAGCACCGACGGCGTTGCCGCCCAGGTTGTTGCCCTCCGTGGAACATCGGGCACGGCCGGTGTGGTGGGTTTCCGCGACCATGTGAAGCGTTGCGTCCAGACCACCTGCGACCGCGGCATGGATGCCTTCGCACCGGCCGGCGTCCAGATGCCGGGCGAGTACGACACGCGGTCCGGCCAGCCGTGGACCCGCCGCCGCGACCTCTACTTGCTGCACGATATGTACGCCCAGTTCGCGGTGCTGCGCCAGAAGGCGATCACTGCGGCGTATCCGAACGGGTAGAACTGCACGGTCCAAGAGCGTTCCCGATTCAGAAGGGCGGCGGCTTGTTGGTGGTGTTTCCCGGCGGATCAGCAGCCGTGGTTGCCGCTGGTGTGGGTGGCTTGTCTGTGTAGTTCCGGCCGGTGAGGCTGGTCCATTCCAGAGTTCCGTTGCCGGTTTGCTTGACGGCCCAGCGGCTGTGATGTTTGAGGACGTGGTGCCGGCGGCAGAGCCCGGCGAGGTTTCCGGTTTCGGTCGGTCCGCCGTGGGCGGCGTCATGGGTGTGATCCAAGTCGAGGTCCCGGGCCGGGATACCGCAGCCGGGAAAACGGCAACGCGAATCCCGGGCAGTGAGCAGGCGCTTGAGGTCCTCACTCGGCCGGTACCTGTCCACCGCCAACACGGCACCGCTGACCGGATCAGTCAACACCCGGTTCCAGGCCGTGGCCTTGCCGGCGAGGTGCTTGGCGGTGGCGGGGTCAATCGGGTGCCGTCCGCTTAGCTCGGCCGAGGCGCGTTCACTGTTCCCATCTATCAGCGTGAGTACCGGGACGGTGACGTCCACCTGGGCCGTAACCGCGGCCAAAAGTCCGTCCGGGGTGTCATGCCCCGTGGGTGCGCCGCCGAGCAGCAAGTCAGCAAACAAATCAGCCCGCAACTGGTCCATGGACCGGGGTTCCTGCACGGACGTGCCTGATTCACCGGAGGCCAGTTCCGTGTGCTTCTTGGCCATCTGAGTCAACCGATCGTGGATCCCGTACGCCACCACGGCGGGAAGGGTCGCAGCAAGTTCGGCCATGCCATCAGGCAACGGGTTCACCCGCACACACCGCCCCGCCACAGCCCGCTCATGCCGGACAGCCAAGGCCTCGGGGTGCACCCTTTCCGCTTCCCGGGCCGCGAGCCGCCGCAGACGGTTCGGCGCCTGCGACTCGGCACACGGAAGCACGGCCGCCTCGTAACCGGCCAAGGTCTCGGGGTCTTCCAGGGAGGTTCCGGCGTCCTGGATCACCCGCGCATGACTCAGGCTGATCCGCCCATCCGCCAAAGCATGGAACGTGGCCGGGAAACGGCCCAGCAACTCCAGGGCCTGGCCCATCTGGCGCTGCACCACCCGGTCGCTCATCCGCGTCGCAGTGGCGATCTCCGCCGCCACCGCACGCTGGGCCAACTCCACCGCGCCCAAACCCGATGGCGAGGCACCAAAGCCAGGTCCGCCGTCGTCGGCCATCACCTCCGCGACCCGCGCCGCCACAGCAAGCGTGTACTCCCTAAACGCCTGCAAACCCGCCATCACAGCCTGTCCTGCAACGTGGAGACCAAATTGTCCAAGGCCACGGCAGGATCAAACACCGCATCACCCTGCGGCGGTGCGTCCTCCAAAACCCCAGTGGCCTCCATAAACCCATCCAAGCAGCAGGGTCAGACATTTTCAGGCCACCGCAAAACCACCCCAAAACAAAACGGCGCGCCTCCCACAAAGGGAGGCGCGCCGTCGAGCGCTAAACCAAGAAACTACTTCTTCCGTCCGCGCTTCTCGCGGACCCGCATGCTGACCTCGATGGGCGTTCCTTCGAAGCCGAAGGTTTCGCGCAGGCGGCGGGTGATGAAGCGGCGGTATCCGGGATCCAGGAAGCCGGTGGTGAACAGCACGAACTTCGGCGGGCGGCTGGAGGCCTGGGTGCCGAAGAGGATGCGGGGCTGCTTGCCGCCGCGGACCGGATGCGGATGCGCTGCCACGAGCTCGCCCAGGAAGGCGTTCAGGCGGCCGGTGGGGATGCGCTTATCCCAACTCTCCAGGGCCTTGTCCAGTGCAGGCACCAGGCGGTCCTTGTGCCAGCCGGTCTTAGCCGAGATGTTGACGCGCGGCGCCCACTCCACGTGTGCCAGGTCCTGCTCGATCTCGCGCTCCAGGTAGCGGCGGCGTTCGTCGTCCAGCAGGTCCCACTTGTTGAACGCGAGCACCAGCGCACGGCCGGATTCGATGGCCAGCTGCAGGATGCGGACGTCCTGTTCGCTGAGCACTTCGTCCACGGCGAGGAGCACGACGGCGACCTCCGCCTTTTCGAGGGCGGCCTGCGTCCGCAGGGAGGCGTAGAAGTCGGCGCCCTGCGCCATGTGCTGGCGGCGGCGGATACCGGCGGTGTCCACGAAGCGCCAGGTGCGGCCGCCGAGCTCGATGAACTCGTCCACGGGATCGCGGGTGGTGCCTGCGAGGTTGTCGACGACGACGCGTTCGGAACCTGCGAGCTTGTTCAGCAGCGAGGACTTACCCACGTTCGGGCGGCCGATGAGCGCGATGCGGCGCGGACCGCCGGAACGGTCGACGCTCTCCACCTCGGAGTACTCCGGAAGGGTCTCGACCACCTTGTCCAGGAGGTCGGCCACGCCACGGCCGTGCAGTGCGGACACCGGGTACGGCTCACCGAAGCCAAGGCCCCAGAGCACGGCGGATTCGGCTTCCTGCGCGAAGTCGTCCACCTTGTTGGCCACCAGGATGACCGGCTTCTTGGACTTGCGCAGCATCTTCATGACGCCCTCGTCCGTGGCAGTGGCGCCAACGGCGGAGTCCACCACGAACAGCACGGCGTCGGCCAGCTCAACGGCCATCTCGGCCTGCTCGGCGACGCGGGCATGGATGCCCTTGGCGTCGTGCTCCCATCCGCCGGTGTCCACCAGCGTGAAGTTCTGGCCGTTCCAGCTGGCCGAGTACATGACGCGGTCGCGGGTCACGCCGGGAACGTCCTCGACGACGGCCTCGCGCCGGCCGAGGATACGGTTCACCAGAGTGGACTTGCCCACGTTCGGGCGGCCGATGATGGCCAGCACCGGGTCCAGCTTGAGCGGGCCATCTTCGCCTTCGTCATCGTAGAGTCCGTCGAGGAGGGCGGCATCGTCCTCGTCGAGTTCGTAGTCTTCCAGGCCGGCACGGAGCGAGGCGGCGCGGAGATCGGCCTCCTCGTCGTCAAGGGCGGCGAGGTTCTCCGCCACCTGGTCGGTGCCGGTGGGCGTGTATTCGTCGTCGCCGGCTCCGTAGGCGCCGGATTTTTGAGTCGTATCGCTCATTGCACTTTCCTTAGTGGTGGTATGTGGGGAAGGGCCTGTCCAGTGACGGCCACGCTGTCCCGGATATGTCCGGCCAGCGCGGCCTGGATCTCGGCCGCCGCCCTGTCCATTGAAACACGACCGGACTCGCCGGCCCGGCGGCTCACGCACAGCGGGGCACCGAAGCTGACGGACAGCCTCCGGCGCAGCTTCGGGATCGAGTCGCGGTGTTCGGCGCCGCTGCGGGTACCGAGGATCGCGACCGGAACCACCGTGGCTCCGGTGGTCAGCGCGAGCCAGGCGACCCCGTTGGCAATGCTTTCGGCTGAGCCGCTCCCCCGCGTCCCTTCAGGCAGGATCCCGACGCAACGGCCGGCGTCGAGCAGCCCCTTGCCCGCCTGCAGGGCGGCGCGGTCGCCGGAGCGGTCCACCGGGATCTGGCCGGAAGCGCGCAGCACCCGCCCCAGGAACCCCGTGAACATCTCCTTCTTGACCAGGATGTGCATGGGCCTCGGGGCGGCGCCGAACATCACCGGCCCGTCCAGGTAGCTGATGTGGTTGCCGGCGAAGATCACCGGGCCTGCCTTGGGGACGTTGGAGCGGCCGCGCACGCTGGTCTTGTACAGCACGTGGTCCAGGATGAAGCCGACGGGCCGGCTCCACAGCATGGTCCACGGCGCCGGCAAAGTGCCCGCAGCGCCCGCGCGTGGGGAACGGTCAGTCACCGTAGATGACCTTGGCCACGATCTCCAGCGCCGTGTCCACGGTCTGCTCGAAATCCAGGTCCGAGGAGTCCAGGGTGACCACGCCGTCGGCCGCGCGGGTGAAGTTCACCACGGTGGAGTCCTTTGCATCGCGCTGGATCACCTGGGCGGCGAGTTCTTCCTGGCTCTGCGTGCCGCCCAGCTGGATGCCGCGGCGGCGCAGCCGGGCCTCCTCACTGGCGGTCAGCAGCATGCGGACTTCGGCGTTGGGCGCGACGACGGTGGTGATGTCCCGGCCTTCGACCACCATGCGGTGGTGGTGCTGGTCGATGAGCTCGCGCTGCCGGCGGATCAGTTCGTTCCGGGCGCCCATGGTGGTGGCGACGGCACTGACCGAGGAAGAGATCCGCGGTTCGCGGATATCCTCGGTGATGTCGACGCCGCCAACGGCCACGTACTCGTGGTTGGGGCTGGTGCTCTGCTCCAGCGGCAGGTCCTCGGCGGCCTGTTCGACGGCGGCGGCGTCCGTCAGGTCCACGCCGGTCTTGAGGCAGTGCCAGGTGAGCGCGCGGTACATCGCGCCAGTGTCCAGGTAGGCGAGCTTGAGGCGGCGGGCCACTTCCTTGCTCACGCTGGACTTGCCCGAACCGGACGGGCCGTCGATGGCGACCACCAGCGGCTTTCCGGGACGGACAACGGTTTCAGGGCCAAAAAGTTCACGTGTCATTACTGGAGTACCCGCCATCCACGGTCGCTGAGGGCTTCTACAAGGAGGTCGTGCTTGTTCGGCAGGACGGACAGCTCCACCATGCCGACGTTCTGCCCGGACGAGTGGTCCAGGCGGAGGTCTTCGACGTTGACGCCGATCTCGCCGATTTCGGTGAGGAGCCGCGCGATCTGGCCGGGCTTGTCGTCCACCAGGACAGTCAGCCAGGAGTAGGCCTGCGGCGGGCCACCGTGCTTGCCCGGGATACGGGCCTGTCCGGCGTTGCCCTCGCTGATCAGCTGGGCCAGGTCCAGGCGGGCGCCCGGTGCCAGCGGATCTTCGAGGGTGCCGATGAGCCGGTTCAGGTCCTCGCGCACGCCATGCAGGATCTCCACGATCCTGCCCGCGTTGCCGCCCAGGATCTGCACCCAGAGGGTGGGGTCGCTGGCGGCGATGCGGGTGGTGTCGCGCAGGCCGTTGCCCGCGAGGGACAGTGCATGCAGCGGGGTTCCCTGCAGGCGGCTGGCCAGCAGGGAGGACATGATCTGCGGCAGGTGGGACACCAGCGCCACGGCTTCGTCGTGTTCCTCGGCGGTGAACTGGGTAACGAACGCGCCCAGGTCCCCGGCCAGGGAGCGCGCAGTCTGCACCGCCTCCGCGCTGCTCTCTTCCGCCGGGCAGATGACCCACGGCATGGAGGTGAACAGCTCGCCGCGGGCAGCAACCGGTCCGGACTTTTCACGTCCGGCCATCGGGTGCGTGCCCACGTAGCGGGACATGTCCACGCCGCGGCTGCGCAGCTCGGCCTGGATGCCTGCCTTCACGCTGGCGATATCGACCACCACCGCGCCGGGGTACTCGCCCAGGGCGCGTTCGACGACGTCGGCCGTCACGTCCGGCGGCGCGGCCACCACCACGAGGCGGGGTCCGCCGTCGGGCTCTAGTTCATCGAGCGGCCGGCCGGCCCCGATGTCCACGGCGACCGCCTGGTTGGTGGGCGACGGGTCCGAAAGGTACACCGGCACGCCGCGGCCGCGCAGGCCCAGGCCGATGCTGGCACCGAGCAGGCCCGTGCCGAAAATGACCACCGGCCCGTCCAGGTGACCGCGGCCGTGCGAGTGGAATGCCGACATGCCTTAGAGCCCCACCGATGCCAGGAGGTGGCCGATTTCCTGCTTGCCGAGGTTGCGGATGCTGCCCTGGCGCTGGTCGCCCAGGCCGATGGGACCGATCTTGACGCGCACCAGGCGCTGGACGGGGAAGCCGACGGCGTCGAACATGCGGCGCACGATGCGGTTCTTGCCCGAGTGCAGCACCACTTCGATCAGCACGTAGCCGGGGGTGGAGTCCACCAGGCGGAAGGAGTCGACGGCGGCAATGCCGTCTTCGAGCTCGACGCCGGCCTTCAGCTTGGCGCCGATGCCGTGCGGGAACGGTGCGCGCACCTGGACCAGGTACGTCTTGGGCACCTCGTAGGAAGGGTGCGTCAGGCGGTTGGCGAGTTCGCCGTCGTTGGTCAGCAGCAGCAGGCCCTCGGTGGCGACATCCAGGCGTCCCACATGGAAGAGGCGTTCGCCGCGGGTCTTGCTGCTCTTGAGGAAGTCGCTGATGCACGGACGGCCCTCGGGGTCTTCCATGGTGGAGACAACGCCCTTGGGCTTGTTGAAGACCATGTAGAGCAGGTTTTCGTCCAGCTGGATGCGGATGCCGTCCACGTGGATCACGGCCGTCTTGGGGTCAACGCGCATGCCGAGTTCGGTGGTGACCTGGCCGTTGACTTCGACTCGGCCTTCGAGGATCAGCTCCTCGCAGACGCGGCGGGATGCCACGCCGGCCTGGGCCATGACCTTCTGCAGGCGCACGCCGTCGGAATCATGCTGGTCCGACTGCGGGACGTTGCCCTTGGGGCCGCGCGTGGTGCGGACCGGGCCGAGGTTCCGGCCGAAGCGTTCGCTGCCGAAGGCGCGGGTGCCTGCGGGCTTGCCGGACTTGGCTTTCGGCGCGCCCGGGGTACCGGGAGCCTTGCCGCTGCCGGGCTTGTTGGAGCCGGGCTTCCGGAAGGTCTTACCACCGGAGGCCTTGCCCGAGGCTGGCTTGCCCGCAGAGGCGCTGCGCTTGCCGAAATCGGCAGCCGTGGTGGGGTTGTCGGGGTCGAAGGGGCGGTCCTCGCGGGGACGGGACGGCCTGGACTGGCCTCCGCCGAAGCCGCGCTTGCCTGCGCCCGAAGCACCGCCGCGGCTGCTGCCGAAGCCGCCGCTGCGTCCGGCGCCGCTTCCGCCGCCGTTGCGTCCCGATCCGTTACGTGGTGAACCCTGGCGTCCCGCCTGTGTCATGACCCGTCCTTTTGTTATGGGCCGGCCGCTGTGGCCGGCCGGGCAGATTGGCTCTGCCCACTGTGTTTAATTCTGCCTTGCGATGAGCGCTTACATGCGCTCGGCGTCGAAGAATTCCTCGATGCCTTCGAGCCCCGGGAGGTGCGGCGACAAGGGCGGCAGCTCCTCAAGGGAAGCAATGCCCATCCGTTCCAGGAAGTACGAGGTGCTCCTGTAAAGGATCGACCCGGACTCAGGATCGGTGCCGGCTTCTTCGACCAGGCCGCGCTGGACGAGGGTCCGCACCACCGAATCGACGTTCACCCCGCGGATGGCCGAAACCCTGGCCCGGGAGACCGGCTGCCGGTACGCGATGACCGCCATGGTTTCCAGTGCTGCCTGGGTCAGCCGCGCCGTCTGGCCGTCGAGAACGAACTTCCCCACGACGTCCGCAAATTCGGCCCGTGAGTAGATCCGCCAACCGCCGGCGACGTTCCGCAACTCAAAACCCCGGGGTGCTGTGCTGGCGCCTGCGTCAGCAGGTGAACCGTCAGCATCCGTGCCCGGGGCCTTAACAGTATAGCCGTCATACTCGCGCTGCAGTTCCGCCAGCAGTTCATCGACGACGGCGGTGCCCAGTCCCAGCCCCGCGGCCAGTTCCTCGGTGCTTGCGGGCTGGTCGATCACCATGAGCACCGCTTCCAGCGCCGCCCGCGCCCCGCCGGGCCGCTCCCCCAGCGCGGCGAGGCCCGCGACGGCGTCCTCGTAGTCACTCATTCTGAATCCTCCGAAGGTGCAGTTGACGCCTCCGCCGGCACGGCCGGGACGTCGTCGTATTCATCATTCAGGGCGTCGCTGCTCCAGCCCTCCGGGCGGCCAGTCCAGCGCACTGTCAGCTCGGACAGCGGCGCGGGCTGCTCGAAGGCGATCACCCGGTCCCGGAACATTTCCAGCAGCGCCAGGAAGCGGACCACCACCACCAGGGTGGATTCGGCGTCGGCCACGAGCGCCCGGAAAGACAGCGGCCGGCCGTGCTGCAGCCGGTAGCCGAGGATCTCGGCCTGTTCCTTGATGCTGACCGGTGCCCCGTGGAGATGATCGACGCCGACCTCCGGCGGAGTGGTGTCCTTCGGCTCCAGCGCCTTGGCGGCGACGGCGGCGAACTGTTCCGGGCTGTGCCGCCAGATGAGCTCCGGCAGCAGGGCCGCGAAGTGCGGTTCGAGGGCCACCTGCCGCGGGAAGCGGTTGGCTTCGCTTTCCAGGGTTTCGCCGAGATGTGCCGCGAGTTGCTTGAACGCCTTGTATTGCAGGAGCCGCGCGAAGAGCAGGTCCCGGGCCTCGAGCAGGGCCACGTCCTCTTCGTCCTCGACCTCGCCTGCGGGCAGCAGCCGCGCGGCCTTGAGGTCCAGCAGTGTTGCGGCAATCACCAGAAATTCGCTGGCCTCGTCCAAGGCCCAGCTTTCGCCAAGCTCTTGGAGACGGCGGATGTACTTGATGAACTCGTCGGTGACCGTGGCCAGCGCCAGCTCGGTGACATCGAGCTTGTGCTTGGCAATCAGGCCGAGCAGCAGGTCGAAAGGCCCGGTGAAGTTGGCCAGCCGGACCTCAAAGCCGCCCTTGCGCGCGGTGGGGCTGTCTTCGGAACTGGGGCTGCCGGCGTCGGGCAGGTCCCCCGCCAGGGTGAGCGGCTCCGTCACGGTGCCTTTTACGGCGCGCCGCCGCGCAGGATCAGTTCCCGGGCCAGGCTGCGGTAGGCGTCGGCACCAGTGTGGTTGCCCGCGTAGCTGGTGATCGGCTCGGCGGCGACGGTGGCATCGGCGAACTTGATGGAGCGCTTGATGACTGTTTCGAAGACCTTGTCGCCGAAGGCCTCGACGAGGCGGGCGATGACTTCGCGGCTGTGCAGCGTGCGGGCGTCGAACATGGTGGCGAGCACGCCGTCCACCTGGAGGCGCGGGTTGAGGCGGTCCTGGACCTTCTCGATGGTCTCCACCAGCAGAGCCACAGCACGCAGGGCGAAGAATTCGCAGATCAGCGGGATGATGACGCCGTGCGCGGCGGTCAGGGCGTTGACGGTCAGCAGGCCGAGGGATGGCTGGCAGTCGATGAGGACCACGTCGTAGTCGTCTTCGACCTTCTTCAACGCACGGTCCAGCACCTGCTCGCGGGCCACTTCGTTGACCAGCTGGACTTCAGCGGCCGAGAGGTCGATGTTGGCGGGCAGCAGGTCAACGCCGTCGACGCCGGTCTGCTGGATGGCGTCCCGGATGTCCACCTTGCGGTCCATCAGGACGTTGTAGACCGTGAGGTCAAGCTCGTGTGGATTGGCGCCGAGACCCGCGGACAGCGCACCCTGGGGGTCGAAGTCAACGAGCAGCACGCGGCGGCCGTATTCGGCGAGCGCGGCGGCGAGGTTGATGGTGGACGTGGTCTTGCCGACCCCGCCCTTCTGGTTGACCATGGCGATGACCCGGGCCGGGCCATGGGAGTCCAAGGGTGCGGGCTCCGGGAATTCGCGGTAGGGACGGCCGGTGGGACCCATGACGGTCTCGTCCAGATCGAAATCCGTGCCTTCCAGCGTAGTTGTACCCCGTTCGCTGCTCACGTCTTTATCCACTCTCTCCACGACGGTCATTTACTGCTCCCAAGCAAGGTTACCGTCCCCGACACGGCATTCCTTGAACCTTGACATTGCCCGCAATTTGAGCCTTGACCTTCTAGTAGAGGTGGAAGGTTTCGGTTGGGAGGCTGTTTTCGACACAAAACCATAAGGCAGGCTCCCCCGCCAGGGAGCCTGCCTTATGTGCTGTTGGCCTGCGGAAATGTCAGGCGGGAACAGCTTCTTTTGCCACCGCTTCGTCAACGGCGGCCTCAGCATGGTGGCTGATCATGGTGGCCTCGTCGAACGGCACTGCGCCGGAAAGGACGGCGCCGACCTGCTGGCGGTCGATCTCCTTGACCCAGGTGCCGATCAGCACGGTAGCCACGGCGTTGCCCGTGAAGTTGGTCAGGGCGCGGGCCTCGGACATGAAGCGGTCGATGCCCACGATCATGCCGACACCGCCCAGCAGTTCGGGCTTGTGGGCCTGAAGGCCGGCGGCCAGGGTGGCCAGGCCCGCACCGGTAACGCCTGCCGCACCCTTGGAGGCAATGATCATGAAGACCAGCAGGGAAACCTGTGCGCCGAGGTCCAGCGGGGTGCCCATGGCATTGGCGACGAACAGGGACGCCATGGTCAGGTAGATCGCGGTGCCGTCCAGGTTGAAGGAGTAACCCGTGGGAACGGTCACGCCGACCACCGGCTTGGACACGCCCAGGTGCTCCATCTTGGCGATGAGGCGCGGCAGGGCTGCTTCCGAAGACGAGGTGGAGAAGATGAGCAGGTATTCGCGCGCCAGGTACTTCATGAGCTGGAAGATGCTCACGCCGGCCACGATCCGCAGGAGGCCGCCGAGGATGATCACGATGAACAGCGCGCAGGTGATGTAGAAGGCGGCCATCAGGGTGAACATGCTCAGGATGGCCTGCGGTCCGGTGGCACCGACGACGGCGGCGATCGCACCGAAGGCGCCGACCGGGGCCAGCCACATGATCATGATCAGGATGCGGAACACGAGGGCTTGGCCGTGCTGAACGGCCTTCAGGATCGGGGCGCCCTGGGCACCCATCTTCTGCAGCGCGAAGCCGACCAGGATCGCGGCAAGCAGGGTGGGCAGCACGGGGATGTCGCCGGGGATGATGCCCAGCAGGAACGCGACTGTGCTGTCCACCTCGGCCTTCTTGCTGGGGTCATAGGCCGTGAGCTTGAGGCCTTCGCCCGGGTGGATCAGGTTGCCCACCACCAGGCCGATGCCCAGGGCGAAGGTGGACATGAGCACGAAGTAGCCCAGCGCGAGGCCGCCCACCTTGCCCACGGTGGCCGCCTTCGCGATGGAGCCGATGCCCAGGACGATGGTGCAGAAGATGACCGGGGCGATCATCATCTTGATGAGCTTGATGAAACCGTCACCGAGGGGCTTCAGCGATTTGCCGACCTCGGGGAACAGCAGGCCGACCACGGCGCCGAGGACGACCGCCGCGATGACGGCGATGTACAGGTAGTGCGACTTGTCCAGGCCCTTGCGCCCGGCCTTCCCGCTGGCAATCTCTCCTCGTTGAGAGGTCATGGCATGCTCCTTTGGATACTCTGGAGGCGCTGCGGCATCTGCACTGCATTTCCTGCGCCGGTGGTGTGAGATCCATCATGGAACCGGGGGTGACGTGGATCACCGTTGTGGTCATATTGGTCATTGGAGGTGCGCTTGATCCGGCGCTGGAGCATTGCCCGCCGCCTGTTCGCGGCCAACGTCCTGTTCGTCCTGGTGCTGAGCGTGGTGCTCGGCGCTGCGGCCATCATCGACGCCCGCCAGCGGACATACGACGACGCCGGACGCCGGATGCAGACCGTCGCCGCCGCGATCGCGGCCAACCCCTTGGTGCTTTCCGCGGCACGGTCGCCTGAGCCCTCCGCCACCCTGCAGCCCTACGCCGCGAAAGTCATGGCGGAGGCCGGCGTCGACTTCGTCACAATCATGGCCCCGGACCGCACCCGCTGGACCCACGCCAACCCTGCGGAAATCGGCAAGCCATACATCGGCACGGTGGATCCCGCGCTCCGCGGCGAGACCTTCACCGAGGTCACCGCCGGGACCTTGGGGCCGTCCGTGCGGACGATCGTTCCGGTGATGGACGACGGCGGCACCGTCCGGGCGCTGGTGGCCGCCGGCGTGACGGTGCGCAATGTGGACATCGCGGCTTCCGGTCGCTTCGGGGCGATCATCGCGCTGTGCGTGGCGCTGCTGGCGGCCGGCTCGCTGGCGTCCTGGTTGCTCGGCCGCTACCTGCGTTCGGTGACCCGCGGCTGGGGGCCCGAGCAACTCGCGCAGCTGTTCGCCTACTACGAATCGGTGCTCCATTCGGTCCGTGAAGGCGTTGTCCTGATCGACACCCGAGGAACGGTGGTCATGTACAACGACCAGGCGGCGGAGCTGCTGGGACTGGAGCCGTCCGACGTCGGGCCCTCCGCCGAAGGGGCGCCGCGCCTGTCCGAACTTCCGTTGGACGGCAGCCTGCGCGAACTGTTCGAATCCGGCCGCACCGCGCACGACGAAATCCACCTCAGCGATTCCCGGATCCTCGTGGTCAACCAGGCGCCGGCCGTCGGGCCCGGACGCCCCGGCGCCCTGGGCCGGCCAGGCGGCCGCGCACCCGTCTTCGGCACGGTGGCAACACTGCGGGACCGCACCGAAATCGAATCGCTCGGCAGCGAACTCGAAACCATGCGCACGCTGTCCGGGGCGTTGCGCGCGCAGACCCACGAGCACGCCAACCGGCTGCACATGATCGTGTCCCTCATGGAACTGGGCCGCACGGATGACGCCCTCGACTTCGCAACGAAGGACCTCGAGCTGAGCCAGCGACTGACCGACGACATCGTGGCCTCGGTGGACGAACCGGTGCTCAGCGCACTGATCATGGGCAAGTCCGCCGAAGCCCATGAACGCGGGGCCGAGCTCAGCGTCTCCGTCACCGGAGAGGACGGCCTGCACGGGCTGGCGGTGCAGGACCTGGTGACCATCCTGGGAAACCTTCTGGACAACGCGCTCGACGCCGCTGCTGCCGCTCCCCCGCCGCGGAAAGTGGCCCTGTCGATCGAAACGGCGCCGGACCGCGTGGTCTTTTCGGTGGCAGACTCCGGTGCCGGGATCGACCCGGCCATCGCGGACGACATCCTCGAATACGGCTTCAGCACCAAAGCTTCCCGAGCACCGGACGGCAGCGCACAGGACGGCAGCACACCAGGCGGCCGCGGAGTGGGGCTGGCGCTGGTGCGGCAGGCCGTGAAGCGCCTGGGCGGTACGCTGTCGATCGACACCGCCGGGCCCAGCAGCGCCGGCCCGCTCACCGGGGCCCTGTTCCGGGTAGTACTGCCCGCACCGGATCCCGCAGCACCGGCTCCCACGAAAGACAGCGAATGAACGATATCCGAGTCCTCGTCGTCGAAGACGAACCGATCGCCGCGGACGCCCATGCCGTCTACGTGGGCCGGCTCGATGGCTTCATCGTCGCCGGCACCGCGCCGGACGGCCAGTCCGCGCTGCGGCTGCTCAACGACTTCGCCGCCGCCGGGCAGCCGGTGGACCTGGTCCTGCTGGACATGAACCTGCCGGACTTGCACGGCCTGGACGTGGCGCGGCGGATGCACGGCGCCGGGCTGCTGGCGGACATCATCGCGATCACCGCGGTCCGCGAGGTGAACATCGTGCGCAGCGCCGTGTCCATCGGCGTCGTGCAGTACCTCATCAAGCCGTTCACCTTCGCCACGTTTGCGGACAAGCTGAACAACTACCGCGCATACCGGGAGCAACTGGCACTCACCGCCCCGGGAAACCGCACCGCCGCGTCGCAAAGCGAGGTGGACCAGGCGTTCGCCAGCCTGCGCACACCGACCGACATGCCGCTCCCCAAGGGCCTGTCCGCCGGAACGCTCGAATCGGTCAAGGAGTACCTCGCAGGGCTCGGGCGGGCCGTATCGGCGAGCGAGCTCACCGAGGCCCTGGGCATGTCCCGGGTCACCGCACGGCGCTACCTCGAATACCTGGCCGACGCCGGAACGGTGGCCCGGAGCCCCCGTTACGGGACCCCGGGCCGGCCGGAAAACGAATACCGCTGGGGCCGGGGCTAAACCGGAGCCGGCGCGGTGTCCGCAGCAGCGCGGAGCGGCTCCACCACAGGCCCGAAGCGGAAGAGGTTCTGCGGATCAAGGGCCGCCTTCGCCTCGGCGAGCCGCCGGTAGCTCTCCGGATCCCAGGCCCGTGACCGGTCGGCGGCGTCCGCCGAATGCCCGTGAAGGTTCACGAAGGTGCGCCCGGTGGACCAGGGTTCCAGGGCAGCCCGAACGCCGTGAAGCGCCTCCTGCAGGGGCGCCATGGTAGGCGGCACGGCGATGCCCGCCATGAAGAAGCTGTAGGCGGCATCGCGCCCGCCAACGCAATCGCTGCCCGGCACTCCGCGCAGTGCGCCGCCCAGCAAACGGAGCTCCGCGATCAGCACCGGACTCTCCACGCCAGCACCAAGGCGGGCGAGGATCGCTTCCCGGGCTCCGGCGTCGATCCCTGAGAGCAGGAAGCCGCACTCCCGGACGGGCACGGGGCTGTCAGGGTCCTGGTGGATGGCGTCGAAGGCGCTGTACGGCAGGGGGCCGGTGCTGTCCATCATCACGGGAGCGCAGGCCCTCATGGGTTCCAGCAGGCGCGCCGCAAGCACGGGATCACCCTGGTGCGCAAAACGGAGGTGGACCAGGAACTTGCCGCGCAGGGGCCCGGGAACCAATTCCATGTCGGGCAGCCGCACGAAGGCCAGCGACGCGGACGCGTCCTCCGGCAGGCCGGGCGCCCAAGCGGCAAAGGCTTCCAACACCTGCGCCGCTGACTCACCCGGGTAGTGAATTCCGCCGCCGTACAAGGCATCATCCGGAAACAGCCGGAATTCGATCGCGGTGACGATTCCGAGGTTTCCCTTGCCGCCGCGCAGCAGGGCGAACAGTTCGGGCTCGCCGGCGGCATCCACCACGCGTAGGGTGCCATCGGCGGTGACGAGGTCAAAGGACACCACATGGTCCGAGGCGAAACCGTACCTGCGGCCCAGCACGGGCAGTCCGCCACCCAGGGTGTAGCCGATGATGCCGACATCGCTGGTGGACCCGGAAAGTCCCATCAGCCCGTGGACGGCCGCGGCGTCGGCAAGGGCCTTCCACTTGACGCCCGCCCCAACCCTGGCTGTCCGCTCGAGCGGGTCGATGCTCAGCTCAAGCATCCGCCGGGTGCTGATGAGGAGGCCGCTTTCGACCATGTTGGTGGCGCCGTGACCCGTCGATTGCACGGCCACCGGTATGTTCCGCGCTGCCGCCCACCGGACTGCCGCGGCGACGTCATCGGCGTCGAGTGCCCCGAAGGCCAAGTCCGGCGCGTGGACGGTGGCGAGGTTGAATGCGGCGGTTTCGGCGGCGAAGCCGGGGTCCGTGGGCAGGAACACCGGGCCGTTCACGGCGAAGCGGAGTTCGGACACATCCTGGAAACTGGGCTGGTTGTGCATGTGCTTCTTTCAGTTGAAGGATGCTCCCCAGCAAGCCTCGCCCAGTTTATCCATCGAGTGGATAGAAGGGAAGGGTTTCCCGGAATGTATACAAAATGTTCGAGTTTGCGGGATTTGCTGGTATTAGAAACCTCCTGTGTATACGCTGGCTCCTATGCGCGCCAGCGACAAAGCCTACGCCTCCCTCCGTGAGGACATCATCGAGTGGCGCCTCGCCCCGGGCACGGTGCTCGGCGAGGTGGAGCAGTCCGCGCGCCTCGGCGTCTCGCGCACCCCGGTCCGGGAGGCGCTCGGCCGGCTCACCGCTGAAGGCCTGACGACGGCGGCAGGCGGCCGCGGCGTCGTCGTCACCGCGATCTCGCTGGAGGACATCGATGAACTGTTCGAGCTCCGCGAAACCCTGGAGGCCAAAGCGGCGGCACTGGCTGCCGTACGCGGCGAGCGCCGCGTCTTCGAACAGCTCCACGCCGAACTGCTGGAGGCGCCCGCGCTCCTGGAAGCCGGCGATCCCGCCCGCCACGAGTACTACGCCCTGGTGGGCCGGCTGGACGACGCCATTGACACCGCAATCTCCAATTCCTACCTGGCCCAGGCCATGCGGAGCCTGCGCGTCCACCTGGTCCGGGTGCGGCGCCTGGCCGCCGACGACGCCGCGCGCCTGGGTGCCGCGGCCGCGGAACACGCCTCCATCGCCGAAGCGATCGCCAGCGGAAACCCGAGACTCGCCGAAGCCGCCACCATCCTGCATCTGCACCGAAGCCTGAGCCACATCAAAAACAGCAACCTCAAAGCCGGCAACACATCCCACTGAAGGAGCCACCTTGGTCAAGAGCCACCACGTCCGCGTCTACAAGAGCGAAGAGAACCTCCCCCGCGAGGAACAGCTCGCGCACAAGATCGCCTCGGTCGCCGTCGACCCCGTTGAGGTCACCCCGGAGGTCACGGAGATGATCATCAACCGGATCATCGACAACGCCTCGGTGGCCATCGCCTCGCTGAACCGGGCACCGATCGTTGCTGCCCGCGCGCAGGCCCTCACGCACGCCCCGAGCAGTGGCGGCAAGGGCGCCTCCGTCTTCGGCATCCAGGACAAGGTCTCCCCCGAATGGGCGGCCTGGGCCAACGGCGTGGCCGTGCGGGAACTGGATTACCACGACACCTTCCTGGCCGCTGACTACTCGCACCCGGGCGACAACATTCCGCCGATCCTGGCCGTGGCCCAGCACGTGGGCTCCTCGGGCGCGGACCTCATCCGGGGCATCGCCACCGGCTACGAAATCCAGGTGAACCTGGTCAAGGCCATCTGCCTGCACAAGCACAAGATCGACCACGTGGCCCACCTCGGCCCCTCCGCGGCGGCCGGCATCGGTACCCTGCTGGGCCTGGACGTGGAGACCATCTTCCAGTCCGTTGGCCAGGCCCTGCACACCACCACCGCCACCCGGCAGTCCCGCAAGGGCGAAATCTCCACCTGGAAGGCGCACGCCCCCGCGTTCGCCGGCAAGATGGCCGTGGAAGCGGCGGACCGTGCGATGCGCGGGCAGACCTCCCCCGTGCCGATTTACGAAGGCGAAGACGGCGTGATCGCCTGGATGCTGGACGGCCCGGATGCCTCCTACGAAGTGCCGCTGCCGGGCCCGGGCGAGGCCAAACGCGCCATCCTGGACACCTACACCAAGGAACACTCCGCCGAATACCAGGCCCAGGCGTGGATCGACCTGGCCCGGAAACTGAACAAGGAACGCCCGGAAGCCACCGACCCGGCCAAGGTGGAGTCGATCCTGATCAAGACCAGCCACCACACCCACTACGTGATCGGCTCGGGCGCCAACGATCCGCAGAAGTACGATCCCACCGCCAGCCGCGAGACCCTGGACCACTCGATCCCGTACATCTTCACGGTTGCCCTGCAGGACGGCGCCTGGCACCACGTGGACTCGTACGCGCCGGAGCGCGCGGGCCGGCCGGACACCGTGGAGCTGTGGCACAAGGTCAGCACCGTGGAAGACCCGGAATGGACCCGCCGCTACCACTCCCTGGACATCGCCGAGAAGGCCTTCGGCGGATCGGTGGTCATCACGCTCACGGACGGCACGGTCATCACCGACGAAATCGCCGTCGCCGACGCGCACCCCCTCGGTGCCCGGCCGTTTGCCCGTGAGCAGTACGTCAACAAGTTCCGCACCCTGGCCGCCGGGCTCGTGGAGGAGGCCGAAATCGAACGGTTCCTCGCCGCCGTCGAGCGCCTGCCGGAACTGGCAGCCGGCGAACTGGAGCAGCTGAACATCACCGCCGCCCCCGGTGTGATCGACCTGGCCAACGCGCCGAAGGGCCTGTTCTAGATGCTGTACTCCAAGAGCACCCCCGAACAGAAGCGGCGCAAGCTGCGGGACATGCTCGCCTCCGGCGACATCCTGCAGTTCCCCGGCGCCTTCAACCCGCTGTCCGCCCGGCTGATCGAGGAGAAAGGCTTCCCAGGCGTCTACATTTCCGGCGCCGTGCTGGCCAACGACCTCGGCCTGCCGGACATCGGCCTCACCACCCTCACCGAAGTCGCGCAGCGGGCCGGACAGATCGCCCGGATGACCGAGCTGCCCTGCCTGGTGGACGCAGACACCGGGTTCGGCGAGCCGATGAACGTGGCACGCACCATCCAGGAACTCGAGAACGCCGGGCTGGCCGGCTGCCACATCGAGGACCAGTTCAACCCGAAGCGCTGCGGCCACCTGGACGGCAAGAGCGTGGTGGACGCCGACACTGCGGCCAAGCGCATCCGCGCCGCCGCCGATGCCCGCCGGGATCCGGACTTCCTGATCATGGCCCGCACGGACATCCGCGCCGTGGAAGGCCTCGAGGCAGCGAAGGACCGTGCCCGTGAACTGGTGGACGCCGGTGCGGACGCGATCTTCCCGGAGGCCATGGCAACCCTGGACGAGTTCAAGGCCATCCGCGACGCCGTGGACGTGCCGGTGCTGGCCAACATGACCGAGTTCGGCAAGAGCGAGCTGTTCACGGTGGAGCAGCTGCAGGACGTCGGGGTGAACATGGTCATCTACCCGGTCACCCTGCTGCGCATTGCGATGGGGGCCGCAGAGCGTACGCTGGAAACGATCAAGGCAACAGGCACCCAGCAGGCGCAAGTGGAGAACATGCTTACCCGCGCCCGGCTCTACGATCTGGTGGACTACGAGTCCTACAACCACTTCGACACAGGCGTTTTCAACTTCCACGTACCCCGATAAGGGACAAACCCCGATGAACGAAGGAGTTCGGCATGGCAGCTGAAGATATCAAGAAGGGGCTGGCCGGCGTCGTCGTGGACTACACCGCGATTTCCAAGGTCAACCCGGACACCAATTCCCTGTTGTACCGCGGCTACCCCGTGCAGGAGCTCGCCGCCCGGTGCAGTTTCGAAGAGGTCGCCTACCTGTTGTGGAACGGTGAACTCCCGACTCCGGAGCAGCTAGCTACTTTCACCGCCCGCGAGCGCGCGGGCCGGGCCCTCGATCCCGTCGTGAAGCAGGTGGTGGACGCCCTGCCGCTGGAATCCCACCCGATGGATGTGTGCCGTACCGCCGCCTCCGTCATGGGTGCCCGGCACCCGCTGGCCGAGGACTCCTCCCCGGAAGCCAACATGAGCAAGGCCGTGGACCTGTTCGCGGCCATGCCTGCGGTGGTGGCCTACGATCAGCGCCGCCGCCGCGGCCAGGAGCCCGTGGAACCGCGCGATGATCTGGGCTATTCGGCCAACTTCCTCTGGATGGCCTTCGGCGAAGACCCGGTGGACGAGGTGGTGGAGGCCTTCAACGTCTCGATGATCCTGTACGCGGAGCACTCCTTCAATGCCTCCACCTTCACGGCCCGCGTGGTCACCTCCACGCTCTCCGATCTGCACTCGGCCGTGACCGCGGCGATCGGCGCGCTGAAGGGACCGCTGCACGGCGGGGCCAACGAAGCTGTGATGCACACCTTCGACGAAATCGGCATCCGCGCCGAGGAATCCATGGAGGAAGCCGCTGCCCGGGCTAAGGCCTGGATGGAGGACGCCTTGGCGCAGAAGAAGAAGGTCATGGGCTTCGGCCACCGCGTCTACAAGCACGGAGATTCCCGGGTGCCAACGATGAAGGCCGCGCTGGACAAGATGATCGCCCACTACGGCCGGCCCGAACTCCTGGGGCTGTACAACGGCCTGGAGCAAGCCATGGACGAGGCCAAGGGCATCAAGCCGAACCTTGACTACCCGGCAGGTCCCACCTACCACCTGATGGGCTTCGACACTCCCACCTTCACCCCGTTGTTCGTGGCCAGCCGCATCACGGGCTGGACCGCGCACATCATGGAACAGCTCGGGTCCAACTCGCTGATCCGTCCGCTGAGCGAATACAACGGCGTGGACGAACGGCACCTTCCTTAGCCATTCGAAGGAAAGAACGACGGCGGGCCGGTCACCTTGCGGTGGCCGGCCCGCCGTCGTCTGCGGTTCCGCGGGCCAGAGGTTCAGTCAGCGGTGCGTTACGTGGCTGACCGTGGCGTTGTCGTGGTTCAGGACGACGTCGATATCCAGCCGGCCGCCTCCCAGCGCCATGGGCAGCCAGTGCTCGGCGTCCTGCCACATACGCTCGACCGGAAGTGCATCCACGTCGAACCATTCCGGCACGATTTCCGGGCTCTCCTCCGGCACACCCTCCCAGCGCTCCGCGGTGAAAAGCCGGGTGCGCATGTTCCACTCGGGCCGGGCCGGAAACACGAACCGGACGGTGCCGGCGTCCACCAGGTCCTCCTCCAGGACAGTCACGCCGGATTCTTCGAAGACCTCACGGCAGGCTGCTTCGGCGTCGCTCTCCCCCGGCTCCACATGGCCGCCCAGGCCCACCACCTTGCCCGCGCCGAAGCCGGTCTTTTTCTGCCCGAGCAGGACGTCGCGGCCGCCGTCGGGACGGTTCCGGACCAGGAAGCACAAGGCGACGGGCGTGAAATGCATGCCCCTACCCTATCGCCGCGGCGGACCCCGCTAACCGACCGAAGAATCGCGTCCCTGGATCGTCAGCGACGTAATCATGGCCTTGACCTGCCGATACTCCTGGCTGTTGCGGTATTCGATGGCCTCGGCCATGCTGCCGAAGACCAGGACCCCTTGTTCCGCAGCTTCGGCGTCCGTGAGGTCCGGGCGCATCTGGGGGCCGCTGGCGAACATGTAGATGGGCGAGTCTTCCTGGCCGTTGACCACGTTGTAGATCAGGCAGGCCTTGCCGTCCGCCCCTCCGATGGTGCTGGTCAAACCGTAGGAAGCGAGAACCTTGCCGTTGCCGGTTTCCATGACCCGGTAGGCGAAGCGTGGAGTCACGCTGTTGGGGACGTCCTTGTTGTACGGCAGTGGCACCTCGGCGTAATCCAGCACCGTGTAGGGCACCGGAGTGGTGCACGACCCGCCGATGCCGCTGCCTTGGTTGCCGTAGGCGAGGTCCGCGAGCTTCTTGCCGGACGCATCATGCACCGTCAGGTTCACGGCGTTCGGAGCGGTATCCGGCTTGGGCTGCACCTTCCAACCGGACGGGTAGCTGAAGCTGACGCGGCCATCAGTGCTCGCGTACCCGTTGGGCAAAGGTTCACCGGCCGGAGGTGCGGCCACCGGGCCTTTGCCCACCAAGCGCTCCCGCAGCTCCACCGGGATCCCCTTGTCCGCGAACTCCTTGTCCATGGCCTGCTGCGCGGTCATGGCCTGGCCGTTCTGCGAGACATCGTTGTTCAGGCCTTGGAACTTCCAGGTGAAGACGCTGGCCCAGTCCTGCTGGAAATCGGTCAGGAAGCGCTTGTTGTCCTGCAGCCTGCCCAGGTTGTACCAGGCGTTGCCGCCGTCCAGGTTCATGGCCCGGGCGCCTTCGTCGGACGTCTCGTAAGCGATCCAGCCTTCGGCGCAGCCGAGCACGGTGTAGTACTTCCAGTTGGCTTCCGGCACGGGGGTGACCGCCCTGACCTGGTCGCTCTTCTGCTGGTCGACGTTCGCCATGGTGCATTCCACGCCGTTGGTGGTCAGCGGCCCGCCGGAGGTTTCCGTCGCCGTGGGGCTGGGTGTCGGTGCCGGGCTTTCGGAGATCGACGGCGTGCCGGTGTTCGCGGGGTCCGGAACCGGCTGCTGGACGAGGTTCCCGCCCACCACGACGGCGGCGGCAACCGCGGCGGCAGCCACGAGTCCCGCCGCGGCGACACGGACAGCGGTGCGCTTGGCGGGCCGGCGGTCCGCCAGGGAGACAACGTTCGGGTCGCTCGAGAACACGATCGAACGGGCGGAGTCGCGGCCGGGGATGGTCTCCGGCTCCTCGACCCGCGGCTTGGCTTCCTTCAAGAGCTGCTCGATGCGGTCCATGGCTAGCCCTTCCGTTCTGTAATGAGGTGTGAGGGGGCGGCTTTAGCGAAAGCCTTCCGTGCCCGGTGCAGGCGGACGGCGGCGGCGGATGGCGAACACTGCAGGCTCTCGGCCAGTTCGGCGGTGCTCAGGTCATCCCAATAGCTGAGCATGAGCACTTCCCTGTCGCGTTCGTTGAGGCGCGTCAGGACGGCGGCGACGGCGGCGCGCTGGCCGTCGTCGGAGGCCTCACCCTGGGTGCGGGCCTCGTCCGTCAGCCGCTCGATGAGCTCTTCCCGGCGGCGCCGGCCCTTGTACTCGTTGCCCAGGACGTTGCGGGCGGTGGCTATCAGCCAGCCGATCCCTGGCGGCTCCTCAAGGCGTTTCTCCCAGACAATGCGGAAAACATCCGCGGCAAGTTCCTCAGCCCGCGCCCTGTCGTTGATGCGGTACGCGATGTAGTGGTAGACGCGGGTGAAGTGCTGGGCGTGCAGCGCCATGAACTCGTGCTCCCTGGCAGCCAACATCTGATCCCCCCGGATTCAAAGGCTTGTGATGATTTTAAAGACTTGGTTTCCCAAGAGGGAGCCGTTCTTACACCAGCTGGAAAAAACTTCCCGGGCTTATCCCAGGGCACGGGGATGCGCGGCCGCGTACACCTCGCGGAGGGTGTCCGCGGTGACCAGGGTGTACACCTGCGTTGTGGTCACGGAGGCGTGGCCGAGGAGCTCCTGGACCACGCGGACATCTGCGCCGCCTTCCAGCAGGTGGGTGGCGAAGGAGTGGCGCAGGGTGTGCGGGGAAACGTCTTTGGTGATGTGGGCTTTCTCGGCGGCGGTCTTCAGGATGGTCCAGGCGCTTTGCCGGCTGATCCTGCCGCCACGGGCGTTGAGGAAGAGCGCCGGCGTGCCTTTGCCCTTGGCGGCGAGTGCGGGCCTGCCCCGCACCAGGTAGGCGCCGACGGCGCGTGCCCCATAGGAGCCGAGCGGCACCAGCCGCTCCTTGGATCCCTTGCCGAACAGCCGCACGATCGCCGGGCCGTCGTCGTCGGGGCCGGCCCCGTCCGGCACGAGGGCGACGTCGTCGACGTCGAGCCCTACTGCTTCGCTGATGCGGGCGCCGGTGGAATAGAGGAACTCGAGGAGGGCGCGGTCGCGGAGCCCGGTAGGGCTGTCCGCTCCGGCGGCTTCGAGGATGCGGGTGACTTCGTCCACGCTGATCGCCTTGGGCAGCCGTTTACCGGGCATCGGCGGGTGGACGTCACTGGCGGGGTCCGCCGTCGTGGTTCCTTCCAAGGCCCAGAACTTGTGGAGGCCGCGCACGGCGACCACGGTCCGCGCGGCAGAGCGCACGCCTAGTGCGGTGGCGCCGTCGGACCCGTCGGAGAGTGCCTGGACGAAGGCGGTGACGTCGTGCCGGGTCACGTTGCCGGGCTTGTCGATGCCGGCTGCGGCGAGGAAGTTCGCGTAACGGGAGAGGTCACGGCGGTAGGCGGACAGGGTGTTGGCGGCAAGCCCGCGTTCCACGCCGAGGTGCTGAAGGTAATCGCTCACCGCCCGGTCCACGGCAGTCGCCGCGCGCGTGTCCTCCCCCGGTTCCCTGCCAGGCTGTGCCATGGTCAGCGCTGGCTGGGGTGGGCGGGCCACGGGGCGTTGCCGGGGCGGAGCCCGGTGAATCCGCCGGTGCGGGCTGCTGCCGCGGCGAGGATCCCGACGACGGCGGACGGGTTGTGCAGCCGGCCCTCCAGGACGGCCGCAACGGCTTCGTCCAAGGACACCCAGCGGAGCTCGATTTCGGCTTCCTCGTCCGTGCGGACGTGGCGTTCGGCTTCCGGTACTTCGGAGAGTCCGCGGGCCAGGTAGATGCGGATTGCCTCGCTGGATGAACCGGGCGAGTTGAAGAAGTCGGCTAGGACGTTCCATTCGGTGGCCTGCAGATCCGCTTCCTCGGCCAACTCCCGGGCGGCGCCGACGACGAAGTCCTCCCCCTCGACGTCCAGCAGCCCCGCGGGAATCTCCCAGAGGTCCATGCCCACGGGGTGCCGGTACTGCTTGAGGAGGAGGATGTCGCCGTCGTCGTTCATGGGCAGGATGGCGACGGCGCCCGGATGGTCGATGTAATCGCGCACCAGGGTGCCGGTGTCCTCGGCAAGCTCGAAGGCATCGCTGACGACATCCCAGATCCGGCCTTGATAGACCGTGCTGGAAGACAAAAGACGGCGCGGGCTCGGTGTATCCGAAAACTGCCGGGAACTGCTGGAAGATTCGGAACTACCGGGCATCGCGCCGTCCTTTGGGGTGCTATGAACTACTTTGCTGCTGCTTTGCCGGCTGCCTTCGCGGCCGGAGCTTCCGCGGAAGCGCCGTTGCGGCGTTCCAGGGCAGCCTTCACCAGGCCTGCGAACAGCGGGTGCGGGCGGGTGGGGCGGGAGCTGAGCTCCGGGTGGGCCTGCGTCGCCACGTAGTACGGGTGTACTTCGCGCGGCAGCTCAACGAACTCCACCAGCTTGCCGTCCGGGGAGGTTCCGGAGAACACCAGGCCGGCTTCGGCGATCTGCGGGCGGAACTTGTTGTTCACCTCGTAGCGGTGGCGGTGGCGTTCGCTGACGGCGGTGGCACCGTAGGTCTCGGCGACGACGGAGCCTTCGTCCAGCTTGGCTTCGTAGAGGCCCAGGCGCATGGTGCCGCCAAGGTCGCCCTTGCCTTCCACGATGTCCAGCTGCTCTTCCATCGTGGCGATGACCGGGTACTTGGAATCCGGTTCGAACTCGCTGGAGGACGCGCCTTCCAGGCCGACCACGTTGCGGGCGTACTCGATCACCATGCACTGCAGGCCGAGGCACAGGCCCAGGACCGGGAGCAAGGTTTCGCGGGCGAACTTGAGGGCGCCGAGCTTGCCTTCCAGGCCGCGGATGCCGAAGCCGCCCGGGACGCAGATGGCGTCCACGCCGGCCAGGGACTTCTTGGCACCTTCGAGGGTTTCGCATTCGTCCGAGGGAACCCAGCGGATCTTGACCTTGGCCTCGTTCGCGAAACCGCCGGCCCGCAGGGCCTCGGTGACGGAAAGGTAGGCGTCCGGCAGGTCGATGTACTTGCCCACCAGGGCGACCTCGACCTCGTGCTTCGGGTTGTGGACAGCTTCGAGCAGCTTGTCCCACTTGCTCCAGTCCACGTCCTTGAACGGCAGGTCCAGGGCACGCACGATGTAGGAGTCCAGGCCCTGGGCGTGCAGGGTCTTGGGGATGTCATAGATGCTCGGGGCGTCGGCGGCGTTGATGACGGCGTCGATGTCGACGTCGCACATGCGGCCGATCTTCTCGCGCATCGCCTCGGGCACTTCGCGGTCCGAACGGATCACGATGGCTTCGGGCTGGATGCCGATGGAGCGCAGCGCCGCAACGGAGTGCTGCGTGGGCTTGGTCTTCAGTTCCTGCGACGGGCCAATGTACGGCACCAGGGAAACATGCAGGAAGAAGGCGTTGTTGCGGCCGATGTCCTGGCGGACCTGGCGGGCGGACTCCAGGAAGGGCTGGGATTCGATGTCGCCCACAGTGCCGCCGATTTCGGTGATGATGACGTCCGGAGCGTTCTTGCCTTCGGCAGGCAGGCGCATGCGGCGCTTGATCTCATCCGTGATGTGCGGGATGACCTGGACGGTATCGCCGAGGTATTCGCCGCGGCGTTCCTTGGCGATGACGGTCGAGTAGATCTGGCCGGTCGTGACGTTGGCCGAGCCCTCGAGGTTCTCGTCGAGGAAGCGCTCGTAGTGTCCGATGTCGAGGTCGGTTTCGGCGCCGTCGTCAGTGACGAAGACTTCGCCGTGCTGGAAGGGATTCATCGTGCCCGGATCCACGTTCAGATAGGGATCGAGCTTCTGCATAGTTACAGACAAACCGCGTGCCCGCAGCAGGTGGCCGAGGCTGGACGCCGTCAGTCCCTTTCCGAGCGAGGACGCCACACCGCCGGTGACAAAGATGTGTTTGGTCGTCTTGGACGAGCCCGGGAACCGGGAATTTACACGGGAATTTGATCGCTGCACCACGGAATTCGAGCTTATCATCAATTGCGCCTCCAAGGGTTCCGCCGCCTGTTTCCCCAAATGCTCAATGCTCTCCCGCGGCCCCTTCCCCGGGCAAGGGGCAAAGCCGGGCAATCGACGTCAACGAGCTGCCGCAGGGCCCGCGGAAGCTCAGGCAGGCTGCGGCAGGAGCTTGGCGTCGTCGAGCAATTCCTGAGCGTGGGCGCGGGCAGACTCGGAATCTTCCTGCCCGGCGAGCATCCTGGCGAGCTCCCGCACGCGCTCTTCCTCGTCGAGCAGCTGCACGTCACTGGAGGTGAATCCGGTGCTGGTTTTGCCGTCCGCGCCGCGCACCGAGGTTTTGGTCACACGGATGTGCTGGTTGGCGAAAGCGGCCACCTGCGGCAGGTGCGTGACCACCAGGACCTGCACGTGCCGGGCCAGCATGGCGAGCCTCCGGCCGATCTCGACGGCGGCCTTGCCGCCCACGCCGGCATCGACCTCGTCGAAGACGAAGGTGGGCACCGGGTCCACTGCGGCGAGGACGACTTCGATGGCGAGCATCACCCGGGACAGCTCACCGCCGGACGCACCCTTGCCGAGGGGACGTGCCGGTGCGCCGGAGTGCGGCTGCAGCAGGAAGGCGACATCGTCCTGGCCGTGCGGGCCGAGTTCGCCGCTGTCCTGCACGTCGATCACCAGGGTGGCGTCCGCCATGGCGAGGGCCGTCAGCTCGGCGCTGACCCGCTCCGACAACCCCTTGGCGGCCTTGCTCCGCAGCTTGCTGATCTTGGCCGCCTGCTTGCGCAGTTCCGCCTCCGCGGCTGCCACCGAAGCTTCGAGGGCTTCGATCCGGGAAGAATCGTCCTGGAGTTCGTCCAGCCGCACCCGGGCGGTCGCGGCCCATTCCAGGACCTCATCGATGCTTGGTGCGTACTTGCGGATCAGCTTGGCCAGCACGGCGCGGCGCTCTTCGATCTCGGCAAGCCGTTCCGGCCCCTCCGAATCAAGCGAGGCCTGGTAGCTGGACAGCTCGGCCGCGATGTCGTTCAGCAGGAAGCCGACCTCGGCGAGCCGGGCCGCTGCGGCACCCAGCGCCTCATCGTGTTCGGCCACCTGCTCGAGGAGCCGCTTGGCGGAATCGACCAAGGTGGTGGCGTCACCGCTGTCACCGTAGTCCTCGGCGATCAGGGCCTGGTGCGCGGCTGCGGCGGCGATCCGCAGCTCCTCCACATTGGCCAGCTTCACCGCTTCGCCCTTGAGGGTGTCATCCTCACCGGGCTGGGGATCCACGGCGTCGATCTCCTCGAGCGCAGCCTGCAGGGACTCGGCCTCGCGCAGCCGGTCCCGGGCTTCGCTGCGCAGCGTGTCCAGTTCGGCCTGTTCAGCCTTCCAGCGGCCGTGCAGTTCCTGGTAACCGCCCAGCACGCCCGCCAGCTCGGAACCCGCGAAACGGTCCAGGGCGTTGCGCTGCGCGGTGACGCTCTTGAGCCGGATCTGCTCCGATTGGCCATGCACCACCACCAGGCTCTCGCCGAGCTCGGCGAGTACGCCCACGGGGGCTGAACGGCCGCCCACGAACGCACGGCTGCGGCCGTCGGCACCCACGGTGCGGGCCAGCAGAAGCTGCGCTCCGCCGTCGAACTCTTCCGCCTCGCCGCCGGCTTCCACCGCGCGTTCGACGGCGACGTGGCCGGGATCCAGGGTCAGCAGCGCCTCCGCGGACGCGGACTTCGCCCCGGTGCGGACCGCGCCGGCGTCGGAGCGGGAGCCCAGCAGAAGCCCGACGGCGGTGACCACCATGGTCTTGCCGGCGCCGGTTTCGCCGGTGACGACGCTCAGCCCGGGGCCGAGCGGCAAGGTGGCGTCGGTGATGACGCCGAGGTCGCGGATGCGCAGTTCCTCGATCATGGATCAGTTCTCCTTCGGGGTGTCGTCGGAGGTTTCGGGTCCGCCTGCACCGGGGTGAGTCGGCCCCGGCAGGGGGCTCGGCGTCGGGGTGCGGACCACCGGGACAGGGCCGGTGTGGATATCGGCCGAGCGCGGCACGGGTCCGCGCCAGCCGTGGATGGGAAGTTCGAACTTGCGCACCAGCCGGGCGGAAAACGGCGTCTGGTGGGTGCGGGCCAGGCGGACGGGACGGCTGGAGCGGGTGACCTCCACTCGGGCTCCGGGCGGCAGGTCCACGGAGCGGCGGCCGTCGCACCAGAGCACGCCCTTGGCGTCGGTGCGGTTGAGGATTTCCACGGCCAGCTTGGACCGCGGCGAGACCACCAGGGGTTTGGCGAACAGGGCGTGGGCGCTGATGGGGACGATCACCAGGGCCTCGACCTCGGGCCACACCACGGGACCGCCGGAGGAGAAGGCGTAGGCGGTGGATCCGGTGGGCGTGGCCAGGACCACGCCGTCGCAGCCGAAGGAGGTGAGCGGGCGTTCGTCCACCTCGGTGACAATTTCGACCATGCGTTCGCGGTCCGCTTTTTCGATGGCGGCTTCGTTGAGGGCCCAGGTGTGCCAGATCTTGCGTCCGCGCACCCAGACCTGGACGTCGATGGTCATGCGTTCCTCGACCGTGTACTCACGGCTGGCGATCCATTCCACGGTCTGGGTGAGGTCTGCCCGCTCGCTTTCGGCAAGGAAGCCCACATGGCCCAGGTTGACCCCGAGCATGGGGAGATCGGTTTCGCGGACCAGTTCCGCGGCGCGCAGGATGGTGCCGTCGCCGCCCAGGACCATGACGAGTTCCACGTCCTCGATCCGTACATCCTCGTGAAGGATCTCGATGGGCTTGTCCACGTGGCCGAAGAAGCGCTCCACGTCCGAGAGCTCGGATTTCTGCATGACCGGCACCAGGCCGGAGGAATGCAGGGCGTCACAGGCATCCCACGCTGCGCGGAGGGATTCTTCCCGCCCGGTGTGGGCAAGGACCAGTACGCGCCTGCTCATGGTGTTCCGTTCCGCTCGTGGCCTGTCTCAGGGCCAGATGTTCGCCAACAGTGCGTCGACGTCCCCGTCGCGCTCTTCGATCTTAGGCAGGACCGCAGACATCCTGCGCTTCATCCACAGGAAGTATTCAACATTTCCGTCCTGGCCGGGCAACGGGCTTTCGGCCAGCCCGCACAATTCCAGCCCGGCAGCCACGGCCGCGCGCGCCACTCCGGCGACCGCCCGCCGTCGTTCGTCCGGGGAGGACACGACGCCGGTGCGGGACAGCCGCTCGCGGCCCACCTCGAACTGCGGCTTCACCATCAGCAGCAGCTCTCCCCCGGGTTCGGTGCACTCAGCAAGCGGCCCGATCACGAGCGTCAGGGAGATGAAGGACAGGTCCGCGACTGTGAGCGCGGCGGGGCCGCCGATCTGCGCGGGATCCATGTAGCGGACGTTCAGTCCCTCGTGCACGACGACGCGCGGATCCTCCCGCAGGACCGGCACCAATTGCCCGTGCCCGACGTCGACCGCCAGCACCTGCGCGGCGCCGCGCTTGAGCAGCACATCGGTGAAGCCTCCGGTCGAGGCTCCTGCGTCGAGGCAGCGCTTGCCGTTGACGGAGACCCCGGGAAAGGCGTCGAGGGCACCGGCGAGCTTGTGTCCGGCACGGCTGACGTAGGCGTCTTCGGCATGCGCCTGCACGTCGAGCGGCGTTGCCTCATCGCATTGGAGGGACGCCTTCCGCAACACGGTGCCGCCGGAACTGACCTTGCCGTCCGCAATGAGTTTGGCCGCATGGGTGCGCGACCTCGCCAGGCCGCGGCTGACGAGTTCCTGGTCAAGTCGTGCCATCGTCTGCTTTCCAGTCCAGCTTTCTTGGGAGTCAGGTGTCTTCGGAATCGAGGGCGGACAGGAGCGCGTCATGGATCTCGGTATAACGGGCCAAGTGCTCCTCCACAGGGAGGCCCGGAAGGTCCGTCAGTCCGCCCGCCACGCTGTCCACCACCGGGTCTCCGCCCGGCTCCGGCGGCTCGGGCCAGGGCACGTTGTCGGGCCCGCCGTTCAGCTCAGTCATGCCAGCAGTCTAGTTTCGGAGCGTGCCGGATTCAGAGCCAGACGACCCGCGGCGCGGTGGCTTCAGCGGCGTCGGGGGTAGCAGCCCACCATGCGGCACAGGCCGCGCGCCAGGAGTCCAGCTCGCTTTCCGGGCCGCTGACAGTGACGGTGCCGTCCTCCACGGAAGCCGTGGAGTTGCCGCAACGGAACACCCCGCCGTCTTCGCTGATGTCCGGGTACGGCTCATAGAGCGCCGTCAGGTCCTGGATCAGGTAGCCGGGGCGCTCCAGGCTGCGGGCAGCCAGGATGGACAGCTTCGTGTCGACGCCGGTCAGCACGGCCGCCGTCGCGAAACCCGCCCGGTTGCCGCCCAGGATGTCGGTGTCAAGACGGTCGCCCACCACAAGGGGGCGTTCGGAGCCGAGCCGCTTGGCGGCGGCGTGGAACAGGGGCGCTTCCGGCTTGCCGGCAACCCGTGGAGTCTTGCCCGTGGCAGCGGCGACGGCCGCAACGAGGGTGCCGTTCCCCGGTGCCATGCCGCGGGCCTGCGGGATGGACATGTCCGTATTCGTGGCCACCCACAACGCCCCGTCGGCAATCACATAGGACGCTTCAGCGAGGTGCTTCCAGCCGATTTCCGGGTTGAAGCCCTGAACCACGGCCACCGGTTCCCCGGCAGCGTCATGGACCGGGACAAGGCCCACCAGCTCGATTTCGTGGGCCAGCGCGGCGCTGCCGGTCACCAGGACATGCGAGCCCGGGGCCAGCAATTCGGCCAGGAGCACCGCCGCGGCCTGCGAGGAGCTCACCACCTGGTGGTCTTCGGCAGGGGCGCCGAGTTCGCGGAGGTGCGCGGCCACCTGGGCCGGGGTGCGCGAAGCATTGTTCGTCACGTACCCCAGGCCCACGCCGGCTTCCCCGAGGCGGGACAAGGACTCCACAGCGCCGGGAATGGCGTGCGGACCCGCGTACACCACGCCGTCCAGGTCGGACAGCACGGAATCGAAGCCGGCGATCAGGGAGGCGTCAGCCATCCTGGCGGCTTTCCGCGGTTTCCTCGCTGCCTTCGCCCTCTTCCAGCACGTCTTCTTCCACGGAGTCGCGGTCCGATTCGGGATCATCGGACTCGAAGTAGTCGGATTCGACGTCGTCGAGTTCCACGTCGTCGCTTTCCGGAGCGTCCTCTTCGGCAACGGCCGGCTGGGAGGCGTCCCTGGACTCCGAAGCGGCGTCCACGGCGGCTTCGTCCGCTGCAGCTTCGTCGCGGCGGAAGCGCGGCTTGGGGGCTTCTTCCTCGTCCTCGCCGAGGTCGATGATGTCCGGCTCTTCGAACTGTCCGACGCCGAGGGCATCCTCGGCGACGACGGCCTGCCGCTCCCAGCGGGCGGCTTCCTCGCCGCGGCCGGCGGCGGTCAGCGCATCGGCGTAGGCACGGAAGAGGCGCGGGCTGTAGGAGAACGCGCGGTTGATGTCCAGCTGCGGGATCTCGAGCTCGGCCACGGCGGCATCGAGCTGTCCGAGGTCGGCGCGGGCGCCGGACGCAACGATGGCCAGTTCCACCTTGCCGGGGGCGTCGAGGTCCTGTGCTTCCGGCGAGCGGACGACGTCGAGCGCGCGGTCCGGGCGGCCCAGGCCGCGTTCGCAGTCGGCCATCACCGGCAGGTGTACGTTGGAGCCGCTGATCCGGCGGTAGGTACGGAATTCGCGCAGCGCCTCGCCGTAGTGGCCGGCGGCGTAGGCAGTGAGGCCCACGGCTTCGCGGACGGCTGCGAGGCGGCCACCGCGGCGGCTGGCGGCGAGGGCGTGCTGGAAGGACAGCTCAGGATCGATGTCCATCAGGCGGCCGGCCATCACCAGGTGCTTGGCGACCCAGCTGGCGTTGGTGCTTTCGAGGGTCTTGATCTGGGCCTTGGTGACGCGGTCCAGCTCCTGCCCGGTGACGTCGTCGTCGATTTCCGGCGAACGGTCCCGGTCAGCGCGGTTGGCGCTGCGCAGGTCCGCGGCGTTAGGGACGCGGGCCGGACGCTCTTCGCGGGGGCCGGTTCCGCGGCCGTCGCGGGGACCGTCAAAGGGGCGCGGGCCGCGGCCCGGACGGTCACCAAACTTGCGGTCGCGGTCGCCGCCGAAGCTGCGACGCTCCTCGCCGTCACGCCGCGGACGGTCACCAAACGGCTTACGGTCCCTGTCGCCAAACGGCTTGCGCTCACCGAACTTACGGTCACGGTCACCAAAGCTGCGACGCTCCCCGTCCTCACGGCGCGGACGGTCACCAAACGGCTTGCGGTCACGGTCTCCGAAAGGCTTACGGTCACGGTCGAACGGCTTCCGTTCGCGGTCACCGAAGCTGCGACGCTCCCCGTCCTCACGACGCGGACCATCAAAGTTACGCGGACCACGATCACCGAAGCCACGACGCTCCTCGCCATCACGACGCGGACGGTCACCAAACGGCTTGCGGTCACGGTCGAAAGGCTTGCGCTCACCGAAGTTACGGTCGCGCTGTCCGCCGGCGCCGCCGTCGCGGTTATCCCGGGACCGGAAGCCGCGCGGGTCGCCGCCGGAATTGTTATTGGCGCGGAAGGATCCGCGGTCTCCCCGGCCGCCGGTGCCGCTTCCTCGGTTGCCGCGGTGTCCGCCGTTGTGCTCAGCCATGCTGGATTCCTCCCGTTATGAGCCGACCACTGGCGCGTGCGCAGCCGCTCGTATCCGTATTTTGTTTCTTACGCCGCCGGTGACCGGCCCGTTTACCTCCTGCAATTCTAGGCGACGGCGGCCCGCCTCCCGCATCCGCCCGGCACTTTTGGCCCGTCCCGTGGGAAGCATCACAGCGGGACGTTCAGGCCAGGCCGGGACAATCCGACCAAGGACTCCATTGCCCCCGCCGTCCTAAGGTGTGCTTGGCGATGGTGCCGGCGGCCGCTGCCGGCGCCGGAAAGGACTACATGGAACACAGCGATCCAGGGCACCACCCGGTATCCAGCCAGGTGTCTCCCCTTGAGGGCATCCTGGTGGCGGATTTCTCCCGGGTCCTCGCCGGGCCGCTGGCCACCATGACCCTTGCCGACCTCGGCGCCCGCGTGATCAAGGTCGAGCGGCCGGGTGTCGGCGATGACACCAGAAGCTGGGGTCCCCCCTTTTCCGCCACCGGTTCCACGTACTTCGAAAGCGTCAACCGGAACAAGGAATCACTGTGCCTGGACCTGGCCGACGCCGCCGACCGGGAGCTGGCCCGGGAACTGTCATTACGTGCAGATGTGCTGGTGGAGAACTTCAAGCCCGGCACCATGGACCGGCTGGGCCTGGGCTACGAGCAACTCTCAGAAGCCAACCCCGGGCTCGTCTATGCCTCGATCTCCGGTTTCGGCAGTGCCGGTGGTGCGGAGCTGCCGGGGTACGACTTCGTGGTCCAGGCCATGGGCGGACTGATGAGCATCACAGGCGCAGCAGACGGCGAAGCAACCAAGGCAGGGGTAGCCCTCGTGGACGTGCTCACGGCGAAGGACGCGACGATCGGCATCCTTGCCGCCTTGCGGGCACGTACCGCCCATCGACGCGGCGCCCGTATCGAAGTGAACCTTCTTTCGAGCCTCCAAGGGGCGCTGGCCAACCAGGCGCAGGCCTTCCTCGGCGCGGGGATTGTTCCCGGAAGGATGGGGAACGTCCATCCTTCCATTGCCCCGTACCAGCTGCTGCAGTGCGGGGACGGCCCCCTGGCAGTGGCCTGCGGGAATGATGCCCAGTTCGCTGCGCTCTGCGCCGTGCTCGGCCTGCCTGGAGCGGCGGCGGATCCGCGCTTCGCCGGGAACCCGCAACGCGTCAGGAACCGCGTGGAGCTCGTCGCCATCCTGGAACGGGCCCTGTCCGCCGGGACCGCCGCCCACTGGCAGGCACGCCTGACGGCTGCGGGAGTACCTGCCGGGCGCGTTGCCGGGATTGACGAAGGCCTCAGCTCCGCGGAGTCGTTGGGGCTGGCCCCGACCATCGAGGTCCACGACGCAGGAGGCACCGTGGTGGGCCGCCAGGTCCGGCACCCGGGCCAGTGGACGCCGCCGCTACTGCCGCGTACCCAGGCTCCGCCGGCGCTCGGCGAACACGACACGGCCGTGCGGGCCTGGCTACGAGAAGGGTGACGCCTGTTCCCGGCGCAGGCCGAGCCAGAGTCGGGCGGCGACATCGGGATCGTCCAGCCCGGCTCCGATGATGCGGGCCGCCGTCGCGATCCTGTGGCGCAGCGAATTCCGGTGGATTCCCAGCTCACGCGCCGCGGCCTCCCACTGGCCCCGGTGCTTCAGGTAGCTGCGAACGGTGCCCGGCAGGTCCGCGCGGGGGTGTTTCCGCAGGGCCCCAATCCATTCCTCCACGACTGCATCGGAGGCTTTCCGTTGTCCGGGGACGCCGAGCGTTCCCGGCGCTTGGCTTAGCAAGGCATCCAGCAGCGCATCCCTCGCTTCCGCAAGGCGGGCCAAGGGGATGGCACCGCTGAGCACCGCCGTTACGTCGGAAAGCGCGCCGCCGTTGGCTGTATCCATGGCTTCCGTGTCGTCCGCGGCAGCCATTGCGTCCGGAACGGCGTCGAGGATGAAATAGTCCGCAGCTCCCGCCTGGTGCCGCAGCCGGCAGGCCCGCACGGCGGCCGGAAGCCAAGGAGCGGTTGATGCGCCGCGCAGGCGGACAACGACGTCGGCTGTTTCCTTCCCGGGGTTCCGCGCCGGGTCCTGCGCACCGGTTGCTGTCATGGCCAGGAGCCGGACAGGCCCCACGGGCAGGGGCACACCGAAGTCCTGCGCCAGGATCCTGGCCGCTTCGGTATGTCCGCCCAGCAGGAGCTTCGCAACGGCCGAGTGCAGAGCAGCGCCGGCCGCGCGGGTTTCCTGTTCCTGCCGCGCCTTGAGCGACAGCAGCATGCAGACTGTTTGAATGATCTGGCGGTCCGCCTTGCCAAGCGTGCGGCCGGCGCCAATCGCGAGGAAGCCGACAATCCTGCGGTCCACCAGCACCGGATGCTCGACGACGTCGCTGCCGTGGATCTGGAACGTTGCGGCCGAGTGGAGCGCGCCGAGGTTCAATCGCGCCGTCTGCTCCCGCAGCTGCGGCAACAGGCCACGGGTGCCTTCCGGCCAGAACGTCTCAGCTCCCTCGCCCGGGGCTGCGCCTCCGCCGGTGCTGCCGGCCGCAGGCAGGTAGGCTGCCCAGCCGCCCAGCGCCTGCGCCAGGGCCTTGATCACCGATGCGTTCGCATCAGGCAGGAGCGCGGCGCGGGCCAACGCGGTCTGGGTTCCCAGGCTCGCCACCAAATCCGACTGCCCGGCTTGGGACACCAAATCCCAGTAGGCGCGCGAAACATTCATGAACGGCACCCCCGCGGGAACCAGCAGCAAAGCCAGCCCGGCACTGCGGCAAGCCTCCACCAGCCCGGAAGGAACGGCGTCGAGCCCCGCACCGAGCCCCAGCCCCAGGGCAGACACTCCGCGTTCGACCAAGCGACCGACGTACGACCGCACCCGGCTGCTGGCCGAGAGTGTCCCGCTGATGGGTATGCCGGTGGTCAGCAGGAGTTCACCGCCTTCAAGGTACGGCGTGGGGTCTTCAAGCTCGGAAATGTGTACCCCGGACACCTGCCGGAGCGGCACCGCGAAGCCCGGAGCCGGGACGAGCTCGGCTCCGAGGCAGTGATGGAGTTGGGCAAGGCTGATCATGGTTGTCTTCGTTCGTGTCTGGCGGCATCGGCGGACTGGTCAATCTAACCAGTTTCCGGGGCTGCCCGGGCGGATCGTCCAATACAGCGCAACGGGACGTGGCTTAGCGTAGTCCCATGACGCCGGAAAGCAATGGAGCAACTGTGCCTGACAACCCCGACCTCCTGGATATCGATTCCCTGTTCACTCCCACGGAACTGGCCTTCCGCGACAAGGTACGGACCTTCGTCGATGCAAGCATCCGGCCGAACATCGCCGGCTGGTATGAGGACGCGGTCTTCCCAGTGGAGATCATTCCGGAGATGGCGTCCCTCGGTCTCTTGGGCATGCACCTTGACGGCTATGGCTGTGCCGGCCGCAGCGCTGTCGAGTACGGCCTGGCTGCCCTTGAGCTCGAGGCCGGAGATTCCGGGCTGCGGACCTTCGTCAGCGTGCAGGGATCGCTGGCCATGAGCGCCATCCACAAACACGGCAGCGAACAGCAGAAGCAGGAGTGGCTTCCCCGCATGGCGGCGGGTGAAGCCATCGGCTGCTTCGGACTCACCGAACCGGGCGCCGGATCGGACCCGGGAAACATGAAGACTTTCGCCCGGCAAGAGGGCGACAGCTGGATCCTCAACGGCTCCAAGCGCTGGATCGGGCTCGCCTCGATCGCGCAGCTCGCCATTATTTGGGCCATGACCGACGACGGCGTCCGCGGCTTTATCGTTCCCACTGACACTCCGGGGTTCACCGCGAGCCCGATCCAGGGAAAGCTGTCGATGCGGGCGTCCATCCAGTGCGACATCGAACTCCGCGATGTGCGGCTTCCCGCCTCGGCGCAACTTCCCGGGGCCAAGGGGTTGCGGGGCCCCTTCGAATGCCTGAACGAAGCCCGGTACGGCATCATCTGGGGAGCCATGGGAGCAGCCCGGGACAGCTACCTCACCGCATTGGCGTATTCGAAGGAGCGTCTCCAGTTTGACCGACCCTTGGCCGGTTACCAGCTGACGCAGGAGAAGCTCGTCAACATGGCATTGGAGATCAACAAGGGCATGCTCCTCGCCCTCCAGCTGGGCCGCCTCAAAGATGCAGGCAAGATGCTCCCCCACCAGATCTCCGCCGGCAAGCTCAACAACTGCCGCGAGGCCATTGCGATCTGCCGTGAGGCCAGGTCAATGCTGGGCGGAAACGGCATCACGCTGGACTATCCGCCCCTGCGGCATGCCAATAACCTGGAATCCGTCCGCACCTACGAGGGCACCGACGAAGTCCACACCCTGGTCCTCGGCAACCACATCACGGGAATTCCCGCCTTCCGCTGAATTCCCGGGCGCAAAGGAGACCCGAATGACGAAGTACTTGATCTCGTTCCCCGCTGAGGCCATGGTGGTCCCCGAGGAGGAGTTCGAGGCCGTAGTAGAAAGCTCGCATGCCGTCATCGAAGAGGCCAAGGCCGCTGGCGTGTACGTCTTTGGCGGCGGAATCGATGCAGGGGTGGCTCCGGTCCGGGTAGCCGGCGACGGCACGGTCACCGAAGGTGGCTACCCGGGGCGGAGCGTGCCCGACGGCGGGTACACCGTTCTCGAACTGCCCTCACGCGAGGCGGCACTTGAGTGGGCCGCGAAGATCGCTGTCGCCTGTCGCTGCGCCCAGGAGTTGAGGGAATTCCACTACGATCCGGCGAGCTGAGCTGACTACGCCGGGTTGTTAAGTGCGAAAGGCCCTGACCGTCGTGGTCAGGGCCTTTCGTGAATGGTTGTCCGGCGGTGTCCTACTCTCCCACACCCTCCCGGGTGCAGTACCATCGGCGCTGTGGGTCTTAGCTTCCGGGTTCGGAATGGGACCGGGCGTTTCCCCCACGCTATGACCGCCGTAACCCTTGTACCCGTCCCCGTGTGTGGGGTGGGAAGTCTTTGTGGTTACCAGGTGCTTGCTGGTTCTGTATTTTGTTGTGGTGTTCCCTGGTTGTTGGTTGGGAACCACATAGTGGACGCGGAGCATTTGATCGTTCACCACTTTTTGGGGTGGTGTGTGGTGTAAGTTGTTGGCCTATTAGTACCGGTCGGCTTCGACAGTCGTTGGTCCTGTCTTCCACGTCCGGCCTATCAACCCAGTGGTCTGGCTGGGGGCCTTCAACACCCGAGGGTGTTTGGAAATCTCATCTTGAAGCGAGCTTCCCGCTTAGATGCTTTCAGCGGTTATCCCATCCGAACGTAGCTAATCAGCGGTGCACTTGGCAGTACAACTGACACACCAGAGGTTCGACCGAACTGTCTCACGACGTTCTAAACCCAGCTCGCGTACCGCTTTAATGGGCGAACAGCCCAACCCTTGGGACCTACTCCAGCCCCAGGATGCGACGAGCCGACATCGAGGTGCCAAACCATGCCGTCGATATGGACTCTTGGGCAAGATCAGCCTGTTATCCCCGAGGTACCTTTTATCCGTTGAGCGACGGCCATTCCACAATGTACCGCCGGATCACTAGTCCCGACTTTCGTCCCTGCTTGAGATGTCTCTCTCACAGTCAAGCTCCCTTGTGCACTTACACTCGACACCTGATTGCCAACCAGGCTGAGGGAACCTTTGGGCGCCTCCGTTACTTTTTAGGAGGCAACCGCCCCAGTTAAACTACCCATCAGGCACTGTCCCTGACCCGGATCACGGGCCGAAGTTAGATGTCCAAAGTGACCAGAGTGGTATTTCAACGATGACTCCACCCGAACTGGCGTCCGGGCTTCACAGTCTCCCACCTATCCTACACAAGCCACTCCGAACACCAATACCAAACTATAGTAAAGGTCTCGGGGTCTTTCCGTCCTGCTGCGCGTAACGAGCATCTTTACTCGTACTGCAATTTCGCCGAGTTTATGGTTGAGACAGCGGGGAAGTCGTTACTCCATTCGTGCAGGTCGGAACTTACCCGACAAGGAATTTCGCTACCTTAGGATGGTTATAGTTACCACCGCCGTTTACTGGGGCTTAAATTCTCAGCTTCGCCCGCAAGGGGCTAACCGGTCCTCTTAACCTTCCAGCACCGGGCAGGAGTCAGTCCGTATACATCGTCTTGCGACTTCGCACGGACCTGTGTTTTTAGTAAACAGTCGCTTCCCCCTGGTCTCTGCGGCCCTTACCCGCTCCGGAACGCGTGGTTCCATCACGGTCGGGGCCCCCCTTCTCCCGAAGTTACGGGGGCATTTTGCCGAGTTCCTTAACCATAATTCTCTCGATCGCCTTGGTATTCTCTACCTGATCACCTGTGTCGGTTTGGGGTACGGGCAGCTGGAACCTCGCGCCGATGCTTTTCTAGGCAGCATAGGATCACCGGATCCCCCCGTACGGGGGTCCCATCAGATCTCAGCCTCAATGCTCCACGGATTTGCCTATGGAACGGCCTACATCCTTAGACCGGGGCAACCATCGCCCGGCCCGGCTACCTTCCTGCGTCACACCTGTTAATACGCTTACCTCCCGGGATCAGGTCCCGCGCTCCACCAAAACCCTTCACCCACAAGGGGTGTCGGGCAGGTTTCGGGCGGTTAGTATCCCCCGCTCAGTATGGGCGGTTCTTCGCCGGTACGGGAATATCAACCCGTTGTCCATCGACTACGCCTGTCGGCCTCGCCTTAGGTCCCGACTTACCCAGGGCAGATTAGCTTGACCCTGGAACCCTTGATCATTCGGCGGACGGGTTTCTCACCCGTCTTTCGCTACTCATGCCTGCATTCTCACTCGTGTAGGCTCCACCACTGGTTTCCACCGCAGCTTCACCGCCCACACGACGCTCCCCTACCCATCCACACTCCTGAACCACAAAGGCTTGGAAATCGTGTGAATGCCACAACTTCGGCGGTGTACTTGAGCCCCGCTACATTGTCGGCGCGGAATCACTTGACCAGTGAGCTATTACGCACTCTTTCAAGGGTGGCTGCTTCTAAGCCAACCTCCTGGTTGTCTAAGCAACTCCACATCCTTTCCCACTTAGCACACGCTTAGGGGCCTTAGTTGGTGGTCTGGGCTGTTTCCCTCTCGACTATGAAGCTTATCCCCCACAGTCTCACTGCTGCGCTCTCACTTACCGGCATTCGGAGTTTGGCTGACGTCAGTAACCTTGTAGGGCCCATCGGCCATCCAGTAGCTCTACCTCCGGCAAGAAACACGCAACGCTGCACCTAAATGCATTTCGGGGAGAACCAGCTATCACGGAGTTTGATTGGCCTTTCACCCCTACCCACAGCTCATCCCCTCCATTTTCAACTGAAGTGGGTTCGGTCCTCCACGACGTCTTACCGTCGCTTCAACCTGGCCATGGGTAGATCACTCCGCTTCGGGTCTAGATCACGCCACTACACTCGCCCTGTTCAGACTCGCTTTCGCTACGGCTACCCCACACGGGTTAACCTCGCGACGTAACACTAACTCGCAGGCTCATTCTTCAAAAGGCACGCCATCACAGGAACAAGCCTGCTCTGACGGATTGTAAGCACACGGTTTCAGGTACTATTTCACTCCCCTCCCGGGGTACTTTTCACCTTTCCCTCACGGTACTGGTCCGCTATCGGTCATCAGGAAGTATTTAGGCTTATCAGGTGGTCCTGACAGATTCACACGGGATTTCTCGGGCCCCGTGCTACTTGGGAACAGCGCCAAGAGCGGTGCACAACATTACGACTACGGGACTCACACCCTCTCCGGCCGGCCTTTCAAAACCGTTCGCCTATGCCTGCACTCACACCCCACCGGTCCGGCAGAACCAGCACAGCACGTCCCACAACCCCGCCCACGCAACGCCCGCCGGCTATCACACATGGGTCGGTTTAGCCTCATCCGCGTTCGCTCGCCACTACTAACGGAATCACTCTTGTTTTCTCTTCCTGCGGGTACTGAGATGTTTCACTTCCCCGCGTTCCCCCCACGCACCCTATATATTCAGGTACGGGTCACACAATCACCTCACAGCGTTGTGCGGGGTTTCCCCATTCGGACATCCTGGGATCACCGCTCGGTTATCAACTCCCCCAGGCTTATCGCAGATTCCTACGTCCTTCATCGGCTCCTGATGCCAAGGCATCCACCGTGTGCCCTTAAAAACTTGACCACACAGATCAAAAACTAACTCTCGAGAGAACCAAGCCAAAGGCCAGGTTCATCAAAAGAAATTGCTATCAACACACACCCCAAACAGGGTGCATGCCTCAAGATGCTCGCGTCCACTATGTAGTTCTCAAACAACAACCCCAACCCCCACACCCCACACACCAACA
>NZ_MJLT01000010.1 GCF_001766675.1 Arthrobacter sp. SW1
TCGCAGCGGCGGGTGCATTCGGAGCCGCCGATCAGGAAGGTCGCTTCCTTGTCTTCCCAGCACTCGAAGATGTTCGGGCAGCCGGCTTCCTCGCACACGGTGTGCAGGCCTTCTTTTTTGACCAGGTTCTTCAAACCGACGAACTCCGGCCCCATCTGGACCTTGGCCTTGATCCACTCGGGCTTGCGTTCGACCGGAACCGCTTTGTTGCGCTGCTCAACACGCAGCAACTTACGGCCTTCAGGTGCGGGCTTGTTCAGGTTAAGGCTCATGGGGAGCTCCAGGACTCAGGTGGCGCGGCTGCCACTGGATGTGGGTTCCTCCCCGCTCTGTATTGGACCTGAGAGATTCCGCGCCGCCCGCCGCTGCGGGATGCGCTTGCCCCGTCGGTGAGCCCGGGCCGTGGGTCCGGCCGGACTGCTTTCCAGAGGTGCCTTGCCGCGGCGGTACATGGGCCTGAGAGATTCCCGGGGAGGGTTTGCTCCTACGGCGCCCGCTGAATGTACCGGCAGGACTCTCCCGCCGCAGATCATAAGCGCGTGCCACCACGGGGCGGCACGCTTCACAGGGTACCGGCCGGTGCAGCGGCGGGGCAAAGTCCCCTTGCGGGCCCGAGGGAGACGGGACGCCGGCCCTCATGCGCTGAGGTAAATCACGCGCTTCGAAAAGTGCTCCCAGAAGGCATCGAGGGGGATGTGCCTGTATCCCGAGGAAGGGTCCGAGCCGTTCGGATCGTGGACCGTGACGTGCTCGCCTTCGGTGATTCCGGAAGCGAGGACCAGATGTCCCCGGGTACCCGGCTCGTCAAAGGACCTTCCTACCGAGGCAATGCACAGACCCGGGCCACGCAACAGCCGGACGAACTCCTCCGGACCATCAATCACCATGAGCTCTGCCTTGAGCCCGCTCTTCCTTGCGTGCGCGGCCAAGCCCGCGTGGAGCCACCCATTGCGTTCGCTGTAGGCGCCCGCTGCCAGGAGTTCCTCGGTGAGCGACGCCGGCTTGGCCTGGTGGTCCAAAAGCAGGCGGTAGGCAATGTGAAGGCTCAGGACTCCACAGGAACGGTTCTCCCAGTGCCGCGCCACGGCTTCGCTCGGGTAACCAAGTGAGGCCCACTGTGGCCCGATGAGACCGCGGTATGGATAGAGGCCTTGCGCCGGGCCGCCCGTCATGCCGGAATCACTCACGGGGCGCCGCCGTCCGTTGGAATTCCGCCAGCAGCACCGGGTCCTCGCAGGCCCGGGCGAAGGCACCAATCCGGCGTTCGATCTCCCGGCCCAGCACCCAACTGCCGATCCGTTCCGCCAGCGGTTTCAGGAAAGCCGGCTGGCAGGAAAGGGTGTATTTCCAGACGGCGCGGGTCCCGCCGTCGTCGGGAGTGAAACGCCAGCCGCCGCCGAAGTTTTCAAAGAACCACGGCCCGGACACCATGGTCATGCCCACGGCTTTGGGCGGGGTGTAGGAGACGTACTCGCTGACCATGCGCAGGCCCATGCGGGATACCGTCCGGGTGCGCACGCCTTTCCCGGCCGCGGTGGCGCCGTCCACGAAGGACTGCGCCGAGATGAACGGATCCCACTTCAGCCGGAACTCGCCCGTGGTCTGGGAGAGCGCGAACGCGGTGGCGGGGTCCAAACGGATGAAGCGCTCGGCGCGTACCTGGGGCATCAGGAGGCCCTCACGGAAACAACAGTCCCCAGGACAATGCCCACCACGCTCAGCAGGTTCATGGCCATGATCCCCAGGCCCACGAAGCCCGTGATCCGCCCCGCGTTCATGCCCTTGGCCCGCACCACGGCCACCAGCCCGCACACGATCGCCGCCAGGCAAAGCAGCAGCGCGCCCACCACCATCGCCACGGCGCCCACAATCCAGGGGCCGGTGGCTGAATCCTCATTCATCGAGGCTTGGGAGAACACCCCCGCCATGCCCACCGGCGCGGCCAGGAAGCCCACCACCGGCGCCAGTACCGCGCACACGATGCTCGCGATTCCCGCGGCGAGGCCCCGGGTGTCCGACGGCGGCCGTTGCGGACTGTAGGCAGGTACCGCTTGCTGACTCATGTGTTCCCCCAAAGAGTTGTTGCTTAGACCTTGCGGTAGCAGAGGTCGAAGATCATGCGGCCGGCCTCGTGCGCCTTGTTCTCGAAGCTGGTACGGATCCGGCCGTCGAAGCGTGGAGCCCAGCCGCCCACGTGGTCCACGCCTTCGTTGGGGCCGGTGTGTTCGGTGCTGACGGGTGCGCGGCCTTCCTTGACGGGCGCCCCGCCCACCACGGATTCGACGCCGGATTCCCACACCTTGGTGAGGGGGCTCTCGGGGCCGGACTGCTCGCCGTCGTGCAGGTTCTCGAAATCCTCGGACGAAGCCAGCACGTTGCGGACGTGTACGGCGTAGTTGGACCAGTCCGTGGCGATCCGCCACAGCCCGCCCGGCTCCAGGACGCGGGCCACCAGTTTGGCGAACTCCGGCTGGATCAGCCGGCGCTTGTGGTGGCGGGACTTGTGCCACGGATCCGGGAAGAAGACCCATACTTCGCTGACGGAGCCGGCGGGAAGCATGGTGGCCAGGACCTCGGGGGCGTTGGCCTCCACCACGCGCACGTTCTCCAGGCCGCGGCCGGCGATCTTGATCAGGGTGTTCGCCAGGCCGGGCGTGTAGACCTCCACGGCCAGGAAGTCCTTGTCCGGGTTCTGTTCGGCGGCGTGGCACACGGCCTCGCCCAGGCCCGAGCCGATCTCCACCACCAGGGGAGCCTTGCGCCCGAACTCCGCTTCGGCGTCGAACACGTATTCCGGGTGCACCGAGGTGTTGGCGACGTGCCGAGGCACGTCCAGCACCCAGCGGTCCGCGTGCTCGTCCCACGCCTGCTGCCGGCGGCCCTGCAGGCGGGTGCCGCGGCGCACGAAGCTGACCGGCCGGCCGCCGTAGGTGCCGAAGGACGCCTGGCTGCCGGGGGTGACCGGGCGCGGGGAAGGGGACTGCGGGGTTTCGGGGGTGCTCATCCCTTTCAGGATACCGGGGCGCCCTTCACGAAACGGCGGGCGGGCAGCCGCCGGGCAGCCGGTGGGCGGCGGGGCGGCCACAGGACGCAGACCACCCCCTGCGAGCCACCTCACAGGAATTTCCCGCGCGCGCCACAACACATTCCCCGGTCAAAACGCACTCTTACTGCGGGGGAGTGTGGCATGGGGCCGCACGGGGTTGGTCACCTCGAAGGGATGGGGTTTTACGTGGTTTCAGGGCAAGCAGGGATGCCCCCGGCCGTGGCGGAAGAATTGCACGGGACGGGGGCGCCACCGGCATGGTCCGCCGGCATGGGACGCCGCCGGCTCGCTGCCGTGCGCCTTCTTGCGGCGCTCACCGTGCTGACGGGCCTGGTGTACATCGTGTGGCGCTGGACGTCGTCGCTGAACTGGGCGGCGTGGTGGATTTCCGTGCCGCTGGTGCTCGCCGAGACGTACATGCTGGCCGACGTCGCGCTTTTCGCCCTCACGGTGGCCCGCGCCCGGCGCCGCCCGGAACCGCCTGCGCCACCCGTGGGTGCCAGTGTGGACGTGTTCATCACCAGCTACAACGAGCCCGTGGACCTGGTCCTCGCCACCGCCCTTGCGGCCAAGGGCATCCGCTACCCGCACCACACCTGGATCCTCGACGATGGCAACCGCTTCGAGCTCGCCCGCGCGGCGGAGCAGCACGGGATCGGGTACGTCACCCGCGGCCCGGAATGGTCCGGCCGGCCCCGCCACGCCAAGGCCGGGAACCTGAACAACGCGCTGCTGCGCACCAGCGGCGAATTCTTCCTGGTGCTCGACGCCGACCAGGTCCCCTCCCCGGACATCCTGGACCGGACGCTGGGCTACTTCAGCGATCCGCTGGTGGCATTCGTGCAGACCCCGCAGTACTTCACCAACGTCCCCGACGGAGATCCGCTGGGCAGCCAGGCACCGCTCTTCTACGGGCCCATCCAGCAGGGCAAGGACGGCTGGAACGCCGCGTTCTTCTGCGGCTCCAATGCGGTGCTTCGGCGCGAGGCCATCATGGAGCTCGGCCTGGTCCAGTACGTCGAGGAGACCGGCCGGAACCTGCGGAAGGCGCTCAGTGCCTCACGTCGAGTGATAGCCCGTGCCCGCCGTCGTCCTGAGGTCCGCGGCAAGCCGCTGCTGGGCGAGCTGTTGCAGGAGGTGAAGCGGGCGCTGGACCGTGCCCGGCAGGAGCTCAAGGACGGTTCCACCTTCGCCGAAGTGACGTTCCGCGCCCAGGACAGCATCGCCCTGGCCGTCGAGGAGCTTACGGTCCGGCACGCCCTCAGCGATTCCCCGGACCGCAACGCCCTGCATGCCCTGGCCACCGAACTGGGCGGGCCCGGCCGGGAGCGGGACGAGGAGGAACTGGACACCGCGGTGCTGCACATGACGCAGCGCAACTGGGGTCCGCTGGCCGCCTTGGAATCCGTGCAGTCGCTCCTGGACGCCGTCTCCGTGGAACGCGGCAGTGAAGCCCAGGCCGTCATGCCCATGGCCACCATCTCCGTCACCGAGGACATGGCCACCGCCATGCGCCTGCACCGCATGGGCTGGCGCAGCGTCTACCACCACGAGGTGCTGGCGCACGGCCTGGCGCCGGAAGAACTGAAGACCAGCCTCACCCAGCGGCTCCGCTGGGCGCAGGGGACGGTCCAGGTGGCCCTCCGCGAAAATCCGTGGCACGGCCCGGGACTCACCTTGGCCCAACGGCTCATGTACACCGCCACCATGTGGTCCTACCTGAGCGGCTTCGCCACCGCCGTCTTCCTCGCCGCACCGGTGATCTACTTCCTGAGCGGCATCATGCCCGTCACCGCGCTCGGCCTGGACTTCTTCGTGCACCTGCTGCCCTTCCTGCTCGGCAGCCAGTTGCTGTTCCTGGTTGCGGGCTGGGGCATCCCCACTTGGCGAGGGCAGCAGTACAGCTTTGCCCTGTTCCCCGTCTGGATCAAGGCCTGCACCACTGCCTGCCGGAACGTGTGGTTCGGCCGCCCGCTCGGCTTCGCCGTTACCCCGAAAGTGCGCCAGGCCGGCCGGGCGGACCTCCGCGTCATCCGCCCGCAGCTCTGGGCCATGGCGATCCTGCTTGGTTCCAGCGCGGTGGGCGTGTACCGGATGTTCACCGGCCGGGCCGACACCCTCGGCATCATCGTCAACCTCGTCTGGGTCGCCTTCGACCTCGCCCTGCTGTCCTGCGTCCTCAAAGCCGCGTGGCGCGAACGGACCGCCGCCGCGACCGGTCCTGAGACGCCCGGCCCTGGGAAGGCCGGTGCTGATACCTCCTGACCCGTTCGGCCGCCCACACCGTCCGCATCAACCTTTCTCCGCATCAGCTGTTCGCATCAGCCTTCGCATTAAGCAAGCCCCGCTCTGGCAGGCGGGCACCACCCACCGAATAACACCTTAGGAATCCCATGGAACTCAGCTTTGACCGCCGTCGTCGACATACCGCCATCAGCTGCACAGGAGCGCTGGACCGGACCTCCGCCGCGGGCCTCAAGCCCGCCGTGGCATCGGCCCTGGCCAACGCCCCGCTGGTGGTCCTCAACCTCAAGGACGTCACGAAGATCGACGCCATGGGCCTGGCAGCGATCGTCTCCGGGCTGCGCTCGGCCCGGCTGGCCGGCGGCGACCTCCGGGTGGTGGACGGGACGTCCACGGTGCACAAGGCCCTCGTCCGGACCGGGATGCACCGCCTGCTGCCGGTCTTCGCCAGCATCGAGGAGGCGGTTGGCACCGGGCGGAAGCCCAACGCCCTCGCTGCCGCGTAGCCGGACCTAGCGGCGGGCGGCGAGGGCTTTGGCCAGTGCCTTGACCGCGGCCGGATCCTTGGCGATCCGCCAGTCCACCTGGGACACGTCCTCGAAGAGCACCACGCCGGTCACCGAGGGCACCGAGTCCAGGTAGGCCACCAGTTGCGAGAGCCAGTCCGCGCGGGAACCGCCCGATCCGGCGCAGGCGGTCTCCGCCACCATGAGGGGCTTACCTGGAGCCGCCTCCTGCAGCGCCCGGATGGAGTGCCCGAAGATCTGCTCCGGCGTACGCCAGACGCTCCACGGCTGGCTGCTGCCCCAGTTGTAACCGTCCACCGCGGCGACGTCCACCACATCGTTCCCGGGGTAGAGGGCCTTCAGTTGCTGGCCGCCGTCGTACTCTTCATTCGGCGACCAGACCCACTCAAGCGGCGTATCCCCCGCGGCCTTGCCGAGCACCCGGTGCACGTGCCGCCAGGCGGCGGCGAACTGGCCGGGCTGGTTGCCGTTGACCGTTTCGCCCCACGGGTACCAGTTACCGTTCATCTCGTGCGCGAAGCGGAGCAGGAACGGACGGTCCTGCTGCGGCAGGGTCTTGAACCAATCGCGAAGGCCTTCGCCCCAGGCTTTCAGGTAGGCATCGTGTTCGCCGGCGATGATCCGCGCCAGGGAGTAGGCGGGCTGGGTGGCGCCCTTCCCGGCCGCCCAGGGTTCCAGCGAGACCATGGGAACCGCGCCCTGGCGCACGGCACTGTCGCATTCCCGGGCGGGGAAGGGGGCGGTGAAGTCCTTGAAGAAGCCCGCGATGGCCGGTGTCTCCCGCAGGCCCTTCGCCAGCGCCGCGAAGTCCGTACCGTCCGGGCCGTGCGAGCTGGCGACGCCAAAACGCAGCCGCGCCCGGCTGACCGGCGGGTATGCCGGTGCCGTCGGGGTGGCCGTGATTCCGGTGGCCGTGCCGGTGCCGGTTCCAGTGACGGTTCCAGTGCCCGACGACGGCGCCGCACCGACGGGCGCAGGAGTGCACCCGCCCAGCGCGGCGGCTGCGAGGGCGGCCGCACCCGCTGCTCCGGCGGCCAGGACGCGCCGGCGCGGGACGCCGTCGTGCCGGCCTGGCTCCCGTGGGTGATGCTCCGGCGGCTGCGGCGGAGGGTTCAAACGCATGGGTTCATGCTAAGGCGCGGGCGGCGAGTGCCTTCCGGAAGGCGTAGGCCGAGGACCTGCTGCTGTTGATCCGCCAGTCGGTTTCCTTGCGGAAGTGGAACCAGATGAAGGCGTCAACGTCCGGCTGCGCGTCGAGGTAGGCGATCCCGTCCCGGATCCATGCCGGCTTTGATCCGCCGAGTTCGCTGGAGGCCGTTTCGGAAATGGTGATCCGCTTCCCGGTACCGAGTGCCCGCAGGCCGTTGAGCCCGGGGGCGAAGACCTGGGAGGGGCTCTTCCAGGTGGACCAGCTCTGGCTGGTGCCGAAGTTGTAGGAGTCCAGGCCGAGTTCGTCCACCACGCTGTTGCCCGGGTACACCGAGGCAAGCGGCACCGAGCCCGGGTAGGGATCGTTCACCGCCCACATCCACTTCGGACGGGCCGCGTTGGAGGCGAAGACGGCGTGGATATGCCGCCAGGCCGCGAGGTAATCCGCTGCCGTGGTTCCGTTGACGCCGGGGCACCACGGGTACCAGTTGCCGTTCATCTCGTGCGCGAAGCGGATGGTAATGCGGTTGCCGTAGGGGGCCAGGGCCGTGGCCCAGCTGCGGAGGTAGGCGTCGAAGTAGCCCGCGGCGATCCGGGACAGGGCATAGGCCGGCTGGTGGAGCCCGCTGCCCCAGGCCCATGGTTCCCAGGTGATGACCGGCCGGATGCCGCGGGCCAGGCAGGCCTGGACTTCGGCCAGCGGCGCGGGCTGCCGGAAATCCTTGTAGATCAGCACAAGCCGTGGGGTTTCGCCGGCCAGCCGGGCTACCTCGTCCATGCCGGCCAGGTCCAACGGCCCGCCCGGGGTGGCGACGCCGAACGCCAGTCGCGGTACCGCCGCCGGGGCGGGCCCGGCCGTGGCCGCAGCGAGGCTGAGGGCGCCCGCGGCCCCCAGCAGAGTGCGCCGGGAAATCGGTGCAGACAGGTCCAAGGGCATGGCGCCTCCAGCGGTGGGGCCGTCGTCGACGGGACGTAAGTGAACGGGAATGACTGCTGTGATCAGTGTTACTGGTGGGACAACTTTAGGCCCGGGAAAGTGAACGGCAATGCACCGGCGTGTAAATTTCGGAGCGTGACGCGCAACGCCGAAAACCCAGAGCTGCTGGTCGACGCCGAAATCGACGAGGTCCCGGCCGCCGCGCCCACCCGCGTCGCCTCGAAACGGGGCCTCGTGTACCTGGGCATCTGCCTGGTGCTGATCGGCGTCAACCTGCGCACCGTGTTCTCCAGTTTTTCCGCGCTGCTACCGGAAATCACCGCCGACGCCGGCCTGCCGGGCTGGGCGGTGGTGGTGCTCACCACTGTGCCGGTGACGCTGCTCGGCGTCTTCGCGCCGCTGGCACCCGTCCTGGCCCGCCGCTTCGGGGCCGAACGCGTACTCCTGGGCGCCATGGCAGTACTGAGCGCGGGGCTTCTCCTGCGCCCCGTTGATGCTCCCGGTGCGGGCCATCTTCCCGCGTTGCTCGCCGGAACCGCCCTGTGCGGTGCCGCGATCGCCCTGTGCAATGTGCTGCTGCCGGGGGTCGTGAAACGCGACTTCCCGCACCGGCTTGGCCTCATGGGCGGTCTCTACACGACGGCGATCTGCGCCTCCGCGGCACTCGGTGCCGGCTTCACCTATCCCTTGTTCGAGGCAGCCGGCCACTGGACTTCGGCGCTTTGGTTCTGGGCGGTGCCGGCCGCCGTCGTGCTCCTGCTCTTCCTGCCGCTGGCGCTCCGCCAGCCCGCCGTCCGGCACCAGCTGCAGGGCCACGGCGTCAATGTGTGGCGCTCCGCGGTGGCCTGGCAGGTGACCATCTTCATGGTGCTGCAGGCGATGATGTCCTTCAGCGTGTTCGCCTGGCTGGCGCCGATCCTGCGCGAACGGGGCGTCGACGGCGGCACAGCCGGGTTGATCGTGTCCGTCTCCATTGCGCTGCAGATGCTCGGTTCGCTGTTCGCCCCGGGCCTGGCCGCGCGCTTCACGGATCAGCGGGCCATCAACGTGGTGGTGGCGCTGATGACCGGCGGGGGCTTCGCGCTGAGCATCTTCGGCCCGGTGGACTTCATCTGGCTCTGGACCGGTTTGCTTGGGCTGGGGCAAGGGAGCCTCACCGCCGTGGCGTTGACCATGATCATGCTGCGCACCGGCGACGGGCACACGGCGGCGCACCTTTCCGGCATGATGCAGGGCGTGGGCTACGGGCTGGGCTCCACGGGCACGCTGATGGTGGGTCAGCTGCACCAGGCCACGGGCGGATTCGCGGCCGCCGGCATCCTGTTCCTGGTGGTGGGCTCGCTGGCCGCGGTGTTCGGCTACGGGGCCGGACGGAAGAGGTACGTGGAGGGGTAGGGCACCCTGCCCCGCGTTCCTCCTCCACCCTGCCCCGCCTGCCACGCCCCGTCCCGCCCCGCCTGCTCCGCGGAATCGATGGTTCCCTTCTGAATCGATGATGCGCACCATCGATTCAGAAGGGAACCATCGAATCCGGCGAGGTGAGGGGCAGCGGCGGTGCTGTAGGCGAGGCGCGCCGGGGACTCCGGTCAGGCGGCTTCGGCGTAGGACCGTTGCCCAAGGGCACGGAGGATACGGGTCTTGAATTCCTGCTCGCGGAACAGGTCCCGCCAACGGAGCCGGATGAAGAACCAACCGTCCTCGGTGAGGGCTCGTTCGCGGAGGCGTTCTTTGTAGAGCGCTTCTTCGGCGGGTTCGTAGTCGAAATACTTGGCCTTGCCGTCGAACTCCAGAGCGATCTTGGATTCCTTCCAGGCGAAGTCCATGCGGTGGTTCCCTTCGCGGCTGGACACCTCGAACTGCAACACCGGCATGGGGAGTTTCAGTCGTACCAGCAGTTCCCGGGTGAGGGTTTCCCCTGGAGATTCCGAAAGCGGATCCGCGTTGTCGAGGGCCCAGCGGAGCGTTTTGACTCCATGCTGCCCGGCCAATGTGGCGCAGGATTCGCGGAGCTGCTCAATGTCGGCGCCGATCCGCAAGGCGTGATCCATGAGGATGAGGGCCTGCTTGCGGTTGAGTGTGAGGCAGCAGTCCACCACAGTGCGTTCAAGGGAGGTGCATGGGAGCCCATCGATTGTCACGACCTCTTTGCTGCCCAACGCCCGGGTGTGCGCAATGACGTCGGCCCCGTGGGAGGTGCGCGCTGGAGAGACCGCCTGGGTCAGGTGGATGCGGCTGTTCACGTTCCAGAGCTTCAGCCGATGCAGGCGTGCGGCCGAGGTATGGCTGTAGGCGAAGGCCCCGGCGGAGCGGCTCAGGGTCCCATGGGCATGGCCCGCGATCAGCATCCGTTCCCTGCCGGAACTTCCAAGGGCGGACCACGCCTCCATCCTGGCGTAGCAGCCGCGGCGCAAGCGGAACAGGGTGCCGTCCGAAAGCAGGCGGCTGATGGCGGGCCAGCCGAACCCGGCCTGATGGAGTTCCTCCGTGCGCCAGAGATCTGTTCCGGCCGGCAGCTGCGGCAATTCCCGAGGTGGCATGGCTCCAGAGTCACAGCCCCGGTGAGGCGTTCGTAAGCCTGAAGCGTGGCTATGTGGACAAGCCGGGCCAGGTGGACAAGCCGGATCGATGGTTCCCTTCTGAATCGATGGTGCGCACCATCGATTCAGAAGGGAACCATCGATTCCGAAGGGCAGGCCGCGTGGAAACCGCCCGGCAAACCCCTACGCCGAAGCTGCCCCCACGTAACTTTCCAAGCGCCCAAGCTGCGGCTGCGAGGAGTGCTGCCCCACGGCGTCGGCTCCTACGGCATTGGCAGCGGCAAGTGCCTGCTCGTCGGAGAGGCCGCGGCGCAAGCCCAGCACGAAGGCGGCGCAGAAGGCGTCGCCGGCGCCGATCGTGTTGACCACGTTCGCGCGGAGGCCGGCGGCACGGGCTACTTCCTTGCCGTCGCGGAGCAGGGCCGAGCCGTCCTTGCCGTACGTCACGGCCACCATGCGGGCGTTGGCGAGTTCGGGGATGAGCTCGTATTCGGTTTCGTTGACGATCACCAGGTCGCAGCGTTCCACCAGTTCGGCGGGCAGGGACTGCGCCGGGGCGGCGTTGAGTGCGAAGAAGCCGGGGTGCCGGCGGGCCGCCTCGACCACGACGTCGAGCCCCACTTCGAGCTGGCAGAGCAGCGTCTCGTCCTCGGCGAACTCCACGCCTTCCAGCGACACTTCGGCGTTCGCCCCCGGGCAGACGACGATCTGGTTCTCGCCGGCGGCGTCGACGACGATCAGCGCGGTGCCGGTGGGCGTTCCGCGGTGCGCGACGTCGGACACGTCCACCCCCGCGGCGGTGAGCGCCTCGAGCATTTCCCGGCCGGCGTCGTCGTCACCGACGGCGCCGATCATGCGGGCGGAGCCGTCCAACCGGGCTGCCGCGGCGGCCTGGTTGGCGCCCTTGCCGCCGGCCTGCCGGCTCAGCGCGCCGCCGCCGATTGTTTCGCCCGCCGTGGGGAGGCGCTCCGCGGTGGCGATGAGGTCCAGGTTGATGCTGCCGAGCACGGTGAGGGGGCGGCTCGGCACAGGGTTGTTCGGCACTGAACGCGTGGAAGAAGTCATGGGGGACAGTGTAGTCATTTTCACACTCGAATGTTGTACTTGTTCGTAATACGTGCTTGTATAACAACTCGAATCCCCCAGGGACCCCGCCCGACGAACAAGGGAGTTTGTTGTGATTTCCTCACCCGCCAACGCGCCTTCGCCCGCGGCGCCCAACGCAGACGACGCAAGCGGCACCGCCGCCGCACAGCCCGGCCGCAGCCCCAAAGCTGCCCTCCTCATCACCACGCTCCTGCTGGGCGTCCTGTCCTTCCAGCTCAACGCCAGCATGGTCACCCCGGCACTGCCGCAGATCGGCGCCCACTTCAGCGCCGACGCCGGCGCCGTGGCCCAGGTGCAGTCCATGTTCTTCCTGGCCGGCGCCATCTCCGGGCCCATCATGGGCCGCTGGAGCGACTTCATCGGCCGCCGCCGCGCGCTCCTGCTGGTGCTCGGCGTCATGGCCGTTGGCACCATCCTCTGCCTGCTGGCCCCGAGCATGCCGGTCCTGATTGTCGGCCGCTTCCTGCAGGGTGTTTCCAGCGCCATCTTCGCCCTGGCCTACATCGTGCTCCGCGAGAACCTCGACGCCCGCGCCTTCGGTACCTCCGTGGGTATCATCGCCGCGGTCAACGGCGGCGTGGCAGGCTTCGACGGTTACGCCGGCGGCCTGATGACCGAGGCCTTCGGCTTCCAGTCGATCTTCCTGGTGGTCCTGGCCCTCGCAGCGATCGCGGCCGTGTGCATCGTCCGGATCGTGCCGGGCGGCAGTGCGGTAAGCGACAGTGCAGCAATGGACTCTGCAATGCCCGACGGCGGCACGGCGGTTTCCGGTGGAACGGCGGCTTCCGGCCGCATGGACTGGTGGGGTGCCGGCTTCCTTTCGGTGTTCCTGGTCTGCCTCAGCTACTTCGTCAGCACCGGCTCCTCCGCCGGATGGACCTCCGTGCCCGCACTCGCCCTGCTGGCCGGCACCATCGCATCCTTCGCTGCCTTCTGCGCCGCCGAAAAGCGCCGCAGCTCCCCGCTGATCGCGGTGCACCACCTGCGCTCCCGCCAGGTCTGGACCGTCATCGCCACCACCGTGCTCACCCTGGCCGGCATCTTCGCCATCATGAACTTCACCGTGGTGCTGCTCAGCCAGGACGGCAAGAACGGCTTCGGCCTGAGCGCCTCGCTCTCGGCCCTGCTCTTCCTCACCCCGGCGGCGCTGATCGGTGTGTTCGCGGCACCGCTCGCCGGCTGGCTGACCGGCCGCGTGGGCTGGATCCGCACCCTGCGCATCGGCACCGCCCTGAGCCTGGTCTGCGCCGTGGCTGCCGCGCTCTTCGTTGATAACCAGTGGCTGGTGCTGGCGGCCGTCGCGGCCCTCGGCATCTTCTACAACGGCTTCTTCCTCACCTCGATCAACGGCTTGTCCGTGCTCCTTTCCCCGAAGGACGCGCCCGGCTCCCTACCCGGCATCAACGGCGCCTCCTTCGGCACCGGGGCGAGCCTCGGCGTCGTGCTCGTGGCACCGTTCGCAGGGCTCGGCACCCAAGGCGGCTACGCCGTCGCGCTCTGGATCTCGGTGGGCATCACCGCGGCCGCATTGCTGCTGAGCCTGCTGGTCCCCGCCCCCGAAACCGACTGACCCTTCCCGCCCCGATAGAAAGCGAAACCATGAAGCCCCTGTACCTGGACTGCGATACCGGAATCGACGACGCCCTGGCCCTGGCCTACCTGCTGGCCTCGCCTGAGGCGCGGCTGCTGGGCATCGGCACCGTGAGCGGGAACGTCGCGGCCGCCACCGGCGCGGTGAACACCCTGGATCTGCTGCGCCTGGCCGGCCGGACGGAGATCCCGGTGGCCGTGGGTGCGCACGACTTCCAGGCAAGGGCGTTCGACGGCGGCGCGCCGCACGTGCACGGTGCCAACGGGATCGGCGGCGTGGAACTGCCCAAGGCCGACGCTGAACCGCTCGCCGAAAGCGCCGCCGAAATGCTGGTCCGCCTGGCGCACGAAAATGCCGGTGAACTGCGGGTCCTGGCGATCGGCCCGCTGACCAACATCGCCGAGGCCCTCCGCCTGGAACCCCGCCTGCCGGAGCTGGTCTCCGACATCACCATCATGGGCGGCGCCGCCATGGTTCCGGGCAACATCAGCCCGCTGGCCGAGGCCAACATCGGCAACGACCCCGAAGCCGCCCGCGAGGTCCTCGCCGCGCCGTGGAACATCAAGCTGGTGCCCCTGGACGTGACCATGAGCAACGTCCTGGAAGAGGAGCACCGCCTGGAGCTGCTGTCCGCGGAGAACCCGCTGGCCCGTGCCCTTGGCGAGATGCTCGGCTACTACTACCGCTTCTACGAGGGCATCTTCGGCCGCGCCTGCTCGGCGATGCACGATCCGCTCGCGGCCGCTGTGGCGCTGGACGCCGTCGGCCTGCGGTCCGCGCCGGTGGTGCACGTGGAGGTCGACGCCGGCGACGGCCCCGGCCGCGGGCAGACCGTCTGTGATCTGCGCGGCCGGTACCTGGGCTTCCCCGAACAGGACGGCGCGCACTGCCAGGTGGTCCTGGAACTCGAGGAGGATTTCGCGCCGCACCTGATGAAAGTGTTGCTTGGGGCATAATCGGGTTCGTGGTCATGAACGCGCCCTTGCGGGAACTGGACGGGCTGGACCGGCGGATCGTCGGCGCCCTGCAGGTCAACGGGCGCGCCTCGTGGCGGCGCATCGCGGAGGTGCTGGGGGAATCCTTCAGCACCGTGACCCGCCGCGGCATGGCCCTCCTGGACTCCGGGACCGTGCGGGTTGCTGGCCTGGTCACGCTCGGGCCCACGCACCTTGTTGAGGTCCAGTGCGAGCCTGCCAAGCTCGCGGGCATCGCCGAGGAACTCGCCAAGGACCCGGACGCCAACTTCCTTTACGCCCTGACCAGCCCCACCCGCCTGCTGTTCGAAGTCCAGGCCCGGCCGGGCCGCCTGGCGAGCCTGGTACTGGAGGAGCTCCCGGAGCTTGAGGGCGTCACCCAGGTGAACGCCTGGCCGCTCATGGAGTACTTCCGCACCGTGGCCGAATGGCACCCCGGCCCCATCACTGCCGAGGAAACGGCGGCCCTGCAGGATGTTCCCTCGCCCGAGTCCCGGCCGAGCGCCAGCGCAGTGCTCGACGACGTCGATGCGCACCTCGTGCGCCTGCTCATCGAGGACGGCCGGGTGCCTGTGGCCGATCTCGGGGAGGCCGTCGGCCTGTCCGCGCCGGCGGTGCGCCGCCGGCTCAATGCGCTGTTCGAAAGCGGAAACCTCAGTGTCCGCGCGATCGTGGAACCCGCTGACATCGGGCTGCCCATCGAGGCCGTCATCTGGGTGCGGACCGCGCCCGCGGACGTGGCCGCCGTCGGGCGCCTCCTGAGCGCCGAACCGTGCGTGCGGTACGCCGCCATGGCACTCGGCGAATTCCAGCTCATGGCCAACGTGACGGTGGCCGGGCTCAACGAGCTGCGTGCCTTCCTCCTTGAGTCGCCCTGGGCCGAACGGGCCCTCGCCGTGCGCAGCTCGTTGATTGTCCGCGCGTACAAGCGCGGCGGCGTGCGCATGCCTGAACGCGGCTGATTCCGCGCTTCCCGGCAGGTCCGGAAGCGATTGCCCGCGCCTGTCGCCCGGTTTTGCCTTATGATGATTTCTACCTGGGGTTAGTAAGTATGCTTATCTTCTGACGGGTGAAAGCGGGTCGCACATGGATTCCTCGACGGCCAGGCGTTCACCCGTCCGGCGGTTCTTCGGGATTCTCGGGCCTGGCCTGGTAACCGGATCGGCCGACGACGATCCGTCCGGAATCGCCACATATGCCCAGGCCGGGGCCGCTTTTTCGAACGGCATGCTGTGGACGGCTCCCGCCACCTTGCCGATGATGATGGCAGTCCAGGAAGTCTGCGACCGCACGGCGCTGGCAACCGGGGACAGCCTGGGCAAGCTCGCCCGGCGGAAGTTCTCGCGCAAGCCCCGGGTGGTCATCGGAATCCTGATCGTGGCCTTGCTCGCAGCAAACACCATGAACGCCGCGGCGGACCTGATGGCCATCGGGCAAGGCATGGAACTCCTGGGCGCCGGGCCGGCCCAGCTCTGGAGCGCCATCGCCGGAATAGGAATCGCCGTTACCTTGATGGCCGGCGGCTTCGCCGTCATTGCGAAAGTCTTCAAATGGCTTTGCCTGGCCCTCCTTGCCTACGTTGCGGTGCTCTTCACGGCCAACGTGGACTGGGCCGACGTCCTTGCCGGAGTCCTGGGGCTGCAGTTCAGATTCAGCCTGGAGTACCTGGGTTTGATCGTCGCGGTGTTGGGCACCACGATTTCCCCGTACCTGTTCTTCTGGCAAAGCGCCCACCGCGTGGAGGAGCTCCGTGACGACGGTGATGAGGACCGAGCTGTGGGGCTGGAGGAAAGGGCGGATGGCCCGGCGAAAGCCAAGCTTCGGAACGCACGCGTGGACGTGTTTGTGGGCATGTTCTTCTCGGTCCTGGTCATGTTCGCGATCATGGCGGCCACGGCAGCAACGTTGGGCAAGGACGGCGCCGACGTCTCCACCGCCGCGGACGCCGCGAAGGCCCTGGAGCCTGTCGCGGGTCCGTTCGCCAAGTTCCTCTTCGCCGCCGGATTCATCGGTTCCGGGATCCTCGCCGTCCCGGTGCTGGCCGCTGCGGGAGCCAGCGGCCTGGCGGGCCTGCTGGGAAAAGAATGGGGTTTCGACAAGAGTCCCAGGAAGGCGCCCTTCTTCTATCTCCTGCTGGGCGTTGGAGTGGCCGGCGGCGTGGTTATCAGCTTCTTCAGCTCGGACCCCATCGGACTGCTGATCCTCAGTGCCATGATCAATGGCATCGCGGCAGCACCGTTCCTCATCGTGGCGATGCTGATCGCGGGGGACCGCTCGATCATGGGCGAGCACCGCAATGGATGGCTCGCGACCACAGTCGGCTGGGTCACCGCCGTCATCATGGTGGTTGCCGGAGCCGTCGGAATCTGGATGGCCATCACGGGCAGTGCCTGACCCGGCGCCAACGGGCCCGCCTCCGCTGCCGTAGCGCCTCCTTCCTGACCTCTTTTCGACCCCGTTAGCCCGCGACATGCCGTGAATTACGGCGTGTCGCGGGCTTTGCCGTGCCAAGGAAGGTCAGGACGGCGTCGCCCACCGCCACGCCGTACCCCGCGCCCCCGAGGCCACGGAAAAGAAAATTTCCCATACCCCTAGCCAAACGTGATGCACGCCACTATGGTGATTCATTAACTCCAGAAGATCCGAATGAACGGGTCAAAAGGAAACAAAGCAAAGGCTCAATGAATCATGACGAATGAATTGGTGTACTGCGGGGCTGTCGAGCTCGCTGCCCTCCTGCGCTCCCGCGAGGTATCCGCCGTCGAAGTGCTCGAAGCCCACCTCGAACAGATCGACCGCCTCAACCCGCTCGTGAACGCCGTGGTCACCATCGACGAAGATGGTGCACGGGCCGCCGCAGCCGAGGCAGACCGCAAGCTGGCCGGAGGCGAAGCAACCGGGCCGCTGCATGGCCTGCCCATCAGCTTCAAGGACACCGCCCGCACGGCCGGCATGCGCACCACCTTCGGCCACCCGCGCCATGCGGACTTCGTCCCGGAAGCCAACGACCTGCACGTCCAGCGCATCCTCGACGCCGGCGCCATCCGGGTGGGCAAGACCAACGTGCCGGAGTACGCGGCCGGTTCGCATACCTTCAACCGGGTCTTCGGCACCACCCGCAACCCGTACGATCCGTCCAAGTCCGCCGGCGGCAGCAGCGGCGGTGCCGCGGCGGCCCTGGCCTCCGGCTTCCAGCCGATCGCCGACGGCAGCGACATGGGCGGTTCCCTGCGCAATCCGGCGTCGTTCTGCAATGTGGTGGGCCTGCGCCCCACACCCGGCATGGTCCCCAACACCGACGGCGCCAACGTCTTCTTCCCGCTGGGCGTTGCCGGTCCCATGGGCCGCACCGCCGCGGACGCCGCGCTGCTCTTCTCCGCCATGACGGGCCCGACGCCGGACGATCCGTTCTCCGAGTTCCCCGCCGTTGCCGGGGCTGCTGATGCCGGGGAACCCTCTCCGCAGGACTTCGCCGGGCTGCGCATCGCGTACGCACCGACCCTGGGCGGCCGGATTCCAGTGGCCCGCGAAGTGCTGGACGTCCTGGACCCGCAGGCCAAGGCCCTGGAAGCACTCGGCGCCCACGTGGAGCTGGACTGCCTGGACCTGGACGGTTCCGAAGAGGTGTTCCGCACGCTGCGGGCGGCAAGCTTCGACGCCGCCTGGGGTGCCGACCTGGAAGCGGACCCGGAGCTCTTCAACCACTTCCTCGCCGGGAACATCCGCGACGGCGCCAAGCTGAGCGGGCGCGACGTCTTCCGTGCCGAGGAGGGCATGACCCGCCTGATCCGCAAGGCGGCGGAGTTCTTCACCCGCTACGACCTGGTGATCGCGCCGGCCTCGCAGGTGGCGCCGTTCGACGCGGACCTTGAATACCCCACCGAAATCGAAGGGCAGCAGCTGACCAGCTACCTCGACTGGATGCGCGCCCCCTACCTGTTCACCCCTTTGGGCCTTCCCGCCCTGTCCGTCCCGGCCGGCTTCACGCCGTCCGGCCTTCCCGTAGGCCTCCAGATGGTCGGGGCGCGCGGCAGCGATGTCCGCCTGCTCCGCCTGGCCTCGGCCTTCGAAAAGATCTCATCCTGCTCAGCCGTTCGTCCCCAAGGAGCTGCAGTCCTATGAGCACTACCCTCGCATCACCCAAGCGGCTTGCCATCGCCGCCGTCCCCGTCCTGGGGATCGTCTTCACCCCGCTTCTCCCGTTCGTACACACGCCGACCTTCTGGCTCGGTCTTCCGGCCGCCGTCGTCTGGATGACCGCCATGGTGATCCTGACCGTCGTCGCGCTCCAGATCGTGGAACGCAGCTACCTGCGCGAAGGCGGTGCGGAACTCGACCGGCTCGAAGGGGAGCGGGACGCGATCCGCCGCGCACAGCAGGACGCCACCGCAGGGGAGGGCCACTGATGCTGACCACCCTGATCATCCTCGGCATTGTCTTCATCGGCGTCCTGGGTGTCTGGACCCGGAAACGCCAGACGTCCCTGTCCGGCTGGACCGTGGGCAAGCGCGACCTTCCGCGCTGGACCACCTGGTTCCTGCAGGCCGGTGAGGCCCTCACCACCTTCAGCTTCCTGGGCCTGGCCGGCATCGCCTTCGGCGGCGGCGTGGCGGCACTGTTCGCCATCGGCTACCTGACCATCTCCTGCGTGCTGCAGTACTTCATCACCCCGCGCCAGCGCGCCCTCGGCGCGAACCGCGGCTACCTGACCATGGCGGACTTCTTCAAGGACCGCTTCGGCAGCCCCACCCTCGGCAAGACGGTCGCCGTCGTGGGTGCCATCTTCCTCATCCCGTACCTGCAGCTGCAGATCACGGGCCTGGGCCTGATCGTCCAGCTGGCCACCGGCAGCGGCCAGGCCAGCAGCTACAGCATGATCGTGGCCAGCGTCCTGGTAGTGGTCTTCGTGATCTGGGCCGGCATCCGCGGCCTGGCCCGCGTGGCCATCTTCAAGGACTTCATCATGGTGACGGCACTGGTGGTTGTCCTTGCCGGCGTCATCGCCGGCGTGGGCGGCATTCCGGAGGTCGTGGAGAAGGTCAACGCCATCTCCTCGGACTACTTCACCGTCTCCCGCAAGGGCTTTGACACCACCTTCTGGATCACCTCGGTGATCGTCACGGGCTTGGGCGCCGGCTTCAACACCTTCCCGCACCTGTGGCCGCCGGTCCTGGCCGCCAAGAGCGGTGCCGTGCTGCGCCGCAACGTCAGCTGGCTGGCCATCTACCAGCTGGCACTGATCATCCCGATCTTCGCGGGCCTGGCCGGCATCCTCATCCTCGACCCCAAGACCAAGGGCAACTCGGTGCTGCTGGGCGTTGCGCAGGAAACCCTGCCGGAGCCGCTCATCGCGGTCATCGCCATCGGCGGCGCCGCAGCCGCCATGGTCCCGGCCGGCGCCATCGCCATGGGCATCTCGCTGTTGGTCTCCCACAACGTCCTGTCCATCAAGAACCCCAAGCTGCGCTTCCGCATCAACCACCTCGTCGTGGCCGTGGCGGTAGGCCTGGCGCTGGTCTTCGGTCTGGCGAAGTCGGACATCGCGGCCCTGCTGCTCCTGACGTACGGCGGCCTCACCCAGATGGCCCCGGCGGTGGCCTTCGCGATCGCCCGCAAGGTCCGCGTGGGCGGCATCCCGGTCACGCTCGGCATCCTCGCCGGTACCCTGACCGTCGCCATCATCACCTTCGGCGGCATCAAGACCGGCGGCATCGACTCCGGCCTGATCGCCCTCCTGCCCAACCTCATCGTCCTGTTCGCGGCCGAAGCGGTGCGCCGCATGCTGCGCCCCGGCCAGCCGCCGGTGCCGCCGGAAGCCGATGAAGAGTTCGACGTCGAACTCCGGCCCCGCGAGGCGGTGAAGGCATGAGCGGCACGGCACCGCTTTCCCAGGCAAGCGGACCGCTCGCCGGCAAGCTCGTCGTCGACCTTTCCCGCGCGCTCGCCGGCCCGCACGCCGGGATGATGCTCGGAGACCTGGGTGCCCGGGTCATCAAAGTGGAGAATCCCGACGGCGGCGACGACACCCGCGGCTGGGGCCCGCCCTTCGTGGACACCCCTGAAGGCCGCGAGTCCACGTACTTCCTGTCCTGCAACCGGAACAAGGAGTCCCTGCGCCTGGACCTGAAGTCCGAAGACGGCAAGGAAACCCTCCGGGAGCTCCTGCGCCGGGCGGATGTGCTGATCGAGAATTTCCGCCCCGGCACCCTGGACCGGCTGGGCTTCGACCCCGCCACCCTGGAGGAGCTCAACCCGCGGTTGATCGTGCTGGCCATCAGCGGCTTCGGACACGATGGCCCCGAAGGCCGCCGCGCCGGCTACGACCAGATCGCCCAGGGCGAGGCCGGCCTGATGTCCCTCACCGGTTCCGGCGCGGATGACCTGCAGCGCGTGGGCGTGCCGATCGGTGATGTGCTGGCCGGGATCCACGGCGCCTACGGGGTGCTCGCGGCACTGCTCGAACGCGAGCAGACGGGCCGCGGCAAGGTGGTCCGCACCTCGCTGCTGTCTTCGATCGTGGGCGTGCTGGCGTTCCAGGGCACGCGCTGGACCGTGGGCGGGCAGGTGCCGGAAGCCCAGGGCAACCACCACCCCTCCATCGCGCCGTACGGTCTGTTCCGTTGCGCCGGCGGGGCCGTACAGATCGCCGTGGGTTCCGAAGGGCTGTGGCAGCGCTTCGCGGCCGGGTTCGGCCTGCCTGCCGCGGATGAGCGGTGGAAGGACAACCAATCGCGCGTGGCCAACCGAAGCTCGTTGATCGAGGCCATCGAAGCCGTGTTCGCGGAGACCGGTTCGGAGGAGCTGCTGGCCCGGCTTGAGGCAGCGGGCATTCCCGCGGGCCGCGTGCGCTCCTTGGACGAGGTGTTCGCCTGGGAGCAGACCCGCAGCCAGCACCTGCTCCTGGACATCGAGCACCCCACGCTCGGCCGGATCGAAATCCCGGGCTCGCCCCTGCGCTTCTTCGACAGCGACGGCACCGAGACCACGCGCCTCCGGCACGGCGCCCCACCGCGGCTCGGCGAGCACGACCACAGCATCCGCGACTGGCTTGGGGAGGACCGCTGGCTTGGGGAAAGCGCCATGGCGGGGGCCGGCGTCGCGGGTTCAGCTGCCGGAAGCGGAGCGCCATGACGGCCGTCCTCGAAAGCGGCCGCACCCGGCCCGCCCGGCTGGGCGGCACGGAGCTGCTGGAGCAACTGCTCGACGCCGGCAGCTTCCGCAGCTGGGACAGCGCCCCGCAGTTGCCGTCCGTTTCGGACGCTTACCTGAGCGACCTTGAACGGGCCCGCGAACGCAGCGGCGCCGACGAAGCCGTGCTCTCCGGCGAGGGCCTGATCGACGGCCACCCGGTGGCGGTGATCGCCAGCGAGTTCAGCTTCCTGGGCGGCTCGATCGGCCGGGCCACAGCAGACCGGATCGTCGCAGCCATCGAGGAGGCCGGCCGGCGCCGGCTGCCCCTGATCGCCGCCCCGGCGTCCGGCGGTACCCGCATGCAGGAGGGCACGCTCGCCTTCCTGCAGATGGTGCGGATCACCGAGGCCCTCACGGCGTACAAGGCGCTCCGGCTGCCCTACCTCGCGTACCTGCGGCACCCCACCACGGGCGGAGTGTTCGCTTCGTGGGGTTCGCTGGGCCACCTGACCGTGGCCGAGCCCGGCGCCCTGGTGGGCTTCCTCGGGCCAAAGGTCTACGCGGGCCTTCGCGGTGAGGAGTTCCCCGCCGGCGTCCAGTCCGCCGAGCACTTGTTCAGCCACGGAACGGTCGACGCCGTCCTGGACGCTGCCGGATTCCGGAACCTCGCCGCCGGGGTGCTGGGGATCCTGGCCGGTTCGCGTTCCTTGCCGGACGCAGGAATGCCCGACGCCGGTGCCCCCCTTCCCGGGGAACGTTCCGGCACCGTATGGGACTCGGTCCTGCGCACCCGGAAGCCTGGCCGTCCGGGCCTGGCCGAACTGCTCGACGCCGGCTTCGGCCGCACGGTCCGCTTGTCCGGAACCGGACGCGGAGAGTTGTCGGCGAGCACCGCCGTCGTGCTGGCTGAGCTGCGTGTAACGGGCGGCACCCGGCCGGTGGTCGTCGTCGGGCAGGACCGGGCCGCACAGCGCGCCGGCTCCGTGCTCAATGCGGCAGGCCTGGCGCAGGCCCGGCGCGGAATGCGGCTGGCGGAGGAACTCGGGCTGCCGCTGGTCACCGTGGTGGACACCCCGGGCGCCGAGCTGTCGGTCCGGGCTGAGGAATCCGCGATTGCCGGCGGAATTGCCGACTGCATCGGCACCCTGTTGCGGCTCACGGTGCCCAGCGTCGCGATCCTGATGGGTGAGGGCACCGGGGGAGGTGCCCTCGCGCTCGCTGCCGCCCGGCGCACCGTGGCGGCGGAACACGCATGGCTGGCCCCGCTGCCGCCCGAAGGAGCCAGCCTGATCGTGCACGGAGACACCATGCACGCGGCGGAGCTGGCGGAACAACAACGGATCGGCGCCCGCGAGCTGTACCGCGACGGCGCCGTCCATGAAATCGTCCCGGAGGAAATGCCCGGTGATGGGGACGGGTTCTGCGGTCGTCTGGCTGTCGCAGCGGCCCGTCAGATCGCTGTCCAGGAAGCGGGAGCGCAGTAACGGCGGGGAGGCCGTTGCTCCTGACCTTCCTTGGACAGCGGCAAGCCCGCGGCACACCGTCGTTGACGGAGTGCCGCGGGCTTTCATTTTGCCGCAGAGGGTCTAGAGGACGCGGCTCAGGAACTCCCGGGTCCGTGCCTCCTTCGGGTTGGCGATGATCTCCCGGGGGTCGCCGGATTCCACCACCACACCGCCGTCCATGAAGGTCAGGGTGTCGCCGACCTCGCGGGCAAAGCCGATCTCGTGGGTCACCACGATCATGGTCATGCCGGACTTGGCCAGGTCCTTCATCACGTTGAGTACATCGCCCACGAGCTCCGGGTCCAGGGCCGAGGTCGGTTCGTCGAAGAGCATCAGCCCGGGTTCCATGGCCAGCGCCCGGGCAATCGCCACCCGCTGCTGCTGGCCGCCGGAGAGCTGGGCCGGGTAGTGGTTGGCACGTTCGCCAAGGCCCACCCGGTCCAGCAGCTCCAAAGCCTGGCTGCGTGCGAAGTCCTTGCCTTTCCGTTTCACCTGAACCGGCGCTTCCATGACGTTCTGCAGGGCCGTCTTGTGTGGGAACAGGTTGAAGCGCTGGAACACCATGCCGATGTCCCGTCGCTGGGCGGCGATGTCCTTCTTCTTCAAGTCGTGGAGCCGGCCGTTGACCTCGCGGTAACCGATCAGCTCGCCGTCCACGGAAATCCGCCCGGCGCTGACCGTCTCCAGCATGTTGATGCAGCGGAGCATCGTGGACTTGCCGGAACCGGAAGGCCCGATCACCACGGACACCTCGCCCTGCTTCACGGTCAGGTCAATGCCGCGCAGCACGTGGTGCTGGCCGTAGTACTTGTGCAGGCCTTCGATCCGCACCAGCGGCTTTTCGGCGATCGCTGTCATCGTGACTCCTCTTTGGGAAGGATGCTTGCGGGGGCTGCCACGGCAGCGGCGGCCCGGGCGGCAGCCGGGTTGACCGCCACCGCCGCCTGTCCGGCGTCGACCCCCTTGCCGTAGTACGCCTCCAGGTAGTGCTGACCGACCATCAGGAGGCTGGTGATCACCAGGTACCAGATGGCCGCCACGATCAGCAGCGGAATGGGCTGGTATGTGCGGTTGGCCAGGGCATTCGTGGCGAAGGTGAGGTCCAGGGTGAACGGTACGGCCAACACCAGCGAGGTGGTCTTGAGCATGCCGATGGTTTCATTGCCCGTGGGCGGAACAATGATGCGCATGGCCTGCGGCAGGATGATCCGCCACATGATCTTGCCGTCGCTCATGCCCAGGGCCTCCGCCGCCTCGGTCTGTCCCTTGTCCACGGATTTCAGGCCGGCCCGGAAGATCTCAGCCAGATACGCCGATTCGTTCAGGGCCAGGCCCAGGATGGCCGCCGCAATCGGGGTGATGACGGAGGAGGTGCTGAGGTTGAACAGTTCCGGGCCGAAGGGCACGCCGGCACTGATCTTCGGGTAGAGCACCGCGAGCAGGCCCCAGAAAACCAGCTGTGTGTACACCGGCGTGCCGCGGAAGAACCACACCCACAGCCAGCTCGACCAGCGGAAAATCGGGTTGTCCGATTGCCGCATGACCGCCAGCAGGATCGCCAGCACCACCGCGATCGCCATGGATGCCACGGTCAGCAGCAGCGTCCACCCCACGCCCTGGACCACCTTCACGTCCATGATGTACGTGCCCACGATGTCCCAGCGGAAGTTCGGGTTGGTGACCATGCTCTGCAGCATGAGGGCCACGAGTCCCAGGATCACGAAGCCGCTGATCCAGCGGCCGGGATGCCGCACCGGGACCGCGTTGTTGAGGACGGGTGCCTGGGCGTGCTGTGTTTGCTTGCCCTGCGTTTCAGTGCCTTGCGTTTCAGCGCCCGACGCCGGTTCCTCCGGCAGGCGCTCCGGCGCCTGCGTGCTTGTGCCCGCCTGCGTCACGGGGCCACTGCCGGGTTGAGCTCAGCCTTGGCGATGGCGCCCTCGCTGTTGTTCCAGCTCTTGAGGATCTTGCCGTAGCTGCCGTCCGCAATGAGGCCGTTGACCGCCTTGGTCACCAGTTCGGCGAGGGCGGTATCGCTCTTGGCTACGGTGATGCCTTGGGGTGCGGCGTCGTAGATCTCGCCGAGGGTCTCCAGCTTGTCCCCGGTCTGCGACAGGGCGTAGCCGATGATCGGTGAATCGGCGGCCATGACGTCGATGCCGCCGTTGACCAGACGGGTGGTGACGTCCGCCTGGTTTTTCAGGGAGACCACGTTGATGGAGGGCTTGCCGGCATCAACACAGGCTTTGGAGCGGCCGGAGACGTCCGGGTTCTCCTGGATGGTGCCGGTCTGTACGCCCACGGTCTTGCCGCAGAGATCGTCCAGGCTGATGTTCTTCGGGTTGCCTTTCTGGACGGCCCACAGCACCCCGGCGTTGAAGTAGCTCACCATGTTCACGGCCTTCAGGCGCTCCGGGTTGACGGTGAAGGACGAGACGCCCAGGTCGAACTTCGGGCCGAGCGAGGGCAGGATCGTGGCGAACTCTGCGCTCTGGACCTGGGCTTTCAGGCCGAGCTTCGCGGCGACTGCCTTGGCGATATCGATCCCGTAGCCGGTGGCGGTCTGGCCGTCCGGGGCCAGGAACTCCGCCGGAGCGTACGTGGTGTCCGAGCCGAAGCTCAGCGTGCCCTTGGACTTGATAGCAGCGGGAACCATTGCCGCCAGGGCATCGTCCTTGGCGACGGTGGTGGGGTCGAAGGCTGCCTCCGCGGCGCCGGATCCGACCGGTCCGGCAGGTGCCGTTTCCGAGGCGTTGGTGCAGGCTGTCAGGGCCAGCACGGCAGCGAGTCCCAGGGCTGCGAAGGTCGGGACGGAACGGGAAGGGAGCGGCATCATTGATGCTCCTTTGCTTCGGTGTGGGTGACTGGAGTGGGAGATGGGTGAAGAAGGCGTGCGGGCAGGCCGGAGTCACCGGCCTGCCCGGCCGGATGGTGTTTCGGTGGGTTGTGCTTACTGGTCAGGCTTACTGATCAGGCTTAGTGATCGGCGAGGTCTTCCAGCACGGCCATCGCGGCGTTATGGCCGCCAATGCCGCTCACGCCGCCGCCGCGCCGGGCGCCGGCACCGCAGACCAGGATGCGCGGGTTGCCGGTGCTGACGCCCCAGCGTTCGGCCGCGGTGTTGCGCGGTGCATCGTCCTCAAGGAACGGCCAGGACAGGGAACCGTGGAAGATGTTGCCGCCGGTCATGTTGATGGCGTGCTCCAGGTCCAGCGTCGTCTTGGTTTCGATGCAGGGCTTGCCGTTGGCGTCCTTGAGGATCAGATCTTCGATCGCTTCGGCGAGCACCGAGTTCAGGGACGCGAGTACGGCGGCCTGGAGCTCCGCGCGGCGGGAATCGTTGTTCTCTTCCGTGATGAGCCGGTGCGGAACGTGCAGGCCGAACACCGTCAAGGTCTGGGCCCCGGCCTCGACGAGTTCCGGTGAAAGGATGCTCGGGTCCGTCAGCGAGTGGCAGTAGATTTCGCAGGGCAGCGGGCTGGGGACCGCGCCTCCCAAGGCTTCCTGGTACGCCTCTTCCAAGCGGCCGTAGCCTTCGTTGATGTGGAAGGTCCCGCCGAAGGCCGCCTCCGGCGCGACGGTTTCGTCGTTGAGCCGCGGCAGCCGGGAGAGCAGCAGGTTGACCTTCACCTGGGCACCTTCGGGGCGGGCAATCTCGGAAGAGGCAGCGTCGGCGGCGGGCGACTGGCCGCCGTCGAGCAGTCCATGCAGGACCGCGGGCGCGACGTTCGCCAGCACGTGCCGGCCTTCGGTGGTGTGTTCGGTGCCGTCCAGGCGGTAGCGGACGCCGCCGTCGGGCGATACGGAGGTGACCTCCGCGCCGGTCAGCAGCGTGGCGCCGGCTTCGCGGGCCGCGCGCTCCAGTTCGCGGGAGACCGCGCCCATGCCGCCGATCGGGATGTCCCAGTCGCCGGTTTCGTTCCCGACGACGTGGTAGAGGAAGCAGCGGTTGGCGTCCAGTGAGGCGTCGTCCAGTGAGGTGAAGGTACCGATGAGCGCGTCGGTCGCCACCACGCCGCGGACCACGTCGTTTTCGAAGCGTTTGGTGATGGACTGGCCGAGCGGCTGTTCGATGAGTTCGTCCCAGAGGGCGTCGTCGTCCAGCAGCTTGCGGGCTTCGGAACGGCTCGGCAGCGGTCCGCAGAAGGTGGGGAAGAGGGCCCGGGCCAGGCGGCCCGTGGCGGCGTTGAACTCCTGCATGGCGTCGAAGTCGGCGTCGTTGCCGGCCACGCGCTCGAAGGATCCCCGGGTGGCGGCCGCATCGCCGCCGTCGATCAGCAGGCCTGCGGCGGTGTTGCCGGGCACGGGGGTGTAGGAGGAGTAGCGGCGGCGGGCAAGTTCGATGTCCAGGCCCAGATCCTCGATGATCTGCTTCGGCATCAGGCTGACCAGGTACGAATAGCGGGACAGGCGGGCATCCACGCCGTCGAAGGCCGTGGCGGAAATTGCCGCGCCGCCCAGGTGGTCATCGCGCTCAAGGAGGAGCACGTCCTTGCCGGCCCGCGCCAGGTAGGCCGCGGCCGTGAGGCCGTTGTGTCCGCCACCAACAATTACAACGTCGTAAGAGGTGTTCGTCATGGCCCCAACGTAGGCGGAGGGCTCAGTGGCCCAGTACAACTAATTGTGACTCGTAAGGAACTCTTGGGCTTGCGTGGAGAAAAACTGTGACGAGCATCACCGATCGGTGTCCGGCTGCGGATTGTTACTCCGGTGCGGGCTTCCGTGGCGGGTGCTGGCAGGCACATGTCCCCTGCAAACGGCGAAGGATGGACATATACGGAATATGTCCATCCTTCGTGCCGAGCAGAGGACATGTCCTCCGGGGCCGGTACATCCCTAGTGCGTCAGGTCCCTGCCCTTCGTCTCGGGAATGGTGAAGACGAAGGCGATGCCGACGCAGAGCAGCAGGATCGCGTAGATGTTGAACAGGTTGCCCTGGCCCATGCTCGCGAACCAGGTCTGCAGGTACGGGGCCGTGCCGCCGAAGGCTGCCACGCAGATGGAGTACGGAACGCCGACGCCCACGGTGCGGATCTTGGTGGGGAACAGCTCGGCGTAGACGGCGGGGACAATCGAGGCGGATCCGGCAATGAAGAACAGCATCACGGACATGCCCACGGCCAGCTGCCACGGCGAATCCTTCAGCAGCCAGGTCATCGGGAAGTGCATCAGCGCGGAACCGGCGGCGCTCGCGATGAGGACGGGCTTGCGGCCGATGCGGTCGGAGAGCCGGCCCCAGAACGGCAGGGCAGCGATGAAGACGATGTTGCCCACCACGCTGGCCCACAGGGCCTCACCACGGTCCATCTTCAGCGTGGTTGCGGCGTAGCTCGGCGCCACGACGCCCCATACGTAGTAGATGACGGTCAGGCCGACGGTCAGGCCGATCACCTGCAGGGCCTGCTTGCGGTGACGGAAGATCTGCGGCCAGATCGGCTCGTGCTTTTCCTTCACGGTCTCCGCCTCGAACGCTTCGGTTTCCTTCAGGCGCGCCCGCATCACCAGGGCGTAGATACCCAGCAAGCCGCCGATGATGAACGGGATGCGCCAGCCCCACGCGGCCATGTCGGCCTTGCTCAGGACGGCGGTCAGCACAGCGCCGAGGAGCGTGCCGAACAGGATGCCCACCGTGCCCGAGGTGTAGATGAGGGTGGCCCAGAAGCCGCGCTTTTCCTTGGGTGCCATTTCGGACAGGTAGGTCTGCGACGACGGCAGCTCGCCACCGTGAGCCAGGCCCTGGATGAGGCGGGCGAGCAGCAGCATGATCGAGGCGAAGACGCCCACCGAGTCGAAGGTGGGGGCGATGCCGATCAGCAGGCTGCCGGTGGCGCCGAGCGCCACGGCGAAGGTCATGGAGGTCTTGCGGCCGATCCGGTCGCCGATCCAGCCGAACACGAAGCCGCCGAAGGGCCGCGCCACGAAGCCGACGGCGAAGATCGCCAGGGTGGACAGGATGGCGGAGGTGGGGTCGTCTTTGCTGAAGAGCGCGCTCGCGATGAAGGGGGCGAAGGTGGCGTAGATGGCCCAGTCGTACCATTCGACGGCGTTGCCGATGCCGGTGCCGACGAGCGTGCGAAGGTGCGACTTGTGTTCCTGGACCGAGGTGGGGGTTCCTGCGGTGGCGGTCATGTCATGCTCCAAACGGGGAGTGGGGGATTCAGTTCCGGGTGCCGGCGAGGGCGGCGATGCGGGAGAGGGCCAGCTCGGCGTAGAGCGCTGCGCCGTCGGCCAGCACGCCGTCGTCGAACGTGGCGTAGGGGGAGTGGTTGTAGGCGGCGGCCATCGGGTCCGCCCCTTGCGGTACGGCGCTGAGGCCGATGAAGGTGCCGGGCACCTCGGCCATGACGCGGGAGAAGTCCTCCGAACCGCTGAGGGGGGTTGCCCAGCGGATGTGGCGGGAGTCGCCGAACATCTCGTGGATGGTCTTTTCGGCGGTGGTGGTTTCGTCCTCGTTGGTGACGCTCAGCGGGTATTCGCCGCGGTATTCGACGTCCACTTCCAGGCCGTGGGCTGCGGCGATGCCCTTGAGCAGGGTGGGGATGCTGGTCATCAGCTTTTCGCGCGAGGCCTCGGAGAAGGTGCGGATGGTTGCCTCGAAGTGGGCGGTTTCCGGGATGACGTTGCGCTTGGTGCCGGCCTGGAACAGGCCCACCGTGAGGACGACAGGATCAAACATGTTGAACTGGCGGGTGATCATCACCTGCAGCGCGGTGACCATTTCGGCCGCTGTGGTGACCGGGTCCTTGGCGGCGAACGGCGCCGAACCATGGCCGCCGGCGCCCAGCACGGTGACGAACAGCCCGTCCGAAGCGCTCATGATCACCCCCGGCTTAGTGCAGAAGCGGCCGAACGGTTCCATCGCCGAGAAGACGTGCATCCCATAGGCGGCGTCCACGCGGCGCCCGGCGGCATCCAGCACGCCTTCGCGGATCATGTGCCCGGCGCCGTCGTATCCTTCCTCGCCGGGCTGGAACATCAGGACGACGTCGCCGGCCAGCTGGTCCCGCCGTTCGGCCAGGATGGTGGCGGCTCCGGCGAGCATGGCGGTGTGGAGGTCGTGGCCGCAGGCGTGCATGGCGCCGTCGATCGTGGACGTGTAGTCCACGCCGCTGCGTTCCTGGACGGGCAGGGCGTCCATGTCGGCCCGCAACAGCACGGCGGGCTTGTCCGCCGGAGCTCCGGGGGCGCCGCCGCGCAGGACCGCAGTGACCGACGTCGTGCTCTCGCCGAGGGTGATTTCGTACGGCAGCCCGTCCAGCGCCTTGAGCACTTTCTCCTGCGTGCGGGGAAGGTCCAGGCCGATTTCCGGTTCGCGGTGGAGTTCGTGGCGGAAGCGGACGATATCGTCCTGAAGTTCCTTGGCGTCTGCGGCGATGGTCATCTACTGCCTTTCCGAACGGTCGGTAATTCTTCTTAGGCAATTGTGTAGTGATGCCGTTCACATTTGATGGAATGGCAGGAAAAATTCAGAAGTGGGACGATTTTCGCAGGATTCGAGCAGCTTGGAAAGGGGTGCCATGGAGCTGGGCGAAGAGGACCTTAGCCTCATCAACGTCCTCCAGATCGCGCCGCGGATCAGCTGGTCCGATGCCGCCGAGGTGTTGGGAGTCCACGCCACCACCCTCGCCGCGCGTTGGGAGCGGCTCCGATCCGCGGGGGCGGCCTGGACCACCGCGCACCTGATCGGCGATCCGAAGCAGATGTGCCTGGCCTTGGTGGACATCGACTGCGAGATGCGGCTGAGGGGCGACGTCACCGCGGCGCTGGCCGCCATTCCGGAGGTGGTGACCGTGGAAGAGGCCGCCAGCAACCGCGACCTGATCCTTACCGTCATCACGCCCACCCTTGCTGCGTTCACGGAATCCGTGGTGCCGCAGTTCAAGGAGATCAAAGGGCTGCAGAAGTACCGGACCTCCCTCTGCACCCGGCTGCACACGGGCGGGTACGCCTGGCGCCTGAACGTCCTGGACCGTGCCCAACAGGCTGCGCTGCAGGCTTACGCCGGAACCGAAGCCGGCGCTCCTGCTACCGGCGGGCGCGAGCTGCCGCAGAGCCACCTGGACCTCATTCCTTTCCTGTCGCACGACGGCCGGGCCACCGCTGCGGACATGGCCCGGGCCCTTGGCCGCAGCCCGGCCACCGTGCAGCGCCAGCTCAACCGGCTGCTCGCCAGCAGGATGCTGTCCTTCCGCTGCGAAGTAGCGCAGAAATTCTCCGGCTACCCGATCACCTGCCAATGGTTCGCCAACGTCCCTCCCGGCCAGCACGAGGCGGCGGCTGCCGAGCTCCGGGGCTTCCGCAACCTCCGGCTCAGTGCTTCGACCACCGGGCGCACCAACTTCGTCATCGTCATGTGGCTGCATTCGCTTTCGGACGTCTTGAGCGCCGAGCTCGCACTGCAGCAGCGCATTCCCGGCATCGACCTGGTGGAAAGCGTGGTGGTCCTCAGTTCGGCCAAGCGGGTGGGCTGGATGCTGAACCCGGACACGACGGCGAGCGGCGCCGTCGTCGTGCCGACTGCCGAGCTGAGCCCGACGGCGTAAGCCGCGGCCCCCACGGGAGCGTGAGCGCTCCTGTTTGTTTCCGCGCAGAACGCAACAAAAGCAATCATCTGCGCACTAGGCTTGAGCAATGATCCCTGACGACTCCACGGCCACCATCCTGCGCCGTCCCTACCTCCTGGCCACCGTGGGCTCATGCGCCCTGGTGTTCATGGTCGCCTTCGAAGCCATGGCCGTCACCACGATCATGCCGAGGGTGGGCCGGGAACTGAACGGCCTGGATCTCTACGCCCTGGCCTTCGCCGCTCCGTTGGCCACCAGCGTGGTGGGCATGGTGGTGGCCGGCAACTGGTCGGACCGGCGCGGGCCGGCGGGGCCGCTGTATGCCTCGGTGGTGTTGTTCGCGGCCGGACTGCTGATCGCAGGAACGGCCTTGTCCATGCCGGTCTTCGTTGCCGGGCGTTTCGTGCAAGGCCTGGGTGGCGGTGCCATGACGGTTGCGCTGTACGTTGTGATTGCCCGCGCGTATCCGGTGCGGCTGCACGCCAAGATGTTCGCCGCCTTCGCCGCGGTGTGGGTGGTGCCGTCCATGGTGGGGCCGTTCGCCGCCGGTGTGGTGGCCGAGACGGTGGGCTGGCATTGGGTCTTCCTGGGCGTGGTGGTGCTGGTGGTTCCGGCGCTGGCCATGACTGTTCCTGCGCTGCGGCAGATGCGGCCGGGCGCGGATCCCAATCCGAATGCAGTCCCTTGGAACCTTGGCCGGATCGGCTGGGCGGTGCTGGCCGGCGTCGCGGTCCTGGCGCTGAACCTGTCCGGGCAGATTCCCGCAGTGGGCTGGGCGGCGGCCGTCGTTGCCCTGCTCGTAGCCTTGCTGGCCGTCCGCCCGCTGGTGCCGCGCGGCACCCTCACCGCGGTCTGCGGCCTGCCGAGCGTGATCCTGCTGCGCGGCGTGGTTTCCGCTGCGTTCTTCGGCGCCGAGGTGTACATGCCTTATCTACTGACGGAACGCCATGGATTCTCGCCGGCCTTCGCGGGCCTTGCCATTACGGGGTCGGCCTTGGCGTGGGCTACGTCGTCGGGGATCCAGGGGCGGTGGGGTTCGCGGATCAGCAATGCCGTGGCCATCCGGACCGGGACCTGGATTGTGGTGGCCGTGCTGCTGCTCGAGCTTGCTGCCGTGGTGTTCGCCTGGCCGCCGCTGCCGGCGATCATCTGCTGGACCTTCGGCGGCGCGGGCATGGGCCTCATGTTCCCGAGGCTGAGCACCATGACCATCGCCCTCTCCGCTCCCGACTCCCAAGGCTTCAACAGCTCAGCCCTCTCCATCTCCGATTCCATCGGCAGTGCGCTGGCCCTGGCCATGGCGGGCATGATCTTCAACATGCTCGCGTCCGGCTACGCCTTTGCCGGGGTGTTCGGGCTGACGGCGGTGATCGCCGTCGCCGGCCTGCTCGTCTCGTCCCGCGCCAGCGAAACCCCGACGGCGGAGCGCACCGTGGTGCCCGCGCGCAGCTAGCTGCCCCGTGCGGCCGCCTGGCGCCAGCTCCGCCGGCGTCAGGCGCGGATCTTTTCGCTAGCTCCGGCTGGCGCGCAGCACGACGTCGATCAGCGGCATGGCCTCGCCGTCCGGTCCCGTGACAGTGCGCTCGCGGGTCTCCAGGACATGCACGGTCCACTCGCCGCTTGCGAAGACGGCCTCCATGGCCTCCGCCAGCTGCTTTTCCGTATAGAGCATCTCCCGCCCGGCGTGCCGGCCATGCGGGTAGTGGCCCACCCACAGCAGGGTTCCGCCGGGCGCCACGGCAGCGGCAGCCGCCACCGCGGAGGCCCGCCAGTCCAGCAACGGCGAGTGCAGGTACTGCGCGGACACCAAGCCGAATCCGGCGTCCGGCCGCCATGAGGCCAGGTCCTGCTGCTCGAAGGAGATCCGCTCCTGCACGCCCGCCTCCGCTGCGTGCCCGGCCGCGCGTTCCAGCGCGACGGCGGACACGTCGACGGCGGTGACCCGCCAGCCCTGTTCTGCGAGCCAGATTGCGTCCGCACCTTCGCCGCAGCCCAAATCCAGTGCCGTACGGACCAGCGCCGTGCCGGGTCCCAGGCCGGAGGCTTCCGCTACCAGTTGCGGGTTCGGTTTGCCGCTCCACACCTTCGGGCGTTCCCGGTACATCCCGTCCCACATGTCCACGGCGTTGTCCGCGTCCTCGTGGAGGTTCAGGCCGCCCTGCCGGTGCCCGCCATGGTGAGTGTCGCCGTCGTGCGTGTGTTCAGTCATGGACCCAGCGTGCCGCGGGGCCGCAATATTGGCAACGTTCGTTGCTATTTTGGCAACCCCCAGCGCCGGGCCCCCGGCCCGGACGCGCCGAGCTCATCGGCCGGGTTCTGCAGTGCGCAGGACTTCAGGCTCAGGCAGCCGCAGCCGATGCACCCGTCCAGGTCGTTGCGCAGGTGCTCCAGTGCGGCGATCCGATCGTCCAGCTCCTGGCGCCACCGCCGTGACAGCCTGGTCCAGTCCCTCTTGGTAGGAGTGCGTCCGTCCGGCAAGGAGTCCAAGGCGTCCCGGATGTCCTTCAGCGGCAGGCCCACCCGCTGCGAGGTTTTGATGAACGCGATCCGCCGCAGCGTGTCGCGCCGGTAGCGCCGCTGGTTGCCGGCCGTGCGCTCGGCCTGGATGAGCCCGTTGCGTTCGTAGAAATGAAGGGCCGACGGCGACACTCCGCTCCGCTCGGAGAGCTCGCCGATGGTGAGGGGCCGGTGGGCAGGAGCTTGGGGCATGGCGTCGCCTCCGGTGTGCGGCGTGAGGTTTGACCTCAACATTAGTTGAGGTCTTAGGGTTGCGTCCATGACTTCTGAGACCCCCACGGCCGGGATCCTGGGCCGCCCGTACCTGCTTGCCACCATCGGGGCCTGCGCGCTTGTTTTCCTGGGCGCGTTCGAGTCCCTCGCGGTGACCACCATCATGCCGCTGGTGAGCCGTGAGCTCGATGGCGCCAATCTCTATGCCCTGGCCTTCGCGGGGCCGCTCGCTACCGGCGTGATGGGCATGGTGGCGGCAGGCAACTGGTCCGACCGCCGCGGCCCCGCGGCGCCGCTGTACGCCTCAGTGGCGTTGTTCGTTGCAGGCCTGCTGGTTGCCGGAACGGCCGGCACCATGGAAATGCTGGTGGCGGGGCGGCTGGTGCAAGGCCTCGGCGGCGGCGCGATGACCGTTGCGCTCTACGTGCTGGTGGCCCGCATCTACCCGCCGGAGCTGCATCCCAAGATCTTCGCGGCCTTCGCTGCGTCCTGGGTGGTCCCATCCCTGATCGGCCCGTTCGCCGCAGGTGTTGTTGCGCAGCTGATCAGCTGGCACTGGGTGTTCCTGGGCGTCGTAGGCCTGGTGGTTCCGGCGTTGCTGATGGTGGTTCCCGCCGTCAGGGGCATGGCTTCCGAAGCTGCGGTCGAGACCGTCCCCTGGGCTTTCGGCCGCATGGGGTGGGCCGCGCTCGCGGCCCTTGCCGTCCTCGGCCTTAACCTGTCCGCAGAGGTGCCTGGCGCGGGCGGGGTGATTGCCGCCGTCGCGCTCGCCATCGCGCTGCTTGCCGTCAGGCCGCTGGTTCCCCGCGGCACCCTCACGGCCCGCCGCGGCCTGCCCAGTGTGATCCTGGCACGGGGGATTGCCTCGGCCGCTTTCTTCGGGGCCGAGGTGTACCTCCCGTACCTGTTGACGGAGCGTTACGGATTCACGCCTACGTTCGCGGGGCTCACGCTGACCGGTGCGGCGCTTACATGGGCCGGGGCGTCGGCCGTCCAGGGGCGGCTCGGCGCCCGGCTGGCGGACCAGCTCGCGGTGAAGATCGGATCCACCCTGGTCCTGGTGGCCGTGGCCTCTGCCCTGGCGACCGCGGCGCTGGACCTTCCGGCCGCAGTGGCGATCGGCGGCTGGATCCTCGCCGGCGGCGGGATGGGGCTCGTGTATCCGCGCTTGAGCGTCATGACCTTGGCCTTGTCCGCCCCGGAGAACCAGGGGTTCAACAGTGCGGCCATGTCCATCTCGGACTCCCTCGGAGGCGCGTTGTCCCTCGCCGCCACGGGGCTGGTCTTCGCGGCGTTCACGACGACGAGCCCGTTCGCTGCGGTCTTCGCACTGACGGCGGTCATCGCCGCCGCCGGAGTCGTCATTGCGCGGCGGATCGTCCCCGCCGCGCGTACCGCACCCGTGGCCAATGACGCCGAAGCCAATGACGCCGAACCGGAACTCTCCCGCCACGGCTGAGGCGTTGCGGGGCCCGCTCTACGTGTTATCCGCGACCCAAAGCACGTAGGGCAGGCCCCGCATTGACCCGCGCCCAGGTGCCGAGGAAAGGCACCACCCCGATCACTGCTAGACTGGATGCACTTGATGTGCAGTGGAGGGCCCGCAGAGTGCGGGCCTTATTCATGTGAGAGGCACATCCTGCGTCGATGAACGCGTTCGGTCCCGGCCCCGGCTTTCCCGCCCGGCGGTTGACCACTGACTTTTCCTCGGCGATCCCCTGGCCCAACCGGCGTCGGGGGCCGAAGCCCGCAGGGGCGCCGCCAGAAAGAACCCCACGAAACACATGACTACTTTTGCTGCCCTCGGCACGCCCAAAGCGATCGTCGAATCCCTCGCGTCCAACGGCATCGAAGAAGCCTTCCCCATCCAGGTCAAGACCCTTCCGGATACCCTCGCCGGCCGCGATGTGCTCGGCCGCGGCCGTACCGGCTCGGGCAAGACCATCGCCTTCGCCATCCCGCTCGTAGCCCGCCTGGCCGAGCGCGAAGCCGCATACTTCCGCAAGCCCGGCCGCCCCATGGGCCTGGTCCTTGCACCCACCCGTGAACTGGCCACCCAGATCAACGCCACGGTGGAACCGCTCGCCAAGGCCATGGGCCTGAACACCACGGTGATCTACGGCGGCGTCTCCCAGGCCCGCCAGGAGAAGGCGCTTGCTGCCGGCGTGGACATCGTCATCGCCTGCCCGGGCCGCCTGGAGGACCTCATCCGCCAGCGCATCGTCACCCTCGAAGCCGTCGAGGTCACCGTGCTGGACGAGGCCGACCACATGGCAGACCTCGGCTTCCTGCCCGTGGTCAAGAAGCTCATGGACATGACCCCCAGCCAGGGCCAGCGGCTGCTGTTCTCGGCAACCTTGGACAACGGTGTGGACAAGCTGGTCCACCGTTACCTGTCCAACCCGCTGACCCACTCGGTGGATGACCCGCAGGCCGCCGTGACCACCATGGAACACCACGTCCTGGTGGTCAACGACCAGACCGTGAAGAAGCAGCTGGTCGTCGAGCTGGCGTCCGGCACCGGCCGCCGCGTGCTCTTCATGCGCACCAAGCACCACGCCCGCAAGCTGGCCAAGCAGCTCACCGACGTCGGCATCCCCGCCGTCGACCTGCACGGCAACCTGTCGCAGAACGCCCGCGACCGCAACCTCGCAGAGTTCTCCTCCGGTGACGTCCGCGTGCTGGTCGCCACCGACGTCGCGGCCCGCGGCGTGCACGTCGACGACGTCGAACTGGTCATCCACGTGGACCCGCCCACCGAGCACAAGGCTTACCTGCACCGCTCCGGCCGTACGGCCCGCGCCGGTTCCGAAGGCACCGTGGTCACGCTGACGCTGCCTGAGCAGCAGCAGGACGTCAAGAAGCTGATGAAGGCCGCCGGCGTCGAGGTGGCGTTCGAACGTGTTACCGCCAGCTCGCCGTTGGTGGCTGAACTGGTGGGCGAGGTCGCCGAGAAGGTCGATCCCCGCACCCGCGCGGCACTGCTGGCAGCCAAGCTGCCGCAGCAGGGCGGCGGCACCTCCACCGGTGCGAACGCCCAGCGCAAGCGGGCCCGCCGCTCCGGCCAGGCAGCCCCCACTGCGGGTGGCCGCGGCGGACGTGGCGGACGCGGCAAGGTGTCGGCCGAGCCCGTGCGCACGGACCTGAACCGTGCGGACCGCCGCGCAGCCGCAGCCGAGGATGTCGCCCGCAACCCCCGCGGCCGTGGCAACGGCCACCGCAATGACGTCCCGGCTGCACAGGGCAAGGGCGGCCGCAACGGACGCCCCGCCACGGGCCAGCGCGCCGCCGGTTCCCGGTCGGCAACGGCTCCGCGTTCGGCGTCGGCCACCACTACCCGTGGTGCAGGCTCCGGCAACTCCGGCAGCAAGGCCGTATGGTCCTCCACCACCGGCGGCACGTCCGGCGGCTCCTTCGGTGCGGGTTCGGGCAACTCCGGACGCCCCGCCCGCAAGGGTCCGCGCCGGGCGTCGGCTCCGGCGTCGAACGAGCGCCGCGGCCGCTAGCCCGGGATCTCGACAGGCTCGATCACCAGACCCGGTGATTGAGCTTGTCGAAACCGGGGATCTCGACAGGCTCGATCACCAGACCTGGGGGTTGAGCTTCCAGACCCGGTGGTTGAGCTTGTCGAAACCGGGGATCTCGACAGGCTCGATCACCAGACCCGGTGGTTGAGCTTCCAGATCCGGTGGTTGAGCTTGTCGAAACCAGGATCTCGACAGGCTGGATCACCGGGGACAGGCTCGATCACCAAGCCCGATCACCAGCCGCGTTCGCGCCACTCCTGCAGGTGCGGGCGTTCCGCGCCGAGCGTCGTGGGCTTGCCGTGGCCGGGGTGAACCACCGTGTCGTCCGGGTAAGCCTCGAACAACCGCTCAGTCACGTCGTCCAGCAGCGAGGTGAAACGCGCGGGGTCATTGCCCGTGTTGCCCACGCCGCCCGGGAACAGCGAGTCCCCGCTGAAAATGTGTGCCGGGCCGTCCGGGTCCTGGTACACGTACGCGATCGAGCCCGGGGTGTGCCCGCGCAGGTGCACCGCCGTGATGTCGAAGCCGTCGAAGTTCCCTACATCGCCGTGCTCCAGCACCACGTCCACGGGGACGGGCAGCGCCTCGGCGTCGTCCGCTCCCGCCGAGGTCTTCGCCCCCGTGGCTTCCACCAGCCCGGGCAACGCACGGACGTGGTCCCAGTGCTGGTGCGTGGTGGCGATCAGGGCGAGCTTCGGCGTGGCCGTGGTGTCCGCGGCCGACTCCGCGAGCATCGCCTGGATGGCCGGAAGGTCGTCCGCGGCGTCGATCAGCAGCTGCGCCCCGCTCGCCTTCGCGGTGAGCAGGTACACGTTGTTGTCCATCCCGCTGACCGAAATGCGCCGGATGGTGAGGTCACGCAGGGAGTGAATGAGTGAGTCCATCCGCCTACTCTACGGACGCTGCTCCCGGCCTTGCGACACCCAGTTGGGATCTGCGGAACGTGACCCGACGACGGCGGAGGCGGCGCCGTCGAGCACGTCCAGCTGGGCGGCACCCAGGGTGAGGGACGGCGCGCCGAGGTTCTCGTCGATCCGCTGCGCGCGGCGGGTGCCGGGGATCGGCACCACCGGCAGGCCCAGCCGGCGGCCCTGCTCGAACAGCCAGGCCAGGGCCACCTGCGCGGGCGTCGCGCCCAGCTCCCCTGCCACCGAGCGGACGGCGGCGACGACGGCCTGGTTGGCGTCCAGCGCACCCTCGGCGAAGCGCGGGATGCGGTGCCGGAAATCGCCTTCGCCGAGGTCGGCGGCGCTGACCGTGCCGGTGAGGAAGCCGCGGCCCAGGGGCGAGTAGGGGACGAAGCCCGTGCCGAGCTCCTTCGCGGCCGGGACCACGTTGCGTTCCACATCCCGGCTCCAGATGGACCACTCACTCTGCACAGCGGCGATCGGGTGGACGGTACTGGCTTCACGGAGTTCCTCGGCCGTGACCTCGGACAGGCCCAGGTGCCGCACCTTGCCCTCCCGGACCAGCTCCGCCATGGCCTCCACGGTTTCCACAATCGGAACGCGGAGGTCACGGCGGTGCAGGTAGTAGAGGTCGATCGTGTCCGTGCCGAGGCGGCGCAGGCTGTTCTCCGCGGCCTGCCGCACATAGGCGGCGTCGCCACGGACATCCGTGTAACCGTCCCGCGGGTTGCCCACGATGCCGAACTTCGTGGCCAGTTGCACCTCGTCCCGGCGGTCCTTCAGGAGCTGGGAGATGAGTTCTTCGTTGCCGCCGGCGCCGTAGACGTCCGCGGTGTCGATGAAGGTGACACCGGCGTCGACGGCATGGTGCAGGGTGCGCAGGGACTCGTCGGGATCGGCGTCGCCGTACACGGTGGTGAGGGCCATGCCTCCGAAGCCGAGCGGGCTGACCGTGAGGCCGTCGCCGAGCAGGACGGGAGCGAGGGTGGTGTTTTCGGGTGCCATGCGTTTTCCGTTCCTTCGGGGGATTGGTGCGTGGATGGTCTCCGTTGCCAAGAACCCGCGTGGTGACGGATGTATTCCGGATGGGCTTTTCGACTTAGGGAGCCCCTGGGCGAGGAATTCAAGTCACAGAAGCAACCGGTTAATGCATCGTCTTTAGTGATAGCGTCGGAAAGCTATTTGGGGGAAAGGAAGTTCCATTGGGGTCAGCGGCTGAAGTTGCTGCAGGAATCTCCTTCGTGGGGGTTACAAAGACATATGCCGGGCGGACCGTCGTGGACTCGGTGGGTTTCGAATGCCCGAAGGGCGCAATCACCGGCTTTCTGGGGTCAAACGGCGCGGGCAAGTCGACGACATTGCGGATTGCCGCCGGACTCACGCACGCAGATACCGGCGAGGTCCTCTTCGCGGGGCGCCGGCGGCAGGACCTGCAAAGCCCGGGACGAAGCATTGGCTTCGTGCTGGATCCCACGGCGCTGCATCCCGGACGCACGCTTCAGGAAACCCTGAAATTGAACGCGATGCTCCTGGATATCCCGCGATCACGGGTGGACGAGGTACTTGGCATCACGGGTCTTGAAGCCGTTCGGAAAAAGCGTGTGGCTTCGTTGTCGCTGGGCATGAGGCAGCGGCTGGTCCTGGGCATGGCTCTCCTGGCCAAGCCGCAGTTCCTGGTGATGGACGAGCCAAGCAACGGGCTCGATGCCGACGGGGCACTGTGGGTCAGGAACTTCCTGAAGCATTTCAGTTCCGGGGGAGGCACCGTTCTCCTGTCCAGCCATCTTCTCCGCGATGTGCAGGCAGTAGCCGACCATATCGTCATGATCGACCGGGGCCGCATCGTGGCGTCCGGTGAGGCGGCCGGGTTCAGCATCAGTTCAAGGACGAGGGTTGCCGCCCTCGATCCCGGACGGCTCGCGGAGGTTTGCTCTTCGCGTGGGTGGACTGTCGAGGTCACGGGCAAGGAATTCGTCGTTGACGCCGCTCCCGAGGATATCGGCCGCGCGAGCCTTGAACACGGCATAGTGCTTACGCATCTTTCAAACGTCTCTGATTCAGCGCTCGAGGAACGCTTCCTTGCACTGACATCAGGAGAATTCAGCAGCCGCAACAAGCTGGAGGAAGCCCGATGAGCCAGACCGCTGTTACCTCGCCCGTCCTGGCCAGGATGGAAACACGCCCCGGCTTCGTGCGCTTGGTGGCCGTCGAAGTCCGCAAACTGGTGGACACCCGCAGTTCCTTGGCGATCTTTGCGGTGCTTGCAGTCCTCGCCACAGCGTTGGTGGTCGGGATCGCAGCGATGGGCGCCGCCCAGGGAACCGTGACCACTTTCGCTGGCCTTGCAGGAAGCATCGGGCTCTTCACGGGCCTCGCCATGCCGCTGATCGGAATCCTGGGGATGACCTCGGACATCTCGCACCGAACGAGCTACATCTATTACCCGCTGATGAGAGGCCGCACCGCCCAGTTCTGGGCAAAGGTCCTGGCCGCCGCGGTCCTGGCACTCGCCTTGCAGGGATTTGTTTTCGTGGTGTCTGCCGTGATGGCCCTGGCACTAGGCGCCGAAGCAGCAGAGGCCTTCGACGGCGCGGCCCCGGCACTCTGGACCGGTGTGGCCACCTGCCTGCTGAGCACCTTGTTCGGCGTGGCCATGGCTGCCGCGATACGTCGCACTGCCTTGTCCATCGTCGCTGTCATCCTCATTACCCTTGTGGGAAACGGGCTGATCCTCACGCTCCTTCCGGAAGCGAGTGGCTACCTCAGCACCATCACGGCTGCGGCTGCACTGCTGGGTGGACCCGAGGCGCCTTCAGCCCTCGAAGTAGCCTCGTCCCTGACCCTCTGGTACGTCCTGCCGTTGGGCATTGGATGGTGGATCACGGAAAAGGGCGAAGCCTAGGACCTGTCCTCCGAAGCCGCTGCCCCGGACGGCAACGCCTTCAAACCCGCCGCGCAGCCCACGATTCCCGCGATGAACAGAAGCTTCAGCGGATTGGCGGGCTCCACGCCGGTGGCCATGGCCCAGGCAACCGTGAGTGCGGCACCGATTCCCACCCACACGGCGTAGGCGGTGCCCAGCGGGATGCGCTTCACGGCGAGGCCCAGTCCCAGCATGCTCAGGGTGGCGGTGACGGCGAAAACCACAGAGGGCAGCAATTGGCTGAACCCTTGGGACAGGCCGAGGGCTGTGGCCCAGACGGCTTCGAGGACGGCGGAGGCCAGCAGCACCAGCCAGGCAAGACGTACCGACATCTACGCCACCACCTTCAGGCCCACCACGCACACACCGATCCCGGCCAGCAGGGCCAGGCGTGCCGCCGTCGGGCGCTCAACCTTGGTGACCATCGCATAGGCGGCGGTCAGGACCACGCCGACTCCCACCCACACGGCATAGGCCGTTCCGGTGGGGATGCTCTGCATGGCGTAAGCCAGTCCGCCGGTGCTGGCGATGACGGAGACGAGGAAAACGAGGGACGGCACCGGGCGTTTGAAGCCCTTGGAACGGTGCAGCGCTGCGGCCCAGACGGCCTCGAGTGCGCCGGAAAGAATGAGGACGATCCACGACATGAGGTTTCCTTTGGCCAGTCTTGTCGCGTGCCGGGTACTGAACCGTCGTCCGGAGGCCCTGGTGCCGGGCCTTGCCGTCTAGGGTAGCAAACGCCCGGCCGGCCGGGACGGGCGCCGGGCCTACTCGGTGACGCGGTCGATCGAGATCACGGCCAGGAAACCCCGGCCGAGAATTTCCGGGGTGCGGCGGTCCGAGCCGACCACGGTGTCGTAGCGGCCCAGCTCAGTGGGTTCGGCCGCCGGCGTGGAAGCATCGTCAGGATCAGCCCCGTCAACCACCGAAGCCTTGCCCTCCAGCAGGACCGCCAGCTGGCCCTCGAAGACCGGGTGGGCACGCTTCTTGGAGAGCTCGATGATGGAGGTATAGCCCTTGAACGCTCCCGCACGGGAGATGACATTGAGGTCCCGGATATCGCCGGTGGGTAGCGCCGAGCCGGACTCGGCGTCGCCGGAGAAACGGAACGGCCGGTACTTCTCCAGAGGGTATTCCTTGCCGTCCACGGTGAGCAGCAGCAGTTCACCGTCGATCACCGTGATGACCCGTTCCATGCCCGGGAACTTGGAGAAGGCACCCGCTGTGGCGACTTCGGCGATGCTGACCCGCCAGTCCCACGCGCCGTCCTGCGCGGAGGCGGCTTTCGGGTGGCTGGCGATTTCGCGCGTCACCCCGCCGCCGTTGCGCCAAGGTTCGGGCCGGATGTCGGAAAAGCGGACGATATCCATGCACCCACCTTAACGGCGGACACCGTTCGAAACGGGACGGCGCGGCTTGCTACCGTCTTGGGGTAGAGACTTGTCCGGAAAACATCGCTGGAGGCGCGGAATGTTCGTCAAAGTGTGCGGCCTGAGCACGCCCGAATCCGTGCAGGCCGCCGTCGAAAGCGGCACGGACGCCGTCGGCTTCGTGCTCACCAAGAGCCCCCGCGAGGTCTCGCCCGAGCAGGCACGCGCCCTGTTGGCCGGCGTCCCTGAGGGGATTGCCGCCGTCGGCGTCTTCCGCCACGAAACCGCCGCCGACGCCGTCGCCACCGCCCGCGCCGCCGGCCTCGAATGGGTCCAGCTGCACGGCGCCCGCACGCCGGAGGACATCCGCACAGTGCACGACGCCGGCATGCGGCTGATCCGCGCCGTCACCCTGGGTGCCGCTCCGGAAGAGTTCGCGGACTGGGGCGAAGACCTGCTGTTGGTGGACGCCGCGGTCCCCGGCTCGGGCGAGGCCTGGGACTACGCGCTGATGCGCGACAAGGGCCTGGACGGCCGGAACTGGTTGCTGGCCGGCGGACTCTCGCCGGAGAACGTGGCGGACGCTGCCGAAGCGGCAGGCGCCTGGGGCGTGGACGTGTCCTCCGGCGTCGAATCCTCCCGCGGGGTCAAGGACCTGGCGAAGGTGCGGGCATTCGTGAAGGCCGCGAAGGGCTGAGGAGCCCGGTCCGGATTTCAGGGCGTGCCCCGATTTCAGGGGACGGTCAGGGCAAACCCCTAGCCTTGCTGTCAGAGGCAAGCGGCAGAATGGTAGGCATGAAGACGCTCCTCAACATCATCTGGTTGGTTTTCGGCGGGTTCTGGCTGGCGCTGGGATACTTCGCGGCGGGCATCCTGTGCTGCATCCTGATCATCACCATTCCGTGGGGGATCGCGTCCTTCCGGATCGGTGCCTACACGCTGTGGCCCTTCGGCCGTGTGGTGGTGGACAAGCCGGGATCCGGCAACCCCTTCACGCTCCTGGGCAACGTGATCTGGCTGCTCGTGGCCGGCATCTGGATCGCGATCGGCCACGTGGTCACCGCCGTCGCCATGGCCATCACCATCATCGGCATCCCGCTGGCCATCGCCAACCTGAAGCTGATTCCGGTGTCCCTCATGCCGCTCGGCAAGCAGATCGTGCCCAGCAACCAGCCTTTCGTGAGCAACTACCGCTAGGACCTGCAGTTCAGCGGAACGCTTCCGCGTTCCGCTGTGCCCAAGCGGCGAAGGTCCGGGCCGGCCGCCCAAGGACCGTCTCGACGTCGGGACTCACCTGGAGTTCCTCAGCCGTCGGCCGACCGAGGATCGCGAGCGTGCCGTCGGCGACCGCTTCGGGCATCACTTCCAGCAGTTGTGCCCGCGCCTGATCGTGTCCAAGCTCGACGAAATCCACCCGCTCTCCGATGGCCTCGGCGAGGACCGCGGCACGTTGCCGCGGGCTGCTCGGTTCCGGGCCGGTGAGCACGTACCTCTTCCCGGCGTGGGCATCGCTCGTCAGGCAGGCCGCGGCTACCCCGGCGATGTCAGCCGGGTCCACAGCCGGGAGCGCCACGTCGGCGTAAGGTGCGAACACCTTCCGCTCCTGCCGGATCGAAGGAGCCCACGCGAAGACGTTGCTCGCGAAGCCGCCCGGCCGCAGGATCGTCCACTGGAGCCCGGACTCCCGGACGGCCTGTTCCAATGCCACGAGCGGCGCATGGGACGGAGATCCGGGCCGGGTGCCGGCGGCCTGGGAAGACTGCAGGACCACCCGTTTCACACCGGCCTCGGCGGCGCGCTGCATGACTGCCGCGCCGTCCACATGGGCTCCGGCACCGGAGACCATCAGGAAGAGCGCTTGCGCACCCTTCAGTGCCGGGGCGAGGCTGTCCGCGTGAGCCAGGTCCGCGGCGATGGGCGTGACCCCGCGGCGTGCAGGCAGCGGTGACGACATGCCGCGGGAGACGGCGGTGACGGGATGGCCGGCACCGGCCAAGGACTCAACGAGTACCCGTCCCACGTTGCCCGTGGCACCAGTTACGACGATCAAGATGTTCTCCTTCGTTGCCTGTTTCCGGACGCATGCCGGGCATCCGGGCCGTCCGGACGACGGCTGCACGAGTAGGCTAGGAGGCCTCGCGCAACAGGTTCCCCCAGGAAAGTATTGGAGCGGCATGGCCAAGCTTGACGAAACCCTCGCAGCCCCGGCCACGGGGTGCCGGATCAGCCCGGCAGTCGACCTGCTCTTCAGCCGGTGGACCACCCCGATCCTGTGGACGCTCAACCAATCGGGCCCGCTTCGCTTCGTTGACCTTCAGCAGCAACTGGGCAGCATCACGGCCAAGGTCCTCACCCAGCGGCTTCGCCAGTTCGAACGCGACGGCCTGGTGGAGCGGCGCAGCTACGGGGAAGTGCCGCCGCGCGTGGAGTACGAAATCACGGACCTCGGACGGAGCCTCTCGCCCGTGTTCGCATCCCTGGCGTACTGGACCGAGAACCATTTGCCGGCTGTCGAGGAAGCCCGCGCTTCCTACACCGGCCCGCTGCCGCGGTAGACGTTACGGAGAAACATGCCGGCGAAAGCTAAACCCGCCGGAACGCTAGACGCGCTTGAAAGAACCACCCTGCATGAGCGCCACCACGGACGAGGCATCCAGCCCCGCGGCGATCTCCACGTCCTCCGGGTAGCCCATGCCGATCAGCTCCCGCCCGCTGGAGCAGCCGCGCAGGAATTCCGGCAGGTTCGGCTCGGCGGCATCGTAGGCTGCGGCCGCCATGAGGGCCTCCGGCGAGAACGCCTCGGGGCTGAACACTTCGCGCCCGGCTGCGACCAGTCCGGCCAGGAACGCACCCGCGCCCCAGAGGTCCTCCACAGCGGGCCGGAGCCCGCCATCGTGATGCAGTCCGCCGTCGTTCCCCGGTCCGCCGTGGTGCCATAGCTCGCCGGCCGCGATGACGGCGATCACCGCATCCTCCGGAAGCGTGGCGAGCACCCACTCGGCCGTGGCCGCGGCGTTGCGCAGGCAGACGGCGCTCAGCAGCGGCACCTCACCCGCCAGTTCGTGGCAGATGGCCGAGCCGTTGGGGGAGGGCAGCACCACGCGCTCCAGGCCGGGCGTGTCCCGCAGGCTCGCCGGAGACAGGCTCAGCCCGCCGCCGTTCCGCGGCCCCGCCAGCGTGGCTCCGTGGTGTACGGCGAAGTCTTCCGCGCCGGTGTCCTTCCAGCGGTACGGGTAGACGTCCACCCCGCGCTCGACGGCGACGCTCACGCAGGTGCTGAACGACAGCACGTCCACCACCACCGCAAGGTCCGCGCCGGACGCGACCGTGCGGGCGCCGTCGAGCCCCCACTCGAAGCGGATCCGGTACGGCAGCTGCCGGTGCACGGCCCCGGCGGTCATGCCAGTTCCGCCTGCAGGTTGCGGCGCGCGGCGTCGAGCCAAAGCTCCCGGGCGCGGGCGTTATGGAACAGGGGGTCCAGCGCCAGCAGTCGGCGGACGACGGCGGCGCGGCCGGTGGCGAAGTCGGCGTCGCTGACGTGCGCGTAGTCTTCGCGGACGGCGGCGAGGTAGCGGGCGTACGCCGCCGGTTCGGCGCCGAGGACGGAGAGGTCCGCGTCGCAGAGCAGGGCGCCGGCGTAGTCATCGGGTGCGGGATCGTGGCTTGCGGTGAGCCGGACCAAACGGGCGACCTCGGCGATGTCGTCCTCCGGCAGGCCGACGGAGGTCAGCCGTTTCTCCGCGAGGAGCGCTGATTCCTCCTCGTCCGTGCCCGCAATCCCTTCGTAGACGGCGTCATGGAACCACGCCGCCAGGGCCACCGTCCGGGCGGGCAGCGCCGGTTCGGTCAACACGTCCAGGGCTTCGAGGACCGCCAGGAGGTGGGTGCGGCTGTGGTACTTCCGGTGGTCTTCGCCCCAGCGTTCCAGCAGCTCGAAGCCGAGCTCTTCATGACCGGGCAGGATGGAATTCCAGCGCTCCAGCAGGGGCACGGTGAGGGCCTTGCTGCGCTGCCGGGCCGGGATCCGCAGGCCGCTGGCGATCAGCTTGCGCACCAGCACCCCGGCTTCCACGGGAATCGCCCCGGCGGCGACGAGCTCCGCGTAACGGTGCTCGGCGACGTCGTAATGGTCGCCGTCGAACGCCCGCTCCGGAACGCCGGCCATCAAGGCGAAAGCGTGCAGTTCCTCAAGGGAAGTATCGGACACCAAATGGGAGAACACGGTCCCGTGCGCGGGCCATAGGGGCGGATCCACATAGACGGCCATGGCCAAAGTGTAGCCCCGGCGGCGGGTCCGGCAAGGGGACGGCCGGCCCTGCCGCCGTCGTTCGGCTCAGGGCGCCGCTCAGCGCTCCGCCGGCAGGATGTTCTGGTTGCCGCGGAAGGTGTTCTCCGGATCGAACTCGCGCTTGACCTGCGAGAGCCGGCGGTAGTTCTCCTCGCCGTACGCGGCCATGATGCGGTCCTGCCCTTCGTGGCCGATGAAGTTCAGCCACACGCCGCCCGTGGTGTACGGGGCGATGTCCTCGCGGAACCGTTTCACCCAGGCCTTGGCCTCCTGCCCGCCCTCGGGAGTGTCGGCCAGCCCGAAGGGGTGGCTCACCCAGGCGGCACTGCGATTTTGCAGGGGAGTGGCCGCGGCGGCCGACCCGCCCACAGCCCCGCCCCAGCGGGCAATGAGCTGCTGCGAACTCTCGCCCGGCAGATGGTTCGCCGAATCCACGAACAGCTCCAGGGCGTCATCCGTGAGTTCGTCGTGGTAGTCCGCGCTCCAGTAGTTGTACTTGCCCGGCGGGTCGTCGATCATGCATTGGAAATCCGCGTAGCCCATGGGCGCCACCAGGTCCACGGCCGGCCCCATCGCGCGGAAGGGCTGGACATGTTCCGCGCCTTCCTCGGAGTCGCCCGCGTAGAGGTACGCCACGCCTACCGCCATCTTTCCCACCATGTCCTCCGGGACGAACGGTTCCGGCGGGGCGGTGAGGTAGACAAGCGCGGTCCCGACGGCGTCGGGGGCTTCCAGCGCCGCGCCCCGGAAGCCGCGGCTCACCTCCGTTGCGGCGGCGCCGGGGAAAAGCATGAGTCCGGCCTGCACTGTGGGGCCAAGGTCCCGGAGCCCGAAGGTGAAGGAGGTGGCGACGCCGAAGTTCCCGCCTCCGCCGTGCAGGGCCCAGAAGAGTTCGGGGTTCTCCTGCGCGCTCGCGGTCACCTGGTCCCCGGCCGCCGTCACGAGGTCCACGGAGAGCAGGTTGTCGCAGGCGAAGCCGAAGGAGCGCTCCAGCCAGCCCGAGCCACCGCCCAGGGTAAAGCCGGCCACGCCGGTGGTGGAGGCGCGGCCGCCCGTGGTGGCCAGCCCGTGTACCTGGGTGGCGCGGTCGAACTCGCCCCACGTCACGCCGGATCCGACCGTGATGGCGCGGGCGTCACGGTCCACGTTGATGGATTTCATGGGCCTGACGTCCACCACCAGGCCGTCGTCGTTGGTGGACATTCCTGCCACCGAGTGGCCGCCGGCGCGCACCGCAACATCAAGACGGTGGACGCGGGCGTAGTGAAGTGCCTCGGCCACGTCCGCGGGCGATGCACACTGGGCGATCACCGCCGGGCGGCGGTCGATCATCGCGTTGAAAAGCTTCCGCTTTTCCTCATAGTCCGGGCTGCCGGGCCGGGTCCATTCCATGGCACACCTCCGCGTCCACGGCCCTACCCCTCACGCAAAAGGGTACGGCTCCGAGCAGCCGCCAACCATGGGGAAACCCTTAGGAAATTCTTTCGGCCGGGCCGCTTCTGCCCGGGGCCGCATGGGCCTGGAAAAACGAGTACCGCCTACTCGTGCGGAGGCGCCGCCGGAGGCCGTTAATTGGAGCATGGCATGACCTGTGCCAGGAGGCTGTGCCTGTTCCAAGGACGGCCCCAAACCGAGGTTTCTTTTTGATAGGGAGGAAAAGCAATGGCTTGGATCAGGGCATCGGCCGCGGCCGGTGCCGTTCTGTTCGCGGGAATGCTGGGTTTCGCCCCGGCAGCCTCCGCGACTATCCACCCGATCGTCGAATCCGCTGATTGCGCCAATGCGACGGCGGACGCGCACCATCCCCTCGGAGATGTGGCGGATCCCATCGGAGCGACGCCGGGCTTCGGAAGCCATTCCGATACGAGCAGCCTGCGGGCGATCATCGTGATTTCGGACGGGTTCACCGATTTCTCTAGCCCGGCGATGTTCGGCCACAAGCTCGACGGCGTGTGCGGACACGCAGGGCCTTAAGGTCGCCAAGCGCTCCGTACACCGAAACGGTGCCCGTCTCGAAAGAGGCCGGGCGCCGTTTTCTGTGGGGGGGCTGCGTCAGCTCTTCCGTTTGACCGCTTCCACGCTGAGGGATGCCAGGCCTTTTTCGAAGTCCTTGCCCACCATCTTGTCCATGTTCATGACCAAGGAGAACAGCTTGGAGAGGAGGGTTTTGTTTTCGCCGGTCATGGCCCAGGTGACCCGGGTGGCGCCGCCTTCCGGAACGAAAGTGAACACGGTGGGGTTCACGCCCTTGAAGGGCTTGATGAATTCCAGGCGGATGCGGACCCGGGACGGTTCGTCCGAGCCCACGATTTCCATGTTGCCGGAGCCCACTTTGTTGTTGCCGGTCCATTCGTATTTGGCGCCGACGCCGGATTCCGGGCCGGAGTAGCTGCGGCTGAGGTTGGGGTCCATGGCTTCCCAGGGCGACCATTTGGTCCATTCGTGGAAGTCGTTGACCAGGGGGAAGATCGCGGATGGGGGAGCCGGGATCAGGGCGGAACGGGAGACGGTGAAGGTGCTCATGCGCACATGGTACGTCTGGACAGTCCCGCGGACGTGGACCAGCATGGACCACAAGAGGCCTGTTTCAAAGTTGAGCGTGATAGACTCAAGTTTGTAAGACTTGCTTGACTCAACTTTGGAAAAATCCCAGCTTCCCGAAAGGAGCTCTTTTGGACGTCAAATTCACCACCAAGAGCCAGGAGGCTCTTTCCGCGGCAGCCATGAACGCCTCCACTGCCGGCAACCCGCAACTTGAACCTGCCCACCTGCTCAAGGCCCTCATGGATCAGCGCGAAGGCGTCGCGGTGGCGCTGCTGCGCGCAACCGGTGCGGACCCGGACGCCGTGAGCGTCCAGGCGAGTTCCGCGATCAAGGCCCTGCCGTCGTCGTCGGGCAGCTCTGTCCAGCAGGCGCAGCTCTCCCGCCCGGCACTGCAGGCCATCAAGGCCGCCGAAAGCGAAGCCGAAAAGCTCGGCGACTCCTTTGTCTCCACCGAACACCTGCTGCTGGGCCTCTCCGCCGGGAGCGACGCCGTCGGGAAGCTGTTGCGCGACGCCGGAGCCTCCCATGAGGCGCTCCTCGCCGCCCTGCCGGGTGTCCGCGGCGACCGCAAGGTGACCTCGCCGGACCCGGAGAACACCTTCCAGGCGCTCGAAAAGTTCGGCACGGACCTGACCGCGGTGGCGCGCTCGGGCAAGCTGGACCCGGTGATCGGCCGCGACTCGGAGATCCGTCGCGTCATCCAGGTACTTTCCCGCCGCACCAAGAACAATCCTGTGCTGATCGGTGAGCCCGGCGTCGGCAAGACCGCCGTCGTGGAAGGCCTGGCCCAGCGCATGGTGGCCGGCGACGTTCCGGAGAGCCTGCGCGGTAAGACCCTCATCGCCCTGGACCTGGCCTCGATGGTGGCCGGCGCCAAGTACCGCGGTGAATTCGAAGAGCGGCTCAAGGCCGTGCTGGAGGAGATCAAGAACTCGGACGGGCAGATCGTCACCTTCATCGACGAAATCCACACCGTGGTGGGCGCAGGCGCCAGCGGCGAAAGCGCCATGGACGCCGGCAACATGCTCAAGCCCATGCTGGCCCGCGGCGAGCTCCGCCTGATCGGTGCCACCACCTTGGACGAGTACCGCGAGAACATCGAGAAGGACCCCGCCCTGGAGCGCCGCTTCCAGCAGGTCTACGTCGGCGAGCCCAGCGTGGATGACACCATCGGCATCCTGCGCGGCCTCAAGGAACGCTACGAAGCGCACCACAAGGTGGCCATCGCCGACTCTGCCCTGGTGGCCGCAGCGACGCTGTCCAACCGCTACATCGCGGGGCGGCAGCTGCCGGACAAGGCCATCGACCTGGTGGACGAGGCTGCGTCCCGGCTGCGCATGGAGATCGACTCCGCACCGGAGGAAATCGACCAGCTGCGCCGCGCCGTGGACCGGCTCACCATGGAAGAGCTCGCCCTGGCCGGCGAGTCGGACGCCGCGTCCGTGGAGCGCCTGGCCGCGCTGCGTGCGGACATGGCGGACAAGAAGGAAACCCTCGCGGCCCTCAACGCACGCTGGGAAGCCGAGAAGGCCGGCCTCAACCGCGTGGGCGACCTCAAGGCGAAGATCGACGAACTGCGCTCCGCCGCCGAGAAGTACCAGCGCGAAGGCGACCTGGAATCGGCGTCGCGCATTCTCTACGGGGAGCTGCCCGCCCTGGAGCGGGAGCTGAACGCCGCGGCCGCGGAGGAAGCTGCGCAGGATAAGCCGGAGCTGATGGTCGCGGAGGAGGTCACCGCGGACGACATCGCCGAGGTCATCTCCGCCTGGACCGGCATCCCGGCCGGCCGCATGCTGCAGGGCGAATCCCAGAAGCTGCTGCACATGGAAGAGGAACTCGGCAAGCGGCTGATCGGTCAGCACAAGGCCGTCACCGCGGTCTCCGATGCCGTCCGCCGCGCCCGGGCCGGTATCTCCGACCCCAACCGGCCCACGGGTTCGTTCCTGTTCCTCGGCCCCACCGGCGTCGGCAAGACCGAGCTGGCCAAGGCCCTGGCGGACTTCCTCTTCGACGACGAACGCGCCATGATCCGGATCGACATGTCCGAATACGGCGAGAAGCACTCGGTGGCCCGGCTGGTCGGTGCCCCTCCGGGCTACGTCGGCTACGAAGAGGGCGGCCAGCTCACCGAGGCCGTGCGGCGCCGCCCGTACTCCGTGGTGCTGCTGGACGAGGTGGAGAAGGCCCACCCCGAAGTCTTCGACATCCTCCTGCAGGTGCTCGACGACGGCCGCCTCACCGACGGCCAGGGCCGCACCGTCGACTTCCGGAACACCATCCTGGTGCTCACCTCGAACTCGGGCAGCCAGTTCCTGGTGGACCCGTCACTGGACGCCCGGGCCAAGCAGGACGCCGTGATGTCCGTGGTGCGGGCCTCCTTCAAGCCGGAGTTCCTGAACCGCCTGGACGAGATTGTGCTGTTCGATCCGCTGAGCGTGGACGAGCTGGCGAACATCGTGGAACTGCACGTGGCCGAGCTCGCCAAGCGCCTGCACGACCGCCGGCTCACCCTCGAGGTCAGCGACGGCGCCCGCGCCTGGCTGGCCATGACCGGCTACGACCCCGCTTACGGTGCCCGGCCGTTGCGCCGCCTGGTGCAGCGTGAGATTGGCGACCGCCTCGCCAAGGAAATCCTGGCCGGGGAAATCGTGGACGGGGACACCGTGCTGGTGGACACCGCGGCCGACGTCGACGAGCTCACCATCGAGGGCCTGGAGGCGCTCGAAGGGCCCGACGGCGGTGCTCCCGCCGGCAGCGGCCTGGCCGGCAGTGGCCTGGTGGTGCGCCGGAAGCAGTAGCAGACACGAGGGCCGGGGCAGCGTCCGCTGCCCCGGCCCTCGTTTCGTTGTGCGCTACTTCTGCAAGACGCTTTCCTTCAGGGTGTTGCCGGAGTCCACCACGATGAAGCAGTCCACCCGGCGGTCGCCGCGGTTCCAGCTGTCCGAACTCGGGTAGACATTCTGCTGCAGGAGGTTGTTGTACTTGCGCGAAGCTTCGTTCAACATCACGGTGCGGCACACGTCGCGGCCTTTGTCCCGCAGGGCGTTGGTGCCCGGGAAGCCGTCGTTCGCCTTGTAGTTGAAGACGGCGCCGAGCTGGGCGGAGTGCGGCGTGGTGCAGTCCACGGCACGGGCCTTGCTGGCGTTGGAATCGAAATCGCTGAAGCAGTCGCCCACGCGGTAGTCCTTGGCCTCGATGTCCGCCGGCAGCGGACCGCGGCTGGCGGGAGCGGTGGCGGCGGGGTTGCCGGCCTCGGGTTTGTTGCTGAGGGCGGCGAGCAGGATCCACAGGGAGATGCCGATGATCAGCAGTACGCCCAGGACGATGCCGCCGATGATGAGGCGCTGTTTGCTCAGCCGGTCCATCGCCGGGCGCGGCCCGCGCGGAGGCGTGGCCGGGGCAGGGGGAACGGCGTCACTGCGCTCTTCGTCCGAGCCGTACGGCGAGGGGTTTTCCTGGCCCATGTCCGAATCCGTGCCTTTCATGCGTGCAAAGCTCATCTCCGGGAGACTCTACCCAAGATTTCCCTGCCCCGGAGTACCGCGGTCCGCGCTGCGGCCGGGCGCCCGGGAGCTCCGGGGTGGGACGCAACCGTTGCCGAAAGCATGTAATCTAGACATACGACAAATTGATCAAACATTCCGGGGCCTCACCGATCGCCAAAGGTGACCACCTCCGGTCCAAGTACAAAAGGGGGTCACGCCATGGGGCGCGGCCGTCAAAAGGCAAAAGCTACCAAGCAGGCTCGGGACATCAAGTACTACTCCCCGAACACTGACTATTCGGCCCTTCAGCGTGAGCTGGCAGGGCCATCGAGTCGTGCGGCGAGCCGCTTCCAGGACGATCCCACGGAGCCGGATTACTCGGCTTATGCGGACAAGTACGGACAGGACCTGGATGACGATGACGACGAGGTAGATTCCCGCCGCATCGGCTAGCTGGTGCATGCGGTGCCGTCCGGCACCCGGCCACCGCCGCCGTCGTACTTCCAGCATCTTCACCCGCAGGGCGCGCCACCAAAGCGCACCCTGCGGGTCTTTTGCGTGCTCTCTTGCCCTTCCGCACGGCACCCTTCCACACAGCACCCTTCCGTACAGCAACGCGGGGTCAGTTACGGCCCATGTTTGGCATCCGGATGGGCCGTAAGTGACCCCGCGTTGCCGGGTTCAGCGGTCCGGGGTTGCTGCTCGGGGGTCCTGTTCAGCCGCGGCCCAGCACCTCGCCGAGGATCCTGGTGCCCTCCGTGAACGCGGAAGGGTTGGGCCCGGCGTAGTTGAGCCGGATGAACGCGCCCGCGGACTCGGCGGGGAACCATTCTGCGCCCGGTGCAATCAGCACGCCTTCCGCCTCGCATTCCCGTGCCAGGCGCGCCACGTCCGTGCCGTCCGGAAGCTGCGCCCAAAGATTCAAGCCGCCCGAGGGGACATGCGCCACGTGGGCTTGCGGAACGTGCTCCCGAAGACCCGCCAGCAGCAGGTCCCGGCGTGCGAGAAGCTGCTGGCGGAGGCTGCGGAGGTGGCTTTGCCACGCGGGCTGCGTGACGACGTCGAGCGCTGCCGCCTGCAGCAGGCCGCTGACGTACATCGACTCTGCGCCGCGCTCGGCCAGGATCCGCTCCCGTGCCGGGCCGCGCGCGATCAGCGCTGCCACGCGGATGGCGGGGGAGACGCTCTTGGTGAGGGAGCGGAGGTAGAGGACGTGTCCGCCGTCGTCCCGGCTGGCCAGCGGTACGGGGGCGGTGGTGATGCCGAAGTCGTGTGCCCAGTCGTCCTCGAGGGCGAAGGCGCCGTGCGCTCGGGCCACCTCCAGGATCCGGTCCGCGCGCTCCGCCGGCCACTGCGCGCCCGTGGGATTGGCGTAGTTGGGCTGGGCGTAGAAGAGCCGGGCCCCGCTTTCGGCGAAGGCCCGGTCCAGGTCGTCGGGATCGGGGCCTTGGGGGCCGCTCGGCACCGGGACGAGCCGGACGCCGGCCTGGCCTGCCGCGAGCACCGCGCCCCAGTAGGTGGGGGACTCCACCACCAACGGCTGGCCGGTGCCCACGAGGGAGCGGAACACCGAGCCCAGCCCGCTCTGGCTGCCGGGCAGCACCGTGACGTCGCCCGGAGCAGGCGGCGTGAAGCCCAAGGGAGTAGCGGTTTCGAGTTCCTGCGCGAACCAGGACTGCAGTTCCGGCAGGCCGGCTGCCGGTGTGCGGGAGAGGGCGGCTTCGCTGCGGGCCACCCGCGCCAGTGCGCTGCGGACCAGCCGTTCGGGCAGCAGTTCCCGCGCCGGGTAGCCGGAGTGGAAGGCGACGATGTCGTTCGGCACGTCGCGCATCGCGGCCGACGTCGCGCGTGCCGTCGCCAGCGGTGCGCGCAGCGCGGCGGTTTGCCAGCCGTAGTCGGCGGGCCGCGCAGTGCGCACCGCACGGACGAAAGTCCCGACGCCGGGCCGGCTCTCCACGAGGCCTTGCGCGGTGAGGCTTTGCAGCGCCTTTTGCACGGTCACCGGGCTGGCCTGGTGTTCGGCGACCAAGGTGCGGGTGGACGGCAGGCGGGACCCCGGCGGAGCCTTGGTGATCCACTCACGGAGCGCGGCGGCAATCCGCGAACTGCTATCGTTGTTCATGAGAGTATATAGTAGCGCTACCGTCCCTACTCGCTCAGTGATACCAGTCCGGCGCAGCTCCGGACTGTGGTGGGGCCTGCTGGGCGTGGCGGCATTTTCCTTTACCGTTCCCTTTACCCGCTTGGCCGTGGCTGGGTTGCCGCCGCTGTTTGTGGCCTCCGGCCGCGCCGTGCTGGCGGCCGCACTCGCGGCGATCGCGCTGGCGGCGACCCGGCAGCCCTTGCCGCGTGGACGCCAATTGCTTCGTCTCGGCGTCGTGGCCGGGGGCGTGGTGCTCGGTTTCCCGCTGTTGACCTCCTTCGCCCTTACCACCGCCCCCGCCAGCCACGGCGCCGTCGTCGTTGCGCTGCTTCCCGCGGCAACCGCGACGGCGGCCGCGCTGCGCGGGCGGGAACGTCCCCGCCCGGCGTTCTGGCTGGCGATGCTGGTGGGCGCCGTTGCTGCGCTGCTGTTCGCCATGTTTCAGGGCGGTGGCTTTGGCCGGCTGCATTGGAGCGACCTGCTGTTCTTCGGTGCCATGGTTGCGGCCGCTATCGGCTACGCGGAAGGGGGCTTGCTCTCGCGCGAACTCGGCGCCTGGCAGACCGTGTCCTGGGCCTTGGTGCTCGCGGCGCCGGTGATGGTGCTGCTGACTGGGGTCTCCATGGCGGGGGCGCCGCTGACGGCGTCGCCCGAACAGTGGGGCGCCTTCCTTTACCTGGGCGTGGTGAGCATGTTCCTCGGATTTTTCGCCTGGTACCGCGGCCTTGCCATCGGGCCGATGGCCCAGGTAAGCCAAGTCCAGCTGGTGCAGCCGGTGCTCGGCATCTGCTGGGCCGGGCTCCTCCTGGGTGAAGACCTCGGGTGGGCGACCATCCTGGGCGGGATCGCCGTCGTGCTCTGTGCGGGAGTCGCGGTGCGCGTCCGCCTCAACCCCTCCTAACCCTCCCCGACGCGGGGTCAGTTACGGCCCATGTTTGGTGTCCGGATGGGCCGTAACTGACCCCGCGTTGCCTGGGCATTGACTTAATGCGTTAGCCACCACTAACCTATTTTCCATGCTCGACCCACTGGAAGTTGCCGCGGAGCCAAATCGGCGCCGCTTGCTGCAGCTGCTGGGGGCCGGTGAGCGGACGGTGACGGAACTCGCTTCGGAATTCACGGTGAGCCGCTCCGCCGTTTCCCAGCATCTGCTGTTGCTGGAACAGGCCGGACTCGTAGTGGCCCGGAAGGAAGGCCGCAACAGGTTCTACAGCCTGGACCGCCAAGGTATGGCCGGCCTCCGGAGGCTCTTCGAGCAGTTCTGGACCACCGAGCTGGACCTGCTCGTCAGCGACGCACACAACTTCACCCCAGAAGCCCGTCCTTCCCGCACCCCGGAACGCCCAAGCCCTGAACACCAAGCCAAGGAGCCATCATGATTTTCGACAAGACCGTCCTGCTTCCCCTCGATGTCGAGCAGGCCTTCGAACTCGTCACCCAGCCCGAACGCCTGCGCCGTTGGCAGACTGTTGCCGCCCGCGTGGACCTGAAGGTAGGCGGCGAGTACCGCTGGACCGTGGTGCCCGGCCACCACGCTTCCGGCACGTTCACCGAGGTGGAGCCCGGAAAGCGCGTTGTCTTCAGCCTGCTTTGGGAACAGCCCGGCGCGATCGAAGACACCACCACGGTGTCCATCACCCTGGAAGCGGTTGAGGGCGGCACCACCGTCCGCCTGGTCCACGAGGGCCTGCCGACTGCCGAAGCCCTGGCCTCCCACACCGAAGGCTGGACCCACTTCATGGAGCGACTGCTCGCCCAGGCCACCACCGGCGACGCCGGGCCGGATGAATGGGCCGCGTCCCCCGAAAACCTCGACGAACTCACGGCCGCAGACGCCACCCTGGCCATCCTGCAGCGCGTGCTGCTCGGCATCACCGATGCTGACCTGCAGAAGCAGACTCCCTGCGCCGACTTCGACGTCGCCGGCCTGCTGGACCACCTGGCCGGTTCGATTGCCGGCATCGGCAAGGCGCTGGGCGCCGAGGTAGCGGACGACGCCGGGAAGTCGCCTGAGGCGCGCATCGCGGACCTTGCCCAGCCGACGCTTGAAGCCTTCTACCGCCGTGGAGTGGACGGCACCGTGGACATGGGCTTCGCTGAATTGCCGGCTACGATCGTCGCTTCGATCCTGAACCTGGAGTTCCTGGTCCATGCCTGGGACTTCGCCAAGGCACTGGGCCAGGAGCTGACGGTCGCTGAGGGACTGAGCAGCTACGTCGAGGTCCTGGCGCAGAACACCATCAGTGAGCAGGTCCGTGCCAACGGCAGCTTCGCCCCCGCGCAGGAGGTGGCGGAAACGGCGTCGAGCCTGGAACGCTTGGTGGCCTTCACCGGCCGGGCCGTCCACGCCTAGGGCTGTTTGTCCCTGCCCAACCCCCAACGCGGGGTCACTTACGGCCCATGTTTGCACTGAACATGGGCCGTAAGTGACCCCGCGTTGGTTTTTGGAGGCTCAGACGGAGCGGAGCTTGGCCCGCTTGATCCGGGCGATAAGGCCTGTGAAGCCTTCGGCGAGGTCATCGGCATTGGCCTTGAAATAGGACCAGCCGGCGTTGGTGAAGGCTTCGTCCCGCCGGTTGTCCTTGGACTGCCGTTCGCGCGTGAGGTGCGGGGCGCCGTCGTACTGCACGGCAATCCGGAAGCGCCGGTAGCCGAGGTCCGCGGACGGCGACCACGGATGGTCCGGGTCGAGCCTGAGCTGCAGTTCCGGTTCCGGAAGCCCGGCATCCATCAGGGCCAGGCGCATGAATGTTTCGGGAAGCGAATCCGATCCGACCCGCATTTCCTCGAGCGCAAGGCGGGCCTTCTCCACGCCTTTCATGTTCGGGTGCTTGCGGATCATGAGACGCAGCTCTTCCTTGTCTGAGTAGGGTTCGGACCTGCTTTCAAAGTCCGGCCGCGGCACACGGATCACTTGGTCTCCCATCGCGATCACGTAGGGCAACGGCAACTGATGTGCCAGGTCGAGCCAGGTCCGCGCCGGCGAAGACACCGGGATACCGTTCAACTCGATGACTTCGCCCGGCAGCACCCGGACCCGATGCCCGGCCACCCCGGCCCTGCGTACGCGCGGAAGCTCATGGGGTTTGCTGAGATGGATGGTCTCCCCGCCGCCCAGCCAAGGCGGGAGGCAAAGCCTGATCAGCAGGGCTGCGCTCTCATGGGATACCCAAGCGCCCGGCGTTGCGACGGCAAGCGCCCGTGCACGTTCGGCGAGTGCAAACTCCCGGCCGGCGGGCAGATGGATCAGTCGGCCGCCGTCGGACACATCCCTGGCCCTCAACCGCTTCGGCGGCACACCCAAGGCGCGCGACTCGTGGACAGTGAACGGACGCCGGGTGAGGTCTTCCGGCAGGGGGCTGAGGCGGACCATGCGGTAAGTCTGCCCGGAAACGGAGGCCGAAAATCAGTTATCCACAGGGCTACTTCCAAAAACAGCAGCGCGGGG
>NZ_MJLT01000011.1 GCF_001766675.1 Arthrobacter sp. SW1
CTACTTCTGCGACCCGGCCAGCCCCTGGCAACGCGGCTCCAATGAGAACACCAACGGGCTGCTGCGCCAGTACTTCCCCAAAGGCACCGACCTGTCCGTCTACGGGCCAGAGGATCTTGAACACGTGGCCCAGGAACTCAACGGCCGACCACGCAAAACGCTCGACTGGGATACCCCAGCCGAGCGCCTGCGTGATCTACTACTAGCCATCTAACCAACAAGTGTTGCAACGACCCTTAGAAACCGCCTCGGCGATTCCGGGGCCCCAACTGTACGTTCGCGCGTGTGCGGGAGCTTAGTTGGCGCTCTTCTGGGCCACGAGCTCGATCTCGACCAGCATCTTCGGGTCCAGGAACGGCAGCACGTGCACCAGGGACAGGGTGGGGCGGATCTCGCCGAAGACCTCGCCGTGTGCGCGGCCGGCGTCTTCCCACTTGCTGATGTCCGTCAGGTACAGCTTGGACTGGACCACGTCTTCGTAGGAGAAACCGGCGTCTTCCAGCACGGTGCCGAGCTTTTCGAGGATGTACTTGCTCTGCGAATAGAAGTCCTCGCCCACAATGCCGTCCGGGCCGGAGGCTGCCGTGGCGGAAATGTACAGGGTGTTGTCCACCTGTACCGCACGCGAATATCCGAGGGACTGTTCCCAGACCGAACCGGTGCCGTAAGTCTTGCGCATGCCGCGCTTCTCCTGTCTCCGCGCCCGGCCCGGTGGCCGGGGTCTACGGAGAAACTTTAAGGCTGGCCGACTTCGCGCCGGTAAACGAACAGCTTTATGTCGGTGCCGGGGACGAACCAGTCGCGCTCCGGAACGCGTTCGAAGCCGGTGGCCCGGTACAGGGCGTTGGCGCTTTCCCAGGTGGCGCCGGTGGTGAGGGCGACGGCGTTGATGCCGGCCCGGGAGCGGGCATGGTCCATCAGTGCCTTGACGAGGCTCTTTCCGGCGCCGGAACGCTGCACGGCCGGATCGACCACCAGGGTGCGCATCTCAAGCTCGTCGTCGTAGGCGATGTCCGCGAAGGGGCCACCCGCGGAGGCGACCGTCACGGAGCCGATCACGGCGCCATCGCGCTCGGCCACCCAGACGTCGGCGTGGGCTGCGCGCCCGGCCACGTCCTGGAGCTGGCGCAGGTAGGGGTGCTCAGGGTCGCCGTAGTACCCGGCGGTGACGTAGGAGTCCCGCGTGATGCGGGCGACGTCGTCGTAGTCCGCGGGCCGGGCCGGGCGGACGGTGATCTGCGGCTGCGTTGATCCCTGTTTTTGCACCTGTCCATGGTAGTGGCGACGGCGGCCGGCACCGCGCCAAACAGGCGTTTCCGTGACCGAACTATCACCTCTGCCCGGATATTGCCTTGGATGGCGCCGTGTTGAGCCCGGTTGCGGGCCGTGAAGCCCGGTTTCGCGCTGTTTCGCCTTGATGTCGGCGTGCTGGCGCGCTCCCGTTCCGCCGTGGTTGATTGACGGCCAGGACCCAGGAAAGGACCACGGAATGAGCACCCAACGAACCCTCCACCTCAACGCCTTCCTCATGAGCACAGGGCACCACGAAGCCTCGTGGCGCCTGCCGGGAAGCGACCCCTTCGCCAACACCAAGGTGCGGCACTACCAGGAGCTGGCCCGCATCGCCGAGCGCGGCAAGCTGGATTCCATCTTCTTTGCGGACTCCCCCGTGCTGTTCGGAGAGGTGGGCCGCCGGCCCGCGGGCAAGCTGGAACCGACGGTCCTGCTGACGGCCATCGCTGCCGCCACGGAGAAGATCGGCCTCATCGCCACCGCCTCCACCACCTACAACGAACCCTTCAACCTGGCCCGGCGCTTCGCCTCGGTCGACTGGGTGAGCGGCGGCCGCGCCGGCTGGAATGTGGTCACCACGGCCGGGCCCGACGCCGCCCGGAACTTCGGCGTGGACGACCAGCCCGCGCACGCGGTGCGCTACGAACGGGCCGCCGAATTCATCGAGGTGGCCCAAAAGCTCTGGGACAGTTGGGAGGACGACGCCGTCCTGGCCGACAAGGAGGGTGGCGTGTGGGGCGACGCCGGCAGGATCCGCACCATCGACCACGAAGGAAAGCACTTCCGGGTCCGCGGTCCGCTGAATGTGCCCCGCTCCCCGCAGGGCCATCCCCTGATCGTGCAGGCCGGCTCTTCCGAGGACGGCAAGAACCTCGCCGCCCGCTATGCCGAGGCCGTCTTCACCGCCCACCAGACCCTGGCCGACGCGCAGGTCTTCTACGCCGACCTCAAGGCCCGCACCGCCGCCGTCGGGCGTGATCCGGAGGGCATCAAGATCCTTCCCGGCATCGTCCCGGTGATCGGTTCCACCGAGGCCGAGGCCTTGAAGCTCGAACGGGAGCTGGACGAGCTGATCAAACCCGAGTACGCCCGTGAACAGCTCGCCAAAACCCTCCGTGTGGCGCCCGAGGACCTGCCCTTGGACCGGCAGCTTCCGGCGGACCTTCCCTCCGAGGACGAGATCGAGGGCGCCAAGAGCCGTTACACGCTGATCGTGGATCTCGCGCGCCGTGAGCAGCTGACCGTACGGCAGCTGATCGGACGCCTGGGCGGTGGCCGCGGGCACCGGACCTTCGCGGGAACCGCCGTCCAGGTGGCGGATGCCATCCAGGAGTGGTTCGACGCCGGGGCGGCCGACGGCTTCAACATCATGCCCGCGGTGCTCCCCTCCGGACTGGAAGCGTTTGTGGACCAGGTGGTGCCGGTACTGCAAGAACGCGGGCTTTTCCGCCGCGACTACACGGCATCGACCCTGCGGGGCCACTATGGCCTGGAGCGACCGGCCAACCGGTACGCCGGGGTTCCGGCGCCGCGGCTGGCATCCATCGGATCGGGGTTCTGAGTAGTCCAGTGTGGTGTCGCGAGGCCGGGCGGTGCTACCGCCCGGCTGCCGCTCAGATCGGGAACTTGCCCGAAAGCTCCAGCGGCCCCGCACACGTCCAGGCCGACAGCCGGTCGTCGTCCTGCGGGCCGCCGTCGACCGGGCTCTGCAGCTTGGGCCTGCGGACCCAGCAGCCGGCTTCCTCGGCGATCAGGGCGCCAGCGGCGAAGTCGTGCTCGTTGAGTCCCCGCTCGCCGTAGGCGTCATGGCTGCCGTCGGCCACCAGGCACAGGTCCAAGGCCGCGGAGCCCAGGCGGCGCACGTCGGCGAATCCGTCCATGATGTCCGGCAGGCCGTTGAGCTGGCTGGAACGGGTGCCCGGGTCATAGCTGAAGCCGGTGGCCAGGATCAGCCCGGCGCGGCCGGGCATCGGTCCGTTCAGGCGGCTCGTCTCCCCCGCGACCTCCAGCCAGGCGCCATGGCCCCGGGCGGCTGAGTAGATGCGACCCAGCGCCGGAGCATGCACGACGCCGGCCAGCCACGCGCCGTCGGGACCGGCGACGGCCACCGAGGTGGCGTAGTAGACGATGTTGCGGATGAAGTTGGTGGTGCCGTCCAGGGGGTCGATGGACCAGCGGTAGCCGCTGGGTTCCAACGGCCGGGTGGTGCCGTGCTCTTCGCCCGTGATGGTGTCATGCGGCCGTTCGGCGGTGATGGCGGCCCGGACGGCTTCCTCGGCCGCGACGTCGAAGGCGGTCACCCAGTCGCCGGCGTCGCCCTTGTTGGCGACGTCAAGGCCCGCGCCCGTGCTGCCGGCGGCGGAACGAGTAGCCAGGACGGCGGCACCGGCAGCCGCGGCACGCTTCGCCACGGCGAGGAGTTCAAGGGCGTCCGTCATGCGCCGGCCTCTTCGGGAGTGGCTTCTTCGGGAGTGGCTTCTTCGGGGACAGTGGCTTCGGGATCCGCCTCGTTGCCGGCGTCGTCTCCGGCCTGGCCCAGCGTGCCGTCCAGCAAGGCACGGAACCCGTCCTCGTCCAGCACCGGGATGCCCAGTTGTTCGGCCTTGTCCAGCTTGGACCCGGCGCTTTCACCGGCCACCACGTAGCTGGTGTTCTTCGAGACCGAACCGGCTGCCTTGCCGCCACGGATGATGATGGCTTCCTTGGCTTCGTCACGGCTGAAGTTCGGCAGGGTGCCGGTGACCACGATGGTGAGGCCTTCGAGGTTGCGCTGCACCGAGGCGTCCCGTTCGTCCATCATCCGCACGCCGGCGGCCTTCCAGCTGTCGACGATTTCCCGGTGCCAGTCCACAGCGAACCACTCGATGAGGGCGTCCGCGATAATCGGCCCCACACCGTCCACCTCAGACAGTTGCTCGCGGGCGTCGGGAGCTTCGAGGACCTCAAGCAGTGCGTCCATCGAGCCGTACTTGGTGGCCAGGGCACGTGAAGCGGTGGGTCCGACGTGCCGGATGGACAGAGCCACCAGCACGCGCCACAGCGGTTGGGTCTTGGCCTTCTCCAGTTCCTTGAAGAGCTTCTGGGTGTTGGCACTGGGCTTGGAGGGCGTCTTGGCCGTCGGCTTGGTCCAGAAGTAGGGCACCAGCTCCCACTCCCCCGTGCCTACGCCCTTCGAGCGCTTCTCGCGCCGGATCATGACGTCCTGCAGGTCCTCGGGCGTGAGGTCGAATAGCCGGGCCTCGTTCTCCAGCGGCGGCACCTCGGGCGCGGCCGGTTGTGTCAGGGCGATGGCGGCTTCCCAACCCAGCGCTTCGATGTCGAACGCACCGCGGCCGGCCACATGGAACACGCGCTCGCGCAGCTGCGAAGGGCAAGAGCGCGAATTGGGGCAGCGGATGTCCACATCGCCCTCCTTGGCCGGTGCCAGCGGCGTGCCGCAGGACGGGCATTCGGTAGGCATGACGAATTCGCGGACCGGCGGATCCTGCTGTTCGCGCAGGGCCAGGACCGGCCCGACGATTTCCGGGATGACATCGCCCGCTTTGCGCAGCACCACGATGTCGCCGATCATCACGCCCTTGGCCTTGACCACGTCTTGGTTGTGCAGGGTAGCCATCTCCACCGTGGAACCGGCCACCTTCACGGGCTCCATGACACCGAACGGGGTCACTCGCCCGGTGCGTCCCACGTTGACCTGGATGTCCAGGAGCTTGGTGTGGACTTCCTCCGGCGGGTACTTGTACGCCACGGCCCAGCGCGGAACCCGCGAGGTGTATCCGAGGGCACGCTGCGTGCCGAAGTCATCGATCTTGACCACGATGCCGTCGATCTCATGCAGGAGGTCATGGCGGTGCTCACCGAAGTGCTTGATGAAGTCCAGGACTTCCTCGAAGGAATCCAGGACCTTCAGGTACGGGCTGACCGGCATGCCCCATCCGGCGAGCAGCTTGTACGTTTCGGACTGGCTGGCGGCGGCAAGGCCTTCGCGTGCCCCGATGCCGTGCACGAACATCCGCAGCGGACGCTTGGCGGTTTCGGCGGGATCCTTCTGGCGCAGGGAGCCGGCGGCCGCGTTGCGAGGGTTGGCCAGCGGAGCCTTGCCCGCTTCGATCAGGGCCTCGTTGAATTCGGCGAAGTCCTTGGAGGGAATGAAGACCTCCCCACGGATCTCCACCTCGGCGGGGAATCCGGAACCGCTCAGTTCGCGCGGGATTTCTTTGATGGTGAGCACGTTGTGGGTGATGTCCTCGCCCGTGGTGCCGTCGCCGCGGGTGGCGGCGCGGACCAGCTTGCCGTCCCGGTACAGCAGGTTCACGGCCAGGCCGTCAATCTTCAGTTCGGTGAGCCAGGCGATCTTCGGAACGCTTGCTCCGAGTTTCTCCACGGAGGCTTCGGCTTTCCGCACCCATGCTTCGAGTTCTTCAAGCGAGAAGACGTCCTCGAGGCTGTACATCCGCTGCAGGTGTTCGACGGCGGCGAACGCCGCTGAGACCTCGCCCCCGACTTCCTGGGTGGGAGAGTCGTTCGACACCAGTTCGGGGTGCAGTGCCTCAAGTTCTTCCAGACGCCGGTAGAGGGCGTCGAACTCGGCATCAGAAATGGTGGGGGCGTCTTCCTGGTAATACGCGTAGCGGTGCTTGCGGACCAGGTCTGCGAGGTTGTCGTACTCTTCGCGGACCGACTCTGCGGGGATGTCCCCTTCGATGGCCTCGACGGTACCGGAGGTGCTGCTCTCTGCTGTGCTCACCCTCCTATCTTGCCGTACGGCCCGGACATTATTCCCGGGCCGTTAAAAGCCGGGAAGCCCGGACCAGTGTCCGGGCTTCCGGTTCGAGAGGGCGTGGGCCTTAGTGGGAGGCCTGTTCCTGCTCGTTGGCGTTCTTGGTGGCCTTCTTGCCGGCTTCGTCSAGGGCCTGGGCGACCTTCTGGAGGGCGGTCATGTGCTGGGACTGCCATTCGTTGCGGAAGCGGTCGGCGTCCGGGCCCTTCCAGTCGGTGCTGTGCAGGACCTTGTTCAGGGTGTTGCGCTGCTGCTCGATTTCGTTGGAACCGGCCTGCAGCTTGCTGCCGAGGGTCTTGAGCTGCTGTACATCTGCGCCCCAAATAGCCATGGTGTTTCTCCTTGATCATTCACGGACCCGAACTSTTCGGCATCCCCAATACCTAAGAACCTACCGTGACCTCGCAAAACGTGTCGATGGGGACGGGTACCCATGCAGGAGAACCCATGCAGGCCTTCGAAGGGAACAGGTCAGTGGGTGCCGATCCGGTTCTTGCTCCAGAGGGCGAAAGCCAGTCCGCCGAGTCCGACCACAAGTACCCCGGCCATAATGGCGAGGATCCCCAAAAGGTCCGGGCCCGACGTCGACGTGTCATTCACCAGCGCCGCCTGGCTGGCGCGCTTACCGTCGTCGATCGGCTTGTTCCAATTGGAGTCAGTCGTGGGACTGGAGGTCGGTGTCCATGGTGTGTGGGACGGCGAGGCGGACGCGAACCCAGTAGTGGCCGACGGCGTCGGACTGGCTGAATCCGTTTCCTCCGCTGTGGGGGCCGGTGCAGGAGTCCGCACGGTGGGTGCGGGTGCCGGCGCCACCGGCGGCTTGGCGGGCGCGGGCTTCCGGATGACCGGCTGCGGATCCGGCGTCGTGGTGGGGTCGGGCGTCGGAGTCGGCGATGCCGAGGGCAGGGCGGGGGCCGGCGGAATGCTCGGAGTCGGCTGGCAATTGCCTTTCCCGGGCTGGCACTTTTCCACTTCCGCATGGGCGGTCAGCAGCGGAAAAGCGCACAGCAGCAAGGCGAGCACTGTGGCTGCCAGCGGCACGGTGAACGGAGCGCGGCGCACGGCACGGGCCGCGACCCGCCGTGTCGGGGTGGGGCGAACGGTCATGATGGCCTCATAGGCAGAGGGGGCTGCCCGGAGTCGGGGATGGTCCCGGAATTGTCCTACACAGCCGCGCTTGCCGCAAAATCCATTCGTTGGCCGCATTCTGCAAAGACGCGGGCAAAAGATCGGGGCGGCCCGGGCATGATGCCCGGTCCGCCCCGATTCCGTTATCTGCGGCTGTACCGGCTATCCGCGGTTTTCCGGCGGTAGGGCCACCTGGATCTTGCGGACCTTGCCGCGGCCCACGATGTAGCCGCGGCCCGGGATGAAGTCCGGGCTGACCCGGCCCAGCGAGGTGCTGAGCAGGCTGTCGCCTTCCACGTCGGAGGGGTTGAGCAGCAGGCCGCGGCGTCCCGACTTGAAGGGCTGGGCCAGGGACCAGGCCTGGGACCAGGTGGAGCTCTCCGATTCGCCGATGACCCACTGATCGGCCTTGATCGAGTCCGTGACCAGTTTGTTGATGGCCATTTCCGCGAGCGAGTCCGTGAAGTCGGTGAGGCCTTCGATGAAGATCGCCATGGTTCCCGGGCGTTCCGTGGAGCGCTCGGTGAGTTCCTCGGCGGCTTCCTCCACCTCGTCCGGTCCCACCAGCGAACGGTTCCACACCTTGAGGCCGGCCACGGCGGAGCGGCGTGCGCCGATATAGATGAGCTCGGTGTCCGGGTTCGACCGGCGCAGCGCGTAGGCCATAGTCACCAGGGCCACGGTACGGCCGGCACCGGGAGGGCCGGAGACCAGCAGCGGGCCCTTGGCGGCGATGCTCGCCGGGTCCAGCGATTCGTCGTCGACGCCGATGACCGGCTGATCGGGGCTGCCGGCGGGCAGGATGTCCAGGTCCACCTGCTCCGGGAGGCGCTGGATCTGCGGCGCCTCCTCCATGCCCTGCCGCTGCATGGCCTGGGCGAGCTTGCTGACCTCGCGGGCCTGCAGGGCAAGGTTCGAGTTTCCACCCAGCACGGCGAGCTGCACTTCGAGGTCGCCCAGGAGGCCCCGGCCGGGCGGAGACGCCGGGCTGAGCACGTCCTTGGGGACGTCCAGCGTCATGTAATCGTCCTCGGAGCTGAGGCGCAGGACCAGCCTCCGCTGGATGGAGGCCAGCAGCGAAGCCGGCACCGAGTTGGGCCGGTCGCCGCTGACGATCAGGTGGATGCCGAGCGGGCGGCCGTCCGTGGCGAGCTGCAGGAAGATGTCCCACAGCGCCGACAGCCGGCTGTACTCGTAGGCTTCGCGGAACGCGGACATGCCGTCGACCAGCACGAAGATGCGCTTCTCGTCCGGCTTGTTGGCCAGTTTGCGGTACTCCACGATGGTGGAGGCGCGCACCTCGGCGAAGCGGGTGGAGCGGTCCTCCGCGATGTCGCGGAGCCAGCGCAGCAGGCGGCCGACGCGTTCGACGTCGTCACCGTTGATGATCTCTCCGACATGCGGCAGGCTGTCCAGCATCTTCAGGCCCGAGGAACCGCAGTCGATGCCGTACACGTGCACCGGACCGCCACGCGGCGTCACCGCAGCCGCGATGGCGATGCCGCGCAGCGCGGCGGACTTGCCCGAGCCACCCGTACCGTAGACGGCCATGTTGCCGTCCTTGTCCGGTTCGTAGAACACGGTGGGCTGGTCCTGGTGGACGGGGTCGTCCGCCACGCCCAGCAGGAGGCGTTCGTCGGTGCGCGGGTTGGGCAGCTTCGAGAAATCGTAGGTGGTGGCGAGTTCGTTGAGCCACGGTTTCCTGGGTGGCTTGATGGCCAGGGAATCGGCCGCCCGGATGATGTTGGTGGTCATCCGGGAGATGTCGTTGGGGCCGGCAGGTTCTTCCTTGACCGCGTCCATCGGTACCGGAGCTTCCCAGCTGGCGCCCGAACCGAAGGCCATTTCCACGATGTCGATGCGCGGGCGCTGCGGCTTCTCCGTGGTCCAGCCGCCGGCATAGCCGGTCTGGAACCCCTGGATGCGGCCGGGACCGGTCTTCGCCGCACCACGGCCCGGAATGGACGGGTCGAAGTACGCGGCCAGGGGCACGCCAAGGATGTCCGTGGCATCGTCTTCGTCGGCCATGCGCAGCGCAACACGCAGGTTGGTGTTGGCCCGGAGGCTGTCCTTGATGACGCCGGCGGGGCGCTGCGTCGCCAGGATCAGGTGCACGCCCAGGGAACGGCCACGGGCGGCAACGTCCACCACGCCGTCCACGAACTCGGGCATTTCCGAGGCGAGGGCGGCGAATTCGTCCACGATGATGATCAGGTACGGCGGGGCCTCCGGGTCCGCTTCACGCTGCAGCGCGAGCAGGTCCTTGGCTTTCTTCCGGTTGAACAGGTGCTCGCGGTAGTGCAGCTCGGCCCGCAACGAGGTGAGGGCGCGGCGCACGAGGTGCGGCGAAAGGTCGGTCACGAGGCCCACGGTGTGCGGCAGCTTCACGCAGTCCGCGAACGCCGCACCACCCTTGTAGTCCACGAAGAGGAAGGTGACGCGGTCCGGGCTGTAGGCCGAGGCCATGCCCATCACCCACGACTGCAGGAACTCCGACTTACCGGCACCGGTGGTACCGCCGACCAGCGCGTGCGGGCCTTCGTTCTTCAGGTCCAGGTAGAAGGGCTCGACGCCCTTGGAACCCACCAGGGCACGCAGGCTGCCGTTGTCCTTACGGTTGGGCACGGCGCTTGAGTGCACCGAGTTGTTCTCCTGCCAGCGTTCGGCAACCGCCTGCGGCGCGTCCATGAAGTCCTTGCCCACGAGCGTCACGTAGGACACCGCGCGGGGAAGGTCAGAGTCGTCGTCGACGGGCTTTCCGACGTCAACCAGCGGGGACATCATGCGGGCCAGCTGGGTGGCCAGTTCCGCGTCCACGCTTTCGCAGCTCACCGGGTAGGTGTGGCGGCCGAGCCGCACCTGTCCGGTGGTGGTGCCGTGGTCGCCGTCGACGGCCATGAAGTCGCGGCACGCGGCCGGAAGGGCCTGCACGTTGGCGGCCACCCACATGATGTGGACGCCGGAATCCGGTCCGCGCTCCACCAGGCGGGTGAGGCGTCCGCGGTCCACGGGGGCATCGTCCTCGACGATGACCAGCACGGAGGGCAGCACCGGCCCTGCGACCTCGCCGTTTTCGTCGGCGAGCGACGGGCGCGGCGTGGGCCGCGGGTCCTTGGAGGCTGCCTCGCGTTGTTCCACGAGGTCCTCGAGCTTGGACAGCAGCGAGGAACCGGCACCCGGCCCGGCGGCGAGGTGGTCGCCCGACAGCGGGCTGTGGCCGGAGCCTACGTGGGGCAGCCACTGCAGCCAGTTCCAGCGTTCACGCGAGCGGCCGGACGTCAGGGAGGTGACCACGAGTTCCGCCGGGGAATGCAGGCCCACCAGCTGCAGCACCATGCCGCGGGCGACGTCGTCGACCAGTCCGCGTTCGCCGGCGATGCCGAAGGAGCCGGAAGTACGCAGCTGGGAGACGATCGGCACGCCATCGATCATCCGCACCTGCGCCAGGCACTCCTGGATTTCGCGCATGTACTGCGGTTCGGTGTCGTTGCTGCTGGGTTCCTCGAAGGGAATGCGCGACGGTGCCGTGCCGAGTCCGAAACGCACGCCCAGGAAGCCTTTGTGTTCCGGGCGGTGGGTCCACAGCAGCGGGCCGAGCTTGTAGATGGCGTCCACGGTGTCGCTCACCGACGGGGCTTCCTGCAGCCGCACCGAGCGTTCGATGTTCTGCTGTTCGGCGATGTCCTCGCGGAAGGCCAGCATGGACGCACGGAAGTGCTTGATGCCTTCCTTCATCTGCCGCTTCGACTGAACCTTGTGGTCCACGTAGTGGCCGATGATGAACAGCGGCATCATCATCATGAACACGACGGAGAGGATGTTCCGGGTGACTGCGAACATGATGCCGCCCATGAGGAGCGGCGCCATGAGCATGATGTACGGGAACGCCTGGTGGTCCGGACGCTTGGGGCCGGCCGGGACCACGCGCTTGGGCGGATCGAAACGGGGCACGACGCGCGGCGAACGGTTGAAGTCGACCAGCGGGGAGCTGGGGGCGGCGCCGTGGTTGCGGGACAGGGCGACGACGCTGACGGTGGTGTCGCCGAGCGTGACGGTGTCCGAGGAGTTCAGGGTGGCCCGGGCCACCGGCAGGCCGTCCATGAGCAGGCCGTTGGCGGAGTTCGTGTCCACGATTTCCACCGTTTCGGCCACGGTGACGCGTGCGTGCCGCTTGGACGTCATGGGGTCGTTGAGGCGGATGTCCGCGTCCCGGTCCCGGCCGATGTAGCTGGTGCCGAACGGCAGCGAAAACTCGCTGCCGGCGTCGGGACCGGACAGCACGCGGAGGGTGGCCGCCGTCGGGCCGCGCTTGCCGCCCGGGGTGGCGAACTGCTCACTGACCTGCGTCAGGGACACCGTGGAGCCGGGCCGGAGGCCGGACTCGAGGAGATTGCCGGTGGGGTCCAGGACGATGCCGCTCATCCCGGCACCCACGAATGCTTCGTCGACCTTCAGGGAGAGGTTCTGCGGGACCTCGGTTCCTTGGCGGTCCGGATCGGCGGCCCACAGTTCGCCGGCGATATCAGCGACTGTGGCGCGGCCGTCCACGGTGACCGCGAGGTCCTTGGCTTCGGCCGGATCCCGGCGCAAAGTCAGGCGGAACTTCATCCTTCGTCAACCCCCCTCATCTTTTCGAGCAGATACAAATCGTCGGAGGTCACCAGGTGCGAGGTGACCGCGTGTTCCACCAGCCGGGCGCGCCGGTTGGTGGCAAGTTTTCCGCCGCCGCCGCGCAGGCCCACGACGCCCACACGGTCAAGCTTGTCGCAGACGTTGTCGAGCTTGCGGTTGAAGCGGGTCAGGGCCCAGCCCAGGCGCTTCGCCGCCTCCGCGGAGGACGGGATCGAACTGAAGCCCGTGCCGTCGCGCCGCAGCATCGGCTCGGCCAGGGCCACGATCAGCGCCTTCTGCGAGTCGGTGAAGACCACCGGGCCGATGGTCGTCTCCCCCGCGGCGTCGTCCTCGCGCACTTCCTGGCGGAAGGACGGCGTCCGCAGGTGCACGGCGAATTCATAGGTGGTGGGGCCGGCCGTGAAGATCACGTTGGTGTGGCTGAAGACGAGCGGGATGCGGGCACCGGGTGCCAGCCAGGCCTGCATGCCGCCCGAGCCGTCGGCCACCGTGGCCGAGAGCATGCTGCCCACGTTGCTCAGCCACCAGATGCCGTCGTAGCGCGCGATCTGCAGGAAGCGGCGGTGCAGGTACGGGTTGTCGTCGACCTCCAGGTCACCTTCGCGGCCGATGTTGAAGACGTCTTCGTCCGAGGGCTCGTGCCATTCCCCGCAGAAATCTATCGCTAGATCTCCCATGCCAAGCCTCCTTGACGCTCGTATGTGTGTTCCATCTACTTGTTCGCCACGCAGGTGGTCGACTGGGCCGAAGTTCCGGGCGAGGCGTTGCCGTCGGAGCGGACGATCAGCACCTGGAAGCAGGTCTGTGGCCTGCCCGCGCTTGCCAGGACGTCCACGCTGGTGCTCTTCACCGTGAAGAACTGGTCAATCTCGCCAAACGGCCGGGTCCACTTGTAGGAGTCGCCTTCCTTCGGCGCCGGGTTGGTCCAGGAGAAGCGGACCTTCCCCGAAGGCAGCACCTGGCCTTTCAGCTTCGCCACGTCCGGGACGTCGCCGCTGTCCAGCGCATCCGCCGGCGGTTTGCTTCCGGTTTCCACGGGCTGCGCTTTCTGGGGAGCGTTGGCGCCCAACACGATGCCGACCACGATCGCCACCACCAGTACCGCCGCTCCTACTGCGCCCAGGACCAGGTTCCGTTTGCGGTGGTCCGGCGCGTCGGGCTCGTGGACCTCGTCGTATTCTTCCTCGACGGCGGGCCGGTTGACGGTGGCGGCGAGTTCCTGCTCCGAATACGGCGCAGGCTGCCGGGTACCTGCTCCCCCGGCGAATCCGCTTCCCCCGGTGTGTGCGGGCGCGGCATGCGAGGAGGCCGGAGCGGCAGTGTTCCAGCCGCGCAGGACGGTGGATTCGTTCTGCTCCTCCTGCTGCGGCCCCGTCGCGGTGTCAGGGCGCCCACCCGTGAACGACGACGGCGCGGTCTGCGGGGCGGGGGCGGCCTGCGGTGCCGGGGCGAACGCCTTCGAGGGCATTTGCGACGGCGGCTGCGTCCGGGAGGACGGGAAGGTGCGGGCCGGGAAGGTGGGCGCCGTCCCGGTCGGTGCGGTGCCGCCGTCGGGATCGATCGAGGCGATACTGCGGACGCGCGTCTCCTCGGCGTTGTCGTCCGGCTGCAGCTCTTCGGCGCCGGCCGGCTCGGCGAGGACTTCGAACGGCGTCACCGACAGGTTCAGTTCCGCCTGGATCCGTTGCAGGGCCAAAGCGAAAGTGTGGGCCGAGGAGTAGCGCGAACCGGGCGCCTTCGCCATGGCGGTGGACAGCACCAGTTCCAGTGACTCGGGAACATCGGCCCGGCCCAGGCGCGGCACCGGCGAGTTGGTGATCCGCGAAATCAGCTCGCGCTGGGAGTTGTCCTGCCCAGGCATCACGAACGGAGAACGGCCTGCGAGCAGGGTGTACAGCGTGGCGCCCAGGGCCCACACGTCCACCAGCACGCCGTCCACCGAGCCTCCGCGGAACTGCTCCGGCGGCGACCACGGAATGGACATGCCGGCGTCGTCGCCGTCGTCCTCGCCGATAGTGCCGGAGATGCCGAAGTCGGTCAGGGCGGGACGGTTATAGTCGGTCACCAGGATGTTCGCCGGCTTGATGTCGCGGTGCACGATGCCCGCGCGGTGTGCGGTCTCGACGGCGGACGCCACCTGGATGCCGACGGCCAGGACCTCGTCCACGCTGAAGCGCTGGCGGCGGTAGCGCACGTCCAGGCTCGGCCGGGAGCAGTACTCCATGGCCAGGAACGAGTGCCCGTCCGGGGTGGTCTCGGCTTCGTAAATCGTGACGATGTAGGGGTGCGAGGAAAGCTGCGCCATGAGGTTCGCTTCGGATTCGAAGCGGCGGCGCGCGTCCTCGGTCTTCAGGTCGGACAGGAGCACCTTGACGGCGACCCGGCGGCGCGGCCTGTCCTGTTCGTAGAGGTAGACATCGGCGAATCCACCGGAGCCCAGGTGGCTGATGTACTTGTAGCCCGGCAGGGGCGGCGGCGGTGCCGGTGGCCGCTTGGAACTCACAGAATCTCCTCGAAACGCAATGAAATGTTGTCGCCCAGTTCGGCGATGTCGCCGTCCAGGACGATGGCCATCTCGTTCTGGGCAAGCCGGCGCGGCGGCTGGCCTTCCCTGACCAGTACCGTGCCGTTGGTTGCCTTCAGGTCGCACAGCATGACGTGCCAGCCCTCCAGGCGGACCTCGACATGAGAGCGGGAAATGTCCCCGCCGGGACTCTCCACCTGGACCAGGGCCGGCATGCCGCCGCCCTGGACGCGGGACACCGACGGCTGGCGGCCGATGATCAGCGAACGGTCCAGTTCGATGACCTCGCCGGTGGACAGGCGTACCTTGCCCAGGCTGGGCCGGGGTACCTGCACGCCGTCGCCGGACAGTGCCGTTCCACAGCTCTGGCATTGCGAGTAGGTGGGCGGGTTCGCGTGCCCCTGCGGGCAGACCCGGGCCAGGACGAGCGGACGCTTGGTTCCATCCGGCAGCAGCTCGCTGCCTGCAGCTGCCGCCGCCGGCGCAGGCGCCGGGGACAAATTGGCCAGGCTGCTCTTCATGATCGTGTGGCCGTCGTGGTCGCTGTCCTCGTCAGCATCGGCCTCCACCGGGAAGCCGCCGGGAACGAACCCTCCCGGGGCACCCTGCGGAGTCCCCGGAGGCGACCACTGCGGAGGCGGCACCAGGCCGCCCTGCATCGGGGCCGGCGGCGGGGCCGCGGGTGCGGCAGGTGCGGAGTTTCCGGACAACCACGGGACGGACGAAATCAAACCGCCCGACATCAAACCGCTGCCCTGCGGCGGCGTGCCCTGCGGCGGCGCGGCCTGGGGCGCAGCTGGAGCGGGCGCCGGCGGCTGGACAGGCAGCTGCGGGCGCGCTTCCTGCTGCTCCGCCGGCGGCGCTGCAGGCTCGGCAGGCGGCAACTGCGGCGCGGGAGCGGCCGGCTCCTCATGCTCCTCGTCCGGGTTGATGCGGACTGCGGCGTCCTCGATGTTGCGGATCACCGTGCGTTCCCAGAGGTGGTCGTAGCTGCTGGTCTGTTCGAGGTTCTGGACCATTTCGTCCGTGGTGGCGCCTGTGTCCACACCGACTTCCTCGGCAGGCACCTCTGCCTCCACGGCCGTTTCCGCAAGCGGTTCAGGCACGACGGCGGCCGCGCCGTCCGTATCCTCGCGCAGCTGGCTGGGGGCAATCGTCAGTTCAAGGTCGTCGGGCAGCTCACCCTCCGGCGCGTCCGTCTCCGGCGCCCCGCCTTCCTGCCCGCCGTGATCCTCGTGTTCGTCATGCTCGTCGTGCTCTTCAAGGGCCATGAGCGTTTCCGGGGAATCGGCGTCGATGTCCGTGGGGACCGCAGCGGAAACAGCGGCGGTTTCGTCCTCGGGCCCTTCAGGCGCCGCCGCAACAGGCTCCGCCGCCTCAGCAGGCTCCTCGGCCGCCACGGGTTCCGCAGCGCCAACCGGCGCCGCGGAAACCGGGGCAGCGGTTGACGCCGCAGGCGCTACGGCAACCGGAACCCCCGCAATCACTGCTTCCTCGGCCCCGCCCGCCGGGCTTGCCTCCTCCCCCGGGGAAAGGACCGCTTCCAGGCCGGACAGCAACACCACGCCTTCCTGCAAAGGCAAGGCGGCGCCGTCGGCACCGTCCGTGGTCGCGCCGATCCTCAGGCGGTAGGACGCCGGCAGCTCCATGCGGCGTTCGGCCCAAGTGGTGACGTCACGGCCGTGGATGCCCTGGGAACCATCCGCGGTGTCGAGTTCGACATCGCCGCGCAACACCACGCGCAGGGCGTCCTTGGCGTCGATGATTCCGAAAGCCGGGATACGGGTGAGCGAGACTCCGAAACCTTCGGTGACCTCGTTCAGGACTTCATGGATTTCCGGCGCGCGTCCGAGCAGCTCCCACAGGGATTGCACCAGGCCCTGTTCCGTCCCGGGGCCGAGCACCACCACGGTGCCGGAACGGACAATCCCGAACCACTCGCCGGGAACGTAGCTATTCCTTGCCATTGCCGTTGTCCTCGTTTCCGTCCGGCGCGCCGGACGCCTCGGAAGTGCCGCCGTCGTCCGTGCTGTCCCCTGCGGGCAGCTCGTGGCGCGGCAGGGTGTCTTCGTCCTCCACCTCGGCTCCCGGCCGCGGGGCGGTGGTGGCAACACCGGCGTCGTTCAGGACGTTCTTGGCGTCCACCACAACCACGGTGACGTTGTCCCGGCCGCCGGCGCGCAGCGCCGCCTGGATGAGGGCATCGACGGCGTCCTGCGGATGTCCCACGGTACTGAGGATCCGGAAGATGTGGTCGTCGTTCAGTTCACCGGTCAGCCCGTCCGAACAGACGAGGATGCGGTCCCCCTCCTGGATGGGCAAGAGCCAGAAATCGGCCTCGGTCTCATCACCCGTGCCGAGGGCACGGGTCACCACGTGCCGGCGGGGATGGACGGTTGCCTCTTCCGCGGTAATGCTGCCGGCATCCACCATCTCCTGCACCTCGGAATGGTCCACACTGACCTGGGCGAACTCGCCCTGGCTCAGCCGGTACGTCCGGGAATCGCCGATGTTCATGACCAGCCAGTACGGCAGCCCCATCTGTTCGACCACCACGACGCCGGACAGCGTGGTTCCGGCGCGCGCACCGGTGGCGCTGCGGATGCGGGCATCCGCCGCTAGGAGGCATTCCTGCAGTTCAGCCGCCGAAGCCGTGCGCACGCCCGCGGCAAGCTGCGGGAAGCTGCCGAGGGTCCGGACACAAAGGCCGCTGGCGATCTCGCCTGCCTCATGCCCGCCCATGCCGTCGGCTACCGCGAACACGGGATCCGAAGCGATGAACGAGTCCTCGTTGAGTTCGCGGCGGAGGCCACGGTCCGTGCCGTAGCCGTAGCTCAGCCCGAAGCCGGACTCGTTGGCGGTTGCAGCTTCGGCTGCGGACTGTGAATTCATGCCTGTCCTAGGTGGAAGGTGCGGTCGCCGAACTGGACGGTGGAACCGGGACGGACGAAGACGGCTTCGCCCGGAACCAGCTTGCTCTGGACGCCGTCCGGAGTGGTGACGGCCGAGCCGTTCGTGGAGTTCCGGTCCGTGACCCACACGCCGTCGCCTTCGCGGCGCAGCTGCAGATGGGTCTTGGAGATCGAGCGCCCGGGATCGGACACGGGCACCAGCTGCTCCACGGACTCCCCTGCCATCGCGGCGGGGTTCCGGCCGATCAGCATCGAGGCGCGCACCTCGAAATCCTGCCCGTCATCGAGCCGGATCCGCAGCACTGCCGGGGCGGCAGCCTGCGCTCCCGGCCGGAGCTGGGTGCGGTCGATGTCGTCGTCGGGGTGTGCTTCCTGCGGGAAAGCGGCCGACGGCGGCGCAAGCGGGCCCGCGGGGGCAGGTGCCGCAACGGGCGGCTGCCATTGGTTCGGGTTGTGCATGACCGGCGGCTGGGGCTGGAGAGGCGCCTGCGGGACGGGAGCCGCCATCGGAACAGGGTTTACCGGCGCCTGGTTTGTTGGAACGGGGCCCATCGGAGCCTGGCCCATCGGAGCGCCGGGCTGCGGAATGCGCACCGGCTGGCCTGGCTGCTGGGGAACCGGGGCCGGCCCCTTCGCGGTGGGCATCGCTACCGGGGAGGACACCTGCTGCACGGGCGGCAGGTCCATCGGCGCGAAGTTGTACTCGCCCTGGATGCCTCCGGTCTTCACCGGGTTGCGGCCCGCGGACACATCGAACACGAGGCCTTTGGACGCCTTGTCATGCCAGCCACGCAGGCCACCCTGTTTGTCCCAGGCGTTGGACACCACCACCAGGACAGCCCAGGCCAGGGACAGCAGCATCAGAGGCCCCAGAATGAGCAGGGCGATGCCGTACCAGCCGAGTGCCACGACAAGAATGGCCACGATGATCGTCAGCAGGAACACCGCGCCGGTGATCAGGCCGCGCAGGAACACGATGCCGCCGCCGGGAGCGTAGCCGTCCGCGTCCGCGCTGCGGATGCCCATCAGCCGGTTGCCGATGGTGTTGCCGCTGCGTGCTTCGATGCCCAGCAGCACCATGGCGTAGACGAGGGTGAGGCCTGTGGCGATGCTGCCGAGCAGGACCAGCAGGCCCGTGTCATAGACGATGAAACCGTTGCTTCGCCGTTCGGTGATGCCGACGGCTCCGACGCCGATAGCGACTCCGAGGAGCACCGCCGGCCCCAGCCAGTCAAGCACGGCCGCGCCCAGGCGTTTGCCCGGCGATGCGGGAACCAGTGCGGCATTGTCGTTCATCGTCATCCCTCCCCCTGGCCCCTGCGGCATAGGCTGCCCGGCCGTGGCTCCTGGCGCTGCAGGCGGCACGGGCGCTACGGCGATACTACCGGCATCAGGCCCGGGCTGATGGGCAGCGCGGTCCATCTTGGCCATCTGTACCTGGCTGATGTTCCGTTCGATGCGGGCGCCGCGGTTGCTGAGCGGCGAACCGCACTTGGTGCAGAAGGACGCACCGGGCTTCACCGCCTGGCGGCAGGCCGGGCACTGTTCCTCGGGTCCGCTCATTACTGCTGCTGTTCCTTCCCTGCGTCAGTTTCCGTGGCTCCGCCCTGCGGCGTGCCGTTTGCCGGCGCACCGCCTTCCGGCGCGCTGTTCCCCTGGCCCTTCTTCCGGGTCAACATGTCCCGGAGGCGGTGCGGCTTGAGATTGCCGTCGCGGATGGCCGTACGGGCTTCCGCCAGCAGGGAGCGCGGCGAGAACCGGGCCTGCTGCCGCTTCCAGAAACCCACGTTGCCCGTGATGTCCTTCAAGGAGCTGTCCACGATTTCCCAGTACTGCCGCACTTCCTCTTCGCTGGGCTGGCCTGCCCCGAAGATCGCGGCGTCGGCACGGCCGGCGAGCATCGTCGTCGTCGAGCTGTTCCCCGGGAAGGCCTCGGCGATCACGGCCGCGGATTCCCGGCGGGTGGACTTTCCATTGATTGCGGCACCCATGTCGGTGGCGAGGCTGACGACCTCGCTCCAGCCGCCGCCCACACGCTGGGCCGGATGGCCGTTGTTAAGGCGGCTCTTCCGGCGGCGAACCTTCAGGAAGAGGATGAGCAGCAGCGGCAATGCAAGGATCGCCACAGGAATCAGCGCCGTGCCGATGGCGGCCAGCAGCGCACCCCAGAACAGCCACGGGTTGTTCTTCTTCTCGTCGGCGTCCAGGGCGTCCGGAGTGGAGTCCGGCGGCAGGTCGGCCGGCTCCTGCGGCGGGGGCGGCGGCTGCAGCACCTGCGGCTTGGGCTTGGATTTGGTCTGCGGATCCGGCGGGATCGGCACGTTGTCCTTGGGCGGTGTGGGATCGAAGGCCACCCAGCCGACGCGGTCGAAGGCGACCTCCACCCAGGCGTGGACGTCCTTGCCCTTGATCGGGATGTCCGCCGCACCGTTCTCCGGGCTCTTCGGATCCGGGTAGAAACCCATCACCACACGGGACGGGATGCCAAGGTGGCGCAGCATCAGGGACATCGCCACGGCGTACTGTTCGTCGTCGCCGAGCATCTGCTTCGCCGTCAGGAGGCTGCGGATGCGGGCGGCGCTGTGGCCGGGCAGGCTGGGCAGCTGGCCATCGGCCACCAAACCGTTGCTGAAGGCGCCGGATTTCTGGAAATGGGCCTCGATCTGGCGCACCCGGTCGATCGCGGTGGGTGCGTCAGCGGACAGCTCGTTGGCCTGCGAGCCGACCACCGGCGGGACTTCCTCGGCGGGCGGGAGGGCCGTCTTGGCAAAGTCGTACTGGGTCAGCTGGCCGTGTTCGAGCTTGCCGGGATCGGTGACCCGCACGGAGTACGTATCGCCCTTGCCCAGGCCCTTGGTGGTCACCGCGGTGTCGGTTCCTGCGTTGAAGTACAGGCCCGATGCCGCCGGGGAACCATTGGCGAAGCTGATGCCCGTGGTGTGACGGCCGCCTGGCACGAAGTAGCCCTGGTAGTCCTCCACGGTGATGTCCAGGGTGTAGTTGGTGCCCGCGGCCGACCCGTTGTTTTCGGGTTGCGTGTTCAGCGCCCGGGCGTCGCCCACCTTGTTGAAGCTCCCGGAACCGTTGGGGTCCATGTTGTAGTTCAAGCCGTTGAAGGAGTCCAGCGCCGCGAGGCGGACGCGGCCGTCCTTGGGCAGTCCCTTGACGGTGAAGAGGGTGTCGTCCTTCTTGTCCTTGACGAATTCCCGGAAGCTCGCCAACGGGGTGATGTAGTCGCGCGGATCGAACGGCGGAACGATGCTGTTGCGCAGCACCTTGCGGTCGTCCGTAGCGATGAGCGGTGACGCGACGGCGGTGATCCCGACGGCGGCCGCGATCACCGCGGCTGCCATCCCGAGCCGCCGGAGGCGTCCGCGGCGGGCCACCTGGGCGTCTGCCTCCGGCCGGTTCGCAGACACCCTGCGGGTGTCGTTTCGGCGGAGGACATCGCGCCGGAACGTGGCCCATACGATGGCGCCGATGGCCACGCCCACGCCGCGTTCGACGTTCAGGAACGAGGCACTTGTGCTGAACAGGATGCCGGTGACGAACAACGCCATCACCGGCAGCAACGGCCAGTACGGGCTCTTCAGCCGCCAAGCGAGCAGGCCGGCCACGAGGGCGCAGATCAGGGCGCTGAGGAACGGAACGATCAGCATGCCGCCGGCCGTGCCGACGGGAACCCCGACGGTCAGCATGTCCTTCCAGGCGAAGACGATGCCCAGCAGCAGGATGCGCAGCGAGTCCAGGCTCGGCAGCACCACAGCGATGGCGGAGTCCGGCACGGCAAGCGCGGTGCCGAGGACCATGTAGGCGCCGAAGGCCAGGGCCACGGTGATGAGCAGGCCAAGGCGGAAGTGGGCGTTGGCGGCGGCAATCGCCAGGCCAACGATGATTCCGCCGAAACCAGCCACGAGGTAGTACGGATCGCCGCCGAAACTCTGGCTGAACCCGAGCACGCCCAAGCCCAACAGCAGGACCAGGGCACCGGCGTCGACCGCTGTGTGCCAGAGGGGCCGTCCATCGGCGAAAGCCGACTGGACGGGAACGGCGCGCTTGCTGCGCTGGCGGGGACCGCCGGGCGCTGGCTGGGCCGTGCGGCGGGGACGGGAGGTCTGGGCGGAGCTCATGCGGCCGCCTTCCGGAGTACGAGGGCAAGATCGTCGAGATCGCCAACGGTCAGGACAGTCAGGTCTGCGATATTGGCACGGGCCGCAGCGGCTCCGGCCTGCACCCGCACGGCAAGGCTGCGCACGCCGGCGGGAACGGACGCCGCCGCGGAGCGCAGCTGGGTGGCCGTCACGCCGCTTCCGACGACGAAGAACACCACGGAGGCGTTCGGAACCGTGTCGGCGAGGGTCCGGGCGAGGTCGACGGCGTTGCGCCGCATGGGCGCGCCGACGATCCGGGTCATGTCATCCAGCAGGTTCCGGCCGGTTTCGCAGCGCAGCGGACCTTTCTGGGTCAGTACATCGAGTTCGCGCTGTTCGCGGATGGCCTGGCGGCCGATGGAGGCGGCCACGGAGATGGCCAGTTCGAATTCGACCTCGGACTCGTATTCGTCCGTGTTGATGGACAAGGAGATGGCCAGGTGCGCGCGGCGGGTTTCTTCGAACTGGCGGACCATCAGCTTGTTGGTGCGTGCCGTGGTCTTCCAGTGGATGTGCCGGCGGTCGTCGCCGGGCACGTAGTCGCGCAGGGCGTGGAAGGAAACATCAGCGCTGGAAAGCTCGGTGGTGGGCATGCCTTCAAGGTCCCTGATGAAGCCCGCTGCGGAGCCGGCCAGCGCCGTGGTCTTCGGGTGCACGTACAGGTCCACGGGATCCGTCCACAGGACACGGCGGCGCAGGAGGTGCAGCGGGTCCGCCCGAACCGAGCGGACCGGGCCGACGACGATCACGGCGCGCCGCGCCGTCGGGATGGTGAACAGGTCCTCATGCACCTGGCCCGGCTTCATGCGCGGCAGGTGAAACACGGCGGTGTTGCTGCCTACCGGCAGCTCCAGGTCCGCCGGGAGCAGCGGCCGGGTGGAGGTGTTGGACACCGCGATGCTGCCGACGGCGTCATCCCCCACTGCGACGCGGGTACGGGACATGTCCAGGACCACCCCGTACGAGGAGCGGCCCAGGATGAAGGCCACTGCGAACAGGAACAGCAGGAAAGCCACGAGGGCCGCGGACTTCGCCTCCTGCCAACCCCAGGCCTGGCCGGCGATCCACAGGAAGACCGCCATGGCCAGGACCAACCAACCCAGGATGCTGATCACCGAGAGGACCGGCCACACGTAGGCAAGCCAAAGGCTGCGGACCTTCCTGGCAGCAGGGGTCAGCCATTCGACGAGGGCCTGCGACGCCTCGCGCCACACGGCGGCGGGGTGGAGTTTCGAGGGGATCTTCTCGGGGAGCTTGGCTGCCCCTCCCCCAAGGGCGCCGAGACGCCCCCCGAGCGAACCCAGGGAGCGTTTGGCGGATGCAGCAGCCCGTTTCAGGGGTGTGCCGGTAGACATGGTGGAGACCTTTGTTCGTGGTCCAGGGTCCCTGCCGGGCCCTGGACGGTAGGGAAACCGGAGTCGGGTCAGGCGCTGGCGCGCTGCTGCGGAGCTGCGACGTCGTTGAGGACGCGCTTGAGCACAGCATCAGCGGTGGCGCCGGAGAATTCGGCTTCCGGGTCCATGACGAAACGGTGGGTCCAGACGACCCCGGCGAGCTCCTTGATGTCGTCCGGCAGGACGAAGTTGCGGCCCTGGCCCGCGGCCCATACCTTGGCCGCGCGCACCATCGCCAGTGCGCCACGGACGGAGACGCCCAGGCGGGTTTCGGGAGCGTTGCGGGTCTCTTCGCACAGGCGGGAGATGTATTCCAGCACGGCGGGATCGATGTGCGTGGTGGCCGCGAGGTCGGCCATATCGGCAACGGCCTGGGTGGTGATGATCGGGCTGAGCTCCCGCGAGCGGTCCTTGACGTTGCTTCCGCCGAGCAGCTGCACGGTTGAGGCGTGGTCCGGGTAGCCGATCGAGGTCTTGATGAGGAAGCGGTCCAGTTGGGCCTCGGGCAGGCGGTAGGTACCGGCCTGCTCGATCGGGTTCTGGGTGGCGAGCACCATGAACGGGCGGCCGGCCTCGTAGGTGGTGCCGTCCACGGTCACGCGGGATTCTTCCATGACCTCGAGGAGGGCGGACTGGGTCTTCGGCGAGGCACGGTTGATTTCGTCGGCAAGGACGATGTTGCTGAAGATCGGGCCCTTGTGGAACTCGAACTTCTGGGTCTTCTGGTCATAGATGGTCACACCGGTGACGTCCGAAGGCAGGAGGTCCGGGGTGAACTGGATGCGGTTGTGGGAACCCTGGACCGTGGCGGCGAGGGCCCGGGCAAGGGAGGTCTTTCCGGTGCCGGGGGCGTCTTCGAAAAGGACGTGGCCCTCGGCGAGCATCGCCGTGAACGTCAGGCGGATGACGTGGGACTTGCCCAGCACCGCTTGGCCGACGTTGGCAACCAGCTTCTCAAAGGTGTCCGCAAACCAGGCCGCCTGCTCGCTTGTCATAGTCATGTGATGGTCCTTCGTTAGGTGTTGTCCGGGCGGCTGGTGGAAAGCCCAGTCCGAGGGATAGTCAATTCGGTTTATAAGTTTAGGCGCCCGGCGCCGGACGCGTGGTCCGGCGCCGGGCGGGGCGGGTCAGCAGGGCCTGCTGCCCGACACAAAGTGGACTGTGTCGGCTCGCACCCAACGGTTGTCATAAGCACCGCCACGGATTTGATACCAGCCGCTGCTTCCCCAGGGGCTGCCACAGCGATCGACTTCGACTGGAGCGTCCGTAGTACTCAGCCACGGGTACGGAGCACCGGGTCCCCCTGGGCTCACCGTGCCGTAGCACTTCTTCGGCGTCCCACCGTAGTAGCCGTTCCCGCCCGTGACTTCCGTGCAGGTGTTGATATCGCTTTCATTGACCTTCACGGTGTTCTTCACCGGCGGCGGGGGCGCGTCACCGGAAGTCGAGTTAGCCGAACCGTAAGCACCGCAATCCTTGTTGCCATCCATGCCGTTGCAAGCCCGGACCTTGAGGTTCTTGGTCGCGTTATAGGCGTTGGTATCGCGGCTGTACTGGCGGTTGAGGCCCACCGAGGTCCACGGACCGCCCTCGTAGCTCACTTCATAGCGGTTGATGGCTTTGCCGCCATCGTACGGCTGGTTCCAGGTCCAATAGACCCGCTGATCCAGATTGCCCGACTTCTGGCCTTGGACATTCGGTGCCCCCGGGTTACCCCAGGGGGTCGCCTTACCGATCACCGTGGAGTCACCTGAGATGTTGTTCTTCGTCGACGTGGCAACGATGCTGATGGTGATTTCCTGGCCATTCGGAAGCCCCGAAATGATTCCGCCACCAGCGGCAATCGGCCCTCTCTGCCCCGAGCTTGCGATGTAGCTGTACCGGATTTCATCGGCCTGCGATCCATTCCGCTGCGCGGCAGTCAACGGCGTGAACCTCGCATCCAACTCGCCGCTGTTGCCATGAGCCACGACGGAGCCGCCGGTGACAGTTCCGGGCTTGCCTGCGGCCCGGATCGGCGCCGAAGGCTGACTGGTTCCACTGGTGCCAGCCTTGTTCGTTGCGGAAACCGTGAAGGAGTAGTTGGCTTCCGAGTTGTCCACCGTCACGTTCTGCGCAGTGGTTCCCACCTTCTGGGTGGAAATCGGCGTGCCGCCACGGCGGGTGGTCAGCGTGTACTCCGAAATCGCGTCACCGTTGTTGTCTGGCGCGGTCCAGGTGACCCGCAACTGGCTCTGATTGCCCACCGGCTGTGCGCTTGCCACCGTGGGGGCTGCCGGCGTCACGGGAACACCGGCGGGCACCTCGGCCGCCGAGTAAGGGCTCCATTCCGACGGGTCCTTGGCATCGTTGCGCGCCAGGACCCGGACCTTGTAGGACACCCCGTTGGTGAGGCCCTTCCACACATACGTGGTGGAGGTCAGCTTCTGGATCTGGGGGTTCTGGCCGGCCGGAGCCGGCGAAATCTCGAGGTCGTAGGACTTGATCGGCGAGCCCTTGCTCGCAGGGGCCGTCCAAGTCACTGTGAGCTGCTTGTCCCCGAACTTCAGGCGCGGGGCCAACGGAGTCTCCGGCTTGACGTCGGGTCGCACCTCGGCCGAAGCCGGGGACGGAGCCGATTCGCCGATGGCATTCGTAGCCGTCACGGTGAAGTGGTACTTCACGTTGTTGGTCAGGCCGGTGAGGGTACACGTATTGGCCGGGCACTCCTGCTGGAATCCGCCCTCGCCGCGCACTGTGTACTTGGTGATGGGTGAACCGCGGTCCGCTGGAGCCGTCCAGTTCAACAGTGCCGTGCGGTCCCCCACGCTCTGGGCCTGCGGCGTCGTCGGAGCCACGGGCTTGTCCTTGACGCTGAGCCGGATACGGGCCGTCGCCTGGCGGGTGACATCGCCGGTCTTGTCCTGCACCGTGTAGGCGACGATCATCGATCCGGAAAAACCGGCAGCCGGGGTCACCGTGACTGAATCACCGTTTGCAACCGCCGTCCCTTGGCCCGTCTCGGTGGATGCCCTGACAATCTTCAGTGGCGCATCCGGGAACGGGTTCGAGTCGTTTGCCAAGACCTTGACGGTCACCGGTTTGCCGGACTTCGCTTCAGGCTCTACGTCGTCGTTCGCCACGGGCTTGGGCCGGTTCGAAGCGGTCACGGAAAGTGAGTAGGTGGCTGTAGCCTCAAGGCCGCGGCTGTCTTTGGCCTTGACCTGAATTCTTCCGGCATCTCCCGGCTTCGCTTCACCCTTGGCGCTGACCCGCAGGGTCTTGCCCTCGACACGGGCGTCAAAGCCTCCGGGGATTCCACCCGTGATCTCGTACTTCATGTTCTCGACATCGTCCCGGTCGGGGTCACCGGTGAGACGGCCCAGCTCAAGGCTCGCCCCGTCGCTCTGCGGAACCTCCAGGGAACTGCCGAGCAGGGTCGGAGGATGGTTGCGGTTGGGATCCGGAAGCACCTTGGTACGGATACTAAGGGTCGCCTTCTGGCCGTTCGGATCGTCCGTGCGGGTGCCGTCCGTTACCTCGAAGGTGATGGAGCCAGGGCCAACGTAGTCCTTGCCCGCCGTGTACTTGATGGCGGTGCCGTTGTTGGCAATGGGATCGCCGCCATCAGCCCCGATGAGCTTGATGCGGTCTGCTTCCGTCAGCCGCGGGCTGCGGCCGTCACGGACCTTCACCCATTCATTGAGGTCAACCGTCACGGACTGGCCTGCGATGATCTCGATGACCTCGTCCTTGGCCAGCGTCGGCACCTGCTGGCCAATGCCCGGAACCCAGATGATGGCAGTGGACTTCTGCCCGTCCACGTCTTCCACGGTGTAAGGAACCAGCTGGGGCCCCTCGGTCAGTTGGACAACCACGTTGCCGTCGTTCCCGGGCTTCGCGGTTTCGGCGGCAGTGGCAACCTTCAGGTTTTCACCGACGCCGTCCGGGTCCTCGTCGTTCTTCAGAACGGGGACGTCCACGGCCTTCTTGCCCATGGTCTGCGCGGACGTCACACGGTCGTCGCGGGCGATCGGGGCCTGCAGCGGGATGTTCCCCTTGACGTTGACACGGATCGTTGCGCCCGCCGTGGCACCGCGTTCGTCAACCACCGTGTATCGGACGTTGACGATACCTTCCTTCGCCGGGGCAGTCAGGATAATCCGTCCGCTGTTCTTGCTGACGTTGGCTTGGAGCGCGGCGTCGGCTTCAATCCCGTCGGCCTTGATCGCAATGCGATCTCCGTCCGGATCGGTGTCGTTCGCCAAAGCGTCGACGGCGATCTGGCGGCCTGGGCGCACCGACACAGTGTCATCCACCGGAGCTGGCTTTTGGTTTTCTTCGCCCTGCGGCGCAATTCCCACAGTCACGGTACCGGAGTTGACGGCTCCCTGGCGGTCGATCACCTTGTAGCGGAAACTGTCGGTTCCCGCGCCGTCACCGGCTGCCACGAAGTCGATAAAGCTGCTGCCCACCGTCGCGGTGCCCATGCCTGGCGTGCTGTCGATGCCTGTCAGCTGCACGGAGTCCCCGTCGGGATCGATGCCATCGAGTGGAACCGGGATCCTCACCGTGCCACCGGCCACCACGCGGGCGGTCAGGTTCTGCGGTTGCGGGCGGGAGTTCTGCGTGCCCTCCAGCGGAAGGATGTGGATGGTTACGGCAGCGGCACTCTTCTGGCCCTGCGAGTCCACCGCGTTATAAATGGCACGCACTGTCTTCGGGACGGAGCCTGCGATGAAGCGCAGCTTGTCTTCGGAGATGAAGGTCTTGCCTTCCGCCTCGGGGATCGTCTGCGCGAGGACCGGGTCCACGTGCATCTTTTCGCCCTGAGGGTGGGTGTCGTTTGCCAGCACCGGGACGGTGACGACGTCGTTGACGCGTACGTTCACTTCGTCCGGCTTGGGCTGCGGGGCTTCGACGACGGCGGGAGCCGGCACCGGGACCACGGACACCGTACCGCTGGCGGACTTCTGTCCATTGGAAATCGTGTACCGGAAAACGATGGGCTGCTGGGTGCCCAGGACATCCGTGACGCGCAGGACGCTGTGGTCGATGACGCTGACGGAGACCGTGGCGTTCTCGGGGAGTGTGACCGACTGCAGCACCAGGACGCCGCCGGACGGGTCGGAGTCGTTGGCGAGCGGGTCTACCAGCACGTTGCCGCCAACAGGCAGCAGCGCGACATCGTGCACCGCCACCGGGTTGCCGACGTCCTTGCCGGACTCGACGTCCACGCGGATCAGGCCCTGCGTACTCTGCGGGCCGTTGCTGGCGATGTACGTGAGATACACCGGTCCAGGGGTCTTGCTGCGGAAGGTGAAGGTACCGCCGTCAGTCACGGGACCGAGTTCGGCAGGACCTGCCGCCTCCACGTGCGCCAGGCGCAAAGCGCCGCCATTGGGATCGACGTCGTTCTTCAGCGGTGCGATCACCAGGTCCTGCCCGACGACGGCAGTCACGTGGTCGGCGTTGACCACCGGCTGCAGTGCACCCGGCGGACGAACATTGATGACGACACGGCCGGTGGCCGTGGTGCGGCCGTCCCATACGGAGACGGTGACGTTCTTCTTACCCGCCGTGGCACCGGAATCCTGGTAGGTCAGCAGGCCGTCGCGACGGATCTTGACCTGGTCCTGCGGATTGTCGGCCTTGGCGTCCATGAGCACGAGGTCGTCGCCATCAGGGTCCACCCAGTCGGTGAGGATGTTCTGGCTGACGGTCTTGCCCTGCTCCACCAGGAGCGTGGTGGGGTTGGCACGCTTGAAGACAGGTGCCCTGTTCTCGTCCGGAGCCACGACGCGGAGGTTGATCCTGCCACTCGCGGACAGGCCACGGCCGTCCGCGGCGTTGTAGTCAATGGCTTCGGTTCCCGGCTTCGCGTCAGCGGGAACGGAAATCTGGAATGCGGAGCCGCCGTAGATGCTTTCGACGGACCCGGACTTCGGTGCGTTACCGCCGAGCGAGGCGGTGAGGACGTCGCCGTCGGGGTCGGAGTCGTTGTCCAGAACGCTCATCACCGTGGTGCGGCCCGGACGGGCGCCGATGTCGTCCGGCTTGGTTTCCGGCGGCCGGTTCTGCTTGGTGCGGTCCGGCAGGACGTTGATGGTGTTTTCGTCCGCGGAGTCCTGGTCCTGTTCGTCGGACTGGTTCTTCGGCGGAATGACGTCGTCCCAGTTGTTCACCAGCTGCATGTTCTGGTTGACCATCCAGACGTTGCCGGAGTTGATGTCGTTAAGGACCACGAGCTCGCGGTTTACGCGGAAGACGTAGCTCGGGGATCCACTGGCCTTGGGGACGTCGGCGGACTTGTCGTCGGCGTCGTTGGTGCAGTCGCGGATGTACTTGTTGGCGCCGGCCCAGGCTGAGTGGGTGCAACCGGCCACCTGCACAGGTGCCGCGGGAACGCCCTGGCCTCCGGCGTTGACGATCGCGGCGGTGGAGCCGTCCAGCGGCTGCTTGATCAGGGTCTTGGGTGTGGCAATGGCGGCGTAGCCGCTTTCGCCGCTGCTCTGCTGGAGCTTGGCTTCACGCGCGTCCTGGAGCTGGAGCTTGCGTCCGCCGGGCAGGAACAGGTTGCCGCGTGCGGCGTCCAGGATGACCGGCTTGTCACCGACGACGGCAATCTGGAGGTCGCCCGCGCCCTTGAGGTCGTCGATTTTGGTGGTCTCGGAATTGAGGCGTTCACCGTCCGGGGACACTGAGGTGACGGTGACTTCGCCCTTCTGGGGGTCCGCAGTGTAAATGCGGTTGTCCTGCCCGACGGCGGAAACCGCACCGGGAGACGCCTGCAGCACGGGCTCGGTGTTTTCCTCGTCAAAGCTGTTGACGGTGGAGGTGGTCAGGGCCCAGACGCGGCCTTTGACCGGGTCCGTCACGGAGAGCACCTGGGTGCCGAAGCTGACTTTCGAAGAGCCCGGCAGCTGCTTGTCACCGCCCAGGCGAAGGTTCGCAGCGGAGACCTGGTTGACCGTGGATCCGGTGCTGTCGTCGACAAAGACGTCGCTGGAGTGCTGGAGCACGTCGAAGGTGGTGCTGGCAGGCGTCACGGCGCCGTCGAGCACGCGGGAGGGATAGTTGAGCCGGCCGACAGCGTTCTTGGTCTTGCTGACCACCCACACGCCGCCGTCGTTCAATTCAAGCTCCGCGGTCTTGAACCCCGGGTACAGCACGGCACCGGTAACCAGCAGCGCGGTTGCCGCGGTGAACCCGGTGGTGGCTAAGAACTTGCTTCGGCGCTTCTTCAGCCCCAGCTTGCCGAATAAAGACGTCACAGTTTCAATTCCCTTGCATCATGGCAGCCCAAAAGCAGCCTCGAACCTCACGGCCTCCGACCAGCGATCATGCGATTCCGCCGTACCCCCATACGGCGACGGAATTGTCCTTACGACTATCGCATGTGCGCGCCTTCGTTACCAAGAGAAAGCGCACTATCACCGGCGTTCAAGGATACGTGGAATCGCGCGGTGCCTGCGATGGGGAGGCGTCCCCATCGCAGGGCAGCGGCCCGGCAGGAGGGGACGCTCCTCCCGGATAGGATGTGGCAGGCCACGAACGAGGAGTACATAGCCATGAAGCAGCCTGCCCGGAGCCACGTGACCGGGATCATCGGCCTCCGGATTCCGACGAACGCGGCTCCTTGGATCATCGGACTCATGGGCTTCCTGGTGGCCTTCGCCGGAAGCTGGGTACCGTCCTTCTGGAACGATGAGATCGCGACGATTTCTGCGGCCCGCCGCTCCTCTGCCGAGCTGCTGGACCTTCTCCGGACCGTAGACGCCGTGCACGGCGCCTATTACTTCCTGATGCATTTGTGGACGTCGGTCTTCGGTTTCTCGGAAGTATCCATGCGTCTGCCGTCCGCAATTGCCGGCGGCCTTGCGTGCACCGGAACAGTTGTCATCGGCCAAAAGCTCGGCTCGCTTTTCATTGGGAGTGCCGCCGGCATAGTCCTGGCCTTCCTCCCCCGCATGGCGTGGGCCGGCACTGAGGCCAGGCAGTCTGCGCTTATCGCCCTCTTCGCAGTGGTCATGACCCTCCTGCTGATCAGGGCCTGGACCTCCGGACGGGTACTGGACTGGGCGCTTTATGCGCTCTGCGCCGCAGCCGGCGTGTACGTCTTCATGTTTTTCGCCTTGGCAATCGCAGCACACGTCATCGCCGCCGTAGTACTTCGCCGCCAGGTGCTGGCCCTTCTCCTGTCTTCCCTGGCTGCTGCCTTGGCCGCGTCCCCGTTCCTTCTCGTTGCCCTCGGACAAAAAGGGCAGGTTGCATGGATCCAGGACCGTTCACTCCTGCAGAACATCCAGGCACTTGCCGTCAAACAGTTCTTCTATGGCGATGACCGGCCCACGGGAAACCTCCCACCCAGCTGGGTCCTGGGTGCCGTTGTGGTCCTGGGCCTGCTGCAAGTGGGCTTGGTTGTCCTTGGCCTGATTCACGCCGCCAGGAAACCGGAATTCCGGACCCTCGCAGTGGTGGGGACAAGCGCCGTTGTCCTACCGATTGCCGTCCTGCTCATGGCCAGCGTCCTCATTCAGCCGGTATATGTCCCCCGCTACCTGACCTTCACCGCACCCATGTTTGCCCTGCTGGTAGCACTCGGCCTGGACAAGGTACGGAACCTTGGGACGAGGAAGCTGGCGTTTGTTGCAGGCATGGTCATCCTCGCCAGCCTGCCTCAGCAACTGCCTTTGAAGAGCCTGGTCAACGAGCCGGCAGACACGGAGCGGCACATCGCGGCCTTGGTGGAAGCTGACGGTTCCGGCCCGGCCGCCGTCGTCTACGGACGTCCCGAGGACCGCGACCCCGCGCTGGCCTACCCTGCGTCCTTCACGCGCCTGACCGACCTGTCGCTGCAGGCCACGCCCGCAGAGTCCGGGACCCTGTGGGGCGTGAACAAGGCGGTCACTCCGGCCGAACTGAAGCACCGGGGCACTGTGTACTTCATTGGCGAAGGCGAGGCGTCGGTCCCCGATCCGGGTGCATTCCAGGAAGCGGGATGCACCCGGATCAAGAACGTTGTCACCGTGCGGCTGCGCTTCGTGAGCTACAACTGCACCTGACTCGGTCCGGCTTCAGCAGTGCGGCGCTCCCAATGGGCCGGGATCGCCCATGGTGGTGTGCCCCGTGATGATATAGCGGCCCACATTCCGCGCTGATCCTGGCTCGATCCGCCACCAGTAGACATCCGGGCCTCCGGACCAATTGTCGTTCTGCACGATGTAGCACCTCACCACCATGTGCTGCCCCGGGTACTCCCACGGCGGCTGGTTTCCACCCTTGCCATCGCAATCGAAGTATGGGGATGGCCGGTAGTTGGAGCCGCCTTGGGTATAGGTGCACGAACGCTGCACCACGTTGGTGTTGAGCACGCCGCTCCACTCCCGTATGGGCGGTGGCGGAGGCCCGGACTTGGCGCTTGCCGAGGCGGTGGGGCCGCCCTGCCCGATGGAGTTGAAGGTCTGCACCGTGATGCTGTGGGTCTCGTCGAAGCCACCGGTGTTGATGGTACGGCTGCCGGATGCGGCGACGGTCTCCCAGGCACCGTTATCGATCTTGATCTTCGTCACCGCGACGTCGTTCGTGGACGTTGACGGCGAGGACCAATTCAACGTCAGGGATTTTTGGTTCTCCGCGCCGTTCTGCCCTGAAGCCGACGGGGTACCCGGCGCACCGTAGGGGGTGGTGCTTGAGGGCCCGCTGGCGTCGCCACTCGGCGCCACGGTGGAATGCGCACGCACGGTGATGGTGGTCTGTTGACCGTTGCTGAAGCCGCCCACTACTCCCCCGGGACGGATCGGTCCGTTTTGCCCGGTCGTCGCAGTGTAGGTGTAGCTGATCTCACTGGTGGTCGAGCCGTTCCGCTGGCCGAAGTCCAGCTCCTGGAAATCGATCCGGACCTGCCCGCCGGCGCCACCTGTGGCCGCCGGCGTTGCCCGGACACTTTGCACGGTGCCGAGCTTGCCGGTAGAGCGCCGCGGTGCCGACGGGGCACTGACCGCACCCTTGCCCGCCTTGTTCTCGGCCTGCACGGTGAAGGTGTAAGACGTTTCCGAGGTTTCCGCGCCAAAGGTCGCGGAACGCACCGTACCGGGAATGACTTGCGTCTGTGGTGCCTTCCCTCCGCCGCTCATCGTGACGTAGTAATTCTTGATCGGATCGCCGTTGGTGTCAGGCTCGCTCCAATGGGCGCGAACCTGGTTCATACGCCCGTCAGCGGACAGCGTTTCCGACGTCGGCGCCGCGGGGGCTGCCGGAACACCGGCCGGGTTGTCCTCCGCGGAGTAATCGCTCCAGTCCGAAGGCCCGAGATCGTTGACCGCCTGCGCACGCACCTTGTACTTGACGCCGTTCGTCAGGCCCGGCCACACATAGCTCAGGCCGGCCACTCCGTTCTTCACAGCGATGCCGTTTGCCGGAGACGGCGAAATTTCCAGGTTGTAATGCTTCACCGGGGATCCCTCGGTCTTCGCGGGAGTCCAGTTGATGGCCATGTTCCTGTCGCCGGCCTTCACCGCGGGAGCATCCGGCGGCGAGGGCTTCTCATCCGGCCTGATCTCGTTCGACGGCGGCGAGGGCTGCGACCGGCCCACCTCGTTAATGGCGGTGACCGTGAAGACGTACTTGACGTTGTTCGTCAGCCCGGTCAACGTGCAGGTGGTGGTGGCGCACTCCTGGGAGAAGCCCGAGGCGGACTGCACCTTGTAGCTGGTGATTTCCGCACCATTGTCCGACGGCGGCGCCCACTTCAGCACGGCGGTGCGGCTGCGGACGTCACTGGCGACGGGGGCGGACGGGGCGTCCGGTTCCGCGCGGACCGTCAGGCGGATGCGCGCGGAGGCCTGGCGCGACGGGTCCCCCGTCTTGTCCGCCACTGTGTACTTGACCACCAGGACGCCCTTGAACCCCTCGGCCGGGGTGACCGTCACGGAATCGCCCGCGATGGCGGGCTGGCCGGACGCCGAGCCCGTCTCGACCGTGGCCGACACGATCTTCAACGGAGTGTCCTCGAAGGGGTTCACGTCATTGCCCAGGACCTTGACGGTTTCGCTCCGCCCGGCGTTGGCGGCAGCAACGACGTCGTCATTGGCCGACGGCGGACGCCTGTTGGAGGCGACGGTCACCGCGGTGATGGTCGCCTGGATTGCCGGCGAGCGGCCGTCACTGACCTTCACCGGGATGGCGCCCCTGGCGCCGGAGGAGGCCTGCGCGTCAGCGGTGACCCGCAGCACGGAACCGTTCAAGGAAACGCCGAGTCCCGCCGGTGGGGTTCCGGCCAGTTCGAACTTCAGGCTGCCCTGGTCACGTTCGTCCACGTCGTTGGCAAGGTTGGCCAGTTCAAGTTCGGTGGAGTCGCCCCGGGGTACCTCGATGGTGGCGCCGGAGAACGTGGGCGGATGGTTGGCGTTCGGGTCCGGAACCACCTTGGTCATGATTGTCAGGGTGGACTTCAGGCCTTGGGGATCCTCCGGGCCGGTGCCGTCGGTGACCTCGAAGGTGATCGAGCCGGGGCCCACGTAGTCGGGCAGCGCCGCGTAGCGAACCGCGTTGCCGTCGTTCGTGACCACATTCTGCGGCCGGGCGCCCTGGAGACGGACCTTGTCCACCACGGTGATGCGCGGCTTGCGGCCCTCGCGGACCCGCACATACTCCGCGAGCTGGACGGTGGCTTCCTTGCCGGACATCACTTCGACCGGATCGGTCCGGGACAGCGTGGGGTATTGCAGGCCCTGGCCCGGTACCCAGATGATGCCGGTGGCGCTCTGCCCGTCAACATCCGTCACGGTGTACGGAAGCAGCTGCTCCCCCGGCGCCAGGGTGACAACCACGCGGCCGTCCGCGCCGACCCGGGCGTTCTCCGTTCCGGCGGGCAGCGTGACTTTCAGTTCCGCGGCCACGCCGTCGGGATCGGAATCGTTCTCCAGGACCGGAACGTCGACGGCGGTCTTGCCCAGCGTTTCTGCCAGAGTGACGTGGTCGTCCACCGCCAGCGGCGCGTGGAGCGCCGCGGTCGGGCTGGTCCGTACGCGGATCACCGCGGTGGCCTGGGCCTTCTTGCTGTCCTGGATCCGGTAGCCCACGCTGCCGGTTCCAGCGGCGGAGGGCGCCGTTACCAGCACCTGGCCGGCCTGTCCCGCTTCGGCGGACAGCCCCGGCCCCGCCTCGAGGGCGTTCGTGACCAAGGCGATGGGGTCGCCGTCGGGATCCGAATCATTGCCGAGCGCCGGCACGGCAATCCGCCGGCCCGGCCGGACATCAACGGCGTCGTCCACGGCCAGCGGTTTCTGGTTGTCCGCGTTCGGCGGGGCGATGCCCACCAGCACGGTTCCGGTATTTTCGGCGCCGATGCGGTCCCTGACGCGGTAACTGAAGGTATCGGTTCCAGCGGAATCGGCGCCTGCGGTGTATTCCAGGTACCCGTCCTTCACGACGGCGGTGCCCGCGGCGGGGGCCTTGTCGATCCCGGTGAGCTGCACGGAGTCGCCGTCAGCGTCGATGCCGTCCAGCGGGACGGGAATCCTGGCGGTGGTTCCGGCGATGACGCGGGCGGTGAGGCTCTTGGGTTCCGGGCGGCTGTTGCGTTCGTCGTCGCGGGCCCGGATCCGGATGGTCACCTGTTCGGAGTCGCTTTGCCCCGATTCGTTGCGGACCTTGTAAATGGCGTAGACGGTTTTCGCGGTGCCGCCGGCCAGGAAGCGCAGCGTATTGCCGGAAACGAACAATTTTCCGTCCGCTGCGTCCGGCTGCTGCGCGAGCTTCGGATCCAGGGTCAGCCTTCCGCCGTTCGGGTCCGTGTCGTTGCCGAGGACCGGAATGGTCACCACGTCGCCCACACGGACGGTTGCCTCGTCGGCCTTCGCCTGCGGTGCCTGGAGCTTGGGCGGAGTCGGAACCACGACGACGGCCACCTCGCCGCTCGCCTGCGCTTTGCCGTTGGAGATCGTGTACTTGAAGGTCAGCTGGCCTGTGGCGTTCACGTCCCTGATGCGGACCACCGAGTGGTCCAGGACCGACACCGCAACGGGCAGGCCGTCCACACCGCTGACGGACTGCACCACCAGCACCCCGCCGGCCGGATCGGAGTCGTTGCCGAGGACGTCTACCACAGTGCTGCCGCCGCGCGGCAACAGGGCCATGTCGCGGACGGCCACCGGGGTTCCTCCCGTTCCACCGGCGACGACGTCGACGCGCACCAGCTGCTGGGCACTGGCCGGGCCGTTGGTGACCAGGTAACTGAGGTAGTGCGGGCCGGTGACGGTGGAGTTGAAGGTGAACGTCTGCTGGTCGGCACCGATGGTGGCCTTGGACTGCCCGTCGGGCGTCACCTGGGCGAGCCGGAGGGAACCGCCCTGGGGGTCGGTATCGTTCTTGAGCGGGGCGATCACGGTGTTCTGGCCGGCGACGGCCACCACGTGGTCTGCGTTGGCCACCGGAGGCAGGGCCCCGGCAGCCCGGACATCGACCGTGATCTTTCCTTCAGTCTCGCTGGTGCCGTCGGACACCGTGACAGTCAAGGTCTTCTTCCCTGGCCCCATGCCGGAGTCCTGGAAGGTAAGCAGGCCATCGGGCCGGATCCGGACCTGGTCCCGCGGATCGCTGCTCCTGGCGGACACCGCGAAGATGTCGTCGCCGTCGGGGTCCATCCAGTCCGTGAGGATGTTCTGGGTCAGCGTCTTGCCCGTGGTCAGGACCAGGGTCACGCTGCGGTTCGGCTTCTGCCGCGGTGCGGAGTTCTCCCCTGCCGGGATGACCCGGACGGTGATGTCCGAGGACGCCGAGCCGCCGCGGCCGTCGTCCACCGTGTACTTGAAGGTCTCACTGCCGCTTTTGCCCGCCGGAACGGCGAGCTGCAGACCGGTGCCGCCGTAGACGGGGGCCAAGGTTCCGGTCCTGATGCCGTCCGGGGTCCGCACGGTCAGCACGTCGCCGTCGGGGTCGCTGTCGTTGTCGAGCACCGGGAGCACGGTGGTCTTGCCCGCACGGACGCCGAAGGTGTCTGGCTTGGCCTGCGGCGGGCTGTTCGGCTTGCTCCGGTCCGGGAGGACGGTCTGCTGGACCTCGTCCGCGGAGTCCTTGTCGGCGTCGTCCGAGCTTTCCTTGGGCGGAATGACGTCGTCCCAGTTGTTGATCAGCTGCATGTTGCGGTTGACCATCCAGACGTTGCCCGAGTTGATGTCGTTGAGGACCACCAGTTCCCGGTTGACCCGGAAGACGTAACCGGGCGAGGCGCTGGCCGAAGGAATGGCGAGGGCTTGGTCGTCGGCGTCGTTGGCGCAGTCGCGGACGTAACGGTTGCTGCCGGACCATGCCCCGTAGGCGCAACCGCCCAGCTGGACCGGAGCCGCCGGGACGCCTTCCCCGCCGCTCTCCACCACGGCCGCTGTGGAACCGTCCAAGGGTTGCTTGATCAGGGCCTTCGGCGTGGCAATGGCGACGTAGTTGCTGGAGCCGCTGCTTTGTTGCAGTTTCACGTCGCGGGCCTGATCAAGCCGGATCCTCGCGCCGCCGGGCAGGAAGAGGTTGCCGGATTGCTTGTCCAGTACCACCGGCTGGCCGCCGACTGCGGCGACGTCGAGTTCGCCGGCTGCCTTCAGTTCGTCGACAGTGCGGCCCGTGGTGTCCTTGGGCATGCCGTCGCTGTCGAAACTGCTGCTGGAGATCCTGCCGCTGGCAGGCTCCACGGTGTGAACCATGTCGTCGCTGCCCACCACTGCAACCACGCCCTGTTCCGAATCCAGGAACGGTTCCGCTGACTCGGGATCGAAGCCGCCCAAGCCCGACGCCGGGATCACCCAGACCTCGCCGGCTGCGGGATCGGTGATGGCAAGGATGTTCCTGCCGAAGCTGACTTTGGCGGAGGCGGGCAGCTTGCGGTCGCCTCCAAGGCGCATGTTGGCGGCGCTGACCGGGTTGAGGTTGCTGCTGCTGCGGTCGTCGACGAAGACGGTGCTGGCTTGCTGCAGGACATCGAAGTCCACGCTGGCGGGAGTAACCGCTCCATCCAGCATGCGGGCCGGATAGTTGAGCCGGCCTGCCGAGTTGCGGGCTTTGCTGGTGACCCAGACGCTGCCGTCGTTGAGTTCCACCTCGCTCGTCTTGAAGCCCGGATAGAGCACGGCGCCGGCCACCAATGCGGTGCCGGCACCCATGACGACGGCGGCCTTCCACCAGCGGCCACGGCGGCCCCTCGGGGCGCGGGCATCCGAGGAAAACGACATGGAGCATCCCCCAACTCACTGCAGCAGTGATCACGACACGAACGTGGCTGCCCGTCGGCCGCCGGGGAAAGTCTATCAATTGGGGAAAGTAAAATTCCCCGCCTGCGCGGAGAGGGGTCTCCTAGTCGAGGACCAAGCCCTTGCCCCGGCCCGGGGTAAGCAGCACCGGAGTGATCTCGCCGAATCCGCGGACGTTTTCTGTCTCTTTGGGTTCGAGGACGAAACGCTCATCCTGCCCGAGCGCGGCGGCCGTTGTTGAGTCGATCAACACCGTGCCGGGGTCGGCCAGGGCGGTCAGGCGCGCGGCCAGGTTGACCGTGGGTCCATAGATATCGCCAAGGCGCGAGAGGATACGGCCCCACACCATGGCCACCCGGGCCTGCGGCAGGATCTCGTCCTCGGTGAACGCCTGGGCCAAGGCCAGCGAGATTTCGGCACCGGCAGCGGGGGTCTCGGCGATGTACAGCACTTCGTCGCCAATGGTCTTGACCAGGCGGCCGCCACCCACGGAGATGATCTCGGCGCACTTGTTCTCGAAGCGCTGCACCATCTGCGCAAGCGTCTTTTCGTTCATGCGGCGGGACAGGCTGGTGTAGGACACCAAGTCCGCGAAACCGACCGCGCGTGCCAAGGGCAGCGGAGCATCGTCTTCGTCGCCTTCGCGGCCCTCTTCGCTGGCACGCAACCCGGCTTCGGCGCGGACCGCCAGCCGCTGCACGCCGGCGTTCATCTGGCGGCGCCAGGAGTAGACGAGGATCTCTTCCATGGCATCCAGCAGGCTGGGCAGTTCGCTGACCAGCTGCTTGCGGGCCACGGCGTCGGGAATGCCCTGCTGCATCACCATGTCTTCGATCAGCGCTTCGACCTGCCAGACCACCATGCGGTCTGTCATCTGCCCGATCGAACGGGTCACGGAGATGGCGGCTTCTTCGGTCAGCTTCCCGGCACGCACCAGGTCCAGGATTGTGGACAGCGCGGACAGGTCCTGCTCGGTGAATGCGACATCGTCGTCGCCGAAGTTAGGGAAACCAAGGGCGCGCCAAAGCTTGCGTGCGGACAGCAGGGAGACGCCGGCCGCCGCTGCGACTTCACGACGGCGGAGCTTGCGTTCGCCGCCCAGGAGCCTGGTTTCGAGGACCTTCATCGCCAGGCGCTCGGCGGACATGGCGCCGGTGGGCGGCGACGGGTCTGCTGCCGGGATCACCGGAAGCGGCCGGGTCTGGGCGTTGACCTGGGAATTCCCCAAGGGCTCGTCGAGGGAAGGTTCCGGCAAGGATTCGCTGCCGTCCTCCGGGTTCCAGGGCTGGTTACCACTCATCTTGTCCACCTTCCTTCCTCACCCATGTGCTTGCATTGTCGTTGGCCGGTACATGCGGCAGGCAGTCGATCGCTTCAAGAATGAAGCTCCGGAACCGCGCGGCCTCGGGAACATCGGGCATCAGGGTTCCTCCGGGCTGCCCGGTATCCAAGGATATATTCCCCGAGCGCAATGTCCGTTGGAGCAGGGACTGCCTGAGACCGACGTTACGCACGGCCGCGAGCGACAGCTGCCAGTCCCGGCGTCGAAGCATTCCGAAACGGGCAATTATCCGGCGGCTGGTCAGGATGTAGCGGACGGCCAGCCATTCGAGGTATTTCGGCAGACAGTAACCAAGGAGCACCACCGCCGCAAGGAAAACGCACGCCGCCATCAGCCAGAAGGTCCATTCGCTGCCGGACATCACGGGCAGCAGCCGGCCCGGACCGCCCCGGATGATCCAGGCGCAGGCATACGCGGCGAGGGCAGGGACCAGGATAAATGCGGCCACCGGAAAGAACAGCCGGCGTGCCTGTTGCCGGGTCACCACGATCACTTGCTCGCCCGGCAGGAGCTGTTTACGCATATCCGCCATCGGTGGGCCGCAAATGCACCACGTCCCCGGCTGTCACCACGTGTTCGCGGCCGCCGTGGTCCACCACGAGGAGGGAACCGTAGTCGTCCAGGCGGGACGCGTGGCCTACCAGTTCGTGGTCGCCGGGCAGCTGCGCGCGGACTTCACGTCCCAGCGTCACCAGGACGGCCTCCACGCGCTTGTGCAGCGACGGTCCACCGGCGAGCCCGGCGGAGGGATCGCCGTCGGCATTGCAGAAGTCCCGGTAAAGCCGGGAGAAACGGGACAGGTAGCTCTGCAGGATCGCGGTCCGGTCCAGGGTGTGCGCACCTTCCACCAAGAGGGAGGTAGCGGTGGGCACGGGAAGTTCGGCTTCGGCAAGGCTGACATTCAGGCCCGTACCAAGGACGACGGCGGGAACGTTGCCGTCACCCATCGGTCCCAGTTGGGCGAGGATTCCGGAGATTTTCCGGCCGCGGACCAGGACGTCGTTGGGCCATTTGATCTCGGCGGGCAACCCGCAGATTTCGAGCAGCGTTTCACGCAGCGCGACCGCGGCGAGCATCGAAAGCCAGGAGTAGCTTTGCGTGGGAACGGGCAGGCCCTGGGCGTTCACCGGGCGCAGCACGATGGACACGGATACGGCAGACCTGGCCGGTGATTCCCAGTGCCGGTCGAGGCGCCCGCGCGCAGCGGTCTGATGCTCGGCAGTGAGCACGGACATGTCCGGCCATTCCTTGGGCTCGACCGTCACGGCCCGCAGCAGGTCCGCGTTGGTGGAGCCTGTGGACTCGACCACCTCGAAGCGGCTGATGCCCGCGCCCGAGAGGAAGTCCCCGTTCAGCAGCGTGTCCCGATCCAGATTTTCCCGTTCCATACCTTGAATCCTAGCGATCCCGGCGGTTCCGAACGCACCCCTCCACCTGGAGGAATCCGCCTAGAGGAAGATGTCCGGCACCAACTGATCTTCCGGGGCCCCGAGGCTGTAGGGGCTGAAGTCCGTGACGCCCGCAGCACGCAGGACCTGTTCATCGGTATAGAAGTTGCCGCTCAGGGCTCCGCCACCGGCCATCCCTCCGCTGAGGATGGCATGGGCGGCGTCGGCCATGATTTCCGGCCCGCGGGCCGCCTGGACCATGCGGTCGCCGCCGGGCATGTTGCGGATCGCCGCAGTGTCGATCAAGGTGCAGGGCCACAGCGAATTGACCAGCACGCCGTCGTCCTTCAATTCTTCGGCGAGGCCCAGGGTGGTGAGGCTCATTCCGTACTTGGCCATGGTGTAGGCAAGGTGCATGCCCGCCCACTTGGGGTCGAGGTTCAGCGGCGGGGACAGCGTCAGGATGTGCCCGCGGCCCGATTCCCGCAGGGCCGGCAGGGCGAGCTTGGACAGCAGGAAGGTACCGCGGACGTTGATGTCCTGCATGAGGTCGTAGCGCTTCATGTCGACGTCGTCGGTGCCGGAGAGATCGATGGCGGAGGCGTTGTTGACGACGGCGTCGATTCCGCCGAAGCGTTCGACGGCGGCGGCCACGGCGGCGGCGACGTCGCCGTCGTTGCGGACGTCGCCGACGAGCGCGAGGGCTTGGCCTCCGGCCGCTTCAAGCTGCGCCGCGGCAGTGTGGACGGTGCCTTCCAGCTTGGGGTGGGGTTCGCCGGTCTTGGCCATCAGGACGATGTTCGCGCCGTCGCGGGCGGCGCGCAGGGCGATGGCCAGGCCGATGCCACGGCTTCCACCGGACATGAGGATGGTGCGTCCCTTGAGGCTGCCTTGCGCCCGGTAGGGCCCGGCGGCGCGTGCTGAAGCGTCATTGCTGGAGGTCATGAGGACACTGTAACCCAAATAAGTTACTGGCGGGTAACATTGTTGGAAGCTCGACATGGAGGCGGAAAATTGTAGGGTTTCTACAGCGGTATGCGGGTTTTGCGTCACTAGACTAGCCAGCAGGGCCCGCATTTTGTACGGATGCTACTTAACGGTGGCCCAACGCACCAGCGTCAACAGCTACAGAGCCGGAGAGACTTGATGAGCCACGATCTGACAACGACGGCGGGAAAGATTGCCGATTTCCGCGACCGCCAGGCCCGTGCGGAACAGCCCTCCGGCCCCGAAGCCATCGAAAAGCAGCACGCCCGCGGCAAGAACACCGCCCGCGAACGGATCGACCTGCTGCTGGACGAAGGCTCCTTCGTTGAGTTCGACGCCCTCGCCGTCCACCGCTCCACCGCCTTCGGCATGGAAAAGAAGAAGCCGCTGGGCGACGGCGTCGTCTCCGGCTACGGCACCGTGGACGGCCGCCTCGTGGCCATCTACAGCCAGGAGTTCAGCGTCTATGGCGGCTCGCTGAGCCAGGTCAACGGCGAAAAGATCGTCAAGGTCCAGGAGTTCGCCCTCCGCAACGGCTGCCCGATGATCGGCATCAACGACGGCGGCGGCGCCCGCATCCAGGAGGGCGTGGCCTCACTGGCGATGTTCGCCGATATCTTCCGCAACAACGTCCATTCCTCCGGAGTCATTCCGCAGATCTCCCTCATCATGGGGCCGTGCGCCGGCGGCGCGGCGTACTCCCCCGCCCTCACCGACTACGTGGTGATGGTGGACAAGACCTCCCACATGTTCATCACGGGCCCGGACGTCATCAAGACCGTCACGGGCGAAGACGTGGACATGGAAACCCTGGGCGGCGCCCGCCAGCACAACGCCACCACCGGAACCTCCACCTACCTGGCCAGCGACGAAACGGACGCCATCGAGTTCGTCCGCGAACTGCTGGACTTCCTGCCGTCGAACAACCTGTCCGAAGCCCCGGTACTGGAGCACGGCCAGGAGCTTGAACTCGACGCCGACGACCTCGCACTGGACACCCTCATCCCGGATTCGGCCAACCAGCCGTACGACATGCGCAAGGTGATCGAGCAGATCGTGGATGACGCGCACTTCCTGGAGATGCAGTCCCTCTACGCGCCGAACGTCATCATCGGTTACGGCCGCGTCGAAGGGCACACTGTTGGCATCGTGGCGAACCAGCCCATGCAGTTCGCCGGCACCCTGGACATCGCGGCCTCCGAAAAGGCGGCGCGCTTCGTCCGCCATTGCGACGCCTTCAACATCCCGATCATCACCTTGGTGGACGTCCCCGGCTTCCTTCCCGGCAAGGACCAGGAATTCCAGGGCATCATCCGCCGCGGCGCCAAGCTCCTCTACGCCTACGCCGAGGCCACGGTTCCGAAGCTGACCGTCATCACCCGCAAGGCTTACGGCGGAGCGTACATCGTGATGGGCTCCAAGAAGCTCGGCGCGGACCTGAACCTTGCCTGGCCGACGGCCCAGATCGGCGTCATGGGCGCCCAGGGCGCCGTCAACATCCTCTACCGCCGCGACCTCGCCGCGGTTGCCGAGGCCGGCGGCGACGTCGAAGCCCGGCGCGCCGAGATCATCCAGCAGTACGAAGAGGAACTCCTCAACCCGTACCAGGCCGCCGAACTCGGCTACGTTGACGCCGTCGTCGCCCCGTCCGACACCCGCGTGCAGATCATCAAGGGCCTGCGCGCCCTGCGCGACAAGCGCGCCAGCCTGCCCACCAAGAAGCACGGGAACATCCCGCTGTGAGCACCGGATCCGTAGACCCGAAGACGGCACCCGACGCGCCGGAGGCTCCCCTCTTTTCGGTGGTCAAGGGCAATCCGACACCGGAAGAGCTCGCCGCGCTGGCAGCCGTCGTCGCGTCCCTCTCCGTGCCTGCCGCCCCGGCACCGGCCAAGCCGAGCGTCCGGCACTGGGTGCGGCGCCAGCGCCTGCGCCTGGACCCGACGCCGGGCCCCGGCGCCTGGCGCCGCAGCAAGGGGTAGCCGGCAGCCGGTCGAGGGCCCGGGCGGGGAGTTTCCGGGAAACGTTCAGCAACCCTTTCAGAAATCTCCTGTGCGGGCTACGCTCGACAGGTGACTACTGAAAACACTTCTCCGGTTCGTTCCAAGACCGCCATCGACGCCGTTGCCGATGCGTACACCGAGACGCTCCTGGCGTTGAACCCCGGCCTCGCCACCACCCTGGGCATCCCGGGCCATGAGAGCGAGTACCAGGACTTCTCCCCTGCCGGGGCCGACGCCTTCGCCGCTGCCGCCCGGGACACCCTGGACAAGCTCGCCGGCCTGGAGCCGGCCGACGCCTCCGACGTCATCACCCTCGACGCCATGCGCGAACGCCTCGGACTGCAGCTGGAATTCCACGAATCCGGCTGGGGCGCGGCCGAGCTGAACAACATCGCCTCCCCAGCGCAGGACATCCGCGCCGTCTTCGACCTCATGCCCACGGCTACGGCACAGGACTGGGAGCACATCGCCGCCCGCGCCGCCAATGTGCCCGGCGCCATCGACGGCTACATCGCCTCCCTGCGCTCGGCCAAAGACGCCGGCAAGGTCGCCGCCGCACGCCAGGTGCGGATCGTCATCGAACAGACCAGCAAGTACGCCGCCGAAGACGGCTTCTTCGCCAAGCTCGCAGCGGACGCGGCGATCGACGGCTCACCGCTCCCCGCGGAACTGCAGGACAAGCTCGACGCCGGTGCCGCCGTCGCGCGTTCCGCTTACGCCGGGCTGGCCGCCTTCCTCGAAGAAGAACTGCTGCCGCACGCCCCGGAGAAGGACGCCGTGGGCCGCGAACGCTACGCCCTGGCTTCGCGCACCTTCCTGGGCGCCACGGTGGACCTTGAGGAAACCTACGCGTGGGGCGTGCAGGAACTGCAGCGCCTGATCGCCGAGCAGGAGCGTGTGGCGGAGCAGATCAAGCCCGGGGCCACGATCGAAGAGGCCAAGGAAATCCTGGACAACGACCCCGCCCGGCAGATCAAGGGCACAGACGCCCTGCAGGCCTGGATGCAGGAACTTTCCGACCGCGCCGTAGCCGACCTCGCCGACGTCCACTTCGAGATCCCGGACGTCATGAAGACCCTCGAATGCAAGATCGCCCCCACCGACGAAGGCGGCATCTACTACACCGGCCCGGCGGACGACTTCTCGCGTCCGGGGCGCATGTGGTGGTCCGTGCCCGCCGGCGAGGACACCTTCACCACCTGGGCGGAGACGACGACGGTGTTCCACGAAGGCGTTCCGGGTCACCACCTGCAGGTGGCCACCGCCGTCTACCGCCGCGAGCTGCTGAACAACTGGCGCCGCAACATCTGCTGGGTGTCCGGCCACGGCGAAGGCTGGGCGCTGTACGCGGAGAAGCTCATGCTTGAGCTGGGCTACCTCAAGGATCCGGGCGACCACATGGGCATGCTGGACATGCAGCGCATGCGCGCCGCCCGCGTGGTGTTCGACATCGGCATGCACCTTGAACTGGAGATGCCCGAGGCCTGGGGCAGCGGAACCTGGACGCCGGAGAAGGGCTACGACTTCCTCCGCGCCAACCTGCCCATCAGCGAGGGCCAGCTCAAGTTCGAGTTCACCCGCTACCTCGGCTGGCCGGGACAGGCGCCGTCCTACAAGGTGGGGCAGCGGCTGTGGGAGGAGATCCGCGCGGAGCTGGAAAAACGCGAAGGATTCGACCTCAAGGCCTTCCACACCGACGCCCTGAACATCGGATCGGTGGGCCTCGATACGCTCCGCCGGGCGCTGCTCGGCTGAGACATATGCCACGTTGTTCCCCGGAATAACGTGAAGCTTCATTGAGGTGACGGCCGTTTCTGGTATTCCAGTGACGGCCGTCACTTCATCTTTTTTGTCATATTTCTCAACACCCGCTCGCTCTGGTATTCCAGCAAGCCCTACCTTGTTCGGGTGAGCAATACATCCAACCTTTCCCAGAGCGCCGGAAAGACTGCGTCCCGGCTTCCCAAGTGGGCAACGTCCTTCGGCGTGCAGATCATCGCCGCCCTCATCATCGGCCTGGTCCTCGGCCTCATCGCCAAATACACCGGCAGCACCAAGACAGCCCCCAACGGCCTTGGCGCCACCCTGCAGACCATCGGCTCGAGCTACGTCTCGCTGCTGCAGACGGCCGTTGTCCCGCTGATCTTCACCGCCGTCGTCAGCTCCATCGCGAACCTCCGCCAGGTATCCAATGCGGCCAAGCTGGCGTGGAACACCTTGCTCTGGTTTGCCATCACCTCGCTCATCGCAGTGCTGATCGGCATCGGCTTGGGCGTGCTCTTCCAGCCCGGTACCGGCACCGGCATCAACAGCCAGGGCGAAGCTCCGGGCAAGGTGGGATCCTGGTGGGCGTTCCTCACCGGCCTGTTCCCCAAGAACTTCCTCGGTCTCGGCGCAAGCACCACCATCACCGACGAAACCGTCACCACTGCGGTGAACTTCAACGTGCTTCAGATCCTGGTGATCGCGATCGCCGTCGGCGTGGCCGCCCTCAAGGTGGGCAAGCAGGCCGAGCCGTTCCTGAACTTCAATGCCTCCGCGCTGGCCGTCATCCAGAAGGTCCTCTGGTGGATCATCCGGATCGCCCCGCTCGGTACCATCGGCCTGATCGGCAACGCCGTGGCCATCTACGGCTGGGACACCATCGGATCCCTGGGCAAGTTCACCGTGGCCATCTACGTGGGCCTCGCCCTGGTGCTGTTCGCCGTCTACCCGGTGCTGGTCCGCGCGCACGGGCTCTCCGTGAAGCAGTACTTCTCCGGCGTGTGGCCGGCCGTGCAGCTGGCCTTCGTTTCCCGTTCCTCGATCGGCACGCTGCCGCTCACCCAGCGCGTCACCGAACGGAACCTCGGCGTACCCAGCGGCTACGCATCGTTCGCCGTCCCGCTCGGCGCCACCACCAAGATGGACGGCTGCGCCGCGATCTACCCGGCCATCGCGGCGATCTTCGTGGCCCAGTTCTTCGGCATCAACCTGGACTTCAGCCAGTACCTGCTCATCGCCCTGGTGTCCGTCCTGGGTTCCGCCGCAACCGCCGGCACCACGGGTGCCGTGGTGATGCTGACCCTCACGCTATCCACGCTGGGACTGCCGCTGGCCGGCGTCGGCCTGCTGCTCGCGATCGACCCGATCCTGGACATGGGCCGCACCGCGGTCAACGTGGCCGGCCAGGCCCTGGTTCCCACGATCGTGGCCAAGCGCCAGGGCATCCTGGACGAGGAACTGTACAACGCCCCGCGCACCGGGACCGCCTTCGCGGATGACTCCGCCCCGGCCGGCACCCCCGACGCCGGGCGCGAGCTGGCTGACGCCAGGTCCTGACGCCTTACGAATGAATCCCCGGGAGTTCACACTGAACTGTTCCCCGGGGATTCACTCGTTTAACGGACCCTTCCCGGTAGGCTCAGCGCATGCTGATTGTCACCTCAAACGAAATCCCCGGCCACCGGATCGACGCCGTGTTCGGCGAGGTCATGGGCCTCACCGTGCGTTCCCGGGACATCGGATCCCAGATGCTCGCAGGCTTCCGGTCCCTGGGCGGCGGTGAACTTCCGGAGATGACCCGGGCCCTCTACGAAAGCCGCCAGGAAGTCATGGCCCGCATGGTCCAGGAAGCCCAGCAGCGGGGCGCCAACGCAATCATCGCCATGCGCTTCGACACATCTGAGATGGGAACCAACTGGACCGAGGTGTGTGCGTACGGCACGGCTGTTTACGCCATTCCACTCAAGGAAGGCGAGGCCGGCGCCACCGGCCAGTCGATCTACCTGAACAGCGCCGCTGCCCAGCAGCAGGCACAGGCCCAAGCACAGGCCGTACAGCAGGCGCAGGCCGCACAGCAGCAGGCCCAGGCGCACGCCGCGCAACAGCAGGCGGCCTTCCAGGCCCAACAGGCAGCGCTGCAGGCACAGCAGCAGGCGGCACAGCACGCAGCCGCGCAACAGCAGGCCGCACAGATCGCAGCCCAGCACCAGGCGGCGCAGCAGCAGGCAGCCCTCCAGGCCCAGCAAGAACAGGCCCGGCAGGAAGCGCAGGCCCGGCACGCAGCCCAGCAGGCTCCGCAAAGCGACGCGGAGGCGGGCCGGTCACCCGACAACGAGCAGCGCCCCTAAGCTCGGCACCGTGAACGGCCGGTGGTTCCAGTCCCCTGGAACCACCGGCCGTTGGCATTCCCGCCACAAAGTTAACTTGCGCAGAGTGCAAAAATGCACTTAGTGTAAAGATGTGAGCACAGCTACCACTCCCAGCTCCCGCCGCGAGCTGAACAAGGCCGCCACCCGGCGGGCGATCGCCGATGCCGCCCTGGCCCAGTTGCGCAGCAAAGGTGAAGGCAATTTCACGGTCGAAGACATCGCGGCCGAAGCCGGCGTATCCCGGCGGACGTTCTTCAACTACTTCACCGGCGTCGAATCGGCGCTGGCCTCGCTCGCGGACCGTTTCCTGGAACACGCCCTGGAACAGTTCCGGCTCCGGCCGGCCGAGGAACCCGTCCTCGAATCGGCCCGGGCGGCGCTGCTGGCACTGGCCGATCCGATGACGGCAGCGCCCATCGCGGAACTCTTCAGCCTGACCAGCTCCAGCCAGTCCCTCGGCCGCTGCGAACTCGAAGCGTGGGACCACTGCACGGACCAAATCATCGCCGCGGCCCGCGAACGGCTCGGAGCGGGCGCCGACGAACTGCAGCTGCGGGCCATGGCCGGATCGGTAATCGCCTGCGGCAAGGCCGCCATGAGCGTCTGGTTCGACGAACGCGGCGCAGACCTCTCCCCCGAATCCCTCGCAGTCTTCCGCGAACACCTTGTGACGGCCGTCGGCATGCTGGCCAACGGCTTCGCAGCACCCCAGCCCTCCTGACACACCTGCACACCCCCGCAGGCAGCAATCTCCCGACAGAACCACCCAAACAGATCGGTTCCACCATGGCCACTTTGCTCTACCGTCTTGGCAAGTTTTCCTACCGCCACCGCTGGCTGGTGATCTCGCTGTGGCTCGCCGTCCTCGTCGCCGTCGGCGGGTCCGCGGCCGCGTTCCACGGCACCATGTCCAATAACTTCCAGATCCCGGGCACCGAAACCCAGCGGATGCTGGACAAGCTCAAGCAGGACATGCCTGAGGCCGCGGGCGGATCCGCCGGCATCGTCTTCGAAGCAGGCTCCGAGGGCTTCGACCAGGAAGGCAAGGAGGCCATCAAGGCAGCGCTTGGGAAGCTGAAGGACCTTCCCACAGTGCAGTCCGTCGTCAACCCCTTCGACTCCCAGGCCGAACTCGACAAGGCCCCCGCCGCCGTCGCGCAGGCTGAAAAGCAGCTCGCCGCTGGCAAAGCGCAGCTGGAGCAGGGCCGGGCACAGCAGACTGCCGGCGAGGCACAGCTCAAGGCCGCGGAGCAGCAGATGGCGGCCGGCGGCATGCCGCAGGAAATGATCGAAGCGCAGCTGGCGCCGCAAAAAGCCGCGCTGGCCGAAGGCAGCAGGAAGCTCGACGCCGGCGAAAAGGAAGCTGCCGACGGCGCCGCGAAGCTCGCCCTGTCCAAGCGGCAGCTCGAAGCCTCCGAAGGCCTGCGTTTCGTCTCCGAAGACGGCAAGGCCGCGATCGCCCAGATCCAGTTCAAGACCTCCATCAACGCCCTGACCCCGGCCGAACGCCAGCAGGTCCAGGACATCGCCCACGAAGTGTCCTCAGCCGGCGTGACCGCCCTGGCCAGCAAGGAAATCACCGAAGACGTCTCACAGCTGTTCGGTGTGGCCGAAATCGTTGGCATCGCCGTGGCTGCGGTGGCGCTGATCGTGATGCTGGGAACCCTGATCGCGGCAGGACTGCCGCTCCTGATGGCCCTGGCGGGCGTAGCCGTGGGCGTCGGTGGAACCTTCGCGTTGACCGGCGTGATCGACATGAGCTCCATCTCGCCCATGCTCGCCCTGATGCTCGGCCTCGCGGTCGGGATCGACTACTCGCTCTTCATCGTGAACCGGCACCGCAACCAGATGCTCGCCGGCATGGACCCGGAAGAATCGGCCGCCCTCGCCACCGGAACCTCCGGCAACGCGGTCCTGTTTGCCGGCCTCACCGTGGTGGTCGCCCTGGCCGCGCTGGTGGTTCCCGGGCTGCCCTTCCTGTCCATCATGGGCTTGTCCGCTGCCGCCACGGTTGCCGTCGCCGTCGTCGTTTCGCTCACGCTGACCCCTGCGGTCCTGTCACTGATCGGCCGCCGCCTGATCTCCAAGCGGGCCTGGGCCAAGGCCGCCAAGCACAACGCCGAGCCGGGCCACGAGGCAGCGGACCACGCCGCCGATATCCGCAAGAGCAACCGCGGCTGGGGCGCCCTGGTGACCCGCCACCCCGTATGGTCGCTGCTGGCCGGCGTCGTTCTGCTCGGCGTGCTGGCCCTGCCGGCCTCGCAACTGCGGCTGGCGCTGCCCGACGGCGGCTCCGAACCGGTCGATTCGCAGGCCTTCAAGGCCTACGACCTCACCCGCAAGAGCTTCGGCGAAGGCGTCACCGGGCCGATCGTGGTGGTCGGCGAGTTCCCGGCGGGCCTAAGCGAGAGCGAGGCCGTGAACCGGCAGCTGGATGTCGCGGAGGAACTGCGCAGCGTGGACAACGTGGTGGCGGCCATCCCTGTGGCACTCAGTGCTCCCACCGCAGGCAACGGCCCCCGGACCGCGGTGTTCCAAGTGATCCCGGAGGAGGGACCGGCCAGCGAAAGCACCGTTCAGGTGGTCTCCGAGCTCCGCGCCAAGGGCAAGGACATCGCCGCAGACACGGGCGTCACCATCGGCCTCACCGGCCAGACCGCCGGCAACGTGGACGTCTCCGAGAAGCTCGGCGCTGCCCTGCCTCCGTACCTGGCGATCGTCGTCGGGCTGTCCCTGATCCTCTTGCTGCTGGTCTTCCGCTCGATCGTCGTCCCGCTGCTCGCCACCGGCGGCTTCCTGCTGTCCCTCGCTGCGGCTTTCGGCGCCGTGGTGGCCGTGTACCAGTGGGGCTGGCTGGGAACCGTGTTCGACGTCGCGAATCCCGGCGCTGTGCTGAGCTTCCTTCCGATCATCCTGATCGGCGTGCTCTTCGGCCTGGCCATGGACTACCAGGTGTTCATCACCTCGGGCATGCGCGAATCGTTCATGCACGGCGAAAGCGCCAAGCAGGCTGTGCGCAGCGGCTTCAGCCATGCGGCCGCAGTGGTCACCGCTGCTGCGATCATCATGGTCAGCGTGTTCGCGGGCTTCATCTTCAGCCACCTCACCATGGTGCGGCCGCTCGGTTTCGCAATGGCCTTCGGTGTGCTGGTGGACGCGTTCGTGGTCCGCATGACCATCCTGCCCGCCGCCATGTACCTGCTGGGCGAAAAGGCGTGGTGGCTGCCGCGCTGGCTGGACCGCATCCTGCCGGACGTCGATGTGGAGGGCGCTTCCCTGGAACGCCACGAGGCCAAGGGCCAGGCGGGCAGCGGTGAAGCGAAGGACCCTGCACTACCCTTGAACGCGTGACCCGCTTGATTCTTGCCTCCCAGTCTCCCGCCCGCACCAAGCTCCTCACGGAGGCCGGCATCCGGCACGAAGTCCTCGTGTCCGACGTCGACGAGGACGCGGTGCAGGCCCGCTACGGAGTCACCGATCCGCACGACACCGCACTGCTGCTGGCCCGCGCCAAAGCCGAGGCCGTCGCGGCGCTGCCGGAAGCCGAAGGCGCCCTGGTGATCGGCTGCGACTCGGTCTTCGAGTTCGACGGCGAGGCGCACGGCAAGCCGTACACGCCGGAGGTCGCCAGGGAGCGCATGCTGCGGATGAGCGGTTCTTCCGGCGTGCTGCACACCGGACACTGGTTGGTGGACTGCCGCGACACAGCCGCCGACGTCGAAGACGGGGAAGCTGCCGACGGCACCGGGGCGACCCTCGGCGCCGTCTCCAGCGCCGAAGTGCACTTCACGCCGATGAGCGAAGCGGAGGTGGATGCCTACATCGCCACGGGCGAGCCGCTCCACTGCGCGGGCTCCTTCACGATTGACGGCCTGGGCGGGGCGTTCATCCGCAAGGTCGACGGCGACCCGCACGCCGTCGTCGGACTCTCGGTGTCCACGCTGCGCGAGCTGCTGGGCCAGGCACAGGTGGGCATAACGGAACTGTGGGCGGAGCCGGCGGACTCCGCCGGATGATTTCCGGCGCTTTGTAGCAACCCTACAAAGAGACGGCGCCGCACACACGGATTCCCCCATCAATATGGGCGGAACCCTCACAATCACGCTAACCTCCTTTGAGGACAGAAGGAGTCAAGTTGACAGCACAGCCGGCGCAGCCCGTTTCCAGCCAGATCACCAAGGTTTTGGTGGCCAACCGCGGCGAGATCGCGGTCCGCATCATCCGCGCAGCCCGGGACGAAGGCCTCGCCTCCGTAGCTGTCTACGCCGACCCCGACCGCGACGCCCTGCACGTGCGCCTGGCCGACGAGGCCTACGCCCTGGGCGGCAACACCGCCGCGGAGTCGTACCTGGTCATCGACAAGCTGATCGACGTCGCCAAGCAGTCCGGTGCGGACGCCATCCACCCCGGCTACGGCTTCCTGGCCGAGAACGCCGAATTCGCCGCGCGCGTGATCGCCGAGGGCATCACCTGGATCGGCCCCTCCCCCGAGGCCATCGACGCGCTGGGTGACAAGGCGAAGGCCAAGCACATTGCCCTCGCAGCAGGTGCACCCCTGGCACCAGGACTCAAGGATCCGGTCAAGGACGCCGACGAGATCGTCGCCTTCGCCCAGGAGCACGGCCTTCCGGTGGCCATCAAGGCCGTCTACGGCGGCGGCGGCCGCGGGCTCAAGGTGGCGCGCACCCTGGAGGAAATCCCCGAGCTCTACGAATCCGCCGTCCGCGAGGCCCTGGCCGCCTTCGGACGCGGCGAGTGCCTGGTGGAGAAGTTCCTGGACTCCCCCCGCCACGTCGAAACCCAGTGCCTGGCCGACGCGCACGGCAACGTCGTGGTCGTCTCCACGCGCGACTGCTCGCTGCAGCGCCGCAACCAGAAGCTGGTCGAAGAAGCCCCGGCACCGTTCCTCACGGAGGAGCAGAACCGCAGCCTCTACGAATCCTCCAAGGCAATCCTGAAGGAAGCCGGCTACCTCGGCGCCGGCACCTGCGAGTTCCTGGTAGGCCAGGACGGCACCATCTCCTTCCTCGAGGTCAACACCCGCCTGCAGGTGGAGCACTGCGTCTCGGAGGAAGTCACCGGCATCGACCTGGTCCGCGAGCAGTTCCGCCTGGCCCGCGGCGAGGAACTCGGCTACGGCGATCCCGAAGTCCGCGGCCACTCCTTCGAATTCCGCATCAACGGCGAGGACGCCGGCCGCAACTTCATGCCCGCTCCGGGCACCGTGGAAACCCTCAACTTCCCCACCGGCCCCGGCGTCCGTGTGGACTCGGGCATCCAGGCCGGCGAGGTGATCAGCGGCAACTTCGACTCCATGCTGGCCAAGCTGATCGTTTCCGGTTCCAGCCGCAAGCAGGCGCTGGAACGCTCCCGCCGCGCCTTGGCCGAGCTGGAGATCACGGGCATGCCCACGGTGACCCCGTTCCACCGCACGGTTGTCTCGGATCCGGCTTTCGCTCCGGAAGAGGGTCCGTTCTCGGTCCACACCCGCTGGATCGAAACGGAGTTCGTCAACGACATCCCCGCGTGGTCCGGTGCCGCTTCCGCCGAAGCTCCCGACGCCGGTGAGCGCCAGCGCTTCGTCGTCGAGGTGGGCGGCAAGCGCCTTGAGGTAGCCCTCCCGGCCGGCCTCGGTGCGGTTTCCGCCAACGGCACCTCACCGAAGGCGGGCAAGGCCAAGAAGCGCGCCCGCGCTGCAGCCGCTTCGGCTGCGGCGGGCGGCAACGCCCTGACCTCCCCCATGCAGGGAACGATCGTCAAGGTGGCAGTAGCCGACGGCGACGTGGTGGCCGAAGGCGACCTGATCGTGGTCCTCGAGGCCATGAAGATGGAGCAGCCCCTCACTGCGCACCGCGCCGGCACCATCCACGGCCTGCTGTCCAAGGCCGGCGAAACGGTGGCCGCAGGCGCGGTCATCGCCACGATCGAAGACTAGGCTCCATTAACAACGCAGGCCCCGCACCAAACTGAACTGCTCCCCGGAAGTTGGACTGAGAAATTCAGTTCCGACTCCCGGGGAGCAGTTTTATGCACGTACGTAGTTCATTGGCCGCAGCACAGCGTGAGGCGGCTGTAGCGTTGTTTGATGAGGGCATCGGGTACAAAGCGGCGGCCAGGTTACTGGGTGTCTCCAGTACGCCGGTCAAGTCGCTGTATCGGCGGTGGAGGATTCATGGGCAAGGGGTGTTGGTGACCAAGCCGACGAAACACTC
>NZ_MJLT01000012.1 GCF_001766675.1 Arthrobacter sp. SW1
TCGCCGGTGAAGGCAGCCAGGGTGGAGGCCTGGGTGGCCCAGGCCTTCGCCGCAATGCGCAGTTCCTCGGACGGTTCGGTGGTGATGGTGCCGGCGGCACCGTCCACGTACACCTCAACCCCGTCGCTGATTTCGTCCACGCCGGGGGCGGCGACGACGGCGGGCAGGCCCAGCGCGCGGGCCAGGATCGCGGTGTGCGACTGCGGTCCGCCGCCGGAGGTGATCAGGGCGATGACCTTGGCCGGGTCGAGGGTGGCGGTGTCGGCCGGAGCGAGGTCCTCGGCAGCCAGGATGAACGGCACCTCCGAGGACGGGATGCCGGGGGCCGGGAGCCCGCGCAGTTCGGCCACGATCCGGGCACGCACGTCCAGCACATCCGCGACGCGTTCGGCCATGTAGCCGCCCAGGGACTTCAGGGTTTCAGCTACCGTGGCGGCAGCTTCCCAGACCGCGCGCTCGGCGGTCCGGGCACCGCCCGGAGCCTCCGGCGAAAGGAGCTTGACGGCGGACTTGATCAGCATGGGGTCGGCGGCCATCAACGCGGTGGCTTCCAACACCTCCTTGCCCTCGCCCGTGGCGATCGCGGCGCGGGAACGCAGCTCGGCCTGCACGGCCTTCGCAGCGTCCTTCACCCGCTGCGCCTGCGACTCAACCGTCACATCCGCGGGGATATTCACGTTCGCGTGCGGTTCCTGCACGGGCTTGGGCATCTGCCGCACCGGACCCAACACCCGGCCCGGAGCGACACCAACACCTGAAAAAGTCTGCATGGATCAGTCCTTTAGTTAGCTATCTAACGGCGTTGTCAGGCTGCTGCCGCAACAGTATCAACGGTCTTCTTGACTGCCCAGCGCTTGAGCGCCAGCAGGGTCAGGGCGGTGACCACCACGCCTACTGCGATCGACACGATGAACATGGCGATGTTGCCGATGGCGAAGAAGACGAAGATGCCGCCGTGCGGGGCCTGGGAGGTAACGCCTGTGGCCATGGACAGGGCGCCGGTCACGGCACCGCCAAGCATGGACGCCGGGATGACGCGCAGCGGGTCGGCCGCGGCGAAGGGGATGGCGCCTTCGGAGATGAACGATGCACCGAGCAGCCAGGCGGCCTTGCCGTTCTCGCGCTCGGCCAGGCTGAAGCCCTTCTTGTTGAGGGTGGTGGCCAGCGCCATGGCCAGCGGGGGAACCATGCCGGCTGCCATCACGGCGGCCATGATCTGCCACGGGGCCTGGTTGGCCAGGCTGCCGGCGCCGAGGCCGGCAACAGCGAAGGAGTAGGCCACCTTGTTGACCGGGCCGCCGAGGTCGAAGCACATCATGAGGCCCAGGATGATGCCGAGGATCACGGCCGAGGCGCCGGTCATGCCGGTCAGCCAGGAGTTCAGGCCGGCGGTGATGCCGGCGATCGGGCCGCCGAGGACCAGGAACATCAGGCCGGAGGCCACGATCGAGCCGAGCAGCGGGATGATCACCACGGGCATCAGGCCGCGCAGCCAGCGCGGAACCTGCCAGGTGCCGATCCAGTAGGCGGTGACGCCGGCCAGCAGGCCGCCTACCAGGCCGCCGAGGAAGCCGGCGCCCATGAAGGACGCCACCGCACCGGACACGAAACCGGGGGCGATGCCCGGACGGTCGGCGATGCCGAACGCGATGTAGCCGGCCAGCGCCGGCACCAGGAAGCCGAGCGACAGTGCGCCGATCTTGAAGGCGACGGCGCCCAGGTAGGTGAGCAGTCCGCCGTCGGGCAGGTTGCCGAAGTTGTTTTCCAGAACAACCTTGTCCGCGACCTCAGTGATGTCGTAGCCGCCCAGCAGGAAGCCGAGGGCGATCAGCAGGCCGCCGCCGGCGACGAACGGAATCATGTAGCTGACGCCGGTCAGCAGGACCTTCTTGAGCTTGGTACCGAAGTGCTCACTGGCGGCTTCCGCGGCCTGCTCGGCGGCTTCTTCCGCGCCGAAGTGCGGAACGCGGTGTGCGTTCGGATCGGTGGCGGCAGCGAGGGCTTCCTCGATCATCTTGGCGGGTTCGTCGATGCCGCGCTTGACCGGGGCGTTCACCACGGGCTTGCCGGCGAAGCGTTCCTTGCCGCGGACGTCCACGTCGACGGCGAAGATCACGGCGTCCGCGGCGGCGATCACGGCCGGGTCCAGCGGGGTGACGGCGCCGGAACCCTGGGTTTCCACCTGCAGGTCCACGCCGGCTTCCTTCGCGGCAGCCACGAGGGAGTCGGCGGCCATGTAGGTGTGGGCGATACCCGTGGGGCAGGCCGTGACGGCGACGATGCGCTTCGGTGCTGTTCCGACCGCTTCGCCGCTCAAGGGGGCCCCGCCCGCTTCGCGGACGCCCGAAGCCGCTCCCGGGCCCCCTTCAGCGGCTGCGCTCTTCGCGGGCCCGTCACCGATCGCCTCGGTCACGAGATTTACGATTTCCTCCGGCGAGGAAGCGGCGCGCAGGGCCGCGGTGAAGTCCTTCTTGATGAGGGAGCGGGCCAGCTTGGAGAGCAGCTTCAGGTGCTCCTGGTCGGCGCCGTCCGGGGCCGCGATGAAGAAGATGAGGTCCGCGGGGCCGTCCTTCGCGCCGAAGTCCACCTTCTGCGACAGCCGTGCCATGGCGAGCGACGGCGCGGTCACGGCGGCGGAGCGGCAGTGCGGGATCGCGATGCCGCCGGGAACGCCCGTGGCGGTCTTGGACTCCCGGGCGAAAGCATCGGCGAACAGGCCTTCCACCTCGGTGGCGCGGCCGGCGTTTGTGACCATTCCGGCCAGGTAACGGATCACGTCGGCAGGAGCCTCGCCGAGGTTCTGGTCGAGGGCGACCAACTGGGGGGTGATGAGCTCGGTCACTGTTAGTCCTTCGGAAGGGCCGTGATGGTTACGGCGTCGGGAGTTGTTTGGTGGACTGCCGGGACAGTGGAGCCCGGCAGCGAAGCAGCGGCGGCACCGTGTGCCACAGCCTGACGGAGGCAGTCCTGCGGGGTGCCGCCCTGGGTGGCGGCCAGCAGGTAGCCGGCAAGGGAGGAATCGCCGGCACCCACGGTGCTGACGGCTTGGATCGGCGGGTGCTTGGCCAGCCACGCGCCGTCGGCGGTGACCAGTACGGCGCCCTTGGAGCCAAGGGTTGCGAGCACGGTTCCCACACCGGAGCCGACGACGGCGGCCGCGGCCCGGGCGGCAAGGCCCGGATCCGCTTCCAGTTCCTCGGCGGTGTGCTGCTCGGTGAAGCCGGCCGCGGCGGCCAGTTCGGCCAGTTCTTCCGCGTTCGGCTTGAGCAGATCGGGGCGGCCGTCCTCGCGGCCGCTGATCGCTGCCGCCAGCGGGGCACCGGAGGAATCGATCGCGATCAAGGGGGCGCCGGCGTCGTCCGCGCTGCGAAGGCGGGCGGCGACAGTGGCGTAGAAGTCGGCGGGGACACCCGGGGGAAGCGAGCCGGCCAGGACCACCCATCCGGCGCCCTGGGAACGTTCCAGGAGCAGCTCGATCAGCGCTTCCTGCTGTTCGCCGCTCAGTTCCGGGCCGGGTTCGTTGATCTTGGTGGTGACGCCGTCCGGCTCGGTGAGGGTGACGTTGCTGCGCAGGGGATCGGCGATGGGCAGGGCCGCGAACGGCACCTTGTCCTCGCGCAGGCCGCTGAGCACGGGGTCGGAGTCGCCGCCGGGGAGGACCGCGACGGTATCCAGGCCGGAAGCCACCAGGGCGCGGGAAACGTTGACGCCCTTGCCGCCCGAGTGCTGGTGGACGGCGACGGCGCGCTGCACTTCGCCGCGGGCCAGGGCGGCGGGGAGCTCGACCGTGCGGTCGAGGCTGGGATTGGCGGTGAGGGTGACGATCATGCGAGCACGACGTCCACACCAGCTTCGGCCAGCGCGGCCGAGAGCTCTTCAGAGGGTTCGCGGTCAGTAATCACGGTGTCCACATCTTTCAGGGCGGCGAACTGGACGAGGGTTTCCGCGTCCAGCTTGGAGGAGTCCGCCACGACGACGACGCGCCGCGCGGAGGTGACGAAAGCAGCCTTGACGGCGGCTTCTTCGGGATCCGGAGTGCTGAACCCGAACGATGCGTGGATGCCGTTGGCGCCCACGAAGGCGATATCCGGCCGGAGCCGGTGTGCGGAATCGACGGTGGACTGCCCGACGGCGGCCTGGGTGAGGCCGCGGACGCGTCCACCCAGGATCTGGAGGGCGACGCCGGGGGTGCTGGACAGCTTGGCGGCGATCGGAATGGCGTGGGTGATGACCACGAGTTCGCCGTTGCCGTTCCCGCCGCGCTGGGCTGCCCCGCGCTGGGAGAGGAGGCCGGCGAGGGTTTCGGTGGTGGAGCCGGCGTCCAGGAGGATGCTGCCGGCGCCGTTTTCCGGGATGAGGGCCAGGGCGGCCTGGGCGATGCGGAGTTTTTCGTCCTGGCGCTGGACGGAGCGTTCGCCCACGCTTTCTTCGCGGGTGCTCAGGCGGTCCAGGGGAACAGCCCCGCCGTGGACGCGGCGCAGGCTGCCGGCGGATTCCAGGGCGGCGAGGTCGCGGCGGACGGTTTCAGTGGTGATGCTGAAACGGTCTGCGAGCTCAGTGACGCTGACCCGTCCGCGCTCCGCGACGAGTTCGGAGATCAACTGCTGGCGCTCTTCAGCGAACACTTACCCTCCATTGCGTACTAGCAGAATCCGGTTGGTGACCACCATCACATGATGTGGAATTGCTTGACTCTATCTTTGTTTTCGTGGGTATGTCAATAAAAAACAACATAAACAAAGATCGTCGGGCGTGGCTCGTGAAGGCGGCGTAACGTGCGCGTGATTTTTCGGCGGGTCCCCGGTGTCCCCGCGTAATCCCTATCCCGTGATCCGCCGCCCGGAAGCGTCCAGGCGGATGCCCAAGTGCTTCGGGGTGCGCAGCACGATCGAGCGGTCCACGATCTCGGCGAACGGCAGCCGCTCGCCGAGGTGCCGCTCCAGCAGGGTGATGTCCTCGATGCGGCGCAGCCACACCGCCACCACCAGCGAGTAGTTGCCCACGGTGGTGGTAACGAGCCGGACTTCGTCCAGGCCCACCAGCTTGCCGGCCACCGAACCCACCTGCGTTGCCGGAACGCGCATGAAGAACCACACGTACACGGGCCAGCCGGAGTACGGCCGCGCCACTTCCGATCGGATGACCACGCTTTGCTTCGCGAGGGACGTGGCCAGCACGCTGCGGGCGCGGGTCTGGCTGATGCCGAGCGCCGAAGCGATCGTGCCGATCGAGGCCCGTGCGTCCTTGCGGAGCACTTTGATCAGCTCTTCCGTCAGTCCTGCGGGGATGCGGGACAGTACTTCTTTCGGGGCCGGTATCTCCCGTTCGAGCGCCCGGACTTCGCCCTGGTTGAGGGAGCGGAGCCGCCACACCTGGGCGTCGGCCACCACCTGGATGGAACGGTGCGTGCGCATGCTGCGGATGCCATCCACGGTGGAGAGGCGGTCCAGGACGTAGCGGGACAGCGCGGAATCGTCGGCGCACATCAGGGTGACGATCATGTCCCGGCCGCCGGCGGTGAGGTCGATGGTCAGGACTTCCGGGTCGCCCGCCAATTGCTCGGCCACCGGAGTCATGCTCGCGGGGGAGCACTCGATCTCGAGAATGGCTGTCACGACGTCGGTGCCGCGCCCCGGGTAGCAGCCCATCCACGCCAGTCCCTGTGACTGCAGTTGTTCCCACCGCCGGGCGAGCGTCACCGGGTCCGCGCCGACCACCGGTGCCAGGGCTGTCCACGGTGCACGGGGCCTCACCTGCAGGGCGTGCAGAAGCCGCAGATCGCGTTCATCAAAAACAAGATCCTGCATCTTCGGCCCAACTTTCCTTAATTACCTGCAATTCTAAGGCCGTGTGATGCGCGTTATATAGCTTTGAAGCCCGTTCGGTTCCATCACTCCCCAGCAAGGAATCCCATGACTACTTCAACTCTCAAGGCCGCTCCCCGGCGCACCCGGGAATCGTTGGCATGGCTCTGGCCCATTGGCGGACTGGCCTTGCTGATCGCAACACTGAGCCAGATCGTCGGCCCCATGGTCATCCCCGTCGGCTTCGCGGCCATCACCATCCTGCCGATGGTGTGGGGCATCCTGGCCGGCGGCATCGTCTCCTCGCAGAAGTTCCGATCGCTGCCCAAGAGCTTCCAGTCCGCAGCCGGCGCCCTGATGGGTGTTTCCGTCCTCATCCTGGTGGGCAGCCTGGCCTTCACCATGGGACCGAACCTTCCCCTGCTCTTCCGTGCCGGCCCGGCCCTGCTGCTGCAGGAAGTCGGCCACCTGCTCGGCACCCTGATCCTGGCACTGCCGCTGGCCGTCATGCTCAAGATGGGCCCGGCAACCATCGGTGCAACCTTCTCGATCGACCGCGAAGGCTCCTTCGCCATGGTCAGCGAACGCTACGGCACCGACTCCCACCCATACCGCGGCGTGCTGTCCATGTACGTCTTCGGCACCATCTTCGGCGCCGTGTTCATCTCCCTCCTGGCGTCCATCACGGCCTCCCTCGGCATCTTCGACCCGCTCGCACTCGCCATGGGTGCCGGCGTCGGATCCGGCTCCATGATGGCCGCAGGTGCCGCCAGCGTCGCCGCCCAGTTCCCCGAACTGAAGGAGCAGATCTTCGCCGTCGCGGGCACCTCCAACATCATCACCAGCCTGCTGGGCGTCTACGTCGGCATCTGGATCGCCCTGCCCCTCGCGGACAAGATGTACCACGCACTCGTCCGCCGCTTCCCGCACCTGGGTGCCGCTGCCAATGCAACCCCGGCAGCCGCCTCCACCGAATCCGCAGCCGACCTTGCCGCCGTCGAGTCCGCCGCCGTCGAGTCCGCATCCGCTGAAGCCGAAGGCGACAACCACGGCCCGGTCCGCGTTCCGCTGTACATCGCCATGCCGGTGCTGACCGTGATCGGCATCTTCATCGCGTCGATTGCCGCGGGCGGATTCTCCTGGAACATCGTGGGCGGCTACGCCATCATCGACGCCCTCCTGCTGGCCGGCATGGGCCTGTCCAAGCTCTGCCGCGGCAAGGTGCCCAGCATGGTCTTCATCATCACGCTCGGCGCCCTGCTTTCCAGCCCGGTCTCGCCGATCGCCAAGACCCTGATCACCATGGTTACCAGCGTGAACTTCCTGTCCATCTGCACCGTGGTGCTGACCGTCGCCGGCCTCAGCCTCGGCAAGGACATCCCGTTGCTGCGCCGCATCGGCTGGCGGATCGTCCCCGTGGGCCTGGTCGCCATCGCGTCCTCCTACCTCTTCTCGGTATTCATCGCCCAGGCGACGCTCGGCCTCGGCACGCACTGACGCCCGCCTGAGCTTCCCACCACCACTTCCCGACTCCCGCTTCACCGAAAGGCCACCATGCCCAGCCAAGCCACCGCCGTCGACGTCGAAACCCTCAAGAAGTCCGTCTCCGCCACCATCGGATCGTGGGAAGACCGCCTGCGCGAAGTCAGCCGCGTGATCCACGGCAACCCGGAACTCGCCTTCGAGGAACACTTCGCCGCCGACACCCTGGCGACGATCGCAGAAGAGGCCGGCTTCGCCGTCGAACGCGGCGCCTACGGCATGGAAACCTGCTTCGAAGCGGTGCGCGGCAGCGGCGAATTCACCGTGGTGATCTGCGCCGAATACGACGCCCTGCCGGAGATCGGGCACGCCTGCGGGCACAACATCATCGCGACGGCGGCGCTCGGCGCGGCGCTGGCCCTCGCCGAGGTTGCCGATGAGCTGGGCCTGCGCGTGGTGCTGCTGGGCACCCCGGCAGAGGAGCACGGCGGTGGCAAGGCGCTGCTGCTCGAGGCCGGTGCCTGGGAGCAGGCCACGGTGTCCATGATGGTGCACGGCGCGTCCGGCACCGAGGACTTCAGCTGCGCCATCACCCACTCCCAGGCCGTGGACCGCTTCGCCGTCACCTTCACCGGCCGCGCGGCCCACGCCGCCGCCGCCCCGCACAAGGCGATCAACGCCGGCGATGCCGCCACGATCTCCCAGGTGGCGATCGGCCTGCTTCGCCAGCAGCTGCCGGACGGCGTCCGGCTGAACGCCTTCGTGGAGCACGGCGGCGAGGTCACCAACATCATCCCGGCGCGCGCCGTGGTGAGTGCAGAGGTCCGCGCCCATGACCTCGAAACCCTCGAGGACATCAAGGAGCGCATGCTGAACTGCTTCGCCGGCGGCGCGCTCGCCAGCGGCTGCACCTGGGAGGTTGCGCCCACCGAGCCGCGCTACGAAAACCTCGTGCAGAACACCCTGCTGGCCGGGGCCTGGGACCGGAACCTCCAGGCCATGGGCCGCACCGTGGTGCACAGCTCCGGCCTCACCGGCGGATCCACGGACATGGGCAATGTGTCCCACGCCGTCCCGTCCATCCACCCGATGATTGCCGTTCTCGGTGCCACCGGTGTTCCGCACACCCTGGAATTTGCCGCCGACGCCGGATCCCCCGCGGGCGAACAGGCCGCCCTCGACGGCGCGCTCGGCATGGCATGGACCACGATCGACACCGTCACCAACCCGGAAACCCGCGCAGCCCTGCTCGAACTGCAGGCAGCCCGGCGCCCCGGCGCCACGCGCAGCCCCGCGCTCGGGTAGCGGCACCTGCTCCACCGGACATGTCCATCGTTGGCAGCCGGGAACGGACATATGACTGTTATGTCCGTTCCTCGACGCCGACGGTGGACATGTGCCGTTGTAGGCGGAGCCGCGGACGTTAAGCTTTTCCCCATGGAGACGGTGGTCTGGTCCAAGCCGGAGAACGAACGCGCGGGCACGCCCCTGCTGGTGATGATGCACGGCTACGGCACGGACGAACAGCGCATGGCCAAGCTCTTCCCGGAACTGCCGGAGGAGTTCACGTGCGCTGCGCTGCGCGGACCCATGGTGATCGGCGACGACTACGGCTGGTTCCTGCTGGACTACTTCCTGGCCAACGACTTCGCCGACGTCATCACGGCCGCCAACAAGGTGTTCGCCTGGATCGACTCGGTCAAGGGAAACCACAGCAGCGTCAGCCTGCTGGGTTACTCCCAAGGCATGGCCATGGCCAGCACCCTGCTGCGGCTACGCCCGGACGGCTTCAAGGCGACCGTGGGCCTTTCCGGCTTCGTCCTGGACAACGATCTCCTGGCACTCAGCGAATCCTTCGACACGCCCCCGCCCTTCTTCTGGGGACGGGACAAGGCGGACCCCGTCATCAACGAGGACGCGATCGAGCACACGGCCGCCTGGCTGGAGCAGAACACCGCGCTCACGGCCCGCACATATCCCGGAATGGGGCACCGGATCGAGGCCATGGAAATGGCCGATGTGGGCACCTTCCTGCGCCACTACGTCCTGCGCTGAATCCCCGCGCCGGGCGTGGCCTGACTCTTGTGCCGGGCGCCCACCCAGGCGCCGCCCGCGTAACACTATCGATGTGCCGGAACGGCCCTTGCCCGCTAAAATTGTAAGCGCTTACAATCGCTCGGTGCGGTTCTCCGCCGCACCGTCCCAGACGACGTTTCACCAAGCATGGAAAGGGTTGAGGCCGTGTTGCATGGTTAGTGCCCAGCGCGCCACCATCCAGGACGTTGCTGTCCTCTCGGGTCTGTCCATCTGCACCGTGTCCCGGGCCCTGCGCAATCTGCCCAATGTGTCCGAGAAGGCGCACCGCAAGGTGGCCGAGGCCGCGGAAAAGCTTGGCTACAAAGCGTCTCCCGCCGCGTCCCGGCTGGCCGGCGGAAACACCGGTTCCGTCGCCATCATCGCCCCCACCGCCACGGCCTGGTTCTTCGCCCAGACCGTGGAAGCCGCCGAGGAAATGTTCGCCGACGCCGGCCACGACACCGTGCTGATCAGCCTCCGCAACAAGGCCGAGGTCCGCAGCCGCGTCTTCGGCGACCTCGCCGCCCTGCGCCAGCGGGTGGACGGGGTGCTGCTGCTGAACGTCGAGCTCGACGCCGCTGAGATCGGGGCGCTGGCCGCGTCCGGTCTCGCGGTGGCGAGCGTCGGCATGAGCGGCGTACCGTGGGACAACGTAGGGATCGACGACGAGCAGGCGGCGTGGGAGGCCACCAGCCATCTGCTGGAGATGGGCCACTGGGACCTCGCCGTGCTGGCGGGCCGGGACCTGGGCGGGCATTCGGTGCACACCAGCCGCCGCAGGCTGGACGGCTTCAGCCGCGCCCTGGCCGAGCACGACCTCGAGGTGCATCCGGACCTGGTGATCAGCGCCGGCTCCTCGATCGAGGACGGCCGCCGCGCCATGACCGAGCTCATCGCCAACCGGGCATTGCCCAGCGCGGTGTTCGCCGAATGCGACGAGACCGCGTTCGGTGCCCTGATGGCCTTGCGGGAGCATGGCCTGAGCGCACCGAAGGACGTGTCCGTGATCGGGATTGACGACCACCCCATGAGCTGGTTCCTTGGCTTGAGTACAGTGTCCCAACCCGTGGCGGACCAAGGTGCCTTCGCGGCCAACCTGCTATGCGAACGCCTGCAGAACCCGGAGCAGGACCACGCGCCCACCAACCACTTCCTCGACACCAAGCTGATCGAGCGCAAGACCACCCGACGCAAACGCCGAACGGACAAGAACCATGACTGACTTCCCCTCCACAGCCCCGAGCGCCGCCCCGACCCCTGAAGCGTGGACCGGCGCGTCTGCCCTGCTCTTCGACCTCGACGGCGTGCTGACGCCCACAGCCGTGGTGCACGAGCAGGCCTGGCAGGAACTGTTCGACGGCTACCTCGCCGAAACCGGCCATTCGGACGCCGACGGCAACGGCGGCTACCGGGAGAGCGACTACTTCGACTTCATCGACGGCAAGCCGCGCTTCGACGGGGTCCGCGATTTCCTGGCGTCCCGCGGAATCACGCTCCCGGAAGGCCCCACGGACGATGCCCCCGGCAACGAAACCGTGCAGGGGCTTGGCAACCGCAAGAACCTGATCTTCAATGAAATTGTGTCCACCCGCGGTGTGGAACCGTACGCAGGCTCCGTCCGGTTCATCGAGGCTGCGCAGGAGCGCGGACTCAAGCTCGCCGTCGTTTCCTCCTCCCGGAACGCCCCCGCCGTACTCAAAGCGGCGGGCCTGGACGGCTACTTCCCGGTGGTGGTTGACGGCCAGGTGGCGGCCGCCGTCGGACTTCCCGGCAAACCGGACCCGGCCACCTTCGACTACGCGGCACAACTGCTGGACGTGCCGGCCGAGGAATGCATCGTCGTCGAGGACGCGGTGTCCGGCGTGCAGGCCGGCAGCGCCGGAAACTTCCGGGCGGTGATCGGCGTGGACCGCGGCGCGGGCCGCCAGACCCTGCTCGACGCCGGGGCCACCCTCGTGGTGGACGACCTCGGCGAGCTCCTCTGAACTTCCTCCCCATACTGCTTTCGTAGGAAAGGCACCTGCCCCATGGCACTCATCAGCTCCGACCGGCTGCGCTTCCCGTGTGAACCCTGGAAGCTCGTCGAAGCCGTCCACGTCCCCGGCGACGCCGGCACCCTGGAAACCCTCTTCAGCCTCGGCAACGGCCACCTCGGCATCCGCGGCGGCCACTGGGCTCCCGCCGACGGCGAACTCCCCGGCACCTTCATCAACGGCTTCCACGAAACGTGGGACATCAAGCACGCCGAGAACGCCTACGGCTTCGCCCGCACCGGGCAGCGGATCGTGTACGTACCGGATGCCAACAACTTCACGGTGATGGTCGACGGCGAACAGCTGTCCCTCGCCGAGTCCGCCGTGCGCGACTACCGCCGCACCCTGGACTTCGCCACCGGCGTGTACGAATGCGCCGTCACCTGGGAATGCCGTTCCGGCGCCGTGGTCACCACGGTGGAGCGGCGCGTGGTGGGCTTCGAATCGCGCGGCTGCCTGGGCATCGAATTCAGCCTGAGCTCGGACCGCACCGCGTCCGTGGACATCACGTCCTCGCTCGTCAACCGCCAGGACCAGCCTGTGGAGGACCACTCCGCCCACGATCCCCGCCGCTCCGGCCGGCACGCAGGCCGCGTACTGCGCCCGCTGCACCTGCAGGGCGCGGACGGCTCCTTGCGCCTCGCCTGGGAAACCACGGTGTCCCGGCAGCGGATCGGCGTGGCCGTGGACCACTGGATCTCCCTCGAAGGCCAACCCTTCGAAACCGTTGTGGGGGAGGACGAATCGAGCGTGCGGTACGTCCTGGCCGTGAACGACGGCGAGACCTTCCGCCTGGAGAAGAGCGTCAGCTACGCGGTGAACGCCGTCGAGGAGGCGCTGGATGAGGCGGGCGCCGGCACCGAGGCTGTGGGCGAGGCGCTCGCCGCGGAGGCCGAGATGGGCCTGGCCACCTTCGGTGCGCTCCTTGAGGAAAGCACCGCGCACTACCGCGACTACTGGGCCACGGCGGACATCGTGATCGGCGGCCAGACCGACATGCAGCAGGCCGTGCGCTGGAACCTCTTCCAGCTGGCGCAGGCCACGGCGCGGGCCGGCGTCGCGGGCATCCCTGCAAAGGGCGTGAGCGGCTCCGGCTACGAAGGCCACTATTTCTGGGACCAGGAAATCTACCTGCTGCCGTACCTGAGCTACACCAACCCGGGCGCGGCCCGCCAGGTCCTCGAATCCCGCCACGCCATGCTGCCCGACGCCCGGATCCGGGCCAAGGAACTCAGCGTGGACGGGGCCCTGTTCCCCTGGCGCACCATCAACGGCCTCGAGGCCAGTGCGTACTACGCCGCCGGCACCGCCCAGTTCCACATCGCCGCGGCCATCGCCTTCGCCGCCAACCGGTACGAATGGGCCAGCGGGGACGCAGCCTTCGGCGAGGAGATCGGTGCGGAGCTGCTGATCGAAACCGCCCGGATGTGGGCCTCCCTCGGCTTCTTCGGCAAGGACGGCATGTTCCACATCCACGGCGTCACCGGCCCGGATGAGTACACCGCCGTGGTCAACGACAACCTCTACACAAACGTCATGGCGCGCTTCAACCTCCGGGCCGCGGCGGCACTGGACCACCCCGGCGTTGCCCAGACGGAGCAGATCATCTGGCGCCAAGCCGCGGAGCGCATGTCCCTGCCCTACGATCCGCACATGCACGTCCATTCCCAGGACAACGACTTCATGACCCTGGAGCCTTGGGACTGGAACACCCCGCGGTCCAAGTACCCGCTGCTGCTGAACTTCCACCCGCTGGTCATCTACCGGCACCAGGTGCTGAAGCAGGCGGACACCGTGCTCGCGATGTTCCTGCAATGGCAGGACTTCACGGCCGAGGAGAAGCAGCGCGCCTTCGACTTCTACGACCCCATCACCACCGGCGACTCCACGCTGTCCGCCTGCGTGCAGGGCATCATGGCCGCCGAGGTGGGCTACTCCGATATCGCGCTGAAGCACTTCACCGAGGCCCTGTTCATCGACCTGGACAACACCCACAACAACACGGTGGACGGCGTGCACATCGCCTCCACAGGCGGGATCTGGAGTTCGCTGGTGTGCGGCTTCGCCGGCATGCGGGACCAGGGCGAAGTGATGCATTTCGATCCCCGCCTGCCCGAGGAATGGGAGAGCCTTTCCTTCCGGCTGAAGCTCCGCGGGCAGATCCTGGAAGTGGAGCTGCGGCCGGGCAGCATCGCCTTCTCCGCGAGCGGCACCGGCCTGGAGGTCAGCGTCCGCGGCCAGCGGATCGCCGTCGGGCCCGAAGCGGTGACGGTACCGCTGGAGGCGGTCCCGGCCCCGGCGCCGTCGGTCTTCCCGAGCCTGTTCCCGACCGCCGGCCTGCCCGTGATCGGCACGCTGGAGGGTTAAGCGGAAAGCGCCCTGTGGCTGGAATCCAGCCACAGGGCGCTTTTCTACTTGCCGGTGATGGGCTTGTCGGCAGAGAGGCTGATGGTCTGGCCGGCGGCGAGTTCTCCGCCGGCGAGGCCTGTGAATCGGTACCACGTGCGTTCCCCCGCAGTCCGGGGCCGGTTGGCGGTCCCCAGGTCCACCATCTCCAGGTTGAAGCGGAACGCCACCTGGCGTTCGGTGTCTCCCGCCGCCGTCGTGTACGTCAGGGGCACGCCGTTGGCGTCCGTGGTGAAGCTGCCCCGGGCGCCGTTGAGCGTCACGGCGCCGGGCATGAGCGTCACCTTGGTGCCCGCGGGGAGGGAGCTGCCATCACGGAGTTCCGGGTTGTAACGGAGCAGTTGTTCCGTGGTGCGGCGGAAGGCGTAGCCCAGGCTGTCCAGGGAGTCGCCGGCCACAGTGGTGTAGTAGACCGGGTGGGCGAACGAATTCCTGACGATTTGTCCCTTGCCCGAACGCGGGTCGACCGGCTTCTTCTGCAACTGGAGGGTCTTGCCCGGATGCAGGAAATACACGTTTCCCTGCTCATGGAGGAAAGGCGCCTTATTGGCTTCGGCCAGTTGCTCCTCGGTGATGCCGAACCGGTAAGTGATGCCGTCCAGCGTGTCCTTTTCGACGACGGCGTAGCTCTGCGGAATTCCGTTGCTGTCCTCCGTTGCGGTGCCGGCAGCTCCCGGCATTGGGCCCGACGGCGGAATCAGCCGCAGCTTGGTGCCTTGCCTGAGTGGTGCGCCCTCGGTGAGCCCGTTGAAGGATGCCAGCTTGGCCTCCGAGAGCCTGAACGCCGCCGCCACTCCTGCGAGGGTGTCGCCCTCCGCCGTGGTGTAGAAATCAGCGTTCCCGAAGGAGTCAAGGGCCTTTGCGCCGGCCAGGTCTTCGGGTTTTTCCGCGGCGGGTGCCGGGCTTGGTTCTGTGGTTTCCGGGCCGGCGGCTGCAGTACTAGCGGGTGCTTTTGCGGCAGGATTCTCCGGTCCGCCGCAGTCCGCGAGTCCGGCCATGGCCCCGGCCGCGAGAACTGCGACAAGGACAACGGCCCCCGCCCGATTTCCAGTGGTGCCAAATTTGTGCGCCAAAATATTCCCCCAGTATGTGCCCGCAATTCGTTGGCGCGGGCAACCTATTGAGCATAAGGGATGTGGGTTGCTGCTCCGCCATCCGTCAGTATCGGCCGCTTTGACCCCTCGGATACCGGCCGGAATTGCCGAATGGTTTCCGGGAAGTGGTCCCTACCTCCTGCTTGGCGCCGGGCGTCCAGGTTCGGAGGGCATTTCCGTAGGTGCCCCTTCCACATATGCGGTGCCGCCACCGATGACGAATTCGCCCAAGACGTTTTCGCCGTCCTGGTCATAGACAGGGACCGCAATAGCTTTATTGCCCCGGGCTTCCTGCCAGGCAAGAGCATCGGCAGGGCTCTTGAACGTTTTCATGGCAGCTACTCCGCTGGCCTCGTCAAGGTCTGTCCGGTAGGCATACCCGGACCGTCCGTTGGTGGCTATCACCGCGATGAGGTCCGGCGTTCCGTTCTCAGGGCTCTCCATGCCGTAGCTTTCGCCTTTGACGTTGGTGCCCAATGGCAGCCGTTCCTGCTTGACGTATTTCGCGGTAATCCGCCAACGGTTCTGGAGATCGGTCTTGATGGTGACGCTGTGCTGTCCGGGAGTAAGCGCGAGCGTGTAGCCGGTCCAGCCGGGTTTTGACGCGCTTGTGGACTCATCGCAGGTGCCACTCGCGCCATCTTCGAACTCGAAGCGTCCCGGTGTCAGGCATACCAGGTCCACCTGGACGCCGGTGGTTCCCTCCGGCGGTGTCCCCAGTTCGACGGTGGCCGTACCCATGTACGTCTCGGTCACCGGTGCCGCCAAGGGTGTGATCCGCTCGCCGCCGGGGATGACGAGGATTCCTGCGGCCGTTGCACCTATCCCGCCGAGAAGCCCGACGCCGGCCAGCGCACCGGCGCCCAACCATATCCGGGCGCGGCGCCTCGCCTTGGCCGGAGTCTCCTTGCGGACGCGGGACACCAGTTCCTCCCGCAGGGCGTTGCTGTAACGCTCATCGATGCGCATGCGGTTCATGGCAGGCCTCCTTCCAGGAGCGGAATGGACGTGGGTTCGGGGCGTTTCTCCGGGAGCGCTGCTTTCAAGCGCTGGCGCGCCCGGTGCATGCGGACCTTCGCCGCCCCGGGAGTGAGCTTCAGGATTTCCGCGGCAGCAGCAAGAGTGTGCTCTTCGAACACCACCAGGCTGATCAACTGCAGGTCCACGGCGTTCAGGGACCTGAGCGCCTGCGCGAGTTCGGCGTCGAGCTGGTCCTGGAGCGTGCCGAACGCGGGGTCAACTGCCTCCTCCACACGCGGCAGAGAGTCGAGGAATCGCCGGTAGCGCCGGGCCGCCCGGCCGCTGTTCCGGGCACAGTTTGTGGTGGTGACCAGCAGCCACGGCAGGACCGAGCCTTCCACCACACGCACTTTGGACCGTCGCCGCCACAACTCCAGGAACGCCGTTGCCATGACGTCTTCGGCCTCATGCGGATCGCCGCACACCCGGTAAGCATGCCGGAAGACGCGGTCCCGGTGCCGGTCATACAGCGCACCGAAGGCGTCGCCGTCGCCCTTCAGGCTGCGGGCCCAGAGCGCTTCTTCAGCAGAATCAACGTCCCCCATGCACTGTATTGTCCGCGGGAGCACCGATGGTTACAGGCATTTTGAACCCGAACCGGAAATTACCCCTCGACGGCGTCTGCGGACTTCGCGTCAGTGGGCACCTCTGCCGCAGAGGCCTCCGCATCCAGCGGGTTTTCGATCTCGTCCGTCAGCATGCGCGCCGCGAACAGGGCAACCACGGACATCAGCGGGCACACCACACCGGCCGCCAGGAAGATCAGCCAGATCGGCAGCACCTCGGACAGAGGCCCGGACAGCGCCATTGACACCGGCATCAGCGCCAGCGACACAAAGAAATCCAGGCTGGACACACGCCCCAGAAGGTGCGGCGGCACCCGGCGCTGCAGCAGGGTCCCCCAAATGACCATCCCCACGCTTCCGGTGGCGCCGAAGATGAACAGGGCCGCGGCCAGCACCCAGAAGTTGTCCATGATCCCGACGGCGGCAAGCGGCAGGCTGCCCAGCCCCCACGAGGCGAGCATCACCGTGAGGTAGCGCCGCGGCAGTTTGAACGACGCCGTCACCAGCGATCCGATTGCCCCGCCGACGCCCATGATGGCCAGCAGGAAGCCGAACATCCGCGAATCGCCGTGCAACTGGTCCCGCACCACGAAGGGAATCAGCACCTCGATGGGCCCGATGATGAACAGCACGGACAAGCACGCCCAGATCAGGGTCCACAGCAGCCACGGCGTCCGCAGCGTGTAGAGGATGCCTTCGCGGAGGTCGAGCAGGAAGGAACGGACCGCCCCTCGCCGGACGGCGGCGCCTTCCGGCGAGCCGGGAGCCGAGCCGGAAGCCGAATCGGAAGCCGGGCCGGACGCCGAAGAGTCCCCGCCATTCCGCGCATCCAAGGCATGCCGCCCCAGGAAATTCAGCACGATGAACGCCATCAGATGGCACAGCGACACCCCGGTCACCGCCCACGACGGCGACAACGCCGCTACCAGCACACCCGCCACGGCCGGTCCGGCGGCCTGCTGCAGGATGGGCCGCATGGTGCCCTCCATGCCGTTGGCCGCGAGCAGGTCCTCGGCGGGCAGGATCCGCGGCAGGATGGCGGAGTACGCGGGGAAGAAGAACGCCGCGCCCACGCCCAGCACGAACGCCCCTGCGGCGAGGTGCCACAACTGCAGCAGCCCGGTCAGCGAGAGCACGCTGACGGCGCCGATCACCGCCAGGTTGGCGCCCTCGACAGCGATGATGAGCATCCGCTGCGGCACCCGGTCCGCGGCGATCCCACCGGCCAGCACGAACGCCACCAGGCCCACCGCGGCGGCCGTCGCCACGAGGGACAGCTCCAGCGGCCCGCCGCCCAGGTGGATCACTTGGTACACCATGGCCACGGCCCACATGCCCGAGCCGAAAATGGAGATGGCCAGGGCAGAGATCAGCACCCGGTATTCACGGTGGATAAAAGGTCGGAGGGCCCGAAAGGCAGCCATCAGCCCAGTCTAGGTGTGTTGGCCACGGACCGCACCGCGCACCTAAGCGGACCGGCAACTCAGTGCCGCCGCGGCGACTTCAAGCCCGTTTCCAGCTTGCTGCGGACCTCGCGTTTCACGCGCGAGGCGAGTTCGCCGTCGTGCGCTTCCAGGAAGGTGCGCACCGCGCGCGGATCCCACGGCACCAGGGACCGCAGCGCCCAGCTGAGCGCCTTCACCACGGTGTCGTCGCGGTCATGCATGAGGAGGACGACGACGGCGAGCGTGCGGTCGCGGTCGCCGGTTCCCCAGCGGGAGCGGGTGTTGAGGACAGTGGTCGCCACGAGCGCGATCCGCCGCCACCAGCGGTTGCCGTTGCGTGCCCAGCCGGTGACGTCGGAGTCGGCCACGAGGCCTTCGCGCCAGGCGGGCCCGGCGAGGATGGTGCCGAAGGCGTCGGCCTGGCCCCAGGAGGAGATCTCCGCACCCAAGTCAGCCAGCCGCGCGGCGTCGAGGGCGTGGTAGGCGGCGTCGTGGGCGCTGATCAGTTCCCAGCCCAGCCAGTCATAGCCCGCAGCGCGAAGGCCGTCGGCGAGGTCGAAAACGGTGGAGGCATCGGCAGCGGCCAGCTCGTGGGACACTCGGCGGCGGACGGCGCGGAGGCTGGCGGCATCGGCCTTCTCCAAGGCGTGGACTTCGGTGAGTACACGCTCCAGAAGTTCCCCCGGTTTTGCGTCCCCCGGAGATCCTGCGACCAGGCGCGGAGCCACGCTTCAATTTTAGGAGCGTGGCCCGCTTTGGGCCATGGCCCGGTGCGCTTGGCGGGGCTTATTCGGAGTTTTCGTCCTCGTCCGGGCCCTCCGCGGGATCCTGGCTGTGGAGCCCTGTGTCATGCGGGACCCAGCCCTCGGTTTCGCCCTCGGCGGGGGAATCGCTGTGGTGCCTGACGTCGTCCAGATTGTTGTTCTTCTTCATTTCCGGATACTTCCTGTCCTGGCTTGTTCCGGTTCCAGTGAACGGCACCCAGTCTACGCCGGGGTCCCCAGCCGACGGCTACGCTTAGCTGAAGAACAGCCACTACTTTCCACAGCAGAGGTGAACATGGCAAAGCGCCCCAACCCGGCGGTGAAAATTGCCCAGGAATCCGTCCACAAGGCGGTGTTCGACGAGCACGGCAATGCCAAGCCCGGCGTGCACAGCGTGCTGCTGCGCGCCGTCGAGGTGCAGCGTCCCCTTGTCCTGGCCAACCTGCGCCGCCTGCGGCGCCGCCACCCGAACGCCACGGCAGCCCAGCTGGCCGCCAAGCTTGAGCGCGACTACCTGATCGCTGTCACCGGCGGGGGAGCGGCGGTGGGAGCCACCGCCGTCGTCCCCGGACTGGGAACGGCGGCCTCGCTGGGACTGTCCGGCCTGGCAACGGTCGGTTTCCTTGAAGCGACCGCACTCTACGCCGCCTCGCTCGCCGAACTGCACGGCATCCGCCTGACCGATCCGGACCGCGCCCGCACCATGGTCATGGCCATCATGCTCGGCGAGGAGGGCACGGCACTGCTCGGCGCGCTCAGCGGGCAAAGCCGCGGCCACGGCAAGGGCGTCACCCAGACGTGGGGCAAGACGCTCAGCAAGAAGCTCCCGGGCAGCGGCTTCGGCATGATCAGCGACGCCATCCAGCGGGCCTTCTTCCGCCGGATCCTCAAGCACCAGGGCACCGCCTTCCTGGGCCGGGCGCTGCCGTTCGGCGTGGGCGCCGTGGTGGGCGGCGGCGGGAACCTGATGATGGGCCGGGCCGTGGTGGCCTCGGCCAAGCAGGCCTTCGGCCCGATGCCGGACACCATTCCCGGCGAGCTGCTCGCCGAACCCAATGCCAGTTCGGAACCCGGCACGAGTCCGGAACCCACTAACGCCCTGACGGAAGGCAACCATGGACCTCAACGCTGACCTCGGAGAATCGTTCGGCTCCTGGACCATGGGCGACGACGCCGCCATGTTCAGGATCGTCAGCAGCGCCAACGTGGCCTGCGGCTTCCATGCCGGGGACCCCGTCACCATGCTGGACAGCTGCCGCGCCGCCTTCGAACTGGACGTCCGCGTCGGCGCGCACATCGGCTACCGGGACCTGCATGGCTTCGGCCGCCGCAGCATGGACATGTCCTTCGACGAACTTTACGGCGATGTCCTCTACCAGTTGGGCGCGCTCGACGGGATCGCGCACGCAGTGGGCGCCTCCGTTGACTACGTGAAGCCGCACGGCGCCCTGTACAACCGGATCGTCCACGACACCGACCAGGCGGAGGCCGTCGTCGCCGCCATCCAGGCCTACGACCCCGGCCTGCCCGTGCTCGGCCTGCCGGGTTCGGCGTTCCTGCGACTCGCCGGTGAGGTGGGCCACCCCGTCTTCCATGAGGCCTTCGTGGACCGCGGCTACCTCCCGGACGGCACCTTGGTGCCGCGCTCGCAGGAAGGCGCCGTAGTGCACGACGCCGGCAAGGTGGTTGAGCGGGCCGTGCGCCTGGCGACGCGCGGGGAACTGGAGGCCGTGGACGGCTCGGTCCTGCGGGTGCGGGCGGATTCGCTCTGTATCCACGGAGACACCCCCGGCGCCGTGGAACTCGCTGCGGCCGTGCGGAAGGGCCTGAACGACGCAGGCGTGGAGATCGAAGCCTTCGCCTGATCCCCACGCCCGCGGTCCTTGCCAGCAGCGTTACTTGCTGACGAACACCGCCACGGTCCGGGCCGGAACGGTGAAGCTTCCGGCGTTGAACGAGGCCGTTTTCACCACCGGATCGTGGCCGCCGGCCTGGACCGGGTGCAGCTCGTAGCCGGCGGTTCCGGGGACAGCTTGCGTGGTGGCTTCGTCCGAGGCGTTGAACACCACCACGAGTCCCTTGAGCGAGGGATCGACGTCCGGGCCCGCGGTGTCGTCGATCTTCATGACGATCACGCCGGGCGTCTGCGAGGGCCCGCCCAGCGGGAACGAGACTTTCTGCTGCACCAGTTCCGCGGTGCCGAGATGGAACAGCGGGGTGCCCTTCCGGATCCTGAGCAGCTCGGCGGCGCCGGCGCGCGCCGTGGCGAGATCCGCCGTCGTCGGCTTGAGCGCAGGGTCTTCCAGCAGCGGCGTCATGAACTGGTACTTGCTGCCGTTGTCCGTGATGGGCGGCAGGCCCTTGGCGAAGCCGTTGCCGGCGTCCGTGTGGTCCATGGCGTTGAACCAGTCGCCGGAGTCGTAGCTGTTGCGGTCCAGGGACTTGCTGCGCAGGGCCTCGGTTCCGGCGTGCCAGAAGGAGACACCCTGCCCTAGCGCCGTGGTGCTCAGCGCCAGGTGCTGCATGCGGATCCGGTCCGCCATCGACGTGGCCGGCGGCAGTTTGAAGGCGAGTGCGTCGAAGAGGGTTTCGTTGTCGTGGGCTTCGACATAGGTGATGGCTTCCTGCGGATCCTGCGTGTACCCGGCGGGCTGGCCGTTGTAGGAGACATCCGAGCCCTTCACCGTGGCGCCGGTGCGGTCCGTGAAGGTGTACCCGGCAAGGTTGCCGGTGAGGCCCACCTTGATCTGGTCCTGGGCCAGGAGCAGCGACTGCAGCTGGGCCTCGCTTGAGCCGTTGGCAGGGGAAGCGTTGGGATCGGTGAAGAGCCCGCTGCCGAAGCCCTGGATGCGGGGATCATCGTCGAACGGTCCGCCGCCGCGCACGGCGTCGCGGAGGCGGTCCGTGAAGGTGCCGATCCCGGTGCCGGCCATGTTCAGCTGGGTGGCCTGCTCGAAACGGGCGTTGTTGGCTACCTCGCCGAAGTTCCAGCCTTCGCCGTAGAGGTAGATGCCCTTGCCGTCCACGCCGTCCTTCTTCAGGGTCAGCGCATCCAGCGCGGCACGGACGTCCAGAAGGTTCTGCTTGCTGTGGTGGCCCATGAGGTCGAAGCGGAAACCGTCCAGCTTGTAGGTCTTGGCGAGCGAGACCAGGGTGTCGGTCATGAGCTTGCCCATCATGGCGTGCTCGGTGGCGGTGTTGGCGCAGCACGTGGAGGTTTCCACGGTGCCGGTGTCCGGGTTGAGCCGGTGGTAGTAGCCCGGAACGATCCGGTCCAGGTTCTGCACCGAGTTCTGCCCGGCGCCGGAGGTGTGGTTGTAGACGACGTCCTGGACCACGCGGGCACCGGCCTTGTTCAGCGCCGCCACCATTTCACGGAATTCGAGGGTGCGCGTGGCGCCTTCGGGGTTGGTGGAGTAGGAGCCTTCGGGGGTGCCGTAGTGCAGTGGATCGTAGCCCCAGTTGAAGCCGTCCTTGGCCGCGATGGCCGAGACGCAGGCCTGCTGTTCCTCGCTCGCGGGAGGCAGGGAGGCAAGGTCGCAGGCGGGTTCCTGGTGCAGTTCGCGGCGTTCTTCGATGGTGGCGATGTCGTTGACCGGGAGCAGGTGCACGGCGTTGATGCCCGCGTCGATCTGCTCCTTCAGGCGGGACATGCCCTTGCTGTCCGTATCGGTGAAAGCCTTGTAGGTGCCGCGGTGGGCGGCGGGGACGCTCTGGTCCGCGATGGAGAAATCGCGCACGTGCAGTTCGTAGATGGAGAGGTCTTCCGGGGTTGCCAGTGCCGGTTTGGCGAGCTTCGACCAGCCTGCCGGGGCGAGTGCCTTGTCCGCCGGATCAAGGAAGAGGCTGCGTTCGGAGTTGGTGGACAGGCCCAGGCTGTACGGGTCCGTGACGGCATTGAGCTCCACCTCGCCCGTTTCCGGAACATAGACCTCCACCTCGTACAGGTAGTAGCTGCCCTTCCAGCCCTTGTTTCCTGCGGCGGTCCAGACACCGTCGGCGTCCCGTTGCATGGGTACGACGGCGGCCGCTTCCCCGCCGCTGCCCGTGCTGTAGACGTGGAGCCGGACGTTGCGGGCAGTAGGTGCCCACAGCGCCAGCGACGGCTTGCCGCCCTGCCAGTTCAGGCCGAGCCCGCGCTGTGCTGCGCCCGGGTAGAGGGAGTCGAGTACGCCGGGGAGCTGGACGCCGGTGGTCCCGACGACGTTCCCGGCCTCGTCGAGTGCCGCCACCACGAGCTGCCCCTTCAGGAGCTCCTTCGCCCTCGCGGCGTCCGCTGCGGACAGCGTCAGGACCGGCGTTCCGGCAAGGTGCGGGAACTTCGCGGCGGCTTCTCCGCCGAGCCCCGCGGACTGGCGGGACAGCCCAAGTGCCTCGCCGCCGTCGAGCTTTCCGTCCACCAGGGTGATTCCGCCGTCGGGCGAGGCGTACAAACGGTAGGCGGCAGCGGCCGGTGCGCCCTTCCACACGAGCGTTCCGGCATCGAGCCAGTGCGCGGCCGCGCCGGCGCCGACGGACTTGGGCACGTCATCGGTGATGGTGTGGGTGGCGTGGTCATAGGTAAACGTGACGGTGCCGCCCGTGGCCGCCAGCGGAAGGTTGGCTCCGCCCGCGGCCCCGCCAGCACCGTAGTTCTCAGTCCAGGAGTTGTTCAGGGCCACTTTGTATTCGTAGCTGCCCGCGGGGACGGTAAAAGTTCCGCGATAGAGCCCGGGCGAACCCTCCACCGGCTGGAGCGCGGTGGCCGGGCACTCGGGCTGCCAGTCACCGGGGCAGCCGAGCTCGGACTGGAGCGAACCGACCAAGGCCACGTTCACCGGAGCCGCGGTGTGGTCCGCGGACGCCGGAAGCGCCAGGCCGCCGAGGATGAGCGGAGTGAGGCCCGCGACGGCGGTGGCCGGCCGCGCGAGCTTGTGCAGGGATGAACGGGGTGGGGGAGCCATGGGGAACCTTCCAAGTCGGCATCATTGGTGAGCTGAGGCCCCTTGATGGTAGGAATGTGAAACAGAACACGTCAAGGTTTGCGAATAATTTACGCTCTGTTTTCACGTCAGCGTGGCAGGCGATTTGCGTAAACTGGTCCGGAAGGACGGCGGGACAGCCGGCAGCAAGCAAGGGAGAAGCCATGAGCGGCGGCGGTGCGCCCAAGCGCGGCAGTACACAGGAACGGCCACGCCTCGAAGACCTCGCCAAGCACGTGGGGGTCAGCCTTGCCACGGTCTCCCGTGTGCTGAACGGGCGCAGCGGAGTCTCCCGCGACGTCCGCCAGGCCGTGCTCACCGCCATGGACGACCTCGGCTACGAACGGGCGGACCGCGCACTCGGCACGGCCCGCGGGCAGGTGGGCATCATCGTGGCCGACCTCGTGAATCCGATCTTCCCCGCCATGGCCCAGGCCGCGGTGTCCTTGCTGTCGCAGGAGGATTTCATCCCGGTGCTGTGCGCCCTCCCCGGCGGCGGCCGCTCCGAAGACGAATACATCGAGCTGCTCACGCGCCAGGGCGTGGCCGGAATCATCTTCATCTGCGCATCCCACGCGGACGGCCAGGCCAACATGGAGCGCTACCACCGCCTCCAGGGCCGCGGCATTCCCTACGTGCTGGTCAACGGCAGCCGGCCCGAACTCGATGCCACCTCCGTGGCCAACGACGACGCCAAGGCCATCTTCGACGCCGTCCAGTACCTCGTGACCATGGGCCACCGGAAGATCGGGCTGTCGATCGGTCCGCACCGCTTCCTGCCCAGCCGCAGCAAGATCGAGGGCTTCCGCAGGGCGCTGAAGGAACTCCTTGGCGTGGACGACGCCGCCCCGCACATCGCCACCAGCATGTTCACGATCGAAGGCGGCCACAGCGCCGCGGCCGAGCTCATCCAGGCCGGCCACACCGCCTTCGTCTGCGCCTCGGACCTCATGGCGCTGGGCGCCGTCAGGGCTGCGCGCTCGCTGGGGCTGGGCGTCCCGGAGGACGTTTCGGTGATCGGTTTCGACGACTCCCCGCTCATGGCGCTCACCGATCCGCCCCTGAGCACGCTGCGCCAGCCCGTCAACGCCATTGCCCACGCCGCGGTGCAGGCACTGATCGCCGGGATTTCGGGCGAAGCGGGCGGCCCGTCGCAGGTGCTGCTGCAGTCCGACCTGGTGGTGCGGGGCTCGGCGGGTCCGGCACCAGCCAAGGCATAGGGCCTAGCCGAACACCAGATGCGCCACCGTGAAGATCAGCAGCCCGGCCAGCGCACCCACCACGGTGCCGTTGATCCGGATGTACTGCAGGTCCTTGCCCACCTGGAGTTCGATCTTCTGTGAGGTCTCCTCGGCGTCCCAGCGCGCCACGGTGTCCGAGATGACCCCGGCGATGTCCGAACGGTAGGTGTTCACCAGGTACCCGGCGGCGTCGCCGATCCAGGCGTTCACCTTCCCGGCCAGCTCGGCGTCGTCCACCAGGCGGTTGCCGAAGTCGCGCACCGCGGCCTTGAAGCGCCGGCTGAGTTCCGAATCGGGATCGTCGACGGCGGTCAGCAGCGCGTTCTTGAGGGTGCCCCACGTGCGGGAGGCCAGCTCGCGGACCTCCGGGTCGCCCAGGATCTGCGCCTTGATGGTTTCTGCCCGGGCGATCATGGCGGGATCGTGCTGCAGGTCGTGCGCCAGTTCGGTGAGGTAACTGTCGATCGAACGCCGCACCTGGTGGTCCGGATCGGCTTGCACGGCCCGGACGAACTTGGACAGCTCGGCGTGGACCTTGTCGCCCACCAGGTCATCCACGAAGGACGGAACCCACATCGGAGAACGGTCCGAAACCAGGCGGTTCACGGTGTCGTGGTTGGCCGCCACCCAGTCCGCGGTGCGGTCCACCAGCAGGTCCACCAGCGTGTGGTGGTGCCCCTCGGCGAAAATCCGCTCCGCCATCCGGCCCACCGGCGGTCCCCACGGCGGAGTCAGCACGTGCTTGCGGAACAAGCCCTCGATCACCGCCTGGACGTCGTCGTCGTTCAACACGGTGAACGCGCCGCGGATCACCGCGGAACCCTCCTTGGCCACGCGCTCGGGCCCGCCGGGGGAGCGCAGCCACTCGCCGGCCTTGCGCGCGATGTCCACGCTGGCCAGCTTGTCCTTCACCACCTGCTCGGAGAGGAAATTGTGCTCCACGAAGTCGCTCAGCGAGGCCCCGATCTGGTCCTTGCGCCGCGGAATGATGGCCGTGTGCGGAATCTTCAGGCCCATCGGGTACTTGAACAGCGCGGTCACCGCGAACCAGTCCGCCAGCGCGCCCACCATGCCGCCTTCGGCTGCGGCCCGCACGTACTCCAGCCACGGGTACTGCTTCTGCAGGGCGAACGCCACCGTGAACACCACCGCCATGCCGATCAGCAGCGCCAGCGCCACAGCCTTCATCCGGCGCAGCGCCGCCGCTTTGGCGGCATCGTTCGCGGAGAGTCCGACGGCGGCAGCCCCCTTGGCGGGGCGCGCATCCGCTTCGCTGACCGTCCGGTTATCCGCGGGGGCGGCGTCCGCCGTCGGGATTCGTTCAGAGTTCACCTGCATGTGCCCAGCGTAGCCCCGTGCCCGCCAGGCGGGTGGGTTACCGTGGCAGCATGACTATCGAGGCGCCCGAGAGCGATTCGCCGGAAACACCGCTGCGGCGGCCGCTGGTTTACGCGCACCGCGGGGCGAGTGCTGCGTTCGCTGAACACACGCGCGCGGCGTACCTGAAGGCAATCTCCGACGGCGCGGACGGCGTTGAGTGCGACATCCACCTCAGCCGGGACCAGCACCTGGTCCTGCTGCACGACGCGAACCTGGACCGCACCTCGGACGGTACCGGGCCGGTGGCTGAGAAGGACCTCGCGGAACTTCGCATGCTGGACTTCTCGTCCTGGAAGGGCGCCCGGATCCCGGACGAATACGGGGCGGCCTCGGACCAGTTCCTGACCCTCCCGGAGTTGTTGGACATCCTGCGCGGGGCCGGCCGGGAGATCGGGCTGGCGATCGAACTCAAGCACCCCAGCCCCTACCAGCTGAAGCTTGAAGACCGGCTCCTGGAACTGCTGCTGCGGGAAGGCTGGGACGCGGAGAGCTCCCGGCTGGACAACATCCTGGTGTCCTTCATGAGCTTCAGCCCGGACTCCGTGAAGCACCTGCTGCAGTATGTTCCCCCGCAGCACATCTGCCAGCTGGTGGATGACGTCAGTGTGGAGGAAGTCCGCGAAGAACTCGGCCTCGGACGGATCACCGGCGGCGCCGTGGCCAACGTGATGAAGGCTGCGCAGTTGGAAGGCGAACGGATCCTGGACGATTGCGAGGTGGGAATCGCCGGGCCCGGGATCGAGTACGTGCGCGAGCACGCCCGCACCGTGCAGCGTTGGCTCGACTCCGGACGCCGCTTCCGGGTGTGGACCGTGGATTCCGAGAAGGACGTGGCGCTGTGCCAGCGCCTGGGCATCCACGAAATCACCACCAACAAGCCCGCCAAGGTGCTGGCGCAGCTCACAGATACGGACTGAGCTTTGCCCGCACGGACCCTGCGCGGGCGCCCTTAAACGGAGCGGCCGGCCGTCGATGTCAACCATCAACGGCCGGCCGCCGGCGTTAGCCGCGCTTATTCGCGTGAGGCGGGCACCGCTTAGCGGGCCACCGGTTGCGGCGAGGTCAGGCGGTACAGGGAGTCGACGTCGCGCACTGCTCCCTTGTCCGCGGAGGTGGCCATGGCGGCGTAGGCACGCAGGGCCGCCGAGACTTCGCGCTCACGGTTGGCCGGGTGGTATCCCGTGGTGGCCTCGAGGCGCTCGCGGCGGGCATCCAGCTCGGCCTCGTCCACCAGCAGCTCCAGGGAACGGGTGGGGATGTCGATGCGGATGCGGTCGCCGTCCTCCACCAGGGCGATGGTGCCACCGGAAGCGGCCTCCGGGGAGATGTGGCCGATGGACAGGCCCGAGGTGCCGCCGGAGAAACGGCCGTCCGTGATGAGGGCGCACTTCTTGCCGAGGCCGCGGCCCTTGAGGAAGGAAGTCGGGTAGAGCATTTCCTGCATGCCGGGGCCGCCCTTGGGGCCTTCGTAGCGGATGACCACCACGTCGCCTTCCTTCACGGTCTTGTTCAGGATCTTCTCCACGGCTTCGTCCTGGGATTCGCAGACCACTGCCGGGCCTTCGAAGGTCCAGATCGACTCGTCCACGCCTGCGGTCTTCACCACGGCGCCGTCGACGGCGATGTTGCCGCGCAGCACGGCCAGGCCGCCGTCCTTGGAGTACGCGTGTTCCACGGAGCGGATGCAGCCGCCCTCGGCGTCGGTGTCCAGGGAAGTCCACACGTTCGACTGCGAGAACGCGGTGGAGGAACGGACGCCGCCGGGAGCAGCGTGCCACAGGTCCTGGGCTTCCTGGGTGGCCTTGCCGCCGCGGATGTCCCAGTCGTCCAGCCAGCCGTCCAGGTCCGCGGAGTGCACGGAGTGGACGTCCTTGTGGAGGAGGCCGCCGCGGTTCAGCTCACCGAGCAGCGCGGGGATGCCGCCGGCGCGGTGCACATCCTCCATGTAGTAGGTCTTGTCCTTGGCTACGTTCGGGGCCACCTTGGCCAGGCACGGCACCTGGCGGGACTTGGCGTCCATCTCGGCCAGGCCGTAGTCCACGCCTGCCTCCTGGGCCGCGGCCAGCAGGTGAAGGATGGTGTTGGTGGAGCCGCCCATGGAGATGTCCAGGGCCATGGCGTTGTCGAAGGCCTTGGCAGTGGCGATGGAGCGGGGCAGCACGGAGGCGTCGTCGCCGTCGTAGTAGCGCTTCACGAGGTCCACGATGGTGGAACCGGCCTTCTCATAGAGGGCCTTGCGGGCAGTGTGCGTGGCGAGCACGGAACCGTTGCCCGGCAGGGAGAGGCCGATCGCCTCGGTGAGGCAGTTCATGGAGTTGGCGGTGAACATGCCGGAGCAGGAACCGCAGGTGGGGCAGGCGTTCTCTTCGATGAGGTTGATGTCCTCGTCGGAGATGGACTCGTCCACGGCGTCGGCGATCGCGTTCACCAGGTCCAGGGAGCGCACTGAGCCGTCGCTCAGGGTCACGCGGCCGGCTTCCATGGGGCCGCCGGAGACGAAGACCGTGGGGATGTTCAGGCGCAGCGCGGCCATGAGCATGCCGGGGGTGATCTTGTCGCAGTTGGAGATGCAGACCAGGGCGTCGGCGCAGTGCGCGTTGGCCATGTACTCCACGGAGTCAGCGATCAGGTCGCGGGAGGGCAGCGAGTAGAGCATGCCGCCGTGGCCCATGGCGATGCCGTCGTCCACCGCAATGGTGTTGAACTCGCGGGGCACGGCACCGGCGGCGAGGATCGCCTCGGAGACGATGCGGCCCACCGGGGCCAGGTGGGTGTGGCCGGGAACGAATTCGGTGAAGGAGTTGGCCACGGCGATGATCGGCTTGCCGATATCGGAATTCGCGACGCCGGAGGCACGCAGCAGTGCGCGGGCTCCGGCCATGTTGCGGCCGTGGGTGACAGTGCGGGAACGGTATGCAGGCATGTATACCAGTCTCCCTGCGCGGATACCCGGTTACCAAGACGGTGTCAATACTGGTAGTGGGAGTACTAGAATCACTTCTTGCAACGCGGGGTCAGTTACGGCCCATGTTTGCTGTCCGGATGGGCCGTAAGTGACCCCGCGTTGGAAATGAGAGGAGTGCGGCGGTGGCGGAGTCCGAAGAATGGCGGAAGGAACTCGGCAACTTCCTGGCGGCGCGCCGTCGCCAGGCGGTCCGGAGCGATTACGGCTTGCCGCCCGCGGGTCGGGGCAAGGAGACAGGCCTGCGCCGTGAAGAGGTTGCCTTCCTGGCCGCCATCTCGGTCACCTGGTACACGTGGCTCGAGCAGGGCCGCAAGGTGAACCCTTCGCGCGAAGTGCTGTCCTCCCTGGCCACGGTGCTGCGCCTCGACACCGCGGGCGAACGGTACCTGTTCACCCCGTTCGGCTACGCCGTGCCGGAGCCCGGGCCCGGTACCGCCGAGACCACCGGACATGTCCAGCGGCTGCTGGACGCCATCGACCCCAACCCCGCTTTGGCGCTCGAAGGCAACTGGGACATCGTTGCCTGGAACCAGGCCTACAGCGACTTGTTTCCGCGGGTCCTGGAAGTGTCCGGGCCGGAACGGAACCTGCTGAAGCTCGTCTTCACTGACCCTGCGGTCCGAGCCCTGCTGCCGGACTGGGAACAGACCAGCGCCCAGTTCCTGGCCGAATTCCGCGCCGAGACCGGCTCGCGCATCCAGGATGCGCGGAAGGCGAGCCTGGTGGCCGGGCTGCTGCAGTCCAGTCCGGAATTCCGGGCGCAGTGGGAGGCGCACGGGGTGCGCGGCTTTACTCCGCGTACCCGCACCTTCAACAGGCCCGACGGCGGCACCGGGGTTTATGAGCACCATCAGTTGACGCTCGCGGACGCTCCGGCGTTGAAGCTGATCGTCTACACGCCGGCGGTGCCTGGTGTGCAGCCTGCTTAGGCGACCCGGTTGGCCAGTGTTCCGATTCCTTCCACGGTGATCTCGACGTCGTCCCCGGGCTGCACGGGGACGAAAGTATTGGGCGCCCCGGTCATGATGACGTCCCCGGGCTCGAGGGCGAGCCATTGCGTGACGTACACCAGGCATGCGGCCACGGAGGAAGACAAGTTGAAGGTTCCGGACTTTACTGTCGTCTCGCCGTTGACCACCACCTCGATGCCCACGTTTTCCGGAGTGGCGAGTTCCGTTTCGATCCACGGGCCCAGCGGCGTGTAGTTGCGGCCGGCCTTGCCCTGGAACATCTTCTCGTCCACCTGGTTCTGCTCCACGTTGGTGACGTCGTTGACCACCGTGTATCCCAGGACGTACTCCAGCGCATTTTCCAGCGTGAGGTTCTCCGCCCGTTTGCCGATCACCACGGCCAGTTCGCCTTCGATGTTCACGGTGCCCGCACCGCGCGTGGCAATAATGTCCGCCCCCGGCGCTGCAATGGTGTGCACGGACTTGTGCCAGGCCTGGATGGGGAGGGGGTGGTTGTTGTTTCCAAGGTTTTGGGCGATGCCCAGGAGGGCGGCCGGGCTGACGGGGGCCAGCAGTTCGGCGCTGCCGACGGGTGTGGAGGTGCCGGTCAGCACGGGCTCGGCCGCGAAGGGATCTTCGATGTGCTCCCACCGCTCCCCGCGCAGCACTGCGTGGACGGGCCCGGAAGGCGTCTGGAGACGGGCGATGCGCATTCGGTTCCTCCTTGAATTCGTCCAGTCAAGCTAACACTATGATGAACGATGTTCAATATTCTGAACGCACGGTGCGGGTGTCGGCCGGAGTTAGGCCGGTGCGCGGGGCTGTGGTTGCATGAAGGAATGCCCCAGAAGTTGCTCGAATCCCCGGCCGTGAAGGTCGGCATTTCCATCAGCATCGCCACGGGGCTCTACGGAATTTCCTTCGGCGCGCTGTCCGCGGCGTCCGGCTTCGACTTCTGGCAGACCATGGCGCTGAGCCTGCTCATGTTCAGTGGCGGCTCGCAGTTCGCCTTCATCGGGGTGGTCGCGGGCGGCGGCTCCGGCGTCGCGGCCATGACTGCCGCGGCCCTTCTTGGCCTGCGCAACGGCATCTACGGCATGCAGATGAACGCGCTGCTGATGCCCGGTCGCAAGCTCAAGTACCTCCAGGCCCAGCTGAGCATCGACGAAAGCACGGCAACGGCGTCGGGCCAGTCCGAACCCGGCGAGCAGAAACGCGGCTTCTGGACCGCCGGAATCGGCATCTACGTGCTCTGGAACCTGTTCACCGCCGTCGGCGCACTCGCCGGGAATGCGCTCGGCGACCCCAAGCAGTGGGGGCTCGACGGCGCTGCTGTCGCCGCCTTCCTGGCGCTGCTCTGGCCGCGGTTGAAGGGCCGTGAGCCGTGGGCGATTGCCGTTGCCTGCGCCGCGGCGACGCTGCTGGCCGTGCCCTTCGTTCCGCCCGGCGTGCCGATCCTGGTTGCCGCCGCGGTAGCCGGCGTGTTCGGCTGGCTTAGCCATGCCCGGAACGATGAAGGCTTGGAACCGGACATCGACCCGTACGCGAACCGCCACGGTGAGCACCGCTCCGAGGGGGAGGGCAAATGAACCTCTGGTTTTGGATCCTGGCCGCCTGCGTGCTGGCTTATGGCACCAAACTGGCCGGCTATTTCGTTCCGCGCAGCCTGCTCAAGAACCCGCGGACCATGCACATCGCCGGAACCATGACGATCGGGCTTCTGGCGTCACTGACCGTTGTCAATGCGCTCGGCTCCGGCCAGGCCTTGGCCCTCGACGCGCGGATCGGCGCCCTCGCGGCTGCCGCCATCGCCTTGTGGCTGAGGGCGCCGTTCCTTGTGGTGGTCATTGCCGGTGCCGCGGCGGCCGCGGGGCTGCGCCTGCTCGGCTGGGGTTAGCGGGCGGGCGGATTGCCGTAAGGCTGCTGGCCCTGCTGGGGGTAGGCCTGCTGCTGGCCATAAGGCTGCTGGCCGTACTGCTGCTGCTGCGGGTACCCCTGCTGCTGGTACTGCGGGTAAGCCTGGGCCGGGTAGTTCGCCGCCGGGTAGCCCCGCGCTGCATATGCCTGCGCGGGGTAACCCTGCACGTAGGGATTGAACTGCCCTGAAGCCGCCGGACCGAGGTAGCGTGCCTGGCCGTGGCCGAGCATCGGGAAGAACACGATCGGGAGCAGCACCAGGCCCACCGTGTATCCGGCGTCCTTGCCGAAGGACCGGGAAAGATCGTGCAAGGCAACGACCGCGAAGAAGATGCCAGCAAACGGAATCAGGAACAGCAGGAACCAGTACCAGGGCCGGCCGACGATCTCCAGGAGTTTGATGTCGTTGTATACCGGAACGAACGCTGCCCATGCGGGCTGCCCGGCCTTCATGAAAACGCCCATCCGGAGCAGGCCGCTGATCCCGAATGTCACCAGGAAATACAGCAGCATGAAGATCAGGATCAGGGCTGCGGGCGGATCGGATTCGGAATAGGCCATGGGCGCCAAGGTAGGAAGCATGATTCGAGCCTAGGCGGCTACCGGAACGCCCGCGATAGGGAGGACTACCCATGCGCCGCCGGGCCGCACTCCCGGCGGGTGACGGCTTAAAGAACGACGCCGGGAATGGGGGTCTGCGGAGGCAGCGGACGTTGCGGGCGCTCAGTGCGGATCGCGTCTTCCACCAGCGCAACGGGCCGTTCCCAGGCACGCGAGCCCGGCTCCATCGTGTCCACCGAGCCGATCAGCATGGCGACCAGGCGGATCATGTCCTCGATGGTGATGTCCTTGCGCAGGGTGCCCTGCCCCTGGCCGCGGGCCAGCAGCACGGCCATGGAATCGACGATGCCGCCGGTGATGCCCATCAGCAGGTTGCGGCGTCCGGCAACCGCCCCGAGCAGGTTGGCGTCCTCGCTCGCAACCATCACGACGGCGTCGATCACCTTGATCAGTCCTTCTGCGGCATCCATGCCGGCCAGGGCTTCTTCGGCCACCGGGTCAGCATGAAGGCGCAGCTGACGGGAGAGGGCGGCGAGCACGAGTTGCTGTTTGTCTGCGAAGTTGCGGAACAGGGTGGCGGGTCCGACGCCGGCGGTGGAGGCGATGGTCTGCAGGGGTACATCAGGCCCCAATTCACGGAAGCATTGCCTCGCAGCCGTGATGATTTTGTCCACATTTCGCGCGGCATCGGCTCGAAGCGGCTTGCGTTCCGGGGGCAGACTCATGCTGTTCAGATTAGCAACGCGGTTCTTTCGGCCCGTGGTTACTCCGGAGTTGGCGTTTATATGACATGGCATGCCATGAAAGACTTGGCGTATGTTGCTCGCATTTTCCGTAGCCCCGTCCGGCCAGCCCGCCGAAGGAAATGCCGCCGCCGACGGTTCCGTGCATGACGCCGTCGCCGAGGCCGTGAAGATCGTCCGGGATTCCGGCTTGCCGAACCGCACCGACTCCATGTTCACCACCATCGAAGGTGAATGGGACGAGGTGTTCGATGTCGTCAAGCGCGCCACCGAGGCCGTGGGCAAGTACGGCAGCCGGGTCTCGTTGGTGATCAAAGCCGATATCCGGCCCGGTTATTCGGGCGAATTGACGGGCAAGGTGGAACGCCTTGAATCCGCAATTTCAAATGCTGACTAAGCAAAAACAAACCAAATGCCGCTTTTAGGCGGCGATACGTATTGAACGGCGATAACGGCCGGACATAGCAGCAAGCGCGGAGTGCCCTGGTCAGGGGCGCTCCGCGCTTGCTTGTGCTAGCCGCCGATGCCGGGGAGAGGTGGCAGCGGCGGCAAGGTTCCTCCACCACCAAGGAGGCTCATGATCAAGTTCAGGATTGTGGTGACGAGGTTAATAATGGCGTCCACGGTGTCTCCCATCCAGACATTTCTCTGCGTGCAACGAGAAAGACTCTAGCCAGCCCGGTGGTATGTGGCAATAGATTTAATGACGAATATCAACAAAACTTTTCAGAAGTTAGTGACAAAGCTAGTCATGCGCAGGCCCGACGTGGGGTCATGCGGTGGGTCAGTGCCGCTCGAAGAGCCCCGTGATCGTGGCCCTGCCCAGCGTGTGCCGGTCCAGCAGCGGCCCCAGGGCCGAGGCCGCTCCGCCGGCGAGCAACGGCTCCGCGGTGTCCAGCGCATGGACCGCAATAACGTAACGGTGGCGTCCGCTTCCCCGCGGAGGCGCGGCTCCCACATAGTCGGCCGAGCCGGCGTCGTTCATTAACTGCAGAGCACCTGCCGGCAGCAGGTCCCCTTCCGCATGGCCGGCGCCTTCCGGCAGGGACGTGATCCCGGCGGGGATGCCGACGACGGCCCAGTGCCAGTAGCCGGACCGGGCATCGGGGTCGAAAACGGTGACGGCGTAGCCTTGGGTGCCGGCCGGTGCGCCGCTCCATGCCAGATGCGGGGATTGGTCCCGGCCGCCGATCACGCCAAGGCGTGCGCTGGTCTGGGCGGCCGGCAAGGCGCCGCCGTCGGAGAAGGAGTGGCTCTCCACCGTGAAGCTTGGCAGGTTTTCCGGCGATTGGTAGGGCAGTGGCGCTCCCATATCTCCACTGTGCCACCGGATGCCGGGCGGTTCCAGAGCGTCGGCGCGTTCCGGAGCCTTCCCAGCCCGGGGACCGGATGCAAGACTGGGGCCCATGTTCGAGCACAAAGTCCAGCCCGCCTGGGCTGATGTCGAAGAGTACTTGTCCACCGCCGTCGTGCGTCCCGGTCCCGAACTGGAGCGTGCGCGCCGCTCAGCGGTCGACGCCGGACTGCCGGCGATCGAAGTGGCGCCCAACGCCGGGAAGCTGCTCAAGCTGCTGGTTCAGTTGAGCGGCGCGCGGCGTGTGCTGGAGATCGGCACGCTGGCCGGATTCAGCACCATCTGGATGGCGCAGGGACTGCCTGACGACGGGCAACTGGTTACCTGCGAATACCTGCCCAAGCACGCTGAAGTGGCCCGCGGAAACGTGGATGCCGCGGGAGTGGGGCACAAGGTGGATATCCGTGTAGGCGCGGCCTTGGATACCTTGCCGCTGCTGGCCGGCGGGGAGGCGTTCGATTTTGTTTTCATCGACGCGGACAAGCAGAACGATTCCAATTACCTCGATTGGGCCATCAGGCTGGGCAGGCCCGGCACGGTGATCGTGATGGACAACGTGATCTGGGAGGGCGCCATCCTGGACAACTCCATTGACGAGGTCAACGCCCCCGGCATCACCGCCGCCCTGGAAATGATGGGCCAGGATCCCCGGCTCGACGCCACGGCCATCCAGACCGTCGGCACCAAGGGATGGGACGGCTTCGCCATCGCCCGGGTGGTGTGAGCGTGGAATTCACGGTGCGCCCCGCCGTGCCCGCGGATGCCGAGGCCATCGCCGCCATGCACCTCCGGGCCTGGCGGGAAAGCTACGGGCACCTGCTGTCGGAGAGGTTCTTCGAGGACCGCAAAGCCCGCTTGCCCGAACTTACGGCCACTTGCTGCCCGCGGAGTTCTTTGACTCCCGGGAGGCCGCGATGGAGGAACGGGTTGAGCAGCATCGGGAAGCCCTGGCCGGTTCGTACCGCCCCACGCTGGCGTTCGACGATGCCGGCGTGCTGGTGGGTATGGCCTTGGCGGCGGCCTCGAACGACGACGATGCTCCCTGCGGCTTGGAACTCCAGTTGATCTACGCACTCCGGCGCGTGCATGGCACCGGGGTAGGGCAGGCGCTGCTGGATGCCGTGATCGGCAAGGAGGCCGCGTATCTCTGGGTCCTTGAGGACAATCCGCGCGCCCAGGCTTTCTACCGGCGCAACGGTTTCGTGCCGGACGGGAAGCGGGAGATCCTCCCGGAGGAGTGGGAAAGGTTGCCGGAGATCCGGATGGTGCGGGCCGCCGTCGGGCAATAGCAGGCCGGGCAATCACGACGGCGGCTGGCCGCTGTTAAGGTGGGAGCATGATTCAGGCAGGACTCCGCTGATGGCCAAACGCGGACGCGTGGCGCGGCAGGGAAGCAGCGCCATTGAACCGCCCGCGGGCGGACGCTCGAAGGGGCCGGTGGAGGGCGTCTACTACATCGATACGGGCGACTGCGAACTGGTGGCCGATCCGGACAACTCCAACGGCTGGCTGCTGAAGATCAACGGGGTCATGAGCTCGCACATCGATCTCGCGGACCCCCTGTTCCTGGACTTCGAGTACATGCGCTGGATTGCGGCCCTTGTGGAGTCCGTGTGGCCGCCCGAAGACAAGCCGAAACTGCGCGCGCTGCACCTTGGCGGCGGAGCGTGTTCCGTGGCGCGGTACGTCCACGCGGCCTACCCCGAGGCCCGGCAGGTGGTGGTGGAGCTGGACGGAAAGCTGGCCGACTACGTCCGCGCCTGGTTCGATCTTCCCAAGGCGCCGCTGCTCAGGATCCGCGTGGGTGAGGCCCGCGAGGTCACCGAAACGCTCACTGCGGAGAGCCGGGACCTGATCATTCGCGACGTTTTCGCCGGGGCCTTCACCCCGCGCCCCCTGACCACGCGGGAATTCAACGCCCATGCCCGGCGGGTCCTCGCGCCCGGCGGCCTCTACGTGGTGAACTCCGGCGACAGCCCGGACCTCCGCAGCGCGCGGCAGGACGCCGCCACCATCGCGGACACTTTCGCCCACACCTTGATCATCGCCGACCCCGCCATGCTCAAGGGCCGCCGCTACGGGAACATGATCATGGCCGGCAGTGACAAGCCCTTCGGCGACGATCCGAAGCTGGCCCGCAGGCTCCTGGGCGGGGCGGTGCCGGCGCATATCTGGGACGACGCACAGGTCCGCGCGTTCGCCCGGGGCGCGGAAATCCGGCACGATCCCGTAGCGACTGCCTGACGACGGCGCTCGAATAGAGCGCCCGCGGACGCCGGCTGGCCGGAACCAGCCGGCTAGCTCCGCCCCAGCAGCGCGTCGTGCCGCGCCGTCATCTCTTCCTGCAGTGCACGCACGACGGCGGCCACCGCGGGGCGGCGCATGGATTCGGTCCGCAGCACCAGCCAGTAGGGGAGCAGCTCGGCGAAGTCGGCGGGCAGCAACCGGACGAGGTCGTCATGCCGGTCCGCCATGAAGCAGGGCAGGAAGCCGATGCCCGCCCCGGCGCGGGTCGCCTCCACGTGTACGAAGACGTTCGTGGACATGACGCCGTCCCGCATGCCGGGGACCAGCCGCCGTGGAGCATCGAGGTCATCCACCTGCAGCATCGAATCCACAAAGTAGACCAGCGGGTGCCGGACCAACTCCTCCGCCGTGCGCGGGATGCCGTGTGCGGCCAGGTACTCCCGCGAGGCGTACATGCCGAGCATGTATTGGCCCAGGCGGAGCGACTCCGCCCGGTGCACCTGGGGCTCGCCCACCACCACTTCGAGGTCCAAGCCGGAACGCTGCTGCAGTGCGCGGCGGGTGACGGTGATGATTTCCACGCTGAGCCCGGGATGCTGCGTCCGCAGCCGGGCAATGGCCGGGGCCGCGATGTACGCGCTGAAGCCGTCCGTCGCGGTCATGCGTACGACGCCGGCAATGGGGTCGGGTGCGCGGTTTCCGGCGTCCAGCGTGCCCACCGCCGCTTCGATCCGTTCGGCCACGGCAACCGCTTCGGTCCCCAGCTCGGTAAGTTCCCAGCCGCCGGCCGCCCGGGCGAGCGTCCTGCCGCCCAAGGCCTTTTCGAGCGCTGCGATCCTGCGCGACACGGTGGTGTGGTTCAGTCCAAGGTCCTGAGCGGCGGAGGTGAACTTGCCGGAGCGGGAGACTGCCAGGAGGATCAGGAGGTCGTCCGGATTCGGGTTCATATCTGCAATTCTGCACACGCTGAGTGCCGAATTGGCCATTGAGCTGTACTGAATCTGCAGGAAGACTCAACGAGTCATTCGTGTTGCGGATCACAGCAGTCGTGGATCGCGGCACGTGTCAACGAAGACACAAAGGAGCTGGACATGGCCGCAGAACGGCCCTCCCTCGCAGATGCAGGAGCACGTACCGGCAGCGCCGGACCGGCAAAGGGTGCGGGGCTCAAGAAGATCGTCGCTGCCTCCATGGTGGGCACCGTGGTCGAATGGTACGAATTCTTCCTCTACGCCACGGCCGCCACCCTGGTTTTCGGCAAGTATTTCTTCCCGGGCACCGGCAACGAGCTGGACGGCGTCATCCAGGCTTTCCTGACCTACGCGGTGGGCTTCGTAGCCCGGCCCCTTGGCGGGATCGTCTTCGGGCAGATCGGCGACAGGCTTGGCCGGAAGCCCACCCTGCAGCTCACCATCGTGCTGGTTGGTGTTTCCACGTTCCTGATGGGCTGCCTTCCCGGCTTCGCGGAGTTGGGCTACCTGGCGCCGGCCCTTCTCGTGGCGCTGCGCTTCATCCAAGGGTTTGCGCTCGGCGGCGAATGGGGCGGCGCGGTGCTGCTCGTGGCAGAACACAGCCCCAATGAATCCCGTGCCTTCTGGTCCAGCTGGCCGCAGGCCGCCGTTCCGGTAGGCAACCTGCTGGCCACCCTCGTGTTGTTCGTGATGTCCAAGGTGCTCAGCAGTGCCGACTTCCTCGCCTGGGGCTGGCGCGTGGCGTTCTGGCTTTCCGCGGTGATCGTCTTCGTGGGCTACTACATCCGCACCCATGTCACCGAGGCGCCCATCTTCCTGGAAGCGAAAGCGCAGGTGGAAAAGGAGCAAGCCGTCAGCTACGGCGTCGGCGAGGTCATCCGCAAGTACCCCAAAGGGATCCTGCAGGCCATGGGGCTGCGCTTCGCGGAAAACATCATGTACTACCTCGTGGTGAGTTTCTCCATCGTCTACCTCAAGAGCGTCCACAAATACGACACCTCGTCCCTGCTCCTCGCCCTGTTGATCGCGCATGTAGTGCACTTCCTGGTGATTCCGCAGGTGGGCAGGCTCGCGGATTCCTGGGGCCGCAAGCCCGTGTATCTTGCGGGCGCGGTTGCCGGGGCCTCCTGGCCGTTCTTCGCCTTCCCGATGTTCGACACCCGGAACCCCGTGGTGATCGTCCTGGCGGTGACGATCGGCCTGTGCCTGCACGCCTTCATGTACGCATCCCAGCCGGCCATCATGTCCGAGCTCTTCCCCACCCGCATGCGGTACTCCGGGGTGTCGCTCGGTTCGCAGGTCACCTCGATCTTCGCGGGTTCCCTTGCCCCGCTCCTGGCGACGCAGTGGCTCAAGGACACCGGCTCCTGGGTGCCCACCGCGGTCTACCTGCTCCTCGCCTGCGCGGTGACCGCCGTCGTCGTCCTCACCCTGCGCGAGACGCGCGGCGCCGCCCTGGAAGATATCGACGACGCCGACGCCCGCCGCCACGGACTGCCCGCCGGCAAGGGAGCGGGGAAGTGAGCGCAGCGCACCAGGGCGGAACGCTTGCGGGGCGCAAGGCGGTGGTCACCGGCGGGGCCAGCGGCATCGGCGCCGCCTGCGCCCGCACCTTCGCTGCCCGCGGAGCCAAGGTGGTAGTGGCCGACGTCGATGCCGCCGGGGCCGAAGCGCTCGCCGACGAACTCGGCGGCACCGCGTGGGCCGTCGACCTCCTGGACACGGGAGCCCTGGCCGGCCTCAGCCTCGACTGCGACATCCTGGTGAACAACGCCGGAATCCAGAAAGTGGCGCCCGTCGAGGAGTTCGACCCCGCGGATTTCCGGCGCATCCTTGCGCTCATGCTCGAAGCGCCGTTCCTGCTTATCCGGGCCGCCCTGCCGCATATGTACGCGCAAGGGTTCGGCCGCATCATCAACGTTTCTTCGGTGCACGGGCTCCGTGCCTCGTCTTTCAAGAGCGCCTACGTCTCGGCCAAGCACGGGCTGGAGGGGCTCAGCAAGGTGACGGCACTGGAAGGCGGGCCGCACGGAGTGACCTCCAACTGCATCAACCCCGGGTATGTGCGCACTCCGCTGGTGGAAAAACAGCTGGCGGACCAGGCCGTGCTGCACGGGATCCCCGAGTCCGAAGTCCTGGCCAAGGTGATGCTCACCGAATCCGCCGTGAAGCGTTTGGTGGAACCGTCGGAGGTCGCATCGCTGGCCGCCTGGCTGGCTTCCGACGACGCCGGCATGGTCACCGGCGCCAGCTACACCATGGACGGCGGCTGGTCCGCCCGGTGAACTGGTCCGCCCGGTGAGCTACTGAACTCGGCAGGCGCGATTAAACGCCGGTGGCGCCCGGGTCGGGGACCGGGCGCCACCAGTTGTTGCGGAGGGATGTGGTTAGGAGAGCGGGGCGCTTTCCTTCGCCGTTTTGCCCTTGACCACGGGGATCGAGGACGTTTCGTCGACCAGCTCGGCCCGGACGCGGCCGCCGTCGCGGACCCAGAGCCGGTAGGCAACCACCAGCAGGGCGAGCCACGCGGCGCCGACGTAGAGGGCTACGCGGGTGTCCTCGAAGACGCCCAGGATGACGATCACCATGCCCATGAACGCAATGGCGAGCACGGACGCGGCCGGCCACAACGGCGACGGGAACTCCGAGGCCGGCAGTCCCTTGCGTGCGATCTCGCGCTTCATGGCCACGTGCGAGGCCAGGATCATGACCCACACCCACACAGTGGCGAAGGTGGCGATCGAGGCGATGATGACAAACACGTCTTCCGGGATCACGGCGTTCAGGATGACGCCGACCAGCAGGATCGCGCCCATCAGCACCACGGTCATCCACGGGACGCCGTGGCGGGACAGCTTGCCGAAGCTCGCCGGAGCGTGGCCCTGCTGGGACAGGCCGTAGAGGATACGGCCGGCGCCGAAGATGTCCGAGTTGATGGCGGAGAGTGCTGCGGTGATCACCACGGCGTTGAGGATGTGCGGTGCTGCGGGGATGCCCAAGCCGTCGAAGATCTGCACGAAGGGGCTGCCGTTGGTGCCGATTTCGTTCCAGGGGAACAGGCTCATGAGCACGCCAAGGGTCAGCACGTAGAACAGCAGGACGCGCACGGGAACGGTGTTGACGGCCTGCGGGATGACCTTCTTGGGGTTGGCGGCTTCGCCTGCCGTGATGCCGATCATCTCGATGCCGCCGAAGGCGAACATCACGACGGCGAACGCGGCCAGGAGCCCGCCGAAACCGTTGGGGAACATTCCGCCGTGTTCGACCAGGTTTCCGAGGCCGGGTGCCACGGTGCTGCCGCCGGCCTGGAAGCCGAAGGCGATGATCGCGGCACCGCCGGCGATCATGGCGATGATGGCGGCGACCTTGATGAGCGAGAACCAGAACTCCAGTTCACCGAAAACCTTGACGCTGAGCAGGTTGAGTGCGCCGAGGAACAGGATGATGGACAGTACCCAGATCCAGCGGTCCACCTGCGGGAACCAGAAGCCCATGTAGATGCTGAACGCGGTGACATCAGCGATGGCCACGATGGCCATTTCGAAGACGTAGGTCCAGCCGGTCACGAAGCCGGCCAGCGGGCCGAGGTAGCGGCTGGCGTACTGTCCGAACGAACCGGACACGGGGTGGCGGACGGCCATTTCGCCCAGCGCGCGCATCACCATGAAGACGGCGGCGCCGCCGATCATGTACGCGAAGAGGACGGCGGGGCCGGCCTTCTGGATGGCCGAGGCCGAGCCGTAGAACAGGCCGGTGCCGATCGCGGAACCGAGTGCCATGAAGCGGATGTGCCGGACGCTGAGGCCGCGGTTCAGTGCGGTTGCCACACTGCCGGCTTTCGCACCGGCGGTGGCCGCTCCGGCGGCGCTGGGTGCTTGTTGCATACGAATACCTTCTCGTCATTGGGAGGGGGATCGCTAACCAGCAGACCATTTTCCTGGGCCTTGTGATTGGCCTCACGAGGCTTTGGTGTCTTACATCTCAGACGAACGCCGCCGCGTGTGGCCTGCGTCACGGCGGAGATGGCGCGCCGCGCCGCCGCGCGCCTCAAATTTGTCTGGGATCCCGGACAATTGAAGGCTGTATGGGGCTGGCCGTCAGTCCGTCCGCACCGCAAGCTTAAGTACGGGATCCCGGACACCTAGACCACTTGATGAGGAACCATGACTGCACAGCCGCTGGCGCCTGGCAAAGCCACTTCCAAAGTCCCGGCCGCCGAAAACACCTTGCGCATCCTCAAGCTGCTGGCTTCCCGCCGCGGCCCCATGGCGGCGTCGAACATTGCCACCTCCCTGGGCCTGCCGCGCTCCAGCGTCTACCACCTGCTGGGGGTCATGGAGGCCAACGGCTTCGTGCTCCACCTGCATGAGGAGCAGCGTTATGGCCTGGGCATCAGTGCCTTCGAGCTCAGCTCGGCGTACTCCCGGCAGGAGCCGCTCTCCCGGCTGGGCCGCCCGATGCTTGCCTCCCTCGTGGATGCGATCGGCGAGAGCGCCCACTTGGCGGTGCTGCACGGCCGCGACGTGCTTTACATCGTGGAGGAGCGGGCCAAGAACCGTCCGTCCCTGGTGACCGACGTCGGGGTCCGCTTGCCCAGCCACCTCACCGCCAGCGGCCGCGCCATCCTGGCCGCCCTGCCCAAGTCGCAGGTTCGGGCGCTGTACCCGAACGCGGCCGCCTTCACGGCGCGGCACGAGACCGAATCGCCCATCATGAAGTACTCGGCGCTGTCTTCGCACCTGGACCAGGTGCGCCAGCGCGGCTATGCCACCGAACACGGCGAAGTGACGCCGGGCTTCGGCTCGATTGCCGCCGCCGTTACGGACCACCTGGGATGGCCGACGGCGGCAGTCGCCGTGACCTTCCTCGAGGACAAGGTGCCGGCAGAGGAGTGGCCGGCACTCGCAGCCCGCATCCAGAAGGCCGCGGGCGAACTCTCGAACCGCATCTACGGCCGTCCGGCCCAGTAGACAACTCCGCCCCAGATGGCGCGCCTGCATGCGTTGCGGGGCCCGCTCTACGTGGAATGAATCCCGGAAAGCACGTAGAGCAGGCCCCGCAACGAACGGTCCTTCCCGGCGCCGCCCGGAACCACTCCGCGCCAGTCTGGAATCCCGGACACCACCCCTAGAAAAGCCATTCCGCGCCCGTTCCGGACAGGCTCTACTGGATACAGAAGATCTTTCCTCCGCAACCACCCCTCCAGAGACGAAGGAGCCACCATGGCACCCGCCGATTTCACCACCGGAGCCCGCCCGGTCAAAGCTGCCCGCGGCACCGAACTCACCGCGAAGAGCTGGCAGACGGAAGCCCCGCTGCGCATGCTCATGAACAACCTGGACCCCGAGGTCGCCGAACGTCCGGACGACCTGGTGGTTTACGGCGGCACCGGCCGCGCCGCCCGCAGCTGGGCCGCGTTCGACGCCATCACCCGCACCCTGGAAACCATGGAGAAGGACGAAACCCTCCTGGTCCAGTCCGGCAAGCCGGTGGGTGTCTTCCGCACCAACGAATGGGCACCGCGCGTGCTGCTGGCAAACTCCAACCTCGTGGGCGACTGGGCAACGTGGCCCGAATTCCGCCGCCTCGAGGCTGAAGGGCTCATGATGTACGGCCAGATGACCGCCGGTTCCTGGATCTACATCGGCACCCAGGGCATCCTGCAGGGCACCTACGAAACCTTCGCCGCCGTCGGCAACAAGCTCGCCGCCGAAGGCCGCCACCCGGCTCCCGCCGCGGAAGGTTCCACCGAAGGCCCGCTGGCCGGCACCCTGACCCTTACCGGCGGTTGCGGCGGCATGGGCGGCGCCCAGCCGCTCGCCGTCACGCTGAACGACGGCGCCTGCCTGATTGTCGACGTCGACGAGTCCCGCCTGCGCCGCCGCGCCGGCAAGCGTTACCTGGACGAGGTCGAAACCGACCTGGACACCGCCATCGCCAAGGTCCTCAAGGCCAAGGAAGAGCGCCGCGGTTGGTCCGTGGGCTACGTCGGCAACGCTGCCGAGGTCTTCCCCGAGCTGCTCCGCCGCCACAAGGCCGGCGAGCTGACCATCGACGTCGTCACCGACCAGACCTCCGCCCACGACCCCCTGTCCTACCTCCCCGAGGGCATCACCGTCGAGGAATGGCACGCTGAAGCCGAAGCTGATCCGGAAGGCTTCACCAAGAAGGCCCAGGCTTCCATGGCCCGCCACGTACAGGCCATGGTCGAGTTCCAGGACGCCGGTGCCGAGGTCTTCGACTACGGCAACTCCATCCGCGACGAAGCACGCAAGGGCGGCTACGACCGCGCCTTCGAATTCCCCGGCTTCGTTCCGGCCTACATCCGCCCGCTGTTCTGCGAGGGCCTTGGCCCGTTCCGCTGGGTGGCACTGTCCGGCGATCCGGAAGACATCCGCGTCACCGACGAGGCCATCAAGGAGCTGTTCCCGGAGAACAAGCACCTGCACAAGTGGATCGACGCCGCCCAGGAGCGCGTGGAGTACGAAGGCCTCCCGGCCCGTATCTGCTGGCTCGGCTACGGCGAACGCCACAAGGCCGGCCTGCTCTTCAACAAGCTTGTCGCCGAGGGCAAGGTCAAGGCCCCGATCGTCATCGGCCGTGACCACCTCGACTCCGGTTCCGTCGCCTCCCCGTACCGCGAAACCGAAGCCATGAAGGACGGCTCGGATGCCATCGCCGACTGGCCGCTGCTGAACGCCCTGACCGCCGCTTCCTCCGGCGCCACCTGGGTCTCCATCCACCACGGCGGCGGCGTCGGCATCGGCCGCTCCATCCACACCGGCCAGGTCTCCGTGGCCGACGGCACCGAGCTCGCAGCCCAGAAGCTCGAGCGCCTCCTGACCAACGACCCCGGCATGGGCGTCATCCGCCACGTCGACGCCGGCTACGAGCGCGCCGAAGAGGTTGCCGCCGAGCGCGGTGTCCGCATCCCCATGAACGAGGCCCGCTAGCCGACCCCTCGGTGGTCGAGCTTGTCGAGACCTGGATCCCGACAAGCTCGACCACCAGCGCTGGTTTCGACAGGCTCAACCACCGAAGGAACACCCAATGACCATCACCACCAACGAAGCGCTGACCGTCACCCTCGGTTCCAGCGACGTCACCGCGGAAGACGTCCTCAACGTCGCCCGCCACGACGCACAGATCACCATCGCCCAGGAAGCCCTGGACACCGTCGCCAAGGTCCGTGCCCACATCGACGAGCTCGCTGTCAGCGACACTCCCGCCTACGGCATCTCCACCGGCTTCGGCGCCCTGGCCAACCGCCACATCCCCAACGACCTCCGCACCCAGCTGCAGAAGTCGCTGATCCGCAGCCACGCTGCGGGCATGGGCCCGGCCGTGGAACGCGAAGTTGTCCGCGCCATCATGTTCCTGCGCGCCAAGACCATGGCGTCCGGCCGCACCGGCGTCCGCCGCGAGGTCCTCGAGACCTTCGTCAAGGTGCTCAACGCCGGCATCACCCCGCTGGTCCGCGAGTTCGGCTCCCTCGGCTGCTCCGGCGACCTCGCCCCGCTGTCCCACTGCGCCCTGGTGGTCATGGGTGAAGGCGAAGCGTTCGGTCCCGACGGCGAGCTCTACGGCGTCGAAGGCCGCCCCTCGGTCGCCGAACTCCTCGCCCAGCACGGCATCGAGCCGGTCACGCTGGCCGAGAAGGAAGGCCTGGCGCTGGTCAACGGCACCGAGGGCATGCTCGGCATGCTGCTCATGGCGATCGCAGACCTCCGCAACCTGATGACGACGGCGGACATCACCGCCGCTTTGAGCGTCGAGGCGCTGCTCGGCACGGACCAGGTGTTCCTGCCCGAGCTCCACGCCGCCCTGCGTCCGCACCCGGGCCAGGCCGCCAGCGCGGACAACATGCTCAAGGTGCTGTCCAACTCGCCGATCGTTGCCTCCCACCGTGTGGGCGACTCCCGCGTCCAGGACGCCTACTCGCTGCGCTGCGCCCCGCAGGTTGCCGGTGCGGTCCGCGACACCGTGACCCACGCCGAGCTCGTGGCCACCCGCGAACTGGCTGCCGCGATCGACAACCCGGTGGTCCTCCCGGACGGCCGCGTGTCCTCCAACGGCAACTTCCACGGCGCTCCCGTGGCTTACGTGCTGGACTTCCTCTCGATCGCCGTGGCGGACCTGTCCTCCATCGCCGAGCGCCGCACGGACCGCATGCTGGATCCGGCCCGCTCGCACGGCCTGCCGGCCTTCCTGGCCGACGATCCGGGTGTCGACTCCGGCCTCATGATCGCCCAGTACACCCAGGCCGGCCTGGTCTCCGACAACAAGCGCCTGGCCGTCCCGGCATCGGTGGACTCCATCCCGAGCTCCGCCATGCAGGAAGACCACGTTTCCATGGGCTGGCACGCTGCCCGCAAGCTGCGCAAGGCCGTGGAGAACCTCCGCCGCGTCCTGGCCATCGAACTGGTCACCAGCTGCCGCGCGCTCGACATCCGCACCAAGCTGTCCGACGGCGAACTGACCCCCGGCCCCGCCGGCGCGGCAGTGCTCGAGGTGCTGCGCGGCGTCGTCGCCGGTCCGGGAACGGACCGCTTCCTCTCGCCCGAGCTGGAAGCCGCCGACCGCCTGGTGGGCTCCGGCGCGGTGCGCGAAGCCGCCGAATCGGCCGTCGGTATCCTCGCCTGATCCCGAAGAAAATACGGCGCAGGTAAACATTGGATGGCGCCCCGGAAATGTTCGGCATAGCCGGGCCCGGGGCGCCTTCCGTGTAGTAGAACTTATGAGGTACGGCACGTCCGCGCCGATGATGTCGCGGACTTGTCGGGACAGCTCCACAACAGAAAACAACGAACATCCACAAAGGGGTAGAAGTTCAATGAAGTCACGCGGATCCGTCCTGTCCAGGCGAATCGCACATGCCGCCACCGTTGCCGACTGGGCAAGCCTGGAAGCGGGGGAGCGGATCGAGGTCGTCAAGCACGCCCAGGTGATCGCAGCAGGGGAGGTCCAGGAGGTTTCCGTCAGCGGAAACGTCGTGTGGCTTGAGCCTGCGGGTCCCGGTGCCGATGCGGCCGCCAAGCAGCTTTTCATGAAGTCCGACGGCGTGGTGCTGCGCCGGGCGTAACCCGCCCTCCGGATTTCCACTCAGCCGGGGCCTGCCCGCTGTTCCCGCACCTTGTGTGCCGGGGAAGCGGGCAGGCCCCGGTTCTTTTTGGGCACCGAATTATTGTCAGGATGATATTTAGTAGCTAGCATCCTTCTTATCAATCCGACAATAATTGGGGAACGTCATGAATGAACTGCTTGCGTGGATGAACTCTGCCGCCTTCGTCCTCTTCGGAGCGCCGGTCAGCTGGATCGAGGTCATCGGTTTCGTCACCGGTGCCGCCTGCGTCTACGGAGTCGCCCGGCAGAAGCTGTGGAACTGGCCGGTCGGCATCATCAACAACATCGCCTTCATCATCCTGTTCCTGGGTGCAGGCCTCTACGCCGAATCCGTGCTCCAGGTGATCTTCGCGGCAATTGCCGTGTACGGCTGGTTCAACTGGATCCGCGGCAACGCCCGCACCGAAAGCAGGAACGACCTCCCCATCCGGGATGCGACCCGCAAAGAGATCTACGCCGGCGCCGCGGCTGCCGCCGTCGGGACCGCCATCGTGGCCATGCTCCTGACCCACGGAACGGACTCCCAGGTGCCGTGGCCCGACGCCTTCGTTTTGACGGCGTCCCTCGTGGCCACCTACGGGCAGGCAAAGAAGATCTTCCAGCACTGGCACGTCTGGATCCTGATCGACCTGGTCTCCATCCCGCTCTATTTCAGCCGCGGCCTGGCCCTGACTGCCATCCTCTACATCGGTTTCCTGGCGCTGTGCGTGTACGGCCTGCTCGACTGGCGGCGTGCACGGAAGGCGGCGTCGGTGGAACCCGCTCCCGAGCTGGCCGCGGAAGGTGCCTGAGTTGTTCGGAAACTCCATGGTGATCGGGAAGTTCTACCCGCCCCACGTAGGGCACCGTCATCTCATCGAGGCCGCTGCCGCGCAATCGGAGCAGGTGTTTGTCCTGATGCTCGGCAGCCGTTTTGAGTCCATGACCGTGGAGCAGCGTACGGGCTGGCTGGAGGAGGAGTTCGCCGGCCGCCCGGACGTCATGGTGATCGGCATGCGCAACGACTGCCCCGAGGACTACCACTCCGATGAAATCTGGAAAGCCCAGACGGAGTTGATGCGCCTGGCCCTGAAATCCCGCGGGGTCGAACGGATCGATGCCGTCTTCAGCTCCGAAAGCTACGGTGACAGGCTCGCTGCGGCCTTCGGCGCGGAGCACATCCCTGTGGATCCGGCGCGGATTGCCTATCCCGTCAGCGGAACCCTGTGCCGTGCCGATCCTGCCGCGTCTTGGGACCGGGTTATTGAGCCCGCCCGCCAGGTCCTGGCCACACGCATCATCGTCCTCGGCGCGGAATCCACCGGGACCACCACCCTGGCCGCCGCGCTGACCGGCCACTACCGTTCCCGTTTCCCCACAATCCTCGATGTCCCGGAGTACGGACGCCAGTACACCTATGAGAAATTCGAGGAGCTCCGGGCGGTGCACCCCGAAGCCGAACTTGCGGACATGGTGTGGACTGCCGAAGACTTCGCCAGGGTCGGCGCACGGCAGAACGAACTCGAGAATGCTGCAGCGGCGGCGTGCCCCCTGGTCATCGCGGACACCGACTCCTTTGCCACGACCCTGTGGGAACGCTACTACCTCGGCGAAGGCAGCCACGGCTCCGCGGCCGCGGTGGCGGAGCTGCCCCGCCGGGACCTCTATCTGCTTACGGACTGGGAAGGCGTGGATTTCGAGGACGACGGCTGGCGGGAAGGTGAACACCGGCGGGCGGACATGACCGAATGGTTCAAGGACGCCCTGACCGGGGCCGGCCATTCCTGGATCCTTGCCACGGGTGACCATGCACGGCGGATGCGGACCGCAGTGGACGTCATCGATGCCGTCCTGGCGCAGGCCGGCGCGTTGGCCTCGCCGCCTTGGGCCGGCAGCACTGTCCTGACCGGGAGTTCGGCCCTACCCGCTGGCACTTCCCTTCGTGGGGCCGCCAGGTGAGCCGCGGGTCCGACGCCGAAAGGGAGTTCCTGGAGGCATACGAACCCCGTGATTATCCGTCCATTGCCGTCACGGTGGACCTTGTGGTGCTGGCCGTCGCGCAAGGGGTGCTGCATGCGGCGCTCGTCCGGCGCGGCGGCCATCCCTTCAAGGGAATGCTGGCGCTTCCCGGCGGTTTCGTGGCTCCGCGGGAGTCTGCCGGTGACGCCGCGGCACGGGAGTTGGCCGAGGAAACCGGCCTGGATCTCGGCGGCCTTCCGGCCCACATCGAGCAACTCGCCAGCTACAGCGACCCGGACCGGGACCCGCGCATGCGGGTTGTGTCGGTGGCGCACCTTGTCCTCCTCGCCTCCGACGGCGGTGCGTTGCCGGGTCTTTCGGCGGGCACGGACGCAGCCTCCGCCGCCTGGCACCCCGTCCATGCGGTCCTCGAAAGCCCGATGGCCTTCGACCACGCCACCATCCTCCGGGACGGCCTGGAGCGCCTGGCCGGCAAGATGGAGTACACCACGGTTGCCGCGCACCTGCTGCCGGCCGAGTTCACCATGACCCAGCTGCGTTCTGTCTATGAGGCTGTCTGGGACACGCAGCTCCCGGCCGGGAACTTCACGCGCAAGATGCTGCCGCACCTTGCGGCCACAGGCCGGAAGACGCAGCCTGCCGTCGGAGCACCGGCTGCCCTGTTCACGGCGGAACAGCGACATATCCACCCGCCGTTGAGCCGCCGTCGTACGGGCCCGGCCGGGTGAAAGCGGCTCCTGCCGCGTTAACGGGAAACGGCCCCCGCGCGCTCGAACGATAGCGTGCGGGGGCCGTGGCCGCGCTGGGGAACTCAGGCGGCAAAAGCCTCGCGGGTCTGGCCGAAGGGGACGGACTCGTCGAAAGCGACCGTGTAGCTGCCCGGCTCGTGGCGGGTGACGAGAATGCCGCAGTCAACGTCGGCTGCGTCCTCGATCAGGGTGTTGACGGCCTGGTCGAGTCCGTCGTGTACTTCCTGGCCGTTGGCGAAGGTCAGGTGGATCTCGCCTCGTGCGATGGTTGTAATGGTCATTGGGGGCCTCCTTGATGCGGGACTGCGCACGCAAAGGTGGCAGTCCGTCGTTCAAGGTAGCAAATTCAGTAGATGTCTGTCATTTAACGGGGCGCCCGGTTTCCTTCGAGCTCCTTCGATTCCCTTCGACGTGGTGGCGGGATTCGAACCCGCGTGCGCTGCTTTGCAGGCAGCTCCCTGGCCTCTTGGGTACACCACGTGCATCGAGACTAGGCAGGTGGCCGGCACCGTTCCAAGCTGCGTTTCGTTGCCTTTCCCCGCACGACGCCGGGTTGCCCGGGATGTCCCGATGTTGCCTTTGCTTGCGCTCTGTGACGCCGTTGCCGCCTTAGGCGGAGGGGCGGGATTCCGCGTCAATCCAGGCCCAGAGCGCCGCCGGCTTGCCTTTGCCCCGGGGCTCCGCAGCAGCAGCCGCCTTGCTGAGCAGGGGGCTCTTCGCGAAAGTGCGGCCGAGGTTGGAGGTGTCCGGCTCCGGGCGGCCGGCTGCTGCCGCCAGCTCACGTTCGCGCCGTGCCGCGTCGGCCGTGCTGAAGGTGCTGCCCAGCAAGGCCCGGGTGAGGGGAAGATCACGCCACAGGCTGTCCAGGACGGTCCCGGCAGTCCTGCGGATGATGGCTTCGTGGTCGAAAGGAAGGCCCCGGGCTTCGTCCAACGGCACTGCCCGGACTCCGGACTCCGGCAACGCGGTGCGCGGACGGAGGATGGCCGTATGGACGATGGAAATGGTGGGCCCGCGGGGGTCCCGGTCCGGATTGTCGAAGACGCCCGCGCCGCTCAGGGCGAGGACATCGGCCGCGCCGACCCCGATTTTCGACTCCAAGGCGCGCAATGCTGCTTCGTGCATGCGTTCGTTGCCCAGGAGCAGGACGCCGGGCAGGGCCGCCTGCCCGAGGAAAGGCTCAAATACGCGGTCCCCAAGCACCACATGAAGGCGTCCGTCCCGCACGAGCAGCGGCACTGTGTCGATCGATACCAGCGGCTGCCGCGGCAGCTCATCCTTCACGGTCCAGTTCCTCCCTGAGTTCCAGAATGATTGCAAGGCGGGCGTTCCTGCCCCGCAGGTACGCCCGCACGCCGAGCGGGGGCTGGCGCTCGTAAGCCTCCAGCTCCCGCTCGGCATTGGCCAGCCGGACAGCCAGGCTGTCCGGCTGAGTGGTGGTGTCCACAGCAGTCGCTCAGGCGATGTTGCCCAGAACGGCGCGGACGTCGGCGAAGGACTGGCGGGTGATGAACTCACCGTCTGCCCAGACCGGCTGCAGGAGGGATTCGGCCTCCTGTTCCGGCGTCGCCTTTTCGATCAGGACCAGCTCGCCGTCGGCATCGCGGACCACCGCGAGGCGCCCGGTGGCGGACTTCTTGGTGCCGCTGTCCGTGGCGGGGTCCTTCAGCAGGTTGTGCTCGACGCCGCCGATCCGCGCCCAGGTGGCCTTGACCGCGGAGGAGAAGGTATCCCGGGTGACGTATTGGTAGGAGTAGGAGCCCACGCCGAACACCACGTTTTCGGAAGCGAAGCCCATGGCTTCCAGCCGGGTCCAGATGTCCTTGGCGCGGTCGATGGTGATGGAGTCGCCGTAGATCAGGCCGATGTGGCTGTCCAGGACCTTGTAGCCCTTGGCGTTCACGGTTCCGCCGAAGACGTTCCAGAGCAGTTGGACCGCACCGAAGTATTCGGGATCGTCTTCCATGGTGCGGGCGGCGCCGTCGGAAACGGCTCCTGGGCGGGAGGCGGTACCGCAGATGATGTCCGCGGGGTCGCCGGAGTCGGGGCGGATGACCAGCTTGCCGTCGCGGGCCATGATGCGGCCCTTCAGGGCGGGGAGGATGCCGTTGAGCACCTCGAAGAAGTCGAAGGTGTCTGAGACAACCGAAACGATGCCGGACGGGTGCTTGTCCAGGATGCGTTCGAAGGTTTCCAGTTCGCTGGATTCGCTGATGCCGGCGCACATCACGGAGTGCTCGGTGGCCGGAACGGAGCCGAGGACGAGGCCGTTCTCCGCGCCTGCCTCGGAGGGGTAGTAGCGGCGCACCCAGTCGATGCTGGCCAGGGAGTCGCTGCCGGTGAAGGAGAGCAGGTGCCCGGCGCCGCTGGCGGCCGCGGAGACTGTGCCGGACATGCCGCGGTAGGAGAAGTCGTGCAGCTGCCAGTTGACGGCGGCGCGGTCCACGCCGGTCGTGTCCGCGGCCTCATCCAGGATGCGGCGGTAGTGGTCCGCGATGGTGGCCGTGGTGGAAGGGTGCCAGACGGCGGCGGAGAGCACGGTCTCGATGTAGTTGACCAGCCAGAAGAATTCGGGCCGGGTGTTTTCGATGGTGAAGCTGGGGACGCGCAGCGGGACGCGGGTGCCTTCGGGGACGGCGCGGAAGATCAGCGGCAGGTAGCCTACGCGGTGGAGTTCGCGGATGTGGTCGGAGCCGATGGAGTTCGGGCCGAGGATCGAGGCGAGGACGGTTTCGTATTCGGCGACGGCTTCGTCCTCATCGGCGGCGAAGAACGGGGCGAAGGCTTCGATGCAGTACGACTGGAGGAAGGCCTGCAGCCCGAAGTGGACCACCTTGGTGACGCCTTCGATGCGTGAGCCGCGGTTGGTGTAGTTGCTCAGGATGCCGGTGGTGCCTTCGGGGTACAGATCGCGGTGGCCCAGCTTGTAGGCATCGGTTTCGAACAGTGCGGCGGTCACGGACGGGGCGGTGATCGCGGGAGCGGTGACGCTGCTTGCCGGTGCGGTGGGGTTCATCAGTTGCTGCCTTCCAGGAGGTAGGGAATCAAGGGGGTGACGCGGGCGCCGACTGCGGGATTCGTGGCGCCGGGGTGGGAGTCGGTGGTGAAGATGGTGCCGTAGTGCTCGTTCAGCGCTGCGGCGTTTCCGGAGAAGACACCGTGGCTGACCCAGAGGTCCAGGCGGTCCTTGCCGAGCCCGGTGGCTTCGGCGAGGCCGCGGAATGTGCCGCCGCCGTCGCAGATATCGTCGACCACCAGGAACTTGCCGTTCTCCGGGAGGGTTTCGCATTCGAAGCCGGAGAGCTTGCCGGTGGCGAAGTCGCGGCGCTTGGTGGCGTAGTAGACGGGCAGTCCGAGGGTTGCGGCGGTCTTTTCGGTACGGAGCCGCGCACCCTTGTCCGGACAGATAACGCCTGCGTAGTCGCCGATGTGCTTGCGGAGGACCCTCGCGATGACGGTGTCCGAGTAGACGATCCGCAGCTTGTCCACGAGGCCCGGCATGACCTCGGAGTGCGGGTCGAAGCAGACCACTTCGTCGGCGTCCAGGGCGTTGATGAGGTTCGCGTAGACCTTGGCGCCGAACGGGACGCCGCGGTCCTGGCGCGCTCCGGGGAGGTAGGGAATGAGTGCTTTGACCTTGTGGCCGCCGGCGTGTGCGTAGTCGATCCACATGCCGGCGGTGACATAGTCATTGGCGTCGGTGCCGGTCAGGTACAGGTAGAGCGGGGTTTCATCCCCGGCTGATTCGGTCTTGATGTGGCACTCTCCGGCGGGGAACCGCATTTCCGTGGCCCGCGAGTGGGTGACCCATCCTTGGCTGGACTTCGAGAACATCGTGATCATGCGGACCACGCTAACAGAATAATCGTCAAATGACGAATAAATTTTTTGAGAGGTGTGGATAACGCCGAAGGGCCCCGCCTGGCATTGATGCCGGGCCGGACCCCTCGGGCTGTTTCGCTGAGCTGCTGTGCCTACGCGAGCAGGGTGTTCACCAGGCGGGCGGCCACCTTCGCGGTGCGGGAGTCGACGTCGAACTCCGGGTTCAGTTCCGCGACGTCCAGGTGCAGCAGCTTGCCGCTGGCTGCCACCTGGCGGCACACGGCGCTGATTACCGGGAGGCTGACGCCGTAGGCGGCAGGTGCGCTGACGCCCGGGGCGGTGGCCGCCGGCAGGACATCCAGGTCGATCGTCAGGTACAGGACATCGATCCCGTCGAGGAAGGACGCCACGAACTGCTCCACCGCCCCGGCCGAGCAATCCTCGTCCAGCAGGTACTTCACGCCCAGGCGTTCAGCAGTGTCGAAGAGCGTGCGGGTGTTGTTCGCCTCGGAAATTCCGACGACGGCGTACTGCAGTTCGCGGCCGGCGGCGGCTTCGGCGCGGGCCATCTGCAGGAACGGGGTGCCCGAGCTCGGCACGGCTTCGTCGCGCAGGTCGAAGTGGGCATCCAGGTTCAGCACACCCAGGCGCTTGCCGGAGGCGACCGCGTCGGAGCCGGCAACGCCCAGATAACTGGCGAATGCCGTCTCGTGTCCGCCGCCGAGCACCACGGTGAGGTTGCCGCCGTCGAGCAGTGCTGACACGACCGCGCCCGCGCGCTCCTGGCCCGCCTCGAGTGCCTCGCCTTCCACTACGACGTCGCCGGCGTCGAAGACGCTGCGGTCCAGGTGGTAGGCGAGTGGTCCCAACGCGGAACGGATCGCGGCGGGAGCCGCGGCGGCGCCCACGCGGCCCTTGTTGCGCCGCACGCCCTCATCGCTGCAGAAACCCACGACGACGGCGGGCCGGGTGCGGGAGGAGGCGTCACCGTCGGTGTAGGGGGTGATGGCCTGCCACCAGCGGCGGTGCTCCTCGCCGTCGCCGTCAAAGCGGCCCGTCCAGGGCTGCGGGTGGACATCAACAGGGAGGGCGCTCGTTTCCATGCTTAAAAGCACACCGCAGGCCGCGCCCGAATAACAGCGCAGCCTGCGGTGTGGTGTCCGGAATCCCGGACGGGCTTACTTGATGCCGAGGAGCTCTTCCACCTGGCCGATGCCGAAGAACAGCAGGAAAGCAGCGGCGACGGCCCACATCAGCGGGTGGACTTCGCGGGCGCGGCCCTGGAAGGTGCGGATCAGCACGTAGGAGATAAAGCCGGCGCCGAGGCCGTTGGCGATCGAGTAGGTGAACGGCATCAGGGCGATGGTGAGGAAGGCGGGAATGCCGACGCCCCAGTCCTGCCAGTCGATCTTGCCCACCTGGGACACCATCATGAAGCCCACCACCACGAGGGCCGGGGCTACGGCTTCGAACGGCACCAGGTTGATGAGCGGGGTGAAGAACATGGCCACGATGAACAGCAGGCCCGTGACGATCGAGGCAAGGCCGGTGCGGGCGCCTTCGCCGATGCCGGCCCCGGACTCCACGAAGATCTGGTTGGACGAAACGGAAGAGCCGCCGCCCACGATCGCGCCAAGGGCGTCCACCTGCAGCACGCGGTCCACATTGGGGATGTCGCCGTTCTTGTCCACGGTGCCGGCCTCATTGGCCAGGCCCACCATGGTGCCCATGGCGTCGAAGAAGATGCTGAGCAGGATCACGAAGGCCAGAAGCGCAGCGGCAACGAAGCCCAGGTGCTCGAAGGCGCCGAAGGGGTTGGCCTTGCCGATGAGGGAGAGGTCCGGGGCGCCCCACTCGGAGAACTTCGGCGCCACCAGCGACCATCCGCGCGGGTTGACGTTCTTGCCGTCGAAGCTGGGGCCGATGTGCAGGGTGAATTCCAGGATGGCGGCCAGTGCGGTGGATGCCACGATGCCGATCAGGATGGCGCCGCGGACCTTGCGGACCACCAGGGCGATGGTCAAGACCAGGCCGACTGCGAACACCAGGGTGGGCCAGCCCATCAGCTTGCCGTCAACACCCAGGCCAAGCGGAACAGTGGTGCCGGCGGCGTCCGGGATGCGGCGAACGAAGCCGGCATTGACCAGGCCGATCAGTGCGATGAAGAGGCCGATGCCCACAACGATTGCCGTTTTCAGCGCTTCCGGGACGGCCTTGAAGACCGCGGTGCGGAAACCGGTGAGGACCAGGATCAGCATGGTGATGCCGGAGAGGACCACCAGGCCCATCATGTCAGGCCAGGTGAGGCCCGGGTGCGAGGCGACCGTGACGGCCACGAAGGCGTTGACGCCCAGGCCGGTTGCCACGGCGAACGGGTGCTTGGCCCAGGCTCCCATGAGGATGGTCAGGATGCCCGCCACGAACGCGGTGGTGGCGGCGACGGCGGTGAAGCCGAGGCTGTTCCCGCTGGAGTCCGCTCCGGAGAGGATCAGCGGGTTCAGGACCACGATGTAGCTCATGGCGAAGAAGGTTGCGAAGCCGCCGCGGATCTCCCGCGAGACGTTGGAACCGCGCTCCGAAATCTTGAAGTAGCGGTCGATGGCCGAACCCTGTTTGAGCTGTGAACCCTGATTGAGCATGGAAGTCTCCGGGGAAAGTGGTTGGGGGTGTGCTATCAAATCCTAAACCTGTGGTGGAGGTCGCCCCGGAAATTTCGCCTAGTCTGTAAGGAATCCAACACAAGGAGTTGTCTGTCCATGCGCCCCGCCCGCCGGCTCCTGGCCGCTGCCGTAACCGCCTTCCTTTTTGCCGCAACCGTGCTCTTCGCAGCGGCACCGGCCTCGGCCCATGATGTGGCCGAGTCCACGTCCCCGGCCAACGGGGCCTCCGCGGCGACAGTTCCGGCGTCGGTTTCGGTCACGTTCAACAACCAGCCGCTGGCGCTCGGTGCGTCCATCGCCGTGAACGACGCCTCCGGCGAAAACTGGGCCGAAGGGCCGGTGGAGATCGTCGACTCGGTAGTTTCGCAGAAGCTGCGCGCGGGCGCCCCCGCCGGCGCGTACACCGTCGTCTGGCGCGTGGTCAGCTCCGATTCCCACCCGATCGAAGGCACTTTCACCTTTACGGCAAAGGCCGGCAGCACGACGCCGGGCGGCGGCACCGCGTCCGCCTCGCCGTCGTCGGTGGTCCCCTCGGCGGGCACGGCCGCTCCCGGTACGAGCAGCGAGCCGGAGAAGGCGCCCGACGCGTCCCAGCCCTTCCCGTGGAGCATCGTGGGCTTCGCGGCGGTTGCGCTGGCCTTGCTGGTCTTCCTTGGAATCACCGCCCGCCGCAAGCTGGCCGGTGGACGCGACGAAGAGGCTGCAGGGGAGTAACCCCGCTAAGCCAAGGCGGCGAAGCTCCCCGTCAGGGCACGTCCCGCCAAGGCATTGTCCGGGTGGACCTTCGCCGAGATGGCCTGGCCCACCACCTTCGCCTGGCGCAGGACCTCCTTCGGTGTGGGGCTGACGAGCTCTCCGACTCCCACCAGGTACATGCCCATGGCGCGCAGGGCCGAGGTGAGGTTCTGGCCGATGGCGATCCCCAGGTCCGCGAGCATGCGGCGCAACTGGCTCTGGCCGCATCGGGTCAGCACGATGTTGTCCGCGAGCAGCACGCCTTGTTCGGTGTGGATGGCCCACAGCTTTTGCTCAGGCTTCTGCTTGAGGGGCTGCTGGTGCGCCAGGAGGTCCAAGCGGACCGCGGGCGTGGTGTTGCGGACATCCAGATGATGGCTGGCGGCGTAGTTGCGCAGGTGGCGGAGGATTTCGTTGCGCTCCTGCAGGGACGCGGCGTCCGGCCCATCGCAGCGGGGCAGCTTGCCGGTGTTGAGGGAGCCGGTACCCGGCTGGCCGCTCTCGATGGAGAAGGGGAACCCGTTGAGGCCGCTGACTACAATCGCGTCCACGCCATGACGGCAGAGTTCGCTGGCGACGGCGAGGCCCGGCATGCCGGCGCCGATCACCACTGTGGTGGTGCGTTCCGCGTCCGGGGCAAGCATGAACTGCACGCTTGGTTCCTCCTTGAATAGTGCTCGCCCGAAGGCAATCAGGGGGTGGCGTCCGGTTTCCCCAAGCGGCCGCACAAACACCCCGGAATGTGCCGTAGGCCACATTTCGGAGTGCGTGCATGGAACACTACAGAATTTTCCGGCTGGACGGTAGCCGGTGAGTCGCCGGCCCGGAGGCGTGCTTGATTCGCTTCCACGAAGCGAGAATAGTGGGCAGTGGAGGCCCCGACCCGCGGCCTGCCGGGGGAGGCATGCCAGGGCCAAGGCCTCTGGCAGAATAGCGGCAACTAGAAGCCAGCAGTGCGAGGAGGCGGGCCCCATGGACCAGCACGGCAAACACAGCGGGAGCGAGCAGGAACCGACCATCGCCCCGGGCGGAATCGTGGTCGGCGTGGACGGCAGCGAACATGGCCAGTGCGCCCTGGTGTGGGCAGCGCGGGAAGCCGAACGCCGGAATCTTCCCCTGCACATTGTGACCGCCTACTCGGTGCCGATCTTCGCCGCGTCCGGGCTGGACGGCGGCTACGCCACGGTGGACGACTCGGTGATCCGCGAAGGCGCCGAAGAAATCGTCCGCCAGGCTCTCGCGAAGGTGTCCTCCTACCCGATCGAAGTGGACGGCTCCGTGGAGAACGGCGATGCCTCCGGGGTGCTGCTTGAGCTCTCCGCTTCCGCTGAACTCCTCGTCTTCGGCACCCGTGGCCGCGGCGGCTTCGTTGGCCGCCTGCTCGGTTCGGTGAGCAGCGCCCTGCCGGCCCACTCGAAGTGCCCCACGGTCACCGTCCCGCTCTTCTGCGGCGACCGCCTGGGCGAGCCCACCGAGGACAAGCACGTGAAAGCCGAGCGGGCCAAGTCCGGAAACCGGCAGATCGAGAACGTGGTGGCAGTCGGCGTCGACGGTTCGGAACAGGCGCGCGTTGCCGTCCTGGAGGCCGCGGAAGCGGCGGAGCGCATGGGTGCCAAACTCCGGGTGATCTGCGCGGTTCCCGAATACAGCGGATCCCTCGCCTGGGTTCCGGCTCCGCTGGACCGCGAGGCGCTGTTCAAGGACATCCGTATCCAGCTCGACGCCGGCCTGGCCTGGATCCAGAGCCATTTCCCCAGGCTGGACATCGAAACGCAGTTGCTGGACGGTTCCCCGGTGGACGTCATGGTGGAAGCCAGCCGGAACGTGGAGCTGGTGGTCCTGGGCACCCGTGGCCGCGGCGGCTTCACCGGCATGCTCCTGGGCTCCACCTCGGACGGCGTGCTGCACCACGCCAAGGGACCTGTGATGGTGGTTCCGGACCGTGAGGATCCGCGCCTTGCAAACCGTGCGGACTTCGGCCCGATGCTCGGGGCGGCGTAAGGACTCCGCGCCCGGCGGCTCAGTAGCGCGCCGCGTACGGATGCAGTTGCATACCGGACATCATGCTGATGTCCGTGACAGTGATGCCGCTGTCCGGGTTCAGGGCCTGGACCACCTTGCCGTTTCCGAGGTAAATGGCCACGTGGTAGAAGTACGAGCCCGAACCCCAGACCAGCAGATCGCCCGGCTGCGCCTGCGACACCGGCATCGTGAGGGGTGCTTGGAGGAACTGGTCCGTGGCCGTGCGTGGCAGGGACTTGCCTGCCGCGGCAAAGGCGTACTGAACCAGGCCGGAGCAGTCGAAGCCGACGGGTCCGGTGCCACCCCAGACATACGGTCCGCCAACCTTGCTGAGCGCTACGGAAATGGCGGTTTGGTTTGAACCGCCCGGTTGCGGGGCCGGCGGCTGCGGCGCGGGTGGTTTTGGTGCCGGCGGTTGTGGCGTGGGGGCCGGTGGTTGCGGGGCAGGTTGCGCGGGCGGCCGCGGAGCTGGTTGCTGGGGAGTCGGCTGTGCCGGCCTTTCCGGCTGCGGGGCAGGTTGCGGAGCGGGCGACGACGGCGCGGGCCGGGCGGGCGCCTCGGCCGCCGGTGCTTCAGCCGCCGGAGGACGCGCGGCTGCCTCGTTCTTGGCCGCCTCATCCGCGGCTGCGATTTCGGCCGCCAGGCGCGCTGCTTCCCGCTGCTTTTGCAGCCCGTCCACCCGGGCTGCCTCCAATGCAACGGTGGTGTTCCGCAGGGTAGCCAGCTGTTTGACGGCCGCGTCCCGCCGGGCGGAAGCTTCGGCTACGGCGTTGCGGCGCGCGGCGTCGGCGGCTTCGGCTTCTGCCTTACGCTCTGCTGCCGCGCGGGCGGCGTTGTCAGCAGCTTTCCGGGCGTCCTCGGCAGCGGCGGTGAGGGATTCGGCTGCCGCGGCCGCTGCCTCGGCGGATTCGAAGGTCCGCGCCTGGTTGCTGGTGTAGGCCTCCAATGTGGCGGCCTGTTCCAGCAATTGGCCTTGGCCGCTGGCGAGGGTGCTCAACGCAGGGTCGATGCCGCCGTTGCGGTACATCTCCGCGGCGAGCCGGCCCATATCCTTCCGGGCCTTTGTCTGTTCCTTGCTTGCCGACTCCGCACGCTTGCCTGCTGCATCGGCGGCGGCGCGGCGGTTTTGGAGTTCCACGAGAGCCTCGCCGTAGGCATTGTTGGCCTTCAGGGAGGCGGCGAAGCTGCTCTGCCGCGCATCGTTCACTTCGGCGAGCAAGCGTTCGATCCTGGCCACCTGGTCCGCCGTGGCACGCTCATTGCCCTTGGCAGCGGCAATCTCCTCCGGCGTCGGGATGTCCTGTGTCCGGTCACTCAGCGTCCGGTCATTCAACGCGGGGGAGAGGACCGCCGTCGGGAAAGCCGGGCTGGCGGGTGCGGCGTCCGCCCTGCCGGAGACGGCGGTGACACTAAGGAGGACGACGGCGGCGCAGAGCGCGGCGGTTGTCCGTCCGGCCGCGGGCCAGTGACTGGAGGGGGTCATGACTCATGAGGCTACGTCGCCAAACGCAACTTTGGCAACAGTAGTCACATCAGTAACATACGCAACACGCGAGTGCGCAGGCGGTATTTGCGCGGTGTGTCGCCGTCGCAGGGCGCCCCGTTCGGGCGCTGTCAGGCGTGCTGGTGCGTTTCGTGCTCGGAGTGGCTGGCCGGCTCCAGCTGGAAGGTGCAGTGCTCGGTGTCGAAGTGCGAATCGAGGCACGAGGTGAGCTGGTCCAGCAGACGGTCCGTACTGGTGGCGTTGAGGATGCTGTCCTCCACCACCACATGGGCAGAAAACACGGGGACGCCGGACGTGATGGTCCAGATGTGGATATCGTGCACGCCGACCACGCCGTGCACGGAGAGGATGTGTTCGCGGATCATGCTGACCTCCACGCCCTTGGGGGTGGCTTCGAGCAGTACGTCCACCACGTCCCGGAGCAGGTGCCAGGCGCGGGGCAGGATCATGAGCGAAATCAGGATCGAGGCGATGGGATCCGCGGCCTGGAATCCCGTGACCATGATGACGACCGCCGCGGCGATGACGGCAAAGGAGCCCAGGAGGTCGCCGAGCACCTCCAAGTAGGCGCCGCGCAGGTTGAGGCTCTCCTTCTGGGAGCCACGCAGGATCAGGAGCGAGACCAGGTTGGCCACGGCGCCGAGGATGGCCGCGTAGAGCATGGTGTCCGTGTGGACTTCCGGCGAATCCCCGAAGCGGCGGATGGCTTCGATCAGGATCACCACCGAAATGACGATCAGGATCAGGGCGTTCGCCAGCGCGGCCAGGACCTCGGCGCGCTGGTACCCGTAAGTGCGCTGATCGCTCGGCGGACGGGTGGCGACCCAGGCTGCCATCAGCGCGATGAAAACGCCCGCGGCATCCGAAAGCATGTGGCCGGCGTCGGCGAGCAGCGCAAGCGAGCCGGAGACGACGGCGCCCGCCACCTGGATCAGCACCACCGCCAGGGTGATGCCCAGGACAGCGATGAGCCGCTTCCGGTGCTTCCCGGTCGCCGTGATGCCGTGTGCGTGGTTGTGGTCGTGCCCCATGGCTATAAGGCTATCCGCGAGGGGCCCCGGCCGAGCGCAGCGAGGTTGGGGAAGCGGATGGGCGCTATCGCCGCGTCAGTCCCAACCCAGTTCGTGCAGGCGCTCGTCGTCGATGCCGAAATGGTGGGCAATCTCGTGGACCACGGTGACCGCGACCTCGTCGATCACTTCCTGGCGGGAGGTGCAGATGTCCAGGATGGGCTGCCGGAAAATCGTGATGCGGTCCGGCAGGGAACCGGCTTCCCACCAGGAATCGCGCTCCGTGAGCGGCACGCCCTCATAGAGCCCGAGGAGGACGGTGTCCGGGTCCTCGCCCGGTCCCGGGACGTAGTCGTCTTCGATGAACACCGCCACGTTGTCCATGGCCCGCGCCAGCTTGCGCGGTATCAGCAGAAGGGCGTCGCTCACTGCGGCTTCGAACTCTTCCTCGGACATGTCGAAGGGCGTGCCGTCAGGACGGATCGGCAGGCCGGGCGGCAGGTGGGACGACATTCTTCGACTCTAACCGCTGCGGGCGTTGACGCTGCAGAGTGACCGGGGATACAGTTTTCCGGGCTTTGGTTATGCGTATAACCTCCGTATGTCCAAGGCTTTCACAGCAACTCCTCCGGCAAGGCGGTTTCCGCAGACAGGTACGGCGCAGCAGCATGGGCAGGTACACGGCATGAGCCGCCCCGGCAACCGCACGGGGCCCACGATGCACGATGTCGCCGCCGCCGCCGGAGTCTCCCAGGCCACCGTCTCCCTGGTCCTCAACGACGCCTCCGGCACCCGCTTCTCCGAAGAGACCCGGCACCGCGTGCAGGAAGCCGCCCGGCAGTTGGGCTACCGCACCAACGCCCACGCCAAGGTCCTGCGGGACGGCGTGGCCGGGATGATCGGCTTCGTGGGCGATTTCGTGGCCACCGCCCCTTTCGCCGGCAAGATCATCGAAGGAGCCCAGGCCCGCGCCTGGGAAGCCGGCCTGCTCCTGCTGACCGTGAACACGGGCGGGGACAAGGAGCTGGAAAAGTCCTCCCTCGACATGATGCTTTCCTACAAGGTGGCCGGCGTTGTTTACGCGGGTATGTACCACCGCCAGCTGGAGGTGCCCGAGGCACTTGGCGAGGTTCCCGCCGTCGTGCTTAATTCGCGGGACCGCAGCGGCAGGCTGCCCGGCATTGCCCCGGACGAAGAGCTGGGCGGGTACACCGCCACCAGGCGGTTGCTCGGCGCCGGACACCGCCGGATCGCGATGATCAACATCGGAAGGCCTGACGACGTGGCCTTGCCGGCCGCCGCCGGGCGCCGTGCCGGGTACCTGCGTGCGCTCGCCGGGGCCGGGATCGACGCCGACCCGCGGCTGCAGTGCGACGGCGGAGGCGAGGTTCCCGACGGCCGCGCGGAAATGCTTCGGCTCATGGCCTTGGACGAGCCCCCGACGGCCGTGTTCTGCGCCAACGACCGCACCGCGTGGGGCGCCTACCAGGCCCTCGAATCACTGGGACTCAGGGTTCCGCAGGACGTCTCCGTCATCGGCTTCGACAACCAGGAAACCCTTGCCCCGAACCTGCGCCCCGGCCTGACCACGCTGGAACTGCCGTTCGTGGAAATGGGCCGCCGCGCCGTCGAACTGGTCCTTGCCGGAGCCCGGTCCGGCGCCGGCCGTACCGAGCTCCTCGCATGCCCCCTGATCGAACGACAATCGGTCGCGCCACCCCACCCGTCACCCCGCAGCCGGCGCGCCTGACCCTCCAACAACGAAGGAAACCATGAACCCCACCGAAGCCGTATCGCCCGAGCCGCTCGACGTCGTCGTGGTCGGTGAAGCACTCATCGACATCGTCAACGCGCCGGAAGGCCAGACCGAGTACCCCGGGGGCTCTCCGGCGAACGTCGCCTACGGACTGGGCAGGCTGGACGTGAACGTCGGCCTCCTCACAGCCATCGGCAATGACGAACGCGGCGGAGCGATCGCCGCGCACCTTGAAAGCGCCGGCGTGGTGCTGCTGCCCGGCTCGCAGTCCCTCGCGAAAACCGCGACGGCGACCGCCGAGATCGCTGCCGACGGTTCCGCCGAGTACACCTTCGACATCGAATGGGCGCTGCCGCCGGCGGTCCTTCCGTACGCGCCCAGGATCCTGCACACCGGCTCCATCGCCGCATTCCTGGAGCCCGGCGCGGCCGTGGTGCGGAACCTGCTGGAACAGGCGCAGGGCGGCTGCATGGTGACCTTCGATCCCAACATCCGCACGGACCTGCTGGGCAGCCACGGCGAGGCGTTGGGAATCTTCGAGGACCTGGTTCCGCTGGCGGACGTGGTGAAGCTCAGCGATGACGACGCCGGCTGGCTGTACCCGGACGCCTCCCTCGAGGACGCTGCCGAGCGGATCCTCGGGCTCGGTGCCGAACTGGCCGTGGTCACCCGCGGCGGCAGCGGCTCCCTGATGGCCACCAAGGGCGGCAAGATCACCGTGCCCGCCGTCCCGTCCGTGGTGGCGGATACGATCGGCGCGGGAGATTCCTACATGTCCGCGCTCATCATGGGCCTGCTCCTGCGCGGCAGCGAAGGCCTGGCCCCGACCGTCCTGGAACGGATCGGGCAGACCGCGTCCATGGCGGCTTCCATCACTGTTGGCCGGCCCGGCGCGAACCCGCCCACGCACCGCGAGCTGCTCGCCGGAATGGCGCGCTAGCCATGGAGTACCGCAAGCTCGGAGCGAGCGGCATGTACGTCAGCGCCATCGCCCTGGGGAACTGGGCCACGCATGGCGAAACCGTGGAGCAGGACCTGGCCACGGAGTGCGTCCGGACGGCCCTGGACCTGGGAATCACCACATTCGACACCGCGGATGCCTATGCGGGAACCAAGGCGGAGTCCATGCTCGGTGAGGCCTTGAAGGGCGTCCGGCGCGAAGGCGTGGAAATCATGACCAAGGCCTACTTCCCGACAGGTCCGGGGAAGAACGACCGCGGCCTGTCCCGCAAGCACCTCATGGAATCGATCAACGGTTCCCTGCGCCGCCTGCAAACGGACTACGTTGACGTCTACCAGGCCCACCGTTATGACTACGAAACCCCGTTGGAAGAAACCATGAGGGCGTTCGCGGACATTGTGCGGGCCGGCAAGGCGCACTACATCGGCGTATCCGAGTGGACCGTGGAGGAGATCCGGGCCGGTGCCGGGCTCGCCGCGGACCTGGGCATCCAGCTCGTCTCCAACCAGCCGCAGTACAACATGCTGTGGCGGGTGATCGAAGCGGAAGTGGTGCCCGCGTGCGAGGAATTGGGACTCAGCCAGGTGTGCTGGTCGCCCCTCGCCCAGGGCGTGCTGAGCGGAAAGTACGACGGCGGCCGTTCGGTTCCGGCCTCGGCCCGCTTCAGCGACAAGGACGGTGCCCTCAAAACCGAACACCGCTTCATGCAGCCGGAGGTGCTGGAGCGTGTGGAGAAACTGAAGCCCATCGCGGACGGCCTGGGTGTTCCTTTGGCGACGCTGGCCGTGGCCTGGGTGCTGGCGAATCCGAACGTGTCCGCGGCGATCGTGGGGGCAAGCAGGCCGGAACAGCTCGAAGACACCGTCAAGGCCGCAGAACTGGTCCTGGAACCGGCGGTCCTCGCGGCCATCGATGAGGCCCTGGGCGACGTGGTGGAACGCGATCCGTCGAAAGTGGAATCCTTCCTCACTCGCCCCTGAACCCCGCCGGGCCCGGCGCTACTGTACTTGGCGCGGGCGGCGGCGGGTGAGCCCGACGCCCACCAGGCACACCACGCCGCCGATCAGTCCCCAGACGGTGGGAACCTCATTGAGCAGCGCCCAGGAGATCAGGATGGTGGTCCCCGGGACCAGGTACGTGGTGGCGGCGAGCTTGCCTGCCTCGATCAGGGACAGGGCGTAGGCCCAGGTGGTGAACGCGATGGCCGTGGGGAAGATGCCCAGGTAGACCAGCCCGAGGGTTGCGGGCAGGGGCGCGGCCTGGACTTCGGTGACGAGTTGGCCGGCCCACGGCAGGCAGCAGACCGCGCCCACCATGATCCCGAACCAAGTGGCCTGTGCTGCCGTGAATTTCCGCAGCACAGGTTTCTGGACGATCACGCTGACCGAGGCGAGCACCGCCGCAAGCAGGCACAACAGCACTCCGGCGACGTCCGCCGTCGAGCGCTGGCCGGAACCCAAGGCGATCATCGCCACCCCGCCGAATGCCACGGCGCTGCCGATGATCAGCCAGCGCGGGAAGCCTTCCTTCAGGATGACGCCGGCCAGGACCGCGATGAGGATGGGCGAAACGTTGATGAGCATGGCGCTGGTCCCGGCATCCAGCATGTGTTCGGCCGCGTTCAGTGCCACGTTATAGCCGGCGAACCACATCACCCCATAGGCCAGGATGGGCCACCATTCGCGGCCTTTCGGCCAGGCTTTGATGGTGGGCAGGACCACCGCGCCAAGCACGACGGCGGCCACCGCGAGGCGGCCGAGCGTCAGCGGGCCGGGGGAGAAGCTCGGCCCGACCGCCCGGATGCCGACGAAGGCCGAAGCCCACAGGATGACGGTAATGACGACGGCGGCGATGCCGGCTTTGCTGATGCCCTGGCTGCCGGTGGGCGCCATGTGTTCGGGGCTGGTGGTGGATGCGCTTGTGGCCATGCAGCCAAACTATCGCCGGCCACTGACATTTGGCGCGCGATTTCCGGACGTCCTACCGCAAGAAAGCGCCAAGTTTGCGCCACGACCTGATGCCCTCCTGAGGGGCACCGGATGTCGTTCCAGGCGCCGATTTGGGAAATCCCGCATCCATGCTCTAAAGTTTTAGAGTCCAGTTCGGACAAGCGACCACGCGGGAATGATTCCTAGGGATCCTTTCTGCCGCGAATCCGGATTGTTCCAGGCCCCCATCGTCTAGCGGCCTAGGACACCGCCCTTTCACGGCGGCGGCACGGGTTCGAATCCCGTTGGGGGTACGCAAGGAAGTGGTCAAAGCGGTCTGAAAAGTCTGCTAGGCTGGAAGCCTTGAAAAACGCGGTAGAGATACCGCAAACAAGCAAGGCCCTGTAGCGCAGTTGGTTAGCGCGCCGCCCTGTCACGGCGGAGGTCGCGGGTTCAAGTCCCGTCAGGGTCGCTCTGGTGGCCGGAAGAGATTCCGGCTATCACGGTGATAAAACACCTCAGGCTCTGTAGCTCAGTTGGTAGAGCGTTCGACTGAAAATCGAAAGGTCACCGGATCGACGCCGGTCGGAGCCACCACTGGGAAGCATCAATTCTTCGGAATTGGTGCTTTTCTTCTTTAACCGCTGTTTTCCAGGCGTGGTGCCTTGTGGCTTTTCCGGGATGACAGTCTTATGGAGGACATGCCCATCACCCTGAGCACTCCTGCGGCCGCGGCCTTGCCGGAAGTGATCGACGCCCTTTCAGTGTGGCAACAGGACGGCCTGCCATTCCAGCTGCACCCCGGTGATCTGGGATGGGCCTGGCAGATCGGGGCGCCGGCGCTGGCAGCACGGGTCCGTGCCTGGCGCCGGGACGGGCAGATCGCCGCCGTGGGGTTCCTGGATGGAGCTGCCCTCCTGCGACTGGCGATCGCGCCGGAGGCGGGCAACGACGAGCAACTCGCAGATGCGATGCTCCACGATGTTTCCAATCCACGGCAGGGAGTCCTTCCCGCAGGCCCCGCGTCTATTGAAGCCGGCTTCGGCGAAGCCCTGAGGGGGCGGCTGCGAAACTCAGGATGGACCGCAGGCGAGGCGTGGACGCCGTTGACGCGCGATCTGGCCGGATCCGTGCCGGAGTGCGGGCTCCGCATCGAGACAGTCGGGCCCGCACTCGCCACGGCGCGGAGAATGGTCCAGAACGCCGCATTCAGCAGCCGGAATTTCACCGAAGAACGGTGGCATGCGATGGCGGCGGGATACGCCTACCGTTCGGCACGCTGCCTGCTTGCCTATGATGCCGCAGGCACCGCCGTCGCAACCGCCACCGTATGGTCAGCGGGTCCGGGCCGTCCGGGCCTGCTCGAACCGATGGGCGTGCATGATGGGCATAGGGGGCATGGCTATGGCACGGCGATCACTCTGGCCGCTGCTTCAGCCCTGAGGGAGATGGGCGCCTCTGCAGCCCACGTGTACGCCGAGGCCTCCAACACCGCCGCCGTGGCGACGTACAGTTCCGCCGGATTTGTCCGCGGGCCGGACTCCCCGGATTTCCACCGGGACGGATAAGGGTGTGCCCTTCGCTTCCGACCCGGTCCCTGTTCAGCGCGGACCGGCAGGCGTATTCTTTCCTCGCCGACACTCCGGGCGGTACCGAAATGGGGGAGAACAATGAAGACCACATCCCGGCTTTGGCTTGCTTTGTCACTTGCGGCGGCCATGCTGCTGAGCGCCTGCTCGCTTCCCGCACCGGCGGGGCAGCAAAGCCCGGCGCCGTCCTCGGAACCTGCTCCGGCTGAATCCTCCCCTGGCACCAGCGGCGACGGGCTGGCCGGTGGCTTCGGCTCGATGAACGAAGCCTGTGTTTCCGTCAGCGCCACGTTCCTGAGCATCTCCATCCTGCCGTTGGCCGGGTTGGTGGGCGGAAAAGCCGAGGATGTGAAGAAGGCGCAGGACGAACTCGCCAAACTCCAGGGCAAAGTGCCGGAGGAATTGAAACCGCACTTCGACAAGCTCAAGGCCTTCATCGATTCGGCCGGTTCGGATTTCAACAAGTACGGAAGCGACGAGTTCGGGAAGCTCTCGAAGCCGATCGAGGAATGGATCGACAAGAACTGCAAGTAGGCTGCCGGGCCAGCCCCCATCCTGTCGCAGCCACGCGTTAGGGTTGTAGGCAGGACTAGGGGAAGGGCGCAGACATGGAAACCGGCATGGAACATGAACTCGCAGAAGAACAGCCCGCAGGAACGGGCCGCACTGTCATCTCCGACTCCGCCGTAGCCAAGGTTGCAGGAATCGCGGCGAAAACCGTGGCCGGTGTCTACTCGCTCGGCTCCGGGCCCTCCCGTGCGCTCGGCGCCATCCGGGACGCCGTGGGCAGTTCGGACCATGCCGCCGGTGTTCGGGCCGAAGTCGGCGAAACCCAGGTGGCCGTGGACATCAACCTTGTAGCCGTCTATGGCTACCCGCTGCACGATGTGGCCAACCAGGTCCGGGCCGCCGTCTACCGGGCCGTGGAGCGCCTGGTGGGCCTGCAGGTCATCGAAGTGAACATCGAAATCAACGACGTCTACATCGCCCCGCCCGCCAAACCCGGCGGCAAGTCCGGCACCGAAAGGGAGGCCCTGCAGTGAACATGACCGTGGTCGGCATCGGAATCGGTGCTTTTGTGGCTTTCATGTCCTTCCAGTTCGGCCTGTGGGGTTTCCTGGTGTCCTTGCTCTTCATGGGCGTCGGTGCGCTCCTGGGCCGTGCCGCGGACGGGAAGCTTGACCTGCGCAGCGTGCTGGACGCCATCACCGGCCGGCGCTCGTCGTCATGAGCGCAGCCTCTGTGGCCGCCCCGCAGCTTTCCCCGGCCCTGGCGGGCCACAACCGGATCAGCACCCAGGCGCTGACCTCGCTGGCGCGCGAGGCCGCCGCCGAGGCGCTCGGCGTGCATGCCCATGATGTCCGTGTGGACTGGGCGGACGACGGCGGACTGCTGGCTTTGTCGATCGTGGCACCGGTCAATATTCCATCTTTGGCCGAGGTGCTCCGTGATCCTGGCCGGGTGCCGGCTATTGGCGGCTCGGTCCGGGACCGCGCGGTGGCGGCCAAGACAAGCATCCTCCGGCGGGTCACCGAACTGAGCGGCTCAATGCTGAGCCGCGTGGATATCAGGATCAGCGGAGTCCGGGTGGCCGAGGGAGGGCGGGTTCAATGAGCACAAGGAACGGCCTGCCACGGGCTGGCGGCCCGGAAACGGACATGCGCAATGATCCCGGGGTCCGCACTATCCTGCGCCGGGAAACACGTTCGTCCCGTGCTGCGGCTGCCGGTGTTGCTGCGGTTCTCGTCATCGCCGTCTGCATTTACGGGTTGCTGGAGTCCGCCCTTCGCGCCATCGGACAGCCTCCCTGGCTGATCGATCCGCAGACCGCCGCCGAACGGATTGTTGCCCTCCCCGCCGGCGTCCCGCCGCTGCTGCTGGGCGTGCTCGGCATGGTCCTTGCAGTGTGTGGCCTGGCCTTCCTGCTGAACGCCGTGCTTCCCGGCAAGCGCGCACGGCATCTCATCGATGATCCCCGGGTGGCCGTTGTGGTGGACGACGAAGTCATCGCTTCGGCCCTCGCCCGGCGTGCCCGTGCCGCCGCGAACGTCACCCAGGAACAGGTGATGGTGGTGGTTTCGCAACGGCTGGTGGTGGTCAACGTGCGGCCGACCTCCGGGGTTCCGGTCCAGGAAGAGCGCGTGCTGTCCGCCGTCGAGGACGAACTCCGGTCCATGGCACCCGAGCCCATGCCGGCAATCCGGGTGAACATCGCGGAGTCGGGGGTGATCGGCGCGTGAACGGCACACCCCGCGTCCTCAACCGCATCCTGGTGGGAATCCTTGGCCTGCTTCTTCTCGGCGCAGGTGTCCTGCTGGTCCTGTTGGCGAGCGTGCCTGCGGTGGCGCAGTGGTGGCAGGGCTGGGCCTCGGATGCCTACCAGCAGGCAATCCTCATGGCCGAGCAGACCCGGATCCCCGGCCGCCAGGAAAGCTGGCTGTGGCTTGCTGCTGCCGCCCTGATGGTGGTCCTGATCGTGCTGATGGTCGCGTGGCTGGCCCAGCAGGGCAAGGGCAGGGCCAACCTGATCGTGTCCGACTACGAGGACGAAACAACGCCGGGGGAGGTGCAGATCGGTGGCGGCGTTGCGGAGCAGGCGTTGAAGGCTGCCTTGGCCGGCCGCCCGGACCTCGCGGGCGTCACTGTTGCCACCTACGAGGTGCAGGGCCGTCCAGGCCTCCGGGTGAGGGTGCACCCCCGGCTGGGCGTCTCACCGCAGTTGCTTGCCGCGGAAGTTTCCGCGCTCATCGGGGCCCTGGACGAAGTGGTCGGGGCGAAGACTCCTGTACTCCTGCACATTGCCGGCGGCGCCCGGTCCAGGTTCAGCCGGGCCGAACGCGTCCGCTGACGGCCCCGGTAAAAGTGCGCTGAAGCGCTGGTGAACAGTGTGCTGTATGTGTACAAATATGCCCTGAACTGGAGTTTTGCCTTGCGAAGTGTTGTCTGTGCCCCCTAGCTTGATGGCAGAGGGGAAGCATTTCCCTTGCTTGGGCTTTGCCCGGGCCGCCGGGGGACACGCGTCTGAGTCGAGCCGACGAACCAGGAATCAAGAGAACCAGGATCAGGAGAGAACCATGAGCGAAGTAAACGGCACCGAAAACACCGAGGGCCAGGCTCCCGAGGGCGACGTTGTGGAGAACGCGAAGGAATTCGCCGCGGACGCCGTGGAAAACGCCAAGGAGTTCGCCGGTGACGCCGCCGAGAACGTGAAGGAATTCGCTGGCGACGCCGTCGAGAACGCCAAGGAATTCGCCGGCGACGTTGCTGAAAACGTCAAAGGCCTCGGCTCCAAGATCGCAGGCTTCTTCAAGGGCGAGAAGTAACACCAGGCCCTGAAGGCTGATGGCCGGTCCTGCCGCGGAAAGCGGCGGGCCGGCCATCGTTGTTTGCCGGGGGCCGTTCGGGCTTGACCCAGACCTCCTGGTCCGCGGCATAGCGGGTTCATGGGCCCGGACACGGGGCTCCCTCCAACGGTGCAGCGTCCGTCCCGGCGTATCCAGCCCATGTGTTTCGTGGCGGTTACAACGAAGTGCGTAAACGCTTGCATTCTTCTGACAAACCTCGCTAATGTGAGCAGCACCACATCACATTTGCCGCGTCGCGGCACCCACCTGGTTCACTCATCGAGGAGTCCCGGAAATGAAAACTCGCAAGTACCTCGTTCCGGCCGCAGTTGCCGGCGTGCTCGCCATCTCTTTGTCCGCCTGTGGCGGTGGCGGCGGCGGAGGTGGAACGCAAGGTGGCGGCGATGCAGCTGCCAACCTGGACGGCCGCGGCCCCATCACCTACGTGACCGGCAAGGACAACTCCGCTGTCCAGCAGCCCACGGTTGACCGGTGGAATGCCCTTCACCCGGACCAGAAGGTCACCCTGAAAGAGCAGACCGACAAGGCTGACCAGCAGCATGACGACCTCGTCCAGCACTTCCAAGCCAAGCAGTCCGACTATGACCTGGTAACGGTGGATGTCGTCTGGACCGCGGAATTCGCGGCCAAGGGCTGGCTGCAGCCGCTCAAGGACAAGATGGCGGTTGACACCTCCGCCCTGCTGCAGCCGACGGTGAAGGCTGCGAGCTACAACAACACCTTGTTCGCAGTACCGGTGCACTCCGACGGCGGCATGCTGTACTACCGCAAGGACCTGGTTCCCACACCGCCCAAGACCTGGGACGAAATGATGGCCATGTGTTCCATCGCGAAGGAAAAGAAGATCGGCTGCTACGCCGGCCAGTACCAGAAGTATGAAGGCCTCACCGTTAATGCTTCCGAGGCAATCAACACCTTCGGCGGCAAGGTGGTGGATGACCAGGGCAAGGCCACGGTGAACTCGGCTGAGTCCAAGGAAGGCCTGGGCAAGCTGGTCGACGCCTACAAGAGCGGCAACATCCCGAAGGAAGCCATCACCTTCCAGGAAGAGCAGGGCCGCCAGGCCTTCGAAGACGGCAAGCTCCTCTTCCACCGCAACTGGCCCTACGTGTACAACCTGGCCAAGACCGATGGCGCGTCCAAGGTGAAGGACACCTTCGCAGTAGCCCCGCTCCCGGGCAAGGACGGCCCCGGCGCCTCGTCCCTGGGTGGCCACAGCGCAGCCATCAGTGTCTACTCCAAGAACAAGGCCACCGCACTGGACTTCGCCAAGTTCCTGCTTGAAGACGAGCAGCAGAAGTTCTTCGCACTGAAGGGCTCCCTGGCTCCGGTGAAGGCCAGCCTTTACAAGGACGCCGATATCGTGGCCCAGGCCCCGTACATGCCGACCCTGCTGACCTCCATCGAAAACGCCGTGCCGCGCCCCGTGACTCCGTTCTACCCGGGCGTCACCAAGGCACTCCAGGACAACGCCTACGCCGCCATCAAGGGCGAGAAGACCGTTGACCAGGCGCTCGCGGACATGCAGGCCGCGATCGAGGCTGCCAAGTAGCGTTCCCTCACCGGCCGGGGATCCGCCGTCAAGGCGGGTCCCCGGCCTCCCCGGAAAGGGAAGAACAGGAGTCACCATGTCCACCGAGGCCCCCACGCCCACCAGCGCCAAGGATGCGTTGGCCGGCACCCACCATATGCCCGGCAAGGAAAGCGCGGACCGCCGCCAGGTCACCCAGGGCCGCTGGGCTTACACCTTGCTCGCGCCCACCTTGATCCTGCTCGGCGTAGTCATTCTTTACCCCATCATCAATGCCATCATCATGTCCTTCCAGAAGGACTCCGGCCTGGACCCTGCCACCGGTTTCTTCACCGAAGGCGGCTTCGCCGGATTCGAGAACTACACCCATTGGCTGCTTCAGCAATGTGGTTCCGGCCCGGCCCTGGGTCCCTGCCCGCCGGGCACCTTGGGCGCCCAGTTCTGGGACGCGATGGGCACCACCTTCTTCTTCACGATCGTGACGGTGGCTCTCGAAACGGTGCTCGGTTTCTGGATGGCCGTCATTATGGCCCGCGCTTTCCGCGGCCGGGCCGTGATCCGTGCAGCAGTGCTGGTGCCGTGGGCCATTCCCACCGCGGTGACCGCGAAGCTGTTCTTCTTCATGTTTGCCTTCGACGGCATCGTGAACAAACTGTTGGGAACCCAGATCCTCTGGACCGGCTCCGAGTGGCCGGCCAAATGGGCCATCATCATCTCCGACGTCTGGAAGACCACCCCGTTCATGGCCCTGCTGATCCTGGCCGGCCTACAGTTGATCCCGGATGAGGTCTACGAAGCGGCGAAGGTGGACGGCGCCTCGGCCTGGCAGCGCTTCACCCAGATCACGCTTCCGCTGGTCAAGCCGGCGCTGATGGTGGCCATTCTGTTCCGCACCTTGGACGTGCTGCGCATGTACGACCTCCCCGCGATCATGACGGGTGGCGCCAACGGCACCACGACGCTTTCGATCCTGGTGGTTGACCAGATCCGGCAAGGCTTGAACAATGCCTCGGCGTTGTCCACGATCACCTTCCTGGTGATCTTCCTCGTCGCCTTCATCTTCGTCCGCTTCCTCGGCGCCAACGCCGTGGACGCCGCAACCACAGGGAAGAAGTGACATGAGCACCACCACCGCCACTGCTGCCCGGCATGCAGACGCCCCGGCCCGGCGTCGCGCGTTCGACTGGGCCCCGGCACGCACCTATATCCAAGCGGGCATCATCTTGATCTGGTGCCTGGCGCCCTTCTACTGGATGATCGTCACCGCGTTCCGCGAGGTCGGCTACACCTTCGACCCGACGCCGTTCTTCACCCACTTCACCTTCGACAACTTTGCCACGGTGTTCGACGAATCCCGAGGCAACCATTTCGCCAGAAACCTGTGGAATAGCCTCATCGTCGCCGGTGTGACGACAGTGATTTCCCTGGTTGTCGGTGTCTTCGCCGCCTACGCCTTGGCGAGGTTGAAGTTCAGGGGCAAAAGCCTGGTGCTCGGCTTCATCCTGGGCGCCTCCATGTTCCCGGGCGTCGCCCTCATCACCCCGCTGTTCCAGCTGTTCACGAACATCGGCTGGATGGGCAGCTACCAGGCCCTGATCATTCCGAGCATCTCCTTCTCGCTTCCGCTGGCGGTCTACACCCTGACCTCCTTCTTCCGCGAGATGCCGTGGGAGCTTGAGGAATCAGCACGTATCGACGGCTGCACCCAGGGCCAGGCGTTCCGGAAGGTCATCCTGCCGCTCGCCGCGCCCGCGACGTTTACGACGGCGATCCTTACCTTCATCGGCGCCTGGAACGAATTCCTCATTGCGAGCCAGCTGTCCAATGACGCCACCAAGACCGTCACCGTTGCGATCGCTTCGTTCTCCGGCGCACAACCGCACCAGGAGCCGTACACGGCCGTCATGGCGGCCGGAACCGTGGTGACCATCCCGCTGGTGATCCTGGTGTTGGTATTCCAGCGCAAGATCGTTGCGGGCCTCACCGCCGGCGCCGTGAAGTAAGTGCAGCGAAGTGAGTACAGCGAAGTGAACCGTTCCGGACATTCCGGAGCTCCCGGCGGCGGCAGCCCCGCCGTCGGGGGCTCCGGAAACGACATCAACGCGCGGCGCAAGGCCCGGTCTGCCGAAGATCTGGACATACTGATCGGCTTCCTCGGATTCTGGGCGCTCGTGCTGCTGGTCACCACGGTGTGGATGGAGCTCACAGCCCAGCCCGCGCTCGGCTGGGCGCTCGGGCTGCTGGCTTCCGTCCTGGCACTGTGGGGCTTGATCCGGCTGCGCAAGCGGCTTCCCGCGCGTACGGGGCGGCGGCTCCGTTAGCGGGTGCGGTAACAAAGAAGCAAAGGAATCCGGGCGGCAAGAATAAGCTGTATACCAAGCCACGGCAGGGGATTTCAGCCTTCGTGTGGTCTCAGAGAGGATTTCATTGGCGAAGACGAGCGAGCGCGCCCAGCGGGGAGGGCACTCGGGGATCAGCATCGAGGACGTCGCCGTCGCGGCGGGGGTCTCGACCGCCACGGTGTCCCGCGCGCTCCGCGGACTGCCGCGGGTCTCCGAATCCACCCGGACCAAGATCCTCATCGCCGCGAAAGACCTCGGATACGTTCCGTCCTCCTCCGCTGCCGGCCTGGCAACGGGCAAGACCCGGACCATCGGCGTCCTTGCCCCCTACGTGGACCGCTGGTTCTTCGGCAAGGTGATTGACGGCGTCGAACGCGAACTCCACAGCCACGGTTACAACCTGTCCCTTTTCAACCTGGGCGGCCGCGGCGGAGCGCCTCGCGAACGGCTGTTCAGCCGGGCCATGGTCCAGAAGCAGATCGACGCACTGGTGCTGCTGGCCACCTTCCTGAATCCCGGCGAAATCGAAGAGCTGCAGGATATCGAGATGCCCGTGGTTTCGGTGGGCGGTGCAGTTCCCGGCCTGTCCACGATCGGCGTGGACGACCGCGAAGTCTCCCGCACCGCCGCCCGCCACCTGCGCGACCTGGGCCACCGCCGTATCGCCATGCTGCACGGCATCGGTGAAGTCCAGCAGCAGTTCACGGTTCCGGATTTCCGTGCCACCGACTTTGAAAACGCGCTCCGGGAAATGGGCATCGAGCCCGAACCGCGCTGGACTTTCCGCGCCGAATTCACCGTGGAAGGCGGGGTGACGGCCGCCCGGGCCTTCGCGGCCCAAAGCGGCCCTAAACCCACGGCCATCATGTGCGCCTCCGATGAGATGGCGCTTGGCGTGCTCTTCGAAGCCCAGCGCCTGGGTATCCGGGTGCCGGAGGAACTGTCCGTGGTTGGCATCGACGGCCATGAGATGGGTGCCGCGGTCGGCCTCACCACCGTGTGGCAGGATCCTGCCGCGCAAGGCCAGCGCGCCACCCAGATGCTCCTGGCGGCACTGGGGGGCGACGACTCCGCGGTGCACAGCGAGTACGCCGAACACCGCCTCATCGCACGTGAAACGACGGCCCCGCCTGCGGTTTAGTCCGCTTCAGCCCGCGCTTCGGACAGGGCGTTCCAGCGCTCCAAGGTGGTCCGCGCGCCGTGTTCGTGAAGTGAACGCAGGGCCTCCGCGTAGGCCGCGGTGAAGCGCTCCTGTTCCACGAGGTCCCCGAACAACCCCGCGTCCCGCAGGAACGCCAAGGGGTCCGTCCGGTTGCCGGCGGCCCGCGCCATGACCTCCGCACGGCGCTGGTCGACGACGTCGATCGGCCGCCCCTGCTCATCCGCACCTTCGGCGTAGCGCGCCCAGGCTGCGACCACCAGCGCCGCCAACGGCGCCTGCGCACCCTGCGCGAGCCGTTCCCGCACCACCGGCAGCAGGAAGGTGGGGATGCGGTCCGAAGCATCCGTGGCCAGGCGGGCCAGGGTGTCCGCGACCGCCGGGTTGGCGAAGCGCTCCACCAGGCCGCGACGGTACGCCGCCAGGTCCACGCCTGGCACCGGTGCGAGGGTGGGGGTGGCTTCGTCTTCCATGTAAGCCAGGAGGAAGCGGGCAAAGAGCGGATCCTGAGAGGCTTCGTGGGCGTAGCGGTAGCCGGCCAGGATGCCAAGGTACGCGATGGCCTGGTGCCCGGCGTTGAGCAGGCGCAGCTTCATCAGCTCGTAGGGCAGCACGTCGTCCACCAGCTGCACGCCGGCCGCTTCGAACTCCGGCCGTCCGGCGGGGAAGTTGTCCTCCAGGACCCATTGCGTGAACGGCTCGCAGACCACAGGCCACGTGTCCTCCACAGCGAATTCCGCTGCGAGGAGTTCCTTGTCCTTGTCCGTCGTCACCGGGGTGATGCGGTCCACCATCGAGTTGGGGAAAGCGACGTTCTCCGCGATCCACCCGGCCAGCCCGGGGCTGCGGTGGGCGGCGAATGCGGTGAGCATGCGGCACGCGAGGCTGCCGTTGCCCTGGATGTTATCGCACGACATGACGGTGAACGGCGCGACGCCGGCCTCCCGCCGTCGGGCGATGGCCTCCACCAGGAAGCCGAACGCCGTGGCGGGAACGGCACCCGGCTCTAGGTCCGCCAGCAGGCCGTCGTCCAGGACCAGCTCACCGGTGGCGGGATCGGCGTGGTAGCCGCCTTCGGTGATGGTGAGGGAGACGATGCGGATGGCGGGGTCCGTGAGGACGTCAAGGACCGCTTCCGGGTCCTCCGGCGCGAACTTGTAGTCGAGCAGGGAGCCGATGACGCGGGGTTCCAGCGTGCCGTCCGCGTGCTTGGCCACCACGGTGTAGAGATGGTCCTGGCCCGCCAGGGCGTCCCGCATGGCGGCGTCGTGCGGCAGCAGGCCGATGCCGACGATGCCCCAGTACTTGTGCTGTTCGGGAGCCTGCCCGAGCAACCGGTCCATGTACACCGCCTGGTGGGCGCGGTGGAATCCGCCCACGCCGATGTGGGCGATCCCGGCGCGGACGGTGGCGGGGTCATAGCCGGGGACGGCGACGCGGGCGTCGAGTACCGTGAGGGTGTTGCGGCTCAGTTTCGTCATGCTTCCGATCTTGGGCCGGGCAGGCCGGAAACCCCTAGGCCGGATACGGGCGTGCCAGTGACCGTTTGATGACCGAATGGGCTCACGCGCGGATGAGCTGCGGTCCGGCGGCGGCGTAGCGTTGCGCCTCCCGGGCCGGCAGTTCGCTTCCCGTGACCACCGCCTCGAAGTCGGCCAGTTCCGCGAAGCGGCAGAAACTGCTCGCCCCGAACTTGGTGTGGGACCCCACCAGGACCCGACGGCGGGACCTCCGCACCGCTTCCTGCTTGACTGCCGCCACGGCCGGGTCCGGCGTGGTCAGTCCATGCTGGAGGGAGATGCCGTTGGCGCCGAGGAAGGCGAGGTCGATGACCAGCTCGCCGAGCATCCGCAGCGCCCAATGGTCGACGGTGGCCAGGGTGCGCCCGCGCATCCGCCCGCCCAGCAACAGGACCGTGACCTGGCTGTGGTCAGCCAGCGCTTGGGCGGCGGGCAAGGACGCGGTGACCACGGTCAGCCGGGCTTGCTGATCCAGTTCGCGGGCGATGAGACCCGGCGTGAAGCCTTCGTCGATGAACACGGTTTCGGCGCCCCGCAGGAGCGTGGCCGCGGCGGCAGCGATCCTTCGTTTTTCACCGACGTTGCTTGCCGCCCGCTGCCTGACATTGCTTTCGAAGCCGGCGCTTTCCACAGCAACCGCCCCGCCGTGCACCCGCCGCAGCAGGCCCCGGTCCACCAGGACGCGGAGGTCCCGCCGGATGGTTTCGGCGGCAGCGCCAAGCTCGGGGACAAGCTTGGTGACGTCCACGCGGCCCTTTTCACGGGCGAGGCCGAGGATGGTCGATTGGCGGAGTTCCGGTTCCATCGCACCATTCTGCTGCCCGTTCGGTCGCCCGGACAAGGCCGAATGGGCGTCCGGATGGTGCCCGTTTGCGTTGGAGGCTGTGCCTAGGACGCCCGCGCCAGCTGCCGGATGGGGATCCAGCGTGATGCCAAGCGACGGTACGCGGCGGCCGCGCCGGTCATGTCGCCCTCGGCCAGGCACTCGATGCCCAGGCGCACATCAAGCGGGGACTCGTCCGGGTACACCTTGTCCGCCACCGCCCCGTAATCCAGTTCCACCATGGACTCGACGTGGAACTGCTCAAGCCACTCGGTGAGCTGGGTGAGGTCGTCCAGCATGTCCAGGTCCGGGGCGGCGAGGGCCAGGTTGGCCACCGCGAAGCGCGCCCGTTCCAGGGCCTCGGTGAGCGGCACCCATACCCGTACGGTGAGGATGCGCCCGTTGCCCTCCACCACGTCCTTGCGGTCCGATTCCTGGAACAGCGAGAACCAGCTGAAGGGAATGCCCCACGTGGAGGCCCGGGTGTGCACCCGCTTGGAATCGTGCCCGGCGTTGATACGGTCGATCCGCATTTGGTGCTTCTGCCGCTGGTCCACCGGGATCAGCAGTTCCGCGAGCGAACCGTGGATGCCCTCCATCAGCGCGTTCGCGGCCAAGCCGGCCCGGATCACCAGCTGGCTGGGGCAGTAAAGGAGGCGTCCGGCGTCGGGATTTCCATCCTCGGACGGGACCCGCGTGACCCGCACCAGATCGGTGCGGCCGGTGGGGAAAGGGTCGCCGCCGGGGCGCGTGACGCGGCCCAGCGAGGCGAGGAGTTCGGCGTGCTCGACGGCGGCGCGGGAACCCGGGCGGGTTCCACCGGCTTCGAGCTGTTCGCGCTGCCGTTCCGGGAACGCCTCGAGCGGTTCGTAGATCCGCAGCGCAGACGAAAAGGGGAGTCCTGCCTGGCCACGGTAGAAATCTTCGCTCATGCCGGCTCCGCCTCCTCGTACCTGAACAGCCTCTTCGTTAGTCCGCCAGTTCGACGATCACGGGGGCGTGGTCCGACGCTCCCTTGCCCTTGCGCTCCTCGCGGTCGATTTCCGCGCCGGTGACGCGGGCGGCCAGCGCGGGGGAAGCGAGGACGAAGTCGATGCGCATGCCTTCCTTCTTGGGGAAGCGCAGCTGGGTGTAGTCCCAGTAGGTGTAGACGCCGGGGCCCGGGGTGTACGGGCGGACGACGTCGGTGAAGCCGGCGGCCTCGAACGCGCGGAACGCTGCCCGTTCGGGTTCGCTGACGTGGGTCATGGCGTTGCGGATGAAGTAGTCGATGTCCCAGACGTCGTCATCCGTGGGGGCGATGTTCCAGTCGCCCATCAGCGCGATCTGGCTTTCCGGGTCACCGGTGACCCAGCCGGCCGCGTGGTCCTTCAGGGTTTCCAGCCACTTGAGCTTGTAGGGCATGTGTTCGTCGTCCAGGGCGCGGCCGTTGGGGACGTAGAGGCTCCAGACGCGGACCCCGTTGCAGGTGGCGGCGATGGCACGCGCTTCCTGGACCGGATCCTTGCCGGCCTTCCCGAAGGCGGGCTGGTCGATGAAGGTGCGTTCGACGTCGTCGAGCCCCACACGGGAGGCGATCGCCACGCCGTTCCACTGGCTCAGGCCGAAGTGCGCCACCTCGTAGCCCATGCGTTCGAAGAGCTCCCAGGGGAAGTTGTCGTCCTTGCACTTGGTTTCCTGGATGGCCAGGACATCGCAATCGCTGCGCTGCAGCCAGGCCTCGACGCGGTCTGCGCGGGCGCGGAGGGAGTTCACGTTCCAGGTAGCAATCTTCACAGCCACTAACTTACCGAACTTGGCTGGCGGGTTGTCCGGTGTTTCGGAATACCTTGCGGTTCGCCCCGGTTGCCCACCGATGTGAGCACACTTTTCTCTGAAGCCACCCTGTCCGCCCCGTCCGGCCAGCTCGCGCTGCGCAACCGGACCTTCCTTGCGCCCATGTGCATGTATTCCGTCGAAGCCCGCGACGGCGTCCCCACTCCGTGGCACCTGGTCCACCTGGGTGCGCGGGCCGCGGGCGGCTTCGGCATGGTGATCGCGGAAGCCACCGCCGTGGTGCCGGAAGGCCGTATCTCGCCTGAGGACCTGGGCCTCTGGAACGACGAACAGGCCGAAGCCTTCAAGCCGATCACCGCGTTCATCAAGGGCCAGGGCGCCGCTGCGGGTGTGCAGCTGGCTCACGCCGGAGGCAAGGCGTCCACCTACGGTTGGGTTCCGCGCTTCGCCTCCCAGGGCTTTACCGGTTCCGTTCCCGTGGACGACGGCGGCTGGACCACCATGGCGCCGTCGGTCACCTCGGTGCACGGGCTGGCCGAGCCGCGGGCTTTGTCCGTGGAAGAGATTCAGGAGTCCGTTGAGGACTGGGCGGCCGCCGCCCGCCGCGCCGACTCTGCGGGGTTCGACTTCATCCAGATCCACGCCGCCCACGGGTACCTGATCCACCAGTTCCTGTCTCCGCTGAGCAACACGCGGACCGATGAGTATGGCGGCTCCTATGAGGGCCGCACCCGGTACCTGCGTGAGGTGGTTTCCGCGGTCCGCGCCGTATGGCCCGCGTCGAAGCCGCTGGGCGTGCGGTTCTCCGGTTCGGACTGGGTTGAGGGTGGCTGGACCATCGAGGAAACCGCTCAGTTGGCTGTGGAACTGCGTTCGGTCGGCGTGACGGTCTTTGACCTGTCCAGCGGCGGGATCGGCGCTTACCGTGGGCCGGTCGGCCCGGGGTACCAGATCGCCTTGGCTGACATCGTGAAGAAGGCGCTCGCTGCGGACGCCCTGGAACGGGGTGTGGAGAACGACGCCTTCGTGACCGCAGTCGGGATGATCACCACGGCGCAGCAGGCCGAACAGGTGCTGGTCAACGGCCAGGCGGACGGCGTCTCGATCGCCCGCGCCGCCCTCCGGGAGCCGAACTGGGCCGCGTTGGCCGCCCGCGAACTGGGCGAAGCCGTGGAGAAGACCCCGTTCGCGCCGCAGTATTGGCGCGCGCACTGGTGAGCGTTTTGTAGGGGCCTTTAGTGCCGGGGCGCCGCCGTCCTGCCCCTCTTTGCCGGAGGTTCAGGGCGGCGGCGCCTTGTGTTGTGCGGGCTGTTCTTTTGGGCGCCGTCAAAGAAGGTCAGACCGGCACGTGCCACCTTGGCTCCGGTGACGCTCCCTCCCGCTTGCTTCGCAGGCCGTGCCGACTGCGCCAAGGCTTCCGGGCCCTGAGCTGGGAAATTATTGAGGCGCTGCGGGGATGGGCGGAGGCAACTGGGAGGGAACGTCAGGGATGGGCAAGTAACGAATTGGCAACAAGGTGAGCTTGGGTGTCCAAAAACGGCAACAGCGTGACCTTTGGGTATCAGGAGCGAATTGGTCTTTCCCTGACCAAAGGAGACATCATGCCCAGACGAGAAATGCTGACCGCCCGTATTAGCTACGCTGCCGACGACTCCGTCAGGCCACTTCGCTGCCGACCCGGGAAGCCGAGGGAAGAAGACGTAGAGAAGCTGATGGTGGTGCCGCGCACCCTGGTTGTCGGCTTGCTCGAGGAGAAGGAACAGGACCTGCGGGAGCCTCATTGGGAGAGGCTCATGAACTTTGTGAGCATCATCGGCGGATCGTTCGCAATGTGGGCCAGCCTTCTGTTGGCGATGGCCTCGTTTGTCGCAGGCGATCCAAGAATGCAGGACCACGTTTCTCTCCAGGAAGCCGGACAAATTCATGGCGAGGCTGCATGGTTCGTGGGCGGTCTGGCGTACTTCCTGGTGGTTTTCGCAGGAAGTGTACAGATCAGGGCAATCCTTTTCCGGCACCGGACCCGCCAGTGGATCAAAGTGTGCAAGCAAGCGTTGGAGATCCAGGAGCTGAACGCTGAGCTCTACGTGCCGGGGGCGCGCTGAGTCGTCGTTTAGATCGAGCGATCTTCCTTCCCGGTTGCTCCGTGGGCCGCACCGATTGGGCCCAGCCTCCGGCCCCTGAGCTGGGAAAATACTGAGGCGCTGCGGGGGAGGCGGAGGCAACTGGGAAGGAGCGTCGCAATGGGTTCCAGACCCGGACCCAGGGAACCGAGGTGGGGCTCTTTGACGCGACACACCGAGTGTTTGCGCCTAGACCGAGAGTCAGCGCCGCCAAAGTGCCCCACGACCGCGCCCCGAGCCGCCGAAGGCAACCCCTACCGGGTCCCCTCCCGGCGCAGGGCCTTCGCGATCGCCGCGGCGCGGGAATCCACCCCGAGCTTGGCGTAGATGTGGGCCAGATGGGACTTCACTGTGGCCTCGGAAATGAACAGCTTGCGCCCGAGTTCCTTGTTGGAGAGGCCCTCGGTGAGCAGGTTCAGGAGTTCGGCTTCGCGCGGGGTGAGGGCTTCGTCCGGGTTGCGCATCTGCTGGAACAGGCGGCTGGCCACGGGTGCACTCATGTGGCTTTGCCCGCGCGAGGCCCCACGGACAGCGGCGAAAATCTCGTCCGGCGCGGCGTCCTTGAGCAGGTAGCCCATGGCCCCGGCGTCGACGGCTCGCACAATGTCCGCGTCCGAATCGTAGGTGGTGAACACCAGCACGGCCTGCTTGGGCCGGGTGGCGTGGATACGGCGGATCGCTTCGATGCCGTCGATCCCTGGACCCATCGACAGGTCCATCAGCACCACATCGGGTTCGTGCTCCAGGACCACGGCCACCCCGTCCTCGCCGTTGGAAGCCTCGGCCACCACCTCGACGTCGGGCTGGGTGCTCAGCAGGGCCCGCAGCCCGCTGCGCACCACCAAGTGGTCGTCCACCAGGATCACGGTGATCAATGCAGGCCCCCTTCGGCCTCGGAGTGTTCGGACTCTGCGGTGTGGAACAGCGGAATTTCCACACCGATCACCGTACCCTCACCTGGCGCGGACTCGACGGCGAACGTGCCGCCCAGTTGCTCCACCCGCTGCCGCATGGCCCGCAAACCGTACCCGCCGTCGCGGGTGTGCCCGGCGGTGGCGTCCGGCGCGAAGCCGCGGCCGTCGTCGTAAATGTCCAGCGTGACAGAGTGCGGCAGGTATCCGAGCGTGGCGCTCGCGGTCTGCGCGTGGGCGTGCTGCAGCACGTTCGCTGCCGCGCTTTGGGCGATCCGGAGCAGGGCGTGCCGTACCTCCGCGGGAAGCTCCCGCGGCTGCCCGACGACGGCGACCCGCATGTCCGCCACATGCTTGCGTACCGCTGTGGCCAGGGCTGTTTCGAGCGGCTCTTCGGGGGCGTCCGCGGTGGCGAGCTCGTGGACGAGGCCACGGGTTTCGGCGAGGTTGAGGCGCAGTTGTTCGGTGGCCTGGCGGACCTCGGGGCTCAGGCCTTCCTTGCGGTCCGCGGCTTCGAGCAGCAGCACGGTGCTGGCCAGGCCCTGGGTGACGGTGTCGTGGATTTCGCGGGCCACGCGTTCGCGTTCGGCCATGGTGCCGGCGGCGCGTTCGGCGGCGACGGCCTGGATCTGGGCTTCGCGGAGTTCGTCATTCAGGGCGGCTTGCCGGGACAGGGCCGTCTCCAGCCGCTCGTAGACAAGGGTCAGCACCAGCCCCGCGGCGAGCGGACCGAGCAGCGCGGCAATATCCGTGAAGCCGCTCAGCTTGAACAGGCCGAGCGCCGTGCTCAGCGCGGTGACCGCCGTCGCCACCGCCGCCTGCCGGGCCGGCACGCCGGAACGGCACACGAAGAACACCCCGAAGGCGCACCAGGCGAAGCTCGGCGCCAGGACCACCAGCACCGTCCACACCGCCACCAGGACCCAGGTGGCCACGGCAGCGGACAGGCCCCGGGAACGGACGGCCGTCACATACAGCCCGCACAGCAGGCCGGCCAGCACCAGCACCATCGTGTTCTCGTCCGGGCCGTGCCGGAACACATACCGGATCAGCGACGCCGTCATCAGCAGGGCGAATCCGCAGTGCACGGCGAAGTTCAATTGCCGCTCCCGTTCAGGGCGGGTGTCTGCTGTGGTCATGCGGCAAGTATTCCACCGTCCACCGTGCAGGACCGGCCGGATTCCGCGCGAAATATGGCCTCTCATACTTTTGGCTGAGACGGATGGCTGAAAGCATGATCCAAGGCCCGCTGATGTGCCGATGTGCGGCGTTGAAGGGCCCGGCAACATGGATACCAACAGCCCGGCAGAACCGCCGGTGAAGCACTCAGAAAGGTGTCAATCATGGCCCTCAGCAAGCTCACGACCTTCTCCGCAGCAGCCGCAGCCCTCCTCCTGACCGGCGGCATCACCGTCGCCGCCAACGCCGGCCAAGGCGCACCGGCCGCGGCTCCAGCACCCGCCGCTGTTCCCGCCGTCGACATCCCCGCCGGCGAAGGCACCACCGTGGCCCAGAACCGCATCTCCGCCACCGCCTCCGCCAAGGCCGTCCAGGCTGCCCTCGCCAAGTGCGCTGCCGACAAGCTCCCGTTCGTCACCGTCTCCGTGGTTGACCGCTTCGGCACCGTCCAGGCTGTGCTGCGCGGCGACAACGCTGCCGAGCACACCATCGAAGCCTCCAAGCAGAAGGCCTACACCGCCGCTGCCTTCGGTGCCCCGACCAGCGAGCTCAACGGCCGCATCTCCGGCAACGGCAAGCCCTCCATCGCCGACCTCCCCGGCACCCTCTTCCTGGCCGGCGGCGTTCCGCTGAAGGTCAACGGTGTATCCGTGGCCGGCATCGGCGTCGGCGGTGCTCCGGACGGCATGCTGGACGAGGCCTGCGCCACCGCCGGTGCAGAAGCCATCCTGGCCCAGTAAGAAGTCTGCCCAGTAACCCATGGCATTTGCACACCGCGGCCGGGGCTTCCTCAAGGGAGCTCCGGCCGCTGCATTGATACTGTTCCTGGCTGCCTGTTCCGGCGGGCAGCCGCCCGTAAACGTCCCGACGTCGGCGGGCACGACGGCGGCAAGCACCCCGGCGGCGAGCCCGGCACCCGCGTCGGCGGCGCCGTCGTCGGCTGCTTCCGTTGCGCCCACAAGCAAGCGACCCGTCCTCAGCAAGGAGGCCCAGATGGATATCGACCGGCAGCTCATCCGCGCGGCGAAGGCCAACGACCCCGCTCAGGTGAAGAAGTTGATCGAGGCCGGCGGCAACGTCAACGCCAAGGACGACATCCAGGACTCGGCCTTCCTCTACGCCGGGGCGGAGGGCTTCAACGAGGTCCTGAAGCTGACCATCGAGGCCGGTGCGGACGTGAAGTCCACCAACCGCTACGGCGGCACGGCACTGATTCCCGCCGGTGAGCACGGGCACGTGGAGACGATCAAGATCCTGATCGCCGCGGGCGTGCCGGTGAACCACGTGAACAACCTGGGCTGGACCGCCATGCAGGAAGCCATCCTGCTGAACAACGGCGGACCCCGCCAGCAGGAAGCAGTCCGGCTGCTCCTTGAGGCCGGTGCCGACCCCGACATCCGCGACCCTCAGGGCCGCACGGCCCTGCAGAACGCGGAGCGGCTGGGCTTCACGGAGATTGCGGAGTTGATCCGGGGGCGCTGAGCTCAAGACGCTTTAAACAGCGCAACCGTCCTGACCCTCTTTGGGGAGCAAACAGGGGCGGCACACCTTTGCTGAAAGGTGTGCCGTCCCTGTTGTGCCTCCAAAGAAGGTCAGGAAGGGCGGCGCGTCAAGCAGCCTGCCGCTTCGCGACCACCAGCACGCAGGCGAAGGACGCCAGCACCCCGGCCAGGGACAGCGCCAGCATGCTGGTGAATCCGCCGCTGGACTGGATGAGGCTGCCGCTGAGGATGGGGCCGAGCGAGAAGCCGCCGCCGATCATCAGGTTGGTGGTGTTCATGACGTGCCCGCCGCCGGAGAGATCGGCCAGCGTGGAGAGCAGGTACGGCAGGATGAACGTCCACGCGAACTTGAAGATCACCGCGGCGATCGCGAACTGGATGAGCCCGGGAGTCCCGAACAGCAGCGCGACGCTCAGGGCCATGCCAAGGTAACCGACGATCAGGTAGAGGCGGCGCCGCGGGGTATCGCCCAGGACGGTGGCCACGAGCGCGGATACGATGCCGGCCACGGTGGCGATGGACAGCACGAGGCTGGTGGCGGAAAGTTCGGTTCCGGCGGCCGCGGAGATCTGTGCCATGAAGGACCACACGCCGCTGAGGGCAACATAGAAAAGGAAGACGGCGGCGAGCCCGGCCGCGAACTTCGCCACGGGAACCTTGCTGCGCGCAGCGGCCGCGGCGGGCATCTCCCGGCGGAGCGCTTCGCCGTCGATCCTGTTCACCACGGCAAGGCACGCCAGGCCGAGGCCGGCCAGCGTCCAGTAGATCGCCGAGACTCCCGCGTTGGCGAACAGGGCCGGGAACACCGCCAGGATCAGCGCGCCCATGGCCAGCTGGCACACCACGAAGATCCCGAAGGCCCGGCTGGGGTTGGAGGTCTTGCCGCTCAAGGTCAGCAGGATGACCGTAATCGAGCCGGCGGCCAGCGAGGTGACGAAGCGGACCGCCATCAGCAGACCGAAATCGTCCACGAAGCCGGAGAGCACATTGCCCGCGATCACGACGGCGGTGAACAGGTAGGACGCGGTGCGCAGGTTGATGCGCCGCAGCCACAGGTACGCCGGCACGGTTGCCAGGCTGAAGGCGCCGAGTTCAAGCGAGAACAGGCCGCCCAGCTGGACCGGGGTGAGGGCGAACTGCTGGATCAGCTTGCCGGCCACCACGGGCGCGATGAGGAGCACGGTGTAGAGGACGGCGCTGTAGACGGCCACGTAGGTATACGTGCCGCGGTCCGACGCCGTGGAGGGCACAGCGGATTTGAGGAGGGTTGTCATGGCTGCTCTTCCGTGGGGAGGGGGAGGGGTGATGGAAAAGGAACTCAGGCTTCGTAGACTTTCCGGCCCGCGAACCAGGTCTGCCGGGCGTGGATGGCCGGGATCTTTTCGATGTCCACGTCGTAGGGGTTGTCGCTGAGGACGATGAAGTCGGCGGATTTGCCGGGAACCAGGGAACCGGTGACATCGTCCACGCCCATCGCTTCGGCGCAGGCGGTGGTGTAGACCGCGATCGCCTCCGGGAGCGTGATGGCCTGTTCCGGCCATAGTGTTCCGGGGAAGATTCCGGCCGGGTCCTTGCGGGTGACCAGTCCGTAGATCCCTTCCCACGCGTTCGGGGAAACGCTCACGGGCCAGTCGGAACCGCCGGCAATGCGGGCGCCGGCGTCGAGCAGGATGCGGTTGGGCTGCATCTTCGAGGCCCGTTCGGGTGGAAGGACGGTGGCGATCGCTTCGGAGATCACGCCCGGGAACCAGAGCGACGGCGAAATATCGGCCGTGACGTCCAGCTCGGCAAAGCGTCCGTAGTCGTCCGGATGCACGAACTGCCCGTGGGCGATGTGGTACCTGGTGTCCGTATATCCCGCGGCCCGGACCTTGGCGATGGTGTCCAGGGCCAGCCGCACGGAGGCGTCCCCGGTGCAGTGGATCTTCGCCGAGATGCCGCGTTCGGCCGTGCGCATCAGCCAACCTTCCAGTTCCTCCGGCGCCATGGTGGCGTTGCCGCAGTGGCATTCCGGGAAGCCCTCGACCGGCAGGTACGGCTCCAGGAAGGCGCCCGTGCCCGCCGGCGGAACGCCGTCCAGGAAGATCTTGATGAAATCCGGGCGGTGGTGCTCGCTGCGCAGGCCGTCGCGTTCGGAGATGATGCCTTCGCCGAGCGGCGTGGTGCCGAAGATGAAGTCGTTCGCCTGCATGGAGGTGACCACCCAGGCGTGCAGCCGCCCGTCGTCGTCGAGCTGCTTGAGCGCCTGCAGCAGTTGCAGGGATGCCGCGGCGTCCTGGAAACCGGTGACGCCGTAGGAGTGCAGGAGCTCGATGCCGCGCTCCGCGGCGCGGGCCAGCTTCGCCGGATCCTGCGGCTGCAGCCGCGCGAGGGTCTGCTCCAGCAGCACACCGCCAGCCTCGATCAGCACCCCGGTGGCGCGGCCGGTGGCGTCGCGGAGGATCTGGCCGCCGTCGGGATCCGCCGTGGCGTCCGTGATCCCGGCGAGCTCCAGTGCGCGGGAGTTCGCCCAGCGGTTGTGCTTGCTGTCGTCCTTGAGGAGTGCAGGGCGCCCGCCGGTGGCTTCGTCCAGGCGGCGCAGCGCCTCCGGGGTGTTGAGCTCGGCCAGCAGGCCGGAGCCCCAGCTGCCGCCGGTGATCCACTCGTCCGGGCCGAGCGTGCGGGCGCGCTCGGCGATGGTGTTGAGGAACTGCTCCAGGGTCAGCGACGGCGGCGCGTCCAGCTCGAACAGGTCCATCTGCCCGGCGAGCATGTGGTGGTTGTGGACGTCCAGCAGCCCGGGCATCACGTACGCGCCTTGGAGGTCGACGACGGCGGTGGCCGGTCCGCGGCTCGCTTCGGCTTCCGCGCCGCTCGCCAGGACTTTGCCCGCCTTGACGGCGAGGGCGTGCGTGCGGGGGCCCTGGGGGTCCAGGGTATCGATGACGCCGTTGACCAGGAGAAGGTCTGCGTGGGCTGCGGACATGCGCTCCGTCCTTTCGCTGTGGGATTGCGATTCAGACTAGGTGCGCCGCCTCCCCCGGGCTTTGTCCAGCAGTGCAGGGGACTTGTCCGGCAGAGCTCGTCAGTGAGCTGCGCCACTCTGGAAAATAGTAGGAAGTCCGAGTATATTCGGGACCAGACGAGCCGGCGGCACCACAATCCACGGCTGAAATCCGTGCCTCCACACAGCGCGGCACGGTCCGCGGGACGGCCTTTACGGCAGTCCATTCCGGCAATGCGAAGGAGCATTCTGATGGTCCGCGAACTTTCCCATTACATCGACGGCCAGCGGGTGGACGGTACCTCCGGCCGCTTCGGCGACGTCTACGATCCCTGCACCGGAGAGGTCCAGGCGCGGCTTCCGCTGGCCAGCAAGGCCGAGGTGCAGGAAGCGGTGGCCAATGCGGAGAAAGCCCAGCTCGAATGGGCCGCCATGAACCCGCAGCGCCGCGGCCGGATCCTGCTGAAGTTCGTGGACCTGGTCAACGAAAACATGGACGAACTGGCCCGGCTGCTCTCCTCCGAACACGGCAAGACCTTCCTGGACGCCAAGGGCGACATCCAGCGCGGCATCGAAGTGGTGGAGTTCGCCGCCGGCGCGCCGCACCTGCTCAAGGGCGAGTTCTCGGACAGCGCCGGCCCGGGCATCGACATCCACTCGCTGCGCCAGCCGCTCGGCGTCGTCGCAGGCATCACCCCGTTCAACTTCCCGGCCATGATCCCGCTGTGGAAATCCGGCCCCGCGCTCGCGGCCGGCAACGCCTTCATCCTCAAACCCTCCGAACGCGACCCCTCGGTGCCGCTCCGTCTGGCCGAGCTTTACAACGAAGCCGGCGTCCCCAACGGCGTCTTCAACGTCATTAACGGGGACAAGGAAGCCGTGGACGCGCTGCTCGAAGATCCGCGCGTCAAGGCCATCGGCTTCGTGGGTTCCACGCCGATCGCCCAGTACATCTACGCCACCGCCGCGGCCCATGGAAAGCGCGCCCAATGCTTCGGCGGTGCCAAGAACCACATGGTGATCATGCCGGACGCGGACCTGGACATGGCCGCGGATGCCCTGATCGGCTCCGGCTACGGTTCCGCGGGTGAACGCTGCATGGCCATTTCCGTGGCGGTCCCGGTGGGCGAGGAGACCGCGAACATCCTGGTGGAGAAGCTGCAGGAACGCATCAAGGACCTGAAAGTCGGCCCGAGCCTTAAGGAAGGCGTGGACTTCGGGCCGGTGGTCGCCGCAAGTGCCAAAGAGCGGATCGAAGGCTACATCCAGGCGGGCGTCGACGCCGGCGCCACCCTCCTCGCCGACGGCCGCGGCCTCACCGTGGAGGGCTACCCGAACGGTTTCTGGGTGGGCCCCACGCTCTTCGACAACGTCACCAAGGACATGTCCATCTACAAGGAAGAGATCTTCGGCCCGGTACTCAGCGTGCTGCGCGCGGCTGACTACGACGAAGCACTCCGGCTCTGCTCCGAGCACGAGTACGGCAACGGCGTCGCAATCTTCACCCGCGACGGCGACGCCGCCCGAGACTTCGCCAGCCGCGTGGAGGTGGGCATGGTGGGCGTCAACGTCCCCATCCCGGTGCCGATCGCGTACTACACCTTCGGCGGCTGGAAGGCTTCCGGCTTCGGCGACCTCAACCAGCACGGCCCGGACGCCTTCCGCTTCTACACGAAGACCAAGACCGTCACCACGCGCTGGCCCTCCGGGGTCCGCCAGGGCGCCAGCTTCGTGATGCCGGCGGGCAGCTGATGGAGGCGGCTCCGGAGGTCCCGTTCGACGAGGTCCTGTTCGAGCAGCGCGGCGGGCTCGGCGTCGTCACCCTGAACCGGCCCAAGGCCGTCAACGCGCTGAACCATCGCATGGTGTTGGCCATGCTGGAGCAACTCGCGGCCTGGGCTTCGGACGACTCCGTAGCCGCCGTCCTGGTGCAGGGGGCGGGCGAGCGGGGGCTGTGCGCCGGCGGTGACATTGTGGCGATCTACGAAGACATGCCCGACGGCGGCCACGCCACTGCGGACTTCTGGCGCGACGAGTACCGCCTCAATGACCTGATTGCGCGGTACCCCAAGCCGTACGTCGTCTTCATGGACGGCCTGGTACTGGGCGGCGGCGTGGGGGTTTCCGCGCACGGCTCGCACCGGATCGTCACCGAACGCACCCGCACCGGCATGCCGGAAACCACCATTGGTTTTGTGCCCGACGTCGGCGGGACCTTCCTGCTGTCCCGCGCACCGGGGGAGACGGGAACCCATGCGGCGTTGACGGGGGCGCACCTTTCCGGGGCGGACGCCGTGTACCTGGGACTGGCGGACTACTTCGTGCCCTCGGGCGAGTTGCCGGCCCTTGCGGAGGCACTCGAAAAGGCGGCGCTGGAAGGCTCGACGCCGGATGCCGCCGTCGCGCTTTACGCCGCCGCGGTGCCGGGCTCGGTACTGGAGCGGCAGCGCGAGTGGATTGACGCCGCCTATGACTCCGACAATGCGGAGGAGATCGTGCGGCGGCTGCGCAGTTTTGGCCAGGGAGGGGCTGCCGGCGGGGAGGCCGCCGAGGCCGCGGATACCATCGAGGCGAAGTCGCCCACGTCCGTGAAGGTCACCCTCGAATCCCTGCGGCGCGTGCGCGGCCGTTCCCTTGAGGAGGCCCTGGCGCAGGAGTTCCGGGTGGGCCTGCATTGCCTGACCGGTGCCGACTTCCGTGAGGGAATCCGCGCGCAGGTGGTGGACAAGGACCGCAATCCGCGCTGGACGCCGTCCACGCTCGCGGAAGTGGACCGGGCCGCCGTCGAACGCTATTTCGAACCGCTGGGGCAGGAACTGACCTTCGAACCAAAGGAGTCGCGCCATGTCTGAGAACGCAAGCACCGGAACGGCAGGCACCATCGCTTTCCTGGGCCTGGGCCACATGGGCGGGCCGATGGCGGTGAACCTCATCAAGGCCGGGCACACGGTGGTGGGATTCGACCCTGTGCCCGCGGCCGTGGAGGCTGCGAAGGAACACGGCGTGCCGATGGCGGGGTCGGCCGCGGAAGCAGTGGAGGGCGCCGCCGTCGTGCTGACCATGCTGCCCAGCGGCAAACATGTGCTGGATGCCTACCGGGGCGTGGATGGTGGACCGGGACTGCTGTCTGTCGCCGCGCCGGACACGATGTTCCTGGACTGCTCCACCATCAACGTGGACGAGGCCAGGGAGGCCGCTGCCCTCGCGGTGGAGGCAGGGCACCGCTCCGTGGATGCGCCGGTATCCGGCGGCGTGGTGGGCGCCGAAGCCGGCACGCTGACCTTCATGGTGGGGGCGCTGCCGGAGGACTTCGACACCGTGAAGCCGATCCTGGAACACATGGGCAAGCGGATCGTGCACTGCGGAGACCACGGCGCCGGGCAGGCCGCCAAGGTCTGTAACAACATGATCCTGGGCGTTTCGATGATCGCGGTGAGCGAGGCGTTCGTGCTCGGCGAGAAGCTGGGGCTGACGCACCAGGCGCTGTTCGACGTCGCCTCCAACGCCTCCGGGCAATGCTGGGCGTTGACCACCAACTGTCCGGTCCCCGGGCCCGTGCCCACCAGCCCCGCCAACCGGGACTACCAGCCCGGCTTCGCGGGCGCTTTGATGGCCAAGGACCTCCGGCTCGCGGTGAATGCCCTGGAAAGCACCGGCGTCGAGGGCCGCATGGGGCACCTGGCCTCGGAGATCTACGATGCCTTTGCCGCGGGGGAAGGTGCCGCCCGGGACTTCTCCGGGATCATCACGGACATCAGGGACAAATCGGGCAAGTAGCCTTGGGCTTACTGACGGCTCGGCACACGTGGAACACGGAACGAAGGGGAACGGCTTGACGCAGCAATTCGAGAACATCCTGGTGGAACAGCGCGGGCGGGTGGGCCTGGTGACACTGAACCGGCCCAAGGCGCTGAACGCCTTGAACAAGGCCACCATGGACGAGCTCGTTGCCGCCGTGACCGCCATGGACGCGGACCCGGGTGTTGGCGCCGTGGTGATCACGGGTTCGGAGAAGGCCTTCGCCGCGGGCGCCGACATCAAGGAAATGGCGTCCAAGGGCTACCTGGACATGTACGCCGAGGACTGGTTCCGCGGCTGGGAAAACCTCACGCGACTGCGGATCCCGATCATTGCCGCGGTCTCCGGCTTTGCCTTGGGCGGCGGCTGCGAACTGGCCATGATGTGCGACATCATCATCGCCGGGGACAACGCCAAGTTCGGCCAGCCGGAAATCAACCTCGGCGTGATCCCGGGCATGGGCGGCTCGCAACGGCTCACCCATGCCGTGGGGAAGGCCAAGGCCATGGACATGGTGCTCACCGGGCGGTTCATCGACGCCGACGAAGCCGAGCGCTCCGGGCTGGTCTCGCGCGTGGTGCCGGCCGGCGTCGTGATTGAAGAAGCGCTGAAAGCCGCCGAACTGATCGCCTCCAAATCCAAACCCGCCGCGATGCTGGCCAAGGAAGCCGTGAACGCGGCCTTCGAAATGGGCCTGGCGCAGGGCGTGGTGTTCGAGCGCCGCGTGTTCCATTCCCTGTTCGCCAGCGAGGACCAGAAGGAAGGCATGGCCGCGTTCACGGAAAAGCGGCCGGCCGAGTTCAGGGGGCGGTAGGTTTCCGGGGCGCGTCGGAGGTTTTCGACGCGCTTCGTTCCCGGCGCACCCGGAATTCCGGGCGCGCAAGGAAAGAGCCGCGTCGCCAGCTTCGAAGCGTGTCTCCCGCCCACTCTTGTCCCTCCCACTTCCCGGGCGTAGAGTCCACGTGCCTGTACCCGATGCTGCGCACGGGAGGAGAAACCATGGGGCAACTGATAGTCCAGCAGTTTGTTACCGCGGACGGATTCGCCGCGGACAAGAACAACGAATTCAAAGCCTATGAATTGCTCGACGGCGGTACCGCCGAGCTGGAGCAGAGCCAGCTGGAGTGGCTCGCGTCGGTGGAGGCGATGGTGCTCGGCGCGAACACCTACAGGATGTTCCTTGAGTACTGGCCGACGCCGGCCTCCGCCGAGGATGCGATCGCGCCGGCGCTGAACGGACTCCGCCGGCACGTCTTTTCGAAGACCCTCACCGAAGCGCCGTGGGGCGACTACGAACCGGCGACGATCGAATCGGGAGACGCCGTCGAAGCCATCCGCCGGATCAAGTCCGACAGCCAAGGCGACGTTGTCCTCTGGGGCAGCCTGAGCCTCAGCGAAGCCTTCTTCAACGCCGGTGAAGTGGATGTGGTGCGGCTCGTCGTCATGCCGGTTGCCCAGGGTGCCGGCCGGGGCGTCTTCCCGCCGGACATGGACACGCGGGCCATGCGCTTCCTCGGCGCCGCGCCCTACGACCAAGGCCTGGTGGAGCTCCGGTACGCGCTGAACGACTAAAACAGCTGAATAACACAAGGGTGGCCCTCCGTCTCCGGAGGGCCACCCTTTGCGTTGAAACGAGCGGAATTACTTCAGCGTGACGCTGCCTTCGGCCTCTTCGCGCTTGCTGTCAATGCGTTCGCCGGCAGCGTCCCGCGGGCTGATCCGGGCCTTGATGAGCAGCTCCTTGCCGGCGGTGTAGGCGAAGTTCTCGGCAACGTTGTAGGACTCGCCGGCCGCCAGGATGTACGGGGCCTTGTCATCGCGGTCCTTGTCGAGCTTCTGCGCGGAGTCATCCAGGCCGTGCTTTTCGTACTGCTTGGAGCTGGAATCCGACGGCATGCCGCCAAGGTACTTCCAGTCGGCGTACTTGGTGTCGAGGGACACCAGGCCGATGGTGAACGCGAGGTCTTCCGAGGAGGTGTTGGTGACCACGTAGTTCATGTAGACGATCGGCGCGCCCTTGGGCAGGAGGTTTTTCTTGGTTTCCTTGTCCAGGAAGTTGCTGTCCTTGCTGGCGACGTCCGTGGCCACCTGGTAGACATCGATGCTGATGCTCTCGGACTTGATGGTTCCGAGCTTGGTGCCCTTGTCATTGATCGGCTTGGCCCAGGGCGCGGCCTTGTACTTACCGGAACCTGCCGCCGCGGCCTCGCTCGCGCTTCCCTCGGAGGCGGAAGCGGACGTGCTCGCGTCGGGCGACGCCGCGGACGAGCTGGAAGCCGGGCTGGAAGCGCTGGTCTTCTCCGCCGTCGGGCTGGCTGCTCCGCCACAGGCGGTCAGGGCAAGGAGGCCGGCCAGGGCGAGGGCAGAAAGCGTAGTGGTCTTTGCGGTGTTCACGAATTCCCCCAGAGAGTGGATGAATGATGTACGGCCATCCTGACACACTGTTAATTTTTCCCGCGATGGGCACTGCTATCCATCCGTGCTGGCCGCCTAACCGAAGTCCAGCGACAGCCGCGTCAGCTTGTCCGGGTTCGACAGCTGCCGCAGTTCCCGGATGCTGCCGTCCGGGCCGCCGTCGACGAACAACACGTCCGTGCGGCCGTTATGCCGGAGCAGCACGGCCGGCCCGCCGTTGACGTCCACAAGGCGGGCGCGCACCGGCTGCAAGGGGTCGACGGCGGCCGCCTTGCCGAGGATGCCGGCGAAGAAGCGCGCAATCCGGGCCGCCCCGAACAGGGGGTTCCTAGCGCTCCTGACCCTGCCTCCGCCGTCGGCCCAGAGGACCGCGTCCCGGTCCAGCATGGCCACCACGGTGTCGATGTCCCCGTGTTCAATGGCCGCCACCAGCTCTTCCAGCGCCGCCCGGTCCTTGGCCCTGGGCGCGGGTGCCTCCGGATCGATCTCCAGCCGGCGTTCGGCGCGCGAAATTAGCTGGCGCACAGCGGCCGGTGTCTTTTCCAGGATTTCCGCGATTTCCGGGGCGGACATCCCGAAGGCCCGGTGCAGCACCAAGGCCGCCCGGGCTTCCGGTGCCAGCTGCTCGGCGAGGTGCAGCAATGTCAGGGACAACAGCTCGCGGTTCGCCACGGCGTCCTCGGGCAACCGTGCGGTGTCCACCGGCTCCGGCAGCCACGGCCCTGTGTAGTCTTCACGCACCGTGGCGAGCTGGCGCACCCGGTCCACCGAACGCCGCACGCACACCGTGGTCAGCCAGGCCGGCCAGGAGTCCACGCGGCCGCCGTCGGGCCGCCGCTCCTGCCGTACGGCGTCGATCGCCACTTCCGAGACGACGTCCTCGGCATGGCCGAAATCGCCCAGCATCCGGTACGCGATGCCCAGGAGCCGGTTCCGCTCGCTCTGCCACGCCGAAGCCGCCGTCATCGGAAGGGTCATGCTGCCCACGCTACCGTTCACACCAGCGGGTTCTTCTCATCCAGCGGCGGTTCCATCTGCGTGCTGATCGCGATCCTGTTCCACACGTTGATCGTGGAGATGGCCAGGATCAGGGCACCCATCTGCCCGTCGTCGAAATGGGTGGCCGCCGCGTTCCAGATCTCGTCGGTGACGGTGTCCGGTCCGAGCCGCGTGACGGCGTCAGTGAGCGCCAGTACTGCCTGCTCCCGCGCGTCGAAAAAGACCTTCGAATGCTGCCACGCGGCCACGGCATGCAATTTGCGGGCCGGGATGCCGCGCTTCGCGCCGTCCGTGGCATGCATGTCCACGCAGAAGCCGCAGCCGTTGAGGATCGAGGCCCGCAGCTTGATGAGTTCGTACAGTTCCGGATCCACCGACTTGCGAGCGTAACCTTCCAAACCGATCACGGCGGCGTAGCCGAGCTTGTTGCTGCGGCCAAGGTTGATGCGTGTCATTCCGGGTCCCTTTCCGTAGTGGCACCTCATCGGGAAGTGCCTTACACCAGGGATGTCGGACGGCGTGCGGAAAGTGTGACAGTTCGGCCCGTCAGCCCGCCGCAACGGCCGAATCGAAGAACGCGAGCTCCAGGCGGACGGCCTCTTTGAAGGTGGCCGCCACGCGTGCGCGGATCGCCGGGTCGGCGGGCTCGACGGCGTCGAACTCCTCGCGCAGCCACGCCACCCAGCTGTTGTACTCCGGGTTGTTGTGCAGCCGGATCCATTCGGCATGCTTCGCCGCTGCAGGCCAGGAACCAGGCTCCCCGGCCTTGGCCGCCCAGTCGCCGTACAGCCACTCGGCCACCAGCAGCACGGCGAGGACGTCCGGGTAGGAGCGGGTGTCCAACGCCCGGCGCATCAGGGCATCGAAGTTCCGTGTAGCCGCCGTCAGCTCCGGGCTGTTGCGCTCCGTCTCCGCAACGGCCAGCTCCTCGAAGCAGTCCTGGAAGTAGCTGTTTTCATCCGAAGCGAAGGCGCCAAGGACTTTGGCGAACACCAGCCTGGACGGCAGTGACGGCGCGGACGCCACTGCCTGCCCCAGCAAAGCAACAAAGGCATCGCAGAACTGGTAATCCTGCACCAGATAGTGCCGCAGTACTGAGTCCTCGAGGCTGCCGTCCAGCAGCCGGTCAACGAATGCATGCCCGACGGCGGCGTCCCAGTCCGCGGCACAGCTGTTTCTCAGTTCTTCGGCAAAGCCCATGGTGTTCCCTCCTGGATCGTCAGCTGGGAGCCTAACAGTTCGCCCAGTTCACCGGCCTAGGCCTGCGCAGCTCCTCCCGCCGCCGATTCCACCAGGTTGCTCTTCTCCAGCGGCACTCCTGCCTGGACGGCCTGGATCCAATGGCCGCTATCGGCCACGGCAGCGAAGTTCGAGTTGAGCAGGGCCATCAGGGTGGTGTGCACGGTTTTCGCGTCCACGCTTCCCGCGCTGTTGGAGATGTTGATGGCGCCGGTGGCATCCGAGAGGACTTCGGTGGCGAAGCCATGGATTTCGGCGTCGCTGGCGGATGCGATGACGCAGTTGTTGGTCATGTAGCCGGCCAGGGTGATGGTGTCCACGCCGTTTTCCCGGAGCCATTCCGCCAAACCGGTGTCCGTGAAGACGGAGCTGTACTGCTTGATTACCGTCTTCCATCCGTCATTGCGGCGCTCCTCAAGGGAGGGGTGGAGCTGCCATTCGTTTTTGCCCGGGTTGAAGGCCGGGGCGTCCCCGGCGGCGGAGTGCTGGACCATGACCACGGGGATGCCGGCTTGCTCCGCGGCTTCGACGGCGGCCGTAATGCGCTGGATCGAGTCTTCCCGCGGCGGGTACTGGATGGGCAGGAGCCCGGTGAAGTATTCCTGCTGGGCATCGATGACGATCAGGGCACGGCGCGGAGCGCTCATGTCCACCTCCTGGGTTCTTGGGCGGGCGCGGCCTTCGCGCCCACGTCCAGCCTTCCGGGCCCGCACTTGTGCCACAATTGGCACAAGTGCACAACTACGATGAAATCAGGCCAAGCCGGAGGAGCACTTCGTGAAAGCGGTGAAGATCGCTGTGCATGCCTTCGACGGCATCACCATGTTCCATCTGTCCGTTCCCCAGATGGTGTTCGGGGAGGTCGCCCGTCAAGGCCTCGCGGACTGGGAGACGGTCCTGTTTACGGACAGCGAAGGATTTACGGACAGCGGCCGATCGGTCCGCACCTTGGAGGGCTACGGAATCGACGGCCTCGCCGGAAGCGAGGTGGTGCCCGGGGCGGACATTGTGGTGATCCCTTCCTGGTTCGACGACGGACGGCCCCTGCCGGCGTCGCTCGCCCAGGCGATCCGGCAGGCGCATGGGAACGGCGCCATGATCGTCGGCCTCTGCCTCGGGGCGTTTCCGGTGGCCGACAGCGGCCTGCTCGGCACCCGCCCCGCAGTGACCCATTGGCACGCGCTGGACGCGTTCAGCGAACGCCACCCCGGTATCCCCGTGGACCGCACTGTGCTCTACATCGACCACGGAGACATCCTGACCTCCGCGGGAACCGCCGCCGCGATGGACGCGTGCCTGCATATCGTGCGTTCGCGGCTGGGGGCGGAGGCTGCCAACCGGGTAGCCCGCAGCCTGGTGGTTGCACCGCACCGCAGCGGCGGGCAGGCCCAGTACATCGAACGGCCCGTACGGCAGATGAAGGACTCGAACCCCATCGCGGAGGCGCTGGACTGGGCGGTGGAGCACCTTGGCGAGAGGCTCGGCGTCGATGAGCTCGCCCAGGCCGCCCACATGAGCCGGCGCAGCTTCATCCGGGCCTTCCGCGCGGCAACCGGCACCACACCGGCTACCTGGCTCCGCACGCGCAGGCTGGACGAAGTGCGGCGCCTGCTGGAAATCACGGACCTTCCCGTGGAGCAGATCGCGGCCAAATGCGGTTTCACCAGCCCGGTCACCATGCGGCAAAACTTCGTGTCCGCTTACGCCACCACACCGTCCGAGTACAGGCACCTCTTCAGCCAGCGAAATGCGGGGACCGCTCTACGGGCTTAGGGCGGGCCAAAGGACGTAGAGCAGGCCCCGCAACGAGGGGAGGGATCAGTCCTCGAAATCCCCGGCCGCCTTGCGGAAACGGCCCAGCACCTGGATGAGCTGCTCAACGTCGTCGTCGTCAAAGCCGGACTGGGCGAACACCTCGGCGTTGAGGGCCGTCGTCGCCCGCTTGGCCAGGGTACGGCCCTCCGAGGTGAGCTCGATCAGGGTGGTTCGGCCGTCCGTCGGATGCGGCGAGCGGACTACCAGGCCCGCCTTTTCCAAACGGTCGACGGCGTTCGTCACCGAGGTCGGATGGACCTGCAGGAGCGCGCTCGCCTTGTTCATGGGCAGCGCGCCGCTGCGGGCGAAGCCGAGCAGCGCCAGCAGCTCGTACCGCGCGAAGGTCAGGCCCAGGGGCTTGAGGACGGCTTCGATCCGGGCCGTGAGGATCTGCTGCGTGCGCATGATCGCGGTGATGGCGGCCATGGGCGCGGCAACGTCCCCCCAGCCGTGGCGCTCCCAATTGCGGCGCGCGTCGGCGATCGGGTCGCGGGGCAGCGGGCTTCCCATGTTTCAGTCCTTCAGGCCCGGGAACTCGGACTCGGAGTATTCGACGCCGAGGCCCGCCGGCAGCGGTCCGGGGCTTCCTTTCCCGTCAGACCCGTGCCGTGCTTCCTCGCTCTGGCGCAGTTCCACGCGGCGGATCTTGCCGGAGATGGTCTTGGGCAGCTCCGCGAATTCGAGGCGGCGGATCCGCTTGAACGGGGCCAGATGTTCGCGGCAGTAGCGCAGGATGTCCTCCGCCAGCGCCGGGCCCGGAGTGTGGCCGGGGGCCAGGACAACGAACGCCTTGGGCACCGAAAGCTTCACCGGATCCGGTGACGGTACGACGGCGGCCTCCGCCACCGCGGGATGTTCGATCAGCACGCTCTCCAGCTCGAAAGGGGAGAGCCGGTAATCGGAGGACTTGAAGACGTCGTCCCCGCGGCCCACGTAGGTGATCACGCCGTTTTCGTCCCGGCTGGCCATGTCGCCCGTGTGGTAGTAGCCATCGCGGAACGCTTCGGCGGTCTTCTCCGGGTCGCCGTAGTACGCGGTCATCAGCCCTACGGGGCGGGGGTCCAGGCGCAGGCAGAGCTCGCCGTCGTCGGCTTCTTCCCCGGTGGCGGGGTCCACCAGCACCACGTCGTATCCCGGCAGCGGCCGGCCCATGGAGCCGGTCTTGACCGGCTGCCCCGGAGTGTTGGCCACTTGGACGGTGCTCTCGGTCTGGCCGAAGCCGTCCCGGATGGTCTGGCCCCAGGCCCGTTCCACCTGGCCGATCACCTCGGCATTGAGCGGTTCGCCCGCGGACACCACCTTGGTGGGCGGCTTCTTCAGCAGCGTGAGGTCCGCCTGGATGAGCATGCGCCATACCGTGGGCGGGGCACAGAAGCTGGTGACGCCCTCGCGGTCCATCTGCTCCATGAGGGCCTTGGCGTCGAAGCGCTCGTAGTTGTAGACGAACACGCAGGCCTCGGCGATCCACGGCGTGAACACATTGGACCACGCGTGCTTGGCCCAGCCGGGGGAGGCGACGTTCAGGTGCACGTCCCCGGGTTCCACGCCGATCCAGTACATTGTGGACAGGTGGCCCACCGGGTAGGACGTGTGGCTGTGCTCCACGAGCTTGGCGCGCGAGGTGGTGCCGGACGTGAAATACAGCAGCATGGTTTCGTCCGCACGGGTGGGCTGGTCCGGGACAAACTCCGCCAGAGCGGACGCGTAGTCCGCGTACCGCAGCGCGCCGGCCGTGTGGCCGGCCGTCCCGTCAGTCGGGCTGCCCACTTCGATCAGCATGTACTCGCCCGGCACCTCGGCGAACTTGGCGATGTTCGCGCTCCCGACGGCGGCCCAGCGCGCCCCTCCGCGTTCCACCCGGTCCGCGATGTCCCGCGGACCCATCAGCGTGGTGGTGGGAATCATCACCAGGCCCAGCTTGATGCCGGCCAGCATGAGTTCCCAGAGCTCCACCTGGTTTCCGAGCATGATGATCATCCGGTCGCCGCGCTGCACGCCCTGGGCGCGGAGCCAGTTGGCCAGCCGGGAGGACGCTGCGGAAAGGTCCGCAAAGCTGCGGCGCGTGGCGCTGCCGTCCTGCTCCACGATCACCAAGGCCGGCCTCCCGCCCTTGGCAGGGTCTGCGGCGATGGCATCGAACCAGTCGAGCGCGAAGTTGAAGTGTTCGAAGCGCGGCCACTGGAATTCACGGTGGGCCCGGGCGTAGTCCGTGCGCAGCTCCAGGAGCCGGTCGCGGGCCGCGCGGAAGTCGTCGGTGACAGTCATGGCGTGCCTTTCGCTTCGCAGGGCGGCCGGAGACAGAACGGTCCGACCCGGAGCCCTGCATCACTTGCAAAATATACTAGGACATCCAAGGGTTAGGAAGGCTGGCCCGGCAGCTCCCCGCCCAGTATTTCGCCGTACAGTTCCGCGTACCGCGCAGCCATGAGCGCGGCACTGAAGCGCTGCTCGACGGCGGCCCGGCAGCGGCGCCGGTCCAGCCCGGCCGCCGCGCGCAAAGCCAGCGCCAGCTCTTGGGTGCCGTTCCGCAGGAAGCCCGTGACGCCGTCGTCGACGATTTCAGGGGCGGCGCCCCGCGGTGCCGCCACCACGGGAGTCCCGGCCGCGAGCGATTCGATCATCACCATCCCGAACGGTTCGTCCCACTGCAGGGGATTGAGCAGGGCCAGGGCTCCGCGGAGCAGGGCGAGCTTGCCGGCGGCGTCCGGTTCGCCCAGGAACTCTTCGTTGTCGCCCAGCATCGGTGCCACCACGGTGCGGAAGTACTCCAGCTCGGTCCTGTCGCTCATCTTGGCCGCGATCCGCAGCGGAATCCCGGCGGAGCGGGCCGCCAGTACAGCCTCCACCACGCCCTTCGTCGGATCCATGCGGCCAAGGAACAAGGCGTAGCCGCCTCCGCCGTCGCCAAAGGGAATGGCAGCCGTGTCCACGCCATGGTGGATCACCCGGGCCACCGGAACGTCCGGGGCGGACTCGGCCTGCCGCCGCGAAATCGCTACGAGGGCCGCGTCCCGCGCAATCATCCGGTACACGCTCCGCAACTCCGGACTCATGACCGTGTGCATGGTGCAGACCACCGGGATACCGGGCGGGCGGTGCCGGTACAGGGGGCCCGCGAGCGTGTGGTCATGGATGATGTCGACGCCGGCCAGCGCCTCATACGCGCGGATGACGTGCGGGAGCTCCGCGGAGCTTTGCCCCATGCCGGAGCGCCGCGCCGGGGCGAAACCGCCGGGCCGCTCCACGGGGCAGCCGCTGTCCGAGGACGCCGCGAGCAGCACTTTGTGTCCTGCCGCCGTCAGGCCGGTGGCGAGGGCATGCACCACGGCTTCCGTCCCGCCATAGGCGGGCGGCGGAACAGGCACCCAGGGCGGCGCGATCAGGCCGATCCGCATGGCGGTCCTCCGGTGTTCACTTGGCCTCCCGTACGCACCGGGCCTCCAAAGCTATGGGGCGGGGTTCAATTTCTCCGCGAGCTCGACCAGTTCGGCCAGCACCGGCCTGGTTCCGTGATGCAGGGTGATGCCCGGCGGGAGACCATCCACCGTTGCCACGTTGTCCTTCACAGTAATCGTCATGCGCCCCTCGCCGATAGGGCAGTTCCGGATCCGCACATCGCCGAGCTCCGGGGGCAGCACCGGGTCCAGCCACAGCCCGTTCAACGACACATGGGGATCATGCCGCAGCAATACCCGCAGTAGTTGCACCGGGGCGGCGGCGGCCCAGGCCTGGGGCGAACAGGAGGTCGGGTACGGCACGGGCTCGGGGTACTCGGCCCGGTCAAAGCCGCAGAACAATTCGGGCAGCCGGTGGTCGGTGTATTCCGCGGCTTCGAACATCGCCATCGCCACCCGCTGGGCCTCCTTGACGAAGCCGTAGCGCATCAGGCCGGTGGCAATCAGCGCGTTGTCATGCGGCCATACCGAGCCGTTGTGGTAGCTGGCCGGGTTGTAGGCGCCCATGTCCGAGGCAAGGGTGCGGATGCCCCAGCCGCTGAACATCTCCGGGGACATCAGTTTCTTCACCATCAACGCGGCCTTGTCCGTATCCAGGATGCCGCTGATGAGGCACTGCCCCATGTTGGAGGCGCAGGCGTCCACGGGCCGCTTGTCCCGGTCCAGGGCGATCGCGTAGTAGCCGCGGTCCGGCAACCAGAACTGCTCGTTGAACTTCCGCTTCAGCTCCGCGCCGCGCTCGCGGTATTCGCGTGCCAGTGCGAAGTCCTTGGCGTCATAGGCCAGCCAGGCCCGAGCTGTGTAGGCGCTGTACACGTAGCTCTGGACCTCACAGAGGGCTATGGGCGGTTCCGCCAGGCGGCCGTCCGCGAAATTGATGCCATCCCAGGAATCCTTCCAGCCCTGGTTCACCAGGCCTTGGTCGTTGAGCCGCTGGTACTCCACGAATCCGTCGCCGTCGCGGTCCCCGTAATCCCGGATCCAGTCGAGGGCGCGGTCCGCGTACGGCAGCAGAGCGGCCATTTGTTCCGGGTCCAGTCCCCAGCGGCTGGCCTCGCCCATGAGTCCCACGAACAGCGGAGTGGCATCGGCCGAACCGTAGTACGCGGACTTTCCGCCCAGCGCCAGATTGGTCCCGATGCCGGGGCGGACCTCGTGCAGGATGCGGCCCGGCTGTTCCTCCGTGAGCGGGTCCACCTTGGTTCCTTGCCGTTCGGCGAGGTTCCACATGGTGTCCAGCACCAAGGTGGGGTCCAGGGGAAGGGACATGTAGGAGGTCAGCAGGGCGTCCCGGCCGAAAAGCGCCATGAACCACGGAGCGCCCGCCGCCACCACGGTCCGGTCCGGCCGCTGCGGGTCCTCGATCTGCAGGGCGCCGATGTCCTCGTGGCTGCGCTGCAGGGTCCGTGCCACGGACGGGTTGCCGATGTCCGGTGCCGGGATCTTCCGGATCCACTCCCGGCGCCGCAGCTCCGCCGGGGACTCCGCCGAACTCACCCGCCCGAACGGCAGGGGCAGGAGCGCGCCGGCCGGGCTGCCGCCGTCGGGCGCTGTCGTGGCGACCAAGGGCGAAACGGTGACGATCACGGTCCAGCTGCCGTGCGCCGGAACCACCAGCGTGTAGCCGAGGCCCTCGTGGCTGACGGCGGCATCCGGGGCGTGGACCATCACGCCCTTTCGCGCACCGCGCCACGAGCCCTCGATGTAGAGGGAGTCGCCGTCCACCCGGCGTTTCTGCTCCCAAAAGCGGGTGATCCGGGCGTCCTTCACCTCGAAGAGGTCCGCGAAATCCGCGTCCATGGTCAGTTCCAGGCTGCAGACGGCGGGTTCGCGTGAATGGTTCCGGATGGTGATGCGTTCTTCGAGCCCGACGCCGGCCTCCCGCGTGCGCTCGACGATCAGCGGGCTGTCACCGCGGCCGGCCAGGCGGCCCGGCCTGCCGATGAACAGGCCCCGGTACGGTTCGAGGTTCCGGGCGGCGAGCGGTTCCAGCGTGACGTCGTTGATGGTGAGGCGCCATCGGGAAATGATGCGGGTGTCGTCGTGGAAGACTCCGTGCGGGCGGTCGGAGTACATGTCTCCGGCCAGGCCCGAGATGCAGAAGTTGGCGCCGTCCACGAGGGTCACGGAGGCACCCAGGGGGCCGGCAGCGGTGTCGGCGTTCCATCCAGCCATGGCGGCTCCTTCACGGCGGGTCCACCGGCCACGGGATCCGCCGGCGGCTTTCGTTTTGTCAGCCAAGCATGACCCTACGCCTGCGTCCGGGGGCGGCGCCAGGAGGGCGGCGCTAGAAGGGCGGCGCCAGGAGGGCGGCGCCAGGAGGGAAACGGAACCGGCCGCCGTCCCGGTGCGGGGACGGCGGCCGGAGCACGCAGGTATTGCTACGACAGAGGGGTCACGTACGCCGCCGAGATGCCGCCGTCCACCAGGAAAGTGGAGGCCGTGATGAAGGAGGAATCATCGCTGGCCAGGAACGCGACGGCGGCCGCCAGTTCCTCGGGCTCGGCGAAGCGGCCCATCGGCACGTGCACCAGGCGGCGGGCGGCCTTCTCCGGATCCTTGGCGAAGAGTTCCTTCAGCAGCGGGGTGTTGGCCGGTCCCGGGCAGAGGGCGTTGACTCGGATGCCCTGCCGGGCGAACTCGACGCCGAGTTCCCGGCTCATGGACAGCACGCCGCCCTTGGAAGCGCTGTAGGAGATCTGCGAGGTGGCCGCGCCCATGACCGCCACGAAGGAGGCCGTGTTGATGATGGAACCCTTGCCCTGTTCCTGCATGTACGGGATGGCGTACTTGCAGCAGTAGTACACGGAGGTGAGGTTGACGTCCTGCACCCGGCGCCAGGCGTCGATGCCGGTGTCCAGGATCGAGGCGTCGCTGGCCGGGGAGATGCCGGCGTTGTTGAAGGCGATGTCGACGCTGCCGTACGTTTCTTTGACGGTGGCGAAGAGGTTGCGGACGTCTTCTTCGCTGGTGACGTCCACCTTCACGAACAGGCCGCCGACCTCCGCTGCCGCGGCCTCGCCGGTGGTGGGGTCGATGTCCGCGATGACCACGTGGGCACCCTCGGAAGCGAGGCGGCGGGCACTGGCCAGGCCGATGCCGCTGGCGCCGCCGGTGATGACTGCGCTGCGGCCTTCGAGGCGGTTGGAGATGACTGCGTTCATGATGGGCTCCTTTGTTCTTGTGTGTTTGCTTGGGGGTATCCGGCTCAGGCCGGGGTGGTGGAGATGAAGACGTTCTTGGTTTCGGTGAAGGCGGCCAGCGCGTCCGGTCCGAGCTCGCGTCCCAGGCCCGACTGCTTGAAGCCGCCGAACGGCGTGGAGTACCGCACCGAGGAATGCGAGTTGACGGACAGGTTTCCCGATTCAACGCCGCGGGCCACCCGCAGTGCCCGGTCCACCTTGGACGTCCAGATGGAGCCGGAGAGTCCGTACTCGGTGTTGTTGGCAATCTGGATGGCCTCTGCCTCGTCCTCGAAAGGAACGACGGCGAGCACCGGTCCGAAGATTTCCTCGCGGAAGGCGGGGGAGTCCAGGCCGGGAGTCAGGACGGTGGGTGGGAACCAGAAGCCCGGGCCTTCGGGGACCTTGCCTTGGAAGGCGACCGGGGCGCCGTCGGGCACAAAGGACGCAACCGTTTCGCGCTGTTGGGCCGAAATCAACGGACCCATGGCGGTGGCTTCGTCCGAAGGGTCGCCTACCGCGAGGCCGGTCACCGCGGGTTCGAGCAGCTCCATGAAGCGTTCGTACACGCTGCGCTGCACCAGCACGCGGGAACGGGAGCAGCAGTCCTGACCGGCGTTGTCGAAAGCACCGCCCGGGGTGGCCGCCGCGGCCAGTTCCAGGTCCGCGTCCTCGAAGATGATGTTGGAGCTCTTGCCGCCCAGTTCCAGGGTCACCCGCTTCACCTGCTCGGAGCAACCGGCCATGATCTGCTTGCCCACGCCTGTGGAACCGGTGAAGACCACTTTGCGCACCGCCGGGTGGGTGACGAAGCGTTGGCCCACCACGGAACCCTTGCCCGGGATGACCTGGAAGACGCCTTCCGGGATGCCGGCCTCCAGTGCGAGCTCGGCCAGGCGCATGGCAGTCAGGGGAGTGACCTCTGCAGGCTTGAGCACCACGGTGTTTCCGGCGGCCAGGGCCGGGGCGAATCCCCAGCCGGCGATCGGCATGGGGAAGTTCCATGGCACGATCACGCCCACCACGCCCAGCGGCTCCTGGAAGGTGATGTCCACGCCGCCGGCCACCGGGATCTGCTTGCCGAAGTTCCGTTCCGGGGCGGCCGAGTAGTACTGCAGCACGTCCCGCACGTTCCCGGCTTCCCAGCGGGCGTTGCCGATGGTGTGCCCGGCGTTGCGGACTTCCAGCTGCGCCAGGTTTTCCAGGTCCGCGTCCACTGCGGCGGCGAAGCGGCGGAGCAGGAGGGCGCGGTCGGCCGGCGCGACGTTCCGCCAGCTTTCAAAGGCTGCTGCCGCTCGGGCAATGGCGGCGTCCACCTCCGGCAGGCCGGCGAGCTGCACCGAGTCGATCACCTCTTCGGTGGCCGGGTTCAGGACGTCAAAGACTGTGGCGGTCATGGGGTGGACATCGCTTTCGTGGTGTCGGTGATGGTCAGGGTCTGGGTAACGGTCAGGGGACGGTCGCGGCGGTAGGCCGCTGCGGCTTCAACGAAGCCGTGGAAGAGGCGCAGGTCCTGCGGGTTCTGCTCCGGATGGAACTGCACGCCCAGAACCCAGCGCTCGTCCTTGCTTTCGAGCGCCTGGATGGTTCCGTCTTCGGAGCGGGCGGTGACCCGGAGTTCCGCGGGAACGGCGTCCACCGCCTGGTGGTGGTAGCAAGGAGCTGTCCCGGAGGAACCCAGCAGTCCTTCGATCAGGCTGCCCGCTTCGGTGCTGAACGCGGCTTCGCCGAACACTCCCGGTGCCGGCTGGTAGTTGGCGTCCGGGTTGATGTCCGGGATGTGCTGCACCAGCGAACCGCCCAGGGCAACGCTGAGCAGCTGGGCACCGCGGCAGATCGAGAAGAGCGGCAGGCCGCGTTCCAGGGCCGCGCGGGTCAGGGCGGCGTCGTGCGCGTCCCGCAGCGGCTGCGGTGCGGTGAGCGGATGCGGCTCTGCCCCGTAAAGGGAAGGGTCGACGTCGGGCCCTCCCACCACGATCAGGCCGTCCACCAGGTCCAGCACTGATTCATCGGTGCCCAGCGGAGGCAGGAGCAGCGGGGTGCCGCCCGCGGCGACCACCGCTTCCACGTAGGTGCCCGGAAGGATGGCGGCCGGCGCGTTCCAGACTCCCCAGGACGCTTCCTGGTAGTAACTGGTGAGCGCGATCTTCGGCCGGTAGGCGCTAGAGACGTTCGAAACCACGGACACGCTCCCAATCGGTGATGGCGCTTTCAAAAGCGGAGATTTCCACCCTGGCGGCGTGGACGTAGTGGTCCACCACTTCGTCGCCGAAGGCTTTGCGGGCCAGGCTGCTTTCGGCCAGCAGGGCGCGGGCTTCACGCAGCGTGGTGGGCAGGCGGTCGGAGTCGGAATCGTAGGCGTTGCCCTTGGTGATGGCGGGCAGGGAAAGGTCGTTTTCCAGGCCATGGATAACGGAGGCCACCAGTGCCGCCGCTGCCAGGTAGGGGTTGACGTCGCCGCCGCCCACGCGGTTTTCGGTGCGGAGGGCCGGGCCGTGGCCCACCACGCGGAGCGCGCAGCTGCGGTTGTCCAGGCCCCAGGCAATCGCCGTTGGCGCGAAGCTGCCTTCCACATAACGCTTGTAGGAGTTGATGTTCGGAGCCAGGAAGTAGCTCAGTTCGCGGAGCCCGGCCAGCTGGCCCGCGATGAAGCGGCCCATGACCGGGCTGAAGCCGTGCTCGCCGTCGCCGGCCAGCACCGGGTTGCCGTCCAGGTCCGTAAGGCTGATGTGGATGTGGCAGGAGTTGCCTTCACGCTCATTGAACTTGGACATGAACGTGATGCTCTTGCCGTGCTGGTCCGCGATTTCCTTGGCGCCGTTCTTGTAGAAGCTGTGCTTGTCGCAGGCGGCCAGGGCTTCGTCGTAGCGGAAGGTGATTTCCTGCTGTCCCAGGTTGCATTCGCCCTTCGAGGATTCCACCACCAGCCCGGCGGCCTCCATGTTGTTGCGGATGGAGCGGATCACCGGTTCCAGTCGGGAGGTGGCCAGCAGGGAGTAGTCCACGTTGTACTGCGTTGCCGGGGTGAGGCCGGTGTAGCCCTTGTCCCAGGCCTGTGAGTACGAATCGTCGAACATGATGAACTCGAGTTCCGTGCCGATGTGGGCGCGGTAGCCAAGCTTTTCGAGCCGCTCCAGCTGGGCCTTCAGCACTTGCCGGGGTGATGCCACCACCGGTGTACCATCCGTCCAGAGGACGTCGCACTGCACCATCGCCGTTCCTTCGAGCCACGGAACCCGGCGGAGCGTGGCCAGGTCCGGCTTCATCACCATGTCCCCGTAGCCGGTCTCCCAGGAGGACATGGCGTAGCCGTTCACCGTGTTCATTTCGACGTCGACGGCCAGCAGGTAGTTGCAGCCCTCCGCGCCGTGGTCCAGGACGTCCTCGAGGAAGGACCGGGCGCCGCAGCGCTTGCCCTGGAGGCGGCCGAGCGCGTCGGTGATGGCGACGACAACGGTGTCGATCTCGCCCGTCTCAACGAGTTCCCTGAGCGTTTCCAGCGTCAGCTGCTGGCTTCTGGTGTGAACAGTCATCATCTCTCCGAGAGTGTTTTCGAATGGATCAGGTTTGTGGATGCTCAGGCTTTGAGCTCTGCTTCGGCGCGTGCCAACTGGGCGAATTCTTCTTCCGGCGCTCCCGCGACGATCCGGTGCCGGCTGTAGAACCAGTAGTAGAGGAGGAACGCCGCGAAGATCACCGCGGTGATGGAGGCCGCGAAGACATCGACGACGAACGTTGCTACCACTGCCACGGCGGACAGCACCAGGGCGATCGAGGTGGTGACGACGCCGCCCGGCGTGCGGTAGCCGCGCTCCAGGAGCGGTTCCTTCCGGCGCAGGACAATGTGCGAGAGGTTGAGCAGAACGTAGGAGACGGTTGCGCCGAAGACCGCGATATTGATGAGCAACGCCCCGTCCTGGGTGATGGCCGCGAGCAGGAAGCCGATGGTTCCGGGTACGATCAGGGCCCAGTACGGGGTGCGGCGCTTCCCGGTGAGGGACATCCAGCGCGGCAGGTAGCCGGCGCGTGACAGTGCGAACAGCTGGCGGGAGTAGGCGTAGATGATCGAGAAGAAGCTGGCTACCAGGCCGGCGAGTCCGGCGTAGTTGATGAAGTCGGCCAGGAAAGTGTTGCCGCCGTAGGCGATCCGGAGGGCTTCCGGCAGCGGGTTGTCCGAGGTGCTCATGGCCTGGGACCCGGCGGCACCGGGAACCAGGACCAGCATCAGTGCCCCGAAGGCCACCAGGATGAGGACGGACACGATGATGCCGCGCGGCATGTCCTTCTTGGGGTTCGCCGTTTCTTCGGCGGCCAGCGGGACGCCCTCCACGGCAAGGAAGAACCAGATGCCGTACACCAGGGCGGCCAGGACGCCGCCCACACCCATCGGGAGGAACGCACTGGACCCGGCGGAGCCGTCCGGGACGATGTCGAACAGGCGGGCGGCGTCGAACTTGGGAGCGAGCCCGACGGCGGCCGCGAACAGGGCGGCAGTGGCCACTGCCGTAATGGCGAACATGAGCTTGAGCGCCTCGCCCACGCCGCGGAGGTGGATGCCGACGAAGACGATGTATGTGCCCAGGTACACGGGCCAGGAGTTGGTGAGGCCGAACAGGCCGAGGGCTTCGATGTATCCGCCGATGAAGGTGGCGATCGCGGCCGGAGCCACCGCGTATTCGATCAGGACTGCGACGCCGGTGGCGAAGCCGCCCAGCGGGCCGAGGGCGCGGCGCGCAAAGGCGTAGCCGGCGCCCGCGGTGGGAAGGGTGGATGAGAGTTCGGCCAGGCCGAAGACCATGCAGGTGTACATGACACCCATCAGGATGAAGGCGATCAGCAAACCGCCCCAGCCGCCTTGGGCCAGGCCGAGGTTCCAGCCGGCGAAGTCGCCGGAAATGACGTAGGCAACGCCCAGGCCGGCCAGGAGGACCCAGCCGGCGGCGCCGCGGTTGAGCCTGCGGTGCTGCAGGTACGCGTCGTCGGTGCGTGCTGTTTCTGTTGTTTCCATGTGTCTTCCTAAGGGGGAGGAATGCAGTGGGAAAGTTCTGAGGTGTTGCACGTTCTAAAGGACTGTTTTCAGTCCAAGGACTGCATCACAGTTTGGACGTGATCTGCGCCACGGTCAAGCGTTTCGGCGAAAAAGTGTGTGTTTCCAGCGGATTGGCGCGACGTAATGGTTCTGCCCGTGACCATTGGGTGAGGCGTGGATAATATGGGTGCAACATCAGCAGGCCCGGTTCCCGGCCTTAGTGAAGGGGAGGTTCCGCCGTGCAGGATTCTCCGTTCGGCCCTTCATATCCCGTGCTGCGTCCCGTCCGCGGCGGCAACGCCTTCGAAGAGACCATTGAGCACGTCCTGCAGACCATCAAGCTGGGAATTTTTGCTCCGGCGGAAAAGCTTCCGCCCGAACGCGAGTTGGCCGAGAAGCTCGGCGTGTCACGGGCAACACTGCGCGACGCCTTGGCGGAGTTGCAGGATGCGGGATACCTGGAGGTGCAGCGTGGACGTTACGGCGGTACCTATGTGTCCAACTCGGCGTTCCACCGGCCGTTGAAGAGCCAGCCCCTGGACCCTGCCGAGGTGGAGGATGTGCTGCTGTTCCGCGGAATCATCGAGCCGGCCGCTGCCGTGCTGTCAGCCAAGGCGGCGCTGACGGCAGCTGCCCGCCAGCACCTGCAGCAGTGCCTTTCGGAACTCATGAACGCGACGCCGGAGACATACCGGCCGCGGGACGCCAGGTTCCATATCGCGATCGCAGAGCTCTCCGGTTCAGCGAGCCTGGTGGGCGCCGTCGCCGAAACCCGGGCGCGGCTCAATGAGCTGCTGGACCGGATCCCGCGGCTCGGGCCGAACCTTGAACACGCCAACGAACAACATGCGGAAATCGCGGAGGCGATTCTCCGCGGAGATGCGGTGACGGCAGAACGCGTGACCGTGGAACACCTAGAAGGCACGGCCTCGCTGCTGCGCGGCTTCCTGGCTTAGCTTCCCTGCGCCGCCTGGCGCGGCGCGGGAGTGCCTACTTCCACCAGTTGTCGAAGATGGTCACCGGAACGGTGCGCTTGTGGCGGGTGCGGAGGTACTTGTCCTCGATCAGCGTCGCCACGCCCTCCGGAACCTCGCGGCCCTCAAGGTAATCGTCGATCTGGTCGTACGTCAGGCCGAGTTCTTCCTCGTCGGTCCGGCCGGGCTGGCCGTCCAGCAGGTCCGCCGTCGGGACCTTTTCCCAGATCCGGGCGGAGGCACCCAGCTCAGCCAGCAGCGCCCGGTTCTGGCGCTTGTTCAGGCCGAACAGCGGCAGGATGTCCGCGCCGCCGTCGCCGAATTTGGTGAAGAAGCCGGTGACGGATTCCGCTCCGTGGTCCGTGCCGATCACCAGGTAGTTGTGCTCGCCGGCCAGGGCGTACTGCGCCATCATGCGCACCCGGGCCTTGGTGTTGCCCTTGTGGAAGTCGGAGATGGCAGCGCCGGTAGTCTTCTCGAATTCGTCCTCCAGGCCGTCCACGGCCGCGGAGATGTTGAAGGTCCATTCGGTCTTGGCGCGGATGAAGTCCAGCGCGGCCTGGGCGTCCTCTTCATCGTGCTGGATGCCGTACGGAAGGCGGACGGCCACGAAGTTGGCTTCCACGCCCTCGCTTTCCAGTTCCTCCACGGCCAGCTGGGCAAGACGGCCGGCCAGGGACGAATCCAGGCCGCCGGAAATGCCCAGCACGAATCCCTTGGTGCCGGTGGCCAGGAGGTATTCCTTCAGGAACGTCACGCGCTTGCGCACCTCCCCGGCAGGGTCGATCCGGGGCTGCACGCCCATTTCCTCGATGATCTTCGCCTGGAGTTTGCGCATGGCACCAAGACTAGCCAGCCGTGTCCGCAGGGCTCAACTGTGGCGGCGGAACGGCGGGGCGCCGCGGCTAGTAGAGGAATACCGGCAGCCAGTCCCGGTTGTGTGCGTGCACCAGGGCCAGGAACAGGACCAGGTCGAAGAGCAGGTGCACGGACACAACATAGCTAAGCGACTTGGTCAGCTTGAAGGTGTAGCCCTGCAGCAGGGCGAAGGGGAACGTCAGCAGCGGACCCCACGCCTGGTAGCCGATCTCCCACAGGAAGGACGAGAAAATGACGGCCTGCAGGAGGTTGGCCAGCCAGTCCGGGAAGTGTCGGCGCAGCAGGGTGAAGGTGGTGCAGATGAAGAACAGCTCGTCCCAGATGCCCACACTGTTCACGCCGAGGAAGAGCCGCCAGAAGATGGTCGGATCGGAAGCGTCCGGCCAGTTCTGGTAGACGCCCGTACGGATCAGGTAGGCCGGGAGGATGAAGTAGCCCAGCGCCACCACGCCCAGCAGGTACAGCTTGGCGGCCAGCGGCCAGGGCCTGCCGGTGTTCACGGGAAACCGGATGATGTTTTCCCGGTACACAAACCTCGACACGAGCCACGGCAGCAGCACCGCCAGCGCCAGCGCGCCGCCCATGAGCGCCATGTGCCCCAGGCTCAGGTCCGCGTTCAACGGCACCAGGCTGATGATGAGCAGTCCGGCGGCGACCAGGGCCAGGTGCTTCATCAGCTGCCGGTCGATGAACGCCGCGCTGACCACGCCAGCGGCGAGGAGGCCGAGGCCCAGGGTTTCGTTCCCGGCGGCGAACAGCGGGACCGCGGAGACGGACAGGAGCGACGCCGGAAGCAGCTTCCAGCTGAGCGCGGTCCGGGTGGTTTCCGTGGGAGTCATGGGCACCTTCCAAGCATGTCAGGCTGCGCCGGCTTCATGCGGCGCCCGTTTAGAATTGGAGCCATGACTTCTGCTGCTGACACCTCTTCTGCCCGCGCCCGCCTGCTTGAACTGATCAAAGAGCTCGCGGTGGTCCGCGGCAAGGTGATCCTCTCCAGCGGAAAGGAAGCCGACTACTACGTCGACCTCCGCCGTATCACCCTCCACCACGAGGCCTCCAAGCTGGTGGGCCAGGTCATGCTTTCCCTGATCGACGACGCCGGCGTGGACGTCGAGTGTGCCGGCGGCCTCACCATGGGAGCCGATCCCGTCGGTACCGCCGTGATGCACGCAGCCGCCGACGCCGGCCGCGCCGTTGACGCCTTCGTGGTCCGCAAGGCGCAGAAGTCCTACGGCATGGGCCGCCAGGTGGAAGGCCCCTCGGTGGAAGGCCGCAACGTGGTGGTCCTGGAAGACACCTCCACTACCGGCGGCTCCGCACTGGCCGCCGTCGAAGGCGTCCGCAACGCCGGTGGCAAGGTGGTTGCCGTCGCGGTGATCGTGGACCGCAACACCGGCGCCAAGGAAAAGATCGAAGCCGAAACCGGCGTGCCGTACCTGTTCGCCTTCGGCAAGGACGAGCTCGGCCTCGACTAACAGTTTTGAAGCAAGCGTGCCCGGCCCCCGCAGAAGGGGGCCGGGCACGCTTCGTTTTGAGGCAGGGTTCAGAAGAGGCAGGGTTCAGGAACCGCTGTAGGGGACCCGTTCCCAGCCCAGCACATCGCTGCCTGTGGCTGAGTTGGGTGCCACGGTAACGCGCAGCCACTCATTGCTGGTAGCCGCACCTTCCACCGTCACACGGTGCAGGTTCTCCACCACGCCCTCGTTGTAGACCTCCAACCACGGGGAGCCTTCGGCGAGGGGAGCGTCGTCATTGAAGACGTGGCTGTCGCCGTTGAACAGGTACACCGGACCGCCGAAGGTACGGGCTCCCTCGGCAAGGGCTTCGACGATCGGACGGAAGCCGCTCACCAGCTCCGGGTTCTCTTCGACGCCGTTTGCGAGCATGTAGGGGTCGAACATGTCCGCCTGGGTCATCACGACGACGGCCCTCGCCTTGGTCCTGGCGGCGTCGGCAAAGGTGCGCTCCAACTGGGCGACGTCAGCCGCCGTACGTGACTGCACCTCCGCGAGCTGCGCCTGGTTGGGTTCCGTCTGGCCCAGTCCGGACCACGGCAGCAACGAATTGTTGGACCCCTGCACGTTCACCACGGAGAAGGCGATCCGCTGCTCGGCGAAGGTGACGTTTTCGGGAAGACCCTGCTCGGCCGCGGACTTCACCGGCATGTTCCCGCCGAGGGTCTTGCCCGGTTCGGCGAAGAACAGCTTGCGGAGGGCGTCCAGCCGTTCGAGGGGATCGTAGCTGCCGTTGTTGACCCGGTGGCAGTCCACCCATTCGTTGTCGCCCGGGGTATAGACGAGCGGCGCTTCGAAGCGGTCGAACTGCGTCTTGATGGCGGCGAAGTATTCGTCCGTGCATTGCGCCGATCCGGCCTTGATGTCGCCGAGATGGGCAACGAAGTCCAGCTCGTCCTGGCCGTTCAGTTCGGTGACCATGGCCGGGAAGCGGTCGAACTGCGCCGAACCGTAGGGAACGTCGCCGATCACGGCAAAGGAGAAGGACCCCGGCTGCGGCTCTGCCGGCACCTCGGCGGGACCGGCCGCCTGGGCCGGAACAGCGGTGGAAGCAAGAAGGGCGAGGGCTGCGGCGGCCCCGAGGATCCGGGAATGGGTGCGCGTGGGCATGATTGTCTCCATCAATTCGTCAGATGCGGTGTCCGCAAATCTAGGGCGACGAGGCAACCATGAGGGGACGCGCGGATGTCGCAGAATTGAACACCTTCAAGGAGCATCCGTAACGCCAGGCAATGCTCCCGCCACCGCCCCTGCATGACCCCGCGGCTTGTGCCTAAGCTGGCTGAGTGGACCAGCAGGCAGCGCAGATCCTCCGCCAGGCCGCCCAGCTCAAGGACATTTCCCGGCGCAGCTTCCTCATCGGCGCGGGTGCCTCGGGCCTGCTCGCAACGGACATGTTCATCACCCGCCGGATCCAGGCGGAACGCCGCATCACCAAAATCCTCACCGTTGACGACGACGTCGCCGAAGCGTACGTCCCGGACGCCTCCTGGATCCTGTTCCCCGGCTACAAGACCAGCTGGGAGGAGGCGCAATGGATCCTCAACTCGCTGCGCGGTGCGCTGCGGCAGCGCGGCCGCCTCGCCGCCGTCGGGTACTCAAACCTCGGTTTGGAAGTCGATGAGGTGACGGACGCCGTCGTGCGTTATGTCCGCGAACAGAAGCTCAGCAAGCTCTACTTCTACGGCCACAGCTTCGGCGGGATGCTCGCCACTGAGGTGGCCACGCGGCTGCGGGAGTGGCACGGCATCAAGGTGGAGCTGATCCTGCTGGACTCCTCCCCGTACAGCAAGTACGACGTCCTGGACCAGAGCTGGTTCGACGGCGTGGTGTTCCTGTACGAGAGCGGTTTCCGGGTGCCGTCGGTGCTGCGCGGCGGGTACGAACTGGGCGAGCGGGTAGTGCATAAGAACGAACGCAGCTGGCGGCAGATCTGGGACCAGACCCTGGAGCAGCTCACGCCGATCGCGCCGTCCAGCGTGCTCATCCAAAGTGAGTCGGCGTACATCTACCACTACGACGCCACGCGTTTCGCGGACCGGCTCGGCGAAACGAAGATGGCGTTCATCGGCAATCCGAGGGACGGCACCGTGAACTACGAGACCGCGCGGGCCGGCTGGGCGCGGACCTTCCGGAAGAACATGCTGTCCACGGATCGCCGTACCGACGGCGCCCTGCCGCCGCATGCCAGCCCGCAATGGAACCCGTTCGTGTACCGGCCCATTGTCGAGGAACTGCAGAACGAGCTGGTCCCGCTGCCCGGTGCGGCGGGCCGGGTGACGGCGTTCTGAATCACCGTTACAGGACTGCACGACGGCGGCCGCCCGCCAATGCGCGGAGGGTCCGGTGCCGTATGGCGCCGGACCCTCCGCGTGGGTCAAGCGCTACTTGACCCCGTTGATCTCCGGCTTCATGGCGCCGTAGGCGATGCCCCACTGGTCCAGGACCTTCTTGTACTCGCCGTTGTCGTACAGCTTCTGCATGCCGTCCTTGATGGCGTTAAGAAGCTGGGTGTTGCCCTTCTTCACCAGGATGCCGTTGGGCTTGGAGGGCAGCGGATCCAGCACGGTGGCGTACTTGCCGGGCTCGGTCTTGGCGAAGTAGGCCAGGTTCTCGGCGCCCTGGGCGGCCAGGTCGGCGCGGCCCTGGTCCAGCTGCAGGCGGGCAGCCGGGCCGGAGTCGGCTGCCAGGATCTCGATGGCGGGCTTGCCCTTGTCCGTGCAGAGCGTGGTGTTGAGGGTCTTGATGGTGTTGAAGAATTCGGTCTTGCCGCTCACTGCCACCTTCTTGCCGCAGGCGTCGTCCTGCTTGGTGAACTCGCCGGCGCGGGCGCCGGTGGTGTACAGGCGGCCCTGCGAGCGGAAGTAGTCCACGAAGTCGCCGGACTTCTGGCGCTCCACGGTGTCCGTCATGCCGGACATGACCATGTCCACACGACCGGTCTGGACCGAGTTGATCAGCTGGTCGAAGGGGGCTTCGACGATTTCGATCTGCACGCCCAGGACCTCGCCCAGTTTCTTCTGCAGGTCCACGTCCGCGCCAACGTACTTTTCGTCCTTGTCCTTGAACTCCATGGGCGGGAAGTTGGCGGACAGGCCCACGCGGAGCTTGCCGGAGGACTTGATGTCGGCGGGCAGGCCTTCGGTGGAGGCTCCGGAGGAGGTGCCGGCGTTTCCGCTGACGCAGCCGGTGAGGGCCAGTGCGGCGACGGCGGCCACGGAGGCCAGGCGGGCGGTGTTCTTGAGGTTCATCATGGGTACTCCTGGGGTTGGGGATTAGAAAACGCGGGAAAGGAACGCGGCGGTGCGTTCGTGTTGGGGGTTGTCCAGCACTTCCGAGGGGGTGCCGATTTCCACGATTTGGCCGTTGTGCATGAAGGCCACGCGGTCCGCCACTTCCTTGGCGAAGCCGATTTCGTGGGTGACAACGATCATGGTGAGGCCGGAACGGGCAAGGTCCTTCATGACGTCCAGCACCTCGCCCACCAGCTCCGGGTCCAGGGCCGAGGTCGGCTCGTCGAAAAGCATGAGCTCCGGCTTCATGGCCAGGGCCCGGGCAATGGCGACGCGCTGCTGCTGGCCGCCCGAAAGCTGGCGCGGGTAGGCGTTCTCCCGGCCGGCCAAGCCCACGCGGGCCAGGAGTTCGGAGGCGAGCTGCCTCGCTTCGGCGGGCTTCTGCTTCTTGACCTGCACCGGGCCTTCGATGATGTTCTCGAGGGCGGTCATGTGCGGGAACAGGTTGAAGCGCTGGAAGACCATGCCGATGTTGCGGCGCTGCCGGGACGCTTCCTTGTCCGAGAGTTCGTGGAGGTTGTTGCCGTCCTGCCGGTAGCCCACCACCTCGTCGCCGATCCAGATGCGGCCCTGGCTGAGGGTTTCCAGGTGGTTGATGCAGCGCAGGAAGGTGCTTTTGCCGGAGCCGGAAGCCCCCAGGAGGCAGACCACCTCGCCGGCAGCCACCTCGAGGTCCACGCCCTTGAGGACATCGTTGGCACCGAAGCTCTTGTGGACGTTCTCTGCACGCACAAGTACGTTGCTCATCGCATGGCCTTTCGATTGGTGCCGAAGAAGGCCTTCAGCCGCTGGACCGGGGTAGGGGGAAGCTGCTTGGCGGAAGAGCCCTTCGCGAAGCTGCGCTCCAGGTAGTACTGGCCGATGCTCAGGACGGACACCGCGCCCAGGTACCAGACGGCACACACGATCAGCAGCTCCATGATCCGGTTGTTGACGAAGTAGATGTGCTGGGCTTCGGCCAGGATTTCCGTCACGCCGATCGCCGAGGCGAGCGAGGTGGTCTTGAGCATGCCGATCACTTCGTTGCCCACCGGCGGGATGATGACCCGCATGGCCTGCGGCAGGATGATCCGGCGCATGGTCTGCAGCTTGGTCATGCCGATGGCCTGCGCGGCTTCGGCTTGGCCTTCGTCCACGGACAGGATGCCGCTTCGGACCACCTCGGAGGTGTACGCGCCTTGGTTCAGGCCCAGGCCGATCGACGCCGCCACGAACGGGGTGAGCATGTCGATCATGCGGCCCTGGAACACCCCGGGGATGCCCACCACGGGGAAGATCAGCGCCAGGTTGAACCACATGAGCAACTGGAGATACACCGGCGTTCCGCGGAACACCCAGACGTACATCCACGCGACGCCGGACACCACGGGGTTCTTGGACAAGCGCATGACGGCGGTGACCACGCCAAGGACCAGGCCGATCACCATGGCCACCACCGTGAGCACGATCGCCAGGCCGATGCCCGCGATAAGCGCCGGTGCGCTCAGGTACTCCTGCACGGTGGGCCAGTCGATCTGTGCCTGCGCGAAGGACACCGCGAGCCACACCAGCAGGAGCACGACGGCGGCGGCAGCGGCCCAGCGGCCCAGATGCTTCCGGGGGACGATCCTGAGTTCCGGCGCCGGAGCGCTGCTCCGGACGTTTTGCTCGGTCTGGCTATTCATGGGTGTCCTGATCGTGGTCGGAGTGGGAGGGGAGGACGCGCAGGCCTTGATAGTCGTTGGTCCAGCCGGACACCTGGTCAAGGCGGGCACGCAGCCGGGTGAGCTGTTCGGCCACACGGGCGGGCGCGGTTCCGCCGAAACCGGAGTGCGCCTCAAGGGCCGCTTCGACCGTCAGCACGGCCTTGACTCCGGGGGTGAGGCGGGGATCAACCGAGGCGAGCTGCTCGTCGCTCAGGTCACCGTAGTCCAGCCCGTTCTCTTCGCAGAATCTGACCAGGGCGCCGGAGATATGGTGGGCTTCGCTGAACGGAATGTCCTGGCGGGCCAACCAGTCGGCCACTTCGGTGGCGAGCGTGAAGCCGGCTGTCGCCTGGCGGGTGACTTCCTCGACGTTCACTTCGAAAGTGCGGACCAGGCCGCTCAGGGCCGGCAGCGCCACCTCGAGGGTTTCGACGGCGTCGAGAACGGCGTTTTTGTCCTCGGCGAGGTCGCGGTTGTAGGCGAGCGGCAGGGACTTGACCGCGGCCATCAGGCCCATCAGGTCGCCCAGCACGCGGCCGGCCTTGCCGCGGGCGAGTTCGGCGATGTCCGGGTTCTTTTTCTGGGGCATGATCGAGCTGCCGGTGCAGTAGGCATCGTCCATGCGGATCCAGCGGAACTGCTGGGAGGCCCAGGAGATGATCTCCTCGCACAGGCGCGAGATGTCGATCAGCGTCAGTGAGCAGACGAACAGGAATTCAATCGCGGCGTCGCGGCTCCCGACGGCGTCAATGGAGTTTTCGGCGCTGCTCTCGTAGCCCTGTTCCAGCGCAGCCGTTTCCGGCGTCAGCGCGAAGGTGGACCCCGCCAGTGCCGCTGCCCCGAGCGGCGAGACGGCGGCGCGGCGGTCCCAGTCCTGGAAACGATGGAGGTCGCGCAGAAGCGGCTGGGCGTGTGCCAGGAGCTGGTGCCCGAACACCACCGGCTGTGCGGATTGCAGGTGGGTGAATCCGGGAACCGGGGTGTGGAGGTGCTTTTCGGCCTGCCCGGCCAGGGCCTCGGCCAGTTCGACGATCAAGGCGCTGACGCCGCGGACCTTGTCCCGCATGTAGAGGCGCAGATCGTTGGCTGCCTGGTCATTGCGGGAACGTCCGGCCCGGATTTTGCCGCCCGTTGGGCCCATGCGTTCGATCAGCAGGCGCTCAAGGAAGGTGTGGACGTCTTCGTCGGCTTCCTGGGGCCGGGCGGTGCCCGCGGCGACGTCGCGCGCCACGTCATCGATGCTGGAGATGAACAGGCTGAGTTCGGAATCGCTGATGAGTCCGGCACGGTTGAGTTCGCGGACGTGGGCGCGGGAGCCGTGCAGGTCATACGGCGCCATGGCGAAGTACCGCGGATCGGAACGGGAGAAACGGGCGAGCTCCGGGCTGGACGAGCCGGCAAAGCGGCCGCCCCAGAGCTTGGTGTTGTCGGTCATCGGGGGAGGGCTCCTAGAGGGGGCTGCGTATGACATGAGTCACTGGGAATAAACAGAAGTATTTCTTTGGTAAACCGGCAAAGTCAATGGGCTGTGGAATTAATTGGAGGCCGGCGAGAATTTTCGAGTCATCGCTCCCGGTTTCGCCTGGACTTCCGCGGAATCTCGCGAAAGTCGACCTTTGGATACCGGTATCCGGGTCCGTAACAAATTGCCCGGATACCGGTGTCTTAGGCGAGATTAGCAATGCCAGACACCGGTATCCAATGCCGGTCCAGCATCCGGAAGCCGGCTGTCAGGGGGCACGGCGAAGCCCCGGCCGGCGCCTGCCAGGCGGGGTGGAGAAAGGGCCTGCTATGCCGTTGCAGACAGGGCGGGAGCCGCCACGGAGTCCCGGCGCATGAAGGTCGATTCCAGGACGTGGGAAGTCCCGGCAGGTCCCTCACCGTTGGTGCGGGCAAGCAGGATTTCTGCGGCGCGTTCGCCGATCCGGTATGCGGGCAGCGCGACGGCGGTTACCGCAGGGGCGCTCACGGTCATCCATTCGGCATCGTCCAGGCTTACGAAGGACATGTCCTCCGGGATCCGGAGCCCGGCTTCCCGCAGTGCCTGGAAGGACGGCAGGGCCAAGCGGTTGTAGGACACGATCAAGGCGGTGGGCCGGTCCGGGCGCCCAAGCATGCGCCGGAGCACGTCACGCGCGGCCTCGGGATTCATGGCTCCGGGAAGGAACTCGTAACGGATCCCCGCGTCCCGGGCGGTGTCCCGGATGGCACGGACCTTGTCCGCAATCGTGGAGATCGGCAACGGATCGCCGGCCTCCAGTTGCTCCGGCGACTTGGTGGTGCCCGCGATGAACGCCACGCTCTTGTGGCCTTCCTCGATGAGGTGCCGCATCACGGCGCAGGTATCGGCATAGTTGTCCGTGCCCACCCAGTCTGCAGGGACGTTGTCCGGCCTGCGGTCCAGGAGCACCAGCGGGCGGCCCATCTTCACCACGTCCAGGAGGTGGGAGGTGTCCACCCGGGAGGAGGCCGCGATGATCAGCCCGTCCACCCGCTTGTCCAGGAAAACGTCCACGGCGTCACGCTCGGCCGCAACGGCCTCCCCGGTGTTCGCCAGGATCACGTCATAGCCGCCCCGCTTGGCTGCCGCCGTGATTCCCTGGACGGCCTGGGCGAAGTAGGGGTTTTCGATGTCGCTGACCACCACGCCAATGGTGTTCGAGCGGCCCGAACTGACGCTGCGGGCCAAGGCGTTGCCACGGTAGCCGAGGGTTTCCGCCGCAGCCGCAACCATCGCCGCGAGCTCCGCGTTCACGGAACCATAACCGCCCAGGACGCGGGCCGCCGTCGAACGCGAAACCCCGGCGAGCCGGGCCACATCAAGCAGGGTGGCCGCACGGCGGCTGGAGGGGACCATAAGGGAAATCTACAACAAAGCGGCCGCGCGGATGACCGTGTGTGACACCGGTATCCGATGGGTGGTTTTACGCGGCGGTGGAGCGCAGTGCCGCAAGCTCCGCGGCACTCAATCCGGCTTCCCGCAAATAGTCCGCGGCGCTGCCGAATTCCTGCTCGAAAGCGGCCAGGAAATGCCGGATGGCGGCCTCGGGCGACTGCAGCAGCAACTGCGCCGGGTTGAAGGCTTCCGCCGGGAGGGCGGGCACCGCCCGGCCCCAGGTCTCGGCCATGACCGCGAGCAATTGCGGCAGGGCCGAGGTGGTGGCGATGTAGTCAGCTACCACCGCTTCAGGGTCGGTGCCGGCTGCCAGCAGTGCCAACGCCGCGACGACTCCGGTGCGGTCCTTGCCAAGCGAACAATGCACAAACACCGGGCCGTCCACCGCCGGCCGCAGCGATGCCGCCACCCAGGCGGGCCCCTGCCGGACCCAGCTCAGATAGAGCTCGCCGAGCTCCTCGGCGGTGCCCACCGGCGGCAGCCCGGCAGGTGCGGGGTCGAACGGGTTCTCCAGGAGCTCGACGCCGTTGCCCGCCGCGAGCTGCCATGGCAGCAGCTCGCGTTCCCGGCTGCTGCGCAGGTCCACGACGGTGCGGATGCCGTACCGTGACAGGAAATCCGTGGTGCCGGCAGCGTCCAGGCCGAAAGGCTGGCTCCCACGGAGGAGCCTTCCTCCCAGCAATGGCCGCAGGTTGAGCACCGCCATGGCCTGGCCTTCCTAGATCTGTTCCTTGAGCTCCGCCACCGAGGACAGGACCTGGTTGGGACGGAACGGGAAGGACGCGATTTCCTCGCGCTGGGTAATGCCGCTGAGGACCAGCACGGTGTGCAGGCCGGCTTCCATGCCCGCCACGATGTCGGTGTCCATGCGGTCGCCGATCATGGCCGTGGTTTCGGAGTGGGCATCGATCCGGTTCATCGCGGAACGGAACATCATCGGGTTGGGCTTGCCCACGATGTAGGGCTCCCGGCCGGTGGCTTTGGTGATCATCGCGGCAATGGCGCCGGTGGCGGGCATCGGCCCGTCCTGGGACGGGCCCGTGGCATCCGGGTTGGTTGCGATGAAACGGGCGCCGGCTAGGATCAGGCGCACAGCGGTGGTGATTGCCTCAAAGGAGTAGGTGCGCGTTTCGCCGAGCACCACGAAGTCGGGGTTCTGGTCGGTGAGGATGAAGCCGGCCTCGTGCAGCGCCGTCGTCAGTCCCGCCTCGCCGATTGTGTACGCGCGGTTGCCGGAACCGGAACCTTCCACCTGGTCCTTCAGGAACTGGGCGGTGGCCAGGGCCGAGGTCCAGATGTTCTCCTCCGGGACCTCCAGGCCGGAAGAGCTGAGGCGGGCGGCGAGGTCCCGCGGCGTGAAGATCGAATTGTTGGTCAGCACGAGGAAGCGCTTGGACGTGTCCACCCAGCGCTGGATCAGTTCGGAAGCGCCCGGAATGGCCTGGTTCTCATGGACCAGGACACCGTCCATGTCCGTGAGCCAGCATTCGATCTCACGGTCGTGCCGGTAGTTGGTGGACTTCTTCGGTTCCTCGCTTGCGTTCGCCATGCTTTTCCTCCGGGTCATTGGCAGATTCCTGCCCCAAGTCTTTCATTCCGCGGGAGGGTAGAGGTACCCATGACGGAGGGTGAAACATACCGGCTGACTCCTCTAGGCTGGTGCCTGTCGTGCGGGGGACACGCGCCGGTCCGCGGTCCTGCCTCCAAGCCCTGATCCGCAAGGATCGCCCCGAAAGGATCGTCCGATGACCACCAATAACGGTGACGGCACCCACGGAGCTCCCCAGTGGCCGGGGCAGCAGCCGCTCCAGGGCCCTCCGCCCCAGTACCAGCCCGGCCAGTATCAGCCCGGCCAGTACCCCGTTCAACCGGGCCAGTACCAGCCGGGCCAGTATGCCCAGCCGCAGGCGCCGTACCCTGTTCAACCGGGCCAGTACCAGCCAACCCAGTACCAGCCCGGCCAATATCAGCCGAACCAGTCCGCCCACCCCGACGACCTGGTCGAGGAGACCGTGCACCGCTACCCGGAACCGGTGGCCCAGCCGGCGCCCGTACCGCCGCCCGCGCAGCCTTCCAGCGGCAAGACCCTGGCCATCGTGATCGGCTCGGTTGCGGCACTGGTGGCGATCGCCCTGGTGGTGGTCTTCGTATGGATCGTGCCGTCCTTCACCAAGGCGCCCGCCACTCCCGGCCCCGCCGCGGGCGGAACATCCGCGGCTCCGGCGGATCCGCCGTCGGGAGCTGCTCCGTCCTCCAGCATCCCCGCGGACGCCATTCCGCTGCCGCCCGGCTGGGAGCAGTTGCAGGGCCCCGCCAACGTCCCGGCCGACGGCGACCCCGCCTTCGCGAAGTTCGTCACCGGGGAATCGTCTTTCCAGAGGCTGAAGGACTGGAGCTACGACGGCACCTTCGGCATCTCCAAGGACCCGGCCACCGGCAAGGAACTGCAGCAGGTGGCGCAGGGAACCGAGGAGAAGGACGCTGACGGTATTTCCCTGGCGTTCTCCTTCTTCGCCGAGAGTGAGGAAGGCAAGTACGGCAAGGATCCGGCGAAGGTGAAGGCCGCCATCCGGGCCACGCAGGCCAAGCTCGCCGCCATCCCGGCCGCGGAACTGCCCAAGCACCTGGTGGGCCACAAGTGCGCCTCCGACTTCAATGCCTCCAAGCCTGCCATCCGTGAATTCCGCCGGGGGATCGCTGTGGTTCTGCCGTTTACCTGCAAGACGGCGGCCGGGAACGACATCCAGGCCGTGAACCTGTTCTCAGTGACGCCATGGGGCACGCCGCAGATGATGGGCGTCAGCGGTCACCAGAGCTATTGGGACGCCCACCCCGGCGTCTTCGCCAAGCTGGCCAACAGCTACCGTGTCAACAAGTGGAAGCTGGGCTGACGCTAGGCTTGGGTGGTGAGCGAAGAACTGCCTGAGACGCCCGTTGCGGAGGTCGGAGTCGGCCCGTGGGAGGGCCCTTGGCCGGAGGGCGACCACTGGGATCCGGACCTGCTGGCCGACGGCGACCGCCGGAATGTCGTGGACAAATACCGGTACTGGAAGCACGAGGCGATCGTCGCGGACCTGGATTCACGCCGGCACGACTTCCATATCGCCATCGAAAACTGGCAGCACGACCTCAACATCGGCACCGTGGTGCGCACCGCGAATGCCTTCCTCGCCAAGGAGGTCCATATCATCGGCCGACGCCGGTGGAACCGCCGGGGCGCCATGGTCACCGACCGCTACCAGCACGTCCGCCACCACCCCACCGTTGAGGACTTTGTCGCCTGGGCGCAGGGGGAGGGGCTGGCGATCATCGGCATCGACATCTTCCCGGACTCGGTGCAACTGGAAAACTACGACCTTCCGCGGAACTGCGTGCTGGTGTTCGGCCAGGAGGGCCCCGGCCTGACTCCCGAGGTGCACGATGCCGCCGTCGCCACCTTGTCGATCGAGCAGTACGGCTCCACGCGGTCCATCAACGCTGCCTCGGCCGCGGCCATTGCCATGCACGCGTGGATCCGGCGGCACAACTTCGGCCAGCGCGTCACGGGCTGAGCGCTTCGGCACCGGGGCGGCGCCCGGGAGACGCCGGGACGGCGCCGGGGGCGTCCGAAAAAAGACCGACGGAACCCTAGGCCTGAAAGTTACCCGCCAGTAGCATGTGGCGTGGGCCGCGCTCATCGGAGAGCACGGCATTGACTGGAGGTTCAATGAAGCGCCGTCCTGCCCGTACCTTGTCAGCACTTGTCTTGGCCTTGGCCGTCACCGCGGGTGGTGTTGCAGCCGGCGCCGCCCCTTCCGCGCATGCCGCTCCCTTGCTTGAGTCCGCGGATTTCTACAGCCCTCCGTCCCTTCTTCCGCCGTCCAACGGCGACCTCATCCGAAGCGAACCCTCGGTTTTCTACGTTGACCCGCTGAAGGTCGTTAAGGCGAAAGCTTCGGCAACCCGGATCATGTACCGCTCGCTGAACAGTGCCGGAGTCCCCGTCGCGGTGACCGGAACTGTCCTGGTCCCGGACGCACCGTGGCTTGGTTCCGGGTTGCGCCCTTTGGTGAGCTACGCGGTAGGGACCCAGGGCCAGGGTGACCAGTGCGCGCCGTCCCGGGCGCTCGCCGCCGGTGAGGAGTATGAGGGGGTCTTCATTGCAGGGCTCCTGGCCCGCGGCTATTCGGTGGCGGTGACGGACTACGAAGGGCTCGGAACGGCCGGCCGCCACAGCTACATGGCGCGGGCGTCCCAGGGTCATGCCGTGCTGGATGCCGCCCGCGCCGCCCAGCGCCTGGGCGATCCCCGGATTTCGCCCAACGCCCCCGTGGCGCTGGCAGGCTACTCCCAGGGTGGCGGAGCCTCAGCGTCGGCCGCGGAACTCGCCCACAGTCATGCGCCGGAACTCAAGCTGAAGGGCGCCTATGCCGGAGCGGTTCCGGCCGACCTGCCCGCTGTCGGGCGGAACCTCGACGGCAGGCTCTACACCGCTTTCCTGCTGTACGCAGTGTCCGGGATGAGCGTCGCAGGAGGGATCGATGTCGGCCCTTACCTCAACGCAGCCGGACGTGCGAAGATCGCCGCGACGGACCAGGAATGCACCCTCCAGTCGATCGCCTCGAGCGGATTCCTGGATACGAGCCGTCTGACGGTGTCCGGGCAGAAGATGAGTTCGCTGCTGGATGTTCCGGCGGTGAAGGCCGTGGTGGCTGAGCAAAAGATCGGCAATGGCCGTGCTCCGAAGGTCCCGGTGCTGCTCTCGCACAGTTTGCTGGACGATGTCATTCCCTATGATCAGGGCCGGCAGTTGACCAAACGCTGGTGTGCAGCAGGTGCCCCGGTGTATTTCGATACGACGGCGGGCGCCACCCATGTGGGCGGGTACGCCGCGGCCATACCGCAGGCCTTCATCTTCCTTGAGCGCCGCTTCGCCGGTGCGCCGGCTGCCGGAAACTGCTGGCTCTACCGCTAGCAGGCCCTTGTGTTACCGACGGGTGACCCGAAACACGCCGCCGGAACGGATCTGGCTAGGATGGTGCCTAGCCGTAAGCGGTCTGTTTCAGGGTCATCACGCCCATAGACGAAAACACAGCATAGGAGTCACCATGCCCATTGCAACCCCAGAGATCTACTCGGAAATGATCGACCGCGCGAAGGCCGGCGGCTACGCTTTCCCGGCGGTGAACGTGACGTCGTCGCAGACCCTGAACGCTGCGATCCGCGGTTTCGCCGAGGCCGAGTCGGACGGCATCATCCAGGTCTCCACCGGTGGCGCTGCGTACTGGTCGGGCGCTTCGGTGAAGGACATGGTTGCCGGTTCGCTGGGTTTCGCCGCGTTCGCCCGTGAGGTCGCCAAGAACTACAACGTGAACATCGCCCTGCACACGGACCACTGCCCGAAGGACAAGCTGGACGGTTTCGTGCTGCCGCTGCTTGCCGCTTCCGAGGCCGAGGTGAAGGCCGGCCGCAACCCGCTGTTCAACTCGCACATGTGGGACGGCTCGCACGAGACCCTCACCGAGAACCTGCGCATTGCCCGCGAACTGCTGGAACGCACGGCTGCCGCCAAGATGATCCTCGAGGTCGAAATCGGCACGGTCGGCGGTGAAGAGGACGGTGTGGAGAACGAGATCAACGAGAAGCTCTACACCACCACCGAGGACGCCCTGGCCACCATCGAGGCCCTGGGCGCCGGCGAAAACGGCCGCTACATCACGGCCCTGACCTTCGGCAACGTGCACGGCGTGTACAAGCCGGGCGGCGTGAAGCTGCGTCCGGAGCTGCTGAAGCAGATCCAGTCCGAGGTTGGCGCCAAGATCGGCAAGGACAACCCGTTCGACCTCGTCTTCCATGGCGGTTCTGGCTCCACGGACCAGGAGATCGCTGACGCTGTGTCCTACGGCGTCATCAAGATGAACGTGGACACGGACACCCAGTACGCCTTCACCCGTCCGGTGGCCGGCCACATGTTCGCCAACTACGACGGCGTGCTGAAGATCGACGGCGAGATCGGCAACAAGAAGACCTACGACCCCCGCGTCTGGGGCGCTGCTGCCGAAGCCGGCATGGCCGCCCGCATCGTCGAATCCGCCCGCCAGCTCGGCTCGGCAGGCAAGACCTTCTAAGTCATGTCCGACGAATTCCGCAAGAACCTGCTGGGTCCCGAAGCCACGCTCCTTCCGGCTGAGACCGAGGTGTACCAGCACCTCGCCCTCGGCCAGGAAGCCCTGGACCTCGTGGCCAAGCACCCCACCTCCTCGCTGCTCTGGGCCATCCTTGCCGAGGAAGCCTGGGCGGAGGGCCGCACCATCGATTCCTACGCCTACGCCCGCGTCGGCTACCACCGCGGCCTGGATTCGCTCCGGCGCAACGGCTGGCGCGGCGTCGGTCCCATCCCGTGGGAGCATGAGCCGAACCGCGGATTCCTGCGCGCCCTGTACGCGCTGGGCCGGGCCTCGGCGGCCATCGGCGAAGCCGATGAACCGGAGCGGATCGAGAAGTTCCTGAACGACTCCGATCCCGCCGCGAAGGCGGCCATCGAGGCGTAAAGCCAGTACGACGGCGGCGCCCCTCACTGAACGGTGAGGGGCGCCGCCGCGTTTTAACGCCGTCGTCGTTCCTGCTGTGCGGGTGCTGTTCAGTTTTGTCGATTTCATTGACAGCTTTTGTTCAGCTTGCTTGGGTATTTGTCACAGCCGCAATGGGGGACGTGGCCGGCTGACGCATCCAACGCACGTGAAAGAGGTACAGAACCGTGAAAAGAACCTTCAGGACCCTGGCCGCATCGGGCGCCCTGGCGCTGGCCGTCGTGGCCGGGGCGGCGCCAGTGGCAACAGCCGTCGGAGAGGGCCCGGGCTACGGCGACAACGGCCAGATCACCACCTCCAAGCTGGCCACCTATGACGAACTGGTGTCCTTCCTGAAGGACCAGGACGCGCGCCAGGACGCCATGGAACTGGAAGTGATCGGCCAGACCGTCAAGGGCCGCGACATCCACCTGGTCAAGTACCTCACTGATCCGGCCAAGCCCACCATCCTGTACCTGACCCAGCAGCACGGCAACGAGCAGCTCACCACCGAGGGCGCCATGGCGTTCATCAAGCAGCTGGGTACCGCCAATTCCTCGGGCATCCTGGACGGCGTGAACATCCTGATCGTTCCGATGCTGAACGCGGACGGCGCCATGGGCGATGTGAACTTCCCGCTGGACGATTACATCGCCAAGGGAGACCGCCACCTCACCCGCTACAACGCCGAGGGTGTGGACCTGAACCGGGACCACGTGGACAAGATCCAGCCGGAAACCCAGGCGCTGCACAACAACGTGATGCGCAAGTACCGGATCGATTACATGATCGACCTCCACCATCAGGGCACCCGCAGCGAACGCGACGGCGAACTGGTGTCCGGCTCCATCCTGTACCCCACCACGCCCAACGCGGATCCGGCCGTGGTGGAGAAGTCCAAGCAGCTCGGCTCGGTGGTATTCAACAGCGTCGATTCCACCGGTTGGGGCCACCTGGGCAAGTACCAGGGCGGCAGCGCGGAAACCATCAGCCGCAACGGCATCGCCGTGGAATACGGAATCGCCACCCTGCTCTTCGAAATGCGCGGCATGTCCGACCACTACCTGGACGGCTACGCGCTCGGCCAGCGCAGCAACGGCTACCTGATCAAGCAGACGGTCACCACGCTGACCTCGACGGCCGCGGCCATTGCGGACGGTTCCATCGCCGACGCCGACACCACTTTCTGGGACACCCTCGCCACCCAGAACAGCCGCGACGGTGGGGAGGAAGACGAGTAGGACACCCTCGCGAACGTACAGTTGGGGCCCTTAAACCGCCGGTTTAAGGGCCCCAACTGTACGTTCGCGCTTCAAGAGGGCGGAAAACCTTACTCGAGTCCCATTGCCTGGCGGACTTCGACCACTACCCGGTGCATCGCTTCTTCGGCCTTGCCGGTATCGCCGCGGGATACCGCGGCGGCAACGTCTTCGTGCGCCTTGAGGGCCGCCTGCTCCGGGCGGAACGGCATGAGGCCCTGTTTCGTGCGGCTGGTGAGGACCTCGGCCACCATTTCGTCGATCGCCGCGAACATCTCATTGCCACTGGCGTGCAGCAGCAGCCGGTGGAAGGCGATGTCCACGGCAAGGAAGGCTTCCAGGTCCCCGGCCTCGCCGAGCCGGCGCAGCTCCGCGGCCAGGGCGCCAAGTTCCCCGCGCTGGGCGTGCGTGGCGCGGCGGGCTGCTGCCGCTGCGGCGATGGGCTCGACGGCGATGCGCAGCTCCGTGAGGGAGGCGTACTGGGCTTCGCGGCGTTCGGAGAGCAGCCGCCAATGCACCAGCTTGGGGTCGAAGACGTTCCAGTGCCGCGGATCCTGCACCACGATTCCCACGCGCCGCCGCGAATAGACGAGGTTCATGGACTCAAGGACGCGCATGGTGTCCCGGGCGATGGTGCGGGAGACGTTGAACTCCTGCTGGAGGTCATCGAGCGTGAGGCGGGTGCCGGGGGCCAGCTTGCCGGAGGCGATCGACTCTCCCAGTGTGTCCAGCATGCGTTGGTGGAGGCCGCCGCCTTCTGCTGTCGCCGTCGACATGTCCTGCCTTTCACGTGCCGGGTTCACACCCCAGCTTAAGGTCTCCGGCGCAAAAGTATGACCAAAAGCACAAAAAGTACTACCAATCACTTTTCAATGGTGCTATCTTTTTCAGGAACGCGGCGCATCAGCGCCGAACCCGAGCTTCTTCGGAAGCCAACGACGTCTTCCTGCGGAGGTAGGGCAATGGAGTCATCTGCAATCCACGTGGTCGTCATGGGCGTTGCCGGCGCAGGCAAGTCCACGATTGCCGAAGCGCTGTCGTCGTCCCTTGGCTGGGACATGGCCGAAGCGGACCGTTTCCACCCGTCGGCCAACATCACCAAGATGGCCGGTGGAGTCCCCCTCACGGACGAAGACCGCTGGCCTTGGCTGCGCAGCATCCGCGACTGGATGACGTCCGAGGCGCAGGCAGGCAAGAGCACCGTGCTGACTTGCTCCGCGCTCAAGCGCAGCTACCGCGAGCTGCTCGCGGAGGCGCAAGGCCGCGTGGTCTTCGTCCACCTCGACGGCACTCCGGAACTCCTCGCCGAACGCATGGGCGGCAGGGAAGGGCACTTCATGCCGCCCAGCCTCCTGCCCAGCCAGCTGGCAACCCTGGAACCGCTCAGCGCCGAAGAATATGCCTCCGGAAGCCTGCGTCTGGACATCTCCCGGGAGCCGTCCGCCCTGGTGCGCGCCGTCGTCGACGGGCTCATGCTGCAGGCCGCCTAGGCACTTCCCCCAACACCCACCCTGTTTCAAAGGAGAACCATGACCATCGAAGGATGGACCCAAACGCTTGGCGCGGGCCCGCTGCTGCTCATCGCAGCCGCCGCCATCGCCGTCCTGCTCGTCCTGATCATCCGTTTCCGGATGCACGCGCTGCTTGCCCTGATCACTGTCAGCCTTGCCACGGCGTTCGCCACGGGAATCCCCGCGGACAAGGTGGTTCCGGTGCTCGTCAACGGCTTCGGCACCACGCTGGGCACGGTGGCCCTGCTGGTGGGCCTGGGCGCCATGCTCGGCCGGATCGTGGAAACCTCGGGCGGCGCCAAGGTGCTGGCCGACTACCTCATCAGCGTCTTCGGCGAGAAGCGGGCGCCGTTCGCCCTGGGCCTCGCCTCGCTGATCTTCGGCTTCCCGATCTTCTTCGACGCCGGCCTGGTGGTCATGCTTCCCGTGGTCTTCGCCGTGGCACACCGCCTCGGCGGCGGCCTGCTCCGCTACGGCCTCCCGGCCGCGGGCGCCTTCTCCGTGATGCACATCTTCGTCCCGCCGCACCCGGGCCCGGTATCCGCTTCCGCGCTGCTCGGCGCAAACGTCGGCCTGGTGGTCATTGTCGGCCTCGTCGCAGCCATCCCCACCTGGTACGTCACGGCCTACCTTTACGGCCTGTGGACCGGCCGCAAGCTGGTCCTCCCGGTTCCCGCCATCCTCGGCGAAGCGGACGAAGAAGCCGAAAAGCACCCGCCGCGCTTCAGCACCGTCATGGGCGTGCTGCTCCTTCCGCTCGTGCTGATCTTCCTCAACACCGGCCTGAACACGCTGGCTTCCTCCGGCGTGCTGGACAAGGCCGTTACCGCGGAGCCGTGGTTCCAGATCCTCCGCACCATCGGTGAGACCCCGGTGGCCCTGCTGATCTCCGTCTTCGTTGCCGCCCTGGTCCTCGGCATGCGCCGCGGCATCCACGGCTCCGTGCTCGAAAAGCTCCTCGAGTCCTCCCTCGGCCCGGTCTGCTCGGTTATCCTCATCACCGGTGCCGGCGGCATGTTCGGTGGCGTGCTGCGCACCTCCGGCATCGGCAAGGCCCTGGCCGACGTGCTGGGCGGAATCGGCATCCCGCTGATCGTTGCAGGCTTCCTGATTTCCGCGATCCTGCGCATCGCCCAGGGTTCCGCCACGGTCGCGCTGACGACGGCGGCCGGCCTGATCGCTCCGGCCGTCGCCGACGCGGGACTCAACGGCATGCAGCTGGCAGCCCTCGTGATCGCCGTCGCCGCCGGTTCCGTGGTGGTGTCCCACGTGAACGACTCCGGCTTCTGGCTGGTGGGCCGCTTCTTCGGCATGGACGTCAAGACCACCCTGAAGACCTGGACCGTCATGGAAACCCTGATCGGCGTGGCAGGCTTCGCGGTCGCAGCCCTGGTGTTCGCCATCGCGGGCGCCGCAGGCTAGCGGTACCCGCACCCCCCGAACGCGACAGCGCGGCCGGCACCTCTGGAAGGTGCCGGCCGCGCTTTGCTTTGGGTCCGGCGTCGGGCATGATTCCGGCATGGAGAAACGCGAGTCGTCCGCTGCCGCCATCGCCGCCTTCGAGGAATTGGGCGCTGACCTGCTGGACGCCGGCGTGGTGGCCGGGCAGATGTTCGGCGCCCGTTCGCTGCTGCTGGAGAAGAAGGCGATCGCCTGCCTGAACGGGGACCTGGTCGCTTTCAAGCTGGGCCGTGATACTCCGGAACACGCGCGGGCGCTCGCGTTGCCCGGCGCCGTGCTCTTCGATCCTTCAGGGATGGGCCGGCCGTTCAAGGACTGGGTGGAAGTCCCGCTCGCGGCTTCGGCCGAGTGGCCTGCCCTGGCGGACGCCGCCCTCGCGAACGCCCGCCGGTAAGCGGACCGCGGACGACGGCGGCCGCCCGGCTCCTAGCGGGCGCTCACCGGGGCGGGCGCCTGCTCGGTTTCGGGGTAGATGGTCTCCAGCGGCGCCCGGTTGGTGGCCTTTGCCCACGGGTAGTAGACCGCCATGGTCACCACGATGCCCACGATCCAGGAAATGTCCGCGCCGCCCAGCCAGTGGGTGACCGGGCCGGTGTAGAGGGCCTGGGCCAGGAAGGGGATCTGGACCACGACGCCGATGCCGTAGGAAACCAGCGCGGCAACGTTCCAGCGGCCGTAGCGTCCGTCCGGGTTGTAGAGCGCCGGGATGTCCAGGCGGTCACGGGAGATCTTGTAGTAGTCCACCAGGTTGATGACAGACCACGGCGTGAACACCATGAGCAGCATCAGCACGAAGTTCTTGAACAGGTTCAGGAAGTCCTTGCTCGCGAACAATGCGATCAGCACGCTCACCGTGATCACCGCGATGATGAACACGATCCGGGTTGCCTTGGATACGGAGTCGCGGCGGTTGAGGGCCGTGCCGATCGTGACCGCGCACATGAAGGAGCCGTAGGCGTTGAGGCAGTTGACGGTCAGCTTGCCGGAGACGATCACCAGATAGATGAAGATGGCGATCAGCCCGGCACCTGCCAGTTCGCCCATGTAGCCCACCTGGTTCTTCAGGAAGTTGCCGCCCAGCCCTGCGGCGGAGAGTGCACCGGCGATCGCGCCGATGGTCATGGCCCACTGGGCACCGCCCACGGATCCGGCGAAGGTGTACCAGAAGGTCCGGCGCTCGCTGGTTTCCTGCGGCAGGTAGCGGGAGTAGTCCGCCACGTACGGCCCGAAGGTCATCTGCCAGCCGGCGCTCAGTGCGATGGCGGTCAGGAAGGTGGGCCACTCGAAGCCCTTGAGGAACATCACCTGGCCGACGTCGTACTTGCTCAGCACCGCGAAGGTCAGGTACAGGAAGCCGGCCAGGCCAAGGATTGTGGCGATCCGGCCCAGGGCGTGGATGTACTTGTAGCCGAGAATGGCCAGCAGTGCGGTCGCCCCGCCGAAGATCAGGATGCCGACGGCGGGAACGTTGACGCCGAGGATCAGGTTGATGGCCTGGCCTGAGAGCACGGTGCCGGTGGAGGCGAAGCCCACGTACATCAGGATGACGAGGACCAGCGGAATGATGGCACCGTACACGCCGAACTGGGCGCGGCTGGAAATCATCTGGGGCAGGCCCAGCTTCGGTCCCTGGGCGGAATGCAGGGCCATGACCACACCGCCCAGGACGTTGCCGATCAGCAGGCCGACAATGGCCCAGAAGGCGTCGGCGCCGAACACGACGGCGAGGGCGCCGTCCACGATGGCGGTGATCTGCGCGTTGGCGCCAAACCACAGGGTGAATTGGGATTTCGGGTGGCCGTGGCGCTCGCCGGCCGGGATCATGTCGATCGACCGGGCTTCGACGGCGCTGCTTGGTGCTGCTGCCATGGGTAACTCCTAATGCTGAACGGGCATGTTCCATGTCACAGGAATGCCCGCCGCGGAACAATGGGTCCAAGGCCGGACCTGTCGCGGATCCCAGACACTTTTCGCGTGTCGCTGGCCGGTTCCGGGAAGCGGGCGTGTGCGTCCCGCGGCACCGCAGGGCCGCCGTCGCGCCCTGTTACGGAAGCATGACGCCGTGCCTTAAGGCCGGATCCGCTAAACTTGGCTGGTAAGAGCCCCGGAACTCTTGCCATCCTGCCCGTGAATGTCTGTTGAAGACCGTGGGCGGGGCCAGTCTTCGGGGCGTTCTCATGTACGGCGCCAAGCGAGGTGTTCCCGCCCGCTTGCCCGAAAGAATGGGGGAGGATCCCATGCCCGCTATCGTGATCGTCGGAGCCCAGTGGGGCGACGAAGGCAAAGGCAAAGCGACCGACCTGCTCGGTGGCCGCGTTGACTACGTGGTCAAGCCCAACGGCGGCAACAACGCCGGGCACACCGTCGTCGTCGGCGGCGAGAAGTACGAGCTCAAGCTCCTTCCGGCCGGCATCCTGAGCCCCAACGCCATTCCGATCATCGGCAACGGCTGCGTGGTGAACCTCGAAGCCCTGTTCCAGGAAATCGACGGCCTCGAAGCCCGCGGCGCCGATACCTCCCGCCTGCGCGTTTCCGCCAACGCCCACCTCGTGGCCCCGTACCACCAGGTACTGGACAAGGTCACCGAACGCTTCCTCGGCAAGCGCGCCATCGGCACCACCGGCCGCGGCATCGGCCCCGCCTATATGGACAAGGTGGCCCGCCTCGGCATCCGCGTGCAGGACGTCTTCGACGAATCGATCCTCCGCCAGAAGGTGGAAGGCTCGCTGCGCCAGAAGAATGAACTCCTGGTCAAGGTCTACAACCGCCGCGACGTTGTGGTGGACGAGATCGTGGAATACTTCCTCTCCTTCGCGGAGCGCCTGCGGCCCCTGGTCATCGACTCCACGCTGGTGCTGAACAACGCCCTGGACGAGGGCAAGGTGGTGCTCATGGAGGGCGGCCAAGCCACCTTCCTGGACGTGGACCACGGCACCTACCCGTTCGTGACGTCCTCCAACCCGACGGCCGGCGGCGCCTCCGTGGGCTCGGGCATCGGCCCCACCCGGATCTCCCGCTCCATCGGCATCATCAAGGCCTACACCACCCGCGTCGGCGCCGGTCCGTTCCCCACGGAACTCTTCGACGAGATGGGTGTGTACCTGCAGAAGACCGGCGGCGAGTTCGGTGTGAACACCGGCCGTCCGCGCCGCTGCGGCTGGTACGACGCCGTCCTGGCCCGCCACGCTTCCCGCGTGAACGGCTTCACCGACTACTTCGTCACCAAGCTGGATGTCCTCACGGGCATCGAGCAGATCCCGGTGTGCGTGGCCTACGACGTTGACGGCGTGCGCCACGACGAAATGCCCATGACGCAGACCGAGTTCCACCACGCTGTGCCGATCTTCGAATACTTCGACGGCTGGACCGAGGACATCACCGGCGCCAAGACGCTGGAAGACCTCCCCGAGAATGCCCGCAACTACGTGCTGGCGCTCGAGAAACTCTCCGGCACCCGCTTCTCCGCGATCGGCGTGGGCCCGGACCGCGACCAGACGATCGTGCTGCACGATTTGATTGAAGACTAGGCTGATCGAGGACTAAGCCTTCGAAAGAGTACGACGGCGGCGGGCTGCCCCGGGTTCCAAAGGAACCTTGCGGGCGGCCCGCCGTTGTTTTTGCGGGGCATTGCGGCCCTCCGGAGCACCTTCCAAACAGCCGGGAAAAAAATTTCAGAAAGTGCGTAACCCTCCGTGTATCTCCGTCGATTACCTCAGTGAACGGGCCGAGCTGGAATTTGTCCCCCATCATGTTCCAGCTCGGCCCTTCGCTTTACCCGCAAGAGAAACCTGGGCCCGGGTGGGTGTCTTGGGCTGTTTACGCGGGGCGGTTAAGCTGGAGGGGAGCGCCCGCAGCTTTTCCGTCCGGGGAAGCTGCGTACAACTGCCGAAAACCCTGCACCCACTGAAAGCACCTGAACTGTGACCGACGCCCTGACTGATGAAGCGTTGCAGGCCCTTCAGGGCAACGACGCCGAGCTGTTCAGTGCCGTGTACCAGGCCTTTGCGGGCCAGGTGTTGGGTTACCTGAGCGCCAAGGGGGTGAATGATCCCGAAGCCGTCACCCAGGATGTCTTCCTGGCGGTGTTGCCGCGGATCAACACCATCACCGGCGGCCTCAAGGGACTACGCACGTTTATTTTCTCCGTTGCCCACGCCCGGATGGTGGATGATCACCGCAAGCAGGGCAGGGCACCGGAACACCAGGAATTCGAAGCCGAGCGGGACACCAGGGAAGTCCTCTCGGCCGAAGCCGAGGTGATGGACCGGGTTGCCCCCGGCGAGGTTTTGGCACTACTCGCTTTTCTTGGAGAGGAACAGCGGGAAGTCCTGTCGTTACGGATCGTGGCCGGCCTGACGGTGGACCAAGTTGCCGAAATCATGGGGAAAAGCCAAGGTGCAGTAAAGCAGTTGCAACGGAGGGCCCTGAATGCCCTCCGTGAACACTCGGCAGTAAAGGAATATGTGGCGCCATGACGCGTTCCAATATGGATCGTGACGATATCGTCTCCGAGCTCATGCTCGACGCCGGGCTCGCCGGCGATGCGCCCCTCAAGGCCGCCCTGGACTCCATCAGCAGCCTTTCTACTTTGCCTGTACCGGCTCCTCGCGGTGAGCTCGCCGCGCTGCTCGGCGTACCTGCCGCCGCGTCGGAAAACCCTGCGTCGGAAAACCCTGCGTCTGAAACTCCCGACGGCGACGCCGGGGACGAGCTCGCAAAGCGCCGCCGCCTGAAGCGCCGCACCGCCGTCGTTGCCGGAGCCGTGGTGACCGCCATGGGACTGGGGATCGGCGGCGTGGCTGCCGGCGGCTTCAAGGAGCAGACGCCGGAATTCGTTGAGCGCCTGGTGGCGGGCTGGGGTCCGGAATGGAACCCGGCGCCGCCGTCGCTGGTTCCGGCCGCTCCCGTCCCTGACGCTCCGCGCGTGACCACCATACCTGCGCCCGTCACCCGCCCGGCTCCGGAAACCGCCCCCGTGGCACCGCCCAAACCGGCTGCCCCGAAGAATGCCGACGCGCCCGTCGCTGCGCCGAAGGCACCCGCCTTTGCCGAGAAGAAGGCGCAGAAGCCGCCCAAGGCGAAGCCCAAGGAAGCCCTGGATCCGCGCAACGAACGCCGCCTCGCCGAGGCTGCCCGCTCAGCGCGAAAGCTGTCCTCCGGCCCGTCCAAGCTGAGCTTCCGCGAGGCCCTCAGGATTGTCCTGAACAAGGAGGGCCTGCTGGGCGGAAACACGGTGGAGGACATCCTGCGCTGGCTTGTCCGGCTCGGCATCCGGGTCTGAGGCGTAGGCTGGGGGCATGACGCATGTCAATGACCCCGCCGTAATCGAACGCCTCATGCGCACCAAGGGCCGTTGGGCAATCGTCGGGCTGAGCAACAACGAATGGCGCTCGGCCTACGATGTTGCGCTCTACGTCCGCGACCGCATGGGCATGGAGATCATTCCGGTGAACCTCAAGGGCGAAGACGTCCACGGCGAAACCGGGTACAAGACCCTGGGCGAGATTCCGGCGGACAAGCACCCCCTCGACGTCGTGGATTGCTTCGTCAATTCCAGCCATGTGGGCGCGGTGATCGACCAGGCGATCGACGCCGGCGCCAAAGCCGTCTGGCTCCAGCTCGGGGTCAATGACGAGGCCGCCGTGGAACGCGCGAAGGCCGCCGGCCTGGATGTCGTGGTCAACACCTGCCCGGCCCGCGAAGGCTGGCATTACGGTCTGTAGGCCCGGTTAGGCTCGGAACATGGACGCTGCCACCCTTCGACGTATCTGCCTGGAATTCCCGGGTGCCTTTGAGGACTTCCCGTTCGGCCCGGAAGCTTCCGTGTTCAAAGTCCGCTCCACGGTGTCCGGCGGGGCACAGGCCGCCAAGATGTTCGCGCTCTCCGTCCTGGACGCCGAGAAACTGTCCGTCAACCTCAAATGCGAACCCGCCCTTGCCGTCCAGCTGCGCGCGGCCCATCCGGAAATCACCGGCGCATGGCATATGAACAAGACCCACTGGAACACCGTGGGCCTGGATGGTGCCCTTCCTGACGACATGATCCGGGACCTGGTGGAAGACTCCTATGACCTCGTGGTGGCAGGGATGAGCAGGAAACAGCAGGAGCAGCTGGGGTGGGCACGCCTCGCCGGGAAGTGAGCTGACGCGGCGCGTACGCCGTCGGCTAGATTGAGAGTGCGCAACACCATTCGATGCATTCGACGCAATCGGGAGCGGCCAGATGCTGGAGCAAAAGACACTCGACGAGTTGTGGACCTTTGACGATCCGGCGCTGTCCGAATCCCGTTTCCGGGAAGCGATGCAGGATCCGCGCTTCGACGATTACGAACGCTTGGAACTGGCCACCCAGCTTGGCCGTGCCATCGGAATGCAGGGGCGCTACGAGGAAGCCGATTCCCTCCTGGATTCCATTGATACCGAAGAAGAGCCCACCGTGGCGGTCCGGGTGCTGCTGGAGCGAGGCCGCCTGCTGAGCTCCTCGGGCCATCCGGCCATGGCTGTCCCGCTGTTGGAGCAGGCCGCGGAACTCGGCGACCACCTCGGCGAAGCGTTCCTTACGGTGGATGCGCTGCATATGCTCGCGATCGCGGACTCCGGGCACCAGGAATCCTGGACACGCAGCGCGCTTGAGTACGCGTCCGCCGTCGACGATCCGCGCACCAAGCGCTGGATGGTTTCGCTGCACAACAACCTGGGATGGGCGCTGCACGACGACGGCCGCCGCACCGAAGCGCTGGTGGAGTTCCAGCTCGCTGAGCAATGGGCGGAACGCGTGGGAACTCCGCAGCAACAACTCTTGGCACGCGAGGCGATCGCAGAGTGTGAAAGGGCGCTGAGCGGGCGGGCCTGAGCTGGGATTTCTCTCGCCAAAGGTCCTTCCAGCGCTTCCTCCCGGAGCCCTGGAAGGGTGCTTCCGCTACATCACATTTTGACTAAAGTTGATTGAAACTGCCTCGAAATATTGATTTTCGATCACCGGTGGTGAATTATGTCACACGAGGGTGGCGCTGCTTCGGGCGCCTTCCAGCCGACCGGAACACAGGCACGGGCGCCGTCCGGATCGGCCCTACGAGTCTTTGGAGGGTTTTAGGATGAACGTTCAGCAGTCCTTCGCACGCCGCGGTTTCCTCCGTGGTGCGCTTGCCACCGCCGTGCTGGCACCGATGGGCGGAGCCCTGGCTTCCTGCGCGTCCGGCGGCACTGCTCCCGCCGGCCCCACCGGGCAGGTGTCGGAGAACAATCCGTTCGGTGTGCCGGACAAGTCCACCCTTGACGCGGTGATCTTCAAGGGCGGCTACGGCATCGACTACGTGGAGTTCGCCGGCAAGCTCTACGAGAAGAACCTGCCCGGGTCGACGGCCAAGATCAGCCCCTCCACGGCCATCTCCGCCGAACTCCAGCCGCGCTTTGCCGGCGGCAACCCGCCGGACCTCGTGGACAACTCCGGTGCGCAGTCCATCGGCATCAGCACCATCCTGGCCCAGCTGGAAGACCTGCAGCCCGTGGTGGATGCCAAGAACCTCGAAGGCGTGCCGATCAAGGACACCCTCTACGAAGGCGTCCTTGCCCCGGGTACCTTCGACGGCAAGCTGGTAGCCATCAACTACGTGCTCACCCTCTTCGGTGTCTGGTACTCCTCCTCGCTCTTCGAAGCCAACGGCTGGGCTCCGCCGAAGACCTGGGACGAAGCCTTCGAACTCGGCGAAAAGGCCAAGGCCAAGGGCAAGTACCTGTTCCTGTGGGGCAAGGAAGCCGCCAGCTACTACCTGGAGCTTGCGCTGTCCTCGGCCATCAAGGAAGGCGGCGACGAAGTCCGCGTGGCCTTGGAAAACCTCAAGGAAGACAGCTGGAAGCACCCGGCCCTCACCAAGGTCTTCGAAGCCCTGGACAAGCACGTCAAGGCCGGGCACTTCAAGCCGGGCGGCTCCGGCACGGCCTTCACCGCAGCGCAGGCCCAGTGGTCCAACAACCAGGACGCCCTGCTCTACCCGTCCGGCTCCTGGATCGAAAACGAAATGAAGGACCAGACCAAGGCCGACTTCAAGATGATGGGCGCACCGGTGCCCACCGTCACCACCAGCCCCAAGATGCCGTACGAGGCCCTGCACTCCGGCGGCGGCGAGCCGTTCATCGTTCCGTCCCAGGCCAAGAACAAGGCCGCTGGCAAGGAACTGCTGCGCGTCATGCTCTCCAAGGAAGCTGCTGCGAACTTCGCCAAGACCAAGCTGGCCCCCACGGTCGTCAAGGACACTGTTCCCGCGGACGGCTTCGGTTCCACCGCCCTGGTTTCCCAGACCAAGATGCTCGAAGCTGCCGGCAAGAACGTCTTCAACTGGCAGTTCCTGGACCTCTACGGCATGAACAAGGATGTGCTGGTTGTCTGGAACGCCTTCCTGGACGGCAAGTCGAACGCCGCCAAGCTGGCCGAGGACATGCAGAAGATGTCGGACAAGATCCGCAACGATGCCTCCATCAAGAAGGTTGAAATTAAGTGACCTTGCCCCCAGCAACCGTTTCCACGCGCGGTGGTGGCCTGTCCACCGCCGCGCGCGGGCGGCGCAAGCCGTCCTTGGACCGGATCTCCTTCATGGCGGTGTTCCTCGGAATCCCGCTGGCGATCTACCTCCTGTTTGTCATCTGGCCGTTCCTGCAGGCGTTCTTCTACTCCCTGACGGACTGGTCCGGCTTCAGCCCCAGTTTCAACTTCGTGGGCCTGGACAACTACGCCCGCATCTTCACGGATGACCTCTTCCTGAAGGCACTGGGCAACAACATCATCCTGTTGATCGTCGTTCCCCTCGTCACCGTGGTCCTGAGCCTCATCCTGGCCACGCTCGTGACGGTCGGCGGCAGCAGCAAGGGCCAGATCAAGGGCCTGAAGAACTCCAGCTTCTACCGCGTGGTCTCCTTCTTCCCGTACACCATTCCCGCCGTCGCCATCGGCATCATGTGGGGGCAGATCTACGATCCCTCCGGCGGCCTGCTCAACGGCATCCTCAACGGCCTTGGCCTGAACTTCAAGGACTACGCCTGGCTGGGCAACGCCTCCACGGCCATGTGGTGCTCCATTTTCGTGATCATCTGGGGCTTCGTGGGCTTCTACATGGTCCTCTTCATCGCCGGCATCAAGGGCATCCCCTCGGAGATCTTCGAAGCTGCCCGCATCGACGGCGCCGGCCGCCTGCGTACCGCGCTCAGCATCACCATCCCGATGATCCGCGACAACATCCAGACGGCCTACGTCTACCTGGGCATCTTCGCCCTGGACGCCTTCGTCTACATGGCTTCCCTGTTCCCCAACGCAGGCGGCCCCGAAAACACCACGCTGGTCATGTCCCAGCAGCTCTTCTTCACCGCCTTCCAGCGCGGCCAGTTCGGCATGGCGACCGCCATGGGCGTGGTCCTCGCGGTGGCAACCCTGATCTTCTCCGGCCTCGTGTTCCTGGTGAACAAGCTGACCGGCGGTTCCGATGGAGGCCGGCTGTGACCCTTCTCAAGCAACAACGGGTATCCGCCCCCGCCGGCCACGTGGAGCGCGAAGCGAAGACCACCGCCGGGGACAAGGCAGTAGCCGCCACCTCGCACGTGGTCCTGGCCATCTGGTCCGCGATCGTGGTCCTGCCGCTGCTGTGGACCTTCATGTCCTCCTTCAAGACCTCCAACGAGATCTTCGCCTCCCCGTTTGCCCTCCCGGGCAGCTGGAAGCTGGACAACTACATCAAGGCCTGGTCCGAGGCCGGCATCGGTGCGGCGTTCATGAACTCGGTGATCGTCGTGTGTGTATCGCTCGTGCTCGTGATGCTCCTCGGCTCCATGTGCGCCTACGTCCTGGCCCGCTTCACCTTTCCCGGCAGCAAGCTCATCTACGTGCTGATGCTCGCAGGCCTCACCTTCCCGGTATTCCTGGCCATGGTTCCGTTGTTCGGTGTCCTCAAGGGCATGGGCCTGCTGAACCAGCTGCCCGGCGTGATCATCACCTATGTGGCGTTCGCGCTGCCCTTCACCGTGTTCTTCCTGTTCTCCTTCTTCAAGAACCTTCCCGGCGAAATCGCCGAGGCCGCGGCGATCGACGGCGCCGGCGAATGGCGCACCTTCTTCCAGATCATGCTGCCCATGGCCAAGCCCGGCCTGGCCTCCGTAGCGATCTTCAACTTCCTGGGCCTGTGGAACCAGTTCCTCATCCCGGTCACCATCAATGCCGGCGGCCCGAAGGTCCTGTCCCAGGAACTCGCGGCTTTCGCCAGCCAGATGGGTTACGCAGTGGACTTCGGCGCTCTGTTCGCCGCTGTCACCGTCACGGTCATCCCGGTGCTGATTGCGTACATCCTGTTCCAGCGCCAGCTGCAGGGTTCGGTGTCGCAGGGCACCTCCCGCTAGGCGGACTTGCAGGACCAAACGCACGACGGCGGCTCCCACCTTCCGGTGGGGGCCGCCGTCGTCGTCCGGCTGATGGCAGGATGGGGTCCATGATCTTCATCGTCGTCAAATTCAAGACCAAGCCCGAATGGACCGAACGCTGGCTGGAGCTCGTGGCCGATTTCACCGAGGCCACCCGTGCCGAGCCGGGCAACCTGTGGTTCGACTGGTCCCGCAGTGTCGATGATCCCCACGAGTTCGTGCTGGTGGAAGCCTTCAAGGACGACGCCGCGGGGGACCACGTCAACAGCGATCACTTCAAGAAGGCCATGGCGGATATGCCGCAGGCCCTCGCAGAGACCCCGCGGATCGTCAGCCGCCAGATCGACGGCGAAGGCTGGGACCTGATGGGCGAGCTCCACATCGGCTAAGGGGCACGTCACCATGTGGATTGGCTGGATCGAGTTCGACATCCTCCTGGGCGATGTGCACAGCCTCAAGGAGAAGCGCTCCGTGGTGCGGCCGCTGATCGCCGAGATCAAGCGACGCTTCGAGGTGTCCGTCGCCGAAACCGGTACGCAGGAGCAGCACCGCCGGGTGCTGCTCGGGGCGGCGTTGGTGTCCGCGGACCACGGGCACCTCGTTGAGGTGCTCGACGCCGTCGAACGCCTGGTTGCCGGGCGCCCGGAAATCGAGCTGCTCAGCGCTCGCCGCCGCGACCTCCACAGCGAGGATTAAACAGCAACGCGGGGTCACTTACGGCCCATCCCGAGGGGATTTATGGGCCGTAAGTGACCCCGCGTTGGGGCTACGGAAGGGTGAGGCTAGCCGAAGTACTTCGGCAGGGTGCCTTCGTGCGCTTCGCGGAGGGCGTCCAGGGACATGGCCTCCACACCGTTGATCTCCAGCGCGTTGGAGGCTGCGTCCACCACGCCGATGCGCAGGTGGGCGAAGCCGCGGGCGGTGCACATGTCCTTGAAGCGGACCTCTTCGGAGCGCGGCACGGACACGATGGCACGGGCCTGGGATTCGGAGAACAGGGCCGTGAACAGGTCCACGCCGTCGCGCTCCAGCAGTTCCTCGAGGGCGATCCGGGCGCCGACGCCGTAACGCAGGGCGGATTCGACCAAGCCGGCGGCGAGGCCGCCCTCGGAGAGGTCGTGCGCGGAGTCCACCATGCCGTCACGGCTGGCGTTGATCAGGATCTCGCCCAGCTCACGCTCGGCAGCGAGGTCCACGCGCGGCGGCAGGCCGCCGAGGTGTCCGCGCAGCTTGGCCCATTCCGAACCGTCCAGCTCGTCCGCGGTGGTGCCCAGCAGGTAGATGGCCTGGCCGTCTTCCTTCCAGCCCGACGGCGTACGGCGGGCGACGTCGTCGAGCTTGCCGAGGACTGCAACCACAGGGGAGGGGTGGATCGGCGTGGTGCCCGTCTGGTTGTACAGCGAGACGTTGCCGCCGGTGACCGGGACGCCCAGCTCCATGCAGGCATCGGACAGGCCACGGATGGACTCGGCCAGCTGCCACATGACGTCCGGGTCCTCGGGGGAACCGAAGTTCAGACAGTCGGAGACAGCCATCGGCACGGCGCCGGAGGTGGCCACGTTGCGGTAGGCCTCGGCCAGGGCCAGCTGTGCGCCGTTGTACGGGTCCAGGTAGGTGTAGCGGCCGTTGGCGTCGGTGGCCAGGGCAACGCCCAGGCCGGTCTTCTCGTCAACGCGGACCACGCCGGCGTCGTCCGGGAATGCCATGGCGGTGTTGCCGCCAACGTAGCGGTCGTACTGCTTGGTGATCCAGGACTTGTCGCACATGTTCGGGCTGGCAACCAGCTCGGTGACGGCGGCGGCCAGCTCGGCCGGTGCGGCGGGGCGGCCGGCGTCGGCTGCGGAGCCGGTGAAGTGGTCCGCCTGTAGGGCGTCCTGCCAGGACGGGCGGGCGTACGGGCGGTCGTAGACCGGGCCGTCATGGGCAACGGTGCGGGGATCGACGTCGACGATCACCTCGCCTTCCCAGGTGATGATGAGGCGGCCGGTATCGGTCACCTCGCCCAGCCAGGCGTATTCCACGGCCCACTTGTCCATCACGGCTTCGAACGCTTCCACGTTCTCCGGGGTGACGACGGCCATCATGCGTTCCTGCGACTCGGACATCAGGATTTCGCCCGGGGTCAGCGTGGGGTCGCGGAGCAGCACGTTGGTCAGCTCAACCTGCATGCCGCCGTCGCCGTTGGAGGCGAGTTCGGAGGTGGCGCAGGAGATGCCGGCGGCACCGAGGTCCTGGATGCCTTCAACCAGGGAGCCCTTGAAGAGCTCGAGGCAGCACTCGATGAGCACCTTCTCGGCGAAGGGGTCGCCCACCTGGACGGCGGGGCGCTTGGACGGCTTGGTGTCGTCGAAGGACTCGGAGGCCAGTACGGAGGCGCCGCCGATTCCGTCGCCGCCGGTACGCGCACCGAAGAGGACCACCTTGTTGCCCTTGCCGGAGGCATTGGCCAGGCGGATGTCCTCGTGGCGCATGACGCCGACAGCCAGGGCGTTGACCAGCGGGTTGCCCTGGTAGACGGAGTCGAAGACCATTTCGCCGCCGATGTTCGGCAGGCCCAGCGAGTTGCCGTAGCCGCCGATGCCGGCCACGGCGCCGTGCATGACGCGGGCGGTGTCCGGGTGGTCGATCTCGCCGAAGCGCAGCGGGTCCATGACGGCGACCGGGCGGGCACCCATGGAGATGATGTCGCGGACGATGCCGCCGATGCCGGTCGCGGCACCCTGGTAGGGCTCAACGAACGACGGCGAGTTGTGCGACTCGATCTTGAAGGTGACGGCCCAGCCGTCCCCCAGGTTGGTGACGCCGGCGTTTTCGCCGATGCCCACCAGCATGTCCTTCTTCATTTCCTCGGTGACCTTCTGGCCGAACTGGCGCAGGTGGTTCTTGGAGGACTTGTAGGAGCAGTGCTCGCTCCACATGACGGAGTACATGGCCAGTTCGGCGCCGGTGGGGCGGCGGCCCAGGACCTTGACGATCTCCTCGAATTCGTTCTGCTTCAGGCCGAGTTCGGCCCAGGGCAGTTCGGTGTCCGGGGTGTTCGCAGCGTTCTCGACGGTGTCGATGTTGAACTTCTTGTTCGTCTCCGTGGTCACTTGGCGCCTCCCACAATCTTGTTCAAAACGGAGGTGAAGAAACCGAGGCCGTCCGTGCCGCCGTTGGACTCCGGGCCGAAGCCGGATTCCACTGCGTGCTCCGGGTGCGGCATGAGGCCCACCACGTTGCCGGCCGCGTTGGTGATGCCGGCGATGTCGCGGCGGGAGCCGTTCGGGTTGAAGCCCACGTAGCGGAAGGCGACGCGGCCTTCGCCCTCAAGCTCGTCGAGGGTCTTTTCGTCGGCGATGTACTGGCCGTCCTGGTTCTTCAACGGAACCAGGATTTCCTGGCCGGCGGCGTAGTCGGCGGTCCAGGCGGTGGTGTTGTTCTCCACGCGCAGCACCTGGTCCCGGCAGAGGAACTTCAGGTGGTCGTTCTTGATCATCGAACCGGGCAGCAGGTGCGATTCGGTGAGGATCTGGAAGCCGTTGCAGATGCCGAGGACCGGCAGCTTGGCGTCCGAGTTGGCGGCGTCGATGATCTTGGACATCAGGGGCGCGAAGCGCGAAATGGCGCCGGCGCGCAGGTAGTCGCCGTAGGAGAAACCGCCCGGGATCACCACTGCGTCGACGTCGGCAAGTTCGGTGTCGGCATGCCAGAGCGCGACGGCGGTGCCGCCTGCGAGGCGGACGGCACGGGCGGCGTCGCGGTCGTCAAGGGTGCCGGGGAAGGTGACGACGCCGATTTTCGCGCCGTCCAGCCGGGAGTCGGCGGCCACGGGGGCTTCGCCGATCAGGGGAAGTTCAGTCATGTCAGGCCTCGACGACCTCGACGTTGACGACGTCTTCGATGACCGGGTTGGACAGCAGGGTTTCTGCTGCTTCGCGTGCCTGCGCGAGGATGGCGTCGGTCACCTCGCCGTCGACGGTCAGTTCGAAGCGCTTGCCCTGGCGGACTGCGCTAAAGCTGGTGAAGCCGAGGCGGGGCAGTGCTCCCACGATCGCCTTCCCCTGCGGGTCCAGAATCTCGGGCTTGGGCATGACGTCGACGACGATCCGGGGCATCCGGTTACTCCTGTGCGTGAGCGTGTGGTTGAACCTGTTAAAGGCTTCCGCGGAGTGGTGCCGTCTCACGCCGATCCGCATCCAAACAGAGGTCAGCAGGGGGTCCGGCAACGGTGTTTGGTGCAGTGTGTCTTACGGATAAGGGGCGCTCCGCGAGCTTGCGTCTCCTATTCTACCGGCTGCGCGCGGTGCTTCATGCCTCCCCGTGGAGCGGTCGCGACGGCCGGTTTGGCACCTCCGGAATCCCGTGGCAGGGTGGGAAAGGCAGCCCTCCCGGGGCTATGACAGAAGCGCAAATCCATGTGACAGAAAATTCATGCGGCCACCTTCTTGTGACTATGATTGTCATGTCATTCACATGATGGGGCAGAAGCAGGAGAGGGGCCGATGGCCCGCGACTATGGGACCGCAGACGCCGCCGAACGGGAAGTATTGGAGCTTTCCGAACAACTGAACTCCACGACGCACTGGTACACCCGCCGGCCCCGCAGAATCCCCGGGGTTCCGCGCCGCCGTGAGCAGCCTGCCGTGCATCCCGCCCCCGCTCCGGGAAGCATTTTCGGCGGAAACCTGGCCCTCGTCCTGACGGCGGTGGCTTGGCTGACGTATGTTTTCACCACCGCGTTCGGCCTCCTGCTGGCGCCCTCGGGTTCCCCGCCGGCGGCCTGGCTGGAAGCCGGACTGGCAGTCCTCCTGGTGACGTTGCTGACCTTCTCCGCCGTGTCCTACATCCTGGCCCGGAACGGTGCCTTGCGGCGTTTCCGTGCGCACCGCCCCTTCTCCAGCTCGGCCCTGCATGAACACTTCCGGCAGGTCCCGGCGTCGATGGCGGTCCTGGTTCCGTCCTACGCCGAAGAGCCGGACATCGTAGCGGCCACCCTGTTCTCTGCTGCCCTGCAGGAATTCCCCGATGTCTCGGTGGTGCTGCTGATCGACGACAAACCGGAACCCGCGACGGCGGCGGATAGGGCCCGGCTGGAAGCCACCCGCCGGCTGCCCCTTGAGTTGGAGGAAAGGCTGCGCGGCCCGCGCGAAAGAGCCGAAGCCCTTGCCGGGCGCTTGAAATCCATCCATGCGGAGTCGACGTCGGACAAAGCGCCTGCCGCGTGCTGCGCTGACGCCGCGCGGGAGTTCGCCTCAGCCGCCTCCTGGCTCGAAAGCGCCGGGGCGTCCTGGCCGGTGACCTCCCACGAGGCCGCGTTCTTCGTACGGAATGTCCTCGGCTCGCTGGCCGAGGACTTCCGGGAGATCGCCGGTGCCCTGGATCTTGCCGCGAAGGCTCCGCGCCGTTTCCCGGTGACGAAGACCGCACTCGAGAACCTGGCCCGCAGGCTCCTCTGGGTGTTCCGGGCCCGCGTCACCTCGTTCGAGAGGAAGCTCTTCAGCCAGCTGTCCCATGAACCGAACAAGGCCATGAACCTGAATTCCTACATCGGGCTCATGGGGGCCCGCTGGGATGTCCGGGTGCTGGGCGGTATCCCCGGCCAGATGCGTACAGGCGCCGGAACGGGGCGCCTGCCGGAAGACGGAACCCTCGAAGTTCCGGACGCGGACTATGTGCTCACGCTCGACGCCGACTCTGTGCTGCTTCCCGAGTACTGCCTGCGGCTCACCCGCGAACTCGAAGCCGCGGGCAACGAACGCGTGGCGGTGATCCAGACGCCGTACTCCTCTTTCCCCGACGCCGCGAGCAAGATCGAGCACATCGCCGGCGCCACCACCGACCTCCAGCATCTCCAGCACCAGGGCAAGACCTTCTTCGACGCCACCTACTGGGTGGGCGCAAACGCGATCATCAGGAAACGCGCACTCGAGGACATCGTCGAAACGGAGCACGCGGATACGGGATCCTCTCCGCAGCAGCACGGGCAGCGGCCCCCGCTCAAACGGTACATCCAGGACCGCACGGTCATCGAGGACACTGAATCGAGCATCGACCTCGCCGCCAAGGGCTGGACCCTGATGAACTATCCCGAGCGGCTCAGCTACAGCGCCACCCCGCCGGACTTCGGTTCCTTGGTGGTGCAACGTCGTCGCTGGGCGAACGGCGGGCTGATCATCCTGCCGAAACTGCTCCGCACCTTCCACGAACGGCGGAAACTCAGCGAGCGGATCCGCTTCGGCGAGGTGCTCCTGCGCGTCGATTACCTCGCGTCCCTGGCCTGGAGCAGCCTGGGTGGAATCCTGCTGCTGTTGGTGCCGTTCGGCCGGCATCTGTTGAATCCGCTGGTCCTGGCCGTCGCCCTTCCGTATTTCGTGGTGATGGGAATGGACCTGCGGGCCCTTGGCTACCGCTTCAGCGATGTGCTGCGCATTTACGGCTTCAACCTGGTCCTGCTGCCCGTCAACGCCGCCGGAGTACTTACTTCGCTCCGGCAGGCGGCTACCGGCAAGAAGATCCCTTTCGCGCGGACACCGAAGATCAAGGACCGGACGGCGGCGCCGATGCCCTTCGTGGTGGCTCCGTACCTCCTGGTGCTGTGCTTGGTACTCCTGGGCCTGCGGCAGCTGGCACAGGAAGGCATCTTCTCCGCGATCTACGCCTTTGGAACTGCCGCACTGGGCATGCTGGCCATCCACGCCTGCATCGGCTTCCGCAATTCCGTGGTCGATGTGGTGCTGGGCCTGAAGCTGCTGCGCAGGAACCTCCGCGTGAAGACGGCGCGCCGCGGACGGAACGGGGGGAGTGAAAGAGGGGAAGAACTGCTCGCCCGCTGACGGCCGTCCGTTAATAGGCAACGAAAAAATGCGCAAAAGCGGCGGGTGAAACCGCTGAATCCGGGCGTACCGTGGAACCACCAAGAAGCGTCGGACACGAACTTCCAGGAGGAACCATGACTGAACATGTTGCCGAAGTCTCCGCCTGCAGTGTTGGCAGTTGCGGGTTCAACCACGATGGCTGTACCGCGTACGGAATCACCATTGGCGGCACCACGGACCACGCGTCCTGCGCCACCTTCATCGACACCACGGCCATGGGCGGCCTTCCCAAGGTCCTTGCCCACGTGGGTGCCTGCCAGCGCAGCGAGTGCATCCACAACAACCACCTCATGTGCGAAGCGCACGATGTCAGGGTCGGACCGGGCGCGGAAGCCGCCGACTGCCTCACCTACCAGCACGCTTAAGGCCTGAAGCCGAACGGGCACGCTCCATCCGGAGCGTGCCCGTTTCCATGCCCGGGACAGATCATCCGAAGCCGACAGAAGAGGCGCGCATGACTTGAAATGAAATCCCCTTTGTGTCCTATGTCATATTCAGCTCTCGCTCTGTACTGTATGAAGCGGTTGTTTCCGAACGGTTGTCACGAACTGTCAACCGGCCGGGCAGGCCACATTGATTGATCCCGGCAGTCTCGCCCGGATCGCCTTCAGAAAGGTGCAATCACCCGTGAAATCAAGAGGAAAGAGCTTCGTGGGAAGCGGGGGTCTTCGAAGGGCTGCGGCACTCGCCGTCGGTGTCCCGGTGCTGCTGTCATCCATGGCGATGGCGCCGGCACAGGCCGCGCCGGCGCAGGGCAGCAACACCGCCGCCATCAAGAAGAATCTTGATCCCAACGCATACAAGGACGGACGCTACATCGTGGTGCTCGCGGAAAAGCCCGCAGCCACCTACGACGGCGGCACCCCCGGCTACGCGGCCACCAAGCCCAAGGCCGGCAAGAAACTCGACGTCCGCAAGACCGAGGTGAAGCGCTACCAGGCCCACCTCCAGCAGCAGCAGCGGGAAGTCGCCGCCCAGGAAAACGTCAGCATCAAGCGGGACTTCACCTCGGCGCTCAACGGCTTCAGCGCCAACCTCACGGCAGACCAGGCGGTCAACCTCGCCAAGAACCCCAAGGTTCTCCTGGTCGCCCCGGACACCCAGCGTTCACCCGATTACTCCACCACCGACTACCTGAAGCTCAGCGGCCCCGGCGGCCTCTGGGAGACCCGGTTCGGCGGCAAGGACAATGCCGGAGCCGGCACCGTGGTGGGTGTCATCGACACCGGCTACACGCCGTCGAGCGCTTTCTTCGAAGGCGAACCCGTGCAGCCGCTCGCCGGCAACCCCCAGGTGGGCGTGCCGTACCGCACCGATGACGGCAAGATCGCCATGCTGAAGGCCGACGGCGAAACGTTCGTGGGCGAATGCCAGACCGGCCAGGACTTTGACGGCACTGCGTGCAATTCCAAGGTCCTCAGCGCCCACTACTTCGCCGATGCCTTCCTCGAAACCGTTCCCGAAGAGCACCGCGCCCCGCAGGAGCGCATCTCCCCGGTGGACGTGGACAGCCACGGCACCCACACGGCCAGCACCGCAGCCGGCAACTCCGACGTCGAGGCCACCGTTGACGGCCGCAGCTTCGGCATCACCAGCGGCATCGCCCCCGCAGCCAAGCTCGCCGTGTACAAGGTGTGCTGGGAAGACGACGACCCCAACACGGGCGGCTGCTACGGCTCCGCTTCCGTTGACGCGATCGACCAGGCCATCGCCGACGGCGTCGATGTGCTGAATTACTCCATCTCCGGCTCCACGGACACCACCACCGATCCCGTGTCCCTGGCCTTCCTCTCCGCAGCGTCCGCCGGCATCTTCGTCGCGGTGTCCGCCGGCAACTCCGGCCCCACCGCGAGCACCGTCAACCACGGCGCACCCTGGCTGACCACCGTTGCCGCCAGCAGCTTCTCCCAGGAACTGCAGGGCACCGTGGAATTCTCCGACGGCAGCAAGTACCGCGGCGCCAGCATCATGAACGCCGAAGTGCACGACGCCGGCGTGGTCCTTTCCGCCAACGCCGCCTCGGGCACCGGCAACGCAGCCCTCTGCGAACCCGGATCGCTGGACCCGGCCAAGATTGCCGGCAAGGTGGTGGTCTGTGACCGCGGCGTCGTAGCCCGCGTGGACAAGAGCGCCGAGGTCAAGCGCGGCGGCGGCGTCGGCATGATCCTGGTGAACCTCTCCGCCTCCTCCCTGGACACGGACAAGCACACCGTTCCCACCGTGCACGTGAACCCGCCGGCCACCGGCGAAATCAAGGAGAAGGTGGCCGCGAACCCGGCACTGACGGTCTCCCTGATCGACCACGACACCACGGGGCTTCCCCTCGAAGCACAGCCGCAGATCGCCGGATTCTCTTCCCGCGGCCCGCTCTCGGCCACCGATTCGGACCTGCTGAAGCCGGACATCGCCGCACCGGGCGTTGCCGTCCTGGCCGGCGTTTCACCGATCGGCACCGGCGGTGACACCTTCGGGTTCCTCTCCGGCACCTCCATGGCATCCCCGCACATCGCAGGCTTCGGCGCCCTGATCCTGGGCAAGAACCCCACCTGGTCCCCGGCCACGGTGAAGTCCGCCATGATGACCACGGCCTCTGACGTGGTCAACGCCGACGGCAGCAAGAACACGGATGTCTTCGCCACCGGCGCTGGCCACATCAACGCTGCCCGCGTGCTGGATCCGGGCCTGGTGTACGACGCCACCACGGAGGACTACCTGAAGTTCATCCAGGGCACCGGCGTGGACCTGGGCATTCCGGGCCTCGGCAGCACCCCGGCGCGGAACATGAACGTTCCGTCCTTCGCCCTCGGCAACCTGGCCGGCAAGGTGGAGGTCACCCGTACCCTCACCGCGCTCACCCCGGGCATCTACCGCGCAAGCGCCAGCGTTCCCGGCGTCAACGTGAAGATCACCCCGTCCGTGCTGAACTTCGAGGCAGCCGGCCAGAAGAAGACCTTCAAGGTCACCTTCGAGAACAAGAACGCGGCCCTCTCGCAGTTCGCCATGGGCTCCCTGAAGTGGGAGGGTGCCGGCAAGTCGGTGGTTTCCCCGGTGGCGGTGCGCCCGCAGTCCGTGATCGCGGGCAAGGACCTCGCCTTCACTTCGGACCAGGCCAACGGTTCCGCGATGATCGACATCGTCTCGGGCACGGACAAGCCGACGGCGGTCACCCTGGACGGCCTGTCCAAGGCCGATTCCTCGGCTGCTGAACTCGTCCCGGGCCCGGCTGCGGTGGAGAACAACGCCTCCAACTTCGTCAAGGAAGCCACCGTTGCGGAGGGCGCGGCGCTCGCCAAGTTCTCCGTGATCTCGGCCGACGACGCCGCGGACTTCGACCTGTACGTGTTCACGCCGTCCGGTGAACTGCTGACCGCTGCCACCGCAAGCGCCAGCGAATCCCTCTCGATCGAGAACCCGGAAGCCGGCACCTACACCGTCCTGGCCAACCTGTTCGCCAGCCCGGACAACCGGGCCACCCAGGCCAGCGTGGATGCCGCCATCCTCGGCAGCAACGAAGGCAACGCCACGGTGACGCCGAACCCGATCAAGCTGAAGAACGGCAAGAAGGGCCAGATCACCCTGGCCTGGACCGGCCTGGAACCGGGCTCCTACATCGGCCGCCTGAGCTTCGACGGGACCAGCGCACCGAGCTTCGTTTCCGTGATCATCACGGGTGACGGCGCGGTGGCGGTTGCTCCCGAACAGCAGCTGAACAACGGCGTCCCCGCCCAGGAGAAGCTGCAGGACGAGGAACGCGAGCTCCCGGACAACGCGGGCTGACGTAAACCTCACCACACACAGGCTGCGGTCGGCGGTAATCCCGCCGGCCGCAGTTTTTGTCTGCGCTCCTGCCCCTTGCCCTCTTCCACCTCTTGCACACCGGCGCCCGACGGGTGTCGAATCGGTGTAACGTCCGGCTGCAGCTTTCCCAGGAGGTGCCCATGTCGGCCAAGAACGGAAACAGCCAAGGCAAGGCAGGCGGCCCGGGCAAGGAAGCCCGCCGCAACGACGCCACCGCCGGCCTGGCCGCCGAACAAGCGGACATGATCCGCAACGTCGCCTTGGTGGGGCATTCGGGCGCGGGCAAGACGACGCTGGTGGAGGCCCTCCTCGCGGCTACCGGCGTGATCTCCCGGATGGGCTCGGTGGTGGACGGCACCACTGTGGGCGATTCGGACCCGGCCGCCGTCCACCAGCAGCGCTCCGTGGGCCTGTCCGTGGTTCCGCTGCTCCTGGACGGGGTGAAGGTGAACCTGATCGACACCCCCGGGTATGCAGACTTCACGGGCGAACTCCGTGCCGGGCTCCGTGCTGCAGATGCCGCCCTGTTCGTGGTGTCCGCGAACGACGGCGTGGATGCCGCCACGGTGGCGCTCTGGCAGGAATGCGAACGCGCCGGGACGCCCCGGGCCGTGGCGGTCAGCAGGCTGGACCATCCGCGCGCGGACTATGACGCCGCCGTCGCTGCGTGCCGGGACGCGTTCGGCGAGTCCGTTCTTCCCTTGCAACTGCCGCTGCGGGAAGGCGGTGAGGTCAGCGGCCTGCTGGACCTGCTTGGCAGGACGGTTTCCGGAACAGCCGACGACGGCGGGCAGCCGGCCAGGCGACCGGCGGAGCAGGCGGAACTCGCCGCCGTCGAAGGGAACCGCGCCGAACTCATTGAGGGGATCATCGCCGAAAGCGAGGACGAAACCCTCATGGACCGCTACCTGGGCGGGGAAGAGATCGCCCTGGACACCTTGGTCGCGGACCTGGAGACCGCCGTCGCGCGCGGGTCCTTCTTCCCGGTCTTGGCGGTGTCCGCGCTCACCGGGCTCGGCCTGGCGGAACTCCTGGAGTTCCTGCGCCGGGCCTTCCCGTCGCCGCTGGAGCGTGCCCTGCCGGAGGCCACCGGCTTGGACGGGGCACCCCGCAAGCGCTTGTCCTGTGATCCGGACGGCCCGTTGCTCGCCGAGGTGGTGCGGACCAGCGTGGATTCCTTCCTGGGGAAGGTCTGCCTGGTCAGGGTCTTTTCCGGGACCCTGCGGGAAGACACGGCCGTCCATGTGGGCGGCCGTGGTTTGTCCGGGCGCGGCCACCCCGACCACGACGCCGACGAACGGGCCAGCCACCTGTACTCGCCCTGGGGGCCTGCCTTGCGGGCCGTGCCCTATTGCGTGGCCGGCGATATCTGCGCGCTCAGCAAGGTGGCCAGCGCCGAAACCGGGGATACCGTCTCGGCCAAGGACGATCCGATGCTGATCAAGGTGTGGGAGATGCCCGAGCCCCTGCTGCCCCTTGCGGTCGAGGCCGCCGCGCGCAGCGATGAGGACGCGCTCGCGAAAGGCCTGGCCAGGATCGCGGCCGGTGACCCGGCGCTGCGCGTGGAACGGAACCCCGAAACCCACCAGCTGGTGCTGTGGTGCACCGGGCAGGCCCACGCCGACGTCGTCCTGGACCGCCTCCGCGAGCAGGGGGTCAAGCTGCAGACCGTGGACGTCATCACCCCGCTGCGGGAAACGTTCGCCGCCCCGGCGAGCGGACACGGCCGCTACGTGAAGCAATCCGGCGGGCACGGGCAGTTCGCCATCTGCGACATCGACGTCGAACCCCTGGAACGCGGCGCCGGATTCGAGTTCGTGGACAAGGTGGTGGGCGGCGTGATTCCGGGCCCGTTCATCACCTCCGTGGAAAAGGGCGTGCGCGCCCAGATGCAGAAGGGGGTGGCCGAGGGCTTCCCCGTAGTGGACATCAGGGTCACCTTGCACGGCGGCAAGACCCACAGCGTGGACTCCTCGGACGCCGCGTTCCAGGCCGCCGGCGCCCTGGCCCTGCGCGAAGCCGCCGCGGCCGGAAGGATCCAGTTGCTTGAACCGGTGTCCTCCGTGGTGCTCCGCGTCCCGGACGATTACGTGGGCGCGGTGATGAGCGATCTTTCTGCCCGCCGCGGCCGCCTCACCGGAACCTCATCGGAGGAGGGCTACACCGAGATCACGGCCGAGGTGCCGGACAAGGAACTGCTGCGCTACGCGCTGGACCTCCGCGCGCTCACTGCCGGCGGCGGCAGTTTCCAACGCAGCTACCTGCGGCACGAACCCGTGCCGTCCTAGATCGCGCCGTCGGACCCCGGAACGCCGCCCAGCAGGGGCGCCATGCTGCGCCATTTCGCGATCTCGCAGCCATCCGTGCGGCTGAAGCGGGCCGTGACCTGGCGGCCACGGAAGCGGCCGGTCACGGTGGCCGTCTGCGGACCGCCGTACTGCTGGGTGCAGCGGCGGTCCGGCCGCGGCACCGGAAAGAAGATCTCTTCGCCGTACTGCTCGACGGCGGCAAGCGCCGCCCGCGGGTCCGGAACCGTGGAGCCCTCGGCCGCTTCGCCGTCGGCGGCAAGCAGCACGAACTGCCGTTCCGGCGCACCCGGCGCGTCCAACAGCGTGACGGTCAGTTCGACGTCGTAGGTGGTCATCAAGGGCCTTTCCTGGTTCCTTAGCCGAGCAGCTCCAGCAGCGGGCGGATTTCCGCCAGCAGCCGGCCGCGCAGTTCCTGGGCTTCCGCGGCGAAAGCCCGTTGCTGCCCAACGTACTCGTTCTTGCCCTCGGGAGTCTCGATCCGGATGGCCGGGTAGCCCCATTCGCTCAACTCGTAGGGGGAGGCCTGCATGTCCATGGCCCGGATCCGCCAGGAAAGCTCGAAGCAGTCCATCACCAGTTCGCTCGGCAGCGCCGGGGCCAGCTTGTAGGCCCACTTGTAGAGGTCCATGTTGGCGTGCAGGCAGCCGGGTTGTTCCATGAAGCGCTGGGTTTCGCGGGTGGGCTGGAGCTCGTTCAGCGGGACGGCGTCCGGGGTGTAGAACCGGAAGGCGTCGAAGTGCGAACAGCGGATCCTATTCTCCTCCACCACGGCATCCGTGCCCTCCGAACCGAGCCTTAGCGTCAGGTATTCGTGGCGGAGGTCGAACTTGTCCTGCCGGTACACCATGGCCCATTCGTGCAGCCCGAAACACGCGAACTGGGCGGGGCGGGCGGTGGTGCCGGACAGGATGATCCCGGCGAAGCGCAGGGCCTCGGCGCGGTCGGTCACGAAGCGGCCGCGGTCGAAAGTGACCGCCACGCTTCCGGCGGGCAGGCCGGCGGCCGCCAGCCCGGCGTCGTCGAGCTGGGTGTAGTACTTCCACCCGGCGCGCTCCGAGGCCCGTTTGCCGCACAGCACGGTACCGTCGCCCGGGTGCCAGCGCAGCAGCTGCCCGGGCTTCTGGGTGTAGTACGTGAAGAGGAAATCCTCCACCGGGTGCTTCTTCCCGGCGGAGCGCCGTTCCAGGTACGGATCCGCGTAGCGCCGGACGCGTTCATGGTGGGCCGCTTCCAGCAGGAGCCATTGCTCTTCCGGAAGCAGCCGCAGCTCAGTCGTCAACGCCACTGGAGCCAAGCACCGCCTTGGCGCCTTCCCACGCGCCGATTTCGCAGCCGTCGGTGAGCTTGTAGGAGGACTCGACCCCAACGCCGTCCACGGCGCCGCTGACCACTGCCGTCTCCGGTCCACCGTATTGCATGGTGCAGGCGCGGTCCGTAGGCCGCGGGGCGCGCGTGAGCAGTGCCGGGTTGTCCTTCAGGGCCGCGCACGCCGCGGCGGCATTGGGGTGCTTGCTCTCGCCGGTCGGCGCACCGTCCCGGCACACCAGGGTGTAGCTGAGGGGTTCCGTGCCGGGTGCGGGGGTGATGATGATCGACAGTTCGGCGTCGCCCTTGCCGGGGCTTGCCGGTGTGCCCGACGGCGGTGCAGGAGCCGGCTTGGTACCGGGCGATTCTGTTTCGTCCGGCAACAGTCCGCCAGGGCTGCTGCTTCCGTTGCTCGGGCTTGCGTCGGGCGCGGGCGAGGTGGCGGCCGGCGGGGTGGACGCGGGCGTTCCGCCGCCGTTACCGGGGGAGCAGGCGGCCAGCCCGATGACGGCGGACCCTGCCATAGCGGCGACGGCCAGGGCCGTCCGGAAGATACGCGATCGCATGAGGGGCTCCTTGCTTTCTGCCATTTTATCGCCGGGCGGCCGCCGCGGGCCCGGCCGGGGCCAGAGGTGCTGAGCGCTGCGTGGCGGCGATCAGTCCGGTCATGGCGGCGTGGAGCTCGGCCACTTCTTCCCGGCTCAAGCCCAGGCGTTCCATGATGGTGCCCGGCACCTGGGTGGCTTGCTCCCGGAGGGCGGCGCCGGCGTCGGTCAGGGTCACGGCCAGGGCGCGTTCATTGCCGGGGACGCGCTCGCGGGTGAGCAGCCCGGCTTCTTCCAGGCGGCGCAGGATCGGCGAAAGCGTGGCGGGTTCGTGGAGCAGGGCATCGCTGATGTCCTTGAGCGTGCGCGGGCTGCGCTCCCACAGAGCGAGCATCACCAGGTACTGCGGATGCGTCAGCCCCATGCGTTCCAGCACCGGCTTGTAGATTCCCACGACGCTGCGCGACGCGACCGTCAGGGCGAAGCACAGCTGGCGCTCGAGCAGGAGGTCGTCATCTGCGGGGGTGGACATGTTCCTCCTTGGGGGAGTAGAAGACGAGGCCAGTTTAGCTTGTTGGGCTAATTATTAGTGCACTAACAGTTAGTGTACGCTGGAGCCATCAGGAGCCCACAGAGGGAGCAGAAATGGCCAAGGAATCATTCGCCCAGCGGTTCATGCGCGCCACGGGACGGCTGCGCATCATCTTCGGCCCCGCCCACACCAGTTCGCTGGATCATGAAATGACCGAGGCGAACCAGGCCCTGCTGCGCCAGCGCCAGGTTGAAACCCTGCAGTGGGAAACCAAGCGCCGGGCGGACGGCAGCAGCTACGTTGTGCCGAAGGATCCGGGGGACCGTTCCCTGCGCTGAAAACTCCCTGCTCCGAAAACAGGGCCGGGCGTATCATTGAACCACTTGAACCACTCGGGAACGGCGTGATTGCCGGGCCCCGCAGCGGGGAAGGAGGTGGATGTTGTGGGACGTTTGCTGGACAGCTTCATGCATGTGACCGGGCGTCTGCAGACCGTATTCGGATCCGCGACCCAGGGTGATACCGATGCTCCCGTGGTTCACAAGCATGATGCCTACGAACAGGCCTCGGAAGAAGACCTGTCGCACTTTGTGGTCGAAACCGACGCAGAGGGCCATCACTACGCAGTGCGTGATGATCCCGGGCCGACTACTACCGATTACAGCTAGGCAAAAGGGCCGGAGCGCCGCGAGCTGCTCCCCGTAAGCCGGGCTGAAAATTCACTTCCGACTTACGGGGAGCCTTGTCAGCCTTCGAGGCGGGAGTGTTCGCCCAGGCGGTGCCACGTACGGTTGTGGTAAACCAGCGCGTCACCGGGCTCGCCCGGCTGGGCGTCGCGTTCGATGTGCGATGTCAGCGCGCGTGCGACGACGATCGTCGATGTTCCGGCCTGCATCCGGTCGACCACCGCGCAACGCACCCAGGCACGGACATTGTCGAACACAGGCTCTCCGGTGCTCAGGCGCGTCCAGGACTGGGCCTGCGCGAAGCGGTCGATGCCACCGGTCGCACCCAGCTTCGCCACGTCGACGTCATGCACGTCGAGGAAATGCACGACGACGGTGGCGGCGCGTGAGAGGACATCGGAGGCCGAGGACAGCGCCGAGATCGAGAAGACGAGCAGCGGAGGTTCGGCGCTCACCGAAGCGACGGATGACGCGGTAAGGGCAACCGGCCCGTAACCAGCATCCGCCGAGATGACGGTGACGCCGCCGGGGTGCCCGCGGAAAAGGGCCTTGAAGTCATCGGCCGGCAGGTGCGGCGTCGAGGCGAGCTGGATCGCGTTGATCTGAGCGTCGACGTCCGTCATTTCAGGCGCGTGCACCGGCGAGCTCCTCGCGGAGGATGGCCGCACCCGCGCTGAGTGCACTCAGCTTCTCCAGCGCGACGTGCCGGGGGAACGGCGCCATGCCGCAGTTCGTGCTGGGCACGAGTTTGTCGGCGTCGACGAATTCGAGTGCTTTGCGCAGCGTGTCAGCGACCTCTTCCGGCGTCTCAACCGCTTCATTGGCCACGTCGATGGCGCCGAGCATGACCTTCTTCCCGCGCACCAGCTCGACGACATCCAGCGGGACGTTGGAGTGGTGGGACTCCAGCGAGATGGTGTCGATGGAGGAACGCTGCAACAGCGGGAAGGACTTTTCGTAGTGGCGCCACTGGGCGCCGAGAGTTGCCTTCCAATCGTTGTTGGCCTTGATCCCGTAGCCGAAGCAGATGTGCACCACGGTCTCTACGCGCAGCCCCTCGCACGCGCGCTCCAGTGCGGCGACGCCCCAATCCGAGACCTCGTCGAAGAATACGTTGAACGCCGGCTCGTCGAATTGGATGATGTCGACGCCGGCCGCCTCGAGTTCCTTCGCCTCCTGGTTGAGGATGGTCGCGAATTCCCACGCCAGCTTCTCGCGGCTGCGGTAGTGCGCGTCATACAGGGTGTCGACCATCGTCATCGGGCCGGGAAGGGTCCACTTGATCGGACGGTCGGTGATCGAGCGCAGGAACGCAGCGTCCTCGACGAACACGGGCTTCTCCCGCTCCACTGCGCTGACGACGGTCGGCACGCTCGCGTCGTAGCGGTCCCGGATGCGCACGGTCTCGCGCTTTTCAAAGTCGACACCGCTGAGGTGCTCGATGAAGGTCGTGACGAAGTGCTGGCGGGTCTGCTCGCCGTCGCTGATGATATCGATGCCGCGACGGGTCTGCTCCTGGACGGCTGCGCGCATGGCATCCTGTTTGCCTTCGCGCAGCTCGGCGCCCTCGAGCTTCCAGGGCGACCAGAGGGTCTCCGGCTGGGCCAGCCAGGCGGGTTTCGGAAGGCTGCCGACAATCGAGGTCGGAAGAAGTTTGGGGGTCATTGCGGATCCTTCGGTGCTCATGCGACGGGGGTGGGGTAAGCGGCGGCCCACTGATCGAGCAACTCGCGGTTCGGGGCGATGAAGTGCTCCTCGGTGTACCTGCCCTGCGTGACGCCGAGCCGGCTGCGCTCCTCGCGGTCGTAGGAGATCAGCGTCCGCGAGAAATCCTGTGCGCCCAGGCTTGGCCGGTAGACAGCGGGGGCGGCGGAGTTCGCGTTGTAGATCTCGGGACGGTAGATCTTCTGGAACGTCTCCATGGTGCTGATCGTGCTGATCAGCTGGAGGTTGGTGTAGTCGGTCAGCAGGTCCCCGCGGAAGTAGAAGGCCAGCGGCGCGACGCTGCCCGGCGGCATGAAGTAGCGCACACGCAGCCCCATCTTGCCGAAGTACGCGTCGGTGAGGGAGTGGTCGTCCTGCTGGTACTCAAGGCCGAGAGCAGGGTGGCTGTTGCCCGTGCGGTGGTAGGTCTTGGACGTGGAGACGCTGATGCAGATCACGGGCAGCTGCGCGAAGCGCCGGCGGTAGGCCTCGGAATCGAGGAAGCGCTGGAAGAGGCTGCCGTGCAGGTTTCCGAAGTTTTCGGGCAGGGCAGGGGCGCCCGATCCGTCACTCGCGGCGGGCAGCACCACGCTGAAGTCGTAGTCGCGGACGTACGAGGAGAAGTTGTTGCCCACGATGCCGTGGCTGCGGGCGCCGGTCTTCCGGTCGACGATGCTTGTGTCGAGCACCTCGAGCAGGGGGAACTGCCGTTCCTCGCCGTCTGAAGTGAAGTGCACCCTGGCCGAGACGATCTCGAGCTCGAGGGCATAGCGGTCACCCTCCGGGTTGTCCCAGTGCGCGAGGGAGTTGAAGCGACGGTTGATCATCGTCAGGGCGTTGCGCAGGTTTTCCTGGCGGTTCTCGCCACGGGCCAGATTGGCGAAGTTCGTGGTGATGCGCGAGCTCTCGGAGGGCGTGTAGTCCTCGTTGAACGGGGTGGTGGTGATGCTGAAGGTGAATGCGTCTGCCATGGTGGCCAATCTGATGGTGAGGGGGGCCTGGGCTGGCCGTCCGAAGTCGATGAGTCCATCATGCAGCGCCTTCGCTGATATCAGGTAACTAGGCCTAACTATGGATTCGTATAGACTGAATCTATGGTTCAGAGCGTGAACGGCCTGACGCTGCAGCAGCTGCGCTATTTCATCACGGTCGCGGACGAAGGCTCGATCTCCGCTGCCGCCGATCTTCTCTACGTCGCGCAGCCGACCATGTCCGCGGCGATGAAGGAGCTCGAAGCCCGCTTGGGGCGCACGCTCCTTGTCCGCTCGGCAAGGGGAGTGGTGCTGACCGCTGATGGTGCGGAGTTCCTCGGCTATGCCAGGCAGGTCGTGGAACAGGTGGAACTTCTCGAGCAGCGTTACCTCGGCCGGCCGCCGTCCCGCCGCCTGCTTGGGATATCGACGCAGCACTATTCGTTCGCCGTGGATGCGTTCGTCAGGATGGTCCAGGCGAGCGGTGCCGATGAGTACGAATTCTCCCTGCGCGAGACCCGTACCGAGGAGATCATCGAGGACGTCCGCACACTCCGCAGCGAAATCGGCATCCTCTACCGGAACGACTTCAACCGGAAAGTCATCGACAAACTGCTTCGTGAGTCCCGGCTCGTGTTCCACCCCTTGTTCCTTGCCGATCCGCATATCTTCATCTCGCGTAGCAATCCGCTCGCATCCCGGCGGCGGGCGACTCTCGAGGACCTCGAAGACCTCCCGCGGCTCACCTTCGACCAGGGGGCGAACAACTCGTTCTACTTCGCCGAGGAGATCCTCTCCACGCTTTCCAGCAAGCGCGACATCCGGGTCTCCGACCGTGCGACCATCTTCAACCTCATGATCGGCCTCGGCGGATACACGATCTCCACAGGCATCATCAGCGACGAGCTCGACCCGTCGATCGTGGCCATCCCGCTCGAGGTCGACGAACGCATCGAGATCGGCTGGATTGACCACGCCGCGGTTCCGCTGACGGAACAGGCACGGCGCTATCTCGCAGAGGTGCGGTCGGTCGTCACGGGCTTCGGGGTGGAACTGCTCGGTTAGACGCGCCTCGGTTAACGCGCCGAGGGCCTGGGCCGGTGGAATACCGGGCCCAGGCCCTCGAGGCCCGATTCAATGAGCGGGCTAAGTTGCGGCTAGCGGCCGGTGCCGCCGTAAACGGTGGCTTCAGCTTCGCCGTCGAGCTCAAAGGCTGCGTGGATGGCGCGCACGGCGTCGTCCAGCTTGTCAGCGCTGGTGACCACCGAGATGCGGATCTCCGAGGTGGAGATCATGTTGATGTTGATGCCGGCGTCAGAGAGCGCCTTGAAGAAGGTGGCAGAAACGCCCGGGTGGGAGCGCATGCCGGCGCCGATCAGGGACAGCTTGCCCACGTTCTCGTCGTATTCGATGCTCTCGAAGCCGATTTCCGGCTGGGCCGCCTTGAGGGCGGCGAGGGCGTCGGCGCCTTCCACGATGGGCAGGGTGAAGGAGATGTCCGTGTGGCCGGTGCCGTGGGTGGACACGTTCTGCACGATCATGTCGATGTTCGAGTGGGCATCGGCAATGACCTGGAAGATCGCCGCGGCCTTGCCGGGGATGTCCGGGACGCCGACAACGGTGACCTTGGCTTCGGACCGGTCGTGGGCCACGCCGGAGATGATTGGCTGCTCCAAGGCAACTCCCTCTTGAGTGGTGATCTTGTCATCGGCACCGGGCAGGACCCAGGTGCCTTCGTTCTGGCTGAATGAGGAGCGCACGTGCAGCGGCACGCCGAAGCGGCGGGCGTACTCCACGCAGCGCAGGTGCAGGATCTTCGCGCCGGAGGCGGCCAGTTCCAGCATTTCCTCGCTGGAAATGGTGTCGATCTTCTGCGCGGACGCAACCACGCGCGGGTCCGCGGTGTACACGCCGTCCACATCGGTGTAGATCTCACAGACGTCCGCTTCGAGCGCGGCGGCCAGGGCGACGGCGGTGGTGTCCGAGCCGCCGCGGCCCAGGGTGGTGATCTCGTTGGTGTTGCGGCTCATCCCCTGGAAGCCGGCCACGATGGCGATGTGCTGCTTGTCCAGGGCGGTGCGGATGCGGTGCGGGTCGACGTCGATGATGCGCGCCTTGCCGTGGATGCCGTCCGTGATCATGCCGGCCTGCGATCCGGTGAAGGACTGGGCGGAGGCGCCGAACTTGTTGATGGCCATGGCCAGCAGGGCCATGGAGATGCGTTCGCCGGCGGAGAGGAGCATGTCCATTTCGCGGGCCGGTGCGGAGTCCGTCACCTGGGCGGCGAGGTCCAGCAGTTCATCGGTGGTGTCACCCATGGCGGAGACCACGACGACGACCTCGTTGCCGGCCTGTTGCGCGTCGACCACGCGGCGGGCGACGCGCTGGATGCCTTCGGCGTCGGCCACGGAGGAACCGCCGAACTTCTGCACGATCAGCTGTTTGGTCTTGGCAGGCTGCGCGGCCAGTTCTTCGCTTTTCACTTCGGTAGTGGGCATACTCATGCGCGCACCCTCACTGCATCACTTGGGGATTGAAACACCGGGCGCCCTATTTACGGCACGCCGGCGTAGCTTTATTTCGCCAGTTTATCGCCGTGTGTCCACGGCCCGGGAATTGTGACCAAATCTCGGCCACGCGATGGATAGGCGTGACCTGCGCCACGGCGTACGATCAACTCACGATGTGCCCTGCGGGCGCTGCGCCGCGCAGGTTCACCAAAGCAGTTCAAGCTCTGTAGGGGGACACAGAGGTGGATCATGTCTGTTGCTGAAATACCTGAGGCCACCCGGGCGCCGCTCGCCTCCGGAGTTTCCGCGGTGGGTGTCTCCCGCCGCTTCGGTACCGTCCACGCCGTCGAGCATATGGACTTCGACGCGCCGTCCGGGCACGTGACCGCGCTGATCGGCCCCAACGGGGCCGGCAAGACCACGCTGCTGCTCATGCTCGCTTCGCTGCTGCAACCGGACAGCGGAACCATCACTGTGGACGGCCTGGATCCCGCGGTGGACACGGCGGCCGTCCGGCGCCGGCTTGGCTGGATGCCGGACACGCTCGGCGTGTGGGAGTCCCTTACGGCGCGGGAGATCTTGGTCCAGATGGCGCGCTTCTACCGCCTGCCGAAGGCCGGGATCGACGCCCGCGTGGCCGAACTCCTGGCCCTGGTGCGGCTGGAAGAACTGGCCGGGCAGCCCGCACGGGTCCTCTCGAAGGGCCAGCAGCAGCGGCTCAGCCTGGCCCGAGCCCTGGTCCACGACCCCTCCGTGCTGCTCCTTGACGAACCCGCAGCCGGCCTCGATCCCGGGTCCCGTGTGGAACTGCGGACCCTGCTGCGGAACCTCGCCGCCGCCGGGAAAGCCGTGGTGGTGTCCTCGCATGTGCTGAGCGAGCTCGACGAAATCGCAGATGGCGCCGTGTTCGTCAACCGCGGCCGGACCGTCAAGCACCAGACCGTGGAAGACGCCGCGAAACAGGGCCGGCGCTATGCCATCACCGCCCTGGACCCTGCCGCGCTGGCAGCCAAGCTCACGGAGATGGGGCTGGAATTCCTCCCCGGTACCGGCCGCAGGCCGTCCGTTTCGCTCATGCTGAACCACGACGACGGCGCTGCCGCCCTGTTGCGCGAACTGGTCACCTCGGGAATCGCCGTCGTGTCCTTCGGTCCGGCGAGCGGGGCCCTGGAAGAGACGTACATGAACCTCGATACGGAGCGGAAATGAGCAAGGCGGCAGAGACTCTCCCGGGCCCCGCACCGGTTCCCGGACAGGCTCCGGGGCGCGGCGCCGTCGCCGGCTATCTTGGCGGCATCCGCGACGTGGTGGTGCTGGAACTGAAGCAGCGGCTGCGTTCGCGCGGCTGGTACATCATGCTGGCGGTCTGGCTGGTGCTGATTGCCCTGGTCACGGCGATTACCTGGGCGGGGTGGAACGCGGCCATGGAGTCCCGCGCCGTGATGCCCGTGCCTGACGGCATGCCGGAACCGCAGGGACCGGGTTCGGCGATCTTCGAGGTGGTGCTGGCCTTCGTGCTGCTTTTCGCCCTGCTCGTGGCGCCGGCGCTCTCCGCCAACGCCGTCAACGGGGACCGTGCAGGCGGCACGCTGGCCATCCTGCAGGTCACGCTGCTCACGCCCGGGCAGATCCTGTGGGGCAAGTTCTGCGCGGCATGGCTCGTGGCCATCGCGTTCCTGGCGGCCAGCACGCCGTTCCTGGTATTCGCGGTGCTCCTGGGCGGGCTCTCTGCCGGGCACATCCTGGTTTCACTGCTGATGCTCGTGGTGGAAGTGGCCGTGATCTGCGCGATCGGCGTCGGGATTTCGGCGCTTGCCGGGCGTCCGCTGTTCTCGATCGTGGTGACGTACCTGGCCGTGGCCGCGCTGGTGGTGGGTTCGTTGATCGCCTTCGGCCTGGGCGTCCAGCTGACCCGGGGAACGGTCTTGGCCAACCAGCCCGTGTACCCGTCCATGGAGTTCGGTCCGGGGAGCGCGCCGGGGCCTTTCAATCCTGAATACACCTGCGAAGGGCCGCTCGTGGAGCAGGAGGCGTTCCACACGGAACGGGTGGCCTGGCTGCTGGCAATGAACCCCTACGTGGTGGTGGCCGACGCCATCCCGTACCCGGAACGGACGGCGCCGGTCTACTACTATTCCGGCGGCATGATCGAAAACATCAGCCAGGGTGCCCGCTCGGCGATCGCCGGACCAGACGGCACTTACACCTGTGCCAACGGCCAGGTGCAGCCGCAATACCTTGGACAAAGCACACCGCTGTGGCCGCTCGGCCTGACCCTGCAGGTGGCGCTGGCCGGACTGCTGCTGTGGCTCGGCTGGCGCTCGCTGGTCACTCCCGCCCGGCACCTGGCTGTGGGCACGCGAATCGCCTGAGCCGGCATGGTTTCCGGCCAGGCCCGCGACGATGGGATCCGCGACGATGAGGCCCGTGACGGCGAGCCGCGTGACGGCGAGCCGCGGTATGAGCGGATCGGCCGTGACGTGTTCGACGACGGCGGGCCGGCCGGTGCTGCCCGGGCCAATGGTTCAGTTGCGGCCGCCCGTTCAGCTGCCGGCGGTTCCCCCGTGGCGCCGCCGCGGCCGCACAGCTTGCGGCGCGCAGGCTTCGGCGGGCTAAGACGGGCCGCCGCCTGGGTGGGCCGGAAGGCCTGGCGGGAGGCGGCGTCGTCGTTCCGTTCGGCGCGCTTTTGGCTGCTCCTGGCGGCGGCTCTCGTCACCGCCAGCGGGACCACTTTCGTCGTCGCGGCCTGGAGCGGCATTTTCGACTGGGCCGCACCAAATCCGCTGGGGATGTTTGTCATGGCGGGTGCGGCGCTTGTGGTGTCGGGGGCGATCCTCGGAACGGCGTGGGGTTTCAGCCGGCCGGCGGCAGGGCCCTTCGCCCTGCAGCAGCGGCTGCTGGCATGCCTGCTGCAGGGCATGGCACTGGCGGTCCTTGGGCTGCTGGTGCTCCTGGTCCTGCGCCTGCTGCCGTTTCCCGCGCCGGATCCCTTGGCGGTTGACCCGCTGGTGCCCGGAAACGTCCTCCCCGCGGGGCCGGCGCTGGAGCTCCTCATGGTGGGGCTGGTGCTCTTCGAGGTGCTGGTCTTCGCCGCGATCGGCGCCGGATTCCGGACGATGTTTTCCCGGGCACGTATCGGCGCTGTCCTGGCCGGGCTCGTCACGGGATCGTTCGTCCTGGGGAACCTCGTGGCCGTCGCCTTGCTGATGCCGGCGATGCTGGTCACCGAACAAACCTCGGTTCCGGTAAACGTGAAGCGCGACGAGAGCCAGCGGTATGTGTCCTATGAATGCGTGGGCGGGCTGGTACGGAGCCAAACCGTGGTGCACGCCGAGCGGGTCTTGTGGCTCGGGGCGGGAAACCCCGTGCTCCTCTACTGGACGCTGGCCGCCGAGGAGCTTCCGCCGGGCAGCGACTACGGCTGGATCTTCGTTTCGATCCAACGATCCCTGGAAGGCCCGTTCTACGAGATCCCGTGCATCAACGGCGTGGCCAGCGAGGAATTGCAGCCTGCGTTCCCGCTGTCGGTGGTTGGAATCGCGGGGCAACTGGCTGCGGCCGCCGCGGTGACGGGCGCAGGCGTCCTGGCTGCCCGGCGTCGGGCTCGCCGCTACTCGAGTTCGGCGCCCGCCCGCTCCGGCACCAGGAACATGGTCACGAAGGCCAGGAGGTAAATCGCCGGCAGGAGCGCCAGGGCAAAGGCGAAACCGTGGGAGGACGCCACCATGGCGATGACCATCGGAGCGAAGCCGCCTACGCCGCGGCCGATGTTGAACAGGACGTTCTGCGCGGTGGCGCGGGCGTGCGTGGGGTAGAGCTCGGCCAGCAGTGCGCCGTAGCCGCCCAGGGTTCCGTTGGCGAAGGCGCCCATGACGAAACCGCCGAACAGGAGAATGGCCGGGTCCGAGATCTGGCTGTAGGCGAGCACCGAAACGGCCGCACCGATCTGGAAAATCCAGAACGCCTTGTGCCGGCCGAGACGGTCCGCCAGCTGGCCGAAGACGATGATGCCGGTCATCATGCCGAAGACCGTGACGGCGGTCCACGCCGAAGTCCCCAGCAGGCTGAGCTTGAACTCGGTGCTCAGGTAGCGGGGAAGCCAGGTCATGATGCCGAAGTACCCGAAGTTCTGCACCGAGGTCAGGATGATCATGGCGATGGTCACCCGGACCGCGCGGGCGTCTGCGACCAGGAGGCGAAGGGACGTCCTGGCGGAATGCGGCTCAGCCGCGGCTTCCAGGAACTTCGGCGATTCGTGGAGCCGCTTGCGCAGGATGATCGCGACGACGGCGGGGAAGGCCCCCACGACAAACAGGCCGCGCCAGCCAAAAGCCGAGATCACCGGGGCAGACACGAGCGCTGCGGCGAGCACGCCGAACTGGAAGCCGATACCCACCCAGGACGTGGCACGGGCCCGGTACTTGGCCGGAACGGCTTCGGCGGCGAGGGTCATGCCGATGCCGAATTCGCCGCCGATGCCGATGCCGGCGATGAAACGGTAGATGGCCATGTCCGTGAAGCCGGTGGACACCGCGGACAGACCCGTGAAGACGGCGAAAAGGATCACCGAGTAGGTGAGCATCTTCACCCGGCCGCAGCGGTCGCTGAGGATGCCGAACACGATTCCGCCCAACACCGCTCCGAGCAGCGTCAGCGTGGTCAGCGAACCTGCCTGGGCATCGGTGAGGTTGAAGCTGGTGATGATCCCGCCCAGCGCGAAGCTCAGGATCAGCAGGTCGAAGCCGTCCAGACCGTAGCCGATGGCCGAGGCCAGGACTGCCTTGCGGCCGTAGCGGACAGCTTCCTTGTCCTGCTGCTTTTCGGTGCCGGAGACAGCCGTGTCCGTGGGATTCATGAATCGTGTTCCTAACTGGCGGGGAGCGCAGGGCACGCCGGAACCGCCAGGTCCCAGGGCATGGCTGAGCGGGCATGACCGTGCTGGCATGACTGGGCAGGCATGACGGAGCTGGGACGAGGAGGTGAGGTTGACGGCGCCACACACGCAGGGGGCAATCTGCCTGCTATTTTCCCAGACGGGCGATAGCCGCCGCGAATCGCTTCTTGTGATTTAGCCGATACGGTCCAGGCGGTAGCGAAGCGAGGGAAGGCCTTTGCCGTGCCTGTCCTGGGCTGCCGAAAAGTGCCGGTCCACTGTGAAACCGAGCCCTTCCAGGAGCCGGCGGGACGGCAGGTTCGGCTCATAGACGCCCGCGAACACGGTGCGTGCGTTGCGCTCCGTGAACAGCCACTCAACCATGGCCGCCGCTGCTTCACGACCGTAGCCCAGGCCATGGTGATCGGGGTGCAGGACGTAACCCAGCGAAGCGCAGCCGCTTGCGAGCGGGCCAGGTGCCGGCGGCTCGGAGGTGTTCCACGCCCGGATGTTGCCGATGAGCGCACCGCTGTCCCGCAGCGTGATGGCCCAGGACAGGTTGAAGTGTTCGGGCGTGGAGGCAGCCGACCGCTGCAGTTGCTCCTGAAGCCAGGCTTCGGATTGCTCCGCGGAAAACGGGCTGTGTGAGAGGTACCGGGTCGCGTCCGGGTGGCTGCGCAGTTGATGGACGACGGCGGTGTCCCCGCTTTCGAGGAGCCGGAGCCTTAAGCGGCTGCTCAGCAGAGGCGCGGCAAGCTCTGCTGCCGCCCGCTGCGGTGAGTTCCGCAGTGGTGACTCAGGCACCGGCCGGGGCCCGCCGTCGTCGGGGGTTTGCATCAGGAGAGGACGTTGCGGCGGCCTTCAAAGGCGCGGCCCAGCGTGACTTCGTCCGCGTATTCGAGGTCGCCGCCCACGGGCAGGCCTGAGGCGAGGCGGGTGACGGCGATCCCGATCGTCTTCAGCATGCGCGCCAGGTAGGTTGCCGTTGCTTCGCCCTCGAGGTTGGGGTCCGTGGCAATGATGATTTCCTGGATGGCGCCGTCGTTGAGGCGGGTGAGGAGTTCGCGGATGCGCAGCTGTTCCGGGCCGATGCCGGCGATCGGATTGATGGCCCCGCCGAGCACGTGGTAGCGGCCGCGGAAGGAACGCGTGCGTTCGACGGCGAGCACGTCCTTGGATTCTTCGACCACGCAGATGACGGACGGATCGCGGCGCGGGTCGCGGCAGATGTTGCACATCTCCTGCTCGGTAACGTTGCCGCATACCGTGCAGAACTTCACGCGTTCCTTGACGGTGGTGATGGCCGTGACCAGGCGCTTCATGTCCTCGGGGTCGGCCTCAAGGATATGGAAGGCGAGGCGCTGGGCTGATTTCGGCCCGACGCCGGGGAGCCGGCCGAGTTCGTCGATCAGCTCTTGAACTGCACCTTCGTACACAATGTCCTCGTTTAGTCAGTGGTGTTGCTGGATTGCCGGCATGCTGCGGACCGGGCTTTGCGGAACGGGCGGGCGCCCGCCGGCGGCCGGATCAGCGGCGCATCAGGGGAGTGCCGTCGAGGGAACGCTCTTCCAGGAGTCTCCCGCCCAGAATACGCTCGACCGCGGCGCGGCCAAACACCCCGGATTCCTCGATGGTTTCATCGTCCGCGCTGGGGAAGTCTTCCACCATGGTGGCTGTTGCCGTGGCCGCGCGTGCCGGTGCCTGGTTGCGTCCGGCCAAGGCCTCCGGGCTGTTGGACAGCCGCTGGTAGAGGCTCTGTTTCCCAGGGCCGTTGCCGGCGCCGTTGTTCGCACCATTGTTCGCACCGTTGCTCGCGGAGTCCGCCGGAGCGGATGCCGGAACCGTGGCCCAGCCGTTTGCCGGGGCGGCCGGGGCCGGTTGCGATGCTGCGGCCGGCTCCTGCATTGGGGGTGCGGCAGGAACCTGGGCTGCGGCCGGTTCATAGGCGGGCGAAGTAGCCATTGAGGCGCCGGACAAGCCGTTCTGCGGTGCGGAATCCTCTCCCGCAACATGGGTTCCGACGTTGCTGCTGGTACCCACCACCCATGACCCCGGGGACTGCTCCACGGCACGCGACCACGGATCGTCCGAAGCAGCCGCCGGAACTGCCGGTGCAGCCTGTGCGGCCGCTTGGGGCTCAGGTTGGGGCTCGGGACGGGCGGCAGGCGCGGGCGCCGAGGCCGCCGGAGCCGCCGGGGCGGTGGGTGCCGGAGCCGTGTGCGCGGGCGCCACCTGTGCCGGTGCTGCCTGCCAGCCAGCGGCCGACGGCGGCACCCAGTCCATGGGCGGTTCTTCCTCCAAGGGCGGGGCGTCTTCGTCGCGCGGGGGACCCCAGTCGTCGTCGGAGTAGGAATAATCCTCCGCAGCTGGCGCGGGGGATTGCTGTGTCCTGGCTTCGGCGGGAGCCGCTGGAACGGGTGCTTCGGCGGCCGGAGACGGGTGCGAAGGCTGCGCAGTTACCGATGCCGGGGCACCAGCCGCAGGTGCCGGACCAGTGGGCGCCTCGACAGTGGTCACCTGGATAGCGGGCGATGCGGCTTTGGGCCCGCTCGTTGCCGGCGCCAGTCCCCAAGCAGTGTCCACTTCGGAGACGGCGGGCGCTGGCGGAGCCGGTGCGGGCGTGGCCGCGGGAGCCGCCGGCGTGGACGCCGGGGCTTCCGGACTAGCCGGTGCTTTTGGGTTTGGCGCAGAGCTCCCCGAACTGTTGCCGCCGGCCATGGCGGTGATCTGGCAGTCGATGCCGATGGTCTTGTGGATGGCCTGCCGGAGGTTTTCGGCATGGTCTGCCCGGCTGAACGCAGAGGCCAGGCCTTCGGTAGTAAAGGACAGCACCAAGGTTTGTCCGTCGAAACGCGCCACTTGCGCGTTGGCGCCCACCAAGGCCCAGCTGCTGCGCTTGATCTTGGTCAGCGTTTGCAGGATGTCCTGCCAGGCGCGGCGGACGACCTCGACGTCGGCCCCGCCGGAAGGAGCGGACCCGCCCGAAGCGGGCGGCGGGGTGACGGCCGCAGGCGCAGGAGCCGGGGCGGCCGCAGGCGCCGGCGGCTGAACAGCTTGGACCGGAGCTGCCTGGACCGGTGCTGCCTGTGCCGGAACGGACGGCTGCGGGTTCTCCTCGGTGGGCCAGTCGTTGGTCGTGACCCGTGGCGCGGAAATCGGCTTGGGCCGGGCGGGCGCTTCAGCCGAAGGCGACTCGATCACCGGCGCCGCGGCCGCAGGCGCCTCAACGACGGGCGCCGGGGCGGCTTCCGCAGCGGCCGGCACCCGGACGGGCTCCGGCGTCGGGCTGGGAACGGGCGGCTGAACCGGTGCCTGAACTGGCGCCGCCGCAGCGGGAACAGGAGGTACCGCCGCAACGGGAACAGCAGCGCCCGCGGGAACTGCTTCGCCGTAGCTGAGGCGCCGTTCCACACGGTCAATGCGGGCCGCGATGCCGCGTTCGGTCTGCTCGGCACCGGGCAGCAGGATGCGGGCGCACAGCAATTCAAGGTGAAGGCGCGGGGAGGTGGCCCCGGTCATCTCCGTGAGCGCGGTGTTGGTGACGTCCGCGGCGCGGGAGAGCTCGGCGGCGCCGAGGGCGCTGGCCTGGCCCTGCATGCGCGCGATCTGGTCGTCCGGCATGCCGCGCAGGATGGCCTTGGCGCTCTCCGGCATGGCCTGGACGATGATGAGGTCCCGGAAGCGCTCCAACAGGTCTTCGACAAAGCGGCGGGGATCGTGACCGGTCTGGATGACGCGGTCCACGGCGCGGAAGACGGTGGCGGAATCGCCGGCGGCGACGGCCTCCACGACGTCGTCCAGCAGGGAGGCATGCGTGTAACCGAGGAGCGCGACGGCGAGTTCGTAGTCCAGTCCGTTGCTGCCGGCGCCGGCCATGAGCTGGTCCAATACGGACAGGGAGTCGCGGACCGAACCGCCACCGGCACGGATCACCAGCGAGAGCACACCCGGAGCGACCGGCACATTCTCGGCAGCGCAGAGTTGTTCGAGGTACGCCATGAGCGGTTCCGGCGGCACCAGCCGGAACGGGTAATGGTGCGTGCGGGAACGGATGGTGCCGATAACCTTGTCCGGCTCCGTGGTGGCGAAGATGAACTTGATGTGTTCCGGCGGCTCTTCGACGATTTTCAGGAGCGCGTTGAAGCCGGCCGAGGTGACCATGTGGGCTTCGTCGATGATGAAGATCTTGTAGCGGTCCCGCACCGGAGCGAAGGTGGCGCGTTCGCGGAGATCGCGGGCGTCGTCCACACCGCCGTGGCTGGCGGCGTCGATCTCGATGACGTCAAGGGAACCGGAACCGCCGCGGGCCAGTTCAACGCAGCTGTTGCACTTGCCGCAGGGGGTGTCCGTGGGGCCCTCGGCGCAGTTGAGGCAGCGGGCCAGGATGCGGGCCGAGGTGGTTTTGCCGCAGCCGCGCGGGCCGGAGAAAAGGTAGGCGTGGTTGACGCGGTTCTTGCGCAACGCCGTCATGAGCGGCTCAGTGACATGCTCCTGCCCGATAACGTCCGCGAACGAATCCGGGCGGTATCTGCGGTAAAGGGCAGTAGTAACAGTCACAGGGAAAACCTAGCGGTAGGGACTGACATTTAAAGTAAGAGACCCCTCATGCACCCGCCAGAGCCCATCTACCCTTGCTACCTTCCGGTCCTGGGGGAGTTCAACAGGATGACGCCACATGAGGGGCCGCAGACAAGCTTACCCGAACTTTCAGCGGCACTCGAATCCGCCGTCGGGCACTGCGAAGGAACCGGAAGCTAGAGGGAAGCGATCGTCTCCGCCGCGATTCCGAAGGACATGGTCATGCCGATCCCGGAGGTCACGGTGACCACCTTGGTCCGCGGTTCCACGTCCTCCACCAGCAGGGAGGTCAGCGGGCTGCTGGCGTAGACGCCCTGCCAGCGCTGCGTGACCTGCAGCCTGGTGCCCAGGATCCTGCCGATTTCATCCACCAGCCGGGTGGTCCACCATTCGTCCTGGAAGGGCCCTATCGTCTGCCCGTATACGTGGCTGTCGCCCAGGATGAGGCTGCCGTCCGGCCGGCGGGTGAACATCACGTTGGCCACCATGTCAATCAATTCCGGGCTGTGGCCGTAGATTTCCCGCCGCACGGCCTCCGCGCCGGGCATGGCCGTGAAGCCGTCGTAGCGGGTCATCGAGGTGCCGGTCAGCACCGCGGAATCAAGGGTGTACCCGGCCGGCGCAGGGGCCAAGGCCATCTGCAGGGCGCAGCGCTGCACCTGGTAGCGGGCCGCGAGCTCCGGGAAGAGGTGGTCCATGTCGTGCCCCACGCACACCAGCACCTTCTCCGCGTGGAATTCTCCGCGGCTCGTGGAAACGGTCCCGTCCCGGATGTCCCGCACGGAGGTATTCCATTCGATCCCGACGCCGGACTGCTTCTGGAGCCAGTCCGCGATCTCTCCCGCGGTGGTGCGGGGATCGACGCGCAGGTCCGCGGGCAGGTGCGCACCGCCCACGATTGCCGGGTCCGGGGTTCCGCCGAGCACGGAACGGATTTCGCCGGCGGCCAGCAGCTGCACGGCGTCATTGCCGCGCTTGCTGTTCAGTTCCTCCAGCACGGTCTGTTCGGCGGCGCTGCGGGCCACCACGTAGGCGCCGGCCTCGGGAGCCCAGAAGCCCACGGCCTTTGCCGCCGCCAGCCAGCCTTCGCGGGAACGGTAGGCGGTGTCCAGCAGATCGCCGTCCTGGGCCGTGATGCAGCAGTGGCCGAAGTTCCGGATGGACGCCCCGTTGGGCCTCGCGTCACGTTCGATGATGCGCACCGTGTACCCCTTGCGGTGCGCTTCGAAGGCGTGCGCCAGCCCGACGATTCCGGCGCCGACGACGATCAGGTCCGTGCGTCCGGAGGCTTTGCTTGTGTTCATGGTGCGTCCTTTCGTGCTGCGGGATGGGCCCGGGCCGTGGGCGGTCAGCCTAGCGGCCAGGCCTTGATGGAGCTGATCAGTCCGACGAAGCGCTGCTCCACCGGGGTGAGCGGCTGGTCCGCCATGCGGACCAGGGTGACGGGACGACGGCGGGGCGCCGGCTCGATCTTGAGGCGGACCAGTTCTCCGGAGCGGAGGTCCTGGGCCACCACGTGTTCCGAGATGAGGGCCAGGCCCAGGCCTGCCCGGACGGATTCGCGGGCGGCCTCGGCGCTCCAGATGGTCCAGCTGGGTGCGTCCTTGAGTCCCCAGTCGGCCAAGGCCTGATCCTGGTCCAGCCGGGTGGAAGATCCGATTTCGCGGAGCAGGAAGCGTTGCCCCGCCAGGTCCTCCGGGGTGAGCTTGCGCCCGGCCAGGGGATGGGCCCGGCTGGCTGCAAGGATGAGGGCTTCGTCGAAGATTTCCGTGCATTCGAGTTGTTCGTGGTCCACCTGGCCGGCGCAGATGGCCAGGCTGACTTCCCGGTTGATGATCCATTCGGCCACTTTCTCCGCGTTGCCTACCCGCAGTTCCGTGCGCACCGACTCGTTCTCCGCGAGGAAGCGGCTGAGCACCCGGGGGAGCAGGTAGGAGCCGAGCGTGCTGGTCCCGGCCACGGACAGTTTCCGGTCCGCCTGCCCCTGCGCGGCGGCCACGTCGCCGTCCACGGAGTCCATGATGTCCAGGATTCGCCGGGCATGGCCGGCCAGGACCACGCCCGCCGGAGTGAGCGTAGTTCCGGCCGGTCCCCGGTCCAGCAGGTGCGCGGCCAGCGAGGTCTCCAGGCTCCGGACATGGGCCGAGACCGAGGGCTGGCTCATGTACAGGACGCGGGCCGCGGCGGAAATACTTCCGGCCTCCGCGACAGCGATGAAGATCCGCAGGCTTTGGGTGCTCAAATGCATGGGAACAAGCTAACTGACGGGGCCGGCACGGACGGGCGAACCATGGACGGCAGCGCTCAGGCCGGGAAGCTGATGCAGGCCGAACGCCATTCCATGTAGAACTCCCACGTTTCCGGGGAGCATTCGGGTGCGCCGTACTGCGAGAGCTTCGCCCCCATGTGCGGCAGGTGCGGCCACGCACCCACGCCGGGCCGGTTGACGTGGAGCATGCCTGCCTCGAACTCCTGCAAGGCGTCATAGGCGTGGGCCCGGTTGTTGGTGAAGATGGTCCCGGACATCCCGTATTTCACGGAGTTCGAGATTTCCATGGCGTGGCCGAAGTTCTCGGCGTCAATCACCGAAAGGACCGGTCCGAACACTTCTTCCATCGCCAGTTCCGAATCGGGCGCGACGTCCGTCAGGAGGGTCGGCTCCATGAAGTAGCCGTCCGCCAGCACCCCCGCGGTGGCGCGGGAACCACCGGTACGTACGGTGGCGCCGTCGGCCTTGGCTTGTTCGATGGCGGCCAGGCAGGCGTCAAGCCGCTCCTGGTTCACCACCGGCCCGAGCTTGGTGGATTCATCCGTGGGATCGCCGATCCGCAGTTCCTCCATCCGGGCGAGTACCTTGCCCACGAGTTCCTCCCGGACTCGTCGGTCCACCACCACGCGGCTCGTGGCGCTGCAGCGCTGCCCGGCCTGCCCGAAGGCCCCCAGGAGGATGGCGTCGGCAGCGAGGTCGAGATCGGCGTCGGCCAGCACGATCAAGGCATTTTTGCCGCCCAGCTCCAGTTGGGTACGCGCCAGCCGCGGCGCGGCCGCCTTCTGGATGGACAGGCCCACCGGGAGCGAACCGGTGAAGGAAATGCCGCGCACGTCCGGATGCCCGCAGAGGGTTTCGCCGGGCTCCCGGTCGCCGTGGACCAGGTTGAGGACGCCCGCGGGGACGCCGGCTTCGTTGAAGATGTCCACCAGCAGCGCGGAGGTCAGCGGCGCCAGCGGCGAGGGTTTGATGACGGCCGTGCAGCCGGAAAGCAGGGCGGGCGCCATCTTCCAGACCGGAATGGCCAGCGGGAAGTTCCACGGGGTGATGAGCGCGACGACGCCGATCGGCTTGCGCCAGGTCAGCGCCAGGGTGCGCGGTTCGTCGGCGGGGAGGGTGGAGCCGGAGAGTCGGCGGCCCTCGCCCGCCATGTACCGCAGGATGTCGATGGCGCGCTGCGCCTCACCCCGAGATTCGCGCAGGCACTTGCCCTGCTCCCGCGTGACGGCGGCGGCCAGTTCCTCCTTGCGGCGGGACATGATCTCGGCGGCCGCGAACAGGATGTCGCCGCGCTTGATCGAACCCAGGGCCTCCCATTCCTTCCCGGCCTTGGCCGCGGCGCCGATCGCGTCCAGGGCGTCCTGTGCGGTGGAGTCCGGGAAATGCCCCAGCACGTCCTTGGTGTTGGCCGGGTTGACGTTGGCGAAGGTCTTCCCGGCGGAGGACGGACGCCACTGTCCGTCAATGAAGTTCTGGTGCAGTTCGGTGGAGCTCATGCGTTCCTCTGTTCCGGCAGCGGCGTTGCTGCCTCATCGAAAAAAGGGGCGGACGGGTCAGGCGGCGCTGGGCCGTTTGTTCCAGGACGGAAGCAGGATCAGGGCGGCGGCTAGTGCGGCGGCGGCGAAGACGTAGAAGATCACGACGCCGGGGAAGAAGCCCGGGAGCAGCCCGCCAAGGATTGCACCCAGTGAGCCGCAGCCGTTGATGAAGCCGGTGGCGCCGGCGGCGTACTTGGAGGTGCCGAAATCGACGGCTGCTACGCCGGAGATCATGGCGTCCGCGCCGTAAACGGTGAGGCCGACGAAGGACAGCAGCCCGATGAACAGCGGCAGCGAACCTGTAGCGGTGACCGGCTGCCACAGGGCCAGCGCGATCACCAGCAGGCCCAGGCACAGCACACTGGGCGGCACGCGGCGGGCACTGAACAGGGTGTCCGACATCCAGCCGACCACGATCGGGGCAATCAGTCCCGTCAGGCCGAAGGCCACAGGAACCATGACGGCGGTGATCGAATCCAGGTGCGGAAGGGCGTCCAGCACCAGCACCGGCCCCCACAAGAGGATGGCGTAGCGGGCGGGCTTGAGGAGGAAGTACACGATGCCCAGCTTCAACACCATCGCGTCGTGCTTCGCGGCGGCCAGCAGGTCCTTGGCGGAGAAGCGTTCCGCCTTGACTTTGACCACCGGAACAGGTGCGCGGGTATGCGTCCGGACGTACTCGCCGTCGAGCGCTGAGTCATCCTCGTCAATGCCCGGAAGCCCCACCTCCTGCGGGTTGTTGCGCTGGAAGATGGCGAACAGGACCAGCGCCAGGGCGATCGTTGCGGTGCCTGCGAAGAAGGCCCAGCGCCAGCTGTCGAAGATCGAGTAAGCGATCCAGCCTGTGAACGGCGTGGCCACCAGGCCGCCGAACGCGTAGCTGGTGGAAAACAGGCCCATGGCCCGGCCGCGCCGCTTGATGGTGAAGAAGGACGCAATGTTCTTGCACAGGCCGGACCAGCCCGTGGACTGGGCCAGGCCCTGGACGATCATCAACGGGACGAACAGCCACACGGCCGGGGCGATGCCCATGAACAGAGCCGCGACGCCGGCCATCACCATGCCGCCCGCCACCACGATCCGGGTACCGAAGCGTTCGGCCACCGCACCCCAGATGAACTGCCCGACGGCGTACGCGGCCAGGTAGACCGAGTCCAGGACGCCGAGGGTCTGGCGGGAGAGGAACCCTTCCTCGAGGATGCCCACCTTCGCGGCGGAGAAGGCGGATCGGGGGAAGTAGAAGGCGGCGTAGGCCAGCCAGGAGAGGGCGAAGATGCGGATCTGCCACTTGAACAGCTCCTGCCGCTTGGTGGACGTCTTTGTCGCCTGCGGCTGGCCGGGCTGTTGGCCGCTTGAAGTCTGGAGCGTAGAGGTTTCAGTTGAGCCAAAATCGGACATGTCAGCGTCCTTTCGTCATGCAAACCTTGGGGGATTGGTGGGGCCGGCCGGGACCGGCGCCGGTTCCCTCCCGCAGCACTGCGTTGGGGCGGGAGGGAACCGGATGACGCGCTGGTGCTCTGTCTGCTTTCCCTTAGACGGACGCCGCCACGTTTGCCGCCACGTGGCTGGTGGCCACCCAGTAGGCGTCGTAGTTGTGCAGCACGGCCTGTTCCCCGTTGGGGCCGTGGCTCGCGGTGTCTTCCGGGGCCCCCAGCACCCGGTTGACGAAGAACGGGATGGCCAGTTCGCCCAGGCCGCCATGGGAGCGCAGCGGCACTTCCAGGTTGCCGAGGTCATGCCAGGCGGCGTAGCGGCCCAGCGCTGTGTGCTTGTCGGAGAGGACCGTGATGTCGCCCATCCGGTCCAGCGGCATGGCGAACAGTTCCGCCGCGTTTTCCGAGGTGTCCACGTAGGAAATTCCGTCGCGGCCGCGCAGCGTCGCGAGGACGGCGTCGCGGTCGGCGCCCGCCGGCAGGTACACGTTCGCGAACGAACCCAGGGCCCCGTGGTGGACCGTGTACGGATCGGTGATCGGCAGGATCACCCGGCTGCCGCCGTCGGGGGTATCTCCGCCGACGCCGAGCACCTTGTTCACCTCTTCCTCGAGGTAGATGACGCGCGGGGTTCCGTCCTCGTGGTGCTTGGGGCTCATGCCGTGGTCCGCCGTGATGACCACGACGGCGCCCAGCGCGTCCAGCTGCGATGCGTAGTTGTCGATCATCGCGTAGAAGTCGTTGGCCACCTCGGTGCCGGGGGCATTCTTGTGCTGGATGTAGTCCGTGAGGGTCAGGTACATGACGTCCGGTGCCTGCTGCTGCAGGAGCTTGACGCCGGCCGCCAGCACGAATTCGCTCAGCTCGGCCGAATACACTCCGGGCAACTCCATGCCCACCAGCTCCAGGACGTTCCCGATGCCGTTCTCCTCGACCGTGGCGGTGTCCGCCTTTTCCGCCGAGAAGCAGATGCCCCTGTTGGCCGGTTCCACCAGTTCCCCGGACCCTGCCGGGTCCAGCCCGGGCTGGGTGATGCCGGTGGCCAGCAGCCTGCGCAGCTTGTCCTTGGCGGTCACGACGGCGACACTCAGCCCCGCGGCGGCTGCCGCGGAGAAGACGGTGGGAACCCGCAGGAACTTGGGGTCGTTCATGAGGACTTCCTCGCCGGTGGCGGGGTCCAGGATGTAGTTGCCGCAGATGCCGTGGACGGCCGGCGGTCGGCCCGTGGCGATGGACATGTTGTTGGGGTTGGTGAGCGTGGGGATGGCGCAGTGCGCATCCCAGGACGTGCCCTTCGACGCGACGATCTCCTTGAGCCAGGGCATCCGGCCGGCGGCGATGGCGAGCTCATGGTAGGCCGGTTCGCTGCCGTCGATGCAGATCACCACCACCGGGGTTCCTTGGTGCACGTACTGCCGGCCGTTGACTGAGAACGTTGTCTGGGGCATGGGAACTCCTCTGCTGAATGCCTTGCTGCTTGCTGTGCCTCAAGCTTCGTCCGGCGGCCTCTGCCGACAGAAGACACCAATCCGCTATGCGGGGTATCAGTGCTGGTTATGGCCTTGACCGGTTGGCTTGGGCCGGTTGGCTTGGGCGGTGCTTTGCGCGGCACGGATCAGCCCTGCGAGGTCCGACGGAAAGACGGGCACCCGGGCTGCCTCGACCTCGGCCAGGGACCACCAACGGCTGCCCTTGAGCGATGCCTGTTCCGCCGTCGTCAGCGAGACCTCCTGAACGGCAGAGTCTGGCGCGGTGGCGTGGAAGAAGGTGTCCCGCTGGAGGGTGCGGACGCCGCGGAAGGTGAGGATGAATTCGGAGGTTCCCAGCGGCCCGTGGACGGCGTCGACGGCGAGCCCGGTTTCTTCGAGAAGTTCGCGCCGGGCTGCGTCCGCGGGATTTTCGCCGTCCTCGACGCCGCCGCCCGGAGTGATCCACCAGCTGCCCTTCCCGGGGTCCGCCGGGTCTGAATCTTCCATGAGGAGCACGCGGTTGGCGGCGTCGAAGAGCAGCACGCGGCCGCCCAGGCGCAGGGGCAGTTCAGGGGTGGCGTCGTTGCCGGGAAAAACCATCCCGGCAGTTTGCCAGCTTGTTCCGGGCCCGTGAAGGAGTGTCCACAGGGTGGCTGCCTACCGCCACCCGTTCACAGGCCAGGTCATGAATGCCGGCTCCTCATAGGGGTGGGCCGCGCGCAGGGCGCGGATGACGCCGTCGAGCACGTCTTCCTCAACCACGCACTCGACCCTGAGCTCGGGCACCTGCTCAGCTTCGCCGACAGCGCCGATGAACGGCTCGGCGCCGGGCAGGGGAGTGAAGCGTCCGGTGCCGGGCGTGGTGAAAGCGCAATGGCTGTAGTCGCCGAGGCGCCCGGCGCCGGCGTCGCCGATTGCGGCGATCAGCTGTTCGCTGTGTTCAAGGGGAACGTAAACCACCAAGGCATGCAGCTGGCTCATGTCACCATCCTGCCAGCGGTCCGGCTACTGGCGGCGATGGCCGTCAAAAACAGGTCAAAGGATGGTTTCTAATTTCCATTGCCAAACCGGGAATCACAGCGGAACATGGGTATGTACACCGACTGGGGGAATCTGCAGGATTGTGAGGCGTAGGGCCTGATGGGGAGGCCGGACCCGGCGTCTCAACGGAGTGCCGTAGGAATGGACGCATTGGGGGCGTCCATTTTTTCGTTAACGCGGAAAGCCGCCCGGAGGGCCGCCCCGGCACCCCGATTGGGACTTGCCGGAAATCTCGGGTACAGTAGGACCTGCTTTTGATTCAAAAGCATTGGAGAATTCGCCTAGCGGCCTATGGCGCACGCCTGGAACGCGTGTTGGGTTAACAGCCCTCGGGGGTTCAAATCCCCCATTCTCCGCGTTACGGCCCCGGACCTTCCTGAAGGTCCGGGGCCTTTTGCGTTCCCGGGCAGCCGGGCGCGCGCCCGACTTCGTTTCCGTCCTGACCTTCTTTGCCCGGATGTGCCTGCTGGCTGTGCTGACGTTCCGCGGTTCCGGACTCCGGCCCGGGCTCAAAGAAGGTCAGGAAGGGCGGGGCACGCCGGGCTGGCCCGGCGCCCAAACCGACAATGCGCCGCCCCGCTCAACTCCGCCCCGCTCAGCTCCGCGCTGCGGCCACGCGTTCCAGCACTTCGCGGCAGGCGAGGATAGCCGGGTGGATGCGCCCGGCCTTGCGCGTGGACGTGAAGATGGTGCGGTGCGGAAGCTCGGGCAGGTCCAGCAACTGCACGGACTTTTCGCGCCCGGTCCACACGAGGTCCGGCATGAGTGCGACGGCGTTGCCGGATTCGATGAGCCGAATCTGGGCTTGGAGATCCGCGGTTTCATAGCGGACGTCTGGCTCAAAGCCCGCGGAACGGCAGGCCTGCTCCGCCCAATGCCGGGACGCCGCGCCGTGCGGTTCCATCACCCAGGGCATCGACGCGGTCTCGGCCAGTGAAGTAATCGCCTCGCCGCCAAGACCCAGCGGCGGGGTGGCCAGCCGGATCGCATCGCTGGTCAACGTCGCACGGTCCAGCCCGGCGTGATGCGGTGCGGCGTGGCCGGGGTACTGCTCCGCCACCACGATGTCGAAGTCCCGCGCCCAGGTTTCGTACAGCGCGGTTTCGGGCTCGCGCTGGGTCATCTCCACGCGCACTTCCGGGTACTCGGCGCGCATCGACGTCAGGAAGTCCGGCATGAGCGCCAGTGCCGCCGACTGGAAGACCGCCAGCCGCACCGTGCCCGTCACTGAGGACAGCGACGCCGCCAGGTCCGTTTCCGCCCGCTCCAGGATGGCGAGCAGGGAAGCGGCGTGCTCCACCAGGATTTCGGCCTGCGGGGTGAGCTGCACCCGGCGGCCGGACTTCCGCAGCAGTTCCACGCCGGCCTCTTTCTCCAGCAGGGTCAGCTGTTGGGACACCGAGGACGGGCTGTACTTCATGGCGTCAGCCACCTCGGCCAGGGTCCCGCGGATCTTCAATTCATGCAGCAAGCGAAGCCGCCTGACGTCCAGCATGGAACCCTCCAAAAATGCTCGGAATCTCTAACGAATATAGTTCGGAAAAGTTCGCTTTTCCTAACCTGATTGTAGATCCATACTGGTGGAAACGAAGCACCATCCCCTAAGGAAAAACGCGCTATGAGCACACCAATCCGGGAATCCCGCGCCGCTGCCGCAGGCGCCGCAGGAAGCCACGACCTTCCGGACGCCGGACATTTCCAGGAACTCGGCAACGAAGCCACTGCCCTCGTCCGCCACTGGCTCACCGAGGCCTCGAAGATCCCCGTTGACATCTCCGCCCAGCGCCTCGCCGGCGTCCTGAAGGACCCCAACGGCCTGGAATTCACGGTCGGATTCGTCGACGGCGTCATCCGCCCCGAGGATCTCTCCGTCGCCGGCCGCAACCTGGCCAAGCTCGCCCCGAAGGTCCCGGCGTTCCTGCCCTGGTACATGCGCGCCGCCGTGCGTACCGGTGGCATCATGGCCCCGATCCTGCCGCAGGTGGTCATCCCGATTGCCCGCAAGGTGCTTCGTGAAATGGTCGGCCACCTGATTGTCGACGCCACCGACGCCAAGCTCGGCCCCGCCATCGCGAAGATCAAGCAGGACGGCGTCCACCTGAATATCAACCTGCTCGGCGAAGCCGTGCTGGGCGAACACGAAGCCGACCGCCGCCTCGAGGGAACCCTCAAGCTGTTGGCGCGTGACGACGTCGATTACGTCTCCATCAAGGAATCCTCCACGGTGGCCCCGCACCCGCTCTGGGCCTTCGACGAAGCCGTGGACCACGTGGTGGAAAAGCTCACCCCGCTGTACCGCCTGGCTGCCGCCAAGTCCAAGTTCATCAACCTGGACATGGAGGAATACAAGGACCTCAGCCTCACCATGGCTGTGTTCAAGAAGATCCTGGACAAGCCGGAGTTCAAGAACCTCGAAGCCGGCATCGTGCTCCAGGCCTACCTCCCGGACGCACTGGCCGCCATGCAGGAACTGCAGGAATGGGCCGCCGCGCGCCGCGCCAACGGTGGCGCTCCCATCAAGGTCCGCGTGGTCAAGGGCGCCAATCTGCCCATGGAACAGGTCCAGGCCTCCATCCAGGGCTGGCCGCTGGCCACCTGGGGCACCAAGCAGGACTCTGACACCAACTACAAGCGCGTCCTCAACTACGCCCTCACCCCGGAGCGCATCGACGCCGTCCGGATCGGCGTTGCCGGCCACAACCTCTTCGACGTCGCCTTCTCCTGGCTGCTCGCCAAGGAACGCGGCGTCACCCAGGGCATCGAGTTCGAAATGCTCCTCGGCATGGCTACCGGCCAGGCAAGCGCGGTCCGCAAGGACGTCGGCAGCCTCCTCCTCTACACCCCGGTGGTGCACCCGGGTGAGTTCGACGTCGCCATCGCCTACCTGATCCGCCGCCTCGAAGAAGGCGCCAGCCAGGACAACTTCATGTCCGCGGTCTTCGAACTCAGCGAGAACGAGACCCTCTTCGAACGCGAAAAGCAGCGCTTCTTCGCTTCCCTCGCGGAGCTGGACGATTCGGTGCCGGCGCCGAACCGCACGCAGGACCGCACCAAGGCTCCGGTTCCGGCGCCCCGTGAAGGCTTCGTCAACACTCCGGATACGGATCCCGCCCTTCCGGCCAACCTCGCCTGGGGCCGGGCCATCATGGAGCGCGTTCCGGGTTCCACCGTTGGCAACGACGTGGTCGAATCCACGAAGGTCTCCTCGGCCGAGGAACTGGACCGCATCATCGCCACCGCCGTGGACGCCGGAAAGGCCTGGGGTGCCCTGCCCGCCGCCGAGCGCGCCGCCATCCTGCACCGCGCCGGCGACATCCTGGACGCCCGCCGCGCCGAACTCCTCGAGGTCATGGCCTCCGAAACCGGCAAGACCATCGAACAGGGCGATCCGGAAGTCAGCGAAGCTGTCGACTTCGCGCACTACTACGCCGAGCGTGCCAAGGACCTGGAAAAGGTCGACGGCGCCACCTTCGTCCCGGCGAAGCTCACCGTGGTGACCCCGCCGTGGAACTTCCCGGTCGCCATCCCTGCAGGCTCCACCCTCGCGGCACTCGCCGCCGGCTCCGCCGTCGTCATCAAGCCCGCAAAGCAGGCACGCCGCTCCGGTTCCGTCATGGTCGATGCCCTGTGGGAAGCCGGTGTTCCCCGCGAAGTGCTGGCGCTCGTCCAGCTCGAAGAGCGTGATCTCGGCACCCAGCTGGTGTCCCACCCGGACGTGGACCGCGTGATCCTCACCGGCGGCTACGAAACCGCCGAACTGTTCCGCTCCTTCCGCAAGGACCTGCCGCTGCTGGCCGAAACTTCCGGCAAGAACGCGATCATCGTCACCCCGCACGCGGACCTGGACCTCGCGGCCAAGGACGTGGTGCAGTCCGCGTTCGGCCACGCCGGTCAGAAGTGCTCCGCTGCGTCCCTGGTGATCCTGGTGGGCTCCGTGGCGACCTCCAGCCGCTTCCGCAACCAGCTGCTGGACGCCGCCCGCTCACTGAAGGTGGGCTACCCGGACCTGGCCACCACCCAGATGGGCCCGATCATCGAGCCGGCCAAGGGCAAGCTGCTCCACGCCCTGACCACCTTGGGCGACGGCGAAAGCTGGGCCATCAAGCCGGAGAAGCTGGACGAAACCGGCCGGCTGTGGTCCCCGGGCATCCGCTACGGCGTGAAGCGCGGTTCCTACTTCCACCTCACCGAGTTCTTCGGTCCCGTGCTCGGCGTGATGACCGCGGCCACTCTCGAGGAGGCCATCGCCATCCAGAACGAGATCGAATACGGCCTCACCGCGGGCCTGCACTCCCTGGACTCCGAGGAGATCGGCACCTGGCTGGAAACCATCCAGGCCGGCAACCTGTACGTCAACCGCGGCATCACCGGCGCGATCGTGCAGCGCCAGCCCTTCGGCGGCTGGAAGAAGTCGGCCGTGGGCGCCGGTACCAAGGCCGGCGGCCCGAACTACCTGATCGGCCTGGGCAGCTGGGTTCCGGCCGAGCCGTCCGCCAAGCCCGGTGCCACCCTGAATGGCCCGGCCGCGTCGATCCTCGCCGCAGCCAAGACGGCCGTCAGCCCTGAGGAAGCGGCCGCCCTGCAGCAGGCCCTCTACAGCGACGCCGCCGCCTGGGCGGAAGAATTCGGCACCGCCAAGGACGTCTCCGGACTCAGCGCCGAACGCAACGTCTTCCGCTACCGGGCCCTCCCGGTGACCGTCCGCCTCTCCGAAGGTGCGCCGCTCGCGGAGTTGCTCCGCGTGGTGGCCGCAGGCGCGGTGGCCGGATCGGCACTCACGGTGTCCTCCGCCGTCGTGCTTCCGGACGCAGTGGTGGCCGCCTTCGCCGAGGCGGGTGTCATCGCCCGGATCGAGAACGACGCCGAATGGCTGGCGTCGGCGGCGCGGATCAACGGCGGACGCATCCGCCTGATCGGCGGGGATTACACCGCCCTGGCCGAGGCCACCGGCGGACGGCCCGACGTCGCGGTCTACCACGGCCAGGTCACTCCGGCCGGCCGGATCGAGATGCTGCCCTTCCTGCACGAGCAGGCTGTCAGCATCACCGCACACCGCTTCGGAACCCCGAACCACCTCTCGGATGCCCTGATCTAGCGGTCCGCGAAGGAGCCCGGCGCTATGCAGCGCCGGGCTCCTTGTTTTAAGCGGCGTAGCCGAGGCGCCGGAGCCGTTCCCGGGCGGCCTTTTCGCTGGAACTTTGCCGCCCCAGCCCCAAGCGGACGACGGCGAGCACGGCTTTTGCGGGCAGAACCGTTGGCAGGGGGAGGGGACCAAGGTGCGGCTTCCGCAGGCCCAGCAGCTCCCGGTACCGCGGCTCCAGGCTGGCGACCGCGGCGTTGAAGAGGATCCGGTAGCCGGGACGCAGCGACGGCGCGAGGGGAGGCCTGCGGATGAATTCCACGGTTTCACGGAGCCGGGCGTCGGCGCGCAACTCGCCCGAGGCGTACCAGCGGTCCATCTTCTCCCGGACCTCCGCCTCCGTGACCGGCGGATCAACCACTCCCATCAGCCGCCCTGCCTGGGCCCATTCGCGCACGTAGGCATCCGGCCCGCCCGGGATGGGCCCGCCCCAGATGCGGTGCACGGCGACGAAGGAATCGGCGTAGGCGGCATGCACCCAGCCGAGTAGATGCGGGTCCAGCGCGGAGTACGGGCGTTCTTCGCCGTCATTTCCCGCGTATGTTCCGTGCACCGTTTCGTGGATCCGGCGCACCTGCGCCGTCGCGTTCCGGGCGGCTTCACGGGATCCGTAGCTCACCGTGAAGATCCAGCGGATGGTACCCGCCAGGCGGCCCAGGGGATCCTGCTGGAACGCCGAATGGTCGTAGACTCCGGCCAGCGCCCCCGGGTGCAGCGACTGCATGAGCAGCACCCGGATGCCGGAAATGATGGTGGCCACGGAGCCGTGCACCGCCCAGACCGCGGACCCTGGCAGATGGTAGCCCGGGTCCTCGCCCTCGGCGAGCTCCAGGACCCAATCGGGGACGCCCTGCGGGTTGCCCGTGAAGGTGCTCCGCAGCTCTCCCTGCCACTTTCGGATGACGCTGAGCATCTTCCATTCTGTGCGCGGGGGCGGGGGTGGCGTAAAGGGCTATGTGCTCCGGCTCAGTGCCGCGAGTTCCTGGAGCCGCTGGTGCGAGACGCTGCCTGCTTCGGTTGTCCAAAGGGTCAACTGCTGTTCGGGATCTCCGGAATAGCGGAAGGAATCCCAACTGAAGGTGATCTCGCCGACCAGCGGGTGTTGCAGGGTCTTGGTGCCGAAAGTCTGCTGAGCCACGTGCCGCGCGGCCCACCACTGCCGGAACCTGGCGTCGCTGATGGACAGATCGCCCACGAGGGTAGCCAGTGCGGGGTCCGTGGGGTTGCCGGCCGTATCCATCCGGAGGATCGCCACACACGTCCGCGCCACGGACTCCCAGTCGGCGTAGAGGGTGCGCATTGCCGGGTCGGTGAAGACCATCCGGACGTAATTCCGCCGTTCCGCAGGAATGGCAGAGAAATCCGTGATGAGCGCTGCGGCCAGCGGGTTCCACGCGAGGACGTCCAGCCGCGGGCCGAACACGACGGCGGGAATATCGGTGAGCTGCTCAACCAGCCGGCGGAGCTGCGGCCGGGCCTGCGGATGCCTGGGCCGGCGGGCAGGCTGCCGGGCGGACTCCGCCAGCAGGCTTTCCAGGTATGCGCCTTGTTCCCGGTCCAGCCGGAGTGCCCGGAGCAGCCCTGCGAGGACCGGCGTGGTGGGTGCCAGGCGTCCTTGTTCCACGCGGGTGTAGTAGTCCGTGCTGATGGCCGCAAGCCGGGCAACTTCCTCGCGGCGCAGCCCTTTGACGCGTCGGGGGCCGAAGTCGAAAACCGGCAGCCCGACGTCCTCGGGAGTCAGTTCGCTGCGGCGGGTCTTCAGGAAATCGCCGAGTTCGCGCAAGTGGGGGGCTTTGGTGGTCACCGTTTCACTGTAGGTGGGTGCCGGGGCTTCTGCATGGGAAGGATCTTTCCCAGGATCAAACCCTCTCTTTTTGCTGTCGCACAAGACCGGCAGTGTGGAAGGCAAGGGGCGGCCGGCCAGCCGCTTGCCGAACGAAACCCCCGCCGAAAACAACACCAGGAGATGGAACCAGGCATGAAGACCGATGTGCGCTTCCGCAGCAATGGCGTGACTGTTGCTGCCCACCTGTACACCCCGGACAACACGTCCGGCGAGCAACTGCCGGCGATCGTCGTCGGTCATCCCACCACCGGGGTCAAGGAACAGACCGCCGCGATCTACGCTGAACGGCTAGCCAAGGAAGGGTTCATCACCTTGGCCTTTGACGCCGCCTACCAAGGAGAGAGCGAAGGATTTCCCCGCGGGCTGGAAGACCCGGACCAGCGTGCCGATGATTTCCGCAACGCGGTGTCCTACCTCAGCACCCGCGGGGACGTCGATCCCGGACGGATCGGTGCCGTAGGCATCTGCGGTTCGGGTGGTTACCTTGCCTATGCAGCCCAGACGGACCGCCGGATGAAGGCTGTGGCAACCGTTGTTGGCGCCGATGTGCCGCAGTGGATCAAGGCCGCCGGAGACGAAGCCTTTGAGCAATTGATTGAAGGCGCCGGCGCCGCCCGCACTGCCGAAGCCGCCGGCGAAGAAGTCCCGATGCTGCCGATGGTCCTCTTCGAAATCGATGAGAGCACCCCACCGGCGCTGGCTGAATTCCACGACTACTACCGGACTCCGCGGGCCCACCACGAACGCTCCACCGGCTACATTGCCCTGCGCAGCGTGGACAAGCTGGCCCAGTTCGAGCCCTTCGCCCGGGTGGAGCGGATTGCCCCGCGTCCGCTGCTGATGGTTTCCGGCAGTGAGGCCCTGACCTTGCCGATCAGCCAGGACGCCGTCTCCCGTGCAGGTGGCAGCGCGGAACTCTTCGTGGTGGACGGCGCTACCCACGTGGACTTCTACGACAAGGAAGAAGCAGTCGCACCGGCCGTCGGCAAGCTTGCCGGTTTCTTCACCAGGAACCTCGCAACAGCCTGACCCAGGGCACTTAACCCAAGGTGGCCGCGGCACTCCTGCCGCGGCCACCTTTGTGTCCGGAAGGTGCGTGTCCGGAGACTAAGCCGCTGGCACTTCGGCCGGCGTCCGGCGTCGGCGGTTCGGTGACGCTGCCACCAGCAGCGCCGCGATCGCGACGGCGGCACTCAGGATCAGTCCCGGCCGGTACTGCTCCAGCATTCCGGCCGCGTCCGCCGGGGCGGTGTGGCCGTGACCGCTGACGATCGCGGTGGTCACCGCGAGGACCAGGGCTGCGCCCACCTGGGTGCTGGTCTGGATGAGGCCGGCGGCCAGGCCCTGCTCCGAATCGCGGATGCCGGCGGTGGCCTGGACGTTGATGGACGGGAACGCCAGGGCGAAGCCGATGCCCAGCAGGATGATGGAGGGCAGGATGTCCAGGACGTAGTTGGGCGTGGTGCCCACCCGCAGGAACAGGACGTACCCCAGCCCCAGCGACACCAGGCCCGTGAGGATGAGCGTGGTGGCGCCGAACTTCTCGATCAGCCGGTCCGCAAACGGGGCGCTGGTGGCGACGATCAGGCCGGCGGGAAGCAGTGCCAGGGCCATCCCGAGCGGCGACCAGCCAAGCACCGACTGCAGGAACAGGGTGACGATGAACTGGAAGCTCAGGTAGGAGCCGAACAGGCCGATCGCGCTCAGGTTGGCCTTGGCCACCCACCCTTCGCGGAGGATGCCGAAGCGGATCAGCGGGTGCTTGACCTTGTTTTCGATGATGGCGAAGGCGGCCAGCACCGCTGCGGAGACTGCGAACCCGGCGATTGTTGCCACAGATCCCCAGCCCTTTTCCGGAGCGGATACCAAGGTGTAGACAAGCCCGAGCATGCCCAGGGCGAGCGTCACCGCGCCCCAGATGTCGTGCCCGCTGTTCTCCGCCGTCGGCTTGTCCTTGGGGATGTAGCGCAGGCCGAGAAGGACGACGGCGACGGCGACAGGAACCGAGACGAGGAAGGTCCAGCGCCAGCTGAGGCTGGTCATGAGGCCGCCGACGACGAGGCCCAGGGAGAAGCCGCTGGCGCCGAAGGTGGTGAAGATGGACAGTGCTTTGTTGCGTTCGCGGCCTTCCGCGAAGTTCGTGGTGATGATCGAGAAACCGGTGGGTGCGGTGAAGGCGGCTGCCAGGCCCTTGATGAAGCGGGTGGCGATCAGGATGGCGGGATCGTCCACAAGCCCGCCCACCAGGGATGCGGCGGCGAACACGCTGAGCGCGATGAGGAAGATCTTGCGGCGGCCCAGGAGGTCCGCGAGGCGGCCGCCGAGGAGCAGCAGGCTTCCGTAGCCCAGGACGTAGGCAGAGACGATCCACTGGAGCGAGTCGGTGCCCAGCCCCAGTTCCTGTCCGATGGACGGAAGGGCGACGCCCACCATGGAAACGTCCAGGCCGTCGAGGGCCAGGACCGTGCACACCACCATCAGGAGGAGCCACTGGGCGCGGGTCCAGCGGACGGCATTTGCGAGTGTTGAGGCAGAGCTTTCGAGGGTGTTCGTCGAAGTCATGGCATCAATGTATATGACACGTCATTGAATGACAAGGAATATTATGACGTGGCATTTAAAGCCGGATTGCACTAAGATCGGGGCATGGCAACGACAGACCGCCAGCTGGTTGAGCAATGGCGCAGCATCCAGGACGCGTACTTCCGCACATCCTGCGCCTTGGACCGCGCGCTTGAGGCCAAGTTCGACATCGGCCTGAATGAATTCGAAATCCTGGACCTCGTGGCGGAGGACACCGACACCAACGCCTGCCGCATGAAGGCCCTGGGGGAGCGGACCCCCATGACGCAAAGCGCCGTCTCCAAAGTGGTGGACCGCCTCGAAAAAGCCGGCCTCCTGGCCCGCCATTCCTGCCCCGAAGACCGCCGCTCCCTGTACCTCGAACTGACCGAGGCCGGCCGCACCCTGCACCGGCAGGCCGCCGTCGAACACCGGGCCCTGCTCAAGGAAAACCTCAACCTCAGCTGACGCCGTCTTCCAGGGGTTCCTTTTCGCCTTCGATGACGCCAGAATGAACCGTGAGCGCCCTGAGGGGAGGGCGTCAGGCTCGGGGAGCGTCATTGGGTAAGCACAGTAGGTCTTCCGTATTTTTTGGCTTGGCCCGTTCCAATGCATTCGGTTGGTTCGTGTCCACGGGCGTCTTGGGATGCCTGGCGGCACTGGTGATCGGCACCCAGGGCTTGCCCCCCTCTGTTGAACGTGTTGACCCCGCCGCGGCCAGCGGTGTCGTTGCACCGCGGCTCCTCGACGACCAGGCCGCTTCCCTCCCCGTCAGGGTGGATCCCGGCGCCGGAAACATCATGGCGTTTGAGCGCTCCACCGTCCAGACCCTGACCAAGGGCGAAGCTGCCGCCCAATCCAAGGCGCAGGCGGCGGGAGCCGGCAAAGCACATGTTGTCGCTTCCAAGGAGCTGGCACGTCCTGCCAAGGGGAAGCTGTATGCCCCCTTGGAACACCTTGTTCCCAGTTCGCCCTTCGGTTTGCGGGTGGATCCGTTCAGCGGCCGCCCCGGCGAGTTCCATTGGGGACAGGACTTCGCCGCTGCGTGCGGCGCCCGGGTCTATGCCGCCGACGCCGGCGTGGTACGTGCCGTGGGCTGGCATCTTTGGGGCGGCGGGAATCGCGTGGAGATTGATCACGGGAACGGCCTGATTACCACCTACAACCATCTGCAGGGCATTGGCGTGCAGCGGGGCGAGCCGGTCCGTGTGGGCCAGGTGATCGCCAAGGTGGGTACCACGGGATCGTCCACGGGGTGCCATCTGCATTTTGAGACGGTCCTGAACGGGGTTCATGCCAACCCTGCGCAATTCACGCTTCTGCCCATCAGGCAGGTGGATCCCTTGGACGAGATCCTGATGGTCAGCTACGCTCCCGGCGCCAACGGTTCCAAGGGCGAAGCCTCCGGCCGTCCGGACTGGGCTGTCCCGGTGGAGGCCGCACCCGAGCGCCAGGTAGCCGGCGGCCAGCAGGAACGGCCCTCGAAGCCTTCGGGCTCCGGCCAGGCACCGTCCAAACCGAGTCCCCCCGCAGGCTCCACGACGAAGCCGGGTGCTCCCAGTAGCCCTGCGCCATCTCCGTCGCCCTCCCAGCCGGGCACCTCCCAACCGGGCACGCCCTCGAAACCGACGCCCAGCAGTCCGGGCACGTCCACGCCTCCTCCTTCGAGCACTCCGACTCCGACCTCGCCGACGAGTCCGGCGTCGCCTACCTCGCCCAGTACGCCGACGAGTCCGACGTCACCAACCTCGCCAAGTACGCCGACGAGTCCGACGTCGCCTACCTCGCCCAGTACGCCGACGAGTCCGACCTCGCCGACAAGTCCGACCTCGCCCACGAGTCCGACGCCCACGGCTCCCAAGCCGACATATCCGACGAGCCCCGCACCGACCAGCCCGACGCCCACGGCCCCGGCGCGGTCACCGTCGCTCCTGGATCCCGTGACCGGCTTGGTTGGCGGAGTGGTCTGCCTCCTGCTGTGCCCCACCCCCTAAGGCAAGGGCATTAGAATCGGACATCGTGCCGGGTTCCCCGGTACTGCGCACTCCAGCAGCTTGTCGATGCCGTAAGGAAGTTCCATGTCCCCGCTCCACTCCGTTCCGCTGACCTTCAACGACGGCTCGGAGGGTGATTTCGGGCGTTTCGCGGGCAAGGCGGTCCTGGTGGTGAACGTGGCTTCCGCGTGCGGGTACACCAAGCAGTACGCCGGACTCGAAGAGCTGTACGGCAAGTACCGCGGGCAGGGCCTGGAGATCCTCGGCGTTCCTTGCAACCAGTTCGGCGGACAGGAACAGGGCAGCGACGCCGAAATCGCCGAGTTCTGCCAGCGCAACTTCGGCGTCACCTTCCCGCTCCTCAGCAAGAGCAACGTGCTCGGCAAACAGCAGCACCCGCTCTACGCCGAACTCACCAAGCCCGCCGAAGGCGAAGACGTCCGGAAGGTGAAATGGAACTTCGAGAAGTTCCTGGTCAGCCGCGACGGCGAGGTGCTCGCCCGCTTCGCCTCCGCCGTCGAGCCCGGCTCCGAGGAGCTGAACACGGCGATCGAGAAGGCGCTCGCCTAAGGGGCTCCGCGCCCTTCGTTAATGCCCGACGGCGGGACGTTCCGGACGTCTCGACATCGCACCCGGGCGCGCCCACACTGGACGTGACTGCGGGCGGCCGCCCGCGTCGGGGAGCCGAGGAGGACGCAGGCGATGGACAACAAGGACCTGGTGCTGAAGGCCGGCACCGAGCTTTTCATTGACCGGGATCCGGGCGCGATCGACCGCTGGTGGGCTGAGGATTACCGCCAGCACAGCGCCATGGCCGGCGACGGGCGTGAGGTGCTGCGCGGATTGGTGGGGCAGCTGCCGCCGGACTTCCGTTTCGAACCTGTGCGCATCTTTGCCGACGGCGATCTGGTGGCCGTCCATGCCGTCTACTACGGTTTCGGGCCGGTGCCCATGGTCGCTTTCGACATCTTCCGGATCTCCGACGGAAAGCTCGCCGAACACTGGGACGCCCTCCAGCCGATGGTGGAGGAAACGGCCAGCGGCCGGAGCCAGAGCGAGGGTCCCACCGACGTGACCGCACCCGAACAGACCGAGGCGAGCCGCGCCGTCGTGCTCGACTTCGTGGAGACGGTGCTCAAAGGCGGGCAAGCCGAGCGGATCGGCGAGTTCATCAGTTCCGAACAGTACCTCCAGCACAACCCGTCCGTTCCGGACGGCCTGGACGGTCTCACCGCAGCACTCAAGGGCTGGGCCGAACAGGGCATCACCGTGGAGTACGCCACGGTGCACCGTTCCGTGGCCGAGGGCGAGTTCGTCCTGACCCAGTCCGAAGGCACGCTGGGCGGCAAGCCCACCGCGTTCTACGACCTGTTCCGCGTGGACGGCGGGAAGATCGTGGAGCACTGGGACGTGGTGGCGGAAGTTCCGGAGTCGCTGCCGCACGGCAACGGCGTGTTCTAGCCCTTCGACCCGCTACGCCGCGGTCACCTTCAGCGGGATCGAACTCCAGCCGCGAAGGGTGTTGTGCAGATAGGGCACAGGCTCGCCGCACAGCTCGATGCTCTTGATGCGGGTGGCCATCTCGGTGAACAACACGTCCATTTCGAGCCGGGAGATCGGCTGCCCCACGCACTGGTGAATGCCCATGCCGAAGGCCAGGTGGCCACCCGCGTTGCGGTCGATCCGGAACTCGTCGGCGGTGTCGCCCCATTGGCGGGTGTCCCGGTTGGCCGAACCGACGAACAAGAGCACCTTGGACCCGGCGGCCAGCGGAATGCCATGGAAAACGGTGTCCTCGGAAACCGTGCGGAAGAAGGACTGGAAGGGCGATTCGAAGCGCAGGGCTTCGTCGATGGCGAACTTCGCCAGCCGCGGCTTGGCGTGCAGGGCGTCCCACTGTTCCGGGTGGGCGGCCAATGCCTGCAGGGTGTTCCCGATCGAGAACACCGTGGTGTCCAGGCCCGCGGACAGCATGGCCCGGACCAGGAGTGCCGCCTGGTCCGCCGTGATCTCACCGCGGTCTGCCGCAGCCCAGATCTGCGCGCCCATGCCGTCCGGGGACAGGTTTTCGCGGGCGCAGTTGGCCATGACCCATTCGTGCGTGCCGGCGCCCTTTTCGAAGAAGGAGCGCGAGCGGTCATCGTCCGGGCCGAAGGCGCTGAAGTTCATGGCGCCGTGCGGCAGCAGGTTCTTTTCGCGGCCTTCCCGCGGAATCCCGACCGCGTCGCCGAACACCCGGATCGGAAACAGTTCCGCGAGCTCCGTGACGCCGTCGAAGCTTTGCTGATCGAGCAGCCGGTCCACCAGTTCCTTGGCGAACACCTCGAAGCCGGCCCGCAGCGAGCGGACTCCACGCGGTGAGATGACCCCGGCCATGGCCGCCCGCATGGGCCCGTGCACCGGAGGATCGGACTCCAGGATGCCTTGCGGACGCCACGCCGGTTCCTTGTGCAGGTTCTTCGGCCCCACGCCGGCGCCCGAGATGAAGGTGCGGTAGTCCTCCAGGATGTCCCGGCACTCCTCGAACCCCGCGAACGCAGGAACCCCATACTTTTCAAGCCAGACGGCGGGCCCGGCCGCGCGCATCCGCTCGAACATCGGATACGGATTGGCCAGGTTTTCGTCCGTGTAGGGATCGTCCGCGAAGACGGGAAGGGCCTGCGGCGGAGTGATCACTGACATCTCGGTCCTCGTTTGCGCTGGGTGACGGATTGATGGCGGCCGGGGGTGTTCCCGTGGCGCCCAAGGTATCGGCCATGGACACACAGCGATAAGCGTCATTCTCATTCCGTGGGAATAGTGTTTGTCCAAGCGCCGGGGCTCCACGCACCATCGAGTCCGTAACGGCCAACGGCGGAAACTGACGGAACAGGAGGGACGGGTACGTGGCGGGACAGGTTTCCTTTGAACGCGGCTTGAAGATCCTTTCTGCCGTGGCCGACGCCGGGGACACCACGGTGGAAGCCGTCGCCTCCAAGCTGGGCATCCCGGTCAGCAGCACGTACCGCTACTTCCGGCAGTTGCGCGAACTCGGCTTCGTCCAGGAAGACGGCGGCCTGTACCGGCCCGGCCGGGCCCTCCTCGCGCTGACCGGCCGGCACCTTACCCAGAGCCATCTGGCCGAGGTGGGCACGGCGGTGCTCAAAGACATCGTGGACACGGTGGGGGAGACCGCGGTCATGGTGATCCGGGTGGGCACCCGCGCCATGTGCCTGCGCCGCGTCGAACCGGAGAAGGCCATCAAGTACACCTTCGCCGTCAACGAACTCCTGCCGCTCAGTGCGGGAGCAGGCCCGCGGGCGCTGCTCGCCTGGGCGCCTGCCGACGTCGTGCGTCAAGTGCTCGACGCCGGCCTGCCGCGCTTTACGGACAACACGCCCACCGCCGAACAGCTGCAGTCCAGCCTGGCGCAGATCCGGGCCTCCGGCTGGGTGGTTTCGCGCGGCGAGCTGGATCCCGGCGCCGTCTCCGTGGCGGTTCCGGTGATGTTCGACGGCGAGGCGGTCTGCGCGCTCAATGTCGCCGGACCGGAAACCCGCTGCGGTTCACGCACCTGGCTGAACAGCACGCTGAAGACCCTGAACGCGTCCGCGGAGAACCTGGCGGCCTCGCTGGGCGCCCTCGCGGGCCAAGGAACACCACGCCAACACACACCACGGGAGGCAGGCGATGACGCCGCACACTCTGTCTGACGCAGCACGGCTTGAAAACGGACGCCCAGGCGCGGAGCCGGTGGTGATCGGTGCCGCCCGCGCCACTTTGGAAGAGCTGGTGCAGGTGGCGCGCCACCGCCGTCCCGTGGTGGTGGACGAGGCCGCGCTGGCACGGATGAAGCCGAGCGAGGAATGGCTGGGCGCGGTCATGGAACGCATGGAAGCCGGCGAGGAAACCGCTCCGATCTACAGCATCAACACCGGCTTCGGTTCGCTGGCCGGACGCAAGGCCTTCGACGAACCCTCCGACGCCGCCGAGCTCTCCCGCCGCCTGGTCATCTCCAATGCCTCGGGCGTGGGCCGCTACATGGACGAGGAAGTGGTCCGGGCAACCATGTTCATCCGGATCGTCAGCCTCACCCAGGGGTATTCCGGGGTGCGGGCGGACATTGTGAAGACCCTGGCGGACATGCTCAACCGCGGCGTGCATCCCGCGATCCCGGAATTCGGCTCCCTGGGAGCCTCGGGCGACCTGATCCCGCTGGCACACATCGCGATCGTCATGTCCCGCTCCCACCAGGGCGAGGACTTGGAGCTGGACTCCGGCGAAGCCTTCGTGGACGGTGCGGTGGTTTCCGGCAAGGCCGCCATGGAGCACGCCGGCTTGGAACGGCTTCCGCTCGGCGCCAAGGACGGCCTGGCCCTCCTCAACGGGACCTCCTTCTCCTGCGCCCAAGCCGCGCTCGCCCTGTACGATGCGCAGAACCTCCTGGACACCGCGCAGGTCACCGCCGCCATGAGCATCGAGGCCCTCATGGGATTCGGCGACGCCTTCATCGACGAGCTCCACCAGGCCCGCGGCCAGCGCGGCCAGATCGAGGTAGCGGCCCGCTTGCGCGAGCTGCTGTCCGGCAGCGGGCTGGTGGACGGCGACGCCGGCACGGACCCCCTGCGCCAGCCCCCGCAGGACGCCTACTCGCTGCGCTGCATCCCGCAGGTGTTCGGGCCGGTCAAGGACACCTTGGACTTCGCCACCGGCATCATCGACAACGAAATCAACGCCGCCACGGACAACCCGCTGATCTTCCCGTCCCTGCCGGCCAGCCGCACCTTGAAAGCCGTCTCCGGCGGCAACTTCCACGCCGAATACGTGGCCTTCGCCGCCGACTTCATCTCGATCGTGGTCACCGAAATCGGCAACATCACCGAACGCCGCCTCTTCCGCCTGGACGACGGCACCCTGAACCGGGGACTGCCGGACATGCTGGTGGCCAGCGAACAAATCGGCATGGACTGCGGCTACATGCTGCCCCAGTACCTCGCCGCCGCTCTCGTGTCCGACTGCAAGACCCTGGCCCACCCGGACAGCGTGGACTCCATTCCCACCTGCGCCAACCAGGAAGACCACGTGTCCATGGCCAACAACGCCGGCCGCCACACCCGGCAGATCGTGGCCAACATCGAAACCGTGGTGGCCGTGGAACTGCTCATGGCGGCCCAGGCACTGGAACTGCGGATGAACCTTCCTGCCACTGCGGGAGCCAAGCCCGGCCCCGCAAGCCTCGCGGCGCTCGCCTTCCTGCGCGCCACGGCCTCCGACGATGGCCGTCCCATCGACCACATCACGCAGGACGTGGTCCTGTACCCGCGGCTGCGCAAGGCCACCGAACTGGTCCACTCCGGCGCCGTCGTGGCCGCCGTCAACGCCGCGATCGGAGCCGGTGCTGAGGGTGAGGGGGCATGACCGCGCAGGCGGCAGAAGCCGCAAGCGTCACGAGGGGCTTCACCCGCCTGACGGTGGGCGGGATCCAGGCGGAGGCGGACGGCGTCGTCTCCCTGACCCTGGAGAACCCCGACGGCGGCGCGCTGCCGGCCTGGGAGCCCGGCGCCCACATCGATCTGCTGCTGCCGAACGGGCTGCTGCGGCAGTACTCGCTTTGCTCGGATCCCGCGGACACCGCACGCTGGCGCGTTGCGGTGTTGCGCGAGCCGGAGGGCCGCGGCGGGTCCCGCTACATTCACGAACAGCTCCGCGCGGGCGATGCCGTGGAGGTCCGAGGGCCGAAACACAACTTCCGCGGGGACGCCGGGACTCCGGGGGAGAGGCTGTTCATTGCCGGGGGCATCGGGATCACCCCGTTGCTGCCGATGGTCCGGGCGGCCGCCGCCGCGGACGAGCCATGGCGCCTGCTGTACCTGGGCCGCAGCCGGCGTTCCATGGCGTTCCTCGATGAGCTCGCCGTCCTGGACCCGGACCGAACCCGCGTGCGGATCCATGCCAAGGACGACGCCGGCCCGCTGGATCTGGGTGACTATCTCGCCGAGGCGGGCGGCGCCGTCGTCCTCGCTTGCGGACCGGCGCGCCTGCTGGCCGAGCTGCGCACCGCCCACATGGCCGGTACCGTGGCCGGCCTGGCGTTCGAGGATTTCGGTGCGGACGCACTGCCGGAAGAAGCGGCCGACGGCGGCGCTGCCGGGGAAGCGGGCAACGCGCCGTTTGTCGTGGAAACCGCGGACGGTACCGAGGTGGAGGTCTCGGCGGACGAGAGCATCCTCGATGCCCTGCACCGCGCCGGTGTCCCAGCGTTGAACTCGTGCCGGAAGGGGACGTGCGGCACCTGCGAAACCCCGGTGCTGGACGGAGTGCCGGAGCACCGGGACGGGATCCTCAGCGACGAGGAACGCGAAGCCAACGACACCATGATGATCTGTGTTTCCCGCTGCCGCGGCGCACGGCTGGTGCTGGATATCTAGCGAAGCGCCGTCCCGGAGAGGGGAGCCGGAGTCTTCCAGCGGCGGTCCGGCGTTTTGCCGCTGACGAGCACCACGGCCACGACCAGCAGCACCGAACCCCACGAGGCGTTCACGGGGTCAAGGGCGGTGCGCATCACCACGAAGGGCGGGACGATGGCGAGCACTGTGCCGACGGCGATCCGCCACATGGCAGGCCGCCTGCTGCCCGGCGCCAAGGCCGTGCTTGCGAGCTCCAGGCGCACCAGCGGAACGCACGCCAGCAGCACGATGGCCCAGGCAGCCACGTAGAACGCCGGCCGGCTCAGCCACCATTCCGTGCCGGCGGGCTCCGGGAACGGCAGCCGCAGCAGCAGTGCCGCACCGAACATCGCGATGATCAGCGGCAGGTGCCACAGGTAGATGGTCATGGCCCGGCTGCCCACCACGAACATCACCTTCTGCACCCAGCCAAGACGGACCCAGCGCTGCAGCACCGGATACGCGGCCTTGAGCAGCAGCAGATGCGCCAGGCCCACCAGCACCAGCGGGAACATCGGCGGGTTCTGGTTGCCGAGCATGTCCACCGGGTACGGGCCGCCGTGCGTCATGAGGGCCAGGGCCAGATAGCAGCCTGCCGCGGCGGACACCAGGGCCAGACGGGAGAAGCGGTCGAACACGCCGTCCGCGTACAGGAAGCCCAGCTGCTGCAGCAGGCCCCAGACGAACACCATGTTGAGCAGGCCGATCGGATTGGAGTCGAAGCCCCAGGGATTGCGCTCCAGCCCCAGCCGGACGGCGTCGACGGCGACCGCGCACCCGGCGAGCACCGCGGCGGTGCGATACGGGGCGGCGTCGTGGAAACGCGCCATGAGCGGGACCATCGCCTGGCAGATCAGGTACGCGGCCAGGAACCACAGCTGGACGCCGGCGCCCGCGGCGATCACGGCGAGCAGATCGCCGGGGACACCCGCCGCTGTCGCGCACCACAGCGCTGCGGCGAGGAAGACGTACAGGGCGATGGTCGGACGCACGAGCCGCAGCACGCGGGCGCGCAGGTAATCCCCGGCGTCGCCGCCGCGGCGCCGCACGCTCCGCCAGGAGGTGAGCGAGGCGAAGCCGCCCACCACGAAGAACAGGGGCATGACCTGGCCGAACCAGGTCCCCTGGGCAAACCAGGACAAATCGGTGAGCGGGTTCACCACGGCGATGCCGGCGGGGCCCACGCTGATGCCCATCATCAGCAGGTGTACCGCGACGACGGCGAACATGCAGGCCACCCGGACAAGGTCCACGACGAGGTCGCGCGACGCCGGAACGGCGGCGTTCCCGGTGTGCTCCCCGGCGGGCTGCAGCTTCAGGGCATTGGACGGCATGGTTCCTCCCAAGGATTATCCAACGATTGGAGAAATGGTAGGGCAAAAAATCCCGGAAGGCCATGGGGGCCTGCCGGGATTTTTGCGCGGGTGCCGCGAAGCGGCGCCGCGGCCTGAAAGCGGGTGCCGCCCCGGACTCAGCCGGCGTGTTCCTCCCGCCAGCTGCGCAGGAACGCGCCGCCGGCGTCGTCGTGGATGACATCCGCCGCCAGGCCCAGGTCCGCCGCCGTCAGGATGGGGTAGGGCTTCTCCGGAACGCCGTCCGCCGGGCGGACGTCCAGGTGCTGGACGTCGTGGTCGTTGTGGTGGAGCCAGTCGGCCATGGCGTAGTCCGTGCGGGAATCGCCCACGGTGCGCCAAGCCTGCGGGGTGATGCCCTGGGCGGCGAGGAGCTCCACGGCGCGGCTGGCGCCCAGGTCCTTGCCGAGGCGCACGGACTCGATGTCCGTGGAAATGATGGTGGGATCCAGGCGGTAATCGCCGGAATCGTCGGACTGCGGTGCGTGGTGGTCCAGGATGGCGGCCGAGAGTCCGTGCCGGCCCATGAGCTCCAGGGCGTCGGCGTCGAAGAGCTTCTGCTCGGCCAGGTAATCCTCGCTGGGAACATCCACGTGCTGCTCCACGGACACCATGGCCCGCTTGGTTTCGTCGAAGAACATGTGCGCCGAATAGTCCTCGGCCACCATGCGCCGGATGTCGTCGCCGTAGGCCTTCGGGACCGCGAGCTCGTGGTCGACATGCACCGGGCCGGCGCCTTCGGCCGTGTAGCTGAACCACACCGCGCCCTTTTCGCAGATCGCATGGACCACGGTTCCGGACGGCATGCCGGCGGCGATCATCGGTTCCATGACCTGCTCGCGGATGAAGGCGTCCGAGCGGCCGGTGTTGAAGATCACCGGAATGCCGGCCGAGGCAAGCGCCACAAGGTCCGCGATGATCTCCGGCTTCACGTCACGGGTGACGGGGCTGGCCACCGGGCCGTCGACGTCGAGGAGCAGCGCGAGGGCCGGGCGTGCGGGATGGGTGCCGGGGTTCGGAGCAGTCATGGCTCCATTTTGTCCCACCTTCCGCTGCATGACGGCGGTGTGACGGACTCCCGTGACGGACTCCGGTGACGGGCGACGACGGCGATGGTCACCTTTTGGCCACAAAGCGGCAGGCGGCGAGCCGCGAAAGTTTCCTTGGCCGCCGTCGTTATTTAGGCTGGCACAGTGATCTTCAAAGCTGTGGGCGAGGGACGCCCGTACCCCGACCATGGTTTTACGACGCCCAAGGACTGGGCCTCCCTGCCGCCGCGGCCGGTGCGGCTGGACGAACTGGTCACCACCAAGCGCACCCTCGACCTTGAGGCGCTGCTGGCCGAAGACTCCACGTTCTTCGGCGACCTGTTCCCGCACGTGGTCCAGTACAAGGGCACCATGTACCTCGAGGACGGGCTCCACCGGGCAGTCCGCACGGCCCTGCACCAGCGCACCGCCATCCACGCCCGGGTACTGGTCATTGATGGTTAGGAAGCCCAAGGACCCCACCCGACTGCACGGCCACCACGTGGTCACCGGACCCGAACTGCGCGCCACCTTCGCCGAGGAGCAGGAGCCGGACCACCCTGGACGGTTCCGGCGCCGGCTGTTCCACGGCGTGGTCCTCGCCGTGCTGCTGGGGCTGATCGTCGCCGGCACTGTTGGCGCCTGGGCAATCATGAGCGGAACCATCAGGTTCCCGGATGCCGTGGCCAGCAAGGCTCCGCCGGAAGTGTGCCCCACCACCACGTTCAGCTACCTGCCGAACGCCAAGGTCACGGTGCACGTATACAACGCCACCGGGCGCACCGGCCTGGCAAAGAGCATTGCCGACCAGCTCAAGGCCCGCGGCTACAAAGTGGGCAAGGTGGACAACGGCCAGACCCGCTACAGCGGCGCGGCGCAGATCATTTCCGGCCCCGCCGGGCAGGCCGCGGCGTTCAACATCCAGCGGAACCTCACCGGAACCGACTACTACCAGGACGAACGGCAGGACGCCTCCGTCGACTTGGTGCTCGCCCTGGGCTTTGAAGAGCTGACTCCCGCCAAGCTGGTGGACCAGACTCCCGGCAAGCTCAGCTGCCCGCGGGAGACCCGGCGGATCGCCGACGACGCCCGCTGGCCCGTGCTGCCGTCCGCGGCGCCGTAGGGGGCCGCTTCAAACGCAGGGTCACTTCAAACGCAGGGGCGCGCCGCCGTCGTCGAACCTTGCTCCGGCGCCGAGCTGGATGAAGCGGACCGTCTGCTTGAGCTGTTCCTCGAACCCGGGGTCGGCGGCATTGCCGCGGGCGGCGCTGGAGGACAGTGTGCCGTGGATCAGGCGGGCGAGCTGGGTGATGTCGGTGTCCGGCAGGTAGCCGGCCGCGACGCCGTCGCGCAGGATGTCCTCCAGCAGCAGGTTCAGCTCGCTGACGTGGTCCGCGAGCTTCGCGAAGGAGCCGGGGGAGAGCACTGCGGCCATGGCCGGGCCGGGCGGCAGGTGGCGGCGGCTCAGGTCCTCCACCTGGGCGCGGACGTACAGCGCCAACCGGTCCACGGGGTTGTCCAGCTCCGCGAGTGAAGAGCGGAGATCGCCCAGGAAGCGCTCGGTTTCATCCAGGGCGTACGCGATGAGGAGCTGCTCCATGTCCGCGTAGTAGTTGTAGACGGCGGTGCGGCCCACGCCGGCGTGCCGTGCGACGTCGGTCATGGTCAGGCCGGGCAGGCCGTGCGTGAAGAGGAGTTCCCCGAAGCCCGTGAGGATCCGGCGTTGGGTCTCGGCGCGCTGTGCCGCGTTGCTGGCGGCGGTGATCCTGGGCATAGAGACACTTTACAGGGATCTGTCAGTAAACGCGGCGTTGTGTCCCCGCCCCTTAAGCGCGAGCGTACAGTTGAGGCCCCGAAATCGCCGGATTTGGGGCCTCAACTGTACGCTCGCGCAGGGGGAACGGGGCTAGATGGCGCAGCCGTCCGGGCCGCAGGCTTCTGCGTCGGAGCTGCCGACGGCGACCAGCGGGTTCGCTTCCTGCCACGCCTGGTTAAGGGCCTGGGTGAAGACCTCGGCCGGCTGGGCGCCGGACAGACCGTACTTGCGGTCGATCACGAAGAACGGCACGCCCGTGACACCGATGGCGCGGGCTTCGGCGATGTCGCGGCGGACATCGTCGGCGTACTTGTCGTTCTCGAAGAGCTCTGCGACTTCCTCCGCGGGCAGGCCGAGCTCCACGCCGAGGCCGCTCAGGTAATCGCGGTTGCCGATGTCCTTGCCGTGCTCGAAGTGGTCGCTGAGCAGGCGTTCCTTGGCCGCGTCCTGCTTACCGTGGGCGGCGGCCAGGTGGATGAGGCGGTGCGCCGTGAAGCTGTTGGCGACCACGATGGAGTCGAAGCGGTAGTTCAGGCCTTCGCCCCTGGCCTGCTCCGTGACGTGCTCGAACATCCGGCTTACCTGCTCCGGGGCCATGCCCTTGCGCTTGCTGAGGTAGTCCAGTTCGGTGCCGTCGTAGTGCTCGGGGATGGTGGGGTCCAGCTGGTAGCTGCGCCACTGCACCTCCACGGAATCCCGGTGCGGGAACTCGGCGAGGGCGGACTCAAAGCGGCGCTTGCCGATGTAGCACCACGGGCAGGCGACATCGGACCAGATCTCAATCTTCATGCTTGCGCCAACTCCCGCGGAGCCGCGGCCATTCCCGGGAAACGGTGTCGTGTTGCTCACTGGGTGCCCGTGAAGGGAAGTGCGAACGTACAGTTGCGGCCCGGAAAACCGCGGATTTGGGGCGCCAAGTGTACGTTCGCGCCGGGAGTCTGAGGAGGTCAGACGGCCCGTTCCATGACGAAATCGTGCTCCACGCTGCCGCCCAGGCGGAAGGTCTTGGTGCCCACCTTCCGGAAGCCGCTCTTTTCGTAGAAGCGGATGGCGCGGGCGTTCTGGCTGTTGACGCCGAGCCACACACCGGCGGCGTCCCCGGCGCGCGCATGCGCAACGCTGGCCTCCATGAGTTCCGCGGCCGCGCCCTGCCCGTGGTGTTCAGGATGAACGTAGCACTTGCTCAGCTCCACGGACGGCAGCAGGGTCAGGGCCGCGGAAACGCCAGGGTCCTGGGCCGGCCGGGCCACGAGCATGCTGTAGCCGCGGAGCCCGCCGTCGATGTCGATCACCATCACGGTGATGTCCGGGTCGGCGAGGTACCCGGCAAAGCTGGCGGCGCTCAGGGTGTTCGCGAGGTGCGCCGCGATGTCCTCCGGTGAGGACTGCGGAGGGCAGGCCAACGGAAAGGTGACGGCGGCCAGCTCAGCCAGCGCGGCGGCGTCGGACGTGTTTGCTTCGCGGATCATGCTTCCTCCCGGGATCGAAGTCTACGTACTCCACGCGCGAACTGGCAGCAGATGACCCTTAACCAAGGTTTTAAGGGCATCTGCTGCCAGTTCGCGCTCATGTGGCGGGAGGCTTAGGCGGGGACGCCGTCGAGCGTTGCTGCCTCCGGGGCCCAGTCCTCCGGGAGCGGTTCCGACGACGGCGCGGAGCTGGCGACGTCGACGAACGCTCCGGAGTCGACGGACTCGGAGATGGCGATCATCGTGTCCAGCACATGGAAGGCGAGCTCCCCGGTGGCCCGGTGCGGCACACCGGTGCGGATGGAGCGCGCCATGTCCAGCACGCCCATGCCGCGGCCGTTGGACGGGCCGGTGGTCGGGATGACCGTCCAGTCGTCCTCGCCCGGGCGGATGATCTTCAGTTCGCCGTCGAAGTTGTTCGGATCCGGCACCAGCAGGCTGCCTTCCGTGCCGGAAATCTCCACGTACCCGAAGTTCATGTAGGCCGACTGGAAACTGAAGGTGCTGTGCGAGGTGGCGCCTTCTTCGAACTGGATCTGCGCGCTCACATGGGTAGGCACCTCCACCGTGAACTCCTGGCCTTCCTTGGGACCGGTATGCACCTTCCGGACCTCCCAGGCCTTCGAGCCCATGGCGGCCACCCGGCGGGCGCTGCCGAAGGCCTGGACCAGGGCGGTGACGTAGTACGGGCCCATGTCGAAGAGCGGGCCCGCGCCGTGCTGGAACAGGAACTCGGGGTTGGGGTGCCAGAGGTCCGGTCCCGGGTACTGCATGACGGTCTGTGCGGACAGCGGGCGGCCGATCTCGCCGTTCCGGATGGCCCGGATGGCGGACTGCAGGCCGGCGCCCAGGAAGGTGTCCGGCGCGCAGCCGACGCGCAGCCCGGCGGCGTCCGCTTCGGCCAGCAGCTGCCGCCCGCTCTCGCGGTCCAGGGCCACGGGCTTTTCGCTCCACACGTGCTTGCCGGCGCGGATGGCCTGGCGGCCGACCTCAGCGTGCGCGGCGGGGATGGTCAGGTTGACGATGATCTCGACGTCGGGGTGTTCCAGGGCGAGTTCCGGCGTGCCGTGCAGCTCCACGCCGTACTCTTCCGCACGGGCCTTGGCGGCCTCGGGGAACATGTCAGTGATGGCGACGACCTCGAGGTCCGGGAACTTCGTCAGGTTGTCCAGGTACTGGGTGCTGATGTTTCCGGCGCCGATGAGCGCGACGCCGACCTTGCCGTTGGTCATGCCGTTTCCTTTCCAGTCAGGTAAGCGAAGGATGCCGCGATGCCGTCGAAGATGTCGCCGCCGTAGGCGTCGAACTCGATGACGCCGACCTCCAGCGCGGAAGGTGCCTGGACGATGCTCCGGATGTCCAGCTCACCCGAGCCTGCCGGAAGCTGGGTAGCGGTCACCTTGCCGAGCTGTTCGACGTCGAAGGTGTCACCCGGGAACTGCGTCACCGGACCGTCCTTGATGTGGATGGCCACCACGCGCTCGCCGAGCTTCTTGAGGTACTCCACCGGATCCTGGCCGCCGGAGGCCACCCAGTAGGTGTCCACCTCGAGCACAACCTCCGGGTCCAGCAGGCCGGCGAGGAACTCGAGGGCGGTGACGCCGTTGACCGTGGAGGCCACCTCCCAGTAGTGGTTGTGGTAGCCCACACGGATGCCGTAGCCGGCGCCCTTCTTCGCGGCCGCGTTCAGCCGTTCGGCGACGGAACGGACGCTTTCCTCGCTCTGCCATTCCTCCGGGAGGGTGAAGGGATCGATCACGGTGCCGATGCCCAGCCGCTTGGCGGCGGCGAAAATCTCGTCCTGGTCCGCGGACAGCAGCGGCGCGTGCCCGGTGGGCGCGCTGAGGCCGGCGGACTTGAGGCCTTCCTCCAGGGCGTCCACGGTGGCGGCGAAATTGTAGGGCTCCACCTGGGTCAGGCCGATCCCGGCGAGGCGTTCGAGGGTTCCGTTCAGGTCGGCTTCCACCGCATCGCGGACGGAGTAGAGCTGGACCGAAAGACTCATTGTTTCTCTCTCTTCTGTAGCTGCTTCTGTAGCTGCCCGGCCGGAACCGGGCGTGGTTTTCAGGCTGGTGTCCGCGTCAGCGGCCGGCGAGGGATCCGCCGATGCCGCCGACGCTGAAGTACTTGTTGAGGGCCGCGAAAACGAAGATCGGTGGGATCATCATGACCACGGCCAGCGCCATCACGGAACCCCAGTCGGTGGCGTTCTGCTGGAAGAAGGACTGCACGCCCACCGGCAGGGTGAAGATCTCGTTGGAGCGCAGGAACACGATGGCCACCAGGTAGTCGTTCCAGGCGAGCAGGAAGGCGAAGATCGCGGTGGACAGCACGCCGGGCAGGCTGTTGCGGAGCACCACCTTGAGGAAGGAACCGAACACCGAGCAACCGTCGATCCACGAGGCTTCTTCGAGGCTGACCGGGATCGAGTCGAAGTACGCGGCCATCATCCAGGTGGCCACGGCCATGGTGGAGGCCACGTACACGATGGTGATGCCCAGCAGGTTGTCCACCAGGCCCAGGTTGGCGAACAGGATGAACAACGGCACCACCGAGGTGATGATGGGCAGCGACTGCATGACGAACAGCAGCAGCGAATAGCCGGACACCGCCCTCGACTTGCCGCGCGAGAGCACGTACCCGGCGGGAGCGGCGACGGCGACCGAGACCACCACGGTCGCGAGGGTCACCACCAGGCTGTTGGCCAGCCACGTGGAAGCCAGGGTCTTCTCGAAGGCGCCGGTGAAGTTCTCCAGGGTGAGCCCCGTCGTCGTGCTGGCCTGCGCGGGCAGCAGCGACAGGACAACCACCGCGCCGATCGGGACGAGGACGACGGCGGTGACCGCCAGGATCAGGGCGAAGCGCCACCAGCGGCCGCGCAGTCCGGCCTCGGAGACCGGGCGGCGCTTGCGTTCCTTGGCGGGAGCCTGGCCGGCCCCGGCCGGCGGTGCCGCGGGGGAGTGCAGAACGGTGCTCATTCGACGCTCGACTTTCGGATCTGGCGGTACAGGGCGGTGGAGACGATCACCAGGGTGATGGTCATGAGGAACGCGACGGCGACGCCCGGCCCGGTCTGGAAGTCCTGGAAGACCTTGCGGTAGGCGTAGACCACCAGCGAGGTGGTGGCGTCAACAGGGCCGCCGCCGGTGAGCAGGTAGATGGTGGGGAAGTCGTTGACGCAGAAGATCGTCATGAGGATCCACGAAATGTAGGTGGAGCGGGCCGTCAGGGGCAGGGTGATGCCGGTGAACTGCTGCCAGCGCGTGGCGCCGTCCATGCTTGCCGCTTCGTAGACGGTGTTGTCCACGGAGGTGAGGGCGCCGGCGCTCATCATCATCATGAACGGGAAGCTGACCCAGACTTTGAACAGGCAGACGGTGACGGCGGCCAGCGTGGGATCGGCCAGGAACAGCGGGGTTTCCAAGCCGAAGGCCGTGAACAGCTTGGCGGTGGGGCTGTCCGGTGAGGCCACCAGCCAGTTCCAAGCGGTGGAGGAGACCACGATCGGCACCACCCAGGGCAGCAGGAGCAGCACCTTGAACAGGCCGCCGGCAGGGATGCGGGTGCGCAGCAGCAAGGCCAGGCCAAGGCCCACCGCCCAGGAACCGAAGACGCCCACCAGGGTGAAGACGAGGGTGAACTGGACAGCTTTCCAGAAGGCTTCGGAAGCCAGTACCGAGGAGAAGTTGTCCACGCCGACGAAGTTGCCGGCGTCGATCAGGGAACCGTCGTGGGTGGCCTGGATCCCGGCGTAGACCAGCGGGTAGCCGTTGATGAGCAGGAGGAGCAGCACGGAGGGCAGGATCAGCCAGAAGTAGGTCCGGCTGGTCTGGCCGTGCAGCTTGCTGGCGCGGTTCACGCCGGCCTGCGGGGCGGGGCGGCCCGCGCCGCCGGGAGCGATGCCCCGGCGGGCACGGGACAGGCCCGAATTCACGGTAGTCATGGGAGGAACCGCCGGGTCAGGACTTCACGACCTGCTTGAGGCCCGCTTCGAAGGCCTTCAGCGCGGTCTTGGCATCGCCCTTGCCGCTGAGCACGGTCTGGGCGAACTGGGTGAGCGCCTGGCCGCCGTCGAGCACTGCGGTATTGGCGGTGAGCTTGGTGCCGCGGGCACCGAAGGTCTTGGCGATGGGCTGCCATTCCTTGACGATCTTGACGTTGTTGGGATCCGAGGTGAATTCGGGGAGCTCGGTGATCGACTTGAAGACCGGGAGGGCGTTCATGAGCTTCTGCTGCCAGAGGTCCTTCAGCTTGCCCATGTAGTAGACGAGGAAGGCTTCGGAGGCTTCCTGGCTGGGCGTGTTCTTGTACATCATGATGTTGTTCGGGAACAGCAGGGTGGCCTTGTCGCCGTGCGGGCCGGCGATGGGATCGGCCACGAGCAGGTCTCCGCTGGTGTCGCCGATGCGGTTGTTCAGGCCGAAGACGTGCGGGCCGTAGGCTGCCTTGGCCTTGTTCTTCCACTGGGCGTCGTGATTGTCGCCGTTGTAGCTGACGCCCGCGGGGTCGATGATTCCGTTGGAGTAGAGCTCGTACATGAACTCGACGGCTTCGACGTTGCGGTCGTTCATGACGTCGATTCCGCCGTTTTCGTCCCACACACCGCCGCCGTTGTTGACCATCATCTGCACCACGGCGTGGTTGCCGAGGAAGTTGCCGGCGCCGGCGCCGGTCATGAAGCCCACGGCACCGATCTTCTTCAGCGCTTTGCCGGCTTCCAGCAGGCCGTTCCAGTCCTTGGGAACGTCCACGCCGGCCTTCTCGAAGAGGGACTTCCGGTACCAGTTCACGCGCATGTCCAGTTGCCACGGCACGGCCACATAGCCCTTGTCCGACTGGAACGGCTCCAGCACGCCGGGCAGGAAGTCGTCGAACTGGCCGTTCTTCTTCAGGGCGTCGATGACCTTGTCCGCGTAGGCGATCTGGCCCTGCTGGTCGAACTGGAATGCCTGGAAGCCGCCGCCGGTGGACACGGCCGGTCCGGTCTTGGACGCGATGGCCGAGGAGAAGGTCTGGTAGAAGTTGTTCCACTGGATGGTCTGGTAGCCGGCCTTGGGTCCGGAGCCGGCGGGAACATAGCTTTCGGTGATCTTCTTTGCGGCGTCGTTATAAGCCGGGGTTGCCCAGGGCATGTCCCAGAACTTGATGAGGTCCCCGCCCCCGCCCTTGCTGGCCGAGCCGCCGCCGCACGCAGCCAGCAGGGGCACCGCTGCCGCTGCCGCCGTCAGGCCGAGGAAGCCGCGGCGGGAAAAGGAACGGCTGTGTCCCGTGGCGTTCAGTTCCGGTGTTGCGTTCATGATTCTCCTTTCAGGACCGACTGCGCCGGCGCAAGGTGCGGTCCGGCCCGATGCCGGGCGGTTGGTAGGTGATGCGATGAGGTGGGAAGAGATTGGGGCTCAGCTGGGCCCGGTGAGTTGTTCCGTCAGCCGGGCGAATCCGGCGAGGTCCGCGGGAAGGGTTCCGGCGTCGAGGTGGTCCTTGAGCCGCCGCCAGCTGTTGCGGTGCGCGGTTTCGTAGAGGGTGGGCAGCAGCAGTTCGCCTTGACTGGCGGTGGCGCGCACCTCCGCGGGCCACGCGGCGGAGGGTTCCGGGACGGTGACGCTGACGCCGCCGTCGTCGCTGTGGAGATGGAGTTCGACGCCGGCCGGCACCGCGTTGCTCAGCACGCCTTGGAGCGTGGCCGGGGCAGCGTTGGCGAGCCGCGCGGCGGCCGTGTAGCCGTGCGGTCCGAGGTGGAGGATCCGCAGCGCGTCCAGGCTGCCCGTCACGCGTACGACGGCGGCAAGGTGTTCCGTCAGCACGGTTCCGGGATCGCTGCCGGCGGCGGAGACCGCGAGCGAGTCGAGCATGACGGCGCGGCCGGCGGTTGAGCGGACGGCTTCTTCGGCGCCGGCCAGTCCCGGGTTCGATTCCCAGCGCAGGTCAAGCACCACCGCCGTTCCGGCGGCCTCCGCGGCCTCGGCCAGGGCAGAAGTGTCTTCGACGCATGGTGCGACGACCACGATGCCGCGCGCGCCGTCGTCGACCGCCCGGAGGGCTGCGGCGGTCCAGCCGGGAGTGCCGGCCACCGCATGGACGTGGGCAGTTTCCCCGGGGTCTGCGGCACGGAAACTCAGCGGCAAGGACGCGACGGTGGCACGCACCGCGGTTGCGCCGGCTGTGTCGTTGACGGTGTAGCTGCTCATGCGTCCGCTCCCATCAGCTCGGCTGTTGCCGCCTCCGCGGAGGGCTCGGCGATGGCGAGGGCGAAGGCGAGATCGTCGATCAGGCTCTCGGTGCCCCGCCGCGGCGCTCCTCCGCCGGCCAACCGGGCGAGTTCGCGCCATTCACCTTCGTAGCCGTTGTGTCCGTACGGGCCGAAGCTGCGGCGTTCGTTCGCGGTGCTGAGGGTGGCGGCGGCGGAGCCTGCCTGGACGTAGGAGGGGCTGAAGTCCACGCGCAGCGCGGCGTCGTCCGAGAAGGCTTCGAAGGTCCACGCGGGCTTCCAGGTGTTCCCCATGGCTGCCCTCAGCTCGATGCTCCGGCCCGCCGCACGCAGCGACACCAGGTAGCCGAAGGGACGGACATGGCGCGCCTGGAGGATCTCAAGGTCTTCGAAGTGCGGCACAAAGCGGCGGACCAGTGGAAGGTCATGGATGGCGAGGCCCATGATGCCGCCGTGCAGCGCGCTCCGTACGGCGGCGGGGTCGGAGTAGTCCGGAGCCGTCAGCCCGGGCCGGGCGAGGACCTCTGTGGCGGCGTCTTCGAAGCGGCTGTTCGGTGGGAGGACGATGGTGGAGCGGATGGTGTGGGCCGTTTCCGGCAGTGTGCCCCAGTGTGACTCCGCGGCGAGCCAAGCGGGATCGAAGGCGTGCATGGCACCGACGACCACCGGTACGCCCGTGTCCTTGGCGGCTACCAGGATCCCTGCGGCTTCGGCGGCATTCATGGCGAAGGGCTTTTCGCAGAGGACGGCCTTCCTGCCCGCCCGGCAGGCCGCGATGACTTGTTCGGCGTGGAAGCGGTGCGGGCTGCAGATGGCGACGACGTCGACCTCCGGATCCGCGAGCAATTCCTCCACGCTGCTGCTGTGCCGTGCACCTGCCCGGGCGGCCACTGACTCCGCCACGGAGGGATCTGCGTCCATGATGTGCCGGACCGCGAAGAGGTCCCCGAGCCGGCTGAGCGTGGGCATATGGATGGCTTGCGTTACCGGGCCTGCGCCGATGATCCCGACGCCGAGGATTTCCGTCCCAGTGCTGTTGCCGGTCAAGCTCCACCTCCTTGTGTGCAGAAGCCGCGGGGGCAAATCTATGCGCTTTAATCGCCGCGCAGTACCAATCAAAGCGCGTAGGTGTGACCTTGGCAACACCTTTCGCCAAGAAAGTGGCAAAAGTTTGAAGTTTGACGGCATTAATTGCCGGGAGCGCTGCTCAGTAAGGCAAAGCGGCAGGGGAGGGAACCGCTGGGGCAGCGGGCGCCGTCGTCGGGCGTTGCAGGGGAAGCCGCGGCTCAGGCGGCGCGGCAGCCGCAGCTTTCGCGGATCATGAGTTTGACGGGCAGCTGCCGCTTGACCGGCTCCTTGCCGGGCGAAGCCACCTGGTCGATCAGGATCGAGGCACCGGTGCGGCCGAGCTCCACGAGCGGCTGGCGGACCGTGGTCAGGGCGGGGCGGTTCACCAGGCCGGCCACCAGCCCGTCGAAACCGGTGACGGCGATCTGCCCGGGTACGCTGACCCCCGCCGCGGCCAGGGCGTCCATGTAGGCCAGGGCTTCTTCGTCGGTGGAGCAGGCCAGTGCCTGGGGGAGCGTTCCCTCGGCCAGCATGCCGGCCACGGTGTCCCGGGCGAACGCCGCGAGTTGGCCGGGAGGGGCGGTGTCCACGGTGCGGATGGCCAGCCCGGCGGCCTCCATGGCGCGCGAATACCCGCTGAAGCGGTGCTCCTTGTCCGGGAAACCCAGGGGGCCGACAAAGGCGATGTCCGTGAGCCCGTGCACGCTGATGAGGTGTTCGGTGAGCGCTGCCAGGCCGCCTTCGTTGTCCACCGAGACGCCGTGCAGGCCATTGTTGTTGATCGGGATGGACAGCTCCACCACGGGGATGCGCTTGGAGATCCGGAGGAGGATCTCGTCCGGCAAAGTGTTGGGGAAGACGGCCAGGCCGTCAACGCGGCCCGCAATCCCGGCGATGTCCGCCTCGCTGGACGTGGACTTGGTGTCGCCGACCATCAGCACGTAGCCGCGGCGCCAGCACTCCATCTCCACGCCGCGCTGGACCTCGTCGTGGTACAGCGGGAACATCCGGAAGTCCTCGTTGGCTTCGTCGCCAAAGGGCGCGTCGGCGTCGGGCGTCACGCCGCTGTTGCGGGCGTAGTAGTCGAAGGAGAACAGGCCGATGGCTCCGGTCTTGCCGCGGGCGAGGCCGCGGGCGCTCGCACTGGGAAGATAGCCAAGCGCGCGTGCTGCCTCCTCCACGGCTTCCCGGGTGGACGGCCGGACCTTGTGCGGCTGGGTGAAGGTGAAGGACACCGTGGCGATGGAAACACCTGCCCGTGCGGCAACGTCATAGACCGTGGGGCGCTTGGCCACGAATGTTCCTCCCGATGAAAACCCTGTGGTCCAAGCATTCCACGAATGGCGGGGGTGCGTTGGGGCGAGCCTAGCCGCAGCCGCAGCTTTCGCTCAGGACGAGTTCCACGGGCAGTTCCCGGGCTATGGTTTCTCCACCCGGGTTGGCGATTTGCTTGATGAGGATTTCGGCCGCGGCCCGGCCCAGGGCGATCATGGGCTGGCGGACCGTGGTCAGGGCCGGCCGGCTCATGCGGCCCGCCGCGAGGCCGTCGAATCCCGTGACGGCCACGTCTCCCGGGACCGATAGCCCGGCCCGTTTCAGGGCATCGACAAACAAGAGGGCCTCGGCGTCGTTTGAACACACGAAGGCGTCGGGGAGGCTTCCGGCGTCCCGGAGCCACCTGATCGCCTCGTCGCTTTCGCGGGCTGGGTCCGGAAGCGGATCCTTCAGCCGGCCCGCGTCGTCCCGGCCGGGCGCAGCCAGGGACCCGGCCTTCAGTCCGGCCTCCTCCATGGCTTCGGAGTAGCCGGCGAATCGGTGCTCCCGGTCCGGTGATCCGGCCGGGCCCACGAAGGTGATGGACGTGTGCCCATGGTGCCGGATCAGGTGCCGGGTGAGCTCCCGTGCCCCGTAGGTGTTCTCGACAAAGACGCAGTGCTGCCCTGTTTCCATGGCGGGAACGGCGAGTTCCACCACGGGAATGCGCGACGCGATCCGTTTGAGGATCTCCGTGCTGAAGGTGTTGGGAAAAACGGCGAGCCCATCCACCCGGCCGGCGATCTCGTTGATGTCGGCCTCGGATGCTTTGCCCCGCCCTTCGCCGATCATCAGCACATAGCCTCGGCGCCGGCACTCCATTTCCACGCCGCGCTGCACCTCGTCGTGGTAGAGCGGAAACAAGCGGAAGTCCTCGTTGGACTTGTCCGAGAAAACTCCTTCGGCCAGGAGGGCGCTGTCATCCTGCTGCAGGCTCGCGGCGCCGGTTCCGGCACGGCCGTAGTAGTCGTAGGAATAGAGACCGATGGCGCCGGTGCGTCCGCTGGCCAGCCCGCGGGCGCTTGCGCTCGGCACGTAGCCCAGTTCCCGGGCCGCCGCCGTCACGAGCGTGCGCGTCGCCTCGCTTACGCGGTGCGGCTGGCGGAAGGTGAATGACACCGTGGCGATCGACACGGACGCGCGCCGTGCGACGTCGTAGATGGTCGGGCGCTTGGCCACGAATACGTCCTTCCCGGATGACAACTGTGCGGCCCAAGCATCCCATGCACCGGGGACGGGCCTGCAAAACATGGCAGGCCCGTCCCGGGCGGTGGCTACCGGAACTACTGCTGGAACGCGGCGTCGAAGCTGGTCTGCGAGGCGGGGAAGTCGAACTTCTTCAGCGCGGCCAGGGCTTCGGGGGCGCCGTGCAGGCGGTCCATGCCGGCGTCTTCCCACTCGATGGAGATGGGACCGTTGTAGCCGATGGCGGTGAGGGCGCGGAAGGAGGCTTCCCACGGCACATCGCCGCGGCCCGCGGAGACGAAGTCCCAGCCGCGCCGCGGATCACCCCAGGCCAGGTGTGAACCCATCACGGTGTTGCGGCCGGTGGGGCGCAGCTTCGTGTCCTTGCAGTCCACGTGGTAGATGCGGTCCTTGAAATCCCAGATGAAGGAGACGGGATCGATGCCCTGCCACATCATGTGCGAGGGATCCCAGTTCAGGCCGAAAGCCTCGCGGTGGCCGATCGCCTCCAGGGTGCGCACGGTGGTCCAGTAGTCGTAGGCGATTTCGGAGGGGTGGACCTCGTGGGCGAAGCGCACGCCGCATTCGTCGAAGACGTCCAGGATGGGGTTCCAGCGGTCCGCGAAGTCCTGGTATCCGGCGTCGATCACCTTTTCCGGGACGGGCGGGAACATGGCCACGTACTGCCAGATCGAGGAGCCGGTGAAGCCGACGACGGTGTCCACCCCGAGCGCTTTGGCGAGCCGGGCGGTGTGCTTCATTTCCTCCGCGGCGCGCTGGCGCACGCCTTCCGGGTCGCCGTCGCCCCACACCTTCGGCCCGACGATCGCCTGGTGCCGGAAGTCGATCGGATCGTCGCATACCGCTTGGCCTTTGAGGTGGTTGGAGATGGCCCAGACCTTGAGGTTGTACTTCTCCAACAGCTCGAGCTTGGATTCGACGTAGCCGGGTTCGTCCCATCGCCAGGCGTCCAGGTGGTCGCCGGAGACGGCGATTTCCAGGCCGTCGTAGCCCCAGCCGGAGGCGAGCTTGGCGACTTCTTCGAGCGGCAGGTCGGCCCACTGGCCGGTGAACAGGGTGTACGGGCGGGGCATATCAGGCTCCTTCGGACGTGGTGTGCAGGGTGACCAGCGAACTCTTGGCGTTGGCGGATTCTTCGACGGCGGCCAGCACCTGCTGGACGGCCAGGCCTTCTTCGAACGACGGCGACGGCGCGGTTCCGTTTGCGATGGCGGCCAGAAAGTCACGGATCTGGTGGGTGAAGGTGTGCTCCCAGCCGATGATGTGGCCTTGCGGCCACCACGCGGCAAGGTAGGGGTGTTCGGCTTCGTTGACGAGGATGCGGCGGAAGCCTTGTTCGCGGACGGGGAGCGTGGCGTCCAGGAAGCCGAGTTCGTTGAGGTTTTCGAGGTCGAACAGCAGCGATCCCTTGTCGCCGTAGATTTCCAGCGTCAGGGAGTTCTTCCTGCCCATGGCCATGCGGGACACCTCCACCGAGGCGATTGCTCCGGAGGTGAGGGTCAGCGTGGCCCAGGCTGCGTCGTCGACCGTTACTTCTTCGGGGCCCGCCGGTCCGGGACGCGTGGTGACGAAGGTGTGGAGGCGGCCCGAGACCTCGGTGACGGAATCGCCCAGGAGGTACATGACCTGGTCGATGGCGTGGGAGGCGATATCTCCGAGGGCGCCGGATCCGGCGGTGTCCTTGCGCAGCCGCCAGGTCATGGGGGACTCCGCGTCGGCCAGCCAGTCCTGCAGGTATGCCGCGCGGACGTGCCGCACGGTGCCGAGGCGGCCTTCGGCGATGAGTTCCTTGGCCAGCGCGAGGGCCGGGACGCGCCGGTAGTTGAAGCCGATCATCGACTGCACTCCGCGGGCCCGGGCGGCGGCCGCGGCCTCGGTCATGGCTTTGGCCTCAGCGATGGTGTTGGCGAGCGGCTTTTCCACGAGCACGTGCTTGCCTGCTTCGAGCGCGGCGATGGCGATCTCGGCGTGCATCCACCCCGGGGCGCAGATGTCCACGATGTCGATGTCTTCGCGTTCGACGACGGCCCGCCAGTCCGTGGCGGACTCCGCCCAGCCGTAGCGGGCGGCAGCTTCGGCCACCTGTGCGGCGTCCCGCCCCACCAGCACTTTCTGTTCGATGGCCGGCACGTCGAAGAAGGCGGCGACATTGCGCCAGGCATTGGAGTGGGCCTTGCCCATGAAGGCGTAGCCGATGGCCGCGACGCCCAAGGGGCGGGAAGAGGGTTCCGGAGTAGTCATGGGGAGTTCCTCGGGTGGTTGGCGTTTTACTCGAACTTACGAGCACTTTTGCCTTGAGTCAATCAAAAGTTTGAAAGATAGGCGTCCGAAGCCGCCCTGAAGCCGGTGCCGTTGTGCTATTCCTTAACCATGGTGACCACTATCCAACGCCAGGAGAAGGCCAGCTCCGAAGGCGGCATCCTGGCCCGCGCCGGGGACCTGTTCCAGCTGCTCCGCGACGGCAAGGCCAGGACCCGCGCCGAACTCGCCGAACAAACCGGGCTGGCGCGCACTACGGTGGCCGCCCGCATCGACGCGCTGACCGGACTTGGCCTGGTGGGTCCCGCCGGTGAGGCGGCGTCATCCGGCGGCAGGCCGCCGTCGAAGTTTGCTTTCAATGCCGGAGTGCGGCTGGTGCTTGCCGCCGACGTCGGTGCGAGCCACGCCGCGGTTGCGGTCACCGACCTGAACGGCGTTGTGCTCGCCCGGCATTCCGAGAAGCTCGACGTCGCCGAGGGGCCGGAAGTGGTGCTCAGCTGGATCGTGGAGAACGGGCGCGCGCTGCTGAAGGAGATCGGCCGCAGCGAAGCGGACATCGCCGGCATCGGCATCGGCGTTCCCGGACCCGTGGAACACGGCAGCGGCAGGCCCGTAAAGCCGCCCATCATGCCCGGTTGGGACGGCTTCGACGTGGTCGGCTACATCCGCAAGGAGATCGACGCCGAGGTGCTGGTGGACAACGACGTCAACATCATGGCGCTCGGCGAACGCCACACGCACTGGAATTCCTACGACGACCTGCTCTTCGTCAAGCTCGCCACGGGCGTGGGCGCGGGAATCATCAGCAGCGGCCAGCTGCAGCGCGGCGCGGACGGCACCTCCGGCGACCTCGGCCACGTCCGCGTGCCCGGCGGCGACGGTGTCCTGTGCCGCTGCGGCAACACCGGCTGCCTTGAAGCGCTGGCAGCGGGGCCCGCTCTGGTGCAGAAGCTCGCGGCGCAGGGGATCCAGGCCGCCTCCGGATCCGAGGTGGTGGACCTGGCCGCGCAGGGCAACGTCCAGGCCATCCATGCCCTGCGCCAGGCCGGCCGTGACGTCGGCGAGGTGCTGGCCATCTGCGTCAACATGCTCAATCCCTCGGTGATCGTGGTGGGCGGCAGTCTGTCGCGCGCCGGCGACCAGCTCCTGGCCGGCATCCGTGAAACGGTCTACGCGCGCTCGCTGCCGCTGGCCACCTCGCGGCTGCGGATCGAACAGTCCAAGGCCGGCCCGGAAGCCGCCATCCTCGGCGCGAGCCGCATGGTGATCGACCATGTCCTTTCGCCGGCCGTGGTTGAGTCCGCCGTGGCGGCGGCCGCCAGGCCCTAGGGAGACGGCTTGTTCAAAGCGCCCGCGGCATTTGCCGCGGGCGCTTTTGTGTGCCCGGAAGGGCGTGGAGAAAGACATCTGAAGTGTGAAGCGCTTTAGTCATTGACAGCCGTTTTGGGGCCGGAGAACCTTTCTTATGACTCTTAGCGCACAATCTTTTGCATATAAGCTGGCAGAAGTTGGCGCGACGACCTTGGGCTTGTGAAAGGAATTCCATGAAGGCATTCATCAGCGCCGGACGCCGCCGTCTGGCCCTTAGCGCAGCGGCAGCCGTGATGGCCGGATCCATGCTTACCGCGTGTGGCGGCGGAGCTGCCACGCAGAACAACGGCCCCGCGGTGGACCCGGCTGCGGGCAAGGACGCCAGCGGCAGCATCAACGTCTGCGGTGGCAAGGACGCCTCCGGCATCTACAAGGGCACCGCGGAAGCGTTCACCAAGGCCAACGGCAAGGTCACGGCCAAGTACACCGAGATCGGCGCCACCACGGATGAAGCCCGCACGCAGGCCGTGCAGCGGCTCGAGGGCAAGTCCGACGAGTGCGACATCTTCCTGACCGACGTCATCTGGACTTCCGAATTCGCCTCCCAGGGCTGGCTGGTGGACCAGAGCAAGCTGGTTGAAGCGAACAAGGACCGGCTCATCCCCTCCACGGTGGAAACCACGAAATACGAGGACAAGTACTGGGCCTCGCCGTTCTTCACCAACGCCGGGCTCATCTACTACCAGAAGGACAAGGTGGCCAAGCCGGAAACCTGGCAGCAGCTCTACGCCGAAGCCGCGAAGGCTCCCGGCAACAGCTTCGTCTACCAGGGCAAGCAGTACGAAGGCCTCACTGTGAACTTCCTGGAGATGCTCTACAGTGCCGGCGGCGAGGTCCTGGACAGCAACGGCGAGGTGAAGATCGATTCGCCGCAGACCCGCGAAGTCCTCGACTTCATGGTCAAGGGCCTGAAGGACGGCTCGGCCGACCGCGCCGTCCTGACGTACAACGAGGACCCCGCCCGCCTGGCCTACGAATCCGGCGAAGACGGCTACCAGCGCAACTGGCCGCACGTGTACCGGCTGCTCAACGAGAGCGCGTTGAAGGGCACCTTCGGCGTCGCACCGCTTCCCACCTGGGAAGGCGGCAAGGCCTCCGGCGTGCTGGGCGGCTGGAACCTGGCCATCTCGGCACACTCCAAGAACCAGGCCGGCGCCGTGGCCTTCATTGACTTCGCCACCACCCCGGAGTGGCAGAAGCACGTGGCCATGGACTTCTCCCAGGCCCCGGTGAACGAGGCCGCCTACTCCGACCCCGTGGTCCTGGCCAAGATGCCGTTCGCCAAGGAACTCCTGGCCTCGGTCAAGGGAGCCAAGCCGCGCCCCATCTCACCCGTCTACCCGCAGATTTCCCAAGCTGTCTACAAGAACGTGTACGCGGTCCTGTCCGGCACGGCGTCCACTGAGGACGCCGTGAAGAACATGGCCGAGGAAATCACGGCAGCGAAGAAGAGCTTCTGACCATGTCCATCAAGTCCCTTTCGCCCGGCCGCGGCGTGAGCGCACGCGACCGTGCGGAGCGGCGGCTCGCCATCCGGATGACCGCTCCGTCCCTGATCCTCATGGCCTTGGTGGCGGCGGTCCCCATCGGATACGCCCTGTGGCTGTCGCTCAACCAGTACAGCGTCCGGACGGCCGGCCTGTCCCGATTCGTCGGCCTGGAAAACTACATCACCGCCCTGGCCAGCCAGGAGTGGTGGGCCGCATTCGGACAGACCTTCCTGTTCGCCGCGCTCTCGGTCTCCTTGGAGCTCGTCCTGGGAACGGCCATGGCCCTGCTGCTCAACCTTGCCTTCAAGGGCCGGGCCCTGCTGCGCACCGTGGTGCTGCTGCCCTACGCGATTGTCACGGTGGTCTCCGCGATCACCTGGCAGACGATGTTCCAGCCCAACCTCGGCCTGGTGACCAATGTCCTGTCCGCCCTGGGCCTGCCCGGCGGGGACGTCGTCTGGCTGGGCGAGCACGGCTACGCGATGGCCGTGATCGTCCTTGCCGACGTCTGGAAGACCACGCCTTTCGCGGCCCTGATTATCCTGGCTGGACTGCAGGTCATCTCCGCCGAGACCTACGAGGCAGCAGAACTGGATGGAGCCAGCAAGTGGCAGACCTTCGTCCACATCACCCTGCCGCTGCTGCGCCCGGCAATCGTCCTCGCCGCGATCTTCCGCACCATGGACGCGCTGCGCGTCTTCGACCTGCCGTTCGTCCTCACCCGTGGAGCGAATGGCACCGAATCCATGTCCATGCTCGCCTACACGCAGCTGCGTGAGAACCGCCTGGTGGGTGAAGGGTCAGCCTTGTCCATCCTGACCTTCCTCACGGTGATGGTCGTGTCGGTCGTCTACATCCGCTTCGCCGGCGGAAACATCCGCGAGGTCGCGAAGGAGGAACAATGAGCACGCTGACCGCAGAACGTCCGACGGCGACGCAAGCCGCCGTCCGCCGTCGGGCACCAAAGCGCCGCCTCCGCGGCGAGGCGAAACTGCACCCCCTGGTGTGGGTTTTCGTCGTGGCGGTCATGGGCTTTTCGCTCATCCCTTTCTATTGGCTGGTGAACACCTCCCTGAAGAAGGGCGCCAGCCTGTCCAAGGGCGAGCTGTTCCCTGCCGATCCGAGCCTGGAGAACTACCTCGCGGTGTTCCAGAACGCCGAGTTCCTGGTGGCGCTGCGGAACTCGGTGATCATCGCCGTCGTGACCACCACGGTGGCGCTGGTGTTCGCCTCCTTCGCGGCGTACGCACTGGCCCGGCTCAAGATGCGCCGTAAGGCGATGATCCTCACCCTCATCCTGTCGGTGACCACGTTCCCGGCCATCGCCATCGCGGCACCGATGTTCTCCATCTGGCGGGAGATCGGCCTCTACGACACCCTCCTCGGCCTGATCATCCCGAAACTGACCTTCGCGCTGCCGCTGGCGATCTACACGCTGACCTCCTTCTTCAAGGAAATCCCGCGCGAACTCGAGGAATCGGCGTACATGGACGGGGCTTCGCCGTTCACTGCTTTCCGCAAGGTCATCCTGCCGCTGGCGGTTCCGGGGCTGGCCACGACGGCCATCCTTGTGTTCATCTCGGTATGGAACGAATTCCTGCTCGCGGTCACGCTGACCACCTCGCCTGAGGCCCGGCCGGTCCCCGTGGCGATCGCCTTCTTCAGCGGGACCAGCGAATTCGACCAGCCGCTGGGCACCATCAGCGCGGCCTCCGTGATCATCACGGTCCCGCTGGTGATCCTTGTCCTCCTTTGCCAGAAGAGGATCGTGTCAGGAATGACCGCGGGCGCCGTCAAGGGCTGACCCTCTCCGAAATACCAACACAACAAGCCAACAACAGGAAAGAACAGGAAACCCCGTGAGCACTCAGCACGCTACGCCCGCAAGCCTCAAGGTAGGCGTCGTCGGCATCGGTTGGGCCGGCCAGCAGCATCTCGACGCCTACAGCAGGATCGACGGCGTCGAGATCCTCGCCGCCGCCGGCATGGAAGCCGAGCTCCTCGCCCAGGTGGAGGAGAAGTACAGCATTCCGCACGTCTTCGCCCGCTGGGAAGACATGCTTGAGCTGGAGGGCCTCGACGCCATCAGCGTGGCCGTCCCCACCTTCCTGCACGCGCCCATCGCCGTCGCCGCCCTGGAGAAGGGCATCCACGTGCTGAGCGAAAAGCCGATCGCACGCAACGCCGTCGAGGGCCAGGCCATGGTGGACGCCGCCCGCAAAGCCGGCCGCGTGCTGGACGTTGCCTTCAACCACCGCCGCCGCGGTGACATCCAGGCCCTCAAGTCCGTGATCGACCAGGGCGAGCTCGGCCGGCCGTACTACGCCAAGGCCGCGTGGCTGCGCCGCCAGGGCATCCCCACCCTGGGCAGCTGGTTCACCAACCCGGAGCTTGCCGGCGGCGGACCCCTCGCGGACATCGGCGTGCACGTCCTGGACTACGCCCTGCACCTGCTGGGCGAACCCAAGGTGCTGTCCGTCTCCGCGTCCACCCATTCCGAGCTGGGCCCGCGCGGCCTGGGCGGCAATGCCCGGTACACCGCCACGGCGTCGTCCAACAAATTCGAGGTGGAGGACTTCTCCTCGGCCTTCCTGCGCCTGGAAGGCGGCGCCACCCTGGTGATCGAGGCGGGCTGGGCCAGCTACCGGAAGCCCGATGACGAGATCAACTTCCTCGTGTACGGCACCGACGGCGGCGCTGAACTCAAGGTCGCCGGCAACCCGTCCCCGGAACGCGGCGAACTGCACGTCTTCAAGGACAACGGCGAAGAAAACGCCGACTACGCCCCCGAAGTGGGCTCCAACGGCATGCACCGGCAGGTGGTGGCGGACTTCGTGGCCGCTGTGCGCGCCGGCGAAAGCGAATGGGAGCGGCACGACGGTTCGCTCGCGCTGAACCGCGCCGTGATCATCGACGCCTGCTACCAGTCCGCGCTCGAAGGCCGGGAGGTGCGTCTCTGATGGCCGACCGCAAACTGAACATCGTCGTCTGGAACGAAGGCGTCCACGAAGCCCGCAACGAACCGGCCACCATGGCGGAGATGTACCCCGAAGGCATGCACGGGGCGATCGCCGCCGGCCTGCGCGGCTTCTACCCGGACGCGGACATCACGACGGCGACCCTCGCCGATCCGGAACACGGACTGTCCGAGGAGGTGCTCGCCCGCACCGACGTCCTGCTGTGGTGGGGGCACATCGCGCACGGCGAGGTCTCCGAAGAAGTGGTGGAACGGGTGCAGCGGCACGTGCTGGGCGGCATGGGCCTGGTAGTGCTGCACTCCGGCCACTTCGCCAAGATCTTCACGCGGCTGCTGGGCACCACCTGCTCGCTGAAGTGGCGCAACGACGGCGAACGCGAACTCGTGTGGACGGTCAAGCCTTCGCACCCGATCGCTGCCGGCGTCGAAAGCCCCATCCTCATTCCCAAGCAGGAGATGTACGGGGAGCTCTTCGACATCCCGGAGCCCGACGACCTGATCTTCATCAGCTCCTTCGAAGGCGGCGAGGTGTTCCGCTCCGGCGTGACCTTCTCCCGCGGCAAGGGCCGGATCTTCTACTTCAGCCCCGGCGACCAGGAATACCCGGTGTACCACCAGCCGCAGATCCAGAAGGTCATCGCCAACGGCGTGGGCTGGGTGGCGCAGCCCGAACAGTTCCGTGAAGCACCCTCCGTGTCCAACCCGCAGCGGGACTGGTACCTCGGCTGACGCGTGATCTTCGACAACGGCGCCACGGTTTACACAACCGTGGCGCCGTTGCCGTGATAGCAAGAAAGGGTGATCGAAAAATGAGCGGCCTGTTGTCCCGTGTTCCCCGCAGCTGGGTGGTCCTGGCCTGCATCGCCCTGATTTCGCTCTGCATGCGCGGGCCGATCGTCTCCGTTGCCCCTGTGCTGGACACCATGCAGGCCGAGCTCGGCTTCCCGCCCGTGGTCCTGGGCCTGCTGACCAGCATCCCGGTGCTGTGCTTCTCCCTCGCCTCGCCGGCCGCGGCGCTTGCGGGGCGCCGCTTCGGCGCCGAATTCGCGGTGACCCTCACTTTGCTGGGCGTCCTGGCAGGCGTGGTGCTGCGCTCGGCCGGGCCGCCCGCCGTCGTACTTTTCGGCACGGTGCTGATCGGCCTGGCGATCACGGTGGGGAACATCTGCATCCCGCTGATCATCCGGCGCGATGTTTCGTCGCGGCGGCAGGGCACCGCGATGGGCCTGTACTCGGCGTTCCTGAACGTGGGCGCCTTCCTGACCTCGGTGGTCACCGCACCGCTCGCGGAACTGATGGGCTGGCGGCTGGCGCTGGCCGCCGTCGGGATCCTCGCGGTGCTGGCGACGGCAGCCTGGGCCTTCGCGTTCGGCCCGCGGCGGGCATTCGTGCCGAAGCCGCTGCCTCCAGCGCCTGCACCCGCGGCGGATGCGCCACCGGTGGCCGGGGTCTTCTGGATCACCGCGGGCCTGACGGTCGGCTTCGCCGGCCAGGCGTTCTCCTACTACGGCGTGACCACCTGGCTGCCGAGCTTCCTGGGCGATTCGCTGGGCATGACCGCCACCGAAGCCGGCGCGGGCGCCTCGATCTTCCAGGTGCTGGCGATCCTCGGATCGCTCGGCGTGCCGCTGCTCGCCAAGTATTGGAGTCCGACGGCGGTGGCGCTCACCGTGAGCGCGCTGTGGGCGAGCATTCCCGTGGGCCTGTTGCTGGCGCCGTCGTGGTGGTGGCTGTGGTGCATCAGCGCCGGGATCGCGCAGGGCGGTGGCTTCACGATCATCTTCTCCGCCCTTATCAAGGTGGCGCCGGATATGGCCACGGCCGGCAGGATGTCCGCCTCGGTCCAGGGCGTGGGCTATTTCTTCGCGGCCATCGCCCCGAGTGCCGTGGGCTTCGTGCACGAACAGGCCGGCACCTGGACTCCGCCGCTGTTGGTGATCCTCGGCTCGGTGCTGGCCTTCGGCATCTGCACCACGGTCTCGGTTCGGAGTGCCGGCAAGCGCCGCTGAGTTTCCCCTTGGGGAAGCGCGAACTGGCAGCAGATGCCCTCTGAAACGGATTTAAGGGGGATCTGCTGCCAGTTCGCGCTGTGTGAAAGGGTGGTCCGCCGCCGGGCTGCCTCCCCGGCCTTCGGGGTCACTTGTTGCGAAGAGTGCAGGCAGCCCGGCCGGCGGAAATTTCTAGGCGGCGATCAGTTCTTCCTTGCTGGCCTCTTCCTTGGCTTCGGTGAGGAAGCGGGCGTAAGCCGGGATGGTCAGGAAGGTGGGGAAGTCTTCCGCCAGGGTGACCTCCTCGAAGATGCTGCGGGCATCGGTGAAGCGGTCGTCGTCGAAGCGTTCCAGGCGGGCGAACTCCTCATCCAGCAACTCCTCCACCCATTCACGGGTGATGACGTCGCCGGAGTCCGTGATGGCCCGGGAATGGATCCACTGCCACAGCTGTGAACGGGAGATTTCCGCGGTTGCTGCGTCTTCCATCAGGTTGTGGATGGCCACGGCACCGTTGCCGCGCAGCCACGATTCGATGTAGCGGATGCCCACTTCGATGTTGATGCGGATGCCCTGCTCCGTGATGCTTCCCTCGGTGGAGGAAACGTCGATCAGCGCGCGGTCGTCGGGTGTGACGTCCTCGCGGGAGCGGTCCAGCTGGTTCGGACGCGAGCCGAGGACGCCGTCGAACACTTCACGGCACACCGGCACCAGGTCCGGGTGGGCAACCCAGGAGCCATCAAAACCGTCGTTGGCCTCGCGGGTCTTGTCCGCGCGGACCTTTTCGAAGGACGCCGTGTTGGCGGCTTCGTCCTTGCGGTTGGGAACAGCGGCAGCCATGCCGCCGATCGCCATGGCGCCGCGGCGGTGGCAGGCACGCACCAGCTGCTCGGTGTAGGAGCGCATGAACGGCTGGGTCATGCTGACCTGGCCGCGGTCCGGCAGGACGAAGCGGGGGCCGCGGGTCCGGAAGTTCTTGATCAGGGAGAAGATGTAGTCCCAGCGGCCGGCGTTCAGGCCCGCGGCGTGATCGCGCAGTTCGTAGAGGATCTCCTCCATTTCGAACGCGGCCGTGATGGTCTCGATCAGCACCGTGGCACGGATGGTGCCCTGCGGGATGCCGAGCAGGTCCTGGGCCAGGATGAAGATGTCGTTCCACAGGCGGGCTTCGAGGTGGTTCTCGATCTTCGGCAGGTAGAAGTACGGGCCGCGGCCCTGGGCCAGCAGGCGGCGGGCGTTGTGGAAGAAGTACAGGCCGAAGTCCACGATCCCGCCGGCGATCGGCTTGCCGTCAATCAGCATGTGCTTCTCCGGCAGGTGCCAGCCCCGCGGCCGGACCACGATGGTGGGCAGCTCCTGGTCCGTGCGCAGCTTGTACTCCTTGCCCTCCTCCGTGGTGAAGTCGATGCGGCGTTCCAGGGCGTCCGTCAGGTTCAGCTGGCCCTTGATGACGTTGCGCCACGTGGGGGTGGACGAATCCTCCATGTCCGCGAGCCACACCTTGGCGCCCGAGTTCAGCGCGTTGATGGTCATCTTCCGGTCCACCGGCCCCGTGATCTCCACGCGGCGGTCCTCCAGTCCCGGCGCCGGGGGAGCGACCCGCCAGTTCGGATCGTTGCGGATGCCCTCGGTCTCCGGAAGGAACCGCGGATCCTGGCCGGACGCGATCTGGGCCCGGCGCGCGTGGCGGGCCTGCATCAGCTCCTGGCGCCGCTCCGCCGTCGCCCGGTGCAGCTTCGCAACGAAATCCAAGGCGTCCGGAGTAAGCACTTCGCCCTGCCGGCAGACCGGCTGCGCAGTGAGGGTGATGCCGTTGATGGTGAAGCTGTCGGTGAAGCTGTTCATGTCAATCTCTCCTCTGAGAAGCAAGTGTTCGACGGCGGCGTGGCTGGCTCGGGTGCCGGGCGCCGGTTCTGGTGATCGAGCCTGTCGAGATCGCCTTGGGTGCCGGACGCCGGTTCTGGTGATCGAGCCTGTCGAGATCTCAACCGCAGGGTTTGCCGGGGTTTCGACGGTTTCGACAAGCTCAACCACCGAACCACCGGATTTGGTGATCGAGCCTGTCGAGATCTCAACCGCCCGTCGTCGAACGGTAAGTGTTAGTGGAACTGGCCTTCTTCGGTGGATCCCACCAGGGCCAGGGTGCTTGCGTTCGGGTTGAGCGCAGTGGCGATGTCGTCGAAGTAGCCGGTGCCGACTTCGCGCTGGTGTTTGGTTGCGGTGTAGCCGCGGGATTCGGAGGCGAATTCCTTTTCCTGGAGTTCGACGTAGGCGCTCATGCCTTCGCGGGCGTAGCCGTGGGCGAGGTCGAACATCGAGTAGTTCAGGGCGTGGAATCCGGCCAGGGTGATGAACTGGAAGGTGAAGCCCATGGCGCCGAGTTCACGCTGGAACTTGGCGATGGTGGCGTCGTCCAGGTGCTTGCGCCAGTTGAACGACGGCGAGCAGTTGTAGGACAGCATCTGATCCGGGAATTCGGACTTGACGGCCTCGGCGAACTTCTTGGCGAGCTCGAGGTCCGGAGTGCCGGTCTCCATCCAGATGAGGTCGGAGTACGGGGCGTAGGCCTTGGCGCGGGCGATGCAGGGTTCGATGCCGTTGCGGACCTTGTAGAAGCCCTCGGCGGTGCGCTCGCCGGTGATGAACTCGCGGTCGCGTTCATCGACGTCGGAGGTGATCAGGGTTGCTGCCTCGGCATCGGTGCGGGCGATGACGACGGTGGGGGTGCCGGCGACGTCGGCAGCCAGTCGGGCCGCGTTCAGCGTCCGGATGTGCTGCTGGGTGGGGATGAGGACCTTGCCGCCCAGGTGCCCGCACTTCTTTTCGGAGGCCAGCTGGTCTTCCCAGTGAACGCCCGAGGCGCCGGCGGCGATCATGGACTTCATGAGTTCGTAGGCGTTGAGCGGACCGCCGAAGCCGGCTTCGGCGTCGGCGACGATCGGAACCAGCCAGTCCTCAACGGTCTTGATGCCTTCGGCGAACTCGATCTGGTCGGCGCGCAGCAGGGCGTTGTTGATGCGGCGGACCACCTGCGGAACCGAGTTCGCCGGGTACAGCGACTGATCCGGGTATGTGTGGCCGGAGAGGTTGGCGTCTGCGGCAACCTGCCAGCCGGAAAGGTAGATGGCGCGCAGGCCGGCCTTGACCTGCTGGACGGCCTGGTTGCCGGTGAGGGCGCCGAGTGCGTTGGTGTAACCGCCGTTGGGGGCTTCTTCCGTGAGCTGCTTCCACAGTTTCTCCGAGCCGCGGCGGGCCAGGGTGTGTTCCTCGGAGACGCGGCCGCGGAGGCGGACGACGTCGGACGCCGAGTAATCACGGGTGACGCCTTCCCACCGCGGGTTGGCAGCCCATTCGAGTTCCAGCGCGGCGGCCTGCTGCTCAATACTCTGCTCTGGTTCAAATGCTGCGGTCATGGTCTTGTCTCCTTTGACTCCGATGGGTCCGGTGATTGAGCTTGTCGATTGAGCTCGTCGAAATCTCGTGGAACCTACTTTTCTGGACTTTCCAAGGGGTTTCTAGAGGAAAACCATGGAAAGAAATGCACTTCTTCGCGTATTCTCAAGAAATGTCGCCTGCAAGCTGGAACCGCGAAGTTGCCGTCCCGCCGTCGTCCGCTGCATCCACGGAAGTGGACGTCATCAGCCTGGGCCGCCGCGTGCGGCATCTGCGCAAGCAGGCCGGGCTGACGCTCGACGAGCTGGGTGCCGCCGTCGGGACCGCCCCCAGCCAGCTGAGCCTGATCGAAAACGGCAAGCGGGAACCCAAGCTCGGCCTGCTGCAGGGCCTGGCAGGCGCCCTCAAGGTGAGCATCGAACAGCTGCTCGGGGCCGAGCCGCCCAGCCGCCGCGCCGCGCTGGAAATCGAGCTGGAACGCTACCAGCGCGGGCCCCTGTACGAATCGCTCAAACTGCCGAAAATCCGCATCAGCTCGCGGCTTCCGCTCGATGTGCTGGAGGCCCAGGTGGGCCTGCTGCAGGAGCTCGAACGGAAGATGAATGAGCAAGTGGCGACGCCGGAAGAGGCCCGCCGCGCGAACGGCGAGTTGCGTGCCATGATGCGTGAGCGCGGGAACTACTTCCCGGAGTATGAGGCCGAAGCGCAGAAGGTGCTCAAGCAGGTGGGCTACAGCGGCGGACCGCTGAGCCAGCACGTCATCGCGGACATCGCGGAGAAGCTCGGATTCACCCTGCACCACGTGGGCGATTTGCCGCATTCCACGCGTTCGGTGACGGATTTGAAGAACCGCAGAATTTACCTGACGCAGAACCAGCGGCAGGACCACGACCCCCGCTCGGTGCTGCTGCAGGCCCTTGGCCACTACGTCCTGGGCCACGAAACTCCCCGGAACTACGGCGATTTCCTCGCCCAGCGCGTGGCTACCAACTATTTCGCCGCCGCGTTGCTGCTGCCAGAGCAGACAACCGTGGATTTTCTGCAGAAGGCGAAGGCGGCCAAGGAGATCGCCGTCGAGGACATCCGGGACGCCTTCGCCGTGTCCTACGAAACCGCCGCGCACCGCTTCACCAACCTGGCCACCAAGCACCTGGGCATCACCACGCATTTCCAGAAGACGCACCAGAGCGGCATCATCTACAAGGCCTACGAGAACGACGGCGTGAACTTCCCGCAGGACCATACCGGGGCCATCGAGGGCCAGCCGTCCTGCAAGGCGTGGACCTCGCGCGCAGTGTTCGACGTGCCGGACAAGTTCAGCGCCTACTCGCAGTACACGGATACGCCGTCCGGGACCTACTGGTGCACGGCACGGACCGAGCGTTCGGCGTCGGGCGAGTTTTCGCTCTCCATTGGCGTGCCGTACCAGCACGTGAAGTGGTTCCGCGGGAGGGAGACGACGGCGCGCGCCACCTCCCGCTGCCCGGACCCGGACTGCTGCAAGCGGCCGCCTGCGTCCCTGGCGAACGAGTGGGCCGGCAACGCCTGGCCGTCCGCGCGGGCGCACTCGCACCTGCTCGCGGCCATGCCGCCCGGCGCCTTCCCCGGTGTGGACGAGACCGAGGTGTACGCGTTCCTGCAGGCGCACTCGGGGTAGCTCTGCCCTCCTGCGGGGGCGGGGGCGCGAACGTACAGATGGGGCCCTTAAAACCCCGGAAACAGGGCACGAACTGTACGCTCGCGCAAGTCATCTGAGGTGACGCTCTCGTTTGGCCGGGGCGGAAATCTTTCACATAGGATGCCGTGTGCCCTGCGGCCAAGCAGGTTATCCAGGGCGCTGCACTCCCCAAAGAAAGAAGTCCCCATGTCAGCCGACACTCACGGCACCCCAAACCCCGGCACACAAGCAGCCAAAAAGCTCCGCTCCCGGCATGTCACCATGATCACCCTCGGTGGCATCATCGGCTCCAGCCTCTTCGTCGGCTCCGCGAACGTCATCCACGCAGTGGGCCCGGCCGCCGTAATTTCCTACCTGATCGGCGGCCTGCTGGTCTTCCTGGCCATGCGCATGCTGGGCGAAATGGCAGCGGCACGTCCCGCCGTCGGCTCCTTCATGGAGTACGCCCGCGTCGGCCTCGGCGACTGGGCCGCATACTTCGTGGGCTGGCTCTACTGGTACTTCTGGGTGGGCGTGATCGCCTACGAGGCCGTGGTGGGCGGCTCCATCCTGCACGGCTGGGTGCCCGGCATTCCGCAGTGGATCTTCTCGGTGCTGCTGCTCCTGGTCTTCACCGGCGCCAACCTGGTGTCCCTGCGGTCCTTCGGCGAAACGGAGTTCTGGCTGGCCAGCGTCAAGGTGGCCGCGATCGTCGTCTTCTTGGTGGTGGGTACGCTCTTCGCCCTCGGCCTGTGGCCCAACGCCCAGTTCGCCGTCCCGAACCTCTGGGAGCACGGCGGCTTCATGCCCGAGGGCTTCGGCGCAGTGATCGGCGGCGTGGCGATCGTGATCTTCTCCTACTTCGGCACCGAAATCGCCGTCATGGCCGCCTCTGAATCCGAGGATCCGGCCAAGGGCGTGCGCCAGGCAACCAGTACGGTGATCTGGCGGATCCTGATCTTCTTCGTCGGTGCGGTTCTCCTCATCGTCACCATCGTTCCGTGGAACCAGCTGCCCGACCCCAAGGAAAAGGCGCCCTTCGCCTACCTCTTCAGCCTCTACGGCCTGCCGGGTGCGGACATCGTCATGAGCGCCGTGATCCTCACCGCGGTCTGCTCGGTGCTGAACTCCGGCCTCTACTCGGCGGCCCGCATGTTCTCCTCGATCGCAGGGCAGGGCTACGCGCCGAAGATCATCGCCCGCAAGTCCGCCTCCGGCATCCCGGTGGCGGCCGTCATCGCATCCACCCTGGGCGGGTACGCCGCCGTCATCATCAACTTCACGGCGCCGGACTCGGGCATCTTCGACTTCATCATGAACTCCGCCGGCCTCGTGGCGCTGTTTGTCTACGCCTTCATCGCCTTGACCCAGATCCGCACCCGCGCCCGCATGACCCCGGAGGAAACCGCCGCCCTGAAGCTGCGCATGTGGCTGCACCCCTGGCTGGGCATCCTGGTGATCGCGGCCGTGCTCGGGATCGTGGTGGTCATGCTCTTCTCCGGCGATTCCGGCCGCACCCAGGTGTGGACGTCGCTGGTTTCCGTGGCGGTGCTCGCCGCGTTCTGGCCGCTGGTGAACCGCCGGCTCAAGGCCCGCCGTGCTGCGTCTGAAGCGGCGCTTCACACAACCCAGGACACCGCGCCCGAAGACCCGGTGGACGCCTCCGCACGGTAACAACCCGGCGCGAACGTACAGTTACGGCCCTTAAAACCGCGAAAACAGGGCCTCAACTGTACGTTCGCGCCTGGACACAGCAAGCGTGGGCGCAACTCCCCATGGCAACGTCTTTTTCCTGTCGCTAGGATTTGCCCCGGGCCCATCGGCCCGATTCGCACCCCTGGGGGAAAAGGAAAATCCATGAAGTCGTCATCAGCGACGCCCTTCAGACGGCTACTGGCCGCTATTACGACGGCGGTCCTCGCCGCGACCGCCTTCGTCACCGGGGCTGTTCCGGCCCAGGCGGCGGGCTTCACCATCCAAGGCACCATCACGGGCAAGGCGACGGCAAGCGCAACGCCGGCGGTCTTGGGCGACGTCTGGGTGGGCGCCTATACGAACGATTGGCAGGCCGACAATGTGGGCGGCATGTGGACCGGGGCCGACGGTAAGTTCAGCTTCACCGTGCCGGCCGAAGGAAGCTACAAGCTCTGGATCAGCTGCGGCGCCTGCAGCAACACCTACGCCGATGAGTGGTACAACAACCACACGCATTCCGAATCCGCGGATCCGGTGACAGTGACGGCGGCCGCACCGACCGCCACGGCCAATGTTGAGCTCTCCGCTTACGGCAAGGTGAGCGGCCGGGTGACGGACAAGAACGGCTTGCCCATCACCACGCCGCTCGAGGTTTCGGCGTCCCCCTCCGAAGGTGGCCAGGTGGTTTCTGCTACCCCGGACGCCAACGGTTACTACACCCTGGCAAAGGTCCAGCCCGGAAAGATCGAGCTGCGGGTGACGGATGAATCGGGCAAGCACCTTTACGTCAACCAGCAGTGGAACGGAAGCGCGGGTGTAGAGGGCCACTATGACGGATTCACCATGCCCACCGGCGCCGTGTTGAGCAACGTCAATTTCGCCCTGAATCCACAGACGGTCTTCGAGGCAGCCGTGACGGACCCGGCAGGTGTACCGATCCCCAATGTTGCGTACGGCCCGCAGGTGTACAACGAGGCCACCGGGAAATGGGACGGCCCGCAGTACGGCCCCCTCCTGAGCGACGACGCCGGCAAGGTGTACTGGGACCTGACGGTGGGCAAGAAGTACAGGTTCTGCTTCAGCGACAACTACTACGAGATCCCGCGCGAATACCGCTACGTGGCCGAGTGCTATGACAACGTCCCGGACCTGGCAAACGCGAAGATCGTCACCCCCACCACCGCCGGAGAGCGCATTACGGCCACCGTGCAGCTCGCCGTCGCCGGAAAGGGACTGACCCAGGGTGACGCTTTCGCCTACGGCGGCAACCAGCCCGGCCAGACTGTCACCGTGGACCCCGGTGCCTGGGGGCCCGCTCCGGTGACGCTCAGCTACCAGTGGACCCGTTACAAGGACGGGACGGAGACGGCGATCGCCGGAGCAACGTCCGCCGATTACGTCCTCACCGAGGCTGATCGCGACCACTACGTCAGCGTGAAGATCACCGGCAGCAAGGACGGTTACGTCACCTCCAGCAGCTGGACAGGCATTGGAAAGGTCGGCGCCCCTGCGATCACCTCGTCCAAGCCGCTGACCCTCGAGGGCACGCCGGCTGTGGGCAACACCCTGACCGCTGATTTCGGCACGCTGACGCCGGCTCCCGAGTACGGCGCAATGTACGAATGGTATGTGGACGGCGTCCGGGACGAGCGCAGCTACGAGAACACGTTCACCCTGACCCCGGCCGATGCCGGCAAGAAGGTCACGGTGCGGGTCTCCGCGCACGACTGGCCCACCGAGCCCTACTACGCCCAGGCCACCAGCGCGCCGGTTGCCGCGGGTACGCTGACCGCCCCGACGCCCACCATCACCGGCACTGCGAAGGTGGGCTACACGCTGACGGCGAATGCCGGAACCTGGGGTCCGGCACCGGTGACGCTGGCGTACCAGTGGTTCCGCTCCGGCGTCGCGATCACGGGCGCCACCGCGGCAACGTACGTGCAGACCTCCGCGGACCTGGGCAAGACCATGACCGTCCAGGTGACCGGCACCAAGACCGGCTACACCACGGCGGCCAGGACCTCGGCTGCCACCGCGGCGGTTGCCGCCGGCACGTTGACCGCCCCGGCCCCGACCATCACGGGTACGAAAAAGGTGGGTTACCGGCTGACGGCGAACGCCGGTACCTGGGGTCCTGCTCCGGTGACGCTGGCGTACCAGTGGTTCCGCTCCGGCGTCGCGATCACCGGCGCCACGGCGTCCACCTACACGCTGACGGCCTCGGACCTGGGCAAGACCATGACCGTCCGTGTAACCGGCTCCAAAGCCGGTTACACCACGGTGGCCAAGACGTCCGCGGCCACCACTGCGGTAGTTGCCGGCACGCTGACTGCGCCGACGCCTACCATCACGGGGACCAAGAAGGTGGGCTACACGTTGACCGCCAATCCCGGAACCTGGGGTCCGGCCCCGGTGACGCTGAGGTACCAGTGGTTCCGCGGCACCACCGCCATCTCGGGTGCTGTGTACCAGACGTACAAGCTGACCACCACGGACCGCGGCAAGCAGATCCGTGTGCGGGTGACCGGTTCGAAGTCCGGCTACACCACAGTGAGCAAGTACTCGGCGTACACGGTGGCGATCGTCTGACGCGCTGACCGCAAAGGGTCCGCACCTTCCGGAAGGAGGATGCGGGCCCTTTTGCGTTGGGGAGAACTCCCCATGGCCGGACCTTTCCCCTTGTCGTTAGGATTTGCCCGGGCCACTTGGCCTCATTCGCATCCCTGGGGGTAGAGGAAAAGCTATGAAGTCGCCATTATCGACGCCGGTCAGACGGTTCCTGGCCTTGATTACGACGGCGGTCCTTGCGGCCGCCGCATTCGTCGCCGGAGCTGTTCCGGCCCATGCAGCGGTTTATACGATCCAGGGCACCATTACCGGGAAGCCCACTCCTGGCGCCACACCCACGGTGTTGGGTGACGTCTGGGTCGAGGCCGACACCAGCGATTGGCCTGGTGACAGGGTTGCCGGAATGTGGACCGCTGCCGACGGAAAGTTCAGCCTCACGATCCCGGCTGAAGGCAGCTACAAGATCTTCGTGAGCTGCGGCTCCAGCTGCGAAGCGACGTACGCAGACGAGTATTACAACAACCACAGCGGTTTCGGATCGGCTGATCCCGTGACGGTATCGGCCGCAGCTCCCATCGCCACGGCGAACGTCGAACTCGGAGCTTTCGGCAAGGTCAGCGGCCGTGTGACCAACAAGAGCGGCGCCGCGGTGACCGAGGTGGAAGTCTCGGCCTACCCCGATGAAGGCGGTCAGGGGGCGTCGGCCGTGCCCGACGCGAACGGCTACTACACTCTGGACAAGGTACCGCCAGGCAAGATCAACCTGGTGGTGCGGGACGAATCCGGCAAGCACCTTTACACCCAGCAGTACTGGAACGGCACCGCGGGCGTGGACGGCTACGGTTCGTTCACCATGGCGTCCGGCGCAGTCCTGAGCAACGTCAACTTTTCCCTGAACGCGCAGACGGTCTTCGACGCCACCATCACTGATTCCGCGGGCAAGCCGATCCCTGATGTCGCGTATGGTCCGCTGGTTTACAACGAAGCCACGGCAAAGTGGGAAGGCCCGCAGTACGGCCCGCTTCTGAGCGATGCCAACGGCAAGGTGTACTGGGACCTGACGGTGGGCAAGAAATACAAGTTCTGCTTCAGCGACAACTACTACGAGATCTACCGCGAATACCGGTATGTCGCCGAGTGCTACGACAACGCTGCAAACGAGTCCACCGCGACGGTCGTAACTCCGACGGTTTCGGGCCAGCGCATCACGGCCACCGTGCAGCTCGCGCTCGCAGGCAAGGGCCTGCAGCAGGGCGATGCCTTTGCTTACGGCGGCAACCAGCCAGGCCAGAAGGTCACGGTGGACCCGGGTGTCTGGGGCCCGGCGCCCGTCACGCTCAGCTACCAGTGGAGCCGCTACAAGGACGGAACGGAGACGGCGATTGCCGGGGCGACCTCCAGCAGTTATGTCCTTACTGAGGCCGACCGCGATTACAACGTCAGCGTGAGGATCACCGGAAGCAAGACGGGCTACGTCAGCTCTTCCGACTGGGCCGGTATCGGGAAGGTTGGTGCTCCTGCCGTCACCTCTTCGAAGCCTCTGACCGTGGCTGGCACCCCCTCCGTGGGCAACACCCTCACCGCGGACTTCGGCACGCTGACTCCGGACGTCCAGTACCCGACATACGAGTGGTTCGTGGACGGCGTGAAGGACGAAGGGCGGAGCTGGAACAAGACGTTCGCCCTGACGTCCGCCGATGCCGGCAAGAAGATCACGGTCCGGGTGTCTGCCCACGACTGGCCCACTGAGCCCTATTACGCCCAGGCGAGCAGTGCTGTCATCACCGGTGGCGTCCTGACGACGGCCACTCCCACCATCACGGGTACCGCGAAGGTGGGTTACAAGCTCACCGCCAACCCGGGGACCTGGGGTCCGGCTCCGGTAACGCTGAAGTACCAGTGGTTCCGTTCCGGCGTCGCGATCGCCGGCGCCACGGCGTCAACGTATGTACAGAGCTACTACGACCTGGGCAAGACCATCACGGTCCAGGTAACTGGCTCCAAGCTTGGGTACACGACGGTGTCCAAGACCTCCGCGGCCACCGCCGCGGTCGTGGCCGGAACGCTGACGACGGCGACGCCGACTATCACGGGTACCGCGAAGGTGGGGCAGACGCTCACGGCGAACCCGGGGACCTGGGGTCCGGCTCCGGTGACGTTGAAGTACCAGTGGTTCCGTTCCGGCGTCGCGATCAGCGGGGCGACGGCGGCCACGTACGTGCAGAGCTACTACGACCTGGGCAAGACGCTCACTGTCCGGGTGACTGGTTCCAAGGCCGGGTACACCACAGTGGCAAAGACCTCGGCTGCTACCGCGGCAGTGGTTGCCGGAACGCTGACGGCTCCGACGCCCACCATTACCGGTACCGCGAAGGTGGGCCAGACCCTCACCGCCAACCCCGGCGCGTGGGGTCCGGCTCCGGTGACGCTGAAGTACCAGTGGTTCCGTTCCGGCGTCGCGATCAGCGGGGCGACGGCGGCCACGTACGTGCAGAGCTACTACGACCTGGGCAAGACCCTCACGGTCCGGGTGACCGGTTCGAAGGCCGGGTACACCACGGTGGCCAAGACCTCCGCGGCTACCGCGGCAGTGGTCGCCGGCACCCTGACGGCTCCGACGCCGACCATCACGGGCACCGCGAAGGTGGGCCAGACCCTCACCGCCAACCCCGGCACCTGGGGTCCGGCGCCGGTGACGCTTAAGTACCAGTGGTACCGCTCCGGCGTCGCGATTAGCGGGGCGACTGCCACCACCTACACGCAGACGTCCGCCGATCTTGGCAAGACGATGACCGTGCGGGTGACCGGTTCAAAGGCCGGCTACACCACGGTGGCCAAGACCTCTGCCGCCACCGCGGCGGTAGTGGCTTAGTCACACGCTGCCAACGGGTCCGCACTTCCGGCAGGAGGTGCGGGCCCGTTTGCGCTGCGGGTGGCGGTTGGCGGAATCGCAACCGTACCGCGCCCCAACCGTGACCGGCCGGCCATGGCCATCGGAGGGGCCACTTGCTTGACTGATTCCATGAATCTTTCCCGTTTGCTGGCGTTGGGCGCGGTTGCAGCCTTGGCCGCGTGCTCGGTCCAAGCGCCGGCATCGCAGCCGTCCCCGGAACTGCTGAAATCGGAAGTTCAGCGGGCCGCCGTGAAGAGCGCGGACTTTCCCACGCAACTGGCGGCGTACCGGGCGTCTGCGCTGAAGCTCGGCGTGACCCTCCTAGCGGACGGCGGTGAGGAGCCCAACGGGAACGTTGTGTCCTCTCCGGGGAGCCTGCTGATCGCGTTGTCCATGCTCCGCGCCGGGGCGTCGGGGAAGACGGCGGCCGAGATGGACAAGGTGCTCGGCTTGCCCGCGGACGAGCGGGACGAGGCCATGAATGCGCTGCTCGCCTCGCTGGAAAAGTTCGACGGCGATCCCGCCTCGGTGGACGAAAAGAACCCGCCGCGCACTCCGCTCCTGCACACCGCCAACGGGCTCTTCATCAACAAAGGCACCCCGACCGGCAAGGGCTACCTGGACACCCTGGCCCGGCATTACGGCACCGGCGTTTACCCCGTGGACTTCCAGGACAAGGCCGTGACCGAGCCGGCCATCGACGCCTGGGTGGAGAAGAACACCGGCGGCCGCATCAAGAAGGCGCCCGTGAAGTTCGACCCGAAGGACACCTTCAGCCTGCTCAACGCGGTGTACTTCGCCGGCGCCTGGAAGGTTCCCTTCGACTCCGCGAACACCCAGGACCGGCCATTCACCACGGCGTCCGGGGAGACGGCCACCGTGCCCACGATGTCCGGCGTTGCCTCCGTGGCTTATGTGAAAGGCGAGGGCTGGCAGGCTGTGGACCTGCCCTACGCGGACGGCTTCGCGATGCGGCTGGTGCTGCCGGATGAATCGTCCGACGGCGGCGGGCAGCTCCCGTCAGACACCCTCGACGCCGGGACCCTCGCCGCGGTGGCGTCGGCACTCGGCAAGGCGGCGCCGTCGCCCGTTGCGGTTACGCTGCCCCGCTGGGACCACAAGAGTAAGTTCGACCTCAAGAAGATGCTTGTCCGGATGGGCCTGACGGAAACATTCAGCACCGACCGCGATTTCAACGCGATCCAGCGGGGCATGTTCCTCACGGCCGCCGCGCAGGCCGCCAACATCACCGTGGCGGAAAAGGGGACGGTGGCCGCGGCGGTCACCCAGATCAACGCCCGCGAAAGCTCCGCCCTGATCCCGCCGCAGAGCATCGTTTTCGACAGGCCGTTCCACTACCAGGTCGTGCACCAGGAAACGGGGCTGCCGTTGTTCATGGGCCAGGTGGCGGACCCTCGCTAGCGGCCCTGGCTTAGCGCGCTTGGCTTAGCGCGCTTGGCTCAGCGCGCGCCGCCCTGCCAGAGGGCGTCGAACGGTGCGTTGGACGCCACTCGTGCCTCGATGCCCGCCGTGACGAAGGCCTTTGCCGTCTTGGCGGCCTCCAGCGGCGCGGCGCCCTTGGCAAGTTCGGCGGTGATCGCGGCGGCCAGCGAACAGCCGGCACCGGACACAGCCACTTCGCCCACCTTGGGGGCGGACAGCACTTCCAGGGTCTCGCCGTCATAGTAGACGTCGACGGCGTCCGGGCCTTCCAACCGCACCCCGCCCTTGGCGAGCACGGCGGCTCCGCTCAGCTCATGGATGCGGATGGCCGCGGCCTTCAGCTCCTCCACGTTGCCGATGGACAGGCCGGAGAGGGACTCGGCCTCGAAGTGGTTGGGGGTGACGAAGGTGGCCAGCGGCAGGATCTTCGCCTTCAGGGCCTGGTCCGTGTCCAGGGCGTGGCCGGGTTCCTGGCCCTTGCAGATGAGGACCGGGTCCAGCACCACGTTGGCGAAGCTGCGTTCCGACAGCGCGGATTCCACAGTGGCGATGGTCGCCGGACTGCCGAGCATGCCGATCTTCACGGTGTCCAGGGCATCCGGGCCGTAGGCGGCGGTGGTGGCTTCGAGCTGTTCGGAAATGACCTGCTGGTCCACGGGCATGAAGCGGTGGTTCCAGTTGTCCTGCGGATCGAAGGACACGATGCACGTCAGGTTGGCGATGCCGAAGACGCCGAGCTCCTGGAAGGTCTTCAGGTCGGCCTGGGCTCCGGCTCCGCCCGTCGCCTCGGAACCGGCGATGGTGAGCGCGATGGCGGGGGAAACAGCGGTAACGGCGGAAGTCATGCGTCCATCCTGCCAGTTTCCGTTGTTCGGCGCGCTGGACGTTTGGCCAAGCCCGGGCGTGGCCGGCCGTGCAGTGGGTTCCGTGCAGCGCGCTTAACCGTGCAGTTCCCGGTACGCCCGTTCCGCGGCGGGGTGCAAGGGGATGCCCGCGGTGTTGATCAGGGTGTCCGGGCTGAGGAACTGCACGCCGGCGCTGCTCTGCGGAACCAGTTCGCCCGCGCGGGTGACCAGCAGTTCCACGGTCTGTTCCATCGTGTGGTCGTCGAGGTCCATCCGGCACAGCAACAGGTTCGCCACCCCCACCGTCCATGCGGCGGGAGCCCCGGCGTAGCTGCCTTCCGGGATGCGCACGCGGTCGTAGAACGGCCCGAAGCGCTCCCGCATGGGACGGATCACCGAGGACAGGTCAAGGAACGCCAGGCCGAGTTCCTTGTTCAGCGCTGCGATGGCCGCCGTAGGCACTCCGCCGGACCAGAACAGGGCATCCACCGTGCCGTCCCGGAGCGCGGCCAGGCCCTTGTTGAGCCCGAGGCTGCGCTTCACGGGCGGGTTCTTCGCGAACGCCGGCATTCCTGCGGCGAAGGTTTCCAGGATCCGGGCGGCGGTGAGGGAGGTGCCGGAGCGCGGCTCGCCCGTGCTGACGGTCCGGCCGGCGAGTTCGTCCAGGCCGCCGATTCCGCTGTCCTTGCGGACGATGCAGTGCACGTAGTTTTCGTAGACCTTCCCGACGGCGGCCATCGCCGGGGCGGTGCCCGTGCCTTTGTCCGATGCCGCCCGCGACGCCGCGTCAGCCAGCGCGACGGCGAAGGTCGCCTTGCCGCTCCGGAGGAGTTCCAGGTTTTCCAGGCTGCCGCCGGTGACCAAGGGTTTGGCTGTCTCGGCGATGCCCCGGCGCTGCAAGGCTTCAGCCAGCAAGGTGGCGAATTCCAGGTAGAAGCCGCCGTTTTCGCCGCCTGCCACCGTGACCTCCCGCAGGCCTCCGCGGGCGGTGCATGACGAAGCGGACACGGCCAGGAGCGGCACCGCGACACCCGCGGCCAGCAGGTTCCGCAGCACCGAGCGGCGGGACATGTCCATGTGCTCAGTCATCGCCCGCCTCCGCTTTGTGCGCGCCGGATACGGCGGGAAATTCCAGTCGGGCCAGCAGACCGCCACCGGGGTTTTCCTCGAGCAGCAGCCGCCCGCCGTTGGCCGCCGCCAGCCGCTCCACGATCGTCATGCCGAGCCCGGTCCCGGGCGTCCCTTGGTGCCGGGGCGAGCGCCAGAACCTCGACGCCGCCGCAGCCCGTTCCTCGGCGGGCAGCCCCGGGCCGCCGTCGGACACGAGGACCGAAACCGCACGGCCCTCGGAACGGAGGTCCACCACAACCCGGCTTCCCGGCGCGTACTTCAGCGCGTTGCCCAGCAGCTCGTCCACCATGTGCGCCAGCTCCGCAGGCTTGCAGGCCAGCCGCGCGCCCGGCGTGCCCCGGAGTTCAAGCCGGACGCCGGCAGCCTCCGCTGCGGGCCGTGCCCGGTCGGTCTCCTCCTGGAGGATGGTGAAGGGGTCGATCTCCGGGGCCGGATCGGGAACGGCGGCGGCGCCTTCGGACGCCCGGTGCTCCGCCGACGCAAGCCGCAGCACGCCGTCGAGGATGTCCTCCACGCGTCCGAGCTCAGCGGTGACGTCCGCGGCGGCCTGCTGTTCCTCCGGTGTCCGGAGTTTGAGCTGCAGCAGGTCCAGGCGCAGCCGCAGCGCGCCCACGGGGTTCCGGAGCTGGTGCGAGGTGTCCGCGATCAGCTGCCGCTGGGACTCCATGCTGTCGCTGACCGTCTGCGCCATCCGGCTGAACGTACGGCTCAGTTCCCTCAGTTCCGGCGGCCCGGCCTCCGGAAGGCTGGCCGTCTTCCCCTTGGCCGCCAATTCCTGCGCCGCCGCGTTCAGCCGGTGCACCGGGCGCAGCACCCACGCGGTCACGCGCGCGGCGGCGAGCAGCAGCACCAGCCAGAGCAGCAGCGAACCCAGCCCCACCCAGAAGTACCGTTCGCGCAGTTTCTGCCGGGCGGCGTCGAGCTTCACCTCCAGCACGGCCTCGCCCAGCACCTGGCTGGCCGGGCCGAACGCGCGGGAAATGTAGGCCGGCCCGGAGCCGAACGGCTGGAGCGGCGGCAGGGTGGTGTTGCTGAGGTTCAGGCTGGCCTGCCCGACGGCGGCGCGCACCTCCGGGCGGTCCTCGCCGAGGCCTCCGGAGGCGAGCGTTGCGGACGGCAGGCGGATGAGGACGCCTTCGCCGTAGAGGCCGGAATAGCGGTCCATTTCGCGTTGCAGTTCGCTGGGATCGCCGTCCAGGGTGGCGTCGTAAGCCAGCTGGGCGAAGCGGTTGAGCGCCGAGACCCGGTTGATCTGGACCTCCTGCCCCAGCTCGCGGCCGGCCGAAGCAAGGAGCGTTCCGGCGACCACCGCCACCAACAGGGCGGACAGCACGCCCAGGATCCCCAGGACGCGGAGCCTCATGGTTGTGGCCTCACGGTGCAGCTTCGATCCACAGTGCAGCCTCGATTCACTGTGACGCTTCGATCCGGTAGCCCACGCCGCGCACGTTGATGATGAAGCCCGGCAGGCCCAGCTTGGAGCGCAGCCCGGTGAGGTGGACGTCGAGGGAGCGGGAGGAGGCCAGGAAGGCGTCGCCCCACAGGGCGTCGAGGATCTGCTCGCGCGTGACCACTGAGCCGGCGTTCCGCGCGAGCAGCGCCAGGAGCTCGAATTCCGTTGCGGTCAGCTGCAGTTCACGGGAGCCGACGACGGCGACGCGCCGGTCGAGGTCGACGTCGAGGTCCCCGACAACGATCGAGTGCGGACGGGTGCCGGCCGCCTTGGCTACCCGGCGGGTGACTGCCTCGATGCGGGCCAGCAGTTCGACGAGCTTCACGGGCTTCACGAGGTAGTCGTCCGCCCCGGAACGGAGGCCGAGCACCACGCTGCGTTCGTCGTCGCGGGCGGTGAGGATGAGGATGGGGGAGTCGCTCACCTGGCGCAGTTTCCGCAGGAGCTCCAGCCCGTCGATATCCGGCAGGCCGAGGTCCATGAGGATCACTTCGTGCTCGCGGTGCACCAGCAGGGCATCCGCGCCGCGCGCCACCCGGTGCGGCGCGTGACCGGCGGATTCCACGGCAGCGGCGAGCGCCGATGCCATCGCATCGTCATCCTCGACGATCAGCACGCGCATTGCCCTGGGTCCTCTTTCCTTGCTTTCCCGCGGATTTTTCCGCCGGCCGCTCCTTTTGGACCTTACCGCGTCCGAAGACTTAAGGAAGTGTTAGGAAATCCCTTCCGGCGTTGGATGTGCCTCCGGTCACGCACTAGCTTGGCCGTTGGACTTATGCAGTAAACGGTTGCCGACGGCGGCGCCACGCAAGGAAGGTTCACCGATGAACACCCAGCACACAGAGCTTCAGGGCGGGAAGGCTCCGGCCTCGTCCGAAGCAGCATTGTCTGAATCAGCACAGACCCGCAGGGCCGTCAGCAACATCCTCAAGGGCTCGGCGGGCAACCTGGTGGAGTGGTACGACCTGTACGTGTACACGGTCTTCGCCGCCTACTTCCAGGCCCACTTCTTCAACTCCAAGGACGAGCTGCAGGCCGGCCTCGAAGCGATGGCGGTCTTCTCGACGTCGTTCCTCATGCGCCCCATCGGCAGCTGGTTCTTCGGCCGCTACGCCGACCGCAAGGGCCGCAAGGCGGCGCTGACGCTCAGCGTGACCATGATGTCGATCGGCTCCTTCGGCATCGCGATCCTGCCCACCACCAAGGAAATCGGCATCTGGGCACTGGTCCTGCTGATTCTGATCCGCGTGCTGCAGGGCTTCTCGGTGGGCGGCGAATACGGCACCAGCGCCACCTACATGTCTGAAGCCGCCACCGCCAAGCGCCGCGGCTTCTTCTCCAGCTTCCAGTACGTCACCCTGGTGGGCGGCCAGATGCTGGCCCTGCTGGTCCTGGTCATCCTGCAGAACACCATCGGCAAGGACGCCCTCACCGAATGGGGTTGGCGCATTCCGTTCGCGATCGGCGGCGTGGCCGCCCTCGTGGTGCTGTGGCTGCGGCGTTCCATGGAGGAAACCGTCTCCGCAGACCAGATCCGCGCCGCCCACGTCCGCGTGGAAGGCGAAGCCCAGCCGGGCACCATGAAGCTGCTGTTCACCAAGCACTGGAAGCCGCTGCTCATCTGCATCGGCGTCACCATGGGCGGCACCGTGGCGTTCTACACCTACACCAACTTCATCCTGAAGTTCATGAACGATACCTCCGGCATCGCCAAGACCGACACCTCCGTGATCAACTTCTGGGCGCTGTTCATCTTCATGCTGCTCCAGCCCGTCTACGGCATGATCTCGGACAAGATCGGCCGCAAGCCGCTGCTCGTCTGGTTCGGCGTGACCGGCGTGCTGTTCACCTGGCCGCTGCTCTCCACGCTGGCCGGCACCAAGGACCCCTTCACCGCGTTCCTGCTGATGATGGGCGGCCTGCTCATGGTGGGCGGCTACACCTCCATCAACGCCCTGGTGAAGGCCGAGCTCTTTCCGGCCTCGATCCGTGCGCTCGGCGTCGGACTGGGATACGCGATCGCCAACTCGCTCTTTGGCGGCACGGTTCCGCTGATCGGCGCCGCGTTCCAGAAGGCCGGCCGGGAGGACATGTTCTTCACCTACGTGACTGTGGCGATCTTCCTGTCCCTGCTGGTCTACGTCTTCGCCCTGAAGAACAAGAAGTCCACGCACCTGGATGCGGAACAGGGCGAGGCGTTCGTCTCGCGTTCCGCGGGCGCCGGCGCCCGTGATGACTCCCGCGATGACGACGACAGGAAGGACCTGCTGAAGGTCTAGCGTTCCCTTCGAGCCCCCCCCTTGTGAGGCCCGCTTTACGTCCATTGCCGAGCGCAGAGGACGTAAAGCGGGCCTCACACGTTAGCCTTAGGGACGTCCAGTGCTAATACAGCGGGGCGCCGTGACGTTGACCGGCGCCTGCGCGAACCACTACGAACGGATATCCAGTGACCACGCCTTCCGGCAATCCCTCCTTGAACAGCCCTGCCCCGAGTGTTGAGACGAAGGCTTCGCCGCGCTTCGCCTCGATCGGTTCCCCGTACTTCGCCATCATGCTGGCCATCATGGCCGTGGTACTGATCCTGTCGAATATCGGCGCATCCAAGGGCGTGGTCCTGGGCCCGATCGTCACTGACGGCGGCTTCTTCCTGTTCCCGCTGGCCTACATCCTGGGCGACGTGGTGAGCGAGGTGTACGGCTTCAAAGCTGCCCGGAAGGCGATCATCACCACCTTCGCGCTCTCCGTCTTCGCGTCCCTCTGCTACTGGATCATCATCGTCCTGCCGGGTTTCGGGGATGAGTACGGCACCGCGAAGCAGGCCGCCATCGAAGGCGCCCTCGGCCCGGTACCGCTAATTGTGCTTGCCTCGCTCCTGGGCTTCTTCGCAGGCCAGACCATCAACTCGTGGGTCCTGGTGAAGATGAAGGAACGCAGCGGCGAGAAGTCGCTGTGGGCGCGGCTCATGGGATCCTCGGGCGCCGGCGAGCTCGTGGACACCCTCATCTTCTGCAGCATCGCGGCGTCCGTGATCGGCATCGCGGACTTCGGCACCTTCCTCAACTACGTGGTGGTCGGCTTCGTCTACAAGACCGCCGTCGAGTTCCTCTTGGTGCCGATCACCTCCTTGGTGATCCGCTGGGTGAAGAAGCACGAACCGAGCTACGGAGCGTAAGAGCCCCCTAGGAGTAATACCGTCCCAGCGTCTCGGCCTTGAAGTCGAAGAAGTCGCCGGATCCGATGGCCAGGCGGGCGTCGTCCACCATCTTCACCACGAAGCGCTCATTGTGGATGGAGATCAGCGTGGCCGAAAGCATTTCCTTGGCCTTGAACAGGTGGTGGATGTACGCCCGCGAGTAGTTCTGGCAGGTGTAGCAGTCGCAGCCGTCCTGCAGCGGGCCGAAGTCCGCCTTGTACTTCGCTCCGGACAGGTTGAAGCGGCCGTCCGCCGTGTAGAACGCCGAGTTGCGGGCCACCCGGGTGGGGGAGACGCAGTCGAAGGTGTCCGCGCCGTTCTCGATCGCCGTGAAGATGTCGTCCGGTTCGGAGATACCCAGCAGGTGCCGCGGCTTGTTCTCCGGCAGTTCCTCGTTGCACCAGCGCACAATGGTGCCAAGATTCTCCTTCTCCAATGCCCCGCCGATGCCGAAACCATCAAAGGCCATGGCGCCGAGGTCGCGGCAGGCTTTGCGGCGAAGGTCCTCGTACTGCGCGCCCTGGATGACGCCGAACAGGGCCTGGTACGGCTTCCCCGTCCGTGAGAGGGTGAGGCGGCTGTGTTCGGTGACGCAGCGTTCGGCCCAGCGGCGCGTGCGCTCCAGGGATTCCTCCTGGTAGGCGCGGGAGTTCTGCAGGGTAGTCAGCTCGTCGAAGGCGAACATGATGTCCGCGCCGATCTGGTGTTGCACCTGCATGGAAATCTCCGGCGAGAAGCGATGCTTGTCCCCGTTGAGGTGGGATTTGAACCAGACGCCGTCCTCGTCCACGTGCGCCAGGCGTTCCTTGCCAGGAGCCACGGCGTCGTCCGGCCCCGAAGTATCCACCGACTTCATGTCGATGACCTTCTTGAACCCCGAGCCCAGGCTCATCACCTGGAAGCCGCCGGAGTCGGTAAAGGTGGGGCCGTCCCAGTTCATGAACGCGCCCAGCCCTCCGGCGGCGTCGAGGATCTCAGGCCCCGGCTGCAGGTAGAGGTGGTAGGCATTGGCGAGCACGGCCTGCGCGCCGAAGCCGCGGATCGACTCGGGCAGTACGGCCTTCACCGTGGCCTTGGTCCCGACGGCGATGAACGCTGGCGTCTGGATGGTTCCGTGCGGCGTGGTGATGGTTCCGGTGCGGCCCAGGAATTCGCCGCCGTTCGCCGCCCGCTGCTCCGCAGTCGGTGCGCAGGACTCCGTGAGGCGTGTGCCTACGGAGAAGGAAAACTCGGACTGGCGCTCCGCGAACGCAGGCTCCACGGACGCGGGCAGGGCGGGGGCTTCAGGCAGGACAGAATCGGCTGGCACCGTTACAGTCTGCCAGCCGATTGCCGGGAAGTGTCAGCGGACGCCCGCCTCTGTGCGGTAGTTCTCAGCCTTCCAGTTGTCCCAATGGGAGCGGATCGAACCCAGCTGCTGCGCCCCGAGGTCGTAGGTCGAGGCAATCACCAGAGCACCGCCGTCGGGCCTCTTCTCCGGAATGGCCTGCTGTTCGGCCACGATCAGCAGGCCTTCGCCGTGCTCGGCGTAACTGTGCACGGTGAGCCCCACTTGGTGGGTGGTGCGGAACCAGACCTTGCCGAAGATCGCCTCGCCGGTGGGCAGGGTCAGCTCGTACTCTTCGCCCGGTTGGGGCAGATCGTTGAGGCCGAGCCGCTCGATGGCGGAGCCGCCGCCGGACAACGTCACCACGTGCGTGCGCCGGTGTCCGTGCGGGTGGCGCTCCAGGGCGAAGCGCAGCTGCTGCAGGAAGGTCAGCCAGCCCTGGGTGATGTCCTCGTCCCATTCAGCCCACTCGGAATCGTGGTCCAGCGCGGCCCGGGTGACCCGGACTTCCGTGCCTCCGGTGACCGGGTGCAGTTCGAAGACGTCCCCGTTGTTCACTGTGAGGCTGGTGTGGTCGGCCCCCTCCACCACCTCGGAACTGAAGTAGATCTGCTTGATTTCCTCGTTGAGTTCGTCGCTTTCCCAGCCATGCCATTGGGCTACCAGCGACGGTTCGCGCAGCATGGTCCAAACTTGCTGCGCGTCGGCATTAATCACAACGCTCAGATTGTTCGTCATGGCCCCGAATGTACTCCTCTTCAGGGAAGCAAAACAGGGTTGACTCGAGCGCGAAAGCTTAGCCGGATCAGGCCCGGATGGCCTCGAGTTCGTTCGCCAGACGGTGGTCCAGCTCGCTGATCCGCAGGGTCTCCGAGCCGCCGTGGGCGCGCAGGAAGAGCAACGATTCGAAGCGCAGCATCCGCCATTCGCGTTCGGCGTCGTGGTTGCCGTTGTCGATGGAGCGGAAGATTTCCTTGTCGTACAGGTTCGGTTCGTTCAGCGCGCGCTGGCGGACGCGGGCTGCGATCCGGGCGCGGAACGGATCCGTTTCCAGCGAATCCGGCGCCTTCAGCAGCTGTGAGTACACCTCTGCGCGTTCCTCCTGGCCGAGCTCGCGGCAAATGAAGCCGGAGAGCGCCAGGGACCGTTCGATCGAGGTCCAGCGGTCCCGGTTGCCGTCGAACGGCAGCAGGTTGAGGATATCCGCGACGGCGAGGGCGTTCTCAGGATCCCGGAGTTGGATGAACAGATCATGCGCGAGGTCGCTGATGTCCCGCAGGCAGCTGCCGGACTTCGTATTGACGCCCTTGACCAGGCGTTCGCTCAGCACCGCGACGCCGTTCCTGCCGGGGTGTGCCTCGGCTGCCGCGGCGATCACCGCTTCCGGAGTGCCGGACGGCGCCGGGATCAGGGCCAGCTGCGCGGCGGTCGGTCCGCTGAGCGTCGGGGGAGCCGCCGGCAGCGGCGGGACGACGACGGCGGGTGCGGCCGGCGTCGTGAGCTCGCTGGCGGGTGCGGGTTCAGCGGACGGCGCGTCTTCGACGTCGGGCGTTCCGGTACCGCTGCCGGGTTCGCCGACCGGGACGGAAGAGGAGAAGGCGATGCGGACGCGGCCGCCGTCCGCGGTGGTCACGATGATGAGGGCGGGCGCCCCGAAGTCGTCGTACTCGAGCTCGATGCCGGTGATTTCCTCCGCCGGGCCGTCGCCGGGCAGGTAGAGATAATCACCGCTTTGCAGGGCCCCGGCCTGCTTTTCGCGGTACTGCTGATCGGCCGGGCTGTGGGTCATCGCCAAATATCCTTTGCGCTGGGGGTCCGCCCAACAGTCTATAGAACGGGCAGGGCCGAACGCGGGAGACTTCCCGGCTATGTGGAAATCCGGGCTATGTGGAGGGAGGCTTAGAGGCCGACGCCGGCGAAGGCGAGCGCCTGGCGCACCAGGTTGCCGCGGCCGCCGTCGAACTCCTGCTGGACTTCTTCGCTGAGGACTTCTTCCGGCGTCATCCAGGTCAGTTCCAGCGCGTCCTGGCGGGGATCGCATTCGCCGGTGACCGGGATGACGTAGACCAGGGAGACGGCGTGCTGGCGGTCGTCGGTGAAGCCGGTCTGGGACGGCGCGGGGAAGTATTCGGCCACGGTGAAGGGCACCGGGCTGATGGGCAGCTGCGGGAAGGCGAGCGGGCCGAGGTCTTTTTCGATGTGGCGCAACAGGGCGGCACGGATGGTTTCGCGGTACAGCACGCGGCCGGAGACGAGGTAGCGGACCATGTTGCCGTCGGCGTCGCCCTGCAGGAGCGTGCCCACCTCGTTGACGAAGCCCAACGGATCCAGCCGGACCGGAACCGCCTCCACATAGACCATGGGCAGGCGGCCGCGCGCCTCGAAGAGGTCCTCAGGGGACAGCCAGCCGGGGTTGGGGTCAGGGGTGCGCACGCTCATGCGTTAAGTTCTACCGCATCAGCTGCCCGGAGGGTCTGTTCACACCTGGGCCGCGAGCTCGTGCCGGGTCAGGCTCAGGTAGGCCGTCCCGTCCTCCACCTTGGCGATAGTGTCCGCCGCCGCATAGCTGTCGCCGGCCAGGAAGCCCCGGGCATCGATCTTGATGTAGCCCGAATGGAACAGCCGCCGCGCCATCAGCTCCGGAACCTTGGGCTCCCTGCCAAAAACGGAATGCAGCCCAATCGTCAGCAGGTCCGGTTCGGTACCGATCACGGCGTCCTCGAACAACTCCGCCTTTTCATTGGGCGGAACCACCTCTTCCACCCGGCCGATCACCTCGCCGGTACCGTCAACCACCGGCATGCCCTTTGTTATGGAATCCAGAATGCCCACGTCCGTCCTCCTTCGGTGCCCTGATTTCATTACGGCACCGCCGCGGCGGCTGGTCAAGGGGTGGTTTTGGGGGCTTCAGACGCCCTGCCGCACCAGCAGTTCGCCGCCATCCGGCGTCGGCATCACCAGCGCGCCGCCCTCCGAACGGACCTCAACCCCCGCGGCGGCGAGCCGTTCCCGCACGCTGTCCAGGCCGCCGTCGTACTCGAATTCGAGGGGGCCGCCCGCCGTCGCGGAAGCAGCCCGCACGGCCAGGATGCCGCCGTTCTTGGTGGTGAAATCGGCGCCGTCCGGGAATTCGTGGCGGGGCCGGGCACCGATGTTGCGGAGCTCCCGCGCGGCGTTTTCGACACCGGGCGTCAGCCAGACCCCGACGACGGCGAGCGCCGGGTCCGCGTCCGCGCACACTGCGCCGTGGGCGGCTTTGTCCGCGAAGAACGCGAAGCCGTCCTCCGCCGTGACCTGGACGGTACTGCCGTGCGGGGCGTCGATGACGTCGGCGCGGGTGCCGTCGGCCACGGTGCGGCGGGCGAATTCCGCGAGTTCGCCGACCTCGACGCCGAAGGCGGTGGTGCCGTCTTCAGCAGAACCCTCGGGGGCGCGGTGGAGGGCGAGGCGGCCGGAGCCGGCGTCGAACTCGCGCCAGTCGCCGTCGTCCACGGTCTTGATCATGCCGAGCGCGCCCAACAGGGGCTCCCAGGCGTCGGGTCGGGACGTGAAATGGATGGGGCGTACACGCAGCATGGCCCCAGCCTACGCGTCGCTGTCTCGCTATCCTCGCGACCAGGACTACAACCTGGAACGGTTCCCGGCCAACAGGTCGAGTTGGCTACCAGGCGTCTGGCCGCACCACTGAAGTTGGTAGCTTGAACGGGCAGGCTAGTTTCGGGGGAAGAAAATGACATTGACGAAGCGATTCCTCGTCGTCGGAAGCATCATTGCCGGAGCTGGAGTGCTCGTGGTGATCGGCTTCGCTATCGCTTCCGGCATCGACTATCGCATGGCCGAGGACGCCGGTCTCGAACCCGGTTACACGCCCCAATGGATTGTGTACGGCATGAGCGCCGGATGTTTCCTCTTTGGGCTCGGCGTACTGGCCGCGATCACCGCTGCGGTTCTCACACTTCGACGTCCGCTCCGTTCGACGACACGACTCCTGATCACAGGAAGCGTCGTGGCAGGAATCGGAGTCCTCACAGCGGGAGGCTTCCTGGTAGCGCTCTTCAGTGGATACCGCCTGCCCGGAGACGCAGGCCTGGAGCCGGGACGCACGCCGGAATGGATCCTGAACGGCATAAACGTCGGACTCTTGGTCATCGGACTAGGGCTGCTAGCTGCAATCACCAGTGGTGTTCTCGTGTCTCGACGGCGAGCCCGGCCCCTCAACTAATGGGGCGTTACCGGTGACATTTCCACTGGTAACGCGAACCGTCTCATTCGCTCTGGACGGAGGTGGAGCGAACTTTGTGGCTGCACGGCAGAATGGGCGCATGGCCGTTGAACTTGAGGAACTGCTGGTGAAAGACGCTGCGGAATGGCGGGCGTGGCTTGAGGCGAACCATGCCAGCAGCCCGGGGGTATGGCTGGTGCTGCACAAGAACGGCGGCAACGTCACCGCGCTCACCTACGATGCCGCGCTGGATGAGGCACTGTGCTTCGGCTGGATCGACGGCCAGGGCAAGCGCCGCGACGAGGAAACTTCCCTCCAGCGCATGACGCCCCGTGGTCCGCGCAGCCCGTGGTCGGCCCGGAACGTGGGGCATATCGCCCGGCTGGAAGCCGCCGGGAAGATGCGCGACGCCGGCCGGGCCGCCGTCGCCGCCGCCAAGGCCGACGGCCGCTGGGACAAGGCCTACTCCGGCCCCGCCTCTGCCGAGGTTCCGGAGGACCTGGCTGCGGCGATCGCCGCCGTCCCGGAGGCGCAGGCCATGTTCGATGTCCTCACCTCCACCAACCGCTTCGCGCTGATCTACCGCACCAATTCCGTGAAGCGCGCGGAAACCCGGGCCCGGAAGATCGCCGGATTCGTGGAGATGCTCGCCCGCCACGAGGCGCCCCACCCGCAGAAGAAGAAACCGGAGACGCCGCCCCGTTCTTAAGCGAGGCTGGCGGCCGCCTCGAGTGCCATCCACGCCTGGAGCTGGGTGGAAAGTTCGACGGCGGAGCCCGGCGGATACGTCTCGCTCGCCGGCCGCAGCGGGTCCTTGGAGAAGGTGGGCGTCTCAGTTTCTGAGCGGCCCTTCCAGAAAGCATCCGCCGTGTCGAGCACCATGGCGTGGGCGGCGTCCCGGGCGTGCTGCGGCAGGCGTTCATCGGCTGCGGCGCGGGCAAGGTAGCGGAGCAGGATCCCGGTGAAGAGTCCGCCGTCGCCGTCTCCGTGGCTCTTCAGAACGTTGCTCTGCTTGAGGGTCAAACGCTCCCGGACGGCTTCGATAAGCGCGGCAGCCCGCCGCACGTTCGCTTCGCCGCCGAGTTCCAGCATGGCGCCAAGCACGGGGCCCTGGTTGTAGGTGTAGATATCGGGGACCAGCACGGTGTCTCCGCCGCTGATGCGCAGGCCGTCCATATACAGCCCCGTTTCCGGGCTGAGGAGGCGGGCGTTGAGCCAGTCCAGCAGTCCCTGCGCGTGCTCGCGGCGCCCGGTGCGCGCGTAGTAAAGGGCCACGGGGGCAGTGGCCGGGGTGTTCTTGAAGTCGCGGGCCGTGTTCCAGAACGTGCCGCCGCCCAGATCCTCGGTGGACGCGGAATCGAACTGCAGGGTGAGGCTTTCGCGGACACGGGCATTGCGGCGGCGGCCCGGTTTGCGCGTTGCCTCGGCCAGCTCCTCCAGTCGCAGCGTGGCCATGGCCAGCCAGGCCATGTCGTCGAAATAGCTGTTGACGAAGCGCAGGAAGTTCCGCAGCCGGATGGTGGTGACCAGCCGCGACGCCAGGCGGCCGGCACTCGGCCGGGCTTCGCCGTCGAACCTTCTTCCGGCGGCGAGCTCCCGGCGACCGGCGTCCACCAGGCAGTCCACGTAATGCGCCTGCCACCAGTAATTCCACGGTTCCAGGAGCGCGCGCAGGCGTTTGTTGGGCCGGTAGGAGGCGCCGATATGCGTGCCCGGCAGGAAGAAGAGCCGCTGGCCGAAGGTCCGGGTGACGGCGCGGGCGGCCTGGTCGGCGCGGGCTGCCAGGTCCGGAGTATCTGCGGTGGCCATGGTCTTTAGCGTAGCCATCCGTTCCGGCCAGGGCTGCGCAATCCATGTGATTCAGTTAACATGCATTAACGCAATGGCTGGCATCAAGGAGGATGGATGGACATCAGGGGAGCGGTGGCGCTTGTCACCGGCGGCGCGTCGGGCTTGGGGGCCGCAACAGCCAGGAGGTTGTTCGACGCCGGAGCTTCCGTGGTGCTGCTGGATCTTCCGTCCTCGGCGGGCGAGGCTTTTGCGGCGGAACTGAACGGTGCCGTTCCCGGCAGCGGCCCGAAGGCCGTCTTCGTCCCCGCGGACGTGACCGATGAAGCACAGGTGCAGGCCGCCGTCGACGCCGCCACGGCCCTGGGGCCGCTGCGGATCGTGGTGAACTGCGCCGGCGTCGCCACCCCCGGCAAGGTGCTGGGCCGCGACGGAGTGCTGCCGCTGCAAAACTTCACCAAGGTCATCCAGATCAACCTGGTGGGCACTTTCAACGTCATCCGGCTCGCCGCCGCCGCGATGGCCGCCACCGATCCCGTCTCCACCGAGCTCGGCGGCCCGGAGCGCGGCGTCATCATCAACACGGCGTCGGTGGCCGCATTCGACGGCCAGATCGGCCAGCCCGCCTACGCCGCGTCCAAGGGCGCCGTGGCCGCGATGACCCTGCCCGTGGCCCGCGAACTGGCGCGCTCGCTGATCCGGGTGGTGGCCATTGCCCCGGGCATCTTCGAAACCCCCATGTTGGCCGGCCTGCCGCAGGAGGCGCAGGATTCCCTGGGCCAGCAGGTCCCGCACCCGGCGCGGCTCGGCCGCCCCGGCGAGTACGCGAACCTGGTGGCGCACATCGTGGAGAACGCCATGCTCAACGGCGAAACCATCCGCCTGGACGGTGCCATCCGGATGGCACCGAAATGAGCCACAAGACCCCCGCGCCGGACGAGCTCCCTTCGGCGGACTTCTTCGACTTCGAGTCCCTCCTCAGCGTGCAGGAGCAGCGCAAGCTCCAGGAAGTGCGCGAGTTCCTGGCCAGCGAGGTTGCCCCCTACGCCTCGGATTGGTGGGACAAGGCCGAGTTCCCTTCCCACTTGCTGCCCAAGCTGGGCGGGCTCCGGCTGAGCGCGCCCACGCACCGCGGCTACAGCAACCTTTTCGCGGGCCTGGTGATCGCCGAAATGACCCGCGTGGACACCTCGATCGCCACCTTCTTCATGGTCCATCACGATCTTTTCGTTGAGTCGCTGTATGAGTTCGGTTCCCAGGACCAGCAGGACCGCTACCTCGACGACGCCACCAACCTCCGCACCACCGGCGCCTTCGCGCTGACCGAACCGGAGCACGGCTCGGATGTGGCCGGCGGCCTGCAGACCACCGCCAGGCGGGTGCCGGGCGGGACTCCCGACGACGGCGGTGACCACTGGGTGCTGAACGGCGCCAAGCGCTGGATCGGCAACGGGACGTTCTGCGACCACATGCTTGTCTGGGCCCTGGACGAAGCCGAACTCGACGCGGGCCGCAAGGTGGTCCGCGGCTTCATCGTGGACGGCAACCTTCCCGGCATCACCCGCACCAAGATCGAGAACAAGATCGCCCTGCGCACCGTGCAGAACGCCAACATCACCTTCAAGGACGTCCGGATCTCCGAGGCGGACCGCTTCGCCGGGATCAACAGCTTCAACGACACCAACTACCTGCTGCGCGGATCGCGCCTCATGGTCGCCTGGCAGGCGGTGGGGCAGCAGCTGGCAGCGTTCGACGTCGCCCGGCAGTACGCGCTGGAACGCCTCCAGTTCGGTAGGCCGCTGGCGAAGTTCCAGCTGGTCCAGCAGCAACTGGTGGACATGCTCGGCAACGCGGTGGCCAGCATGGGCATGATGGCCAGGATCGCCCAGCTCCAGGAGGACGCCTACGTGGACGCGAAAGGGGAGCGGCACGGCGGGGCGAGCATGGCCCAGGTGGCCCTGGCCAAGTCCTACTGCAGTGCCCGGATGCGTGAAACCGTGGCGATGGGCCGTTCCATCCTGGGCGGCAACGGAATCGTCACCGACTACCGCATGGCGAAGATCTTCGCCGACGCCGAGGCCATCTACACCTACGAAGGCTCCTTCGAGATCAACTCGCTGATCGTTGGCCGGAACGTCACCGGGGTGTCAGCGATTGTGTAGTTTCGCGGCCTCAGCCTGCCGGTAGTGTTGTTCCTCGAAAGTACACATAGAGGGGGAACCCATGTCGGTTGGTTTGTTGGCCGTTGTCGATGACATCCTGAGCGCCGCGCTGAAGGCGTCCTCGAAGGCGGCGGGCGTGGTCATTGACGATGCCGCCGTGACGCCCCAGTACGTGCAGGGCATCACCCCGGCCCGGGAACTGCCGGTGGTCGGCAAGATCGCCTTGGGCTCCATCGCGAACAAGTTCGTGATCATCATCCCCCTCGCCATGCTGCTGACGGCCTTCGCCCCCTGGGTGCTGCCCTATCTCCTCATCCTTGGCGGCACCTACCTCTGCTTCGAAGGCGCGGAAAAGGTGCTCGAATGGTTCGGGATCGAGCACGGGCACGGCGAAGAAGAAGCCCGGGACGAACGCCGTCTGGTGCTCGGCGCCGTCCGCACGGACCTCATTCTGTCCACCGAAATCATGCTGATTTCCCTGGCCAGCCTGGACCCGAACCTGGGCATCTGGACCACCCTCGCCGTACTTTCCGCGATCGCCATCATCATGACCGTTGCCGTCTACGGTGTGGTGGCCTTGCTGGTGAAGATCGACGACGTCGGACTGAAGATGGAGACGAGCCGCAGCCAGGCGGTCCGCCAGTCAGGTGCCGCGATCGTGCGCTCCATGCCGGCAGTGTTCCGCGTGATCAGCGTGGTGGGCACGGTGGCGATGCTCTGGGTGGGTGGCCACTTGGTGATGGTGAACCTCGGCGAGGTGGGCCTACACTTCACCGAAGACCTGCTGCACAGCGTCGAGCACGCGCTCGAACCCCTTGGCGCCGTCATCGTCTGGTTCGGCGACACCCTGATCTCCGCCATCTGCGGCTTCATTGTGGGAATCACCGTGGTCGGCGTGATCCTCGGCATCGGCAAGATGATCGGCAAGCGCCCCAGCTTCAGCGAGGGCGGCGAATCGCCGGAACACGCATCAGCGCATAAGCACTGACCGGCTTTACACGGCGCCCTTACGCGTGCCGCGGGGCGAAGGTTTCTGCCACCGCCACCACGCCGAACGTTCCCAGCACGGTGCCGGTCACGCGGTCGATCCAGCGGCGGAACTGTGCGCCCTGCAGCCACTTCCGGAAGAACTGGGCGGCTGAAATGATGACGGCGAACCACACCACGGCCTCCACGTTGCTCACCACGGAAAGCAGCAGACCCATCCACACGGCGGGCACCTCCGGCACCAGGAACTGTGGGATGACGGCGATGCAGAACATGCCGTACTTCGGGTTGAGCAGATTGGACACGAAGCCTTTCAACCAGGTACGGCGAAGCGGTTCGAGGCTCAGGTGCGGCAAGGCACCCGGCGGCAGTTCGGCGTCGGACTTCTTCAGCGAGGCGCGCCAGAGCCCGATCCCCAGCCACAGCATGTACGCGGCACCACCCAGGCGCAGCGCGTCGTAGGCCACGGTGGAGACGGTGAGCAGCGCCGAAACCCCTGTCGCCGCGGCGGCGCCCCAAACGAATGCTCCCGCGATCATTCCGAAGGCCGCCATGTAGGCGTGGCGGCGGCCCTGGGCGATCGAATAGCGGAGCACCAGCGCGGTGTCCGTGCCCGGGATGACCGTGATGAGGGCGGCGAGTGCGGCGTAGCCGAGAAGGGATTCCTGAAGCGTCACCCTCCAAGGATAAGTGGGCTCAGACCACCCGTCCGGACGGCAGTTTTTCGCCCGCTTCCACGGCCACATCGATCGAATTTCCGGCCACAGGCATAGGGCAGGTCCCGTAGGGCGTGAACGCGCTGGGGTAGTTGATGGCGCGGTTGAAGTCGAGCACTACGGAGCCGTCCGGACGGGGGCGCGGGATGGCGAGCTTGCGCCACTCATCCGTGGTGTTCCCGTTCGTTTCATCGTGGAAGGTGACGTTGAGGGCGCCGAGCTTTTCCTCCTCGGCGTGCAGGCGGACCTCGTGTTCCCGGCCCGGGACGTGGAAGACCACCTCGCCTACGGAACGGTGCACGCCGTCCACCAGCGGATTCGCGGTGCCGATCGGCACGTCCACGGGCTCAGGGTAGGTCTCGAAGCGGCCCGTGATCACCCAGTCCGGCTTGTAGTCGAAGGTGGGAACGCCGTCGAATTCCGTCAGCACGGGCGAGGCGTCATCCCGGGTGCGGATGGCGTACTTGTCCGCGCGCATGGCCAGTTCCACCACCACCTGGGTGCCGTCCGCCCCGCCGAACTGCACCCACATCAGCGATTCCTCGTCCTGCAGCACGGCCGTGATGGTGCCGTCCACCGGCTCCCCGGTTTCCACGAGCGTGAGCCCGTCCGCCGCGCTGGCGGTGAGCGCCGCCGTCGTACCGTCGGTTGACCAGAGTCCCGGAACCAGTTCGACGGCGGACGGCTGGGGTTCCAGCCACTGGAAGGAAGTGAGGGTCAGCCAGCCGTGGGACGTCGCGAGGGCATTGTTCCGGCTGTTGCGGAACCGCTGCCACCGTTCGAGCTGGGCGTCGGCGGGTGCTGTTGCGGTCATGGTTCCTCCGGGTTGCTGCGGTGCGGTCTGCTGCCTTCAACCATGCACCGGCCGGCCCCATTCCCGAAAGCCGTACCCGGGCGTAGGCTCTGGCGCATGGGGATCGACGCGTTGGTGGCAGCGGTAGTCTGCGTTGGCGTCATAGTGGGCGCCATCTGGGCCGGGACCCGGATGGTCTCGCGCGGAGGCATGGCCAAGGGCGCCACCGGGACGTTCGGCAGTGTGTTGACGATGATCGATCCCGCCACCGGCGCACCCACCAGTACAGAGGCCGCGGCCGCGCGTGAAGAGATGAAGCAGAAGCGCCACGAGGTGTATTCGGAGGGGCCGGGAGGCCACGGCGTGGACCTTGCCGCCGGGAAGGTGGTCCTGCCGCGGCTCACCAATAGCAAGCTGCCTTAGTAAGAAACATTGCGGCAGGCTGCAGGCCCAACGGGTAGGATTCTCTGGAATCAGTAATCCGGCTCACAGTATCCAGCGCAGTGTACGGGCCTCCACCATGTCCAGAGGGTACTTTTCTTATGGTTGACACTGCACATTCCAGCGCCGATCTCGCCGCGGAGCTCCGGGCGGACGTCCGCCGCGTTTCCACGCTCCTTGGCGAATCACTGGTCCGCCAGCACGGCCCGGAGTTGCTCAAGCTCGTGGAGCAGGTCCGCCTGCTCACCAAGGAGTCCAAGGAAGCCGCCCGCGGCGGTGCCGATGCCACCGGTCCTTGGAGCGCGCACGACGTCGTCGCCCAGGTCCGCGAGCTGCTCGCCTCCCTGCCGCTGGACGAAGCCACCGAACTGGTCCGCGCGTTCGCCTTCTACTTCCACCTGGCCAACGCCGCCGAGCAGGTCCACCGCGTCCGCGGGCTGCGCACCCGCCAGGAGAAGGACGGCTGGCTGGCCAAGGCCGTCGCCGAGATCGCCGGCGAGGCAGGCCCGGAGGTGCTGCAGGATGTGGTGAACGGCCTGGACGTCCGCCCCATCTTCACTGCCCACCCCACCGAGGCGTCTCGCCGCTCCGTGCTGGACAAGATCCGCAAGCTCTCCGACGTGCTCGCCGAGCCCACCGCCGAAGGCACCTCCGCCCGCCGCCGCCAGGACCGCCAGCTCTCCGAAATCATCGACCAGATGTGGCAGACCGACGAGCTGCGCCAGGTCCGCCCCACCCCGGTGGACGAGGCCCGCAACGCGATCTACTACCTCAACAGCATCCTCAGCGACGCCATGCCGGAGATGCTCACGGACCTTTCCGAGCTGCTCGCCGAGCATGGTGTCAGTCTCCCCGCGCAGGGCGCTCCGCTGCGCTTCGGCTCCTGGATCGGCGGCGACCGCGACGGCAACCCCAACGTCACCGCCGCCGTCACCCGTGAAATCCTGCAGCTGCAGAACCAGCACGCCTTGCGCCTCAGCATCGCGCTGGTCGATGAGCTCATCTCCGTCCTGTCCAACTCCACCGCCCTGGTCGGGGCCGAGCAGGAACTCCTGGACTCGATCGCCGTCGACCTCAAGAACCTGCCGGGCCTGGACAAGCGCATCCTGGAGCTCAACGCCCAGGAGCCGTACCGCCTCAAGCTGACCTGCATCAAGGCCAAGCTCATCAACACCGGCAAGCGCGTGGCCGCGGGCAGCTACCACGAGCCCGGCCGCGACTACGCCACCACCGCGGACATGCTCTCCGAGCTGGAACTGCTGGAAAACTCCCTGCGGAAGCACTCGGCGTCGCTCGTTGCGGACGGTGCGCTGGCACGCGTCCGCCGCACCCTCGCCGCGTTCGGCCTGCACCTGGCCACCCTCGACATCCGCGAGCATGCTGACCACCACCACGACGCCGTGGGGCAGCTGATCGACCGGCTCGGCACCGAAGGGCCTTACGGTGAGCTCAGCCGCGACGACCGCTTCAAGCGGCTCAGTGCCGAACTGGCGTCCCGCCGTCCGCTGTCCGGCCACCCCATTAAGCTCGACGGCGCCGCGGACGGCACGTACGACGTCTTCCGCAGCATCCGCCAGGCTTTGCAGACCTACGGCCCGGACGTCGTCGAGACTTACATCATCTCGATGACCCGCGGCGCGGACGACGTCCTTGCCGCCGCCGTGCTGGCCCGTGAGGCCGGGCTGGTGGACCTCTTCGGCGCGGCACCGCACGCCAAGATCGGCTTCGCCCCGCTGCTGGAAACCGTGGAGGAACTGCGGGCTTCGGCGGAAATCGTGGACCAGCTGCTGTCCGATCCGTCCTACCGGGAGCTGGTGCGCCTGCGCGGGGACGTGCAGGAAATCATGCTGGGCTACTCGGACTCCAACAAGGAATCCGGCGTGCTCACCAGCCAGTGGGAAATCCACAAGACCCAACGCAAGCTGCGCGACGTCGCCGCCAAGCACGGCGTGAACGTCCGCCTGTTCCACGGCCGCGGCGGTTCCGTGGGCCGCGGCGGCGGACCCACCTACGACGCCATCATGGCCCAGCCGAACGGTGTGCTGGAAGGCGCCATCAAGTTCACCGAACAGGGCGAGGTCATCTCGGACAAGTACTCGCTGCCGGAACTGGCCCGCGAGAACCTGGAGCTCTCCCTGGCCGCCGTCATGCAGGGTTCCGCGCTGCACCGCACCCCGCGTACCTCGGAGGACGAGCGCGAACGCTACGGCGAAGTCATGGAGACCATCTCCGACGCCGCCTTCGAACGCTACCGTTCCCTGATCGATGACCCGGACCTGCCCGCGTACTTCCTGGCGTCGACTCCGGTGGAGCAGCTCGGTTCGCTGAACATCGGCTCCCGCCCGTCCAAGCGCCCCGATTCCGGTGCCGGACTGGGCGGCCTGCGCGCCATTCCGTGGGTGTTCGGCTGGACCCAGTCCCGCCAGATCGTGCCCGGCTGGTTCGGCGTTGGATCCGGCCTGAAAGCTGCCCGCGAGGCCGGCCGCACCGAGGAACTGGCCGAGATGATGGACCGCTGGCACTTCTTCCGCTCGGTGATTTCCAATGTGGAGATGACCCTGGCCAAGACGGACATGGACATCGCCGGACACTACGTCTCCTCCCTGGTCCCGGCCGAACTGCACCACCTGTTCGCCGCCATCCGGGCCGAGTACGAGCTCACCGTGGCCGAGGTGGAGCGGCTCACCGGGGAAACCGAGCTGCTGGAAGCCCAGCCCACGCTTAAGCGCTCCCTCGAAATCCGGGACCAGTACCTGGACCCGATCAGCTACCTGCAGGTGGAACTGCTGCGCCGCGTCCGTGAGGCCTCCATCTCCGGCGCCGAGATCGACGAGCGCCTGCAGCGCGCCATGCTCATTACCGTGAACGGCGTGGCCGCCGGCCTGCGCAACACCGGCTAAGGGCTCAACGTAAAAGAGGATGGAGCCCGGGAATTCCCGGACTCCATCCTCTTTTGTTTTCCGCCGGGCCTGGCAGTCGGCCGGGCCCGGCGGTGCATCCGCTGAGGCGCGTGACCTTAGCAGGGCTTGACGGTTCCGCCGATCTCACCGTTCGCGTGGTTGGTGGTGTGGATGTTGATCGAGAACTGGCCGGCCTTCAGGGCGGTGGCCTGCTCCGAGGTCAGCGTGAAGGTGCCGGTGGCACCACCGCTGGTTCCACCGGTGGTGGTCAGGTCAAAGCTGGTGTTGCCGCTGTGCAGGTGCGCACCGGTCACGGCGGAGGACATGCCTGCGTAGAGGCAGGCAACGGTCAGGGTGTTGCCGGTCAGCTTGGCCTGGCACTGGCCCAGGCCATCGGAGTCGACGGGCGGGGTGTGGGTGGCGCCGGACATGAGCACCGTGAATTCCGAGCTGGTGGTCACGGGCGGGGTAGTGGGCGGAGTCGTGGTTCCGCCTCCACCCAGGATCGGAAGGCTGCCGAGCAGGTTGCCGCCGAGCAGGCCGGACAGGCCGTCGGTCAGGCCACCGGTGCCGGGGGTGCCGGGCGTCGGCGTGGTGCCGCCGCCGGTGAGGCCACCCGTGAGGCCGCCCACTACGCTGGTAACGCCCTCTTCGCCGAGGACGCCGGGCAGGAGGCCGCCGGCCGGGGAGCCGGGGGTGCTGCCGGTGCCGCCGACAATGGTGGACAGCGATTCAAGGGTGTTGATGTTCTCGGTGATCTTCAGGACTTCCAGGACGCCCGTGGGGTTGCCGCTGGAGACGTCGCTCAGGGCCGTCTCCCACAGCAGGCGCCAGGTGTCGAAGTGGTCTCCGGCGAAGTTCACGTATTCATCCATGTTGCTCAGGGTCTCGGGGGAGATCCGGTGCAGGATGTCGGTGGCGTCCGTGGTCTTCCAGAGGTAGTTGGGATCCGTGAGCTTCTCCGGGGAGGGCAGGCCCGGGAGGATCAGGTCTGAAAGATCGGCCAGCTTCTCGACCGACGGCACGTTGAGGGTGGTCAGGTCATTGCTGTTCAGCGGAATGCCGATGCCGCCACAGGAGGTGAGCAGGGTGACGTAGTCCGTGCCGTGGCCCTTCACGTGCGAGGGGTTGAAGACCGGAATCCAGCCGAGGGGACCGCCGTAAATGTCAATAACCGGCATTTCGGAATTGCCGATCGCGCCGCTGGCCAGCGAGAGGACCAGGTTTTCGTACGCGGGATCAGTGTGGAATTCGTTGAAGTGGGCGAAACTTCCGAGCAGTGGAATGCCGTCTTCATTGGCCCACATGTGCTCGAGGAAGAACGTGCAGGCGTCGCCGCCTCCATGGCCACCGCCGTGGCCGCCGTCGTGCCCGTCAGCGGCAAAGCCGGCCGGGGCGGTTGCGAGTCCTCCGCCGAGGACAAGAGCTGAGCTGGCCGCAGCGGCAGCCAGCCACTTCCGGCCTGCGCGTGCGAATTTGCTGGACATCTCACTGGCCCTTTCTTCTGAGATTCAAGGAACGGCGGGAACCAACCCGGCGCGCCAAACTTTTGCACATTAGCGAAGAGCCTCCCCCCAATGAGGCGGCTGCCTCATTGGCGACGTTATTCAGTGTGTAAATTGACAGTCAATAACTTTGTAAAGATGTCACCGGCACGTTTTTCGCTGTTTCCGAACGGCAAATTCCCGGCGCATTTCCCCGGCATCCGTGTCCGCAGCGGTGGGCCGCGGGAAGTGCCTTGGCCATTAGGGTGGTGGGGTGCCGTCTTTCCAAGCCAAGTTGAAGATCACCGGGCTCCGGCCCGGCAACGCCCCCGAATCCGTGATGGACTCCGCGGTGGAGGCCTTGGAGACGCGGCACCACGTGGAATCGAACCAGTTGGGCATTGTGGGCGGCGTGCCGCAGATCGTGCTGCGCTTCCTCGTGGAAGCGCGCGACTACCAAGGCGAGAACAGCGAAGCCCGCCTTTCGGCCGAAATGATGCGCGACGCCGTCGAACGCGTTGCGCTGACCGGTTCCCTGTCCGTATTGCGCCGCAGCCGCGGCAAGTGGATGCCCGTCTGAGAAGGAACGAACGCCATGACCTCCCTTGATCCTGCCCTGGTGCTGGAGACCCTCCCGCAGATGCTCCTGGATGTGGCCGCGGTTGAGCGCAACATCGCCATCAAGGAAACCTGGACCCGGGACCACGGCATGGTGCTGGCCCCGCACATCAAGACCACCATGACCGAAGAGATCGTCCGGCGGCAGCTGCCCGGGTGCTGGGGCGTCACCGTGGCCACCACCGCGCAGGCCGCGAAGGCCGCGGAGTGGGGTGCCTCGAGGATCCTGATCGTCAACGAGGTGTTGTTCCGCGCCCATCTCGAGAAACTGCGCGCCATGCTGGCGGAGTCGCCGGAGCTGGAGATCTACGCCCTGGCGGATTCCGCCGCGGGAGTGGCCGCGGCGGCGGAGGTGTTCCGAGGGGCGACGCGGCCGTTGAAGGTGCTGATCGACGTCGGGACGCCCGGCGGCCGCACCGGGATCCGGGCCGCGGAAGAAGCAGGACCACTGGCGGCACTTATCGCCGACGCGGGCGGCCTGCTGCTGGCAGGTGTCAGCGCTTACGAGGGCGTGGCACCGAACGTGCGCACCGAGGAGAACCTGGCCGCCGTCGACGCGCACTGCCGGGTGGCGCGGGACGTCTTTGAGTCGTTGGAATTCGAGGTGGAGGAGCCCGTTTTCACCGTGGGCGGCTCCGCCTTCCAGGACCGTGCCGCGATGTTCCTGCCCGAGGGCGCCGTGAACGTGCTGCGTTCGGGCTGCTACGTGGTGCACGACCACGGAACTTACGCGGGCGTCTCGCCTGTGCCCGGTCTGGAGGCGGCCGCGGTGGTCCGCGCGTTGGTGGTTTCCGGGCCGGAGCCTGGCCGCGTGATCCTGAATGCCGGCAAGCGTGAATTGGCGTACGACGCCGGACTGCCGTTGATCGTGGCCCATCACCGGGGCGGGGAGCTGCTTTCTTCTGGCGGTTCAGGCGCTCCCGCCGGTACTGTCACCAAGCTCTTCGACCACCACGCAATCGTGGACGAGGCTGCCGGCCTCGACGTGGGCGATACCGTGGACCTTGGAATCTCGCACCCGTGCTCGGTCTTCGACCGCTGGCGCGAAGTGGTGGCGGTGTCCGCCGGCGGTGTCGAGGTGTGGAAGCCGGTGTTCTAGGCGGGACGAAATCTGTTGGGGGAGCAGAGGTCATGCGAATAAGAAGGACTGCCGTGGGGGCATCGGTGGTGTTGGGGTGCGTTCTCTCTGCCTGTGCTTCGCCGGGGACGGACGGGCCTGCGATGGTGGGAGGCGGCACCGGGGAGATCTGCACGCCCAACCAGCACGGGAAAACGATGCTCATGGGGGATGTGCTTACGGTCTCGGGTACCACCGCGGTGAGCCTGGATTCGGCGTATCTGCAGGATGAACGCAATGTCAGGCTCGAAGCGGCATGGGCTGTTCCGGTGGAGCCCAAACAGACGGTCGTCACCATGGGCTCCTTGGAAGATTCTTCGATGGCGCAAGGGCTTTGGGCATCGAAACATCCCTTGGCCGGCTACGAGGTCCAGCCGGGTGGGACCGTGAACGTCATCCTGGAAGTCGAGGTTGTGGACCCGCTGCTTGAAGGCTCCACCGCCGGCATGGCTGTCGAATACAGCAGCGGTTCCAGGCCTTTCGTCACGAAGGCCAAGATGGCCTATAGATTCCTCACCACCAACTGCGTGAACCGGTGAACGGCTCCCACAGGTGTTCTAGGCGTCCGGCTCCGGTTCGGAAATATCCAGCGGCTCGTCCACCGGGGAACGGTTGCCGCGCCTCCGGGTGACGATCACTCCCACCATGATGCCGATCACCAAGCCCAAGCCCACCCCGATCAGCGAACTCGCCCAGAACGGCAGCTTCGTGGTTGAGCCCGTGAAATAACCGAGTCCGATCTGCCACGCCGCCCAAAGCAGCCCGCCCAGCGCGGCGCACAGGCTGAAACCGCGGGCGGAGACGTCGGCAATCCCGGCGGCGGCCGACGTCGCGAGCCGTCCTCCCGGAATGAAACGGGCGCCGATGATCGCACCGTAGGTGGACGAACGGCCGGCCTTGGCGATGGCTTCGTGGATGCCGCGGTGTACCCGGCGGCCCCATCTCCAGCGGTCCAGTACGTGGCTGAGGCGGCGCTTGAACAGCTGGAACACCACCATGTCGCCCAGCCAGGACGCACCGGCCGCGAGCAGGCCCACCAGCCACGGATTCACCGTGCCGTCCGCGGCCAGGGCGCCGCCGGTGATGACCGCCATTTCGGAGGGGACGGGCGGGAACACGGCGTCGCCAAGGACCATGGGGATGATCCAGAGGTAGATCGCGCTACCCCAGCCCTCGGCCGTGCTCAAGTCCATGCGCACAAGGTACCGCACTGCAGTGCCAGACTGGTTCCATGCGCATCGAACTCGTTCAGGGCGACATCACCACGCGGCCGGTGGACGCGATCGTCAACGCCGCCAACTCCTCGCTGCTTGGCGGCGGGGGAGTGGACGGCGCCATCCACCGGGCCGCGGGGCCGGAGCTGTTGGAGGCCTGCCGGGAGCTTCGGCGCACGGAACTGCCGGGCGGCCTCCCGGTGGGCGCCGCCGTCGCGACCCCCGGATTCCGGCTCCCGGCCCGCTGGGTGATCCACACCGTGGGCCCCAACCGGCACGCCGGAGAAACGGATCCTGCGCTGCTCGCTTCCTGCTTCCGGGAGAGCCTCGGTGTGGCGGCCGGGCTTGGCGCTTCGTCCGTGGCGTTCCCCGCGGTGAGCGCCGGCGTGTACGGCTGGGACGCGCGGGAGGTCGCCGAAACAGCGCTCGACGCCGTTGCCTCCTTCGGCGCCACGCGGCCGGACAGCGGGGTTGAAGTGGTGGAGTTCGTGCTGTTCAGCGAGCGGCTGCTGGAGGTTTTCCGGGAGGTGCGGGGTTCACTCCCGGAATAGCGCGGCTCAGCCTGCTTGCGGGGCCGGGCTTCCCGCCGTCGTCGTTGCATGGACATGGCTGAGCAACCGACCGGCGCGGAAGTACCAATAGGGCCACAGCACCCAGCCGGTGGCGCCTAGTGCGACGCCGAGGCCGGTTACCGTCCAGCGCAGGGCGTCGGGGCCGGGCAGGACGTACCCCAGTCCCGTGAGCGGAAGGCCGATCAGCAAGGCCGCGCCGATGAACCTGCCCAGGCGGCCGAAACCGCGGGGGAAGTCCGGGCGTTTCAACAGCTGCCGGTGCGCCAGGAGGAACCACAGGGCCTGGACCGTCATCGCCGAGACCGTAGCAATGGTGGAAGGCATGAATTCCAGCACCCCGAAGACCAACAGGAACGAGCTGACTGATCCCGCCACGCTGGCGGCGACCACCACCCATTTCAGGGTTTCGTTGCCGGTATTGGCGGGGAGCCTCCGATGGACCTGCAGGATCACCGGGATGGCGAGGAGGTTGAAGAAGCCGCCGAGGGCGTCGTTGGTGGTGCCGAAAATGTACGGGCCGCCCTTCGGGACCTCGATCGCGTACATCGCGGCGAGGGTCGCGACGCCGGCAACTCCGGTTGCGGCGGCGGTGTAGGCGAAGGCCGAAGCCGTGTGGTCGCCGGGGAGTTCGGGGAGCTGATCACTGCTGTGGTGCTTCATGGATCCTCCTTGGAATCCAGGGCGGCGCCGGCCGCAAAGCGATGAAATTGGCCCCAGCAGTCCAATGGTATTCCTGCGTGCGGAGGATGGGCAGGGGATTATGGGCGGAAGGCGATATCGCGATGTCTCTGACGGCGGTCGCGACGTTCCTTCCCGCTTGCATCCCGAACCCAGGCCAAGGGGCGGGGCATTTTCTGCGGAATTCCGCGGTTTTGGCTTACGTGAGACAGAAGCAAGTGGGGAGGAGCGTCAGCTTGCGGTCCTCGGAGCCTCCACAACAACCTTCTTAGTCCGACAGAACCTGGAACATCACATGGTCCTGCCAACGGCCCGCGATCTTGAGGTACTTAGGGGCGAGCCCGTAGCGTTCGAATCCGTTGCGCGTAAGCACCCGCTGTGACGAAGCGTTGTGCAGCAGGGTTTCCGCCTGGAGCCGGTGCAGGCCGAGCTCCTTGAAAGCGATGTCCTTGACTTCGGCGACAGCCCTGCTGGCCAAGCCATGCCCGTTGTGTTTTCTGCTTACCCAGTACCCGATCCCGCCCGACTCCAAAGCACCCCTGACAATGCCGCCGATGTTGATCCGCCCCACCAGCCCGCCGTCGGGAGCGGTGATTGCCAACGGAACCATGAGGCCGGCTTCGAACGATTTCAGCGCCTCGCCGATAAGGCGATGTTGGGTCTCCGCAGTGAAGAAGTCGTCATCGCGCAGAGGATCCCAAGGCGCCAGGAAATCCCGGTTCTCAGCAAGGACCTTGGCCAGCGCCGCGGCGTCTTCCAAGGTGATAAGTCGTGTGACTGCCATGCGGGTCCTCCTGCGTTACCGCGCCTCGCTGAGCTCCAGTTCGCTGCGGTACTCCACCGGCTTCTTGCTGATCGGGTCCACGAAACGGATGCCACGGGCCAGGAGCTGCAGCGGCTTGTCGTAATTGTCGGGCGCCTTGTCCAGAAGCTCGGGATAGAACGCATCGTTCACGATCCCCAAACCCAAGGACGCCATGTGCACGCGCAACTGGTGCGTCTTTCCGGTGTGCGGCTCCAAACGGTACAGCGCCCGCCTGCCGGCCGCTCCGGCGTCGAACGTTCTCAGCTGCTCGATGCGTGTCTCGGTGTTCGGCTCGCCTTCCACCACCTCCGCCAGGAGGTAATCGCGCGACTTGACCATGCGGTTGCGCACCAGCGCGGGGAACTCGACGGCGGGATGCCCGATCGCGGGCTCGGCGGCGGACACGCACTCGTACTCTTTTTGCACCTGGCGCTTCTCGAACAGCACCTGGTATTTCCCGCGGGTCTCCGGGTTAGTGGACAGCAACAGTACGCCGGCGGTCATGCGGTCCAGCCGGTGCATCGGGATGAGGTCCGGCAGGCCAAGCTGGTTCCGCAGGCGCACCAGCGCGGTCTCCTGGATGTAGGTGCCGCCCGGCGTGGTGGGCAGGAAGTGTGGTTTGTCCACCACCAGCAGGTGTTCGTCCTGGTGCAGGATGGTGATTTCCACCGGCAGCCGGGTCTCCTGCGGCAGCGTGCGGTAGTACCAAATGAAGGTGTGGTGGTCCAGGGGAGTGTTCCGGTCCAGCGGAACACCGCCTTCGCCCACGATCTCCCCGGCGTCGAAGCGGTCCTCGATGCCCTGCGGATCGATGTGCCCCCAACGGTGCATCATGTAGTCCATCGCGGTATCCCACGGGCCTTCGTCCGGCAGGCGCAGGCGGGTGGCGTTCACACCGTCGCGCACGGGAAGGGGGGATTGCATCACCGGACAATTCTACGTGGGCTGCTTGCGGGCCTTTCGCCGGGGCCTGCCCCCTTGGCGGAGCCCGGCGTAGTCTGGCCGCATGACTGCTTTCCGAATGGACCATGTGGGTGTCACCGTACAGGACCTTGACCGGGCCATCGCCTTCTTCGAGGCGCTCGGCCTCGAAACGGAGGGACGCTCGGAAGTCGGCGGGCCGTGGGCGGACCGGGTCAACGGCCTGGACGGAACCCGGGTGGACATGGCGATGATGCGGCCGCCGGGCGGAAACGGAACCAAGCTGGAGCTCACCCGCTTCGTCTCGCCGGAGCCCGTGGGCGAGATGGGCCGGCCCGTCAACTCCTTCGGCTTCAGCCACATCTGCTACGAGGTGGACGACGTCGAAGCGGTCGTCGCCAAAGCGCGCGAAGCCGGCTACGGGCTGGTCCGCGAACTCGTGAACTACGAAAACGTCTATCGGCTCGCCTACATCAGCGGACCGGAAGGCTTGCTCGTCGAGGTGGCGCAGGCGCTGTAGTCGGGCGGTCCGGGAGCTTGCCCCAAAACCGACGGCAAAAAAGTTCTTGACAAAAAAAGTTGTCGGTAGGCATGATGGACGCATGTTGGACATCGAAGTGATTGAGGACCCGGCGGCCGCGGAGGCGTCGCTGGATCCGATCCGCACCCGCATTCTCCGGGAGCTCGCGGAGCCGGCCTCGGCCACGCAGCTCGCCGCCAAGGTGGGCCTGCCCCGGCAGAAGGTCAACTACCACCTCAAGGCCCTCGAAGCCCACGGCTTGGTGGAACTTGTGGAGGAGAGGAAGAAGGGCAACGTCACCGAGCGCATTGTGTGCGCGACGGCGGCCTCGTACCTGATCTCGCCGGTCGCCCTGGCCTCCGTGGCCCCGGACCCCCGCCGCTTCGCCGACCGCTTCTCCGCCTTCTGGCTGCTGGCGCTCGCAGGCCGCACGGTCCAGGAAATGGGCAAGCTGATCGCCGGCGCCGCCGTGGCCAGGAAGAAGCTGGCCAGCTTTGCCATCGACGGCGAAATCACCTTCAAAACCGCCGCGGACCGGGCCGCCTTCGCCGAGGAACTCGGCGTCGCGGTGACTCGGCTCGTGGACAAGTACCACGACGGCGGCGCAGGCGGCGGACGCAAGCACCGGCTCGTCGTCGCGCTTCACCCCGCACTCAAGAACGCACAGAACCAGGCAGAAAAGGACCAAGGCAATGACCAGTAACCGTGAGTTTGAAATCGTCTTCGACGGCGAAATCCCCGGCACGCCCGAACGCATCTGGGAAGCCGTCACCAACGGCACCGCGGGGTGGATGTTCCCCACGGACCAGTGGCCCTCCGTCAAGACTGTGGAGGAGTACCCGAACCACCTGGTGAACCGCATGGACGGCCCGGACGGCTGGTTCAACCAGCTGGAACATGTCATCGAGCCGCTGGAGGGCGGCCGCGCCAAGCTCCACTACGTGCACAGCGGGATCTTCCAGGACAACTGGGACGAACAGTACGACGGCGCCAGCAAGCACACCGCCTTCTACCTGCACACCCTGGGCCAGTACCTCCAGCACTTCGACGGCAAGCCCGTGGTGTTCACCGACATCCAGGCTCCGGCCGCCTCGCAGAGCCCGGACGGCTTTGTGCGCCTGAAGAAAGCGTTGGGCGTGGACGGTGTTGCGCAGGGTTCCGCCGTCGAGGTGGAGGTCGACGGCGTGGGGCGGCTGAGCGGCGAACTGGACTTCTCGAACGAGAACTTCCTGGGCCTGCGCACCGCGGACGCGCTGTACCGCTTCTTCGGACGCAACGCCTTCGGCGCCACGGTGGGCATGACGGTCCACGATTTCAGCGGCAACGGCGACTCCGAGGCCACGGCCAAGGCCTGGGGCGGGTACCTGGAGAAGGTGTACGCCTAGGCAACAGCAAATGCGGGGCCCGCTCTGCGTCCTTTCGGAGGATCCAAGGACGTAGAGCGGGCCCCGCAGTGCGCTGGCCTAGGCCGGCTGTTCGATCGGCACCCAGATGTGGAAGCGGGCCAGCGAAAAGTCGCTGTTGTACTCGGTCTGCAGCAGTTCGGGCCCAGGTGCTGACTGGTACGAATGCGCCGGGAACCACTGGGTGAAGATGTCCCGCCAGAGGTACTGGATGGTGGTGATCTCCGGTCCCTCGCCGCTGAACACGGCCCAGCTGGCTGCGGGCAGCGGGAGCACCGCCAGGCCTTCGGGCGCCTTCTGCGTGGTGGCAACGGCAAGGTAATAGTCCAGTTCGCTGCCCTCGCTGCGGTCCCCGGAAATGTTGTCGGTGACGGACAGCACCCCGCGGGGTTCCACGTCGGACAGTTCCTTGAGCTTGACCAGTGCCGCGCGGTCCACGCTCCGGTTGAACTCTTCGATGGCGGGGTTGGGGCCTTCGTGCACCAAGGGGACCCGCGTGCTGAATCCCACCAGGTTCATCGCCGGGGTAGTGACGATCTTGTAGTCCATGGTTCGGTCTCCTTCGAGTGTAAGGGTGATCCGCAGGCGGGGCTGGGTGCGCAGCGGGCCTTTGCCACGGAGGGCATCGCCTGCCGTCACGCCGTGGAAGGCAAGGAACGCGCGGGAAAAGGCCTCCGTGGAGGAGTAACCCGAGCGCACGGCCACGTCCAGGAGGGTGTTGTTCCCGGCGGCCAGCAGCGGTGCGGCAACCGTCAGGCGCCTGCGGCGGATGTACTCCGAAAGGGGCATGCCGGCCAGCGCGGAGAAGATCCTGCGGAAGTGGTACTCCGAGGACAGCGTGTAACGCGCAAGAACGGCCGGGTCGATCTCATCGCCCAAGTGCTGCTCGATATGTTCCAGTGCCCGGGCGAATCCTTCGATCATTGCTTTTCCTTTCGACCATTCCACGCTAACGACGGCGTCACCTGCCCCGCCCGACTATCCGTGCCCGCTTTTATCGGGTCCGCCTTCGCCCGGGCCGGGTTACGCGATCGCCGCGGCCTCCGGCTCCTTCAAGGTGCGCCGCAGCTGAGGCGCGGCGTCCAGCCGGTCCTGCGCAGCGCGCAGGGCGAGGACCGCCGTCGTGAGCTGTTCCGGCGGGAGCGTGAACGGCACACGCAGGAAGTGTTCGAAGGAGCCGCCGACGCCGAAGCGCGGCCCCGCGGCCACCCGCAGTCCGAAGTCGGGAGCCAACACCGTGAGGGCCGTGCTCGACGCCGATGGCAATCTGCACCACACTGTCAGGCCGCCCCGGGGGCGCTCGAAGTGCCAGTCCGGGAGGTGCTCGGCGAGTAGGCCAAGCAGCGTTTCCCGGTTGCCACGCAGTGCCTCGAGCCGGGCGCCCAGGGGCTCGGCGAAACTGCGCACCAGTCGCGCGGCGGCGAGCTGCTCCACCACAGGACCGCCAAGGTCCATGGTGGTCCGCGTCGCGGTGAACCGGGCGATCAGCTCTTCCTCTGCCCGGATCCAGCCCGTCCGCAGGCCGGCCCAATGCGATTTGCTGAGCGAACCGATCGATACCACCGCGGGACTGAACGCGGCGAGCGGCGAGGTGCCGACGCCGTCGAGGTCCAGGGCGCGCAAGGTCTCATCCACCACCAGGACCGTCCCGGTGCCGGCGGCCTCGCGGACCAGCCGCCTCCGCTGCAGATCCGACATGACGCGCCCGGTGGGGTTGTGGAAATCCGGAACGAGGTACGCCATGGCCGGGCGCTGCTGCCGCATGGCCGCCACCATGGCCTCCACGTCCCACGCCGCACCGCCCGCCGCGGGCCCCTCCGGCGCGGCGGGCAACGGCGCCGGAACAATCCGGGAGCCCGAGGCGCGGATGGCATCCAGGGCGTTCGGGTACGTGGGGTGGTCCACCAGCACCTTCTGCTGCCGGCCCGCGAGAGTGCGCAGGATGATGTTGAGCGCGTGCTGGGCGCCGGAGGTCACCAGGATCTGGGCCGCCGACGTCGGCACACCGGCTTGCGTGTAATGCGCGGCGATCGCTTCGCGCAGTTCCGGAAGGCCGAGGGGGTCGTAGCCGAAGCCGGGCAGCAGTGCCGGCAGCTCGGTCAGCGCATCCGCGAAGGCCCGGTGCACCACCTCGCCGGTGGCGGGCAGGGAAGCGTAGGCGAGATCGATGACGCCGTCCGGCGCCACCAATCCGGGCATCTGTGCCGGCGCTGCCCGGTGGGGGAGCCGGGTGCGGGCGCGGCTTCCCTGGCTGGCGCTGAGGAAGCCCTGCTCGCGCAGGCTCGCGTAGGCGGCGGTGACGGTGGTGCGGCTGACCCCGAGCGTTTCGGCGAGGGCGCGTTCGCTCGGCAGTGCGACGTCCAGTGCGATGCGTCCGTCCAGTACCAGGAGGCGTACGACGTCGGCCAGCTCGCGGTAGGCGGGGCCCGCGCCGCTGTTCCATGCGGGCAGGAGCCGGGCGAGGGCTGCCGGGCTCAGCGAACCCGAGGGCTTTGTGGCGGAGAGCATAGGACCAGTATTCCAAACTGGCTATGGAAAGCAATGCCAGTTGCCGTGGAGGATGGAGCCATGATGACCCGAAGAATCACCCAGCTCCTGATCGGCCTCGCGATGTATGGCATCTCCCTGGCCATGTTTATCCGTGCCGGTCTTGGCCTGGACCCTTGGGACGTGTTCCACCAGGGGCTCGCCGTGAAGCTCGGTTGGAGCATGGGCACCGTGGTGATTGTGGTCAGCTTCCTGGTGCTGTTGCTTTGGATCCCCCTGCGGCAGATGCCCGGATTCGGAACCCTGGCCAATGCAGTGTTGGTGGGTGTCTTCGCGGACGTGGGGCTGGCGCTGATCCCGTCCTTCTCACATCTGGGCGGCCAGATCGCGATGCTCGCCGGTGCCGTGCTGCTCAACGGCATCGCGTCAGCGTGCTACATCGGTGCCCGCCTTGGCCCGGGTGCCCGCGACGGCCTGATGACCGGCCTGGCCCGACGCACCGGATGGTCCGTGCGCCTGTCCCGCACGCTGATCGAAGTGGTGGTGCTGGCTTCCGGCTTCGCCCTGGGCGGCACCGTGGGCGTGGGCACGGTGGTCTACGCGCTCTCGATCGGTCCCTTGGTCCAGCTGCTGCTGCCACGGTTCATGGTTCCGGAGAAGGCTGCTGCCGGGGTCCCTGCGGTGGATGCTGCGCCGGATGATGCACGGGCCGGTGACGCTGAGCCTGAGGCGGCTGCGAAGGCCTGACCTTATTCCTTCCCTGCGACGCGGGTAATTCCTGACGCACCTGGAATTCCCGCGTCGTTTGGAAGGAACCGCGTCGCAGGGGACGGAGCGGGTCGTGCGGTCAGTCGCGCAGCGGAACTCCGCGGGCGTCCCTGCGGAAGGATTCGTAACCGACCAGGATCAGGATGCCCTCCACGAAGCCCCACAGGCTCGCGATGCCGAAGGTCACGAAACTCAGGACCAGCTGGATGACGCCGATGGTGGTGTAGCCCAGGTAGAAGCGGTGGATGCCGAGCCCGCCCAGGAAAAGTCCCAGGAGTCCGGCGACAATTTTCGACTTCGGCTCCGCGTAGCCGTACGCCGGGTTCTGCGGCTGCGCGTAATACTGCGGCTGCTGGGGACCGGGCTGCTGTCCGGGATAGGGCTGCTGCTCGGGGCCGGGCTGCGCGTAGTACGGCTGCTGAGGTGCTTGGAACTGGGGTGGTGCCTGGTACGGCTGCTGCTGCGGGGCGCCGGGCTGGCCGGGGTAAGGCGGTTGCGGCGTGGGCTGCCGCGGTGCTTCGAAATGCGGCGGCTGCCCGTAGGCCGGCGGCTGTGCGGCAGGAGCCTGATCGGGGGCCGGAATCGAATCCGGGGCCGGGGTCCGCTCGGGGTTCGGCGATGTCATGGTGTTGCCTTTCGGATGATGGATGTGCAGCCACGGCGACCGGGCGGCAGCCATCGAAGACATCCCCCAGAATCCATGTGCCATCACCATCTTGGCGGACGCCTGCGGATTTCCGCTATTGGGCGCGGAGCGTCCGCTCGGCGCTTACTTACGGCGCCGGCTGGCAGCGCGGGCAGAAATAGATGGTCCGTTCCTCCAGGCCCGGTGATTTCCCGAGCGTTCCGCGTCGGATCGGCGTGCGGCAGCGCAGGCAGGGCTGGTGCTCGCGCCCGTACACCCAGTACCCGGGACGCAGTGCCCGGGGACCCAGGGTGGAGCGGGGCCCGGGCCCGAGGTTGGCCTCCAACAGCCGCTTCGCATCGGCCACGATCGCGGCCACATCCGGCACCTCCGCCACCGGGACCGCAGGATGCACGCCGGACAGGAAGCACGATTCGCAGCGGTAGATGTTACCGATCCCTGCCAGCTTCCCCTGGTCCAGGAGCGCGATCCCGATGGGTGTTTCCGGTGCGGCCCCGATCCTGCGCAGCGCCTCCTCAGCGTCCCAATCCGGCCCCAGCAGGTCCGGACCAAGATGCCCGAGCACCCGTTCTTCCTCTCCGGTCCGGATGACTTCGAGGATCCCGAGCGAGAAGCCGACGACGTCGGCCGAGGCTGTGCGCAGCACGCACCGCGCAGTGTGGCCGGGTTTCCGCCACCTGCCTCCAGGGGCATAGACCTGCCAGCTGCCCTCCATCTTCAAGTGCGAATGGATGGTCAGGGCACGCCCGGAATCGGCGCCATCGCGGACCCGCATCAGCAGGTGCTTGCCGCGCGGCACCACCTCGTCCACGGTCCAGCCGGAGAGGTCCAGCGTGGCGAAGCGGGGCACCCGGAAATCCGAGGACGTCAGGACGTGCCCGGCCAAGGCCTGGTGAAGTTCGTGGGCCGCCCGCCAGACGGAATCCCCCTCAGGCACGGATCCTCAATCCCTTCGGCGTGGAGTAGGCGCCGGCCGCCGCGAGGGCGTCCGCGATCGGAGTTCCGAGCAGGTCCTGGCCGTTGGCCTTTTCCATGATCAGTTTGTCCACGGCTCCGCGCCGCACCACGTCCACCAGCGCGGCAGCAGCTGCGGACAGCGCATCGGCGTCCTCGGTGAAGGTGAGCAGGGTCTTGCCGCCGCGTTCCACGTAAAGGACCAGGGCGCCGTCGACCATCACCACCAGGGCTCCTGCTTTCCTGCCGGGCCGGTGCCCGGAGGCGGCGTCGGCGGGCAATGCCGGCCACGGCAGTGCCGAGCCGTAGGGGTTGGCCGGGTCCGTGGCGGCGAGGGCCAGCGCATACGGCTCCGCCTTGTCCGCCCGGGCGTCCTCCGCGAAGGAACGCAGCCGGTCAACGGTGGCGGGGACGGCGAACTGCGCGGCTCCGAGGTGCTCGATGAAGTAGCCGCGGCGGCAGCGTCCGGCTTCCTCCAGCCGGGCCAGCACCTTGTACATCAGCCCGAAGCCGCCTGTAATGTTTTCCGCCATCACGGAGCCGCGGGTGACCACGCCGTAACGGTCCAGCAGGAGTTCGGCGGTGCCGCGGGCATGCAGCGTGGGATCGAGGTCGGGCACGGGCAGGGCGGACCAGCGGCCCACGGCCAGCGGCGGCGTCACGGCGCCCGCAGCTGACAGCGAACCACCGGGCAGGGAACCAGCCGACAGCGACCCGTAACGGCCGCCGCCGGTGAGGCCCGGCGAAAGGCCCGAACTGCCGATCCCGTGGGCCCGGCCGATCCGGCCCATCCGCAGCGAACGTGCGCGCGGAGGCCTGGCCACCTGCTTGTGCGCGGTCCGGCCGCCGGCAATCATCGCCCGCACGGGAGCGAAGGTGTCGCCGGTGATCCGCCCGGCCCATACGAGCTCCCAGAGCGCGGCGACCACGGCATCATCGCTGAGGACGGCGTCCATCCCGCCCGCCACCTCGGTGAGCTGCCGGAAGAAGTACGCCCCGCCGCCGTCGTGCAAATGGTTGAGAAGGCGCAGTTGCGCATCCGCCGGCTCGAACTCCGGGTCCGGACCCAGCGTCAGCGCGGCGGATTCGGCGAGGTGAAGGCTGATCCAGCCGTCGTTGCCCGGGAGGGAACCGGCACCGGACCAGAGCAGTTCGCCGGCGGCCATGAGCTCGTCGAGCATGGCCGGCTGGTAGTCGGCCACTCGGCTGGACAGGATCAACGGTTCCCACGCCGACGCCGGAATGGGCACTCCGGAGAGCTGGTCCACCGCCGTCATGATGCCGTCCAGCCCGCGCAATGCGGAGCCGGACCGGCCGGGACGCCGGACGTTCTGCCATTCGGGCAGGAAGCGGCCGTACGCGGCGGCCTCCACCGGCTCCACTTCGGCCCGCAGCGCAGCAAGGGAACGACGCCGGAGCTTGCGCAAGACCTCTGCATCGCACCATTCGCTGGCGGGTGGGGCGCCCGCGGCGGCGCCGGGGGCGTCCGGCGCCTCCTGGTGATCACCGCCGTCGGGCTCCTCCGCTACCGGATGTGGCCGGAACTCGCCTTCCACCACGCGGCCGTCGGCGGCGAGCCGCTTCAGCGCGGTACGGACGACGGCGGCGCCGAGCCCCAGGCGGGCGGCCGCCTCTTCCGCGGTGAACGGGCCGTGGGTCCGCGCGTAGCGGGACACGAGGTCGCCCAGAGGATCGGCCACCGGCTCGATGAACGCCAAGGGGACACCCACCGGCAGCGGAACTCCGACCGCGTCGCGCAGCCTGGCGGCGTCTTCGATGGCCGCGTAACGTTCCACCCCGCCCAGGGTGACGGTGAGCGCGCGGTTGGCTTTACGCAGCGCGGTGAGATGGGCAGCGGCCACTTCCGTTGCTGGTGTTTCGACAGGCTCAACCAGCGGTTTCGGGGTTTCGGCAGGCTCAACCACCGGTTCTGGGGTTTCGGCAGGCTCAACCACCGGTTCTGGGGTTTCGGCAGGCTCAACCACCGGTTCTGGGGTTTCGGCAGGCTCAACCACCGGTTCTGGGGTTTCGGCAGGCTCAACCACCGGTTCTGGGGTTTCGGCAGGCTCAACCACCGGTTCGGGGGTTTCGACAGGCTCAACCAGCGGTTTCGGGGTTTCGACAGGCTCAACCACCGGCACGAGTCTTGCCGCTACCTCTTCGGCCGTGAGCGGCCCGAGCAGGCGCAGGAGATCCGCCACGCCTTCGATCCCGCGCATGCGCCTGTCCGGTGCCAGCCGCTGCAGTTCCTGCTCGGTGCTTTCGATGACCTTGGCATCGAGCAGTTCGCGCAGTTCCACCCGGCCCAGCAGCTCGTTCAGCAGGGCGGAATCCAAGGCCAGGGCCGCGGCCCGGCGCTCGGCCAACGGCGAATCGCCCTCGTACAAGTACTGCGCCACGTAGCCGAACAACAACGACTTCGCGAAGGGCGAGGGCTGCTGCGTGGTGGTCTGCACCAAGCGCAGTTCCCGGCGTTCAATGGATGCAGCGATGTCCTTCAATGCGGGGAGGTCGTAGACATCCTGCAGGCATTCGCGCACAGTCTCCAGCACCACAGGGAACTGCGGATACTTCTTGGCGACGTCCAGCAACTGGGCCGAACGCTGGCGCTGCTGCCAGAGCGGCTGGCGCTTGGCCGGATTCTGTCGGGGGAGCAGCAATGCGCGGGCGGCGCACTCCCGGAAGCGCGAGGCGAACAGTGCGCTGCCGCCCACCTCCGCCGTCACGATCTGCTCGAGTTCCTCGGGCTCGAAAAGGAACAGTTCCGCGTCGGGTGGTTCGTCCTCCATCATGGGCACACGCAGCACGATGCCGTCGTCGGCGGCCATGGCGGAACCGTCCAAACCGTAGCGCTGCTGCAGCCGCTGCCCGACAGCAAGGGCCCAAGGAGCGTGCACCGGCATGCCGAAGGGGCTGTGGAGGACAACACGCCAGTCGCCTAGTTCGTCATGGAAGCGTTCGACGACGAGCGTGCGGTCGTTCGGGACCACCTCCGTGGCCTGCTGTTGCTCGCGGAGGTATTGGAGCAGGTTGCCCGCGGCGAAATCGTCCAGGCCGCTGGCTTTGCAGCGCTCCAGCGCTGGTGCGGGGTCCGAGGCCGAGAGCTCGCGGACGAACGCCCCAAGCGCCCGGCCAAGATCCACGGGCCGGCCGAGCGAATCGCCCTTCCAGAACGGCAGCTTTCCGGGCTGGCCGAAGGCGGGGGAGACCAACACACGGTCGTGGGTGATGTCCTCGATCTTCCAGCTGGTGGCACCGAGCGCGAACACATCGCCCACCCGCGATTCGTAGACCATTTCCTCGTCGAGCTCGCCTACGCGCCGCCCGCCCTTGGCCGTGCTGCCCTCACTGCCGCCATCTTCGGTGCCGATGATGTACACGCCGAACAGCCCGCGGTCCGGGATGGTGCCGCCGGAGGTCACGGCCAGGCGCTGCGCACCCGGGCGGCCCTCGATGGTGCCCGCGTTGCGGTCCCAAATGATCCGGGGGCGAAGCTCAGCGAATTCGTCCGAGGGGTAGCGGCCGGAGAGCAGGTCCAGGGTGGCCTCGAAGGCCGAGCGCGGCAGCGTGGCGAACGGCGCCGAGCGGCGTACCGTGGCGAACCAGTCCTCGACGTCGATGCTCCCCAACGCTGCGGCCGCAACGGTCTGCTGGGCAAGGATGTCCAGCGGGTTCGCCGGGATGTGCAGCCGCTCGATTTTGCCGCTGAGCATGCGCTCCACCGTGACCGTGGTGTGGACGAGGTCCGCCCGGTGCTTGGGGAACAGCACGCCTTCGGAAATCTCGCCCACCTGGTGCCCGGCACGGCCCACGCGCTGCAGCCCGCTGGCCACCGACGGCGGAGATTCCACCTGGATCACCAGGTCCACGGCGCCCATGTCGATGCCCAGTTCCAGGGACGAGGTGGCTACTACGCAGCGCAGCCGTCCGGACTTGAGGTCGTCTTCGATCATGGCCCGTTGGTCCTTGGACACCGAGCCGTGGTGCGCCCGGGCCAGGACGGGATCCGCGCCCTGTGTGCTGCCCGCCTGCGCCATCATGTGCGCGGGCGTCGCGGTGGATGTTGGAACAGCTGCCTCGGAGAACACATCCACGTCCACCAGCTGGCGTTCCGCGTGGATTTCGTTCAGCCGGGCGGTGAGGCGTTCGGCCAGGCGCCGTGAGTTGGCGAAGACAATGGTGGATTGCCGGGAGAGGACAAGATCAACGATCTTCTCCTCCACATGCGGCCAGATGGACGCCTGCGGCTGCAGCCCGGAGGCCGGACCGGAGTCGAAGGCCCCGGCCGCGCCCGCGAGGTCCGACATGTCCTCCACAGGCACGCTGACCGCGAGCTTCCAGTTCTTGGTGAACGCCGGGGCCACGATCTCCACCGGTGCCGAACCCGACAGGAACTGGGCCACGAGCTCCCGCGGCTCCACCGTGGCGGACAGGCCGATCCGCTGGGCGGGTTTCGGAAGCAGGGCATCCAGCCGCTCCAGGGACACGGCAAGGTGCGCCCCGCGCTTGGTGCCGGCCACCGCGTGCACTTCGTCCACGATCACCGTGTCCACGTCCATGAGCGTTTCCCGCGCACGCGAGGTGAGCATGAGGAACAGCGATTCGGGCGTGGTGATGAGGATGTCCGGCGGGTGGCTGAGCAGCGCCCGCCGCTCCGCCGTCGTCGTATCTCCCGAACGCACGCCCACGCTCACCAGCGGTGCCGGCAAGCCCAGGCGCTTGGCGGTTTGCGTGATGCCGATCAGCGGCGAACGCAGGTTGCGCTCGACGTCCACGCCCAAGGCTTTGAGCGGGGAAATGTAGAGGACGCGGGTGCCGCGCTTCCGTGCCTTGCCGTCCTCCACAGGAGAAGCGGACGGCGCCAGCAGCTTGTCCAGCGCCCAGAGGAACGCCGCGAGGGTCTTGCCCGAACCGGTGGGTGCCACTACCAGGGCATGGGCACCCGAGGAGATGGCGCGCCAGGCCCCTTCCTGCGCAGGCGTGGGCGCAGAGAAGGCGCCCAGGAACCACTCGCGGGTGGCGCGGCTGAACGCCTCCATCACACCGGGATTGCGCGGCTCCTCCTGCATTCCTCCATCATGCCGCACGGCACTGACAGTATTGGCGCGGGCAGGTCAGCGCGCTTGGAACGCCTCGATGGTCAGCAGCTTGACCGCCTCGTTGCTGCAGGCCTCGCGCTTCTGGGCGAGGAACACCGAGCCGGTGTCCTCGGGCGGGTAGATCCGGAATCCGGTGGCCGGGACCCGCTTGCAGTCCGGGTACAGGCCCGCCTGGGTGTAGCGCAGCACCGCCGCGCCGGATTCGCCCGGCTTCAGCAGCAGTTCCACGGGCGGCTTGGCGGTTTCCCGGTCCGCCGGGGCGCCGATCGGAGCACCGGTGGGCGAGGACACGAGCGATACACCCGGGAAGCCCTTGAGGATGCAAGGAGCGCTTCCGGAGTTGGTGAGGATGAGGCTCTGGTAGACGCTGCCTGCCGCGCCGCCCCCCGTTGATTCGACGCTCGGCTTCAGGGAAGCGGACTTGCACAGGCCGGGAGTCGCGGACGCCGGCTGCGAGGCCGGTCCGCTGGGCGTGGCCGGCCCGGTGGGGGTTGAAGGAGTCTCCGACGACGGGCTGGCCGAAGCACTCGGCGTGGCACTTCCGGACGGGCTGCCGGAGGTGGCGGCAGGACCGCCTTGACCCTGGCCGCAGGCTGCCAGCAGCAGGAGCGAGGCGGCCGTCGTCGTGAGCAGGAAAGCCTTCTTGGCACGCGCAGTAGTCATGCGCCCAGCCTTCCGGGACCGTCTTTTGGAGTCAATCGCGCCACGGCGGAGGGCAAGGAAATGGCGCCCGGATCGTGATGTTCCGGGCGCCATCGGCTAGTCCAGTCAGGCAGCTTTCTTCTTGCGGAAGAACGCGGCGCCGCCCAGCCCCAGGCCTGCCAGCCCGGCAAGCAGGCCGGCCCAGCTGCGGGCGTCCGCGCCGCCGTCGGACGAACCGCCGTCGGACGATCCGCCGTCGGACGCGCTGTTGGCGGACGCGTGCTCGGTCTTGTCTCCCGGGGCGGCCCCGTCACCGTGCTCCGGAGCGGCCGCCGTTACGGTCACGGACGGCGCCGGCGCCTCCAGGCTGTGCGGGTCCTGCCCTTCCTTGGGGAGTTCGGCCCAGTCGGTCTGGCCCTTGACGCAGTTCTGCAGGGTGGGGAAGTAGAGGGTCTTACCCGCGGTGTCCGGCAGCTTCACGGAGAGGACCAGGGCGTCGCGCAGGTGCGGGTCCAGCGGAGCCTTGGCCGTGTACACGATCTTGCTGGTGCGCTTGGTGATGGAGGTTCCGTCGGCCTGCTTCCTCGGCGCCGGCAGGGTTTCGGTGACCTTCTCCACGGTCCAGTTGGGATTCACCGTGGGCTGCGCGTCGTTGAGTTCCTGCGGCAGCGTGATGGTCACCTTGGTGGTGCCGGTGTTGTCGCAGCCGTGCGGTACGCCGAAGGTCAGCAGCGCGTAGGAGTTCGCGGCCGTCTTGTCCGGGGTGACCGACACGTGGGCGGAGGCGCCTTGGATGCCGGCGAGCATCAGCGCGGCGGTGCCGCCGGCAACAGCAGCAGCGGAGAGGGTACGGCGGAGGGTGGACTTGGTCATGATGGTGCCTTTCAGGGTGCGCGGAAGCGCGGAAGTACGGGTGTGTGCCCGTCACCGTGAAGGCGCGGGCGGAGTCAGGGAAGGAACGACGACGGCGGGCCGCGCCTGCTGTCCTGCCTGAGGTTCCGCCAGGGGCGGGGTGAGTGCGCCTCGGGTGCGCGGTGCAGCGCGGGCCGGGTGCCGGCGTCGGGCCTGAAGGATGGGGTGACCGCCCGCCAAAGGGGTCGCAACCATGCAGCCAGCTGCCAGAGGGCGGCCTCGCCCTTGGCGAAGAGGAGGGCGGAGGTCGCGGAGGCCACGACGTGGCCGGCCAGCATGGCCCAGCCGAAGGCGCCGTCTACGGTATGCGCGTGGTCCGCCAGGTTTTCCACGGCCGGCATGGGCATGGAGGGATGGTGGACGTGCGGGGCTTCAACAGCGCCCGCAGCGGACACCGGGCCGAGCATGGTGAAGGTTTCGTGAAGCAGCAGTTGGCCGCCTCCCAGCAGGGCCGCCACCCACGGGAACGCCAGTTTGAAGCGCGTGGCCAGTGTGGTGGTGAGTGCTGTCAGGGCCAGGAGTGCCAGCAGGATGGGCGCTACCGGAAGGGCTCCGCCCGCAATGACGTGGGCACCGGCCGCAAGGGAAAAGACCGTCAAGGCCAGCGCGATGGAACGTGCGGCGTGGAAGGGGACGGGTTTGGCCGCGGTCACTCTTGTTCGGGCCTGGGGGACAGCGATGGCAACGTGCACGTGGTCCCCCTCCTGTGGTGTTGTCCGTCCTGGGCGCCGTCGGCGCCCAGCCCCGATTCTACCTGCGGTGGAATTAACAGTCGCTGGTACCTTGGGGACCAGCCGACCCCAGGAGTTTTCATGGCGCGCCCGCCCCGACCGCTGATTTCCATTGACGCCATCGTCACCGCAGCCCTTGAGCTGATTGACGAGAGCGGCGATTTCAGCTTGCCCAAAGTGGCGAAGAAAATCGGCGTCAGCCAGTCCTCGCTGTACAACCACGTCTCCGGTCGCGAGGAAATCCTGGAACTGGTCCGCGGCCGCATTACCAGCGACAGCCCGCCGCCACCGCCCGGGATGCCGTGGGATGAGGTGCTTCGCGTGGAAATCCGCGAGTACCGCGAAAGCTTTGCCCGGCATCCCCGTGCGGCGCCCCTGATGGTGATGCAGACCGTGCGGAATGTCAGGGTGATCGCCTTTTACGAGCGGCTGTCCGACGCCCTGGAGGAAGCCGGGTTCAAGGGGAAGGACGTGGCCTCGGCCCTGGCCCTGATCGACAGCTTCGCGATCGGTGCCGCGCTGGACCTCGCCGCTCCCGGCAACGCCTGGGAAGTCGAGTCGGGCGGCTCCGCGCTGGGCCGGGCCGTGGAAAGCATCGCCGGGATGCCGGACCGGGCGGGAACGGCCTTCGAGTTCGGCCTCGAAATCCTGATCGAAGGGCTCCGACGGCGGGCTGCCGGGCTCTGATTTACGGGCCGTTCCCGGCCGGATTTTCTGTCACCACTTGTGTAACCGGGCCCCAGTCCGCATACTAAACGAAAGCCTTTCGTTTAGTGATCCGGCTCTCAGCCAGGATCTGCCGCGGACCGCAACGGTGCCGTCCGTGTACCTCCCCAACACTCCGGAGCATTCCTTGAGCACTTCCCCCACCACGGACGCCAGCGGCCGCGTCCCCCTTACCTGGCGCCGCGGAATCTCGACCTTCGGCATCGGCGTGATCGGTTTCATGGCCGCCAACCTGGTGCCGTTCATGATCATCGCTCTCGTCGAAGGCCACGGCCTCACACCCACCGCGGCGGGAACCGTCATGACCGCTTGCCTGCTGAGCACGGCCGCCGGTTGCCTCCTCACCTCGCGCTGGTCGGCCCTGTCCGGCCGCTACGTGGTGGCGCGCAGCGGACTCCTGCTCGCGGCGCTTGGCTTCGGTGCCGCTGCCCTTATCCCGGTCACGCCCGTGGCCATTGCCGGCATCATCCTCGGCGGCCTGGGCGGCGGCGGTTCCATTTCGGCCAGTGGTGCCGCCCTGGCTGCCCTGCGCAATCCGAACCGCGTGTCCGGCATGAGCGGCCTGGCCAACCGGGCCATCGTCACCGTGGTTCTCGCCCTGATCCCGATGTTCGGCACCGGCATGATCAGCGCCTTCGGCATCCTGGCGCTGCTGGCGCTCGCCTTCGCCGCGACCGCCGGCTGGATGCCGGCCGCGGCGGCCCCGGACTCCGGCGCGCTGTCTGACGCAACGGAAGCGTCCGACGTCGGGCACTCACCCGCTGCTGGCCCCGCACCCAAGGCGCCGCTCCTGGTAACGATTGCCGGCTTCAGCCTGCTGGCCTGCTTTGGGCTGTGGGCCCTGGGCGAGGATTCGCTGTGGGCGGTTGCCGGATCCATGGGCGCCGAACAGGCCGGGATCAGCGAGGCGGACATGGGCCTCATGCTCAGCGCGTCCACGGCCGGCGGCCTGGTGTTCGGCGCGATCGCCAGCTACCTGGGCGACCGCCTGGGCCGCACCATCCCGCTCCTGGTCCTCCTGCTGCTGGGCGGCGGGCTGAAGCTCGCGGCCGGCCTTGTGACCGATCCGGGGAGCTACATGCTGGTGATCATCGCCTGGAACACGGTCTACGCGCTGGCGTTCATGTACGTGGTGTCCGTGGCGGTGGCGCTGGATGTGCGCGGTTTCTGGTCCGCGGCGCTGAGCGGCACCTACCTGATCGGCTCCGCCTTCTCGCCCCTGTTCGGCACTTTTGTGGCCGAGAACTTCGGCTATGTGCCGCTGACCGTCGTCCTCTCCGGATTCAGCTTCCTGCTCCTCGTCCCGTTCCTGGTGATCTCCCGGGTGGCGGCGCGCGTGGAGAAGTCGGCCGCCGCCGTCGGAACGCCCGACTCCCAGTTCAACCAAGCAGCAATCGTTTAGTCCGCCCCGCATACCGAAGGAACACGCAGTGACCACCCGAACCCTGTACCGCAACGCCCGCATCTTCACCGCGGACGGCCCTGACCTTGCCGAAGCATTAGTCGTCGACGGCGAACGGCTGGCGCACGTGGGCAGCGAGGCGGCCGCGCTCGAGGTGCTTTCCGGCTCTGACTTTGCGGAGGTGGACCTGGGCGGCGCTTTCGTGATGCCCGGCTTCGTGGACGCCCACACGCACCTGGTGATGATGGGCGAAACCATGCAGAAGGTGGCGCTGCGCGACGCCGGGACCCTCGCCGAAATCCAGCTCCGGCTCAAGGAAGCCGTGGCCGCGGATCCTGGAGCTCCGCGCATCCTCGGCAGCGGCTGGCTGTTCTCGGCCATCCCCGGCGGCACCCCGACCGCGGAGATGATCGACGCCGTCGTACCCGACCGCCCGGTGTACCTGGACGCGAACGACCTCCATTCGGTGTGGGTGAACAAGGCCGCGCTCGCGGAAATGGGCATCGACAAGGACACCCCGAACCCGCTGGGCGGCATCATCGAGCGGGACCCGGAAACGGGGGAGGCCACGGGCCTGCTGCACGAAACCGCGATGCACCAGTACGCCTGGCCCACGCTCGCCTCCTTGACCTCGGACGCGGAGCGGGACGCACAGCTGGCCACGGCCTTCGAGCACTACCTCTCCACAGGCGTGACCAGCACCATCGACATGGCCCTGGGCGAGGACGAGCTGGCCGCAATGCTCCGCGCGCTCGAAGCCGGCGGCGGGACCCTGCCGCTGCGGATCAACGCGCACTGGCTGGTGGCGCCGTCGGAAGATCACGAGAAGAACCTGGCACAGGTGGCGCGGGCGGCAGCGCTGAGCCGTTCGGTGAATACGCCGTGGCTGCGCGTGGTGGGCATCAAGATCATCGCCGACGGCGTGATCGACGGGTGCACGGCCGCCATGAAGGAACCGTATTCGGACGGCAGCAACGCAGACCTCATCTGGGCACCGGAGTACCTGAATCCGGTGGTGGCCGCGGCCGACGCCGAGGGGCTGCAGGTGGCCATTCACGCGATTGGTGACCTGGCGTCCGAGGTGGCGCTGGACGCGTTCGAGCACGCGAACGCGGTGAACGGGCCGCGCGACCGCAGGCACCGGATCGAGCACATGGAGACGGTGACGCCCGAAAGCATTGAGCGCCTGGCACGGCTGGGAATCGTTGCCTCCATGCAGCCCGTGCACGCCGACCCGGCGGTCCAGGAAAACTGGCGGGCCATGCTGGGGGATGAGCGCGTTGAGCGCGCCTACCCGTGGACCGAATTCACCGACGCCGGCGCGGTGCTGGCTTTGGGCTCGGACGCTCCGACGGCGCCGCACCCGCCGCTGCCGAACATGTACATTGCGACCACGCGGAAGTCCGCGCTGGAGCCGTCACTGCCGGCGAACCTGCCCAAGTACGCTTTGGACTTGGCCTCCGCTCTTTCGCATGCGACCCGTGACGCCGCGTTCTCCTGCCGGCGCGAGCATGAGCTGGGCCTTTTGGCGCCGGGCATGTTGGCCGATTTTGTGGTGCTGGATACGGATCCGTTTGCTGCCGGGGTGGATTCTTTGTTGTCTTCTTCGGTGGTGCTCACCGTGGTGGGCGGGGACGTGAAGTTCCGGAAGTAGTTCTTGCTGTCGCAAAGAATGTCGTAGCGCGCGGCTAGGATGCATTTGTACATTCAGATCTGCCGTTCGCAGGGCAGTAATTCCATGGGGGAATTTACTTTGTTTACTACTTCTTTGCGCCGAAAAGCGCTTGGCACTCTCCTGGCGGTTTCCGCGTTCGTGGCTCCCGCCGTTGTTATCGCAGCACCGGCCGAGGCGGCGCCGACCATCGCCACGCGCGTTGCCTCCTACTCCGCCGGCCCCGCCACCGTGGTCCGCGGAAACGCCATCACCGTCCAGGGGCAGATGCAGCGTGCCTCCGGCCGCACCTGGGTCAAGACGGCTGCAGTTCCCGTTGTTGTCTACTTCGATCCGGACGGGACCAAGCCGAACGCTGCGGTGCGCACGGTGAAGACCAATGCCACGGGCTACTTCAAGACGAGCTTCCCGGCGTCGGTGACGGGCAAGTGGTCCGTGCGCATGCCGGCCACGGGTGCGCTCAAGGCCAGCGGCACCGGCCAAGTGACGGTCCGCGTGGTTGCTCCGGCGCCTACCTCCGCCAAGCCCGTGAGCAAGTGGAACTGCCCGGCCTGGGCGCCCATCAAGGGCAACGCGCCGAGCAAGATCTACCACCTGCGCGGCCAGCGGTACTACAACGCCACAACGCCGGAGATCTGCTTCTCCACGGAAGCTGCTGCGGTGCGGGCGGGATACCGGAAGTCGAAGGTTTAAGGGGCGCCATGAATCAAATCATGAAGAGCCGGGCAGTCCAAGGATCAGCTTCCGCCGGGGTCCTGATTGCTCTATGCGCTACAGTCGGAGGCCGTGAATACCCGGAGGTCTTCATGGCGCTCGGGGCAGGATGGGTTTTTGTAACGGCAATTGCGATCGTGAATGCAACGAGAAGCGAAAGCTAAGCTGCTCGGCACCTCTATCTAAGTCCTCACTGAGTGTGGGACCATCCCGGCATGGACGACATCCTCTTTTGGGCGTTCGGGGCAAGCTGGGCAGGCATTGCGTGGTCGATCGTGACATTCCTGGTTGCCGAGGCGCGCGGCCAGCACGAGGAAATGAAGAAATACGCTGCGGCGCTATTCGGAACTTTGGGGCTCTCAACCGTCGTCCTGCTGATCATGGTCTTTGCCGGCGCGACAGGGGATGATCAGGACTTGGCCGCAATTGGCGGGATCTTGATCGGCATCGTCTCCGGCGTATTCACCGCGTTCAGCGTGATGGGCGGGAAGCCACCAGTCAGCCCGCCTGGGTGAGCGGGCCGGATTAATCTGAGCAAAACAGAAGGCCCTTCCTTCCCTTGAAAACAAAGGGAAGGAAGGGCCTTCTCATTTGGCGGCCACACTGAGACAACGTTGGAGCATTGACACATGGAAAAAGGTCGAGAACGCTCTCGGCTCGTTCCTTTCAAAGTGAGTCGGACCACTAAGCTGGATTTCGAATCAATCTTGTCCGGCCTCATTGTTGTGCATCAGGTCCCGGTGTTGCTTCGGCCAGAGTTTCGGGCGGGCAGGCTCTTGGCCGCCGCGTCATGACCGCTGGGGACTTAGTGCCGGCTACGGCCCAAAAGACGAAGAAGTTGAGAAGGCGAAGGTTACTCATAGCCCATGTGGTTCCAGGCGGCATCCGCGAAGGTGTGCACTTGCTCTCGGGTCCATTTTGCATCTCCGCGGAAGAGATACTTGAGTCCGTTGACCTCTTCCCAGTCATTCCAGTCGCCACCGACCAGCGTGCTGTTGAAGATCGTTGCCAATACCCATCGCATGTCGGCCGTATAAGTATCCGCACCAAAGCTGCCATTCGGCACGTTGTAGACGAGGCATTCGATGAGGTAAGACGGGAGTTCGTCCTTGACCTCGCCTGCATCGAGCATCTTCGTCTGGAGCTTCTTGAGGGCGCGAGCCATCCGTTTGTATCGGCGACTTGTGGCAAGGTTTTTCGAAGTGCCGTTTTCCAGCTGATGGTGCGGGAAGTTGTTGACGATCTTGCCTGATCCGGTGTAGATGCGGGCACCATGATGTACGGTCTGCTCACTGTCGTAGCGTCGATATTCCCAGCAGGGAACGACATCTGCAGGGAGGGTGGTCTTCCCGTTGCGGATTCTGTAGGCGATGTCACCGACTTCGACGGAGTCTGTGCCGAACGACTCAATCAAGGCATCGTGAATGTCCTTCTTGAACTGATCCCGGGTGTAGGGATCGTCGGAGTCGACGACGCCGACAACCGACTTGTCCTTTCCCTTCAGCCCAAATTCAAGGTCGTAGTAGAAGAAGCCGTGATACTCAACCGCAATGTCTACGTCGAAGTTCAGGCGTACGTTGGTGTTGTTGGCGTACGACCCTTTGGCGTATACGCGCCATGGCCGGCCTTTGAGCGGTTCGTGGGCATCAAGACTTGTTTTTACTTGAGCCAGCGTTCGCTGCCATTTGTCATCTTCGTGGTTGCTGGGCGGTTGGGCCGCAGTCTTGAGCCAGTCTTCCCAGTTAGTCATTTGCATTCTCCTCCATTAGCTTTTTGCCGTCTGCGAAGTTTCCAATTCGCTTATTTGAGATTCGTTGGAAAGTCATTGAGCCGCCGCTCTTGCGACTCGTCCAGTACTCGCCTTCAAAATTCTGCGGATTTACATCGAATACTTCGAATGATGTGCCGCCCATGTGGATAGGGCTCCCATCCCTAACTTCCACTCGAGGTGTATTGCCGTAGTGATAGAAGACCGAGAAATCATCAGCAGAGTTCCGGACAATGTCGGCAATCACGGATCGAGACTTGCTCTGTTCCGTGATCAGAACGATTTGGATTGAGGTGAACGACTGCGTAACAACCAAGAAGGCCTCGTAGCGGTTGTTAGTTGACTGCTGGCTTTCTGGAGCCCAGGTGCTCACGAGGTGGCCGTGCCAAGTGCCGTGGAGGACTGGACGCTGGGTGACTCTTGGTATGAGCCACCACCTCCAAACCCACTTGTCGAAGGCGGCGAATGCTCCTACAACCAACAGGGGTATTGCGCTGACCGCACGGCTCCAGAGTGTTGGTAACTGGAGCCCATTGATCAGATTCACAAGAGAAATCAGGGCAAAGGCAATATAGGCTGCGATCTTTACGCGCATAAACTCAATGTTTCATCCCGGCAGGGGTGACCTCTCCTATTCTTTGTCGTCAAGCCTAGAGGTTGACCTTCAGCCAGTCGGTCACAGGCTTCGAGATACCGTAGGTGGCCCACGAGCTATTTGCCGTCATCACCACGACGTCGTCATTTGGGTCGATGTGCTCTTTGACGCCGTCCCGAAGTTGCGATGCCGTCAGCGTTGTCTTTACAAAGAAGCTGCTTTTGAGAGGCTTGGCCCAGCTTTGATGGGACTTGAGGTATTCGATGAGCTTCGTGTAGTCCTGCCCGGACTTGTTAAGGTCGTAGTTGACCCAGTGAACTGCCATAGCTTCCTCCCGGAAGTTTATTGTTGTGATTCGGAGATCCCGTACGCTTGCGGGGTGATGCACGGCTCGGCGGTGCCTGGCACCGCCGAGCCGAATGGTCACTTCTCGTTGCGGACGCCCTTGTGTTGGTTCGGGCTGCCGTTGATGATGCGACCGGTTTTGGTGTCGCGCTTGAACCACGTGTCTCCACGCTTGAACTCGCTGCGGCCCTTCACGGCACCGACGCGGTGCCCGTTGCCGGTATTCTTCGCCATCCTTCATCACCTCCGTTCTGAGCGCCCAAGTCCGCTCTACGGGGCGCTCATCTAGTAGTCGAGATACAGCTCCCCAGAGTTAGGATCAGGAGCGGCACTCGACGCAGAGGCCGTTGGTGATGAGGTTGGGGTGTAACTGTAGGAAGCAGTTCGTGCAGGCGCCCATAGTTTGGGTGTCCTTCTGGCACGGGCATTTGCCGCATCTCGGGCAGTATGGCTTCTTGCAGTCGGGGCAGGGATAACCTCGGAGTTCGAAGGAACTGCCACAGCAGAATCCGCTGAGCGCCGGCCTGGTATCAAAATCTCGGCGATCGGGAGCATGGAACCGTTCCGTGTTCCAGAGATCTGCACTTGAGAACACAGCGAATACGCGACTCTCATCAGCGACCGCGTCGACGTAGAAGTCTGCCCGGGAACCCCAAGGTGTTTGCCACGGCAAGCGGCGCGTCATCGTCCGCCCGTCCACCAGCTGTAACAGGGGATGGGTGTCCGTCAGATGTTGTCCGCGCCAGGGAAATACTGTGGGCCAACCACGCTCGGGGTCGGGTTTGACGCTGGCGTGGGTTACAGCCGTCGAACGCCGATCAATGATGACAACTGCGCCCAATCCTTGTAACTGATTGGCCAAGGCGATGGCGCAGACGGGTCTGCTAGCTTGCGTTGCGTTGTACAGATCGACCAAGTGTTGTGCGCGGAGCGGTCCTTGGCCGACGACTCTCGCTGCTGCGGTTTCAGGTAGAAGCAGGGTTTGAGCTATTCGGTCACAGACCGTTTCGAGTAGTCGACCAGGCTCGTCCTGATCCGCCAGCCAGTCATAGATATCCGGCGCTCTTTCCGCGAGCCAGTGTCCGAGCTCGTGAGCAAGCGTGAAATTCTGCCGTCGGCTTCCTGGGGTTGGAGCATAGAGAATCACACCGTCTTCGAGGAATGACACGCCATCACATGCGCCGCCGTCTGTGCGCGTGTGCGCCAGATGTTCCACCGCGCTAACGGTAAGGTTCAGATCGTTTCGAAGGGCGCCTTCCGGGTCATTGGCGAAGCGCGCTCTCATATCGGCGCTCAATAGTGATAGCGCCTGTCGGGCGCAGCTTTCAACGTCCTCGAGCCTTACCACTTTCGTTCGCTCCGTTCGACTGAAGCGACGAGTGCTTCGAGCGATCGAAGCAGTTGATTTGTGTCAGGATCTCCGCGGTGAACAGTTGCAAGCATCCGACCTTCCAACATGGCAGCAGCAACGGTATCGGAAAGGTTTCTAGCGGCAGCCCACCGCGATACGAGCTGTTTGAACAGCGGGTCTCTAAGTGCTGCGAGGAGCTGAGCAGGCAATGACTGCGAAGCTGAAGACGAAACCAACTGGTCAACAGGCGTGTCGAGAACCGCAGAGATCGCTTGAATTACAGCAGGTGGAACGTCGGCTGCAGTTCGAGTCTCCCAGCGGAAGATGTCTCCTTTGTCGAAGTCCCACCCTTTTCGTTGAAGACGCTCTGCAAGCTCACTCACCGTTACGCGTGAACGCTTTCTTGCACGGGCAAGCGACCCCGGCACGAGCCGGCACTCAGGTTCTGAAACGAGGCCAAGCATCGCTGCTACGGGGTCTTCTTCTAGCGGCGGAGCGCTTTGTGCCGACAGCCACACTTCATCGGCGATGTCTAGCAGAGTGATGAAGTCTTCGCGGTCCTGGTCACTGAGCCGAGGCTCCCGCAAGAGGCGTTCGCGGTCTTGTGGGGAGTCAATTAGTTCGGCTATGAGCCGATCACGCTCGTTGTCGTCCATCGTCGTCCTCCTTCCTACTGCGCATTTCATCTCGAAGGAGGGCCAGAGCACGCGTGGTCATCTGACTAACCCTCGAAGGGCTCACATTCAGTTCGGCAGCAACCTCAGCGCGAGGTCGCTCCAGGGCTATGGTGTCCCACACGGCTTTCCTATGGCGTTCGTCAAGAGCTTCCAAACAGTTGCCGATGACGGCAGCCCGATCCTCTCGCTCAACTGCATCGAGAACCTCCTCCACGACATCGGTACCATCGGTCCGGTCGTGGACTGCCTCTACGAGTGCAGGTCCAGCGTGCCGGACCTCCGCCGATTTGAGCCGGTCGAGCGCCTTGCGTTTGACCACCGTGAGCAAGAAGGCTTCCCAGTTGCGGACATTTTGCGGGGGAGAGGTCATGATCGAGACGACCGCATCACTGACGACATCGGCTGCATCAGACGAACGGCCGGCTCCGCGCAGGACCGAATATGCCATCTTGTACATGGCATCCCGATGACGTTGATAGAGCGCCGCAAGGTCCGGCTGCTCGGCTGACACTGTCACCGCCTTGCCCAATGGTGTCCCGCGCACTGCCGTCGGTGCTGATTCAAGAGCTGTCCCCCTCAGCTGGTAGTCGAGGCAGCCTGATAAATAGTTAGCCTGCCGTCGAGATCGATCCGATGAAGGAATTATTCCTGATTAGGAATTCGTGTCAGTCCAGGGACACGGGCCTGTTGTGCCGCCGGTTGTTACTCCTCAGAAGAGGTGATGGCGAGCCCCTCACTCAAGGGGTGCGCGGTGGAACTATCTCTCCCAACTACTTTGCGTCCTGGTCGCGAATTCCTATCGCGTGCACGATTCGACGCCGAGTTCGGCGGCCTTTACACGGACAGCTTTATCGTTCGACACGATGACACACGTCGGCCCGAAAAGGAGCGACTCGGTTTCTTGCATCGCGTCCAGAGCGCAGGCGACGAGCATCGGGTCGGCAGACCCCTTGTTCGCGTACAAGTTCACGAGCGCCGTATCGTTTTCTGGCACGGTGGCCATGACCGTACGGAGGTGTCCCAGCACGCTTGCGGTGGTCCGGTACTCGACTTCCTTGAGTACCTCGGTGTCAGGGTATCCCTTGGCTTCGTGGAGTACCTCAGAAGGGAGGCGACATTGCGTGCGGAAGAACTCGCTCGCACGTTGCGCCAGCGACAGGTGTGAGAGCACGTTGTTATCGATCAAGTACATCTCCTCGCTCATCGGAGCGCCGCTTTCAGCTCGCTAATCTCGGTGGGGCTGATCCGGTTCAGGCACACGACCCGGCAGAATTCGCGCTGAGAGAGCCGACGCTCGTCGACCGCGCGGAGCATGCGCGCAGTCAGGGCGCGACCGCTGTACTTGCGAATCGCTTTGACGGGTTTCGGTTGGCGCGGTTTCGGCTTTTGTCTGGCAAGGAACTCCGTCTCGAGCTCGCGCAGGTATCCGAGAGCAGTCAAGGTGGTGAGTCTGCCGAGGCGCATTGCCCTGACTGCTAGGGCGCTCGGGGTCACCTTGAACAGGTCTGCAGCGGCTTTGACATCGTCGAGGTCTTTGAGCGCGATTGCTTGCAACTCCACTGCGGGCATGAGGATTTCGCCTACGATGTCGTACTCGCGGCCAGCGTCGGGCGCAGTACTGTTCGCGTCGTAACTGACCGGCGCGAAGATTCCGCGCGCGACGCGCCAAGCAACGGTAGCAAAAGACATCGCGGAGGCCACCAAGCTCCTTGCGATGGCTCAAGACGACGAAGCTGCGTTGCTGGCGCGACTGGATATCGTAAGCAGGCTCGCGCAATGCGCTGGGCAGCTCTATATTGACGCGCCGGACGAAGGCAAGAAGTTGCTAAACCATGCCGTTTTTAATCGATTCGAGGTCAACTGCCACGACGAAGAAGATTGCGGCGGCGTCTTTCAGGGTTCCCGTCCGCGAACCGTTTGCACAGTGACAGGGCCCTCTCTGACGTCGTGGGGGCCGTTTATGCCGCCGCCCCTGGCAGGGAACCGCAGGCGGTCCCAAGGGGGCCTGCAGGGCAAGCCGTGCGACCACCGGGAATACCCGCCGATGAAGACGAAGAAACCCCCGGCATCCTTTCGGACAACGGGGGTTCCAACTTGACTAACTTGGCGGTGACGGTGGGATTTGAACCCACGTTGGCTGTTACACCAAACAACATTTCGAGTGTTGCACCTTCGGCCGCTCGGACACGTCACCAACTGGACTAGGGTACCGGAGATGGCCGCGGTTCCCCAAAACGAGCCCGGTCCACGGCCGCTCGAAGACTTCCAACGCCTACTGGTTAAGGGGCGCCGGGCGGACGTTCCTTCCCGGTTGCTTCTGGACCGCGTGAAGCAAATCCCGGGAAATCCGCGGAACGTGGCCCGAGCCTGAGGCCAAGGTCTGATTGCAACCGGGAAGGAACGTCGCCGCCCCCTGGCCGTGTGAGAGCTGCAGGGGCGCTCCAACGACTCCGCAGGGTCCGACGGCCCCGACACGTCCCGCCCGCCCTCGCCCTTCCAATGACCACGGCCCACGGATAGATTCGTAAGCACGATGACTATCCACGAGCACAGCCGCCAAGCCACCGCCTACTGGACCATCGGCCCGGGCAAGGGCGAACTCCGCAGCGAGGAACTCCCCGAGCCCCAGGCCAACGAAGCCCTCGTCAGGACCCTCTACTCCGGCATCAGCCGCGGCACCGAGCTCCTGGTCCACAATTGCCACGTCCCGGACAGCGTCGCGGATACCATGCGCGCCCCGCACCAGGACGGCGACTTCCCCTCCCCGGTGAAATACGGCTACCTCTCCGTCGGCGTCGTGGAGCAAGGACCGCAAGACTGGCTGAACCAAACAGTCTTCTGCCTCCACCCGCACCAGGACCGCTACGTTGTCCCGCTCAGCGAGCTCACCAGGATTCCCGACGGCGTCCCGCCCCGCCGGGCGGTCCTTACCGGCATGGTGGAAACGGCTCTCAACGCCCTCTGGGAAGCTGGGCCGCGGCTGGGAGACCGGATCGCCGTCGTCGGGGGAGGGTTGCTGGGCGGCACCCTCGCAACGCTCCTCCGGAAGTTCCCGCTGGAACGACTGGAACTGGTGGACGTTGACCCCGCCAAAGAACAAACCGCCAAGGCGCTCGGCATAGCGTTCGCCCGCCCGGAAGAAGCCGAAAAAGACTGCGACATCGTCTTCCATTGCTCCGCAACAAGCGAAGGCCTGCACCGCAGCCTTCAGTTGGCCGGCGACGAAGCCAAAGTCATCGAACTCTCCTGGTACGGCGACACACCAGTGAACGTCCCGCTCGGCGAAGACTTCCACGCCCGCCGTCTCTCGGTCATCGCCAGCCAGGTGGGCGTCGTCGCGAAGGCCCGCCGTCACCGCCGCAGCACCAAAGAGCGCCTCGAAACCGCCGTGCGCCTCCTGGAAGATCCCGCCTTCGAGCTCTTCCTCAGCCAGGACACCAGCTTCGCGGACCTGCCGCGCACCATGGAAAAACTGTCCAAAGACGGCGGCGGGAGCGCCTGCCACGTCGTCAGCTACCGTGCCCCGAAAACGGAGGAATAACGAATGTTCAGCCTCACCGTCCGCCGCAGCTTCATGATCGCCCACAGCCTTCCGCGCGAATCCTTCGGCCCGGCCCAGGGACTGCACGGCGCCACCTTCGTGGCCGAGGTCAGCTTCCGGCGCGCGGAACTGAACGCGGACGCCGTCGTCATCGATATCGGCGCGGCAGGGGACATGCTCCAGGAGGTCCTGGACCAGCTGAACTACAAGAACCTGGACGAGCTGCCCGAGTTCGCCGGCCAGCTCACCACCACCGAATTCCTTGCCCGGCATATCGCCGAACGGCTCGCGGAAAAGCTGCCCGACGCCGCCGCCCTCCAAGGGCTCGACGTCACCCTCCGCGAAACCCCCGACGCCTGGGCCAGCTACTCGCTTGACCTCCACCAGCGGCAATGAACGCCATCCGCTTCATCGTCCCGGGCAACATCGAGCACCGCTCCGGCGGAAACCTCTACAACGCCCGGCTTGTGGAGCAACTGGAAGCCCTGGGTGCCCGCACCGAAGTAGTGGTGCTCGACGGCGCGTGGCCGCCCGGGCTGCCCGAGGACCGTGAGTCCCTGGCCTGGGCCCTCCGCGATGCGCAGCTGGCGATTGTCGACGGGCTGGTCGCGGCCGGCGCGCCTGGCGAAATCGAAGCCGCGGTGTTCGCCGGCACCCGGGTCTGGATCCTCTCGCACATGGCGTTCACCGAACACGCCGGGCTCGAGGCCCGCTCCCTGGCCGCAGCGAGCGGGGTTATCTGTCCCAGCTCATTCGCCGCCGCGAACCTCATGTCGCTCTACGGGCTGGAACGCGTCCACGTCGCCCTGCCCGGAACGCTGCCCGCCGAGCCCGCCGTCGGATCACATCCCCCGCACATCGTCTGCGTCGCGGCCCTGCTGCCGAACAAGAGCCAACTGCTCCTCGTCGAGGCCCTGGCCCGGCTCGGACGCCTGCCGTGGACGGTGTCCCTCATCGGGTCGCCGGACGCGGACCCGGCCTATGCCGCGAAGGTGCGTGCCGCCGTCGGGCAGTACGGCTTGGAGGACCGCATCCGGCTGGCCGGCGAACTCCATGGCCAAGAGCTGGAAAACGAATGGCACACCGCCGACCTCAGCGTCCTTGTCTCTGAGCGCGAGAGTTTTGGCATGGCTGTGCCAGAATCGCTCGCACACGGGGTGCCCGCCATTGTCCGCAAGGGAACCGGGGCGGAGGAGGCGCTGGGCGATTACGGCGCGGGCGCCGCGGTGGATCTCGACGGCGGTCCGGGCGCCCTGGCGGAGGCGCTTGCGGCCTGGCTGGAGGATCCGGAGCTCGCGGCCCGTTGGCGGGATGCCGCGCTGGCCCGGCGGGGAACCTTGCCCGGCTGGGCCGCGACCGCCGAAAGCGTGCTGACCCTGATCCGCGGTTGAGCACAGTCTGCGGTTGAGCACTCAGACGAGCCTCAGCCGACGCCGAAACCCGTGAACTCTCCCGTGGCCGCACCGTACTCCGCGTCCACGTTGTCCACCGAGCCCGGCGCATGCTCAGAGCGGAGCCAGGCGAGCAACTCCTCCAGCTCCGGCTTCCCGCCCTCGGCCACAATGCGCACCGTTCCGTCCAGGCTGTTCCAGGCTTCCCCGTCCAGCCCCAGCTTCTGCGCCTCGGCCATGGTCCGGAAACGGAAACCGACGCCTTGGACGCGTCCCGTGACGGTCGCCGTCAGCCGCATTTGCTGCCCGCTCATGCCGCTCCCGAACCGTAGGGCCGCGTGATCGCTTCGAGGAGATGCCCGTTGGGATCCTGGAAGTACACGCCGCGGCCGCCGTCGTTGTGGTTGATCTGCTGTGCGCGGGTGCGTCCGGGGTCGGCCCAGTACGGGATGCCTTCCGCTTCAATCCGGGCGAAGATCCCGTCGAACTCTTCCTCGGACACCAGGAACGCATAGTGCTGCCGCGGAATTTCGCCCTGGGCCGACGCGAAATCCAAGGCGACGCCGTTCGCCAGCGGAACCGTCATGAAGGACCACATGGGCGTTGGCTCGGGCAGGCCCAGCATCCGGGTGAGGAACTCCGCCGAAGCGTGCTTGTCCCGCACATGGACGATGGTGTGGTTGAACTCGATGGCCATGGAACCTCCCGGGAACGAACCGGACACCTCCATCACACGGCCCCGCCCGGGCAATTGCAAGGGGTTCAGCCCAGCGGCAGCCGCGGCATCGGCCGGGCGGCGATCGCGGCGAGGTCCCGCGCGGCACCAGGCGGCGGCGTGCTCCCGGAAGCCCACACCGCGCTGAGGCTGCGCCGCAGCTCCAGCCCGCGCACCGGTACGGTCACCAAGCGGCGGAGGGTGACGTCGTCCCGCACGGCCAGCGCGCTCAGCACGGCAGGAGCGGTTCCGGCCGCGACGGCGGAACGGACGGCCGCCGTCGTCGGAAGCTCCACGAGCGGCGCCGCCTGCTCCGGGATGCCGGCCGCTGCAAGCAGATGCTCCAGCGCATCGCGGGTGCCGCTGCCGGGCTCGCGCGTCACCAGCCCGACGCCGGCCAGTTCGGCCGCGGTGACCGGCGCCTTCCGCTTGGCCCACTTGTGGTCCGGCGCGACCACCAGCACCATTTCGTCTTCCTGCACGACGGCGGTGCTCAGCCCCGCGGGCAGCTGCGGGCTTTCGATGAAGGCGATGTCGGCGTCGCCGGAGCGGACCCGGGCAGCGGCCGTTTCGCTGTTGGAGACCGCGAGCTCAACGACCGTGGGGGTGAGGCCGAGGGATTCCTGCTGCCGGCGCAGGGCCACCAGCCAGTGGGGGAGGAGGTGCTCGGCGATGGTCTGGCTTGCGGCGACGTGCAGCTGGCGGACGGCGTCGGAACGGAGCGAGGCGATGCCGGCGTCGAGTCGTTCGGCGGCGGCCAGGACGTCCGCGGCCCAGCCGGCCACGAGCTCGCCGGCCTCGGTGAGGGAGGAACCGCGGGGTGTGCGCGTCAGCAACGCGGCGCCGATCCGGGATTCCAGCGAGCGCATCCGCGAGGACACCGCCTGCTGGGAGAGCCCGAGCCTCTTGCCTGCGGCGGACAGGCTGCCGAGTTCGTGCACGGCGGCGAGCATCTCCAGCGCGGAGAGCTCGGGGATGCGGGGGCTGAGCACGGATCCTCCTGGGAGCGCGGCGGCGGGCGGGTACATCGGGGTGGGTTACAAGCCGGACTTGTACCCTGACAAGTGTATGCCCCCTACTTGGGCGCGCGCGGGCACGGAAGCATGGATGGCATGGGAATCCTGATGCTCGGCGAAGCGCGTCAACACACAATGCAGGCACACGAGCGGCGGTTGCTGTTCCGTGGCCTCGAACGGCCGTCCGAGCTCTTCGCGAACCTCGGCCCCAACTGGTTCGCCACCATCATGGGCACCGGAATCATCGCCACCGCCGGCGCCACTCTCCCGGTGCAATTCCCCGCCTTGCACGCCGTGGCCACCCTGTTCTGGGGAGGAGCCTCCGTGCTGCTGGTCCTGCTGGCCGCGTCCACGGTGCTGCACTGGACCCGCCACCACGACACCGCCCGCAGCCACCACCGCCACCCGGTCATGGCGCATTTCTACGGCGCTCCGCCCATGGCCCTGCTGACCGTCGGCGCGGGGACCTTGTTGCTGGGCAGGGACGTGCTCGGCGAGCAACTGGCCCTGGGCATCGACGCCGTGTTGTGGACGCTCGGCACGCTCCTCGGCCTGGCCAGCGCGTTCGCCGTGCCGTACCTGCAGTTCACCCGGCACACGGTGACCGCCGCGGACGCCTTCGGCGGCTGGCTGATGCCCGTGGTGCCGCCGATGGTCTCGGCCTCCACCGGCGCCCTCCTGCTCCCGTACCTTCCCGACGGCGAGGCCCGCCAGCTCATGCTCGCGGCCTGTTACTCGATGTTCGGGCTCAGCCTCCTCGCCTCGTTGCTCATCATTCCCTTGGTGTGGCAGCGGCTGGCGGTGCACAAGGACCTTGCCGCCGCCGCGGTGCCAACCCTGTGGATCGTGCTGGGGCCGCTTGGACAGTCCATCACCGCCGCCAACCTGCTGGCTTCGAACGCCCACCACGCTGTGTCCGGGACGCTGCTGCACGCGTTGGAAGCCTTCGGCGTGCTGTACGGCGTGCCGGTGCTGGGCTTCGCCCTCCTGTGGGCCGCCTTCGCCGCCGCGATCACCTTCCGTACCGCCCGCAGCGGCCTGCCCTTCAGCCTGGCGTGGTGGTCCTTCACTTTCCCTGTGGGCACCTGCGTCACCGGGCTGAGCGGGCTCGCCGCCCACACCGGACTCGGCACGTTCACGGTGATGGCCGCCGTCGGGTACGTCCTCCTGCTGGCTGCGTGGCTGGTGGTTGCAGCGCGGACCTTCCGCGGGAGCGTGATCGAGGGGACGCTGTTCCAGGCGGCCCCGGCCCAAGCCGCTATTGCTCAGCCAGCCACCCCGTAAACCGCCGCCCGACCCTCAGTCCCGGCGGCCGTCGTCGGCCTTTCCGGCCACCACACTGATGATCCGGCGCAGGCTCATGGCCACGGAGGCGCCAGCGGTCACGTTGGCGTCCCGGCTCGCGGCGCGCGCCACGGCTGAGCTGAGCTGCCCGACGGCGTCACGCGCCTCAGCGAGGCTGCCCGCCAGGGCGTCGGGATCGTTCCAGTCGCTGAGCAGGCCGGCAACGCTGGAGAGCGCCGCTGAAAGGTCCCCGGTGATTTCCGCGGGGATCACCGTGTCCGCGTGCTCCTCCCAGATTGCGCTGGCCAGAACGTCCGTCACGTCCTGGACGTGGAAGGTGACGCGCTCGATGTAGCGCTGCTCCGCCAGATTGTGCTCGAGGGCCCGGTGATGGCGGCGGCTGCGGGGATTGGCCTTGGCGCTGACTTCGGCGTCGTGCACGGCAGCCCGGACTTCGGACGCCGTCCGCGCGAGCTCCTGGCTGCGGCCGGCCCAGTCCTCATGGTCCGGAGGCCAGGACTCCTGCATGGCCGCAGCCATGTCCTTCAGCTGCCGGGCCAGGGCTTTCCGGTGCGCTGCCGAGGAACGGTCCACGCCGTCCAGGTGCAGCGGCGGGAAGACCAGCCAGTTGACCGCGAATCCCACGGCCACCCCGGCGGCCATCTGCAGGATGTATGCGAAGGAGAAACTTTCGGCATTCGCGCCGCCGATCACCAGCACGAACAACGCGGCCATGGGCACCCAGTCGGAGGCCGCGCCCATCCGCGGCAGGCCGCCGATCAGCACCGCGATTCCCACCACGGCTGCGATCGCCAACGCCGTAGGGCCCGTGAACGTGGTGAAGACGAACGCGACGCCGATCCCGAGGGCCAGCCCCAGCAGGCTTTGCAGCCCGTGCCTGGCCGAGTCCGCCACCGTGGGATACATGCTCACCAGTGCGCCCAACGGTGCGTAATACGGATACGCGGCGGCCGGTCCGGGCATCAACGGCGCGAGGTACCAGGCCAAACCGGCGGCGAGGGCCGTCTTGGCGGCGAACAGCAGGCGGTGGTACGTCACCGCATGGCGCACCGCCCCCGCGCTCGCCTGCACAGCGGCCCGCGGTGAGCGGAGATAGGCAAACTTCGGCTCAGCTTCTCTGCCGGAACGCATGCTTCCAGTGTTGCATTAGCGCCTTGTTTACTACGCCCGGTGCGCCGCGAAGAAGTCCCGCAGAAGGGTGGCACACTCGGCTTCCCGCACGCCGGGATACACCTCCACCCAGTGGTTGAGCCGGCGCTCGCGGAGGATGTCGAATACCGAACCCACGGCACCGGCCTTCTCGTCCCATGCCCCGAACACCACGCGCGGAATCCTGGCCAGGACGATCGCCCCGGCGCACATTGCGCACGGTTCCAGCGTGACCACCAGGGTGCAGTCCTCAAGCCGCCAGCCGTCGCCGCCTTCGCCCAGCTCCGCCGCATGCCGCTGCAGCGCGGCGGCGGCCTGGCGGATCGCCACGATCTCGGCGTGGGCGGTGGGGTCCCCGTGCGCTTCCCGTTCGTTGCGCCCGGCACCCAGCACGCCGCCGTCGGGCCCCAACACGACGGCGCCGATCGGCACATCGGCGGTGTCCAGCGCCCGCCGGGCCTCGTCGAGGGCAAGGCCCATCCAGGCCGTGTGCTCGGCGTGATACGGCTCGGGGATGCTCATGGCTTCAATGATAGTTTTGGACGCATGCGCACACTCGTCGTGGACCACCCGCTGGTCGCTCACAAGCTCACCGTTCTGCGGGACAAGAACACCCCTTCGCCGGTCTTCCGACAGCTGACCGAAGAACTCGTCACCCTCCTGGCCTACGAGGCCACCCGCGATGTCCGCACGGAACCCGTGGAGATCGAAACCCCCGTCACCAAGACCATCGGCACAGCGTTCACCAAGCCCACGCCGCTGGTGGTGCCCATCCTGCGTGCGGGCCTCGGCATGCTCGAGGGCATGACCAAGCTGGTCCCCACCGCGGAGGTCGGTTTCCTGGGCATGGCCCGCGACGAGGAAACCCTGGACATCATCACCTACGCCGAGCGCCTGCCCGAGGACCTTACCGGCCGGCAGATCTTCGTGCTCGACCCCATGCTGGCCACCGGCGGCACCCTGCGCGAGGCCATCAAGTTCCTCTTCAAGCGCGGCGCCTCGGATGTCACCTGCATCTGCCTCCTTGCCGCCCCCGAGGGCCTGGCCAAGCTGGAGGAAGAACTCTCCGACGCGAACGTCAAGGTGGTCCTGGCCTCCATCGACGAAAAGCTCAACGACAAGGCCTACATCGTTCCGGGCCTGGGCGACGCCGGCGACCGCCTCTACGGCGTGGCCGGCTGACGTCCGTCCGAAAAATCCCTGCCCTGCGGAACATTCACCGCCGCACGGGGCAGGGATCTTTCCGTTAACCGGGGAATTGTGGCGCCGTAGCCCTCTATCGTTTTCCTCCGGGCGCCACTAGCCTGTGGCGCATGGATTGGAAACTGGAACTGGTATTTGTCCCTGTGTCCGATGTGGACCGCGCCAAGGATTTCTACGTAAACAAGGTGGGTTTCAACGCCGATTACGATGAGCGGCCCACAGAGGGCATCAGGTTCGTGCAGCTCACCCCGCCGGGCTCGGCCTGTTCCATCGCCATCGGCGAAGGACTCAGCGACGCCCCTCCCGGCACCGCCCCCAGCATGCAAATCGTAGTCAGCGACATCCAGGCCGCCCACGATCAGCTGAAGAACAACGGCGTGGACGTGAGCGACATCGATATCCAGGCGTGGGGCCACTTCGTCTACTTCGCCGATCCGGATGGCAACAAGTGGGCCGTCCAGTACATTCCGCACCGGCCCAACGGCTAGGTGCGGCATCACACAGGACGCCGCGGCTGGTTCCCGGAAACCATGGCGGGCAGGATGGACGCATGACGCTCCCCGCCGAAACCGGTACCGAAGCCCGTTCCCAGGTCCGCAAGAAGAACATCCTCACCGTCCGCGCCGTCCTCTTCGACATGGACGGCACCCTGGTGGATTCCACAGCCGTGGTTGAGCAGGTGTGGGCAGAGTTCGCCGCGCGCTACGGCCTGGATTACGCGGAAATCCTGCGGACGGCACACGGCGTGCAGGCCCGGGATACGGTCCGCCGCTTCGCACCCGCGGGTGCCGACACCGATGCCCTCACCGAAGAACTCGGCGGCATGGAACGCACCCGGACCGAGGGCGTGGTGGCGCTGCCCGGAGCGGAAGCCTTCCTGCGCGCCCTGCCGGCGGACGCCGTCGCGCTCGTCACCTCGGCGGACCGCGCGCTTGCGGACGTCCGCATGCGCGCCGCCAGGCTGGAGATGCCCGCGACGGCGGTCACCGCCGAATCCGTCAGCCGCGGCAAGCCGGACCCGGAGGGATACCTGAAGGCCGCGGCATTGCTCGGCTTTGGGCCGGAGGACGTGGTGGTTTTCGAGGACGCCCCGGCAGGCATTGCGGCTGCCCGCGCCGCCGGCATGCGCACCGTGGTGGTGGGCGACGGCGGCGGCTCACCTGCCGAGGGCCTGCCCCGGATCGCGGACTACACGGCAATGGCCGTCGCCGTCACTCAGGACGACGACGGCCAAAGGGCAATCACACTGGAGTTCTGAGCCGGCTCAGTACCAGTTGTTGGCGTAGTGGAAGGACAGCGCTGCCGACGGAGAGCCGTAGCGTTCCTTGATGTACTTCAGGCCCCAACGCACCTGGGTCTTGTAGTTGGTCAGCCAGTCCGTGCCCTCGGAGGACATTTTTTCGGCCGGCAGGGACTGCACGATTCCGTACGCGCCGCTGCTCGGGTTGGTGGCCGTGGTGGTCCAGTTCGATTCCTTGGTCCAGAGGATGCGCAGCGAATCCATTTCACCGGCGCTCCAGCCGAAGGAGGAGAGCAGGCTGGCTGCGTATGCCTGGGCACCTGCGGGATCGTTCACAGGTGCGGGCTTCACCGGCGCGGCCGGCTTCGCGGGAACGGCAGGCTTGGCCGGCGCCACCTTGGCGGACTGCGCGGCGATGACCGGCTTCGGGGCCGACTTGGCGGGCTTGGCGGCGGCAGCCGGCTTTGACGGAGCAGCCGACGGCGTCGCGCTGGGGCTCGGGGAAGCGCTGGCCGTTGCGGAGACGTAGGAACGGGCGGCATCCGGAGCCTGGCCGGTGACCTGGCTGGACGCCGCCTGGCCTGCGGCGCCTGCGCCGAGGAGGACGGCCAGGGCGCCGGCGGTGACGGCAAGGCGCTGGCTGGTGCTGCGGAGCGCGGCGGCTTTCTTCAGAACGGTGCGCGGCGTGGACTCGTCCGCGCGTCGACGGCCATGCAGGCGTGACTGATCCTTGGCAGGAGACATGTGTGGTTACCTCTCAACGCCTGCGGAGTTAGCTGTCGGATTCGGATGAGGCCATCCGGCCGCGCGCCAGCGAGATTCTGGTTGTGCGGCTTCACCCCTAGGACCGGCCATGAACGGTTGGCGGTCCGGAGACTCTGGGTCCCCCGTCTCTGCCTGGGTTGTTGGGGCACCGGGGAGCGGCAGAGCTCGGCGACTGCCCGGTGGTGGCCTGAACTATCCGGCGCACCCTTTCGACGGTACAGGACCGTTATGCGAAAGTCACATTTAGGTAACGGAGATCACGACGGCGGTGCGTCGCCTTGCGCAGGCGCGCGCCGCCGTCGTCCGTTCAGCTTTCTTTCAGGGGAGTGGCAGCCGCACGGTGAACTCGGTGCGGCCGGGACGGGAGACGACGCCAACAGAACCGCCGTGGGCGCGGACGATCGAATCGACGATCGACAGGCCCAGCCCCGAGCTGCCTTCGGTGCCGCTGCGCGCGGCATCGGCCCGGGCAAAGCGGGCGAAGATCCGGTCCTGGAATCCGGGCGGGATGCCGGCGCCGTCGTCGGTCACGGTGATCACGGCGTCACCGCCTTCCGCACGCAGACCGGTGGTTACGGTGGTTCCCTCAGCGGTGTGCTTGCGGGCGTTGGAGAGGAGATTGGCCAGGACCTGGTGCAGCTGGGCGGCGTCCCCGCGGACCGTCATGGGTTCATCCGGAAGCTCAAGCTTCCAGCGGTGGTCCGGCGCCATGACCTTCTCGTCGCTGACGGTCTCGACCACCAGCTGTGTGAGGTCCACGTCGCTGGTTTCAAGTGCCTTGCCTTCGTCCAGGCGGGCGAGCAGCAGCAGGTCCTCCACCAGGGCGGTCATGCGCTCGGATTGGCTCTTTACCCGGTCCAGTGACTTGCGGCCGTCCTCGCTGAGGGATTCGGTCATGCGCAACAGCTCGGTGTAGCCGCGGATGGCGGTCAGGGGAGTGCGCAGCTCGTGCGAGGCATCGGCCACGAAGCGGCGCACCTTCGTTTCGCTGCGTTGCCGGGCCTGGAGGGCGTTGGAGACGTTGCCCAGCATGCGGTTAAGGGCGTGGCCAACGTTGCCCACCTCCGTTCCGGGAACTGCCGCCGAGGCCGGAACCCGCTCGGCGAGGGCAACGTCGCCGGCGTCGAGCGGCAGGCGGGACACCTTGGTGGCCACCTCGGACAGCTGTTCCAGCGGGCGCATGGTCCGCCGGATGATCACGGTCCCGGCAAGGCCCGCCAGTGCCAGCCCGCCCAGGGAAACCAGGACGGTGGTCCACACCAGCGAGGCTTCGATGCCCTCCTTTGCGGCAAGCGGAAGCCCGGTGACGATCACATCGCCGTACGGGGTCTGCGTGGCCACCAGCCGGTAACCGCCGCTGGACAGCTGCCGGTCCACGGGCGTTCCCGCGGGCAGGCCCAGCAGGACGCCCTCGTCCGCGTCCGAAAGCGTGGCGCGCTCGCCGTCGGCGTTGATGAACCCGGCGTTGCTGACCGTGGAACCGACAATCCGCGCGCTGATCGTCCCGGGGCCCAGCCCCCGCGCCTCCAGCAGGTCCCGGCGCCCGCCCGGACCTCCCGACGGCGGCCTGCCGAACTCGGTGGCGCGGTGCGCCGCCTGTGCCAGCTGCTCGTCCAGTTGCCGGGTGAGGAAGAGATCCATGGAGGCGTAGCTGACGGTTCCGATGACTCCGCAGATGGCAACCAGCAACCCCATGGAGACAAGGATCAGCCGGGTGCGCAGATGCCATCCGGCAGGATTGGCCCAATGCCTGCGGGGTGCTTCCGGCGTGGTGGTCATTCCGATGCCTGGCCGGCGGCCTTGATGACGTAGCCCGCGCCGCGCACAGTGTGGATCATGGGCGGGCGTCCGGCGTCGATCTTCTTGCGCAGATAGGAAATATACAATTCCACGATGTTCGCCTGGCCGCCGAAATCGTAGTCCCACACGCGGTCCAGGATCTGTGCCTTGCTGATCACACGGCGCGGGTTCTCCATCAGGTAGCGCAGGAGCTCGAACTGGGTGGCGGTGAGGGCGATGTCCTGCCCCGCGCGGCTGACCTCACGGGTGTCCACGTTCAGGATGAGGTCTCCCACCATCAGCTCCGCGGCGTCCATGGCGGCCACGCCGGAGCGCTGGACCAGGCGGTGCAGGCGCAGCAGGACTTCCTCCATGCTGAACGGCTTGGTGACGTAGTCGTCCCCGCCCGCGGCCAGGCCGGTGATCCGGTCCTGGACGTCGTCCTTGGCAGTGAGGAAAAGCGCGGGCACCTCCGGCGCGAAGGCGCGGATCCTGCCCAGCAGCTCCACGCCGTCGAACCCTGGCAGCATGACGTCCAGCACCAGGACGTCCGGGCGGAAGTCCTTCGCCAGCTTCACCGCCGCCGGGCCGTCCCCGGCCACGGCAACAGACCAGCCCGCCATGCGCAGGCCCATGCTCATGAGCTCGGCGAGGCTCGGTTCATCGTCGACGACGAGGGCGCGGATGGGCGAGCCGTCCGGGTGGCTGAGCTGGGGGAGGTTGTTCGTGGTGGAGTACGGGGATGCCATGGGACAAGCCTCCGATCCGGCCGTTTGCGGTCGCTTTGAGATTCCTGTGAGCAGGCTGTGTGAGGTCCAGCCTAGTTCTCAGAGGGCCCCTGAACGCTCCTAGCAGTCTTCTAGCAGACGTTCCACGGAAAATTTTCCACGGATCCGGGAACTTCGATTGGACAAGAGTTGTTTCATATCTTGAGATTCAGGGTAGGCGCGCGATTCCGTACTGAGATTCCCAAGCTGGCCAAGGAATCGAATATTCTTCGATTGTTTCGCGAAACCACGGCATTGTGACGAATCCGATCCGGTCACATTTGGTCATTCTGAAATTGTGATCTGGCGCACAATAGACCTTTTCGTCTCATGATGTGGACAGATCTGCGCTTTGTTACTTGCAAGTTCCCTTTGTTACGTTGCACACTTCAAATGTGAACAAGAACTCAACAGCACCTGCAGCCGCAGCAATCGGGACCAGCGCACCCGCTGGCATCGCGATGAGCTGTTGTCGAATGCACGCCTAACTTTCGACCCCAAAAAGTTTCAGGCATTCGTCCCTTGCCCAGCGTCGGGCGCCCCTCCCCAACTCATTGCGGGGACCGTACCAGCATTCGAAGCCGCGATGACGGCCATTCACATTGAGGTAAGCACTCCTATGTCAGTTGCATCCGGATACGTCCACATCTCCGTCCGAAACGCCAACAAGGCTGCGTCCAACGCAGGCCTGCGCCCCGGTCTTGGTGGCCGCCCCGGCTACGCCCAGCCCGGCCCCGCCGGCCAGGTTCCCGGCTACGTCCCCCAGGGTTACAACCCCAACTCCTACGGGCAACTCCGGGCAGTTCCGTCCAACGAATCAGCGCCCCTGACCGCGCCCACCCCCGTCCTGGCACCCGCTGAGCGCGCCATCCGCCCCGTCCCCGGCGACAACGTGGCCCGCGGCTTCGTGCTCTACATGGGCATCGACGAGGACACCGCCGCAGCAGCCGGCACCTCCATCGCCAAGCTCGCCCAGGAAATCCGCGCCTACGCCCAGTCCCTCGTGACCGGCGCCGAAAGCTACGCTGCCGTCGCCGTCGCGCCGGCCAGCGCCCCGGGTTCCGCGCTCGACGTCGTCCGCTCCACCTTCGGTGACCCCACCGTCAACAACCGCCAGCGCGCCGAGGCCGTCCGCCCGCAGCCGCAGCAGGAAGCCCGTCCCTCCGGCGTGCTGATCGACCTCGCCCGCCGCGAAGTCCACCTCGACGGAGAGTCCCTGAACCTGACCTTCAAGGAATTCGAACTCCTGAACTACCTGGTCGAAAACGGCACCCGCACCGTGGGTCGCGACGAGCTCCTCGAAGGCCTGTGGCGCAACGCCGAGGAAGTGCCCAACGAGCGCACCATCGACGTCCACATCCGCCGCCTCCGCTCCAAGCTGGGCCGCCTCGCCAACACCGTCCGCACGGTCCGCGGCCAGGGCTACCGCTTCTACGAGCACCCGGAGGTCATCGTCTGGGCCGCTCCGGAATACTCGATCTAGTCAGGCTTCACTACGCCGAAAGCGCCCGCTCCCTTTTGGGGCGGGCGCTTTCGCTTTCGCGGTGTTTCGCCGTGCCTTAGACACCTCCCGGCACGCCGCTCCGGTCGCTGGGCGACCTTCGCGGCGTTCTGGTCGGCGATGCGGCACTGCGCGAAACACCGCTTTCGCTACAGCGCCCGCGCCAAGGATGTGCCGCCCTTCGGCGTTCCACCTGCCGACGAGTATGTGCCTCCGCGGCTATAGGGTTGGGGGATGAGCGAGCATCACATCAAGCGGCTGGTGATCATGCGCCATGCCAAGTCCGATTGGCCCATGGGCGTTGACGATCACGACCGTCCCCTGGCCGAGCGTGGGCACCGTGAAGCTCCGCTGGCCGGCAAGTGGCTCCTGAAGCACGGGGTGGTGCCCGACTTCATTCTGTGTTCCTCGGCCCTGCGGACCCGCCAGACCTGCACCTGGGTGTGCAGCGAGTTGGGCGAGAAGGCGCCGACGCCGAAACTTGAGGGCGGCCTGTACGCCGCCTCCGCGGTGCGCATGCTCAGCATCATCAACCACGTGCCGGACACCGTCGGAACGCTCATGGTGTTCGCGCACATGCCCGGCGTCCAGGACCTCGCCATGCACCTGGCCTCCCGCGACTCGGACCATGAGGCCTACATGGACGCCGCCAGCCATTACCCCACGAGTGCGATGACCGTCATGGAGCTGGAGAAGCCCTGGGCCGAGCTGGACGGGCAGGACGCCAAGCTGACCCGTTTCATCGTTCCGCGCTAGACGCCGCCTCGCGCAGCAGGCCCACCACGTGCCGGATGCTCGGGCTGGACTTCATGGTCTTGCGGTACACAAGTCCCACCTCGCGCTGCTGCGCCGGCTTGTGCACGGGCACGGCCACCACGCCGCGCGGCAGCTCCGGGCGGCCCAGCCGCGGGACCAGCGCCACGGCCACGCCCTGCTGGACCATGGCGATATGCGTGGAGAAATCGGGATCGTACATGCGGATGTCCGGCACTTGGCCCAGTCCGGCGAAGATCGCCAGCAGGGCCTCATTGCAGATCGCTCCCGCGGGCGTGCTGATCCAGGACTCGCCGAGCAGATCGGCGGCCTCGACGGCGGACCGGCCCGCCAGGGGGTGTGCCGCATTGAGCAGGACGTCGGCGGTGTCCGTGCAGAGTTTTTCGTGGACCATGTTGCCGGGGATGAGCAGCGGCACGGAGTTCCAGTTGTGGACCACGCCAAGGTCCGCTTCCCCGGAGGCCACCCGTTGCACGGCTTCCCGCGGATCCTCGGCGAGCACGCGGATATCGAGCCCGTCGCCGCCCCCGGAACCGGCGCTGCCGAGCTTCCCGAGCATCGGCCCCACGAGCCCCCGGCATGCGGTGGAGAATGCCACGAGGCGCAGTACGCCGCTGGGCTTGGCGGGATCGGCCAGCAGGGTTGCCTGAAGTTCTTCCAGTTCGCCGAGGATGCGGCGCCCGTATTCGGCCAAGGCCATGCCCCGGTCCGTCAACAGCACGCCGCGGCCGTGCCGTTCCAGCACTGCTACGCCGCTTTGCTTCTCCAGCTTCTTGATCTGCTGCGAGACGGCGGACGGGCTGAAACCCATGATGTCCGCGGCCGCGATCACCGATCCATGTTGTTCAACCGCCACCAGCGCCCGCAATGCCGCGATTTCGATCATGAAGCAAATGTACATGGTCAGCTAAAGAATTCAACGCTGGTGCTTCATGGACCCCGAGTGCCACAGTAGGACCGTGAACCTTCGCCACTCGCTCCTCGCCACCCTGGTCGCCGTCCTCTGGGGGCTCAACTTCGTCGCCATCGACTTCGGCCTCCACCCCTCCGACGGACACGGCGGCACCGCCGAGGTTCCGCCGCTGCTGTTCGTGGCCATCCGCTTCGTGCTGGTGGTCTTCCCCTGCATCTTCTTCATCCCCAAGCCGGACATCGGCTGGAAGGCGATTGCCGGCGTCGGGCTCTTCATGAGCGCGGGGCAGTTCGGGCTCCTCTACCTCGGCATGGCGCTGGGCATGCCCGCAGGGCTGGCCTCGCTGGTGCTCCAGGCGCAGGTGCTGCTGACGGTGCTCCTCGCAGCGCGCTTCCTGGGCGAGAAGCCCGGGAAGCGGCAGCTTGCCGGTGTGGTGCTCGGCGTCGCCGGGCTCGCGGTGGTCGCGGTGGGCCGGAGCCTGGTGGCGCCGGTGGTGCCGCTCATGATCGTGCTCGCCGCGGCGTTGTCCTGGGCCATCGGCAACGTGATCGCCCGCAAGGCCAAGGCGGCGTCCGGGCTGGGGCTGGTGGTGTGGTCCGGGGCCGTGGTTCCGCTGCCGCTCGCGGCGCTGTCGCTCCTGGTCGACGGGCCTGCCGCCGTCGTCGGCACGCTTGCGCAACTGCAGCCGGCCACCATCCTCAGCGCACTCTACACAGCGGTCTTCGCCTCGCTGCTCGGGTACGGAATCTGGAACCGCCTGCTGAGCCTCTACCCGGGCTCGGCGGTGGTGCCGTTCACGCTGCTGGTCCCTGTGGTCGGGATGACGGCGGCCTGGCTGATCCTCGGAGAGGTCCCGACGACGGCGGAACTGGCCGGCGGGCTGACCCTCCTTGCCGGGGTGGCCGTGGCGGTCGTGCAACGGAAGGCGCCCGTCCTGCGGATCCCGGAACTGACCCGCAGCTGAGCGGCTCAGCTCCGGATGGTGCTGCCTTCCCGTGAGGCACTGTCCAGGATCGCTGCGAGACCGGCGCGGAACGTTCCGAGGGAATCGAGCCTGGCAAGGTCCGGATGGTGTGCCTCCAGCAAAGGGTGCCCTGCGAGCTGGGTGAAGACGCCGGGGCTGAGCCAAGGATCGTGGCCCGCCGACCCCGGAAGCTGCTGGATTTCCCGTGCGATTCCGGCGCCGAGCGCCAGGGCGTGGCTTTCCAGTGCGGCGTAGTAGTGGACCACGCGGGCGTGCGGCAGCCCGGCCTCGGTGAGGCATTCCAGGACGAATTCGATGGATTGCAGTTCGCCCGGCCCGTAAGTATCCAGGGCGAAGGACTCACGGCCCAAGGCAGGGTGGCGGATGAACGCCGCCATGAGTGCTTCAAAATACGCCTCCAGCCGGCTCCGCCAGTCCTCCCGGCCCGCGGCAGCCTGCGCGTCCGCTACCGCACCTTGGAAGAGCCGGTCCAAGGCGGCCCGGACAATCGCGTCCCGGTTGCGGAAGTGCCGGTACATGGCGCTGGCGTCCACGCCCAGTTCCTGGCCGAGCCGACGGAAGGTGAGGCGTTCCCCGGGCTCCTCGCGTGACAGCCGGATCACGGCATCAATGATGGATTCAGGGGTGAGTCGTACGCGTCCGTCACGCGGTGCCGGCTGCGCCATTGATCCATCCTGCTTCCGTTCCGGGGTGCTGGACCCACCGTACAGGATGCCCGGAACCGGCTGCCCGCACCTTGAGTCAACATTGTTGACTCAAGGTGCGGGCCAGCATAGGGTCAGGTGCGGCCCCGCCTTGAACTGGGGAAATGCGGCACCAATGTGAGGAATCCATGGCAACTGCCCGGACCATCGTGGAGAACGGATGGGTTTACACCGGCCTGGAGGATGAACCGCGGCCTCTCAGCCTGGCCATCGCGGACGGCCGGATCCTGGCCGTCGGCGCTCCGGAGGACGTCGCAGGACTGGCCGGTGCGGACACCCAGCGGCTGGACCTGCGCGGGCGGCTGGTGGTCCCGGGCTTCCAGGACGCCCACATCCATCCCGTCTTCGCAGGCGTGGAACTCCTGCAATGCGACCTCACGGGCGCGCGCAACGCCGAAGAAGCCGTGGCGACGGTGCGGCGTTACGCCCAGGAGAATCCGCACGAACCCTGGATCCTTGGCGCCGGGTGGTCCATGGACCATTTCCCGGGCGGCACTCCCGGGAAGGAACTGCTGGACGCCGTGGTCCCGGACCGGCCGGTCTTCCTCCAGAACCGGGACCACCACGGAGCCTGGGTCAACAGCCGGGCCCTTGAACTCGCAGGGATCGACGCGGCCACCCCGGACCCGGAGAACGGCCGTTTCGAACGCGACGCCGATGGTAGCCCCGCCGGGACCGTGCACGAAGGCGCCATGGATGCCTTCAACGGCGTCAAGCCCCCGGTGCCGCATGCCCTGGCGTACGCCGGACTCCTCCGTGCGCAGGAACTCCTGCTTTCCCAGGGGGTGACCGCGTGGCAGGACGCCTGGGTGGCCGCACCGCAGGACGGCGGCGCCGACGCCCTCCAGGTCTACCTGGACGCCGCGGCGTCGGGCGAGCTGAAAGTGCGGGTGCGCCTCTGCCAATGGTGGGACCGCATAGCCGGCGCCTCCCAGCTGCAGGCCATCCTGGAACGTCGGGAAGAAGTAGCCCGCGCCGTCGCCCCGGAAAAAGTCAGCGCAGGAAGCGTCAAGGTCATGGTGGACGGTGTGGCGGAGAACTTCACGGCCGCCATGCACCACCCCTACCGCGACAAGCACGGGCACCCGACGGACAACCGCGGCCTGGAATTCTTCGAGCCGGAGGACATGAAGGCCTTTGTCGCAAGCCTGGACGCCCACGGCTTCCAGGTCCACTTCCATGCGCTGGGGGACCGGGCCGTGACGGACGCCCTGGATGCCCTCGACCACGCCCGGGCGGTGAACGCCCCTGCCGGAGGGGCCGGAAACCGCCACCACCTGGCGCACCTCCAAATGGTGCGCGTCGAGGACACCCGCCGCTTCGCCGGGCTGGACGCCGCCGCCAACCTTCAGGCGTTATGGGCCTGCCACGAGGAACAAATGGACCAGCTCACCCTGCCGTTCCTGGAGCCGGATGCCGAGGACCGGCACTACCCCTTCGGCGAACTCGCCGCGCACGGTGCCCGCCTGGCAGCGGGGAGCGACTGGCCCGTCTCCACCGCCGATCCGCTGGCCGCCATGCACGTGGCGGTGAACCGCGTAGCGCCCGGTGAAGACCGCGAACCATTGGGCCCGGATGCCCAGAAACTGAGCCTCAAGCAGGCACTCGATGCCTACACGCAAGGCTCCGCCTGGGTAAACCACCTGGACCACGCTACCGGGACCCTGGAACCGGGAAAGCGCGCCGACTTCGTGGTCCTGGACCGCAACGTCTTCGACGTTCCGGCCCGGGACATCCATACCGTCCGCGTGGACCAGACCTGGATCGACGGCGAACGGGTCTTCCTGCGGGACGGCGCGTCATGACCGCTCTCCGGAGGACGACGACGGCGGGCGGCCGGAACGTCCGCCGCACACCGATGGTGCGCCTGACCGCGGCGGTGGCGGCCGCCGTCGTCGTCCTCCCTGCGCTGGCCGGGTGCGGCCGCCCGGCCGGCCCCGCAGCGGAACCTGGCGGCTCCAAATTCACCCTGAGCGAGCACACCCCGGCGCCCACCAAGGAGATCGACCACGTCAACTGGGGCATGTACGCCGAGCCGTTCTCGCTGGATTACGCCTATGCCTTCGACTACCCGGACAACACGGTGCTGTCCAACGTCTGCGAATCGCTGCTGCGCTGGAACGCGGACCTCAGCGTCTCCCCGGGCCTGGCCACGAAAGTGGAGAACCCGGATCCGCTGCTCTGGGTGTATACGATCCGCCGGGGCGTGCGCTTCCATGACGGGACCACCATGACGGCCGACGACGTCGTGGCGTCCCTGCGCCGCCACCTGGACGCAGAGGTCGGTTCCTTCTGGGCATCCGTCTTCCAACGCGTAGCATCGATCGACAAGACGGGGGACTACGAGGTCACCATCACCACGTCCACCCCCGACTACGTCCTCAACTCCGCCCTGGTGGGTGTGCCCGGGGTGGTGGAATCGGCCAGGACGCTCAAGGAGGCCGGCAAGGACTATGGGAACCCCGGCACCGGAGTGAACTGCACCGGACCTTTCAGCTTCGAGCGCTGGGAACCGGGAGAGAGCGTGGTCCTCAAACGCTTCGACGGCTACTGGGACACCGCGCTCCGGGCGAAGTCCAAGGAGATCGCCTTCCGCTTCCTGCCGGATGCCAATGCCCGCATCAACGCCTTCCAGACCGGCGAACTGGACGGCGGATTCAATATCCCCTCCAACGCGATCGACATCCTCAAGCCCAATTCGGACGCCGGAAACATCTACTTCGGCCGGGATGCCTCGGTCCAGAGCCTGGTGTTCGCCGATCTCGCCGGGACGTTCCGGGACGTCAGGGTCCGCAAAGCCCTGATGATGGCAGTGAACCGGCCCGCGCTCATCAAAGCCGCCGAGCAGGGGTACGGCATTGAAACCGACGCCCTGACCACCCGCAATGTGTGGGGGGCGGCGCGGCCGGCCACCGTGGAGGAAGCGTTCAAGGGCCTGGGCCATCTGGACTACGACGTGGAGGAAGCCCGCAGGCTCGTCAAGAAAGCCGGGGCCGAGGGAAAACCCTTTGTCTTCGCGTCCGCCCCGCTCAGCGCGGCATTCGACATCGAAGCCCGCGCGATCGCCTCGGCCGCCAAGGAGATCGGCCTGGTCCCCGAGATCCGGACCATGTCCAACGACAAATACACCACCCTCTTCTCCGACCCGGAGGCCCGCAAGGGCGTGGACGTGTTCCTCACCTCCTGGTATCTCTCCAGCTCCGAGCCGCTGGAGATGTACAGCGTGCTGCGCACCGGGGACTTCAGCAACTACGGAGGCTGGAGCAACCCCCGCTTCGATGACTTGGTCAACCGGGCCTATGGCGTCAAGGATCCGGACACCAGGGCCAGGCTCACGGCCGAAGCCGCGAGGATCGCCAACCAGGAAGTCGTCTGGGCGCCGCTCTACGAAACGGTCTGCACCCTGTGGCTCGGCAAACGCATTACCGGCCCCGACCCCTCCATCAACTACATGTACTTCCCCTGGGCAGCCAAGATCGGAGGACGCTGACATGGCGGTGCCTGCTGTGGCCTTCGTAGCGAGGAAACTGCTGGTCCTGGCCGTGACATTGTTCGCGGCCTCGCTGGCGGTGTTCTTCTCCCGCTTCCTGGTTCCCGGAGACCCCGCCCGTTTCCTGTTGCGCGGCCGCAGCCCGAACCCGGAGTCACTGGCGGAAATCACCCGGCAGTTCGGCCTGGACAAGCCCGCCTGGGAACAGTACTGGACGTGGGTGGGCGGCATCCTGCAGGGCGACTGGGGCCGCTCCCTGAGCTACCGGCAGGACGTTTCCGAGGTCCTCCTTGGACGCCTGCCCACCACCCTGCAGCTGGTGGCCCTGGCGGCGGTCTTCATCATGGTGCTGGGCTTGCTGGCCGGCATCGCGGCAAGTCTGAACAGGGGCTTCGCGGACCGTTTCATCCTCATCGCGCTCACCGCGGCCGGCGCCGTGCCGCCCTTCGTGGCCGCGATCGCCCTAGTGGCGGTGTTCTCCGTGGGCCTTGGCTGGTTCCCGTCCTTTGGAAGCGGCGACGGCGGCCTGGACCGGATCTGGCACCTCACCCTCCCGGCGCTCGCCCTGGGGCTCAGCTACATTGCCGTGCTGGCCCGGGTCACCCGCTCTTCCATGCGGGAGCAGATGCTCAGGGAACATGTGGAGGTTGCCACGAGCCGGGGCCTTGGCCGCGGGTCCGTGGTGGCCAGGCATGTCCTGCGCAATGCGCTGGGGCCGATCCTCACGGTGAGCGGCGTGCTGGTTGCCGGGCTCCTGGTCTCAAGCGCCGTCATCGAGCGTGCCTTCGGCCTGTCCGGTATCGGCCAGCTGCTGATCCAGTCGATCGACAGGCTGGACTTCGCCGTGGTCCAGGCGATTGTGATGGTGGTGGTGACGGCCTTCGTGGTCGTCAACACCTGCGTGGACCTCATCCAGCCCTTGCTTGATCCGCGGATAACGGCCGGAACGGAGAACCGTTGACCACCCTGACGTTCCAACTGCCGCAGGCGGGCCTGCGCCGGTACGGATCCCTCCTCTCACCGCTGGCGTGGATCGCGCTCGCCTTCCTGGCCGCCGTCGTCCTCCTTGCCCTGCTGGCCCCGGTCCTGGCGCCTTTCGATCCGGACTACGTGGACCTCAACAACGTCCTGGCCGGACCAGGCGCACAGCACCTGCTCGGCACCGATGCCCTGGGCCGGGATCTCCTCAGCCGCCTCATGCACGGTGGCCGGACCTCCCTGCTGGCGCCGGCTGCAGTAGTGCTCGGCTCGACGGCGCTCGGGCTCCTGCTGGGCCTGGCCGCCGGCTGGTCCGGCGGATGGGCCGGCAGGATCCTGGGCCGGATCTTCGACCTCCTGTTCTCCTTTCCCGCTTTGCTGGTGGCCATGCTGGCTGTGGCCCTCTTCGGCAAAGGGTTGGTGGCGCCCATCCTGGCGATGACCGTTGCGTACGTGCCGTACGTGGCCCGCTTGACGCAGTCGCTGGCCGCTGCCGAACGCGCCAGGCCCTACGTCCAGGCGTACCGGGTGCTTGGCTTCCGAACTCCATGGGTGGTGCTGTGCCGGGTGGTTCCGAACCTGCTTCCCGTGGTGGGCGCCCAGTCCACCCTGAACTTCGGCTACGTGCTGGCCGACCTGGCCGCCCTCTCCTTCATTGGCCTGGGGGTCCAGCCTCCCACCAGCGATTGGGGCGCCATGATCGAGGAGTCCCGCGGCGCCCTCCTGGGCGGCCATGCGCTGCCGGCCTTCTGGCCCGCCCTCGCCGTAGTTCTGGTGGTGGTGGCGGTGAATGTGCTCGGGGAAGAACTTTCCGAGCGGATCGGGGGCGGACTGAGATGAGCGCCCTGCTGCAGATCACCGACTTCAGCCTTGGCCTCGCGGGCCGGAAACTCCTGGACGGCGTCACCCTGGAAGTGGACGACGGCGAGTCGGTCGCCTTGGTGGGCGAATCCGGTTCCGGCAAGACCTTGATAACCCGCGCCGCGCTGGGGCTCTTCCCGGACCGTTCGCAGCGTTCCGGCACGGTGTCCGTGCGTGGGCTAGACACCCTGACGGCGGGCCGGCGGGAGCTGCTGAGGCTGCGCCGTGAGCACGCCTCCATGATCTTCCAGGATCCCCGGGCCGGCATCAATCCGGTCCGCACGGTGGGTGATTTCCTGACCGAAACCCTGGTGCGCTGGCATGGCCTCAACCGTGCCGAAGCCACGGCACAGGCTGTGGAGCAGCTGGAGCGGCTTGGACTGCGCCGTGCGGAGGAACTGGTGGCGCAGCACCCGCACCAGCTGTCCGGCGGCATGCTGCAGCGTGTCATGATCGCCGGGGCCCTCCTGGGCTCTCCGGAACTCCTTCTTTGCGACGAACCCACGACGGCGCTGGACGTCACCACCCAGGCCGGCATCGTAGCCTTGCTCCGCGAGGCCCGGCAGGAACGCGGGATGGGGATGCTGTTCGTCACCCACGACCTTGGCCTCGCCGCCAGCCTGTGCGAACGCGTCTACGTGCTGCGCGGCGGAAAGGTGGTGGAACACGGCGCAACCCGGCAGGTGTTCCTGGCCCCGAAGGAGGAGTACAGCAGGCAGCTGGTGGAGGCTACGCCCGTGATCGATCCCGGTGCCGCGCCGCACGCTCCGGAACTTCCAGAGGACGCTCAACCCCTGGTGGCGGTGGAAGGGCTCGGCAAGCATTACGGCCTCCGCGGGGGCGGGACGGTGACCGCCTTGGAGCAGGCCACTTTCCGGCTGCCGGCCGGCGGCTCCCTGGGGGTGGTGGGGGAGTCCGGATCAGGCAAGTCCACCCTGGCCCGGCTGTTGGTAGGGCTGGAAACAGCAAGCGAAGGCACTGTGCAAGTTGAGGGCAGCGGGCGGATCGGACACCGCCTCCGGACGGCCGAGCGGAGGCGCCTGGCCCGGGATGTGCAGATCGTCTTCCAGGATCCCTACCTGTCCCTGGATCCGCGGATTCCGGTCGGGCAGGCGGTGGCCGATGTCTTCCGCCTGCACGGGAAGGAGGGCCGGAGAAAGGCCAAGGAAAGCGCCCGCGAGCTTCTGGGCCGGGTGGGCATCGCCGCGGAGCGGCTGGGTGACAAGCCGCGGATGCTTTCGGGCGGGCAGCGGCAGCGGGTGGCCTTGGCCAAGGCCCTCGCCGCCCGGCCGCGGCTCCTGGTCCTGGATGAAGCCACCAGCGCGCTTGACGTTTCGGTGCAGGCGCAGGTCCTGGAACTGGTGGAAGAGCTCCGCGAGCACTTGGGCCTGGCCATCCTTTTCGTCAGCCACGACCTCGCGGTGGTGTCCCGTATGTGTTCCGAACTGCTGGTGATGCGGCAGGGCCGGATCGTGGAAAGCGGAGCCACCGCACGGATCCTGGCGGACCCGGAGAACGACTACACGCGGAGCCTCATCGGCTCATACCCGCGGCCCCTGTGGGAGACGGAAAGCCTGGAAGCGGAATCCGCAGCTCCCTAGGGTTTCCGCCGGGGGACGGTGCGGCTGGCCGGTGCGGGCTTGCGTTGGGAAGCAGAGCCCGACGCCGGCCGCCTGGCAGGAGCCTGCGGCACCTTCGCCGCGGGCCGCCTGGCCGGCGTCGTCTTTCCCGCCGGGCGTCGGACGGGCGTTGCCGGCTTCCCGGAGGGGCGCCGCGCAGTTTTGCGGGGCGGTCGGGAGGCCCGGGGCCGGCGGGAAGGCCACACCGCCCCGGCGAAGAGCAGCAGCAGGGACGCAGCCCCGGCCGCGATGGACAAGTAGAAGTAAATGTCCGAATCCTTGCTGCTGACGGCGCTGCCCAGGGAGTTCTCGTTCAGTGTGAAGGCCAGGCCCCACATGCGCAGGAAGGCGATGCCGAAAGCGACGAACAAGGTGGAGCCCAGGAAGGCCGCGGCCAGCACCACGTAGCGGCGCCGTGCGAAAACCTGCCACAGGGACGCCAGGTAGCCCGTCCCTACGGCGCCGAAGAACAGGAAGAGCACCCATTCTTCGAGCGTGACCGCCGCCAGGGCCAGTAACGCACCGGCCACCACGGCGGCAATGACCGCAAGTTTTCCACTGTTCCCCATACCCATGGAATCCATCATCCCGGAGCGGCCGCCGCTGCAATGCGCCTGGGCCGGTGCGGCAGATTGCAGTTCCGTACCGTTATCGCAGGACGTAGCCGTGCATGATGGTCATCACCGCGGCCACGCTCTGCTCCTTTGTGCGTTCAGGGTTGTACGTTTGGCGGTCCAGGCCCACCACGAAGATGGCCCCGAACATCGCCGCTTCCAGGCTGCCGCGGGCCACACGGGTATCCACGGGATACTTGGCGGCCACGCTTTCCAAGGCGGAGCCGATCACCGCGATCAGCTCGCCGCGGAGTTCGGCGAAGAGCTGGCCCCATTCGTTGGGCGTCTTCCAGTTCTCGCTGACCCAGAGCCGGGCGAAGGAGGGGTATTCGTCCATGAAGTCCATGGCCTGGCCGAGCATCGCCTCCATGGCGTCCAAGGGATCGGCGTCCGGGTCCGCGATGCTTTGCAGCCGGCCCAGCATGATGTCCACGCCGTGCCGCAGCAACTGGGCGATCAGGTCCGACTTGCTGCCGAAGTTGTAGTACACCGAGCCTTTGGACACCCCGGCCGCGGCGGCGATCTCGTCCACCGTGACGCCGGCAGCCCCGCGCTCGCCGATGAGTTCCATCGACGCTTCGAAGAGGCGCTGCCTGGTGGCGTTGGTCCGTGCGGGGCGCAGCTTCCGGCCCGGTGTCTCCTGCGGATCAACGGTGCTCATACGGCAATCTCCGGCTTGAGGGTCTTCAAGGTCCAGTACTTGTGCTTGCGCACCGCCAGGGTGGACAAGGCGCCGCCCAGCAGGGTGTAGCCGATCAGGCCCAGGACCGTGGGCCAGATCATCGACAGGTCCCCACCGTAGACCAGGTGCCGCATGCCGGTCACCACGTAACCCATGGGCATGATCTGGTGGACCACGTGGAGCGGTTCGGGGGTGGTCTGCCACGGGAAGGTACCGCCGGAGGAGACCAGCTGCAGCACCAGCAGGATGAGCACCACGAACTTGCCCGGGGTACCCAGCAGGGCCACCACGCCCTGGATGATCGCGCTGAAAGCCATGGCCGCGGCCAGCATGAACAGCCACATGAGCACCGGATGCGCCGGGTTCAGGCCCAGGCCGAAGTTCACCACGAGCGTCAGGATGCTCGCCTGCAGCACGGACACCACGAAGAAGGGCAGCCATCCGCCGACGGCGATCTTCCAGGACGGCGCGTTCGAGGCGAGGGCGCGCTGGGTGATGGGCCGCATGGCCTGGACCAGCATGAACACGCCGATCCACAGGGCGAGCGTCAGGAAGAACGGCGCGAGCCCGGCACCGTAGGAACCGGCCTTGGCCTGCGAAACGTTGTTTACCGCCACCGGGTCCGCGATCACCTTGGAGACTTCGCTTTTCTGGGAGTCGTTCGGGTTGGGGATCTTCCCCGCGCCCTTGGCCAGTTCGGCGGCGAGGGTCTTCGAGCCATCCGCGGCCGTTGCGGCTCCGCTGGCGAGCCGGGACGCGCCGTCGTCGAGCTTTGCGGCACCGTCCGACAGCGCGGCGGCGCCGTTGAGTGCGGTCTGCTGGCCGGCGGCCAGGGTGGCGGCGCCGGCACTGAGCTGGTCCGCGCCGGTGGAGGCCTTGCCGATGGCGTCCGTCAGGGCAGGTGTGGCGCCGGCCAGTTTCGCGGCGCCTGCGCTCACGGCGGCGGATCCGTCGGAAAGCTGCTGGATCTTTGCCGCGTCCGCTGCGATCTTCGCCTTCGCGTCCGTGATGGGCGCGGAGCCTGCGGCGGCGTCGTAGTCGGCCAGGATCTTGTCCGCCTGCTCCTGGTCGATGACGCCGGCGTCGATGAGCCGCTTGTTGGCGGCGACCACGCGGTCCCGCGCCCCGGCGTCGAAGGCTTCAAGCTGCCCGACGACGTTCTGCACCTTTGCGTTCAACTGCGCGTTTCCGGCGGCCACCTGGGCGGCGCCGTCGGCGAGCTTCTGCGAATCGGCGGGAAGGGTGGCGGTCTTGTCCTTGAGCTGGGTGAGCCCGGAGCTGAGCTGGCCGGCGCCGCTGTTGAGCTGGTTTGCGCCGTCACGCAGCTGGGTCTGCCCGGCCACGAGCTCCCCGGCGCCGTTGCGCAGCTGGGTGGTTCCGTCATGCAGGGTGGCCGCGCCGGCACTGAGCTTCCCGACGCCGTCCGACAGTTTCGCTGCACCGTCCGCCGCCTTGACGATCTGGCCGTGGATGGTGCCGAAGCCGGTGAGGAGCTGGTTGGCGGTTTCCTCGCCCACCTCCTTGGCCACGGTGGAGTGCACCGCGGTGGTGAGCTTGTCCACGATGGTGCTCAGGAGGTAGTTGTTGGCGTCGTTGGTGGTGACATTGAGCATGGCCTGGTTGGCGGCGTCGAAGCTGCCGGGCGAAACCAGGTTGGCGGAGAAATCCTTGGGGATCTTCAGGGCGAAGGCGTACTTGCCGCTTTCCACGCCGGCATCCGCCTCTTCGGCCGTGGCCACCTGCTGCCAGTTGAAGACGTGCCCTTCCACGAGGGAATCAGCCACCTTCTGCCCGGCCTGCAGCACCGTTCCGTCCGAGGCCTTGGCGCCTTCGTCCTGCAGCACCAGTGCGGCGTCGATCTTGTCCAGGTTCCCGTACGGATCCCAGTTCGCGTACAGGTACACGGCGCCGTAAAGCAGCGGGACCATGGTCAGCGCCAGGATGGTCAGCTTGGGCAGCAGCCCGCCGGTCATGCGCTTGAGTTCGGAGCGGGCCAGCCGCAGGACAGTCACCGTGCCACCTCTTCCCCGGCAGCTTCTTCCGCTGCCTCATCGCCGGCGGCTTCTTCGGCCGGCTGTTCTTCCGCTGGTTCTTCGGCGGTTTCTTCCTCCACCGCGGGTTCCGGCACCGCGTTGCCGATCGCGGCGCTCGCTCCGTCCCATCCGTCCGGGAGGGCGGAAACCACCGCGACGACCGCGAGCGGCCGCCCGGCGTCGTGCGCCAAGCGCTCAAGGCGGGGCAGCCAGTCCGCCGGATCGGAGCTGTGCCGGTCCGGTGAGTCGAGCACCAGGAGGTCGACGGCGGGGTCGGCCAGCGCAAGCGCGGTCAGGAGTTCGAGGCGGCGTTCCGCGGGAAGCTGTTCGATCCAGAGCCCGGCGATGTCCTCGAAGCTGTTCACTTTCAGCCACGGCTTGCTGAGCAGGGCTCCGCGGTAGCGGCGCGGGATGAGGGCGAGGTCTTCGGTGACGAGGTCCTGCACGCTCAGGTGCTGTTCGGGTTCGTTGACGCCGGGGGAGTCCAGCAGCGCGCTGGCCAGCCGGATCTTCTTGGTTTTCGCGGCGCCGTCCCAGGCGAGCGTGCCGTTGCTTGGCTTCATCCGGCCGCTGAGGGCAAGGGAGAGGGAGGTGCGTTGTTCCTGGCCGTCGCCGCTGACGAGGAGAAGCTGGCCGCGGCGGACCTCCAGCGAGGTGGGCGGCAGGAGGTCGGCGCGGCGGCCGTTGATCTGGAGTTCCTGTGCTGTGAGCACCTGGGGACCTTTCGCAGAGCCTGATGTCCCCTCCAGTGTATTTGAACTGACTAGTCAGTTCAAATAGGAATCTACAGGCCGTATTTCTCCAGGAGCCGCAGCCACACCTCGCTGAGCGTGGGGAAGGAGGGCACCGCGTGCCACAAGCGTTCCAAGGGCACCTCGCCCACAATCGCGATCGTGGCGCCGTGCAGCAGCTCCGCCACCCCCGGCCCGGCGAACGTCGCCCCAAGTACCACCCGCCGGTCCTCGTCCACCACCAGCTGCGCCCAGCCCTGGTAGTTCTCCGCATAAAGCTGGGAGCCGGACACATTGATGGGAAGCTCCACGCTGCCGGCCCGGATGCCCCGCTCCTGTGCCTGCTCCACGGTCAGGCCCACCGTGGCCACTTCCGGATCGGTGAACACGACACTCGGCACGGCGTGCTCGTTGGCAGTGGTGGTGACGTGGGTCCACGGCTTCGGGGCCCGGTGCAGTTTTCCTTCGGCCCGGGCCACGATCGCGTCCCCGGTGGCCCGTGCGCTGTACTTGCCTTGGTGGGTCAGCAGCGGGGTGCCGGCGGCGTCGCCGGCCGCATAAAGCCACAGGCCGCTCGTCCCGTCACTCGCAGCCCCTTCTACCAGCCCGGTCGAATCGGTGCTGATCCGCACGGCTGCCGTGCCGCCGTCGTCTTCGTCCTCCACGGCGGCGAGCCCCACGTTCTCCAGCCCCAGGTTGTCCAGCGCGGGCCGGCGGCCCGTTGCCACCAGGAGCTTGTCCGCGTCCAGGACCTTGCCGTCGTCGAGGGTGAGGGAGAAAGACTGCTCATTGGTCCGGACGCTGAGCACCGCGGTCCCGGTGTGCAGGGTGACGCCGTCCGCGCGCAGGCCCGCCGCCACCAGCTCGGCGGCCTCTTCGGGAAAAGCGCTGAGCAGCCTGCCGCGCGCCACCAGCGACACCTGCGATCCCAGCCGGGCAAAGGCCTGCGCCAGTTCGACGCCGGCCACGCCGCCGCCCAGTACCACGAAGCGCTCGGGAACCTGCCGGGCGGAGGTCGCCCCGCGGGTGGTCCAGTACGGCGCCCCGCGAAGCCCGGGAATGTCAGGAATGACAGGGGTTGAACCGGTGGAGATAACGACGGCGTGCCGCGCCTTGATCGCATAACTGTTGCCGTCCACCCCGTCCACCTGGACCTCGCGCGGTCCGGTGATCCGGGCGACGCCGCGCACCAGCTCGATGCCGGCGTCGTTCAACCACTGCACCCCGCCGTCGTCCTGCCAGCGGCTGGTGAAGTAATCCCGGTACGCCAGCACCGGGGCGGGGTCCAGGACCTTGGTGACAGAATCGGCCGCGCCGGGAACGGACTGTGCCACGTGCAGGGCAGTCCCCGGGCGGAGCAGGGCTTTGGACGGAATGCAGGCCCAGTAGGAGCATTCGCCGCCCACCAGTTCAGCCTCCACGATGGCGGCCGTCAGGCCTCCCCGGACGACGCGGTCGGCGACGTTTTCGCCGGCCGCTCCCGCGCCGATCACGATGACGTCGAATTCCCGGGGATGCTCCTCAGCCATGAGAGAAGCCTACGCCCCTCCCTCGCCGGGGCATCGGGGCGGTGAGGCAGTTTTTCGAGTGGAGATGGGACATCCGATATTGCCTTGAGCGGGGCTGTCCGGAGCACTAAGCTCGGCTCAACATTGCGAGGGGAGCAGGGATGGAATCCGGCATGGTGCGTCGGGCGCGGTTCAGCGCCCAGTCCCGGCTCCGGGCGTTGCAGGCGGACATCATGGACCTGATCCTCGAACGCGGACTCGAGGCCGGGGATCCCCTTCCCACCGAGAACGAACTCACCGCAGCGCTCGGAGTGGGGCGCAACACCCTGCGCGAATCCCTCAAGGTGCTGCAGGCCATGGGCGTGCTCGAGATCCGCCATGGCTTCGGCATGTTCGTGGCCTCCGGGAATTTCGACGCCTTCGCGGAAGGGCTGGTTTTCCGGAGCCGCCTCTCGCTGCGCCGTGACGGCGAGGATGCGCTGCAATTGCTCGGCATCCGCGAAGCATTGGAGCGGGGGCTGTTGCCGGCTGCGCTCGCTGCGGCCACGCCGGCCCGGCTGGAGCGGCTCGACGAAGCCGTCCGGCACATCGAGGACCTGGCCGGGACCGGCGAACACTCCGCAGCGGCTGACGCCGAATTCCACCGCTGCCTCTTCGAACCGTTGGGCAACGATCTGCTGCTGCAGTTGTTGGCTGTGTTCTGGAAGGTCCACCGCAGGATCCAGCTGGAAGCCGGCCCGGGCATGGAGGATGCCTCCGCCGTCGCGGCGCTGTACCGCGGCATCCATGACGCTGCGTTGGCCGGGGACGCGGAGACCGCCGGGCGCCTGCTGTCCTCGCGCTTCGAGGCCCTGCGCGCCAGGATCGCTGAGCTGCCGGATCGCTGAACTTTCGTCAGGCGGCTGACGCTTTCGGTGCATGCCCGACGGCTGCCTTGTGCCCGACGACGGTGCGGCGGGCACCCGGGCCGGGCACCCGCCGTCGTACTACTTGCCGGCTTTGGTTACCTGCCGAGTTTGGACAGCAGCGCTGTCAGGGCGGCCTGCACGCCCGTGCCCAGCGTCGGCTCGATGACCGGGGCGAAGAACGGCGAATGGTTCATCGGAATGGGCCGGCCGGACTCCAGGACCTCCCGGCTCATGCCGCCGAACATCCAGTACACGGAGGGCACACCGATTACTTCGGCGAAGGCGCCGAAGTCTTCGCTGCCCATCATCGGTTCCACGATCGCCACCTTGTCCTCGCCGATCGCGGCACGGAACGCCGCGATGATGCCCTCGGTTTCGGCAGGCTCGTTGTAGTTGCGCGGGAAGGTGTAGAGCTCGGTGATTTCCGGCTGCGGAGCCCCGGAGGCCTCGGCCTCGGCCAGGATGATGCGGCGGACGGCGGCCAGCACCTGGGCGCGGACGTCCGGTTCGAGGGTGCGGATGTTCAGGGTGAACTCCGCCGTGGCCGGAATGATGTTCTCCTTCAGCCCCGCGTGGAAGGTACCCACAGTAACCACGGCTGCTTTAAGCGGATGGATTTCGCGGGACACGATGGTCTGTAGGCGGAGCACCATCTGGGCGCCCAGGACGATCGGGTCGATGGCCACCTGGGGCTGCGAGCCATGGGACTGGCGGCCGAACACCGTGACCTTCAGGGAGTCGGCCATCGCCATGGCGTTGCCGACGCTGATGTTGATGGTGCCGGCCTCATTGCCCATGACGTGCTGGCCGTAGATGATTTCCGGTTTGGGTGCCTTGTCCCAGATGCCGTCCTCGATCATGGCCTTCGCGCCGGCCGCGGTTTCTTCGCCCGGCTGGAAGATCAGCACGATGGTCCCGGCCCAGGAATCCTTCGCGCCGGCCAGCAGTTCCGCCGCCGTCAGAAGGGTGGTGACGTGGGTGTCATGGCCGCAGCCGTGCATCACGGGGACGTCGGTTCCGTCGGCCAGGGTGCCGCGGGCCGTGCTGGCGTAATCGAGCCCGGTGTCTTCAAGGATGGGCAGGCCGTCGGTGTCCGCTCGGAAGCCGACCACCGGTCCGTCGCCGTCTCGCAGCACGCCGACGACGCCGGTGCCGCCGCAGCTGAAGTTGTCGATTCCCAAGGCGTCGAGCCGCTCTGCGATGAACCGTGCCGTGGCATGTTCCTGCATGGAGAGTTCGGGGTTCGCGTGGAGGTGCTTGTACATGCTGTGCATGCGCCCGCGGAGCTCGTCGTCGAGTTGTCCGTTGAGGGCGGCCGCGAGCCCGGCGTTCGTTTGGGGGAGTGCCTCGGTCATGGCCAGGTCTCCGTTCTCTAGGTGTCTTCCCGGCCGCGCTGTCCGCGGCCTGCTCCCACGCTATTGATGGATGGCTGTCTTTACCGACCGACCGGGCGTTCAGGGGACTCTGTGACGAAAAAAGAACCGGGAAAAGAAAAAGGTCCGTACCGCCGAAGCGGTACGGACCTTGTCTGTGCGCCCAAAGGGATTCGAACCCCTGACCTTCTGTTCCGTAGACAGACGCTCTATCCAGCTGAGCTATGGGCGCATTCTGTGCTTTCACACTGCGGTCCGTTGGGCTTCGCTCTCTCGCTCGCCCCCCGAACCTCAATAAACTTTACGCGAGATCCGCCCATCCGCCAAATCGGCGGGCTGTAATCTGCGCAACTATACCGGTCTATGTGACCTTGATCACTAAAATCGCCGGTTTTTGGGTCACAATCGTTGATTTTCCGCGGTTTTGCTTCTCGGGCCCCATGAGATCCCATGTCCTAAGCCGAAATGGTCTACTCCGCGACACCTAGCATTTAGGACACACCACTGACCCCGACGAAGGGAACCGCAATGGGCGACCTGGCGCGACTGCCGCTGCTTGAGAAGGCACCCACTACGCACGCACGCCTCCTGGCCTGGGTTGAGGAAGTCGCAGAACTTACCCAGCCCGACCGCATCCACTGGGTGGATGGGAGTGAAGGCGAATACAAGACCCTGACCGAGGAACTCGTCGCAGCCGGCACCCTGAAGCCGCTGAACCCGGAGACTTTCCCGAACTCCTTCGCGGCGTTCTCCGATCCGGCGGACGTGGCCCGCGTCGAGGAGCAGACCTTCATCTGCTCCGAGAACGAACGCGACGCCGGCTTCACCAACAACTGGATGGCCCCGGCCGAGATGAAGCAGAAGCTGCGCGGCCTGTTCGCCGGCTCCATGCGCGGCCGCACCATGTACGTCATCCCCTTCGTCATGGGACACCTCGACGCCGAGGATCCCAAGTTCGGTGTTGAGATCACCGACTCCGCCTACGTTGTCGCCTCGATGCGCATCATGGCCCGCATCGGCAGCGACGTGCTCAAGCGCATTACCGAAACCGACGCGTTCTTTGTCCCCGCCCTGCACTCCGTAGGTGCTCCGCTGGAGCCCGGGCAGAAGGACGTTGCCTGGCCCTGCAGCCCGGAGAAGTGGATTGTGCACTTCCCGGAAGAGCGCTCCATCTGGTCCTTCGGTTCCGGTTACGGCGGAAACGCCCTGCTCGGCAAGAAGTGCTACGCCCTGCGCATTGCGTCCGTCATGGCCCGTGACGAAGGCTGGCTGGCCGAGCACATGCTCATCCTCAAGCTGACCTCGCCCGAGCAGAAGGTCTACCACGTGGCAGCGGCCTTCCCGTCCGCCTGCGGCAAGACCAACTTGGCCCTCCTGGACCCCACCATCAAGGGCTGGAAGGCCGAAACCCTCGGTGACGACATCAACTGGATGCGCTTCGGCAAGGAAGGCGAACTCCGCGCCGTCAACCCCGAGGCCGGCCTGTTCGGCGTCGCTCCCGGCACCGGCTGGGGCACCAACCCCAACGCCATGCGCGCCATCGCCAAGGGCAACAGCATCTTCACCAACGTTGCCCTGACCGACGACGGCGGTGTCTGGTGGGAGGGCATGACGGAGGAAACCCCGGCGCACCTCATCGACTGGCAGGGCAACGACTGGACCCCCGAGTCCGGCCGCCCCGCAGCCCACCCGAACTCCCGCTTTTGCACCCCGATCGACCAGATCGACATGCTGGCCGAGGAATACTTCGCTCCGGAAGGCGTGAAGGTTGACGCCATCCTGTTCGGCGGCCGCCGCAAGACCACCATCCCGCTGGTCACCGAAGCCCGCGACTGGTCCAACGGCATCTTCATGGGCTCCACCCTGTCCTCCGAGACCACGGCTGCCGCCGCCGGCGCCGTCGGTGTTGTCCGCCGCGACCCCATGGCCATGCTGCCGTTCATCGGCTACGACGCAGGTGACTACCTGAACCACTGGGTGAACCTGTCCGCCAAGGCCAACCCGGAGAAGCTGCCGAAGATCTTCCTGGTCAACTGGTTCCGCCGCACGGCCGAGGGCGGCTTCGCCTGGCCCGGCTTCGGGGACAACTCCCGCGTCCTCAAGTGGGCCATCGAGCGCATCGAAGGCAAGGCCGGCGCCGTGGAGACCCCCATCGGCTTCGTTCCCACGGGCGACTCCATCGACCTGGAAGGCCTGGACATGACTCCGGCCGAGGTTGAAGCCGCTGTCCGCGTGGACGCCGCCGAGTGGCAGACCGAACTGGCATCCATCGAGGAATGGTTCGCGAAGTTCGGCGAGTCCCTTCCGGCTGCGCTCCAGGCAGAGCTTGACGGCCTGAAGGCACGCCTGGCCTGACGGCAAACGTACGACGGCGGCCCCGCACCTTTCGCTGGAAAGGTGCGGGGCCGCCGTCGTACTGCTGTGTTCGCTAGTTGGCGAGCCAGATGTCCGGACCGAAGACCTCGTAATGGATCCGCGTTGCCGGGATGCCGGCCCTCAGGACCCGTTCGCGCCCTGCAGCTCCGGTCGCAGGCCGATGGTCCGGAAGACCGGCTCCATCTGGCGCTCGTGGGGGAGGGCGGAAATCATGATGCCGTCGAGTTCGCGGTAAAAGACCTCGCGGGCGCGCGCCAAGGCGTGCCGCAGCCCGCATTCGGTAACGAGGGGGCAGTTGCCGTTGGGACTCTGGCATTCGGCCAGGTCCTGCCGGCTGTCGAGCTCGCGCAGGAGCTGCCCTACCGTCGCCCGGCGCCCGGCAGCGGTCAAGCGGGAGCCGCCGTTCCTGCCGCGTTCGACGGCGATCAGTCCCAGCGCGCGCAGCTTCGCCAGGGCCTTGCTCACGTGGTTGTAAGGCGTCCCGACGGCGTCCGCGACGGCCTGCGTGGTGAGCAACATGCCGTCAGGCGCCGCAGCCAGCACCAGCATGGCGCGCAGGCTCACATCCGCGAACGCGTTGATCTTCATGCAAACAAGCCCAGCCGGCGGGCGTCAGCCCACCCAGACGGCGGCTTCGTGGCCGTCCGCCTCCACCGGACGGAACGCGAAGCCTTCGGCTGTGACGTCATAGGGCACCACGGCAGCCATCAGGCCGCCGCTGCGGTGCTCGGCCGCCGCGTGGATTCCGTCCGTGCCGTGCTCGGGGAGCGTGACATCGCTGGCGAACGCCACTGCCTTGTAGCCGTCGCGGCCCTGGCGCAGCAGTTCGATGACATCGGCGAGCATCGACTCGGCGTCGATGTTCCCGTCGGCATCCGGCTCGCCCGGCGAGATCATCACCAGGCGCAGCTCGCCGTCGTCAGCCAGGGTCACTCCGAACGGAAGGAAACCGCCGTTCTGCTCCATGTGTTCCTGGGCGGTGCCGAGCGCAGCGCCCAGGACCTCGCGGAGTTCACGGGAAATGGTTTCCTGGGGGAGCGGTTCAGTCATTCCCTGGCCCTTAGCCGCGGACGATCGCCAGGACGCGGTCCCGGAGGGCGCCCATGGTCGCGGCGTCCTTGGCCTCGGCGTTCAGGCGCAGGAACGGTTCGGTGTTGGACGGGCGAAGGTTGAACCACCAGCTGCCGTCCTTCGCGGTGAAGGTGCTGCCGTCCATGTGGTCGATCTCGATGTCTTCGCCTTCGAAGTCGGCGCGGACCCGCTCGATCGCGGCGGCCTTGTCTTCGATCTCGGAGTTGATTTCGCCGGAGGACACGTACGGTTCGTACTGCCGGCCGAGCTCGGACAGCGGGCCATCCTGCTCGCCCAGGGCAGCCAGGACGTGCATGGCGGCCAGCATGCCGGTGTCCGCGTTCCAGAAATCGCGGAAATAGAAGTGGGCGGAGTGCTCACCGCCGAACACCGCGCCTTCCTCGGCCATGACGGCCTTGATGAAGGAGTGCCCCACACGGGTGCGCACGGCGCGGCCGCCGTCCTCCGCGATCAGTTCCGGAACGGCCTTGGAGGTCAGCAGGTTGTGGATGATCACCGGAACGTCCTCGCCGGCGGCCTTGGCCCGGGCGATTTCGCGGCGGGCCACCATGCCGGTGATCGCCGAGGGGGAGACCGGGTCACCCTTTTCGTCGACGACGAAGCAGCGGTCCGCGTCGCCGTCGAACGCCAGGCCGATGTCCGCACCGTGCTCGACGACGGCGGCCTGCAGGTCGCGGAGGTTCTCCGGTTCAAGCGGGTTGGCCGGGTGGTTCGGGAAGGAACCATCCAGTTCGAAGTACAGCGGAACGATCTCGAACGGCAGGGCCGGCAGCAGGGCATCGCCAAGTACTGCGGGGGTGGTCAGGCCCGCCATGCCGTTTCCGGCGTCGACCACGATCTTCAGGGGGCGGGAGCCGCTGAGGTCCACCAGCTTGCGCAGGTATTCGGAGTAGTCCTTCAGGACGTCCCGCACTGCGATGGTGCCCGGGGCTTCGACCGCGGGGATGGTGCCTTCGTTGAGGTACTGCTCGGCGAGGGCCTGGATTTCCTTCAGGCCGGTTTCCGAGGAGATCGGCTGGGCGCCGGCCTTGGCCATCTTGATGCCGTTATACTGTGCCGGGTTGTGGCTGGCGGTGAACGTGGCACCGGCTGCGTTCAGTGCGCCGCAGGCGTAGTAGAGCTCGTCCGTGGAGATCAGGTCCAGGAGCTGGACGTTGGCACCGCGGCGGGACGCGCCGTCGGCGAAGGCCTTGATGAATTCGGGGGAGGACGGGCGCATGTCCCCGCCCACCAGGACGGTTTCGCCGGCCAGGCCAAGGGTGTCGACAAAAGCGGCGCCGACGGCCTGCACGATTTCCGCGGTGATGGTCTCGCCGACGATGCCCCGGACGTCGTAGGCCTTGAAGGAAGCCGAGAGGTCGAAAGTGGTGTTCTGCTCGCTAGTCACGCGCTCAATCCTACTGTGGCCGGGGTGCCGCATTCCCACCGGAAGCCCGTATGTGGAAAGTCTCCGCAAAGATGACGGATTGTCCACATAGCCGGAAATCCCGAAGGTGGCTGTCAGGGGCGGCTGGAATACTGAAACCATGTCCCAGGAGCCATACACCGCAGAAATCACCCGCACCCGGCAGGAAGCCCTGCAGGTCCTCCGTGAGCTTGTCGGCAACCCCGCCGCGGACTTCCACGACGGGCAGTATGAGGCCATCGAGGCCCTCGTCGACGCCGGACGCCGCGCCCTGGTTGTCCAGCGCACCGGCTGGGGGAAATCGGCTGTGTACTTTGTTTCCTCGCTGCTGCTGCGGCGCCGCGGAGCCGGCCCCACGCTGATCGTCTCGCCGCTGCTGGCGCTCATGCGGGACCAGGTTGCGGCGGCTGCCCGTGCCGGCGTCCGCGCCGTGGCCATCAACTCCGCCAACCAGATGGAATGGGATTCCGTCCAGGCCCAGCTTGCGGCCGATGAGGTGGATGTGCTGCTGGTATCCCCCGAGCGCTTGACCAACCCCTCCTTCCGGGAGAACCAGCTGCCGGAACTGATCCGGCGCACCGGCCTGCTGGTGATCGATGAAGCGCACTGCATCTCTGACTGGGGCCATGACTTCCGGCCGGATTACCGGCGCATCGCGGACTTGATCGGCAGGCTACCCGGCACCGTTCCTGTACTGGCCACCACCGCCACGGCCAACTCCCGGGTGGTCCACGACATCGAAGAGCAGCTCGGTGCGGGCGTGCTCACCATCCGCGGTCCGCTGGGCCGCGAATCCCTGAGGCTTGGCGTCCTGAACCTCGAGAACTCCCGGGACAGGCTCGGCTGGCTGCTGACGCACCTGTCCGATATGCCAGGCAGCGGCATCATCTATGCCCTTACGGTTTCGGCGGCCGAAGACACCGCACGGCTCCTGGCCGACGCCGGCCACAACGTCCTTGCCTACACCGGAAGGACCGATCCGGCGGACCGGGAACGCGCCGAACAGCAGCTCAAGGACAACCAAGTCAAGGCCCTCGTGGCCACCTCGGCCCTCGGCATGGGCTTCGACAAACCGGACCTTGGCTTCGTCATCCACCTCGGTGCTCCGTCGTCTCCCGTGGCCTATTACCAGCAGGTGGGCCGTGCCGGACGTGGTGCGGCCAACGCCGATGTCCTGCTCCTGCCCGGCCGGGAAGACCGGGATATCTGGCAGTACTTCGCCACGGCTTCCATGCCGTCCGAGGAGAAGGCCAACGCTGTGCTGCAGACCCTCGGCGAGGCCGGAACTGCGTTGTCCACGGTCGCCCTCGAGGCCCGGGTGGATCTGCGCCGCACGCCTTTGGAGCTGCTGATGAAGGTCCTGGCCGTCGACGGCGCCGTGGACCGCGTCGGCGGTGGCTGGCGTGCCACCGGACAACCCTGGATCTACGATGCCGAACGGTATGCGCGGATCGCCGAAGCCCGGGTGGATGAGCAGGATTCAATGATCATCTACCAGGACACCGCCGGTTGCCGCATGGAGTACATCACGGCCGTCCTCGATGACGATTCGGCCCGTCCGTGCGGCCGTTGCGACAACTGTGCCGGCCGGTGGTTCCCGTCGGACATCGCCGCGGAGGCATCCGACGCCGCCGGCCGGACCCTGAACCGGGTTGGCGTCGCGGTGGAACCCCGCCTGCGGTGGCCGAGCGGCATGGACCGGCTCGGGGTGCCCGTCAAGGGCCGGATCAAAGCCGAGGAAGCCATGGCAGAGGGCCGTGCATTGGCCCGCCTGAGCGACCTTGGCTGGGGCGGTCCGCTGCGGGAACTGTTCGCGGCTGGTGCACCCGATCGCGAGGTGGACCCGGCCATGCTCCAGGCGTGCGTGCAGGTCCTGAAGGACTGGGCCGGCGGAAGCGCCGGCCCCGGCGCGTGGAGCGGCCAGCTGCGCCCGGCCGCCGTCGTCAGCCTTCCGTCCCGGGGCAAGCCGCTGCTGGTGGATTCCCTCGCCCGCGGGATCGCCGGCATCGGGCGCATGCCGTACCTCGGTCCGCTGCAGCTCCAGCACGGCGGGCCCACGGGTGGCCGCGGAGGCAACAGTGCCTACCGCCTGGCGGGAGTGTGGGAACGGATCGTCACGGGGCCGCAGCTGGAAGAAGCCCTCGCACCTCTCGCCGGCCAAAGCATCCTCCTGGTCGACGACCTCCTGGATAGCCGTTGGAGCCTCACGGTCGCCGCCCGGGCACTCCGGCAGGCGGGTGCCGGTGCCGTATTGCCCTTGGTCCTGGCCCAGGCGGGCTGACCGGCGTTCGGCCGGGCCCGGTCCGGCGTTGGGCCGGGCCCGGTCCGGCGTTGGGCCGGGCCCGTTCGGCCGATCCCGATACGGCCGGGCCAGGCCGGCTGGCAACTCCGGAAAACGCAAAAGGCCCCGGTCCCTTCGAAAAGGGCCGGGGCCAAACGCGGAGACGGGGGGATTTGAACCCCCGGTCGAGTTTAACCCCGACCCTTCATTAGCAGTGAAGTCCATTCGGCCGCTCTGGCACGTCTCCAGTCGCTATTGCTAGCCCACCAAGGATACGCAGAACACGGCGTGCAGCGCAAAACGGGCCGGGCGGGGAAGGGAGCCACTGACTCGTGGCTTCCTTCCCCGCCCGGAACCGGCTGGAGCAGTGCTTACTTGACGGGCAGCTGCGGGTCCACGCCGTACGTTTCGGCAAGCTTGGTCAGCACGCCGTGGGCACCCTGGAGGCTGACGGAGGAAGCGAAGACGCGGTCGTCGGCCTGCAGTACCTGTCCCTTGAGGGTCTTCCACAGCGGGTTGGACATGAACTGCTTCATCTGGGCACGGGACTTGTCTCCCTCTTCGGTGTCCTGGCCGAAGGCGGAGGTGATGATCAGGCCTGCTTCGGCCTGGGTGATCTTCTCCTGGCTGAGCTCGACCAGGATCTTTTCCGTGGAGTCCGGCTGGCCCTTGGGGCGCGGGATGCCGGCGTCCCTCATGATTTCGCCCAGGAAGGACTTGCTGGAGTAGAGGCGTGCGGTGTCTTCGCCAGCGAAGCGCACGTAGGAGTACGTCAGTTCAGGCTTCTTGGCCAGGATCGCGGCGCCAACCTTCTTGGCACGCTCCTGGTAGTCGGCGATCAGCTTTTCGGCTTCTTCCTTCTTGCCCAGGGCGTCGCCGAGCATCACGATGTTCTGCTTCCAGGTGGGGCCGGTGGACTGGGAGAACAGAGTCGGAGCGATCTTGGAGAGCTGGCCGTAGAGGGCCTCGTGGCGGACCTTGGCGGAGACGATCAGGTCCGGCTTGGCGTCGAGGATCTTGTCCAGGCTCGGCTCGGCAAGGGCGCCCACGTTGCTGGCTTCCTTGGTCAGCGCCGAAACATCGCCAAGGTAGGCGGGGAAGCTCTCGTCGCCGTCGCGGTAGGTGGTGTAAGCCACCACCTGTGCACCGAGGGCAAGGGCGGCGTCGGTGTAGCTGGCGTCGAGGGTAGCTACACGGAGCGGTTTCTTCTCGATGGTGGTGCTGCCCATCGCGTGATCGATGGTCTTCGGGTAGCCTGCGTCGGCCGCGGCGGAAGACGGGGCGGCGCCGGTGGAACCACCGCAGGCGGTCAGGGCCAGCAGGGCCGTGGCAGCCGCGGCGCCGAGGGCTGCGCGGGAGATGCGGGAGAGGCTCATGGAGGTGTGCTTTCGGTAGTTGGGGAACGGAGATTGTGGTGCTGCTTGTTACTTCGCGGGCAGGTGCGGGTCCACCCCGAAGTGCTCAGCCAGCTTGGTCAGTACGCCGTGGGCGCCCTGGATGCTGACGGAGGTGGCGATGACGCGGTCGTCCATTTCGAGGACCTCGCCCTTGAGGGTCTTCCAGAGCGGGTTGGACATGAACTTCTGCTTCAAGGCGATGGCCTTGTCGCCGCCGGAAGCCGTGGCAGAGGTGAGGATCAGGCCGGCGTCGGCGTCCATGATCTTCTCCTGCGAAAGCTCGGTAAAGATGGTTTCGGTGGAGTCCGGGGCGCCGGCCGGGCGCGCGATGCCTGCGTCCTTCATGATTTCGCCGAAGAAGGACTTCGTGCCGTAGAGGCGCGCGGTGTCCTCCCCGGAGAACCGCACGTAGGAGTACGTCAGTCCGGGCTTCTTGGCCAGGATGGCGGCGCCGACCTTCTTGGCGCGTTCCTGGTAGTCGGCGATCAGCTTCTCGGCCAGCGGCTTCTTGTCCAGGGCTTCGCCGAGCATCACGATGTTCTGCTTCCAGGTGGGGCCGGTGCTCTCGGAGAAGATCGTGGGGGCGATCTTGGAGAGTTGGCCGTAAAGGGCCTCGTGGCGGACCTTGGCGGACACAATAAGGTCCGGCTTGGCGTCGAGGATCTTGTCCAGGCTCGGTTCGGCGAGCGACCCGACGTCGACCGCGTCCTTGGTCTGGCCGCTGACATCGCCCAGATAGGCGGGGAAGCTCTTGTCGCCCTTGCGGTAGATGGTGTAACCGGCGATTTCGGCGCCGAGGGCCAGGGCTGCGTCCGTATAACTGGTGTCGAGCGTGGCCACGCGGAGCGGCTTCTTCTCGATCGTGGTGCTACCCATCGCATGCTCGATGGTCTTCGGGTACGCGGCGTCCGAGGCGGAGGGCGCCGTCGCGGCTCCGGTGGAACCGCCGCAGGCGGTGAGGGCCAGGAGGGCGGACACGGCAGCTGCGCCGAGGGCCGCGCGGGTGGAACGGGTGCGGGTCATTGTGTACTTTCGCTTGTCGCCGGGGAGTGCCTGGGGCGGCGGTGCTGTCATGAACGGGTAGTAAGGCAAGGCTTGCCTTAAGCGTCTTGCTAGACTGTAGCGGCGCGGAATAATTACGTGCAATTTTTCTTGCGTATTTTTCGAAAGGGTTACCGGTGGCCACTGTTGCGCATCCTCGCGTGCCCCTTCGGGAGGATCGACGACGGCGCATGCCCGCCCGCGGTTTGCTGCTCGCTGTGGCGCTGCTCGCCGCCGCCCTTCTCGCCAGTGTTCTGATCGGCGGCCTGGAATCCAGCCTTGCGGATGTATGGCACGCGGTGATGACGCCGAACGGCTCCGTGGCTGACGTCGCCATCCGCGAACTGCGCTGGCCGCGCACGGTCAACGGGCTCGTCGTGGGCGCATGCCTGGGCATCGCCGGGTGCCTGACCCAGGCCCACACCAGGAATCCCATTGCAGACCCGGGCCTCCTGGGAATCTATTCGGGCGCTGCGCTTGCCGTGGTCGGCGGTTCGCTGGTCGGCGGTGCCGCATTCCAGGCCGCACCGCTCCAGGCTGTGCTCGCTTTTGCCGGTGCCTTGATTGCGTGCGCGCTTGTGTTTGCCATCGGTTCGGCCAGCCGCCACGGCGTCACCACCGTCACCCTGGTCCTGGCGGGTGCGGCCGTGACCGCCCTGGCCGGGGGCCTCGTCTCCATGATCGTCCTCAGCAACGATTCGGCCCTGGACACCCTCCGCTTCTGGCAGCTCGGTTCCATCGCCGTCCGCGGCGGAATGGTGCCGGCCATGCTGCCGTTCCTGCTCGCAGGCCTCTTGCTCGCCGTGATCAACGTCCCTTCCCTTAATGCCCTCGCCTTAGGCGAGGAGACCGCCGCGTCCTTGGGTGTCGACCTTCGCCGTTCCCGCACCGTGGGAATCGCCGCGATCGCCGTGCTGGCTGCCGTCGCCGTCACCCTGGCGGGGCCGATCGCCTTCGCCGGATTGCTGGTCCCGCACCTGGCCAGGTGGCTGGTCGGCCTGGATTACCGCTGGCAGTTGCCTGGCAGCGCAGTGCTCGGCTCAGCCGTCCTGCTCCTCGCGGACACCGCGGGCCGCGTGGTGGCCCGGCCCGGTGAGCTGCCGGTGGGCGTCCTGCTGGCCGTCATGGGTGCTCCGTTCTTCATCTACCTGGCCCGCCGAAGGAGGCTGGTGTCCCTATGAGCTCCACGCTTCTCCGTAACGCCAAGGTGGTGCGGCTCGCCGGGGCCTCCGTCATCGTCCGTCCCCGGGCGCTGTGGGTGGGTGGCGGCGCCTTGCTGCTCCTGCTCCTTTCGGCGCTGGCCCATTTGATGTTCGCCGGCCGGCAGCTCGGGTTGGACGAGGTCCTGATGGGACTCGCCGACCCGCCCGGCACCCCGCCCCGGCTCATCCTGCAAGTCCAGGACTTCCGCCTTCCGCGCACGGTTGCGGGAGCTTTGGCCGGTGCCTGTCTGGCGGTCTCCGGCGGACTGACCCAGAACGTCGCCCGCAATCCGCTGGCTACCCCGGAAATCCTGGGTGTGACAGCGGGTGCGTCCCTCGGCGCAGTGTCGGTCTTGGTTTTGGCCGGCGGCGGTGCGGGTGGTTTGAGCGGTGCCGCCGCTGCGATCGGCTTGCCGTTGGCGGCCGGAACCGGGGCACTCCTGTTCGGGGGCGGTGTCTTCCTGTTGGCGATCCGCCGCGGGCAGGACGTCCTGGACAGCAACCGCATGGTGCTGGTGGGCCTCGGCGCCACCGCCCTGGCAACCAGCCTCGTGACGTGGATACTGACGCTGGGTGATGTCACCAACGCCGCGGCGGCCCTGACCTGGATGACAGGCTCCCTGAACGGGCGGGACTGGGCCGCCGTCGGTCCGATCATCCTGGTGGCGCTGCCACTGCTGTTGGCGGGCGCGGCCGCCGGCCGCTGGCTGCTCCTGGGTGCTTTCGACGACAACACCGCCCGCGGCCTGGGCGTCCCGCTGCGGCGAAGCCGCCCCCTGCTTTTGCTGCTGGCCGTGTTGCTGGCTGCGGCGGGTACTGTCATGGCCGGTCCCGTGGCGTTCGTGGCGATGGTGTGCCCGCTGGCGGCGCGCTGGCTGTGCGGGACAGTGGTCCCGCCCATGGCGGCGACGGCGTTGCTTGGCGCGGCGTTCGTGGTTCTTTCCGACCTCGTGGCCGGTTTCCTGTTGCCCAACGCGCTGCCGGTGGGAGTTTTGACAACCGTTCTTGGTGCGCCGGTATTGATCGCACTTGTGTTCCGCGCCCAGAGGAGGACCTCGTGAACCACCCCGTCTTGCCCGAGGAAGGTGTCCTGTCCGCAGAAGGCCTGAGCCTTGGTTTCGAGGACCGGGTTGTAGTCCGTGAACTGGATCTGACCCTCGAGCGCGGAAGCGTCACCACTATCATCGGCCCCAACGGCTGCGGCAAGTCCACCCTGCTCAAGGGCCTGTCCCGGCTCCTGAAGCCGGGAGGCGGCCGCGTCCTCCTGGACGGGAAGGATCTCCGTTCCTTTTCCCAGAAGGCCATCGCCCAGCGCATTGCCGTGCTTCCACAGACGCCCATTGCCCCCGCGGGCCTGACCGTGTCCGAACTGGTCACCCGCGGGCGGCATCCCCGCCAGAAGTGGTACCAGCAGTTTTCCGCCGGTGACGAAGCAGCGGTTGCCGCCGCCCTTGAGGCCACCGACGTTTCGGACATTGCGCACACGGCCCTCGAGGACCTTTCCGGCGGCCAGCGGCAGCGGGCCTGGATCTCCATGGCACTGGCGCAGGAGAGCGACATCCTCCTGCTGGACGAACCCACCACGTACCTGGACCTGGCGCACCAAGTGGAGGTCCTGGAACTGGTGCGCCGGCTGAACCGCGAACTCGGCCGGACCGTGGTGATGGTCCTGCACGATATTTCCTTGGCCGCCCGGTACTCGGACCGCATCGTCGCCATGAAAGACGGCGTCATCGAAGCACAGGGCAGCCCGTCCGAGGTGGTCACCGAGGAACTGCTCTGGTCCATTTTCGGTCTGCGCGCCCACGTGGTCCAGGAGCCGTCCGAGGGCCGGCCGCACGTCATCCCGCTGGGAAATGACGCCGCGGCAACGACGGCGCCCGGACTGCCTCCCGTTGAATCCGGACTTCCCGTCGAACCTGGGATCGCCGGCAAAGCGGCCCTTCCCGAGTCGTCAGGGTTGACGGCCTGACCCTGACGGCCTGAGCCGCTAGGCGGTCAGCGCGCGCCAGAGGAACTGCTGGCTGCGCGCCTGCAGAGCCGCGGCCTGCCGGTTGTCCGAGGCACCCGCGTGCCCGCCTTCCAGGGTTTCGTGGAACCAGACGTTGCGGATGCCCATGGCCTGCATCCGCGCGGCCATTTTGCGTGCCTGTACGGGGCCCACCCGGTCATCCGAGGTGGACGTCCAGATGAAGGTTTCCGGGTAATCGACGCCGTCGCGCAGCAGGTGGTACGGCGAGAAGGTCCGGATGAACTCCCACTGCTCCGGAACATCGGGGTCGCCGTATTCGGCGATCCATGAGTAGCCGGCGGACAGCTTGGTGTAACGGCGCATGTCCAGCAACGGCACACCGCAGGACACCGCGGCAAACAGTTCCGGGTACTGCGTAAGCATGTTGCCCACCAGCAGCCCGCCGTTGGAACCGCCCACGCAGCCCAGCCGCTCACGGCTGGTGACTCCGCGCGCCACCAGGTCCCGGGCCACCGCGGCGAAGTCTTCGTAGGCGCGGTGCCGCTTTTCCTGGAGGGCGGCGCGGTGCCAGGCCGGACCGTACTCGCCGCCGCCGCGGATGTTCGCCACCACGTACACGCCGCCGCGTGCACCGTCAGCAGTCATGCCGTCCGCAGGGGCTTCGGAGGACGCCGGAGCGGTGCGCCGCTCCAGCCAGGCCCGGCCGATCGCTCCGCTGTACGCCGGCGTACGCGACACCTCGAATCCGCCGTAGCCGGACAGCTGGGTGGGGTTGCCGCCGTCGAGCACCAGGTCCTTGGACGCGATCTGGAAGTACGGCACCCGGGTGCCGTCCGCGGACACCGCGAAGTGCTGCTGCACTTCGTAGGCGGAGTCGTTGAAGAACGACGGCGAGGTCTTGACGACGGCGTGCGTGCTCGCGACGGCGGCCCGCGCCCCGGCAGCGGCTTCGCCCGCCGTGAGCGTGCCCCGCATCAAGGTGGTGGGTGTGGTGAAGCCGGTGGCCACGAGCCAGAAATCGTTGGCGGCGCCTTCGCTCTCGTCTTCGTCGTCCACGGCATAGGCGTTGACGTCATGCAGCGGAGGGCAGGCATCCAGCTGCGTCATGGCCCAGCCGCCCGATCCGCCGCTGGCGTCTTCCGCGGCATGCCTGCCTGCAGCGCCCTTGCGGGACGGATCGAGCACCAGGATCTTCGAGGAGACGTCGCTGAGCAGGTTCAGGATGAGGAAGTCCCGGGTCCAGCTCCAGGACTGCAGGGAGGTGCGCTCGTCGGGAGTGAACAGCACCGTGAATTCCCGGGCTCCGCCGAGGTACCCTTCGAGCTCGGCGGCCAGCAGGCATCCGGCCGGGAACACGGCGTCGGCGGCTGCTCCGCCATCCACGGAGGCACCGGGAACGGCCCAGTCCTGGCGGGGCCGGAACAGCAGCCACTGGCGGTGGGTGCTGATGTTGACGTCGGTGGGGACCTCGATTTCGAGCCAGCCGCCGTCGCGCTGCAGGTAGGTGCGCTGGTTGAAGAAGTCGATCCAGTCCACGGCGAAGGTGCGCTCGAAACCGGGCGTGGAATCGTGCGCCACCAGGGCCATCATGTGGTCTTCGGGGATCTCGAAGATGCGCTCGGCCTGGTCCAGGCTCTGGCCGCGGGACAGCTTCACGCCGGTGCGGGCGTAGGAGGACGTGGTCTTCGGCAGCTCTCCCGCGGTGCTTGCGACCAGGAGGGTGTCGGCGTCGAGCCAGCCCACGTTGCCCTTGGCCACCGGAAGGTCGAAGCCGCCGTCCGCGGGATCCACGAAGCGGCGCTGTTCGACGTCGAACTCGCGGTAGCGGTTGGCGTCGCCGCCGTCGGGGGAGAGGGAGACCATGGCCAGGCGGTACGGTTCGCCCTCGGCCGGGCGCAGGAACGTAGCCCCGTGGAAAACCCACTCTTCGCCTTCCTCGGCGGCCAGTGCGTCGACGTCCAGCAGCACGTCCCATTCGGGTGCCTCGCTGAGGTAGCTCTCCCAGGTGGTGCGGCGCCACAGGCCCTTGGGGTTCTGCTTGTCGCGCCAGAAGTTGTAGTAGTGCCCGCCGCGCTTGGTGACCATGGCGATCCGGTCCGTGGAGTCCAGCACCTCGAGGATCCCGGCTTCCAAGGCCGCGAAATCCGCGTCATCCAGCAGTTCTTCCGTACGGGCGTTCTGTTCCCGGACCCACGCCAGCTGCTCCTCGCCGTGGATGTCCTCAAGCCAGATGTTCTCGTCAACGGGTTCCGGAGCGATGCCCCCGGCAGCTGTGGTGGTCATTGCCCCATCGTAGGCGGGCCCTCCGACAAGGAAGCAAGTCCCGGTGAAAGTAAGCTTGGGCGGTGGGCAATTCGCAAAGGACCAAGGTTGTAGTGATCGGCGCAGGGCCCCGCGGCACCAGCGTCCTGGAGCGGCTGCTCGCCAATTGGGCGGCCTCGGCGCCGTCCGGCCGCACCCTGCAGATCGACGTCGTTGACCCTTTCCCGGCCGGACCGGGCAGGGTCTGGCAGCCCGGCCAGTCGCGGCTGTACCTGATGAACACGCAGTCCTTTTACCCCACGCTGATCCCCGAAGACCCCGCCCTTGCCGCCCCGCTGGCCGGCGGCAGCTTTGACCGCTGGAGGGAAAAGCGCCGCGGCGACGGCCACGGCCTCGGCCCCGAGGAACAGGCCGAACTCGCGGAGCTGTGCTCCGGCGACTTCCCCAGCCGCGCCATCTACGGGCGGTACCTCAGCGAAACGCTCGCGGAACTGTTGGACCGCACGCCGGACGGCGTCGAACCCGTCTTCCACCGCAACACCGCCGCATCGGTGCGGAAGAACGCGGACGGAACGTTCGACGTCGAACTCGACTCCGGGGAGCACCTCACCGCCGACGCCGTGGTCCTGGCCCTCGGGCACCTTGAGTCGCAGCTGAACGCAGAGCAGCGTTCCTTTGCCGAAGCCGCCGTCGGCCTGGACCTGCTGTACCTGCCGCCCGCCGCGCCGGCCGACGTCGACTGGTCCCTGGTGCCGGACGGCGAGCCGGTGCTGGTCCGCGGCATGGGCCTGAACTTCTTCGACGTCATGGTGCAGTTGAGCGTGGGCCGCGGCGGGCGCTTCGAGGCTGCGGAGGACGGCCCGGGCACCCTGCGCTACGTCCCCTCCGGCCGGGAGCCCAAGATCATCGCGGCGTCCCGGCGCGGCACCCCGTACCGGGCGAAGGCGGGACTGGACGGCTACTACCCGAAGTCCATCCGGCTCCGCTACCTGAGCGAGGAAGCGCTGGAGCGTTTCACCGCAGCGGGGATCCGCCCCGGCTTCGACCACGACCTCTGGCCCCTGCTCCACCGCGACACCCTGGGGGCCTACTACTCCACGCTCGCCAAGGCCCAGCCCGCGGCCGTCAGCGATGCGGAGGAATTCCTCGAAGCACTCGAGGACGCCCTGCAGCCGCACGCCCACGCCGCCGGCAGCTGGGAGAAACGCGTAGCGGAACTGGTGGACAAGCACGTGGCGGCCCCGCGCCGCCTCGATCTGCCGGGCCTCGCCGCACCCCTGGCCGGACGTTCCTTTGCCGATCGCCGGGAGCTGGCTGCCGCCGTCGTGGAATACCTCGACGACGACGCCCGCCGCTCCGCCCTCGGCGAGGCGGACCCCATGAAAATGGCGATCGGTGCCCTGCACACCGGCCGTGCCGTGCTGAAAAGCGTAGTGGCCGACGGCGGCATCACCGATGAATCCTGGCTCGCCGAACTGCGCGGCTGGTTCGAGTCCTTCGTCGAGGGGCTGGCCAGCGGCCCGCCCGCTCTCCGCATCGAGCAGCTCGCCGCCCTGGCGCGCGCCGGCGTCGTCAGCTTCACCGGTCCCGACCCGCGCTTCAGCGTGGACCGCGCACGGAAGGTCTTCTCGGCGTCGTCCCCCTGGGTGGGCGGCGCACCCGCCACGGCGAAGACGCTCATCGAGGCACTGGCCCCCGCCAACCGGGTGGGCACCACCGCGTCGCCGCTCATGCGGCAGCTGCTGGCCGACGGCCTGGTGCGCCCCAAGGTGATGATGGGCGGCGAGGGCAGCCCGGTCCAGGCCACCGGGCTGGACGTCGAGCCGCATCCGTACCGCGCCGTGGGTGCCAATGGCTCGGTGACCGGCCGCCTTTACGTGCTGGGGCTGCAGTTGTCCGCCAACCAGTGGGGCACGGCCATCGCCGCGGAGGCCGTTCCGGCGGACGGCCCGGCATACCGCAGCGGGCAACGGACCCTGCGGGACGCCGACGAAATCGCCCGGGACATCCTGTCGCTCTAAACGGCGCCGCGGCTTAAACGGGACATGCCCTCCCTTCGTTCTGAAGGGAGGGCATGTCCTGTCTTGTTAAGGGGCTGTCAGCCCTTCAGGCACTTCTGGTATTCGATCCAGGCAATCGCGTACCGGATCCAGCCGATGAAGTCGTACCACTTGGTGGGCGGAACCGGGGCGGTGCACTTCGGCGGCAGCGGTGCGGCCACCTTGACGGCGGTCTTCACCACGGTCCCGGATTCGACGGCGGTCAGCACCAGGGTGCCCGTGCCCGCGGCAGCGGACGCCGGAACCTGGAGGTTCACCGTGGCGGCACCGCCGCTCACCGGAACCGAACCGAGCTGCGTTGCCACGCCCTTCGCGTCCGTGAACACCGCGGTGAGCGACGTGTTCACCGGGCTGCCGAGCGAGGTGAGGTCCAGCTTGGAGACGGCCAGCGCCATGGTGTCCCCGCCCTTGACTTCGTCGGCGGTGGTGTTGACCACGGCCACCGAGCGGCGGGCGAAGTCCGGCGAGACCGGCTTGTGGTTCTGCAGGTACTTGATCCAGGCATCCCGGTCCACGAGTCCGCTGTCCCGGGTGTCGGCGCCTTCCTTGAAGATGCGGAAGTTGTCGCCGCCGCCGGCCAGGAAGCTGAAGGTGCCGACCCGGTAGGACTTCGCGGGGTCGATCAGTTCGCCGCCCACCCGGATGGAGGTGACGCGGTCACCCGCCGGCCGTGCAGCATCGTAGCTGTAGTTGACGTTCTTGGACAGGCCCAGCTGCAGGTACGGGCGGCTGGGAACCGTGCCGTCCGGGTTGGTCTGCCACTGCTGCTCCAGGAGCGTCTTGAACTGGGCACCGGTCAGGGAGGTGGTCCAGAGGTTGTTCACGAACGGCAGCACCGCGTTGGCCTCTGCGTAGGTGATGGTTCCGTCCGGTGCGTAGTACAGCTCGTTGCGCAGGCCGCCCGGGTTCACGACGCCGATCTCTGCTCCGCCCAGCTCCGGCGCCTTGAGCGTGTCCACAAGGGAGTCCGCCACGAGGTTGCCCAGGGTGGATTCGCTCGAACGGTCGTCGCGCTTGGGTGCGCCGCCCGCGGGATCCGGCGTGAACGCCGTCGTGATATCCGCGGTGACCGTGCCCACCGGCTGGTTCCCGACGACGGCGGCCTCGGCAAGTGCCTTCTCCACGATCGTCTTCACCTGGGCCACCCGCGGGTACGTTGCGGACAGATCGGTGGTGATGCGCTTGACGTTGGACGCCGTGAACGCGGTGACGGCCTTGCTGGCGGCGTCAACGGTCAGGGTGATGCGGCCGATGTTCTCGCCGTAGTTGCCGGTCTGCACGATGGGACGGGTCTTGCCGGTGGGCTGGCCGTCGGCGCCGTACACAGGGGCTTCCCAGGCGTATTCCTTGTGGGTGTGGCCGGTGAAGATGGCGGCCACGTCCGGACTGGTTTCCTTGACCAGCTTGGCGAAGGGGCCGCCGGCGGCGACTTCCTGCTCCAAGGTGGCGCCTTCGGGCGTTCCGGCACCGGCGCCGTCGTGGTTTTCCACGACGATCACGTCGGCGAGCTTCTCCGCCTTGATCTTCGCGGCAACGCGGTTGATCGCGTCCACGGGATCGCCGAACTCAAGGTCCGCCACGCCGGCAGGGGACACCAGGGTGGGCACTTCCTGGGTCACGGTGCCGATCACGGCCACCTTGATCCCGTCCATGTCCAGCACGGTGTACTCCGGCAGGACCGGGGTGGTGGTGCCCTTCTGGTACACGTTGGCACCGAGCATCGGGAACTTCGCGTTGCTGCCGCCCGCGATGACGCGGTCCCGCAGGTCCGGCCAGCCGCCGTCGAACTCGTGGTTGCCCACGGCGGAGGCCTTCAGTTCGAGCGCGTTCAGCACGTCGATGGTGGGCTGGTCCTTCGCAACGGCGGAGGCGAACAGGGAGGCACCGATGTTGTCGCCGGCCGAAATGAAGGCGGTGGGGCCGGTGGCCTCGGCACGGAGCTTTTCGATGGTGCTCGCGAACAGGGCCGTGTTGGAGTCGATGCGGCCGTGGAAGTCGTTGATTCCCAGGAACTGCAGGTCAACGCTCACCGGCGTCTCCGCCACGGGCAGGTTCAGGCCCACCAGTACGGGATCGTGGTCGCTGGCGCGGAATTCGTCCGCCACGTAGTAGTTGCCCACATTGCTGTTATAGCGGCTGTACTCCAGTGCCACCGACTCCACGGAGTTGATGTTCCAGATATCGGTTCCGGTCACGGTGGCCTTGGCTGCCGGGGAGGCCAGGACGTGGTCCAGGGAACCCACCATGCCGCCGAAGAGGTACGAGTGCTTCCCGGTGCCGGACTCGAGGTCGGTGTATCCCGCGTCGCTGAGGACCTTGATGGGATCCTCCTGCGAGTACGCGTTGAAATCACCGATCAGGAACACCTTGTCCGTGCCCTTGGCGGCCTGCAAATCGTTGGCGAAGGCCAGCAGGGACTGGGCCTGCTTGGTGCGGGCGAGGTTGGAGGCGCCCTGGCCCTTGTCGGTGTCGTCCGGAGTGGCGGCGGAGCCCTTGGACTTGAAGTGGTTCACGATCGCGATGAACTTCTTGTCGTCCGCGGCGCCTACCGGCTTGAACACTTGGGCCAGCGGCTTGCGGGCGCTGGCGAAGGCCACCGTGTCATTGTGGATGATCGACTCACCGATCGGTTCGGCAACCGCCTTCTTGTAGATGAATGCGGTGCGGATCATGTCCTCGTCGCTGAGCGGCGGGGCGTTGGCGGGGGAGCGCACGTAGTCCCACACACCCGGGGTCTTGACGTTGAGGGCCTCCACCAGCTTGGCCAGTGCATCGTCCCGGTCCTTGCCGAACTGTGCGGAGTTCTCGATTTCCTCGAGGGACACGACGTCGGCACCGGCCTTGGTGATGGCGGCGACGATCTTGGCCTGCTGGCGCTCGAAGTTCTCCGCATTCGCGGCACCGCGGGCGTTGCAGCCGTCCTTGACCGTGATGGGGTTGCCGTCCCGGTCAGTGTAGAAGTTGCAGCCGGTGAGCTGGTCGCCGGTGGTGGGGAAGTAGTTCAGCACGTTGAAGGACGCGATCTTCAGGTTCCCGCCCACCTCGGCCGGCCCGGCCGGACGGCTGGCGGCGAAGGAAGCCGGCTGCACGGCCTCAGCCGTTGCCGGCGTGAGGTGCGAAAGCGGCTGGAACTTCCAGGCGTTGTTGCCGTAGCCGAGGATCACGTTGGTGCGGAAGGTCGCGGCGGAACCCACCCGGACGGGATCCGTGGTGCTCAGGTAGGGCAGCGGCATGGCCTTGGTGGTGGCGTCCTTCAGGAAGTTGGTGGAGGCGCCGTCGTCGAGCTTGATGGCGCGGCGCGCGTTCTCCGCGGCGATCGCGGTGTTCTCCGCCGTGCCGTAGGCGGCCAAGGCGTTCGGCTGGACCAGCGGGGTGGTTCCTGCTGCCAGGCCGATCTCGCCGTACTGGTTCAGGGCGTAGTTGTCGGTCACCGTGTAGGAGCCCTGCGGGGCCAGGAGCATACCTTCGTAGCGCTCGCGGGTGGCGTCGTCGGCGGGCAGGGCGAAGTTGCTGGGCTTCACCTCGGGTGCGGCGTCGGCCAGGACCTTCAGCCCGGCAGCTTCCACCGTCAGCTGGGTCTGGTTGGCGAATTCGCTGACCGTTCCCGTGAGCTCCAGGTAGTCGCCGCTGTGCACGGAGGCCGCCGTCGCGGGCGAGTAGACGAACAGGCCGTCCGACGCCGTCCTGGCCGCCGGATCGCTGTCGCCGCCGCTGCCGGGGGTCTGGACGTAGTAGCCGTTGAAGCCGCCCGTCGCATAGACGGCGGTGACCTTGCCGCGGGTGGTGACAGTGGCGCCCACCAACGGGCTCGCCGCGCCGGTGCCCTGGATCTCGGCAATGGTCTTCGTGCCGGGCTCCACGGGAGGAGTGGTGCCGCCGGCCGAGCCGGTGGGCGTGATCGTGGTGCTAAGGGCAAGGTCGGCTGCGTTGTTGTTGCTGTCCGCGCCGTTGCTGCGGTTCAGGCTCTTGACGTCCGTGTTGCCTGCAGGGGCGGTGGCTGCGGCGGTTTCGAAGGTGTTCGAGGTGCCGTAGCCGAGCAGGTCCGCCACTGCGGCGTTGGCCGTGACGGAGCCGGTGGGCAGGCTGCCGAGTGCCGTGGCCTGCTTGGCGAGGACGATCGTTCCGGCGCTTCCGGACGGGTTGAAGCTGCCGGAGCCGTCAACGTTGGCGGCGGGCAGTTCCGGTGCCGTGGACGTGGCGCTGTTGCTGGCGCCCTTGACGAGGAAGTAGCCCTTGGCCGGGATGGTGCCGCTCAGTGCCGTCACGCCGGTAGGTGCCGAGGTACCCGCCCCGGAGCGGTACTGCAGGGACCAGCCGGAAAGGTCCACTGCGGCGTCGCTGCTGTTGTAGAGCTCGACGAACTTGTTCCGGAAGGCTGCCCCGGAGCTTCCGCCGCTGAGATAGGCCTCGTTGATGACGACGCCGGGGGCGGCCGGTGCTTCGTCCGCAGCAACTGCGGGTATGGCGGTCAGCGGCGCTGCCAGCAAGGTTGCTGACAACGCCGAGCCCACCAGGAATTTCCAGTGTTTGCTGTGCATCCGTTCTTACTTTCTTCTCGGAACCGGTCAGGTTCTGCGTGCACCGCGGGCCGCGTTGTAACCGGCGACGGCGATAAGGGACGACGGCGCGGGGGGCCGTGCGGGATGAGGCATGGGTGGAGCTTGGCGTGCGGACGGGCCGCGTCCGGAAGAGCCGGAGGACGGATCGTGCCGCGAAGGAACTTTACCGCGGGTAAAGAAGTGTCCGTGGTATTGGAGCAGGGCAAAGTGAACCGCGGGTTGCCGTGCGGTGGCGGTGCGGGGCTGTCCCTGTGGGCGCTACTTCTTCGCGCCCTTCAGGCTTCCCTTGACCTGTTCGCCCCCTGCCCCGCCCACCAGGCAGACGATTTCCTTGTCTCCGGTCTTCCAGCTCTCGCTGGTTGGGAAGAAATAGGTGATTTCAAGGTCAGAATCCTTGAACGCCTTGCCGATGAACGTGGCGAATTCCTTGTCGCAGAAGTCTTCGGCCTTCTGGGAAATCACCGCGTCTCCCGGGTACGACGAGCCCTCAAGGTTGGTGGCCGCGAACGCCTCGAAATCGTGGTCCTGGGGGCAGGGGATGATGGTGACGTCCTTGACCTCCGAACCGTCGGGTTCCTGGAGGCAGTCGCCCACCTTCACCTTGAAGGCGTCCGCTTTGGACGATTCCGTGGCTACTCCGGAGGCATCGCGCTTGGCGTCGCCGCTGTTGATCAGTGAGCAGGCTCCCAGGGTGAGGGGGAACATGCACAGGGTGGCGGCCAGTGCCGCGGTGGTTTTGCTGGTGCGTGCGATGGACATGGTGTCCCTCATTTTCAGTGGTGATGCAGGCCGCTCCCCCTGCGCCGGCGGTAGCGTAGCCCGGCAGGCAAGATGCCGTGCCGGGCCACGGGTAAATCAACTCTCGGGGGTGAGGTCCTGCACCAGCCGGAACACCGCGCCCGTGGGGTCGGTCAACACGGCAATCCGGCCGAACGGTGTGTCCTCCGCCGGGTTGACCACGCTCGCGCCGAGGGCCAGCGCCTGCTCGATGGCGGTGTCGGTGCTGTCCACCGCGAAGTAGACGGTCCAGTGCGAGGGCACCTGCTCGGGCAGGTATCCGGAAGCATCCATGATCCCGGCCTTGGCGTCGTCGCCGGCACCGAGGGTGGTGTAGCGGAACTCGGGAGTGTCGCTCATGGTGCTGGTCTCCCAGCCGAAGACCTTCTGGTAGAAGGCCACCGCGTTCCCGTAGTCCTTGGTGTGGAGTTCGTGCCATGCGGGCGCACCGCTTTCCGCGGCGAGCTGGTAGCCCTTGTGCTCACCGAACTGCCAGAGGCCGATCGCTGCTCCGGAGGGATCGCCGACCATGGCCATGCTGCCCTGCTCCGGGACCTCCATCGGCTCGAGGAACACCTGGCCGCCGTTGGCGGCCGCCGCCTCGGTGGTGGCCCTGATGTCGTCGGTGCGCAGGTAGGTGGACCAGACGTCCGGCATGGGACCCATGTCCTCCTGCTTCTTCATGATGCCGGCCACCATCTTGCCGTCTTTCCATGCGGTGATGTAGCCGCCGTACTTTTCTTCGTCGCCGGTTTCGTAGCTCCAGCCGAACAGGGTGGTGTAGAAGGTCTTGGCCTTCTCCGTATCCGAGGTCATCAGGTCGATCCAGCAGGGTGCGCCGGGCGTGATCTCAGGGGTGGGCATGTTGCTCCTCTGGTTGGTTCCGGGACGGATTGCCCCGGATTTTCGGGCATGTGGTGGAGACAGACAGCACCCTATGCCGGGGGTCGGACAGTTTCAATGATCCGCATCGGCGGCTGCTTGGGGACGCGGTAATCCTTGTTGCTGTCAGTGCCCCGGCGTAGCCTTCGGGCATGGTCCACCAGTCGCCGCTCAACGCCGCAAAGACGCCCCTTCCCCGGGAAATCCAAGCGCTGTCCCGCGTGGGCAAGGTACCCGTCCTGGCCTATCTGGAATGGCCACGCTTCGGGCAGTACGTCCCGGCCATGGTGGTGCGCACGGCGCCGGGGCGGGTGCTGGTCCAGTGGTGGCCGGACCCCTTCAAGCCGGGCGAACGCCACACCTGGCTGAAGGACACGGACGTGCGGCAGGACCTGCGCGTGGCCCGGGGCAGCCCCCAGGCGCCGGGAAAGGATTGAGCGCCGGGAAAGGCATGAGCACCTGGGAAAGGACTGAGCCCCGGCTTCACGCCACGGGGTTGGGAACCTCCACCAGCCGGGTGTTTCCGTCCACCAGGTCAACCGGGCGAAGCTTCCAGGAGGAGGCCACGCCGTAGGCGTCGGCCAGGACCGCGTCCAACAGCCCCGCGCCGTTCTTCTCCCCGGGGTCGATCCAGTCGTTGATCATGTCCGGAGCAAGCGGAACCGGGAGCCGGTCATGCAGGTAGTGCAGTCCGGCGTGGGCTTCTTCCGGCGGCGTCGGCATGGTGAGGATGCTGCAGGACAGCCGCCAGGCACGGGGATCCCGGTTGTCCGCGACGGACTCATCCCGCCAGAAGGCGAACAGGCCCGCGAAAGTGATGATGTCGCCGTCGGGCTCCACGATGTAACGCTGCTTGGGGTCCTTCCGGCCCGGCCCGGACTTCTTGTACTCGTAGTAGGCCGAGACGGGCACCACCGCGCGCCACTTCTGGAGCGATGCCTTGAAACTGGGCAGGGTGGCCGCGGTTTCGGAGCGGGCGTTCCAGCTGGGCAGGCGCGAATCGAAGGTTTCGGCGAAGCTGGGAATCAAGCCCCACCGCCCGACGGCGAGCTCCCGCCGGAGCGATCCGTCGTCGCCGTTCCGTCCGCGCAGGAAGGTGACGGGATCCGTAGGGTTGAACTGCAGCGCGGGGGAGGGGTAGACGGTGTCATCCCGCAGCAGGGCGTCAAGCTTCCGGGAAAGATCGTCGGCTTCAAAACCGACACTGAATCGTCCGCACATGCGGCCATTCTCACGCACCCGACGGCGGGGCGCCAGCCCGAAGAAGGAAGGGGCGCCAGCCCGGGGCAAGAGCGGCGGGAAACAGCAGAGGCCGGTCACCGCCCATCCGAAGTGGAGCTGTAACCGGCCTCTGGCCTGCGCAAATGCCTAAGCAAAGACTGCGCTACGCGGAAGGTAAGGGATTTGAACCCTTGGTACGGGGTTACCGCACACTGGTTTTCAAGACCAGCTCCTTAGGCCGCTCGGACAACCTTCCCTGCCTAGTAGTGTTTCATAGGGAGTTGGCTGCTTCAAAAACCCGCAGCGGGCTCCTGGCCGCCGCGGCCGCGCACCATCACGCAAGAAATCGGGAGCATCCATGAAAGCCGTCTACATTTCGGAACCGGGCGGACCGGAGGTCTTGGAGGTCCGCGAGGTTCCAGCGCCGGTTCCCGGCCCCGGCGAGGTGCTGATCGACGTCGTCGCGGTTGGTTTGAACCGTGCGGATGCTCAGCAGCGCAGGGGCTTCTACCCGCCTCCGCCGGGCGCGTCCGAGGTGCCGGGCCTGGAGGTATCCGGCCGCATCGCGGCGTTCGGCCCGGACGTCAGCAAGCCCTTCACCCTCGGCGACAAGGTGGTGGCGCTGCTCGCGGGCGGCGGCTACGCGCAGCAGGTTGCCGTCCCGGCCGAGCAGGTCCTCAAAGTGCCGGACGGCGTAGACCTGGTGACCGCTGCAGCGTTGCCTGAGGTGGCGGCCACCGTTTATTCGAACCTGGTGATGACGGCGCAGCTTCAGCCGGGCGAGACGGTCCTTGTCCACGGTGCCACCGGCGGCATCGGCACCATGGCGATCCAGCTGGCCAAGGCCTACGGAGCGGTGGTCGCCACCACCGCCGGCACTGCCGAAAAGATCGCCACCGCAAAGGCGTTCCTCGGCGCGGACATCGCCATCAACTACACCGAGGAAGACTTCGCGGAAAGCCTCAAGGCACAGAACGGCGGCAAGGGCGCGGACGTGATCCTCGACGTCGTCGGGGCCAAATACCTGAAGCAGAACATCGAAGCGCTCGCCGAGTACGGGCGACTGGTGGTGATCGGCCTGCAGGGCGGCGTCAAGGGCGAGCTCGACCTCGGGCAGTTGCTCAGCAAGCGGGCGGCGGTCATCGGCACCACGCTGCGGTCCCGGCCCGTCGCGGAAAAGGGCATGATCATGAATGCCGTCCGCGAGCACGTCTGGCCGATGTTCGCTGACGGGCGCATCAAGCCGCTCGTGGCCAAGTCCTTCCCGCTGGAGCAGGTGCGCGAGGCCCACGAATACTTTGATTCCGGCGAGCACGTGGGCAAGGTGCTCCTGCTGCTCTGAGGCGTTGTTGCGCGGTGGCCGACGCTGCGGAAAGAGGGGGACATGGCAATCCGGCACGGCATCCTGGCGCTGCTCCAGGAGAAATCCCGCTACGGCTATGAGCTGCGCGCCGAATTCGAGGCCCGCACCGGTGCCGTCTGGCCCCTGAACATCGGGCAGGTCTACTCCACCTTGGACCGCCTGGAGCGTGACGGCCTGGTCACCCGGGAAGGCGACGACGGCGAAGGCCACGTCATCTACAGCCTCACGCCAGCGGGCCATGACGAACTCGGGCAATGGCTTTCCACCGCCGTGGCCCGCGATGCCTCGCCGCGGAACGAGCTCGCCATCAAGCTGTCGCTCGCAGCCACCATGCCCGGCGCGGATTTGCCGGGGCTGATCCAGGAACAACGCGGGGCCACGCTTGGCAGGCTCCAGGAACTCACCCGGCAGCGCAAGGACTTCTCCGCGGGGCCGCACGTGGCCGATACCGCCCGTGCCATGGTCCTGGATTCGCTTGTCTTCCAGCTCGAAGCCGAGCTGCGTTGGCTGGACCTGTGCGAAGCGCGGCTCGTGCACACGGGGCAGATTGCCGCCGTCGGCTCCCGCACTTCAGCGCCCGACGCCGGCCCCGCGCCAGCGGGGTCACCGGCGCCTTCCGCTTGACTGCTTTTGTCACAGCGGCTTGCTACAGTGCCGCTAGGATCACGCCATTCTCAAGCCAGCCACTGTTCTCAAGGAGGAGCCATGGGTACGCAGCCGAACGCGAAACGTCCGGAGTCCGCGCCGTCAGACGTTCTTGAACCCGATCCGGAGCTTCCGCCGCCCGCCGTGGATGACGCGGTCCGCGAGGCCGAGGAGCGCCGCTGGACTCCCGGGAAGATTGCCCTCTGGGTGGTGATTTCCCTGCTCGGGGCGGTCGCGTGGTTCATGCTGGCGATCGTCCGCGGGGAGACCGTCAACGCCATGTGGTTCGTTTTCGCCGCGGTGTGCACCTACCTCATCGGCTACCGCTTCTACTCGAAGGTCATTGAGCGGTACCTCCTGAAACCGGACGACCGCCGCGCCACCCCGGCCGAGTACAAGGCGGACGGCAAGGACTATGTCCGCACCGACAGGAACGTGCTTTTCGGCCACCACTTCGCGGCCATCGCCGGTGCCGGCCCGTTGGTGGGCCCGATCATCGCGGCGCAGATGGGGTACCTGCCGGGCACCATCTGGATCATCATCGGCGTCGTGCTTGCCGGTGCGGTCCAGGACTACCTGGTCATGTTCTTCTCCATGCGCCGCGGCGGACGCTCCCTCGGGCAGATGGCACGCGAGGAACTCGGCGTCATCGGCGGCACGGCCGCGTTGATCGCCACCCTGCTCATCATGATCATCATCGTGGCCATCCTCGCCCTGGTGGTGGTCAATGCACTCGGTGAAAGCCCCTGGGGTGTCTTCTCCGTAGGCATGACCATCCCCATCGCCCTGTTCATGGGCGTGTACCTGCGCTTTATCCGGCCGGGCAAGGTCATGGAAGTGTCTATCATCGGCTTCGTGCTGCTCATGGCCGCGATCATCGGCGGCGGCGCGGTGGCCGGCACCGAATGGGGTGCCGCGTTCTTCCACCTGGACAAGACCACCATCGCCTGGGGAATCATTGTTTACGGCTTCATCGCCGCGATCCTGCCGGTCTGGCTGCTCCTGGCTCCCCGGGACTACCTGTCCACGTTCATGAAGATCGGCGTGATCGTCATGCTGGCCGTGGCCATCATCGTGGTCCGCCCGGAAATCACCGTGCCGGCATTCAGCGAGTTCGCGGGCAGGGACAACGGCCCGGTGTTCTCCGGCGCACTGTTCCCGTTCCTGTTTGTCACCATCGCCTGCGGTGCCTTGTCCGGCTTCCACGCCCTGATTTCCTCCGGCACCACGCCCAAGCTTGTGGAGAAGGAACGGCAGACCAGGTTCATCGGTTACGGCGGCATGCTGATGGAATCCTTCGTGGCCATCATGGCCCTGGTGGCGGCAATCTCCATCGACCGCGGTATCTACTTCGCCATGAATTCGCCGGCCTCCCTCACAGGCGGCACGGTGGAGGCGGCGGTCCAGTGGGTCAACAGCCTGGGCCTGAGCGGAGTCAACCTCACTCCCGCGGAACTCTCGCAAACCGCGCAGAACGTCGGTGAGTCCAGCATCATCTCCCGCACGGGCGGCGCCCCCACGCTCGCCGTCGGCCTCGCCCACATCATGCAGCAGTTCATCGGCGGCACCGCGATGATGGCCTTCTGGTACCACTTCGCCATCATGTTCGAAGCCCTGTTCATCCTCACCGCCGTTGACGCAGGCACCCGCGTGGCCCGCTTCATGCTGCAGGATTCCATCGGAAACTTCGTGCCGAAGTTCAAGGACACGTCATGGCGACCCGGCGCCTGGATCTGCACCGCGGTCATGGTGGCTGGCTGGGGCTACATCCTGATCCTCGGCGTGACTGATCCCCTGGGCGGCATCAACACCTTCTTCCCGCTCTTCGGCATCGCCAACCAGTTGCTGGCCGCCATCGCTTTGGCGGTATGCATGGCTATCGCGGCGAAGAAGGGCGCTTTCAAGTTCCTCTGGATCGTGGGCCTCCCGCTGGCCTTCGCCGCCGTCGTGACCATCACCGCGAGCTTCCACAAGATCTTCTCGCCGGTTCCCGCGGTGGGCTACTTCGCCAACAACGCCGCGTTCGCCAAGGCTTTGGCCGACGGAAAGACGTCCTTCGGAACAGCCAAGACGGAAGCCGCCATGGAGGCTGTGGTCAGGAACACCATGGTGCAGGGCGTCCTGTCGGTGGTCTTCGTGGTGTTGAGCATCATTGTGATTGCTGCTGCCGTCGTCGCCACGGTCAAGGCCTTCCGGAACGGCGGCGGCCATAACCACGAGGACGCGCCGCGGCCGTCCCGCGTCTTCGCGCCGGCAGGGCTGGTCCCGACGGCGGCAGAACGCGAACTTGCCGCAGCGTGGGCAAAGGTTCCCGCGGACAAGCGCCTCGACCGGCCGGTGCACCACTGATGGACGCGCTCAGGCAGGGCTTGCGGGGCGTCGCCGCGTACTTCCGTGGAGTCATGGGGGCCGACGCGTACCAGAAGTACCTGGAGCATCATGAGGCCTGCGGGCATGGCATGCCGCCCATGACGGAACGGCAGTTCTGGCGGGACCGGATGGACCGCCAGGACACCGAACCGCAGGGGAGGTGCTGTTGAGAGGCGGTACCCCGCTTGCCGGAACACTGCGCCAAAACCACCCGTGGACGGCTTGCGGAGACATGAGAGTATGAAGCCATGACCGAATCCGATGTGCCCGAGGACAAGAGCATCGACGATGTCCCCATGGAAGGAACCACGCTGGATGACAGCCCCGCTTCGAAGATTTCGGGGGATGGAAACCGCAAGGAACACGGTGAGGACGAGTCGTCCAAGAAGCCGAACCACCTCCAGGACCTCGTGGGTGAGCCCGCGAAGGTCATGCGGATCGGCACGATGGTCCGGCAGCTGCTCGAGGAAGTGAAGAGCGCGCCCTTGGACGACGCTGCCCGCGGCCGGCTCGCCGAGATCCACGAACGCTCCATCAAGGAGCTCGAGGACGGCCTGGCTCCTGAACTCATCGACGAACTCGAACGGATCAGCCTGCCGCTCCCTGAGGAAGCGCCGCCGTCGGACGCGGAACTCCGCATTGCCCAGGCGCAGCTGGTGGGCTGGCTGGAAGGCCTGTTCCACGGAATCCAGGCCGCAATCGCGGCGCAGCAGGCCGCCAGGGAGCATGCCGCAGCTCAGATGCAGCTGCGCCAGCTTCCGCCCGGAACCATGATCGCTCCCGGCGTCGTGATCGGGGCGAACGGCGAGCCGCAGCGTGCGCCGGCACATCGTGGCGAACCCGGGAAAGCGCAGCCGGGCAGCATGGAAGATCCGGACCACGGTCCGGGCCAGTACCTCTGAGCGTCATTTGGGATTCTTCGGGGAGCTCCGCCAGGGGCGCAGGGATGATGCCGAACTCGGCAAGGGCCTCTGGCGGCGCGCCCACGACCGCTTCCACCGTGGCCTGGACCGCTACCACCAAGTGCTTGAGGGCATGGAAGACGAGCAGTCCTACACGGAGCTCGTGGCCATAGCCAACGACCTTGCGGAGCTTTCCGCCCGCGTCCGCGCAGTGTGCATGGCCGCCCAACGCCTGGCGCCCAGCGACGGCCTGGACATCCCGGGGCAGCTGGCGGATGTCCACCGGGCGTTGTCCAAAGCGGGCAACTCGCTTGCGACGACGGCGGAGGCGGCCGCCATGCTCCGCCTCGCCGCAACCGCGGCGCCGGCGGGTGCGGCATCGGTCCGGCGCAGGGCGGAGGCAGTCCAGGAACACGTGGATGAAGCGGAGCGGCTGCTGCACCGCTGAGGCTTATCGAAGGGCCGTCCTTATTCCCGTGTGAAGGCAATTAAGCGGTGAGCTTAGCTGTGGTGAAATCAGTAGCTCCCTCGCAGTTTCCGCTGGCAGGATGTGGCCATGACTTCGTCTCCAGATCTGACTTTCAATGACGGCAACTCCATTCCCCAGCTCGGCTACGGGGTGTGGCAGGTTGAGGACGATGTAGCCGAAAAGGTTGTGCGCCAGGCCTTCGAAGCCGGGTACCGCCACATCGATACTGCCAAGATCTACGGCAATGAGGCAGGTGTCGGCCGTGCCATCGCGGCCTCCGGCCTGAAGCCCGAAGAAATCTTCATCACCACCAAGCTGTGGAACGCAGACCAGGGCTACGAATCCACGCTCGAAGCCTTCGAAGCGTCCATGGACCGCCTTGGCCTGGAGACCCTCGACCTGTACCTGATCCACTGGATGCAGCCCAAGCAGGACAAGTACGTGGACACCTGGAAAGCGCTCATCGAGCTGCAGAAGCGTGGCCGCGTCAAGAGCATTGGCGTCTCCAACTTCAGCAAGGAAGGCCTGCAGCGCCTGATCGACGAATCCGGCGTGGTCCCGGCGATCCACCAGATCGAGCTGCACCCCTTCTTCAACCAGGCGGAGCTGCGCGAATTCAACGCGGCCAACGGCATCCTCACCCAGGCGTGGTCCCCGCTGGGCCAGGGCGGCGAGCTGCTCTCGGACGAGACCATCGCAGGCATCGCCGCGAAGCACGGCGCCACGCCGGCGCAGGTGGTCATCGCCTGGCATCTGGCCATCGGCAACGTCGTGATCCCCAAGTCCGTCACCGCTGAGCGCATCGTGGAGAACTACGCAGCGCTGGATGTCACCTTGGACGAGGCCGATATCGCGGCCATCAACGGACTCGACCGCGGCGCCGACGGCCGCATCGGCCCGGATCCGGCGGTGTCCGACTTCGCCTAGGCCTCACAGGCTCCGCACAAGGGGTCCCGTGCTCGACAGAGCAAGGGGCCCCTTTGCCGTTCCGGGTCCGCCGGGGCGCAAGCGAATCCGCTTTCCGTGCCCTACAGGGCGTCGTAGCGTTCCCGGGCGGCGAATACCTCGGGCATGTAGTCCTCGGCCCAGAGCTTCAGCTGGCCCATTACCTTCAGCAGTGAGCTTCCCAGCTCGGTGAGGGAGTAGGTGACTGTCACCGGAACCGTGGCTTCGACGTCCCGGTGCACCAGCCCGTCGCGCTCCAGGTTGCGCAGCGTCTGGGTCAGCATTTTTTGGCTCACCCCTGCTACAACCCGCGCGATCTCCGAATACCGGGCCGGCCCATCGCCCAATTCGTTGAGCACGAGCACTACCCACTTGTTCGAAATGCGCTCCAGGAGCTGCCGGCTTGGGCAGGCTGCCAGATAGGCGTCGTAGTCATGCTTGCGGTCGGCCCGTTGCTGCGCTGCGTTCTTGGTCGCCACTCTTACCTCCACGGGGGATACGCACTTTCAGGTGCCTACTTACCAAAAGAGAGTAGCGGCGGAAGGATCGAAGTGGAAACAATCCCACGCCTTCACAGGAGGAAAACATGAAGACGGCCATCGCCACGCCCCGGGGAATCGAACTTGCCGCTTTGGAGGAACTGAGCCCCGCTGCCGGAGAAGTGCTGCTCGAGGTCCGTGCCGCCGCGGTGAACCCGATCGACGCCATGATCCAGGCCGGCATCCCGCGGGAGTTGGGTTGGGTCGAAGCAGACGCTCCGATCGGCCTCGGGGCCGACGTCGCCGGGGTCGTGCTCGGCCTTGGCGACGGCGTCGCCTCGGAGCGTCCGGAACTGGCCGTGGGCGCCCGGGTCGCCGGATTCCGGGGCGATTTCGTGTCGCCCCGGGGCACCTTCGCCCACCGGGTGGTGCTGCCCGCGGCCTCGCTTGCGGCGATCCCTGAGGACCTTGGCTTCACCGCCGCCGCCACGATTCCGTTGAACGCCTCGACCGCCGCGCAGGCCATCGCCCTCGCCGGCAGTCCGTCCGGAACGCTGCTCGTCACCGGCGCGGCAGGCGCGGTCGGCGGCCTGGCGGTGACGCTGGCCCGCCGCGCCGGGTGGCGCGTCGCCGCGCTCGCCCGGCCCTCCGACGTCGGCTTCCTCGAGGAAGCCGGCGCGGACATCATCGTGACGGAGCCCGGAAAGGCACGTTTTGACGCGGTGCTCGACGCCGCGGCCCTGGGTGACGCGGCGGTGGATGCCGTGGTCGACGGCGGAAGGTACGTGGGCCTGATTCCGCCGGCGCTGCCTGCCTCGGACCGGGTGACGACGGCGGCCCTCACCGCCGTCCCGGACAGCTCCGAGCTGGCCGGCCACCTTGAGCTGGCGGCCGACGGCGTGCTGGCGCCGCGGGTGTTCGCCGAGTGGCCGCTGGAACGGGCCGCCGAAGCGGTATCCGCGGTCGCGGCCGGCGGGGTGCGCGGGCGCTACGTGCTGGTGCCGTAAGGACGCGCGGTCAGGCTCTCGGTAGCATGGGCCGTAGTGTGGCCGAGAGCCGGCCGCTGCAACATTGGGGGAAACATGAGCGCGCCTTTTGGCGGAATTCTCGCTTTCCTTATTTCGGAGTCACAGCCGCGGTTGCTGTACTGGCCGTCTGGGCGTTGATCCTGGTGATCATCTTCCTGAGGCTGCGGATCGCTGAACTGCGCAGGCCTGGCATTCCGGTTGACGGTCGGGACGGATAGCCGGGCGGTAAACAGGCGGGCCGCGGTCAGGCCATCAACGCATATCCGGCCGTCACGGCCAGCCCGGCAGGAACGGCGGCCACAACCTGTGCAGGGGTGTGGTCGCCGAGCTGTATCCGGGACCAGCCGATCACTCCTGCGGCGAAAACAGCGGGTAGCCAGGTGGGCCCATGTGCCGAGGCCACGGCCGTCGAAACGAACACTGCGACCGCCATATGCACCGAAAGCTTCCAGAACGCGTTCACGGCGCCCACGATGACCATGCCGGAGGCGACCGCCACGAGGCCGACGGTAGCGGTTGCGGGGGCGCCAAGGGCCAGTAGGACAGCGAAGCCGAGTGCCGCGGAAGCGACCGACGAAAGCAGCACCGGAAGGCGCTGCTCCCGCTGGCTCACGTGATGGTCGCTCAATTTCCCCCGGCGCGTGGCCAGCAGAATCCCTGCGAACGGGCCGATGGCAGTGAACACCGCCGCCACGAGCCCGAACAGCAGTCCGCGCCCGCCGGCGGCCAACCATCCGGTGAGCAGGAGGAATCCGGTCACGAGGACCGTCGGAGACAGGACTTCAGTGATGATCCGGGCGACTTTTTGCACCAGCCAATGATAGGTGCGGGCTGGCCCCTGACCTCGTTCGGAGAGCGGCAGGGAGGCAAAGCAAAAGGCCCCGATCCCTTGCGTTTGCTGGGATCGGGGCCTCTTGGCTTTCCGAGCTTCCTGCGAGAATCGAACTCGCGACCTTTTCATTACGAGTGAAACGCTCTACCGACTGAGCTAAGGAAGCACCGCGGATTTCCGGAGACCGGCTGAATCACGCAAGACACAACTGTAATGGAGCCGCCGCGCCGGGTCAAAACGGTCCCGAAGACGGGAAAGACGCCGGGAAAAACTGTTCCGGAATGGGTCCTGGCGATGATTGGCGGCGTGTTCATCCGGCGGTCAGCAGGGGTTCAGCGTGCCGTCGCGGACCGGGCGGATGCTGGGCGGAATACCGTGGCCGGCACGGACGCCGGCCACTGACGCCAGGACCTGCAGGGGTCCATCAGCAAAGGGGAGCGATGAACATGGACAGCATGGGGTCGGCCGGGAACCGGAAGGGCGCCCCGCGCCTGCGGCTGGCAGTCCTGGACATGGTGGGCACCACCATCACCGACGACGGCCGCACAGAGCAGGCCATGGCGCGGGCCCTGCTCGAACACGGAGTGCAGCCGGGGTCCGCGCGCTTCGAGAGCATGCTCGGCTACGCCCGGGACACCATGGGCTATTCGAAATTGACCGTCTTCACGCACCTGTTCGAGGACGTCCGTCAGGCAGAAAACGCCAATAAGACATTTGAGCGGATCTACGACGAACTCATCGCCGACGGCGGCGTCCGCGCCATTCCGGGCGCTGCGGACACCATTGCCTGGCTGCGGGACGCCGGAATGAAGGTGTGCCTGGCCACCGGTTTCGGACGCCACACCCAGAACATGGTCCTCGAATCCCTCGGCTGGATGGGGGAGGCGGACCTCAGCCTGTGCCCGGACGACGCCGGCCGCGGCCGCCCCTACCCGGACATGATCCTCACCGCGGTGCTAGCCCTGGACCTCGACGACGTCCGTGAGGTCGTGGTGGTCGGCGACACCAGTTCGGACATGTTGTCCGGTGTACGGGCCGGTGCCTCCGCGGTCGTGGGCGTCCTCAGCGGCTCCCACTCGGAGGCGACGCTGCGCGCCGCCGGCGCCACCGACGTCGTACCGTCCATCCGGAACCTGCCCGCACTCCTGGAACCCCGCGCGGCGCGGCTGTAAGCGCGGCCCGGCTGTAGCGCCGGAACCAGCCGGAACGGGCGGAGTCAGCAGCGGGTGCCGTCGGCGGGCACCTCACCATTCACGAAGTAAGCGTCGACGGCGTCCGCGACGCAGCTGTTCGAGCGGCCGTAGGCCGTGTGGCCTTCGCCCTCCCAGCTCAGGAGGACCGCGTTGCCGAGCTGCTTCCGCATGGCCTCCGCCCACTGGTAGGGGGTGGCGGGGTCGCCGGTGGTCCCGATGACGACGATCGGTGCCTTGCCGCTGTACTCCGCGGGGCCGGGGGAGCCGACAGCCTTGTGGGGCCAGTCCTTGCAGTTCAGTCCGCCGTAGGCGAAGTAGGGGCCGAAAGTGGGCGCCAGGGCGGTGAGCCGCTTCGCTTCGGCCCGCATGCCGGCGGTGTCGGTGACCATCGGGTAGTCGAGGCAGTTGATCGCGTTGAACGCGAAGCCGGTGTTGGACCTGTAGCTCCCATCCGGGTCACGGTCCGCCCCCATGTCGGCGATGCGCAGCATGAGGGAGACGTCCCCCTGGAACGCGGCGGTGAGTGCCTGGGTGAGGACCGGCCAGGAGGCGTCGTCGTACAGCGGCGTGTACAGGGCCGTGGCCATGGCGGGGCCGGTGACGAGGCGGCCGTCCTCGGCGGTTTCGGGGTTGGCGTCAACGGCGGCAACAAGTTCCTGGAGCTGCAGCATGGCGTCATCAAGGCTGCCGGACATGGGGCAATCCGGGCCGTCCAGGCAATCCTGCACGTAGCGTCGCAGGGCTTTTTCGAAGGCCTCTACCTGCTCGGCCGTCATGTCCTCGTTGTTGAGGGACAGGTCCATGGCGCCGTCCAGCACCAGCCGCCCCACGTTGTCCGGGAACAGCTCCGCGTAGGTGGCGCCGAGCGAGGTCCCGTAGGAGTAGCCCAGGTAGTTGAGCTTGGTGTCGTTCAGGACGGCGCGCAGGATGTCCATGTCCTTGGCCGAGCTTTCGGTGTCGATGTGTGCCAGGGCGGGGCCGGACTTTTCAACACACTTGGCGATGATCGCCTTGTTGTCCTCAATGGCCGCCTGGATGCCTTCGTCCGTCTCATAGCGATACACCTTCTCCCGGGCGGCGTCGCGTTCGGCGTCGCTGAGGCAGGTCACCGGGGCGGAACGCTTCACGCCGCGCGGGTCGAAGCCCACCATGTCATAGCTGGCGCGCAGCTTCGCGGTGAAGCGGGTCCGGCCGGCGTCGCGGACGTAGTCGTAGCCGGAAGCGCCGGGTCCGCCCGGGTTCACCAGGATGGAGCCCTTTTTGCCGCTGCGGGAGGCATCCAGCCGGATCACGGCGATGGCGATGCTGCCGGCGTCGGGGTTGGCGTAATCCGTGGGCACCTTGATGTTGGCGCACTGGAAGCCGTCTTCGCACGTACTCCAGTCGACGTCCTGGGCGTAGAAGGATTCCAGGCCGTCCGGGGCGGACTCCAGGATGTCGGGGTTGCGTCCGCTGGCCTTGCCTGAGCCGGAGTTGCTCCCCTGGTTTCCGCCGAAGGGCGGCGAGAACACGCAGCCGCTCAGCAGCAGGCCCGCTGAAAGCAGCATGGCGACGGCGCCGGAAACCCCGCGCAGGCGGCTCCGGCGTGCGCGTCCGGGCCGGGGTGTGGCGGGGGTCATGCGGGTCTCCTCAATGCTGCGCGGTTGCGGGCTACTGCTGGATCAGGCTGGTGGCCATGGACTCCACCGCGAGCAACGGGGCCACGTTGCTGGTGGTGATCCGGACCCGCGCCTTGTTGATGGCGTCCATCCGGGCCAGGGTGGTTTCCGGCGTGGAGTTGGCCGCGTAAGCTTCCAACTCGCTCCTGAGTTCAACGTTGACCAGCTCCACCGCGTTCCCGAGCTGGATCACCAGGACATCCCGGTAGAAGGAGAGCAGGTCCGTAAGCGTGCGGTCCAGGGAATCGGTGATGGACCGCTTGGCGCGGCGCTTCTGGTCGTCTTCCAGTTGCTTGATCTGGCTGCGCATGGCCGGCGGCAACGTCCCTGTTTCCGGTGCGCCCAGGGTGGCCAGCAGCGCGGCTTTCTCTGCGGCGTCGCGTTCCTCGTTGGAACTTGTGGCTTCGTCCGTGGCGATCTTCACCAGTTTTTCGGCCATCATCACGGCGGCGGTCACCCCGCGCAGCCCCAGCGGGAAACGGACCGTTTCCAGGCGCCGTTCCCGGGCTTCCGGGTCGCGGGCCAGGCGGCGGGCGATCCCCACATGGCTTTGCGCCGCGCGCGCCGCGCGTTCCGCGAGGGCGGGGTCGACGCCGTCGCGCCTCACCAGCAGGGCGGCCACGTCCGCGGGCGGGGGGAGCCGCAGCCCCACGGGGCGGCAGCGTGAGCGGATGGTGACCAGCACGTCCGCGGGGGAGGGCGCGCACAGCATCCAGATGGTGCGGGGAGTGGGTTCCTCGATGGCTTTGAGGAGTACGTTGGTGGTGCGTTCGGCCATGCGGTCGGCGTCTTCGACGACGATGATCCGCCACCGGCCCGACGACGGCCGGTCGCCGGCCTTGGCCACCAGCTGCCGTGCTTCCTCGATGGTGATGGTGACTTTCTCGGTGCGCACGAAGGTCACATCCGAATGGGTCTCCGCCAGGATCGTGTGGCAGGACGCGCATTCGCCGCAGCCGCGCAGCGAGACATCGTCCTGTTCGCAGTTGAGCGCGGCAGCAAAAGCCTTCGCCGCATTGGAGCGGCCGGACCCCGGAGGGCCCGTGAACAGCCACGCGTGGGTCAGGCCATCACCCTGGGCGGCCTGCCGGAGCTGGGCAACTACCGGGGCCTGGCCTTGGAGATCGTCCCAAACCGTCACGGCTGGCCTCCGGGCACCGGCGCCGCCAGCAGCTGCCGGACCCGTTCCAGGATGCGCGCGGCAAGGTCCTCCACCGGCTCCTCGGCCGGCAGCACCAGGTACCGTTCCGGGGCGGCCGCGGCCAGGTCAAGGAAGGCGTGGCGGATGCGGGAATGGAAGTCGTCCGGCTCGGATTCGAGGCGGTCTTCCCCGGCATCGCCGGCAGTGCGGCGTTCGCGGCCTTCCTCCGGATGGACGTCCAGCAGCACGGTGAGGTCGGGTTCCAGGTTCTCGGTGGCCCATTCGTTGAGCCCGCGCACTTCGGCCGGGCCGAGCCCGCGCCCGGCCCCCTGGTACGCCACCGAGGAGTCGATGTAGCGGTCGGTGATCACGACGGCGCCCTCCGCCAGGGCGGGCCGGATCACCTGGTGCGCGTGGGCGGCCCGGGAGGCAGCGAACATGAGTGCCTCGGTGCGGGGATCGATAATGCCGTGGCCGTGGTCCAGAACGAGGGACCGTAGTTTTTCGCCGATGGGGGTGCCGCCGGGCTCCCGGGTGCGCAGCACGGTGCGGCCGAGGGATTCGAGGGCCTCCGCCAGGCGGGCGGCCTGCGTGGACTTGCCCGCTCCGTCCCCGCCCTCGAAGGCGATGAAGATTCCTCGGCTCTGCGTAGTCACGGATCTAAGGTTACAGAGGATCACTGACAGGAAAGTGACCGCCCGCCGGTCTGTAACGCTTTCCCCGGGTGCCGGGCACGGCCATACCCTTATAGCCATGAGCCTTTTCCGAGAGCACGCAGCGGAGCTGTCCGCCGAAACCGTCGTGGTGGCTGCCGGCCGTCCGGACCGCGCACACGACGAAGCCGTCAACCCGCCGGTGGTCCTGTCGTCCACCTATTACGGCACTGGTTCGCTCGGCGACGGCGACCGCGGCTACGGACGCTACGCCAACCCCACCTGGGAGCCTTTCGAGGAGGCGCTCGCCCAACTGGAGGGTGCGGAGCTCCCCGGCCTGTTGTACGCCTCAGGCCTCGCCGCCGTCAGTTCGGCGCTGTCCTTGCTTCCGGCGTCCGGAGTGCTGGTCATGCCCTCGCACAGCTACGCGGGTTCCCTCGTGATGGCCGGTGAACTGGCTGCCAAGGGCCACTTCGAGCTGCGCACCGTGGACATCACGGACACGGACGCCGTGAAGGCGCTCCTTGCTCCTGCGGACGGCAAGGCAGCCGACATGCTCTGGCTCGAAAGCCCCACCAACCCCATGCTCGGCATTGCGGATGTCCAGGCCCTTACGGACGCCGCCCACGCGGCCGGGGCCATCGTCGTCACGGACAACACCTTCTCCACACCCCTGGTACAGCAGCCGCTCAGCCTGGGCTCCGACGTCGTCCTCCACTCGGTGACCAAATACCTGGCCGGCCACTCCGACGTCGTCCTCGGGGCACTCGTCACCTCCAATCCGGAGATCCGCGCCGAACTGTTGCACCACCGCACCATCCATGGCGGCATCGCGGGCCCCTTCGAAGCGTGGCTCGCCCTGCGCGGGCTGCGCACCCTGGCCCTGCGCGTGGAGCGCTCGCAGGCGTCGGCCGCCACCCTGGCCCAGCGGCTCAAGGACCACCCCCGCGTGGAAAGCATCCGCTTCCCCGGCTTGCCGGACGATCCCGGGCACGAGCGCGCCAGGAAGCAGATGAAGGGCTTCGGGTCCATCGTGTGCATCCAGGTCTCCGGGGATGCCGCACGGAGCGGCGCCGAGGCCGCCGACGCACTGGTGAAGGCGCTGCGGCTCTGGCTGCCGGCCACCTCGCTGGGCGGTGTCGAGTCGCTGATTGAACGCCGACGCCGGCACACGGCCGAACCGGAAAGCGTTCCGGAGAACCTGGTCCGGATGAGCGTCGGAATCGAGAACGTCGAGGACCTGTGGGCCGACCTGGAGCAGGCGCTGGCCTCGCTGGACACCTAACAAGTTAGGCTTAGCCTGTGGACGGAAAATTCTTGATCGGTACCATCCAGAACGGAATCTACTTCATTTTGGGGTTGATCGCGTTCGGGCTGGAATTGTGGGCACTGGTGGACTGCCTGCGCTACAAGCCCGCCCACTTTGAGGCGGCTTTCAAGCGCACCAAGACGTTCTGGCTTGCCATGACCGGTATTTCCGCTGCTATCGGCGCGTTCTCCGTCTTTGTCGGCGGGGGTGGGCTGGGACTGTTCGGCATCGCCGCCGTGACGGCCGCCAGCGTCTACCTTGCCGACGTCCGCCCGGCCCTCCGCGAGATCGGCAACAGCGGCCGCAGCCAAGGCCCGTACGGCCCCGGCCCCTACGGCTGGTAAACCTACCCGCGCGGGATTAGCCCGGCGAAAGCTCAGGCCGGCGCCACCGCCATCCAATCCACAGTCAGCTCGCCCAGGCGCCAGCGTGCCGGGCCGTCCTGCACCGGCCAGCCGGCGTCGCGCAAGGAGATGCACATCGCGGTCCAGCGCTGCCGCTTGCCGAAAGATTCCATGGGCGCCGCGGCCAGCCACGCCTGGTCCATCGCCTGCAGGAAGGCGTAAATCCGTTCGCCGGGCACATTGCGGTGGATGAGGGCCTTGGGCAGCCGTTCCGCGAGCTCGGAAGGCAGTTCGAAGCTGCCGAAGCGCGCCGAAAAGCTCAGGCTGAGCGGCCCGCCCGCGCCCAGCGCAACCCAGGTCATGCGCCGGCCGATTTCGTCGCAGGTGCCGTCGATGAACAGCCCGCCCGGTGCCAGCCGCGCACACACCAGTTCCCAGATTGAGGCTACATCGGCTTCTTCGTACTGTCGCAGCACGTTGAACGCGCGCACGATCACCGGCTTCCCTGGCACGGGCATCTCGAAGCCGCCCAGATGGAAACTCAGCCCGGGCCGCTCCAGGTCCTTGGCCACGCGTACTCGCTCCGGCTCGATTTCGATCCCGCATACCCGCACGTCCGGCCGCACGGCCTGCAGCCGTTCGAAGAGTTCGACGGCGGTGGCCGGCGAGGCGCCATAGCCCAGGTCCACCACCAAAGGGTCGACGGCGGCGCGGAGCCGCCAGGCCTGCGGGCCCGCCAGCCAGCGGTCCAGGCGTCGCATGCGGTTGGGATTGGTGGTGCCGCGGGTGATGTTGCCGACGGGTTTGCCGCGCTTGCCTGTTACCCGTTCCGCTTTCTGAACCACGGCCCCACCTTATCCTGCGACGCGGGGTCACTTACGGCCCATGTTGGGGACAAACATGGGCCGTAAGTGACCCCGTGTTGGGCTTCGTAACGACCGGTAACGCCCGGAGCCGCTCCGATAGGATGTGGACCATGACTTACAAGCTGATTCTGCTGCGCCATGGCCACAGCGAATGGAACGCCAAGAACCTGTTCACCGGCTGGGTGGACGTCGACCTGAACGACCAAGGCCGTGCGGAAGCAGCCCGCGGTGGAGAGCTCCTGGTTGAGAACAACGTTCTCCCGGACATCCTCTATACCTCCCTGCTCAAGCGTGCGATCAACACCGCCAACATCGCCCTGGACAAGGCTGACCGCGGCTGGATCCCGGTCAAGCGCGACTGGCGCCTCAACGAGCGCCACTACGGTGCGCTGCAGGGCAAGGACAAGGCCCAGACCCTCGCCGAGTTCGGTGAAGAGCAGTTCATGGAATGGCGCCGCAGCTACGACACCCCGCCGCCCGCCCTCGCCGATGACAGCGAATTCTCGCAGGTCAACGATCCCCGCTACGCGGACCTCGGCGATGAGCTGCCGCGCACCGAATGCCTCAAGGACGTCCTGGTCCGCCTCCTGCCGTACTGGGAATCTGACATCAAGGAAGACCTCAAGGCCGGCAAGACCGTCCTGGTCACCGCGCACGGCAACTCCCTGCGCGCACTGGTCAAGCACCTCGACGGCATCAGCGATGACGACATCGCCGGCCTGAACATCCCCACCGGCATCCCGCTGGTGTACGAACTGGACGAGGACTTCCAGCCGATCAACCGCGGCGGCACCTACCTCGACCCCGAGGCCGCAGCCGAGTCCATCAAGGCTGTTGCCGCCCAGGGCAAAAAGTAAACGAACGACGCCGGCCGCTCACCTTGCAAGGTGAGCGGCCGGCGTCGACGTTTAAGCAGAAGTCCTAGAAGCCTTCAGGCTGCCATTCGCCGGTCACGAGGTAGCTGACCTTGCGGGCGACGGACACGCCGTGGTCGGCGAAGCGTTCGAAGTAGCGGCTCGCCAGGGCGACGTCCACGGTGGTCGACGGCGCTTCTTTCCACGCGGGATCGGCGATGCTCTTGAAGACGCTCAGGTGGAGGTCGTCGAGGGCGATGTTCAGCTTGAGGATGTCCCGGGCGACCTCGAGGTCGCGGGTCTCCAGGAGCCGGGTGACCTTGAGGCTGATTTCGAGGTCGATCTGCGCCATTTCCTTGAAGGTGGCCGTCAGGGACTCCGGAATGACGGTGGCCGGGAAGCGCAGGCGGGCCAGCTGGGCCACGTGGCGGGCGAGGTCGCCCATGCGCTCGAGCGAGGCACTCATCCGCAGCGAACCCACGATCATGCGCAGGTCGCTGGCCACCGGTCCCTGCAGGGCAAGGATTTCGATGGCGCGCTCGTCCAGGCTGTTCTGCAGGAAGTCGATCCGGGCATCGGCCGCGATGACTTCCTGGGCGAGGTCGACGTCGGCGCCTTCGAACGCCGTGGTTGCGTTCCTGATCGCCTCCGTGACCAGCTTTGAGATCTCGATGAGGTCTTCGCCTACCTGGGCGAGTTCCTCCTGAAAAACCTTGCGCACGTGGCGTCCTCTCTCTGTAACATCGCTGCAGTGCCGCATTTTCTGCGCGCTGCCGTCAGTGGTCCAACCAGCAAGAGTGGCAGCGCCCGGTGAACGGTCGCGCATCTTTAGATGAACGTTAGTTGAACCGGGCCTGTTTGGCTGCCTAACCCCGGATCGCCGTGTTTTGAACGCCTATGCTGGATTCGTGGATCCAGTGCTCGTCGGTGTCATCGCAGGCCTTATCGGCTTGTCCTGTGGTGTGTTGGGCGTGCTCGCGTTCAGGCTGAGCGAACGGCAGCGCACCATCACCGATGTCGACGTCGATGAGCCGCTCCTGCCTGAAGGCGCCGCGGAAGTCCTTTCCGTCGTCGGGCGCGCCTTTGTGGTGGTTGACGCGATCGACGGCGTGGTCCGCGCAAGTCCCGCCGCGTACGCCTACGGCCTGGTGCGCGGGCACACCGTGGTCCACAAGCAACTGCTGGACATGACGGCGAAGGTCCGCCGGGACGGCGTGATCCTCGAAGAAACCCTCGAACTTCCCCGCGGCCCCATGGGCAAGGGAAGCATCGTGGTGCAGGTCAGGGCCGCCATGCTCGGGTGGGAGTACATCGTGCTGCTGGCCGATGACCGCACTGAGATCACCCGCACCGAGGAAATCCGCAACGACTTCGTCGCCAACGTCTCGCACGAACTCAAGACCCCGGTAGGCGCCATCTCCCTCCTGGCGGAGGCCCTTGAAGCGAGCCCGGATGACGAGGAAGCGGTCCGCCGCTTTGCCCGGCGCATGCACAAGGAATCCGGCCGCCTGGCCGCGCTGGTGCAGGACATCATCGAACTTTCCCGGCTGCAGGGCGCCAACGTGGCGCAGCAAGGGCATGCCGTGGACATCAACAGCGTGGTGGCCGAGGCCGTGGACCGCTCCCAGCTGCCGGCCGAAAGCAAGAACATCACCATCGTGGTCGGCGGACGCAGCGACTCCCAGGTCTTCGGCGACCAGGACCTCCTCGTCACCGCACTGCGCAACCTCATCGACAACGCCATCCGCTACTCGCCGGAAAACACCCGCGTCGGCGTCGGCGTCCGCACCAAGGAAGGCGTCGTCGCCATCTCGGTGACGGACCAGGGCGAGGGCATCGGCCCCGAGGAACAGGACCGGGTCTTCGAACGCTTCTACCGCGTGGACGCCGCCCGCTCCCGCCAGACCGGCGGCACCGGCCTCGGCCTGAGCATCGTCAAGCACGTGGTGTCCAACCACGGCGGCGAGGTCACCCTGTGGTCCCAGCCGGGCCAGGGATCGACGTTCACCATCCGGCTGCCTGAGCTTGAAGGCCAGGAAGCCGACGACGCCGGAGCGGCACCGCGCGGCGCGATTCAGACCGCGGGCGCGGCCAGCGCCCATGAGCAAGGAGCAAGTGCTTGAGCAGGATTCTCATTGTGGAGGACGAGGAGTCCTTCAGCGATCCCTTGTCCTATCTGCTGGGCAAGGAAGGCTTTGACGTCCAGGTGGTGGACAACGGCAGCGACGCCCTGGTGGAGTTCGACCGCAACGGAGCCGACCTGGTGCTCCTGGACCTCCAGCTTCCCGGCACTCCGGGAACCGAGGTGTGCCGGCAGCTGCGCCAGCGCTCCGGTGTCCCGGTGATCATGCTGACGGCCAAGGACTCGGAGATCGACAAGGTGGTGGGCCTTGAGCTCGGCGCCGACGACTACGTCACCAAGCCCTACTCCTCCCGTGAGCTCGTGGCACGCGTCCGCGCGGTCCTCCGCCGCCAGGGCGAACCCGAAGAACTCATCACCTCCACCGTTCAGGCCGGCCCCGTGCGCATGGACATCGAACGGCACGTGGTCAGCGTCAACGGTGAACAGGTGGCCCTGCCCCTGAAGGAGTTCGAGCTCCTGGAGATGCTCCTGCGCAACTCGGGCCGGGTGCTCACCCGCGGCCAGCTGATCGACCGTGTGTGGGGCTCCGACTACGTGGGGGACACCAAGACCCTCGATGTCCATGTGAAGCGCCTCCGCGGCAAGATCGAACCTGATCCTTCGGCGCCGCGCTACCTGGTCACCGTGCGCGGCCTCGGCTACAAGTTCGAGCCGTAAGCCGCTTCGCTCGCCCCGGTTGGCATGAGCCGCGGATACAAGCGACGGATACGCAAAAGGAGGGGCTCCCCGCGGGGAGCCCCTCCTTTGTGCTTTGGCAGCTTGTGCTTTGCCCGGACCTTAGTGGCCGGACTCGCTCGGCGTTGCCGAGGGTTCTGCGCCGTGCGACTCTTCGGTACCGTGCGATTCCTCGGTGCCGTGGCTTTCTTCGGTGCCGTGCGATTCCTCGGTGCCGTGGCCTTCGCCCTCGTGGGCGCTTTCGGTGGAGCTCGGGGTCGGCGACGGGGTGGCGCCTTCAGGCAGGTACTTGGTGTATTCCACCAGCGAACCGTCCAGGACCGGAACCTGCAGCTTTGCGGAGTCCGAACCGGCGGAGATGGAAACAGTCACCAGGGAGCCCGGGTTGCCGCCGGTGGTGCTCAGGATGGCGGAGTCGCTTTCCTCGTTGAGGTAGGTCTCGGCACTGGCCTTCACCGGGATGCTGGTCTGGGCGCCGTTGGCACCGTCGATCACCAGGGTGGCGTCGGAGGAGGACTGGTTGAACACGGCGCCGATGACGCGGCCCTTCTTGTCTGCGCCGGTGGAGACAATGGCGATGTTACGCAGTTCCAGCGAACCGAGGTCTGCTTTGACTCCGTCAGAGGCTGCGTACTGGTGGCTGGTCTGCTGGGCGTTGATGTAGCCGCAGCCGGTCACGGACAGAAGGCCGGCACCGATGGCCACAGCCGCCATGGCCAGCTTGCCGCGCTGGACACGGTTCATCGCAGGATTGCGCACGACACGTACTCCTCTAAGAGTGAATGGGACACTTTTTCAGGCATAGCCTATCGGCAAACCATGTAAAACAAGGATTCCTGTACGGAATGTGGCCGGCGCCCCGCGGTCCCGGCAGCGCCGCGCCGAGGCAGTCACATGCACTTTTGGGGACATTCGTCAAGAGGGTTCGCTGCGGGCCAATTGCCCCACTTCCGCGTGATTCCGGGCTTCCAGGCCGATGCCCGGGCCAGTCGTATGCCTTAAACGTGATAAACTAGTCTGCGGGAAAGGGGAAAGTCCACATGGTTTTTGAGGTCGGCGAGACAGTAGTTTACCCTCACCACGGTGCAGCGAAGATTGAGGAAATCAAGATGCGCACCATCAAGGGCGAAGAGAAGATGTATCTCAAGCTCAAGGTGGCTCAGGGTGATCTGACCATTGAAGTTCCAGCAGAGAACGTTGACCTTGTTGGGGTTCGTGACGTGGTGGGCAAGGAAGGCCTGGAGCACGTTTTCGACGTCCTCCGCGCCGAGTTCACCGAAGAACCCACCAACTGGTCGCGTCGTTACAAGGCAAACCTGGAGAAGCTTGCTTCCGGTGACGTCATCAAGGTTGCAGAGGTTGTCCGCGACCTGTGGCGCCGGGATCACGACCGCGGCCTCTCCGCGGGCGAGAAGCGGATGCTGGCCAAGGCCCGCCAGATTCTGATTTCAGAACTGGCCTTGGCGGAAAAGACCGACGAAGAGAAGGCAGCAAGCGTTCTCGACGAGGTCCTGGCTTCCTGAGAATTGAACCCCGGCAGCACCGAACGGTGCGGCCGGGGTTTCTTTTGCCCACTCGCTGAACCCGCTCGCGGAGCCTGTCCGCTCACGTAGGCTTGGCGCATGAGTACACCATCCCCGGCGGGGGCGACCGCCGTCGTCGTCGTGGCAGCCGGCTCCGGCCAGCGCCTCGGTTACGGCATGCCCAAAGCGAGAGTGCCCCTCGGCGGGGAAACAATCCTGACCCACGCGCTGCGTGGCGTGGCCGCGGCCGGCATCGCCCGGCAGGTCTGCGTGGCCGTCCCGGAAGGGGACAGCGAATTGCGCGCGTTGTGCGAGGAGTTCGCGGCGGAGAACGGTCCGGACGGCCCGCTGCTGAGCGTCGTCGACGGCGGCGCCACCCGCTCGGAATCGGTGCGGGCAGCGCTGGAAGCCGTCCTCGAGGGGACCCGGTGGGTCCTGGTCCACGACGCCGCCCGCGCGCTGACCCCGGACCGCGTGTTCCACCGGGTGGCGGACGCCTTGGCGGCCGGGGCAAAGGCCGTCATCCCGGCGATGCCGGTCGTCGATACGGTCAAGACCGTCGTCGCGAGCGAAGGCGGGGACGCTGAAATCGCTCCGGAACTGGTCACCGGAACGGCGCCCCGCGAAGAACTGCGCGCGGTCCAGACCCCCCAGGGCTTCGATCTTGAAACCCTGCTGCAGGCCCACGATTCGGCCGCTTCCTCCGGCGACGGCCACGCTGCCGCCATCACGGATGACGCCATGCTGGTCGAGCTCCTCGGAACGCCGGTGCACGTGGTGAAGGGCGCCAGCCAGTCGCTCAAGATCACCACTCCGCTGGACCTGATCATCGCCGAAGGCCTCCTCGAAGGCCCGCTTGGAATGCGTTGGGTGGAGGGCTGATGGTGTACGAACCGATCCTGCCGCGCACCGGAGTCGGCGTGGACGTGCACGCTTACGCTGCCGACGACGACCCGCAGCCCCTGTGGCTGGGCGGCCTCTTCTGGGAGGGCGAACGCGGGCTGTCCGGACATTCCGACGGCGATTGCGTCGCCCACGCGGCGGCCGACGCCCTCTTCTCGGCCTGCGGCATCGGCGATCTCGGCACGCACTTCGGCACGGACCGGCCCGAATACGCGGGCGCTTCCGGCACCACGCTGCTCAGCGAGGCTGCGCGGATCGTGCGTGAGGCCGGATTCGAGATCGGCAACATCGCGGTCCAGTTCGTCGCCAACCGCCCCAAGTTCGGACCGCGGCGCGAGGAATCCCAGCGGGTGCTCAGCGAGGCCGCAGGCGCCCCTGTCAGCGTCAGCGCCACCACCAGCGACGGCCTCGGCTTCACGGGCCGCGGCGAGGGCATTTCCGCCGTGGCCACCGCACTGGTCTATCCGGTAGCCGGGCGCCCCTCGGCAGACTCTCCCATCGGATAATCTGGAGCGGTGACCCTGCGCTTTTACGACACCGCCTCCGCCGAAGTCCGCGACTTCGTTCCCCTCGAAGCCGGAAAGGCCAGCGTCTACTACTGCGGTGCCACGGTGCAGGGCATGCCGCACGTGGGCCATGTCCGCTCGGCCATCGCCTTCGACCAGCTGACCCGCTGGCTCGAATACCGGGGTCTGCGCGTCACCGTGGTCCGCAACGTCACGGACATCGACGACAAGATCCTTGCCAAGTCCGCCGACTCCTTCGGCCCGGACTTCGAATACGGCCCGGATACGGTCCGCGAAGAGGAGTGGTGGGCCTTGGCCTACCGCTACGAGCAGGAATTCGAGAAGGCCTACGAAACGCTCGGCGTGCAGCGGCCCACCTACGAACCCCGCGCCACGGGCCACATCCCGGAAATGCATGCGCTCATCCAGCGGCTCATCGACCGCGGCCACGCCTATCCGGCCTTGGACGATTCCGGCGACGTGTACTTCGACGTCCGGTCCTGGGACAAGTACGGCTCCCTGACCCGCCAAAAGATCGACGACATGCAGGCGGCCCCCGACGCCGACCCGCGCGGCAAGAAGGACCCTCGGGACTTTGCGCTGTGGAAGGGACACAAGGCAGGGGACCCGGAAACCGCCAGCTGGGCTTCGCCGTGGGGTGCGGGCCGCCCCGGCTGGCACCTTGAATGCTCCGCAATGGTCACCAAATACCTTGGCGCCCGCTTCGACATCCACGGCGGCGGCCTGGACCTGCGCTTCCCGCACCACGAAAACGAAATGGCCCAGTCCCAGGCGGCAGGGGACGGCTTCGCGAATTTCTGGATGCACAACGGCATGGTCACCTATGAGGGTGAAAAGATGTCGAAGTCCATTGGCAACACCATCAGCCCCGCCGAGATGCTGGAGATCGCCTCGCCGCGCGTCGTCCGCTACTACCTCGGCCAGGCGCATTACCGCTCGGTCCTCGACTACCGGCCGACGTCCCTGCAGGAGGCGGCCGCCGCCGTCGAACGCATTGACGGCTTCATCGGCCGCGCCGTCCGAGCGCTGTCCTCCGTGAACGGAACGCTCCACACCGCTAGCCACGGCACCGTGCCGGAAGCCTTCGAAGCCGCGATGGACGATGACCTTAACGTGCCCCAGGCCCTCGCCGTGCTGCACGACACTGTCCGTGCGGGCAACGCGGCCCTGAGCTCCGGGGACCTCGACGCCGCCCGCCAGGCCCTGGTTTCCGTGACGGACATGCTCCGGGTCCTCGGCATCAGCGACGCCGCGGCCCCGGCCCGCGACGACCACGCCAACGACGCCCTCGCCGTCCTGGTCGAGTCGCAGCTGGAAGCGCGGGCCAAAGCGCGTGCCAGCAAGGACTGGGCCGCATCCGACGCCATCCGGGACACCCTCGCAGCGGCGGGAATCGTCGTCGAGGACGGTGCCGAGGGCGCCAGCTGGAGCCTCAAGCGCGACTGATCCGCGGCTGGCGGCCCCGCGCCACCGGGCCCCTGCAGCCGAATTGCAGGGGTCCACTAGACTTGTCTGCAGACTCATCAATTCAAACAAGGGTGGAAACAACCATGGCCAACAACGGTCGCCGGGCGGTCAAGAAGAAGAAAGGCCCCTCCGTCGGAACCGGCGGCCACGGTCGGAAGGCGCTGGAAGGCAAGGGCCCCACGCCCAAGGCCGAGGACCGCGTTTACCACAAGGCGTACAAGAACAAGCAGCTTGCCGAGCGCTCCGCTGCCAAGCGTGCCACCGCACGCCCGGGCCAGGGTGCCCGCTCCGGCCCCAAGGGCCGCGCCACCGAAGAGGTCGTCACCGGCCGCAACTCCGTGGTCGAGGCACTGCGCGCCGGCATCCCCGCCAAGGCACTGCACGTAGCCATCCGCATTGACATGGACGAACGCGTCCGTGAATCCCTCAAGCTCGCCGCCGAACGCGGCATCCCGCTGATGGAAACCGGCAAGCCCGAACTCGACCGGATGACCGACGACGCCGTCCACCAGGGCCTCGTGCTGCAGATCCCGCCGTACGAATACGAGGACGCCTACGACCTCGCCGAGGAAACCATCACCAAGTGGAAGAAGGGGCACATCGGCAACGCCCCGCTCTTCGTTGCGCTGGACGGCATCACCGATCCCCGCAACCTCGGTGCGATCATTCGCTCCGTTTCCGCCTTCAGCGGCCACGGCGTGATCGTCCCCGAACGCCGCTCCGTCGGCGTCACCGCCTCCGCCTGGAAGACCAGCGCCGGTGCCGCAGTCCGCGTGCCCGTCGCCCGCGCGTCGAACCTCAACAACACGCTCAAGCAGTACAAGGAGATGGGCATCTACGTGCTGGGGCTCGACGGCGGCGGCGACGTCTCCCTGCCGGACCTCACCCTGGCAACGGAACCCGTCTGCATCGTGGTCGGTTCCGAAGGCAAGGGCCTCAGCCGCCTCGTCCGCGAAAACTGCGACCAGATCGTCTCCATCCCGATCGACTCGGCCATGGAATCGCTGAATGCCTCCATGGCGGTGGGCATCTCCCTGTACGAAGTCTCGCGGCAGCGGGCGGCTCAGTAAGCCTCCTCCCGGCTGGGTTGGTGGCGGCGCAACCGCCATCCTCCGCGTGGCTCCTTCGTCGCTTTGACGCACGCTTCCGGATGCCGGCCGCACTGCATCCAGCACACCTTTTCGTACTAGCAGCAACGCTCCCTTCACTCTTCGTGCAGGGAGCATTGCTGTTTTTGTTGTTAAAGGGCGCGGCGGTTGGCCAGGACCGGGAGTTTGGTTCTGGCTTCTTCCACTGTTGCGGGGTCGAGGTCGGCGAAGAGGAGGCCCGGGGCGCCGTCGAGGGATTCGAGGACCTCGCCGAACGGCGAGACCACCATGGAATGCCCGACGCCGGTCGGCGCCGCCCCTTTCGGCTCGACGCCCTGCGTGGCCGGGTCGCCCTGCCCGCAGGCCAGCACAAAGGTGGTGGTGTCCACCGCCCGGGCACGGGCCAGGAGCTCCCACTGGGACACTTTGCCGGGCCCGGCGCCCCACGACGCACAGACAATGTTGGCCACGGCCCCGCGCGCGGCGTTGGCTGTGAACAAGGCCGGGAAACGGATGTCGTAGCAGGTGGCCAGGCCGAAGGTGAGGCCGCCGGCGTCGAACGTCACCGGGCCGGTGCCGGGATCCACGGTGTCCGACTCCGCAAAACCAAACGCGTCGAACAGGTGGATCTTGTCGTAGCTCGCCTCGACGCCCGGTCCGGTGGCCAGGAGGGTGTTGCGGACCTTGCCGTTGCTGCTGCCGTCCGCGGCGCGGCCGGGTGTGAACATGCCCGCCACAATGACGATCCCCAGCTCCGCGGCGATCCGGCGCACCGCGGCCGCCCAGGGGCCGTCAACATCCTCCGCGATGTCGGTGAGCGAGTTCCCGAAGGCCCGCATGGTCGCTTCCGGGAACACCACCAGTGCCGCCCCGCCGTCCTTGGCTTGCCGGGCATGGTCTTCGAGCTGTTCCAGGTTGGCCGCGAGGTCGCGGCCGGTGATGATCTGAGCGAGCGCAATGCGCATGGGCACCTCCAGTGAGCGGGACATGTCCAGTATGCCGGGCTGCGGGGAACGGACGGAATCCGCAACAGAACGGCGGATTCATACGGCTTTTACGGGCGGGGGCTAAGCTTTGAGGCGATGGTTATGCCGATTTTTGAAACCGCATCCGCCGTTGACGCAGCGTGTCCGTCGCCCCTCGGCGTGAGTGCCGCACGGCCCGGAAACACTGCTTCGGATGCGCCGGACCGCGTCAACGTGGCGGTCTGGGCCCCTGGACTCGAACATGTCGATGTCGCTTTCAAGGCACCTGGCGGCACCTGGCGCGTCCGCACCCTTCCGAACAAGGAAGACGGCGTGCATTTCGGCATCGTCGAGGGCATGCCCCCCGGCACGCGCTACGGCTTCCGTGCCTCCCGGGAGGGCGAAGAAGCCCTTCCCGTGTCGCTTCCCTCCGCGGATTTCGACGACGACGGCGCCCCGCACCTGCTGCTCGATCCCTACGGCCGCGCGGTCCACCAGCACGGCGAGATCCTCAGCAGCGTCCACATGGACTCCGGATTCGACTGGGGAGAGGACCGTCCGGTGCGCACCCCGTGGCGCGACACCATCGTCTACGAAGCGCACGTCCGAGGGCAGAGCATGCTGCACCCGGATATCCCGGAGCACCTTCGCGGAACGTACGCCGGCATGGCCCATCCCGCCATGATCGAGCACTTCCTGTCCCTGGGCGTCACCGCCATCCAGCTGCTGCCCGTGCATTTCCACATGGACGAACAGCACCTGCAGAACCTTGGCCTGACCAACTACTGGGGCTACAACACGGCGGCGTTCTTCGCCCCGCACCCGGACTACGCCACCAAGGCCGCCCAGGAGGCCGGCCCGCACGCGGTCCAGGACGAGTTCAAGGGCATGGTCAAGCTCCTGCACGCCGCGGGGCTCGAGGTGATCCTCGACGTCGTCTACAACCACACCGCCGAAGCCGGCCCGGACGGCGACGTCATCAGCTTCCGCGGCCTGGGCGAAGAGCAGTACTACCGCCACGACGCACACGGCCGCTACCTGGACACCACCGGCTGCGGCAACACGCTGGACTTCAGCCAATCCCGCGTGGTGGACCTTGCCCTCGACTCGCTGCGGTACTGGGTGGAGGAATTCCATATCGACGGCTTCCGCTTCGACCTTGCCGTCACACTGTGCCGCAACGCCCGCAACGAATTCGACCCCGAGCACCCCTTCCTCAAGCGCATCGAGGCCGATCCCGTGCTGTCCACGGTCAAGCTGATCTCCGAGCCCTGGGATGTCGGTTGGGGCGGCTGGCAGACCGGCGGCTTCCCGAAAGGCTGGGCGGACTGGAACGACCATTTCCGGGACGAGGTCCGGCGATTCTGGCTTTCGGACCGTGCCGCCGCCGAAGCCGGACATCCCACGGGCAATATCGGGGCGGTGGCCGATGCCCTGAGCGGTTCGGCCGGCCTCTTTGCCCGTTCCGGCCGTTCGCGCCTGGCCTCCGTCAATTTCATCACCGCCCACGACGGCTTCACCCTGGCCGACCTGGTGTCCTACGACCGTAAACACAACGAGGCCAACGGCGAGCAGAACCGCGACGGCCACAGCGACAACCGCAGCTACAACCATGGATTCGAGGGCCGCACCGAGAACGAGGCCATCGTTGCCGAGCGTGCCCGTTCGCGCCGGAACCTGATGACCACCCTACTGGTATCCCTGGGCGTCCCCATGGTCACCGCAGGCGATGAGCTCGGCCGTACCCAGCACGGCAACAACAACGCCTACTGCCAGGACAACCCCCTGACCTGGATCGACTGGACCCAGACCCCGGAATCCCACGAGATGCTCCGCAGCACCAAGCGCGTCATCCGTATCCGCAAGGAGTTCCTGGCCGCCCAGCCGCAGACCTTCCCCGAGGAGATCGCGGGCATCGAATGGTTTGACGAAAAGGGCGAGCGGATGACCGACGCCCGTTGGAGTGACCCTTCCTTGCGCCTGGTCCAGCTGCTCATGGGCTCGGAAGGCGGCGGCTTCAGCGGCCTGATCGTCCTGAACGGCTACAAAGACGACGTCAAGATCGTGCTGCCCAAGCTCGGCCCGGCGGCCGGTGGCGGCACGCCGCGCTTTGAACTGCGCCTGACCACGTCCGAACTGAACGACCGCCGGCGCGGAGCACTCGTCGCCGCAGGCGAAAAAGACATCATCCAGGGCAACACCATCAACATCTACCGCGCCTGAGCCGCCCGGAAGGAAGGAATCCATGGGCGGAATGCGCCTGAAGGGCTTCCTGGCCATCGCCGGCCTGGCGGTCGCCGTCGTCGTTCTCCTGCTGACGGGGCTGAATCCCGGAGGTGGCGGAAACGCCGTCAAGGAACCGGCCCCGACCCAAAGCCAGGGCAACACGCAAGCCACGGCACCCCGACAAGCGCCGGCGTCGAACCCCTCCTGCCTGCCGGAGATCAACGCCTCGCAACTGCCGGCGGAAGCCCGGCAGACCCTGGCCCTGATCGCCAAGGGCGGTCCATATCCGTATTCCCGGGACGGCGTGACCTTCGGGAACCGGGAACGGCTCCTGCCGCGGAAGCCGTCCGGTTTCTACAAGGAGTACACGGTGCGCACGCCGGGCGAATCCGACCGGGGCGCGCGGCGCATCATCGCTGGCAAGGACGGCGGCAAGTTCTATACGCCAGACCATTACGCATCGTTCAGCTTCATCATCGAAGGGAAATAGGGCGCCATGAAGATCTACTCAGCGGATACGTGGACCCTGGAGGAACTCCAGGGACAGATCGCCGACGCCGGACGCCGCACCGTGCTGGTGCCGCCCGCATCCACCAAGCAGGCTGTCCTTGAAGTCTTCGGGCAGGTCCTGGACTTTCCCGAGTACTACGGGGTGAACCTGGACGCCCTTAACGACTCCCTCCACGATTTCGCGGACGGCCTGTCCGAGGACGGCGAAGCCCCGGTCACCCTCGTGTGGCAGGTTCCCGCCGCGTACCGCACGGACCGCTCCTTCGGCGTCGTCTGCGAAATCCTGCAGGACGCCGAGGCATATTCCGGCCGGGACCTGGCCATCATCGCGGTTTTCCAGCAATAGCGTTTTCCAGCAGTAGCGCGTTAAACGGAACGGGCGCCGGAGCGGAATGCTCCGGCGCCCGTTTCCGTATCAGCCTCAGGCGTTGGCGATGAGTCCGAGTTCGGCCTTGGACCCCAAAGCCGGGTTCTTCGGCAGGACCCGCACGGTGTAGCCGAATGATCCCGAACGGTTGATCAGCACCGAACCGGTGAAGAGGTAGCGGCCGTTGCCGAGTTCCTCGAAGGCTTCCAGCTCGGCAACGGTCACGTCTTCCAGCTCGTCGCTGTCCTCTGCGCGGCCGTAGGCGATCTCCACACTGACGTCGTCCGGCGTGAGCGAGCGGAGCGCGATGTACGCGTTGACCTGCAGGGAGTCGCCGATCCGCGGTTCTTCGGAAACGCCCACGGAGTCCACATGCTCCACCACCAGCTGCGGCCAGGCCCCGCGCACCCGGGTGATCCAGGCTGCCAGGTCCTTGGCCTCCTTGAATTCACCAGCTGCGGCACGGCGGCCGGAGGTGGCAGCGGGGCGGTACAGCTGGTTGACGTAGTCCTGCAGCATGCGTTCCGCGGAGACGGCAGGGCCCAGCTTGGCCAGGGTGTGCTTGATCATGGAAATCCAAGCGGTCGGCACGGCCTGAGGAGCGGACTCCGAGGGCCCGGCCGCACCGGCACCCTGGGACACCACCGAGCCGTAGAAACGCGGTGCCACCTGGGTTTCCAGCAGCTCATACAGGGCCGCCGCTTCGATGTCGTCACGTTCCTCGGCCGAGGCCCCGTTGTTGGCCGTGGGAATCGCCCAGCCGTTTTCGCCGTCGTACATCTCGTCCCACCAGCCGTCCAGCACGGACAGGTTGAGGGATCCGTTGATGGCAGCCTTCATGCCCGAGGTGCCGCACGCCTCCAGCGGGCGCAAGGGGTTGTTCAGCCACACATCGCAGCCCGGGAACAGCGTGCGGGCCATGGCGATGTCGTAGTTGGGCAGGAAGACGATCCGGTGCCGGACCTCGGGGTCGTCGGTGAAACGGACCAGGTCCTGGATCATTTTCTTGCCGGCGTCGTCCGCAGGGTGCGACTTGCCGGCAATGACCAGCTGGATGGGGTGCTTCTCATCCAGCAGCAGCGCCTTCAGGCGATCGGGGTCGCGCAGCATGAGCGTCAGGCGCTTGTAAGTGGGCACACGGCGGGCAAAGCCGATGGTAAGCACATCGGGATCCAGCACCGTGTCCGTCCAGCCGAGTTCGGCGTCGGCGGCACCGCGCTTCTTCCAGGAGGCACGCAGCCGGCGCCGCACATCCTCCACGAGGGAAACGCGCAGCTTGCGGCGCAGGGCCCAGATGTCCTCGTCGCTGACGTTGTAGGCGAGGTCCCAGCGTCCAGGTTCCCCCGCCTCGGCACCGAACTGGGTTCCTGCGAGCTCGGAAATCCGCGGATCCACCCAGGACGGCACATGTACGCCGTTGGTCACCGAAGTGATGGGAACCTCCGAGTGGTCGAATCCCGGCCACAGCCCGGAGAACATTTCCCGGGACACCACGCCGTGCAGCTTGGCCACACCGTTGGCGCGCTGGGCCATGCGCAGGCCCATGACCGCCATGTTGAACACGGCCGGGTTGCCGCCGTCGTAGTTTTCGCGGCCCAGTTCCAGCACCTTGTCCACCGGCACGGCAGGCGCCAGGCCGGCGTCGAAGAAGTGCCGGATCTGCACGGCCTCGAAACGGTCGATGCCCGCCGGCACCGGGGTGTGGGTAGTGAACACGGTGGACGCGCGTCCGGCGGCAAGTGCCTCGTCCCAGTTGAGTGGGTTCTCGGCGGACATGAGTTCCTGGATGCGTTCGATTCCGAGGAAGCCGGCGTGGCCTTCGTTGGTGTGGAAGACCTCGGGTGCGGGAGTTCCGGTGAGGCGCTGGTAGGCGCGCAGGGCCTTCACCCCGCCCATGCCGAGGAGCAGTTCCTGCTGCAGGCGGTGGTCCCCGCCACCGCCGTAGAGGCGGTCGGTGATGCCGCGCGCGGCGTCGTCGTTACCGGAGACGTTCGAGTCGAGCAGCAGCAACGGAACACGCCCGACGTCGGCCCGCCACACCTGTGCGTTGAGCTTGCGGCCGTTGGGCAGCGGCAGAGTGATGATCACCGGCTTGCCGCTGCCGTCCGTTGACGGTTCGCGCAGCAGGGTCAGGGGGAGGCCGTCCGGGTCCAGGACCGGGTAGGTTTCCTGCTGCCAGGCATCCTTCGACAACGACTGCTTGAAGTAACCGGCCTGGTACAGCAGTCCGACGCCGATCAGCGGCACGCCGAGGTCCGAGGCCGCCTTGAGGTGGTCGCCGGCCAGGATGCCGAGGCCGCCCGAGTACTGCGGCAGTACCTCGGTGATGCCGAATTCGGGGGAGAAGTAGGCGATGCACGCCGGCGCGTCCTCGCCCAGGCCCTGGTACCAGCGGGGTTCGCTGAGGTAGCAATCAAGGTCCGCCGCCGCCTGGTTGACGCGCTCCACGACGCCGGCGTCCGAGGCCAGGCGGTCGAGCTGTTCGCGGCTGATCGATCCAAGCAGGCTGACGGGATCATGCCTGCTCGCTTCCCATAGCTCCGGGTCCAGGCTGGCAAAAAGCTCGCGTGTGGGGCGGTGCCAGGACCAGCGGAGATTGTTCGCCAAGCGTGCCAACGGCTTGATCGGCTCGGGAAGTACGGTGCGGACGGTAAACCTTCGAATTGCCTTCACGAGCGTCACACTAACCGACCGAATCGGCCTCAGGAACAGCTTTAGGTTTCTTTTAGGTAAATGACACCCGACATCAATGAATATGTACCGGACCTTAGCGAAACGTGATTTTTGTCGCTAACGTCGAGCCTGTGACTACTACCGCAACACCGCGATCCCGCGCAGCCAGCAAAGCCCCTGCCAAGGCGAAAGCGAAGGCAGATATCACCGCCGGACTCCGCTTCGGACGGTTCCCGATCACAGCGGTTCAGCCGGTGATCGAAGAAGGCAGGTTCCCGGCGAAGGCGCTGCCGGGGGAGGACATCGTGGTCGGTGCCACGGTGTTCCGCGAAGGCCACGACCAGCTCGGCGTCACGGCCGTGCTGCTGGACCCCAGGGGCAAGGAACGCCAGCGTGTCCGCCTCGCCCCGCCGGCCGGTGAACGCGGCCAGGGCACCGACCGCTGGGAAGGCCGGATCACTCCGGGCGCCCCGGGCAATTGGAGCTTCCTGATCGAGGCCTGGCATGACCGGTACGGCACCTGGCACCACAACGCGGAAGTGAAGATCGCAGCGGGCGTGGACGTCGAGCTCATGCTCGCCGAAGGTGCCGCCCTCCTGTCCCAGGCAGCCGACGACGCCGGGCGGAGCGCCGCGGACAAGCGCACCTTGCGCTCGGCTGCTGCAACGCTCGCTGACACGGGGCTCTCCGTCGAGGAACGCCTCGGCGCCGGTTTCAGCGAGGAGGTCGCCGCCGTCGTCGAACGCCTCCCGATCCGCGAACTGGTCACCGAATCCGCAAAGTACCCCCTCCTGGTGGAACGCGACCTTGCCGGCCGCGGCGCCTGGTATGAATTCTTCCCGCGCTCCGAAGGCGCGGTGTACGACCCCGTGAGCGGCACCTGGACGTCCGGGAATTTCCGGACCGCGGCGAAGCGGCTGGATGCCGTGGCCGCCATGGGCTTTGACGTGCTGTACATGCCGCCCATCCACCCCATCGGCTTCCAGCACCGCAAGGGCCGGAACAACACCCTCACCCCGGGTCCGCAGGATCCCGGCTCGCCGTGGGCCATTGGTTCTCCCGCGGGCGGGCACGACGCCATCCATCCCGAGCTGGGCACCTTCGAGGACTTTGACGCCTTCGTCGCCCGGGCCAACGAGCTCGGCCTCGAGGTGGCCCTGGACCTTGCACTGCAGGCCGCACCGGACCACCCCTGGGTGGAAAAGCACCCCGAATGGTTCACCACCCGCGTGGACGGCAGCATCGCTTATGCGGAGAACCCGCCCAAGAAGTACCAGGACATCTACCCGCTGAACTTCGACAACGATCCCGAGGGCCTGTCGAAGGAAATCCTGCGGATCGTCCTGCTCTGGGTCAGCCACGGGGTGAAGATCTTCCGCGTGGACAACCCGCACACCAAGCCGGTGTGGTTCTGGGAATGGCTGATTGCCAAGGTCAACAAGAAGCACCCCGAGGTCGTGTTCCTGGCCGAGGCCTTCACCAGGCCCGCGATGATGCACGCACTGGGCCGTGCCGGCTTCCAGCAGTCCTATACCTACTTCACGTGGCGGAACACCAAGCCCGAACTGGAAGAGTACTTCCACGAGGTCAGCCACGTCTCGCCGGCCTATTTCCGGCCGAACTTCTTCGTGAACACCCCGGACATCCTCACCGAGTACCTGCAGTACGGCGGGCCGGCAGCTTTCCGGATCCGCGCAGTGCTGGCCGCGACGGCAAGCCCGCTGTGGGGCGTCTACGCGGGCTTCGAACTGTACGAACATGTGGCACGGCCCGGCGCCGAGGAATACATCGACAACGAAAAGTACGAGTTCAAGAACCGGGACTGGGGCGCCGCAGCCGCCTCCGGCCACACCCTGGCGCCGTACATCACCCGGCTCAACGAAATCCGCAAGGCACATCCCGCGCTCGGGGACCTGCAGAACCTCACCCTGCACCGCAGCACGGATGACGCCACCGTGGTGTTCTCCAAGCACAAGACCCTCCCGGACGGGCGGAAGGACACCTTGATCATCGTGGTCAACGTGGATCCGCACAGCGCCCGGGAAAGCACCGTGACCCTGGACCTGGCGGCGCTGGAGCTCGACCCGGAGAATTTCACCGCCAACGGCCGCTTCCGGGTGGATGACCTGATCAGCGGCGAAAGCTGGGAGTGGGGCGAGTACAACTACGTCCGGCTCGACGCACATGTGGAACCGGCACACGTCCTGAGCATCCGGAGGTAGCCAGTGAGTTTTGCTCCGCAAGGCAACAACCCGTATTTCACACCGAAGAACACTTTCGAGCTCAGTGCTCCGGGCCTGCAACACGACCCGCACTGGTATCGCAAGGCAGTCTTCTATGAGGTGCTGGTCAGGGCCTTCGCGGATGCCAACGGGGATGGCTCGGGGGATTTCCATGGGCTGATCGACAAACTCGATTACCTCCAATGGTTGGGTGTCGACTGCCTGTGGCTTCCCCCGTTCTTCCACTCACCGCTGCGCGACGGCGGCTACGACATCTCCGATTACAACTCGGTCCTGGACGAGTTCGGCACCATCAGCGATTTCAAGCGGCTGGTGGCCGAGGCGCATGCCCGGGGTGTCCGGGTGATCATCGACCTTCCCTTGAACCACACCTCCGACCAGCATCCGTGGTTCCAGGAATCGCGGAAGGACCCGGACGGGCCGTATGGCGATTTCTATGTCTGGAGCGACACCGACGAAAAATACCAGGATGCGCGCATTATTTTCGTCGATACTGAAGAGTCCAATTGGACCTTTGATCCCATCCGGCGCCAGTTTTTCTGGCATCGTTTCTTTTCCCACCAACCGGATTTGAATTTCGAAAATCCAAAGGTGGTCGAGGCGCTTTATGACGTGGTCCGTTTCTGGCTGGACCAGGGAATTGACGGCTTCCGCGCGGACGCTGTTCCTTATCTTTTCGAAGAGGAAGGAACCAACTGCGAAAACCTGCCGGCCACGCACGCTTTCCTGCGCGACTTGCGGAAGATGGTGGACGAAAACTATCCCGGCCGCGTCATCATCGCCGAGGCCAACCAGCTGCCCAACGACGTCGTGGATTATTTCGGGACGGAAGAAGAGCCGGAATGCCATATGGCCTTCCATTTCCCGATCATGCCGCGACTGTACTACGCCCTCCGGGACCAAAAAGCCGCTCCGATCATTGAAACCCTGCGCGATACGCCGGAAATTCCGGCCGGGGCGCAATGGGGCACCTTCCTGCGCAACCATGACGAACTGACCCTGGAAATGGTCACCGCCGACGAACGCGCCGCAATGTATGGCTGGTACGCCCCGGACCCGCGCATGCGGGCGAACATCGGCATCCGGCGCCGGCTTGCGTCGCTACTGGACAATTCCCGCGCCGAGATCGAACTGATCAATGCCTTGTTGCTGTCCCTGCCCGGCAGCCCGTTCCTGTACTACGGGGATGAGATCGGCATGGGCGACAACATCTGGCTCGATGACCGCGACGCCGTCCGCACCCCGATGCAGTGGAACCCCGACCGGAACGCCGGTTTCTCCAACGCCGACCCCGGCAAGCTGTACCTTCCGGTCATCCAGTCCCTCGTCTACAACTACTCGATGGCGAACGTGGAAGCCGAGGCCGCCCACTCCGGCTCGTTGCTGCGCTGGACCCGGCAGATCCTCAGCGTCCGGAAGAACCATCCGGCCTTCGGCCTGGGTGCTTTCCGCCATGTTCCGGCTGACCATGAGGTGGTACTGGCCTATCTGCGGGAGCTCCCGGAAGGCAACCCGGAAGGTGAGGACGCCGAGACCATCCTGTGCGTGTTCAACCTGTCCCAGCACCCGGTCGCCGCCACCCTGGACATTCCGGAGTACGCCGGCCGCGGGCTGCGGGACGTGTTCGGCGGTCAGCCTTTCCCGGCGATCGGCAGCGACGGCACCTTCACCCTGACCCTGGGCAGCCACGACTTCTTCTGGCTGCGTGTCCGCTCGCCGGGTTCCACGGGGCCCTCCCCGTACACCCAGGCCATCCCCGTGCTCTCGATCGAAGGCTGACATGTTTTTCTCCGTGCCGAAACAGCCCCTTGACGGCTTGTTCCGCGAGTGGCTGCCCCGGCAGCGTTGGTTCCCCGTGAAGAGCGGCGGCTTCGCGATGGACGAGACGGCGTCGATCCCCCTGCGCGGCGGGGTCGATGCCGCCTTCGAAGTCTTTCTCCTGTCGGTTGCGTATACCGGCGCGGGCGGAGCCCGGCAGAGCGACGTCATTCAGGTGCCGCTGAGTTTCCGTCCGGAGGCGGTACCGGAACTGGAGCCTGCCCTGCTGGGGATCCTTTCCGACGACGACGGCGGCCGCTGCTGGGTGTACGACGCCCCCTTTGATCCGGGCTTTGTCGAGCCCTGGCTGGCCCTCATCCGTGAGGGCGGCACCCACGGCGGCGCGGGAGCCGGCAGCCCGGACCGCGCCGGCGCCGCGGCATTTGGTCGTTCCCTGCAGGGCCCCGGCGCCCTGCCTTCTTTCCCGGCCCGTTCGCGTGTCCTCGGCGGCGAACAGTCGAACACCTCGGTCATCGTGGACGACGGCAGTTCGGCCGCCATCGTGAAGATCTACCGGGTAGTGTCCACCGGCACGAATCCCGAAATCGAGGTCGGCGCCGCCTTGACCAAAGCCGGCAGCAGCGAGGTTCCTGCCACGCTCGGCTGGATCACGGGAACCTGGCAGCAGGGGAGCGGTGAGGATGCGGCGCCGGTGTCGGCGGAGCTCGCCGTCGCCCATGAATTCGTGAAGGACAGCCAGGACGCCTGGCGCCTTGCAGTCGGTGCCGCCGCTGCCGCGCGGGATTTCACCGAACAGGCCCGGCAGCTCGGACGGGCGACGGCGGCCGTCCACTGCCGGCTCGCGGAAGCATTCGGCAACGGCCCGGAGGCGGACCCCGGCTACGTCGTCGCGCCTGCTGTCGCCAGCCGCATTCGGCACTCCTGGGCGGAAGCCGGTGCCGCCGTCGGGCCCTATGAGGAACAACTGGAAGCCCTGCTGTCCCGCCTTGCCGGGCATGAGGCAGGGACGCTGCAGCGGATCCACGGTGACCTGCACCTGGGCCAGATCCTGCTGGCACCGCAGCCCGCCGGCGGGCCCGCCCGCTGGGTGATCCTCGACTTCGAGGGCGAGCCCCTGCGCCCCATTGAGGAGCGGAACCTGCCGGATGTCCCGATGCGTGATGTCGTGGGCATGCTGCGATCCTTCGACTATGCCGCCGGTGCCGCGGAACGCGAGAATCCCGGCACAACCGTGCCTGCGTCCTGGGTCAGTGATTGCGCCGATGCCTTCCTCGCCGGATACAGCGACGTCACGCCCGGAACCATTGACCGCGGTTCGGCCCTGTTTGTGGCATTGTGGCTGGACAAAGCCTTGTATGAGGTGGTCTACGAGTTGCGCAACAGGCCCGATTGGTTGTCCATCCCGGTCAACGCTTCGCGGCACATTCTTGGCAAGACCAGCCCCGGCACAGTAGCCGCGGCGACATCGGAAGGTGAAGAAATGACAGGCTCTGCACGCACTGAACGGCCACGGATTCCGCTTCCCGTGGACGGCGACACCTTGGCCCGGGTGGCCGCCGGGGCCCACCATGCGCCCCACTCCGTTCTGGGCGCACACCTGGATGACCACGGCCATGTCACCGTCCGCACGGTGAAGCACCTGGCCCAGTCCGTCGCCGTCGTCACCGAGGCCGGGACCACGGAAATGCGCCATGAGGCGCACGGCGTCTGGGTTGCAGTCCTGGAGCCCGTGCAGCACGGCCATGTGCCGGATTACCGCCTTGAGGTCGTGTACGACGGCGGCGCCCCCGTCACGATCGACGACCCCTACCATTACCTTCCGACCGTCGGCGAGGTGGATCTCCACCTGATCGGGGAGGGCCGTCACGAGCGGCTATGGGACGCCTTGGGTGCCCACGTCCAGCACTACCGCTCCGCACTGGGCGATGTCGACGGCGTTGCCTTTGCCGTGTGGGCGCCGAACGCCCAGGCGGTCCGGGTCAAGGGTGACTTCAATTCCTGGGACGGCCGCGAACATGCGTTGCGATCGCTCGGTTCCACGGGCGTCTGGGAAGTCTTCATTCCGGGTGTTGTAGCAGGGGCGTGCTACAAATTCGAGATCCTCACCAAGGCCGGCCACTGGGTGGAAAAGGCCGACCCCCTTGCCTTCGGCACGGAGGTCCCGCCGCTCACCGCTTCCCGCGTGGTGGAGTCCCATTACAGCTTCAAGGACGATGCCTGGATGGCGGAGCGGGCCAACAAGGACCCGCACAACTCGCCCATGAGTGTGTACGAGGTCCACCTCGGCTCCTGGCGCCTGGGCCTGGGATACAAGGAACTCGCCAAGGAACTGGTGGAGTACGTGAAGTGGCTGGGCTTCACCCACGTGGAATTCATGCCCGTGGCGGAGCACCCCTTCGGCGGATCCTGGGGCTACCAGGTCACGTCCTACTACGCACCCACGTCCCGCTTCGGCCACCCGGATGAATTCCGCCACCTGGTCGATTCCCTGCACCAGGCCGGCATCGGCGTCATCCTCGACTGGGTCCCGGCGCACTTCCCGAAGGACGAATGGGCACTGGCCCGCTTCGACGGTGAAGCCCTCTACGAGCACGCTGATCCCCGGCTGGGTGAACACCCGGACTGGGGCACCCTGATTTTCGACTTCGGCCGCCGCGAAGTCCGGAACTTCCTTGTGGCCAACGCCCTGTACTGGCTTGAGGAATTCCATATCGACGGCCTCCGCGTGGACGCTGTGGCCTCGATGCTCTACCGCGACTATTCCCGCGAGGAAGGGCAGTGGTTCCCCAACGTCCATGGCGGCCGCGAGAACCTCGAAGCCATCTCCTTCCTCCAGGAAGTCAACGCAACCGTGTACAAGACCCACCCCGGCGCGGTGACCATCGCCGAGGAATCCACGGCGTTCCCCGGCGTCACCGCGCCCACGAGCTCCGGCGGACTGGGCTTCGGCCTCAAGTGGAACATGGGCTGGATGCACGACTCCCTCAAGTACATGTCCGAAGATCCCGTAAACCGCCGCTGGCACCATGGCACCGTCACCTTCTCGCTGGTGTACGCCTTCACGGAAAACTTCCTGCTTCCGATCAGCCACGACGAGGTTGTCCACGGCAAGGGCTCGATGCTGCGCAAAATGCCGGGCGACCGCTGGCAGCAACTTGCCAATCTGCGTGCCTTCCTGGCGTACCAATGGGCGCACCCCGGCAAGCAGCTCATCTTCATGGGCACCGAATTCGGGCAGGAAGCCGAATGGTCCGAACAGCACGGACTCGACTGGTTCCTCGCAGACATTCCTGCGCACCGCGGTCTGCAGTTGCTCACGAAGGAACTGAACGCACTGTACAGCTCGACGCCGGCACTCCACGTGCGCGACAACGAAGGTGGCGGTTTCCAGTGGATCAACGGTGGAGACGCGGACCGCAACGTCCTGACTTTCATCCGCTGGGACCATGACGGCAACCCTTTGGTTTGCGCCGTGAACTTCTCCGGCGGTCCGCACCACGGCTACGTTCTCGGAGTCCCGCTTGAAGGCGCCTGGAAAGAAGTCCTCAACACCGACTCCGAGGAGTACGGCGGATCGGGCGTGACGAACGACGGCGAGCTCACCGCCTCCGTTCCGGGAGCAGAAGGGCAGCCGGCAGCGCTGACCGTGACCTTGCCGCCCCTCGGCGCCTCGTGGTTTACGCCCGTGAAGTAGCGGATTTTCGCGGCTTGCCGCGGCGTGTCGCTTGCAAAGGAGGGTCTCCGGACCCTCCTTTTGCGCCTTCCGGGAAGTGGTGCTAGAGTTAGTACCCGCGCTGCTCCACAGGAGCGATCAGCGGGATTGACTTGATTTCCTTCGGAAACCTTGAGTCTGGAACGCCGATTTGACTGCTAGAGAGTCAGCGGGTAAGTTTGAAAAGTTGCTCCGGAGCGATCCTGGACCGGTTGGTTTGGGTGGTACTGCTTTGGAATAGTGACCTGTTGTTTGAGAACTCAATAGTGTGCCAAGTTTGTTGATACCGATTTTTTATTGAATTGGTTAGGCGCCAGGTTGTCCACCCCCGTGGATGGTTTGGTGTTTTTAGCTGGTTTCAGATTTTGTGCAGCCATGGTTGGTGTTATTTCCACCGTTGTGGTTGTGTCTGTTTTTTTGACGGAGAGTTTGATCCTGGCTCAGGATGAACGCTGGCGGCGTGCTTAACACATGCAAGTCGAACGATGAAGCACCGCTTGCGGTGTGGATTAGTGGCGAACGGGTGAGTAACACGTGAGTAACCTGCCCTTGACTCTGGGATAAGCCTGGGAAACTGGGTCTAATACCGGATATGACCTTTTACCGCATGGTGGAGGGTGGAAAGCTTTTGTGGTTTTGGATG
>NZ_MJLT01000013.1 GCF_001766675.1 Arthrobacter sp. SW1
CGCAAGCCCGAGTGGATCAAGGCCAAGGTCCAGATGGGGCCGGAGTTCGTCGGTTTGAAGAACCTGGTCAAAAAAGAAGGCCTGCACACCGTGTGCGAGGAAGCCGGCTGCCCGAACATCTTCGAGTGCTGGGAAGACAAGGAAGCGACCTTCCTGATCGGCGGCTCCGAATGCACCCGCCGCTGCGACTTCTGCCAGATCGACACCGGCAAACCCTCACCCCTGGACCGCTTCGAACCCACCAAGGTCGCCCGCTCGGTGCAGTCCATGAACCTGCGCTACGCCACCGTCACCGGCGTGGCCCGCGACGACCTCGAAGACGAAGGCGTCTGGCTCTACGCCGAAACCGTGCGCAAGATCCACGAACTGAACCCCAACACCGGCGTGGAGCTCCTCATCCCGGACTTCTCCGGCAAACCCGAGCACATCAAGGCCATCTGCGACTCACAGCCGGAAGTGTTCGCGCACAACGTCGAAACCGTGCCGAGGATCTTCAAGCGCATCCGCCCCGCCTTCCGCTACGAACGCTCCCTGGACGTCATCACCCAGGGCCGGAACCACGGCATGGTCACCAAGTCCAACCTGATCCTGGGCATGGGCGAAACCCGCCAGGAAATCAGCGAGGCCCTCAAAGACCTGCACGAGGCCGGCTGCGACCTGATCACCATCACCCAGTACCTGCGCCCGAGCGAGCGGCACCTGCCCGTGGACCGCTGGGTCAAGCCCCAGGAATTCGTCGAACTCGGCGAAGAAGCCGAAGCCCTGGGCTTCCTCGGCGTCATGTCCGGCCCCCTGGTCCGTTCCTCCTACCGCGCCGGCCGGCTCTGGGCCACCGCCATGCGCAAAAAGGGCCGCGACATCCCCGAACACCTCGCCCACATCGCCGACGGCATCCAGGACTCCGGCACCACCCGTCAGGAAGCCAAAACCCTCCTCAGCCACGGCGCGTAACATCACCAAAGCACACGGGACCGGATGCCTTCCTACAGGCATCCGGTCCTTCGTCATCACGTAGAATTAAGGCACTATGGCGAAATCCCCTGACTCCAGCAAACCGACCCCCTCGGCAGCCGACGCTCCGAAGCGCGGGTTGTTCTCCCGCAAGCCCAAGGAAGCCAAGGCCAAGAAGCCGAGCCAGCTCAAGCAGATCGGCGAGGTCTTCAAGATGACCCGCCGCAGCGATCCCCAGGTCGTCCTGCTCATGGTGCTGGCGTTCCTGGGCGTCGTCGCGGTCAGCCTCCTGATCGGCTTCCTCCTGCAGAACCCGATCACCGGCTTGATCATCGGCATTCCGCTGGGCCTGCTGGCCGCCGTCTTCATCCTCTCCCGCCGTGCCGAACGCGCCGCGTTCGCACAGATCGAGAACCAGCCCGGCGCCTCGGGCGCCGCACTCGGTACGCTCCGCCGCGGCTGGATCACCGAGCAGCAGCCGGTGGCTGTCAACCCGCGAACGCAGGATGCCGTCTTCCGCGCCATCGGCCGTCCCGGCGTCGTACTGGTCAGCGAAGGCCCTTCGCACCGGGTGAAGCCGCTGCTCGAAGCCGAGCGCAAGAAGCTCTCCCGCATCCTGCCGAACGTCACGATCCACATGATTGAGAGCGGCCGCGGCGAAGGCCAGGTACCCATCAGCCAGGTAGCCAAGACAATGAACAAGCTCAAGAACGAGCTCACCAAGGTTGAAGTCAGCGCCGTCAGCAAGCGCATCAGCTCGCTGGGCAACCGCCTGCCGATCCCGAAGGGCATCGACCCCTACAAGGCACGGCCCCAGCGCGGACGCTAGACCAAGGCCTTAAAGCGAAAGAACCGTTCCCTGCAGGGAGCGGTTCTTTCGCTTTAAATACCCGGCCTGCTACATCCGGATCAGGATGGTGTCCATGGCCTTGTCGTGGAGCCCGCGGTGGTCCGGGTCGAAGATGACCGCGGGAATGACCAGGCACAGCAGCAGGGCGCGGACCAGTGCGGCAAGGGGGCCGGCAGGGCCGCCGCCCAGCTTCACCACGTGGATGCCGGCAATGCGGTGTCCGATGCTGTAGCCCAAAGTGCCGATCAGGAGGATCTGTTCAGCAGCGAATACCGCGAGGGTGGCCCACTGGTTGCCGCCGAAGGCGAAGTTGCTGATGAGCAGCGCCAGCCCCCAGTCAATGCAGATGGCCAGGATGCGCCGGCCGGCACGGGCCATGGAGCCCGGGCCGGACTCCGGCAGGCCCAGCCGCTCCCCCGGATACTTGGAAATGCCGGACGTGTCCGGGCCGGTGAGCCATGAGCCAAGATCTTTACGTGAAACCACCAGTCAAGTTTAACGGCATCACCATGGCGTTCCCGACGGCGGCCGCCGCGTTCGGGGCCAGCGCCGCTTTGCTGCCGCGGAAGGCAGTCGCATTGCGGACGGCATGGACCGCCGGCCGTGCTGCCAGTAGCGTTTACACAGCAGGCGGTTCTGTAACCTGCCTGAAACAATGCCGATACTCCCGGGAAACTCCGTATCCCTAAGGTTGTATAAGTTGCTAGCCACCGCACCGGGGATACCTCTTTGTGTTCCGCCGGCTTCGGTTTTCGCTGGATCAGACGGCAAGTGGCCGTTCCCTGTTATGCGTTAGGAGCATAGATGTTCAAGACTGCGGAAGAAGTTCTCCAGTTCATCAAGGAAGAAGACGTCAAGTTCGTCGATATCCGCTTCACCGACCTGCCCGGCGTCCAGCAGCACTTCAACGTGCCGGCCAAGAGCGTTGACCTGGACTTCTTCGTTCACGGCCAGCTGTTCGATGGTTCTTCCATCCGCGGTTTCCAGGGCATCGCCGAATCGGACATGCAGCTGATTCCGGATGTTACTTCCGCTTTCATCGACACCTTCCGCATCGAGAAGACCCTCGCGCTGAACTTCTCCATCGTGAACCCGCGGACCGGCGACCCGTACCACCGCGACCCGCGCGGCGTTGCCGAGAAGGCTGAGGCCTACCTCGCCTCCACCGGCATTGCCGACACCGCATTCTTCGCTCCCGAGGCCGAGTTCTTCGTCTTCGACAACGTCCAGTACGAGTCCTCCCCGCAGGGCAGCTTCTACAAGATCGATTCCGAGGAAGCCTACTGGAACACCGGCCGCAAGGAAGAAGGCGGCAACCTCGGCCACAAGACCCCGGTCAAGGGCGGTTACTTCCCCGTCTCCCCCACCGACAAGCAGGCTGACCTGCGCGACGCCATGTGCGTTGAGCTGGACAAGGCCGGCCTCGTCGTCGAGCGTTCGCACCACGAAGTTGCTTCCGCCGGCCAGGCTGAAATCAACTACAAGTTCACCACGCTGACCGCGGCTGCCGACGACCTGCAGAAGTTCAAGTACATCATCAAGAACACCGCCGACGCCTGGGGCAAGTCCGTCACCTTCATGCCGAAGCCGGTCTTCGGTGACAACGGCTCGGGCATGCACTGCCACCAGTCGCTGTGGAGCAACGGCGAACCGCTGTTCTACGACGAGAAGGGCTACGCCGGCCTTTCCGACACCGCCCGCTGGTACATCGGCGGCCTGCTGAAGCACGCTTCCGCCGTCCTGGCCTTCACCAACCCGACGGTCAACTCCTACCGCCGCCTGGTCAAGGGCTTCGAAGCCCCCGTCAACATGGTCTACTCGCAGGGCAACCGCTCCGCCGGTATCCGTATCCCGATCACGGGCTCCAACCCGAAGGCCAAGCGCATTGAGTTCCGCGCGCCGGACCCCTCCTCCAACCCGTACCTGGCCTTCGCTGCCCAGCTGATGGCCGGCATCGACGGCATCCGCAACCGCATCGAGCCCCCGGCTCCGATCGACAAGGACCTCTACGAGCTCCCCGCAGAGGAAGCCAAGGACATCCCGAAGGCTCCGGGCTCCCTTGAGGAAGCACTCGAGGCCCTGCGCGAGGACAACGAGTTCCTGCAGGCCGGTGGCGTCTTCACCCAGGACCTGATCGACGCCTGGATCGAGTACAAGTACGAGAACGAGATCAAGCCGCTGTCCCTGCGCCCGAACCCCTACGAGTTCGAGCTCTACTACGGCGTCTAAGCCTCCCGGCTCCGCATGCACAAAGGACGGCCACAGCTTCCCAGCTGTGGCCGTCCTTTTGTTTTGCCTGTTTTCCCGTTTGAATGGGGCTTAAGGAACCGTGCCAACGTTTGGGGGAAACAATGAAGAAGAAGTGGACCATCCTGCTGGTCTTGTCCGGCCTGGCTTTCGCGGCCTGTGTGCTGATCCTGCCCGGCCCGCTCGCGGCGGTCGTCGGAGGAAAGGCCGACGGCGGAGCGACGGTCATGTTCGTGCTCGGCCTGGTGCTGCTGGCGGACTCACTCGGCTTGCTCGCCGTCGGGCTCCGGTTGCGGTCCCGGGACCTGAACACACCCCGCACGTACGACAACCGCGAAGGGATGGCATCCGATGCCGACCGGAAGCCGAACCCGTACGACATGCCGAGCGCTCTGAACCAGGCCCAGATGGGACATCACGGGCCGCAGTAGCTAGAGTTGCGGCATGCCCGAACTCAGCCCTGAAAGCCGCGAATACTTCCGTACGCTCCCCCGCCGGCGCGTGGCCGCGGGCCTGGTGATCCGCGACGACGGCGGCCGGGTCCTCGCGGTGAAGCCCAACTACAAGGACGGATGGCTCCTGCCCGGCGGCACGGTGGATGCCGGCGAGGCTCCGCGTGCGGCAGCCCGCCGCGAAGGGCGCGAGGAGCTGGGCCTCGACATCGTTCCCGGAGCGCTGCTCATCATCGGCCACTCGGCGTTTCCGTCACCGATCGGCGACGGCCTGAACTTCCTGTACGACGGCGGGGTCCTCCCGGCCGGTGCGCAGATCGCCTTGCAGGAGGAAGAACTCACCGAATGGCGTTTCGTTGCGGAGGAGGAGTTCCCCGGATACTTCGGCGTCCATGGCGCCTTCCACGTCGCGTCGGCGCTGACCGGCCTGCGTGAAGGCCGCGTGGTCGAACTGCAGGACCGCGAAGAAGTCATCTGAGGCTGCCGGGGCCGGACTACTGGCCGTAAAACTCCCGTTCGAACACGGCCCGGGTTCGCCGGCTCATCCGCAGGTAGTCCTCCTCGAAGACCGCGGCCTGCCCGGGGGCATAGCCGCACCACCTGGCCACGGCCTCAAGGTCGCGCCGCGAGGCGGGCAGCAGATCGGAGGCCCGGCCGGTGCAGATGACGTTGGCCGAACGGATCCGGCTGGCCAGGCGCCAGGTGCCGCGCAGCAGGTCAACGTCGTCTTTGCCTATCAGTCCGAGCTCCTCAACCGCATCCAAGGCCGCCATGGTGGAAGTAGTGCGCAGGGCGGAGTGCTTCCCCGCGTGCTGGAGCTGCAGCAGCTGGACGAGCCACTCGACGTCGCTGAGGCCTCCCCGGCCCAGCTTCACATGCCGCGCCGGGTCCGCCCCGCGCGGCAGCCGTTCGGATTCGACGCGGGCCTTGATGCGCCGGATCTCGCGCAGCTCGCTGTCGGCCAACGTCTCCGGGTACCGGATCGGATCGATCAGGGCGACGAAGTCCTCCGCCAGTCCGTCATCGCCTGCCATGGGTTGGGCCCGCAGGAGCGCCTGGGCTTCCCAGACGAGCGACCAGCGCCGGTAATACTCGGCGTAGGAATCCAAGGAGCGCACCATGGCGCCGTTCTTGCCCTCGGGCCGCAGGTCGGCGTCAACGGCAAGAACCCGCTCGGCCATGATGGCCGGCTTCAGGGGCTGGGTCAGCAGGCTCGAAAGCTGCGCGACGATCGCCAGGGCTTGTTTCTGGGCTTCTTCATCCGTCGCGCCCGGCTCGGCCCGATGGACATACATGACGTCCGCATCGGAACCATAGCCGATTTCCCGCCCGCCCTGGCGGCCCATTGCGACGACCAGCACGCGCGTCTTGAGCGGGCCGCCGTCGGACACTATGTTTTCGGCGACATGCAGCGCACCGAGCACGGCAGCCCGGTCAGCGTCCGCGAGGGCTGCACCCACCGCGTCCTGGTCAAGGAGGCCGGAGCTGTCCGCAATGGCGATGCGCAGGATTTCCCGGCGCCGGATCAGCCGGATGAGGCGCATGGCGCTTTCCGGCTCGGCATGCCGGGACATTTTCGACTGGATTTCCTGCCACTGTGCCTCGAAGGACAGCGGCCGGAGTTCCTTGTCGTTGCCCAACCAGGCGACGGACTCCGGCGAAACCTCCAAGAGGTCGGCGATCAGCCGCGAGTTGGACAGCACATGGCAGAGCCGTTCCGCCGCGGCCTGCGAATCGCGCAGCATGCCGAGGTACCAGTGCGTGGTTCCGAGGGCCTCGCTGACGCGGCGGAAGGCGAGCAGGCCGGCGTCGGGGTCAACACCTTCGGCGAGCCAGCCGAGCAGGATGGGCAGCAGCTGCCGCTGCAAGGCCGCACGGCGGCTGACGCCCGCGGTGAGTGCCTCGATATGGCGCATGGCACCCTGCGGGTCGCGGTAGCCCAATGCCGCAAGGCGGCCCTGCGCCGCTTCGGGGCTGAGCTTTGCGTCTTCGCTGCTGAGGCTGGCCGCAGTGTTGAGCAGCGGCCGGTAGAAGATGCGCTCATGGAGTTCCCGCACGGAGCGCTTCGTTTTCTGCCACGTACCGAGGAGGGCGTCCGGGTGGGGACGCTCCGAGGAAAAAGGTCCCAGCACGGCTTTCGCGAGGAAGCGCTGGGCATCCTCGCTGACGGGCATCAGGTGGGTTCGGCGCAGTTGGAACAGTTGGATGCGGTGCTCGAGCAGGCGCAGGTAACGGTAGGCGCTGTCGAAGGCCGCGGCGTCGGCACGGCCGATGTAACCGCCGGATGACAGTGCGGCGATGGCCGACGTCGTGTCCCGGCAGCGCAGCGACTCATCCGATTTTCCGTGCACCAACTGCAGCAGCTGCACGGTGAACTCGACGTCCCGCAGGCCGCCGGGGCCAAGCTTGATCTGGCGTTGTTCCTCCGCCGGGGCGATGTTGTCGGTGACGCGGCGGCGCATGGCCTGGACCGACTCCACGAAGCCTTCACGTCCGGACGAAGCCCAGACGAGGGGCTGGACGGCGGCCTCGTAACGCTCGCCGAGCTCACGGTCCCCGGCGATGGTGCGGGCCTTGAGCAGCGCCTGGAATTCCCAGCTGTCCGCCCAGCGCGCGTAGTAGCTCAGGTGCGACGGCAGCGTCCGCACCAAGGGACCGGACTTCCCTTCCGGCCGGAGGTTGGCGTCCACCTCCCAGAGGCCCGGCTCGGGCGCCGTGGAGGAAATTGCGCGGGAAATCCCGCTCGCCAGCGCTGTTCCGATCGTTGCGGCGCGGGCATCGTCCAGGCCCTGCGCTTCGATGACATAGATGACGTCGACGTCGGAAATGTAGTTCAGTTCGCGGGCCCCGCATTTGCCCATGCCGATGACGGCGAGCCTGACGGCGGCCACCTCCGCCGGGTCGAAGGTGGCGGCGGCTTCCGCGCGCGACACGGCAAGGGCGGCCTCGATAGCGGCCCCGGCGAGGTCCGCGAGTTCGGCGCCGACGATCGGCATCGCATCCTGCGGGCTGGCGGCGCACAGGTCCCTGATGGCAAGCTCGGTCAGGCCGCGGCGGTATGCGGTGCGCAAGGCCGCGTAGGCAGCCGTCCCGGTCAACCCGGCCACCGGGCGCGGCGAGGAGGCGTCGGCACGGACCGAGGCAAGCAGCTTCGCGCGGAGCACGGACGGATCCTGGGCCTGCGGCTCGGGGCTGATCCGTTCCTCGAAAACGTCAAGGTGCTCAGGATGCCGGATGAGGAACTCGCCCAACGCCTCGGAGGCGCCAAGGAGCCGGTACAACGGTTCGCTGCGGTCCAGGCCGGCGGACGCCAAGTCGCGCAGGGGCGGGTGCTTCTCGATCAGCCGCACCAGGGTCTGCAGGGCCGTATCCGGGCTCGCGCTCAGGTACAGGCCGTCGAAAAGGGTTTCCTGGTCGATCCCGTCGAGTTCGCGGGCGGCAAGGAAACGCTCCCCCTTGTCCAGGTCGCTGAAGCCGGCCGAAATGAGCCGGCGTGCCAGGCTCATCCCGCCCGCCTAGAGAATGCCGAGGTTGCGCTGCAACTCGTAAGGGGTCACCTGGAGCCGGTAGTCCTGCCACTCCGCGCGCTTGTTGCGCAGGAAGTGTTCGAAGACCTGCTCGCCCAGAATCTCGGCCACCAGTTCGGAGTCCTCCATGGCACGGATGGCGTCGTGCAGGCTGGACGGCAACGGAGCGTGCCCCATCGCCTTGCGTTCAGCAGAGGTCAGCGACCACACGTCGTCCTCTGCCGCCGGCGGCAGTTCGTAGCCTTCTTCGATGCCTTTGAGCCCGGCGCCCAGGAGGACGGCGTAAGCCAGGTACGGGTTGGTGGCGGAGTCAATGCCGCGGTATTCGATGCGGGCGGACTGGCCCTTGCCGGGCTTGTAGAGCGGCACCCGGACCAGGGCGGAGCGGTTGTTGTGGCCCCAGCTCAGGTAGCTGGGAGCTTCACCGCCGCCCCAGAGGCGCTTGTAGGAGTTCACGAACTGGTTGGTGACTGCCGTGAACTCGGGAGCGTGCTTCAGGATGCCGGCGATGAACTGGCGCGCGGTCTTGGAGAGCTGGAACTCCGCCCCCGCCTCGTAGAAAGCGTTGGTGTCGCCTTCGAAGAGGGAGAAGTGGGTGTGCATGCCCGAGCCCGGGTGGTCGGTGAAGGGCTTGGGCATGAAGGTGGCGTAGGTGCCCTGCTGCAGAGCGACCTCCTTGATGACCGTGCGGAACGTCATGATGTTGTCCGCGGTCTGGAGGGCGTCGGCGTAGCGGAGGTCGATTTCGTTCTGGCCGGGCCCGCCTTCGTGGTGGCTGAACTCAACCGAGATGCCCACCGACTCGAGCATGGTGACCGCGGTGCGGCGGAAGTCCTGGGCCACGCCGCCGGGGACGTGGTCGAAGTAGCCGCCCTCGTCCACGGGAACGGGGGCGCCGTTCGGGCCGAGCTCGCTGGACTTCAGCAGGTAGAACTCGATTTCCGGGTGGGTGTAGCAGGTGAAGCCCATGTCCGCGGCTTTGGCGAGGGTGCGCTTGAGGACGTTGCGGGGGTCGGCCGCAGAGGGCTCGCCGTCGGGGGTGAGGATGTCGCAGAACATCCTGGAGGTCTGTTCCGTGTCGCCGCGCCAGGGCAGGATCTGGAACGTAGCGGGGTCCGGCTGGGCCAGCATGTCCGACTCGAAGACGCGGGCGAGGCCCTCGATCGCGGAGCCGTCAAAGCCCAGGCCCTCTTCGAAGGCCCCCTCCACCTCAGCCGGCGCGAGCGCCACCGACTTAAGCGAACCGACGACGTCGGTAAACCACAAGCGAACGAAGCGCACATCACGCTCTTCGATGGTCCGGAGTACGAACTCTTGCTGGCGGTCCATAGGGCCCCTTTTCAGATCAATGTCCATGCCGCGGCCGGAGTTTTGCTCCGGGCGCAGCAGCTCAGCCTTCACTCTACTAAGCATTGTCCGCCAATGACGCTGCCACAGCTGCCTGTAACACAGCGTTTACAAACGGGGCCGTTGTCCCCCGGTGGCCCGCCGGGCCGGGACCGCATACGCTCTTGTCATGGCCCCAAGCAACCATCCTGAATCGCACACCGCCCCCAACGCCGGCCCGTCCTCCGAAACGGCAGCCCCTTACGGTTCCGGCCCGGCAGCCGTCTCCGCCGGCGCCGGCGTGCCTGCTGCCCCCGCCGGGCGCGTGCGCATCCATCATCTGCAGCAGGCCAAGGCCAACGGTTCACGCTTCGCGATGCTCACGGCCTACGAGCAGTACACGGCCGAAATCTTCGACCAGGCCGGCATCGAGGTCCTGCTGGTGGGCGACTCCGCCTCCAACAATGTCTACGGCAACGAAAGCAGCCTCCCCGTCACGGTGGATGAACTGCTCCCCCTGTGCCGCGCCGTCGCGCGCTCGGCAAAGCGGGCCCTGATCGTGGCTGACCTGCCCTTCGGCAGCTACGAGGTGTCGGCCGAGCAGGCCGTGGCCACGGGCGTGCGCTTCCTCAAGGAGGGACTGGCCCACGCGGTCAAGATCGAAGGCAGTGCCTATTACGCCCCCACCGTCAAGGCCATGGTGCAGGCCGGCATTCCGGTCATGGCGCACATCGGGTTCACTCCGCAGAGCGAACATGCCCTGGGCGGCTACCGGGTCCAGGGCCGCGGCGATGATGGCCGGCGCTTGATCGACGACGCCGTCGCGCTGGCCGACGCCGGAGCGTTCAGCGTGCTGATGGAAATGGTTCCCGCGGAGACCGCCGCAGCCGTGGATGCCGCCGTCTCCGTGCCCACCATCGGAATCGGCGCCGGCAACGTCACCACCGGGCAGGTTCTGGTGTGGCAGGACATGGCAGGGCTCCGGGGCGGGAAGATGGCCAAGTTCGTCAAGCAGTACGCGGACCTGCGCACCATCCTCGGCGATGCCGCCCGTAATTACGCGGAGGACGTCCGCTCAGGAAGTTTCCCCGGCCCGGAGCACTCCTTCTAGGTCCCGGCGACTGCCTGGAACCAAACCAGCGACTAGTTCGGGGCCAAGCTTCGCTTCGTCCCCGCCAGCTCGGGCCCCTCGCGAACTAGTCTTCGTCGTCCTTTTCCCAGGCTTCGTTGCGCGCCCTGACTCTCTCCAGGGCGTGCTCCGCTTCCTCGCGGGTCTTGTACGGCCCGATCAACTGGGTCCAGTCCGACTGGGCATCCTCTTCGATCTCATGCGTCTGTACGTTGTACCAGTACTCCGTCACAGTGACTCCTTGTTGGCTGCCTGTTAGCTGCGTCTCGTTGCTCCCTTATATGATCAATCTATGCCTTCCCCCGCTTTGACCGCACCCATCGGCACGCTCACCCCAGGAACCGTCAGCCCGCAGCTGCCGGTTCCGGCGTCGATCGCACGCCCCGAGTATGTCGGCAAGCCGGCTCCGGCCAAGTTCACCGGCTCCGAGGTGAAGTCAGCGGAAACCATCGAAAAGATCCGCATTGCGGGCCGCATCGCAGCGCAAGCGATCGTCGAGGTGGGGAAGCACATCCAGCCGGGCGTCACCACGGACCAGCTGGACCGGATCGGCCATGAGTTTCTCATGGACCACAACGCCTACCCGTCCACCCTCGGCTACCGGGGCTTCCCCAAGTCCCTGTGTTCTTCGCTCAACGAAGTCATCTGCCACGGAATCCCCGATTCCACGGTGGTCCAGGACGGCGACATCCTGAACATCGATATCACCGCGTTCATCAATGGCGTGCACGGCGATACCAACTACACCTTCCTGGTGGGCGACGTGGACGAAGAATCCCGTCTCCTGGTCGAGCGGACGCAGGAGTCCCTCAACCGGGCCATCAAGGCAGTGGCACCGGGCCGCGAAATCAACGTGATCGGCAGGGCCATCGAATCCTACGCAAAGCGCTTCGGTTATGGAGTGGTCCGCGACTTCACGGGCCACGGGGTGGGTGAGGCCTTCCACACGGGCCTGATCATCCCGCACTACGATGCCGCTCCGGCCTACAACACCGTCATCCAGTCCGGCATGGTCTTCACCATTGAACCCATGCTGACCCTGGGCACCATCGAATGGGACATGTGGCCGGACAACTGGACTGTAGTGACCCGGGACCGCAAGCGCACCGCGCAGTTCGAACACACCCTGCTGGTGACCGACAACGGGGCGGAGATCCTCACCCTGCCGTAAACGGCTCCGCCGGTCATCCCGTGCTCATCCACCCGCCGCCCACCCACCTGCCAAGAACGGACATGCATTGACGAAGGATTCGAAAAGCCACAAGAACGCCCCGCTGATCGGGATCGACATCGGCGGTACCGGCATCAAGGGCGGGATCGTGGACCTGAAGAAGGGCAAGCTGATCGGCGAGCGTTTCCGGATCCCCACGCCGCAGCCCGCCACTCCGGAGGCCGTTGCCGACGTCGTGGCCCAGATCGTCGAGGAGCTCTCGGAGCGCGCCGAGGCGCCGGCAGTTGACTCGCCGGTCGGCGTCACCTTCCCGGGCATCATCCAGCATGGCGTGGTCCGTTCCGCGGCGAACGTCGACAAGTCCTGGCTGGGCACCGACGTCGACGCACTGTTCAGCAAGCGCCTGGGCCGCCCGGTCGAGGTCATCAACGACGCCGACGCCGCAGGCCTGGCAGAGGCCCGCTACGGTGCGGGTGAAGGTGTGGACGGCACCGTCCTGGTGATCACCCTCGGCACCGGTATCGGCTCCGCGTTCATCTTCAACGGCCAGTTGGTTCCGAACGCCGAGCTCGGCCACCTTGAGATCGACGGCCACGACGCCGAGACCAAGGCATCCGCCGTCGCCCGCGAACGCGATGGCCTGAGCTGGGACGAATACGGCGTGAAGCTCAACCGCTACCTCCAGCACGTGGAGTTCCTCTTCTCCCCCGAGCTGTTCATCATCGGCGGCGGCATTTCGAAGCGTTCGGACGAGTACTTCCCGCACCTGGAGCTGCGGACCAGGATCGTTACCGCCGAACTGAAGAATGACGCCGGCATCGTCGGCGCGGCGCTCGAAGTCGGCGTCCACCACAAGCTCGTCAAGTAGCTGTGTTGGCGGCTGAAGAGGCCGCGGCCTCCGTCGTCATCGTCACCGGCGCCAGCCGCGGCATCGGGGCGGCCATAGCACTAGGGGCGGCGGCCGCAGGATACGCGGTGGCGGTCAACTATGCCGCCGATGCCAGCGGTGCGCGGGACGTGGTTGCCCGCATCCATGCAATGGGCGGGCAGGCCGAAGCCATCCAGGCCGATGTCAGCCGCCCGGCGCAGGTGGTGGCACTCTTCGAGGCCGCGGCAGCCATGGGTCGCCTCATTGCGGTGGTCAACAACGCCGGAATCACGGGCAACCACATCGGCAGGCTCAGCGACGTCCCGACCACAACCGTGCAACGTGTAGTGGACGTGAACGTGGCGGGTGTGCTCTTCGTCAGCCAAGAAGCGGTGCGGCGGCTCTCCACCGGAAACGGCGGTGCCGGTGGATCCATCATCAACATCTCTTCGACCGCAACGAAGGCCGGTTCTCCGGGAACCTGGGTTCACTACGCGGCCACCAAGGGGGCCGTAGACGTCCTGACCACGGGACTTGCGGCCGAAGTGGCCGGCGAGGGGATCCGGGTGAACTGCGTTGCTCCCGGCAGCACGAACACCGGCCTTCATGCGGCGGCGGGCATGCCGGACAGGATTGAAAGGCTGAGCCCCACGATTCCCATGGGCCGGGCGGCTGAACCCGAAGAGGTTGCGGCAGCGGTGCTCTGGCTCTTGTCCGACGAGGCAGCATACATCACCGGTGCGGTGCTCCCGGTATCCGGCGGCCGCTGAGGAACGTGTGGTGCCGGTGGTGGCGGGGGCTTCCCCTCCGCCGCCACCACCGGAGCTCAAACGGGCCTGGCTAGAACAGGCCCTTCTGCGTGCCCTTGGCTGCGGCCTTGCCGCGGCCTCCCTTGGCGGCCGTGCCCGCAACCTGGCCCTGCGCTGCTTCTTCCCGCAGCAAGGCGATGGCGGACTCGAAGTCTTCGAGGGATTCAAACGCCTGGTACACGCTGGCGAAGCGGAGGTACGCGACCTGGTCGAGTTTCTGCAGCGGGCCAAGAATGGCAAGACCCACCTGGTGGGCATCGATCTCGGCCGCGCCGGATGCCCGGATGTTTTCTTCGACCTCCTGGGCCAGCATGGCGAGGTCGTCTTCGGTCACAGGGCGGCCCTGGCAGGCCTTCCGGACGCCGTTGATGATCTTGCTGCGGCTGAAGGGTTCACCCACGCCTGAACGCTTGACCACCGACAGGCTGGTGGTTTCCACCGTGGTGAAGCGGCGGCCGCATTCGGGACACTGACGGCGACGGCGGATGGAGGATCCGTCGTCGGCCATCCTGCTGTCCACCACGCGGGAGTCAGGGTTACGGCAAAACGGACAATACATGCCGGCCTCCCCTGGATCTTTGTTGTCCGCGGTCGGCAGCTGCCGGAAAACGCGATGGTGGCGGAAGCAATGCTTCCGCCACCATTTTACGTTTGAGCCAGCCCTAATGACAAGCATGTAATTACTACATGTAGTGCTGCCGGCCGTATATGTAGTGCTTTTGCTCTTCTGAACTACCCGGCGAAGCGGATCGTCACGGCATCACCGTGACCGGGCAGGTCCTCGGCTCCGGCCAGGCTGACAATGTGCTTGCTCACTTCCTCAAGCGCGGCGCGGTTGTAGTTGATCAACTGCACCGCCCGGAGGAAGGTGGTGACGTTCAGCCCGGAGGAAAACGCCGCCGTTCCGCTGGTGGGAAGCACGTGGTTGGAACCGGCACAGTAGTCGCCCAGGCTGACGGGGCTGTACTCTCCCACGAAGATCGCACCGGCGTTCCGGATCCGCGCGGCAACCGCCGGCGCGTCCGCCGTCATGATTTCCAGGTGCTCGGCCGCATATGCGTCGCAAACAGCGATGCCCTGTTCCAGGTTGTCCACCAGCACGACGCCGGACTGCGGCCCGGAGAGGGCGGTCACCACCCGTTCGCGGTGCTTGGTGGCAGCGGCCTGGCGCTTGAGTTCGGCGTCGACGGCGGCCGCCAGTTCCGCGGAGTCCGTCACCAGGACGGAGGCGGCCTTGGGATCGTGCTCTGCCTGGCTGATGAGGTCCGCGGCTACAAGCTCCGGACGGGCGCCCGCATCGGCGAGGATCGCGATTTCGGTGGTGCCGGCCTCGGAGTCGATGCCGACGACGCCCTTCACCAGGCGCTTCGCCGTGGCCACGAAAATGTTGCCCGGGCCCGTGACGACGTCCACCGGCTCAAGGGCTTCGGCACCGTCCGCGCCCGAAATACCGTAGGCGAAGGCCGCAACGGCCTGGGCGCCACCGATCGCGTACACCTCGTCGATGCCGAGTAGCGCCGCGGCAGCAAGGATGGTGGGGTGCGGCAGGCCGCCGAACTCCTTCTGCGGCGGCGAGGCCAACGCCACCGAGGGCACGCCGGCGGCCTGGGCCGGAACAACGTTCATGATCACCGAGGACGGGTACACAGCCAGCCCGCCGGGCACGTACAGGCCGACGCGGCCCACCGGGACCCAGTTCTGGCTGACCACCGCGCCGTCGCCGAGTTCGACGTCGACATCGGCCGGACGCTGCGCTTCGGCAAAGCGCCGGGCGCGGCTGATCGATTCCTCCAGCGCCGAGCGGACGGCCGGATCGAGGCTTTCGAGCGCTTCGGCAAGTGCCGCTGCCGGGACACGCGGGTGGGACTGCTCGACGCCGTCGAACGCGAGGGCAAACTCCCCCAACGCCGCGAAGCCGCGGGAGCGGACGGCGGCGATGATGTCCAGGACCTTCTGCTCGGCGTCGGCGACCGTCTGATGCTGCGCCCGCGGCACGGCGGCACGCAGTTCGGCGAGCGAAAGGGTCCGGCCCCGCAGGTCGATGCTGCGGAACTCAAGGGACTCGGTTACAGAGGCAGTCGGGTTCTCCGGAGAAATGGTCACCCGGCCAGTTTAGTGCGCCGAAGCGTCCGGCTGCGTTCCCTTGGCCAGAAGGCCGATCAGGTTGAATACGAAGGCCAGGAGCGCTACGGCCCCGGGCCACACGAGCAGCACCACCAAAGAGCGAAGCGTGAATCCGTCTTCGTCCGGCAGGGGCACGCCGGATCCCCACCATTGATCGGCCAACAGGCCAAGCTGCCACGCGGCAACGGCGCCTGCGAGTCCGCCCGCGGTTGCTAGCAGGGTACGCATGGGCCGGCCTTTGTCCGCCGGGGTCGAATCGAGCAGCACAGCCGTAAAACAGCCGGCCAGGAGCAGCAGCGCGGCCAGCATCAGGTCGCGGGGCAAACGGGTCAAAGGGGCGGACGGATCCGCCATGGCCGGATCGCCGCTGAGCAGGTTGGCCCCACCGGGTGCCAAAAGCCACCACGCGATGCCCAGGACCGCGCCGGCGAACGGCGGCACCACGAACCAGAGCCAGGCCAGGCTGCCCTTGCCGTGTTTGTCCTTCCTATGCTGCGTGCCCTTCCTGTGCCGTGCGGCCGGGGCCGCTTCTTCCCCGCCCGGTTCATCGCCGGGGAGTCGGCCGGTGCTCTCATACGCAGGCAAGGTCATGCCTGCCACATTAACAAACATTGCGTTCCGTGCCGCAACAAGGCGGCCCGGCCGGCCTGGAATACCGTTGGCCCGGCCTGCGGGAATACGCTGATCCAAGAACCACATCACGATCTCAAGGAGCAAGCCATGGCTTCGGACACCCCGTCCTTCGAGAGGACCTTCAAGGAGATGTTCCGCCGCCATGCCGCGGGCGTTGCAATCATTACCGCGGAACTGAACGGCAAGCCCTTCGGATTCACCGCCACCTCGGTAGCGTCCCTGTCTGCCGAGCCGCCCCGCTTCACCTTCAACATGTCCCGCAGTTCCAGCTCCTGGCCGGCAGTGGCGAACTCCAGCTACATCGGCCTGCACATGCTCGGCCACGAGAACCAGGCCTTGGCCGACCGCTTTGCCCGCGGCACGGAACGCTTCGAGGGAGACCATTGGGAACCGGGCCCCCACGGAGTGCCGCTCCTGAAGAACGTGACCGGCTGGCTGGTGGGCAAGATCCAGATGCGGCTGTCCTTCGAAAACAACGCGGTGGTAGTGGTCGAAGTAGTGGACGGCCAGGTGGGCGAAGACGGCAGCCCGCTGCTGTACCACTCGGGCAGCTACGGGCAGCCGGTCCCCCTCGACTACGAAATCTGAACAGCCCGCGAAATCTGAGAGCCTGGACTGGCCGGCCAGGCCGCTGGATCAACCGCGCAGGCTACCCGTCCAGGCAGGCCGGGCCGAGGAGCACCTTCAAGTCGCCGAACAGCGCCGGATTCGGGTTCACCCGCAGGTGGATCGGCAGGGCCATGACCTCGATCTTGGTGTCGCCCTGCAGGTTGAGCCGGACCTCCGAATTTCCCCGGTGGTTTCCGAGGACGTCGCGCAGCTCGGTCACCACTGCCTCGGTGGCCTTGTACGTGGGCATGGTGATCACCAGCGGACCGTTCACGCCTTCGCTGAGATCCGGAACGGACAGTTCCATGCAGTTCAGGGTGACAGCGCCGTCGTCGCGCCTTTGGAGGCGACCCTTGACCACCACGATCAGGTCCTCGGCCAGCACTGAGGCAATCGGACCGTAGACCTGGCCGAAGAACATGACCTCCATCGACGCCCCAAGGTCCTCGATCTCGGCCCGGGCGTAGGCGTTGCCGCTGGCTTTGGCGATCCGGCGGCTCAGCGAGGTGATCATGCCCGCAATGGTGACGATGGCGCCGTCGTGCGGGCCGTCTTCGGCGAGCAGCGCGGAAATCGGGTACTCCGCGTGCTGGCCGAGCACCCCTTCCAGGCCCTGCAGCGGATGGTCCGAGACGTAGAGGCCCAGCATGTCGCGTTCGAAAGCGAGCTTGTCCTTCTTTTCCCACTCCGGGAGGTCCGGAATCTCTGTGCTGAAGGAGGCTTCGGACTTCTCCTCGTCCAGGCCTGCGAACAGGTCGAACTGGCCGATCGCCTCATTGCGCTTGAGCGTGATCACCGAGTCGATCGCTTCTTCGTGGATCATCGCCAGGGCACGGCGCGCGTGGCCAAGCGAGTCGAAGGCACCGGCCTTGATGAGCGATTCGATGGTCCGCTTGTTGCAGACCACTGCGGGAACCTTCATGAGGAAGTCCGAGAACGATTCGAAGCGTCCCTGTTCCTGGCGCGCGGCCACCAGGGAGTCGACGACGTTGGCGCCGACGTTGCGGATGGCGCCCATGCCGAAGCGGATGTCGCTGCCCACCGGGGTGAAGGTCAGGGCCGATTCGTTGACGTCCGGCGGCAGCACGGTGATGCCCATGCGCCGGCATTCGTTGAGGTAGATGGCCGACTTGTCCTTGTCGTCGCCCACGCTGGTGAGCAGGGCGGCCATGTATTCGGGCGCGTAGTGCGCCTTCAGGTACGCGGTCCAGTAGGAAACCACGCCATAGGCGGCCGAGTGCGCTTTGTTGAAGGCGTAGTCGGAGAACGGAAGCAGGATGTCCCACAGGGTCTTCACGGCCTCGGCCGAGTACCCGTTGTCCAGCATGCCCTGCTGGAAGCCCGCGAACTGCTTGTCCAGCTCCTCCTTCTTCTTCTTGCCCATGGCACGGCGGAGGATGTCTGCCTGGCCAAGGGAGTACCCGGCCAGTTTCTGTGCCACGGCCATGACCTGTTCCTGATACACGATCAGGCCGAAGGTGCCGCCCAGGATGTCCTTGAGGGGCTCTTCCAGTTCCGGGTGGATCGGAACCACCGGCTGCACGCCGTTCTTGCGCAACGCGTAGTCGGTATGGGCGTTGGCGCCCATCGGACCCGGACGGTACAGCGCGAGCACGGCCGAGATGTCTTCGAAGTTGTCAGGCTTCATGAGCTTGAGCAGCGAACGCATGGGGCCGCCGTCGAGCTGGAAAACGCCCAGGGTGTCGCCGCGGGCAAGCAGTTCGTAGGACTCGGCGTCGTCCAGTTCAAGGTGTTCAAGGTCGAGGTCGATGCCGCGGTTGCGCTTGATGTTCTCGATGGCGTCGGAAATGATCGTCAGGTTCCGCAGGCCGAGGAAGTCCATCTTGATCAGGCCGAGGCCTTCGCAGGTGGGGTAGTCGAACTGCGTGATGACCTGGCCGTCCTGGATGCGGCGCATGATCGGCACGACGTCGATGATCGGATCCGAGGACATGATGACGCCGGCGGCGTGTACGCCCCACTGGCGCTTCAGCCCTTCGAGGCCCAGGGCCGTTTCGAAGACCTTCGCGGCTTCAGGGTCGGTGGCCAGCAGTTCCCGGAACTCCCCGGCCTCGCCGTAGCGCTTCGCCTGGGGGTTCTGGATATCGGCAAGCGGGATGTCCTTGGCCATGACTGCGGGCGGCAGCGCCTTGGTGAGGGTCTCACCCATGCTGAAGGGATAGCCGAGCACGCGGGACGAGTCCTTGAGCGCCTGCTTGGTCTTGATGGTGCCGTAGGTGACGATCATCGCCACGCGTTCGTCGCCGTACTTCCGGGTGACATAGTCGATGACTTCCGGGCGGCGGCGATCATCGAAGTCGACGTCGAAGTCGGGCATGGACACACGGTCCGGGTTGAGGAAGCGTTCGAAGATCAGGCCGTGGCGCAGCGGGTCGAGGTCGGTGATGCGCAGGGCGTACGCCACCATGGAACCTGCACCCGAGCCACGGCCAGGGCCGACACGGATGCCGTTGTCCTTGGCCCAGTTGATGAAGTCGGCCACCACCAGGAAGTAGCCCGGGAAGCCCATGGAGCTGATGATGCCGAGCTCATAATCGGCCTGCTTGCGGACGTCATCCGGGATTCCCTTGGGATAGCGGTAGTGCAGTCCCCGTTCGACTTCCTTGACCAGCCAGGAGTCCTCATTGTCCCCTGGCGGGCAGGGAAACTTGGGCATGTAGTTGTTGTGGGTGAAGGACACCTCGCACCGCTCGGCGATGGCGAGGGTGTTGTCGCAGGCGTCCGGCAGCTCACGGAAGAGCTCCCGCATCTCCCGGGGGGACTTCAGGTAGTAGCCGGTTCCGGAGAAGGCGAAGCGTGAGCCGCCCTGGTCGTAGCTGGGTTCAAGCAGCGTGGAGCCGGACTGGATGGCCAGCAGGGCCTCGTGCGCCTTCGCGTCGTGCTCGTGCGTGTAGTGGAGGTCGTTCGTGGCGACAAGCGGCAGGTCCAGGTCCTTGGCCAGGCGCAGGAGGTCTTCACGGATCCGGGTTTCGATCGACAGCCCGTGGTCCATCAGTTCGCAGTAGTAGTTCTCCTTGCCGAAGATGTCCCGGAATTCGGCGGCAGCCTCGACGGCCTCGCGGTACTGCCCCAGCCGCAGCCGGGTCTGGACCTCGCCGGAGGGGCAACCCGTCGTCGCGATCAGGCCCTCGGAGTAGGTATTCAGCAGCTCACGGTCCAGTCGGGGCCACTTGCCGAAGACCGAGTCCAGGGAGGCAATGGATGATGCCTTGAACAGGTTGCGCATGCCGGTGTTGTTGTAGCTGAGCAGCGTCATGTGGGTGTAGGCACCACCACCGGAGACGTCGTCGCTGCGTTGGCTCTCGTCGCCCCAGCGGACGCGCTCCTTGTCGCCGCGGGCAGTACCCGGGGTGACGTAAGCCTCGACGCCGATGATCGGCTTCACCCCGGCGTCCTTGGCCTTCTTCCAGAAGTCGTGCGCGCCGAACAGGTAGCCATGGTCCGTGATGGCCAGCGCCGGCATCTCAAGCCTGTTGGTTTCGGCGAACAACTCACCGAGCTTCGCCGCGCCGTCCAGCATCGAGTACTCGGTATGGGTGTGCAGGTGGACGAACGAGGCATTGCTGGAAGTCACCACGACAGTCTACCGCCGGGCGGCCCGCGCAAGCCGCAACTGCGTGGAGCTCAGGCGTCGCCGCTGGCGAGCAGGTCCAGGGCGTACTGCAGGTCTGCCGGGTACCGGCTGGTGACCTCCACCCAGTCACCGCTGCGGGGGTGGTTGAAGCCGAGCTTGCGGGCGTGCAGCCACTGCCGGGTGAGGCCCAGGGTGGCGGCAAGGCGCGGATCTGCGCCATAGGTGAGGTCTCCTGCGCAGGGGTGGCGCAGGGCCGAGAAATGGACGCGGATCTGGTGGGTCCGGCCGGTTTCCAGGTGTACTTCCACGAGGCTGGCCTTGCCGAAGGCTTCCAGCACTTCGTAATGGGTCACCGAGGGGCGCCCGTCTTCGATGACGGCGAAGCGCCAGTCGTGGCCGGGGTGGCGGCCGATCGGGGCGTCGATGGTTCCTTCGAGGGGTTCGGGCAGGCCCTGGACCACCGCATGGTAGACCTTGTCCACGGTCCGCTCCTTGAACGCCCGCTTGAGCACGGTGTAGGCGTGTTCGGTCTTGGCAACCACCATGACACCGGAAGTTCCGACGTCGAGGCGGTGCACGATGCCGGCGCGTTCCGCGGCACCCGAGGTGGAAATCCGGTACCCGGCGCCGGCGAGGCCGCCCACCACCGTGGGGCCGACCCAGCCGGGTGAGGGATGTGCCGCAACACCCACGGGCTTGTCGATGACGACAAAGTCCTCATCGTCCAGCAGGATGTTCAGGCCTTCCACTACTTCCTCCACCACTTCCAAGGGATCCCGGCGTTCGGGAACGGTAACTGACAGGACGGAGCCGGCAGCCAGCTTGGCGGACTTGCCAAGGACTGCTCCCCCGGCGAGGACGTTCCCTTCCGCGAGCAGCACCGCGGCAGCCGAGCGTGAGATGTCCATGAGCTTGGCCAGGCCGGCATCGGCCCGCGCTCCTCCGAGCTCCTCAGGAACGAGGTACGTTTCAGGCATCGCCGGATGCCTCCTGGTCAGGCTGCGCCGGCGTGGCGGGCGCCGCCTGCTGTTTGCTGCCGTCCATGCCGATTCCGCGCAGGGTCAGCAGGCAGATCACGACGACGGCACTCACCACGGCGGAATCAGCGATGTTGAAGATGGCGAAGTTGGGCAGCTGGATGAAGTCCACGACGTGCCCCATCCCGAAGGAAGGCTCCCGGAAGAGGCGGTCGGTGAGATTGCCCAGGGCACCGCCCAGGAGAAGGCCCAGCGCCAGTGCCCACCACGCCGAGCCGAGTTTGCGCAGTTGGAAGAAGATGGCCACGGAGACGCCGGCCATCACCAGGGTGAAGACCCAGGTGACGTTCTCGCCGATGGAGAAGGCCGCTCCGGAATTGCGGATGTAGTACCAGTGCAGCAGCGGCGGAAACACCGGGATCCGCTCACCTTCCACCATGGTGGCGGTGACCCAGAGTTTGGTCAGCTGGTCAAAGGCGTAGGCAAACGCCGCAAAGCCGGCAAAGAGCCAGAGCAGGCCGGGGCGCGGAGTCCGGCGGGGGGTGCGGGCCGGCTCCGTGGTGCCGCTGTTGTGTTCGTCGCTCATAGTGCTTTCATCCGGGGTTGGCCGTGGGTGCGCTGCGCTTAACAGCGAAAGCCGGTGGCCGAGGAGTCCTCAGCCACCGGCTTTCAGAATACTTGCTTAGACCTCAGCCGCAGCTTCGCCGACCTCGGGCGCGGCAACGGAACCACGGGCGTCCAGGTCGCGCAGCTGGCCTTCGATGTAGGCCTTCAGGCGGGAGCGGTAGTCGCGCTCGAAGCCACGGAGCTGCTCAACCTTGCGCTCAAGGACGGAACGCTGCTGCTCCAGGGCGCCGAGGATCTTGCGGGACTTTTCCTGGGCGTCATTGACGAGGGTGGAAGCTTCGATCTGCGCCTCGGCGATGATCTTTTCCTTCTGCTGTTCACCGTCTGCAACGTGCTTGTCGTGCATCTGCTGGGCCATGGCGAGCAGGCCTGCGGCGGACTCGGCAGAGGGCGACGCAACGGCGGGAGCCGGGGTGGCGGCAGCAGGGGCGGGAGCCAGCGCGGCGGCCTCGGCAGCCTGGGCTTTCTTCTTGGCCTCTGCTTCCTCGGCGGCCTTGGCCTCGGCTTCAGCCTTGGCTTCCGCTTCGGCCTTTGCCTTGGCTTCTGCGTCCTTGTCGGCCTTGACGGGCGCAGGGACCTTTTCGACAACGGGTGCCGGCGCGGCGTTGGCGGCAGCAGGGGTGCCGGCCTCGGCGAGCTTCTTGCGGAGCTCGTCGTTCTCCTGGTTCAGGCGGCGCAGTTCGACGACGATCTCATCAAGGAAATCATCGACCTCGTCCTGGTCGTAGCCTTCACGGAACTTGGTCGGCTGAAAGCGCTTGTTGACAACGTCTTCTGGCGTCAAAGCCATCTGGTCACCTCGTTGGTCTAGTTAGTCAGGAGGCCTTCCGGCCGTTCAAAAACTACGGTACCTAAATATCATCTGATTCCCCCAATTCAACACCCTTTGGCATTAATCACGGGAACCGGGGCCGGACCGCCGTAGCGGCCGGCTCCCTGTACTACAAAGAAAGCTACACCAGCGCCCAGGTGAATCCCATCGCAATGACCACCACGATGAAGACAATCAGGAACGCCAGGTCAAGGGAGATTCCGCCGAGCTGGAGGGGCGGAACGAGGCGGCGGACACGCTTGATGGGCGGATCGGTGACCGAGTAGACCACGTGGGCGGCCACGAGGGCTGCGCCGCGCGGACGCCACTGGCGGGCGAACATCTGCACCAGGTCGAAGACGATCCGGATAATGAGCGCGATCTGGAACAACAGCAGTGCGATGTAAATAAGGCCAAAAACAATGCCCACGGCTTAGCTCAGTTCTCCTCGATCGCGGCTGACGTTCTTCTATTCCAACACAGATGCCAGGCAGTAGGCCTGCCTGGCATCTGTCAAAAGCTGTTTTGAGCCTAGCTCTGGTTGAAGAACGAGGCCTGGCCTTCGCTGGCCTTCTTGTCGTCACCCAGGACTTCGACGTAGGACGGAGAGAGCAGGAACACCTTGTTGGTGACCCGTTCGATGCTGCCGTGCAGGCCGAAAACAAGGCCGGCGGAGAAGTCCACCAGGCGCTTGGCATCCGCTTCGCCCATGTCAGTGACGTTCATGATCACCGGAATGCCGTCCCGGAAGCTCTCGCCGATGACCTTGGCATCGTTGTAGGAGCGGGGGTGGATCGTGGTGATCTGACGCAGTCCGGAGCTGTCTTCGCGGCTCGATGCCGCACGCTTGATGGGTGTCACGGGGGCGCGGTATTCCTCTTCGGCGGCGGCTTGGGGTACTTCACGGACGGCTTCACGCACCGGGGCAGGGGCGCGGCGTTCCTCCGGCTCGGCAGCGGCGGCGCGTTCCTCTTCCCGCTGCGGCAGGTGGTGCTCAGACTCGTAGTGCTCATCGCCGTCGGCGAGCCCAAGATAAACCATTGTCTTGCGCAGTGCGCCAGCCATGCTGGACTCCAATCGTGTCTGCTGTGGCGGGCCGCCCGTGACTTGACATGGATGCCTTGACATGGATGCGCAGGCCCGTCGCTTCCAATACTTTGACGCTACCCCACGGGTGGCCGGGAACCGAGGATATCGGAGCCAATCCGCAGGTGTGTCGCCCCGTACCGGACGGCGGCTTCCAGGTCCTGGCTCATGCCGGCGGAAATCGCGACGGCGGCGGGATGGTTCCTGCGCAACGCCGCCGAAATTCCGGCCAGCTTGTCGAACGCGTCTTCGGGGCGGGCGCCAAGCGGCGCCACGGCCATCACCCCGGCGAGCCGCAGCCCGGCGGAACCCGCGATGCTGTCGGCGAGCCGTTCGACGTCGGCGGGGGCGGCACCGCCGCGGTGCTCTCCGGCGTCGTCGTCGAGGCTGACCTGGATAAGGCACTCAAGGTCGGCGCGGCCGTTGTCATCCTTGGCACGCAACATCGCTTTGGCAAGGGCCTCAGCCAACTGCGGCCGGTCGACGGATTGCACAGAATGCGCGTACTTCACCACGGACTTGGCTTTGTTGCTCTGCAACTGGCCGATGAAGTGCCACCGCAGGCCAAGCTGCGCCAGGCTTGCAGCTTTGGCGGAGGCTTCCTGGTCACGGTTCTCCCCCACGTCACGGATCCCAAGCGCCGCCAGCCGTTCGACGTCGGCGGCCGGATGGAACTTGGTGACGACGATGAGTTCCGGTTCCTCCGCCCGGCCGGCCGCACGGGTGGCGGCAGTGATCCGTGAACGGACGGCCGACAGCCGCTCCTGGAGTTGGAGTGCCCGTTCGTCCATGTCGCCTTCCCGGCCGGCACCCGGAGCGCCGGTCCTTCCCGAATCCGGCTCAGTCATGAGTCCAGATCAATCCGGCAAAGCGGCCGGTCTGCTGCTGGCGCCGGTAGGAAAACAGCGCCTCGGTGTCCTTGGTGCATCCGCCGGAATATTCAACGGGGACGCCAAGTGCTCCCAGTTGTGCCCGGACCCCTGCCGGCAGGTCCAGTGCCGGCGTTCCCCACGACGTTTCCGCCCATGTTGCGGGGACGGTTGCGGCGACGTCGGCGCGGAGCGCTTCGGGGACTTCGTAGCATTTGCCGCAGATGGACGGGCCGATCCAGGCGGCAATGTCCTGGGCTCCGCGTTCCCGCATTTCGGCGACAACCGCCGGGACGACGCCGGACGCGACGCCCGGCCGGCCGGCGTGGGCGACGCCGAGGACCGGACCCGCGGCGCCGTCACCGGCGAGCACCACCGGGACGCAATCGGCCACCATCACGGCAAGGGGCTGCCCGGTGGAGACCATGGCGTCCGCGGTCGGCGCTTCAGCGGTACCGTCGATGAAGGCCACGGCGTTGCCGTGCACCTGGGACATGTACTGGAAGCTCCGGCCGCCGAGCCCCGACGCTGTCTCCAGCCGGGCCCGGCGGGCCATGACGTCCCCCGCATCGTCTCCGACGTGCAGGGCGAGGTTGCCGGCGTCGGTATCCGTAAAGGCCACCGTCACTCCCGGCCGGACCTCCTCACGCCACCAAAACACTGCTGACCGGCTCCCGGGTTACTTCAGGAAGTCGGGCACGTCGAGGTCATCGGCGCGGCCGCCGGAGAGCTCGGGTTCCACGACTGCGGGAAGTTCGACGTCGAAGCCGGAGTCCGCGGGCAGGGCAGCCGGGCGCTGCTGGCCCCAGTTGCTCAGTCCGGAGCTGGCGACGCCTGCCGGCACGTGCTGCGGAGCCTGGTAGGCCGGCGCCGCGGCAGGAGCGGCGGGACGCTCGGGCGCGGCCGGAGCCTGCTGGGCGGCCGGCTGGGCAGCGGACTGCGCGGCAGGCTGGTTCATGGACGGCGACGTGGCCTTGACGTCGTCGAAGCCGGCGGCAATGACCGTGACGCGGGCTTCGTCACCGAGGGCGTCGTCAATGACGGCACCGAAAATGATGTTGGCCTCGGGGTGGGCCACCTCCTGGACCAGCCGGGCAGCTTCGTTGATTTCGAAGAGGCCGAGGTCCGAACCGCCCTGGATGGAGAGCAGCACGCCGTGGGCGCCGTCGATCGAAGCTTCGAGCAGCGGGGAGGCGATGGCGAGTTCGGCAGCCTTGACGGCCCGGTCTTCGCCACGAGCCGAGCCGATGCCCATGAGGGCGGAACCGGCGCCCTGCATGACCGACTTGACGTCGGCAAAGTCGAGGTTGATCAGGCCAGGGGTGGTGATGAGGTCGGTGATGCCCTGGACACCGGAGAGCAGCACCTGGTCGGCGGAGCGGAAGGCGTCGAGGACGGAGACGTTCCGGTCGCTGATGGAGAGGAGCCGGTCGTTGGGGATGACGATCAGCGTGTCGACTTCGTCGCGCAGGGCGTCAATGCCGTTCTCGGCGGAGTTGGCGCGGCGGCGGCCCTCGAAGGTGAAGGGGCGGGTCACGACGCCGATCGTCAGCGCACCCAGCGAACGGGCAATGCGGGCAACGACGGGGGCGCCGCCGGTGCCCGTGCCGCCGCCTTCGCCGGCGGTGACGAAGACCATGTCTGCGCCACGCAGCACTTCTTCGATCTCATCGGCGTGGTCCTCGGCGGCCTGGCGTCCGACGTCGGGGTTGGCACCCGCGCCGAGGCCGCGGGTGAGTTCGCGTCCGACGTCGAGCTTGACGTCGGCGTCGCTCATGAGGAGCGCCTGCGCGTCGGTGTTGATGGCGATGAACTCGACACCCCGAAGGCCGACTTCGATCATCCGGTTGACGGCGTTCACGCCACCGCCGCCGATGCCGACGACCTTGATGACGGCCAAGTAATTCTGCGGTGCTGCCACGTTTCGTGCCCCTTGCTTGTGTCCTATAGCGAAACTGATCGAGTCCAACTTGAATCCTTGGACCTTAACCCTCTAGTTGAAGGTTATAGTTATGTCAAGTAACTCTTATGTGACGGTATGGGCTGGGAATCGGACATTCAATGACCCGCTCCGCGTGTCGTGTGAATGTTCCGCATTTCGCCCTTTCCCGTCCCCTTGTTACCGGCCGGGTTGTTACCGGGCCGGCGCCCGCCCGGCGACTACTTGGTAAGCGGATGCCGTGGTGCCGAGACGTCATAGACGTTGACCGGCACCTGCGGATCGGCCGGGGCCTTGAGGAGCGCCTCGAGCACCCGCGCCTTGAGTTCCTTCTCCTCCGCATTGCCCCACACCACCGTCTTCCCGTCGACGAGCTTCAGCTCGACGGCGTCCGGAGACTTGGCCGAGGCACTCGCCATTTTGGCCAGCACGTCGGGCGGCAGCGTGGCCAGCACCGCGGTGATGGCTTTGAAGAGTTCGGGTTTCGCGGCGCTGCCGTCGATCAGCGGCAGTGGCACGGTGGCCGGGTCCTTGGTGGAACCCAGTTGCACGCCGTCGACATCCACCAGCTGGTACGTGTCACCCTTCTTCAGCAGCGCAACGGGAACCCGTTCGACCACATGCACCAGCAGGGTCGACGGCGGTCGGGCTTCCGTGCTGACCGAGCGGACCTGGACGAGCGGCTTGAGCAGCCGGGCGATCTCGGCGTCGTCGACCTGCGGCAGCGGAGTGCCCTCAACCGGTGCGAGGGCTTTCCTGACGGCGTCGGCCTTGAGCAGTTTGGTGCCGTCGACGGTCACGGTACGGACCGCCAGCAGGGGCGAATAGACCACCGCCGCCATCAGCGCGGCGACAAGCGCAACCACGACACCGATGACCGTCAGGACAATCCGCTTCCGCCTGCGGCCTTTCGGCTCCGGGAACGCGAGGACCGTGGCGGTGTTGGCCTTGGCCGGAGCCTTCGCTTTCGCCGGCTGCGAGGCGTCGTCGTCGAGCGTGCGTTCGGCGCTGATCACGCCCGGTGCTGTGGCACCAGGATTAGTGGTACCGGGCTTGGTGGCACCAAGATCAGTGGCACCGGGCTTGAAGGTGGGCTTGCGCGTGCTAGCCACCCAGCCGCTCCACGATCAGGGGCCCGTAAGCCGTCACGTCGCCGGCACCGACAGTGAGGATGATGTCGCCCTCACTTGCCGCGGCCGTGATGTGCTCCACGGCGTCGTCCGCCGCCACAAGGCGCCCCGACTCCAGCTGCCCCGTAATGAGTTCGCTGGTCACGCCGGGGATGGGATCTTCGCGGGCCGGATAGATGTCCAGCACCAAGGCGGTGTCCGCCAGGTTGAGGGCTTCGGCGAACTCCCGGGCAAACTCCCGGGTCCGCGAAAACAGGTGCGGCTGGAAGAGCACATGGACCTTACGGCCGGCGGCGACGGTACGGGCGGCAGACAGTGCGGCACGGACCTCCGTGGGGTGGTGGGCGTAGTCGTCGTAGACCCGCACTCCCCTGCCCTCTCCCTTGAATTCGAAGCGGCGGGCCGCGCCGCTGAAATGTGCCAGGGCCGTTGCTGCGGCGCCGGGTTCCACTCCGAGTTCGACGGCGGCCGCAAAGGCGGCGGTGGCGTTCAGTGCGTTGTGGCGACCAGGTACCTGCAGTTCGAGGCGCTGCTTCTCCCCTGCCAGGCTGACCCAGCTTCCGCTGGTTCCTTCGTCGTACAGCCGGACGTCGGCGTCGTCGGCGGTTCCATAAGTCATGACCCGGGTGGTCCCGGCTGCCCGGACCCGGTCAGCGAGGGCGCGCGCTCCGTCGTCGTCCGCGCAGGCGAGCAGCAGGCCGTCCGCCGGAAGCAGAGCCGCGAAGGAATCGAAGGACGCGTACACGGCCTCGGGCGTCCCGTAATGGTCCAGGTGGTCGGCCTCGACGTTGGTCACGATGGAAATCAACGGCCGGTAGTTCAGGAAGGAGGCATCGGATTCATCGGCCTCGGCGACGAAAATGTCCGAGCTGCCGCTCGCGGCGTTGACGCCAAGCGCGGGCACGTTGGCGCCGATCGCGAAGGAGGGATCCAGGCCTGCCTGCTGCAGCAGCACCGTCACCATGGAGGTAGTGGTCGACTTGCCATGGGTTCCTGCGACGGCAACCACACGGTCTGATCCCATCGTGGCCGCCAGCCCCTCGGAGCGGTGCAGCACCGGCAGGCCGGCAGCCCGTGCGGCGAGCAGCTCGGGGTTGTCCTGCCGGATGGCGGAACCGGCCACAACGGTCTGGGCGTCGCCCAGGTTCTCCGCTGCATAGCCGACGGCGATCCGCGCACCTGCCGCGGCGAGCTCGCGCATGACCGGGAGGTCCTTGGCGTCCGAGCCGCTGACCGTAACCCCGCGGGCCACCATGATCCGGGCGACGGCGGACATCCCGACGCCGCCGATGCCGATGAAATGCACCCGGCCGAGGGAGCTCAGGTCTGCGATGGGCTGGGTCATTCGGATACCGCTTCCAGGACAAGATCAGCCATCCGCTGATCGGCGTTTCGGATGCCAAGGCGTTCGGCCGTGGCGGCCATGTGGTCAAGGCGCTGCCGGTCGCCCAGCAGCGGGATGAGCTCGCGCTCCAGCCAGCCGGCGGTCAGGTCCTTGTCCTCGACGATGAGGGCGGCGCCTGCCTCCACGAGGCCGCGGGCGTTCAGTGCCTGTTCGCCGTTGCCCACCGGAAGCGGGACAAACGCCGCGGGAACGCCGACGGCGGCCACCTCGCAGACGGTCGCGGCGCCGGCACGCGCCAGCAGGACGTCCGCGGCGGCGTAGACGTTCTCCATGCCGTCCACGTACTCCACCTGCCGGTAGCCTTCGGCGCTGAGCAGCGCGCCGCCGTCGTCGGTGACTTCCTTGCCCCGCCCGGTAATGTGCAGGGTCTGGATGCCGGCCGCCGCAAGCGCGGGCAGGGCTCCGGCGATAGTGCGGTTGATGCTCAGCGCTCCCGAGGATCCACCGGTGACGATCAGCGCCGCCCGCTCCGGGTCGAGCCCCAGGGCGGTACGGGCAGCCGCACGGGCGGCTTTCCTGTCCAGGCTGGAGATCGCTGTGCGCATGGGCATCCCGACGTGGCGTGCGTCCTTCAGCTTGGTTCCCGCGAAGGCGACGGCCACGTGGCGGCTGAACAGCGCACCCACCCGGTTGGCCAGGCCCGGCCGGCTGTTCGCTTCGTGGATGACGATCGGGATGTTCCGCTTGCGCGCTGCGAGGTACATGGGCGTGCAAACGTAGCCGCCGACGCCGACGAGCACGTCGGCGCGGGCGTCGTCGAGGATACGGCCGGCTTGCTTGACGGCTCCGGCGAAGCGCGCGGGGAACTTCAGCATTGCCGCGGAAGGCCGGCGCGGGAACGGCACCCGGCCGATGGTGGCGAGTTCATAGCCGGCAGCCGGGACAAGGCGGGTTTCCATGCCCTCGGCCGTACCGACCGCCAGGAAGGACGCATCGGGGCGGGCCGCCTTGAGGGCGTCCGCGATGGCAAGCATCGGACTGATGTGACCGGCGGTTCCGCCTCCGGCCAGGACCACGGACAGCGGCTTGGTCCGGGTGTCCCCGGTTCGGTTTTCCTCGGGCTGGGAATTCATGAAGTGCTATTTACGCTTTCGTGCAGTTTTCGCGGATCGGCGCCACAGGCGGGGACGCTTGGCGGGGGCCATCTGGGCGCGGGCCAAGGACAACACTACGCCCACGCCGCACAGGGACATCAACAGTGCCGAACCGCCGTAGGAAATGAAGGGCAACGGCACACCGATGACCGGGAGGAGCTGCGTGACCACGGCCATGTTCATGCTCGCCTGGCCGAGCAGCCAGACCATGATCGAGCCGGCCAGGGTCCGCTGGAACGGGTCGGTCTGCCGGATGACCACGCGGAAGATGGCGATGCCGAGGATCGCGAAAAGCAAGAGCACCACGATGGTGCCCAGCAGGCCGAGTTCCTCGCCGATGATCGCGAAGATGAAGTCGTTGTGAGCTTCCGGAAGCCAGTTGTACTTCTGCCGGCTCTGGCCAAGTCCCAGGCCGGTCCAGCCGCCTTGCGCGAGGCCGTACATGCCGTTGGTGGACTGGAAGTCGAAATCATAATCCGTGGTGCAGGCCGCAGAGGGATTGCCAAGCCACGAGGTGATGCGGCAGATGCGGTTCGGGCTGCTGACTGTCAGGAGCGTGGCTGCCACGGCGCCGAAGCCTCCGGCGATGGCGAGCATTTTCCCGGGAACGCCCGCGAAGAACAGCCCCGCGGCGATGATGGCCATGATCACAATGGCCGTACCCAGGTCGTTGCCCACCAGGACCAGGGCCACAACCGCTCCGGCCACCGGGACCACCGGGACGATGACGTGCATCCAGCGATGGAGCAGTTTCTCCTTGCGGGCCAGGACCGTGGCAATCCAGACGCAGAGGATGAGCTTCGAGAATTCGGAGGGCTGGATGCTGACGCCGCCGACATCGATCCAGTTCTGGTTGCCGAGCGTCTTCCGGCCGAGGACCTGAACCAGCACAAGCAACACCAGGACCGCACCAAGCGCGGGCCATGAAAGGCGTTTCATCCACGTCACGTTGGTCCGCGAAATGAGGTACATGGCGATCACGCCAATGACAGCAAAACCCGCCTGCTTCGTCGCATCCGCATACGGCGACTTGCCCACCGAGATGGCCTCGACGCTGGATGCGGAGAGGACCATCATGATGCCGATGGCGGTCAAGGCCAGGGTGCAGCCCAGGATCAGGTAGTACGTGGAGCTGTTGGCCGCCGCGCCCTTGCCTTCGATACCGGCCCAGAGTTTCCGCAATCGGTCCCGAAGCCCGGGGTTCTGCCGGGCGGCCTTCGACGCCGGCGCCTGGCGGGTGGGCGTGGTGACCATTGCTACTCCTCGGTGGTCTGTGCGGTGCCTTTCACGGATTCGCCTTCCACGAGTTCGCGGACTGCCTGGATGAACGCGTCGCCACGGTGGGCGTAGGAAGTGAACTGGTCCATGGACGCGGCCGCCGGCGCCAGCAGCACGGTGTCGCCCGGCCCGGCGATCCGGGCAGCAGCCGCGACGGCCTGGGCCATCACCGTGTCTCCGAAGATCGGCGAAAGTTCCTTACCGGCCTCTTCAGTCTGACCCTTGGACTGCCCGATCACCGGCACATCCGCTGCGTGTCGCTGGAGCGATGCTTCAAGCGCTTCGGTATCCGTGCCGATGAGTACCACGGCCTTGAGGCGGTGCGCCTGTTCCTTGACTAGATCGTCGTAGTTGACGCCCTTGGACAGGCCGCCGGCAATCCACACCACGTTGTCGAAAGCAGCCAGTGCGGCGGCAGCGGCATGCGGGTTGGTGGCCTTGGAATCGTTGACCCAGAGGACGTCGCCGTGCTTGCTGACAGGCTGGATGCGGTGCTTGCCCGGCAGGTAGTGCTTGAGGCCTTCGCGCACGGCCGCGGGCTCCACGCCATAGGCACGCACCAACGCCGCGGCGGCGAGGGCATTGGCCACGAGGTGGCGCGGCGCGACGGGACCGAGGTCGGACATGGCGGCCAGTTCGGCCGCCGAATCCTTGCGTTCGGCGATGAAGGCCCGGTCCACCAGGAGGCCTTCGACGACGCCCAGCATGCTGATGGCGGGGGTCACCGTGGTGAAGCCGACTGCGCGGCAGCCTTCCACGACGTCGGCGTTTTCCACCATCCGCTCGGTTTCGATCTGCTCCGCGTTGTAGATGCAGGCGATCCGGGTGTTTTCGAAGACCTTTGCCTTGTCCGCCAGATAGGCGTCGTACGAGCCATGCCAGTCCACGTGGTCCTCGGCGACGTTGAGGCAGACGCTGGCCGCCGGGGACAGGGATTCGCTCCAGTGCAGCTGGAAGCTGGACAGTTCGACGGCGAACACGTCGTAGTCCACCGGGTCGCGGAGCGCATCGAGGATGGGCGTTCCCACGTTGCCGACCGCAATGGCCTTCAGGCCTGCGGCCTGAAGCATCGATTCGGTCATGCCCACCGTGGTGGTCTTGCCGTTGGTGCCGGTGATGGTAAGCCACTCCGCCGTCTTGCGGCCCTCCCGCACACGCAGGCGCCAGGCGAGTTCGACGTCGCCCCACACCGGGATGTGGGCGCGCTTCGCGGCGGCGAGCAGGGCCTGGTCCGGCCGCCATCCCGGCGACGTCACCACCAGGTCCGGCTTTTCGCCGTCGATCTCCGGGACGCTCAGGACGGCCTCCGGGCCGAGCAGGACGTCCACGGCACCGACGATCTTGAGGGTGTCGGCCTGGGCCTCGGCCTTCGGCGTCGTAGCGGCATCGACCACCACCACGCGGGCACCGAGTTCGATCAGGGTGTCCGCCGCCGAGAAGCCGGAAACTCCGATGCCGGTGACCACCACGCGCAGGCCCCGCCAGTCGGCGTCCCAGCTGGTGAGGTCCTTCAAACGGTCGCTGGTGTTCACAGCAGTACCACCCATTCAGCGTAGAAAATACCGAGGCCTGCGGCGACGAACAGTCCGCAGAGGATCCAGAAGCGGACCACCACGGTGATTTCAGCCCAGCCCTTGAGTTCGAAATGGTGCTGCAACGGCGCCATCTTGAAGAAGCGTTTGCCCTTGGTGGCCTTGAAGTAACCCACCTGGATGATCACGGAGAGGGTGATCAGCACGAACAGGCCGCCGATAATGCCCAGCAGCAGTTCCGTGCGGGAAAGGATCGCGAAGCCTGCGACCGCACCGCCGATGGCCAGGGAGCCGGTGTCGCCCATGAAGATCTTGGCCGGCGAGGTGTTCCACCACAGGAAGCCGACGAGGGCTGCGCTCATGATGGCGGCGAGGAGGGCGAGGTCCATGGGGTCGCGGACCATGTAGCAGCCGCTGCCCGCTTCGCGGGGCGAACCGCAGGCTTGGTTGTTCTGCCAGATGCCCATCAGGGTGTAGGCGCCGAAGACCATGATCGATGCGCCCGCTGCGAGGCCGTCCAGGCCGTCCGTCAGGTTGACGCCGTTGGTGGCCGCGGTGACGATCAGGTTGGACCAGATCACGAAGAGGATGGCGCCAAGGACCGTTCCGCCGAAGGCCAGGTTCAGCCAGGGGATGTCGCGCACCAGGGAGATCTGGTAGGACGCCGGGGTGAGGCCGTCCGCGTTGGGGAACTGCAGCACCAGGATGCCGAAGGCGACGCCGACAACAGCCTGCAGGATGAGCTTGGCCTTCGCGTTGAGGCCCAGGCTGCGCTGCTTGGAAATCTTGATGAAGTCATCGAGGAAGCCCACGAAGCCCATGCCGACCATGAGGAAGAGCAACAGCAATCCTGACACGGAAGGTCCGGGCGAACGCGGGTTCATCATCCACATGATGAGGTGGGTCAGGCCGTAGCTGATGAGCACGGCGGCCACCACCACGGTGCCGCCCATGGTGGGCGTGCCGCGCTTGGTGTGGTGCGAGGTAGGTCCGTCGTCGCGGATGAACTGGCCGTAGCCCTTGGACACCAGGAAGCGGATGAACAGCGGGGTCCCGATCAGGGCCGCCAGGAGGGCGACGCCGGCTCCGATCAACAGTGCAATCACGGCAGCTCGTTCCCTTCATCGGCGGCAGCTACGGCCGCGGTGTCCATGGTCGTCCCCGCACGTGGGGCTAATGCTATCCGATCCCCCAGATGCCGCAGCCCGACCCCGTTGGACGATTTGAACAGCACCAAATCCCCCGGTTCCAGCTGCGACTGCAAGAGTTCAAAAGCTTCATCCGCCGTTTCGGTGAAGACGCATTCATCACCCCAGGAGCCTTCCTGGATGGCCGAAATGTACAGCGCCCGCGCCTCGCGACCCACCACGAGCAACCGGGAAATGTTCAGCCGGACCACCTGGGTTCCGATGGCCGTGTGTTCGCGGATCGAATCTTCGCCGAGCTCCAGCATGGCGCCGAGCACGGCCCAGGTGCGCCGGCCCTGGCCGATGTCCGCCAGCGTCCGCAACGCTGCCCGCATGGATTCCGGGTTTGCGTTGTAGGCGTCGTTGATGACCGTGACGCCGTCGGGCCGTTCGGTGCGCTCCATGCGCCAGCGGCTGGCGGCGGTCTGCTCCGACAGGGAGGCCGCAATGTCGTCTCCCGGGATGTCGGCTGCGTATGCCGCGGCAGCTGCGGCGAGCAGGTTGCCCAGGTGATGGGCACCGATCAGTTTGCTGCGCACGGGCCGCGGCCCGCCGCCGTCGGGCAGGACGAGGTCGAAAGCGGGGTGGCCCAGGGCGTCGATGTCCGCGTTGCGGGCCTCGACGGCGGCACCCGCCGCGCCACTGGAACTCGTGCCAAGGATCGGGGCCACGGTGCGCGGGGCCATGGCCGCCACACGCGGATCGTCGAGGTTGATGACGGCGGTGCCGTTGCTGCTGAGTGCTTCGAGGAGCTCGCCCTTGGTCTTGGCGATGTTCTCCACTCCCCCAAACTCACCGGCGTGGGCAGTACCGACCACCAGCACCACGCCGATGTCCGGCTTGACCATCTCCGCCAGGTACTGGATGTGGCCGAGGCCCGTGGCACCCATCTCGATGACGAGGTACCGGGTTCCGGCGTCGGCCGTGAACACCGTCAGGGGGACGCCGACTTCGCCATTGTATGAACCCTGCGGAGCGACGGTGGTTCCGGCCTTGGACAGGATGCCCGCCAGCAGGTCCTTGGTGGTGGTCTTGCCCGCCGAACCGGTGATGCCGATGACCGTGAACTGCTCCCCGGCCGCGGCGCGTTCCGCGCGGATCCGGCGGACGGCCTCGGCGGCGAGGGCACCCATGGCGAGCACGGCATCTTCGACGATCACTGCGGGGTACGGCCGGCCGGAGGCGTCGGCCACCTTGCGTTCGCACAGCGCCAGCACGGCTCCGCGGTCAAACGCTGCGCCGACGAAGTTGTGGCCATCCGCGTGTTCGCCGGGTTTGGCCACGTAGAGCGATCCGGGACCGGCCTCCCGTGAGTCCGTCACAACGGAAAGGGGAACAATGCCGGGATCGGCCACAAGAGTGCCATTGGTGATATGGGCGATTTCCGCCGCTGTCAGTGCAATCATCTCGGTCTAGGACTCTATCCGTTCGTCTGCCGGAACCCGGAATCCCCGGGCTGTCAAGGCGGCCTTCAGTTCTTCCCTGTCGTCGAGGGCAAGGTTGACGCCTTTGACTTCCTGCCAGACTTCGTGGCCGCGGCCGGCCACCAGGATGGTGTCCTTCTCCGTGGCGAGTTCCACCGCCTTGCGGATGGCGACATCGCGCGGGAAGGACTCGATGATCTCGCAGTCCAGCTGTTCTTCCTCCTTCGCCGCAACGGCGCCGGCGAGCACTTCGGCCCGGATGGCGGCGGCGTCTTCATCGTGCGGGTCGTCGTCGCTGATGATCACCACATCGGACAGCCGCGCCGCGATGGCACCCATGGTGGGTCGCTTGCCCTGGTCGCGCTGCCCGGTGGCGCCGAACACCACGATCACGCGGGAACCTTCTTCGCGGGAGCGCACGGCTTCGAGGGCGCGTGCGAGGGCGTCGGGGTTGTGGGCGAAATCGACCACGGCGGCGGGTTCATCGGAGACCAGCTGCATGCGGCCCGGGACCGCGACGGCGAACGGGTCGCCGGAGTCCAAGGCGGCCTGCAGCGGGTCCAGGCCGACGCCGGATTCGAGGACCATGATGGTGGCGAGGGCCGCATTCGCAATGTTGAAGTCGCCCGGCAAGGCAGTGCGGGCACGCAATTCCACACCGTCACGGTGCCGTAGCACAAAGGCGCTGCCAAGCCCGCGGGGCGAGCTGGAAGCGAGGACCCAGTCGGCAGCGGATCCGGAAGCATCTGGCCCGGACGCCAGCGACAGCCTGGTGACCGGAACACTGGCTTCGGCCGCGAGCGTGCGGCCCCATTCGTCGTCGACGATCACGACTGCGCGGCGGCAGCGGCCGGGAGTGAACAGTTCGGCCTTCGTGCGGAAGTACTCTTCCATGCTGCCATGCAGGTCCAGGTGGTCCTGGGTCAGGTTGGTGAAGCCGGCGACGTCGAACATCACCCCGTCCACCCGGCGGTAGGAGATGGCATGCGAGGACACCTCCATGGACGCAGCGTCCAGGCCGCGTTCGCGCATCAGTGCGAGCAGCGCGTGCACGTCCGGGGATTCCGGCGTAGTCAGCAGGCTGGGGATGGCCTCGGCTCCCGCCAGGATCTCGATGGTTCCGATCAGGCCCGGCGTCTTGCCCAGTGCGCGCAGCAGCGAGTTGATGAAGTACGTGGTGGTGGTCTTGCCGTTTGTACCCGTGACGCCGAACAGGGCCGGCGAAGCCTCCCCCGCCGGCTGGCTGCGGTAGACGAGCGCGGAGAGGGGCCCGACGGCGGCGCGCGGCTCACGGACGGCCAGAACCGGAACGCTGTTGGTGGCGTCGGCGGCCAGCCGGCGCGCGCCGTCGTCGTCGCTCAGGATGGCGACGGCACCGGCGGCGACCGCCTGCCCGGCGAACTCGGCACCGTGCCGGCTGGCACCGGGAAGCGCCAGGTACAGGTCGCCCGGCTCGACCGCACGGGAGTTCAAGGACACGCCTGTCACGGAAATGCCCGCGGCGCCGGCGGGAACCTGGACTCCCAATGCCGAAGCGATGACGTCCAACGGCACGGGCGCGACCCGTGCGGGGCGGAATCCGCTGCCTCCGGGGGCTGCTCCCGCCGTCGTGTGCGGCCCCTGGGGGCTCTGGACAGCGTCTTTCTGCTCTGGCAAAAGGATCTCCGATGGTACTCGTGGAACGTGCCGCGCTGCCGGGCCTGATGGCTCAGGGCGAACTCCCGGCGGCTGCACGGATGGATCATTGGTGGCCGGACAACTGCCACACAAGCTTACTTGGCGGGCGGACCGGCTATTTTGGCGGACCGGCTATTTGGCGAATTGGGGGAAGCGGGCCGGGGTACCCGTGGACGGCGGAACGTTGTAGCTGCGCAGCACCTGCCCCATCACGGCACCGAAGACCCCGCCGTTGCTGCTGCCGCGGACGCCGCCCTTCGGCCGCTGGACCACCACCTCGACGATGAAGCGCGGATTCTCCATGGGCGCCATGCCGACCATGGAGGTCGTGAATCCGTCAAAGCCCGGGAGCCCGTCTTCGCGCGGAGCCTCCGAGGTACCGGTCTTGGCCCCGACCCGGTACCCGTCAATGGCGGCCTCCTTGATCTGGCCCTCAGTGACGTTGCTCTCAAGGATGTCCCGGACCTTCTTGGCCGTCTCCTTGCTGATGACCTGGCGCGGATCCTTGGCGGCTGCTTTCTCTTCCGTGCCGTCCGGTGAGATGTAGCTGTCGATCAGGCGGGGCTGCAGCATGACGCCGTCGTTGGCAATGCTCTGGTACGCCCGGACCGTCTGCAGCGTGGACTGCGAGACGCCCTGGCCGAACAGCACGGTGTACTGTTGGCGGTTGTCCCACTGGTCCGGGGGTGCGAGGATGCCCTTGGCCTCGGACGGCAGGCCGATCTGCGGTGCTTCGCCGATGCCGAACTTGCGCAGCCAGTCATAGCGTTCCTGCTTGCTCAAGCGGCTCCCGGCCATGACGGTACCGGTGTTCATCGACCAGCCGAGGATGCCGGCCAGGGTCCGCTTTTCGGTCCCGTGATCGAAGGCGTCGCCAAAGACTTCGCCGTCTTTCACCAACTGCGGCGGGATGGTGAACGTTTCCAGCGGATTGGACTTGCCTTCTTCGATCAGGGCGGCGGCAACCAGGGTTTTCTCCACTGAGCCGGGTTCGTAGGCCGCGGTGACGGATCGGACACCGCGGTCCTGCGCAGCGACTCCGCCGGGGTTGTTCGGGTCGGGGGCGTTGGTGTCCGCCATGACGATGATGTTGCCCGTCTTGGCGTCCATGACAACGATCGAACCCCACTGGGCGCCGTACTTTTCCACGTGCGTCTGGATGGCCTGCTGTGCGAAATACTGCAGGTCCGTGTTGAGCGTCAGTTTCACGTCCTTGCCGTCGACGGCGGGAGTGAGTTCGTCCGTCGCTACCGGAATGCGGAGGCCGTCGGCGCCGATCTCGAAGAGCCGCTTGCCCGGAGTGCCGCGCAGCGCCTCGTCCTGGGTTTGCTCAATGCCGGCCTGGCCCGTGGTGCCGTCCTTCAGGAAGCCGATGACGCCCCCGGCCACACTGCCGTTGGGGTACACCCGCTTGCTGGTGGCCTTGGACACGACGCCCGGGATCGAGAGTTTCGTAATGATGTCTTCGAGGTCCGGCTTCACGTCCTTGGCCAGGAGCACATACGGCTTCTCCCCCGTCACCGACTGCGTGAGGGCTTCAACGTCAACTCCCAGCGCGGCGGCGAGGTCCTTGATCCCCTGCTCACGGCTGATCTCGTCATAGTCTTTGGTCTCCGGGTTGTAACGTACGAACTCCGGAGTGTTGGTGTTGACCCGCTGGTCCACCGAAATCTCGTAGCGGATCACGCTGCTCGCCAGCACGGTGCCGTTGGAATCAAGGATCTGACCGCGTTCCGCGGGAAGCTCGACAGGCCGCAGTCGCTTGTTGATGCCGGCTTCGGCCATGCCACCGACGTCCAGACCCTGGACAAGGAAGAGCTTGCCGCCAACCACCAGCAGCAGGGCGAGCATCAGGCCAAGCCCGACACGCAGCCGCCGCTTGGCAGATGGCGCCTTCTTCGTTTTCGATTTCCCGGAGTTCTGCGCCACGTCGTTTCCTTGCTGCTTGCTGCTGTCCGTTCGACCGGAGTCCTACTGCCCGGGCACCCTCTGCTGCGGAGCAGGTACCGAGCCCCCGTTGAGGTCCGCCACCGGAGCCTTGGGCGCCGGCTTGACTGCCGGCTTCGGCGCCGTTGCTGCCGGGGCTTCCGCTACGGGAGTCCGGCTTGCCAGAGGCTCCTTGGTGCTTGCCGGCGGAACCACATCAAGCTGACCCGTAATCGCTGGAGCTGCGATGACCGCTCCGGGGTTGCTTCCCTTGGCGGCGGGCGTCGCGGTTCCGGTGATCTTCAAGGTGTCCAGGTTGATCTGCTTCTTGGACGTGGATGCCACCATTCCCAATTGTGCTGCCTTGCCGGCCAGATTCTGGGGAGCTTCGAATGCCTGGCGTTGCTGTGTCAGCTCCTGGTTCTGCTTTGTGAGCGTGGCGGCGCGGGCTTTGAGCTGAACCAGCTCGTACTGCGCCGTCGACACCGAAATGTTCAGCACCAGCACGGTCAGCAATGCGGCAGCGAGGACACCGAAGCAGAACACGAAAAAAGGCACCCGGCGCTTCCCGGGGGTGCTGCGCACGACGGAAAGCGGCGTGCGGACCTTCCGGCCGGCGTCGGGCGCGGGAGAACGCAACGGCAAGGCGCGCGCCGTGTTGCCCACGGTGGACGGCATTGCCTTCGCTGCTGCGGTGCTCATGCGTTTCTCCTTGCCTTGATGCGTTCGACGGCGCGCAAGCGGGCCGATGCGGCCCGCGGGTTCTCCGCGATTTCTTCCGCGGTGGGCACCTCCGTGCCCTTGGTCAGTGTTTTCAGTTCAGGTTTGTGTTCTTCGAGTTCCACCGGGAAGCCCAGCGGAGCCGACGATTTGGAGCGCTTCTGGAAGACCGACTTCACGATCTTGTCCTCGAGCGAGTGGTAGGACATCACCACCACGCGGCCGCCGAGGGCGATCGAGTCGACGGCGGCGGGAACCGCCCGTTCCAGAACGTCCAGTTCCTCGTTGACCTCGATGCGCAACGCTTGGAACGTCCGCTTGGCCGGGTGGCCACCCGACTTGGCAGCCGCGGCCGGAACAACACTGCGGATCTGCTCCACAAGCTCACCCGTGGTGGTAAAGGGCTTCTCTGCACGCGCCGCGACGATCCGGTTGGCGATCCGGCCGGCGAACTTCTCCTCGCCCCACTTCCGGATGATGCGGACCAGTTCCTCTTCGGAGTAGGTATTGACGACGTCGGCGGCTGTCTGTCCGCGGCTCGTGTCCATCCGCATGTCCAAGGGAGCGTCGTAGGAGTACGCAAAACCGCGTTCCCGTTCGTCGAGCTGCAGGGACGAGACGCCAAGGTCCATGAGGATGCCATGTACCTCGACCAGGCCAAGGTCTTCAAGGACATCTTCGATTTCGTCGTAGACGGCGTGGACCAGGTCCGTGCGGGCCTCGAAAGGCTTGAGCCGCTCCCCCGCGAGCGCCAGGGCTTCTTCGTCCCGGTCGATTCCTACCAGGTGCAGGTCCGGGAAGCGCTGAAGCATTGCTTCGGAGTGGCCGCCCATGCCGAGGGTGGCATCGATGACCACCGGGGTTTCGCCGCGGCTGCGCGCTGTCTCGAAACCGGGTGCCAGCAAGTTGATGCACCGGTCCTTCAGTACCGGCACATGGCGCTCAGAGGTCGGCTTCGGCGTGTCCTGCCCGTCCATGCGGCCTCCTCGGCATTCGTTCACTGGCTCTTAAATGCTTCTTGGGCCGGATCCCCATCCGCGCCTATCCCTGCGTCCGCCTGGCTCCGGGGAAGGTGAGCCAGGTTGGCGAGCGATGGGCGGCTGGAGATCCCGTCCAAGAAGCTGGTCCTGCCCGGCGTCTAGATGAATCCGGGAAGGTTGTCGTCGTCGGTTTCCGAGAAGGCGGCTTCCTTCTCGGTGAGGTAGTCGTTCCAAGCCTGGGCGTCCCAAATCTCGGCCCGGGTGCCGGCGCCAATGACTGCCAGTTCCCGGCCAAGGCCTGCATACGCCCGGAGCGCCGGCGGAATCGTCACGCGCCCCTGCTTGTCAGGTACCTCGTCAGAGGCTCCGGACAGGAAAACCCGGATGTAGTCGCGGGCCTGCTTGGAGGAGATGGGGGCCTCCCGCATGGACTCGTGAATACGTTCGAATTCCCGCTGGCTGAAGACGTAGATGCAGCGCTCCTGCCCCCTGGTGAGGACCAGACCGTCTGCCAGTTCCTCGCGGAACTTGGCGGGAAGGATGATGCGGCCCTTCTCGTCCAGACGCGGCGAATGCGTGCCAAGAAACATTGGCCCACCGCCCATCTGTGAAAGGTGCCGTACCTGCCCAACTCCGCCACTACCCTCTTACGCCCTCCACTTTACTCCACAAGCCCCCACAGTCAACGCACACGCGGGCGTTTCGGCTCCATCAGGGCCGGTGAACTGCCGCATAAAGCCCGGAATACAGGGGTGTGGCGGGAAGTGGAGGAAAAATCACAACCGGTGGCGGCGGCGGCAAGGAAACGGTGCTTAAACGGAAAAAGACCCGCCAGGCGGGTCCTTTTCTTCAAAAATCGGGGTTTGTGGTGCGAAGTGGAGGATTCGGGACTTCCCGCTCCGCCGGACTGTCAGTCGTCGCCGCGGCGGCGTTCGTCCCAGCGCTCTTCGAGGTTGTTCATGAAGGAACTCTTTGTCTTGCCCGGCTTGCCGGATCTGGGCTTGCCGGCCGAGATTCTGCGCAGCGTGGCGAAATACACGCCGGCACCCATGACGATGAAGCCCAGGACTCCAAGGAAGATGTTCTGGAGGGTGATGCCGACCAACAAGAGCAGGACACCGGCGACGGCTCCAAGGACCCCCACGATGATGTGCCGGGTGGACCAAGCACGGATGGGATCCGACCCCATGGAATTGGCAAACTTCGGATCGTCCTCATGCAGTTGCTTCTCAAGCTGCTCAAGAAGCTTCTGTTCATGCTCCGAGAGGGGCATCGCGACCTCCTTATAGTCGGCCAAGGTCCGGATAATGGGCGGCCATCGCCTCTGTTATCCCCTAAACGGACCGGCCTTGAAAAGGGTTCCCAGTCCTTGTCCATGGAACCAGACGCGATGAGGCACTTTGTCCAGACGAGCTAATTCTGTGTGTAGTTCTAGGATAGTTTGTCGGGCACTGTTCTGAAAGACGCCAACGCCCTGCCCCCGGCCTCTTTCGGAACTATCCGGCGCCCTGTTCGGGCGGACGCTCGAGAAGCCTCGCCGGAAGCACCGTCTTGCCGCCGAATTTGCGGCTCACTTCGTCCAGGGCCTGCTCTGCCGAACGCCAGTTGTCATCGCGCCTGTCCAGGCTCAGCTGCATCGCGGTCGCTTCCGCGGATTCAAGCTGCTCCAGGCGTACGCCGATCAGCCTGACGCTCATCGGACGCGCACCCAGGGAAGCGAGCAACTGGGAGGCCACCTGGTAGACGAGCTGCGCGCTGTCCACCGGAGTGTGGACCGTCTTGCTTCGGGTGACGGTCGAAAAGTCGGCATAGCGAAGCTTCAGGGCTACCGTGCGTGCCAGCAGGCCTCCGGCCCGCAGCCGGGTGGCTGTACGGTGCGAGAGCCGCAGCAATTCGCGGTGGAGCACGGCGTCGTCGAAAACGTCGACGGCGAACGTCTCCTCCGCGCCGATGCTTTTTTCCACCCTGACCGGGGTCACTGGCCGCGGGTCAAGGCCCATCGACAGCCGGTGGACGTGCTCGCCTGAGGCGCCCAGGATTTTCCGCAGGGCGGCAGGAGGGGTCGCGGCGACGTCAGCAACAGTGCTGATACCCAGGCGTGCCAGGACTTCGGCGGTTTTCGCTCCCACGCCCCAGAGCGCCTTGACCGGCAGGCTGTGCAGGTACTCCACCGTGCGGTCGGCCTCGATCATCAGGAGCCCGTCCGGCTTGCAGCGGGTCGAGGCGATCTTGGCCACGAACTTGTTTGCCGCAATCCCGACGGATGCTGTGATTCCCAGCTCGGCGGATACCCGGCGCCGGATCAGCTTGGCGATGTCCACTGGCGGTCCGAGCCTGCGGATGGCTCCGCCCACATCAAGGAATGCTTCGTCAACGCTGAGCGGCTCAACGAGTTCGGTGATCGATTCGAAGATCCGCATCAGTTCACGGGAAACCTCGTAGTAGAGGTGGTGGCGGGGTTCGAGGATGATTGCAGACGGGCAAAGCCGCATTGCCACCGCCATCGGCATGGCGGATTTCACTCCTACGGTGCGGGCCTCATAGGAGGCGGACAGCACCACCGAGCGTTCCGCTGGAAATCCGACAATCACCGGCTTGCCCACCAAATCAGGGCGCGAACGCAGTTCAACCGAGACGAAGAAGGCATCCATGTCCACGTGCAGGATGCTGGTGCGCCGGAGTTCCTTCAGCATTGCCGCGTCGATTGGCCCTACGGCTCCGCCGGAACCTCGGTCTGTACTCACAGGAAAATCCTATGCCCGGCTTCGAGGGGCTGTTTTGCGGGCAGCCGCCGCTTGGAAATTCCGCAATGGGCCCCGAGGCTAAACTGTAGGAGCATCCGGCACCGTCTCCCCAGGAGGGATCCCCTGTGAAGTTCATTCGAAAGCAAAGCATGGCAATGGCTGCTTGCGCCGCCGGCGTTGCTTTGGCTGCCGCGGCGTGCAGCGCTCCTTCGACTTCGGGTTCTCCTTCGGCCGCTGCTTCCCAGCCTCAGGTAGTGCCAGCATCCGCTCCGGCGCTCGAATCGGCAACCACGCCCGCACCCGGCGAGGCCGCCGCCGTCGCCTCTTTGGCGCCGGGATTCCCGCAGAAGCTCATTCCGCTGATGCCCAAGGCCTCCCTCAAGTCCAGCAGCGTGGACAAGAACTCCTCCCCTGCTTCCGCGGCCCTCGTGGCCACCATCCCGGCACCGGCCACGGCCGTGTTCACGTTCTACGCCAAGGCCTTTGCGGCCCAGGGTTTCAAGGCTGTCCCAGGGGAAGCCGTGGGCGGCACAAAGTCGCGGGACTTCATCCGCGCCAATGGCGAGACGGCCAATATCTCGGTAGTTGAAGAAGCCGGCGCCTCCACCTTCACCGTTGGCGCCAACGTGGCAGCCGGGTCCCTGAAGTGACGGCCCAGCAGGCGGCGGCCGAGCAGGGCCGCTTCATTGCCGACGTCGCAGACTCCCTCAACACCTTTCTTGCCGGGCAGGACTCGATCATGGCGGGCATCTCCCCGGATGTCGCGCCACTGATGGCGTCCATTTCGAACCTGGTGACAGGCGGCAAGCGGCTGCGCGCCCTCATGGCCTATTGGGGCTGGCGTGGCGCCGGCGGAGCGGCCGGCCACACGGACATCGTGACTGCTGGCTGCGCCCTGGAACTGTTCCAGGCCGCCGCCCTCATCCATGACGACATCATCGACCGTTCGGATACCCGCCGGGGCGGGCCCAGCGTGCACCGCCGCTTCAGCCAGCTCCACCAATCGCAAGGCTGGGCGCTGGACGACGAACGATTCGGCCATGCTGCGGCGATCCTGACCGGAGATCTGTGTCTCTCCTTCAGCGAGGAGGCGTTCACCGGCATCGGCGCGCGTGCCGCGTCCGGAACCACCGCGCGCCGGATCTTCAACCTCATGCGCGCGGAAGTGATGGCCGGGCAGTACCTGGACATCCTCGAAGAAGTCGCCGGGCCGGTCCGGGACCGCGCCGGTGCCGTTCAACGGGCCACATCGATCATCCGCTTCAAATCGGCCAAGTACTCCACCGAGCATCCCCTGGCCCTCGGCGGGGCGCTGGCGGGAGCGGACGACGCCCTGCTGGCCGGCTACTCGGCGTTCGCCCTCCCCCTGGGCGAGGCGTTCCAGCTTCGCGATGACGTCCTAGGCGTGTTCGGCGATCCGGACACCACGGGAAAGCCCGCCGGCGACGACCTGCGCGAAGGCAAGCGCACGGTCCTGGTGGGTTTTGCGATCAACCGCAGCGACGCCGCAACCTCCGCCTACCTCGATGCCACCCTCGGCCGGCAGGAGCTCGACGAAGACGAGGTGGAGAAGATCCGGCAGATCATGGTGGATTGCGGCGCCCTCGCAGCCACCGAGGCAATGATCGATGAGCTTAGCGGCCGGGCATTCGAAGCCCTGGAACAGCTTCCGCTGGACGAACTTCCGCTGTCAGCGCTCCGCGGCCTCGCCGAGGCTGCGGTGAGCCGGGCCGCCTGAGGCTCCGGGAACAAGCGACTGCTTAAAAGACAGAGGACGACGGCGGCAGGTGACTGCCGCCGTCGTCCTCTGTTTTAAGCGGGCCTCTTCTTAGGATGATCCGCTCCTACCAAGCCAAAGACTGGGCGCGGCGGCGGATTTCGGTCTTGCGGCCCTCGCGCAATGCGTCCACGGGGCGGCCGCGGAGGGATTCGTCCGGGGTGAAGAGCCAGACGATCAGCTCTTCGTCGCTGTAACCGGCATCACCGAGCACGGCCACCGTGCCCTTCAGGCTGTCGAGGACGTGGCCGTCCTGGAGGAAAAGGGCCGGGATGCTGCGGATTTTCCGTTCGCCGACCCGCAACGCCACGAGTGCACGTTCATCCAACAGTCCGTGGACCTTCGTGATGGGAACGTTGAGGATTTCGGCGACGTCGGGCAGCGGCAGCCATTCGGAAACGAGGCTTTCTACATTACTCACGGAACAAGGTTGCCACGCCCCGGCGGCCTTCGCCTAGCCGGCGCCCGTCCCGTTCCGGAAATGTTCCTGGCGGACCGGAATGTGCCATTGAGCAGGTGTTTTCTTGTGCCTTTCCCGAATCTGTGAGAGATTCACTTTGATCACAATTGCATCTCTGTGCACTTTAATCACATTAGTAACATTGGCATCACTGGCAGCAGTGGACTCACCACGGGCCGCAGCTGAGATGAGGAATTCCTATGACGATCCCCCGCTCGTCCAAGAAGACAACCGGCGTGCCCGTGATTGCGGCGACCACCGCGGCGCTGCCCGCCGTCGTACTCTCTTCGCTGGCACTCGCGCAGCCCGCTGCCGCCTCCGCCCCGGCATCGCAGCCCCAGCGGATTCCGGCGAGCCTCGCCGCAGCGATGAAGGCACAGGCCGCCCAGGCCGTGGGTGCGGTTATTCCGGCGAACTCCGTAGCTACGACGCTTCCCAGCGCCCTGCGCACGGTTCCGGCCAGCTACACCGTGAAGCCCGGTGACACCATCAGCGGCATCGCAGCACGCCACGGCCTCGGCACCAACGCCGTATTGAAGCTGAACCGGCTTTCGGCCACCTCGATCATCTACCCCGGCCAGCGCATCAAGCTGACCGGCGCCGCATCCGCAGCGCCGGCGCCGCGTCCCGCGGCAGCTGCCACGGCGCCCAGCCGCACGTACACCGTGAAGCCCGGCGATACCCTCAGCGGTATCGCGGCACGCCACGGCGTCGGACTGTCCAAGGTGTTCAGCTGGAACGGCCTGAACGCCGGCTCCATCATCTACCCCGGCCAGAAGATCAAACTCGGCGGCGCTGCCGTGGCGGCTCCCCGCCCCGCGGCCCCTGCCCCGGCCAAGGCGGCCTCCCCGGGTTCCTACACCATCAAGGCCGGCGACACCCTCGGCGGCATCGCTTACCGGCACAAGGTCTCCTTGTCTGCGCTGCTGTCGGCGAACCGGCTCAAGGCAAGCACCATCATCTACCCCGGCCAGAAGCTCGCCATTCCAGGCGCAGCCACGCTGCAGCCGGCGTCGAGCACCAAGCCCCTGGTTCCCAGCTCCTTCCTGGGCTACACGTACCCGGCCGCCGTCGTGAGCTCGGCGAACAAGAACAAGGCGATCCTCGAGGCATCGCCCGTTCCCACCCGCGAGCAGATGAAGGCGATCGTGGCGGACACCGCCCGCCGCATGGGCGTCAACCCGTCCCTGGCGCTGGCCTTCTCCTACCAGGAGTCCGGCTTCAGCCAGCGTGCGGTCTCCCCCGCCAATGCCATCGGCGCCATGCAGGTCATCCCGTCCTCGGGCGAATGGGCTTCGGAACTGGTGGGCCGCAAGCTCAACCTGCTCGATCCCTATGACAACGCCACGGCCGGCGTCGCGATCATCCGCGCCCTCGTGAGCACCAGCAAGACCCTCGACTTGGCGATCGCCGGCTACTACCAGGGCCAGTACTCCGTCAGCAAGAACGGCATGTACGCGGACACCAAGCAGTACGTGGCCTCGGTCAAGGCCCTCATGAAGCAGTTCTAGGACGGTTTTCCACTGACGGCACGGGCCCGGATCGCGGCGGCGATTCGGGCCCGTTGTCTTGGCTCACTTAGGATCGTAGGGTGCAGGAACAAGTCTCGGACCACCTTCTCGGCGCCCTCGTGGACGGCCGGTACCTCGTTCGCGCCCGGCTGGCCGGCGGCGGGATGTCCACGGTCTACCTGGCCACAGATGAGCGGCTGGACCGCGACGTCGCACTGAAGGTCCTGCACCCGCACCTGGCCAATGACGCCAGCTTCCTGGACCGGCTGCGGCGGGAAGCCCGCGCTGCCGCAAGCCTTTCGCACCCGCATGTGGTGGGTGTGCTGGACCAGGGGCAGGACGGGCAGACCGCCTACCTGGTGATGGAGTTCATCAAGGGCCACACGCTCCGTGATGTCCTGCAGGAGAAAGGCGCCCTTCCCCCGCGTTTGGCGCTGGCTTTGATCGATCCGGTGATCGAGGGCCTCGCCGCTGCGCATGCCGCAGGGCTCATCCACCGGGACGTGAAACCGGAGAACGTGCTGATCGCCGACGACGGCCGGATCAAGGTGGGCGACTTCGGCCTCGCCCGCGCCGTCACGGCCACCACCAGCACCGGCTCCCTGATCGGCACCGTCGCCTACCTGGCTCCGGAGCTGGTCCTCGGCCAGGCCGCCGACGCCCGCAGCGACATCTACTCCGCCGGCGTCATGCTCTACGAAATGCTGACCGGGACCCAGCCCTACACGGGCGACGTGCCCATCCAGGTGGCGTACCAGCACGTCAACACGGAGATGCCGGCGCCTTCGTCCGCGGCTCCCGGACTGGCCGCGGACCTTGACGAGCTTGTTCAGTGGTGCACTGCAAAGGACCCGGAGCAGCGCCCCATCGACGGCGGGGCCCTCCTTTCCGAGCTCCGGCACATTCGCACCACGCTGAGCGATGAGCAACTGGACCAGGTGCCGCCTGGCGCTGCCGCCGCCGGACCGGTGCCCGGGGCGCACACGGAATTCCTCGACCACACGGCCGTGCGGGAGGACGGCGGCCGGCCCACGGAGGTGATCGCTTCCGGGCACCAGCCGACTTCCGTCATGCCGCGTTCCGCTGCTTCACCCACGCAGGTTTTCCCCTCCCAGGTGCCCCCACCCCAGGCCGTTTCCGCGCAGGCGTTCCCGACGTCGGTGCTGCCGCCGGCCGCCGTCGCGGGCCCGGCTTCCACAGCGGGCGCCTCGCTTGCCGGCGGGGAGGCTTCGGACGAGGACGCCGCCCCGGCGGCGTTGTCGGCGCGCGAGGCTAAACGGGCTGCGAAGCAGGCCGAGAAGGACCGCGCGAAGGCTGCTGCGACACCGTCGCGTACGCTCCGGAACGGCAATCCGCGGCGCCGCGCCATCGTCTGGACCTTGGTGATCCTGCTCCTGGCCATCCTGGCCGGAACCGCCGGCTGGTTCTTCGGCATGGGCCCTGGATCGCCCGGAACTATCCCGCCGCTGAAGAACAAGCCGGTGGTGGAGGCGCAGCAGATCCTGCGCACCGCCGGCTTCCAGTCCCAGGCCCAGGATGTCTTCGATGACCAGGTGAAGGCCGGATACGCCGTGGGCACCGATCCGGCGGCGGGCGTCGAGATCCGGAAGTTCCAGCCGGTCACGCTCTTTGTGTCCAAGGGGCCGCAGTTGTTTCCCCTGACGGGCCTTGGCGGCCTCAGCCTGGATCAGGCCAAGGAGGCGCTGGCTGCCGCGGAGATGCGGCTGGGCCAGGTCACCGAAAAGTACGACGAAAAGGCGCCCGCCGGAACCGTCCTGTCCCAGGCCCCGGCCAAAGACACCCCCGTGCGCCGCGGAACCGCCGTGGCCCTGGTGGTCTCGAAGGGTCCCCAGCCCATCCCTGTGCCGGACGTGCGCGGCATGGACCAGGCGACAGCATCAAAGGCCATCAGCGATGCCGGGCTGACCGTGAAGGTCGCTCCGGAGGGCGTCTTCAACAAGAAGGTTCCCGCCGGAGCCGTGCTCAGCCAGTCGCCGTCGGACGGCACGTTGAACCGCGGCGGCGTCGTCACCCTGACCCTCTCCAAGGGTCCACGGATGGTCGAGGTGCCCAACTTCATCGGCAAGCAGGCCAAGCAGGCGGAGCGCGAGCTGAAGAAGCTCGGCTTCGAAGTGGAGATCAACAACGTCCTGGGTGGCTTCTTCGGCACGGTCCGGGACCAGGATCCCGTGGACACCGCCGTTCCCGAAGGCTCCACGATCACGCTGACGGTGGTCTAGCCTTCCCGTCCGCCCGAGCGTACAGCTGAGGCCCCGGAATCCGCGGGGCGGTTTCTAAGGGTCGTTGCAACACTTGTTGGTTAGATGGCTAGTAGTAGATCACGCAGGCGCTCGGCTGGGGTATCCCAGTCGAGCGTTTTGCGTGGTCGGCCGTTGAGTTCCTGGGCCACGTGTTCAAGATCCTCTGGCCCGTAGACGGACAGGTCGGTGCCTTTGGGGAAGTACTGGCGCAGCAGCCCGTTGGTGTTCTCATTGGAGCCGCGTTGCCAGGGGCTGGCCGGGTCGCAGAAG
>NZ_MJLT01000014.1 GCF_001766675.1 Arthrobacter sp. SW1
TACGAGTGTTTCGTCGGCTTGGTCACCAACACCCCTTGCCCATGAATCCTCCACCGCCGATACAGCGACTTGACCGGCGTACTGGAGACACCCAGTAACCTGGCCGCCGCTTTGTACCCGATGCCCTCATCAAACAACGCTACAGCCGCCTCACGCTGTGCTGCGGCCAATGAACTACGTACGTGCATAAAACTGCTCCCCGGGAGTCGGAACTGAATTTCTCAGTCCAACTTCCGGGGAGCAGTTCACGTCCGCCGCGGGGACCATTCTTTGTCGTGCGCAGCGGTACGTTCCGAAGCGCTACGGTTGCATGGAGGGCATGACTCCGGAGGTGGGATGGACGGCGTGGCACTACGCTTGGAAGCGCTCGACGCCGTAGCGGCGCCACCCGGCGTCCTTGCCGCCGTCCATGCGGCGGCGGGGGAACGGGCAGCCGCTTTCGTGCAGGAACGTGGCCGCTCGGAGTTCCTCGCGGGACGGGCAGCGCTCCTGCTTTTCGCGGCCGGCCTCCTGGACGTCGACCCCGCGCGGCTGGAAGCGCGCTATGACTGCCCGCGCTGCGGTCCGGATGCCGGACATGGCCGCCCGGCCTTCCTGCTCGACGGCGGAGCTGCGCCATTGCTGCTCAGCGCCTCCCGGGCGGTGGGCAGGGTGCTGCTGGCCGGCGTCGTGCATCCGGAACCGGGCGTGCGGCTGGGAACGGACCTGGAGGACAGCACAAAGGTGGCCTTTGACGGCTTCGACGGCGTCGCGCTGACGGCGCGTGAGCGGGCCTGGGTGCAAGGGCTCCCCTCGGATGAACAGGCGTTGGGCCGGGCCCGGCTCTGGGCGCGGAAGGAGGCCTGGCTGAAGCGCAGCGGCGACGGCCTGCGCCGCGACCCCGCTACGGTGGAGGTGCTGGAGCTCCAGGGATTGGCGGACATCGCGCTGGACGGCAGCGAACCCGGCCTGGAGCTCACGGCACCGATAGCGGAAACACTGGTGGCCGCCGTCGCGCTCTATTGAGTCGCGCTCTTTTGAGTAGCGCCCTGACCGGCCTTATTCAGCCAGCGGCGGCAGGGCCTTGCGGTAGAGCCAGGGTTCCAACACGGCAGCACAATCCAGGCCCGGCACGAAGCCGTCGGCTGTGGCCACGAAATCCGCGGTGCTCACGGAGCCGTGCTTGAACTCCGCCGTCCAGCGGCGCAGGAGTCCAAAGAACGCTTCGTCACCGCATGCCGTCCGAACCGCGTGCAGGGCCAGGGCGCCGCGCTTGTAGACACGGTCATCGAACATCAGCTTCGGCCCGGGGTCGCCGACCAGCAGGTCCTGGGCTTCGCCGTCGAGCTTCCGCCAGGCTGCCGCGGCGCGGTCCGCGAGGGACATGGCCCCGGCTTCCTCGGACCAGATCCATTCCGCGTAGCAGGCGAAGCCTTCGTGCAGCCAGATGTCCTTCCAGCTGGAAACGGTCAGCGAGTTGCCGAACCACTGGTGGGACAGTTCGTGGGCGATCAGCCGCTGGGCTTCCCAGTCCGGGGACATGTGGTTGCGGCCGAAGATGGACAGGGTCTGGGCCTCCAGCGGGATCTCCAGCTCGTCCTCGGTGACCACGGCCGTGTATTCTTGGAAGGGATAAGGGCCGAAGCAATCCACGAAGGTGCGCATCATGTCGCGCTGCCGGGCCAGGCCTTCACGGGCCTCGGCGGCCATGGGGCGCGTCACGGCGATGTGCTGCGGAACCGTGGCCGGCCGCGGCGTGTCCGTGTGGTGCAGGCGCTCGGGTTCCGGACCGGCCGGCAGGAGTTCGTAGCGGCCGATCTGCACGGTAGCCAGGTACGTTGCCATCGGTTCCAGCTGTTCGTACACCCAGGTCTCGCGGCTGGACTTGCGGCTGTGCGAGATGAGGCGCCCGTTGCAGACGGCGCGGTAGTCGGCGTCGGTCGTCACACTGATCAGGTAGCCGGACTTGTGGCGGGGATGGTCATTGCACGGGAACCAGGACGCCGCGCCGTTGGGTTGCCCGGCGACAAGCACGCCGTCTTCGAGTTCCTCCCAGCCGACCTCGCCCCACAGCCCGCGCCGCGGCCGGGGGTTGCCGTCATAGCGGATGTCCAGGGTGAATGCCCGGCCGGCCTTGAGGGGCTCCTTGGCGGTGATGGCCAGGTGTTCGCCCCGGGCGCCGAACTTGGGTACTTTCTTCCCGTCCAGCAGCACCTTGCTCGCCTTCAGGCCCACCAGGTCGAGCACGATCTGCTGGGCATCCTCAAGGGCCACGCAGCGGAGCACCGCCCGGCCGCTGAGCCGGTTGCTCCCCAGGGCATAGTCCAGGTCCAGCTCATAGCGCTCCACGCGGTACGCCAGGCTTCCATGCTGGAGTGTGTAGGGGTCCTTGGCATCCGGCCGTGGGGCTGTCTCGTGGCGGGTCATGCTGTCTACGCTACCGGCCGGCACGGCCCACATCCGACGGGCCGGCGCACGTTACGGCCCTGTCCAAGGGCTGACGGGGTTGCCCATCCAGTACGTACCAGCGGGGACGGCCTCACCGCGCATCACGAGCGACGCCGGTCCCACCGTGCCGCCGTTGCCGATGCTCGCTTGCGGCAGAATGACGCCGTGCGGGCCCATGGTGGCGCCGTCTTCGAGTGTCACGCTGTCGATCGCCATGATCCGGTCGTGGAACAGGTGGGTCTGCACCACGCAACCACGGTTCACGGTGGAGCTGCGGCCGAGCGTGACAAGGTCGGCTTCGGGCAGCCAGTAGCTTTCGCACCAGGTGCCGCGGCCGATTTTCGCGCCCAAGGCCCGCAGCCACCACACGAGGGCGGGCGTTCCGGCGGCGGCGCGGGCGAACCATGGAGCGCTCACCATTTCGATGAAGGTGTCCACTACTTCGTTGCGCCAGATGAAGGAACTCCACAGCGGGTGTTCGCCGGCCTTGATCCGGCCCACCAGGAGCCACTTGGCGAGCACCGAGCTCAGCGCAGCCACCGCGCCGGCCAGCAGCATCACCACGCCGCCCAGCAGGGCGGCCAGCCAATACGAGGTGGCAGAGGCGATCCAGTCCAGCACCAGCATGATCCCGACGGCGATCCCCGCCGTCAGGACGACCGGAACCAGGCGGCACAGTTCCCATAGCCCGCGCCGGATCTTGAGTGCGGCCGGCGGATTGAAGGTGAGGCTCTTGTCGGCGTCGACCACGGTGCGGCGGAGCCGGACCGGCGGACTGCCCAACCAGGAGGTACCGGACTTTGCCTTGGCCGGCGTCGCGGAGAGCACGGCGACCAGCGAGTTCTTGGGAACGCTGCGCCCGGCCGCCGTCATGCCCGAGTTGCCCAGGAAGGAGCGCTTGCCGATCTTGGCCGGGGCGATCTTGATCCATCCGCCGCCCAGTTCGTAGGAGGCCACCATGGTGTCGTCGGCCAGGAATGCGCCGTCGCCGATGGTCGTCATCTTCGGCAGCAACAACACCGTGGACGCCTCGACATTGCGGCCCACCTTCGCTCCCAGCAGGCGCAGCCACACGGGAGTGAAGAGGCTGGCATAGACGGGGAACAGGAGGTCGCGGGCCAGGTCCAGGACCCGTTCGGTGGCCCACACCTGCCAGCCGGCACGGCTGTGCACGCGGTAATAGCCTTCCTTCAGGCCGAGCCCGAGCAAACGGGTGACGGCCAGGATGAGGAGGAGGTTGCACAGGAACCAGGCCAGGGCGGCGAAGGGCACCGAGAGCAGGAGTTCGGGCAGTGCCGCCTGCAGCGAGGACTTCCCGCGGATAAAGGCGAGCACCACCAGGGCGCCGGCGAACGCCGACACGTAGGGGATCAGGGCCAGGAGCGCGGAGGCGCCGGCGAAGGCAGCGAACCACAGCCGCCGGGCAGAGGTGGACGACGACGGCGCTTCCGGCCAGTCGTTCTTCGCCTTGCCGCGCCGTTCGGCCGGGGAGCCGGCCACCAGGTGCCCGGCCTTCACCTTGCCCGGCACCGCGGAGCCGGGCTCCACGCGGGCGCCGGCGCCGATGCTCGTACCCGGCATGAGGGTGCTGCGGGCCCCCACCGTGGCTCCGGCACCGATCCGGATTTCGCCGATGTGCACGGAATCGCCGTCCACCCACCAGCCGGACAGGTCCACCTCGGGCTCGATATTGCTGCCACTGCCCAGGCTCAGCATGCCGGTGACCGGCGGAACCGAGTGCAGGTGCACGTTATTGCCGATCTTCGCACCCAGCGCCCGGGCGTAGTACGGCACCCATGGCGCGCTGGCCAGGCTGACGGCGCCGGCGAGGTCCTGGATCTGTTCGGCGAGCCACAGCCGCAGGTGCACTTTGCCCGAGCGGGGATAGCTGCCCGGCGTGACGCCGCGCAGCAGGATCCTGGCGGCGGCTACCGCGATGGCCATGCGACCCAGGGGGCTGACGAACACCAGCCAGGAGGCCAGGATCCACCACCAGGACACCACGGGGGCGGCCGAGAACCCGGCGAGGTCGGCGAGCAGGCGGTTGGCGGCCATCAGGTAGGTCAGCCAGCGCATGCCAGTGAGGATATTCAGGAAGACGCCCATGAGCGTCTGGAACAGCTGCGACTTCGCCGCGGTGGGGCGCACGGAGCGTTCGACGGCGGGAGCCGGGCTGCCGCCGTCGGGCAGTGACTGCCGGGCGGCTTCGATGAGGGCGCCCACGCGCGGGGTCGCGTAGATTTCGGCCACCGTGATGGTGGGGTAGCGGACACGCAGCGCGGAGACGAGCTGGGCCGCGGCGAGCGAGCCGCCGCCGTAGGCGAAGAAGTCGGCGTCCAGGGACGTCACGGGGGAGCCCAGCACCGCTTCCCACTGTTCAACGATCCAGGCGGCGTCATTCGGGAGGTTCAGCGGCGCCTTGTCCGCATCGGCCGCGGCCGCGCCGGGCAGGGGCCAGGGGAGCGCGTGGCGGTCCACCTTGCCGCTGGTCTTCGTGGGCAGGGAATCCACGACGGCGAGCAGCGGCACCAGCGCCGCCGGCAGGCTTTCGGCCAGCAAGGCACGGGCCGCTGCGAGGTCGGGCTCCACACCGTCCGCCGGCGCAAGGTAACCCACCAGGATCTGGTTCCCGGCCGCCGTCGTGCGTACTGCGGCGGCGGCACCGGCGATGCCGGGCAGGGCCTGCAGCGCCGCGTCCACCTCGCCGAGTTCGATCCGGCGCCCGCCCAGCTTCACCTGCTCATCGGCGCGGCCCTGGAAGATCAGGCCTTCGCGCTCGTAGCGGACCAGGTCTCCGGAACGGTAGGCGCGCTCCCAGCCGAGCGTGGGCATCGGGGCGTACTTTTCGGCGTCCTTGGCCGGGTCCAGGTAGCGGGCCAGGCCCACGCCGCCGATGATCAGCTCGCCCGTTTCGCCTTCCGGCACCGGAACGCCGGAAGGATCGACGACGGCGAGGTCCCAACCGTCCAGCGGCAAGCCGATGCGCACGGGGCCGGGTCCGCCCAGCGGAGCCGCGCAGGCAACCACGGTCGCTTCGGTGGGCCCGTAGGTGTTCCAGACTTCGCGGCCGTCCACGGCGAGGCGTTCGGCCAGCTCCGGCGGGCAGGCCTCGCCACCGAAAATCAGCAGCCGGACGTTCTCAAGGGCTTCGGCGGGCCACAGGGCAGCGAGAGTGGGGACGGTGGATACCACGGAAATGCCGTGGTTGATGAGCCACGGTCCAAGGTCCATCCCGGAGCGCACCAGCGCGCGCGGGGCCGGCACCAGGCACGCGCCATGGCGCCAGGCCAGCCACATTTCCTCGCAGGAAGCATCGAAGGCCACGGACAGCCCGGCGAGCACGCGGTCCTGCGGCCCGATCGGCTCGGCCTGCAGGAAGAGCCGGGCCTCGGCGTCCACGAACGCCGCGGACGAGCGGTGCTGCACGGCCACGCCCTTCGGGGTGCCCGTGGAACCCGAAGTGAAAATGATCCAGGAGTCGTCATCCAGGCGCGGTTTGCGCGGGGCCGGGAACGGCGCCGGGCGCTCGCCGCGTACGTCCACGGCCAGGCCCGCCGTGACCACGGCGGCCACCTGTGCCTCGCCGAAGACCAGCCGGGCACGCTCCTCGGGATCGTCCGCGTCCACCGGAACGTAGGCTGCGCCCACCAGCAGGATGCCGAGGATCGCCACGTAGAGCTCGTTGGTGCCCGAGGGGATCCGCACCCCGATCTTGTGCCCGGCGCCAAGGCCCTTGCCGTGCAGGACCCGGCCGAAGGCGCGCACCGCGGCCAGGAGTTCGGCATAGCTCAGCGACTTGGTGCCGTCGTCGAGCGCTGAGGCCTCGGGAAAGCTGGCCGCGGTGGCTTCGAGGATGTCCACCAGGGTGCGTTGCGGGGGTGCCGCGGCGGCGCCGGGGAACTGCGGGAGGTACGTGGGCACGCGGTCGGCGTTGTCCATCGTGATGTTTTGCTCATGGGTCACCCCACGAGTTTTTCCCACCAAGGTGAACAAATGATGCTACGAATCGCCATGGCGTAACCGTTGCGTCATTTACGGAACCAGCAGCACCTTGCCGGTGGTCTTGCGGCCTTCGAGGTCCCGGTGTGCCTGCGCGGCTTCCGGCAGCGGGTAGCGGGCGCCGATCCGGACCTTGAGCGTGCCCTTCGCGGCGGCGTCGAAGATTTCGGCCGAACGCCAGTGGCGTTCCTGGGCGTTTTGCAGGAAGTGGCCCAGGGTGGGGCGGGTGACGCTGAGCGAACCGCCGGAGTTGAGGCGCTGCGGGTCGAACGGCGGAACCGGACCGGACGCCGCCCCGTACAGGACCAGCGTGCCGCGGATGCGCAGGCTCTCCAGCGAGGCGTCGAAGGTGTCCTTGCCGACGCCGTCGAACACCGCGTGCACGCCCTCGCCGTCGGTGAGTTCGCGCACCTTCGCTGCGAAGCCGTCATAGCGGAGCACGACGTCGGCGCCGGCCTCGCGGGACAGCGCCTCCTTTTCGTCCGAGGACACCGTGGTGATGACGCGCGCGCCGCGCGCCTTGAGCAGCTGGGTGAGCAGCAGTCCGACGCCGCCCGCGCCGGCGTGGGCGAGCACCGTCTGGCCCGGCTCCACCCGGAAGGAAGAGTTCATCAGGTAGTGGGCCGTCATGCCCTGAAGCGGCAGCGCGGCAGCGGTGAAGTCGTCGACGCCGTCCGGAACCGGCAGTGCCTTCTGCTCGTCGATGACCGTGTACCCGGCGTAGCTGCGGGCACCTTCAGCGGTGGCCACCCGGTCGCCGACCTTGAAGAGTTCGACGCCGTCGCCCACGGCTTCCACGGTTCCGGAGCACTCCGCGCCGGGCACAAAGGGGAAATCCACCTTGTAGAGGCCGCTGCGCTGGTAGGTCTCGATGAAGTTCACGCCTGTGGCGGCGACCTTCACCAGGAGCTGGCCCGGCCCTGCCACCGGGGTTTCCGCGTCGCGGTATTCGAGTACTTCGGGTCCTCCGGGTTGCCGGGCAATGATGGCGTGCGTCATGGCTCTCCTTTGCTCCGGGCAGGTGTTTCCGCGCCCGGTCCACCTGACCCATCCTAGGGACGGAGTCTGGGAAAGTGCCCGCAGGGCTTTCTCAGTAGCGGCCGTGCGTGGCAGCAAAGGGGCAGTCGAAGCCGCGGCCCGCTGACAGGCCGACCTCGTTGAGGTAGCGCACCACGATGCCGTAGGACTGCATCAACGTGGTCTCGGTGTAGGGAATGGAATGCGAGGCGCAGAAGCTCCGCACGATGGCCGCCGCGCGGTGCAGTTGCGGGCGCGCCATGTCCGGAAACAAGTGGTGTTCCACCTGGCGGTTCAGCCCGCCCAGGAGGAAGTCCATGAAGAGGCCGCCGGAAATGTTCCGCGAGGTCAGGACCTGGCGGCTCAGGAAGTCCACCCGTGTGTCCGCCGGCAGGACCGGCATTCCCTTGTGGTTTGGAGCAAAGGAAGCCCCCATGTAGAAGCCGTACACCACGATCTGCACGCCGAGGAAAGCGAAAGCCATGCCCAAAGGCAAGAAGCTGAAGGCAAGCACGGGAAGGAGCAGGAGCCGCGCGAGCAGGATAGGGGCTTCCACCCAGCGGTGCTTGACGTTGCCGCGGCCCAGGATGAAGCGCAACGAGTCGTACTGCAGGCTGATGCCCAACAGGCCGAGAAGGGGAAAGAAGAACCAGCCTTGTTTGCGGGTCAGGAAGGCGAATCGCCCGTTGCGGGCGGCCGCAGCATCCGCGTGGAACACCAGGGCGTTGTTCTTGATGTCCGGATCCTTGGAAATGACATTGGGATGGTTGTGGTGGGCGCCGTGTTTCTGCTCCCACCAGGCGTAACTGATGCCGGCGATCCCGGTGGCCAGGAGGCGTGCGGACCAGTCGTTGGCTTTGCGGGAGGCGAAGATCTGTTTGTGCCCGGCCTCGTGTGCCAGGAAGCTCAGTTGGGTGCAGACGACACCAACGGCGGCGGCGATGAGGAGCTGGTACCAGGAATCGCCCAGCAGGGCGAAGCCCAGCCAGGTGGCGGCCATCAGGGCCATGAGTGCGGCGAAGAGCCAGATATAGAAACCCCGGCGGCGTTCCAGGAGTCCCTCGGCGCGGATGTTCTTGAGGAGGTCGGCGTAGCTGCGGACCATCGGGTTGGGCTGGATGGCGCGTGTTTTCGGGCGCTCAGCGGTGGAAGTGGGTGCCATGGTGTGCTTGCCCCGAATCAGTAACGGGCAACGCTGCAGCCGACGTTCGGACTGCACGGTCTGGATCACCCTTCACTCAGGATACGCCCACGTTGCATGGGTCACAGTGTCCCGACGGCAGGCATGCATAAATATCGGCAACTATGCATAGTTTTCCTGTACAGTGTTGCCATGACTATTTCTGTTGCCGTGTCCGGGGCCAGCGGTTACGCCGGCGGGGAAGTGCTGCGCATCCTTGCCGGGCATCCGAACGTCACCATCGGCGCCATCACGGCGCACAGCAATGCCGGTTCCAGACTAGGGGAGTTGCAGCCGCATCTCCACGGTTTGGCCAGCCGGATCCTCGAAGACACCTCGGTGGAAAACCTCGCCGGACATGATGTCGTGTTCCTGGCCCTGCCGCACGGCGCCTCCGCGGAGATCGCCGCGCAGCTGCCGGAGGGCACCGTGGTGATCGACGCCGGTGCGGACCACCGCCTCGAAGACCCCGCTGCCTGGGAAAAGTTCTACGGTTCCGCCCACGCGGGCACTTGGCCGTACGGCCTTCCGGAACTCCCCGGCCAGCGCGAGAAGCTCAAGGGCGCCAAGCGCATCGCCGTGCCCGGCTGCTACCCGACCTCGGCCCTCCTGGCCCTGACGCCGGGGTTCGCCGGAAAGCTCCTGCAGCCCGACGACGTCGTGATCGTCTCCGCGTCCGGCACCTCGGGTGCGGGCAAGGCAGCGAAGGTCAACCTCATCGGCTCGGAAGTCATGGGCTCCATGAGCCCCTACGGCGTGGGCGGCGGGCACCGTCACACCCCCGAAATCGAACAGGGCCTGTCCAACGCCGCAGGGGAGCAGGTCACGGTGTCCTTCACGCCCACCCTCGCCCCGATGAGCCGCGGCATCCTGACCACCGCCACCGCCAAGGTGAAGCCCGGCGTCACGGCTGCCGAACTCCGCCAGGCCTGGTCCGATGCGTACGACGGCGAGCCCTTCGTCCACCTGCTGCCGGAAGGCCAGTGGCCGGCCACGAAGTCCGTGCAGGGCTCCAACCACGCCGTCATGCAGCTGGCGTTCGACGAGCACGCCGGCCGCGTGATCGTCACCTGCGCCATCGACAATCTCGCCAAGGGAACCGCCGGCGGTGCCGTGCAGTCCATGAACATCGCCCTCGGCCTGGACGAAAACGCCGGCCTGAACCTGCAAGGAGTCGCACCGTGACCATCACCGCACCCAAGGGATTCCGCGCCGCCGGCGTCAAGGCCGGCATCAAGGCCTCCGGCAACCCGGACCTCGCCCTCGTGGTCAACGACGGCCCGCTCAAGGCCGCCGCCGCCGTTTTCACGTCCAACCGTGTGGCCGCCGCTCCCGTGCACTGGTCCCGCCAGGTGGTCTCCGACGGCCGGGTGGACGCCGTCGTCCTGAACTCCGGCGGTGCCAATGCATGCACCGGCCCGCAGGGCTTCCAGAACACGCACGCCACCGCCGAAAAAGTGGCGGAGCTCCTCGGCATCTCGGCCTCCGACGTCGTGGTCTGCTCCACCGGCCTCATCGGCGAGCAACTGCCCATGGACAAGCTGCTGCCCGGCGTCGAAGCCGCCGCAGCGGAACTGTCCGAAGACGGCGGCTCCGCTGCCGCCGCCGCGATCATGACCACGGATACGGTCTCCAAGGAAGCCGTGTTCGCCGGGACCGACGCCGAGGGCCGCGAATTCACCATCGGCGGCATCGCCAAGGGTGCCGGAATGCTGGCACCGGGCCTCGCCACCATGCTCGTGGTCCTCACCACGGACGCCCAGGTCCCGGCGGAACTGCTCGACGTCGTCCTGCGGGACGCCACGCGCGTCACCTTCGACCGCGCCGACTCCGACGGCTGCATGTCCACCAACGACACCGTGGTCCTGCTCGCCTCCGGTGCCTCCGACGCCGTCCCCTCCGCCGAGCAGCTCGGCGCGGGCCTCACCCAGGTATGCGCCGAACTGGCCCGCAAGCTGATCGGCGACGCCGAGGGCGCCAGCCACGACATCGCCATCCGCACCTTCAACGCCGCCAGCGAACGCGACGCCGAAGTGGTCAGCCGGGCCGTGGCCCGCTCCAACCTCTTCAAGGCCGCCATCTTCGGCAAGGACCCCAACTGGGGCCGCGTGCTTTCCGCCGTCGGCACCACCGATGCCGCCTTCGAAGCGGACCAGCTCAACGTGGCCATCAACGGCGTGCAGATCTGCCGCAACGGCGGTATCGGCGAAGACCGGAACCTGGTGGACCTCGAACCGCGCGAGGTGCGTGTGGACATCGACCTGCAGGCCGGCGACGCCGAAGCCACCATCTGGACCAACGACCTCACGCACGACTACGTGCACGAGAACAGCGCCTACTCGAGCTAGGCATCAGGCAGGAGAGCCCGTGAACGCCCATACCCGCGAGACCACCTCCATGGCGGCCGCCCAGGACAAGGCGGCAACGCTGATCGAGGCACTGCCCTGGATCCAGCGCTTTGCCGGAAGCACCATGGTCATCAAGTACGGCGGCAACGCCATGGTCAACGATGAACTGCGCCGCGCCTTCGCCGAGGACATCGTCTTCCTCCACCACGTGGGCATCCACCCCGTGGTGGTGCACGGCGGCGGCCCGCAGATCAACTCCATGCTGGGCCGGCTAGGCATCGAATCCGAGTTCAAAGGCGGCCTGCGGGTCACGACGCCCGAGGCCATGGATGTGGTCCGCATGGTCCTCACCGGCCAGGTGGGGCGCGAACTGGTGGGCCTGATCAACTCGCATGGCCCCTACGCCGTCGGCATGTCCGGCGAAGACGGCGGGCTGCTGCGCGCCGTGCGCACCGGCACCGTGGTGGACGGCGAGGAAGTGGACCTCGGCCTGGTGGGCGAGGTGGTGGGCGTGGATCCGGCCGGGATCAAGGACATCCTCGACGCCGGCCGCATCCCCGTGATCTCGACGGTCGCCCCGGAAATCACGTACGACGGCGACGCCTCCGCATCGGGGGCGGGTTCCGGCTGGCAGACCACCGGGCAGGTCCTGAACGTCAACGCGGACACCGCCGCGGCCGCCGTCGCCTCCGCCCTGGGCGCGTCCAAGCTGGTGATCCTCACCGATGTCGAAGGCCTGTACGCCAACTGGCCGGACAAGTCCTCGCTGATTTCCTCGCTGACCGCTTCCGAACTGCGGGACATGCTCCCGTCCCTGGAGTCCGGCATGATCCCCAAGATGGCGGCGTGCCTCAAGGCGATCGACGACGGCGTGGAGCGCGCGCACATCGTGGATGGCCGCCTGGCGCACTCGATGCTGCTGGAAACCTTCACGACCGCGGGCATCGGCACGCAGGTTGTTCCCGATTCAGAGGAAGAGTCATGAGTAACGTCGAAGATCTCGACAAGCTCGATCACCAGAGCCCGGTGGTTGAGCCTGTCGAAACCGAGCCTGTCGAAACCCCGGTGGTTGAGCTTGTCGAAACCAAGGGCCACGGCAGCGGCGCCGAGTGGCTTTCCCGCTACTCTTCGTCACTGATGGGCGTCTTCGGCACCCCGCAGCGCGTCCTGGTGCGCGGCGCAGGCTGCCTCGTCTGGGACGCCGATGGCAAGGAATACCTGGACCTGCTTGGCGGCATCGCCGTCAATGCCATGGGCCATGCGCACCCCTTCGTCACCTCGGTGATCGCCAGCCAGCTCGCCACGCTCGGCCATGTGTCCAACTTCTTCACCAGCCCCACGCAGATCGCGCTCGCCGAGAAACTGCTGGCTGTGACCAAGGCGCCGGCGGGGTCCAAGGTGTTCTTCGCGAACTCCGGCACCGAGGCCAACGAGGCTGCGTTCAAGCTCGCCCGCCGCAACGGCGACGGCAAGCGCGGCAAGATCATCGCCCTCGAAGGCGCCTTCCACGGGCGCACCATGGGTGCCCTCGCGCTGACGGCGAAGGAAGCCTACCGGACGCCGTTCGAGCCACTGCCCGGCGGCGTGGTCCACATCCCGTTCGGCGACATCGACGCCCTGCGCGCCGCCGTCGACGAGTCCACCGCAGCCGTCTTCCTCGAACCGATCCAGGGCGAGGCGGGTGTCCGCCCGCTCAGTGCCGAATACCTGCAGGCGGCCCGCGAGGCGACCACCGCTGCCGGTGCGCTGCTCATCCTGGACGAAGTCCAGACCGGCATCGGCCGCACCGGAAAGTGGCTCGCCAGCGAGGACGCCGGAATCGTGCCGGACGCGATTACATTGGCCAAGGGCCTGGGCGGCGGCTTCCCGGTGGGTGCGCTCATCACCTTCGGCGACACGGTGTCGTCGCTGCTGTCCGCGGGCCAGCACGGCACCACCTTCGGCGGCAACCCGGTCGCCACGGCCGCGGCGCTGGCCACCCTGCATGCCATCGAAAGCCAGGGCGTGCTGGAGAACGTGCGCACCGTGGGTGCGTTCCTGCGGGACGGCCTGGCCGCCGTCGACGGCGTCACGGAAGTCCGCGGGGAGGGCCTGCTGATCGGCTTCGACCTGGACGCTGATGTTGCGCCGGCGCTGGTGCAGGCGGGCCTCGACGCCGGTTTCATCGTCAACAGCCCCGGCCCGCGCACCATCCGCCTGGCCCCGCCGCTGATCCTCACTACCGAACAGGCCGGCCGCTTCCTGGCCGCCCTGCCCGAACTGATCCAGACCGCTGTATCCCGGACCGCCAAGGACGCCCAATGACCACGCGCCATTTCCTCAAGGACACCGACCTCAGCCCGGCCGAACAGGCCGAGGTCCTCGAACTCGCCGCCCGCATGAAGGCCGCGCCGTACAGCGTGCAGCCCTACGCGGCCGAAGGCAGTGGACGCAAGACGGTGGCCGTCATCTTCGACAAGACCTCCACCCGCACCCGTGTCTCCTTCGCCACCGGCGTGGCGGACATGGGCGGCACCGCGCTCATCATCAACCCGGGCGAGGCGCAGATCGGGCACAAGGAATCCGTCGAGGACACCGCCAAGGTCCTCGAGCGCATGGTGCACACCATCGTGTGGCGCACCGGGGCGCACGCCGGCCTCGTCGCCATGGCGGAAAACTCCAAGGTTCCGGTCATCAACGCCCTCTGCGACGATTACCACCCCTGCCAGCTGCTGGCCGACCTGCTTACGGTCAAGGAGCACAAGGGCGAGCTGGCAGGCCTCACCATGGCCTACCTGGGTGATGCCGCGAACAACATGGCCAACTCCTACCTCCTGGCCGGGGTCACCGCGGGCATGCATGTGCGCATCAGCGGTCCCGAGGGCTACCTGCCCGCGGCGGACATCGTGGCCGCCGCCGAGGCCCGTGCAGCCGAAACCGGCGGCTCGGTGCTCATCACCACGGACGCCGCCGAAGCACTCAAGGGTGCGGACGTCGTCGCCACCGACACCTGGGTGTCCATGGGCCAGGAATCCGAAAAGGAAGCCCGGCTCCAGCTCTTCCGCGACTACTCCGTGGACGAGGCCGCAATGGCACAGGCAGCACCGGACGCCGTCGTGCTGCACTGCCTGCCGGCGTACCGCGGCTACGAAATCTCCGCCGGCGTCATCGACGGACCGCAGTCGATCGTCTGGGACGAAGCCGAAAACCGCCTGCACGCGCAGAAGGCGCTCATGGCCTGGCTCATGCACCAGTCCGGACTGGCCGTCGTCGAGGGCCTGGCGCCGGTTGATGCCGCTGCGGGGGAGCGCGGCTAGTGACCGCACAACCCCCGACGCCGGGCAGCAGCCCCGCCACGAAGACCGCCCGGCAGGCGCGGATCACCGCGATCCTGCGCGGCGAGAGCGTCCGCTCGCAGGCCGAGCTCGCCGCCCGGCTGGCGGACGACGGCGTGCAGGTCACCCAGGCAACACTGTCGCGGGACCTCGTGGAAATCGGTGCCGTGCGGGTGCGCGGCAGCGAAGGCGTGCTGGTCTACGCGGTGCCGGGCGAAGGCGGCGACCGGGCAGCCACCAGCGGCGTAGGCCAGGAAATCCTGGATGCCAGGCTGGAGAAGCTCTGCGGCGAACTGCTTGTCACGGCGGAGGCCTCTGCCAATCTGGTGGTCCTCAGGACGCCTCCCGGCGCGGCGAACTTCCTGGCGTTGGCGATCGACCATTCCGTGATGCCCTCGATTCTGGGCACAATTGCCGGGGACGATACCGTGCTGCTGGTCTCCCGTGATCCGCAGGGCGGGGAGGCCTTGGCGGCCCGTTTCCTGGCGATGGCGGAATCAAATTCCAACTAGCCGCCAGACGGTATGTATAAATACGCATAAGCCTGTATAGTCATTCACAATCACAATGATTTGTCCCAAAGGAGCACACTCGTGACTGAGCGCATTGTTCTGGCCTACTCCGGTGGCCTCGATACGTCCGTAGCCATCGGCTGGATCGGTGAAGCCACCGGCGCCGAGGTCATCGCCGTCGCCGTCGACGTCGGACAGGGCGGCGAGTCCCTGGAGACCATCCGCCAGCGTGCCCTTGGCTGTGGCGCCGTCGAAGCCTACGTGGCCGACGCCCGCGACGAGTTCGCCAACGAATACGCCATGCCCACGCTGAAGGCCAACGCCCTCTACCAGGGCCACTACCCGCTGGTCTCGGCGATTTCCCGCCCGGTCATCGTCAAGCACCTGGTCAAGGCCGCCCGCGAATTCGGCGCCACCACGGTTGCCCACGGCTGCACCGGCAAGGGCAACGACCAGGTCCGCTTCGAAGTCGGCATCCAGACCCTGGGCCCGGACCTGAAGTGCATCGCCCCGGTCCGCGACCTCGCCCTGACCCGCGACAAGGCCATTGCCTTCGCCGAGGAAAAGGGCCTGCCGATCGAGACCACCAAGAAGAACCCGTACTCGATTGATCAGAACGTCTGGGGCCGCGCCGTCGAAACCGGCTACCTCGAGGACATCTGGAATGCCCCCACCAAGGACATCTACGACTACACCGCCACCCCGGAATTCCCGCCGGCCCCGGATGAGGTCACTATTTCCTTCGAGCAGGGCGTCCCGGTAGCCATCGACGGCGTCAAGGTCACCCCGCTGCAGGCCATCCAGGAACTCAACCGCCGCGCCGGCGCCCAGGGCGTGGGCCGCATCGACGTCGTCGAGGACCGCCTCGTCGGCATCAAGTCCCGCGAAATCTACGAAGCTCCGGGTGCCATGGCGCTGATCACCGCGCACAAGCACCTCGAGGACGTCACCATCGAGCGCGAGCAGGCACGCTTCAAGGCCACCGTCGGCCAGCGCTGGTCCGAGCTGGTCTACGACGGCCAGTGGTTCTCCCCGCTCAAGCGCTCCCTGGACGCTTTCATCGAGGACACCCAGAAGTACGTCTCCGGCGACATCCGCATGGTGCTGCACGGTGGCCAGGCCGTCGTCAACGGCCGCCGCTCGGACACCTCGCTGTACGACTTCGACCTCGCCACCTACGACACCGGCGACACCTTCGACCAGTCCATGGCCCGCGGCTTCATCGAGCTGTGGGGCATGTCCTCCAAGGTTGCCTCCACCCGCGACCAGCGCGTAGCCGGAAAGTAAAAATCGGTGGTTGAGCAGAATTCGACTCCCGGCCAGGATCCGGTGGTCGAGCTTGTCGAGACCCAGGTTTCGACAAGCTCAACCACCAGTGCAACCAACGAAGGCGCCCTGTGGGGCGGCCGCTTTGCCGGCGGCCCCGCAGATGCCCTTGCCGCGCTGAGCAAGTCCACGCACTTCGACTGGCGGCTGGCCCGCTATGACATCGCCGGTTCCAAGGCGCACGCCCGCGTGCTGCACAAGGCCGGGCTGCTGGACGACGCCGAACTCGAAGGCATGCTGGCCGCCCTCACCCAGTTGGACGAGGACGTCGCCAGCGGCGCCTATCTTCCGGCCGAATCCGATGAGGACGTGCACGGCTCGCTGGAGCGCGGGCTTATCGAGCGTGCCGGCACCCAGCTGGGCGGCAAGCTGCGCGCTGGCCGTTCCCGCAACGACCAGGTGGCCACGCTCGGCCGGATGTTCCTGCGCGACCACGCCCGGCTGATCGCCCGCGGCGTGCTGGACACCGTGGACGCGCTCGTGGAGCAGGCCAAGGCCCACCATGGCGTGGCCATGCCGGGCCGCACCCACCTGCAGCACGCCCAGCCGGTCCTGCTCAGCCACCACCTGCTGGCCCACGCCTGGGCCCTGCTGCGCGATGTGCAGCGCCTCCAGGACTGGGACAAGCGGGCGGGCGTCTCGCCGTACGGCTCCGGCGCCCTGGCCGGCTCGTCGCTGGGCCTGGACCCGGAAGCGGTCGCCGCGGACCTGGGCTTCTACTCCGCAGTGCACAACTCGATCGACGGCACCGCCTCCCGCGATGTCTTCGCCGAGTTCGCCTGGATCTGCTCCATGATCGGCGTGGACCTCTCCCGGATTTCCGAAGAAGTCATCCTGTGGGCCACCAAGGAGTTCTCCTTCGTCACGCTGCATGATTCGTACTCCACGGGGTCCTCGATCATGCCGCAGAAGAAGAACCCGGATGTCGCCGAGCTCGCCCGCGGCAAGGCAGGCCGCCTGATCGGCAACCTGTCCGGCCTGCTGGCAACGCTCAAGGGCCTGCCGCTCGCGTACAACCGCGACCTGCAGGAGGACAAGGAGCCGGTGTTCGACGCCGCCGACACCCTGGAGCTGCTGCTCCCGGCCGTCTCCGGCATGATCGCCACCCTGAAGTTCAACAGCGAACGGATGGAATCCCTGGCTCCGCAAGGCTTCGCGCTGGCCACGGACATCGCGGAATGGCTCGTCCGGCAGGGCGTGCCGTTCCGCGAGGCGCACGAGCTCTCCGGTGCCGCCGTGAAGCAGGCCGAAAGCCGCGACGTCGAGCTCTGGGACCTCACGGACGAGGAGTACGCCGCGATCTCGGAGCACCTGACTCCGGAGGTCCGCACGGTCCTCTCCACGGAAGGTTCGCTCAACAGCCGCAACTCCCAGGGCGGAACGGCTCCGGCCGCCGTCGAACGCCAGCTGCGGGCCCTCGAGGCCGAGCTGCAGGGAGCGCGCGCCTACTCCGGCTGAACCCGGGTCTCGACAGGCTCGACCACCGACGTCCGGTGGTTGAGCCTGTCGCGTCCCGTCTCCGGTGGTTGAGCCTGTCGAAACCGGCCCGGTGGTTGAGCCTGTCGCGTCCCGTCTCCGGTGGTTGAGCCTGTCGCGTCCCGACGTCCGGTGGTTGAGCCTGTCGAAACCCCGCTAGCATTGCCGCATGACCGAGATCACACCGCAGGCACTCCTGGCCGAGCTCCACAAAGCAGCCGCCACCGCCGCTTCCGTCGTCGCCAAGCTTGACGACTCCGCTGTCGCCTCCCCTTCTGAACTGCCCGGCTGGAGCCGCGGCCACGTGCTGGCCCACCTGGCCGGGATCGCCAATGCGATGGCCCGCCAGGTTGAGTTCGCCGCCCGCGGCGAAACCGTGGAACTGTACGACGGCGGATATGAAGGCCGCAACCGGGAGATCGAGCTCGCCGCCGGCCACGACGCCGCGCAGCACCGGGCCTCGGTGGATGCCGCTTTCGCCCGCGTGCTGGCGGCCTTCGACGCGTTGGGGGAGGACGGCTGGTCCGCGCCGATCAGCTACCGCAACGGCACCGCGTTCGACGGCGGACTCGCCTTGTGGCGCGAACTCACCATCCACACCGGGGACCTCGGCACCGGATTCGGGCCGGAAACCTGGAGCCGGACGTTCTGCGAGCACCTCTTCCGCTTCCTCGAAGCGCGTGTCCCGGAGGGCATCAAGCTGGTCCTCCAGCCGCTTGCCCTTCCGCAGCTCACCTTGGGTTCCGGCGCGCGTTCCATCGCGGTCAACGGAATGATCACGGACATCGCCGCCTGGCTGGCCGGGCGTACCCCTACGCTGGGGAGCCTGCGGGCGTCCGAAGCGGCCGACGGCGTGGAGTTGCCTGAACTGCTCCCGTGGCCTTCGGGCGCGCCGGCAACGAAGTAGCCGCTGTACCGCCGGCCGCGGCGGCCCGCCACAGGTGCAGGGTGGCGTAGGAACGCCATGGGCTCACGTTGCCGAAATCGCCAGGCAGGCCGGAAGCATCCGGCAGCACCTTGAGCCCGTTCCGCACCGCGGCATCATTGGCCAGAAGCACATCCGGTTCGCCGGGCACCCGCATCGCCACGTAGCCCACCGTCCAGGGCCCGACGCCGGGCAGCGGCAGGAGCTTTGCGGCCAGCGTCAGGTGCGTATCGCCATAGCCGAAATCCAGTTCGCCGGATGCCATCGCCCGGGCGGCGGCCAGCAGGGAGTCGATGCGGCGGCGCGGCCCACGCAGCAGCTCCGCTCCCGCGTCGGCGATCTGTCCGGATGTGGGAAACAGCGTGGTGAGATGGCCGCCGTCAGGAATTCCGGCCTTGTCAGCCGCAAGCGGCGTGCCGGCGGACGCCAGCCCGGTCAGGGCGGTCCGGGCCGTGGCAACGGTGATCTGCTGGCCGATCATCGCCCGGACCAGGAGTTCCTGCGGATCCACGGCGCCCGGCAGACGCATGCCCGGTGCCGCGTGTACCGAGGCCGTGAGCCGCGGGTCGCCGGCCAGCACCTCGTCGACGGCCAGCGGGTCGGCGTCGAGGTCGAAGAGGCGGCGGACGCGTCCCAGCAGGGCCGGGAGATCGTGGAGGTCGAGTCCTTCGACGGACAAGGTCAGCTCCCTCGCAGCGGACGGGCCGGCGTCGAACTCCACCCGGAAACGCGCCGTTGAGCGCGGCAACCGCAGCGTCCGGGCATAGGAGTAGATGCCGTCGGCGAGGCCGGAATGCTCAATCCCAGGCACGGCGCGCACGGCCAGGAAATCGAAGATGCCGGGATCGAAGGGCGGCCGGAACGGAAGCCGCACGGTCAGCGCGGAGGCTTCAGCTTTCGCAGCCTCGCCCGCCCGCCGGGAACCATCCCTCAGCGCACTCTCCCTCAGCGCACTTTCCCGCAGTGCACTGGGCGTCAGCGCGAAGACTTCGCTGATGGTGTCGTTGAACTGACGGACGCTGTTGAAACCGGCCGCGAAGGCGACGTCGGCAAGGCGCATGTCCGTGGATACCAGCAGCGTCCGGGCCGTCTGGGCGCGGCTCGCCCGTGCAAGGGCCAACGGCCCCGCGCCAAGTTCTTCCCTGAGGATCCGGTTCAGCTGCCGGGAGGAGTATCCCAATTCCCGGGCCAGGCCCTCGACCCCGGAACGGGACACCACGCCGTCGTTGATGAGCCGCATCGCCCGCCCGGCAACATCCGAGCGCAGGTTCCAGGCAGGCGTACCGGGCACCGCCTCGGGCAGGCACCGTTTGCACGCGCGGTAGCCGGCCTCGTGCGCCGCGGCGGAGGTTTCGAAGAAGGTCACGTTGGCGGCCTTGGGCGTGCGGGCCGGGCACGACGGCCGGCAGTAGATGCCCGTGGACCGCACCGCCGTGACGAACTGGCCGTCGAAACGGGTGTCGCGGGCGTCGATCGCACGGTAGCGCTGCCAGAAGTCCATGGCTCCATGCTGCCAGCCCGGCGACCAGGGGACTAGCGGAAATCGGACACGGCTGCGGCGCCTCTGCTAGGGTCTGGAACATGGGCGCGCTGCAGGCCTCCGATGTCCGGGAGGTGTTGTCCGCGGATCCACGGGAGGTGGCTCCGTGGCTGCTTGGCGCGGTCCTCAGCCACAGCACGGACCAGGGGACCGTCTCCGTGCGCCTCACTGAAGTCGAGGCCTATCTCGGCCCGCACGATTCCCATCAACCGGACCCCGGCTCGCACACTTTCCGCGGACGCACGCCGCGGAATGCGCCCATGTTCGGCCCGGCAGGGCACCTTTACGTGTACTTCACCTACGGCATGCACTACTGCTCGAACATCGTCTGCGGGCCGGACGGTGTCGCCTCCGCGCTGCTGCTGCGCGCCGGCGAGGTGGTCGAAGGCTTGGACCTCGCCCGTGCCCGCCGCCCTGCCAGCCGTGCTGACAAGGACCTCGCCAGCGGCCCGGCCCGCCTGGCAACCGTCCTGGGGCTCACGACGGCGGACAGCGGCAACGATCTCCTCAAGCCTCCTTATGGGCTGCTTCTGCCCGCCGCGCCGGTTCCGGCGGAACTGATCGCGAGCGGGCCGCGCGTGGGAGTGGCCGGCGACGGCGGCAGCCATGACTATCCGTGGCGGTACTGGCTGGCCGGAGATCCCACGGTGTCCAAGTACAAGCCGGCGGTGCCGAGGGTGCGCAAGGGCACCCAGGCGCGCAGGGCAGACCTCGGCTGAAGGGGAACCATGGCCCGTGCACGGATCAGCGTCGACCGCGACTTCACCGTCGCACGGGTGTCCCGCAGGCTCTTCGGCTCCTTTGTCGAGCACATGGGCCGCTGCGTCTATACCGGCATCTATGAGCCCGGCCATCCTGCGGCCGACAGCCAGGGCTTCCGTGAGGATGTCCTGGACCTGGTCCGGGAACTCGGCGTCACGGTAGTGCGCTATCCGGGCGGGAACTTCGCGTCCGGCTACGCCTGGGAAGACGGCGTCGGGCCGCTGGAGGAGCGTCCGCGCCGGCTCGACACCGCCTGGCACAGCGTGGAGAGCAACGCCTTCGGCTTCCACGAATTCATCGACTGGTCCCGGAAGGCCGGCGTGGAGCCCATGGAGACGATCAACCTGGGCACGCGTGGTGTGGACGCCGCGCGGGCGATCGTGGAGTATGCCAACCACCCCGGCGGCAGCTACCTCTCGGATCTGCGTGCCCGTAACGGCCACCGGGAGCCCTTTGGCATCAAGCTTTGGTGCCTGGGCAACGAGCTCGACGGGCCCTGGCAGATCGGCCACAAGACCGCTGATGAGTACGGACGCCTGGCCCGCGAAGCCGCCAAGGCCATGCGCGCCGTCGATTCCGGAATTGAACTTGTCGCCTGTGGCAGCTCAAACCAGGCCATGGATACTTTCGGCACCTGGGAGCAGACGGTCCTCGGCCACGCCTACGAGGTGGTGGACCACGTTTCCCTGCATGCCTACTACCAGGAGCACGACGGCGACGTTGCTTCCTTCCTGGCCAGCGGAACAGAAATGGACCGGCACATTGAAGCGGTCGCCGCCACCGTGGATGCCGTGCGCTCCAAAGGCAGGCACCGCAAACGGATAGGGCTTTCCTTCGATGAATGGAACGTCTGGTACGAACGCGGACGGGACGCCGAAGACCAGCCGCAACGCGTGGCCGACGCCGGGTGGCAGGAACATCCCCGCCTGATCGAGGACAGCTACAACGTCACCGACGCCGTGGTGGTGGGCACGCTGCTGAACTCCCTGCTGCGCCACTGCGACCGCGTCACGATCGCAAACCAGGCCCAGCTGGTCAACGTGATCGCTCCCATCCGCACCGAGGAAAACGGTCCCGCCTGGCGCCAGGCGATCTTCCATCCCTTCGCCCTGACGGCGGAGCTTGCCCGCGGCGAGTCCCTGCAGACGGTCGTCCGTTCGGACAGATACCCCACGATCCGCTCGGGCGATGTTGATGTGGTGGACGCCGCCGCCACCTGGGACGAAGAAAACGGCAGGCTCGCCTTCTTCCTCGCCAACCGCAGCCTCACGGAACCCGCCGCGGTGGAAGCCGGCCTCCGGGGGTTCGACGCCGGACGCGTCCTTCGCGCTGACGTCCTCACCGTCCCGGACGGCCGGGACCGCTTCGCCGCCAACCGTTGGGCCGCCGCCGGCGGACCCGTGCGGCCCGGGCCCCTGGCCGGAGTTACGGTATCGGGGGAGGCGCTGACCTTGACCCTGCCCGCCTTGTCCTGGGCCGTCGTCGTACTCGAGGCCCGCATGCGCTAGGGGATCAGCCCGCCACCAGCCACGGTCCGCTCAGCGGCGCCGGCGGCAACGAGGCCGGCTGTCCCACCGGCAGCGGCTGCTCGAAGGGCTCCAGGCGGGCGAGGAGCGCATCGCGCAGCGGCGGCCATTCGTCGCGCAGGATCGAATACACATCGGTGTCGCAGCGGCTGCCATCCGGCGCAAAGCGGTGGCCACGCAGCGTGCCTTCGTATGTCGCGCCGAGACGGCGGATCGCGGAGGCGCTGCGCGTATTCCGCGCATCGCAGCGGAACGCCACCCGGTGCACGGCGAGAACGTCGAAGGCGTAGGAGAGCAGCAACTGCTTGGCGGCAGGATTGACGTGGCTGCCCCAGAACGGCCTGCCGTAAAAGGTGCCACCGATTTCGACCCGCTGCTGCCTCGGCTCGTAGTCGGTGAACGAGGTGGAGCCGAGCAAGGCCCCGGTGCGCTGTTCCACCACCGCGAACGGCATCACTGCAGGGTCTGCGATCCGGGAAGCGAAGAGCTCTGCGAGCTCCCCGGCGCTCAACGGTTGGCCGGCCGCCATGCCGGACCACATACCGGCGTCGACGAAATCGAAAAGCGCGCCGGCATGCGCGGGGGACAGGGGAACCAGGCTGATTCCGTGCCGGCTGAGAGCCACATCGTGCTGCATTGCAGCATCTAAGCACCAGGGCCGGCCGCCGGAAATGCTGGCGGGGTTAGCGGCAGGTGAATTTTGCGTGACACACCTGCCGGAGAAGCGTTTCACCCGCGTTGCGGAAAAGCGCTGTAGAATGGACGGTCCGTCATTTCCGATAGGGGATCGTTTCGATGCACGACGCTGATTTGCTCCACGAACGCGAGTACGTAGCCGGACTCTACGCACGGCTGGACGAGCTGCGGGAAGAGAAACGGAGCCAGCTCGCGCAGGTCCGCCGCGCCGGAGCGGTGGGCACCATGCAGAACGTCTCCGAACGCGATGCCTTCGCCGCCCTGTACGAAGACCGCCTGGCCCAGCTCGACGCCGTCGACGAACGCCTCGTCTTCGGCCGCCTCGACCTCGATTCGGGAGAGGCTCAGTACATCGGCCGCATCGGCCTGTCCACCGCGGACCTCCAGCGGCTCATGGTGGACTGGCGTGCCCCCGAAGCCGGCCACTTCTACCAGGCCACCGCGTTCGACCGCCAGGGCGTGCGCCGCCGCCGCCACCTGATCCTGCAGGGCCGCGAGGTCAAGGCGATCGAAGACGACGTCCTGGACACCACCATGCTGGACGGCAGCGATTCCATGCAGGGGGAGGGAGCACTGCTCGCCGCCCTGAACTCCAAGCGCACAGGCCGCATGTCGGACATCGTCGGCACCATCCAGGCCGAGCAGGACCGCATCATCCGCTCCGCCATGTCGGGCGCCCTCGTGGTCCAGGGCGGCCCCGGCACCGGCAAGACCGCCGTCGCCCTGCACCGCGCCGCCTACCTCCTCTACACCCATCGCGAACGGCTCAAGTCCGCCGGCGTGCTGCTGGTGGGGCCGTCGTCCTCCTTCATGCATTACATCGAGCGCGTGCTGCCGTCCCTGGGCGAGACCGGGGTAGTGATGGCGAGCCTCGGCAAGCTCTTCCCCGGCATCAATGCCGTCCCGGAAGAGGACCCGCGCGTCGCCGCGCTCAAGGGCAGCCTGGACATGGCCACCGTCGTGGCGAACGCCGTCGCCAACCGCCAGCGCACACCCGCCGAGGACCGCATCCTCGAAGTGGACTCGCGCAAGCTCAAGCTCACGGTGCGTCAGGTCAAGCGTGCCCGCGAACGTGCGCGTGCCACCGGCAAGCCGCACAACGAAGCCCGCGTGACTTTCGTCAAGATCCTGCTGCGCGAACTTACCGAGCAGCTCACCGACATGGTGGAGGCCGCCAACCTGGGCAACAACGCAGACCGGGCCTACCTGGCCGAGGACGTGCGCACCGCCCGCGATGTGCGCATCGCCTTGAACCTGTGCTGGATGCCCATGACGCCGGAGAAGCTGCTCTCCGAGCTCTTCAGCAAGCCGGCCATCCTCGAAGCCTGCACTCCGGACTTCACCCCGGAACAGCGCGCCCTGCTGCTACGCCCGGCGGACGCCCCGTGGACCGAGGCCGACGTGCCGCTGCTTGACGAGGCTGCCGAACTGCTGGGCGAACTCGACGCCGCGGCCGGCCGGGGCCTGGCCCAGCAGGAACACGACCGCGCCCGGGACCTGGCCAACGCCAAGCAGACCCTGGCCAACATGGAGGCCATGGGCGTCAACGTCCTCATGACCGCCGAGGAACTGGCCGAACAGAACCAGGAACGGGAAACCCGCCTGACCGCCGCCGAACGCGCCGTCAGCGATCGCACCTGGGCCTTCGGCCACATCGTGGTCGACGAAGCCCAGGAACTGTCGCCCATGCAGTGGCGGCTCCTGGTCCGCCGCTGCCCGCTGAAGTCCTTCACGATCGTCGGCGACATCGCCCAGACGAGCGCGGCCGCCGGTGCCAATTCCTGGCACAGCGCGCTGGCGCCGTCGTTCGGTGACCGCTGGCAGCTGGAAGAACTCACCGTCAACTACCGCACGCCGTCGCAGATCGCCGAAGCCGCCGTGCGCATGGCCAACCGCGCCGGGCTGGTGGTCTCCGCACCAAAGGCTGTGCGCGAGGGCCGCTGGAACCCGCTCGTGGACCGGGTGGAGGCGGACGGCATCGTCGCAAAGCTCCTTGAAGTGCTTCCCGAGGAGCTCGAAGTGCTCGACGGCGGCCTCCTCGCCGTGATTGCCGACGGCCCGCTGCTGCCCGAAGCCGCCTCCGCCCTGCGCGGCGTCTACGGGCACCGGGTGGGAAGCGGGGCCGGCAGCTACGAGCAGGACATCGTGGTGATCAGCCCGAAGGAAGCCAAGGGCCTGGAATTCGACGGCGTCGTGGTGCTGGAACCGGCCGCCATGCTCAACCACGAGCACGGCAAGGTGGGCGATCTCTACGTCGCGATGACCCGTCCCACGCAACGCCTGCGGCTCATTGCCTCGGCGCCGCTGCCGGCGGGCATCGAGCGCTGACGCCGGCGCACGGGAACCGCCCGCAATCCTGCTAACTTAGAACTCGTGTCACACGTAAACAACCTCGAGTCCCAGCACAACGACCCGGGCTTCGCCAATATCTGGCAGGAGCTCAAATGGCGCGGCCTTGTCCACGTTTCCACTGATGAGGCGGAACTGGAAAAGCTGCTCGCGGGGGACCCGATCACCTATTACTGTGGCTTCGACCCGACGGCGCCGTCCCTGCACCTGGGCAACCTCGTGCAGCTTCTGGTGATGCGCCGCCTCCAGCTGGCCGGCCACAAGCCGCTCGGCCTCGTGGGCGGTTCCACCGGCCTGATCGGTGACCCGCGCCCGACGGCGGAACGCACCTTGAACACGAAGGACACCGTTGCGGAGTGGGTCGGCTACCTGCAGGCGCAGGTCCGCCGTTTCCTCAGCTTCGAGGGCGACAACGCGGCCCGCATGGTGAACAACCTGGACTGGACCGCACCGCTGAGCGCCATCGATTTCCTGCGCGAGATCGGCAAGCACTTCCGCGTCGGCACCATGCTGCGCAAGGATGCCGTCGCTTCCCGCCTGAACTCCGAGGAAGGCATCAGCTACACCGAGTTCAGCTACCAGATCCTGCAGGGCATGGACTACCTCCAGCTCAACCGCGACTACGGCTGCGTGCTGCAGACCGGCGGTTCGGACCAGTGGGGCAACCTGACCAGCGGCACCGAGCTCATCCGCAAGGTGGACGGCAAGAGCGTGCACGCCCTGGGCACCCCGCTCATCACCAACGCCGACGGCACCAAGTTCGGCAAGAGCGAAGGCAACGCCATCTGGCTGGATGCCGCCATGTGCAGCCCGTACGCCTTCTACCAGTTCTGGCTGAACACGGCCGACGCCGACGTGGTGGACCGCCTCAAGGTCTTCACCTTCCTTACCCGTGCCGAGATCGAAGAACTTGAGAAGTCCGTCGCCGAGCGTCCATTCGCCCGTGAGGGCCAGCGCAAGCTCGCCTACGAAGTGACTTCCCTGGTGCACGGTGTGGACGCCACAGAAAAGGTCATCGCAGCGTCTGCCGCAGTCTTCGGCAACGGCGACCTCAGCGTCCTTGACGAGGCAACCCTCGCGGCAGCCACTGCGGAACTGCCGTCGGCCAAGGTTGGCGCAGGCGAACTGGGCATCATCGAGTTGCTCGTTGCCTCCGGCCTTTCCGACAGCAAGTCGGCGGCCCGCCGCACGGTAGGGGAGGGCGGTGCGTACGTGAACAACGCCAAGGTGTCGGATCCGGACGCCGTCATCGGCCGTGACGAACTGTTGCACGGGCGCTACCTGCTTCTGCGCCGCGGTAAGAAGAATCTGGCCACGGTGGAAGTGGACGCCTGATCCAAGCATGCACCGGCCTTCCGTGAAGGCATTCTGCACGCCTCTCGGCCGCTGACTTGCGCAGCTGCGGGGAGGCGTGTAGTGTTTCTTGGGTTGCCGCCGCTGAGGGGCAACAACCTCCCACTGATTGTGAAGAATCCGCCTCCGGCTTTTGCCAGGAAATCGGATTATTTGCAGTCCCTGGAAGGATTATTCAATTCACGAAAGTGAATTCCGGGAAAATTCCCGGATTTGCAAAGTGAAATTGGATGAAATAAGATTGAAACATCGCAGCGAAGGAAAACGGATCTGATCCGCGAATACTTCGGATTGCTTCTGTTGTTTGAGAACTCAATAGTGTGCCAAGTTTGTTGATACCGATTTTTTATTGAATTGGTTAGGCGCCAGGTTGTCCACCCCCGTGGATGGTTTGGTGTTTTTAGCTGGTTTCAGATTTTGTGCAGCCATTCGGCCTTCTTTTTCCGGGGGTTGGTGGTTGTGTCTGTTTTTTTGACGGAGAGTTTGATCCTGGCTCAGGATGAACGCTGGCGGCGTGCTTAACACATGCAAGTCGAACGATGAAG